>NZ_CP192736.1:0-3426036 GCF_050753455.1 Glutamicibacter uratoxydans
GTGAGCAGCGACGAAACCAATAGCATTGGGAGCTCATGGCGCCAGGTGATCCGCCAAATCGAGAACGACGATCGGGTTAAAGCCCGGCACCGCCCGTATGTTTCTATGGCCAAGGCCCAGGGCTTGATCGGTAGCACGTTACTAGTTGCAGTTCCGAACGATTTCACCCGAGATATTCTGCAAACACAGCTACGCGAGCCACTAGATGATGCGCTTCGTATCGTTTTCCAAAAAGAGATCCGCTGTGCTGTCAGTGTTGATCTCACCTTGGAAGAAGTCGAGGAAACGGATCCTGAAACTGAATCAGTAGCAGCTACTCCCCTAGTTGACGATGATGAAGTAACGACCACCGGGCCACGTCCGAAGCCGGCCCCGCAGCCAACTCCCCCGTCGAATTCTCAGGAATTCGGCCGGCTCAACCCGAAGTACATTTTCGATACATTCGTCATCGGGTCCTCGAACCGCTTCGCGCATGCCGCGGCAGTGGCCGTTGCAGAAGCGCCGGCCAAGGCCTACAACCCGCTCTTCATCTACGGCGACTCCGGGCTGGGCAAGACTCACTTATTGCACGCAATCGGTCATTACGCCCGGCATCTCTATAAGGGGATTCGCGTACGCTATGTGAATTCTGAGGAATTCACGAACGACTTCATCAACTCGATTCGCGATGACGAAGGCGCTAGTTTCAAACAGACTTATCGTAATGTCGACATTTTGCTGATTGATGATATCCAGTTCTTGGCGAACAAGGATGCTACTCAGGAAGAGTTCTTCCATACCTTCAATGCGCTACACAACCACAATAAACAGGTTGTCATCACTTCGGATCTGCCGCCAAAACAGCTTCAGGGTTTCGAAGACCGCATGCGTTCGCGATTCGAATGGGGTCTACTGACCGATATTCAGCCTCCCGAGCTCGAAACCCGTATCGCCATTCTGCGTAAAAAGGCCGATGCAGAAAATCTCTCTGCGCCCAGCGACGTTATGGAATACATCGCTTCACGGATCTCCACGAATATTCGTGAGCTCGAAGGTGCGCTCATTCGAGTGACAGCTTTCGCCTCACTAAACAATCAACAGGTTGATCTAGCCTTGGCTGAAACTGTGCTCAAGGATCTCATTAGTGAAGACGGCGCGCAGGAAATCACTCCCGCGACCATCATCAAGCAGACCGCAGAGTACTTCAGCCTGACTATCGAAGAACTCAATAGCAAATCTCGTACACGCACTCTCGTCACTGCTCGCCAAATCGCTATGTACTTGCTGCGTGAGCTGACCGATATGTCGTTACCAAAGATCGGTGCCGAGTTAGGCGGCCGTGACCACACAACGGTTATTCACGCTGACCGCAAGATCCGTGAACTGATGGCTGAACGACGCGCGATTTTCAACCAAGTCACCGAACTAACTAACCGCATCAAACAAAGTCAGCGAGAGCACTAAATCCCGATAATCACAAGTGTGGATAACTTTGTGGATGAATTGGTGAAAGGTGGGCAGTTGCCTGCGGATAACCCGTAGGGCACCTGTGGAACCTAAAAATCGTGGAACTGAGTGTCAACAACCCTTTGGAACTAAGTTCCACCGTTAGCCACAAACTGTACACATGCACAATTGCGGGGATTTCGCGTAAGTTAGGGCTTATCCACAGGATCCACAGGGGTTATTAACACTCTTACTTTTAACCCTTTGAAACCAAATAACGAGTCCACTCCCCCGGATCCCAAAATTCGATCTAGCAAGCTCCACAAATTTTTGTGATCAATGCTTTACCGATCACAATCAGGTACCTAGCGGAAGATGGAGCTCACTTAACATGGCAAGATTGAAGATGGTCTACGTATCGTTGTCTATGATTACGACCCCGTAGACAATGGCCATACAGGCTCAAAGTAAACTTGTACGCTCCGAAAGGCGGATTGATTCGTGAAGTTCAGCGTTGAAAAGGATGTTCTGGCTGAGGCCGTATCCTGGACCGCTCGGTCTTTGTCACAGCGTCCGCCTTCACCAGTACTTGCTGGCATTTTGTTGACCGCACAACAGGGAATCGTGCGTCTCGAGGGATTTGATTACGAAATCTCCTCGCACATTCAGATACCAGCAGAAATTGCTGAAGAAGGTGCGATCCTCGTCTCAGGCCGACTATTGGCAGACATTACTCGCAGCCTTCCGCAGTCGACAGTCACTATCGAAACCGAAGGTTCAAAGATCACCGTCAGCTGTGGTCGCTCCCGGTTCCATTTGGCGACGATGCCCGTGGAAGAGTATCCAGATCTTCCAAAACTTCCAGAAGTTACCGGCACCGTTGATGGGCAACGTTTCGCAGAAGCAGTTTCACAAGTAATCGTGGCTGCATCAAAAGATGATACTTTGCCGGTGTTGACCGGAATCAAGGTTGAAATTGAAAACGATCAAATCACGTTCTTGGCTACTGACCGTTACCGTCTGGCCATGCGCGAGTTGAACTGGAAGCCAAACCAGCCTGAAATTTCTACCTCACTGCTGATCAAGGCCAAAACCTTGAATGAAGTAGCTAAAACGTTGGCGCATGCTGGTGAGTTAAAGATCGCCATCAGCGAGAACGGTGAGATGGTGGGATTTGAAAGTTCTAACCGCCGCACCACATCGCTATTGATCAACGGTGACTATCCAAAGATCCGTTCGTTGTTCCCTGAGAACACTCCAATTCATGCCACAGTGCGTGCGTCTGAGTTGATCGAAGCCGTACGTCGCGTTTCAGTTGTGGCCGAACGGAACACCCCGGTACGCATGGCCTTTACCGACGGTCAACTGACCATGGATGCGGGTACAGGTGAAGACGCTCAGGCCGAAGAGTCGATTGAAACTCAACTGACCGGTGAAGATATCACGGTCGCCTTCAACCCAACATTCCTTGGTGAAGGTTTGAGCTCATTCAATACCGAATTCGTTCGTTTTTCCTTCACCAGTGCACCTAAGCCTGCAATGATGACAGGCCAGGCCTCGTTAGAGGAAGCAGATCAGGATCAGTACCGGTATTTGGTCATGCCGGTACGCCTTCCAAACGCGAATTAGTAACTTCTTGGCGGTGAGTGGCAATAATGTCACTCACCGTATTTCTTTCGGGGACCTAGGTGTATATCTCTCAGTTGTCGCTCACCGACTTTCGCTCCTATGCGCAAGCCGACGTGCGTTTATCGCCTGGCATCAATGTGCTCATCGGCCCCAATGGAGTAGGTAAAACCAACATTGTTGAGGCCATCGGCTATCTAGCCAACCTCTCATCACATCGAGTGAGCAACGATGGACCGTTGCTTCGCTTCGGCACCGAACGCGCGGTCATCCGCGGAGCCGTACATCGAGCAGAGCGTGTCACTTCACTCGAGGTTGAAATTACCAGCGGAAAAATCAACAAAGCGCGAATCAACCGAGCAAATCCGGTGCGTGCACGCGAAATCTTAGGCATCGTAAGGACAGTTCTCTTTGCTCCTGAAGATTTGTCGCTGATTAAAGCCGATCCATCGTTCCGCAGAAAATTTCTCGATGATCTCTTGGTGTCGCTTCGCCCCGTTGAAGGCGGAACCAAGAATGATTACGAACGGATTGTGAAACAACGCAACGCCCTATTGAAGTCTGTGCGGGGCAAGAGCAAAATCAGTTCATCCCAAGAAGCCACCCTCATGGCGTGGGATTTGCAGCTAGCTGCCACCGGCGCCCGGCTGATGCGTGGCCGACTGAACGTTCTGGAATTATTAAAACCCTATGTGGTGGCGGCCTATGCTGACTTAGCCGATGGGGCGAAGATCGCCAGCGTGCAGTATCTCAGCTCATTAAGCGCAGAAGGTGCTGCGCCTGAGCTCGATCCACAAATACTCTCCCAATTGTCACAAGATGAGTTACAAGAACTTATCTTGCGTGCCGTGGAATCGAACCGGGCCAAAGAAATCGACCGTGGCCTTACGCTTTTTGGGCCGCATCGCGATGATTTAGCTTTACATCTTGGAAACACCCCAGCTAAGGGCTATGCATCGCATGGCGAAACCTGGTCTTTTGCCTTAGCTCTGCGGCTTGCCGCCTATCGGGTCTTTGGGGATGATGATCCACGTCCAGGTTCCGGTCCGATCTTGATCCTTGATGATGTTTTTGCTGAGCTGGATGCCACTCGGCGAGACCGTTTGGCGCATATTGTTGCTGGAGCCGAACAGGTTCTGGTCACGGCGGCCGTGCCAGAAGATGTTCCTACCGCGCTCAAGGGATCTTTCTTCCAAGTCAGCCCGGGGCAAGTTGACGATGTCTGAGCAGGAGATTGACCCAGCGAAGGCGCTCTTGAATCGGATGCGCCGGCTTGCCGAGGAACGCGGTGAGACCCGTCTTGACCCGGCGCGTCTTGCCCGTGTGCAACAGCGCCAGGCGGCTCGGAAGACTGGCGCCCAACCGGCAAAAACTGAATCGGATCCCAACGCTCGAGACCCACGAGCCATTGGCGATGTCATCGGCAGGCTCTCTAAAACACGTGGTTGGGGTACCCAAGTGGCCGTCGGGTCGGTGCTGGGACGCTGGTCGCAGATTGTCGGTGAGGAGATTGCTGCGCACTGCAAACCCGAATCTTTCGAAGACACCGTCGTCGTAGTACGCTGCGATTCGACTTCCTGGGCCACCCAGTTAAGGCTGTTGAGCCATGAGCTGCTCAAACGTTTCGATGCTGAGCTAGGACCGGGGATTGTGACCGTTATTCGGGTCTTGGGACCCAATGCTCCTTCGTGGCGTCATGGTCGACGCTCGGTAGCTGGTCGAGGTCCACGAGACACTTACGGGTAAGAATTGCTGGTGCGCCATGTGGCGCTCTCACGCACCCCGTGGCTGGATCCCCCCTCAGCGGATCGTTCTAGATCGCTCAGATGTCGGTTTTTGTGCGTTTAGTGGCCTGTTTTGCCCTGCCGATCCCACCATATTTCCATCTACCGGGTAGAATTGAGGCAAGTGTGTCATGGCTAGGCGGATGGTTTCGTCTGTGCCGTGCATAAGAACATGATCGCGGTGTTCCGAAGTGATTCGGCCCGTCGGTCTGCGCATCAAAATTCGAGGAGTACGTAGCACCCGTGTCTACCGAAAACGCTTCACCGCAGGAGCCGGCCAACAGCCCCAGCTCCACGGAATCGATGACTGCCAAAGTTGAGCATACCTACGGCGCACAAGACATCACCGTGCTCGAGGGCCTGGAAGCAGTCCGTAAACGCCCCGGCATGTACATTGGCTCCACCGGCCCCCGCGGCTTGCACCATCTGGTCTATGAAGTCGTGGATAACTCCGTGGACGAGGCCCTGGCAGGTTACTGCGACACCATTGACATCACGTTGCAAGCCGATGGCGGTGTTCGCGTAGAAGACAATGGGCGCGGTATCCCAGTGGATATTCACCCCACCGAGGGTAAGCCCACCGTTGAAGTGGTTATGACGATTCTGCACGCCGGCGGTAAATTCGGCGGCGGTGGTTACGCGGTTTCCGGCGGTCTGCACGGTGTGGGCATTTCGGTTGTTAACGCCCTATCCCGCCGGGTGGAAACCAAGATCTGCCGACAGGGTTACGAATGGCGCATTTCCTTCGCTAACGGCGGTGTCACCCAGCAAGAGCTGACTCAAGGCGCCGCCACCGAGGCCACCGGTACCCAGCAGATCTTCTACCCAGATCCGGAAATCTTCGATACCACCGAGTTTGATTTCGAGACGCTGCGTGCTCGCTTCCAGCAGATGGCCTTCCTGAACAGGGGTCTCCGAATCCGTCTGACCGATGAGCGGGTTGCGGCCGATGAGCCGGAAGCAGAGATTGACGAGACCGGTGAAAACGCGGCACCGAAGCCACGCGTGGTGGATTATCACTACGAGAATGGGCTGCTGGACTACGTCAAGCACCTGAACCAGGCCAAGAAAATTGAGCTGGTGCACGATGAGGTCATTGCCTTCGAATCCGAAGACACTGCCCGCGGCATCAGCATTGAGGTGGCGATGCAGTGGACCACCGCCTACGCCGAGTCGGTGCACACCTACGCCAACACCATCAACACCCATGAGGGCGGTACCCACGAAGAGGGCTTCCGCGCCGCGTTGACCTCGCTGATCAACCGCTACGCGCGGGATAATAAAATCCTGCGTGAAAAGGACGAGAACCTCACCGGCGACGACGCTCGCGAAGGATTGACCGCGGTCATTTCGGTGAAGCTCTCCGAGCCTCAGTTCGAAGGCCAGACCAAGACTAAGCTGGGCAACTCCATTGCCCGTGGCTTTGTTCAGGGCGTGGTCAATGAGGAACTTGGTGACTGGTTCGAGCGTAATCCGGGGGCTGCTAAGGACATTATCCGCAAGGCACAGATGGCCTCGCAAGCTCGTCTGGCCGCCCGTAAGGCTCGCGATAACGCCCGCCGTAAATCCCCGATGGAATCCTTCGGCATGCCCGGTAAGCTCTCGGATTGCTCATCGAAGAATCCTGTGGAATGCGAAATCTTCATCGTCGAGGGTGACTCGGCCGGCGGTTCGGCTAAGCGCGGCCGTGACCCGCATACGCAGGCCATCCTGCCGTTGCGCGGCAAGATCCTCAACGTGGAACGTGCCCGCTTGGATCGCGCGCTGGGTAACGCCGAAGTACAGGCAATGATCACCGCCTTCGGCACCGGTATTGGCGAAGAGTTCGATATGGCCAAGCTGCGTTACCACAAGATCGTGCTGATGGCCGACGCGGACGTGGATGGCCAGCACATCACCACGCTGCTGCTAACCCTGATTTTCCGTTTCATGCGCCCACTGATCGAACACGGTTATGTGTACCTGGCGGCTCCGCCGCTGTACCGCATCAAGTGGTCCAACGCCCCACACGAGTACGTGTATTCGGATAAGGAACGCGACGATTCGCTGACCAAGGGCGCGGCTGGCAATAAGCGTTTGCCTAAGGAAAACGGCATTCAGCGTTACAAGGGTCTGGGTGAGATGGACTACTCCGAACTCTGGGACACCACCATGGATCCGGCACGCCGCACCCTGCGACAGGTCGCCATGGATGACGCGGCCGCAGCCGACGAGGTGTTCTCGGTGCTGATGGGTGAGGACGTCGAGTCCCGCCGCAGCTTCATCCAGCAGAACGCCAAGGATGTGCGCTTCCTAGACATCTAGGACGCCACTTGGCCCTGCCACCTGATGCACGACAGAATTCTTGACTTACCCAAAGGGATGAAATGAGCGACGAGCAGACTCCTGAGAACGCGCCGATCGACGGTGAGATCGTAGCCGCTGGCGATACGATCGACCGGATCGATCAGGTTGATCTCCAAACCGAAATGCAGCGGTCCTACCTTGACTACGCCATGGCGGTCATCGTTGGGCGTGCGCTGCCGGATGTCCGTGATGGACTGAAGCCGGTGCACCGCCGCGTGCTGTACGCCATGTATGACGGCGGCTACCGGCCGGAACGGTCCTACAATAAGTGTGCTCGCGTGGTCGGTGAGGTCATGGGCCAGTACCACCCGCACGGTGACACCGCGATCTACGATGCGCTGGTGCGTCTGATTCAGGACTGGGTGATGCGCTACCCACTGGCTCTAGGCCAGGGTAACTTCGGCTCACCGGGTAATGACGGCGCCGCCGCCCAGCGTTATACCGAAACCAAGATGGCTCCGCTGGCCATGGAAATGGTGCGGGACATCAACGAAAACACCGTTGATTTCCAAGACAACTACGACGGTAAGAACCAGGAGCCGGTGGTTCTTCCGGCCCGTTTCCCGAACCTTTTGGTCAATGGCTCCTCCGGTATTGCGGTGGGTATGGCCACCAACATTCCGCCGCATAACCTGCGCGAAGTGGCCGAAGGTGTGCAGTGGTACCTGCAGAACCCCGAGGCATCCCGTGAGGAACTGCTGGCCGCGTTAATGCAACGCGTCAAGGGCCCGGACTTCCCCACCGGTGCCATGATTCTGGGCACCAAGGGCATTGCTGATGCCTACCGCACCGGCCGTGGCTCAATCACCATGCGTGCGGTGGTGAACGTCGAAGAAATTCAGGGCCGCACCTGCCTGGTGGTCACCGAGCTACCGTATATGGCCAACCCCGATAACTTGGCGATCAAGATCGCTGATTTGGTCCGTGACGGAAAGATTTCCGGGATCGCCGATATGCGCGATGAGACCAGTGGTCGTACCGGCCAGCGTCTGGTCATTATCTTGCGTCGCGATGCCGTGGCTAAGGTCGTGCTGAACAATCTCTACAAGCACACCGAACTGCAGTCGAACTTCTCCGCAAATATGCTGGCGATTGTTGATGGGGTGCCGCGTACCTTGCCGCTGGATGGTTTCATTCGCCACTGGGTGATCCACCAGATCGAAGTCATTGTTCGCCGCACCCAGTACCGGCTGGCCAAGGCCGAAGAAGAAGCGCACATTTTGCGCGGCCTGCTCAAGGCCTTGGATGCCCTCGATGAGGTCATCGCACTGATTCGTCGCTCCCCTACCACCGAGGCAGCCCGCGACGGGTTGATGGAACTGCTGGATATCGACGCCGAGCAGGCGCGCGCCATTCTCGACATGCAGCTACGTCGGCTTGCCGCCCTGGAACGCCAGAAGATCCAGGACCGTCACGCCGAGCTGGAAATCATGATTGCCGAGTTCAAGGCCATCATTGCCGATCCGCAGCGGCAGCGCAGCATCGTGTCCGAGGAACTAGCCGAGATCGTGGAGAAGCACGGCGATGATCGCCGTACCAAGATCCTGATGGGCTACGACGGGGATATGAGTGTCGAAGACCTGATCCCTGAAGAGGAAATGGTCGTCACCATCACCCGCGGTGGCTATGTCAAGCGCACCCGTATTGATAATTACCGTTCGCAGCAACGCGGGGGCAAGGGGATCAAGGGCGCCAGCCTGCGCGGGGACGACGTGGTGGAGCACTTCTTCGTCACGTCTACGCACAACTGGCTGCTGTTCTTCACCAACCATGGTCGGGTCTACCGCACCAAGTGCTACGAACTGGCCGAGGCCGGACGCGACGCTAAGGGCCAGCACGTGGCCAACGTGATGGCTTTCCAGCCCGATGAGCATATTGCTCAGGTACTGGATCTGCGTACCTACGAAGACGCTGAATACCTCATGCTGGCTACCCGTAACGGCTTGGTGAAGAAAACCCGTCTGGCGGATTACGACACCAACCGCACCGCAGGGGTCATCGCCATCAAGTTGCGCGAAGACGATGAACTGGTCTCTGCACAGCTGATCAGTGAAACCGATGATGTGATGCTGGTCTCGCGTAAGGGGCAGTCGGTACGCTTCACCGCCACCGATGCGGCATTGCGTCCGATGGGCCGGGCCACTTCCGGGGTGACCGGTATGCGCTTCCGTGAGGGGGATCAGCTCTTGGCCGCCGATGTGGTGCGCGAGGACGCCTTCGTCTTCACTGTTACCGATGAGGGCTATGCCAAGCGCACCGAAGTCTCCGAGTATCGCGTCCAATCCCGCGGTGGCTTGGGCATTAAGGTTGCTAAACTCAACGAAGAACGCGGTGAACTAGTCGGCGCGTTGATCGTTGAAGAAGGCGATGAGGTGCTGGTGGTGATGGCTTCGGGCAAGGTAGTTCGCTCGGCGGTTTCCCAGGTTCCGGCCAAGGGCCGTGACACCATGGGGGTCATCTTCGCTAAGCCCGATAAGAAGGACCATATTATCGCGGTAGCGAAAAATTCCGAGGAGGAGCTCGAAGAGAACTCCGAGGAAAGTGCAGTACCGTTGAATCCAGAAAATACGACCACTGAATCATCAGCGGAAGCAACCCCCGAAACTTCGGGCCCCGCGGATGAAAGCACTGACGGAGGTAACGCATGAGCACACCATCGACGCCTCGCCCGAGCGGTAATGGTGAATCATCGAATGCGACACCACGGACCACTCAGGTGAAACGACCAGCCCAGGGTGGCACTAACCCACGCCCGGGAGCGGCGCGTCCCGCTGCAGCCCGGCCGCAAGCCGGCGCCTCGCGTCCGGCACCAACCGGTGCCAAGCGCCCAGCGGCGACCGGTGCGCGTCCGGGTGGTTCAGCCCCCGGTGCACCCACACGCCCGGCCCCAAGTCAGGAAAAGTTGGTTCGACCAGCCCCGAAGGCCAAGGTGCGCAAGGCTCGCCTGTTGGTCTCGAAGGTTGAACCTTTCTCCGTGTTGAAACTCTCCTTCCTGCTTTCGGTCGCCTTCGGTGTGCTGACCGTGGTGGCTGCAGTGGCCTTCTGGGCGGTTTTGGATCTCACCGGCACTTTCGAAACCTTCAATCAGCTGATGCGCGACGCGATCGGCGCAGAGAGTAACTTCGATCTACGCAATGCCTTCTCGCTGGGTCAGGTCGCCTCTTACGCGACGATCTTGTCCGTAGTCAACGTGGTGGTTATTAGCGTTATTTCGATGCTTGGCGCGGTCTTGTACAACATCGCCGCCTCACTGGTCGGTGGCGTTGGAGTCACTCTAACCGACGACTAAAAGCCTCAAATCGGACCCCGGAAACGACTGTGATGGACGCCACCGGGGTTCGATTTGTATCCGGAGCAAAACCCCGGTAATGTTTTATTTCGTTCCGAAGGGAATGGTAAGGGCGTATAGCTCAGGCGGTTAGAGCGCTTCGCTGATAACGAAGAGGTCCCAAGTTCAAGTCTTGGTACGCCCACGGAAACCTTACCGACGAGAAAGAGGTAGAATGAAAAAGCTGCTGATTCTCGGATCGATTGCGGCCGCGGCAGTGGTCTTGATCAAAAAGGCTAAGGGTTCTGCGGAAACGAAGGAAACCTGGCATCAGGTAACCGACAAGGTTTCCTAAAACCTTCTCGGGGGTATGGCGCAATTGGTAGCGCACCTGCTTTGCAAGCAGGGGGTTAGGGGTTCGAGTCCCCTTACCTCCACCAGAGAAAAAGAGCCTCATCCACACGGATGAGGCTCTTTTGCTATCTACCGAGACCTCAAAGCAGGGTTCTCCGAAACCCTCCAAGAGCCTAGAACCGTTTCTAACGGACTGAATTACCCAGAATAGGCCCGAGAGCGGACTTGCGCATAATAGGCCAGTAGCTGATCCCCTATGACCTTCCACGAACGATCCTGAACGCTCCGGTGGGCGGAGCTGGCGAAAGCAAGTCGTTTGGTATCGTCATAGACCAAATCCGATACCTTGGCGCGAAGGTCGCTGAGATCGTTAGGCGCGTAGAGCCACCCGGTATGCGAAGAATCCACGAGGTCGACCGGGCCACCACGGCCTACGGCTACCACCGGAACTCCACTGGCCATCGCCTCCTGAATCGTCTGACAGAAGGTTTCGGAGGCACCGGGATGGACGAATAAATCGAAACTCGCCAACATGCCAGCAAGCTCTCCTCCGGTGAGGAAACCTGGGAAATGCGCATTCGGTAGTTCCGTGCGCAGGGTATCGCGCAATGGACCCGAGCCGACGATGACTAACTTGGTGTTCGGTAAATCAGCCAAGACTTTCAAATCAGCGACCTGTTTTTCCGCGGCCAAACGACCGATATAGCCGATGATTCGTTCACCATTGGGCGCTAACCGGGCGCGTAGCTGCGGGTCACGGCGTGCGGGGGTGAACAAAGAGGTATCTACCCCCCTGCGCCACAGTGCAAGACGGGAAATATTCAGTTGCTGGAGCTGATTCATGGAGAAACTACTAGGCGCAAGCGTCAAGTCGGCCGCATTATGGAGGGCTCGAACATGCTCCCAAAGCCTGGTCTCCAGCCATGGCACCTGATACCGCGCGGCATAAGAAGGAACTTCAGTCTGATACACAGCCACACTGGGAATTCCCAGATCCCGGGCCGCTCGTACCGCACGCCAGCCAAGTACAAAGGGGCTAGCTAAGTGCACGACATCGGGTGCGGAGTCATGGAGCATTCGACGAATCGAAGCAACCGGTCCTGGCGCCAATCGCACGCTGGGGTAGCTAGCTAAAGCCACAGACGGAACGGTACGAACCGGAAACCCGCAGTAACGACTGGGAACCGGACGCTGTCGCCGTGAATCGGCTAAAGAACCAGCCGGAGTGATGACTTCAGCCTGGTGCCCTTGAGCGCGTAAATGCTCCAGGGTTTTTAGCACGGAATTGGTGACGCCGTTCATATGCGGCAGGAAAGATTCGGCAACAATGGTGACCTTCACACATCCAGCGTGAGAGGTGCGAGTTGCCACTGCGTAAACCGCAGGTTCCGCGTTTATGAACTTCTTGGTTTTAACCCGCTCTCGAAATGTGTCCACGGTAAGCCCGCGCATAAATATCTGATTGGCCGCTTGAAATGTACTCTTATCAGGTGACCATCATTCTGGTGATCGTTGGTGTGCTGGGAGTTTCTGCTTCTGGCCCTTTGATTGCAGCTTTCCCCGCAGTACCCGTGCTAGCCATGGCTCTGTGGCGTAACTTCGGTGCCACCGCTGTGCTGGTGCTCCCAACTCTGGCTAAAGATCCGCGGAGTTTCCAAAAAATGCGCGGTCGAGAATGGACTTTTTGCAGCATCGCTGGTGTGTCCTTGGCGCTGCACTTTGTCTGTTTCATGTACGCGGTACGGATGACTTCGGTGGCGGCAGGCACGGCACTGGTCTGCATTCAGGGCGTATGGATCGTGCTTTTTCAACGATTGCGTGGGACGCGCTACAGTGCCAAGGTATTTTCCGGAATCGCAGTGGCGCTAGCTGGGGTTCTCGTGATTACCGGCTTTGATTTAGGCCATGGACGCGAAGCGATTATTGGGGATCTATTGGCTATCGCCGGCGGAATCCTGGCTGGTACCTATACGATCGCCGGATCGGTCGCGCGACGAACCATGAGCACCGGAGCTTACACCTCGGTGTGTTACGCCATTACCTCGGCAGTCTTATTGATCATCTGCCTGGTCACGGGTGAACAAATCTGGGGATTCGACGCTTGGGGCTGGTTTGGCATCATTGCGCTCACCGTATGCGCGCAGTTACTAGGGCATACAGCTCTGAATCATCTCTTATCGATTCTCGGGCCGTTGACTGTGTCGACCTTGATCCTGCTTGAGATTCCCGGGGCGGCGTTCATTGCAGCGCTCATGATCGGTCAAATCCCACCACCCGGAACCGTGCTGGGACTGATTGCGATACTCATTGGATTAGTTCTGGTCATCCGTGGGCAGAGTAAACAAACAGTCCCTAAGCCTGATAGCTAACCCGCAAGGCTATATGCGAATGAAAGCATATAGCCTTGTCGATTCACTATTAGTTCTCTTTCGCCAAGTTCTTGACCTCGTCGACGGTCGCCGGCTTCGGGGCATTTACTGGATCGAGAGTCGTTGGTTTAGGCGCCGGAAGCGTCCACGGGTCGTCGATTGGATTTGATGCCTTCCATGCCGCGACCACCGCAGCAACGGCGGCGGCAATGAGTCCCACGAGCAGGAACTTGCCGAACGTACACTTCTTCTTGGCCATGAAAACTCCTTGGCGTTCCGTTCTACTGATTCCCTTCCAGCGTAGGCACAAACAGGGGTCGCAGGCTACGCATGGCACATCCGCCAAGCGAAATTCTCAAAGTTTTCACTCAACGCGTAGTCCGGCTTTGGCAGTGCCGCATCTGATCATGGGAGAATGAACGCATGACTGCAATTGCTACGCATAAAGCTACGATTCACACCAACCAGGGCGACATCGTCGTAAACCTCTTTGGTAACCATGCACCAAAGACCGTTGAAAACTTCGTTGGTCTGGCTACCGGTACGCAGGAGTGGGTACACCCTGAATCCGGTGACAAGAAGACCGATACTCCGCTCTACAACGGAACCATCTTCCATCGCATCATTGCCGACTTCATGATTCAGGGCGGTGACCCATTGGGTCAGGGCTTTGGCGGTCCGGGTTACCAGTTCGATGACGAGATTCACCCAGAACTCGACTTCAACTCGCCATACAAGCTGGCTATGGCCAACGCTGGTATCCGTATGGGCCGTGGCACCAACGGCTCGCAGTTCTTCATCACCACCATCGCTACCAATTGGTTGCAGGGCAAGCACACCATCTTCGGTGAGGTCACCGACGAAGCATCCCGCAAGATTGTTGACGCGCTGAACAACGTGGCCACCGATGGTCGTGACAAGCCGCTCGAGGACGTTGTCATCAATTCGATTGACGTCGAGACTCTCTAAGGACCTTGCGTCCTTGACGCATGAGGCTCCGGCTATCTCTTGGTAAAAGGGAGAGTCGGAGCCTCGAACTTTAACTAGCAGCACATTTTCAAGCACTCAGGCAGGAACCCCTATGGCATACGGGCAAGTATCTCCCACACCGGCGCAAGCACCGAGCTGTTTCAAGCATCCGAGCCGGGTCTCTTATGTTTCATGCCACCGCTGCGGCCGCCCGGTCTGCCCTGAATGCCAGGTGCCCGCGCCAGTAGGAGTTCAATGCACTGAATGTGTACGCGCTGCTAACAAGGCAATTCCGCGGACCAGAACCCAATTTGGTGGGACCGCTCGGGCAGGAAAGCCCGTGGTGACCTATACATTCATTGGTTTGAATGCGCTGATGTATGTGCTGCAATGGGCCATTCCAAATTTTACGCAACAGATTTATCTGCTCGGTGCCCTCGCGTATTGGGAACCATGGCGCATCTTGACCAGTGCCTTCGCACATTCCCAAGGTTCACTGCTACATATCGCGATGAATATGTATGGGGTTTACATTTGCGGAACACTGCTAGAACCTCGGCTGGGGCGACTGCGGTTTACTTGGCTCTATCTCTTATCGGCATTCGGAGGCTCACTGGGGGTGCTAGTGCTCAGTAACCCCTTGAGCGCGACGCTGGGGGCATCCGGTGCCCTCTCAGGACTATTCTTAGCTCTCTTCATCGTGTTTAGAACTAATCGGTCGGCCCTGAAACAAATGGGTATCGTGCTCATGCTCAATGCGGTTATGGGATTCATAGTTCCTGGGATTTCTTGGCAGGGGCATCTAGGTGGGGCGGTATTGGGAGCCATTGCTGCAGCTGCAATCGTACTTATCCCCAAGGGCGCAAAGCGCTCCGCGATCCAGTTCACGCTTCTTAGCTCGATCACTCTCCTGCTGATGGTTAGTTGCTACCTCGCTGCATCGATGATCCGCTGGCCAATAGGCTAATTCGAACACAGGAATCCAAACTTATCCACAACTACTGTCCACAGTGTTAATAACTTACACACATGTAATTTGAGCCCAGGCGGATAGCTAACCAAGTGACTAGACCTGAATTCCCGGGGAATAGTCGCTCCCCATCGAAATTGTGCACAGATTAATTCACAAGTGTGGATAACTTTTAAACAGGCTCTGTAGATAATGTGGATTCCGACGCTGTGCACCGATCCACCGGGCTCTTCGAATTAATCTACGAACAGCGTATGACTTGGGAATATGACGTGTTTTCACACTACTTGTCGAAACTGTCCACACTGGAAATCCACAGTGTTAATAACTTACAACCATGTAGTTTGATGTTGCAGAACCCCGGAATTTGGCTGTATCTATCGGCTGGCTTCGAATTGCATCGCCACATATCCCCAGCTGTGGATAAACTTGTGAACAATTTATCGGACTCGATATCCACAGTGGCTGTGGACATCTGTGTATATCTGTGGAAGATGACTCAGAGAAGTGGCAAAACCAGTCGTACAGCTAAGTACGCCATGAAAAGGCAGATCAGCAGATCCAGTATTTGCCAGGCCCTAGGTTTGGCGAATAACCGAGAGAGTATCCTGGAGGCTGCTCCGAGGGTGCAAAACCAGATCACACTAGCGGCGATGGCACCTGCGGCGAACTGCCAACGATCAGCCGCAAAGCTATTGCCGATGGAACCAAGCAGAATAACGGTGTCCAGATAGACATGAGGATTTAACCACGTCAAGGCAAGGGTTGTGGCGATGACCTGTTTAGCAGATGGGGCCGTAGAAGTTTGTTTTGTGCTCAACGAGGTGGGTGAAAGGGCGCGACGCAAGGCAACCACTGAGTATCCAGCTAGGAAGAGTGCCCCCAGCATGCTTGCAGCGGGAAGAACCCAATTCGCCCGTTCGATGACTGCGCCGATTCCAGCGATTCCGGCGGTTATTAACACTGCGTCTGAGATGGCGCAGATTGCAACACAAGTCCAGACGAACTGTTTGGTGATTCCTTGGCGTAAAACGTGGGCATTTTGTGCGCCAATCGCCACGATGAGAGATAGGCCGGTGCCGAATCCAGTCAGAGCGGGGGAGATGAGCATGGAATGACGATAAAGTACCGAGCTTAGTGCTGTCGAACTTAACTAACTTACCTAACATTAGACTTGCTTACGTGAACTTCGACCTTGAGCAATTACAGACCCTATTAGCCGTGATTGATACGGGAAGCTTTGAGGATGCCTCAATCGATCTGGGCATTACTCCGTCGGCGGTGAGTCAGCGAATTAAGGCTCTAGAGTCACGGGCGGGAGCTATCCTAGTAATTCGTTCCAGACCTGTTTTGCCCACCGAGCAAGGGCTGAAAATCTTGGGTTACGTTCGACAAATCAGCATGTTAGGCAGTGCGTTGAACTCTGAGCTGCAAAGCCAGAGCGGAACCGAGGCGCAGGCTGAAATCTCTGTTGCGGTTAACGCTGATTCTCTAGCTACATGGTTTGGCCCCGTCCTCAAACGTTTGGCCGTGCGTCGCGATCTGAGTTGCGAATTTGTTCGAGCAGATGAACACCAAAGCGCGAAGCTACTGAAGCAAGGTACGGTCAGTGCCGCGGTCACCACCCAAGCCGAGGCCATGCAGGGGTGTGCTTCCCAAAAATTGGGTACTACGCGATATTTCGCGGTGGCAGCTAAGGGATTAGTTGAACAACAAGGCACTAAGCCAGGCGAGCAGCTGCAACTTGCAGACTTGCCAGTGGTGAACTTTGATCGCGATGATCCATTGCAACGTGATTTGCGCGAACGCCTTACCGGCTCACGCCGGTGGAGTCCTAACGTTCCAGTACATTATGTTCCCGACTCTTCACAATTTGCGCAGGCCATCCAAGCGGGGATGGGTTGGGGCATGATTCCTGAAATTCAACTTCGAGAGCTGTCGGGGGTCATGATTTTGGAGCATTCATGGTTCGTTGATGTGCCTTTGTATTGGCAACGATGGACGGTCTCCTCGACAGCACTGGACGCTTTAGGTGACATGTTATTTGCGGCCACCGGAATCGCCGGCCTACGTAACCATTAGTCTTGATGCGGTAACCGGGCCGGAAAGGTAAAGAAAAATCCCGGTCTGGGTAGAGCGGGATTTGGCGACGTACACCTAGGAATGTGCTGAACTATTTCCAGTTCGTCGTCATGAAAAAGCCGACCATCGCGATGCCGAAACCAATGACAATATTCCAGCCGCCGATGTTTGGAATAGGGAACAGGGTCTGAGAAATGTAGTAAACCATCACCCACACTAGGCCCAGCAACATCAGTCCAAACATCACCGGCTTGTACCAAACTGGGTTGGTGCTTTCGGAGGTATGTGCACCTGGCTTCTTGTTCTCAGATTTGTCGGTGCGACGATTCGATTCAGACAATGTGCGGCTCCCTAACTTCATCAGCCTAATGTAGTAATCGGGAAGCACTCAGATGTTCCCGGTAGTCTTAAGCATGAAGTATCGGCAGTTGATTGCTAATACTTCGTTTAGCTTCCATACTAGCGGTTTTCGACACCTTGATTCGCGTCGGATCCACTTATATGCAATCTATCCAGCACTTGTTGCCTACTCCTGCGAGGAATGCATAGTGAACCGTACGGTTACACCAACTGGGCGTCGGATGGCCCGGTCACAGGCCAGCATTGGCAACCGGATCCTCGGTGTCTTCGGCGAAATCCTTATAACGCTCGGGATCTTTCTGATGCTGTATGTGGCATGGGAGCTGTGGTGGACCAACATTGATTCGGCCCAAGCTCAGAAACAGGTAACCAACGAGTTGGTGCAGAACCTTGGGGATGTGCACATTCCGGAAGAAGTTGAAGAGCGGGACTACGGTCCGGCTCCAGTTACCGAAATCGCGGACGGGGAAACTTTTGGCATCATGTATTTCCCGTCCTTTGGGCGTAACGGTACTCACCACCCGGTCACCAATGGTGTAGGACCAGACGTAATCAACAGGGTAGGGATTGGGCAATACCCGCAGACTCAGCAGCCCGGCGAATTAGGTAACTTCGCGGTAGCAGCCCACCGACAGACCCACGGGCAAGTCTTCTGGGACATTGACAAACTCGGCGAGGGTGACAAGGTTTACCTGCAAACCAAGGAGGGTTATTACACCTATACCTGGCGCGAGACCGAAATTGTCCTCCCTAGTGCCGGGGAAGTCCTACTGCCGGTACCTCACGAGTTTGGGAGTGAACCAACCACATCCATTCTGACGATGACCAGCTGCCACCCGCCGTTCTCCACTCGTGAACGAATTATCGCTTACTCCGAACTGACCAATTGGCGCCCCTTGGATGCCGGGCCGCCGGCAGAAATTCGCGACATGGTCAAAGACGCAACCTCGTAGGAACTACACATGTATTCATGGATTTTTCGTAATCTTCCCGGCCCTTTATGGATCAGAATTATCTTCGCGCTCATTCTGATCGCGGCGGTCGTACTATTACTAATGATGTACGTTTTTCCGTGGCTGAGTCAGTACAGCCCATTCACCGAATCAACAATTAGTTTGAGGATGCTGTGAGCGCGACAAAAATCCTAGTAGTCGACAACTACGACAGCTTTGTATATACGCTGGTGGGTTACTTACAAGAACTCGGTGCCCAGACCACCGTGATCCGCAATGACGAATACTCCTTGGACCAGGTACTGGGCATGGCGGCGTCCCACAATGGCGTACTTGTTTCGCCGGGCCCCGGGGATCCTGCCGGGGCAGGTGTCAGCATTGACCTAATCAAGTGGTGCGGTGAGCAGGTAAAGCCGATGCTTGGGGTGTGTTTGGGACACCAGGCTCTCGCCGAGGCTTTCGGTGGAACCGTGACTCATGCCGAGGAGCTGATGCACGGGAAGACTTCCCAACTGAAGCACCAAGAGCACCCGATTTTCCGGAATGTCGCCAACCCATTTACCGCCACGCGTTATCACTCGTTGGCGGCTGTGCGTTCAACTATCCCCGACGAGTTGGAAATCATTTGTGAAACCGACGGGGGAGTGGTGATGGGGCTGGCTCATCGCAGCAAGCCACTGTGGGGGCTCCAGTACCATCCGGAGTCCGTCCTAACCCAGGACGGCTATCTAATGTTGGGTAACTGGCTCGAGCACGTTGGGCTAAGCGGAGCCGCAGCGAAAGCAACCGCGCTTAGCCCACTATTCAGTGCTCAATAGTTAGCGACTGATCTAGTGCTCATCTGCAAATCTACAGATGAGCACCAAGTCAGCGTTCAGGGCTGTAATCAGCACGGACACCTTGCCCCGAAAGACAAACTTGGTGGAACGGGTGCCACAGTCCACAACTGGCTAAGCCGTCCTCGAGTGCAAATCGATCGTTTAGTTGATTCAATCGGCGTTTGATTTGTCAGCAGCGCAATGAACGGCCTCGTACAGAGCACTCCTACCAAGTAGATCTGGATTCGGTGGAACTACTCGCCGTGCATGTAGGTCCTTTGGATTGGCTTGCTGCCGAGAATGAGGCGTCCTATGGGGACGCGACGATTGTTTACGCATTGTTGGGCTTGCACGACAGCTGCGCTGTGTGCTCGCCCAAGTTCGAGGGTTTTATGTGGCCGTCGGATCCAAATGAACGTGGTTACTTTGGAGCGATTGAGTATCGGGCGAAACTACGGTGAGTCCTTCCACTGCCCCTGAGTGAGCAACAGGGCCTAGGGTTTCTGCGCGACCCCATTCTTTGGCGTACTCTCCCCGCGTGCGGGCGAACAGCCGCATGTCACCATCAGCCACAGACGATATCTGTGAAGTCTCGCCAGCTAATGTTACTATTGGTAACATACTGAGGTGGGGATAATCGTGACGGAGCCAAAGCGAATTCCAGCGGCTAAACGGAAAGCAATGCTGGTAGCTGCCGGGATTGAGATTGCTCGAGCCGAAGGCGGAAGCTCGGTCACTTTGGCGCGAGTTGCCAAGGCGTGCGGGGTAACTAAGCCAATCGCCTATCGACTTTTCGTCGACTTGCCCGATCTGCTCGAGCAGATGCAACAACAAGTTTTGGCGGGCTACGAGGCTGTCATTATGCAGGCCTTGAACCAGGCCAAGGCGGCGGGAGCCCGCCGCGCTGAGCTGTTGGGGGTGCTCGCTCGCACCTATGTCGAGCACAACCTGGCCGACGGGGCAGTTTACGATACCGTGTCTGCCGCTCTGGCCGCCACTGTCGCAGCCGAGGAACCATCTCTTACTCTGCCCGACTCTTACCTTGCCCTTGCCCGCGACCTGTTCGGCCTGCCTGTAGGGCAGGAGACGACGGCGGTGGTGATGTTCCTTGGAGCAGCGGACTATCTCGTTGCCGCAGTTCAAACGGGCCGCGTCAGCTCTCAGGACGCCATTGCTCAGCTGACGAGATTGTTTGAGCCGCTGTCCGGTGGCCAGGAGCAGCAATGAATGCGTGGGCAATCACTGGCAGCGTCGTTGGCCTTGGGATTGCAGGCTTGGACCCGCTCGGGGCACTGATGGTCATGCCGGCAGTGATGGCTGGAGTTCGTCGGCACGTGGTCATGCTCTTCTTCACCACCGCCGCGTTCTTCACGATCGCCACAGGGGTTCTGCTGGGCGAGTCGGTACAGTACGTAGTTTCTTGGCTTGAGAACCTGACCGTACCCGTATCGGTGCGTCTGGCCGTTCAGATTGTTACTGCTGCGGGCTTAGGGTGGTGGGCCATTTACCGTTGGATCCACCGCAAAGACCCCAAGCAGGAGAAGAAGAGCAAAACGGTGCTCGTCGGGCCGATGGCGATGAGCCTAGCTGGAACGTTCTGGGGCGTCTCAGCGGTGACTGACCCCAGCTTTCTGGCATTGGCTGCGATCGATTCCCGCATCGGAAACTTGCTGGTCTCGGTTGCGCTCTACCTCGGGTGGTTCGTGGTCAGTCAAGCCCCGCTGTGTGCTGTGGTGCTCGCCCTGGCTGCCGGACGCGACTCCGCGCCCGTGCGCCGCTCGCTTGCCCTAGCCAGCGTCTAGCGGCGCCCGTCGCAGTGCTTCTGACTTTCCTGCTTGCAGGCGTCACAGTAGTTTTGGTTCTGAACGTGGCCACCTACCTGACCAGCGGAGCGTTCTGGCCTGTGTGAGCTATAACTGCTTTAAACGCAGGCCTTAGTCTTCCCTTCCTTCGCCCTCATCCGTCTCGGATGGGGGTGTTGATGATTCTTCGGGATTGTCACTTGATTCTTGGGTCGGGGCAGGTGAAGGTTCTGCAGGTTCATCGGCAATCACCAATTCGATGAAACTGCCCTGTGCGACATCGGTGTCTCGATCCGGATTCTGTTCGATGACGGTCCCCGGGACCGCTCCTTCCGTAGCTTGCATACGGAATTGAACCTTCAGACGTAGTTCCTCGCCTTCCAGCTTGGTTGTCGCCTCTTCCAAGGTCAGATTTAGTACCGACGGGACGGTGACTTTACCAGTGGAAAGTACTAGATCAACCTTGGTTCCGGCTTTGACTTTCGATCCCATCTCGGGACTGGTCCGCACCACCCAGTCGGTCGGGATGCTCGGGTGATTTTCCCGAGTGACCTCTCCGACGTCGAGGCCCGCTGCGCGCAACGCCTCGCGGGCCGCAACCTCTGTTTGATCAGACAACGTCTCTGGAATGACTCGTTGCTCGGATCCCTGAGAAATATAGAGCCGAATTAAAGATTCGGGTGGAACCGAAACACCGGCAGCGGGGTCGGTGCGGGTCACTCGACCTTCATCGATCTCGTCGCTGAATTCGCGCTCCACCTGTACCGTGAAATTCAACGCGGTGAGCTGTGCGTGGGCTTCTGCTTCACTGAGTTCCATCACTGTGGGGATGGTTACCGGTGCATTCCGTTCCTGTTCGATTTGCATCATGCGGAACACCATAAAAGCTGCGAAACCTACGGCGATGACCGCAATAATCGAAATCAACCACAGCATCCCACGGTTCGACTTGGGTTTGGCGTTACTTTCTTGCAGCTCTTGCCGGGTCGCAAAGACGGCATGCTCGCCGGTGGTGGGGTGAACCGGCTCGTATTCGGTAGTTGCCTGATAGCTCGCGGTCGGTTCGCTTTGGTAAAGCGCCACGGTGGGATAGTTATCTGTCTGAGCTGTTGCTTCCTGGAAGGCAATACCCTGGGAGGCGTCATCTAAGGCGCGGGCCAGATCGCCAGCGGACCCGAAGCGTGCGTCGCGTTCCTTGGACAGCGCCTTGAGAACCACCGCATCGTAGATTTGTGGAACGTCCGGGTTGGCTTCGCTGGGTGGGACGGGGTCTTCACCCACATGCTGATAGGCCACCGATACGGGGGAGTCCCCGGTAAACGGGGGCTTGTGAACCAGCAATTCGTAGAGTAAACAGCCGGCCGAGTAAATATCGGTGCGGTGATCCACGATCTCACCGCGGGCTTGCTCCGGTGACAAATATTGGGCGGTGCCAACCACGGCAGCGGTCTGTGTCATGGTGGCCGAGGAGTCATTGACGGCTCGAGCGATACCAAAATCCATGAGTTTGACGTGACCATCATCAGTCACCATGACGTTGGCTGGTTTGATATCGCGGTGTACTACATTCTTGGAATGCGAATGTTCTAACGCTTGGCAGACCCCGTTCATCACGTCCACTGCGAATTGGGGCTGAAGGTCTTCGTCCTTTAATAGCTGACGCAGGGTCCGTCCGGTTACGTATTCCATGACGATATAGGGTAGATCTTCGGCCAGCTCGGCGTTCGCGGCGATAACCCCGGTGTCATAGACGGCGACAATATTCGGGTGGCTCAATCCGGCCACGGCCCGGGCTTCGCGTTCGAAGCGGGAAACCACCATTGAATCGCGGGCAGTGTCCGGGCGAAGGAGTTTGATTGCCACCGTCCGGGAGAGCACACGATCCATTCCCAAATACACATCGGCCATCCCACCGCGACCGATCAATGATTGGACCTCGTATCGCCCGTTAATCAGTGCAGGGATTCCGGGTGGAAGCGCTGAGTGCTCACTCATTGGTCTTCGTCCGACTCCGTCTCGGTGTCAACCTCTGGAGATCCGGTCGGTGTACCCGAAATGCTCGGGCTTGGCTCCGGCTCCGGCCCGGAAGAGACAACTAGGTCAACGGGGGTTCCGGGGGCAACGTTCCCTCCCGTTGGATTCTGCTCCAACACGGTCCCGGCTGCGAGGGAGTCAGGTTGTTCGGTGATGGATCCCACCTCCAAGCCAGCGTTCGCGATGAGGCTTTGAGCACGCTGTAGCTGCTCGCCCACGAGATCTGGAACTTCGACGGTGGTCGGAGCCATCGCATATTCGACCACAACGGTGGATCCTGCTGGAACCTGACCCATAGGGCGGATGGAGAGCACCTCACCCGGTTCGCTGGTGCTGGATTCAATGGGACGGGCGTCGACCTCGAGGCCCAGACTTTCCAGCTCAGCGGTCACTGCGTCAATGCTCGAGCCGATCATATTCGGAACTTGCACCGTTTGGGGGCTGGTTTCTTCGGCCGGTTCGCTGGTTTCTTCGGTTGGCTCAGTGGTTTCTTCCGAGGGCTCGGTAGATTCGGTCTGTGACACCGTTGGCGATGGTGAAACCGACTCTTCGGTCTCGTCACCTGCGGTCAACAACGGCAACAGCCAAGCACCCAGGGCGATCAGCGCACCAAGAACGATCAACACCACTAACGGAATGACCCATGAGCTGCTCTTCTTCTCCTGGTCATGTTGATCCTCGGAGTCGGCTACCGAGTCGCTATCGAACTGGGAGTACGCGGCTGAGGCGCCAAAAGAGTCGTCGGCAGATGCCGCCACTGGCAGGGCACTGGTGGCCGGGGCAGGCTGTTGGGTGCTGCTGGCAGCCTGGGTGTAGGCCTGCGTGGCAGCATCATTCTGGTCTAATGCTTGGGTGGCGGTGTCATCGATTCCGGTCAGTAGCATACCGGGTACAGCGATCACAGCGGTACGGGTATCTTCCACCCGCAGCGCCTCGGCTGCCTCCGCCAAGGCGTTGGCGTTCTTCGGGCGTTCGGCGGGATCTTTAGCCAACATCGACATAATCAGCTGACGCACCGGAGCCGGAATTGTTTCAGGCAATGGCGGGGGAGCATCGTTGACTTGCGCCAAGGCGATGGCGATTTGTGATTCGCCGGTAAATGGACGACGCCCAGCTAGCAGCTCGTAACCGATAACGCCCAGCGCATAAATATCTGAGCTGCCGGTGGCGGTCTGCCCGGTGGCTTGTTCGGGGGCTAAATATTGTGCGGTGCCCATCACTTGACCGGTCGCGGTCAGCGGAACTTGATCGGCTAAGCGCGCGATACCGAAGTCGGTAATCTTCACTTTCCCCGAGGGGGTGACCAGAATGTTTCCCGGTTTCACATCACGGTGCACTAGACCGTGTTCGTGGGCTGCCGCCAACGCGCGGGCGGTTTGTGCGATCAGCGACAGGGTACGGTCGACATCGAGTTTGCGGTCGCGCTCGATAATCGTTGACAACGGAGGGCCGGGAACCAGCTCCATGACCAGATAGGCGGAGCCTTCTTCCTCGCCGTAGTCAAAGACGCCAGCAATTCCCGCGTGATTCAGCAGCGCGGTATGGCGGGCCTCAACACGGAAGCGCGTCAAGAACCCCTCATTACCGGTGTATTCCTCTTTGAGGATCTTAATGGCAACTAGGCGCCCCAGCACCTGGTCACGAGCTTTCCAAACCTCGCCCATGCCACCGATCGCGATGCGGTCGGTCAGCTTGTAGCGACCCCCCAGAGTCATCCCGGATACTGGTCTCACTGGTTGAACACCGCCTCTGTCATTTGCTTCATTAGGTCTACTGCCACCCGGGAATGGGTGTTGTAATCAATTCTTTCTAAGGCCACCGTAATGGCCACTTCCGGATCATCCCCGGGGGCGAACCCTGTAATCCACGAGTTCACGATACGGCCTTCGCCTTCCTCACTTGGCAGGTTTGCCGTACCGGTCTTGGCTCGTAGATCCACGCCCGGAACTTGTGCCCGCACCGCGGTGCCGCTCTCAACCGGACCCTTCATCAATTCTGCAACCTGATCAGCAATTTCCTTAGTGGTAGCCGTGGAGAATTCCTTGGGCGCTGGCTCCTCGATCACTCGCAGATCCGGGGCGATCACCTTCTTGATCAGGTTGGGCTGCATAATCACCCCGTCATTAGCGATACCCATGGCCACCATGTTCATTTGTAGCGGTGTGGCCTGGTTTTCAAAGCCACCGATCGCTGACTGGGCCAGTTCCGCCGAAGACATATTCAATGGGAAATGGCTGTTCACGACTGGCAAAGGGATGCTGAGCTGTTGGTTGTAGCCAAAACGCTCCACCACGTCTTCGAACGGAGCGTTACCCAGCTTCTCGCTCATTAAAGCGAACGGAGTATTGCAACTATTAGCGGTAATCCAGCGCAGGTCCGCCTCCGTGCGGCTCGAGCAACGTCCCTCGATGAAGTTTGAAATATTCGCCCCGCCGACATTCACGCTATCGGGGTTCACGAGCGGGGTATCCAGATCGTATTCACCGGATTCGAGGCCTGCAACGAGATCGAGAATCTTAAAACTCGATCCGGGGGTGAAACGATTACCAATGGCCGGGTTGACGTATGGACTTAGGCCCTTGACTGAAGTCAATGCCTTGAGATTCTCTGTGGCGAGCTTGGTCGAATGCACGGACAGGTCATTCGGGTCGAAACTTGGCTTGGATGCCATGACCAGAATATTGCCGGTCTTGACCTCCGTCACCACGATATGACCACGTAAGTCATCGGGCAGCATCTCAAACGCGGCCTGCTGCAACCGGTCATCAATGGTTAGTTCAACCGCTGCCCCCTCGGAAGTGTTTCCGGTGAACATGGCCGTGAGCCGGTCGAGGAACAGGTCTGAGCTATTCCCGGTAAGCCAACTATTCAGTTCACTTTCCAGATGGGTTGACATGTTGGCCAGTGAATAGAAGCCGGTTAGATGAGCGTAGACTTCCGGCTCATGATAAACCCGCTGATAGGTGAACTGGCCGTCTTCGGTGGGCACGGATTCGGCAATGGGTTTGCCATCCACCAAAATTGCTCCGCGGGGTAGATCGAATTCACGGTACAGCTGTCGCTTATTCAGCGAGTTCCCCGAAAGCTGGTCAGCGGCAAAGAACTGGATGTAGCTCAGTGCGCCGAAACAAACGACAAAGAGGATAACGAGGGCGATCCATACGCGTCGAATAGCCTGATTCACTTAGGATTCACCGCCTTCGATGATGCAGATCCGGGGGTTGCAAGCTCATCGGTGGGACCCACCGTGCCAGACATGGGGCGTCGAGAGTTATGCGAAATCATCAATAGCAATGCCACAATAATCCAGTTTGCTAGCAGCGAAGAACCACCGGCTGCCATAAAGGGGGTGGCTAGTCCGGTCAATGGGATCAAGCGGGTCACTCCGCCGACAATTACCAGAACCTGAAGCGCTAAAGTGAATGACAAACCGGTAGCCAAGAGCTTGCCGAAGGTATCGCGTGAACCCAGCGCGGCACGAATTCCTCGGGTGATCAGCAATAGGAACAGGATCAGAATCGCTGAGACTCCGATCAATCCCAGCTCCTCGCCAAAGGAAGCAATGATCATATCGGAGTTGGCCAGTGGAACCCGGTATGGGGATCCGTTGCCCAACCCGGTGCCAACCAGACCACCGTCAGCCATGCCGAAGAGTCCCTCAACGATCTGCAAGCTACCACCGGTGGCGTGGTAAACCTCGGGGTCGAAGGCGTTGAGCCAGGTGTTCAAGCGTCGGGTGACGTGACCCATCGTCGTAGCGGCGAACAGACCGCCGGCTACCACCATGAGTAGCCCGATCAGCACCCAAGAGATGCGGGCGGTAGCAACATAGATCATCACGATAAACAATCCGAAGAACAGGATTGAGGAACCCAGATCCCGCTGGACGACCAAGACACCAATGGACAGTAGCCAGGCGATCACCATAGGGGCCATGTCTCGCATCCGAGGTAATTGCATGGGTCCAAACTTACGGCCGGCCATCAGGATCAAATCGCGATTTGACGATAAATAGCCTGCAAAGAAGATCGACAGGGTGATTTTTGCTAATTCGCCTGGTTGTAGTGAGAAGTCGTCGACCCGAATCCAGATTCGGGCACCGTTGATGGTGACACCTAACCCGGGAATCATCGGAAGTAACAACAACACGATAGATGCCACAAGCGATATGTATGTGAAGCGGCGCAGATTCCGGTGATCCCGCAAAGCCCACAGCACCACGGCAGCGATCAGAATTGCAATGCCCGTCCAAATCAATTGACGAAAGGACTGGTTGGTTGAACGCGACAGATCAATTCGGTGGATCATCGCTAAACCTAGTGAGTTCAGCGCAATAGTAATGGGAAGTATTACCGGATCAGCATATTTGGCGAAAATCCGTAGCAGAATGTGAACAAATAAGGTCAATCCGCTAAGGATCCCCATCTCCAGAAGGAAATCGCGGGAATTTGCTTCTTCAGATGCTGAGCCGACAAGGTAGAAGGCAGCAAAACCAATACTGAGCGCAAGAAGCAGTAATAGGAGTTCGAAATTACGCCGGGGCACCGGCGCAGTTTGCAATTCACTCATTGCATGATCTCCTCACAGTAATCCGGAACGACTTCTTGGTCGCCTTGCGTTTCATCTCCACCGGGTGCTTGAACCGGACAGTTCTGTTTGGCGGTAATTAGTAGTTCATGCACCATCGATTGAGCATGATTCAAATCTTGCGCGTGAAGGGCACCTTCCACACGTTGCCGTGAATACGCTGGCAGTGCCTCGAGCGGGATGTTGCTGACCGACTCCACTTCGGAAAGTGAGAGTGGACCCAATTCTTGCGGCACGCCTCGATAAATTGCCACCTTATCGTCCAGTGGTGCGACGAAGTACTGAGTTTGTGTCCACAAATAACCCCATGCGCCAACGATAACCACGAGCACGCTCATCAGCGTCAATAACACGGGGAGGAACCATCGGCCGCGTGAGGTGACACTGTCCAGTGGGTCCAGTGCGTCACTGGCCTCAGGAGACCGGTGAGTCAGTAAGGCAGCTGCGCGGCGTTCGCCGGTACTTTGGGTGACTACCGGGATCTGGCCGGTCTGTGTGGCCAAGTCGGCTGCGCCCACTAATAGATGTGGGCGTTGAGAGATTTCGTGACGCAGCAGCGAGGCGCTGGCTTTGATGTCGCCTTCGGCGGCGATGGTCAGTTGCCCGGTGTCCGGCTCAGGATCATCGGGAGCAGGAGCGACGTGCGGCTCATCGACGGCAGAAATCACTTCAAAGATAACGATGGTGACGTTATCAGGTGCACCGTTGTGCAAGGTCGTGGCCACCAAGTCAGCCACCGCTTCATTCATGTCTTCGGTGGTGCGCAGGGTTTGCTCGATAATTTCATCGGCAACCACATCGGTCAGACCATCCGAGCACAGCAACCAGCGTTCTCCACTGCTTACCGGTAACTGCTGAACATCCAGTTCAGGGGACGCATCGGAATCGCCTAGAACACGCAAGAGTACGTTCTTGTGCGGGTGTAGCTGAGCTTCAGCTGGGCTAATCCGGCCTTCATCCACCAAACGTTGCACGAAGGTGTGATCCCGGCTGATTTGTTCGAAAACCCCATCCTTGAGCCGGTAGGCCCGTGAATCGCCAATATGAGCGAGGTGCAAAACCTCGTCGGAAAGCAGTACTGCGGTGACGGTGGTTCCCATCCCGGAGAGTTTAGGGTTCGCCGCGACGAGCTCATTGAGCACCAAATTTGCCGCCTGAATCTCATCGGGCAGGGCGTTTTGCGGGTCGGGGGTGTGTCGTCGATCCAAATGGATTAGATCCAACACGGTAGATGCCGAAGCGACATCACCGCCGACGTGGCCACCCATCCCATCGGCGAGGACCGCGAGGTACTCTCCAGCATAGGCCGAGTCATCATTCTTGGAACGGACACGGCCCACGTCAGACAGGGCAGCAAATTTGAGCTTTAACGCCATAGGCTAGGCCTTCAACTCCAAGACCGTCTTACCGATACGGATGCGTTGACCAATGTCCACCTGTTGGGGGCGTGAAAGCTGGTTCTCGCCAACGAAAGTTCCATTGGTGGAGCCTAAATCTTCGATAAACCAGCGTGAACCCTGCGGGAAGAGTCGTGCGTGGCGTCCGGAGGCGTAGTCATCATCCAGCACAACGGTGGCATCCTGCGCACGGCCGAAAAGGATCGGTGTGCCCGATAACTTAATCTCACGGCCAGCCAACGGCCCTTCGAGGATCTGCAGAATCGTGGCGGCTTTACGAATCGAGGGTTCGGGTTCGGCTAGTTGGGGGTTCTTCCGCTTGGCGCGGGCGCTAGGCTCGCCGGTGCGGGCACGAGCACCAATCACCAGGTCGCGGCGCATAGCTCCCACGACGCTGAGCACTAGGAGCCAGAGGAGAACGAGGAATCCGAGACGGAAAAGTGTCAGCACCAAGTCGTTCATGCATGCCCTCCAGACTTTTTGGCGATCAGACGGAAGACAACTTTGGTTTTCCCCAGCGAGATGATCGATCCGTCGTTGACCCGGACTTCACCGCTGATTTTCCGGCCATCAACATAGGTCCCATTGGTGGATCCGAGATCGACCACCACGTGACCATCTCCGCGTTCTTCGACTTTAAAGTGCTGCCGCGACACCCCCGGGTCGGATATCGGAATATCCGCCGAATTCGATCGGCCCAAGACAATCGACGGGTGATGTAAGGCATAACGTTCACCGTCGATCTCTAGCACGGCCTGTTTCACCGGTGACGGCGACGGTGGCGGAGCTGGGGTGGCAGTGGAACGTGGATGAACGGTGGTCTTCGCCGCAGGCGCCGCGGGCCGCAGAGTCCTCGGTGGGGGCTGAACCGCGGCGGAGGCTGCTGCATCGGTGGAGCCGTGCTTGACCGAGGAGGAGATCTCAAACTCTCCGCGTCGATGCTCCTCGTTGGCGACGAAGTGAATTCGAATGTCGTCTTGTACCGAATAGCCCTGACGCATGGCGTGGTCGGCGGTTGCTTTGGCCATTTCACCCACTACCGTCGACCCCCAGGACTTGGCGGTCTGATAGTCGTCGGGGCTTAGATGGACCAAGAAATCGTTTGGAACGAGGCTACGGCCTTCGCTAATCGCCATGATGCCGCGATCCATTTCGTTGCGCAGAGCCGTGGTTAGTTCCACAGGTTTAATTTCTGCGGTGCTGTTGCCACGAAAGAAGCTAGTGACGACCTTCTCTAGACCACGTTCGACGTTGTCGAGAAAGCTCATTTCGTGCGCTCCTTTCCTCGGATTCATGCTTATCGCAGACTTACTTTCTGTTCCTCTCGCGTGTGCGACAGGGAACTTCATTGTCGATCTTACTGTTTTCAGCTGTGGAATTGCAGAAAGTATGCTGCGCGCAAACCGGTGATGGTCTAAGTGAACGAGTTGCCAGAATATTTCGAGTGTGTCGGTAGACACAAACTGCCAAATTGATTAGGTGATTGGAAAGTCTTATGTATAAGATTATTCTCGTTGCTTCGACAGAAGTGATTATGCGCGAGTGGCGGAATTGGTAGACGCGCTGGCTTCAGGTGCCAGTGCCCGCAAGGGCGTGGGGGTTCAAGTCCCCCCTCGCGCACAGTGTAATGTCTCGGGAAATCGGTAAAACGATTTCCCGAGACATTAGTCTCTTAAGTCTCACCTATTCGGGTTTCGAACTGCTTGCCGAGAGTTTCCCGGTGAGTGGATTTTGAAATACCTGAAAATTTTGCCGATTCCTCTGTTGTTCAGGGTTATGTGCGGTTTTGTTTGCCATGACCAAGCAGTTAGCGTGTTCCGCGCTAAATCAGACCATGCGTTGGCCTACGATCACCGTGCATTTTGGTTGCGGACAGCATTTCGGCAATCCTCCCTGTGGGCCGGACTCGGTACGCATCCAGCCCACAGTGAAACTCATCAGCGCTAGTTCAGACGTAAACCAGTTTCTGTGGTGAAAAGATGAATATGGCTTGGCTCGGGAGCAATGTATAACTTCTCCCCGCGCATGGGAGGTTTGCGCCCATCTACGCGCATGACGATGTGGTGGTCCTTGCCCTCGAGGTGAATGGTGCCGTACACGTAGGCGTCGGCGCCCAGTTCCTCCACCACATCAACATGGAGTTCTGCGCCTTCGCCAGCGGGAGCCGGCCGCAGATCCTCGGGGCGAATCCCTAATGTGGTCCCACCGCTTGCTCCTGGAGCAGGATACTTGGCGTTGCCGAAGGCTACCTGCTCGTCATGTGCGGTCAGTTCTACCAAATTCATGGATGGAGAGCCGATAAAACCGGCGACGAAAACATTCCGTGGGCGATCGTAGAGCTCTCGAGGGGTGCCCACCTGTTGCAAAGTGCCATCTTTCAGAACCGCAACCCGATCTCCCATGGTCAGCGCCTCGACTTGGTCGTGAGTCACGTAAACCGTGGTGACGCCCAAGCGGCGAGTCAATGAAGAGATCTGAGTGCGGGTCTGGACGCGTAGCTTCGCATCCAGATTCGACAGCGGTTCATCCATCAAAAAAACCTGTGGTGAGCGCACAATCGCTCGCCCCATGGCCACCCGTTGACGCTGACCGCCAGACAAGGCTTTTGGCTTGCGGTCCAAATACTGTTCCAGATCCAGCAGTTTGGCGGCCTCTAGAACGCGCTGGGCGCGCTCTTCCTTGCTGACACCAGCGATTTTCAACGCGAAACCCATGTTCTCCGCCACGGTCATGTGTGGGTAGAGCGCATAGTTCTGGAAAACCATCGCGATATCACGATCCTTGGGAGGAACGTTGGTGACGTCCTTATCTCCGATGCGGATAGTTCCGCCATCAACGTCTTCCAGCCCGGCCAACATGCGCAAGGTCGTGGATTTGCCGCAACCTGAGGGGCCAACTAAAACGAGAAATTCTCCGTCAGCAATTTCAAGGTCGATTTCATCAACCGATGGGACGAGCGCCCCGGGGTAAATACGCGTGGCCTTTTCAAAAGTCACAGATGCCATGACGACATTCCTTTCACGGGCAGGTACGTGCCCGACGATCCGTAGTGAAAGTGATATGGGTAACAATGATTATTGCATGGGGAATGTTGAGTAAACAGCCCTTTGGCCTAGATTGCGCGCCATCATTTGACCCCGAGGGTAGAGTCACGCGCTACAAGTCTTCCGGCCAGGGTTACATGAGAGGTCTCCAACGGTTCCTGGCGCAGCAGCTTCAGTAATTGCCGAGCCGCGGAACGTCCCAGCTCATCTGCATCTAGGTTCACGCTAGTCAGGGGTGGATTGGTCGTAGCTGAGTAGGGTAGGTCATCGAAGCCCGCGACGGCTAAATCTTCGGGGATGCGTACCCCCGCCACCCGGGCCTCTTGCAGGACACCATAAGCGTGAGTGTCGGTGGCACAGCCGACGGCGGTAATGCCCTGAGCTTTCCATGTGGGCCAGACCCGCGCGAAGTGTTCTGCGGCCCGCCCCAGATCAATGGTGCAAGAACTGATGGCACCCTCGGGGATTTCCATGCCGTGCTCGGCGGCTGCTGTAGCAAAAGCCTCTTGGCGTTGACGCATGGTTGCGGTGTCGTTGATGGCATCCAGGTAGGCGACCTTGCGGTGGCCGCGTTGGGCAAAGTGTGCGGCCATATCTCGGGCACCCTGAGCAACATTCAAATTAACTGCCGGGACCTCTGGTGGCGCATCTGGCGCGTCAACCGCGACAACGGGAACTGGTGAACGAAGTTCGCCGATGAATTCGGGGTTGGGTGCATCGATCAGTAAACCGGCCGGGCGCAGGCTCAAGAGTCTGCGGGTTTCCTCGATACTCGGAGCCTGACCTGGGTCAGTGACGGCCAATAAGAGCTGATAATCCGCGCCTAAGACCTCGCGCACCCCGGCAATCAGCCGGGCAAAGAAAGGGTTGGAGATATCCGGGGCCACCATGATGACCGTGGAACTCACCCCGCGGGCCAACGAGCTACCGATACTGTCGACCACATAGCCCAGTTCGGCGATGGCTTCGCGCACCCGAGACACATTGCGTTCGGATACCCGGCCGGAGGACTTGCCATTGACCACTAAAGAGACGGTGGCCGTGGAGACTCCGGCCTGTTGCGCCACCATCGCCGCGGTAACGCGACGCGAGGGGGTCACATCGGCGGTGTGAGGGCCCGATATGTTCATGAACTCCATCATAGTGCGCTAAGTCACCACGGCGATTCGTGGACAGGCCCAAGTCTTTTGTCGAGATCTAGAAAGGCGGGTTAAGCGCTTGAAGTTAAGCGCTTAACGGTGCAGTATTTTTGAAGTACTTAGCCGGACAGACAGAATCACGTGATTCTCACCAGAATGAAGGTATCGATGACCGACGTGATGACGGACAATGCCCCACGAAAGATCATTTTGGACTGCGATCCGGGACATGACGACGCGGTAGCGATGCTCTTGGCCTATGGCAATCCGCAGATTGACCTCTTGGCGGTAACCACCGTTATGGGTAATCAGACGCTGGAAAAAGTGACCGCCAATGCGCTGGCCGTGGGAACCATTGCCGGAATGACCGCGATTCCCTTTTCTGCAGGCTGTACCCGACCCTTAGTGCGAGACCTGCAAACCGCCGGAGAGATTCATGGCGATTCGGGAATGGACGGGCCGCGACAGCCGGAATCGCGGATTACTCTCGATGAACGCCACGCCGTTGATCTATTGATCGAAACCATCATGGCCCATGAACCGGGTGAGGTCACCTTGGTGCCTACCGGAGCGCTCACGAATATTGCGCTCGCCGCTCGGAAGGAGCCGCGGATCGTTGAACGAGTGCGTGAAGTGGTCCTGATGGGTGGGGGATACCATACCGGCAACTGGAGCGCCGTGGCCGAATTCAATATCAAAATTGATCCCGAGGCGGCTCATATAGTCTTCAACGAGTCTTGGCCGGTGGTGATGGTCGGGTTGGATCTAACCCATCAGGCGCTGGCTACCACGGAGGTTGTGGATCGTATCGCTGCCATCGGTACCGGACCGGCTAAATTTGTGGGCGAATTGATGGAATTCTTCCATGCCGCCTACCGGGACGCCCAAGGTTTCGAAGCGCCGCCGGTTCATGACCCCTGTGCGGTCGCCTACGTAATTGACCCGAGCGTGGTGCGCACCGTAAAGGCTCCGGTGAATATCGAACTGCGCGGCGAACTCACCCTGGGGATGACAGTAACCGACTTCCGAACCCCGGCACCGCAGGGCTGCAACACCTCGGTGGCAGTGGAGCTGGACCATGAACGTTTCTGGGAAATGGTGACTAAGGCGCTTGAAAATATCGGTGAGGTCTCCCTGGAAGCCGCGGCGGAAACTTCACGGATCGGTTAATCCTGCGGTGACCCTCACTTCGCGGTACATGGACGTTTTGCACATCACTGAAATGAGCCAGCGATTTGTGACAGCAATCAATGCGAAAACACCGCCTGATTACATAGACTGAAGATGAACTTGAGCTCACCGAAGTAAAGGTTGTGTCATGGCAGTTAAGACTCCACATCAGAATGTCACGTTCGATTCCCTCGGCGAGCAGTCTCATGGCTATCTCGCACTCCCGCAGGCTGGCAGTGGTCCGGGAGTAATTGTCATCCAGGAATGGTGGGGACTGACCGACCATATCCGCGATGTTGCCGACCGTTTGGCTGCCGAAGGGTTCGTGGCGCTGGCGCCGGATCTCTATGGTGGTTGGATTACCCATGACGGAGCAGAAGCCGGCAAGATGATGAGCGAGCTTCCCGAGGCCGAAGGCGCGCGCCTGCTGGCTGGAGCCGTGGACTACCTGCTTGGTCGTGAGGAGGTTACCTCGCAGAAGCTGGGGGCCATTGGTTTCTGTATGGGTGGCGGATTCGTCCTCAACCTTGCCGCGCAGCAAGGCGAAAAGATTTCAGCCGCTGTCCCCTTCTACGGGGTCGGCCAAGGTGTTCCGGAAGACTACAGCTCGGTCACCGCGGCAATTCAAGGGCACTACGCCATCAATGACGCATCCTATCCGGTAGATACCGCCCGGGCGCAGGAGCAGCAAATCCGTGAACAGTCCGGCGCCGAAGTGAAGTTCTACTACTACGACGCAAACCATGCATTCCACAATGACGAGAACCCGGCCGGTAACTATCATCCGGAAGTGGCCAAAGTGGCGTGGGGTCGGGCTGTAAACTTCCTGCGCGAAAAAGCCGCGTAAAACGCATTTAGTGGCACAGCTCACATAGAGTGTGCTACACAAAGACAAGATCTAACTCAAACCTCTAAGGAGAAACACACATGTCTGAAACCATCATCGTTGGTGTTGACGGTTCCGAAACCGCACTGAAAGCCGCCCGTCGTGCCGCCGAGCTGTCCACCAAACTTGGCGCTGAACTGGTTGTCGTCACCGCACACGCTTCGGATAACACCGAGGTTGTGTCCATCGGTTCGGACACCTGGATCCTGGACGATGCCGAGCAGGCGCGTAAGCTGGCCGAACGTGTGGCACGCGATGTCCGCGATGCCCAGCCAGAAGCCAACATCATTGCCGCCGCTGGCCACGGTAAGCCAGCCGAAGTTCTCATTGGCGAGGCCAATGCGCGCAACGCCTCGATGATTGTCGTGGGTAACGTGGGTATGAAGGGTCTGGGCCGGGTGCTCGGTTCGGTGGCTTCCTCGGTCGCCCACTCGGCACCTTGCGACGTGCTGGTTGTGAAGACCGACAAGTAAGCGATTGACCTACTGCGTGGCCGCCATAATCACTGCGGCCACGCAGTAGTCTTTTAACGTGCACAAGCTACGCGTTACCTATGTCGCCGGGGTGGTTCCGGGCAAGTGGATCGACCGGTTTACCGAACGTTACCCGCAGATCGAACTGAGTGTTCAACGTCTGGATGAAGGGGATCCACTCGCCGCGCTGGCCAGCGACGACGCTGATGTGGTCTTCGTCCGTTTTGCCACCGGAGAGAACCCGCGTGATGACACCCGCCATGTCATCCCGCTCTATGCGGAGACAGAAGTGGTTTGTGCGGCTAAAGACCACGATATCGAGTACCTTGACCAGAGCGTTTCGGCCGCTGAACTTGCCGAGTTTGAGCATCTTGATCTCGCCGATTACCCAGTGGCTGTGGGTGGGGTCGCGATGGCCATGGAAGTGGTCTCCAGCGGCGGCTTCGTGGCACGGATGCCCATGAGTTTGGCCCGACTGCACGCCCGCAAAGACGTGATTTACCGCGAGGTGCACGACGGTGAGCCCACCCAAATTGGTGTCGCCTGGCTCAAAGATACCGAGAAGTCCGAGATGATCGACGAATTTATCGGCGTGGTTCGCGGGCGCAGCGCGAACAGCTCACGACAGGGCTCTGTCCGTGCCAAACAACAGCAAGGCTCAGCCAAAACCAAACGCGCCACTCAAACGGGAAGCGGGAAATCGGGCAAAGCTAAGCCGCAAGGTAAAGCTAAACCCCGCAAACGCCGCTAGAAACATCACGCCCGCGGCGAAGATCTCTAGTGAGCGGAGCGTAGCTCATGAGAAGGTGGGATTATGCAGCAATTTGACACTTTGAGCCTGACCTCGCAGGGATCTGCCCTGATTGTGACCATTGATCAGCCGGCCTCACTGAACGCCTTGGCCCTCGAGGTGGTGGCGGATCTTGAAAAGCTCGTCGAACATCTGAAAACCATCGGCTATGAATACCGTGGCATCGTGATTACCGGGGCGGGCGAGAAGTCTTTCGTCGCCGGAGCCAATATCGTTCAAATGAACGCCATGGACGCGGATGCGGCCGAAGCCTATGGGCGGCGCATGCACCGAGTCACCGAGGAGCTCGAAGCCCTGCAACTACCGGTCATCGCGGCCGTCAACGGATTCGCCCTAGGTGGTGGCTGCGAATTAGCGCTAGCCTGTGACTTCATTTACGCTTCGGAGAACGCCAGCTTTGGCCAGCCGGAAGTTAACCTTGGGTTGGTGCCCGGTTTCGGTGGATCGGTACGGCTGCCCCGACGCGTGGGCTTGGCTATGGCCCGCGAACTAATCTTTACCGGACGCCGGATCAAAGCAGCTGAGGCGCTGCGTATTGGATTGGCCAATAGGGTAGTTCCCTCCGGTGAGTTGCTCGACACCGCGGTGGCCACTATCGAGGAGATCGCCAAGGTGTCACCTACCGCGGTGAGCAATGTGAAAAACGTGCTGAACCAGGTGCTGGAAGTCGACGTTCATGCCGCTCTCGACCTGGAAGTTGCTAGTTTCCGTAAAGCCTTCGATACCGAAGACTCGGTGGAAGGACGCGCGGCTTTCGTGGAGAAGAGGAAAGCACAATTCCCCGGCAGATAATCCGTTACGGGCAACACCCCGATCAGTACCTCAGCGCCCATACTCCGTCCACCCCACGGGGCAGCGGGGCCGTGCTGATCATTCACGGAGGCTACTGGAGAACGAAGTACGATGCGAGCTTAGGCGAACTCTTGGCCGCGGATCTCGCCGCCCGAGGGATCCACGCCTATAACCTCGAATATCGTCGCGGAGCCGGGAGCGCCAAGCACATGTTGCATGATGCCCGGGCAGCGCTGGCCCACGTGACACAGGCTGGGCCGATTACGGTCATTGGACACAGCGCCGGGGGACACCTCGGCTGCCTACTGGCGGCCGCCGAACCGCGGGTGAGTCAAGTCATCAGCCAGGCCGGGTTGCTGGATCTAGAATTAGCTCAAGAACTCGGATTGAGCGATGACGCAGTGCAACTCATGCTGGGTGATACCCCACTATCCGAGGTCAACCCGGTAGGCCAATGGCCGTTTAAGGCTCGGGTGGTCATTTTCCATGGGAAGGATGATGAGGATGTTCCACCGGTAATGGCCCAGTCCGCTACCCGGGCGGCGCTCAGCAGCGGTCAGGAACACCACACCCAGTATTTCGAGGGCGATCACTACACGTGGATCGACCCGGCCACCACCCAGTGGCAAGCTTGCGTGGAGCAGTTGGCTCCATGGCACTTTGGAGGAAAATAATGAACCCGACGGTGATCGGCGAGGCGCTGGTCGATGTCCTAGCCCCGGGAATTTCCCCACCCCAAGAATTCGTGGGGGGAAGCCCATTAAACGTGGCCGTTTCGCTGGCCCGTTTAGGCTACCCAGGAACTCTCGTTTCACGCTGGGGTAATGACGAGAAGGGCCGCACCATCGAAGACTACCTGGCCGAAAACCGGGTGAAGTTCGTTGGTGGCGCCGATGATCAGGCCACAGTCATCGCCCATGGCACCTTGGACCCGGCCGGTGGGGCAACTTTTGCCTTTAATGCCTACTGGCAGCTGCCCACCCTCGGCACGGAACTCGATCCGAGCAGCCAGCTACTGCACACCGGATCCATCGCTACCCTGTTCAGTTCCGAAGAACTGCTACCGCTGGTGAGAAAAGCGCGCAGCCATGCCACGATCAGCTACGATCCGAACCTGCGCCCTTCGCTGGTGTCGAACCACACCCAGACGGTGGAACAGGTTGAAAACTTTGTGGCTGCTGCCGACGTGGTACGTGTCTCCGGAATCGACCTGCGCTGGCTTTACCCCTTGCGGTCGGTCCTAGATAGCGCTCGCGCTTGGCTCGATCTTGGCCCGGCGTGCGTGATCGCCACCGCCGGTTCCAACGGCTCGTTCGGGGTGACCCGTGCCGGAAGCGTGGAACATACCTCGACTCTGGTGGAAGTCACCGACACCGTCGGGGCCGGGGATTCGTTCACCGCAGCACTGCTGTGCTGGTTGGCCGAACATGACCTTATTGGGGCTGAACGTCGCGCGGCGCTGAACCAGCTGAGTGTTGCGCAGTTGGAAGAAGCCTTGCGCTTTGCCTCGCGGGCCGCCGCGGTGACCGTGACCCGAGCCGGGGCTAACCCGCCGTGGCGTGAGGAATTGTCATGATCAAGATGATCGCCTCTGACCTTGATGGCACCATCGTTTCCACCACAGGAAAAATCTCGCCCCGCACCCGGGAGGCTTTCCTCGCGGCCCGGGAGGCCGGGATCCACATTGTCTTCGTCACCGGGCGCCCATACCGCTGGTTGACCCCGATCGTCGATGCTTTCGGCGGGCTGGGTACCGTGATCTGTTCAAATGGTGCGGTGCTCTATGACTTGGAAAGTGATCAGGTGCTCTGGTCGCAAACCATCGATGCGGCTACCGCCGTTCAAGCGCAGCAAATTATTTTGCGCCATGAACCGAAAGCCACGTTCGCGGCGGAAACCACCAAGGGACTCCATCTGGGATCCGGTTTCGCCGAAACTGGACGCACCCTAGGCTCACTGGCCGAATTAGACCTGCACAGTCCCGAACTCGACGCGGAGGGAATTGTAAAGTTTCTGGCGCGCTCGCCGCAGATGAAGGTCGAATCGTTCTTCTCCACGGTTTTCCCGGAAATTTCACGGCTACTGTGGGTCACTCACTCGGCCACCGGGGTCTCACTGCTGGAAATGGCGCATATGGACATTCATAAGGCACACACCCTGGCGGACTACGCGGCCCGATTGAATATTAAACCCGCGGAGATCATGGCCTTTGGGGATATGCCCAATGATATTGAAATGCTCCAATTTGTGGGTCACGGATATGCCATGGCTTCGGGACACCGGGAAACCCTCGAAGCAACCTCGCTGATCGCTCCGCCCTTCGCGGAAGACGGGGTGGCTCAAGTGATCGAGAAACTGCTGAGATGAGCTACGGCTTCAGTCACCGCGGCTACCGTCAAGGGGATGAAGAAAACACGCTGATTGCCTTCGAGCGGGCCTACCAGACGGGTGTGCGGCATTTTGAAACCGATGTGCGGTGCACCTCGGACGATGTGGTGTACGCCTTTCACGATGAGACCGTAGACCGGATTACTCAGGTCGCAGGACGTTTTAACGACTTGACCGAGGACCAAATTGGCGAGTTACGCGCCGGTGGGCAGCCCTTGCTGCCGCTACGCGAACTGATCGAACGGTTCCCTGACGTCACACTCAACATTGATGTGAAAGACCAGCAGGTCATTGCTCCCTTGGCAAAGGTCATCGAACAAACACAAAGCCATCAGCAGATCGCGCTGGCTTCCTTCGACACGGCGCGCACCCGAGCCACCGCGCATCTGCTGAGCCAGCGGGTGCGGATGAGCCCGGGCACCAAGGAGATGACGCGTATCTGGTTGTGGGCGCACCTTGTTGGGCGGATCCCGGCGAAGTACGCCGCCGAATTCTGGGCCGTCCAAGTTCCGCAACGGCAAGGGGTTTTACCGGTCACCACGCGCCGCTTTATTCGCGCGGTACGCCGGGCCGGAATGCAGGTCCACGTGTGGGTGGTCAACTCCGAACCGGATATGCACAAGCTCCTAGAGCGCGGGGTCGATGCGCTGATCAGCGATGACGCGCCGCTACTGCAGCGGGTGTTGACCGGGTACAGCACAACCGATTAAGCATTCAAGCTCGGGTCAGCACTATGTGTTGACTAGGTAATCTTCAGGGTTTGCAGGATCTGCGGGGCAAAATGCTCAATCTCGGAGCTTTCCGCGTCAACGAGTAAGCGCAACCAAGTCTCGTGTTGGGCGAGCGGCGCAACCAGGCAGGCCGGGGCGATCAGGGGGTAGAGCTCATCAGGGGAACCGTAGGCGGCGAATTCCTCAAGATAGGCAAAGAGAACCCGCATAATCCGTTCATCGTTGATATCGCAGTTCCAGTGCTCGGTCATCACAGACAGCGGGTGAGCCAGCGAGGAAAACGGATGCGCCCAATGCGCGGCACCCAGGCCCAGAATTCGGCCGGGTTCGCCCACCTGTGCCGGAACCACAACCTGATCAAGCCCGAAGGCGCCGTGATCCAGACTCAACGGAACCGGGGAATCAGTGAGCACGGCACAGGCCTCACGTAGCTCGGCGGTGCCATCGAATAGTTCATCGGCTTGTGAACCGGTGAGGGCGAGCGGATGCCCGGCATCCAACGAGACGTGTAACATCAGCGCCTGCTCGAACTGCTCCGGCAGGTACTGCGGATCAATAACCGGCATCCCGACATCAAAGAAGGTTTGTTCGTGCCCCATCAGCGCAACCTGCAACGCGCCGAGGGAACGCAGAGCAAATTCCCAGTTTTCCACGGTCACCTCCAAGGCGTCCATGGTGTGTCCGTAGTCTGCGCTGAGCATATAGCCGGCACCTCGGTCGATAGCCAGCGGCATCACCACGCGTTCGGGGGCCAGTTCACCGGCGGTAACAGTAATGGCCGGTTCGGCGCTCATCCCCGGCGCGGTCGCGCTAAAGAGCAGATCTGCCGCATCGGTATGCACCGAAGCGCCGATCTGTTGCAAGGTGGCAGGCCAAAAGTCCACCTCACCCTCGCGCTGAATGCCATATGCCTCGCAGGCGGCATCGATCCAGGCGGCGGTGTCCTCACGCCAGTCATCGCTATTCCACACGTCTATCCAATGAGCCACGCTTCTAATCGTAGTATGTCGCCGCAAGCCGTGGTTGTTGCTACCGTGGAGAAGTAACGGCCTGTTTTGTCATCCATCGAAGGATTTCGATAGTGAACACATCTCGACCTGTATACCGACACCGCGATTTCAAGGCTGTGCTCTTTGACCTGGACGGGGTGCTAACTCCCACGGCCTTGGTGCACCGCCACGCTTGGCAAGAACTCTTCGACAGTTTCCTCTCCGCCATGTATCCGCAGTCCGAACCGTATACCACCGCGGACTATTTCGAACTGGTTGATGGGCGTCCCCGCTATGACGGGGTGCAGGCGGTCTTGGATTCCCGGGGTATCAGTTTGCCTCACGGCACCGGGCGCGATCTGCCGGGTTTCGAAACCGTCTGCGCTCTTGGCAACCTGAAAAATGACGTGTTCATTGACATTTTGGAACGCGAGGGGATCGCCCCTTACCCGGGATCCTTGGACTTTTTGCATCAGGTGTTGGATGCCGGGCTAGATGTGGCGGTAGTTTCTTCCTCGCGCAACGCCCGCACCGTGTTGAACGCCGCGGAGATCGCCGAATTCTTCCCTACCGTCATCTCCGGGACCGAAGCCACCTTGCGCGGACTGCCTGGTAAACCGGCCCCAGACACCTTCCTAGCCGCCGCCCGAGATCTGGGCTGGCGGCCAGAGGAATGCGTAGTGATCGAGGACGCGGTTTCCGGGGTGCAGGCTGCGGTGGCCGGTGGTTTCCGAGTGATTGGGGTGGCTCGGGAGGATAATGCTCAGGCCCTCGCGGCGGCTGGGGCCCACTTTATCGTCACCGACCTCGCCGAAGTGATGACCGCGGAATCCGATGACGCGTTGAACTTTGATCCGTGGTCAATTACCCGCGACGAGGCTCGTGACGGCAATGGGGCACAGGACACCATTTTTGCCCTGGGTAATGGTTTTTTGGGGGCCCGGGCACCCCTGCTTGGTGTGGGGGACCAAGTCGGTGGAAGTTTCATCAATGGGCTACATGAGACTTGGGAGCTGCGCTATGCCGAAAACGCTTATGGGCTAGCCACCACCGGGCAGACGATGATTGCCGCCCCGGATTTTCGTACCATGCGGGTCTATATCAATGATGAAGCCCTCGAAGTAGGGCGCACCGAAATGGTGCGTGATGATCTGCGCTTGGATTTCCGCGACGGCACATTGGTGGCTAATACGTTGTGGCGCACCGCCGAGGGACACCGGGTGGCGGTCACCAGCCGCTGCATGGTCTCTTTCACTGACCGGCATCTCGCGGTTCAGGACCTTAACGTCAGGCTGTTAGACGCTCCCGGACACGTGGTGGTGCAGTCGTCGGTCATCGGCATCGCCACTTCCTCACCGGTGCCCAGCCCGGCAGATTTGGATTCCGGCACCCTGCCGATCGATGATCCACGCAGGTCAGATTCTTCCGGACAGAACCCGCTCCTCCCGGCTGGTCACCATGAACAGGAAGGACGCGCCGGACTGTCCTATACCGTGCGGGGTTCATCAATGAGTGTGGCCACCGTGGTGGAGCATCAGATTTCGGTAACTGGTGGTGCTCAGGAAGCGATCGACAGTTCGCTTCAGGTAACGGCCGAACGTGCCGATCATTTCGCGAGCGTCAGTTTGGAAGCCGGACAAGGGCTCCGGCTGAGCAAATTTGTGGCCTACCATTCTTCGCGTCGGCATAGTGCGCGAGAAATGCTGGCCCGTTCACACCGTGCCCTAGGGCATCTAGTGCCGCGTGGGGCGGATGATCACTTCCGGGCCCAGCGTCAGTTTATGGGGGAATTTTGGAGTCGCAGCGATGTGCGGGTGGAAAGCGATGACAAAACCCTGCAACGTAAGATTCGCTGGAACCTTTTCCAACTGGCGCAGGCCTCGGCTCGCGCCGACGGGTTAGGTATCTCCGCCAAGGGAACCAGTGGTAACGGGTATTCCGGACACTATTTCTGGGACACCGAAATTTATGTGTTGCCCTTCTTGACCTATACCAACCCGCAGTGGGCCCGCAATGCGCTGCGTGCCCGGGTGTCGATGTTGCCAGCGGCGGCTCGCCGGGCCCAGACCATGAATGAAGAGGGGATCCTCTTTCCCTGGCGTACCATCAACGGTGAAGAAGGCAGCGCCTACTACCCGGCCGGGACCGCGCAGTATCACATCAATGCGGCCATCGCTTACGGACTTAACCGTTACTTAAACGCCACCGGGGACGAAGCGTTCTTGCGTTCCGGGGGTGCCGAGATCTTGGTGGGCACCGCGCGGATGTGGCTCTCCTTGGGCTTTTGGCGTACCAGCGGGGAGCGGGAAAGTTTCCATATTCACGGAGTCACCGGCCCCGATGAATACACCGCCATTGTCAATGACAACGTGTACACCAATGTGATGGCACGATTTAACCTCCGCTGCGCCGCAGATATGCTTGACCGCTTAGCTCACCAATTCCCCCGGTACTTCGACGAGCTACGTCAGAAACTCAGCATTAGTGAGCAAGAAGTCGCGAACTGGCGGCGCGCGGCGGACTGCTTCCACATCCCGTTCTCCGAACGGGTGGGCATTCATCCGCAGGATGAGCACTTCCTGAACCGTGAAATTTGGGACTTCGCATCCACCGATCCGGAAAAATTTCCGCTCTTACTGCACTACCACCCGCTAGTGATTTACCGTTTCCAGGTGATCAAGCAGGCTGATACGGTGCTGGCCCTGTGGTTGCGCTCCGCAGACTTCACCGATGAAGAAAAGCTTGCGGACTTCAACTACTACGATCCGCTCACTACCGGGGATTCCTCCCTTTCCGCGGCCGTACAGTCGATCGTGGCTGCGGAGGTTGGGTACCGGGACTTGGCCTACGAGTACTTCGACGAGGCCCTAAACGTGGATCTGAAGAACTTGCACAAGAACACCGCAGATGGGGTGCATGTGGCATCCACCGGAGGAGTCTGGGCCAGCATCATCTACGGTTTCTCCGGGCTGCGCGACGATGGCGAGGTGCTCAGTTTCGACCCACGGCTGCCAGCGACCTGGCACTCCTTGTCCTATCGTCTCGCCTGGCAGGGATCGACCATCACGGTGCGGCTAAACCCCGAGTCGCTGCGGCTGAGTATGGAAGGTGGAGCCAGCCTGTACTTCGAGGTGCGTGGTGAAAACTATTCGCTGTCCGCCAGTGAACCGGTAGAAATTGAATTGGACACCCGCGGTCAGGACCGCGGGGGTAGGCCCACCATGGAACATGTGGTGGCGTTGCACCGCGAGGATTCAGCCGACGTCATGCAGCCGCCGACGCAGGCCTAGGGTTGCGCCGGGGTATCCGCGGCAGCGGGTGCCGCAAGGTTATTGCCGCGTAGTCTTGCCACCGCGCTCATTACATGGAAAACGATGAGCGTGGCAAGAGTGCCAAGGGCGATCCCGCCGAGCTGGAACTGACCAAAGCTCAGTTCCTGCGTCACCGCGATGGCGATGATCAGACCGGTTCCCGCGGTCATCAGATTGATGGGGTTGCCAAAGTCCACCTTGTTCTCAATCCACAGGCGGGCACCAACAATACCGATCATGCCGTACAGCACGATGCCTAGACCGCCAATGACCCCCAGCGGGATCGTCCCAATCAAGGCTCCAAACTTGGGCAAGAAGGCCAAGGCCATCGCAACCACGGCGGCAACCCAGTAGGCCGCGGTGGAATAGACGCGTGAGGCCGCCATGACGCCGATATTCTCGGCATAGGTGGTGGTAGCCGAGCCGCCACCTAGACCGGCCAGCACACTGGCGGCACCATCAGCCATCAACGCCCGACCGTTGAACTGGCTCAGATCCTTACCGGTCATCACCCCGACGGTACGCACATGGCCGATATTCTCTGCGACTAATACGAAGACCGCCGGAAGGAACAGCAGGGCGGTATCGAATTGAAAGGTTGGGGTGTGGAATGCGGGAAGGCCAAACCATGCGGCCTCGGACACCGCAGAGAAATCAACCTGACCCTGCAGCAAGGCAACCAGATACCCAGCCACCAGACCCACCAAAATGGAAAGCCGGCCCAAGAGTCCCTTGAACGCCACGGTGGCGATAACCACCGCGAGCACGGTGAGGAAGGTGGTGAGCGGGAACTGCTGCATTGGTGCAAGGGTTGCGCTGGCCAAATTCAAACCGATGAGCGCCACAATGGTGCCCATCACCACCGGAGGCATCAGACTATGGATCCACCCGGTACCGGTCTTTTGCACAATTAACCCGACCAGGAATAGTGCAGCACCGGTCATGACAATACCGCCCAGCGCCGCCGTCATGTCATGGGCGTTGGTGGCCGCCACCACCGGGGCGATCAGCGCGAAGGAGGACCCCAAATAGCTCGGCACCCGGTTGCGGGTTACCAGCAGGAAAATGATGGTGGCAATACCGGTAAAGAGCAGAGTGGTGGTGACGGGAAAACCGGTCAATGTGGGAACCAGGATCGTGGCACCGAACATTGCCAAGATGTGCTGGGCACCGATTGAAATGGTCTGTGGCCAGTGCAGTCGTTCCTCGGGGGCAACCACTTCGCCGGGGGTAATCGTCTTGCCATTACCGTGGATTGACCATTTCATTTGCGTTCCTCCGTGACTGTGGGCCGTCGAGTAGTTTACGCCCTCAGCCCGGCCTGCGCGAAAAACAGCAGCTCATGACGTGCCGAGGTTTCAAAGGCCCGCCACATGCGTTCCCGGACGACCGGATTAGCCGTGGCGTATGTGCGACGCACCATCTCGATGGCGGCCAGGGTGGCGGCATCAAATTCTGCTGACGCGTAGGTGCTCAACCAGTCCTGGTACCGGTGCTGCGGATGATTGGCCGCGGCAAGCCGTGCACCGACATCTTGATAGATCCAGTAGCAGGGAAGGATCGCGGCAATCAATTGCGCATAGTCTTCCCCGCAAGAGGACAGATGGTTCACATAGTTCGCGGTGATCTCGCTGGGTTGGGCCGTGGTGTCTACGGCGTACTTCCGGTGCAACACCATTTCACCTTCGAAGGTGGCCGAGGCTGCCGCTGCCCAGAAACGTTGGGAATCAATGTCCGGGGCAATGATGCTGGCACGCGCCAAAACTTGGGCGTAACCGCGTAGGTAGAGTGCGTCTTGGTTGATGTAATAGTTGAAATCTTCGAAATTCAAAGATCCGGCGGACAGTTCGGTGATGAACTTCAGCGCATCAATCTCATTCCTGATCTTTTCGATTGCCTGCCACCATGTGGCCATCGGATCGACTGCCGGAGCAAGTCCCTGACCATTCCAGAGCGCGGTTAGGTGATTCACCGGCCCATGGCCCGATCCGACCTTAAGCTCGACGGAGGCGGTGATGGCTGAAGCAAGGAAATCCTTGGCAGCCTTCAGCGCTTGGACCCACTCACCGGTGCGGGCATGGAAACTGGCCAGCGCGCTGGAGAGCGTGCAACCGGTACCGTGGGTATTTTGGGTCTGAATCCGCTCCCCGGGGTAGTTAGCCAGCACCCCGTCCGGCCCGACCAATGCATCGGGGCAGGTGTCGGATTCCAGATGCCCACCCTTGGCGACCACTAATACCCGGTGACGTGCTGCAAGACGGGCAGCCTGTTCGAGAACCTGTTCCCAGTTGCTGGCGCGAGGTTCATCCAAAAGCACTGCCAGCTCATCCATATTAGGGGTGATCACGCTGGCCTGATCCAACAATGCTTCAATGGCCTGGTGCGCGGATGCATCTAGTAGGCGATCCCCGCTGGTAGCGATCATCACTGGATCCAGGACTACCGGTAAACCAGTGGGCTGCGCCGCCAACCAGTTCGCGACGGCATTAATGATCTCCGTATTCGCCAACATCCCGATTTTTACCGCATCAATACGAATATCGGCGAAAATACTGTTGAGTTGTTGGGTCACAAAGCCGGCATCGATGGCCTGCGCCGCTTGGACACCACGCGTGTTTTGGGCGGTGAGCGCGGTAACCACGGCCATCCCGTAACTGCCGGTGGCGGCGAAGGTTTTCAAATCGGCCTGAATGCCAGCTCCGCCGGAGGGATCTGACCCGGCAATCGAGAGGATGTTCGTAGTCATTTCTTCCCTTCCCACGCGTTAATCAGTTCCGTGGTGGCCCGCTGCGGGTCCGTGGCGGCGCAGATGGCACGAACCACGGCCATTCCGGCTGCCTGGGATTGCCGCAAAATGTCAGCATCGGTAGCCTCCAAAGAACCTATGGCTACGCAGGGCAGCGTGGAAATTCCTGCGGCCCGGGCAAAACCAGCTATGCCCAGTGGAGTCGGGTGATCCTTCTTGGTAGGAGTTGCCCGGATCGCGCCCACCCCCAAATAGTCGATTAGCCGAGCAGCTTCGTTCGCGGCATGTAATTGTTCGTCAGTGGAGGCGCTTAACCCGAGGATTGCCTCGGGTCCGATCAGCTCGCGCACCAAGGCTACTGGCAAGTCCTGCTGACCGATATGCACTCCAGTGACCGCAGCACCGGCCGCTCGGGCCGCCAGATACACGTCAACTCGGTCATTGATCAGTAGTTCGGCTTTGTCCCGGGTGATTTCCCCCGCTGCCAGTGCGAGATCGTGAAACTCGCGCGCAGATTCGTCCTTAGCTCGCAGCTGCACCCATTGCACGCCACCTGCCACGGCAGCGCGAATCACCTCAAGGGTGGAATGTGGGGTGCAACTTGCGGTGTTGGCGACAAGATAAACGCCAAGTTCTCTCATGTTCGTCCTTGAATCAAAGTTCTTGTAAATGTACCGAGTCCAGCTCGGACGGGTCGGTAAGAGCCAGTGCGTCGAGGAACTCGACGGCAAAGCTTCCCGGGCCGAGGCTCGTGGCGGCAGCTCTTTCGGCCGCTCGACCGTAGAAGGCGTGAGCTGCGAGCACAGCGCTGAAGGGGTTGTCAGATGCGGCTAGAGCCGCGGCGGTGAAGGCCCCAAGTGCGCACCCGCCACCGGTGATCCGAGTCAGCTCAATACCGTTGGTGTGCACCAAAACGGTCTTTTCGGTGCTGATAATGGCGTCGGCCTGTCCGGAAATTGCCACGATCGAACCATAACGCTCGGCTAGGTCTCGGCCGGCTGCAATAGCTGCGGTGACCGTGTCTTTCGCATCGATCCCCTCCGCGGAGGAAGGATGACCGGCCAGTGCGAGAATCTCCGAAGCATTGCCACGAATCACGGTGGGGCGATCTGCCACGATCCCTTGCGCATACTCGGTGCGTACCGGCAAAGCGCCGACCGCGACCGGGTCAAGTACCCACGGGGTTTGGGCGCTCACGGCCCCGGCGATGGCTTCATCTATAGCTGCGAATTGCTCAGTGCTGGGAGTCCCCAAGTTCACCAGCATCGCCGCGGCCACCTTCGCAAAGGGGCCAGCTTCACCGGGCAGGTTGGTCATAGCCGGGGAAGCTCCGGCAGCTAAAAGTGCGTTGGCAGTAAAGTTGGTGACCACATTATTGGTCAGGCAGAACACCAAAGGATTGGTGTTCCGCAGTGAATTAATCACCACAGATAGAGTCATATGCGACATCCCTCCGCTAGTTTGAACTAGTTCAGGTTCAACGGGTCTTATCTCAGTCGGTGGTACCGACACCCCGTGTCACTTGTTGACGAGCGTACGCAATTAGACGGCCGAAAACAAACTAGTCTGTAGCGCCGCGAGCATTAAGTGCGTTAACGTCCGGCACGACGTTGCAGGAGAGCAATGAGGGTTTGCAGTTCCACCTGTTGGTCACGAGCTAGCTCTAGTAAGTGGTCCACCGCGCTGACCAGTTCCCCCTCGGCCGCAGGGCGAGCGGCCGGGGCCTTAACCACGGTTCCCGCCCGCCGCCGGGAGAGCACTAGACCGGAAGATTCAAGCTCCTTATAGGCTCGGGCCACAGTTCCCGCAGCCACGCCGAGGTCGGTAGCCAGGGCTCTAACCGAAGGTAATCGACTGCCGTCCGGTAGTTCACCGAGCCGAATGAGCGTGGCGATCTGGGTGCGGATCTGTTCATAGGGTGGAACCGCGCTGCTAAGGTCCACCGTGACTTGGCTACTCACGAGGTCCGCCGCAATTCAGCCAGCTCACGCTTGCGCGCAAGGTCCGGGCGTTCCAGGACGACCGCCGAGGGGAGCAGGAAGATTACCAGCGCGAGCGTCACCGTCCCCGCCGGGAAGGGATAAGCCGCCAGCGGCAGGGCTACGATGATCGTGGTTACCGCGCGCAGTGCACGTAGTTCCAAAACCCGGCGATACCAGATCTCCATATCTTCATCTACATCCCATGGCAGGGTCATCCGCCGCACCAGGTAGCGGAAGCCGAGGAAGAGAACCAGCAGTAGAGCAACCAGCCCCAGCGCGACCAGTGGCCGGACCGCTACAACACCCCACAACCATGAGGTTGGGGGATTGAGCATTACCGCAAGGCTGGTGATGCTCAGTAGGCCAGCAACCAGATAGGTCCAGCGCGGCAGGGTGCGGTGTGACTTGGGGAGGTCTGCAGCCTGGCGCGACTGGACATGGGTGTAGTACATGATGGCCGCATTGGCCAGTAGGTAAAACACCGCAACCCCAACGTAGCTGAGCATGGTCAGCTCACCGCGGGTGGGTGAAAATGAAACCTCGGTCGAAAATTCGTAACCAATGAGCCCACCGAGCACCGCCGTCACCAGTACCGTCAGCGCGCAGGTCACAAATTGCATCGTGAAAAGTTGCTCCCGCATCCGGCTTACCGGATTGCTGCTTGACTTGGGTACGCCTTCAAAATCAGTGGGTGGGCGCCAGAACAGCATGGCAATGGTAATTCCGATGACCGCATAATTCGCCACCGAATCCCACTGGCCCACCACGTCATGGAGCTGGTTGTAGTAATCCATCGTGTCAGTTGTCGCAGTGTCGGCGTACTTATCGGCCTGCCGTGAGAACCAGCGAGCCTTAGAGTGCAGGAGTGAACCGGCTAAGGTGCTGACGGCGATGATTGCGGTACGGAAGAGCCGGTTCAGCCAGGTGCGGCGCAATAAGCGGTTATCGTGATCCGAGATCCCGGGTAGCGGCTTACGCAGCAGAATGAGGAAGGTTGCCCCCAGCACGGCTAACACTATTGATCCGGCAAAGACCAGTGTCAGCGGAAGGATTTCGGTGAACCCTCGGATGCCCGGTTGTTCGGGGTATTGGGCCCAATAGTCTTCACGTTCGATGGTCCGGGCCGGTAGCGCGGATAGCGCAGTGACATCACGAACCGCCCATAAAGCAATGCCTAAGCAGACCAATACCAGTCCCAATAGCAGTGCCAAATACCGGGGTAGGAGACCGCTGAGCGAACGTGGTTGAAGTGAGGCACTGCGTTGTGGTTTGAGGTTACGCGGCCAAGTGAATTGTCCGGCCACATACACGAAGAAAAGCCAGACCGCGGGAGTTAGCGCCATTCCCACCCCGACCCAGAATCCGCCCTCATCCAACTGGTCGAACGGAAGCTGATAGAAGGTATCGAACCAGTTCGACGAACTGGTGGCGAAGAAACCAATCACCGCACACCACAGGGCATGACGACGGGCCTGAGTCAGTTCGGCCCCGGGGCGTCCTGAACCGATGGCGCGAAGCACAAGATAAACAAGAAAAGCGGTGATCGCGAAATTACCAAATTGGGCAGATAGTGGGTACATCGGACTCCTCAAATTTGTATCAATGTATCAATAGATTGATACAGATGCCATCAAACTTTTGGGGGATAGATGCCGTATTCTCGGAGCATGGGCATCTTCACCTCTCATCAGCCTCCCGATCCCGTGGGCGATACGGCTCCACCAATGGACGAGCATCCGGCGCGCATCGCTGACATGTTAGGGCAGCTGCGGCAGTCGGCAAACTCCCGAATCACCCATCCGCGACGCTTTCGCATGCAGCAACTCAAAGCCTTAGAGAAGATGCTCATTGAACGCGAGGAAGAGTTTATTCAGGCGCTCGCCGAGGATTTGGGGAAGAACCCTACCGAGGCGAAATTCAGTGAAATAGATTTCGTACGGTCCGAAATTGATTACGCCCAGCGGCATCTGGCCGAATGGATGGATCCGCAATCGGTGAAGGTTCCGGTGGCGCTGCAGCCGGCCTTGGCGCGCGTTGAGGCACGTCCGTTGGGTGTAGTGCTGATTATGAGTGCATGGAATTACCCGTTGCAGCTGTTATTGGCTCCTCTAGTTGCCGCCATCGCCTCGGGCAATGCCGCTGTTCTCAAGCCGTCGGAATTGGCCCCAGCCACTTCCGGGGCGATCGCCCGTCTGCTGCCGACTTACTTAGATCCACGGGTTTATGCGGTGTGTGAGGGTGGAGTTGATACCGCAACCGAATTGTTGGCCGCGCGTTGGGATCATATTTTCTTTACCGGTGGAGCCACAGTGGCCAAGGTTATCGCACGTGCTGCGGCCGAGCACTTAACCCCAACAACCTTAGAGTTGGGCGGCAAATGTCCTATCGTGGTGGACAACCACTTGCCGGCGACGGCCAAGCGCATTGCCTACGCTAAATTCATGAATAGTGGCCAGACATGTGTGGCCCCTGATTACGTTCTTTCCTTTGGGGATACCGATGCCCTGGTGCAGCGGCTGGAGAAGACGATCACGAGTTTTTATGGCAAAGATCCGATGACGCATCCGGATTACGGGCGTATTATTTCTCAGCAGCATTTCGACCGGCTGACCGGTTTGCTGGAGCATGGGAAGGTGGTGGTCGGTGGCCAAAGCGACGCCGACACTCTGCGCATCGCTCCGACCGTCATGCGCGATGTGGATCTGGATAGCCCGTTGATGACCGACGAAATCTTTGGGCCAATTTTACCGATTATCGAAGTGGCAAGCTTCGATGAAGCGCTCGATTTCATTGCGCAGCGTCCCGCTCCACTGGCCGCCTACTTAATGAGTGAAAATCCGCGGTTGCAGACGATTTTCTCCGACCGTGTGCAGGCCGGAGGTATTGTTCACAACGCGCCGATGACCCATATGATCGTCCCGTCACTTCCTTTCGGCGGGGTTGGGGCCAGTGGAATGGGCTCTTACCATGGTCGATTCGGCTTCGAACGGCTGTCGCAGATGCGGCCGGAATTGAGTAAGACTACCGTCATTGACACCCTAAACGCGGTTTATCCGCCATATACCTGGGCTAAACGCAAGATCATCAACAAGCTGATGTAAGCTCGTTGACTTGTTTATATGCCTTGCAAAGAATAACTCCTGGAGGGGGCGGCTTAGTCTGCCAAGGCGTCGTCGACAATCTTCCGTGCTTCGCTAAGGACATGTTCCAGGTGTTCTGCGCTGAGGTTAGATTCTGCGTAGATCTTGTATATGTCTTCCGTGCCTGAAGGCCGGGCCGCGAACCAGGCATGGGCGCTCGAGACCTTTAGCCCACCAATGGCGAACCCGCTGGCCTCGGTAGCCTTGCTGAGGATCGGATCACCAGCCAAAGTGCTGGCCGTGACCATCGAGGCATCCAGTTTGGAGAGCGTCGCTTTTTGCTCGTAGCTGGCTGGGGCATCAAATCGTGCGTAGAAGCTACGACCGTGCCGCTGCACTAATTCTGCGTGCAACTGGCTGGGCGACTTGCCGGTAACCGCACGGATCTCACTGGCTAGGAGTGCCAGCATCATCCCGTCCTTATCGGTGCTGAATACCTTGCCATCAAAGTCAAGAAAGGAAGCGCCAGCAGACTCCTCGCCACAGAAGGCGACTCGGCCCGAGGCCAGCGGCTGCACAAAATATTTGAATCCCACCGGAACTTCGCGCAACTCTCTTTCATGTGCGGCAACAACATGATCAATGAGGAAGGAAGACACCAGGGTCTTGCCAATTTGGGCGTCCGTTGGCCAACCTGGGCGGTGTGTCAGCAAATAGTCGATGGCCACGGCTAGGAAGTGATTTGGATTCATCAGCCCGGCATCCGGGGTCACGATACCGTGCCGGTCTGCGTCGGCGTCATTGCCGGTAGCGATATCGAACTTATCTCGATTGGCAACCAAGGATGCCATGGCGAAGGCTGAGGAGCAATCCATCCGGATCTTTCCGTCCTTATCCAAGGTCATAAAACTAAAACGCGGATCCACTTGCTCGTTGACTACGGTCAGATTTAGTCCGTAGCGCCGACCAATTTCACCCCAATAATGTGCGGAAGCCCCGCCCAATGGATCGGCGCCAATAGCGATCCCAGACGCTGCAATAGCCGGAAAATCGATGACGTTGGCCAGATCTTGGATGTACAGTTCACGAAAATCAAAGGGCTCCGGATTGGCGGCTGCCCGCTTAATCCGGCCAGAGGCCATTAATTCGTTGGCACGCTGGGCAATGGGAGCCGAGATCTCCGACTCGGCGGGACCACCGTGCGGTGGATTGTACTTAATACCGCCATCGGCCGGAGGGTTGTGCGAGGGAGTGATGATCAAGCCGTCGGCCAAGTCTTGGCCCCGAGCGTTATGCACCAAAATAGCGTGGCTGAGCGCCGGGGTGGGAGTCAGACCATCCTCGGCCAGTACGCGGATATTATTTCCCGCCAATACTTTTAAGACCGTGCGGTAGGCAGGCTCGCTCAAGGCGTGACTGTCCTTGCCCACGTAGATGGGGCCAGATATCCCTGCGTCCTGCCGGTAATCCACCACGGCTTGGGTGATGGCAGCGATGTGTGCCTCGTTAAAGGAACCGTTCAATGAACTGCCGCGATGCCCGGAGGTGCCAAAGCTGACGCGTTGTTCGGGGACCGATAGGTCCGGCACAATCTGCGAATAGGCCGCTAAAACCGCCTCCAGGTCGATAAGGTCAATCTCCTGAGCCGGTTGTCCGGCGCGCTCGTGTGCCATAGCCATCTTTCTGCTGGGGGAATCTGGATCTTCCCCAATCCTAATGACTTTGCCCCAGACAAGATGGGTTGCTGAGGGTTTTCAAGGGTGCCGCGCCCGGGGTGAGGCTAGGGAGCCGCTGTGTGCGTTAGATATTCGTACAATGAAGATGATGACCTACTATCCGTATCAGCCGCCGAATCCTTATCCGCGTCCTCCCGAATCGCGCGGCATGTCGATTGCCGCGTTAGTGCTGGGCATTGTCTCGATTCTGGGGTTGTGGGCCACGATGGTGGTGCCGCTAGCAGGAGTCATTGTGGGGCATTATGGTTATGCCCGCGAACGTGCTGGTGAAGGGATGGCCGTTGCCGGGCTAATTCTTAGTTGGATCTCCTTGGCGCTTTCGGTTGCCACCCTAGTCGTCATCTTCTGGCTCTTCTCCACCGGATATTCTTTTTTTACGAAGCTATACCAAGTCAGTGACTACGGCTTCGCTTAGTTTCGATCGATAAGTCATCTTTAATCTCTTGCCGAGATCAACTCTGAGCGGTAGCGTATCGATTATCGTTAATAACGAATACCGATAGGTTTGCTCATGATTGGAACGTTCATCATTTTCCTTGCCACAGGAATCCTCGTGGCCATCCTTGGGGTCCTCGTGTACGGGTTCAAAAGGCCAGTCGGGCCAGCCGGCTCGGCGGTAGGGCTCACCCGGGTTGTGGCCATTGGGGGGTTGATCCTTTTGGGTGCGGTGAACCTCTGGGCCATCGTGTCCACGCTCATCGGGGAAAGCGTGGAAGTGACAGTGCCGGTCAACCCCTACTGGCCGGAACATCCGAATATCACCGAGGTGTATCCGAATCATGGGGATCAGGTCTCCAGCGTGATCACTGAATCCCAAGTGACCACAAGTGTGCTGAGTGTAGGCACCCGGCTCCTTTTGGCCGGTGGGATTTTGCTTGAGGCCAGTGCGGTGCTCGCGGTGCTGATCGCGGTGATCGTGTTGTGCAACAATCTGCGCTCGCTGCAACCGTTTACCGCACGCATGCAGCGCACCGGTCGGATCACTGCCGCGGTCATCGCAGTCGGGAGCTTCGCTGGACAAATTCTGTCGGGTTTCGGCGCCGGCCGAGCTGGCGATGAATCTATCTCCATCTATAGTTGGGCTTCGGAAGGATTAGCCGAGCCCATAGACGTTCCTTGGCCAGTTCCTACTTGGTATGTGAGCCTAGATTTCGGGCCGTTTTTTCTCGCTTTGGGGATCCTAGTGGTCGTGGAATTAGTGACAGCTGGAGTGAAGTTGGGGCAGGAACATCGCAAACTGCAGGCCGACACTGACGGGCTGGTATAGGCGTGGAGTTACACAGTGTGCAGTGCAGGCTCTCGGTGCTCCTCGAAGAACGCGAAATGAGTCTGGTGCGGCTCAGTGAGTTAGTGGGAATCAGCGTGGTGAACCTGTCGGTGCTGAAAAATGATCGAGCGAAAGCAATCCGTTTCTCTACGCTGTCCGCTATTTGTGCCGCCTTGGACTGCGAAATTGGCGAGCTCTTAGTGCTTCGTAAATAGCAAAGAAGCTGGCTCGCGGTGCGAACCAGCTTCTTTGAATTGTGCGGAATTGAGATGGCTCTAGTGAACCGAACCCATCAGACGCTTTAGCGCGGGGGTTGCCGCCATCATGGCGATACCCAGAACCACCGCGGTACCACCCATTGCGATGAAGTATGGGATTTCATTGCCCGGGGTGTAGTAGCCGGCCAAGACACCTGAAAGGGTGGTGCCCAGCGAGACCGACAGGAAGAACAGGGCGATCATCTGGGTTCCGAAGGCGGCCGGGGCCAACTTGGTGGTCACCGCCTGACCAATCGGGGAGAGCAACAGTTCAGCAATGGTGCAGAGTAAGAGAATGCCGACCATGGCCAGCAGTGGAGTCTTAGCTAAGGAATCCAGTGGGATGAAGCAGAGGAAGGCGATACCCACGACAACCAGTGCCAAGCCGAACTTGATGCTGGTGCGTGGCTGGCGGTTGCCGAGTTTGGTCCACAGGGCAGCGAAGACACCAGCAAGTAGCACGATGAACACGGGGTTGATCGACTGGACCCAGCTGGCTGGCATTTCCCAGCCGAACAGGTGGCGATCCAGGCGAGCGTCCGAGTAAGCGGCGACGAAAGTGAACTGCTGCTGGAACAGGGCCCAGAACGCGGCGGAGGCGATGTAGAACGGGATGAAGGCGTAGACATGCTTGCGTTCGCCGGCGCTGACGCGAGGGCTACGCAGAATCAGCACGAAGTACACAGCCGTTGCAGCAATCACGACGTAGGCAATGGTGGAAGCCAAGTTTTCCGGGGTGACGATCTTCAAAGCGAAGGCCAGCACGATCGCCAGAATCACGCCGGCGAAGATCAAGATGTAACGCTTGCGTTCGTTGGCAGGTAGTGGGTTGGCCACCGTGCGGACTGCCTCGGGCAAGTTCTTCCGGCCAATGGCGTAGATAGTCAGACCCACGGCCATGCCGACTGCGGCGGCACCGAAGCCGAAGTGGAAGCCCATGGACTGGTGCAGCAGACCGGTGAGCAATGGACCAATCAAGCCACCAATGTTCACGCCCATGTAGAAGATCGAGAAGCCGGCGTCGGCCTTCGGATCATCCTTGGAATATAGCGACCCGACCAGAGCGGTCGCATTGGCTTTCAGACCACCGGAACCGATGGCCACCAGTACCAGGCCGGCAGCCAAGCCGGTAAAGCCGGGCAGGAAGGCCAGCGCCAAGTGGCCGGCCATAATGACTACTGCCGAAACGAACAGCACCCGCTCTGAACCCCACAGGCGGTCGGCGATCCACGCACCCAGAATGGTGCTCAGGTAGACCGCGCCACCGTAGGCACCGACAAGCGACAGGGCCAAGCCCTGTTCCATGCCCAGGCCACCTTCGGTGACGGAGAAGTACATGTAGTACGCCAGCAGCGCCTGCATGCCGTAGAACGAGAAACGTTCCCACATTTCGACGCTGAACAAGTTGGCCAGAGGCGCGGGATGACCGAAGAAGGTCTTCCCGGTTTTCTGTGCGTTCGGTGAATCAATAGACATGCGTAATATTCTCCGCTTCTATTGACTTCGATGCCTACTTATGCGTTGTAACTCACATGGTTTGGTCTATCACAGGGTTTTATGCTCCGGACAGGAGCTGATGTGCCAAAATGAGCAATTCGCCCTCATTTCCGCGCGGCGAAATGAGCTGAATGCTCATTGGCATCCCATCGGCCGAATGGGAGACCGGGACGGTGATCGCCGCGCACCCTGCAACATTCACCATGGAGGTGTATGGGGTGTATTGGCACTGTAACCGGTAGTCGGTATCCGCATCATGTTGTGTGTAATGGCCGATGGGCGGAGGGGTCTCGGCCATGGCCGGGGTGGCCACCACGTCGTAGGCGGACCACTGGGTGATGAAATCCGCGGCGATCTGTTTAATCCGTGCCGCAGCGGTAAGCGCGGTGGATTCGCTGCGTAATTGAGCGCGTCGGCGGAAGCCCTTGGCCAGAGTCCCGAGCGCTTGCTCGTCGGTCAGTTTGAGGTGTTGCAGCCCATTGGTCCAAATAGTTAGAAAGGTTTCCGGGTAATCCTGCGCATAACGCAGCTTCGCCTCGCTGAGGTGGTGGCGTGATTCGAGGATGCGTAATCCTGTTTGAAAAGCCTGCCGTGCCGCGCTGCTCAGTGAGATCTCGTAGGTTGATTCGAAGGGCGAGTGGGTGCTGTAGCCGATGCGCAGGCCGCGTAAGGAATCTACCGAGGCGTCAGAGAGTAAGCCCAGATATCTGTCCCCTCCCACCATCGCGTCCAGCAACAGAGCCGCATCCTTGGCATCGCGTGCCAGTGGTCCGGAGACGGTGAACTTCGGGGCCCCGAGACTGTCATAGTAGCCGTCGTGGACATCCGCGGGAATGCGGCCCAACGCAGGTTTGAGTCCCACCAGCCCGCAAGCAGCAGCCGGGATTCGAACCGAACCGCCCCCGTCACTGCCCGGTCCAAAGGGAATCATTCCGGCAGCAATGGCCGCGGCCTGCCCGCCGGAAGAACCGCCGGAGGATGCAGTGGGGTTCAATGGATTGCGCGAGGGAGCGGCGACCAAGTTTTCGGAATAGCTGCTCAACCCGAATTCTGGAACTTGGGTTTTGCCGGTAAAGATCATGCCCTCGGCACGTAACTGCGACACCATCGGATGATCTCTAAGCGCCGTCACATGCTTCATAGCTGCGGTGCCGTAGCTGGTGGGCATCCCAGCAATCTCGTTTAAGTCCTTAAACGCGGTGGGCAGCCCGTGTAACTTGCCAATCTGCCCCCGCATGAAATTCTGATCGGCGCGAGCAGCATCCGCTAAGGCGTGCTCGGACAAATGCACAAAGGCACCGAGTGTGGAGAGCTTTTCGCTTTGCCGCAGATAATGTTCGGTGACTTCGCGGCTGGAGATTTCACCCGCCGCCAACTGATCACGCAAGGTCAGCGCCGAAGGCATCTTGGCTTGGTTGATCGCCTCGAAAGAACCGCGGGATCCTAGATCACCAGCGATGGTGTCACCTCCAGAAGTCTGCACCCTCGATTCGGCGGGTAAACGCCGAGTCTCGAAGCTCCATCCTAACAACGACGCGTCGGTGACCTTCAGGTGTGTGTAGCTTGGCGGTGAGTGTCGAGCTGATATCTGCTTTTGGTCGGAAACTTAATTAGGCTTGGAGAACCATCAGACGTGAAAGGAACACCAGATATGAGCGACTTTGAAACCGTAGCCGTCACCGAGGTGCCCGAAGGGGCCTTGATCTTGGATGTGCGCGAAGACTTTGAATGGGTTGAGGGGCACGCTGCCGGGGCCGTTCATATTCCGCTGGGGGAGCTGCCCGAGCGTTTTGAAGAGCTAGACATGGACACCGACACCTACGTGATCTGCCGGACCGGGGGTCGTTCGGCTCAGGCCGCGGCGTGGTTGACCGGGATGGGCTTCGCGGCCTTCAACATCGCTGGCGGTTCCGATGCCTGGCTGGAAGCAAAGCTAGCCATGGAATCGGAAAATGGGCAGGAACCAACCGTCCGATGAGATATTCCTATCTGGGTCCGGCCGGCACCTTCACCGAGGCAGCACTTCTGCAGGTTCCGGGCGCAGACGAAGCCGAACGGGTGCCGGCTGCCAACGTGAACGAAGCGCTGGCGCTGGTACTTGAGGGTGCGGTCGACGGGGCGATGGTCCCGATCGAAAATTCCGTGGAAGGTGGCGTGTCAGCCACCTTGGACGCCATTGCGCGTGCCGATCACCTGCAGATCGTGCGCGAAGTTTTGGTGCCGATCAGCTTCGTGCTCGCGGTGCATGAAGAGATTGATTCGCTGGATCAGATCACCACGGTTGCGACCCATGGGCATGCTTGGGCCCAGTGCCGACACTGGGCGCAGGCTAATATTCCCGGAGCGGAATTTATCCAAGCTTCCTCCACCGCCGCCGGAGCTTTAGGGCTACAGGACCCGGAGCAACACCATGATGCGGCGATCTGTTCACCATTGGTGGCGTACGAACGCAATTTGAAGGTTTTGGTCGAGGGGATTGAAGACAACGTCGGGGCGGTAACCCGCTTCTTCCTAGTCACCAGAACCGGCCCGTTGCCAGCACCCACCGGCGTGGATAAATCCACCATGATCTTCCGGCTGCCTGAGGACCACCCCGGCGCGCTGATGGCACTGTTGGAACAATTCGCGGCGCGCGGGGTGAATCTTTCGCGGATCGAATCTCGCCCCACCGGCGAAGGCCTGGGAAATTATTTTTTCTCTGTGGACATTGAGGGTCACTTAGCCGAAGAGCGGGTTGCTGCGGCGTTGAGCGGACTGCATCGGCTGTGCTTGGAGCTAAAGTTCCTAGGATCTTACAATGCAGCCGAAGGCGTGACCACGAGCGTGGATTCGCACAACTCGAATGAGGCGTTCGTCCGGGCGCGTCATTGGGTTGCGGAGCTCCAAAACCGTCTTTAGGGCGTCCGGATGCGCAGGGCCGACGGGTTGACCGACACCTCAAGGTTGTTGACCATACCCGTCGGGTCCCCATCGATCTGGGTATTCATGGGCTCGGTGCAACGCAAGGAAAGCTTCTTGGTTTTGTAGAAGCTCAATACCGGGATGTCGTTCTTGGCGCGGAAAGCAGTCTTGAGGAAGATCCACACCCAGCCAGCTGCTGAACGCGGAGAGAGCACCACTGCATCCAGAAGCCCGTCATCAAGTTTGGCATCCGGGACGAAGTCGAGGCCTTGCAATTTGCCGCAGTTGGCGAAGAGCACCGAGCGGACCCGTCGGGTCTGCCAATTCCCGTCAGAGAGCTGGAAGGACACTTTTTTGCGGTGCCCTGGCAGTTGGCGCAGCCCGGCCTCGGAGTAGGCCAGCCACCCCACCTTCTTTTTCAGCGTTTCATCGGTGTCATCGAAGAGATCCGCATCGGTGCCCACCCCGGCGATCACCAAAAACGCATGATCGGCTTCGGTGCCGTTCAGGTGCTGCAATTTCAGGTGTCCCACGTCAATCCGCCGCACTTCACCACGCACCGCCAGCAGGGCCGCGGTGCCCAGGTCATCAACCGGGATATCCAGATTCCGTGCCAAGAGATTTCCGGTGCCCAAAGGAAGAATTCCTAATGTTGCGTCGGTTCCCTCGATTATTTCGGCCACTGCGCGCACCGTCCCGTCCCCACCGGCGGCCAGAATGGTGTCACAACCCGCTTCGAGCGCTTGCCGGGCCATGGACTGGCCAGCATCCTCACGCGTGGTTTCCAATAACAGCGGGGCTTCCAGCCCGGCTTCCTCGCACACACGCTTCACTGCCGCATGCGCCTGATCGTTCTGTGACTTGGATGGATTAATGATTAGCGCGACCTTTTTTGCCGCGGTCTGTTCAACCTTTGCGGGCAGTTGAGTCAAGGGGCTGCTGGGCTCGGTCAGTTTGCGGACCGAGATCCAGCTAAGAATCGCTGCAACCCCGGCACCGCCCGCCAACGAAGCGAGGATCACACGGTTTCTCTGCATAGTGACTACATCGTACTCAGGGTTGCTAGGCTTATGGTGTGATCGACCTGAAAATGCTCACCGATAATCCGGACCTATTCCGCGCCTCCCAACGTGCCCGCGGTGCCGACGAGTCACTCGTTGATGCGCTGCTGGAAGCCGATGCGGCGCGTCGTGAAACCATCGCCGCCTTTGAAGCGCTGCGTTCTGAGCAGAACGTATTCTCCAAGAAGGTCGGCCAAGCTAAGGGCGAGGAGCGCACCGCGCTCTTAGCCGAGGTCAAGGAGCTTGCTGCTCGCGTGAAGCAGGCACAAGCCACCTCCGATGCGGCCGCCGAAACCTGCCTACAACTGCAGCGCAGCTTCCCGAACCTGATCGTTGAGGGGATCCCGGCTGGCGGGGAAGACGACTTCAGCGTTATCAAACACGTGGGTACCGCCCGCGACTTTCAGGCCGAAGGCTTCGAACCGCTGGACCACCTGCAACTGGCCGAAAAGCTGGATGCCATTGACATGGAACGCGGCGCCAAAGTTTCCGGTTCGCGTTTCTACTTCCTCAAGGGCGTGGGTGCACGCCTGGAAATCGCGATGATGAACATGGCCCTGGATGTGGCCATGGAGCACGGTTTCATCCCTATGATTACCCCCACCTTGGTCCGCCCGGAAACCATGCAGGGTACCGGGTTCGATGTGGAACACGATGACGAGATCTACAAGCTCGAACGCGACAACATGTATCTGGTCGGTACCTCCGAAGTGGCGCTGGCCGGTTACCATGCCGATGAGATCATGGACCTGTCTGACGGGCCGATCCGTTACGCCGGCTGGTCCTCCTGCTACCGCCGCGAAGCCGGCGCGGCGGGTAAAGATACCCGCGGCATCATCCGTGTACACCAGTTCAACAAGCTGGAGATGTTCATCTACGCCAGCGTCGAGGACGCCGAAGCCGAACACCAGAAGCTACTGGCCATGGAAGAAGACATGCTGGGGCGCATGGAATTGCCCTACCGCGTGATCGACACCGCTGCCGGAGATCTGGGTATGAGCGCGGCCCGTAAGTTCGACTGCGAAGCATGGGTACCGACTCAGGGCACCTTCCGTGAACTGACCAGTACCTCGAACTGCACGACCTTCCAGGCTCGCCGCCTGAACATCCGCGAACGCGAGATCGTAGACGGCAAGGCCGGCAAGACCCGCACGGTGGCCACCTTGAACGGCACGCTCGCCACCACCCGGTGGATTGTCGCGATTCTGGAAAACCACCAGAACCCAGACGGTACTGTCAACGTCCCGAAGGCGCTACAGCCGTACCTCGGCGGGCTTGAAGTGCTGTCCTAGGCTCAAGAAGCTCTCTTCACGGCGAGCCAGCATCCCACTGCGGGACGCTGGCTCGCCGTTCATTTTTTAGACCGAAAGGCACATCCGTCCGCCACCGGTTTACAGCGTGTTCGACGCGAGTTCACTCTGGATGTGCCCGGCATCATCGCTAAGTCTTGTCCAAGATGGTTCACTGGAGACATGACAGTTCTGATAAAGACCGGCAACGAAGACCGGTTAACTAACAAGAAAATCATGGTCTGCCTAGATGTCGATGGCACAATCGTGAACCACCAAGGTGAGATGAGCGAGCAGGTTCGGCACACCGCGCGGGCGGTCGTGGACGCGGGACATGACGTGGTGGTATCCACCGGACGCTCGCTGGGTGCGACCCTCCCGGTGGTCCGTGAACTCGGCATTGATCAAGGCTATGTGGTGGCCTGCAACGGCGGGGTGATCGCAAAGATCTCCGGCACCGAGGTGGAAGTGGTGCACCGCGAGGTCTTTGACCCTTCGTTGGTGCTGGCCACGCTGTGGCGGACCATGCCAGATGCCAAGTACGCACTTGAAAACGAGCTGGGCGAATTTCTCTCCAGCGAAGAATTTACCGACATCAGCTTCGGCTCACCGGCGCGCGTGGTGGACTTTGACGAACTGGTCAATAGCAAGGCCGTGCGCGTGGTGGTCTTCTCCACCGACGCTACCGCCGAAGAGTTTGGTCAGGCCGTGCACGGGTTAGGGCTCTCCGGAGTTACCTATTCGGTGGGGTGGACCGCATGGCTGGATATTGCGGCCGAAGGCACCACCAAAGCCAGTGGCTTGGAATGGCTGCGCGAGTTGCGCGGTTTCGAGGTACAGGACACCGTAGCGGTGGGCGATGGACGCAATGACATCGAAATGTTGCAGTGGGCTGGCACCGGGGTGGCGATGGGTCAGGCACCCGACGAGGTGAAGGCCGTGGCCGACTCGGTCACCGCTTCGGTGGATGAAGACGGACTGGTCAGTGTGCTGCAGCGAGTATTGCTCGGCTAAGCCTGATCAGCTAATTCCAGTAGCCGGCTAAGCCCGGCTCGCGCGTCATGCTCATCATTGAACCCAGAACGCACAATGGCCGCCGAAACGGCCTGCGGGGTGATATCTAAGGCTTCGGCGATGGCTCGTTGCTGTCCGCGGACTCCGGGGGTCATAAGATCCACGACCGCCCATTCCGCCGCGCTACGCGTGCGGATCGACTGACCAAGCAGCCGTAGTAAACCCTCAATGCCGGTCGCTATGTCTTCTTCCGGGCCGGAAACACAGATCGGAACTCGTTCTCCGCGGTGTCCGGCGGCCTCCAAAGCGCCCAAGGCGCGGTGTACCGCGCGTCCATCAACCAATTCGGCATCCTGCGGAACCGGTTCATAGAGCGGACCAATACCCAACCCAATATTGCAAAAGTTTAAGCGAGTAGTCCGCAAGATGGCGTCGATTGCCGCGGATGCGTCGCGCGGCACTCCGAGCAACAGCTGACCGGAAAGCGCCGTAAAGGGCGAGTGCGTCTCAACCTGATCAAGTTGTTGCCATAACGCCTCGCTGGCGGCGGCTACATCCGTCACCGAGCGGGGCCTGGGGCTAAGCGCAACGACAAACATGGCTTAAGTATTGCCTGTCAGCTTCACTTTGTCCTGCCTTTGCCGGGATATGACCGCGAGCGAACTTGGTGTGTCCTAGGCTGGTAACGGAAGAATGCGAAGGAGTACGCATGGCAGCAGAAGTCATCGCCGGGCGGTTTGAGCTCATTGAGCACATTGCCGAAGGCGGCTCCGGTTCGGTGTGGTTGGCCTACGACCGCCAACACGCTCGTCGTTGCGCGGCCAAGGTGATGCGACAAAGTTACAGCGGTGAGGTGCTGCGCTTTGTGCGTGAACAGGGCGTGAAGTTCGAGCACCGACACCTGTTGACCCCTTATGGGTGGGCGGCGGTGGACGATCGGGTGGTACTCGCCTCCGAATTGATGCGCGGTGGAAATCTACATACCGCGATGCAGGATTATGGGGCGTTCTCTCCGGAACTCGTGGCTGAAATCCTCGTCCAGTTACTTGACGGTTTAGCGCATGTGCATGCCGCGGGTTGGGTACACCGGGATGTGAAACCAGCTAACGTGCTCCTGGAACTCACCGGCTCCCGGGTGCCGCAGGTGCGGCTGACCGATTTTGGGATTGCTGCCCATGAAGATGCGCCGCGGTTGACCCAATTGGGGATCACCGTGGGAACCGAGGGATTTCTGGCCCCGGAACAACTCGCCGGTCAAGACCCGGCGCCCGCTCAGGATCTCTACGCCTTAGCGGTTCTGGGCGTCCAACTGCTCGAACCAACCTTGCATGGCGATCAGCTGCGCCGACGCTGTGACCAGTTGCGCACCGAGCCTTCCAAGGTGCCGGCACCACTGGGAAAGGTTCTGGCCGGACTATTGGCCCAAGACCCGCGCCAACGAGAAAAAACTGCTCACACAGCGGCCGGTAGCCTATCCCCAATGCGTAGCCAGCATGGATACCAGGTCGCCTCCGGAGAAGCTTTCGAGGTCCTTGATCACTTTGCGGACCTAGCGGAGCAGGCTGCCGATACTCCGGAGCTGTCATCGCATCAGGAGGTGCAATCTGCGGCTACCCCACAAGCAGGGGAAAAACCGATCCCGGCGCCGGGTACGCCACAGAACGTAGTCCCGGTTCGGCCTCGACCCTGGCAGCCCCTGTTCCTCTTGCTAGTGGCTCTACTCCTCGGGGCATTGTCCCTGTGGCTGGTCTTTGGTGATTCAAGCCAGACGCAAAGCACGGCGGAGCAACAGCAGTATCCAGCACCCACCGCATCGGGGCAGATCAAGCCAGAATCCAGACCCACCGGCTCCAAGACCCCGCAGCCGGCTGAGCCGGAAACCACGCTGTCGGCTCAGCCCACACCAAGTGATCGGGTTTCGGAGAACACCTTAACGCTGGACATTAGTTCCAATGTGCGTGAGGGCGATGAGTGCACGGTGCTGGAAGTGGGGTTAAGCGTGCACGGGGCAACGGGTGACACGCTCAGCTGCCTGATCGAGGGTGCCACCCAACGTTGGCTAGCCGCCGACTAGCTTCGCTTCCTGCGGCCTAGAAACCACACGCCGGCGAAGCCAGCCAATGCGACAGCGACCCCGCCAAGCAGAGCGCCGAGCTGTGCAGTAGACGGCAACCAGCCGTTCGACGCGGTGGCTTCAAATCCCAAGGAAGTACCTTCGGCGCCCCTCAGATCACTGGCTGGTTCCCAGTGATCTGAAGCCGTAGCTTCACCGGTGAGCTCAACAGCCAACTCGTATTCCAATGGACTCAGACCCCGTGGGTCACGGGCGGCACCGCTCACAGTGATGTAGTAGTACCCCGGGGTACGCAACCAGGACTGTGAGCTATGGGCATCGACCAGGTCGCGCGAAACCTCACTGAGCGTATTACGAGTGACCGAAGAGCCCACCTGCTCGCGTTCCAGAGCTTGTGACGGTCGATCCATGATCTGATCGGACAGTAACGGGCTAAAGGCAGCCGTCACCAGACGCTGGGCACTGGCCTCACGTGAATCCCCCACGGTGAGCCGATAGTTGAGGCGCTGCCCCTCGGATACATGGACCCGGTAGTACTTCACCTCAAAAGGCAGAACCGAATCCGTGGAGACCGAGGTTCCGGCCAGCTCGGTGGCGGTGGCGAAACCGCTGCCACCGCTGACCGGCTCTGCCGGAGCGTCCACCGACAAACTGGCCGGAGGTAGTTTCTCGGGCAAGAGGCCCGAGAGTGTTGTGGGATCCATGGCGGGTTCGACGATCACACGAAGTTCCAGCGGGATCTCGGTATCGGCCTGCCACAATCCGTCGCGAGAAATCTTCAGGTACACCTCGTCGTTGTTCTGCGATAGGCAGCCACCAGAGCTGTCGGTGCGTTTCACTCCGGTGTCCAAGGTGAGCAGAGCCGGGCCGTCGAATTGGGCGCGAGAAATTCGGACATTGTCTCGGCTGGAACACTGTTTGCCATCCAGGGTCACCAACTCACCATCCAACCGAATCGATTCCCGGCTGGTTGGTTGATTCAGCGGATCTACGATTAGCTGGGCACTCACGTGGGCTCTCTCGCCCTCGTCAACCGCGGGTAGCTTGTAATAGCGTCCGTGGTCTTCTCCGGTAACCGGAAGTAGATCTTGGCTCGCCCCGGCCGGTAGTTCCGGAGCCTGTTCCAAGGTATCGCCGCCGCTGCGAGGTTCACCAACCGCTTGGTGGGTGAGAATCTTGGATTCCGCGGAGTCTTGAGCGTGGGCCGGCACACCAAGGGTGACGGCTGCCAATGTGGCGGCCAAGGCCAGGGGTAGGGTTAGCTTTTTCACGCTTGGCCTCCAGGGGTGGTGGTCTGGGTGGTGGGAACTTCCACTACCGCGGTGGAACGGTGTCGAAAAAGGAACCGCCCAGCCGTCAGCAGTGCAGCGGTACCGACCAAACCACCGGTGAACCATGGCCATAAGGCCCCGCTATTGCTTCCGGTGTTCTGTACCGCGAGAATCTCGTCCTGCTCATCCTCCGCTGGTACTTCCGTGGATTGTGCGCTTTCGGGGGATCCTGCCTGCGAAGCCTCGGTCTCAGGTTCGGCCTGCTGATCCTGATTCACGTTGTCGACCTGGAAGACCGGTGGCTGCCCGGTAAAGGGCTGCTCTGTGCCGGTCACCTCAAAAGCCAGCTCATAGTCGAAAGGAACCCCATTGGTTTCTCGCGACCACGTGGCCGAATGGACCACCACATAGTAGTCCCCGCCGAGATAAGCATCCGAGCCGATGGAATTATCGCGGTTGGATTGGTTCACCGGGGTTCGCATATTCAGGGTAGCGGTCCCCGCAATATTGCGCTGCAGGGTCGTATCTCCAACCATATTCACCTGATCTCGCACCGCCGAGTACACCCGCATCCGAATTGCGTTGGTCCCCGACTCGGCATTATTTCCTCCGGTGACCCGGAAGTTCAGTTTTTGTCCGTTGCCCACGTGAACCCTGTAGAAACGAGCCTCGTTGGCCATTGCGGAGTCAGCGTAGAGCTGTCCCGATTCCACTTCGAGCGCGTCATTGAAACTCGAGCCGCCAAGTACCGGCTGCGCTTCACCAGTGACCGTGACCGACTGCGGTGCATCGGCCTGTGTGGTGGCGGCATCCAATAGGGTTGGATCGACCGCAGGCTCCAAGGCGTAGAGCAGCTCCACATCCATCGCAGTGTCCTTTTGGAGCGCACCATCGCGAGTCACCTTCGCGAAGAGCTCACCGGTCCCATCGGCGAAGCATCCACTGGAGGAATCCTGCCGGTACTCCGGGTTGTGCACGTACCCGCTCATTGGACGGCCCAGCTGGGTGGAGTTAGTCATCTCACTGCGCCCCATGGCGCATTGTTTTCCTTGACCATTGACCAGCTCGACACTCACCCGCGCATGCGAGCTACCATCGGAGGATTGTGACTGATCCGGGATCATCGTGGCCGAAACGTGGGCGCGCTCGCCGGGTGACAGTGGTCCGATCTTGTAGTACTTGGTGGTCCCGTCCTTGCTCGTCCAGCTCTTGGTTTCACCCTTTTCTAGGGTATCGAGGTACTGGCCCGGGAGCAGGGTGGGCGCCTGATGCATTTGGGTGGTGCCCTCGACGGGGGTACCGCTTGCGGTATAGCCCTGGAAGGCGCGCAGCGTGCGGGTAGTCAATTCTTCTTGGAGGGTATCGGCGTCATCAGCTGTGACATAGCTGCCGCCGGTGGCCTCGGCAATGCATTCGAGCTGCGAGCGGGCTTCGTCGTTGACCTTGAAGCCAATGGTATGAACCGTCAGGTTGATTCCTTGACCGGCCAAATCCTGCGCTGCCTCACAAGCTGGTGGCTGCGAACAATTTTCTTCGCCGTCGGAAACGAGGATGATTGATTTAGCGCCGTCAGTATCCTTCAGTTCCGCCGCCGCGTGGAGTAGTGAGGCGCCGATCGGGGTTTCACCGACCGCTTTGAGCTGATCCAGTTTGGCTGCGAGACCCGCTTTGTCGACCGGCCCTGGCTTTTGCACGGTGGTGATGTCATCGCATTTCTGCGCGGTCGTGGAACCATAGACGACCAAGCCCATGGATGCATCCTCGGGGGCGTTGCTGATCAGGTGTTTAGTGGCTTTACGAGCCGCATCGATACGGCTAGTTCCCTGATCGTCGGCGTCTTTCTCCAACATCGAGCTGGAGTAATCCATGACCACCATAACCGGCTGCATTTCGGTAGTCGGTACTTCGTCGGCCTGAGCCGCGCTGATACCGGTGAAGGCCAGTAGTGCTGTGGCTACACCGGCCACTAGCCGCCTGGGATAGCTGGGCATTGGTCTTTCCCTCCATCGCGAGTGTTTGCATTTGCAAATATATCTAAAAAGTTTGCATTTGCAAACATGCGTGCAAAACTTAGTTTATGGATAACACCATGGAACAGCAGCGAGCCATCTATGGCACGAGTTTGGCCGAACGATTCGGCTTCGTGATGCAAAGTTACGGACTCTCCCAACGCGCGCTGGCTCGCGTATTGGGGCTCAGTGCCCCAATGCTCTCGCAACTCATTAGTGCTCAAAGGATTAAAATCGGTAATCCGGCCGTTTACGGTCGCCTGCTTATGCTCGAAGCCCGGGTAGACCAGGAAGACCGGGATCGAGTGCTTCGCGAAGTTGAACAAGCAGACCCGGTGACGGCAACCCAATCGAGCAGTGAGCCGACCGAAGAAGCCGAGCAACACACGGTGATTCAGTATCTGCGTCGTACCACTGAGCCTGCCGCCTTAGGAACGCTGGCCACGCAGGCGGTCCAGCTTGGCGCCGCGGACCTAGCCCAGGTACTTCAGTTGGCCGCTGCGCCAGAAAGCTAGGACTAATCTAGGGCTGGCTGGGATTGGGTTCGCGGTGCGGGAAGCCGCAGGACCATAAATTTCATGAAGAACTGCACCGATGGGCCGATCAGCAAGGCATAGGCCACGGTGCCGACACCGACCGGCCCGCCAAGCATCCAGCCGATTGCCAAGACGCTAACTTCGATGCAGGTGCGTATCAGCCGGATTGAGCGACCGGTTGCTAAATGTAAGCCGGTCATCAGTCCATCGCGTGGCCCGGGCCCCAAATGGCTACCAATGTACATTGCTCCACCAAGCCCATTGACCGCAATACCGAGTAAGAACACCGAAATCTGCCAGCTCAACCCCTGAATCGGGGGAATAACGGCTAAGAAGAAGTCCAGACCCAAACCGATGACTAACACATTGGCGATGGTTCCTAGCCCGGGCCACTGCTTCAGCGGAATCCACGTAAATAACACCAGCGCGCCGGTGAGGATTGCGATGGTGCCTAAAGATAGCGGCAGGTGGTTGGCGATCCCTAGATGCAGCACATTCCATGGATCCACCCCGAGCTGGGCACGGATCATCAAGGCTATGGCCAGAGCAAAAAAGAGCAATCCGACGATGAGATAGGTCAGTCGTACCGGTAAGCGTCCGGCACGTAACTGTTGCAAAGGGGATAGATTCGTCAGGCTCATGGTTCCTTCAGGGTACGGTTGGCCGCCACCAACCGCCCAAAGCCAGCGTTGCATTCGGTCATAAAGCGCTAAGGCACAGTTCGATGGCCCGGCTCAGCTGGTCAAAATCTAGGTCGGTTCCCACGGGTGCGTGTCCATCGGTTTCGGCGCCAACTCGCGCTCGTTGTCCAGACGGGCGAGCGGCTGGGACGTGGATGAAAACCGCCGGAACGCTCGATCGGTAGGCACAAAAGGCCACATGGTTGCATAAAAACCGGCCTGGATCTTCGGAGAGCTCCGCGGGGATTCCAGCTTGCTGGAGAGTTTGGATCAGCGGTGCGGGATCGATGCTGGAGCGGATGCGTTGAGGCCCGCCGGGAAAAATTTCGCAGGTTTGCGGCTGATGGCCATCATTGTCGGCAATACGGGCCTCGTCGAGGTTGTATCCCCACAGTTCCGGGGTAATGCTGCGACGCCCGCCGGCTTCACCGAGACAGATTAAAGCCTCTGGACGGTGCTCGTGAATCGCCTGTTCCAAAGCTGCCCCGGCCCGGGCGAAGGAGACGGGCAGGATGGCGGTGCTAATTTGATGTTCACCGAGCGTGGCGGGTAATCGGGTAAGGATTTCCGCGCTGGCGTTGATATTGTCCTGCCCGAAGGGCTCAAATCCGGTAACCAAAATCTGCATTCACCCATTATCGCGCCAAACTGTCGGGCCTAGCTGCTATTGATGGAGATGTCCCAAACTGAACAGACCGGAGCTTAATCCTCGTGCACATCACCCTTTTAATACTGGTCATTCTGAATGTTGCTCTAACGGCATTTGTCGGATTACTGCTTGTGCGCCGTACTTCTGGTACTGCGACGGAACAGTCTCGGATCACCGATGCGGTTCGTGCTACCCACGGTGAGCTCCGTCAAGATCTGGGCAGTCAGCGAGCCGAATTGCGCCAAGCTCTGAGTGAGGTTCGCCAAGAAAATGAGCTGCGCTTGGACCGGGTACGCGCCACTTTGGATGAGAAACTCAGTGCGCTGACGGATTCAAATTCGCGCCGGCACCTGCAGCTGCAAACGCTGTTGAGTGAAGAGATGGAAAAATTGCGCTCCGGCAACGAAGCGAAGCTGGAAAAAATGCGCGAAACGGTGGACGTGAAGTTGCAGGGCACCTTGGAGAAGCGACTGGGTGAGTCCTTCGAATTGGTGAGCAAACGCTTGGAGCATGTCCAACAGGGACTAGGTGAGATGCAGTCCTTGGCGCAGGATGTCGGCGGACTCAAGCGCGTGCTCACCAACGTGAAAAGTCGCGGCACTTGGGGTGAGGTGCAGCTGGCCCGGCAATTGGAAGACATTCTTACTAGCGCGCAATACGAAGAGAATGTGGCGATCGTTCCTGGAAGTGCTGAACGCGTGGAATTCGCGGTGGTGCTTCCGGGACGTGAGGATGGGACTGTCTATTTGCCCATTGACTCCAAATTCCCGCAAGAGGATTACGAGCGCTTGCTGGATGCGCAGGAGTCCGGCGATAAACAGGAGATTGATAAGGCCCAGCGACTTTTGGATCGTGCCGTTCTGGAGCAGGCCAAACTCATCGCGGGCAAGTACATTGCTCCGCCGCATAGCACGGACTTCGCGATCCTCTACCTACCCACCGAAGGGCTCTTCGCCGAGGTGGTGCGCCGACCTGGACTGGCTAGCAAACTGCAAACCGAACACCGGGTACTGATTACCGGTCCCACCACCCTGATGAGCCTGCTTAACTCGTTGCAAATGGGTTTCCGCACCCTCGCCATTGAGAAACGCAGCTCCGAAGTCTGGCAGGTGCTCTCCGCGGCCAAGGAGGAATTCCGCAAGTACGGGGATGTCTGGGACAAGCTAGGCAAGCAATTGGCCACCGCACAGAACACCGTCCGCGAAGCCGGTACTCGTTCGCGTGCCGTGGAACGTCAGTTGCGCGGCGTAGAGGACAGTCCACAGCGGAGCGAAGACATCCTCGACACGCTGGGAGTCGAACCGCAGGGTCTGTCCGGCTAAACCCCCGGCAGATCCCAGCTCAGGCAGAAGACCTTCCTTAATGATGTCTTCGGGTGGGGCAGCTCATGGTTCCGCAAACCGTGCGGATGCAAGTTCCTGCGGGATGGAACCCTAGACTGAAATCATGAATGAAAGTTCAATGAGACTCAGCCCGCGTACCCTCTTCCGGATCTTTGCGATCGCCGAGATGTTCACCTGGGCGGGGTTAATCACCGCGCTGATTCTGCGGGCGGTGGATGTAGCTAACATCGTCCCGATTGCCGGCGGTATCCACGGGTTCGTGTTCCTGTGCTACGCGATGAGCACCATCTTCGTTTGGGTCAACCAGAAGTGGAACGTCGGTTTGGGACTCACCGGGTTGCTTTTGGCGGTTGTCCCCTTCGCCACGGTTCCGTTCGAAGTCACCGTAGAGCGCCGCGGACTCCTGGACGGCGGCTGGCGTCTAGCCCCGGGAGGCGACGAACCACGAGGCTTGATAGAGCATATTCAGGCCTGGATCTTGCGGCACCTGCTGCTGGCAATTGTGCTCATGGTCCTTGCCATCGTCGCGGTATATATTATTTTGCTGATTCTCGGCCCACCGGTACCCCGCGGCTAGTGAACTGAATGTCCAAGTCAGGGCATAACTAAAGGGTTGAGTCCCGGTACCAAAAGGTGCCGGGCCTCAACCCTTAGTCATGACTGGAAGTTTTAGCCCTTGAAGCGAGCGATCGAACGCTCAAGCTCAGCCTCGGCAGCTTCGCGGCCTTCCCAGCCCTCAGCGTTAACCCACTTGCCTGGCTCCAGGTCCTTGTAGCGGGTGAAGAAGTGCTCGATCTCCTTGATCAGCCACTGGTCGATGTCCTCAAGCTCCTTGATGTGATCAAAGCGCTTGTCGGTCGGAACGCAGAGCAGCTTGGCATCGCCACCGCCATCATCGGTCATGTTGAACACGCCGATGGGGCGGGCTTCCACAACCACACCTGGAATCAGGTCAACACCCGGGATGTACACCATGGCGTCCAACGGGTCACCGTCTTCGCCCAGGGTGTCATCGAAGTAACCGTAGTGGGTTGGGTACTGCATCGGGGTGAACAGCACACGATCCAAACGTAGGCGGTGGGTTTCGTGGTCGATTTCGTACTTCACGCGCGATCCGGTAGGGATCTCGATGGTGACGTCGTGGCCCATTAACAGCACACTCCTCAACTAGTCTTAGGGATATCCGAATCTAAGCGTATATGGCAATTACGCTCAGTTGATAAACCAACGAAGGGAAGCTCGCACGCATGAAGGCGTCCACACACCGAGTAATCACTCTGAGCGTGGCTTTGCTAGCCGCGGTGATTCTCGTCTTCACGATGCTGAGCGTTCCCCGGTTCTTTACCGGCTCACCTGAGCTTTTCTACACACCTGCCAGCGCCACCTTGAGCGCCGAGCAACCAGTGCCAGTGACCGGCTTAGCGCAGGAGGCGGCGCTTCCCGATGCGCAGGTTCTGGCGTCAAAGCTTGACGCAATTTTGGCTCCCGCGTCGGATGGAACCAGCTTTAGCGCCTCGGTGCGTGATATCGAAACCGGTCAGGTGCTGTATTCGCAGAACGCCGAGCAGCCCGGGACGCCGGCTTCCAGCCTAAAAATTGCCACCGCGATTGCCGCACTCGATGCTTTAGGCGGTGCCAGACAGCTCGCCACCACCACGTTGCTGGATGGAAATACCGTGATCTTGCGCGGTGGAGGTGATGTGTTGCTGGGAGATGGGCCGTCAAATGATCAGCTCACCGAGGGATACGCCGGAATTGAAACCTTAGCTGAACTCACCGCGCAGCACCTGGCGCAGCGCGAACTCTGGGAGGTGAGCGTCTGGCTAGACGATTCTCTCTTCGCTGATGCCCAAGTCAATCCGGAATGGGAACAATCCCTGTTCACCACAAATAACATCGCACCGGTATACCCGATCGCGCATTACGCCGGTCGCGTGTCCGCGGCGGACCGCGCCGCCCATGAAACCGACTCCGCCGGAAGGGTGCAGCAGATTTTTACCCAGGCTCTGGAGACGGAACTGACCGAGTTGGCCGCTGCCAAGGAAACCTCCAGCCAGCCATCAGCCGATGAGCCTAAGGTGGTTGCAGACGGTCGCGGAGCGTATCAGGGAGGCGAGAAACTTGCTGAGGTTCTCTCGGCACCGTTGAGCCAACAAATCAAACACATGCTGCTGGTTTCGGATAATTATTTGACTGAGGCGATGGGCCGCTTGGTGGCCTTAGAGCAACAGTTACCCGCGGCAGAAGCGGACACGGCGGTGGAACGGGTTGCCGCTGAGTATGGGGCCGAGAACCTGTCGCTGATCGACACCAGCGGGTTGGCCTCAGGTAACCGGGTGGCCCCCGCGGAGCTGACCGAGCTACTCGTCAACGCGGCGGCCAGCGATAATCCCGACCTACGCCAGCTGGCGTACTCGCTGCCGATCTCCGGATACAGCGGCACCATGGCGATGCGTTTATCCTCGGCAACTGACCGGGGTCTGGTGCGAGCCAAAACCGGATCGTTGATGGGGGTCGCGACGCTGACCGGGGTGGTGGTGAGCGACGCGGGGCGGGCGCTGGCATTTAGTATCTACTCCTTCAACCCGGACGGGGCCTTGGCCCCACACCGGCCGACCATTGACCAAGCGGTCAGCACGCTGCATGCGTGCGGCTGCTAGTAAAACTTCAGGAGAAATCGATGAACCAATGGATCGATTGGGATGTGGCGCTAAGCACCGCGAAGGCACTCACCCCGGCAGGGCCCCCGGTTGACCCCAAGAAGGCGGCGCGAATCGTGGCGCAGCTGCGTGAAGCGGCCGAAATTGGGTTGGAAAAAGCCGAACGGATTTCCCGTATTCCGGCCACCGGCCCGGCCGAGGTGCTGGTAGTGGATCGGGCAGGCTGGGCCAAGGCTGTCAGCCAGAACTTTGCCGCCATGATGCCGGCGTTGCCGCAATCCCCGCCGACCGTGCCGGTGATTGCTGGCGCGGAATTAGGCGCGGTGCTGTCCCTGCTCTCCACCCGGGTCTTGGGGCAGTTCGATCCCTACAGTGGATCTCGGCTGCTGCTCAACGCCCCAACCATCACCCAAATCCGTGGCGAGATGAACCTCAACGCCAAAGACTTCTATTTGTGGATCGCCACCCATGAACAAACTCACCGCCTACAATTTGAGGCGGCAGAATGGATTCCTGGGGTGATGCGTGAAACCCTGGCCTCGGTTTTCGCCGAATCCAATGGCAAGACCCGCTCGATGTCCGATATCGCCGAACGGATGAAAACTCTGCGCCATGAGGTCAGCGAACTGACCAGCATCATGTCGGTCCTTGAAGGCCACGCCATGGCGGTAATGAACGATGTGCATGACATCGCCACGATTAAAACCATCCGGCAACGCTTCGCCGCCCGCGGTCAAAACCGTGGTGTCATTGCCACCTGGATTGGCAAACTCTTAGGAATGGACGCCAAGGCTCGGCAGTACGAGCGTGGCGAAAAATTCGTCCGGCAGATTGTCGAGGACCGCGGCTACGCGGGTTTCAACGAGATCTTTAAGGCGCGCGAGAACTTCCCTAACGCCGCCGAACTCGACGACCCGGCACAGTGGCTTCACCGGATGGCATGAGCACGGCGTTAGCGCGCGCCCGCAACGCTATTGACGCGATGGCGCACGGGCAATTTGTGTTAGTGGGTGTCTCTGGAGGCGCTGATTCCCTAGCGCTGGCCGTGGCGAGTAGCGAGCTGATGCGTTTTGGAAAACTTCGCGCCGGAGCGATTATTGTCGATCACGGACTACAAACCGACAGTGCCGCCGCCGCCGAGCAGGCGGCAGCCCAATGCCGCGCGTTGGGGTTGGAGCCGGTGCTGATCCGCCGGGTAGAAACAAGCGACGACGAAGCTAGTGCCCGGACCGCACGCTACGCCGCCTTCAACAGTGCCCTGGGCGAAACCGGAGCCGAATCCATTTTGCTCGCCCACACCCTGAACGATCAGGCCGAACAGGTGCTATTGGGATTGTTACGCGGCTCCGGAACCCGTTCGCTGGCCGGGATCCCGGCCCGCCGCGGACCTTTCTTACGCCCTCTGCTAGGTCTGGACCGTGCGGCGATGGAAGAAATCTGCACTCAGGCCGGGCTGAGCTGGTGGCAGGATGCCAGCAATACCGATCAGCGTTACCGGCGTAACCACATCCGGCATCGAGTGCTACCACTACTACAGAATGAACTCGGTACGCATCTGCCCCAAGCGCTGGCCGCGACCGCGAGCTTAGCTGCGCAGGACGCCGAAGCCTTAGAACAATGGGCACATCGTGCCTATGCCGAACTTGGTGGGGCCGATACTTTGCACCTTGCCGAGCTGGGCAAACTGCCGCTGGCTATCAGCTCTCGGGTACTTCGTTTAGCCGCCCGCAGCGCCGGTGCGAGCACCCCCACTAGGGAACGCACTGAAGCACTCTTACGGCTGGCCGGGCTAGGCTATGCGAAGAGTAAATCCGCCGGACCGGTCCAACTTGAGGGTCATGTTGCCGCGTTCCGGCGGGGCCCGGTGATCGTTTTCACCCGGCCGGGCTAAACACAATTCGCCATATTATGGCAATCTAGGTGTGTACCACCCCTTAAAAATTCAGGAGATCCGACGTGGATTCAAATGCAATCAAGGCCGATCTGGCGAATGTGCTGTACACCAAGGAAGAAATCCAAGCACGTATCGAAGAGCTGGCCGCAGAGATTGACAAGGACTACGCCGGGCGCGACATCCTCGTCGTTGGCGTGCTCAAGGGCGCAGTGATGGTCATGGCCGACCTGTCGCGCGCACTGACGTCGCACGTCACCATGGACTGGATGGCAGTGTCCTCCTACGGTTCGGGTACTCAGTCCTCCGGTGTTGTCCGGATCCTGAAGGACCTAGACACCGACCTGATGGGCAAACACGTACTGATCGTGGAAGACATCATCGACTCGGGTCTGACCCTGTCTTGGCTGAAGGCCAACCTCGAATCCCGCGGCCCAGCTAGCGTGGAGATCTGCACCCTGTTGCGTAAGCCAGAGGCCGCCAAGGTCAAGATTGATGTGAAGTACGTGGGGATGGAAATCCCTAACGAGTTCGTGGTGGGTTACGGTCTGGACTATGCGGAGAAGTACCGCAATCTGGACTGCATCGGCACCCTGGCCCCACACATTTACTCTTAGGGAACTTTTTCGACGCTCCAAGCGTTGAATCCATCGACAGACTGACGTAACCCGGACGTCGTTTGATTGTGTGAGGGGGATGCGGAGGAACGGGAAACTCCGGATCGATGAAAACCAAGAAATTTTTTAACAGCTGGATCATTTGGGTCCTGGTCGGTATCACCGCGATGCTGCTGTTCCTGCCCATGATCTTTGGGCAGAACAGCTCACAGGTGGACACCTCGGTGGGGCTTAACCAGTTGCGTTCAGGAAATGTCACCGAAGCGAAAATCTTCGACGGTGAACAACGCGTGGACCTGCTGCTGCAGGACTCGCTGAACGTTGACGGGGTGGATAAGGGCAAAAACGTCTCGTTCTACTACTCGGTGGCACGTGCCGAGCAGGTCATCGACGCGATGAACGGTGCCCAGCTCAATAAGTTCACCGACCAACCGGTTCAGAACAACTGGTTCCTTTCCATGCTGGGAATTATTATCCCGTTCCTGCTGATCGCCGGATTGTTCTGGTTCATCCTTGCCCGTTCGCAGGGCGGCGGTTCCAAGGTGATGCAGTTCGGCAAATCCAAGGCCAAGTTGATCACCAAGGACATGCCGCAGGTGACCTTCAAGGATGTTGCCGGAGCCGATGAAGCGGTCGAGGAACTCCACGAAATCAAGGAGTTCTTGCAAGAGCCGGCGAAGTTCCAAGCTGTTGGTGCCAAGATTCCTAAGGGTGTGCTGCTCTACGGCCCTCCGGGTACCGGTAAGACCCTGTTAGCTAAGGCCGTAGCCGGTGAAGCTCAGGTGCCGTTCTACTCGATTTCGGGTTCGGACTTCGTGGAAATGTTCGTCGGTGTGGGTGCCTCGCGCGTACGTGACCTATTCGAACAGGCTAAGAACAACGCCCCAGCGATCATCTTCGTTGACGAAATCGACGCAGTAGGTCGTCACCGCGGTGCCGGTATCGGCGGCGGCAACGACGAACGCGAACAAACTCTGAACCAGCTGTTGGTGGAAATGGACGGCTTCGACGCCACCACCAACGTCATCCTGATCGCCGCGACCAACCGTCCCGACGTGCTGGACCCCGCGCTGTTGCGTCCGGGACGTTTTGACCGTCAAATCCCGGTAGAAGCACCGGATTTGAAGGGTCGCGAACAGATTTTGGCGGTACACGTCAAGGGTAAGCCGGTGGACGAGTCGGTAGATCTGAATGCAGTAGCGAAGAAGACCCCGGGTTACACCGGCGCCGATTTGGCTAACGTGCTCAACGAAGCGGCCCTGCTGACCGCCCGCTCTAATGCGAACCTGATCGATGATCGGGCGCTGGATGAGGCGATCGACCGCGTGATGGCGGGACCACAGAAGCGTACCCGACTGATGGACGAACACGAGCGGAAGGTCACCGCCTACCATGAGGGTGGGCACGCCTTGGTGGCCGCGGCCATGAACCAGACCGCGCCGGTCACCAAGATCACCATCTTGCCGCGTGGTCGGGCGCTGGGTTACACCATGGTGGTTCCCGAGTCCGATAAGTATTCGGTCACCCGCAACGAACTGCTGGATCAGATGGCTTATGCCATGGGTGGCCGCGTGGCCGAAGAGATCGTCTTCCACGATCCTTCGACCGGTGCCTCCAATGACATTGAGAAGGCCACGGCAACCGCTCGCAAGATGGTCACCGAATATGGCATGAGCGAAAAGGTCGGCGCAGTACGGCTGACCTCCAGCGCCGGCGAAGGCCCTTACGGTGGCGCAGCCAGCCGTGAGTACTCCGATGAGATGGCACATCTGGTCGATGAGGAAGTGCGGAAGCTGATCGAACAGGCACATGACGACGCGTACTGGGCCTTGACCCATAACCGTCCGGTGCTTGACCGTTTGGCGCTGGCTCTCCTGGAGCGTGAAACCCTGAACCAGAAGGAAATCGAAGAAATCTTCGTGGATCTGGTCAAGATCGATAAGCGTGAAGTATGGCTCTCTAACGAGGCCCGTCCGGTTCACGAACAAGGTCCGATCCGAAGCCCGAAGGAGCTCGCCGCAGAGGCAAGTGACTAATTAGTAATTCCCGCAAAGGCGGCCAGGGGTACACCTTCTGGCCGCCTTTGGCTTTCATACACGATGCCCAGTTGCACATTTGCAATGTTGTTGTGACCCTTCAATACGTGGCTCGGCAGGCTAACCCGATAGGATCGAAAGCGTGAGTAGTTCCGAGATCAATGAAATTGACCAGCCCCGAATTGCCGCGGCGGTCCGTGAAATCCTGTTGGCAATCGGTGAGGATCCCGATCGTGATGGTTTAGCCGACACCCCGAAACGGGTAGCGAAGGCGTACGCCGAGTTTTTCGCCGGGCTGTCACAGAACCCGGCGGATCATCTGAGCACCACCTTCGATATCGAACACGACGAGATGGTTTTAGTTAAGGACATTCCGTTCTACTCCACTTGTGAGCACCACCTAGTTCCATTCCACGGCTCGGCCCATATCGGTTACATCCCCGGCAAGACCGGCAAGGTGACCGGGCTGAGCAAGTTGGCGCGACTGGTTGAAGTCTTCGCCCGCCGCCCGCAGGTTCAGGAACGATTGACCACCCAGATTGTTGACGCGTTGGTCGAACATCTGAACCCCGCTGGTGCCATCGTCGTCGTGGAGTGTGAGCACATGTGCATGTCCATGCGCGGCGTTCAAAAGCCAGGGGCCAAGACCGTGACCAGCGCGGTTCGTGGCCAGTTACGTGAAACCGCTACTCGCGCAGAAGCGATGAGCCTGATCTTAGGAAAGTAGTTAAATGTCTCTTGGAGCCATCCCGGGAACCGGCCCGGCCACCAGCCCACTTAGCGTCATCCGCAAGATTAAGCCCAAGACTTTCTCGGATCTTCCCACCGACCGCACGCTGGTCATGGGGATTCTGAATATCACCGAAGATTCGTTCTCTGACGGCGGCAAGTACCTAGACTCTGGGGCTGCAATCGATCATGGCTTGAAATTGCTGTACTCCGGCGCCGACATCATCGACGTGGGCGGCGAATCTACCCGCCCCGGCGCAGTAGCGGTGGATCCGCGAGTTGAACAGGAACGGATCCTTCCGGTCATCCGCGCCTTGGTCAAGGGTGGTGCGGTGGTTTCGGTTGACACCATGCATGTGGCAACCGCGCGGGCCGCAATCGAAGCCGGTGCCCATATCATCAACGATGTCTCCGGGCTGACCTACGAGGACGGGATGCCGGAGCTGATCGCAGAAACCGGCGTGCCTTATGTGCTGATGCATCGCCGTGGGACCGCACAGACCATGGTCACCGAAGCCAACTACTCCCAGGTGCTTGCTGAGGTGCAAGCCGAACTACGTCAGCTTCGTGATGAGTTCGTCGCTAAGGGTGTGAACAGTGAACAGCTCATTCTTGACCCCGGACTAGGCTTTGCCAAGGACGCTGAACACAACTGGGCACTGCTGGCTCACACCGAAGAACTGCAGGAGCTTGGGCACAAGGTTCTCGTCGGGACTAGCCGGAAACGTTTCTTGGGCGAATTGCTCAGCGAGTCGGGCAAGCCACGTGAAGCCGTTGACCGTGATGCCGCAACCATCGCCACGACCGCGCTGGCCGCGGCCAAGGGCGTGTGGGCTGTGCGCGTACACGATGTGCGCGGCAGCCGCGATGCCATCGAGGTAGTGAAGGCGCATGGATCGCATTAGCGTCTACGGAATTTCGGCCACCGGCTACCATGGCGTTTTTGACCATGAAAAACGTGACGGACAGAAATTCATTGTTGACGTCGTGCTGCACACGGATATTTCGCGTGCGGCAGCCAGCGACAATGTGGCCGATACCGTGCACTATGGCGAGGTCAGCGAACTAGTTGTTGAGCAGATCCAGGCCGGGCCCTGGGACTTGATCGAGAAATTGGGTAGCGAGATCGCCGAGGCGATACTCGCTGCCTACCCCACGGTGCTGCAGGTTGATGTTGTCGTCCATAAGCCGCAGGCCCCGATCCCGGTGCCATTCAACGACGTCACCATCTCTTTGTCACGTCGGCAGAAACAGCACACCGCGATCATTGCGCTCGGCGCTAATCTCAGGGATCCCCAAGCTACCTTGGCTGCTGCGGTCAAAGAACTGGGACAGCACACGGAACTGCTACGCGTCTCACCGCTAGCTAGTACCAAACCGGTGGGTGGACCACCGGACCAGCCGGACTACACCAATCAGGTGGTTGAGGTACGCACCGGGTTGTCCCCGCATGAGTTGTTGGACTTATGTCAGCAGATCGAAGCCGCACATCATCGCACCCGGGAGATTCGTTGGGAAGCCCGCACCCTGGATCTTGATTTGATTGTTTACGATCAGTTGCGGCTGGACGATGAACGGTTGACCCTGCCCCATCCGCGAGCTCATACGCGAGGATTTGTGCTGGCTCCTTGGAGCTGGATGGATCCGGATGCGGTGTTGGACGGGCAACTGGTTTCCCGGCTCGCTGCCGCGGCCGCGGACACGCCGGATATCATTCGTCTATGAAGGCGCTTCGTTTCCTACCGCTGGCATTGTGTACAGTGGCCGGGGCAATCATCGGCTATCTGTTGATGCTGGTGATGAGTAGCCGCGGGTTAATGAGCCCGGTCTTGGATTACAGTGCCCTGTTCTCGATGGGGGCCGTTTCCCTCATCACGTTGGGTCTGGGAATTCGGGTCAAGAGATTTACCAGCGGTCGGAGCAAGAACCGGGTTGAACCGATCGCAGCGGCCCGAATCCTTGTCCTGGCTCAAGCTGGCGCCTATGCCGGGGCGGTGATCTGCGGCTGGCATCTGAGTTTGATGGCAGTGTTGCTCGCCGCAAGCGGACCGAGCCCTACCGCGATCCGATCCATTGTGCTGGCTGCGGCCGGGGCACTTATGGTGATCATCGGATTCATAGTGCAACACCTGTGCAAGTTGCCACCGGAAGACACGGACGAGAATGGTGAAGGAGCCCAAGGTTATGTCACAGACTGAATTCGTGAGCGTTGACCCGGCCTACTACAAGGTCCGGTTACTTTCGTGGCTGATTAACACCCTGATCTATCTGGCGATAGCGCTGGTGCCACTGATCTTGTCGCTCTTTTCCATCAACGTGCCCCAGTGGCTGATTATCGTGCCGCCACTGGTGGTTGTGCTGATCGCCGTATGGGTTCTCTATTTGATTCGACGCCGGGTGCGGGCACTTGGCTATGCCGAACGAGCCGAAGACCTAGTGGTGCGTTCGGGTGTGTTGGTCCGCAAACGTATCGTCATCCCTTATGGCCGGCTTCAATACGTCGAAATGACCTCTGGGCCGTTGGAACGCCGCTATAAGCTATGCCGTCTGACCATGAACACTGCCGCAGGTGCGGCTACCGCCATGATCCCCGGCTTGCCGGCCGAGGTTGGAGCGGACCTACGTGAACGGCTGGTCGCCGCCGGCGAAGAGAAGATGATCGGGCTATGAACGAAAACTGGCAACGGGTTCACCCGGCCAGTCCGTTTGTCCATGGCTGGCTGGCTATCATTGGTTTGATATGGGTTTATTGGAGCTCGACCGACGAGCTTTCGTGGTCCGAACGCTTCGAAGGCCCGCGCCTTGGATGGACGGCGGCCATTGGGGCCGCAGCCCTTGTAGTGATCCTGATCTTTTATGCGCTGTCTTGGTACTTCACCCGCTACCGGTTGAGTGAAACGCATGTCTATGTAAACTCCGGGATGCTTTTCCGCAGCCAGAAACAAGCTCGAATCGAACGCGTGCAGGCGATTGATATTGCCCAGCCTCTGGTTGCCCGGTTGTTTGGTCTGGCCGAACTCCGTTTCGATGTGGCCGATGGTTCGGCCTCGGTGATGCGTCTGGCTTTTTTGAAAAAGGCCCAAGCCCATGAGCTGCGCACCGAAATTCTCAACCTAGCCCAAGCGGCTCGAAGCGGCACTACTCCCACTATCGAGCAAGGGCAAGAATTACCGGCGGGGGAAATTGCCTCAGGCGAGGAGAGCGCACCCCCGGCCGATGCTATAGCGGGCACTGAATACCTCATCGTCTCAAAGGTGCCAGCAGGGCGACTGCTCGGTTCGCTGATGCTGCGCGGCTCAACCGTCTTTGGTGTCCTTCTGGCGATATTCTTCGGAATCATGGCCCTAGTTGGCCAAGCCGGAGTGCTCGCTGGTGCTATTCCCGCATTACTGGGCTTCGGTGGCTGGTTCTATAAGCAGCTGAATGATTCATGGAATTTCACCGCGTCGAATACCGACACGGGGCTCCGTATTAGCCGCGGATTGGTTGATACACGCCACCAATCGATCCCAGCTGGCCGGGTACAAGCTATCAAGATCAGCACACCCGTGTTTTGGCGCCCACTGGGGTGGTACCGGATCGAGGTCAATGCGCTGGGATTGGGAGAAGACGAATCCTCCGAAACACTGGTAATGCCAGTGGGCAATTTCGAATCGGTTTGTGAAGTGATGGGAATCCTTCTTCCTGACCTCGGCGTTTCACCACAGCGTGAAGTGCTGCAGACCGCGATTAGTAGCGGCACCGAATACGGCTTCACGACTTCCCCCGAGCGTGCCAAACTCTTCTCTCCGGGAGCCTGGCGGCATCAGGGATTCTTGGAAACGGGAAAGGTGCTGATTACTCGCTATGGCTGGCTGTCCAGAACGGCGACCTTCATCCCCTACCAACGAATTCAAGGTGTTAGCTGGCACCAGGGTCCGTTAGAACGCCGCCGAGATTTGGCAGGAGTGCGGGTACATTCGGCCGGGGGCAGCATTCTGGGATATGCTCACCAACTTGATATGAACCGGGCCGACGAACTCTTCCAGGCTCAGGCACTCCGAGCGGCCGAAAGGTAGAAGGTGGACGCTCCACGATTAGGTATTGGCATTATTTCCGCGGGCAAGGTTGGGGCGGTGCTCGGCGCGGCTCTGGCCGCCGCCGGACACCGGATCACTGGTATTCATGCCGTATCCGAGGCCTCTCGCGACCGAGCCGAAGCACTGCTACCACAGGCGGAAATCCTCAACCCCGACGAGATTCTGCGCCGTAGCGAGCTGGTGCTCTTCGCGGTTCCAGACGACGTTCTAGGAGAACTGGTCGCAGGTCTCGCCGCGGCCGGACATTTTGTGACCGGACAACTGGTGGTTCACACTGCGGGACGCTACGGGACCGGAATCCTCGACCCGGTCCGTCACGCCGGAGCATTCCCGTTAGCAATTCACCCGGCGATGACCTTTACCGGGATGAGCCTAGACCTCGAACGGCTTACCGACTGTGTTTTCGCGGTGACCGCCGATGACATGATGCTCCCGGTGGCTCAAGCTCTCGTGGTGGAGATGCGCGGAGAGCCGGTAACTATCGCCGAGGCGGATCGCACCAGTTACCACGCGGCCTTGGCCCACGGGGCAAACCACCTCAACACCATTACCGCTCAATCAATGGATTTGCTGCATCGAATTGGCGTTGCGGATCCCGGAGCGACATTGCGCGCGTTGATGAGTGCAAGCCTAGATAACGCGCTGCGTTCCGGAGCTAGCTTGTTGACCGGACCGGTCGCACGTGGTGATGCAGGTACACTCAGTGCACATCTGGAATCACTGGAAGACGATCCACAGGAAACCGCCGACAGTTATCGTGTCTTGTCGCGGGCCACAGCATTACGGGCTCGGACTCAGGGGCTCATTTCCGCAGGAACATTAGAAGAATTGTTGAGCATCTTAGAATAGGGGAGTGAAAACCCCGAAGATCATCACCACTCGTGCCGAATTAAGAGCAGCTATCCATGAAGCAAACCCAGCCTCGCTGGGTTTTGTACCCACCATGGGCGCCCTGCACTCGGGCCACGGCACACTCTTTACACAAGCCAGAGAAGAAAACGAACTGGTGGTCATTTCGATTTTCGTCAATGAACTGCAGTTCAATGACCCGGAAGACTACCGTCGTTACCCGCGCAATCTCGAAGCAGATGTCGCCGTGGCTCAAGCCGCCGGGGTTGATCTGATCTTTGCTCCTGACGCCGAAGAGATCTATCACGCGGGCAAACCGATGATCCGTTTGGATACCGGGGTGATGGGTGCACTGTATGAGGGGGAGTCGCGGCCGGGACATTTCGACGGAATGTTGGCCGTGGTTTCAAAGTTGCTGCATCTGGCTGACCCGGGACGCGGGAAATACCGCGCCTACTTCGGGCAGAAGGATGCCCAGCAATTGATGCTCATCAAGCGGATGGTTGCCGACTTGGATTACCCGGTCGAAATCCGTCCCGTACCCATCGCGCGCACCGAGCGCGGACTGGCCCTATCAAGTCGCAATGCACTGCTGAACCAGCAACAGTTAGAATCCGCGCTGGTGCTGTATCGGGCTATCGAACTGATCGCCGCACGAGCCGCACGCCACGAGCCGTTGCATCTCGAAGATGCTATCGGACTGTTTCAGATGACTCCCGAGGTTGAGCTGGACTATTTCGTGGTTGTCGACCCGAACACCTTGCAGGAGCTGGCCTTCAATTGTCAGGACACCCCCTTCGTTGGAGAAGGACTGATTCTGGTAGCCGCCACCGTTGGTGGCGTGCGGCTGATCGATAATCAGCCGATCTAAGCAAACCGGCGAGACGCATCGGCCAAGATCGAACGAAATTGGGCTAGTTCTGTGATGATCTGCGCAGCACTTTGCAACTCATTGGCAAAGGCAACAGCCTGCCCTGCGTAGAACGGGGCGATGCGTCCGTTGGCTGCTTCGCGTGCCTGCTCCATCTGTGCGAGCAGGTCTGCGTCGGCCATAGCTTCTAGTTCCGCAACGCGGTGAGCCCACTGAGCAGAGAATTCATTGGCCAAGGCTCGCCCGCCAAACTCCGGTGCCCAAGGAACCTGCTGGGCAATATCGAAGACACGGGTGCAAACGGTGTCATCCAAGCCCGCAGCAATTACCGCATCCTTGACGTTCGGATGTCCTGCGGCTTCTTGCGCGGTTAGGAATCTCGTTCCTACCCACACGGCTTGGGCGCCACAGGCTAGAGCGGCGGCCACACCCTGCGCGGTAGCTATTCCCCCGGCGGCAATGACTGGCTTGTCGGTCTGTGTCACTGCCAGCTGCAGGAGTGCCAGAGTGCCAGCTTCATTGCGGCCGTGGCCCCCGCCTTCGGCCCCTCGGGAAATCACTAAATCAATATCAGGCTCGGATGCGCGTTGTAGATCTGCCGCGTTACCCACCTGCATAGCGGTTAGTGCCCCGGCTTCCTTGGCCATGGCTACTGCCCGGGTGGGATCCCCAAAACTCACCGCCACCACATCCGGCTTGTAGCTAAGGAACGCCTCAACCGGTTGCAAGTCCTGTTCGACTGACCAACCCATGAATCCCACGCCCCAGGGGGTCGAGAGATCCTCAACAGCCTGAGCCTGTTCCTGGATCCATTGCTGACTGGGGTTTGCGGGCGCGCCGATCATTCCCACTCCGCCGGCACGGGAAACCGCAGCGGCCAATTGACCACCGGCAGCCCCAGCCATGGAGGCATTGAAGATGGGCAGTTGGTAACCGAGAAGGGCCTGTAAATCGTTCATGAAAGTACTCTATTCCAGCCTTGCAATACATGTAACGCAGAACACCTCGTTTCGATTTGCGTGGTGGTGGAAACCTGCGTATAGTTTTTCTTTGTTGCCAGCGAGGAACACGCCGCGAAAGCGGGAAGTTCAGCTGGTCTTCACAAAGACTTTCCTTGCTAGTCACTGAGGGTTCCGGTTGAGTTTGAACCGGGTCCACGGTGTGCTAAGGTTGGGAAGTTGCTCCGAAGCGAAGCGCTCACCTTTGGTGGTGGGTTGTGGTGTCGGAAGTGTTTGTTGTTTGAGAACTCAATAGTGTGCCAAGTTTGTTGATACCGAATGTTTTTTGTTTGGTGAATACGAAACATTTTTTTGCTTGAGGATGCCGCACCCCCGTGTGGTGTTTCTTGAGTGGTTTTTATTCGCCAGGACTACATCAACGTTGTGGTTCCCTGATTTTCCTTGGGGGGCTTGTTGGTGGCTTTTTATTTTTTTATGGAGAGTTTGATCCTGGCTCAGGATGAACGCTGGCGGCGTGCTTAACACATGCAAGTCGAACGATGAAGCCTAGCTTGCTGGGTGGATTAGTGGCGAACGGGTGAGTAACACGTGAGTAACCTGCCCCTGACTTCGGGATAAGCCTGGGAAACTGGGTCTAATACCGGATATCACTTCCTGCCGCATGGTGGGTGGTTGAAAGATTTATCGGTTGGGGATGGACTCGCGGCCTATCAGCTTGTTGGTGAGGTAATGGCTCACCAAGGCGACGACGGGTAGCCGGCCTGAGAGGGTGACCGGCCACACTGGGACTGAGACACGGCCCAGACTCCTACGGGAGGCAGCAGTGGGGAATATTGCACAATGGGCGAAAGCCTGATGCAGCGACGCCGCGTGAGGGATGACGGCCTTCGGGTTGTAAACCTCTTTCAGTAGGGAAGAAGCGTAAGTGACGGTACCTGCAGAAGAAGCGCCGGCTAACTACGTGCCAGCAGCCGCGGTAATACGTAGGGCGCGAGCGTTATCCGGATTTATTGGGCGTAAAGAGCTCGTAGGCGGTTTGTCGCGTCTGCCGTGAAAGACCAGGGCTCAACCCTGGTTCTGCGGTGGGTACGGGCAGACTAGAGTGATGTAGGGGAGACTGGAATTCCTGGTGTAGCGGTGAAATGCGCAGATATCAGGAGGAACACCGATGGCGAAGGCAGGTCTCTGGGCATTTACTGACGCTGAGGAGCGAAAGCATGGGGAGCGAACAGGATTAGATACCCTGGTAGTCCATGCCGTAAACGTTGGGCACTAGGTGTGGGGGACATTCCACGTTTTCCGCGCCGTAGCTAACGCATTAAGTGCCCCGCCTGGGGAGTACGGCCGCAAGGCTAAAACTCAAAGGAATTGACGGGGGCCCGCACAAGCGGCGGAGCATGCGGATTAATTCGATGCAACGCGAAGAACCTTACCAAGGCTTGACATGTTCCAGACCGGGCTAGAGATAGTCCTTCCCTTCGGGGCTGGTTCACAGGTGGTGCATGGTTGTCGTCAGCTCGTGTCGTGAGATGTTGGGTTAAGTCCCGCAACGAGCGCAACCCTCGTTCCATGTTGCCAGCGGGTTATGCCGGGGACTCATGGGAGACTGCCGGGGTCAACTCGGAGGAAGGTGGGGATGACGTCAAATCATCATGCCCCTTATGTCTTGGGCTTCACGCATGCTACAATGGCAGGTACAATGGGTTGCGATACTGTGAGGTGGAGCTAATCCCTAAAAGCCGGTCTCAGTTCGGATTGGGGTCTGCAACTCGACCCCATGAAGTCGGAGTCGCTAGTAATCGCAGATCAGCAACGCTGCGGTGAATACGTTCCCGGGCCTTGTACACACCGCCCGTCAAGTCACGAAAGTTGGTAACACCCGAAGCCGATGGCCTAACCACCTTGTGTGGGGGGAGTCGTCGAAGGTGGGACTGGCGATTGGGACTAAGTCGTAACAAGGTAGCCGTACCGGAAGGTGCGGCTGGATCACCTCCTTTCTAAGGAGCTAACCATTATTTGGTTGCTCATGCCAGACACGAGTGTTGTTTGGGTGGGTTGCTCATGGGTGGAATATCAATGAACTCAACACTGGGAAACATGCGCCGTTGGTGGTGTGTGGGTGTTGGCTGTGGCTGTGTCGCATTGTTTGCTTGTGAGTACGCATGATCGTCCCTGTTGGGGTGGTGGTGTGGGAAAGCGGGTGAGGGGTGTGGTGTGGTTTGTGTGGTTTGGCATGCTGTTGGGTTTTGAGGCAACAAGCTTTCATGGCCCCCCTTTTTTGTTGTGTCTGGTTTTGACTGGGTGCTGGGGGGTTGTGCTGGTTTTGGTGTGGCCTTGTCCTGTGTCTTTGAGATTATTGCCCCGGTTGTGGGTGGTGGTTTTGGGGGTGTGGGGTTGTTGTTTGGGAACTGTATAGTGAACGCGAGCATCTTATAGAACGAGATGAGTTGCATGGGCCTGTTGTCGCGGGTTTGTGTGATGTTTGAGTCTTGTTTTGTGATTTTGTTGATTGTTTTGTTGCTCAATTATTTTTGAGGCTTTTTGCAAAGTGTTTTGTTGAAAGTTTTTAAGGGCGCACGGTGGATGCCTTGGCATCAGGAGCCGATGAAGGACGTGGGAATCTGCGATAAGCCTGGTGGAGTCGATAACCGGACGTTGAGGCCAGGATTTCCGAATGGGGAAACCCCGCACCATGTTATGTGGTGTGACCCGTGACTGAATGTATAGGTTGCGTGGAGGGAACGCGGGGAAGTGAAACATCTCAGTACCCGCAGGAAGAGAAAACAATAGTGATTCCGTTAGTAGTGGCGAGCGAACGCGGATGGGGCTAAACCGGTTGGTGTGTGATAGCGGATAGGCGTTGCATCATCGGGGTTGTGGGGCTTATATGTGCTGACTCTATCTAGTTGGCGGAGCGAGGTGCGGGCGTATAGGTGAATCGGTTGGAATGCCGGACCAGAGAGGGTGATAGTCCCGTAGGTGTAATGCGTGTCTGCCGTTCTTGTATAGGTGCCCGAGTAGCACGGGGCTCGAGGAATCCCGTGTGAATCTGCCAGGACCACCTGGTAAGCCTGAATACTACCTGATGACCGATAGTGAATCAGTACCGTGAGGGAATGGTGAAAAGTACCCCGGGAGGGGAGTGAAATAGTACCTGAAACCGTGTGCTTACAAACCGTTAGAGCATGGGCTTGTCCTGTGTGATGGCGTGCCTTTTGAAGAATGAGCCTGCGAGTTAGTGCTGTGTCGCGAGGTTAACCCGTGTGGGGTAGTCGTAGCGAAAGCGAGTCTGAATAGGGCGTTTGAGTGGCACGGTCTAGACCCGAAGCGAAGTGATCTACCCATGGCCAGGTTGAAGCGCGTGTAAGAGCGTGTGGAGGACCGAACCCACTTCAGTTGAAAATGGAGGGGATGAGCTGTGGGTAGGGGTGAAAGGCCAATCAAACTTCGTGATAGCTGGTTCTCCCCGAAATGCATTTAGGTGCAGCGTTGCGTGTTTCTTACTGGAGGTAGAGCTACTGGATAGGCGATGGGCCCTACAAGGTTACTGACCTTAGCCAAACTCCGAATGCCGGTAAGTGAGAGCGTAGCAGTGAGACTGTGGGGGATAAGCTTCATAGTCGAGAGGGAAACAGCCCAGAACGCCAACTAAGGCCCCTAAGCGTGTGCTAAGTGGAAAAGGATGTGGAGTTGCTGTGACAACCAGGAGGTTGGCTTAGAAGCAGCCACCCTTGAAAGAGTGCGTAATAGCTCACTGGTCAAGTGATTCCGCGCCGATAATGTAGCGGGGCTCAAGCACACCGCCGAAGTTGCGTCATTCAAACATGTCATAGGCCTTTGTGGTCCAGTGGTTTGGATGGGTAGGGGAGCGTCGTGTGGCCGGTGAAGCCGCGGTGGAAACCAGTGGTGGAGGCTACACGAGTGAGAATGCAGGCATGAGTAGCGAATGACGGGTGAGAAACCCGTCCGCCGAATGATCAAGGGTTCCAGGGTCAAGTTAATCTGCCCTGGGTTAGTCGGGACCTAAGGCGAGGCCGACAGGCGTAGTCGATGGACAACGGGTTGATATTCCCGTACCGGCGAAGGACCGCCCATACTGAGCAGTTGATGCTAACCACCTCCAATCATTGCGTACGGCGCCCTTGTGGTGTTGTTGTGGTGTGCGGGGCTGGGAACCGAGGCTGTGAGGTCAGCGTATTAACAGGTGTGACGCAGGAAGGTAGCCGAGCCAGGCAATGGAATTGACCTGGTCCAAGGGTGTAGGAAGAACGGTAGGTAAATCCGCTGTTCATGTTTCTGAGACCTGATAGGCGCCCACTTTGGTGGGTGATTTGGTGATCCTATGCTGCCTAGAAAAGCATCGGCGTGAGGTCCCAGTCCGCCCGTACCCGAAACCGACACAGGTGATCAGGTAGAGAATACCAAGGCGATCGAGAGAATCATGGTTAAGGAACTCGGCAAAATGCCCCCGTAACTTCGGAAGAAGGGGGGCCTGCCCCGTGAAGAGGACTTGCTCCTTGGAGGCGGGTGTGGGCCGCAGAGACCAGTGGGAAGCGACTGTTTACTAAAAACACAGGTCCGTGCGAAGTCGCAAGACGATGTATACGGACTGACTCCTGCCCGGTGCTGGAAGGTTAAGAGGACTGGTTAGCAGTAATGCGAAGCTAAGAATTTAAGCCCCAGTAAACGGCGGTGGTAACTATAACCATCCTAAGGTAGCGAAATTCCTTGTCGGGTAAGTTCCGACCTGCACGAATGGAGTAACGACTTCCCAGCTGTCTCAACCATGAACTCGGCGAAATTGCAGTACGAGTAAAGATGCTCGTTACGCGCAGCAGGACGGAAAGACCCCGAGACCTTTACTATAGTTTGGTATTGGTGTTCGGTGCAGCTTGTGTAGGATAGGTGGGAGACTGTGAAGCTTGGACGCTAGTTCAGGTGGAGTCATCGTTGAAATACCACTCTGGCTGTACCGGTCACCTAACTTCGGACCATGATCTGGTTCAGGGACAGTGCCTGATGGGTAGTTTAACTGGGGCGGTTGCCTCCTAAAGAGTAACGGAGGCGCCCAAAGGTTCCCTCAGCCTGGTTGGCAATCAGGTGTTGAGTGTAAGTGCACAAGGGAGCTTGACTGTGAGAGTGACAGCTCGAGCAGGGACGAAAGTCGGGACTAGTGATCCGGCGGCACCGTGTGGAAGGGCCGTCGCTCAACGGATAAAAGGTACCTCGGGGATAACAGGCTGATCTTGCCCAAGAGTCCATATCGACGGCATGGTTTGGCACCTCGATGTCGGCTCGTCGCATCCTGGGGCTGGAGTAGGTCCCAAGGGTTGGGCTGTTCGCCCATTAAAGCGGTACGCGAGCTGGGTTTAGAACGTCGTGAGACAGTTCGGTCCCTATCCGCTGCGCGCGTTGGAAATTTGAGAAGGGCTGTCCTTAGTACGAGAGGACCGGGACGGACGAACCTCTGGTGTGTCAGTTGTACTGCCAAGTGCATCGCTGATTAGCTACGTTTGGAAGGGATAACCGCTGAAAGCATCTAAGCGGGAAGCCTGCTTCGAGATGAGATTTCCATGCACCCTTGTGGTGTGAGAGGCCCCCAGCTAGACCACTGGGTTGATAGGCAGGATGTGGAAGCAAGGACTGAAGACTTGTGTAGCTGACCTGTACTAATAGGCCGATGACTTATCAACACCAACAAAACACCCGACCTGTGGGTTGGGTAGACAAGATTTTTTGTGTGTTCGCGTTCACTATATGGTTACGAGATAACAACCTCATCAATCACACGCAAGTGTGGTTGCGGGGTTTGGTTGCATTATTGTGTTTGTTGTTTCGAGGCTGTTACGGCGGTCATAGCGTGGGGGAAACGCCCGGTCCCATACCGAACCCGGAAGCTAAGGCCCATTGCGCCGATGGTACTGCACTCGTGAGGGTGTGGGAGAGTAGGACACCGCCGGACTATTATTGTGGTTTGAGGCCCTGATACTTGTGTGTCAGGGCCTCACCCATTTAACCGGGTGGTATTCATTCCCGGGATGCTGGCTTATAGGTTGCGGGTTGCTGGTGGTCTGTGCGGATCCCGCGTAGGGACTCAACGCCCCTGGCTCCTGGTGCGGGGTGCACAGACAGAAACCACGCTTCCTTGTTGTCGGCTTTCCGTTAGTGCCCGCAAGCTCAGAGCTGCCACTTCTAAGCAGCAATACGAACCTGCTGCTTGATACACGGTTTTGATCCCGGTGCTCTGTATCTGGTGGCGAAAGTGGTTGGTGTTCGGTTCCAGGAGTGAGCTGATCGCCCCGGAGGGATGCTAGCTTTATCCTGCGGGCCCCAGTCGGAGTTTGACTGCATCTACGGTCTTTACGTGCGCTGGCTCCGATGTCTGTAAGCGGACATGAAAAACTGCCCATAGGTGGCCAAATAAATGCCCACACACGGACAACAAAACTGCCCGCTGACGGACAGCAGAATTACCCGCTCATGGCCAGCACTCTTTGCCCACTGATTTCATAACCAACCTTGTTCTCACCCTGATGCCACCTCGGCGAGGGAAGAGAGCGGGGCTCCTTTCCATCGGGTTTGATGAAAAGTACCAACAACTCATCAACCCATGGTTCTGAAAGGAGCCCCTCTATGAAGTCTGACGGAGAAATCATGGAAATTCTTGCAGCGTACGACCGAACCGGTTCGTTTCGCGCAGCCGCCGAACTTGCCGGCTGCTCACACCACACCGTTGCTAAGCACGTCAAAGCCCGTAATTCAGGCGCTCCGATTCCTGGGATGAAACCCCGCACAAAAATCACCGATGAGTACCGGGTAATAATTGAGCAGCTCATTGGTGAGTCTTCGGGCCTGATCCGTGCCGATAAAGTCCACGAAAAACTCATCAGCATGGGCTACACCGGTTCTGAACGTTCCACCCGCCGATCGGTGGCCGAGCTGAAGCGTTCCTATCGGCTAGGCAATCAGCGCAATCATCTGCCGTGGGTGACCGAGCCAGGGTTGTGGCTTCAGTACGATTTCGGTGATGGGCCAGTGGTGAACGGCGTGAAAACCGTGCTGTTCGTCGCCTGGTTGGCTTGGTCTCGCTTCCGGGTTGTGCTCGCGTTGCCTGACCGGCAGGGGCCTACCGTGTTCGCCGCTTTGGACCGCACCTTCCGGCTGTTGGGTGGTGCGCCGACGTATGTGTTGACCGATAACGAGAAAACCGTGACGGTGATGCATGTAGCCGGTATCCCGGTGCGTAACAGGTCGGCGGTGACGTTCGCCCGCTACTACTCGGTGAGCGTATTGACCTGTGAACCACGAGATCCAGCAACGAAGGGCGGAGTGGAGAACGCGGTGAAAATCGCGAAGGCGGATCTCGTACCCACAGAGACGAACTTGCGCCCCGCTTACAACTCTTTTGAAGAGCTTGAGGAGGCTTGCGACCAGTTCATGGCGCAGGTGAATCAGAAGAAACACCGGTCCACTGGGCAAGCACCGATGGACCTGCTCACCGCTACAGAGCAGGGTGCGCTGCACCGGATCCCGGATGAGCCGTTCACCCTCGCGCTGGGCGAAAGCCGTAAGGTGCCGATGAACACTTCCATGATCAGTTATGAGAACGCACGCTACTCAGTGCCCGGACGGTTGCTCGGTGAAACGGTGTGGGTGCGCACCGTGGGAGTCGGTTTACAAGCCACCGTGGTCATTGTTCATCAAGGTGTTGACGGGCCAGAACAGGTGGCCTCGCACTTGAAGCTGGGCCCGGGGATGGTGGCGGTGAAATCCGAGCATTTCTCCGGGAATCAAGAGCAGAAGATTCCGGGAGTGAAAGAGCCTAAGCCCCGTACCCAGGCAGAACGAGATTTCTGCGCCATCGGTGCCGGAGCCACCACCTGGCTGTGTGAAGCGGCCGCGGTAGGCACGGACCGGATCTTGGTGAAAATGGCTGAAGCGGTCAGCCTTGCCAAGTTACATGGCACTGCTGCGGTGGACCGGGCCCTCGGGTTAGCTGCGACGCATCATCGGTTCGGTTATGAAGACTTACGCTCCATCTTGGCCTGTGAAGTCGTTGGCAATCAGCCCGTGAAGCATCAGGGTAGTGAGCAGAGTTCCTTGACGCAAGGAACCAGATCATGGGCCGATTTCGGGGCCACTGAACCGACAGGAGAACAGTAGAAATGGTGATCAGCATCAATTCCGCACCACCGCTTCCAGAAGACCTCGAAGCCCAGTTCCGTGCCCTAAGGATGCCACACGCCCGCCTCGCGGCCCCCGAACTACTCGCCACGGCAAAGTCCCAGCGGTGGGAACCGGCCGAGGTGCTGCGGGCCTTACTTCAGGAGGAAACAACCGGCCGTTCCCGGTCGGTGATCGCTAGCAGGCGCAAAGCCGCAGGGTTTCCCACTGGGAAAACGTTCGATACATGGGATCCAACGCTTTCAACCATCCCGGTTGCGACGCAGCAGGCCTTACGAACTTTGGAATGGGTTCAGCGTGCGGAAAACCTTGTGCTGGCAGGCCCTTCTGGCACTGGTAAAACGTTCTTCCTCGAAGCGTTGGGGCAGCACGCGGTGGATGAAGGGCTGAAAGTTGCGTGGTTTACCCTTGAACGCCTTGCCGGGATCGTGCGCTCACACCGGGTCGACGCGTCAGTGAGCAAAGCCGTGGACAAGATTCTGCGTTCTGACCTGGTCATTATTGATGATATTGGGTTGTTACCGGTGCCTGAAGACGCTGCTGAAGCGCTTTACCGGGTGGTTGATGCCGCGTATGAGAAGAGCTCGGTAGCGATTTCCTCGAACTTGCACCCCGCGGGGTTTGACGAGTTGATGCCAAAGACTCTTGCTACCGCGACAGTGGACAGGTTGCTACACCATGCCCATATTTGCCAGACCAGTGGTGACTCGGTCCGACTGACTCAGGCGCTGGCCGGGGCGGGGGTGAGCGCGTTGCACTAGGACGAGTTCCCGGGGTGGACTGCTGTTGGTCACCGCCAGGCTGGAAATTACTTTCACAGTGGGCAGTGGTGGTGGCCGTCAGCGGGCAGTTTTGTTGGCCAATGGTGGGCATTTTTCGTGGCCGCCCGTGGGCAGAAACCAATGTCCCTTGACAGATGTCATCGTGTCAGCTGCGCGGCTCGCGGCGCGGTGATCCCGTTTGCTCAGCAAGCTCTGCGCTCCGAACGCGAAGGCTGCGACGAAAGAGGGATCAGTAGATACTCCCCGGAAAATCCGAACTTAGGCAGTTTATTGCCGATACATTTGCTTTAGGGTTGATTTCTTCCCCTTTTTCCAGCTCTTCGGCAGGATCTTGCCGAAGTGGGTGATCTCATGCATTATGGAACTTGAATCAACCAGAATCGGCGTTATCTTGCCGGGACGGGAGCGCGGATGAATTCGCTAAGTGATGTCGGGGCAGCCATTCAAACGTCGAGGAAAGAAAGTGGTCTGACTCAAGAGCAGCTAGCCGATCTTGCAGGGATTTCTGAACGTACGCTGCGTTCGATTGAATCCGGAAATGGCAATCCCTCCTTTGCTGCCGTTCTGGCTACTTTGAACGTGCTGGGTATCCGACTGCTGGTAGTGCCGTGAGCTCTAATTTCCAGGAACTGAAACTCGTATCGACAGCTGACGTATATCAGGACGGAAAGCTCGCTGGCCATCTGCGTAGACAGCCCGACGGTAGTGTTGAATTCTCTTACACCGTCGAATATCTTGCATCCGGCCGGAAGGGCATAGCATTTTCGCTACCGGCCTCGAACCCCACTTACAGTGTTCCGAGTGGCGGACTCCCCGCGTTCTTCTCGGGTCTTCTTCCCGAAGGCCACAGGCTCACCGTACTTAAGAATGCGGCTAAGACATCCCTATCTGATGAACTGACATTGCTAATGATCGTAGGTGCCGATACACCTGGCGATGTCAGTATTGTGCCATCCGGGCGGCCATTGACCTCTCCTCCAGTGGTCGCGGAAGTTCTTGACCCGGCTCAAATGGACTTTGCAGCCCTGTCGCGTACGTTGGATCTGCATTCATTGCCGGGGGTACAGGACAAGATCAGTGCCACAATGCTGACAACGCCGGTGGCAACGCGGGAATTCAACTATCTGCTCAAGCTAGATACTCAGGAGCATCCGCATCTGGTGGCCAACGAGCATCTTCATTTGGAAGGCGCCAAGAAACTCAAAATTCCAACAGCCAAGAGTGCGCTCTTGCGTGATAAGAACGGCGTAGAGGGGCTTCTTGTCGAACGCTTCGACCGGAGAATCGGAGCAGATCGCACGACGTTGACGCGCAGACGCCTCGAGGACGCGATGCAGGTGCTGAATCTGCCGCCGTCGGCCAAGTATTCGATATCATCCGAAGAAGTGTGCTTGGCATTGTCAGAGCATTGTCATGCCCCTTTGCTCGCGGTGAGAAACCTTTATCTGCAGTTCGTCTATGCGTGGCTGACGGGAAATGGGGATCTTCACGGGAAGAACGTGTCAATTCTGGCTGACGAGAGGGAGAGATTTTCGGTTGCTCCGGTCTATGACGTGCCGTGCACGCTTCTTTATGGAGATGACACGATGGCTTTGACGCTGGCTGGGAAGACCAAGAATCTCAAACGCAAGCATTGGGCACAGTTTGCTGGGGATCTAGGGCTCAATGAGCGGTCCGCTAATGCAGCAAATAAGCTGGCGCTCAATGCAGCCGGCTCTGTCGACTTGAACCAGCTACCAATAGACGGTTCACCATTGCGTGGTGCACAGCGGGAGTTAAGACATCGACGCTTCGAGCTGGAAGGGCAGTAGAAGAGTACTGTCCGTCCGTGGTGAGTGGGTAAGCGAGGCCGATACCTACGCACTGACCCTTTGCGAAGCACAGTAGGTCTATCGCGCCTACCGGGGAGCAGAGTTAGATCTCCGACCTTTGCGGCCTGCCCAATGGCGCGGTCTTGGAGTTCCTCCAAGATGACAACGAGCTATGGGATTTCGGCGCAGACAAATTTGGACGCCCGGTGCGGCGCTCGACCTGCGCAGCAGACGAGGCTCCACTCGAATGCTAAGGCGCCTGGCTCATCGATGCTTTGGAACGCTACCTACGAGCACTAAAAATATGAGAGTCCGTTCTCGATGAGGTGTGGATCCACAGTTGCGGCAAATCCAGACCATGCCCGAATGGCGTAACAGCCAGACCATGAGGATATGTGATGGGCGAGATGCGCCGTGCGCCCTTCAAAGCTGGGACCACCTAAACATTTGCAGGATGCAACTAGGGGGAAAGCGGTAGGCCTTTAGAAGAAGCCAGCGGCTACCGCAGCAGGGAGGACAGGACAAGATCGATGACTGAGACTTACTGTCGTACTGACCCTCCTTTGCTCCGCTTGCCTTTACAGTGAGTGTTACGACGAGCGGGAGAATCGCAGAGACTTCGGGCTCTTTGGATGGCAAATAATTAAGTGTGCACGGTCACCCCTGATAACCCGTCTACCGATTTGCGTGCCCCCTGAAACCTGTGTATAGTTTTTATCTGTTGCCGAACGGAACACGGGATCAAAACCGGAAGAAACAGGGCAACAAAAACCCCATCAAAACCCTGAAGAACACAGTTATCTGTGAAATCAATCAGGAACTAAATGGGGGAAGAATAGAAATTCAAATCACATGAAAATGAATTTGACTTTCAAATATTCTTCAAGATAAGATTTACAAAGAACGCCGGAAGAAATCATCACCTTGAATGTGGTTGATGAGGAACCGGAAAGTGTTTGTTGTTTGAGAACTCAATAGTGTGCCAAGTTTGTTGATACCGAATGTTTTTTGTTTGGTGAATACGAAACATTTTTTGCTTGAGGATGCCGCACCCCCGTGTGGTGTTTCTTGAGTGGTTTTTATTCGCCAGGACTACATCAACGTTGTGGTTCCCTGATTTTCCTTGGGGGGCTTGTTGGTGGCTTTTTATTTTTTTATGGAGAGTTTGATCCTGGCTCAGGATGAACGCTGGCGGCGTGCTTAACACATGCAAGTCGAACGATGAAGCCTAGCTTGCTGGGTGGATTAGTGGCGAACGGGTGAGTAACACGTGAGTAACCTGCCCCTGACTTCGGGATAAGCCTGGGAAACTGGGTCTAATACCGGATATCACTTCCTGCCGCATGGTGGGTGGTTGAAAGATTTATCGGTTGGGGATGGACTCGCGGCCTATCAGCTTGTTGGTGAGGTAATGGCTCACCAAGGCGACGACGGGTAGCCGGCCTGAGAGGGTGACCGGCCACACTGGGACTGAGACACGGCCCAGACTCCTACGGGAGGCAGCAGTGGGGAATATTGCACAATGGGCGAAAGCCTGATGCAGCGACGCCGCGTGAGGGATGACGGCCTTCGGGTTGTAAACCTCTTTCAGTAGGGAAGAAGCGTAAGTGACGGTACCTGCAGAAGAAGCGCCGGCTAACTACGTGCCAGCAGCCGCGGTAATACGTAGGGCGCGAGCGTTATCCGGATTTATTGGGCGTAAAGAGCTCGTAGGCGGTTTGTCGCGTCTGCCGTGAAAGACCAGGGCTCAACCCTGGTTCTGCGGTGGGTACGGGCAGACTAGAGTGATGTAGGGGAGACTGGAATTCCTGGTGTAGCGGTGAAATGCGCAGATATCAGGAGGAACACCGATGGCGAAGGCAGGTCTCTGGGCATTTACTGACGCTGAGGAGCGAAAGCATGGGGAGCGAACAGGATTAGATACCCTGGTAGTCCATGCCGTAAACGTTGGGCACTAGGTGTGGGGGACATTCCACGTTTTCCGCGCCGTAGCTAACGCATTAAGTGCCCCGCCTGGGGAGTACGGCCGCAAGGCTAAAACTCAAAGGAATTGACGGGGGCCCGCACAAGCGGCGGAGCATGCGGATTAATTCGATGCAACGCGAAGAACCTTACCAAGGCTTGACATGTTCCAGACCGGGCTAGAGATAGTCCTTCCCTTCGGGGCTGGTTCACAGGTGGTGCATGGTTGTCGTCAGCTCGTGTCGTGAGATGTTGGGTTAAGTCCCGCAACGAGCGCAACCCTCGTTCCATGTTGCCAGCGGGTTATGCCGGGGACTCATGGGAGACTGCCGGGGTCAACTCGGAGGAAGGTGGGGATGACGTCAAATCATCATGCCCCTTATGTCTTGGGCTTCACGCATGCTACAATGGCAGGTACAATGGGTTGCGATACTGTGAGGTGGAGCTAATCCCTAAAAGCCGGTCTCAGTTCGGATTGGGGTCTGCAACTCGACCCCATGAAGTCGGAGTCGCTAGTAATCGCAGATCAGCAACGCTGCGGTGAATACGTTCCCGGGCCTTGTACACACCGCCCGTCAAGTCACGAAAGTTGGTAACACCCGAAGCCGATGGCCTAACCACCTTGTGTGGGGGGAGTCGTCGAAGGTGGGACTGGCGATTGGGACTAAGTCGTAACAAGGTAGCCGTACCGGAAGGTGCGGCTGGATCACCTCCTTTCTAAGGAGCTAACCATTATTTGGTTGCTCATGCCAGACACGAGTGTTGTTTGGGTGGGTTGCTCATGGGTGGAATATCAATGAACTCAACACTGGGAAACATGCGCCGTTGGTGGTGTGTGGGTGTTGGCTGTGGCTGTGTCGCATTGTTTGCTTGTGAGTACGCATGATCGTCCCTGTTGGGGTGGTGGTGTGGGAAAGCGGGTGAGGGGTGTGGTGTGGTTTGTGTGGTTTGGCATGCTGTTGGGTTTTGAGGCAACAAGCTTTCATGGCCCCCCTTTTTTGTTGTGTCTGGTTTTGACTGGGTGCTGGGGGGTTGTGCTGGTTTTGGTGTGGCCTTGTCCTGTGTCTTTGAGATTATTGCCCCGGTTGTGGGTGGTGGTTTTGGGGGTGTGGGGTTGTTGTTTGGGAACTGTATAGTGAACGCGAGCATCTTATAGAACGAGATGAGTTGCATGGGCCTGTTGTCGCGGGTTTGTGTGATGTTTGAGTCTTGTTTTGTGATTTTGTTGATTGTTTTGTTGCTCAATTATTTTTGAGGCTTTTTGCAAAGTGTTTTGTTGAAAGTTTTTAAGGGCGCACGGTGGATGCCTTGGCATCAGGAGCCGATGAAGGACGTGGGAATCTGCGATAAGCCTGGTGGAGTCGATAACCGGACGTTGAGGCCAGGATTTCCGAATGGGGAAACCCCGCACCATGTTATGTGGTGTGACCCGTGACTGAATGTATAGGTTGCGTGGAGGGAACGCGGGGAAGTGAAACATCTCAGTACCCGCAGGAAGAGAAAACAATAGTGATTCCGTTAGTAGTGGCGAGCGAACGCGGATGGGGCTAAACCGGTTGGTGTGTGATAGCGGATAGGCGTTGCATCATCGGGGTTGTGGGGCTTATATGTGCTGACTCTATCTAGTTGGCGGAGCGAGGTGCGGGCGTATAGGTGAATCGGTTGGAATGCCGGACCAGAGAGGGTGATAGTCCCGTAGGTGTAATGCGTGTCTGCCGTTCTTGTATAGGTGCCCGAGTAGCACGGGGCTCGAGGAATCCCGTGTGAATCTGCCAGGACCACCTGGTAAGCCTGAATACTACCTGATGACCGATAGTGAATCAGTACCGTGAGGGAATGGTGAAAAGTACCCCGGGAGGGGAGTGAAATAGTACCTGAAACCGTGTGCTTACAAACCGTTAGAGCATGGGCTTGTCCTGTGTGATGGCGTGCCTTTTGAAGAATGAGCCTGCGAGTTAGTGCTGTGTCGCGAGGTTAACCCGTGTGGGGTAGTCGTAGCGAAAGCGAGTCTGAATAGGGCGTTTGAGTGGCACGGTCTAGACCCGAAGCGAAGTGATCTACCCATGGCCAGGTTGAAGCGCGTGTAAGAGCGTGTGGAGGACCGAACCCACTTCAGTTGAAAATGGAGGGGATGAGCTGTGGGTAGGGGTGAAAGGCCAATCAAACTTCGTGATAGCTGGTTCTCCCCGAAATGCATTTAGGTGCAGCGTTGCGTGTTTCTTACTGGAGGTAGAGCTACTGGATAGGCGATGGGCCCTACAAGGTTACTGACCTTAGCCAAACTCCGAATGCCGGTAAGTGAGAGCGTAGCAGTGAGACTGTGGGGGATAAGCTTCATAGTCGAGAGGGAAACAGCCCAGAACGCCAACTAAGGCCCCTAAGCGTGTGCTAAGTGGAAAAGGATGTGGAGTTGCTGTGACAACCAGGAGGTTGGCTTAGAAGCAGCCACCCTTGAAAGAGTGCGTAATAGCTCACTGGTCAAGTGATTCCGCGCCGATAATGTAGCGGGGCTCAAGCACACCGCCGAAGTTGCGTCATTCAAACATGTCATAGGCCTTTGTGGTCCAGTGGTTTGGATGGGTAGGGGAGCGTCGTGTGGCCGGTGAAGCCGCGGTGGAAACCAGTGGTGGAGGCTACACGAGTGAGAATGCAGGCATGAGTAGCGAATGACGGGTGAGAAACCCGTCCGCCGAATGATCAAGGGTTCCAGGGTCAAGTTAATCTGCCCTGGGTTAGTCGGGACCTAAGGCGAGGCCGACAGGCGTAGTCGATGGACAACGGGTTGATATTCCCGTACCGGCGAAGGACCGCCCATACTGAGCAGTTGATGCTAACCACCTCCAATCATTGCGTACGGCGCCCTTGTGGTGTTGTTGTGGTGTGCGGGGCTGGGAACCGAGGCTGTGAGGTCAGCGTATTAACAGGTGTGACGCAGGAAGGTAGCCGAGCCAGGCAATGGAATTGACCTGGTCCAAGGGTGTAGGAAGAACGGTAGGTAAATCCGCTGTTCATGTTTCTGAGACCTGATAGGCGCCCACTTTGGTGGGTGATTTGGTGATCCTATGCTGCCTAGAAAAGCATCGGCGTGAGGTCCCAGTCCGCCCGTACCCGAAACCGACACAGGTGATCAGGTAGAGAATACCAAGGCGATCGAGAGAATCATGGTTAAGGAACTCGGCAAAATGCCCCCGTAACTTCGGAAGAAGGGGGGCCTGCCCCGTGAAGAGGACTTGCTCCTTGGAGGCGGGTGTGGGCCGCAGAGACCAGTGGGAAGCGACTGTTTACTAAAAACACAGGTCCGTGCGAAGTCGCAAGACGATGTATACGGACTGACTCCTGCCCGGTGCTGGAAGGTTAAGAGGACTGGTTAGCAGTAATGCGAAGCTAAGAATTTAAGCCCCAGTAAACGGCGGTGGTAACTATAACCATCCTAAGGTAGCGAAATTCCTTGTCGGGTAAGTTCCGACCTGCACGAATGGAGTAACGACTTCCCAGCTGTCTCAACCATGAACTCGGCGAAATTGCAGTACGAGTAAAGATGCTCGTTACGCGCAGCAGGACGGAAAGACCCCGAGACCTTTACTATAGTTTGGTATTGGTGTTCGGTGCAGCTTGTGTAGGATAGGTGGGAGACTGTGAAGCTTGGACGCTAGTTCAGGTGGAGTCATCGTTGAAATACCACTCTGGCTGTACCGGTCACCTAACTTCGGACCATGATCTGGTTCAGGGACAGTGCCTGATGGGTAGTTTAACTGGGGCGGTTGCCTCCTAAAGAGTAACGGAGGCGCCCAAAGGTTCCCTCAGCCTGGTTGGCAATCAGGTGTTGAGTGTAAGTGCACAAGGGAGCTTGACTGTGAGAGTGACAGCTCGAGCAGGGACGAAAGTCGGGACTAGTGATCCGGCGGCACCGTGTGGAAGGGCCGTCGCTCAACGGATAAAAGGTACCTCGGGGATAACAGGCTGATCTTGCCCAAGAGTCCATATCGACGGCATGGTTTGGCACCTCGATGTCGGCTCGTCGCATCCTGGGGCTGGAGTAGGTCCCAAGGGTTGGGCTGTTCGCCCATTAAAGCGGTACGCGAGCTGGGTTTAGAACGTCGTGAGACAGTTCGGTCCCTATCCGCTGCGCGCGTTGGAAATTTGAGAAGGGCTGTCCTTAGTACGAGAGGACCGGGACGGACGAACCTCTGGTGTGTCAGTTGTACTGCCAAGTGCATCGCTGATTAGCTACGTTTGGAAGGGATAACCGCTGAAAGCATCTAAGCGGGAAGCCTGCTTCGAGATGAGATTTCCATGCACCCTTGTGGTGTGAGAGGCCCCCAGCTAGACCACTGGGTTGATAGGCAGGATGTGGAAGCAAGGACTGAAGACTTGTGTAGCTGACCTGTACTAATAGGCCGATGACTTATCAACACCAACAAAACACCCGACCCTGTGGGTTGGGTAGACAAGATTTTTTGTGTGTTCGCGTTCACTATATGGTTACGAGATAACAACCTCATCAATCACACGCAAGTGTGGTTGCGGGGTTTGGTTGCATTATTGTGTTTGTTGTTTCGAGGCTGTTACGGCGGTCATAGCGTGGGGGAAACGCCCGGTCCCATACCGAACCCGGAAGCTAAGGCCCATTGCGCCGATGGTACTGCACTCGTGAGGGTGTGGGAGAGTAGGACACCGCCGGACTATTATTGTGGTTTGAGGCCCTGATACTTGTGTGTCAGGGCCTCACCCATTTAAGCCTTCGGCGCATCATTGCGCACCTAGGATTACAGGTACCCTCGTTCTGACTAGAGTAGCTATAGAGAGTTATTTTCCGGTCTACTCAGGGAGTATCTAGGTGAGCGCGCAGACATTAAAGTACCGTGACGAGTCCATTCGTCCGCAAGACGACCTGTACCGAAATGCCAATGGCAAATGGTTTGATACGGCTTCAATCCCCAGCGATCAGGGTCTCTACGGTTCTTTCATGGAATTGCGTGATGAAGCTGAGGCTGCCGTTCACGCGATCATTGAACAGACTGTCGAGGCGGTCGCTGCTGGTACTGCGAAGAATGCCGCTGAAACCCGAATTGCGCACCTCTATGGCAGTTTCATGAATGAGGAACTGATTGAGAGCAAGGGGCTGGACCCGGTTCGCGATTACCTGCAGTCCATCGCTGACGCACAGAGCATTGAGCAATTGATTGAACTGTCGGGAAGCTTCTACCGGAAGGGTGTTAGTAGCTTCCTACAATCCGGTGCCATGAATGATGCTGGAAACCCAGAGCGAAACCTGCTCACCTTCCTGCAGGGTGGTCTGGGGCTGCCTGACGAATCTTACTATCGTGAAGAGCAGTTCGCGCAGACCGTCACCGATTACCAAGAACATGTGGCCCGCCTGCTGGGACTGGGTGAACAGGCTGATGCCCAAGCCGCCGCAGAACGGGTTGTGGAGCTGGAAAAGGTCATTGCCGCTCACCACTGGGACCGCGTCAAAGTACGCGATGCGCAAGCCCGGTATAACTTGATGACTCGTGAGCAGGTCCTTGAACTCTTCCCCCAGCTCGAGCTTTGGCTAAAGGGCGCCGGTATCGAGCAACAGTACTTCGAAGAAGTGGTGCTATGGCAGCCTAGCTACTTTGCCGCGCTATCTAAAGCTCTGCAGGAACAGCCGCTTAGTGCGTGGAAAGCATGGCTGACTCTTCAGGTACTGCGCTCTTTCGCTTCCTACCTCTCCAGCGATTTCGTCAACGAAAACTTCTCCTTCTACTCCGCACGCCTGGGCGGGGTGGAGACGCTCAAGGAACGCTGGAAGCGTGGTGTGGCCTTCACCGAAGGTGCGGTGGGTGAAGACATTGGGCAGCTGTACGTCGCTAAACACTTCCCACCGCAGGCTAAGGACGCCATGGATCACTTGGTTGAGCGTCTGATCCAGGCCTACCGAGATTCCATTAGTACCCTGCCATGGATGGGCGCGGCAACCATTGAGAAGGCCTTGGAGAAGCTTTCGATGTTCCGGCCGAAGATCGGCTACCCGAATGAGTGGATCGATTACTCAAGTATTGAAACCGATCCGCACGATGTGATCGCTAATCTTGCCGCTGCCAACGAGTTTGAATTCAAGCGAGAACTCAAGAAGATCGACGACGGTGTGGACCGCGAACTGTGGTTTATGTATCCACAGACGGTCAATGCTTACTACCACCCGCTGTTGAATGAGATCGCCTTCCCCGCGGCGATTCTGCGACTTCCGTTCTTTGATGTGGACCGTGACATTGCGTCGAACTTTGGTGCCATCGGCGCGGTGATCGGCCACGAAATCGGGCACGGTTTCGACGATCAGGGATCGCAGTATGACGGTACCGGCGAGTTGAAAAACTGGTGGACGGCCGAGGACCGTGAAGCCTTTGAGAAGCTAACCGGCAAGCTCGTTGAACAGTACGAAGCGCTCTCCCCAACCGAGGCACCGGAACACCAGGTCAATGGAAAACTGACCCTCGGCGAAAACATTGGCGATCTTGGCGGCTTAGGTATCGCGTACAAGGCCTACAAGCTGGAGCTCGCGGCCCGCGGTATCGAGACTGACGAGGTAATCGATGGTGTCACCGGCGATCAGCGCTTCTTCTACGCGTGGGCCGAATGCTGGCGTACGTTGATTCGTCCGGAGACCGCGGTAATCCGCGTTACTACCGACCCGCATTCCCCGGGCGAGTTCCGTTGCAACCAGGTGCCGAAGAATCTGACTGCTTTCCACGAAGCCTTCGACACCAAACCAGGCGACGGAATGTGGCTAGATCCGGCTGATCGCGTCGAAATCTGGTGATCCGAGCCGCAGGCGGGCATCAATGATGCCCGCCTGCGGCGCTTAACTCACCGAATCTGGTGAGTCCGATCATGAAGCACCCACAACCACGGCCGTGACACGTAGAATGGTGTACTGTGACTTCCCTAGATAATTCCCCTGCAGCAGACAGCACGAACACTAACGACCAGCGTCAGGTCCGCATGAATAAGCGCGCCGAGCTGCTCGCCCGCGGCGAGGAAGCCTACCCGGTCGGAGTACCACGTACCCATAGCTTGGAACAGGTTCGTGCACAGTACCCGGATCTGGAACCAGACACCGCTACTGGGGCGATTGTCGGGGTTGTCGGTCGAATCGTTTTTATGCGCAACACCGGAAAGCTGTGCTTTGCCACCCTGCAGGAAGGGGGGCCGCAGGGCGCCGGCACGCGTCTGCAGGTCATGCTGTCACTGGCCAACATCGGTGAAGAGCGTCTGGCCGATTGGAAAGCACTGGTCGACCTTGGTGACCACGTCTTTGTCAGCGGTGAAGTGATCTCATCGCGTCGTGGTGAGCTATCCATTATGGCGACCGAATTCCAGATGGCGTCCAAGGCCCTGCGTCCGCTTCCGGTACTGCACGCAGACCTGAACGAAGAGACTCGGGTGCGGCAGCGTTACGCCGACCTGATCGTGCGCAATGAAGCACGTGAAATGATCTACAAGCGTGCCGCCATTGTACGTGCGGTGCGTCGTACTCTAGAGGATCACAACTACGTCGAGGTGGAAACCCCGATGTTGCAGCTCATCCACGGCGGTGCCTCGGCGCGACCATTCCAAACCCACCTCAATGCCTTCGATCAGGATATGACGTTGCGCATTGCCACCGAGCTGTACCTCAAGCGTTGCGTTGTCGGTGGTGTCGATCGCGTCTTCGAGCTAGGACGTATTTTCCGTAATGAAGGCGTGGATTCTACCCACTCACCAGAGTTCACCACGCTGGAAAGCTACGAAGCCTATGCCGATCAATTCGTGATGGCCGATCGCATTAAGGAAATTATCCTCAACGCCGCTGACGCCATTGGCGCTGGCCGCCAGATCGAAACTTCCAAGGGAACCATCAACCTTGACGGTGAATGGCGTTGGCTCGGTGTCTACCCTGGGCTTTCGGAAGCGGTAGGCGAAGAAATCACCCCGGAAACCACGGCTGAGAAATTGCGTGAGATTGCGCAGAAGCACGAGGTCAAGATCGACCCGGCGTGGGGAGCCCAGAAGCTGGTCATCGAATTGTTTGGTGAAATCGTGGAACCAACGCTGATCGACCCGACCTTTGTCTACGATTATCCACCGCTGGCGCAGCCATTGGCCCGGCCACACCGTGAGAACCCCGATGTCATTGAAGCTTGGGATTTGATTATTGGCGGGATGGAACGCGGAACGGCGTTTACCGAGCTGATTGACCCAGTAATTCAACGCGAACGCTTGACCGAACAATCGCTCATGGCTGCCGGTGGCGACCCCGAAGCCATGCAATTAGATGAGGACTTCCTGCGCGCACTGGAGTACGGTGCTCCGCCAATGGGCGGAATTGGCTTGGGCATTGACCGTTTGGTTATGCTCTTCACCGATGTGGGAATTCGCGAAACGATCCTTTTCCCTTTGCTGAAGCCGGAGGCATAAATGCCATATGTAGAAGCCCTATTGCCGACTATCGTTGTTGCATTGATTTTCTGGTACGTCATCAAAGCAGTCATGAATGCTGACCGCGCCGAACGTCAAGCGGAAGCCGAAGCGGATAAAAAATTAGTCCTTGATTCTACTTCTGGAGAATTAAAATCACAGGATAATAAATCCCAACCTGAAAATTAGGTATGAATTGAGCAATTAATGCATATCTAAAAGTATTTGTTAGATATGATGTATCTACAGCAGATCTGATGTTATAAATTCTTTGGGTCTAAAGCATTACCAGCACGGAGGATAATAACGTGGCACGCCAGGTCCAGATTGCATTAATTGACGATATTGATGGCGGGGAAGCAACCGAATCTATTTCTTTTAGTGTTGGTTCCGACCATTATGAGATGGATCTCAACGATCAGAATGCGGAGAAATTCCGCGCCGCGTTGGCGCCTTTTATCGAGGTGGCGCGCAATTCGAAGCAGGCGTCCAGCGGTGAGGCGCCAGCGATTCGAGCGTGGGCTAAGGAAAACAACATTAAGGTTAACGCCCGTGGTCGGCTGAATGCCGATGTGGTTGAGGCCTATCAGGCAGCACAGCGCAAGGGCGGGCGAAGCCGCGCTCGCTAAGAATACTGCCGGGTAAGTCAATTTGGCTGGAAGAGGTCGAGGTGTATATACCTCGACCTCTTCCGTTTCTGCGCCACTAAAGAATTGGCGGTAGCGTGCTTATCGGTTATCCCTGTGGCGAACAAGGCAGATTCCTGAGCCGATGATGCGTAGCATCGAATTATTGGTAAGCAAGGAGTGTGCCGCAATGTTTGAGAGATTTACCGACCGTGCCCGTCGCGTTGTCGTGCTCGCCCAAGAAGAGGCGCGCATGCTCAACCACAACTACATTGGCACCGAGCACCTGCTGCTCGGCCTGATTCACGAAGGCGATGGTGTCGCGGCTAAGGCGCTGGAATCGCTGAACATTTCGCTAGGAGCCGTCCGCGAGCAGGTCCAGGAAATCATCGGCAAGGGCCAGCAGGCTCCTTCCGGCCACATTCCGTTCACTCCGCGCGCCAAGAAGGTTTTGGAACTTTCGCTGCGCGAAGCACTGCAGCTGGGACATAACTACATTGGCACCGAGCACATCCTGCTGGGGCTGATCCGTGAGGGTGAGGGCGTTGCCGCGCAGGTGCTGGTAAAGCTCGGCGCCGATCTGGGCCGGGTGCGTCAGCAGGTTATCCAGTTGCTCTCCGGATACCAAGGTGGCAAGGACACCGCGTCCGCTGGTGTCAGCTCCGGCGGTCAGAGCGAAGGCACCCCGGCTGGCTCGGCCGTTCTGGACCAGTTTGGTCGTAACCTCACCGCGGCAGCCCGCGAAGGTAAGCTTGACCCGGTCATTGGCCGTGAGCATGAGATGGAACGCGTCATGCAGGTCCTCTCTCGCCGCACCAAGAACAACCCAGTACTCATTGGCGAACCAGGCGTCGGTAAGACCGCCGTGGTCGAGGGACTCGCCCAGTCGATCGTGCGTGGCGATGTTCCTGAAACCATCAAGGACAAGCAGCTTTACACCTTGGATCTAGGTTCGCTGGTTGCCGGTTCACGTTACCGCGGTGACTTCGAAGAGCGCCTGAAGAAGGTACTGAAGGAAATTCGCACTCGCGGTGACATCATCCTGTTCATCGACGAAATCCACACTCTCGTGGGTGCCGGTGCCGCTGAAGGCGCCATCGATGCCGCCAGCATTCTCAAGCCAATGCTCGCTCGCGGTGAACTGCAGACCATCGGTGCGACCACCTTGGATGAGTACCGCAAGAACATTGAGAAGGACGCAGCTCTTGAGCGTCGTTTCCAGCCGATCCAGGTCAAGGAACCATCGGTTGAACTGACCACTCAGATTCTGCGCGGACTGCGTGACCGCTACGAGGCACATCACCGTGTCTCGATTACCGATGGTGCCTTGCAGGCCGCATCGCAGCTGGCTCACCGCTATATTTCCGACCGCTTCCTGCCGGATAAGGCAGTGGACCTGATCGACGAGGCCGGTGCTCGACTGCGCATTCAGCGCATGACCGCACCCCCTGCTCTGAAGGAAATGGACGAGGAGATCGCCACTGTCCGTTTGGAGAAGGAAGCAGCCATCGACGCGCAGGACTTTGAGGGCGCGGCTTCCTTGCGCGACAAGGAGTCGAAGCTGATTGAAGCGCGCAACGAGAAGGAAAAAGCCTGGCGCAACGGTGACATGGACGAAATCGCCGAGGTCACTGAGGAGCTCATTGCTGAGGTCCTAGCGAACTCCACCGGTATCCCGGTTGTGAAGCTGACCGAGGAAGAGTCCACGCGTCTGCTGAACATGGAAGATGAGCTGCACAAGCGAGTTATCGGCCAGGATTCAGCGATCAAGGCTATTTCTCAGGCCATCCGTCGAACCCGTGCAGGGCTGAAGGATCCAAACCGTCCAGGTGGCTCCTTCATCTTCGCCGGTCCGACCGGCGTAGGAAAGACCGAGCTAGCCAAGGCGCTGGCCGAGTTCCTCTTCGGTGAGGAAGACGCACTGATCACCCTGGATATGTCCGAATACTCGGAGAAGCACACCGTTTCCCGACTTTTCGGTGCCCCTCCGGGCTACGTAGGCTACGAAGAAGGCGGACAGCTGACCGAGAAGGTACGCCGTCGTCCGTTCTCCGTAGTGCTCTTCGACGAAGTCGAAAAGGCCCACGCGGACCTGTTCAACTCATTGCTGCAGATTCTGGAAGACGGCCGTTTGACCGACTCACAGGGCCGAGTGGTGGACTTCAAGAACACCATTATCATCATGACCACCAACCTCGGTACCCGGGATATTTCCAAGGGTGTGATGACCGGCTTCCAGTCCTCGGCCGATACCCGTACCGGTTACGAGCGGATGCAGGCCAAGGTTCAGGAAGAGCTGCGCCAGCATTTCCGTCCAGAGTTCCTGAACCGTGTCGATGACATCGTGGTCTTCCCGCAGCTGAGCCAGGAAGAAATCGAAGAGATCGTGGATCTGTTCGTCGGTCGTTTGGCCAAGCGTCTACACGAGCGCGGAATGACCATCGAACTGTCCGATGCCGCGCGGACCGTTCTAGCGACCCGGGGCTACGATCCCGCCATGGGTGCACGTCCCTTGCGCCGGACGATTCAGCGTGAGATCGAGGATCAGCTCTCCGAGCGAATCCTGTTCGGTCAGATTCTGACCGGCCAGCACATTCACGTGGATGTCGAAGGTGAAGCCGGGGCGGAGAAGTTCACCTTCCGCGCCGAAGGCGGCACCGGACAGCTTGAAGGCGAGCCAGCACCGGCTGCGCTAGAGGGCTAAACAAGCAACGCCTACGGGCGGTGGCCGAGAATTTTATTCTTGGCCACCGCCCGTAGGCGTTTAATTGATTTCTTCGTCAGCAATCAAACAACTGTGAAGAGCACCGCTTGATATGGCTGCTAACCGAAGCGGGTACAGCTACCTGAGAGCGAGTGCCATAAGCGGCAGTGGGGTTTGCTTCGCTCTCGGAGGCGACTTGAGCCAAAGATCTCGTAGGTCAAGCCCGATCACTAGAGTTCAGCCCAGGAACGATTTCCACGCCGCCAGACGAGAAACAGTCCTAGGAACATGCAGCAGAGATAAATCCCGGTCACTGCCACCCAGCCCGCGCTAAATCCGCCGGAGGAACCAACCAGTACACCCATTAGGACCGGTCCAAGAGTAAATCCCGCAAACTGCCCTGCGGTAACGATGCCACTGGCGCTGCCTAAGCGGGAAGCTGGGATCACCCGGAGCAGAGCTGCCATCAAAACTACCGAGACCCCCAGAGCCGAAGCACCATGTAGCGCCACCGCAAGCCATAACAAGACCGCGGAATCTAGCTGCTGAGCAAGTAGGAAGCTGATCCCTCCACCGGTAGCCATGGATGCGAGCAAGAGGAGCAACTTAGGTGCAGAGATTCCCCGGGACATTAGCGCTCCCCAACCGACTCGTGCACTGACACCAATGATGCCAGCCACCGCAGCGGTGAAACCGCCGGCGACCAAGGAAAAATCCAGTTCACGAACCGCAAAGAGCGGCAGATAGACATTGGTTGCTTGTACCCCGGCGCCGTTAATAAACCCGAAGGTGCTCAACCCGAAGATAAAGAATCGTGTTGAGGTGTCTTTAGGTAGTGCGGTCGCTGAACTTTGAGTTTTGCTACCAGTGCGGGTCGGCAACGGCAGGAGTGGAACCGAGGAAACAACGCGTATGGCAAGGATGCCGAGAATAACGGCTAGCAAAGCGCCGAAGATATTGGCCCCGTGCCACCCGACCCAGGCCGCTAACAACGGGAAACCGATACTGCCAACGAGTTGCGAAACCTGCACACCGGACTGTTTCACGCCCGTCCACGTAATCCTTTGCTCCGTCGGAACCCGTTGAGCAAGGATCCGATTGGTCACGCCATTGGCAAAGGACTGCGCGAGCCCCGATAGTGCTGCGGCGATTAGCAGTAACCAATAACCGCCAGGGATCGCGGCAACTGCCATGGATAGAGCGGCAATCCCGAAGATTAGACTCAGTAAGCGCAGATCCGCACTTCTGTCAGTGAACCTGCCCAAAGCAGCGTTTCCCACGGCAGCAAACGCAAAACAGGCGGTGGCAAGCAAACCAAATTGTGCCTCATCAATACCCAGATCCCGAATGATCAGGTCGCTGGTCGCGCTCAGACCATAGTTGAGCAGCGGGGCGATCCCTACGGCGCTGAGCAAGATAGCTAACAGGCCGAACCCGGACTTGCGCGATGAAGTGTGCATGGCTCTAAGTCTCTCAGAGTCACGCCAGCGAAGTGTCGCCATCTGCTTCCTAACGCACCGGCAGATGAGCCTGACGACGGGTAAAGAAACCGCGCAGCGACCGTGAGTCGGACGAGAGCAACATTATGCGTCATCGTCCGTGACGGGGAGGGTGTTAGCAACGGATCTAAGCTTTATGCAGAAATACCGCTTCAAAGTGGTCTATTGCTGCACTGCGGAGGCATAGGATCGGAAGGTGAGTTCTTTTATCGTTCGCCCAGCCCGCACCAGCGACGTTCATGGCATTCGTGATCTTGTCCGGCCACTTGCCGAACAGCGAATTCTGTTGGATAAGGAAGCAGTGACCTACTACGAATCCATCCAAGAGTTCGTTGTCGCCGAGGACTCTGCCGGGAACTTGATCGGCTGCGGTGGTCTCCACGTGATCTGGGAAGACATCGCCGAGGTGCGAACTCTTGCCACAGCCCCGCAATGGTTGGGCAAGGGAGTGGGTAAAGCACTCATCAGAGAGTTGATCCGCCGTGGCCAAGACCTAGGAGTTAAACGAATTTTCTGTTTGACCTTCGAGGTTGAGTTCTTTGAACGCAACGGCTTCAGCGTGATGGCAGATCAAAGTGCAGTGGATCCGGAAGTTTATGCCGAGTTGCTGCATTCACGTGATGAAGGTGTGGCAGAGTTCCTCGACCTGGCAAGAGTCAAACCCAATACGCTGGGTAACACTCGCATGATCCTCAACTTCTAAAAACCGCTGACGACCCACCACCCGTCAGCGCGCCCGGACCCTTCGGAAGCGACTGGGTTTCCACTGACTAGCTTGGTAGCCGAATGCCGTCGGATTCTTCTGTCGCGAGCCCATCGGCTAAGAGACCGGCAAGGGCACGTTCGCGTTGCTCCAGCGGGGAGTCCAAAGACTGTAAACCGATAAAGATGGGTTCTTGTTGGGTGGCTAGGTCGCTCAAGAAAGCGCTAGGCGCAAGTAACCCATCGGTGTCACGCAGAATGGCCATCATCGCCCCACGCACCTGCCGGTCAGTTCCCTGCCAAGCCTGTCCCTTGGGCTTGTAATGTGGAGGCGGTTGCCCAGCCGCAATCCACGCACAGTGCTCAAACACCGGGCACTGCTCGCATTTGGGGCTACGTGCGGTACAAACCAAGGCACCCAACTCCATCACGGAAATATTCCAGGTCACCGCGGTGGCTAAATCTTCGGGCTGAACCTGACGCGCACGGACGAACTCGCTGGCTCGCGGATTGGGCTCCGGTAGCGCTGCGCCTCCAAAGAGCCGGGCATGAACCCGCCGAATATTGGTATCTACCACCACAGTGGGTTGCCCGAAGGCGAAGCAAGCGACGGCCGCGGCGGTATAGTCACCAACCCCGGGCAACGCCAAGAGCTGTTGTTCACTGGTCGGGACCTCGCCGTTGTACTCGGTGGTGATTTCTACGGCAGCCGCGTGTAACCGCACCGCACGGCGTGGGTAACCAAGACGTCCCCAGGCTTTAATAGCCTCAGAAACCGGTTCCGCCGCCAGATCTTGTGGTCGCGGCCAGCGTTCCATCCACTCGGTCCACACCGGAAGGACACGAACTACGGGGGTCTGCTGCAACATGAATTCACTGACCAACACCGCCCAACCCGAGACGTGGGGCTCACGCCACGGCAGTTGCCGGGCGTTAGTTTGATACCACTGGTTGATCAGGTGATGGATTTGCTGCACCTGACCACTGTATGTCGAGCCACCACAGGGGTGATAATTACCGTGAAATCAACGGGAAGTAACGGGGAATGAACTAGCCTTATGCCATGAGCAATTCACCGTCCGGCCGACTACCAGCTAGCGTCTATCGACGCCGGCGGATTACTGTTGCGGTTATCGCACTGCTAGTGATAGGTCTGCTGGGTTGGGGAATCTATGCGGCGATTGGAGCGCTGAGCTCGGAACCCGAGAATGGGTCGGCACCAGATCGTGAAGAAGTGCAACAGACGCTGCCAGCCCCATCGGCAACGGTAAACGAACAACCGGACGGAATCTGTAACCCCGATCAAATCGAAGTTACCGCCAGCACAGATCAGAATTCCTATACGGCGGACAAGAGCCCGGTGCTGATCATGCAGATCAAGAATACATCCGAGGCGGAGTGCAAAGTCAACGTCGGAACCACCGAGCAAGAGTTCCGCGTTATGAGTGGATCGGACCGGATTTTCTCTACTTCCGACTGTGCGGCCGAAGGTGAAGAAGTACTCCTAGATTTTAAACCTGGACAGCAGGAAGAAGCCCGGTTCACCTGGACACGTGAGCGTTCTGCTCCCGGATGTAAACCGGTCAATGTGCAGCCACGACCTGGAACCTACCGTTTCACCGCAGTTCTGGGAGAGGTTGAATCCGAGCCCAGCTCCTTCAACCTAGAGTAGCGCGCTACAGATATCGGTCCAGCAACGAGGACTCAGCCATCCGAGCTAACCCCTCGCGGATTGATCGCGCCCGTTGCTCACCGATCCCTTCAACATCCATCAATTCATTAGTGGATGCGGCCATCAAAAGTTGCAGGTCGTTGAAATTTTCTACGAGGCGTTCGCCAATGGCTCTTGGCAAAGTCCGGATCATCGAAAGCATCCTGAACCCGCGGGGGGTCAGCGGATCATCGAGGCCCACTCCGCCGTGCGGAGCCAACACCTTGAGCAGTGCATCAAGTTCAATGAGCAGGGCGTCCGGGATAAGTTCAAGACGGTTTAGCGCCGCCTGGGGATCTTGCTCCGCCCCGGCCAACGCCGGGTAGTCACGGAGCACCAACTGGTTATCGGTTTTGATACCAGCCAAGAGCTCGGCATGCTGTGCAGCTAACAACCGCCCGTCGGCGCCGAGTTCAAGAACATGGCGGGAAATATCCTCGCTGGTACGGCGAACCATTTCGGTGCGCTGCAGGACTGCCAAAACCTCGCGGACGGTGGCCGCGTCTTCAATCTCCGCCGCGGTTAGCGCGCTGGTCACCTGATCCAACCGGTGCCGGTAGCGTTCCAAGGTGGCAATGGCCTGATTCCCCCGGACCAGAAGCCGCTCACTAGTTTCCAGCACGTGGCGCTCGCCGGCGGCATAGAGCGTGATGGTCTGCATCGAAGCGGACACCGCAACGACCGGAAAACCGGTTTGTACCGCCACCCGTTCGGCGGTGCGGTGTCGGGTGCCGGACTCCGCAGTTTGGATTTTCGCGTCGGGCATCAACTGCACCCCGGCCTGCAGGATTTGCTGGCCAGACTCATCACAAATGATTGCCCCGTCCATTTTGGCGAGTTCCCTTAGCCGCGTGGGGGAGAACGCGATGTCAATCCCGAAGCCGCCGGAACAGATGGACTCAACGACCTCATCATGGCCCAAGACGATCAGCGCGCCAGTACGTCCGCGTTGAATCCGTTCCAGCCCCTCGGCCAGTTCGGTACCCGGAGCAATGCGAGCCAAAGTGGCCAAGAGTTCTGCTGAGGGATGTAGTTGCACCGACTATTCCTTTCAGGGCAAGCGATTGCTCTATCTTATCCCGTCGGCTTCTGCCGCTGAGTGAAGGCCAGATCCAGCGCCTCGGCAATCGACTCGACCTGAAAAACCCGGATGCCCGCAGGAATGTTCTTCAAAGGTTGTGGGGTGGCCGGAACCATCGCGAAGGAAAAGCCCAGTCTTGCCGCCTCAGTAACGCGACGGGAGATCTCTGGTACCTGGCGAACCTCACCGGCCAGCCCCACCTCGCCGAATGCCACGAAATCTTGCGGTAGTGGGAAATCATGCATCGAAGAGGCCAGTGCTAGCGTGCAGGCTAAGTCGGCGGCTGGCTCGGAGAGTTTGACCCCACCCACTGTGGCCAAGTAGGAATCCATCCCGGATAGATCCATCCGGGCGCGAGCCTGCAACACGGCCAACACCATTTGTGTGCGAGAAGCGTCGAGCCCGCTCACGGCGCGGCGGGGCGCCGGTCCCGCGGTGCGTGATAACAAGGATTGAACTTCGGCGACCAGTGGTCGGCGACCTTCCAGTGTCACCGTGATACACGTTCCTGGGACCGGGTGCTTAGTGCGTGTGATGAACAGCCGAGAGGGATCGGTGAGCGATTCGATACCGTCTTCGGTCAAATCGAAGCAACCCACTTCATCGGTGGGACCATAACGGTTCTTCAATGCGCGTAGTAACCGTAACCGGGAGTGTTTCTCACCGTCGAACTGGCACACCACATCCACGAGGTGTTCGAGTAGGCGGGGACCAGCGACCGAACCTTCCTTGGTGACATGTCCAACCATAATGGTGGTCATGGCCCGGGTTTTCGCAGCATTAATAATTGCGGCTGCCACCTCGCGGACCTGAGATACACCACCGGAGGCACCGTCCACCTCGGCGCTGGAGAAGGTCTGCACCGAGTCCAAAATCAATAACTGCGGATCAATTTCGGAGATTTGCCCGAGCGCGAGAGCAAGATCCGTTTCCGCGGCCAAGTACAGTGAATCGGCCACCGCATTAATTCGTTCGGCGCGAGACTTCACCTGCGGAGCTGATTCCTCACCGGTCAGATAGAGCACCCGCAAGCCACTGCGGGCAGCCTTCGCGGCCACATCAAGTAGTAGCGTAGATTTACCCACCCCGGGCTCACCGGCCAACAGTATGGCCGCAGCGGGCACCAGACCGCCACCCAATACCCGGTCCAATTCGGAAACACCGCTGGAGCGAAAAGCCGCTTGAGAAGCATCGATCTCGGCGATTGGTTGGGCGGGATTCGCTACCCGTGCCGCCGGGACGGTGCGTGCGGAAACCACGCCGACTTCCTCCACGCTGCCCCAGGCCTGACATTCGCCGCAGCGGCCCACCCATTTGGCGGTGGTCCAGCCGCATTCGGAACAGCGGAAATTGCTGGCAGTTTTGGTACGGGAGGTCTTACTCATGGATTAATCCTAGCTACCTGCGCCGACAGATCCGGGCTGGCAGCCCGCGGGCCGTCGGTTCAGTTCATCAGTCGCGGCAGTGGGGCAACTGCTTCATCGTGATCATTTCCGGCCGCCTCTAGGAGATCGACGAGTAACGGACGCAGCAGTAGCACTAGACCTTCACCCTGCATCCCGGCGATACCCATTTGGCGGGGGTCTAATTGGCCGGCGCAGTCCTCTAATTGGCGGCGAGCCAGCCGTTCGTATTTGCGTTGCCCGGCCACGGTGGGTTCGCGTACCGAATGCGCCAGCGTATTGACCGCCTCGGAGAGTTCGCGTAACAGCGCGGAGATCTGCTCGGCCCCCTCGGGCGCCAGCGCACTCTGACTGAGCACCGCGGCCAGCCGCCGCACGAATACTCGCAGGTTTCGCGCGGCCAGATCGAATTTCTCTTGACGTTGGGCCAGCCGTCGAATCTCGTGTCTGTGCCGCCGCTGGGTTGGCGCGAAGGTGGAGACCTCTAAGGCGGTGGAAAAGGCTTGCGGCAGCTTGTCCATATGCCGTTGCGTGGCGCGCGCCTTGACCAGAGCATGGAAGGCCGACCGGTGGTCATCATCGCGTACCGCCCAAGAGCATTCCAAAAGTACCTCGCCCAGTTCGCGCAGCAGATCGTTGAGCGCGGTGACCGGGGTACGCCGCGAATCGGTGGGAAGTAAGGCCATCAGCAGGATCGCCAGACTGGCTCCCAGCACCGCGTCAAGGGAACGGGAGAAGGGCCCATCAACGGACAATGGCATCAGCACCACCAGCGCGGACTGCATCCCTAGCTGGGTGGAGAAGATCGGCCCGGAATTCAGGTAACGGGCCACCAACAGACTCAACGACATCACGGCGGCAGCCTGCCACAAGCCACGGCCCCACCATTGCATCAAAAAGTCGCCTAAGGCGACCCCGAGGGTGCAGCCCAGCGCCACCTCCAACACCTTGCGCATGGTGGTGGAAGCCCCGAAACCGGAGGCGATCAACGCGCTGGTGGCCGCAAAGATCGGTTGGGTGTGCCCGAAAAGGACTTCGGCCACCCAATAGGCGCCGATGGCGGCAATGGTCATTCGAATGATGCGCGGCAGCGAGTTTCGGGCACGGGTGAACCCCACCTTATTCCGCTGGCGCACAAATTGACGTGCGCGTTTGAACTTCGCTGCACTGGCCATAATTCCCAGTTTTACATGGAGTTCGCGGCACAGTTCAAAACCGCCGTCACAAATCTGTGACTGACTTCACGGCGTTTCGCGCCGTTGTTTACCTTGCGTTCACTTTCGCCGGGGAATCTCGTTACCTGCCCTCCTTAGGCTCAAATCAGACACCAAGCCACTATGGCTGTCATCCACACGCTCTAAACATTCCTGATATGGGGGAGACCATCGTGAAGTTCCAACGCTTCGGTAGCGCAGCTGCCATCCTTTCGGTCGCAGCGATCGCGCTGACCGCCTGCGGTTCGGACAATCCGACCGGTGCCGCTTCGTCGGCCCCAGCTGAAACCCAGGCAAGCGCAAGCGGAGTTTCCGGTACGCTGACCGGCGCCGGCGCATCCAGCCAGAACTCGGCCATGGACGCCTGGACCAACGGCTTCTCGGCCGCCAACGCCGACGCTATGGTGCAGTACTCCCCAGATGGTTCCGGCGCTGGCCGCAAGGCCTTCCTGGCCGGTGGCGCACAGTTCGCTGGTTCGGACGCTTACCTGAGTGAAGAAGAGATCGAAGAGTCCAAGCAGGTTTGTGGCCCAGACGGTGCCTTTGACATTCCGGCTTATGTTTCGCCAATCGCCATCGCCTTCAACCTCGAAGGTGTGGAGTCGCTGAACCTGGATGCCGCGACCATCGCCAAGATCTTCAAGCTGGAAATCACCCAGTGGAATGATGAGGCTATCGCCAGCCAGAACCCAGATGTTGAGCTGCCAGATTCGGCCATCACCGTAGTGCACCGCAACGATGAGTCCGGCACCACCGAGAACTTTGTCGAGTACCTGAAGGCCGCCGCTGGCGACGTCTGGACCTACGACGTCTCCGGCGACTGGCCAAGCGACATTCAGGCCGAGAACGCCAAGGGCACCTCCGGTGTGGTTTCCACCACCACCTCCACCAACGGTTCGATCACCTACGCTGACTTCTCCGCCGTCGGTGACCTGTCCACCGTGAACGTCAAGGTTGGCGAGGAATACACCGAGATCTCGGCCGATGCTGCCGCTAAGGCCCTCGAAGCAGCAACCCCGGTTGAGGGTCGCGCCGACACCGATATGGCACTGGACTTGGCTCGCGACACCACCGAAGCCGGAACCTACCCCATCGTGCTGGTTTCCTACCACATCTACTGCTCCAGCTATGAGGATCAGGCTACCGTTGATCTGGTCAAGGCCTTCGGTAATTATGTAGTCTCAGAAGAGGGCCAGAGCGTTGCTCAGGAATCGGCCGGAAATGCCCCAATCAGTCCGGCGATTGCAGAGCAGGCTAGCGCCGCCATCAACTCGATCACCGTTGCCGAGTAAACTTAGAGATTGACCCGAAGTGCGGGCCGTGAAACGGTCCGCACTTCACCCCCTCCTCCACCCCAAAAGTGTCGGTCACCTCCGACCATGACCCCCAGTAGAAGGCATCTGCCATGACTACCAATGCTCTGAAGAGCAGCGGACCGTCCGCCGGACGCGCCGGTGACAAGATCTTCTCCGGTGCAGCGCTAGCGGCCGGCATCCTGATCTTGTTGACCCTGTTTGCGGTCGCAGTCTTCCTCTTCATCCAAGCCCTACCGACCTTTGCCGCGGATCCCGCGGACATTTCTGGCGGTGAGGGCTTCTTTGGCTACATCTTCCCAATCGTTATCGGTACCGTGATCGCCGCGGTGATCGCGCTCCTGATCGCCACCCCGGTCGGTATCGCCGTAGCCTTGTTCATCTCCCACTATGCACCGCGCAAGGTCGCCGGCCCCCTGGGCTACGTGATCGACCTGCTTGCCGCGATCCCATCGGTGATCTACGGTGCCTGGGGTTACCTGGTTCTAGCCCCCGCGCTGGTGCCGGTCTACGAGTGGCTGGCCGAGAACCTGGGATTCATCCCGATCTTCGGCGGACCAGCCAGCCAGACCGGTAAGACCATGCTCACCGCCGGTATTGTGCTGGCCGTGATGGTGCTGCCGATCATCACCTCGCTCAGCCGCGAAATCTTCTTGCAGACCCCTAAGCTGCACGAAGAAGCCGCGCTGGCACTAGGTGCTACCCGCTGGGAAATGATCACCACCGCAGTAATTCCTTTCGCCCGCCCCGGCATCATCTCCGCGGTGATGCTCGGCCTGGGCCGTGCCCTGGGTGAAACCATGGCTGTGGCCCTGGTGCTTTCCACCGGTGGCTTGATCCCATCACTGATCCAGTCCGGTAACCAGACCATCGCCGCGGAGATCGCACTGAACTTCCCTGAAGCCTTCGGTCTGCGCTTGGCTGAACTGATTGCCGCCGGTTTGGTACTGTTCGTGATCACCCTGATCGTCAACATGATCGCCCGGGCCATCATCGCCCGCCACAAGGAATTCTCGGGAGCGAACTGATGAGCCTGACTAAAACAAACCACGAACAGGACAGCTCGTTAGCGCCTCGTCGCCGTAACACGCTCTCCAAAGGCAAGCTACCGCGCTGGGCTATCCCCACCGTGGCCGTTGCCGCCATCATCCTCGGTGCGGCACTGTCCACCCTCACCGGCTTCGCCCTGGCAAGCTTCGCCATCTACGCGGCCCTGCTGTTTGTCATCGGTGCCACCGTGACCACCATGGTGGTCGAAGGTAAGCGTCGCGGAAAGAACGCGCTGGCTCTCTACCTGGTCTACGGTGCCTTTATCCTGGCGCTGATCCCGCTAGCCTCGGTGATCTACACCGTGCTGGAAAAGGGTCTGCCGGGGATGAGCATGCACTTTTTGACCAGCTCCATGAACGGGGTCACCGGCGCGGTCGATAACCAGAGCGTAGCCGACGGCACCCCAGTGCTTGGTGGCGCCTACCACGCACTGATGGGGACCTTGCTGATCACCCTTTGGGCCACCGTAATCTCGGTGCCGGTGGGTATGCTCACCGCCATCTACCTGGTGGAATACTCCAAGGGTGGGCCATTGGCCAAGGCAATCACCTTCTTCGTCGACGTGATGACCGGTATCCCTTCGATCGTCGCCGGTCTGTTCGCCGCAGCCTTCTTCGGCATCATCCTCGGGCCGAACGCCCGTATGGGTATTGTCGCAGCGGTCGCACTGAGTGTGCTGATGATTCCAACCGTGGTGCGATCCACCGAGGAAATGCTCAAGATCGTGCCGAACGAGCTTCGTGAAGCTTCCTATGCGCTGGGTGTGCGCCGCTGGCGCACCATCTTGAAGGTGGTCATCCCCACCGCGATTTCCGGTATCGCCTCCGGTGTCACCTTGGCTATTGCCCGAGTGATCGGTGAAACCGCTCCGATTCTGGTCACCGCGGGTATCGCTAGCAATATCAACCTGAACGCCTTCGCGAACTGGATGTCCACGCTACCGACCTTCATTTACTACCAGATCCTGACTCCGACGAGTCCGACGAACATTGATCCGTCCATCCAGCGCGCCTGGGCCGCGGCTCTGCTGCTGATCCTGATGGTGATGGCGCTGAACCTGGCCGCTCGTCTTGTCGCTTCGATCTTCGCCCCGAAGAAGGGCCGTTGAGCCACCTAGGCTCCGGAATCCTTCGCCCACAATAGATTTCAAAGGACCCACATCATGTCAAAGCGCATCGACGTTAAAGACCTAAACGTTTACTACTCAAAGTTCCTCGCCGTTGAAGGCGTAAACATCAATATCGCTGCAAAGTCGGTTACCGCCTTCATCGGCCCTTCGGGCTGTGGCAAGTCGACCTTCCTGCGCACCCTGAACCGTATGCACGAGGTCATTCCCGGCGGTCGTGTTGAGGGCGAAGTGTTGCTGGACGGCGACAATCTTTACGAGCCAGGGGTTGACCCGGTGAACGTGCGCAGCCAGATCGGTATGGTCTTCCAGCGCCCGAACCCGTTCCCCACCATGTCCATCAAGGACAATGTGCTGGCCGGGGTCAAGCTCAACGGCAAGAAGATTTCCCGCTCCGACGCCGACGCGCTGGTGGAAAGCTCGCTGCGCGGTGCGAACCTCTGGAACGAAGTCAAGGATCGACTAGATAAGCCAGGCTCCGGTCTTTCCGGTGGTCAGCAGCAGCGCCTGTGCATCGCGCGGACCATTGCGGTGAAACCGGACGTGATCCTGATGGACGAACCGTGCTCAGCGTTGGACCCGATCTCCACCTTGGCGATCGAGGATCTAATCAACGAGCTGAAGAGCGAGTACACCGTGGTGATCGTGACCCACAATATGCAGCAGGCCGCTCGCGTCAGCGATAAGACCGCTTTCTTCAACATTGCCGGTACCGGTAAGCCAGGCAAGCTGATTGAGTACAACGACACCACCACCATTTTCTCCAACCCAGCAGAAAAGGCCACCGAAGACTACGTCTCGGGACGCTTCGGATAAGCGAAGAATAAAGAATTCGCTTATCACCGGTTAGGGCCGGTGATAAGCGGTCCGGAAGGGGGTCTTCCGGGGGATCCTGGAGGGGATCAGACTAATGGCTCGCCCACAAGGCGAGCCATTGGTTTTTAAAGCTATGTAAAATAACCTTGACTGTAAAGCATCCTTGTCAGAAAAGTAAGTTTGGCATCCCGTCGATGGAAAGGATGCTACTGATGACCGCTGCTACCGCCCAACGCACCCGTTGGGGACGCGCCCGCTTCGGCGGAGGAACCGGCGCGCTACTTATGCTCAGCATGCTCTGCGGGGCACTTCTTGCGGCCGCGGCGGGTGCACTCTTCGGCTGGTTGGTGGCTTCCACGACGCAAGTGCTCGGCTCGATATTGTTCGCCTGTATGGTTTGGCCCGTCACCAGCACACTCGCCTGGGTTTGCTTCGTTGATGTGACCTCGTTGCGGGACACGGTGGAAAACGCTGAAGATACGGTGGAAAACCATTGGTATGACAAGGCTGCCTCGGCCACGTTTACCGACCTATTGCTGGTTCTCGGGATTGGCGGGGTGATTTTCACCTTTGCGCCTATTGAGGCGAATATTGGGCTCACTCTTGTTGCCGTGATTATCCTGGTGACGGCGGATTTTGCGCTCCGGTATCGGATGTTGAGTCGGGAGCAAGGGTAAGCCGATGCGCAATACGCTGCCCGACTACCGGCGTGAGCGAGGCCTATCCCAGCAGGCGCTGGCAGATCTTCTGGGGGTCTCTCGACAGACGGTGATCTCGATTGAAAAAGGCCGGTATGACCCGTCCTTGCCGCTGGCCTTCAAAATTGTGGCCGTTTTTGGATGCCGCATCGAGGATATGTTCACCACCGAGAGCAACAACTAGCCAAGTGCCAGCGAAAGATCAGAGCAAAGTCAGCGGATAGGCCGCCAGGGTCAGAATGATACCGCCCGGGACACAAATCAGCGGGGTGGCCAGCCAATGCCGAACCACGCGTTGCACATTGCGCCACGAAACCGTCTCATAAGGCTGGTTCGCGCCCGCGCCGACAATCGCGCTACTGACCGCCTGATTCGTGGACATAGGCAGGTGCAGGAGCAGTGCGCCGCCGTACAACAGTCCGGCGGCTACACCTTGGGCGACCATACCGCGCAGTGGATCAAATTTCACTAGCCGGTGTTGCAAGGTGTGCGCGATACGCCACCCGCCACAGCAAACCCCCAAAGCCAGCATCGTCGCGGCAAGTAGCTGGATCTGCCACGTGGTTTCCGGCGAATCGATGTAATGGGCGGTGAGCAGCACCAAGGTGAGCATTGCCCCGGAACGCTGTCCGTCTTGGATCCCCAGGCCCAACGCCACGGCGCAGGCACCCAAGGCCTGCCCGGCCCTAGAGGTGGCGTTGACCTTGCTAGCAGTGTGATGGCGGATCAGCCAGATGACCGGGTATACCAACAGATAGGAGATCGTATACGCCACGATCGGGGTGATGATCATCGGCAAGATCACGCCACCGGTGAGAATATCTAGCGGGTTGCTCATCGACCGGTTACCGAGCAAGGCGGCGGCACCGGTGGCGCCGGCAATGCCAGATAGCAGCCCCTGGGTGGATGAAACGGGCATCCCACGCCACCAGCAGAACAACCCCCAGCCGGTGGCGGTGAGGATTCCACACACCAAAACCATCAACCCCGGCACCCCGGAACCGAGGCTGAGGTCCAGCCGGCTGATCAAAAAGGAGCCGAGGCTGGTGCTCACGAGGGTGCCGAGAAAAGCAAAAATGGCTGCCACCCCGACAGCGATCCCCGGGGTCAGCGCCTTGGTGCGTACCGCGGCAGCCACGGCCGTGGATGCATCGCGAAAACCGTTAAGCCAGGTGTAACCCAGAGCAAGGATTAGCGCGAGGACAGCCAGAATCGTATGCAGGGTCATGTCCCTTTACGACTCCTTGACCAGTACACGACCCAAGTGGTCGGCGAATTGGCGCATGACGGTACATGAACTAAAAATCTGATCGGCCACTAACTGGTGGCGGTGCATGGTCGAGGCTTTGGAGAACTTGGAGATCTCTACACTCCACGCCAGATGCGTGCGCGACATGCGTTTGGAAAGATGCACCATTTGCAGCCAGTTATCTTCGAGGTCATCCAGGTGTTTGAGGCGGCCCAGCGACCCGCTGGCTAGTTCGCCGAGCTGGCTCACCAGTTCCAACTGCTCCGAGGCCCGGGGGGACAGGGGTGTGGAGCCCAAAGAATTAATCAGCTCGCCGGCTCCCCGCAGAATTTCGGTGACCTCATGGAGCAGCCGGGCAAAGGTGAAGATGTCCTCGCGCGGTAGCGGCGAGAGGTAGTTGGTTCGCAGCTTGGTCAGAATCGCGTGATGCAGATCCGAGGCCTTGGTTTCCGTGTCGGATAGGCCGCGAACAAGGCTTTCGCGTTCCTCGGTGTTCCCGACCATTTCTGCAGCAAGTTGCACGGCGTCGTGGATCAATGCGGCGAGTTCACGCAGTTGGTCCAACCCGCGTGATGCAGAGGGAAAGAGCTGAAATTTCACGATCTACGGTGCACCGTTCAACTTGGAAGTATCGGCTAAAGGGCTGACTGTGAATAGTGTACGACGTGAAGGTGAACAGCCGCGGTGATGGTGCCGAACCGGGAACGCCTCTCGGCGGAAGGCCGCTCTAGGCGGCTAATGGTTGGAGCCCGGGGTTACCAGCGGTTCGGCACCAGAGTCCAGTTTTCTTCCTCAGCGCCCGACTGTCAACCGCTAGGTGCCAGCGTGCTAAAGCTCACGCCTCGATCGAAGGGATTTTTCGATCCCCGACACGCATAACAGCGCACAACAAAACCAGATGGCACCGCCGGGTCCCACGAGGACCGCCGCGCTACTGGCGGCCACCGGAATGAGGACCTGACCTACTCGGTTGCCCATGAGCCGGACTGCCAGCGCCGTACCTCTGTCCTGAAACGCTACCGCGGTGGAGACCATGCTCATGGTCAGCGGTTGACCCAAACCCATGAGGAAACCGCCGATGAACAGGATCGCGGATGCCAGAAGTAGGTGTTCCAGAAGTAGCGGGACCAGAATGAAGCTCAGTCCGGTCCCGTACAGGCTTCCAAGGACCAGTCGCGACCGGTTGAGATGACGGGAGAACCAGGGCAGGAACATGCGTGAGATGACCGAGGCCGCGCCACGTACCGCCAGCAAAACGCCTACCGCGGCCGGTGCAACCCCATAGTGTTCGGCCACCAGGGGGAGGAAGGCGGTGAGAATATCGATCATGGATAGCAGCGCCAGCCCCGCGAACATATGTGAGGCAACTCCCGGGGTGCGCAGAATTGCGCCCACGGATGCCTGCTTGGCTTCGGGGGCGGCACTGGCGGTAACCTTTTGCGGTTTGCCGATGCGTCGCGGCTGCAGATTCGGCATGAGCAGGGGGATGGCCAAGGCGGATGCCGCGGCACCGATCCACAACGAGAGATTCACGTCCGCGGCCCGCTCGGAGACCGCAACCTGCGTGCTAGCGCCCAGAATACCGCCGGCCACGAGTGGCCCGATGACCTGACCGACGGCGAATGCGGCGGTAAACCACCCAAAGGCCTTATCGAGCTGGTTATCGGGAAAGAACCTTGCTATCGAAGATTGCCCGCCGATGGTGAACACCAGGTGCCCTAGCCCCAACACCGCGCTTCCGGCCGCGACGAGCGGAATCGTGGGAGCCCCCCCGATCAGTGCCGAGCCCAAGACAATGAGCAAAATGCCCCACAGCATGAGGTAGCGGATCTGTCGGACCCGGGAACTGATCCGCCCTAACCAAAGGGCGACCGCCAGGGGAAGGATCGCATAGACGGCGGTGGTGATACCCACCATCACCGAGCCCGCATTCAGGGTCAATAATTTGTAGGTGGTGACGGGTCGAACGAGGTTTAACGTGGTTTGCGACAGGATCGCGGTAAGGATCAAAACTAACAGCCAGCGGCCGGTACCGCTTGCGGGTGCTTGTTGCTGGCTGGTCAAATTGGGCGGTCCTCTTCGGAAGGGAAACGTGTCGGTGGGGAATCTTCGTACGGGAGGTGGATTAGTCGAGACAGTCGCTACGCCACAACCGTGCGCAGGCTTCCAAATCTTCGGCCGTGCGCACTAGGGCGGTGGCCCGTGCGGTAAGTTTACTGCCGCGTGCCTCATTGGATAGATCCGCGGCGTCGGCATGATCTGCCATCCCCAGTGCCAGCACCCGGCAATATGCGGCGGTGCGTTCCAGCGCGTGAGCGTAGTCGCCTTCGAAGGCCCCGGACAGGATCGAATCGGCCATCTTGCGCAGCTGCTCGGAGGTCGGTGGCTCGGCCACCCCGGCCACGATCCGATCGACCTGGGCGCGGTGTGCTCCGGCGCTGAACCGGGCGGCCATCACCTCGGGGTTACGTAGTGTTGCGGTGCGGATCGCGTACAGCCGCCATAGCGAACCGGGCAGCGAACGTGCCGGCGCCTGGCTCCACAGCTCGGCCAAGACTTCCAAGCCCTCATCCTCGGCGACGGAAATCAAACGAGCGGTGACTTCCGGGTCCCGATTGCTCAGCCCGCGCTGCACGAAGGCGGCGGCGGAAAGATGGGCGGCCTCGGAGAGGCGCGCGGGATCCGCCCCGCCGACGTAGGTATCAAATTCGGCCGAGGTTAGTGGTTTTGGTTTGTGGTGACGGAATCCCGGGTCGTGCGCGGCCTGGGAACCTGCGCGTGCGCCTTTCATGGTGAGAAGACTACTCCCTCAAACTTGTTAGTCTGGCGTTACCCGCCAACTTCCGAGTCTACCGTTGGAAGTATCTGGGTGCTGTGAGCAATCAGGCAAACGTTGTTTGACGCGAATTTTTCTCGATTAATGATCATGGGCTCTCATCGGGTAACATGGTTTTTGGCCTTGTGCCGTGCGCCTTTAGCTCAGTTGGTAGAGCACTGGACTTTTAATCCATTGGTCGCGGGTTCGAGCCCCGCAGGGCGCACAAGAGAAAACCGACTCTTACTTGGTAAAACAAGTGAGAGCCGGTTTTTTATTTAAGCAGAATTGCCGAGTTTGACCATAGTTTTTTGGTGCAACGAACTATGGGGTGCTCGCCGTGAAACCAAGTGGGTTTAAAAACACCCGTGGTGCTTCACCGGCCTTGTGCGCCACACGCCTATGACACACTTCTGGCAACACGTCCGTGGCGGGCAGCAGGTTAGTTCCCGATCGGTGGTGGTGCCACGTCATGCAGGCCGCGATCGATTTCCTTTTGTTTCTTCTTATCGGAAGGAACCGTCAGGATAATTGCCGCGATCGCCACAGCCACCATGAAGACGTTGAAGAGTAGGCCGATGGCTCCACCGAAGCGCAAGGCGATGTTATCCTGTCGCCCGATAAACAAGCCCCAGGAATGGATGATTTCGGGGTCCATGGCCTGACCTGCCACATAGAGCGCCGCCGAGACGGCCACACCAATGGCGTTACCCAGCGAGGATGCCATCTTGTAGATTCCCGAGGCCGCTCCGACTTCGGCATCTGGAACATTGGATAGCGCCGCGTCGGTGGACGGTGTGGCATAGAAACCCAAACCGATACCAAATAGCGTGAACCCGATGACGCTGAGGATGATGTAGGTGTCCAGGTAGAGGAAGGTGGCCGAGCAGAACAGCACACCAATACCGGTAATCACCGAGCCCCAGATCATCGGTTTCTTCGGTCCGAAGCGCTGCAAGAGCTTCTCGCCCACGCGGATTGTGGCCAGAATGGCAACCAGATAGCCCAGAGTGAGCAACCCGGATTGCAGCGAGCTGAGACCACCGGCCATTTGAACCAGGCCCAGGGACACGATCAGCGTACCGGCGGCACCATTGAGCATGAAGTTGGACAGCGTAGCCCCGGTGAAGGTGCCGTTGGCAAAGAGTTTGAGGTTAACGAAGGCTCCGCGCCGGTGGGTTTCGATGTACAGGAAGACCAACCCGGATATCGCGGTCAGCAAGACAAGCCCCAGCCCGCTAAGGCTCAACCAGCCGATATTCGGCCCTTGTGAAATATAGACGTTCAGAGCGACCAGAGCAATGATGAAGGAAATTAAGCCTCCCCAGTCAAACCCGTGATGTTGTTGATCCGCTGTGGTTGCGGCCCTTGATTCCGGGGTGCCGCGCAGCAGGAACAGGGCCAGGATCGAGAGCACCACCGAGATCCAGAAGATCGAACGCCAGCCTAAGAACGAGGAAGCCATGAGCCCACCGAAGAGTGAGCAGAACCCGGAGCCGCCCCATGAGCCGATGGACCAGAAGGAAAGGGCACGTTGCCGGGCCTTACCCTCATAGAACGTCTTGACCAGTGCCATCGATGAAGGCATGATGCACGCCGCGGATAGCCCCTGAACCACGCGACCGCCAAGCAGCATGGCGCTGGTAAGCCCACCCAAATTTTCCGGGGTCAGGGCGATCAGTAGGGAGCCGGCGATGCTAAGCCAGATACCCACATACAGGATCTTGGTGCGCCCGATTCGGTCAGCCAATCCGCCGGCGACCACAATGAAAATACCGGAGAATAACGAGGTGATCGAGACCGCAAGATTTGCCAGTGTCTCCTCAACTCCCAGCTCCCCCTTGATGCCTGGAATAACGTTGAGCAGGGTTTGAGCGAAAAGCCAGAAGTTAATGACCGCGAGCACCACGCCCAGTAGCCATTTATCGGTTGGTTTCCACGCCGTACTCGCCGGCGGCCTAGTGTTGGCACTCATGACAGAGCGACCCCTTCGCTATTGCTGTTTAAGGTAGGCCAAGGCGGCCACCAGATGAGTCCGGGTCATGGTCTCCAGAGTGGGATCAATGGCCGGGGTGAAAAATGGTGAGTGGTTGGACGGTAAGGAACCCAGCGTCCCTTCGGCCGCGGCCTTTTGGTAGAGGTGGCTGGGGACCGAGCCCACAACCCAGTAGGTGTATGGAACACCAAAGGCGTCGGGCACTCGACTAAAATCTTCCGACGCGGTTTTCGGCTCAGCCGGTCTGACCCGCTCGGATCCAAAATGCGCGGTGAATGCGGCCGTGACCTTGTCATTGACAGTCTGATCGTTGGAAGTCAGCGGGAACTGATCGTAGAACTCAAATTTCGGCTCCGCGGGACTACCGGCGGCCTGACACTCGCCGATAACGATGCGCTCAATGGCGGTAATCAGGGTCTGACGTACCTGAGGATCGTAGGTGCGCAGGTTCAGCAGCAATTCGGCCCGATCGGAGATGATATTGGATTTACTTCCCGCGTTAAGCGCACCAATGGTCAGCACCGCAAACTTTCCGGGCTGGATCTCACGGGAGACCACGGTTTGCAACCGCATCACAATGGCTGCGGCCAGCACGACTGGGTCTACCGAATTATGCGGCATCGAACCGTGGGCGCCGCGCCCATACACGGTGATTCTGAGGGAGTCACCGGCGGAGAGGATCGGTCCGGCCGTGGTGTAAACAACCCCCGCCTCCTCGGACATCACATGCTGCGAAAAAGCCACATCAGGCTTCGGGACCTTCGCGACCAAGCCATCATCGATCATGGCCTGGGCGCCGGCCGCGGTTTCCTCCGCGGGCTGGAAGAGTGCAATATACGTACCGGACCAGCCCGCGGTGTGGCTGGACATGAGTTTGGCGGCGCCGAGCAGGGCGCTGATATGCATATCGTGTCCGCAGGCATGCATGACCTGGGGAACCTTCGAAGCATACGGGAGATCGGACTGCTCGGCCACGGGTAAGGCATCGGTGTCGGCGCGAGCCAGTACCACCGGGCCCTGACCGTTCTGTAAGACACCGACAACACCGGTCCCGCCCATGCGATGCACCTGATAGCCATAGGCGGAAAGCTCCGCGGCGATATAGTTGGCCGTTTCATGCTCGGCACCGCTCAGCTCAGGGTTTTGATGGAAGTGTCGATAGGTCTCCCGCTGCCATTCAAGCTGATCTTCAAGAGCCGTAAAGATGCTAGAGGTAGTCATCTCAAACCTTCCTGATTACCTGTTATTTAAGGTAAACATATTCCTATGTATGCCCGAATGTCTACGGAAGCACAAAGTATTTAGGGGGGTATTCATCGGGCTTTAGAACGGCCGCGGAGCATAAGTGCACGACACTCCACTCAGGCTGGTTAGATTTCCAGCTCCAAATCTTGCAACGGTACTGCCACACAAGTCAGGATCTGATTTTCGGGGATTCGGGCGCTGGGTTCGAGTAGATACTCCACCGCCCCGCTCTTGAGTAGCAACGCACAGCTTCCACAGGCACCGGAACGGCAGGAGCTCTGGGGTTGCAGACCTCGAGATTCCAATGATTCAAGCAGTGTTCCCGCCTCGGGGCGCCAGTTAAACCGCTGCCCACTGGAACCGCAGGTGATCTGTGCTTCCGGGTAGCGTTCGAGCAGTGAACCGAAGTCTTTTGGCGGGGAGATGAAGACCTCTCGGTGAATCCGCGAGTCATCGATGCCAGCACCCCGGCAGGCCTGCAATGAGCTACTAACAAATCCCTCGGGTCCGCAGATGATGACATTGTTACTTCCCGTCACCACGCGAGTCAGCTCCTGTACCGAGGGACGGGCCCGTGAACTGTCGTAGTGCATGATGGTGGCCGGAATGTTCAGCGAATTGGCGGCGGCGCTAAGTTCCGTGAAAAGTTCTCCCTCCGCACCGCGCTCAACATGCACCACACGCAAAGCCGCTAATTCCGGGGCGTGGGATGCCCCGCGAAGCAGCCCCAGACCGGCGGTAATTCCGATACCCGCGGTCAGCATGGTCGTGTGGCCCTGCAGGGCTGTTGCCGCGGTCAGGGTGCCGTGGGGCCCGGAGGCGAGAACTCGATCGCCGGCGGCCAGCTGCCCCATCAGTTGGGAGGCCTCACCAAGTTGGCGCACGGCAATGCTCAGCCGGTCACCGCTCACCGCGGTAATCGTGTAATTGCGCCAGATATCTGCGCCCAAGTGGATCCGCAGGTGAGTGCCGGGCTCATCATAGGATTCCACCCAACCGTGCGGGTCACTGAGGGTGAGTAGGGCAACGTCGGAGTCAACGACCCGAGAATGAACTACCTCAAGGAAGCGCGGTGTTCGTTTGGCTGGCACCAGCGGAAGTGCTCGCCGGTCTGAGTCTTCGATGTGGATCTTCGCGCCCGCGAGAAGCTCACCCGGTTCAAGAACCGTCCCGTACACACCACAGTGAAGATGTCCGAAATGGGTCGCAAGAAGCTGTGGCCCATTGAGGTCTACTTCCGTGGTGGCGGGGTTGACCGAGGTAGCGGAGCAGCGCTCGATGGATTTGGTAATGGCAATTTTTGCCTCACCAATGCGTAGCACCTTGCCAATGAGGTCGAACTCTTCAAAAGCCGCCAGATCTTCCAGGAGGATATTGCCGCGGTAGCGTAAGGGGTCTATCTGGGTGCCGCTGGCCTGTGCCAAGGCCGCCACGGTACGCGGGTTGATCAGCGAAATCCCGGACAAGCGGGAATCAAACATGCCGTGTTCGGCGGCAATGACCTTACGCGGAAAACTGCCCTGGGCGGGCAGTTGGGCGGAAAAGTAGTTGGTTGCCTGCTCGCGTCCCGAAGCCGTTCCGGAATCGAAGGTGCAGGGTTCCGCGCCGGGTGCCGTCACGGTAATGTGCGGCGGATGAGAACGAAGCGTCCACTGTTGTAGCTCGGTGGTGTTTTTTAGGGCGTTAAAGGCCGACCATTTGTGCCATTGGTGATCCGTGACCTCGGTGCTGCCGTTGCTAAAAGCTACCGCCCTGTCCCCAACGAGACCGCCGCCGCGCACCACTTGAGCAGCCGTGATTTCCTCGGCGGGTAGGCCTTTGACGGGGAAACGGAAAAGGCGCTGGATTTGCATTGTTCCAGTCTAGAGCTCGACTGCGGGGTCTTTGCTTCCCGTGACGGGGGAAGCCACGCCACGAACTACGGCACTACCAGGACTCAATTTCTGGCAATGCCAGATAGAAACACAGCACGTTATCGAATTGGATGCTGCCGCGTGAAAGGTGATCCGGGCCCGTTGCGAGGGTGACCTGGATACTCTCTCCATCCCAGAGTACTTCGGTGGGCTCGTAGGCAGCACGCTCATCCCAATGCTCGGCACTACTGGAGTCATAGATCCAACGTTCGACCGTCATGTCGAGCTCATCGTAGAGGCATCTCCACCCCGGTCGTTGTGTCAGGTAAGCGTCGGGCTCCAAATCTTGGGCCGTCAGTTGTGGCCACGTATCGGTTCCGCTGAGCCTTCCGAGTTCACGGAGTGCTTCGGCGATATCTTCTAGACGGGAGCATTCGTAAACTCTGCACAGTGCCCGAGCGAGGCAGAGCAGGTAGCTTGCTTCGCGGGAGCGGGCGCGACGCTGCACCTCTAAACGTTCGCGGGCTCGGCGGATTTGCTGGGAGCTGCGTTGGCAACGGGTTTTGCTGACCGGCATGATATTTTCCCTTGTACGAAATTACCGTTCTGCCGGTCGGATCCGACAGTGTGATCAGGCTAAACGGAAAGTCGCTTGTGCGGTGCGGGAAAATAAAATCTGTGGACAAGTGCCATCCACAACAGGGCGCGCCGAAAGTTCTCGGGGCAGCGGTTATCCCTTGAGGCTACGCTTCGGCCGGTGTCGCTTGCTCAAGGACCCGCAAGAACTCGCGAATCCGCTGCATGACTTGCCGGTAGGCCGCATGATCGTAGGAGGGAAGTGAGCTGTCGGTGAATAGATGCTCGGCACCGGGGTAAGTGAATAGCTGCGCCAGATCCCTTCCCGTTGAAAGGACAAAGTTCCTCGCGGCAGCGAGGTCACCCTCAGCAGCGAAGAAGGGATCCTCGATCATGCCGTGAATCTGGGCGGGCACCGTGGCGGGCCATGGCCCGAATGACCACTCGGAATCTAGATCAATGAAGCTTTCCAACAAGATAGCACCGCGCGCTCCGGGACGTTGCTGCGCCAGCCGTTGAGCTTGCATGGCGCCATAGGAGATACCGATATAAACCAGCGACTGGGACAGTGCGCTGACCTCCTGCTCAACTCGCCGAGTCAGAAACTCTTCACCAAGCTCGTCCACGAGATTTATCCCGGCCGGCAGGTCGGCCGGAAGTACCCCGTCAAAAAGATCGGGAAGGTGGACCATGTGGCCCCATGACTCGAATTCGGTGGCCATGGCGCGTACCCCCGAGGTGAGACCACGAACGTGGTGCAAGAGAACAATGTCGGCCATGGTGTCCTTCCTCCGTGCGGCTAGCGTTCGTCGACGAGATTCTCGATGCGTCCGGGGAGGTGTTCCAGAGCCGAATCCCAGCCCGGCATCTGGCTATTGATCTCGACGCTGTACCCCTCGGCGAGGATGAATTCGGCACAAGTCAGCGTCTCCGTGCCGGATCCGCTTTCGTAAATGAATGCGCGACGAATATCGTGCCAGAGGAGGGTGGCGGATTGATCGATGACCAGCCCGGTGGGCAGGACCTCGACGGTGCGCTGCGGATAGCTCATGTTGGGCCTTCCATGGCTGAAAAAGTGCTGGCTTCCAGTGTGGCACACGCGGCTCGGCCGATGGGCCGTACGCGCCGAATTTTGCCGGAGATCACTACCCTGCACCCCAACCGTCCGCCCCAGTGAAGCAACGGACGGTTGCGCAGCACAAACCTAGAAAGTGGGGTCCAATTTTTTGAGGCTTCCCCGATGATCCAGCTCTAGCAGGTAGTCCAAACCTATTGAGGACAGGAACTTCTCATCGTGGCTCACCATCAGTAACGCGCCGCGGTAGGCGTTGAGAGCCCGCGAAAGTTGTTCAACGCTGCTGATATCCAGATTATTGGTCGGCTCGTCGAGAACTATGAGCGGCGTAGGAGGGTCAGCAAGCAGCAAAGTTGCTAGATATACCCGAAACCTTTCCCCACCGGAGAGCGTTGCCAGGGGACGATCCACGCTGTCGCCTCGCAGGAGCATCCGGGCCAAAGCATTGCGTACTTGATGACTGGTGCTTAGTGGGGCCACCGCGCGGACACTGTCCATGGCAGAGGACTGCTCCGGAAGGGTGTCAAGACGCTGTGGTAGGAAGCCGGCCTCGCAGAATAGTTGGGTTTTGATCGGTAACGCCGTGCCACCGGGTAAGCCCAGCAGCTGGTTTAGGAGGCTGGTTTTCCCTACTCCGTTGGCGCCAACCAGACCCACACGTTCCGGCCCCTGAATGATGTGGGCGCTATTTTCATCACTCAACACGGCGATTTTGCGGCTACGTGGTAGCCGAGGGTCGGGTAAATCAATGCTGATCTGCTCAGCCTTGCGGATACGATTCCCCGCGTCCTGAGCATGCTGTTGTGCCGAAGCGACTTTGGATTCCATTTCGGCGCGCATCACTCCGGCCGAAGCCTGAGATTTCTTGCGGAGGTTATCGGCCGCCATCCGCGGAATACTGCCGGATAGTTGCAGTTTTCGTCCCGCTTGTTGGCGACGGGCCAGCTTGGTTTCAGTTTCACTACGTTGACGCTTTTCCTGCTTGAGCTGTTGTTCAGCGGTTCGCGCCGCTTGTTTGGCCGCGTCCTGCTCCCTATCGAGATACTGGAGATATTCGCTATAGGTGCCACCAAAGTTTGTCAGGTTCCCTCCGAAAAGCTCGGCGGTGTGTTCCATCCGCTCCAACAACGCAAGATCGTGGCTGATAACTACCAAGGTCCCCGGCCAATCGTCCAGTAGGGAGTAGAGCTTGGTACGGGTGGGCCGATCTAAATTGTTGCTGGGCTCATCGAGCAGGGTGATGCTGGCCTGCGCCAAACGTAACCCGATGATCGCAACCAGCATGGCTTGTCCACCGGATAAGGTCGCTGCCAAGCGGTCCAAGTCGGAAACGCCTAAACCGATGCGTGAGAGCTCGGCCTCGGTTCGGGCCTCGATATCCCAGCGCTCGCCGACGGTGTCATAGTCGGCAGGGTCGAGACTTCCCGCTTCGACGGCTCGTAGGGCTCTAAGAATCGGCGCAATCCCCAATAGCCCGGCAACACTCATGCCGGGTGTAAGTAGCAGCATTTGGGGCAGATAAGCTACCTCACCATTGAGTTCGACACGACCCGAAGTTGGGGTCAGCTCGCCGGCAACGAGGCGTAGTAGCGTCGATTTTCCTGCGCCGTTATCGCCTACCAGACCGGTTTTTCCGCGGCTGAAACTGCCGTTGATTTCGGATAATGCTTCGGTTCCATCGGGCCAGCTGAAGGACACGGAATGAAGTGTAATTGCAGAGGATAAAGCCATGGTGGCCTCCTGAATCCTGCTGATTAGCGCAGGAAGGTGATCGGGGCGGCCGCGAAATCACCAGAAGGCATGGGGTTAGGCCAGCAAAGGACCCGTGTCTATTGAAATGAAGTATTCAACCATGAGATCTGGGATCGGCCAGCCGGAAATGAACAAAGTACATGCACCGGGCATGCAAGGGGTTCGGGGGGCTAGGAGCCGAGGATCTCGATCTTCATGAAAATAACTGTAGCAGTACTCAGCGTCCGGTGGGGGAGCCGCTGCGCATTGACTGCCGCCAAGCACCCGCGCGGGGCCGTGGATCCCTTAAAAACTTAGGCCCGCATGCATGCGGGATGCGGGCCACAGACAGAGATTAAGAGGGTACTACTTGGTTGCCCGGTGCAGGGCAACAATTCCACCGGTGAGGTTACGGAATTCGACGTTCTTCCATCCGACTTTGCGGAACTTCTGACCCAGTGCCTGCTGATCCGGCCAGGCGGCGATGGAGTCCGCGAGGTAGGCATAGGCCGAGGGGTTTGAGGAAACCAGGTAGCCCAAGGCCGGGATAACCCGCGGCAGGAACTGCTGGTAGGCCACCTTGATGGGAGTGACGGTCGGGGTGGAGAACTCGGCGACCACAATGCGACCACCCGGTTTGGTCACGCGAAGCATCTCGGACAGGGCCTTTTCGGTGTCCGAGATATTGCGCAGCCCGTAGGAGATGGTCACCGCGTCGAAGGTATTATCCTCGAACGGCAGATCGGTGCCGTCACCGTAGACGAACTCCAGCTGCGGGTGGCGTTTGCGGCCCTCGGCGAGCATGCCGTGGGACATGTCGCAGGCGGTGACCTTCGCCCCGGCCGCGGCGAAGGGTACCGAGGAGGTGCCGGTGCCGGCGGCCAGGTCGAGGATGTGTTCACCGGGCTTCGGGGCGACCGCCTCGGTGGTGACCTTGCGCCAGTAGTTAACGATGCCGCCGGTCATCAGGGTGTTGAGCAGGTCGTAGCGCGGGGCTACGTTGTCGAACATCTCCTGAACCTGGTTGGCCTGCTTGTCCAGGCCCGCGCGCACATTGTGGGAAGTCATGGTTCCCAGTGTTTCACATTCGCGCATGGCATATGCTCCGATGTGCGCGGAATCGCTCTCAGAGTAGCGACTCCAGCCGCCGGTAGCTGGCCTCCATCCCGTCGGTCATTCCGGTCGCCAGGACCATGTCCCGAAGCGCATTTTCATGCCATCGGCCTACGCCCTGGCCCATCAACCGGTGCGTTAACACCGGTTGATGGGCTTGAACGAGTCTTTTCGCCGATAGCGACCAGCATGGGTAACTACCCCGATGTCCCGGACCACAATCGGTGGTGGGAGTCAGCGCTTGCTTGCGTGGGTGGCCGGAGCCTTCAGCTCTTCGTCCCGCAGCTTGCCGAATGTCTCGGAAACCCAATCGGCAATGTATCCGGCCACGTAGGGCATATTGTCGATGGAAATATGCTCGGTGCCTCCCTCCGGCTCGTCGAACAGGCGAAGCTCACGCAATGGGCTGTTGACCGCCTGCTCGTAGCTCTGCCGTGCATAGTCCACCGAAATCTGGCGGTCGTTGACCCCATGGGTGATGAGGAACGGAACATCGATCTTCTCCACCACCCCGTTCAGATGCATGTTGCGGGTGCGTTCGAAGAAGTCCTCCTGGTCTCGCGCACCCCACACCCACTGCACGTGGTCCCAGTAGTGCGGCACCGGATTTTCGCCTTCGCGGTCAAGCCGCTTATGCTGCACCTCAGTCCAGTTGTGGTTGGCACCCCAGGCGACCACTAGTTTCAAGCGTTTCTCGAAGGCGGCGGCCCGTGGAGCGTAATAACCGCCGAGGGACCAACCCACGATACCGATCCGATCGGCATCAATGGCCTGGATGGTTTCGGCGTAGTCTATGATCGCGCCAGCCCATGCTTCGGTATCATGGCGGGCGGTCAGCCCACGTAGGCGAAGAGCCTCCCCTGAACCCGGGGTATCGACCATGAGCGTCGAGATTCCACGCTGGGCCAGCATCGCAGGGAACCCGGAGTAGTACATCATCTCCTTTGTTGAATCCAGCCCGTTCCACTGAATCACCAACGGGGTCGGGGACCCGTCAACGGATTCCGCTTGGTACAGGTAGCCGGGAAGGGACGAATCCTCGTAGGGGATTTCCACGGGCACCAAGGGCAGACCGCCTAATTGGATATGCTTCAGCAGCAGGTCAATGGACTTCTGGTACGCCTGATTGCGGCCCTCCCACTGCGGTGATTGCAGCCGCTCGGCTTGTGAGACATACAAGCTTGACCGGTAGTACTTGTCGGCGGCTCCCTGGTGGCGTCCCAGCTGTTCATCGACTTGCGCCGAGGCTACCAGCCGGTCGGCGACGGCAACCCACGCCGCGTAGAGTTCCTCGGTGCCTGCATCATCACCATTCTTCGCGGCCTCGAGCACGGGACGGCAGGCGCGGTCTACCTCGTCAATAAACCCGCCGTTGTTCAAGGTGGCGACAACGGACATCGACCAGACATAGTTGGTCGGGAAATACATGAACATAACTACTCCTCTGTGTTTCTGGAGGTGGCCCCTCAGATGTTCTCGTACGGACCCCCTGGACTTCTTCGGTGGCTGGTGGAACCTACGTGGCGGCCGGTGTGGTGGTACGTCCGGCAAGCAGATCCGACATGACCTTCACCCCGCCCGATGAGGTGAAGGCTCCGTCCACGGGGATCTCAGCCCCGCTGACGTAGCTAGCCAAACCGGAAAGCAGGAAGCAGACCACTGCGGCAACCTCCTGCGGCTGACCCACCCGTTCTAGCGGTGTGAGAGCCAGCTGGGCGCTAGTCATCAGCGGGGAGGCATTGGCCATCATCGGGGTTTCAATGTAGCCAGGATGGACGATATTCACCCGGATACCCCGTGGACCCAGTTCGGTGGCAGCCGCATGGGTCAGACCCCGCAGCCCCCACTTGCTGGCTGTGTAGGCTACCGTGTGGTGGGCGTTCAGTGCGGCGGCCGAGCCGATGTTCACGATGGAGCTGCCCGGTACCATGAGTGGCAGCAGCGCTTGGATGCCTAGCAGCGGTCCGGCCAAATTGATGTCCTGGGTGTGTTGCCAGTCGTTGAGACTGACATCTTGCAGCCGTGGACGCATGGTGATCCCTGCATTGTTGACCAGGCCATGCACGTCCAGGCTTCGTTGTTGCAAGGAGCGGGCAAGGTGTTGCCAGTTCTCTTCGTTGGCCACATCCAGCTGGTGGTATTCGACTTGCCCTGGAAGTTCCCGGGTTTCCGAAACCAGATCAGTAGCTTGTTCGGACAGGTCCGTGGCCACCACATGGGCGCCGGAAGCAGCCAGTAACAAGGTTTCTGCCCGACCTTGCCCGCCGGTGGCTCCGGTGACAACCACAAGGCGCCCGGCCAACTGTGGCAGTGCGTCGATGGTGTTCATGCGAGGGGTTCCTTTCGGTCGATCAATTCAATGAAGTTGCCTTCAGGATCGGCCACAAAACTCATTCGTACGCCGGGCTGCGGGGACGGGCAGGGAGCCATTTTCTCGATGGCTCCATGACGCAGCAGTGTGGCATGTAGTTGGTCCACATCAGTCACCCTCAGGCACAGGTGCCCGTAACCGCGGCGTAGCAGTGCCTCGGGCTGGGTCGCAGGCGCGGGAAGGGCCGCTGAACCCGCACGTTCGAGTAGTTCGAGCACCAGCCCTCCCGGGTGGACCAGGAATGCGCCACGCAGTTCCAGTGGCTGGACCTCGAAATGACCGGTGGACGTCATCTCCAGTGCTTGGCCGTACCAGTCGAGCATCGAGTCGAGATCGGCGACGGAAATTCCTACGTGGTCCAGCCGCATGCCGCTACCCTCGTTCACGAGCTGCTGCTGGTCAGTCGTGTGGGCCATGGTGTAGCAACTCCTCATGAATGGACCCCGGCAACAGGTCAAGCAGTTCGGGGGTGAAATGCCCGTCAACCAGGATGAAGGCCACCCGGCACACGGCATCCGAACGGTTCGCCCAGGCATGGTCGGTACCGCGTTGCACCACAACATCTCCGGCCCGTAGCAGCACCTCGCTGTCGTCGAGGACCAGGAAGATCTCGCCCTCGAGCACGATTCCATAGTCGATGGTTTCGGTGCGGTGCACCGGGGATTGGTTACCCAGTTCGTTCACATGACCGGGGAAGAACTCGTTGATGCGGATCTTGGTGCCGCGTTCCGGGGGCGGGACACGCAGTGTGCGCTGGGTTGGCTCATCCGGTTCCATCGGTTGGATCGCAGCGGGGCTGTTGTCGGTCTGCCAGATTTCGTAGAATCCGACACCGTCCTGCGGCATGTACTGGTGAACCGGCACGGTACCGTCGCTGAGCACCACGGAGGTACCTGCGGCATCGTGTCCGGTGACCACGCGCCGCGGCAGCGTGCTCTGTGGTTTGGAAGTCATGGTCGTGTCCTTTGGAAGGTGATAGTGGATCGGGACATCAGGCGGGCTGGGTCAGCACGTTGAGGGCACCGGCCATGACACCGGCGGTATCGATACCCTCCAGTGCAGGGTGCAGCTCCCATTCGGCCAGTTGCAGTGAGGCTTCAACCACGCCGGCGACGCGCTTCTTGCGACGGGTGATGAACTCATCGAGCAGGCTCTCGATGTGGCCGTCGCGGGCCACGTATTCGGCCAGCAGGATTGCGTCCTCGCAGCATTGGGCGGCACCCTGGGCGATCAGCGGTGGGCAAGCGTGGACCGCATCGCCGATGAGGACCACCAATCCGTCACGCCATGACTCGTCGTCGACGAAGAGCCATTCGATGGGTTGGAAGTTCTTCACATGCGCGTCGGTGATGTTCTCACGGATGAAGTCGAACGGGCCGTGGTAGCCGGCCAGTAGCCGCTTGAGCTCGTCGGTATCACTGAGCCCGTTGTCCGGGCGCACCGGGTCGGTCAGCACATATGCGTAGCAGAGGTCCTTGGAGATCGGGGTGTAGCCGGCCTTGTACTCAGGCCCGTGGTGGAAGACCGCGGCGCAGTCCATTTCTGCGGTGCGTTCGGTGACCACACGCCAGATCCCCAGCCCGCTGGGCTTCTTCTCGTGGGTGATACCGACCAGCTTGCGGGTTTCGGAGTTGATTCCATCTGCGACGACGATCAGGTCGAATTCCGCGGTGGTGCCGTTGGAAAATTCTGCGCGCACCGTGTGTTCCAGGTTCCGGTACCCGATCAGCCTGCCCCCGAGGATGACTTGGACACCTGCCTGGTGGATCATCTCCACGAGTACGTCCTGGATGTTCGAGCGCAACGCGCCCATGGTTGGAGGTAGGTCCATCCCGCCGGTGTGCGGGGTGTCCACGGTAGTGATCAGGTGCCCTTCGGCATGGCGTAACTGCAGGTCACTGAACGGGTGGGAGGTTTCCATGATCTTGTCCAGCGCACCGATGGAGCGCAGCGCCTTGAGCGCATTGCCCTGGACGGTGATGCCGTGACCGACCCCGTGCCACTGCTCGGAGCGTTCAAGCAGTGTGATGTTCTTACCCTGCTGGCGCAGTGCCAGTGCGGCGACAGTGCCGGCAATTCCTCCACCGACTACCAGGATGTTCTGTACCTTGTGCAACGTTTTGTCCTTCCGAGGCCAATGTCGTTCTGCGGATTGGTGATTACCATCACGCTATGGCCTGGGCTGTGTCGGCAGAAGTGGGTATGGCTGATGGCAACTATCGCGGTCAGACATAGCCGCAGGCAACAGATCCCGATTGCCATGTGTGGAGCAGGGTTATCGTTCAGATACAGCAGCACCTCCGCCTGGCATGTGCAGACGGAGGTGCGCGGAGTGGGTGGGTAACTGGATTATTCGGTGTCGAATTCGACCTTCTCGGCGGTCAGGTAGAGCATCTCCACCAGCCAAGTCACGGCAGGATCCGAATTCTTGGATGGGTGCCAGTGCGCGGCCTCCACCAAAAAAGCCTGGAGCGGGGTGTTGACTATGGCCAGGTTCAGGGACGCGGCATAACGTTCGGCCAGGATCTGCGGGACGTGCCCGATCAGCGCGGTACCGGCCACTGCCAAAGGCACCGGCAGGAATCCCTGTACCACCCAGGCGATGTCGGGAACCAGCCCTGCCTCGGCCAGCATGTCATCAATATGCGTCTTATTCCCTTCGCCGAAGCTGGCCTTCACGTGGCGTAGTGCGGCCAGGTCTTCAAGGGTGAAGGCGCCGTTGCGGATGCGTGGGTTCGTCGCATCGGCCACGCAGACGAATCTGTCACTGAACAGTGCCCGCTTCTTGCCCGGTAACCCGCGGCCGGTACCTGCGATGATGACATCGCGTTTGAGCAGGTCTTCGGGGGTGACTCCACTGCCTGCGGGCAACGAGTCGCACACCACCCGTACTCCGGGGGCATGCTCCTTGAGCAGGTTTGTTAGCGGGCTGGTCAGTTGCGCCAAGGCGTAGTCGGAAGCGGAGATGTAAAAGGTGCGTTGGCTGGTTGCCGGGTCAAAGGTGGGCAGTAACTGCACCGTTTGGTTCAACGCGTGCACGGCCTCGTTGATCAACGGCAGGATTGACTCTGCTTTTTCGGTCAGTTCGAAAGTGCGTCCTTGACGGGTCAGCAGTGGGTCGCCGTATTGCTGGCGCAGCCGCGCCAGGGCACCGCTGACCGCGGGCTGGCTCATGCCGAGCCGGGCACCGGCCTTGGTGAGGTTGCGTTCTAGCAGGATGGCCTGGGCCACTACGATCAGGTTGATATCGATCTTGCGAAGGTCGGTCATCGTTGTCCACATCCCGCGGTGTGCTGTGTAGTCTTCTACCGGACACGACAATTATCCCCGCCCGTACCCCCACATGTGGCCGGACGGGGATCTGTCTGGTGTTACTTGTTCAGTTCGGCAGCCCACACGGTGCGAACATTGGTGAACTCGCGCAGCCCCTCCACGGATAATTCGCGACCGTAACCGCTGGACTTCAGTCCTCCGAAGGGCAGTCGTGGGTCCGAGGCCGCGACTCCGTTGACGAAAAGCACACCGCTGGTGATTTGCCGGCCCACACGCAGTCCGCGGTCCATGTCCCCGGTCCAGACGGTGGCACCCAGACCGTAGATGGTGTCGTTGGCCAACTCGATGGCATGTGCCTCGTCGCGGGCGCGGATGATGGGCATGACGGGCCCGAAGGTTTCCCGGCGGAATACCGGCATACCGGCGGTCACCTCCGACAGGACGGTGGGCTGGTAGTAGTAGCCGGGACCCTTTCGCCGTTCGCCACCGGTCTCCAGCACCGCGCCGTCATCCACGGAATCCTGAACTAGTGCATGGATTTCCTCGACAAATTGTTCCTTGGCCAGCGGTCCCAGATTGGTGCCTTCGGCGCCGGGGTCCCCCAGCTCCAGTTCGCGTACGGCCTTGGTGGCCAAGTGGACAAATCGGTCGTAGAGCTCATCGACGACAATGAAGCGCTTGGCGCACAGGCAGCTTTGGCCGGTATTCCCGAAGCGTGCCGTCACGGCCTGCGGGATGATCGATTCCAGGTCGGGGACGTCCTCGAGCACCACGAACGGGTCGGAGCCGCCCAGTTCCAGGACGCATTTCTTCAGCGCCCGGCCAGCAGCCTGGCCGATCGCCTTACCGGCGGCTTCACTGCCCGTGAGGGTTACCGCGCTGATGCGCGGGTCCTCGATGATCGTGGAGACCATTTCATGTGATTGCGGCACCAGCACGCCGAATAGCCCCCGGGGCAGACCGGACTGTTCGAATACGGAATTGATGGCGTGGGCGGCGCCGGTGACGTTGGCTGCGTGTTTCAGCAGTGCCCCGTTGCCGGCGATCAGTGCCGGGATGGCAAATCGAATCACCTGCCAGTAGGGGTAGTTCCACGGCATCACAGCAAAGATGACCCCTAAGGGCTCGTAGGCAACGAAGGAGCTTTTCGCCTGGGTGTCAATGCCTCGCGGGGCCAGGAAATGTTCGGCATGTTGTGCGTAGTACTCGACCGTAGATGCGCACTTGAGCACCTCAGACCGCGCCTCGGTGATCGGTTTGCCCATCTCGGCGGTGATCAGCTGGGCATGTTCCTCCACATTGTCGCGCAATACCCGGGCGACCCGGGCTACTGCGGCGGCCCTGTCTGCCACCGGAAGTCGTGACCAGCCATGTTGGGCGGTGGCACTGGCGGCAATGATGTCCTGCAGCTGTCCCATATCGTGGGTAGGGTAGTCGGCCAGCTGTTCGCCCGTTGCCGGGTTTCGGGTGGTAATCGTTGCGGGGCTCATAACTGATCCTCACTATAGGTTCGCCGCGCAGCCGGAACCAGGTGTCCGGGACTGCGGGTTTTGGTAATGGTGTTGCTGATGGTGCCCAGCCCGGTCACCGACATCTCCACGGTGTCCCCGACCTGGAGGGGCGCCGGAGAGCGGGTGCCGGTCCGGCTCCAGGTTTCACTCAGGGCACCGGACCTGCAGGTGCCGGTGGCCAGCACGTCGCCGGCCCCGACCAGGGCGTCGCGTGACGCGTGGGTGAGCATTTGTTCGAAAGACCATGAAAGGTTGGCCAGGTTGTCCTGGCCGACTTGGACCCCGTTGACGCTCACGGACATATCCAGCGCCAGCCGGTCCCCTTGGCGGTATTGCTCCAGTTCGTCCGCCGTAGTGATCCAGGGGCCCAACGTGTTGGCGAAGTCCTTGCCCTTGTTGGGCCCGAGTCCGACTTGCATTTCACGTTGCTGGATGTCGCGGGCGGACCAGTCGTTGAAGATCGCATATCCGATGATGTATTCCCTCGCCTTCTCGACCGGAACATCGCGGGCCTCATGGCCCACGATGGCCGCGACTTCAAGTTCGAAGTCCAACGCCTGGGTGTGCGGCGGCATCGGAACCGGTGCCCCGGAGCCCACGAGGGACCACGGGTTCATGAACAGGAAACCGGGAGCCTCATACCAGGGCTCTGGAACGAAGCCATTGCCATCGAACCCCTTCTTCATTCCGGAGATGTGGGCCTCGAAGCCGAGGAAGTCCCGCATGGCCCGCGGCTGGATGGGTGGTAGTAACTGAACGTCCTCGAGGGGTGCGCGGAACCGTCGGCCGGCCGTGGCTTCAAGCTGGTTGCGTTCGGCCGGAGCCAGGCTCAGCACCTCAAGTGCGCTGAGCCTGGTTTCCAGCAGGTGCATCCAGCCATTGCGCACGATTCCCAAATGAGCGAAGCCGTGATGCTCAAAGGCTGCGAGTTTCATCTAGAAGTCCAAGGTCTCGCTGAAATCGCGCTTGCGCTCGCTTAATGCGGGAATGGCCTTCCCCAGAGCCCAGGTCTTGAAATGTTCGTAGGTGCCATGAGCCTTGAACGCTTCCTCGTTCACGTAGACCTCGAAAATCCTGAAGACGGACGGCTCCTCGGAGGACTGGTGCGCCTGGTAGTAGATGTTGCCCGGTTCGGTGCGCGAAGCCGGGGAGAGCTGCTCCAGGGCCGAACGGACGGTCTCTTCCTCGCCTGGCTTGGCGATCCAGGTTGCGCTGCAGACAAATGCCATGATGATGGTCCTTTCATAGGGTGTTTATTGATGTCATGGATCCGGGACGTTAGCCCTTTTTCCGGCGTCGACCAAGGTAGGTCGACAGTCCAACGGCCACCAGCAATGCGGCGCCGTTGAAAACAGAGGAGGCCCAGCCGCTGGCGCCGCTCAATGTCAATCCGCTGACCGAGATGGACACGAAGATCGCGCCAACCAGGGTGCCGATGACGTTGAAGAAGCCCGGGGTGATCGCGGTTGCGCCCAGGAACACGGCGGCCAATGCGGCGAACAACAGGTCGCCGCCGGAGGAGGCGGTGGCACTGCCCATGCGGGATAGCTGGATGATTCCGGCGATACCCGCGATGAGCGAGCCGAGAACGAAACCAACCCAGACATTGCGCTCCACGCGGATACCAACCAGTTTGGCTGATTCCTGGTTGGAACCGATTGCGTAGAGCGAGCGGCCATAGGGGGTGTGGGTCAGCACGTACCAGATGATCGCGGCGATCAACAGGACCACGAAGAACACCAGGGGCAGGCCCAAGATCCGGGTTGAACCGAATCTGGTGATCGCCGGGTCGATTCCGGAGAGAATGGTCTTGCCGCCGGTGAACCAGGTGACGCCGCCGGTGAGCAGGATCGACATGCCCAGGGTTGTCACGAAGGGGTTCATCTTCAGCTGGGTAACGAAGTAGCCGTTGACGACGCCGATTAGCGCGGCAAATACCATCGAGAGCAGGAACGCGGCCCACAAGGGGACCTGGTAAAAGGACATCAATCCCGCGCTGAGCACCTGGGTGCTGACTGCTACGGCACCAAGGGAGAAATCGAAGTGTCCGGGGATGAAAGCGAAGAGCGCGGCTATCGCGATCAGCGCAGTCACCGATTGACTGCCGAGGATCACGTTGATGTTGTTCATCGTTGGGAAGGCGGATGAGCTGGCAGGATTGGCCGAGAAGAAGATGATCACCAGCAGGGTCAGGATGACCAGGGCGTAGCTTTCCAGGAAATGGCCGAGCCGTGTGGTGAGGCTGGTGCCTGGGGCGGTGGCCGCTGTGGTCACCGGGATGCTGCCGGCGCGTTGGGATGCCGGGGTCCCGGGCTTGGTTTCAGTCATGTTCATGGTTCCGATTCCTTGGGTCAATCATGACGAGTTTGGTCAGTGAATCGACATCTACATCAGTGGCGTTGACGGATTCCTCCAGGCGTCCGTCACGCAGGATGAGGATGCGGTCGCTCAGGGCCACCAGTTCGCTCAGGTCCGAGGAAGCCAGGATCACTGAGCAGCCGGTGGATGCGGCCTGCCGGATGATGGCATAGATTTCGGCCCGGCTCATGATGTCCACGCCCTGGGTTGGTTCATCCAGTAACAGTAATTTCGGGTCTCGTTGCAGCCACCGGGCGATGACGACCTTTTGTTGGTTGCCGCCGGACATGGAGCTGAACCTGGCATCTGCCCCGCTGACTCTTATGGCGAGTTTGCCGATGTAATCACGGGCAATGCGTTTCTCCTTGCTCCGGGGCATCCACGTACCGCGCCAGGTGTTCTTGTGCACGGCCACCGAGATGTTGTCGCTGACCGTGCGGTCGGGGAACGCTGCTTCCTTTCCGCGGTCCTCGGGCACCAATCCCACTCCGGCATCCATTGCATCCTGGATGCAATGCGGTGCATAGGGATTCCCATCCAGCAACATGGTGCCGGAGTCGGGGCGGTGGCGGCCGAACAGGTCCAGCAGCAGTGAACTGCGCCCGGAGCCGACCAGCCCGGCGATGCCGACGATCTCTCCGCGTTTGACTTGCAAATCGACGTCGTGGAGCGGCCCGCCCCGCACGCCATGCACTTCAAGCCGTAGCTGGTCGGTGGCATGGGACTGCGCATCGTCCGGCCGCAACGCGGAGACCATGCCCCCGGCCATGATGGAAACAATGTCGTGCTCGGTGGGAGTGGCGTCCACCAGCGTCCCGGCCACCTTGCCGTCACGGAAGATCGTGTAGTCGTGGGCGACGGAAATGATTTCCTTGAGCCGATGGCTCACGATGATGATTGTCTGTCCAGCATCGGCACGTTCGCGGAGGCGGGAGAGCAGGTATTCGGATTCGGCCTGTGCCAGCGAGGCGGTGGGTTCATCAAGAACCAGGATGGCTTCGGAGGAGTCCTCGTGCTGCATGACCCTGGCGATCGCGACCATGGTGCGATCCGAGGGTCTCAGATCGCCGACTTTGGTGCGTGGATCGAACTGCAGGTCGTAACTGGCCAGTGTCACCGCAACCCTGTCGCGTAGGTCTCTGGCCGAGATCGCCCCGCCGGTGCGCAGCGGAAATCCATGGGCCAGGCCGAAGTTCTCGGCGATCGACAACTCCGGGAACAACGCCAGATCCTGGTGGACGAAGCGCAGGCCGGCGGCCCGGGCCGTGTCAGAGGTATATCCGGTCAGCGAATACGCCTGTCCAAGTACCTCGAGGTCACCGGAATCGGCCGGGTGCACGCCGGCGAGGATCTTGATCGTCGTGCTTTTGCCGGATCCGTTGCCGCCGAGCAGGGCGTGGATGGTGCCGCGTCGGACGTCCAAACTGACATCATCCAGCGCCTGCGTGCCGCCGAATCGCTTGGACAACCCGCGGAGGGACAGGGCCAGCCGTGGTGGGCCGCCTGACCCCGCGGCGCGGTCGTCAATAATTGGTGCTGCGCCGGACATGTTACTTGCCCCAGGCTTCGAGGAAGACCGATTCGAAGTCGATGGCTCCGTCATAGTCCCCGGAATCCGGGAGGTTGTGTTCGGCATCAATTGTCTGGATGGATTCACCGATCCAGGCAGCTGGTTGCCCATCGAGGATGCGGGCGGCGGTGTCCACCGAGCCCCAGGCCCCCCAGCGGACCGCGAAGCCCACCGAGGCGTCCACTCCGGCGTCACCTTGGCGGATCATGTCCATGACCGGCGCGTCGCCACCACGTCCGATGACGAAAAGTTCACTGTCACGCCCAGACTGCACAATGGTCTGGGCCAGGCCGGTGGCCAGCCAGCCGTCCACCGGGACTACTACGGCATTGGCTTCGGGGTGGTTCAGCAGGGCGGTACTGACCTTTTGCAAGTAGGAGCCGTCGGCCTGCTCTGGATCTGAAACGTCAACAGTGGCTACGACGTCCCCGCCGCCCAGCTCGGTGAGCCGTTCGGTGAATCCCTCGGTGATCCAGGGTCCCCAGGACTGTCCGGTGAAGTTCAGGACGACGGCCTTCACCTGCTGGTTGGTCTTGCCCGTCAGGTATTCGGCTTGCAGCTTGCCGAATCCCCGCCATTGGCTTTCGGGGGTTTCCCCGTCGATCCACAAACGTTCGGAGTCCCACAGTTTCGGGGAGCAATCATCCACACCGCCGCCGCCGATCACTGTGATACCGGCGTCATTGGCCTCCTGGAAGGCGGCCTGGGCGACACCGCAGCCGATGCCGATGGGCACAATCACGTCCGCGCCACCGGCGATGGCCTGGCGGATCGCGGTGGCGAATCCCTCTGGGTTCAGCTTGCCATCGGTGATAGTGGTTTTCCATCCGATGGCTTTGCCGGCTTCGACCACATTGGCGGCAGGAGTGGAGCAACCAGGCACCTGTTCCCCACAGGAGACCACGAACAGGTTCACGTCCTGGGAGACGTTGACCGGGTCCAGCTGCAAGTCGCCGCTGATGCCTTCGAAGGACTGGTCGAGTGCGGCCTGGGCATCGGCGCCCAGTTCGGTTCCCGAGGTGGTGGATGTATTGGTGGTGTCGGAGCCGCACGCGGAGAGGGCGAGGGTCGAAGCAGCGAAGACGATCGCTGCGGTTGCGAGTGGAGTTCGTTTCATGGTCTTACCTTCGGTTCCGGTGGATGGTGGGAAAGGCCTGCGGAGACTGTGTGCCGCATCACGTTGGGAACAGTCAATCAATACGCGGCCGGAGCGGGAACAGTGCCGGGGTGATGTCTGGTATTGGCTGCGGCAATGGTTGGGACATGGGCATGGAAACGCGCAGGGGCATCGCTTGATGGCCCTGCGCGTGGGGTGGTCTTCCAGGGTGCGGTCCTAGGTGAGGGTCCACCCTTCGATGGTGCTGCTGGTTTCGAATTCAGCGGTGTTCACGATCCGTCGTGCATCGTCCAGGTTGCCGGAAAAAGCTGTGACCAGCATGGTGCTTACCAGTTCCTTCGCGGTGTCCGTATCCAGGTAGGCGGCACCCAGGGTGAGCACGTTCGCGTCCGCCTGTTCCCGGGCCGCGGTCACAAACCGGGGGTCGCTGGCGGTGATGGCCCGTGCCCCATTGACCTTGTTGCAGCAGATGACCTCCGCGTTGCCGGAGTAGCCGCAACTGATCCCCAGCACGGGCACTCCGGCATCCTCGTCGGCTACCACGCCCCGGGCCACGGCGATGGCATAGTGCGGGTAGTCGTCCTCGTGGTCGTAGGACGGCGCGCCATGCCAAATGACCTCATGTTCCGCGGCAAGCCATTGACGTAGTGCTCCGGCCAGCTCCCAGCCTTGGTAATTGGTGCCTAGGTGGATCCTCACGATGTAACCCCCTTTACGTCCCAGTGATTGCGGTTCATTGTCGCCGGGTCCTTGGCCATGTAGCGTACGAAGCGGCCGTGAGGATCGTGTTCGGCGATGATCTCCTGCAGTTTGGCGTAGTTCTCGTCGGCCATGAACTTCACCTGGCGGTGGGCCTGGTCGCTGTCGCCCAGGTACTGTCCCACGGTGATCGGCTGCGCGTACTCCATGTGGCGGTCCAGCAGGGCGCGGTATTCGGAATCCTTGGTGGCATCCTCGTAGACCATGTAGCTGGCCACGTAGGCCTCTGACTGCATGGAGAAGGCCATGTCAGGCAGCGGGCGCATGATGCCGTTGCTGAACCAGATGGTGAAAGCCTGCTCGCTGGGCAGGTCGGTGAACAACGGATTGATGCGCTTGATGACCTCGGCCGGTTCGCCACTGGTCCAGATATTGTCCACGATGTAGCGGGCATGTTCAGGATTCTGCGCCTCCTGTTCCACACGCTGTTCTTTCAGCGTAGATTCCGCAGCATGTTCCACGGCCAACGCCCGGTCCAGGATCGGGTTGTCGGCAAACGGGGCCAACGCCTGGGCGCCCTCTTCGGCACTGTCGGTCAGGGCCACACCGGAGAGCACCAATCTGCGGTGCACCACCCCATGCTCGTCGGGTTCCATGCTTTTGCTGATCACCACGATCTCCACATTCTCGGAGATGTCCGCATGCACCGTGTAGAGCCAGGCCATCAGTTCATCGAAGTCCTCCAGCGCGAACAGCTGGATGGTCCGGGCCAGGTGCTTGAAGATCGGGTTGGTCTGGATGTGGAAGCGGGTCACGATGCCGGGGAACGAAGGTCCGGCGCCCCGGGCGGCCCAATAGAGGTCTTGGTTCTGCGTGGAGTCCGCACGAATCAGCTCGCCTGCGGCATTGACCATGTCAATGGCGACCACCGATTCGGCTGCCCAGCCCCAACCGCGCTGGCACCAGCCCTGGCCGCCCTGGAGCAGGAACCCGCCGATGCCCACCGAGGGGCAATGTCCGCCGGAAAAGAACCGACCGCGTTCTTCCAGATACGGTGAGAGCACTGCCCCGCCTTGCACGGCCGGGTTGGCCCAGACGATGCCGGTTTCATCGTCGTAACCCTTGTTCTGGAGCAGACCCAGGTCGATGAGCAAGGTGCCGTTGCGCACGCTCCAGACAGCCCAGGAATGTCCGCCGGAACGTACAGATACCGCCCAGCCTTCCTGGGTTGCCAGACGAACACCCAGTGCAACGTCCTCTTCCGTAGCCGCAAGCAGTACCGCGGCGGGGGTGCGGTCCGGGCGTCGCCCGTTGAATACCCTGCCGACGCGGGCGTCTTCGAAATCCGGGTCACCGGGATGGACCAGTGATCCGGTGAAATCTGCGGCTGTGATCCGTGTTGTGGTGCTCATCCTAGAACGGTTCCTCCTCCGTCAACCACCAGGTTGACTCCTGTAATCCATTGCGCTTCCTCCGAGGCGAGGAATAGCGCCGCGTTGACGATATCTTCGGGCTGGCCTGGACGTCCCAAAGGAATGCGGGCCAGATTGTCCAGCAGTGGTTGCGGGCCAGAATCGACCAGCCAAGCCGTGGACGGGGTGACGATGAACCCGGGGGAGATGCTCACCGCTCGGATTCCGTACTTGCCACCTTCGGCGGCCAGTTGCTGGGTCAACGAGATGACCCCGCCCTTGGCGGTGCCGTGGGCGTTCTGGCTCATGAACTCAACACCCCGGGTTCCGGCGATCGACGCGATATTCAGTACCACCCCACCGTGTTCCATGAAGTGCGGCCAAATGGCCTTGACCGTGTAAAACACCAGGTTCAGTTCGTTGTTGATGGTGAAGTCCCAGTCATCAACGCTCAGCTCATGCACATCACCGAAGCGTGGTGAGGAGGCGTTGTTATAGAGGACATCTGCCCGCCCGTGAATCGTGATGGCCCAATCTATCCACGCTTTGGCGCCCTGCGCATCAGACAGGTCCACTGGGGCCTGGTAGTGGAGTTCATATCCTGCCTCGCGCACCAACCGGGCGGTTTCCTCGGCGGTGTCCTGGAACAGGTCGCAGCCAACCACCAATGCGCCTTCACTGGCGAAGCGCAATGCAGCGGCGCGTCCCATGCCGCTGCCGATTCCGGTAATCAGTACGACCTTGTCTTGCATCCGTTTCACGGTGACCTCCTGGCTAAACGGGTGGGGCGACGAACAGGCCGCGATCCGGGTCGTTGAAGGACTCGCGGGCAACTAATTCGTTCATTTCGTTGGCAGTACCCCACTGGTCCTGGGTGGTCACATCGTTGACGTCCAGCCGGCTCGGATGCCAGGTGTCCTCGTCATCGATGGTGGCCAACTCGGTAGTGTATTCCAGCGTATTGCCGGCCGGATCGAGGAAGTAGGCGAAGGTGTTGTCCCCGGCGTTGTGACGACCAGGCCCCCACACCATGCGGGCCCCTGAGCGCAGGATTTTGCCCGCGCCGCGCATCCACTCCTCAACCCCGCGCATTTCGAAGGAAGCATGGTGCAGGGAGAAATGGGGGCCTTGGGCGACTGCGAAGGAATGGTGTGCGTTGTTGCAGCGCATGAAGTGCATGAGGTTGCCCATGCTCTGGCTCATCAGGGTGTCACTGATCGCGAAGCCCAGGTGCTTGATGTAAAAATCTGCGGTGCGTTGCATGTCGGTGGAGTTCACCACTACATGCGAGAGCTTGACGGGGACCGGTTCCCGGGGATTGATCTTGCGGTTGCGCTTCAGATGCACATCAGCGGAAACCTCGATGGTGCGCCCGTCTACGTCGTAGAAGCGGAAACCGTAGCCGCCGCCGGGCGAATCCAGGCGGCGTGGCGCAAAAATGATCTGAACGTCTGCCGCTGACAGCTCCCGGTGCAACGCGTCGACATCGGCTGTGGTGTGCGCGCCGTAGGCGATCAGGTCGATACGTTTCTCGCCCCTGCGCAACCGCACCGAAAAGGGCTCCGGCGAACCTTCGGCGCCCAGATAGGACACCTGGTGATCAGTATCGGTGTGGGCCACGCTTAGACCCCAATGCGTGGTGAGGAAATCGAGTTCTTCCTCAAAGTTTTCCACTGCCAGCGCCAGGTAGCGCAAGTGTGAGATTCTCCGGACGGTCATCGGTTTACTCCTGGGGTTCTGGTGCCCTACAGCACGGATACTGGAATTGAGATGAACGTTACGTGATCTGCCTCATAGGCGGGAATGCTTCCCGGTCGATACCAGCTATCGGTATTCACATACCTTCCGGGCAACCCGTCGCACTCCGGTCTCCGATATGCTGTCAGGCATATCACGAACCAGGGATGTCGCTGGCCGAAGCGACTGACGCACCAGAGGAGCTAAGGAGCCCTGATCCGGCATGGAGCTTTCGAAGGTTGACCTGAATCTGCTGGTGCCCTTGCGGGCGTTGTTGGAGGAAGCCAATGTGACCCGTGCAGGCGAACGGATCAACATGGGCCAGTCCTCGATGAGTTCGGCGTTGTCACGGCTGCGGGCCACGTTCGATGACGAGTTGCTGGTGCGCACGGGGCGTGATTACGAGCTGACTCCGATGGCCAGGCTCTTGCTGCCGCAGGTACAGGTGACGCTACCGTTGATTGAACATGCCCTAGGCAGTGGTGAACCGTTTGACCCGCGCACCTCGACCCGGCACTACCGGTTGCTGATGTCGGATTTTGCCATGCTCGAACTCAAGGCCCGACTTGCAGAGCTGTTGGCTGTCGGCACGAACATACGATTGGAGATCTTGCCACTGCCCTCGAACCCCACGGACAGCGACCATGCCATGACCGTGAATGACTTTGTCGTGGCGGTGCCCGGCATCGGGATCGACGGTGAGGCCTGCGAATTGTTCTCCGACGAATACGTCTGCCTGATGGATGCCCGGAATCCTTACGCGGCTCAGGGGGCAATCACCTGGGATCAGTTCTCTCAGCTGCCTTATGCGGTTTGCGACTTCGGCTCAAATCATCTGACCCCACCGGAACGACGCATGCGTGAAATGGGGTTGGTGCGCGAACCACGAATCTCAACGGCCAGTTTCCTCTCTTTGCCTCAGGTTGTGGCGGGTACTGATCTGGTGGCCGTGGTACCCCGTCGATTGGCCGAACGTTTAACAGCTTCGACTGGAACCGTGGCATTGCCGGTTCCCTTCGAACGCGTGGAATTGATCAGCACGCTGTTCTGGCATCCGGCGCACAATTCCGATCCGTCACATGGCTGGTTGCGCCATTCTCTGCAATTTCGGGATCGGCCTGTACCCACTCGCTGGCCGTTGGATCGCGAACCCCGGGTGGCCCACTAGGTCCATCACCGGGAGCATCATCCGCGCGATTCGACTGCCTACCGTGGAAAGCCGCGGGCAGGAGCGCACCAGTGAGTCGCTCTCAGAGTAGCGACTCCAGCCGCCGGTAACTGGCCTCCATCCCGTCGGTCATTCCGGTCGCCAGGACCATGTCCCTGGTTTCGGCGTCCGGATAGGTGATGACCAGGCTCAGCAGGGTTCCGCCCGTGGTGGGGGTGAAGGTGGTTTCGTTGAGCGTTGGAGGGTAGTCGGTGCCGATCATCTGCTCGGTGAATGATTCGTAGCTCTGCGGGATGCTGGACAGGCATTCCCCGGTGAACCCGAAGCCCTGTCCCTCGATATCCGGGCCGGGCTCCCACCAGTAGCGGTAGTGCTCGCCTACCGCAGCAGGCAGGACGCATTCGGTCATCGTCCATCCGTCCGGGCCCAGCAACCAGCGTTGCATCAGTCCGGCGTCGTGGTGTGCCTGCCAGACCTGCTCCCGGGTTCCACGGATCAGCCGGCTGACCCGGACCTGGGTGTCCGAGAGTAGTTGCGCCTCGGTGCTGAAGGTCTGCGCGTAATTGCGCAGGTCGATCAGCACCTGTTCGATCTGGCTCATGGCGGAACGCAGTCCCTCATCCATGCCCATGGATACCAGCTGTTCCAGCTCGGAAACGGTTGCGAAGTTGGTGGTGACGACAAGTTTCGATCCATCTGGTGTCGGGTCGAAGCTGAATACCGTGCGGGTGGTGGGCAGATCCGTGCTCGGGGTGCCGTCGGCGTGGGCAAACCCATCGGTGACTTCGAAGAACTTGTGTTCAACGACTTCTGTCCACTGCCAGTAGCCGTGGTATTTTTCGCCCTCGGGAGAGGTCATGTAGTAGTCGCTGCGTCCACCTGTGGTGCCATCATGGCGGGTGAAGGTGGCCGGGTAGCCGACCGGCCCCCAGAATTTCTCCAGTTGCCGCGGATCCAGGTAGGCGTCCCAGAGTCGTGCGACGGGGACCGGAAAGTCGGCGTGGACGGTGAGCGTCAGTGTCTCTTCGTCCTTGACGACGGAGGTGACAGGCATGGGAAGACTCCTTCTACGGTGTCTCGTCGGCGAGGAAGGCATCCAGGCGGTTGATCCTTTGGTGCCACAGATCCTCGTAGGCGGTCAGTAGTTCCTTGACGTGCCGGATCGTATCCGGCTGGCCGCGAACGATCCGTTCGCGACCACGTGCGATCTTGGTGACCAGGCCCGCAGCCTCGAGCGCTGCGACGTGTTTCTGCACCGCGGCAAACGACATGTCGTAGGACGCGGCCAAATCGGAGACACGGACTTCCTCGTTCAGGGTGCGCCGCACGATATCCCGTCGTGTGGCGTCAGCCAAGGCGCGGAAGACCTTGTTCACCTGTTCTTCGCTCAACTCATATACAACCATTTGGTTGTATATTACGCCTGTCGGGCTTGGAGGTAAAGGGGTGGTAGGGAATTTTTTTGAGTCGATAAGTCATATTGTTTAGTCTCTAAAACGAGTGATAACTCTACTATGTTCCGGAGGGTGGCTGTCTGGCCTCCTGCTTTCCCGGTAGCCTCCTCTATCCAACCCGTGCCGTGGGGCTTAACATCAAAGATCCAGGGCACGTTGTCGAGGGTAGTCAGCGGGAGGCTGTAATGGGGCAGTTGATTCTCGAAGTTTCCGGATTGACCAAGCGCTACGGAAAAGTCCGGGCATTGGACGGGCTGGATCTGACGGTCCAACCCGGTCAGGTCCACGGGTTCCTGGGCCCGAACGGGGCCGGAAAAACCACCACCCTGAGGGTTCTGCTTGGACTGCTGCGTGCAGACAGCGGCCGGGTCCGGCTTTTCGGCCAGGACCCCTGGCGGCGCGCGGCGAGTCTACACCAGCGATTGGCCTATGTACCTTCCGACGTCATGCTGTGGCCGGGATTGACCGGAGGGGAAATTATCGACCTGCTCAGTTCGTTGCACGGCCGAGTCAACGAGCGGCGCAGGACCCGGTTGCTTGAACGATTCGAATTGGACCCTACCCGCAAGGCGCACACTTATTCGCGGGGCAACAGGCAAAAGGTTGTCCTGGTGGCGGCACTGGCCTGCGAGGTGGAACTGCTACTGCTCGATGAGCCGAGCACGGGACTGGACCCGCTGATGGAATTGGTGTTCCAACAGGCCATCGAGGAAGCCGCGGACCGCGGAACCGCCGTCCTGCTCTCCAGCCATCTCCTGCCCGAGGTGGAGAAACTGTGCTCGCAGATCACCATCATCAAGCAGGGGAAGACCGTTGAATCGGGAACCCTGACCCAACTTCGTCAGCTGACCCGCAGCCACATAGCGCTCAGTGCCGCGGTGGACGCCGGGGCGCTGCGCAGCCTGAGTGGCGTGGATGACGTACGGCAGGACGGTCAGCTCTACCGTTTCAGCATCGACCACCGGGAAATTCCCAGGCTCCTGCGGCTGCTGGCCGATCGCGAGGTCACCTCGTTCAGCTGTACCCCGCCAAGCCTCGAAGAGCTGTTCTTGCATCACTATCGCACTGAAGCCGGTGTCCAATGAGCACTCCTGCCCTCGCTCGTCATGTCCTGCGCGCCGACCAGGGTGCGTTCAGCGGCACCGGAAAGCTGGTGCTGCTGATCCTGCGCTTTTCACGCCGTTCGCTGATCTGCTGGACCGGACTTGCACTGGGCATCACGTGGTACACCGTCTCCGCGCTCGAGGTGGTCTTCGCGGATCCCGAGGCGCTGCGAGCCAGGGCGGCGGTCATCGGACTGCCGGCCGCCGCAATGCTCTCCGGCCCCGGGTACGGTCTGGAAGACTATTCGGTGCCGGCGATGATGGCCAATGAACTCCTTGGGGCCTACGCGGTTTTTCTCGCCATCCTGTGTCTGCGGCAGGGGATTGTGCATACGCGCGCCGCGGAGGAAGCCGGCCGGGCTGATCTGATCGGTGCGCTGCCCGTGGCCCGCCTCGCCCCGCTGACCGCCGCCCTGATCGTCGTGCTGTGCAGCGCCCTGGCGGTGTGCCTGGCGGTCTGCACGGCCCTGCTGCTGTCCGGATTCGACCCGGCCGGGGCACTGCTCTGCGTCTCTGGCCTGTTCGGGGTGGGGCTGGTGTTCGGGGCCGTGGGGGTGTTCTGCGCCCAGCTGAGCTCGAGCACCCGCACCGCGTTCTCGCTGTCGGTGCTCGTGCTGGCGTTCGGCTATCTGCTGCGTGCTGCCGGAGATGCGAGCGAGCTCGGGGGATCGCTGCTTTCCTGGCTGTCGCCTTTCGGCTGGGCCCAGCAGACCCGCGTTTTCGTCCAGGCGCGGGCCTGGCCGTTGCTGCTATACCCCGTGTTGATTCTGCCATTGCTTTCGGCAGCCTACCTGCTGCAGTCACGTCGTGAGATCGGTGCCGGGCTGTTGCCGACGCGTCTTGGGCGGGATCGTGCGCGAACCATGGACAGGACGTTGCTGGGGGTGAGCCTGCGGCTGGAACGCACCCGGATGATCACCTGGCTGGTGGCGTTGTTCATCGCCGCGGCCATGAACGGGTCGCTGGCCAGGCCGGTGGCCGAGGCGCTGCGCGATGTTCCGGCGTTGCAGCCGTTACTGGGTGTCCAGGGTGACGCTGCGCTGGAGGAGCTGGTGCTGGCGACCCTGGCGGTGTTCCTGGCCCTGACTGCCATGGCCGCTGGACTCTACGCGGTGCAAAGCCCGCACAGGCTGAGACAGGACGAGGCACTGGGGCGGGGCGGTTTGCTGCTTGCCGGGCCCGTCACGCGATATTGGTTGCTGGGAACCCAACTGCTGGTATGCGCGGCAGGTTGCGTGCTGCTCTGCGCAGCCGCCGGAGCGGGATTGGGGCTGGGCGCTCAGCCGGTCTTTGAGCAGCCGGTACTCGGCCTCTGTGTCCTGGCCTCGCTGGCCTTCGTGCCGTTGCTCTGGTGCTGGTTGGCCCTTGCCTTCCTGGCCTACGGGCTGCGCCATGGCGGCCTGCTGGTCTGGCTGGGGATTGTCGCCTGCATTGTGGTGGGGATCTACGGTGCACTGTTGAATATCCCGCAGCAGCTGATCGACCTGGAGCCCTTCACCGCACTGGATGTGCTGGCTGTGGCGCGCGGCCAGGGTCAGGGCTGGGTTCTGGTCGGCTATTTGCTGGCTGCAGTGCTGCTGGCCGCGGCCGCGATGGCGGCCTTCCGGCGCCGGAATGTCGGTTCCTGAGGGAATGCCCGCGCTCTTCTAAAGCAGCACGAATTCACCTACTCTGGTGGATGGTACGGTGTTCCATTCTGCCGGATATGGGGAGAACCACATGGGCGAATCGATGATTGACTGGTCTGATGCGTCGCGTCAGGCGTTGAAAGCCCGAGCCCTGTTGGAATCGAACTCAACAAATCTCAACGAACTTCCGCTGCGCAACGACGTGCGCGAGTCCTGGAAACGCTCGCTGGCCCGGGTCGCCCCTGCCGCCGAGCCCTCGGTGCTCAGCGATGATCGCCTGCGGCTGGCCCGTGAACGCAGCGAGTTGCAACGGATCTGGCCGGTGTTCGAGAAGCTTCTGGTCCCAGCCGCCACCGACGCAAACCTCCTGGTGGCGCTCGCCGACGCGCGCGGCACCCTGCTCTGGGTCGCCGGGAGCACGACGGCTCGTGCCGGGGCCGAGCGTGTGGGCTTCGCCGCGGGCGCGGACTGGGCGGAACTATCCATCGGCACCTCGGCGCCGGGCATGGCCCTGGCCACGGGAACCGGTTCACAGGTTTCCGGTGCGGAACACCTCTATGAGCAGGCCCAGCAGTTCAGCTGTTCCGCCGTGCCGATCCGCAATCCGCGCACAGGCCAGGTGATCGGCGCGGTCGACCTGACCGGTGGCAGCGACGCAATTTCCATGCATTCCCTGCCCCTGTTGCAGGCGGCGGTTATGGCCGCCGAAACCCAGTTGCTATTGCCCGGCGCCGGGGCGGTGGTCGACCCGGACTACCTTGACCTGGGGCGGGCCGACGGAGCGCACCTGGGTGACCTGTCACTTTCGCTACGTCACGCCGAGATCCTGACGCTGCTGGTCGAACACCGCCACGGATTGAGTACGGCCGAGCTGGTGGAAGAACTCTTTGAACGTCCCGATGCGGCGGCGGAGGGGACGGTACGTGCCGAAATGGTGCGCCTGCGCAAGGTGCTGGCCGAACTGCCTGGCCGGGTACTGGATTCGCGCCCATACCGGTTGCGCTGGGACCTGCAATCGACGTTGGGACGCCTCCGCGATGCGCTGGAACTTGGGGATCTGGACTGGGCGCTGCAACTCTACGCGCCGGGCCTGCTGGCCAGATCGCAGGCGCCGGGGATCGTCTCGCTGCGCTACCAGATGCAGTCCGCACTGCGCGAGCTGGTCCTGGACCGCGGCACCGCCCAGCAGCTGTTGCATCTCGGACGCCAGTTGGCCGATGCGGAACTGCTGCGCGCGGCACTGCGCGAGCTGCCAGCGGATTCCCCGGCCCGCTCGCTGGTGGTTTCCGAGGTGGAACAGCTCGAAGCCTGAGGGGCCGTCAACTCCGACCCATCGTCTTGCGAACTTCCGGGGAGGGCGCGACCCCCCCCGTTGAGGCGCGGGGATCCGGGCTGTCCGCACGTTGCAACGTGGCCGCAACCTCTGGGTGACTAGAGTCACATTCAGGACGCTGGCATCAAGCCACGCGGCAGGACTGAGACGAAGGAGTCGTACAGCCATGACTGTCTATGCAAACCCGAACACCGACGGAGCAGTAGTCAATTTCAAGTCGCGCTACGAGAACTACATCGGCGGTCAATGGGTTGCTCCTGTCAAGGGAATGTACTTCGAGAACATCACCCCGATCACCGGCAAGGCCTTCTGCGAGGTCGCCCGCTCCACCGCGGAGGACATCGAGGTCGCCCTGGACGCGGCGCACGCGGCGGCACCGGCCTGGGGCAAGACCAGCCCCGCCGAACGCGCGGTGATCCTGAACAAGATCGCCGACCGGATCGAGCAGAACCTCGAGATGCTGGCCGTGGCCGAAACCTGGGACAACGGCAAGGCCGTGCGCGAAACGCTGAATGCCGACCTTCCGCTGGCGGTGGATCATTTCCGCTACTTCGCGGGAGCCATCCGCGCCCAGGAAGGTACCCTGTCGCAACTCGACGAGGACACCACTGCCTATCACTATCATGAGCCGCTGGGCGTGGTAGGCCAGATCATCCCGTGGAACTTCCCGATCTTGATGGCCGTGTGGAAACTGGCCCCAGCGCTGGCCGCCGGCAACGCCATTGTCTTGAAGCCTGCTGAGCAGACACCAACCAGCATTATGGTTCTTGCCGAATTAATTGGTGACCTGCTGCCGGCCGGTGTTCTGAACATTATCAACGGGTTCGGCGTTGAAGCGGGTAAGCCGTTGGCTTCGAATAAGCGCATCCGCAAGATTGCTTTCACCGGGGAAACCACTACCGGCCGCCTGATCATGCAATATGCTTCGGAAAACCTGATTCCGGTCACCCTCGAACTGGGAGGTAAGAGCCCGAATATCTTCTTCGAGGACATCGCAGCGAAGGATGATGCCTTCTATGACAAGGCCCAGGAAGGATTTACCCTCTTTGCTTTGAATCAGGGCGAGGTTTGCACCTGTCCATCGCGCGCGCTGATCCAGGAGAGCATCTACGGTGAGTTCATGGAGAAGGTCATTGCCCGCACCGAAGCGATCAAGCAGGGCAATCCGCTGGATACCGACACCATGATGGGTGCGCAGGCATCAAATGACCAGCTGGAAAAGATCCTGTCTTACCTCGATATCGGCAAGTCCGAAGGTGCCAAGGTACTCACCGGTGGTGGCCGCGCAGAACTCGGTGGGGAGCTCGAAGGTGGTTACTACGTGCAGCCGACCATCTTTGAAGGCACCAACAACATGCGCATTTTCCAAGAAGAGATTTTTGGCCCGGTTGTCGCGGTCACCAAGTTCGGCAATTATGACGAAGCGATTTCAATCGCCAATGACACGCTCTACGGGTTGGGGGCAGGTGTGTGGAGCCGTGGTGGCAACACCGCATACCGCGCGGGTCGGGCAATTCAGGCCGGACGCGTTTGGGTCAATCAGTATCACGCCTACCCGGCACACTCGGCGTTCGGCGGCTACAAGTCCTCCGGTATTGGCCGCGAGAATCACCTGATGATGCTGGATCACTACCAGCAGACCAAGAACCTACTGGTTTCCTACTCGGAGGACAAGCTAGGTTTCTTCTAAAAAGAGCCGCCTACAAACCAGGTAGGTGGATCACGTCGCGCTAGGTTTCGACAAACTTCGAAGGCGTGGGGTCACTGGGTGGCAGGGTGAATCATGACTAGCCTCATTTCTCACCTTCCGCTCCTGCTCCACGCCTTCGATTCTTAAACGGCAACCTGCACTGAACCTAGATGAGACTGCTAAAACTGCTTACTGGATCACTGCGACATTGAATTTGGGGTGCCGATGGGCTTAGTGGCGTCCCGAACGTTCGACGTTTCCGAGCCCTAGACGCACCTGAACAAAAGTAGGACACTGGCAAGTACCCGCCGCGACGGATTCTTCGAGGTAGCAACAGGAGATAATGATGAGTGCAATCACTGAAACCCGGGCCACGATCGCCGGAGAAGATTTTTCGCGGGTCGCCTTCACCGAAGAATGCCTCGAACTATTGCGTAAACTTTGGGCGATCCACGGGCCACTGATGTTCCATCAGTCCGGCGGCTGCTGTGATGGATCCTCACCCATGTGCTACCCCGCCGGAGAATTCAAGACCGGGGGTGCTGATGTGTTGCTCGGTGTGCTGGAGCTAACTGACGGTTCCGGAGACAGACTCGGCAGCATCGACTTTTGGATGTCCAAAGAACAATTCGAATACTGGAAACACACCAAACTTACCGTCGATGTTGTCGCCGGTCGCGGATCAGGATTTTCAGTCGAAGCGCCCGAGGGCAAACGTTTCATCATCCGTAGTCAGATCATCGAATTTCCCAGCAACGATTAACTAGTCGAAGGCAATAGCGGGGTGGGTGGCTGATCTAGCAATGGAGTACGCCGCGCCAAACGTGCAGCAACCACTCCGGCAAGGAGTAGGAGTACCAGCCCCACCAGTGCGGCCGACCCGCTGGTCGGCCAGATGCCGCCCATTAGTAAAAGTGCGGGAACGGTACTTGACGGAATCCCGGTAAGAATCAGGAACCAGCCGGTAAACCGCGTCGTATCACGCCCAGCGAAGCTTTCACGGCCCAGCGCCAGTTTCCAAAACAACAGGAACCAAGCCACCGCCCAGCAAAGCCAAATAACCGAAAACAACGGGTCGAACGCCAACAACCGCACCACTTGATACAGCGCAATCCCCGCAACGAACAGGCAATACCAGCCAAAACCAGTCTCCTCGACACCGGTTAAGAGGCTGTAACACACCCACAAATAGGTGATGCCGAAGAGATAGCTAGGCCAAGCGGCCGCAATCAGATCGATATTGCCGGCAGCTTGGATCAATACAACGGTCGGCAGAACCAGTTGAATCAAACCCACCAGAAAATTCAGTGGAATCGTCGATCGTCCACTGATCATTCCGGCCGCCGATAAGCCATTGAGTAGCAGGATTACACCCACAAAAACTAGGCCAACATGTTCCATCAATCCACTCCTCGCCAGAAAATGCGCATGCATTAGGCTCGACCGGTTAGGGTGACCCACCGGGAAGAAATTGACCACCAGAGTGGTGGATGAAAAATATTCTAGCCCCGGTTCGGCTGTGCTTTGGATCTTGGGTGTCATCTAACGTCCCACAAGCCGGTCCGGCGGCGAAACCGGTGGCATAGACTGCAAAGTATGCGCCTTTGGACCTTGCACCCCTCGCTTCTCGACACCAAGGGTTTGGTGGCTTGTTGGCGCGAAACCCTATTGGCCCAAAAGGTTCTAGCGGAACACACCACGGGCTATCGCAACCATCCCCAGCTGGAGCGTCTGCGCGCCACGGCGAACCCCTTAGAGACGGTGGGATTCTATTTAAAGGGGCTCTGGGAAGAAGCGGATGCCCGCGGATACCATTTCCGTGTCGAACGGATCCTCGAGGCTGGAAACGAGAACTTGGCCGGGACGCTTCCGGTCACCGTGGGGCAAGTATTATTCGAGGCTCAACACCTCGAGCGCAAACTTCTTGTACGAGATCCTTCCCGCGTGGCAGCACTGCCAAAAGACGCCAGCAACACCCGCTTGCACGCACTCTTTCGCTTGGTGGACGGTCCGGTGGAACCGTGGGAAAAGGATCCGCTGGCTCACACGTAATCAATGTGAAGCTACTGGCTTGGGTTTGCTGAAATGGAGGAATGAGTGAAGCATTCGTCCAGCCCGTGGGTGGCAAAGATATCGAACTGCAGTTGCGCTGGAGCGACGAGGACAAATTGGGGCATGTGAATAATGCCCGGATCATCACGCTGATGGAGGAAGGACGCTTCCGCTGGTCACGCGAAGATCAGGATCCGCGCCGGTTCCCATACGGTGTGGTGGTGGCGGCACTTAACGTCAATTACCTCAAGCCGCTGTATTACGAGCCAAATATCAGGATGCGGGTAGGCATTGCTCGCATTGGCACCAAGTCCTACACCGTGCGCCATATCGCGTACCAGAATGGGCAACCCGCGTTCGATGGCAGTACCGTCATGGTGCCCTTGGCCGAAGATGGTGTCTCCTCGCGGGCCTTGAACCAGGCCGAACGTGAGTGGATGACCGGCCAACTGCTCAGCTAGTAAGCAAAGAACTCCGAAACCGGGACGGTAGCCAAGATGAATCTCATGGGGTAAAGGTGCTGGCCGGTTTCATAATATGCCGTCCTACCCTTTGAGTTACTTACCGATTCGCCGGTCAAATCCTTCAGTGGCAGTCCTTATGCCGAACGCTGTGATCCCGCGATCCTCACTACTTTGCACTAGATTGCCGGGCGTTTGGGGTGCGAAATTCGCACGGTGCAGCTGGCCCGAGCGCTTTCTCAAGCTTGCTTGATCTGGCGAGACCAGTTGGTTCATGGCAAACATAGTCTGATGTCTCCGCTTAACGCCTAGCGTTAGCGAAGCTCCGGCTGGTGGTCTAGATACGCCCGAAGCGCCGATCCGCCTGGAACTATCAGCCAGTTCGAGGTCTGGTCGGCGCTTCGGTGCCAAAAATTAGCGTCCAAAGAGACGGCTAAAAAACCCCGTCGCTTTCGCTTCTTCGTGGCCCTGGCAGCGGTTGGACTTTGGTACATTGGCCATCACTGTGTCAACGTGCTGACCGCATCCGGCCCAGGTGACTTTTCCGCAGGTCTTACAGCTTACTTGGCGGCACATTCGATGCCCCTTTCCTGGGGCTGGTACCCCGGTAGTTTATGACAGTGAAAGGAAGAGTTTTTCTAGTTCTTCGACGGTCAAGCCGTCTTCAGTCTCGGCCGTTTGCTCGGGATCGATGAGGCAGTACTGCATGGCTGTGGAGACAATGGCGAACCCGGCACGGTCTAGGGCAGTGGACACTGCCGCGAGTTGCGTGACCACGTCGCGGCAATTGCCCTCACCCTCAACCGCGTTAATGACCGCGTCGAGCTGACCGCGGGCTCGCTTGAGACGGTTGAGGATCTTTTTGCGGGTAGCTTCATCGGCCTGGCGCATCATGTTCTCCTTATAGTTCCTGCCGGCTAACCGGCTTTAACCTACGGACGAAGTTGCCTTCTGCTGCATGCGCGTGCGGACTTCATCCATGTCTAATTCTTCTAACGCAGCAATGAGCGCATCAAGTCGGTTGGCATCCAACGCTCCAGGTTGGGAATGAACCATGATTCCCTCCTTGAACGCCATCAACGTGGGGATCGACGTGATTTGTGCTGCCGCGGCTAAGCCCTGCTGGGTTTCGGTGTTGACCTTACCGAAGATGACTTGCGGATGCTTGGCGGCTGCCTGGTCAAAGACCGGGGCGAACTGGCGGCAGGGTCCACACCATGCGGCCCAGAAATCCACCAGCATCATCGGTGAAGTTTTTACGGTATCGGCAAAGTTCGTGTCGGTTAATTCTAGGGGTTTCATTTCAGGTTCTTCCTTTTCATGGTTATTTGTCCAAGGCGTCAGCTGTCGTCGGTGTTCTTCGGGCCAGTGGGCAGCGCGCGGCAAGCCGGGGAACCATGGTGCATAACGCCAGCAGCAGTACCGCGGGCAAGCCAACGCCAAGGGTGATCCATCCAGCGAGTCCCGGCAGTTCTTGGGCTAGAACGGCAACGCCCATCGCGAGGACGAAGTATCCAAATCCTTGGCGCAGGGCTGCTTCCGGGATTCTGGCGGTGAATCGGGCCCCGATGAAGGATCCCAGTACAGCCGCGACAGTGATGCTCAGCGCCAGTGGCCAGTCGATGGCGGTGGAGGTGAGGTAACCACCCAGCCCGGCAAAGGATTTCAGGGCGATAACCATCAGTGAGGTACCTACGGCCAAGGGCATTGACAGTCCGCCCAGTAGGGCAAGTGCCGGGACGACTAGGAACCCGCCGCCAGCACCTACCAGGCCGGTGACCAAGCCAACCAACAACCCGTCGAGAACGATTTTTCCTACTGGACGAACCCTAGGCGCATCGGTGGAGGCGACCTTCTTGCGGCCCCGAACCATTGCGCTGGCGGTGGCCAGCATCATCACGGCAAAGGCGATCATCAGCACCGTGGCCGGCAACAGCCCGCCCAACAGGCCGCCAAGAAAGGCTCCGACCATTCCGGTGGCACCGAAGATTGCTCCGATACCCCAACGAATGTTGCCGGCTCTGGCATGCGGTAGCAAGCTGAATAGCGAGGTCACCGCCACGACGAACAATGAGGTGGCGATCGCTTCCTTGGCTTCAAGCCCGGCTACGTAGGTTAGTAGCGGTACCATCAAGATCGAGCCACCCCCGCCTAGCAGGCCTAGGGTGATTCCCACGATGACCGCGGCAGCGAGAACGAGAATGAGCATCGAATCCATGGCAGGTTGCTCCTTAGCTGAGATTCAGCAGTTGGCCAGCGTTTGGAGTTTGTCCCAGCGGGTTGTTTCCAGGACGAACTTTCGGCTTGTTCCACGGCATTTTTGCTAGCGCTGCGGCCATGGCACAGGAGTTACTGGCTGCCGAGTAGGTGAGCCCGGCACCAATGGCGGCTGGCAGGTAGCCCAGTTTCGGGTTGACGAACTTCCCGGCCAGAAAACCAGCTAGGACCAACGACCCGGCAGCCATCCGGACCTGGCGGTCCATCGCCCAACGGTTGGAACCGCGCACCACCTTGCCGCCGCTCTTTTCGTAGGCCGCAATGCCTCCGGTGAGGACCTGTGCGCCGTCGATCTCTACGTCGAGCATGCACTGTTGGGCCTGGCTGGCCCGATTACCGGACTGGCAGACCAGCACTATTCGCTTGGCCAGCTTTCGGGCCACATCGTGGGCATGTTCGGGGATGAGATCCAAGGGCACATTATATGAACCGGGGATGTGTACGGCTTCAAATTCGGCGGCGGTGCGCACATCGAGGATGGCCACGCCCGCATTCTCTTCGCTGAGCATTTTTAGTTGCTCGGCGCTGATCTGAGGCAATTGATTGCTCATGTGTTCCTTCGGGTTGCTCGGGTCAAAGGGGGACTACTGGGAAACCAGTTCGGATTGCCAGCCGGCGTAGCTTCCGGTCAGCTCTACCACGGTGTAACCGGCATCGCGTAGTGCGCTGGCGGCCACCGCATTGCGCTTGCCGCTCTGGCAGTAGCTGACGATCACCCCATCGGTTGGCAACGAGTCCAGCTTCCACAAGGCTTGACTGGCCGAGAGCCACTTCGCGCCGGGGATGTGTCCATCGTTGTATTCGGTACGGTTGCGCACATCCAGCAGTACGCTGTGCTCGAAGTTCTGCAGATCGCGGGGGTGAACTTGCTCCGGGAGGTAACTTGGCAGGTCGGTGAGGTCACTGATATACCCAGCAACCTTGTCAATGCCCACACGTACTAGGTGGTTGCGCATCTCTTCGGCCTGGTCAGCCCCCGTGGCGAAGACGATCAGGGCTCGTTCATCACGTTCTGGATCGAATCCCCAGCCAGCGAAGGTGGCCAACTTGTCCGGGCCAGGAATGGCTAACGCCCCGGCGACGGTGCCGGCGTGAACCTGCTGGTGATCGCGGGTATCTACGAAAACTGCGGAGCGTTCTTCCAGCATGGTGCGAACTTGCTGCGCATCGAGCTCCTGCAGCGGCTGCAGTGGGCCCATCACCGCCGCACCGTCACGGTTCTGGCGTTTCATGCGGCCAAAGTAGGCGTGAGCGTCCGGCTGATTTTCCAACAGTTCGTTGGTGAAGCCTTGTTCGTCATTGGTGTTTAGGTAGCGGGCCCACCAGGCGTTGGCGCGTTCGTATCCCACGGTGGTGGATGGAACCGCGCCCAGCGCCTTGCCGCAGGCACTGCCCGAACCGTGGCCCGGGTAGACCTGCACGTGATCCGGAAGCTGCAGGAAAACTTCTTGCAAGGACTTGAACAGTTGGGAGGCTCCGGCGAAGCGGGTGTCTACGCCCCCGGCGGCTTCGTCTAAGAGGTCTGGACGGCCCAGATCGCCAGCGAAGACGAAGTCTCCGGAGAGCATGTACCCGGGTTCGGAGCTGTAGGCCCCGTCAGTGATCAGGAAGGACAGGTGCTCGGGGGTGTGCCCCGGAGTGTGGCGGGCGGTGACGGTGATGTTGCCCAAGGTAATGCTGTCCTTGTCCATCAGGCGCTCGGCTTCGAATCCGTACTGCCAGTCCGCGCCACCTTCGCCGGAAACATAGGTAGTGGCGCCGGTTGCGGCGGCCAGTTCACGGGTGCCGGAGAGGTAGTCGGCGTGGATGTGAGTTTCGGTGACCGCGGTGATGCGCATGCCTTGCTTGGCGGCTAGCGCCAAGTATTCAGTGATGTCGCGGCGGGCGTCAACAACGATGGCCTCGCCTTTGGCTTGGCAACCGATGAAGTAACTAGCCTGAGCCAAGTCTTCGTCGTAAAAGCGTTCTAACAGCATCGGGGAAGTCCTTTCGTTTGGTGATGAATCAACCATAACTTATACCCCCAGGGGTATGTCAACAATAGGGGTGGGGGTATCTGTTGTAGTCCTGTGTTGCTTGCCTTGAACTATTTCAAAGCACGCTTTGACCTGTATTGACGCGGACTGTAATAAACTGCCGTGATTTATCTCAGGACGTGATGGGCGCGAGCTCGGGCGACCAGGAACCAGGGTCGAAGGGGAGCAAAAGTGCGCGGTGAGGTGTGAAAGAGATGCGGAATGCGCCAGCTGCGGTGCGTTGAATTCGAGGAGGGCTAGGCCGCGAGTTGAAGTCACCCGAGAAGCAGTTGGCAACTACCTAAACGCGGTGAGGCGCTGCAGCCTAGCGGCCTTGCCGCGTAGCGGCCGCCAGCAGCCAGATGGAGTAGGGTTCCTGCGGGGTGTTAGGCCGCTATGGCCGGATCGTCGCCAAAGCGGCGGTGCTCCTGAACGGGCGTCCATGGTGATATCTCTTACCCCAAGGTCAGGAGTGCGAGTAGTTGGACGAATGGCCACAGTGTGGTGGAGGCGAGAGAGCGTCGCTAGCGGATGAGCCAGGTACGACTTGCTGGTGTCCGAGGGTTTTAGTTCTCGGTGCCGCGCAAATCCTCTAAGTGTGCCGCCAGCCGCGTGCTGGCGTTGCTCAGGTGTTCGGATAACAGGGTTACCGCGCCGGCTGCGTCACCCGCAGAAATAAGCTCCAGGAGACGAGCGTGTTCCGTGGCGATCCGTTCGGTGGAAAGCAATGTGGCATCTTGTACCCGGCTCATGCACAGGCGGATTTCACCGGTGAGTTGTTCGTACATGGCGCTGATGCGCGCCGAATCTAAGGCATTGACCAGGGCTGAGTGGAAGCGGATATCCGGATCCACGATTTGTAGTGGGGAGGCATCCTGCAGGGCCGTAATTTCCCGGTTGGCTTCGATAGCGGCTTCCGGAACCCGGGCTTCGGCGGCGAGCAAGCGCACCGCTTCGGCTTCGATCAGTCCGCGAGTGCGGTAGACATCGCGGGCATCACTGGCCGAAAGCACGCGCACCCGGGCGGTTTGATGGGCGTTGCGGCTCAATAGTCCACTGGCCACCAGGTTCTCTAGTGCAGCTTTCGCGGTGGGGCGCGCCACCTCATAGTGAGCCGCCAGATCAACCTCTCGCAGGGCGGTGCCGGGGACAAGATCGCCGCGGAAAATACGCTTGCGCAGGTCCTGAATCACCGCTTGCACTACCGAAACGACTCCCAGCCGAGCCATGTATTTCCCTTCTTAGGCGGGGTGAACAGTTAAAGTATCGCACGCAAGGTACTAGCATGACATGTGTACTTGTTAGACAAAAATTGCGATTCGGTAGGCTGAGCCTACCGCCGAGCACAGGAGCACACCATGGCTATGAGCGCGCCAGCACTAGGTGCAAGCACGATTCCGCGCGAGGTTATCGACGTTGTTGCCGATAGTGAACGGGTCAAAACCCGATCTATCGACCGGGTCGCGTATGCCTCGGACGCCTCGCATTACCTCTTGACTCCGCAGGCGGTAATCATCGCCGCGGATGCTCGCGAGGTAAGTCAGCTACTGGCCGCAGCCAGCGCCAAACGTCAGTCGGTGACTCTGCGCTCCGGCGGAACTTCGCTGGCCGGGCAGGCCAGCGGGGATGGTCTGCTGGTGGATGTGCGGAAGAACTTCCGCGGGATCACCGTGCTGGATCAGGGAACCCGGGTCCGGGTGCAGCCCGGAGCTACGGTGCGTCAGGTCAACGCGCGCTTGGCTCCCTACGGATATAAGCTCGGGCCAGACCCAGCCAGCGAGGCCGCCTGCACCATCGGCGGAGTCATCGCCAACAACTCCTCGGGCATGGCCTGCGGCACCGAATTCAACACCTACCGCACCCTCGAATCGATGACCTTCGTGCTGCCCTCGGGCACCATGATCAACACCGCCGACGCGGATGCCGACCAGCAATTCGCCGCCCAAGAACCCGAGCTGGTGGCCACCTTGGATCGGCTACGTCGGCGGGTGCGGCAAAACCCCGAATCGGTGGCATTGATTCAGAAGCACTTCGCGCTAAAGAACACCATGGGCTACGGGGTCAACTCCTTCCTTGACTTCGACTCACCTGCCAAACTCTTCTCCCAGCTGCTGATCGGTTCCGAAGGTACCTTGGCCTTCGTGGCCGAAGCGGTATTCCGTACCGTGCCCGTGCGTAAACTTGCCATCGCCACCTTAGCGGTCTTCGATAATTTGGATCTTGCCACCCGTGCCCTGCCGGATCTGGTCGACTCTGGGGCCGCAACCTTGGAACTAATGGATTCCACTTCGCTACGCGTAGGCCAGACCCTGCCCGGAGTGCCCGAGGCGATTATGGGCTTTGACGTACAGGATCAAGCGGCGCTACTGATCGAATACCACGCTGATAATGAGGAACAGTTAGCGGCGCTGCGTGGTTCGGGACAACGCCTGCTGGATGAAGCGCCGCTGCGTGCTCCGGCGCACCTGTCTACCGATAAGGCCAACCGTCAGGCTGCGTGGCAATTCCGCAAGGGCTTGTACGCCTCGGTGGCCGGGGCTCGGGCCTCGGGAACTACCGCCTTGTTGGAAGACGTGGCCGTCCCAGTCGCCGAGCTGTCCAGCACCTGCCAAAGCCTGCAGGAGCTGTTCACCGAATATGACTACGCCGACTCGGTAATCTTTGGCCACGCCAAGGACGGAAACATCCACTTCATGCTCACCGACCGTTTCGAAGGCGACGTCGCCTTGAACCGCTACAACGGGTTCAACGACCGGATGGTGGAGCTGATCCTATCCAAGGGCGGAAACCTCAAGGCCGAACATGGCACCGGCCGTGCCATGGCCCCGTTCGTGCGCCGCCAGTACGGTGATGAGCTCTACGAGGTGATGGTCGAGCTGAAATCTGCCGCCGATCCACAGCTGATGCTCAACCCCGGGGTGATCATCGATGAGGACCATGCCGCGCACATCCGCAATATTAAGCTCAACGCCACCATTGAGGTGGAAGCTGACCGCTGCGTGGAATGCGGCTACTGCGAACCGGTCTGTCCTTCCAAGGACTTGACTCTCACCCCGAGGCAACGCATTGTGGTGCGCCGTGCCATCGCTAAGGCCGAAGCCGAAGGTGACACCGCACTGGTCAATGAACTGGAACGCGACTACGACTATGACGCGGTACAGACTTGTGCGGTCGACGGCATGTGCGTCACCGCCTGTCCGGTACAGATCAATACCGGTCTGCTGGTGAAGCGGTTGCGTCGCGAAGACGCCCACCCAGTTCTTGAAGCCGGGTTCAAGGCCGCCGCCAAGGGGTGGGGTGCAGCCACCCGTGCCGGGTCCGCGGCGCTGAGCGTGGCTCAGAAACTTCCGACCCCGATGGTGCGTGCCACCACCGATCTGGCTCGCAAAGTCATCAGCCCCGATTTGATGCCACGCTATGATGCAGAACTGCCCGGTGGGGGCGAGGCTCGCAAACCACTGGTGGGACGTCTTGGTGCAGCGGATGCCGAGCCAGTCGCCATGTACCTGCCGGCCTGTGTGAACTCAATGTTCGGAGCCTGTGGGGATGGGCCGGGCGTCGGCGCGGCCTTCGAGCAGCTCTTGCGCAACGCGGGCGTGAGTGTTCTGGTTCCCGAAGGGATCGAATCGCTGTGCTGCGGAACCCCGTGGACCTCGAAGGGTTATGCGCAGGGACATCAAATTATGGAAGACCGGGTGATTGCGCGGGTACGCGCCGCTCAACCACAGGGTGCGAACCTGCCGGTCATCTCGGATGCGACCAGCTGCACCGAGGGTTTTGAGCACATTCTGACCCAGGCCGGATACACGGTGCAGGATGCGCTGAGCTTCACCGCCGAACACTTGCTGCAGCGACTTCCGCAAGGCGATCGGATCGATTCGTTGACCTTGCACCCTACCTGCTCTTCCACCCAGATGGGGTTGAACGATGCATTGCAGGCCGTGGCGCAGGCCGCCGCGGTCGAGGTTCACGTCCCGCAGGCTTGGGGTTGTTGTGGTTATGCGGGCGACCGTGGCATGCTGCATCCGGAGCTCACCGACTCGGCCACCGCAGCCGAAGCGGCGGAGGTGAAGGAGCTGGACAGCACCGCTCACGCTTCCTGTAACCGCACCTGTGAGCTGGGAATGAGCCGGGCCACCGGCAAGGACTACCAGCATGTGCTCGAACTGCTGGCACAGGTCACCGCCGGCTAAGTCGAGGCTCTAAGCACTAAACCTTGTCAGCTTGCCCCCGAGTATGCTCCGTGAACTCACAGGTAGAACTCGGGGGCGCAAGGTTGTCTTAGCTGCTCGCCTGTGACTAGATAGAACTATGACGGTCACCGGTGAAGTGCAACTGCCCTGGGATATTACGCGGACCTTTCACTGGTTCGCCCAACCCGGCGCGGTGCGCCGGTTACTGCCGCCCTGGCTGCCACTGAAGGTGCTCAGCGAAGCACAGAGCCTGCGTGCGGGCACCGCGCTCATGCAGCTGCCCGGCGGGGTGCGGTGGATTGCGCAGCATCAGGCAGATGAGTACGTGCCCGAACGTCGCTTCGTGGATGAGCTGGCGCCAGCTGGGGTGCGAGCCCTACCCACCCGTGCCCTGACTTGGCGTCACGAACACGACTTCGAACCGGTCGGTGCACACGAGACCCGGGTGATTGATCGGATCAATAGCAACCTGCCCCAACGCGCCGTGCGGCGCATGCTGGACTACCGATACCGGCAACTTCGCGGGGATTTCGCCGCCCACCAACGTGCCCAGGATGCCGGTTTAGGCCCGCAAACTATCGCCCTCACCGGCTCCAGCGGTCTCGTGGGGCAGGCGCTTGGCGCCTTTCTCAGCAGTGGCGGCCACCGTGTGATCAAGCTGGTGCGACACACGCCGCAACAGGACCTGGAACGACGGTGGGATCCCCAAAATCCACAGCATGATCTCCTCGCCGGGGTAGACGCGGTAATTCACCTAGCCGGGGCGAGTATTTTTGGGCGTTTCGGTCATCAGCACCGTAGGGCGGTGATGGCTAGCCGGATCGAACCCACGCGGAAGCTTGCCCAGCTGGCGGCTGCCAGTGGCGTGCGCAGTTTCATTAGCGCCTCGGCGGTGGGGATTTACGGGAGTCAGGCAGGTCCAGCAGAGCTTGATGAGCAAAGCCCGCCCGGCTACGGCGGGGATGATTTCTTGGCTGATGTCACCCGGCGCTGGGAAGCCGCAGCTCGCTCCGCAGAGCACGGGGGTGTGCGTAGCGTCCAAGTCCGCACCGGGGTAGTGCTCGATTCGGCCGGCGGCATGCTCTCGGTATTGCGCCCGCTCTATGCTGCGGGACTTGGCGGGCGGCTGGGCTCCGGAAAACAGTGGTTCTCCTGGATCGGGCTAGATGACTTGGTGGAGATCTACCATCGGGCGCTATGGGATACCGAATTAGCTGGCCCGGTCAATGCGGTGGCGCCCCACCCGGTACCTAACGCTGAATTCTCCACCCAGTTAGCTGCCGTGCTACGTCGGCCGGAAATTTTCCCGGTACCGGCCCTCGGGCCCAAACTCGTGCTGGGTCAACAGGGTGCGGAACTCTTGGCCCTAGCTGATCAGCGCGTTATCCCGCGGCTGTTGCTGGAACGCGAGCATTCGTTTCGGACCCCACGCGTTGAGCAGCTCCTCGCTCACACCTTGGGCAGGGTGGGGCAATAGCCGCAGCCACGAACAGCAGCCGACGGGCCAGAACCCGTCGGCTGTTGCGTTTTAGGCTTCTTGCAGCCCGAAACCGGAGACGATTTGTGCCTGACCGTCGGCCAAGTGATAGCTAATGCCCACCACGGCAGTGCGGCCGGCCTCGATCGCATCACCGATGATGCGTGAACGGTCCACCAAGCGCTCGGAGGTTTCCCGAACATGCTCCACCACGGTGGAGTTCACATCGGTTAACCCGCGCCGTTCGGCGGCGAACACCGATGGGGTAATGTGCTCCACCAGATCGCGGATGAAGCCCTTAGGCAGGTTGCCGGTGCGTTTGGCCTCGATCGCGCTGGTCACCGCACCACAGTTATCGTGGCCCAAGATGACGATCAGCGGAATATTGAGAATGTCGACGGCAAATTCCAAGGAGCCCAACGCGGCCGAGTCGATCACGTGACCGGCGGTACGAACCACAAACATGTCGCCCAAGCCCACATCGAAAATAATTTCCGCGGCCAGCCGTGAATCCGAACAGCCGAAGATCACCGCGAAGGGCTCCTGTCCGGCGACCAAGGATTGACGTCGATCGCCGTCCTGGTTGGGGTGCTCGGTGCATCCGTCCACAAAACGGAGGTTTCCTTCGCGTAGCTTTTCTAGGGCTTCGGTGGGTGTCATGGAATGGGTTGAGGAATATGCCATGTCCTAAATTCTATGCCTCACCAGTGACGATCACCCCGAAAACCGGGTGTCAGACCGCAAATGTGAACTATGTCGTGTTGCCCTTTCGCGACTTCGTGCCTAGCCAGTGTCATTATCTGTCAGCTGAGGGCAGGCACGTAAGAATTCGTCGAAAAGCGTCCCCCGCGCCCGCAAGGCAACAGGCACCGCTTCTCAGACGAGGTACTTTTCTCATCTAGCGTTAGTTCGCATTAATGTCGTATCCTTTTCCTGTCAGGAACCCATCGCGTGGTTTCCGGCGCTCTCAAAAGGGGCGATACCCGTTACCGGTTCCGGTAGCGAATGGTAGCGGCAGACATATATGGAATTTTCTTCACCGAAGCAACATTTTTGAAAAGAGTCCATTATGTCGAGTGTTTCTGCAGTCATTGCCCGCGCCCTGAAACCCATCGCGCCCCAGATCTTTGGTTTGATGGGCAACGGTAACGCCCACTTCCTTGATGCTGCGGTCCGCCAAGGTTTCAGTTACACCGCGGTACGCCACGAGCAGGCCACCGTCACCGCGGCCGACACCTACTTCCGGATGAGTCAGCAGCTGGCGATAGCTTCCACCACCTATGGGGCAGGGTTCACCAACGCTATTACCGCGCTTGCCGAAGCCGCTGCCGCCCGTACCCCGTTGTTGCTGGTTACCGGGGATGCGCCCACCACGGGTTTGCGGGGATGGGATGTTGACCAGAGCGCCATCGATACTGCCGTGGGTGCGGTGACCTATGTGGTTGATGCTCATGCTCCGGGACGAACCGCCGTGCAAGCCGCCGCACACGCCCTGCGTGAACGGATCCCGGTGGTCTTGGCCATCCCCTATGACCTCGCGGCCCGCCCTTGTGTGGAGCAAGGCCCGTGGGAGCTTGCGCAGTACCAAGCGGCACCGGCAGCACCGAGCCTAGAGAGCGCACAGCTGGCAGGAATTGCGCAGCAGCTGAATGCCGCCCAGCGTCCGCACGTCCTGTACGGTCACGGGGCAATTGATGCCGCGGAGCTCATCACCGAACTGGCCGATAAGCTCGGCGCTACCAGCTCGGGAACGTTGTTGGCCCGCGACTTGCTCACGCGTCCGGCCGACCTAGGGATCACCGGAGGCTTCTCAACGGACCGTACTGCCGAACTGATTGCGCAAGCCGACACGGTTCTCGTGTTGGGAGCGAGTTTGAACCAATTCCAACTGCGTTTCGGGCAACTTTTCAATTCCGCGGCTTCGGTGATTCAGCTTGATCTGGGCGGCTCGCCAACCGCAGCACGCGTAGATGTCTTCGCCACCGCCGAGGTGAGTGTGGCGCTGCGCCAGCTGTTACCGCTAGTGACCGAACGCGATGCCGCCAACCTTTACTGGAAGCAACTGGATCTCAGCTCGGTCCGCACCCGCCCACAAGGTCAGCCGCGGGCATTGGACGGCTTACTGGACCCACGCCGTGTGGCCACCGAACTAGAGAAGATCCTGCCTCAGCAACGAGTTCTGGTACAGGATGGTGGACATTTCATTGGCTGGGGCCCAATGTATTGGTCTACTGCCGGGGCGCGGTCTCTAGCCTGCGTAGGCACCGCTTACCAGTCCATCGGTTTGGGAGCGGCATCGATGCTCGGCGCGGCAGCCGCCGCCGCAGGGCGCACCGTCGTGTTAGCAGCCGGTGATGGTGGGTTCTTGATGTCGCTCGCGGACCTGGAGTCCATTGTGCGCACGGTGGAGAGTGGAATCATTGTCATCTATAACGATTCTGCTTACGGCGCCGAGATCCACCAGTATGGCTCGATTGGTCTACACGAAGACCCCATGTTGATCCCCACGGTGAATTTTGCGGCCTTGGCCAACGCTTTTGGAGCCACCGGAATTACCGTTGAATCCCTATCTGACTTGGAAGGTGTGAAAGATTGGGTGGATTCGGGGGCGCGCGGAGTGTGCTTGGTGGATGCTCGCATTTCCCCCGATGTCCGCGCCCCTTATATGGAGGAAGTGCTTCAGGCCAACGCTCAAGCTACCCGCGAACTGGTATCACAATCTGATTAAGCCGCTGGAAATCCCCAGTTGGTTCGGCGTAGGGTTGCCACGTGCTCTTTATGTCGGTTAGTCTTGCAGTTTTTGGTTTAGGGATCCCCTTCGCGGCTCCTGCTACACCTACAACTGGCGACCCGATCGACCCAGTGGACTACCGTTGTAAAATAATCAGCATCGAGGAGAATTCTGGGCACCCTTTCAGCTCGGAGCTACTTGAAGGTCTGCTGATTGAACCGGCCGGTCCGCGACTGCGTGTGGCAACCTTTGATGTGAACCTCACGGCCGCAAGCCCTGGCGCTCTCGCCATCAAACTTGCTGGAGGTAACCACCCACACGCACAGCAGGTTGCGGCGGCGATCCAAGAATCCGACGCCGACATTTTGTTGTTGACTGGGATGGACGCGGACGAGGACGCGGTCCGTATCTTCAATGACGAGTACCTGAACCATGCCCGGACTGAGGGGCGAGCAACGGATTACCCACACCGATATGTGGGACCCAGCAACAAGGGCGTACAAAGCGGCGCGGATCTTGACCAAGACAAGATCATCGGCAGTCCCGTCGACGCTTGGGGTTCTGGTGAGTTCCCCGGCCAAGGATCCATGGTGCTGCTCTCTAAACATCCGATCGAACAGGAACGTATCGCTACTCTCACGCAGCTGCGTTGGGCCGATATGCCTGACAGTAGGATTTCCGAAGCGCAACTGAGCGAAGCCGTGGCTTCGGCGATGCCAGTGATGGAATCGGCGCTGTGGGATGTTCCGGTGACCGTTGCCGGGCAGGAAATCCGTGTGATTGCTACACAGATCGATGCTGCGCACGCTGATACCGAATACGCCGGTCCTCGACGCCTGGATCAGCTCAACGCTATTGGTGACTGGATCTCGGCCGAAGACTATCTGCGTGGCGATCACGGCGTTCTTCCGGCCGGCGAAGGAAGCTACGTGGTCGTGGGGGAACTTGGCCAAGGTGCCGGGCAGAACACCTCCATCGACCAACTGCTTGAAACCATCGGCGTGGCCGAGCAGGGTGTGCACAATGAGAGTCACTACATCCTGCCGGACACAGATCTAGAAATTCAGCGTCATGGCAGTATCCCGGTAGCCCCGGCTCCCGGTTCTGCGGTCAATGATGGTTCGCCAACTGTTACCGGGAGCAACCCGGGGCTACTGTTTAGCGAACTGAAATTCTAGGTTCGTCATGACACGGGACACTGGGCTATCGGCCGAAATGCAGTTGAATCCCTGAAAACACCCAACAATATTCGTTAGGGTAGGGGCATCATGAGTAAAGATCCCATCACCATGTCCCTTTTCGATTCGGAGGGCAAGCCGCGCTCCGGAGTGCAACAAGCCATTCTGAAGGGTATCGGCGTGCAGCGCCCGATCGTGCTGGCCTACCTGCGGCGTTTAGAACGTAAACACCCCCAGGCCTCCAGTGCGGAGCTGGCAAAACTCGTTGAGCGCGACTATTTGGCCATCGCCACCGGATCAGGTGCCGCCGTGGGTGGCACCGCGGCCGTGCCTGCCGTGGGCACTGCAGCGGCCCTAGGATTGTCAGTGGTCGCGACACTGGGCTTCTTGGAAGCCAGTGCACTCTATGCGCAGGCACTTGCTGAACTGCACGGTATTGCCATCGAGGACCCCGACCGTTCGCGCGTGTTGGTCATGGGTGTGCTGATGGGGGAGGAAGGCAGTTCGATGATTGCCGGGCTGAGCGCGCAGGCTGCCGGTCGCGGCAGTGGGCCAGTTAAGGGCTGGGCCAAGGCCTTCGGTGCAGGGAAACCCACGAGCTTCTATTCCACCCTGCAAAATTCTCTGCAGAAGAAGTTCATGCGCAAGGTTGTGGGCACCCAAGCCGCAAGCGTCTTAGGTCGTGTGGTGCCCTTTGGTATTGGTGCGGTCATTGGTGGTGCGGGCAACCGTTACCTCGCGCAGCGCGTGATTGAAACCGCTCAGGTGGCCTTCGCAGGGATTCCCACCATCCACAGGGACCAGTTGGAGCTGGACGATCCGAATATCGTGGAGGCCGAGGAACCGCGCGGATCCGGAGACGACCGGTAGGAAGTCGCTGAAGAAGCGTTAACGTAAAGCAGTGGGTGGGGATACCGTCACGGTATCCCCACCCACTGCTTCAGCTGAAGACCTACTTCACTGGGTCGAGCACGAAGTCGTATGTGACCTGATTGCCTACACCGGAAGTAGCTGGCTGAATGTCCAGCATGAGTTCAGGCTTCACCGCGCTGGCGATGTCATCGTCGTTATGCTCATCGCCCGGGAAATAGAGCTGCGCGGTGAGTAGCTCGTGGCCCGGAGCCGAAACCTTCAAATGCAGGTGAGCTGGGCGCCAGGCGTGCCAGCCGGCGGCGGCGATCAGCTGGCCGCAGGCACCGTCGGTCGGGATCTGGTACGGGGCTGGCTGCATGGTGTTGATCTGGAAATTGCCCTCAGCGTCAACCAAGAAGGTGCCGCGCAGATTCCACTCCGGGATCCCGGGAGCGAACTGCGAGTAGAAGCCTTCCTCATCGGCGTGCCACAGTTCGATCTTGGCGTCCTGCAAGGCGCTGCCATCAGTGGAACGAACCTGCCCCTGGAAGAGCAGCTTGGTGCCCTTCTCGTCCTCGCGCATGGAAATGGTGGCGGGGGACTGCTGGGTAGGAGCTTCGGGAACATAGTAGGGGCCCTCGATCGAACCCTTGTTGCCTTCGCGGTGATCGGTGGCGACTTCCTCCACCGAGTGCTCAAGCCACACGTCGAGGAAGAGTGGCCACTCGCCGTCCTCGCCCACCTTGATCAGCCAAGCCTTCAGCGCGTTGAATTCGTCGTAGCTCACGCGCTCTTCGAGGATGATGTCATTGGCGGCCTTGACCAGACGACTAGCCAGCCGATTGACACGCTCGGTGGAAGCCGCAACCCGGTTCAGCTTGCCGGACTGGCGGAAGCTCTCGGTAGCGGCGTTGCCGGACTTGGCGGCGGTTGCGTCGGCTGGAGTTTCGATGCTCATGATGATCCCCTTGGTTGGTCGGTGTGGTGGGCAGGAACCGGTACATCTCATACCGATCGCAGTTTGTGGTTATCCTCACTGTAATGCGGGCCATAGGGTAGAGAGAAATACTTATTTCGGCCCCACTAAGACTTAGCGCATATCAATTGAGGTGAGCTACAGATAGCTAGTCCAGCGCATTCGGGTGCTTCGCTAGCGCGGTCACCTTGATTTTCATGTAGGGGTACATGGGGAACCCGGAGAGGATCTGATGCAGCTCGTCATTGGACTCCACCTTGAAGAGCGAATGGTTGGCGTATTCGCCAACAATCCGCCACAGCCCGAGCATTTTTCCGGTGCGCTGCAAGTTCCCGGAATATTCCTTCTCACGGGTCTGAAAATCGGCAACCTGTTCCGGGGTCAGTGACTCGGGGAAGGTGACATCCATGCGGGCTAGAAACAACATAAGAACTCCTTTTTCGAAATCGGCTTTAGGCCTGACGGTAGTGTGCAAGCTTGTCTTCGTCGATGATCGCCCCCACGCCAGGTAGGTTGCGCACCGCGATTCGACCATCGCGGATTTGGATTGGATCGGCCAGCAGGTCATCGGACATGTCCAAGAAGTTGGATAGCTCCCCGGCCCGTCGGCTGGTGGCTTCGAAGGCTGCGCCGAAGGTCACGGTGGCCAGCGAGCCGACCTGAGTGTCGATCTGGTTGCCCATGGTCACATCCACGCCTAGCCCGGTGCACAACCCCAAGATCTCGGTGGCTTCGGTGAACCCGGAGCGGGCAGTCTTAATGCAGATAGCGTTGGCGCCGCCGGACAGTAGCTCGCGGGAGGCATCTCCCGCGGTCGGTACCGATTCATCGGCAACGATCGGGATCGGTGAATGTTCAACCAGCCGACGCCGGCTTATTGCCTCCTTGGCATCACAGGGTTCTTCGAGCATCGTCAGACCCAGCCCTTCGGTGCGGCGCAGCACCTCCATCGCTTCATTGGCGCTCCAACCGCGGTTGGCGTCAAGGTAAATTTCGACCTCTTCCCCAAGCCCCTCGCGCAAGACATGGCAGGCTTCGATATCTAAGGACAGCGGACGACGGCCAACCTTGAGTTTGAAAGTGGTGATCCCATACTGTTCCCCAAAACGCAGCGCCTCGTCCAGCAACTCCTGAGCAGGTTTGAAACCCAGCATGTGACTGACTCGCATGGAGTCGGTGAAACCACCGAGCAGTTTGTGCACACTGGTGCCCAATAGTTGGCCGATAGCATCCCAAACGGCAATATCTACCGCACCCTTAGCTACTTGGTTGTTGATGGTGCGGTCCATGACCGCGCGGATCTTAGCGCGATCAAGGATGTCCAAGCCCACAAGTTGCGGAGCGAAAATGTCCTGAACGACGGCAATGATCGACGCTTGGGTTTCTCCGTAGGTGTAGGGCCGCGGCGGCGCGTCCGCCGTGCCGATGATTCCGGTATCGGTATGCAGTCGAATCAGCACGTGATCTGCAGTGTGTACCTCACCGCTGGCGAAACGCAGGGGGTGGGTGTACGGAATCGCGTAAGGGATGGCTTCGAGCCGCTGAATCTTCATTTTCTTAGGATCCTTCCTGGGGGAGCGTGGTGGCGCACAAGTCGAGGAAATGGCGTACCAGGGCAGAGTCATTTCCGGCTTTCCATGCCAGTGCTAGGTCAACGGCCGGGGCGTTGGCTAAAGGTCGGAACGTAATTCGGTCACTGTGCGGCAGGTAATTGGTGGTGGGCACTAGCCCTATTCCGAGTCCGGCAGCCACGAAAGTCAATAGTGTTGAGGTTTCACGGGCTACTTGAGCCACACGGGGGATGAAACCGGCCCGACGGCAGGCTTCGAAAGTGATGGTCGTGACGGCCGAGGATTGCGGATAGCAAACGAAATCTAGGTCGGCTAGCTCGGAGATTGTGACTATCTCCTGCTGTGCCAGCCGGTGGCCAGCGGGCAGTGCCACCGAAAGCTTGTCCTCCTCCACCAATTGGTATTCCACTTGGCTGCTGCTTACCGGCGGACGCAGGATCGCCACGTCTAATCGCCCCTCAATCAACGCTTCTTCCATTTGTGGAGTGAGTAGCTCACCGTGGACGTTGAGTTGAATGCCGGGCATTTTTTGGCTGGTGGCCGCGATAATCCGTGGCATCACGCGGTAGGTCGCGCTGCCGGTGGAACCTAAACGCAGCACTCCCGAGGCGCCTTCGCCCACGGTGCGTACATCGCGGGCGAGCTGTTCGTGCTCTTCGAGAAGTACTCGGGCGCGATTCAGGAGCAGTTCCCCGGCGGGGGTAAGTTCTACCTTGCGGGTGGTGCGAATCAGCAACTGGGTTCCCAGCTGTTCCTCAAGCTGTTTGATCTGCTGGGATAGTGGAGGTTGTGCCATATGCAGGCGCTGGGCGGCCCGACCGAAGTGGCGTTCTTCGGCGACAGTGACAAAGTATCGCAGATGTCTGGTGTCCATGGGTGCTCCGATCGTCGAGCCGCGCTCCGGTTGCGCGGGGACGCTTCGAGGCAACTCTAACGCAGCATTCCAATAGTTAGAAATACTTATTCTCGCACCATTCAGAGCAAAAACATATCAATCAATCGGGGATGCTGAGTGTTCCCAAGCCGGGTTAGCCCCAGAAATGCACGAGGATCTGCCCCATAGAGAAAATCAGCACTCCGGCCAGAGCACCGATGACGGTTCCGTTGATGCGGATGAACTGGAGGTCCCGCCCCACCTGAAGTTCTAGCTTGGCGCTCGCTTCGGCCGGATCCCACGCTCGCACGGTGTCGCTGACCAGTCCGGCCAGTGCCGGACCATGATCCTGAATCAAACGTTCAACCATCTGGATCACCCGAGTCTCTAATGTTTCGCGCAAGGCCAGATCAGAGATGAGACGTTGTCCAAAGCTGGCCACCGCTGCCTGTAGCGCCACACGCAACGCGGATTCGGGCTCGGCCAAGGATTGCTGCAAACCTGCCTTGAGCGAGGCCCAGCCACGAACCGCGAGTTGGCGAAGCTGTTGATCATTCAGCAGCGAGTGTTTGAATGCTTCAACCTTGGCGATGGTCGGTGCATCATGTTGCATCCCGTCGGTGAATTCTAGGAGCCACTGGGTCAGTGCCCGGCGCAGCGGGTGTCCCGGCTGGTGACGTACCGCAGCTAGCAGGCTGAGCAGTTCGCGCTGAATTTTCTGAGCTAACAGTTCATCAACCATGCGTGGCACCCAGCTGGGAGACTGGCCGGAGACTATCTCGCCAAAGACCTCGGGATGCTCGCCTACCCAGGTTTCGGCCCGTTCAGCAAGTAGGGTGACGGCTTGCTGGTGGTGCCCATCGGAAATGATCTTCTGCCCCAGCATGCCCAAGGTGGTAGACCATTCGGGGCGCACCATATAGTCCTGTGCCAAGGTCTGCAGCACGCCCAAAACTCGCTCATCATCCAAGGTGTCCAAGACACCGCGCGCAGCGGCGGCTAATTGTGCCGAAGTGAGCGTCGCACCGGACTCGGTCGCCAAGTAACGTCCTGCGTTTTCAACCAGCCGAGCGTTACGCAGTTTGTCCGCCACCACTGGCGCGGAAAGGAAATTTTCTTGGACGAAACTACCTAAGGACTCACCCAGCTCGTCTTTTTTACGCTGAATCAGGTTGGTGTGGGGAATCTTCAACCCCAGTGGGTGACGAAAGAGCGCGGTGACCGCAAACCAGTCGGCGATAGCCCCAACCATGCCACCCTCGGCAGCGGCTTTGAGGTAGCTCAGCGCAGGCCAGCGGGATTGCAGTAGCAGGCTGCCAATGAACAACAGGCACATGACGAGAAATAGAGTGGTGGCTACACGTTTCATCTTGCGCAACGCCTGCGCCTGCGGATCCAAAAGCTGTGGCATGCGCCCAACTGTACCGATTGCCAAGTCACACAGTCGGCCACCCACGCCTAAGTGCCGCTGAGCAAGTAGCGTAGAACTATGCACACGCAAATCTTTGCTCATCGCGGAAGCTCCACTAAATACGCCGAAAACACGCGCGCCGCATATCTAGAAGCTATCGCGGAGGGGGCGGACGGCATCGAATGCGATGTGCACCTCAGCGCCGACGGGCACGTCATCTGCCACCACGATCCAACGGTGAACCGTACCTCGAACGCTGCCGGACCGGTCGGAAGTTACACCTTGGCGCAGCTACGGCAGTTGGATTTCACCGTCTTGCGCGATGAGCCGATCCCCGACACCTATGGGACGGTGGTCGAACAATTGCTGACCTTGGACGAGTTGCTGCTGCACATTGACCAGTGCGAGGTGGAGCTGGCTCTCGCCGTGGAGATCAAGCATCCGAGCCCGGCGGGCCGCGGGTTGGAAGACGCTGTCTTGGCGGTTCTGGCGGCGCACGGCTTTGATCCGGTCACCGGCCGAGCCGGTAGTCGTGGACAGATCCGGGTGAGCATTATGAGCTTTGAGCCCGAGGCGATCCGGTATCTCGCCAGAACGCTGAACCCAGAGTTGTTGTGCCAGTTGATTACGCAGGTGGATGAACAGTGGGTGGATGAGTTGTTGGCCAGTGGGCAAACGGACCGTGCTGCGGTGTACGAGGTGCTGCAGCGCTCCATGCACGAGGGAATCGAGGTTATCGAGCAGGGTTTAGTCGGTCTAGTGGGCCCGGGGGTCGCTTGGGTGCGCCAGCACGAGGCGAAAGTCCAAGCATGGCTAGCTCGCGGCTTGGAGGCGCGGATCTGGACGGTGGATTCGGTTGACGATGCGCGTTACTTGCATAGTTTGGGAGTGCGGCAGTTAACCAGCAATCATCCACGTGTATTACGCGAAAAATCTAAACTAGAGTGATGGCTGTGGAAAAAGTAACCAACTCACAGACGATATATTCGTCGCGCGACATATCTTCGTGGTTGAGCTAAACATGTCGAGACCCGCTCTACGCTGGATGACTCCGGCCACCAAAATGGGGGCGTCCATAGCGATCGCCACCGGACTTTACGGCATCTCTTTTGGCGCACTGTCGATCGCCGCAGGACTGAACTTCTGGCAAACAGTGCTGCTCAGCGCCATCATGTTCACCGGTGGATCGCAGTTTGCCTTCATCGGTGTCATCGCCGGTGGGGGCACCCCCGGTGCGGCATTTACCGCGGCTTCGTTGCTCGGTGTGCGCAATGCCGTTTATGGCATGCAAATCAAACAGACTCTACGTCCCTCGGCGTTGCAGGTGCCGTTGATGGCTCATGTGACCATCGATGAATCCACCGCCACCTCGTTGTCGCAAAGTGTGCCAGCCGAACGAGTCCGCGGGTTCTGGACTGCTGGGCTGGGAGTGTTTTTACTGTGGAACCTCTTTACGGTTGTGGGTGCACTGTTGGGTGAATCCTTAGGCGATCCGGCTGCATGGGGATTGGACGGTGCCGCGGTTGCCGCTTTTCTCGGACTCTTGTGGCCCCGGCTCAAAGGCATGGAGCCGCAACTGATCGCCGTGGCGGCCGCTGTAGTTACGGCGATTGCGGTGCCTTTAACGCCTGCGGGGATCCCGATTTTGATTTCCGCGGCTTGCGCGGTGGTCTTTGCGGTGGCCAGCTACCGGCGCGGAGAGCCGGCGACCGAACATGGGCGACGTGAACAGATTGATAGGCGGCAGTGATGAGTGAATTAAGCTGGTGGATTTTAGGTGCTTGCGCCGTAGCCTTCGCCACGAAACTGAGCGGCTATTTTGTGCCACGCAAGGTGTTGGATTCGGCATTGATGACTCGGGTGGCGGCCACCTTGACAGTCGCTCTGTTAGCGTCGTTGGTGACCATGAACGCTTTCACTTCGGGGCAGGAACTGGTCATTGACGCGCGTGTCGGGGCGCTCGCTGCTGCGTGTGTTGCCTTGCTATTCAAGGCCCCATTCTTGGTGGTGGTGATCTCCGGAGCCGCCGCAGCGATTGTCCTGCGTGCCACCGGGCTGGCCGCGTAGTCTGAGGACTTAAACAGGTGACAGTGTGGGGTGGGCGGTGGCACAGTAGGGAACATGATCGTAGCCTTTTCTGTTGCCCCCAGTACCGACCGAGCCGATGCTTCGGTTCATGATGCGGTCGCCGAGGCCGTGAAGATCGTCCGTGATTCCGGATTGCCTAATCGCACCAGCTCGATGTTCACCGAGATCGAGGGTGAGTGGGATGAGGTGATGGAGGTCGTCAAACAAGCGACTTTCGCGGTCGCGAAATACGGTTCACGGGTCTCGCTGGTGCTCAAAGCAGATATCCGTCCCGGTTATCAAGGTGAGCTCAGCGGGAAAATTGAACGCCTCGAACGCGCGATTCAGGAACGGGAGGCGGAGTAGATGGACAACTTTTCGGCCGATCAGCATGCGGCCGCGGTCGACCAATATATCTACGACGCGCTAGAACTCCACGATCCTCTCTTCGAAGCTGGGCGTGAGCGGGCACATGCCGCTGGCTTGCCGCAGATCGAGGTCTCGGCAGCGCAAGGTAAGTTTCTGAAACTACTCATCGAGCTACTCGGCGCTCAACGCGTATTAGAAGTGGGCACCCTGGGCGGATTTTCTACTAGCTGGATGGCTCGCGCTGTCGGTCCTCAAGGGCAGGTCGTCACCTGTGAATTCGAGCCCTTGCATGCGCGTATCGCCACGGAAAACCTGCGTCAAGCCGACCTTGAACAGCGGGTGCAGATCAATGTGGGTGCGGCGGCTAACACCTTGGGTGAGTTGATTGCTCAGGGCACCGAACCCTTCGATGTCATTTTCATTGATGCTGACAAGCGCAATAACGTCACCTACTTGGAACTGGCCATGGACTTGAGTCATGCCGGAACTCTGATCATTGTGGACAACGTGGTCCGCGGTGGAGCGATCTTGCAGGAAGCGACTGACGCAGAAACGCAGGATCCGGACATCCGCGGCATTCAACAAACCTACCGTTGGTTGGCCGAAGATCCGAGGGTGGATGCCACCGCCCTGCAAACCGTGGGAAGCAAGGGCTGGGACGGATTGGCCTTCGCCAGGGTACTCTAAAACGCTCTAACCAAACGTTTCAGGGTTTGTCCGCAAGAGCTGATGCCGGTTGCTGTTCGGTGACTACCGGGAAAGCCCGGACCAGATAATAGGTGGCTACACCACCGGCCGCGGCAATGAGCGACCCCAACCACCACGCTTGCGCAGACCCCAACAGGGTACAAATGCTCGGCGTGAGGATTAAGGGGAATAAGTAATACCAGTGCTGACGGTTCGGGCCGTTGGTGCCTCGTTCCAAGCGTGCCACGAGGGTAAAGCACGCCATGAGCAACGCCGCGGCCGCAAGCCCCAGCCAGAGCCCTGGAGCCAGGCTCACAACTAACGAAAACCCGGTGACCATCGCAGAGGTGACCCGAGCGAACTTCTCATTTGGAGACACGAAAAGCTACCTCCAATGGTTCCGATCGGCTGCGATTCAAGTATTAAGTCTTCCAAACTGCCTCAGGTCGCTCAATGGTACTTAAGTATGAGAGCGTCCCGGACGCGTCTGTGATGGGCCCCAAAGCTTTGCCCGGTGTGGTGGGTTGTTACCGCGAGCAACCCCTGCCGTACGCTGGATGGGTGGAACTGAAAAGTGACTATCGAATTCGACCCGCCGGACAGGCCGAGATCCGTCCGGCCCTGCTGATGAAACAACAGGCGTGGCGAGAAGCTTACGGGCACCTTCGCGACGAATCATTCTTTACCGCCTGCGAAAATAATTTTGAGGCCGAAGTTGCCTGGTGGGAACGAGGCATTGCCTCCGGCGCAGAATTTTTCATTGCTGAACTGGCCGATGGGACCATTATTGGCTTAGCTGGTGGCACCCCGGTTATCGATGAGGACCGCGACACCGGGGTCGAAATCGAATTGGGGATGCTCTACGTGCTTTCCCCGCTCTACGGCACCGGGCTGGGCGAACATCTGATGGAAACGGTGCTCAGCCAGCGTGATGCGTTGGTCTGGGTGATTGAGAAAAATGCCCGGGCTCGTGCCTTCTACCGCAAACATGGTTTTATTGCCGACGGCACCGGTGAAGAACTCACCGGCAGCTGGGCTGGACTACGTGAAATCCGGATGGTCAGAAAACGTGGCTAATAACGGCAGTGCGACACCGCTGGGGCAATACGAGATTGAGACAGGGTTGGCGGAGATTGAGGCCGACCCGTACGGGGCGGGCCGCTTCATTCTGAAAGTCAACGGGGTTCCTTCCTCGCATATTGACCTCAACGATCCAACCTTCTTGGACTTTGAATATATGCGCTGGATGGAGCCGGTGTTTACCTTCGGTTATCCGGTTCAGGAGTTTGACGGACGCCAACGTAAATTGCGCGTACTGCATCTCGGTGGTGGTGGGTGCTCCATGGCCCGGTGGGTGGCAGCTACCTACAATAACGCGCGCCAGGTTGTGGTGGAATTGGATGCCAAACTCGCCGAGTTGGTACGTATTCACTTCGCGATACCGCGGGCCCCGCTCGTCCGGCTACGCGTCGGGGATGCTGTCGTAGTACTCCCGGAACTCAGCGAAGCCAGCCGAGATGTGATTATCCGTGACGTTTTCGCCGGAAACACTACCCCTCGAGAGCTAACCACCGTGGAGTATGCCAAGCATGCTCAACGTGTGTTGGATGTTGGTGGAACTTATCTCGTCAATTGCGGCGATACCGCCGACTTGGCCGGTGCTCGGGCCGAAGCTGCGACTCTCAGCTCGGTCTTTGAGCACGTGGCCATGATTGCCGACCCGCCAATGTTCAAGGGGCGACGCTACGGGAATATTGTTTTCATGGCTAGCGATACCCCATTGCACCTCGGGCCGGCTTTCGAGCGGAACTTGCGCACCGCACCGCTACCGGCGCAGGTAATGTCCGGGGCTGCGGTCCAACGTTTTATTGCAGGAGCCAGTGTTATTTCGGCGTAGGGCGGGAATAAGCCGAGCCATCCCCGGTTCGTTCTAGCAAACCATGATCCACCATGTAGCGCCGTAATAGCGCAACATCGGGGTGCATGACTGACAGTCGCTCGTTCAGTTGCGGTTCAGTGAGCTGCTCTGAGGGATTGATTACCGCGTCCCGGATATAGCTCAATACCGCGAACCGTTCGTTGGGCTTGGCCGGCAGGGTTTGGAGTTTGAAGCCTTGGAAGAAGCGTTCTACACCCTCGCGTTCGCTCCGAGGTTTGGCTTGTTCAGCCAAAGCATCTCTCAGCAACTGCTCGTTGAGCTGCCAGCTTCCCTCCGCTTGGGAGAGTAATCCGATTTTTGCCCAACGTTCCAGGTTCTTGAGTGTGGCGCGGTCGGTTCCCAGCCGCTGTGGTTCCTCGAGTAAGAACGCACCGAGCACCTGACGCATCTTAGGGTTTCTCAGGCCAGCGAAAACCTCGACCCACGTTCCACTCACCGCGATTTACCTCGATTCACTTGAACTTTTGTGAAAAGTCTACCGCGGGTTAAAAGCTTGTGCCTTGGCACCGGTTGGTACCAAGGCACAAGCAGTTCAGCTGACCGGTTAGGCCGCGCCGCTGAGGCTTTCAATCAAACCGATACCGAAGAACAGCACGAAGGCGGCAGCCACAACCCACATCAAGGGGTGGACTTCCTTCGCACGACCCTGCGCTGCCCGGATGAAGACATAGGCGATGAAACCGGCTCCGATACCGTTGGCGATGGAGTAGGTGAATGGCATCAGGGTGAAGGTCAGGAAGGCTGGCAGCGCCAGGCCCCAGTCAGTCCAGTCGATCTTGGAGATCTGCGAGATCATCATGAAACCAACAACCACCAGAGCGGGAGCAACAGCTTCGAACGGCACCAAGTAAATCAGTGGGGTCAGGAACATGGCTGCGAGTAAGAGCAAACCAGTTACAACTGAAGCAAAGCCGGTGCGTGCACCTTCGCCGATACCTGCGCCAGATTCAACGAAGATCTGTGCCGAGGAACTTGAGGTGCCGCCGCCGACAATGGCGCCGGCCGCATCCACCAACAGCACCTTCTCGACGTCGGGGATCTGCCCGTTCTTGTCCATGCTGCCAGCCTCGGAGGCCAGTCCCACCATGGTGCCCATGGCATCGAAGAAGATCGACAGCAGGATCACGAAAGCTAGCAGTAGGGCAGCGGTGGCGCCCAATGTGTTGAAAGCGCCAAAGACGTTTACATGTCCAATGAGGCTCAAGTCCGGCAAGGTCCAGCTCGGCAGCGAAGGGACCACCAGCGACCAGCCGCCAGGATTATCTGCGCTGGCTGGACCGATCTTGAAAACAGCTTCGAAAATATTAGCCAGTACCGCTGAGGAAACAATCCCGATCAGGATCGCACCCTTAACCTTGCGTACCACCAAAGCCATGGTCAGTAGCAAACCAATGATGAAAACGAGGATTGGCCAACCCAGAAGCTTACCGTCGAAACCCAGCCCAACCGGAACGGTCGTGCCCGCGGCATCCGGGATGCGGCGTACGAAACCGGCGTTCACCAAGCCGATCAGGGCAATAAACATGCCGATACCGACGACGATCGCGGTCTTCAACGAAGCCGGAACAGCGTTGAAAACCGCCGTTCTGAAGCCGGTCAATACCAGTAAGAACATCACGACACCGGCGATAACCACCAAGCCCATGATGTCTTGCCAGGTGAGTCCGGGGTTGGTGGCAACCGTGATGGCGACGAAGGCATTTACGCCCAGTCCGGTAGCCATTGCGAATGGATGCCGGGCCCAAATACCCATGATGATGGTCAAGATGCCGGCCACGAAGGCGGTAACCGCGGCCACCCGTTGCAGACCCAGCTCGCCGCCGGAAGAGTCCGCTCCGGAGAGAATCAATGGGTTAAGAACCACAATGTAACTCATCGCAAAGAAGGTCGCGACGCCGCCGCGAACTTCGGTGGAGAAAGTGGAGCGTCGTTCGGAGATCTTGAAATATCGATCTAGGCGTTGCTTAAAACTGGAAGCCTCAAGGGACTTGGTGCTGGATGACATGCTGAAAATTCTATTAGCATATGGTGCACGAATAAACCTCTAACCCCATGCTGAGTAGGCAACGCGCGAAACTATTAGACCCAACTCACATCTTTGAGCAAGAATAGAAGTACATTGGAGGTAACGCCTATCACAGTCGTTACTGTAGCCGGTCAATGAGGAGTGAACTGATGAGCGACGAGACACCAGCCACGGTCGAAAAAATCGAAGGGATTGTCGTCGGCGTTGATGGCTCCCAACAGTCACGTTGCGCGTTAAAGTGGGCTGAAAAGGAAGCCCGCCGCCGCTCGGTGGCGCTCAATGTGGTCTCTGCCTACACGATCCCGGTGTTTGCTGCGTCCTCGATGGACGCCGGATACTCCACTCTCGATGACGACCTGATTCGTGGTGGAGCCGAAGATATTGTGCGACAGGCTCGCGAAGAGCTGGGAGACACCGATGTCACGGTACGTACCTACATTGAATCGGGAGACCCCGCCGGGGTGCTGCTCGATCTGAGTAATGATGCGGAACTTGTGGTGGTCGGCACCCGAGGCCGCGGAGGCTTCGTTGGACGTATGCTCGGGTCGGTCTCCTCCGCGCTCCCAGCCCACGCTAAGTGCCCTACCGTTGTGGTGCCGCTGCGGATGGCCAAGGAACAAGACGGCCAAACTGAACAAGTCCGAGATGCCATTGTGGTTGGCGTGGACGGTTCGGATCGAGCCCGCGCTGCTGTGCTCGCGGCTGCCGATGCAGCAATGGCCCGGAACATCAAACTACGCATCGTTTGCGCGGTGGCACCGGTCAGCGCGGCGCTTGCCTGGATGCCAGCAACCGTGGATCAGGAAGCGGTGCTTGAAGATGTGCGTCACCAGATGCAAATTGGGGTGCGTTGGTTGAAGTCCCATTATCCAGAGCTTGAACTGGAAACTGATGTGATCTCCGGGCCACCTGTTGAGGTATTGATCGGGGAGTCGGAGCGTGCGGTGCTAACCGTCACCGGTTCCCGTGGCCGCGGTGGTTTCACCGGGATGCTGCTCGGTTCCACGAGTCAGGGCGTACTACACCACTCGAAGGGGCCGGTGATGGTGGTTCCTGATCGTGAAGATCCACGTCTGGCCGACCGGAAGAACTTCGAAACCCCGAGCTAGCCGGCAAGCAGATAATAGTTGCCATAAAAGAGAAGGCACCGTGCACAATTCATCCTGTGAATTGTGCACGGTGCCTTCGTTTCGTTTAGCTAGCGGCGTGATTAGGCTCTGCGGCGCGCTTTAAGCAGTGCCACACCAGCTACGAGAACCATCGCCCCCAGCGCGAGCGGAACGAGAATCTTCGCTCCGGATTGCGCTAGTGGACCCTTGGGTTCCTCGTCATCTGTCGGTGCTGGATCGGCAGGGCTGGTGGAATCTTCCAGATCCTTATCCTGAACAGTTTCTGGCTGTTCGTCATCCAGCGGTTGCTCAGCCGTTTCGTGGTCCTGTGGCTGAGGAGATTCATGAAGATCTGGACGGTCCGAATCTACATTCTTCTCGTCAATACCCTCATCCATGTGGTTCGTTTCAGGTTCACCCAACTGCTCATCACCTTCGGGAGCCTCTTGCTGTTCAGGATCCTGTGGCTGTGGCGGATTCTGAGCATCTTGTGGCTGCTCGGTCGGCCGCACATCAGGAACCTGCGGCGAAGAGGTTGGGGTGGCCTCCGGAGCCGCTGATGGCTTCGGTGCTTCCTGTGGCTTTGAATCAGGCTTGGGTTGTGGTGCTTGTTTGGTTGGTTCTGGCTTTGGCTGCGGAGCTTGTTTGGTCGGTTCGGGCGTTGGCTCTGGCTTTGGTTTTGGTTCTGGTTGTGGTGCTTGTTTGGTTGGTTCAGGCTTTGGCTGTGGAGCTTGTTTGGTGGGCTCTGGCATCGGCTGCGGAGCTGACTCTTGGTCGGGTGCCTGAGTAGGCTCTGCAGTTGGCTCCGTACTCGGCGAGGGGTTCTCTTCGGAATCCTGACGAGGATCATCTTCCGATTCCTGGGGTGCGTTGCTCTCCTGCGGTGCGTTGCTCTCCTGTGGTGAGGTTTCCGGTTCCGGGGAGATCTCGGGCTCGGAACTGGCTTCGGGCTCAGTTCCTTCTTGCGGCTCAGTTTCTTGTTCCGATTCCTCTTCCGGAGCAGAATCGAGGTTCTCTAGGTTCTGTGGACTAAGGGCCGCCCACAGGTCTGAGAGCGCGCCGGCATCGAGCATTCCCACTAGTGGGTTCTTGCTTGCTTCAAATCTGTTCCACACCTGATTTGCGGTATTGGTCAAACCGTACAGAACAACGGTGCCTTGGTTACGGTGGTAGTCCAGTGCGGAACGTGGATTGCTGGCTCGTACTACAGTGTCGTCCTCGTTGGCGATCCACCGTTGCTCGGGTCGGGTAGTCGAACACGGGTCCAGGGTTACCGGAGAGGCAGCGCTGAAACATAGCTCGGGTTGGGAAGCGAGATGAATGCGGCCGGACACATCGATAAACCACTTATCGGAGCGAGTCTGGGCACAGTCCGGAGCGTTGTCGACGAGCACTCGATGCTGGTCTTTTTCAAGGTACAGACAATGACCATTATCAACCGTTACCGGTGTACCAGCGGGCAAGAACTGGCCCTCAGGTTCCATCTAGTCATTGCATTGCAGAAAGTTCGTCAGTGTTTCTAATTCGGGACGTGACCCGTCATTGATGGCCGCCCCGTGTTCGGCGAGGTACGCGCTCAAACTCAGCGCATCGGCCTCCAGGCGAAGGATCCGGTCGGCCACCTCTTGCGTCGCAGGACTCAGCGCAGAAAGGTCATCGGACCATCCGCGAAGAACCAGTAGTTGCTGGGGGTCAAGCAGTGGAGCAGGGATATCACTGAGTTCTTCCAGCACTGGCTCGAGTTTGGCCAGTTCCTGCTGACGAAGGGTCTCGAAGCCAGCCTCTTGGCCCACCAGTACCGGAGCGGGCATGGGGTCTAAATCGGTTGCGATACTAATTTCATTGCCCAATGCGGTCGTGGTTCCCGCGGTACGGCAGTAGATCTGCGCGGCCGTGGGTTTGCGATCCTCGGCGATATTCACATTGAGCTGTTTGACGCCGTCACTGGCATCCAAAGTTATGTACTCGGTGTCTTGGTCAGCGAACCTAACTGCCACCCAGCAGCTGCGTTCTGCACTCTGTGAATTTGGATCGGACTGCGGAAGATCAAAGGTTACGCCGTAGTTGGAACGGAATGCCGGGTACAGTACCGTTTGTTCCGGCTGAGCTCGGTTGTACCCACCGAGCAAGGCGAAGACACTGTCGCCGACCGAAACCGGTTGGGGCAGATCAAATTCCGGTTCCAGCTCTTTGGCATCGACCCAAGCGCCCTTGTCCTGATCCCAGTTACGGTAACCGCTGGGGTATTTGGTATCTGCGGTCAGCGAGGTCAGGTTTTGCTGGATTCGGTTGAGCGAATAACCCGTGTGGTGGGTATAGTCCGACACTGGGCTGGCATCCCAACCACCGGCCATTGCGTCGGTGTTGAAACTATACTTCCCTGCAAGATTCTCAGCGAAGAGATCACCATTGATGTTGCGAGGGTCGCGCAGTTCGCCAGGATCCAAATTGGAGCGCATCAACCCGCGGTAGGGAATGTAACCCCACCCTGAGTCCATATGGTGCGAGGCGTTGCGAATGATGTCATCGCCGGTCGCCGAAGCATCTCGACCAGGGTAATGCCCTAGCCCGAAAGAATGGCCGAGCTCATGACTGAGCTCATTACCAACCGAAGAATACAAGGTCGCCATACCATTGCCACCGGACAGACCGTGCGTGATCCGCCCATTTGCGTAGAGACCAGCGGAGTGGTGAATGACGCGTTGATTGGTGTATGCCGGCTGGCGCTGAATCATTGCCGCGCTGGTAATTCCGAAAGTGGCTAAGTTGATTCCCGTTGACACCTGAGCCATGCCGACATTCTCACGCATGGTGCCGGCATAAACGCTGCCTTCGGAAGGATCAGGGTTGTCTGGGGTGAAAATCTCCCCGGAAGCGACGATGACCTTGGCTAACTTCACCGCTTCGTACTGCGCCATAGTCATTTTTGAGATTGGCAGGGGTTGGAAGTAGTCTGTTGCGCCGTTGGCAGGATCATTGATGAACCGGTGAGAGTCGCTCACCGGCGCGTCGGTGAGCATTCCGAGCTGAATGTTGTTGATCACCAGTTCCTTGGGAGCGGCGGTATCGATGGTGTTCAGCTGGCCACTGTTCTCCGACTGATCGGTGAAGGTTAGTTGCAGACCTGGCTGAACCCACTGCCAAGGCAAAGTCGCTGACCAGCTTCGCAGGGAATATGCGACTTTCCCGCGTTGGTCATAGTTTTGGTCCGAACTCGGCAGTCGGTTCGGATGATGCAAATCTATGTTCCCCAGGATCTTTTCGCCGATCCTTGCTTCAACGCTGACTGACTGCACTTCTTGTTGCGGGGTAAACAACAATAACGTTTCACGGGCGGCAACGGTGGTAGGCAACTCGTTCTTGGAATTGTCCACAGGATTTGCCGAGGAAGCTTGAACCAGTTCGACCATACCGTTTAGATCACCAGAGAGATCCTCACGAATTTCACGTGGTTCTCCAGTCCTCGTTAGGTCGTGAAACCCAATCTCGGCCTGAGGGTAAAAACTCTCAGAAACCGGGAGTTTGAGCTTTTCTTCGGGCTGGGCTGCCGCTGGAACGGTGCCTAACCCGAGGAAAGCGAGGGCCGATGCCAGCCCGAGTGCGATCACTCTGGGTCCAGAATCGGATGACGATCTAAAACGAGGCGTGGAGAACCTACCTGGGAATAGTGGATTGAGGCGGTGAGCTTCAGCGCTACCCGCGATACAGTAGTCTAGTTACTCGCAGGTTAAAGAATAAATCTACCACTAAAACTTTTTGACATGGGGCTAATTGGGAACTTGGCAATAATTTCCACGCATGTCGATGTGGCCTAAGAACCGATTACGCAGGTCTTTGAAGTAGCAGAATTCTTCTTGAAGAGCCCCTGCGCAGACTCCAACTAAACAGAGCGCCATGCTGAGCTCCACTAAGACGATGGTCGAACTAGAGTTCTTTGCTCTAAATCGATTCTGAGCATGGCGAAATGCGGGCCCGGGGACCGCCCCGTTAGCGGCCAAAGCATCACGACCAAGAAATGAAAAATGGCTAGGCATTCACGGAATGATCCGTGACTACCTAGCCATTCAACGGCGACAGAAACTTCTAGTAACGCGCTGCCTTGGGGTGCAGGTTGTTGACCCAGCTTAGTGGAGTCACCGAGATGCCGGCACTTGGGTTACGGGCATGAACAACCTGCCCGTTACCGATGTAAATTGCCACGTGGTACATCGAACGTCCCCCGTTGGAGGAGGAGAAGACCAGGTCTCCCGGACGTAGCTGGCTCAGTGAGACGTACTGTGGCGCGGCCAAGTACTGCTGGGTGGAGGAACGCTGCAAGGAGATTCCCGACTGGGCAAAAGCTGCGCGAGTAAAACCGGAGCAATCATAGGAGTTTGGTCCGTTACCGCCATAGACGTAGCGCTTGCTAGGGTCTTTAGCCGTTTTCATTGCCCAAGCAATCGCAGCCGCGTAGCTGTTGTTGCTCTGTGGCTTGATCGTTTCCTGGGGCTTCGGGGTCTCCTTTGGTTTTGGAGTTGCCTTTGGCTTTGGGGTGGTCTTCGGCGTCGGGGTAGGAGTCGGCGTGGCCTTAGGTTTCTGAGTTTCCTTAGGCTTTGGAGTTACCGTCGGCGTAGGGGTGGGTGTGACCTTAGGCTTCGGGGTTTCCTTTGGCTTCGGAGTCGCCTTTGGTGTCGGGGTCGACTCTGGCGTTGGCGCGGCCTCAGGGGTTGGCGCAGGCTTGGGTGTGGGTGCAGGTTGCGGAACTACCCGAACTTCGTCACGTTCTGTTTCCGACTCAGTCGCTTCGAGCTCTTGCGGTGCCTGAACACTTAGAGGTTGGACCTGAGAAACCTCGGGAGTCGCATTGATTTCAATCTGCGGCACTGCGTTCTGTGAAATCTGTCGTTCGAGTTCTTCGGCGGCTGCAGCTTCTTCGGCCTGAGCGATCTGTTCACGAACGGCCGCTTCTTCCCGCTCCTGCAAGAACGCTAGGTGACCGATGAGTTCATCACGTAGCTGCTGCTGGGGAGCGAGTGCCGATTCATAGCGCTGCACCGAACTGCTGGCCTGGGTGGCCGCCTGGTCGTACGAAGCGGTCGCCTCGCGGGCAGCCTGTTCGGCCGCGGAGGCGTAGTCCTGCCATGCGGTGACCAGCGACTCGGCCTCGGCAGCCGAGTTCAACTTACTAGCCTGTGACTGGCTCAAAGCGTTGATGGTGGCGGCTTTATAAAAGACGTCGTTACTCTCGTCGTCCTGCAAAAGAATGCCAAGTGTGGAGCTGCTCGCTCCTGTGCGGTAGAGGTCGGAAGCGATGTTTCCGATCTCGATTCGGCTTTGCTCAAAGTAGCTCGTAGCTAGCTCGATCTGCTCACGGGCTTTATCGGCTTCAGCAACTCGTACGTCACGCTCTTCCGTGGCGGTGAGTAGGGCATCTTGCGCCTCCAAGGCCGCGGCCTGGATTGCGTCCAATTCAGTCTGGCTCGAAGCAAGGGACTGCTCAATGCGGGCGATCATTGCATCCGTAGCGGCCTTGCTTTGTTTAGCGGCCTCTACTTCTGCGGCACTAGGTAGATCCTGGCCGGACGGCGCTGCTGGAAGAGTGAAGGTGGAAGCGAGCGACGGCTGGGCAGATGCTGCAGCAGGAAGTGCGCCGGCAAGGCAGGAGGCTGCTAAGGCCAAGGTGCATGCGGCAACACTGAGCGTGTGGCGTTTAGCCATGTAGTCGTTCCTCACAAGTTCGAGTTGATGACAGTGGCTCATCCAAGCGTTATGAAACCTGCAGAAGGTCACATTTTGGATAAGTTCCCAAATAGCACACTAGGCCAGATTTATCCCTATTGGCAACACTAGTCACACCAGTAACACTGGAATCTTCGGCGATAAATCAACAATCTGATAGTTGACCACAGATGTTTTAGTCGGAGTGTCGGAGATGAACTTTTGGAATCTAACGAAATGAACCTCGGGGGAGCTTTTCCAAAGATCGACAGAATGTCGCGGCCGGGTCTCAGTCGGCGGATAGTCCGCTGATGATCTCGCGCTGACCTGTTGCCGGTCAGAGTCGTTGGAGCTCTTTGTGCGCCGCGCTAATCGATCCGCTAAGGGGCAAGTGGCGCATTATCGGGTAGATCTAAAAAATCTGCAGAACTTTATGCAGGTTCTCTTCGCTCAGGAGTGCCACTAGCGACAATCGCTACGGATGTACCAGTCAGGCTTTTTCGTGAGCTAGATCTCAAAAATAAGTTTGATGATTTTCTCGCTCATCCCCATCCCAGTTCGTGCAATCGTGCATCATCGATGCCAAAGTGATGGGCCACCTCGTGCATCACGGTGATACCTATTTCGCGCACCACATCCTCGCGGGTTTCACAGGCACGCAGGGTGGGGTTTTTGAAGATGGTGATCCGATCGGGCATGGCCCCAGCGGCCCAGTCGTGATCGCGCTCCGTTAGCGAAACACCCTCATAAATCCCTAGAATCTCGGTGTTTTCGGGTTCTCCTGGAAGGGGTTCATACTCATCTTCAACGAAGAAAATGACGTTGTCCATCATGACCTGGGCTGCTTGTGGAATGGCCGCGAGGGCCTCCTCAACCAGTGCGTCAAACTCGTCGTCGGGCATCTGCAAATCCATGCATCCAGCCTACGTGGCAACGTGATTTTTGAGTGTCTCAGATCGTCAGATTTGGCCGGGTTTGGCTCGTTTTGCGAAATCAAAAAATGCCACGTATAGTTATTGGAGTCCGCAGCGGAGACGCAAGAAACCGCAGCTGATATAGGCCCCCATCGTCTAGCGGCCTAGGACACTGCCCTTTCACGGCAGCGGCACGGGTTCGAATCCCGTTGGGGGTACAAACAGTTGTTTAGCAACTGTTAGGCAAAGAAATTTGCTGGCTTGCATTTTGCAAGGCCCTGTAGCGCAGTTGGTTAGCGCGCCGCCCTGTCACGGCGGAGGTCGCGGGTTCAAGTCCCGTCAGGGTCGCTCAGGTTCTCCAATTCTTTGGATAACCGGGTGTCCGCCAGAAATGGTGATACCAGGCTCTGTAGCTCAGTTGGTAGAGCGTTCGACTGAAAATCGAAAGGTCACCGGATCGACGCCGGTCGGAGCCACGCAAGCCCTCGGGTGACCGGGGGTTTTACTGTGTAATTTGAGTTTTCTCAGATCACATGGCCCTGTAGCGCAGTTGGTTAGCGCGCCGCCCTGTCACGGCGGAGGTCGCGGGTTCAAGTCCCGTCAGGGTCGCCACTAAACTAAGCCTTCCTTCGGGAAGGTTTTTTGGTTTAACCCCCGCTTGGCCGCGCCAAGCCCAGCCGAGTCGGGATTAAGGTATCCGGAGGGTACGGGTCTAATTCGCGCGAGCTAAATGCCGGGGACCGAGCCAACGGTTAGCGAGTCGGCGATAGGCCGCCGCCGCAGAGGTAAGATCCTCGTCTTCAAGAGCCTGAAGCCCGTGACGCAGGTCGTTAGCGGAGTCGTCAGGCCAAACCAGTTCAGCGAGTGTCCCATAGTCCAACTCGATTACCGATTCGGGATCAAAACCCTCAAGCCAACTTCCTAGCTGACCGAGTTCTTCAAACAGTGGTGTCTGTGGGGCGTGGGTGACAAGCACCTGCATCGCCCAAGCCATACGTTCCACAGCTTGCCCGAAGGTAGTCAGCAAACGGACCGAGCGGAGCTTGTCACCTTCTTGATGCACTTCATACTCGTCATCTTCATGGAAAAGGACAAACCAACTCAGCGGGATTCCCCAAGTGGCAGTACGCGTGTTCAGGTGGGTGAGATCAACCGCCAGCCTGTTGGCATCTAAGCGAGCGGCGTTGGCGCTGCGGGCGGCGGGTGGAACCAAGAGATCAAAGACCTCGGAGCGCATGGCGTTCTCAGCCTGTTCGGAGGCCAGAACTGATCGAGCCTGCAGTTGTGCTGGGCAATACCGCGTGTGTTCGGCCCCATCGTGGCCGAGAATCGTCACGGAACGGAAAAACTCGGGTTCATCATGCGGGAACGGGTCGGATATTTTGCGTAGGGTGCGCGCCCACAGCAGGTTCGCCTCAAGCTCATTCGCTTGCTGCCAGCTGCGTTTGGGTGAAGACAGGATGATGCTCTGGGCCCAGTCCTCAAACGCGCTCAACGGTTCGTAGACGCGCAGGTTTGCAGTAGCCGCGGTGAGTTCCTCGTGGGGCCCAGAGATCTTGGGAATCATGTCAGTTCGTAAGCTCGATCATCACGGGGGCGTGGTCCGAAGCGCCCTTACCCTTGCGTTCTTCGCGGTCGATGCTGGCCGTGGCCACCCGAGCGGTCAGAGACGGGGAAGTCAGGAGAAAATCAATGCGCATACCTTCGCCCCGGGGGAAGCGGAGTTGCGTGTAGTCCCAGTAGGTGAATGCCCCTTCGGTATGTTGGCGCACGGGATCACTGAACCCAATCTCCTCAAAAGCGCGGAACGCGGCACGCTCGGATTCCGATACGTGCGTGAGATTGTTATCGCGGAAGAATTGAATATCCCACACATCCGCATCGGTGGGGGCAATGTTCCAGTCCCCGGTTAGAGCGATCTGTGCTTGAGGGTCTGCCTCCAGCCAGTTCTTTGCGTTGTTTTTTAAGGCTTCAAGCCAGTGCAGTTTGTAGGCCATATGTTCATCATCCAAAGCACGGCCGTTTGGTACGTACAAACTCCAGACGCGGACCCCACCGCAAGTTGCGGCAATAGCGCGCGGTTCTTGAATTGGGTCCTTACCGCCCTTGCCGAAGACCGGCTGTTCGGTAAAAGTACGCTCAACATCATCAAGGCCGACGCGGGAAGCAATAGCTACCCCGTTCCACTGATTGACCCCAAAGTGTGCGACCTCGTAGTCATTGTTCTCGAACAAGTCCCACGGGAAATTTTCGTCCTTACATTTCGTTTCCTGAATAGCCAGGACATCAACATCGGTGCGGCGCAGCCAATCCTCAACACGGTCGGCTCGGGCGCGGAGGGAGTTCACATTCCAGGTAGCAATCTTCACCTTTCCAACCTATCAATTTTCCGAAGGGGATTCGGGGGATGTCGACACCGGGAACCCGGAGCCAACTGAACCACACAATTGACCCTTCTAATTACTTGGATGTCCGAGTATATTCAACAATGACGTGTGATCCACCTCATGACAGGGCGTGTTGAATGAGTGACCTTCTAGCAGAACGGCGAGGAGATCTCGGCCTGCTGACATTGAATCGTCCCGAATCCCTCAACGCGCTGACCACCTCGATGTGCCAAGCGATGCTGGATACGCTTTTGCGATGGCGTGATGATCCACGTATTAAACAGGTCGTGGTGACCGGTGCCGGGGAACGTGGGCTGTGTGCGGGTGGCGATATTGTGGCGATTTACCGCGACATTAAAAACCGTACGGGGGCCACCGAAGAATTTTGGCGCATCGAGTACCAGCTCAACGCTCTGATCAGTGAGTATCCCAAACCATATATCGCCTTAATGGACGGGATAGTTCTGGGTGGCGGGATTGGAATTTCGGCACACGGCAGTCATCGAATCGTGACAGAACGCAGTAAATGCGGCATGCCGGAAGTCGGCATCGGTTTCTTCCCCGATGTGGGAGGGACCTACCTGCTAGCTCGAGCACCTCGTCCTGCCGGCCGGTACGCCGCGCTCACTGGAGCCAGCTTCGGCGCAGCCGACGCAATCACTCTGGGTCTGGCCGACGTTCATGTATCCAGCCACCGGCTTGCCGAACTGCTCCGGAAATTGGAGACAGAACCGGTTGATGCGATGTTGCATAAATTCGCGAGTATTCCCGCCCCCGGCAGCTTAGCTCAGCAATGGGTGCAGAGCTTCGCAGCTAAGGACCTGGCGCAGATCCGCAACCACTTGGCCGAATCGAATGACCCCGGCTCTGCGCAAGCACTCCAGCGCTTAGCGCGTGCCTGCCCAAGCTCGGTTGACCTTGTCAACACCCTTTGTGAGTTGGCCGGCAGCGATCTGCGTCAGGATTTGAAACGAGAATTCCGCGCCGCCGTTCATCGGCTCGATGACCCGGACTTTGCGGAGGGAATCCGAGCACAGGTGATTGATAAGGATCGCACCCCGCGCTGGTCAATTACCCGTGAAGGGTTTTCGGCCCAGCAACGAATCAGCGCCCACCTGGCCCCTTTGCCAACTGCGGAACTTGATTTCCAACTAATAAATAAGTCACCAAGCCGCAACAAGGAGTGAAAACAGTGAAAACCAAACCTCGTATCGGGTTCCTTGGGCTGGGGCATATGGGTCTGCCGATGGCGCGTAACCTGCACACGGCGGGCTATGACATCAAAGCCTTCGACGTGCTCCCCGCAGCACTTGCGGCAGCTGAAGCTCAGGGGATTGCAACCGTCGCTACAGCCAGTGAAGCTGCCAGTGACGTACAAATTGTGCTGACGATGTTCCCTTCTGGGAAGCATGTCCTTGATGCCTACCGGGAGCATTTGCTCGCGACCGCAACGCCGGGAACTTTATTCCTCGAATGCTCGACCATCGATGTTGCCCAAGCCCGTGAGGCAGCAGAGCTTGCACTGGCTGCCGGACACCGAAGCGCGGATGCGCCGGTGTCCGGGGGAGTGGTAGGCGCCGAAGCCGGGACCTTGACTTTTATGGTGGGCGCCGAGCCCGAAGACATGAATGAACTGAGCGAAGTACTGGAAGTCATGGGGCGGCGGATTGTGCACTGCGGCGGGCATGGCGCGGGGCAGGCAGCCAAAGTCTGTAACAATATGCTGCTGGGAATTTCCATGATTGGTGCCTCCGAAGCCTTCGTCCTCGGAGAGCGGCTCGGGTTGACCCATCAGGCACTCTTTGATGTGATTTCTTCGGCCTCGGGACAATGTTGGTCGGTCACCACGAACTGCCCGGTTCCGGGTCCGGTGCCCAGCTCACCGGCAAATCATGAGTATCAGCCAGGTTTTGCCGCCGCACTGATGAGCAAAGATCTGGGGCTTGCCAGCAACGCCGTGGAGTTGACGCAGACCGACGCTAACCTCGGAGTACGTGCCGCCGAACTGTACCGAAAGTTCAGTGAATCCGGTGGCGCGAGCGCTGACTTCTCAGCCATAATCAACGCGATTCGCGATGGGTCACTGTAGAAAGTCACCGGCGCGATGCCGGAAATTCGCCAATATGCGAAAAAGCTCGGTCGCTTCGGGTGGTGTTAGCCCGCTTTGCGAGAAAAGCTGGATGTTCAACGCATCACGTGCCTCTTCCAAAACCTTTCGACCGCTGTCCGTTAGTTCCAATAAGCGGGTTCGCCCATCGGAAGGATGCGCGGTGCGCAGCACCAGCCCGGCAGCTTCCAGTCGGTCAACCGAACTGGTCAATGAGGTGGCATGAACTTGCAGGCGTTGACTGGCCAGCGTCATGGGCAGCGAGCCCCGTGAGGAGAATCCGAGCAGCGCAAGTACTTCGAAACGTGCAAAGGAAAGTCCATGTGGTTTAAGGATCGAGTCAGCGCGTTGCAAAAAGATTGCCGCTGAGCGCAGCACCGCGGTGACCGCAGCCATGGAATCGGCTTGCTTGGCCCAGCCATGTGAAGCCCATTGGTCGCGTGCCTGAGCAATTGGATCGCGCGGAAGCGGATGAGACATCAAGAACCCCCGAAATAAATGGAACTAGTCCAACAATATACTTGGACATCCAAGGTTTGGAAGGAGATCCCAGATGGACCTGTTAGGAATCGAAGCGCAACTTACTTTGAGTGAGCGAACCCGACTCGAACAAGTGCGTTCATTGCTCCAAGAGCAAATACGTCAGCAATCGATCGAGTACTGGAACAAGGAAGCGTTTCCGGCCGATCTGCTGCGCTTGTTGGCAGATTCCGGGTTGGGGCGGATGCAACTGGACGGATATAGTCCGTTGCTCAGCGGGCTGCTACATGCAGAAATCGCCAGAGCCGACATTTCTTTGTCTGCGGTGGTGGGTATCCACAATGAACTAATTGTCGGCATGATCGATGCGTTGGGGACCGCTGAACAACGCAAAACTTGGTTGTCGCGCTTGGGAAGTTTTCAGGCCCTTGGAGCTTTTGCGCTGACCGAACCCGAACATGGTTCGGACATCGCCGGCGGTTTGACCACCACCGTCCGCCGGGATGGGGATGAATATGTCGTTAACGGAATGAAGCGCTGGATCGGTATGGGAACCATCGCAGATTTCGCGTTGGTGTGGGCCCGTGATGAGCGCACCGGCGAGATTGGGGCCTATTTGGTCGAGAGCCATCGTCCGGGATACCGTGCCAGCAAAATTGAAAACAAAATCGGTTTACGCATCATGCCTAACGCTGATATCGAATTCGATCAGGTGCGCATCCCCGTGACGAACAAGCTGCCCGGGGCGACCGGGTTCAACGCAGCAAATGACTTACTGATGCGCTCCCGGGCGTGGGTGGGGTGGCAAGCAGTGGGAGCCTTGATGGCTACCTCCGATATCACCAGAGCGTACGCCCAAAGCAGAGAGCAGTTCGGAAAGCCGCTGGCCTCATTCCAGCTCATTCAGCAGTCATTGGCCGAAATCGCCGGACACCAAGCGGCGTGCACGGCAATGATGAAGCAAATCGCGGCTAAACAGGAACGCGGTGATCTAACTATGGCCGATGCCGCCCTAGTGAAGTCCACCGCCACCCGCCTAGCGCGTGACTCGGCTGCACAAGGGCGAGCTCTGCTCGGCGGCAATGGAGTGATCTCAGATGGGGAGATGGCAAAAGTCTTCTGTGATTTAGAGATCCTTTACACCTACGAGGGAACTTACGAGATTAATTCGTTGATCGTGGGCCGCGCGCTGACCGGAATCGGAGCCTTTGTTTAGTCATATTCAGCTTAACGATGGGCACTTGACTGCGGGATATCGTTAGCCTCAAGATAAACGACTACGCAGATCAACGAGGGAAACCATGCAGGATACCAGGCTCATCAACCATCCGGCGCTTAATCTTGAGGCGGCCGAAGCACTCTTGGATACCGCGGTCGCTGAAGCTCACGCGCGGCAGCTTGCCTTGTCCTTCGCTGTGGTCGACCCGGCCGGACATCTGATCGCCTTTCGGCGAATGGACGGAGCAAGCCTAGTCACCGTCGAAGCGGCACAGGGCAAGGCGCGAACTGCAGCACTGCTTAAAGCACCGAGTAGTCGGTTTTCTCAGATAATCGATCAAGGGCGGACCTCCATGCTGAGCATGCCGGGCCTGTTGCCGGTCGCCGGTGGTGTGCCGGTGTTCCTAGGTTCGGAGATGGTCGCCGCCATCGGGGTTAGCGGAACCAAATCCGAAGTCGATGAGGAAATTGCCCAGCTGGCGGCCGGTTCGCTACGTTAGGGAGTTAGTCGCGCCACCAAGTATCTGCCGGAGTTGCCGGTACGGCACGCTTATGCCGAGAGAGCAGAAAGCGACGTTCGAGTAGCTCGGCGGCTTCCTCAGCGATTGGTTTACCCTCAAGGTAGTCATCGATCTGCTCATAACGCAGTCCAAGCTCATCCTCATCGGTGCGCTGCGGCTGGTCATCTAGCAAATCTGCAGTGGGAACCTTCGCCCAGAGATGCTCCGGGGCACCCAGCTCGCGCAACAGGGCTTGGTTCTGTCGCTTATTCAGCCCGGCCAATGGCACCAGGTCCACGCCTCCATCACCGTGCTTGGTAAAGAAGCCCGTCACCGCTTCAGCGGCATGGTCGGTGCCGATGACGAGCATGCGCCGATCACCGGCCAGCGCATACTGCACAATCATGCGCATCCGGGCTTTAACATTGCCCCGGTTGAAATCGGAAAGCTGCTGATACCCGGCCTCGGTCACCGCATCATCCAGTGCCTGCACGGCTGGGGCGATATTAACCGTGTATTGCTCATCGGGTGCAATGAAATCCACTGCGGCTTGAGCATCTGCCGCGTCTTGTTGCACACCATGGGGCAACTGCACCGCAACGAACGTTGCCTGTTGCCCTTCAGCACGCAATTCCTCTGCCGCCAACTGTGCTAACTTGCCACCCAGCGTGGAGTCGACTCCTCCGGAAATGCCCAAGGTGAAACCCGCGGCGCCAGTAACCCGCAGATAATCCTTAAGAAACTTAACGCGTTGTCGGATCTCTTCGGCGGGATCGATCTGAGCCTTGACGCCGAGTTCATTGATGATTTCAGCCTGCAGTGTTCGCATGTACCCATCCTATGGGGTATGAGGCAAAGTCGCGCGGCGCGGGCAAAATAGCCTAGGAAGTGCTCTCTTCGGAAGTGTCTGGTTCCCACCCGAGATTCCGGGCCATCTGCTCCAAGGAGCTCACCGTCGTGTCATATTGTTCGGCACTCAAATCGGAGCCGCAACGCTCGCGGATTTCTTCGACCAATGCACTGAGGGTCTGTAAGGAGTTCTGACCGCGATCGGTGATCGAATAATACTCACCCTCATGTGCGATCCATCCGGATTCAACTAATTCGCTCAGATGCTCGGTAACGCTGGGTGGTTCATCAGCCGAAGCGAAATATGGGGCGAGGGCATCAATGAACTCTCGTTCGGTGGCAGGGCGTTGCGCCAACATGTTCAGCACCTGCCACTGCCGCCGGGTCACCCCATGCTCCTCCAAGGTTGCCGCAAAGTGCTTATCGATCAGCGAATCTACCAATTTCAGCCAAAAACCCAAGGGGCGTGTTGTCTGCACCGAATCAGCCTTTCTGTATCCAACTAACGAACCAAGTGAGGCCCTGATCATCGGGTGAAATGATCAGACTGGATTGTTAGTCTATCGGCCCACATGAAACAGGGCTAGGGGGTGAAAATCCGCTAGTTCTCCGCGCTCCATGCCCCCACGCGGTAGCGCGGGACCCGATTTTCCCTCGGCCGATGTTGCTTTGTGACCCCGGGCAAAACCGCCTCATTTTTAAGCTCCTGTCGCCGCGCTTCATAGAGCGTTGCCCACCGTGTAGAAAGATGCTTGAGCTGGAAGCTGCCGACTAGAATCAAGACCATGAGCAAAACCAGCGCCCGTGAGCGTCTCAAAGAACTAATCCAGGAGCTTGCCATTGTCCGTGGCAAGGTCACTCTGTCATCCGGTAAGGAAGCGGACTACTACATCGACTTGCGTCGAGTCACCCTGCATCATGAGGCATCCGGGTTGGTTGGCCAGGTCATGCTAAATATGCTGGACACCGCCAAGCTGGAGTTCTCGAATGTCGGTGGCCTGACCATGGGTGCGGACCCGGTAGGTACCGCGATTCTGCATACCGCACGGACCGCGCACCGCAACATTGATGCCTTCGTGGTGCGTAAGGCACAGAAGTCCTACGGGATGGGGCGTCAGGTTGAGGGTCCGAGCGTGGAGGGTAAGAACGTGATCGTTCTGGAAGATACCTCCACCACCGGCGGTTCTGCATTGACCGCAGTCGAAGGAGTGCGAAAGGCCGGCGGCAATGTGGTTGCTGTTGCCGTGATCGTGGACCGTGACACCGGGGCTAAGGAACGTATCGAAGCCGAAGCCGGTGTTCCTTACTTGTTCGCCTATGGCAAGGACGAACTGGGTCTGTAAAGAATTGCGAATGACGTAACGGCTCCTGCGATCTGGAGCCGTTACGTCATTTTGGTTTAACCGGCCGGTTTTAGTGCTGCCGAAGCTGCGCGGGCTAGTTCACTTCCGGGGCAGGGTTGGGCTGTGGATGGGTCAGCTGTTGGTACAGCTCGGCAACCGAAGCGAGACTCAAATCCGGACGGAAGGGGAAGGTCGCGACATCGCTGGGGGCGGTGATGCCGGTGTGCACCAAGACGGTGAGCAGGCCAGCTTCCATCCCGGCAACGATATCGGTGTCCATCCGGTCCCCGATCATCGCGGTGGTTTCGGAATGCGCGTTAATGCGGTTGAGCGCCGAGCGGAACATCATCGGATTAGGTTTGCCCACCACATACGGATCACGGTTCGTAGCCCGGGAAATCATTGCCGCCACCGCGCCGGTGGCTGGCAGTAACCCTTCGGCCGAGGGCCCGGTGGCATCGGGATTCGTCGCGATGAAGCTGGCTCCGGCGGCAATCAGGCGGATCGCTTTGGTGATCGCTTCAAAGGAGTAGGTTCGGGTTTCGCCCAACACCACATAGTCGGGGTCGGTGTCCGTCAAGATGAAGCCCGCGTCGTGTAACGCGGTGGTCAACCCGGCTTCCCCGATCACGAATGCGCGGCCTCCGGGGCGTTGTCGAGCAAGAAATTCTGCGGTGGCCAGCGCCGAGGTCCAGATGTTTTTCTCGGGCACATCTAATCCACTAGCCAAGAGACGCGCCCGCAAATCACGCGGGGTATAAATCGAGTTATTGGTCAGCACCAAAAAGGGTTTGTCGCCGCTACGCCAGAAGTCGATCAGTTCGGCGGACCCTGGCAAGGCCTGATTTTCGTGGACCAGCACCCCGTCCATATCGGTGAGCCAGCTGTCGATATCGTGAATGGTGCGTGTAGCGCGTTCAATCTTGGTCACGGTGCCAAGGTTCCTTTCGTAGGCGTGCAACGGGCGGGATCAGTCGTCGTTGAGCAGCTTCCCTACGCTTAATAGGGTACACAGCCTCCACCGGGATGTCGGTCGAGCTCGGCACAAACTAGGAAGATCACAGCCACCTGTTCTTTTTGAACACCAGATAAAGCACCACTGCGGAACTGGCCATGAGCCCCAGTGCGAACGGATAGCCCATGCTCCAGTGCAGTTCGGGCATCTGATCGAAATTCATCCCATAGATCGCCCCGATCAGACTCGGGGTGAACAAGATCGCGGCCCAGGAGGAGATCCGTTTCATCTGCTCATTTTGCGCTAGGCCGGCCTCGGTGGCGCGTTGCGAAGCCAAGGTAGAGGACAGAGACAAGGCGTTGGAAAGCAGCGCGCGGAAGGATGCGACGCGTTCCGCGCAGCGGATGGCATGGTCGATTACGTCAATTAGATTCGCATCCAGTTCCTTGGCCTGAGATTTTTCCAAACCCATACGGCGTACCACGCGACGCAATTGCTCCAGCACCTCGGGTAACGGAGCTACCGCCCGCTGAAAGTCGATCACTTCCCTGGACAGCTGATAGATCCGTCGCGAAACGTTCAAATTGCCCTGAAATAACTGTTCGTCAATTTCGTCAATATCGTTCTGGAGCCCATCAATCACGGGAAAATACTCGTCAATGACTTGGTCGATAATCGCGTAGAGCACCGCGGCTGGACCGGCCGAGAGAAGTTTTGGCGCGTTTTGTAGGCGCTGGCGGACCGTGGCCAATTGTGGAGCTTCGGCGCGACGCACGGTCACTACATAATTGGTGCCAGCGTAGATATGAATTTCACCGAACTCCACCTCTTCGGCCTCATCGAGATATCGCGCGGGGCGCAGCACTACGAAGAGATGTTCATCGTAACGGTCGAGTTTGGGGCGTTGATGACCCTTGGTGGTGTCCTCGACTGCTAGTGGATGCAAACCGAATTCCTCGGTCACCGCTGCTAATTCCTGCTCGCTGGGACGGTAAAGCCCGAGCCAGCCCATTCCGCCGGTTTGCTGCATAATCTGCAGGGTTTGAGCCAGATCTTGCGGATGCTGCACCGCCTTGCCCGCCACGTAAACGACATTGTCGATTACCGCCATGAGTCTCCCGTCCGCTGGTTGTGTAATGAATGCGCTCCTGAGCCACTACCCTAGTAAGGGTGAGTCAAGAAGTGCATGATCCCTCGCGCGAGTCGAATCCCGAGCATATTATTGGTGTCGGACCCTGGCAGGGCCCTTGGCCCGAGGATGCCCGATATGACCGGCAGTTGCTCGAAGAAGGTGACCGTCGGAACGTTGCGGACAAATACCGTTACTGGACGATGGACGCAATTATCGCCGACCTCGATGAGCGGCGCCATGATTTTCATATCGCCATTGAAAACTGGCAACACGATATGAACATTGGCACCGTGGTGCGTACCGCTAACGCCTTTTTGGCCAAGGAAGTGCACATCATTGGCCGGCGACGCTGGAACCGACGCGGGGCCATGGTGACCGACCGTTATCAGCATGTGCGGCATCACCCGACGGTGGAGAACTTTGTTGTTTGGGCGAAGGGTGAAGGGCTTGCGGTCATCGGGGTGGATATCTTCCCCGACTCGGTTCCGCTGGAGACCTATGAGCTGCCCAAAAAGTGCGTGCTGGTTTTCGGGCAAGAAGGCCCCGGACTGAGCGAGGAAGTGCATCAGGCGGCCGAAGCCACCCTGTCAATTGAACAATTCGGGTCCACCCGGTCGATTAATGCGGCCTCCGCCGCAGGCATAGCCATGCATGCCTGGGTTCGTCGCCACGTATTCAACCAATCGGTGTAGTCAGCTGCGCAAATAATTAACCCAGCATTTTACTCAAACTACTTTATTAGTTGCCTAAGAATGCCTAGGCTGGTGTGTATTCGTCTGTGGGGGATTGAAAGCGAGCCAGTGTGAAACGGCGTCACCGTGTAAACCGTGAACTACTCCTGCCTACGCAGGGTAGGCCGCAACGTCGCGGCCTGAAAGCAGGCTTGGCCGTTGCGGCCGCACTAGGCCTGACCGGGGCCCTGACCATCCCAATCGTTGCTCAGGGGGTTGAAGACCGGCAGGGAAATATCCCGGTGGCGATCGACACCATCAATGACCCGAGCTTCTTCACCGGGGACGTGTACGTTGATGAACACGCGCCGCTGGCGATTTTCGGTGCCACCGGTAAACAGGTGGCGATCGATGGGCGTCCGGTGGGCATGCTCGAAGGGGCCGACGAAACGGCTGAGAATGAATCCACGTTACTGGCTGGCCAGGTGGGTCAGCTCGGCGTATTGCCCGGAGACTTGCAACTGATGCACCCGGTGACCACCCGGAGAATCACTAGTTCCTATGGCTGGCGGAAGAACCCCACCGGCCCGGGCAACCAAATACATATCGGCCAAGACTACGGTTTGGCCTGCGGTTCACCGGTCTACGCGGCCGAGTCGGGACGCGTGATCGTTTCCGGTTGGCACGGTCACTCGGGCAACCGGGTGACGGTGGATCATGGCAATAACGTCCACACCGGATATAGCCATAACTCCAAGCTCCTAGTAAAAATCGGTGACGAAGTGGAGCAGGGAGAGCTAATCGCCCTGGTGGGAACTACCGGAAACTCCACCGGCTGCCACCTGCACTTTGAAGTGATCATCGATGGTCGGTGGCATGATCCGCGGAATTATCTACCGTCTATTTCCGGGCAGCCGAACCCCATGGTTGATTCGCGCAGGTTGACGGTCAAGTCTTATACCGCGCCCGAGGGCCGACCCAACACGGGCAACAGCCCACAGCCATCGGAAGACCCGGATGTGGTTGTCCCGAAGGATGACACCCCGATGGTTCCTTCGCCGACTCCAACTACTAAGCCTTCGCCGAGCTCACCGACCCCGACCCCCTCGGAGCAGACGCCGCAGGAGCCCAGCCCGAGCACCGACCCCAATACCCCAAGTCCCAGTGATCCGGAGCCTTCCGAAGACGAGTCCTCGCCATCGCCAAGCGATGAAGCCACAGCCGAGCCCACCGCTCCGGAAACCAGCCACGAGCCGGAAGGCCCTCCGCCGCACAGCGGTACCCCGATCGAAAGCGCATCCCCAAGCAAGGACGCTAGCGAAAGTGAATCGGCCTCACCTACCGGGTCACAAGAACCCGAGAACTCGCCCCGCCCGCCCAGCAGTCAGACACCACAGGACCGCTTGAGCCCAAGCCCAGAACCAACCAGCACACCGAGCGCCACCGCGTTGAAGTCGGAACGGAGCACCGCACCAAGCGGTGCAGTGACCCCGCCTCGGCTCTCGGCCACGCTCAGTCCCAGCAAAAGCTAGCGGGCGGGAAACCCCCTACACAGCTGCGTGAGGTGTAACTCGCTTGTCACTTAGCCCGATCATCCGATGGCGGATTGCGTTGGAAGCTAGGATGGATACGAATCGCCGTCGCGGATGACGGGATACCCCCGCTCAACCATCAGGAGTGAAGCATGCCTATCGCAACCCCGGATACATACAACGCCATGATCGATGCTGCCAAGGCAGGCGGGTATGCGTTCCCGGCTGTTAACGTCACCAGCTCGCAGACGCTGAACGCCGCCATTCGTGGCTTTGCCGAGGCTGGATCCGATGGAATCATTCAGGTATCAACCGGTGGTGCCGCCTACTTCTCTGGCGCATCGATCAAGGACATGATCGCCGGATCGCTAGGTTTCGTGGCCTTCGCCCGCGAGGTAGCCAAGAACTACGGTGTCAATATTGCCCTGCACACCGATCACTGCCCGAAGGATAAGCTCGATTCCTTCGTGCTTCCGCTGCTAGCCGCTTCCGAGGCCGAGGTGAAGGCGGGACGTGACCCGTTCTTCAACTCGCACATGTGGGACGGCTCGGCCGAAACTCTGGATGAGAACCTGCGTATCGGTGCCGAACTGTTGGCCCGGACGAGCGCTGCCAAGCAGATCCTCGAAGTTGAGATCGGTGTTGTTGGCGGTGAAGAAGACGGGGTGGAAAACGAGATTAACGAGAAGCTCTACACCACCGTCGAGGATGCCATGGCCACCATTAAGGCGTTGGGTACCGGCGATCAGGGTCGCTACATCACCGCGCTGACCTTCGGCAACGTACACGGCGTGTACAAGCCAGGTGGTGTGAAGCTGCGTCCGGAGATTTTGAAGGATATCCAGGCGCAGGTTGGTGCCGCGGTGGGTCAGGAGAATCCTTTCGATCTGGTCTTCCACGGTGGGTCGGGTTCTTCCGAACAGGAAATCTCCGACGCGGTGTCCTACGGCGTCATTAAGATGAACATCGACACCGACACCCAGTACGCCTTTACTCGTCCGGTCGCCGGACACATGTTCACCAACTACGACGGTGTGCTGAAGGTCGACGGCGAAGTAGGCAATAAGAAGACCTATGACCCACGTGTCTGGGGCGCCAAGGCCGAAGAATCCATGGCTGCTCGGATCGTCGAGGCCGCCCAGCAGTTGGGCTCGGCTGGAAAGGCACTGAAGTAAAGATGAATATCGGTAAGAACTTGCTCGGAATCCCCGAAACTCTGCTTCCGGAAGAAACCGACGTGCTGGCCCGTCTGGCGGCCGGCGATGAAGCGGTCGATGTGGCCGCGAAGTACCCTTCCTCCTCGCTGGCCTGGGCACTCTTAGCTAATGATGCTCATGCCGAGGGGCAGATCGTTGAATCCTACGCCTACGCGCGGGTGGGCTATCACCGTGGACTGGATGCGCTGCGGCGCGCCGGTTGGAAGGGCCAGGGACCGGTGCCGTGGCGTCATGAACCGAACCGTGGCTTCCTGCGTGCGTTGTACGCGCTGGGCCGTGCCGCGGCAGCGATCGGGGAGAGTGAGGAAGTGCAGCGCATTGCCGACTTCCTCAATGACTCGGATCCAGCGGCCAAGGCGGCTATCGAAGCCGAGTAACAGCTAATGAACGGTCGGGGCAGGGCATCCTGCTCCGACCGTTCTGTTTAATCGTGAGAATTCGCAGCGATACAGCTAAGGCTCGGCCTTGCTCCGTCTGCGTCTCATGAAACCCGTGACGCGTAGTCTTTAGCTGTGCCTCGTGCCGTAGCCTGAGATGCTCCCTTAAATGGGCTTTGACAAGGCGTTTTAGGTTGACGTGTGGTCGCTAATGTCGATTGTTGCCGTGAGATGAGGGGATTCTCATTTAATCTTGAGCTAAATCCGCGTGATATTGTCCAAGATCCCGACAACACCTGTCTGACCTGCGAAAACCTTGTTTACACCTAGGGTTAATTCGGATGACGCTCTTCGTTTACCTCGGTTCAATCCCGAGGTTTTTCATGAATATGAGAACGCCCTCATCAAATTCTCTTTTTCTCTTCATTTGAGGCTCGTAGTGTCTTAGCCAGACGAAAAGTTCCACGAAGGGAAAGAAAAATGTTGTCATTCTGGGCAGGTTTGGCTGCCAACATCGTTGGTATGACCGTTTTGGTCTACGTTGTTTACTTCCGCCGGCACTTCCGCCGCGATCTGGTTCTGGCATACATCGCCCTGAGCATGGGTATCTTCGCGGTCACCATGTTGCTCTCCGGCTCGGGGGCTGGCATGGGTCTGGGTCTGGGGCTGTTCGGCATCCTGTCGATCATCCGCCTCCGTTCGGACACTCTGACGCAGGAAGAAGTTGCCTACTACTTCATCTCACTGGCCATTGGCCTGGTCAACGGTTTGCACCCGGACCCGGCATGGTTCTCTCCGGCAGTGACCGCCGCACTGGTGCTGGTGATGTTCCTAGCCGATCACCCGGGCTTCGCCCCACGCACTCAGCGTCAGACCGTCACCCTAGAAAAGGCTTACCCGCGCAACGAAGAGCTGGTCCAAGCCTTGCAGGAACTGCTCGGCGCCCGCGTCCTGCGCACCGTTGTCATCGAGTTGGACATGGTCCGCGACCTGACCATTGTGGACGTACGTTTCCGTATCAACCCACCGCGGATGCCATACGAATACCAAGGCACCTACCAGTTGGCTAACATTCCACAGCCGGCGTCATCCAACCAACAGGGATCGTGGTCCTAATGCAACCGATTAGCGAACCGGATAGCAAGGATCCAGCCACACTACCTTTGCGTCCCGTGGGTAGGGCTCGCGCAACCCTTGAGCGAGCCGTCGCGCATCGCGACCCCATTGGGCTGGAGGAAGTCATTGCCGAAGCAGCCCTGCAAACACGCGTTGATCGTAAGTTTCTGCTCACTCCCGAGGAATTCACAGCTTTGGCCGAACGCCTAGGCATAGACTTTCGCATCATGGAGATCGACGGGCTACGCACCTTCCGCTATGAATCGGTGTACTTCGACACCGAGGACTTCGAACAGTACCGGGCCCACCGGCAAGGCCGCCGCCGTCGGTACAAGGTACGCAGCCGCACTTACGCCGATACCGGACTGTCGATGTTCGAAATCAAAACCAAGGGCCTACGCGGGGCCACCGTCAAGCATCGTATCGAACAGGAATTGGATGATGCCGGCCGGTTGACCGATGACTCGCTGAAATTTCTCGACGAGGTAGTCGCCCGAGAATATGGGGAAGACGTTCCGCGACTGGCCCCGGTGCTCGACAGCTCATATGTTCGAGCCACGTTCGTCAATCCGCTCGACGGGGAACGGGTAACCTGCGACGTAGAACTGAAGTACGCTAACTCCACGCAGCAGATTGACGGCCCAGACCTCATCGTCGTAGAAACCAAGTCCGCCGACGGCCGCGGGGTGAGTGATCAGGCCTTAGCCGAGCTGGGCATCCGCCCGGTCAGCATGAGTAAGTATTGCATTGGGATTGCTCTGCTCAATCCGCAACTCCCCGCCAATAAATGGAGTCGATTGCTGGACCAGCGATTCCAAGCCCCGCAACGAGCCACCGCTCCGCGGAATCGCGGTGATCTTCAGCGTCGCCGTGCTCCGCTGCCGCACTACGCATAGAGTCCCAGACCTTAGGACTTGGAAATCACGCCTAGTGCACGCTAACCGCCACTTCCCCCAGGTGGCGGTTAGTCGTTTAAGCCGCGTAATTGTGAGGCGGCTATCGACTAGCGGTGCCCAAGTCCACGAGTCCCCGTGACAGGACGCGATCTGCAACGCATTGGTGGGCCGCGCAAATGCCGTGCGGTAGTCCGGAATAGAACCGCTGGACTGATCTCAGGCCGCACCGCAGGGCTCGGTGGCCCAGTGGTGCGCGCAGCGCGACTCAAGGTTGGTCGAAGGGTCCCGACTCCGTGATGAAGTCATGTTCTTTGGAGGTAAGACTGTGCAGATAGAGCCCGATCGTGGTGGATTAGGTGCCCGCAAGGAATGAGGGCGACGAGACTATCGCGCACCTGAACGCCCATAATTTGCGGCTCTGCAGCCCGCGCTGCGTGCAGTTAACGGCTGCTGTGACTTCCGCAATGGGCAGTGCCAGGAGATCGAGCACACCTAGGAACACCCCCACATGGCTGCAGTTTCAAGGCTGTGGGGTGTTTGAGGCATCCGCGAGGACGGGAGATGGGTTAGCTTTCGCGCGCCAGTCGGTAGCCCACGCCGCGCACGGTCTCAAAGCGCTCGCCGCCGAGTTTATTGCGCAGGTACCGGACATAAACGTCCACGACATTTGATCCCGGATCAAAGTCATAGCCCCATACCCGCGACAGTAGCTGCTCGCGGCTGAGCACGAGGCCGGGGTTGCGAAGGAATGCTTCGGCCAAGGAAAATTCACGTGCCGAAAGATCTACTTCGTTACCTGAGACCTTGACGGTCCGTCGCAACAAGTCCATCTCCAGCTCTCCGTGGTTCAGCACGGCAGTATCAGAACCATTGTCTTCAGTGCGCAGCCGTAAGCGCACCCGGGCCAGCAATTCATCGAAGTGGAAGGGCTTAGCCATGTAGTCATCGGCGCCGTTTTGCAGCCCTGCCACCGTGTCATCGACGCTGTTGCGGGCGGTGAGAATGATGACCGGCGAATCAATGTGGTTTGCGCGGATCCGTCGCAGAAGACTGAAACCGTCCTCATCGGGCAGACCCAGATCCAAAATAATTAGCTCGAAGTTACTGGCTTGGACTTGATTGAAACCCTCGGCGGCAGTGGCGCACACGGTGGGCGTTAACCCCGCAGCGCGTAAGCCCTTGGCGATGAAGGAACTGATACGTGGTTCATCTTCGATGATTAGTATTCGACTCATTCGCTTGGCACTCCTTCGGCGAGGGGAATGTCGATGTAGAAGGTGGAGCCGCTACCGGGCACCGAATCCATCCACACTATTCCACCATGCGAGGCCGCGATCGCCGAGACGATGTTAAGCCCCAAACCGGAACCGCTGGCACGATCGCTGTTCTGGCCACGACCAAAACGCTCAAAGATTCGATCACGATCTTCCTGTGCGATGCCTACCCCCGCGTCATGTACCCAAAGCCGCAGTGTCGCTTCATTGTGGGCATCGGTGATGACCGCGGAACCTAAATCGATACGGGAGCCCTTATCGGAGAATTTCACGGCGTTGGCGCTCAACTGCAGCATCGCTTGGGTAATCCGCGAAGCATCCAGAGCGATATTTACTTCGGCGCGATTACCGATGCGCCAGTCCCGTTCGCCCAGTGCCCGCGCCTTGTCCAGAATCTCATCCATAAGCTCTCCAACATGCGTGGGTTTACTGCTGACGAAATCGGCGCGATTAGCCCCCGCGAGAGTCATCAAATCATTGATGAGGATCGACATGCGCTTGAGTTCGTCCAGAGAAATCTCCTTGGTCTGCTCCACATCCTCGGAATCCCTGGAATCCATCAGTTCGAGGTGACCGCGGATGATCGTTACCGGGGTGCGCAACTCGTGCCCCACATCGTCAAGCAGCTGACGTTGCGAGTTCAGTGCTGCTTCAAGCCGGTCAAGCATTTCATTGATGGTAACGGTTAGCTCGGCAAATTCATCGTGCCCGGACACCTCAATACGAGAAGATTGATCGGATTCGGAAATCTGCCGGGCGGTGTCACGCAATTTCCTGATCGGTTCCAACATGCGACCGACCACGAGGTAGGCGGCACCTCCGGCCAGCAACATCACCACGAGACCGACTCCAATGAACACGGCAAATTGTGTGTTGATCTGTCGAACCTCGGCCGAATAGTCATAAGCCAGAACGAAGCGCGCCGGCTTCGGATCCGAGGACAGCTGAATGGGGACCACCACTGCTCGGTAGCTGCTCATGGCCGTCTCGACATTGGTGATGCGCACACTCGCGTCGGGGGAGTTGCTTGTCGCCCATTCAAAGAACTCGGGGTCATCTTCCAGACGTAACTGTACGTTCGCCGGGGCGGTCCATTGCAATTGATCGGCGCTCAGTCCCAACATCCCCTGATGCCGTGCGGGAAGTGTGCGCTGCATAGCGGTATACAACAGATCCTCAGCACGCGTGAAATCCTCACGGGTCGTCGGATCGACACCGGTTTCTGCTAGCAGGCGGAATTCTTCGACCGTTCGCGAGAGTGAATCATCAATGTATTCATTGAGTTCGTGACGTTCCAGGACGTAGCTGGCGGTACCCGAGACCGCCAGAGCCAAACCGACTAAAATGATCATGCCGCTGAGCACCCGAGTGCGGATAGAGACCCGACGTTTCATCGGCTTAGTCGTCATCGTCATCATCATCGTCGTCGTCGTCGTCCCAGTCATCATCGTCGTCGTCATCGTCCCAGTCATCATCATCGTCGTCATCGTCGTCGATGTAGACCTTCGGGGTCTTAGGTGGCAGTGGCTTCACCGGGCCTTGAGTGCGCGTAGGTTGCGGCGCAACGCTGGGTTTGGGCGCGACAGATTCCGTAGGTTTGGGGGTTTCACTTGCGCCCTGCTGCGGTTGGGGGCTTTCATCGGATGATCCCTCCCCAGAGTTTTCTGTTCCTTCGCCAGGAGACTGAGTGGCACCTTGCTCACCACTGGGATCCCCGATTGGATCGCGACTTGGATCGGTGGGGTCCGAGTCGGAGGGCACGAAGGGCTGGTCTACTACAATCCCTGGCCCAAGGTCCCGTTGGACGGGGCCGGTGAGGACCTGCGCGAGGCCAGCGACGCCTAGGCCGATCAGTGCTAAGGCAAGGAGCAGACCGATCGTACGAAATATGCCGAGTTTTCCCATAGCCCTATTGTGACGAATTCAAATGAGACGAATATGAGAAAGCGCAAAAATAACCGTACGTACGGTCACCGCCGGATTGGTGCATTGTCTGGCCAGTGGCTCGATAACCCAGTGCCCAGATCCTGGCTGTTTGTCGCTGATCCCTTAGAAGGGCTTGTCACTCCGGGGTTCTAGCGGAGGTGCTCAAAAATAATATTCGTTTGGGTCGAGGAAAAAGCCCGGTTAGATCCCAAATGGCTGGCGACGAAATTTCTTAAGTCATCGATGGATCCGGTAGCCACTCGAATCAGTAAATCCGGGGTACCGCCCAATACGAATACATCACGGACCTCCGGAAGCAGCGCCAGCGATTTAGCTGCCGGAAGCATTCGATCCCGGGCCTGTGCCGCAACAACCACAGAGATCATCGCATTGACGGTGACACCGAGCAGTTTCTCATTGATCCGCGCTTCGAACCCTTCGATAATTCCACGGGAACGTAGGGCTTTGACTCTTCCCAAGCACGTTGAGGGCGCAAGTCCTACACGTTGAGCGAGCACATTATTGGGTAGCCGCGCATCGCGTTGTAACTCAATAAGGATGCTCACATCGATGGAATCGACCGGAATAGAATTCGCTTCGGTGCCTACCGATACGGCCCACGGTGAATCTTTCACGAAAATGTCACCTCTTTTCTTATAAAAGTTTGGATTCAAAGAAAAATTCTCACTGAGGATTCTAGGATATGGGAAAGATTGTGAATAGGTGGAAGGAAAGAGAGATATGGGTGCGTTGCTGAGCCGCGAAGCATTGCAAGAGTTGGACCAGGCAGATGCCTTGGCTTCCTATAAGGAGCAGTTTGTGCTGCCCGAAGGAGTGCTCTATCTGGATGGGAACTCACTCGGGGCACTTCCTGTAGGTGCCGCGCAGCGCGCCGCCGAGGTGGTCGCCACGGAATGGGGGCAGGGCCTGATCCGTTCGTGGAACTCTGCTGGCTGGTTCGAGATGCCCACCCGGCTCGGAGATAAGCTCGGTCAACTCCTGGGGGCCAACGCCGGGGAAACCGTCGTCACCGATACCACCAGTCTGAATCTCTTCAAGGCTTTAGCCTCGGCATTGCGTATCCAGCAGGTCGATGGGCCGGGACGGCGGGTGCTCATCACCGAACGTGATAATTTTCCGACCGACATTTACATCGCCGAAGGCCTTGCCGATCTCTTGAATTCGGTGGGAGCCGAACATGGGGTGAGTTACGAGGTTAAGCTCATCGACACCGAGGCCGAGTTGCGCGCTGCGCTGGGTGATGACACCGCGGTGGTTTCGCTCTCCCATGTGAACTACCGGACTGGAGCCATGTGGGATATGGCCGCAATAACCCGGGCTGCACATGAAGCCGGGGCTTTGATCGTTTGGGATCTGGCGCATGCCGCCGGCGCGGTTCCGGTTGAGTTGAATGCCAGTGGTGCCGACTATGCGGTGGGATGCACCTACAAGTACCTCAATGGTGGGCCGGGCTCGCCGGCGTTCATTTGGGTGAATGCCAAACACCAAGACCGTTTTTGGCAGCCGCTGTCGGGTTGGTGGTCCCATGCTCAGCCCTTTGAGATGGCTACTAATTATGCCCCAGCCATGGATGTCCGGCGGTTTATGTGCGGCACTCAACCAATCACCTCCATGGCCATGGTGGAAACCGGTTTGGATGTCACTCTCTCGGCGGATATGGGGCAGCTACGGGCGAAATCTTTGGAATTGACGGATCTATTCATCGAACTGGTCGAGACGCGTTGCGCTGGCTTTGGGTTAGAACTGGTCACCCCGCGTGCGCACGCCCAGCGCGGCAGCCATGTCAGTTTCCAGCATCCGCAGGGGTACGCAATAATGGCGGCACTGATCGATCGCGGAGTGATTGGTGATTACCGGGAGCCAGAAGTCCTGCGTTTTGGGATAACCCCGCTCTACCTTTCCCGCACGGATATCTGGGATTCGGTGGAGATTCTGCGTGAAATTCTCCACACTGAGGCTTGGCAGCGTGAAGAGTATTCGGTCCGGAATGCGGTGACCTAAAGGCCTTTTCCTGCGTTCCCGGTGACTTTAGCTGTCACCGGCCGCGCCGCGACGGGACAGTACCGTGGTTCTCGGAAGCTCATCTTGGCTTTTGAGAACCAGGGACTTTTTGCAAGGACTGAACTTGTCACATACCTCGGTGCCTAACGCATCCACTGCGGGCTTTAAGCGGAGTTTGAGTTCGCGACAGATGTCGATGATTGCGCTGGGTGGCGCTATCGGTACCGGCCTATTTATGGGCAGCAAATTAGGTATCGAGCTGGCCGGATCAAGTGTCATCCTCAGCTACGTAATCGGTGGACTGATTGCGCTGATAGTCATGGCGGCTTTGGCCGAACTGACCGCACATCGGCCACTGGGCGGCTCCTTCGGCAGCTATGCGCAAGAGTATCTCGGAAACTACGCCGGGTTCCTCACCCGCTACATCTACTGGTCGGCTCTGGTGCTGGCGGTGGGCACCGAAGTCAGTGTCGTGGGGCAGTATATGCAGTTGTGGTTTCCGCAGGTTCCGGGGCTCGTTTGGGTTATTGGGTTCTCGCTTGCTTTGCTCGGCGTGAATATGACCCAGGTGAAAACCTTCGGTAGTACCGAGTACTGGTTTAGCGCCATTAAGGTATTTTCCATCGTGGCATTTATCGCGGTCGCTGGCTGGCTGGTGTTTGGCAGCAGTAACCCCCAGCATTCACTCGGTAATTATGTTGCTGAGGCTTCCTTCTTCGCCGGAGGAATACCCGGGCTGTGGGCGGCGGTGATCGTCGCGATCTTTTCCTATATGCGGATCGAGGTGATCGCGATCGCTGCCGCGGAGGCCAAACATCCGCGGCAGGCGGTGAAACAGGCCTTCAAGATCACCTTCCTGCGATTACTGCTCTTTTATGCTCTGACACTGGGTCTGATTCTGGCGCTTGCGCCACCTAGCGAACTGCTTAGCGGCGGTTAGCCGTTCGTCACCGTCATGCAGCTGGTGGGGATCCCCTTCGCTGATTCAATCCTGAATTTTGTGCTCATTGTTGCGGCACTGTCAGCGATGAACGCCCAGTTGTATGCGGCGTCGCGAACCTTGAACTCGTTGTCTCGGGCCGGATATGCGCCACGGTTGGCTGGGTCGATCGCCCGCAATGGGGCACCAGCCCACGCCGTGTGGATGTCCGCCGGTGGGATTGCGATTGCCGCGCTGGTTTATGCCTTCGCCCCGGGTGAGGGGATGGAAATCATGATCTCCTTGGCCACCTTCGGCGCGATGGCTACCTGGGTGATGATTCTGCTGACGCATCTAGCCTTCCGCGGCAAAAGTGCACGCCAGGGGACCGAACCGGGTTTTCGGATCCGTGCCTCGGTGCCAGCATCGTTACTTGGGGTTCTGTTGCTTGGAAGTTTGCTGGTGACCTCGTATTTCACCGACCAATTCCGATTAACTCTGGTCTTTGGGATTCCGTTTCTGATTCTGCTGAGTCTGGGCTATGGATTACTGGCTAGAGCCCGTCGCGCACTAAACTCGGAAACGGTGTCATCCGGGTCGACCGGAAGTAACTGAGGAGACTTTAGTGGCCAAGCTGTACTTCCGCTACGGGGCGATGAACTCGGGCAAATCAACGAGCCTGCTGCAGGCCGCGTTCAACTATGAGGAACGCGGGCAACGTATTGCGTTAGCGAAGCCCGGCGTAGATACCAAGGGAGAAGCCTCGATCGTTTCACGATTGGGGTTGCGCCGTGAGGTGGACCTGGTCATCGGCCCCACCGACCACTTACGCGAGGAATTTAGTGCGCTGGCTTCCGGTGAGGATCCCGAAGCCCTGCTCACCCATGTGGATGCTCCGCCAGTTGCCTGTTTGCTAGTTGATGAAGCCCAGTTTTTGACCCGCGAACAGGTCGATGATTTGTTGCGAATCGCGGTGCTCGATGATGTCCCGGTGCTCGCCTACGGGATCCGCACCGACTTCCGCTCCCACGCCTTCCCGGGCTCAGCCCGGCTTATGGAATTAGCGCATTCACTTGAAGAGCTCAAGACCATCTGCCGGTGTGGCAGCAAGGCCATGTTTAACACTCGTCGGGTTGGTCAAGACGTGGTGTTCGACGGCGATCAGGTAGCTATCGATGGCGAGGACGTTTGGTACGAATCCTTATGCGCCAAATGCTACTTGGAAATTTCGGGCGGCCAGCTGGGCTAGTAGGCCACTAGCTGCCCCAGGGCTCTTCGAACTTTCCGGCGGGTAAGAGCACAACGTAACTCCAGATCGCGATGATCAACACCACCAGAAAGGCCAGCAGGCCATATCCGATCGAAGCCCCAGACGCAGCGGCGGGGTCGACACCGCGCACATTGAATATACTGGCCAGCAATAAGCCAGACACGGCGTAACCGGAAGCCGCAAAACCGACCACCATCATTTTCTGGGTTTGATACCAGTGCTCATGCTTCCAAAAATCGATAGCGCAGCATAAGGCCACCACAAAAAGAGCTGCCGCCACGCCACTGCCAATCAGCAAGACGACCCCTGTGGAGCTCAGCCCAACACCGTCCGGCCCGATATGGCGGGCTAGCTGCGCGGGCAATTGGGGGCGCAACAGAAAATAAGCTGAGCCAACGACGGCCAGCGCCAGTAACGGTGCGAGTACAAAAAGACGTGCCACCGGCAACGTGGGTGCTGGGCCCAGGTGAGAAACTTCTGAGGAGCTAGATGCCATGTACAGGTTCCTTTGATCTAGTTTGAGCCAGGCAATAAGCCAGTGAGGGCGCGTTCGAGGGCCCAGTCGAATCCGTCGGGCTGATCCTCGCCAGCCACTTCCAGTTGAATCAGATTCTGTCGGTGCGCCACGGAACCCAGAATATGGTTCAACAACAGTTGTCGGCCAAAGGCGGCTTCCTGCGCAGCGAGCTCGCCGCGCTGCAGTATCTCTTCCATCCGGTTCAGCGGACGCAGCTCACTGGTTCCCAACACGCTGGCCACCTCCAGAACCTCCGCGCTATCCTGAATCGGAAGTAGCGTCAGGTAGAGCCGGCGGCAAAGTTGGAGCAGCGCCTGCCGCGGTTCAGGAAAGTCATCAGGGTCAAGATCGAGCTGGGGGCTATTGAGCAATTGTGCGGCGACCTGTGCTAGGAGCTCTTGTTTATTCTTCACATGCCAGTACAAGGCGCCCACCTGAACATCCAGTTCACGAGCCAACCGACGCATCGACAAATCAGCTAAGCCAAATTGCTGAAGAATGTCTACCGCGGCTTGGACTACCGCCGATTGTGTCAGAGCCATGGTCAACAGTCTATGCGTACGCACTGGTCATTGAGCGAGCTGAGCTGACGCAGCAGTATGCTGCGAAGTACCCTGAGAACCAGTCGACGTTGTCTGAGGTAGGTAGGGGATCATGAGCAGCAAGCTGGATTTTAAGAAGGAACTGGCTAGCTACCGTGCCAAGCGTGGGGAATTCGAGGTCCTACACCTGCCAGCTCTGCAATACCTGATGATCGACGGCCAAGGGGACCCCAACGCTTCGACGGAATTCTCCGCCAGTATCGAAGCCTTGTACCCCGTAGCCTACAAACTTAAATTTCTGAGCAAGATCGAGCTGGGTCGCGACTATGTGGTTCCGCCATTGGAAGGGCTCTGGTGGGCCGATGATCTGCGCAGCTTTAGCTCCCGGCGGGACAAAGCCACATGGAAATGGACGTTAATGCTGATGCTGCCCGCGTGGCTGGGCACCGAGCATGTGGAGCGGGTACGGGAACAGCTTCGGGTAAAGAATCCTGTAGAACGGTTGGATGATATTCGGGTGCAGCTGCTTGCTGAAGGTCTGTGCGTACAAACTCTTCATGTGGGCTCCTTTGATGATGAGGGTCCGGTGATCGAGAAAATGCATACCGAGGCAATCGCCGACGCCGGTTTGAAATTGGCCGGCAAACACCACGAGATCTATCTCAATGATTTCCGGCGCACCGACCGCGACAAACTTCGCACGATCTTGCGGCAGCCGGTACAAACCCGTTAGGTGCCGGATAAGGAGGGTCTGTAGATTTCTTTACACACACACTGGCTGCGTGCAGCTCGCGGACGAAGATTTCGAAGTGCATGGTCGGCCCGCTTTCGTCGCTGGTATTCATTGGGGCATAACCGTCGTTGCCTTCCTCGCGGCCTTCGGTGATGTACTGAGCACTCGGTGAGTCGAGACTCTGGCCCTGTCGGATCTGGGCAAACCTCCCCACGGATAACATGTTTCGGCCCTCCGCCCGAAGCCTGTGTCTGGATGGAGAGCTGTAACATGGGCGTCGGCTTTGTGAGGCGGAGCTCGAGATTAACCTCTCGCTTCGCTAAACTTTGGTCGTAAGAGCCCCTAACTCTTGCGTCCGGCCACTTAGGCCAAGCGAGCAGGACAGGGGCATATTTTTTGCCCGGTACCGTGCCGGGCCGGCGCAAAGCACGCCGGTACAGCTGCTTTATGCAAGGGGGAGGATCCCATGCCAGCAATCGTGATCGTCGGCGCCCAGTGGGGCGACGAAGGCAAGGGAAAGGCTACCGACCTACTCGGTGGCAAGGTCGACTACGTAGTCAAGCCGAACGGTGGAAATAACGCCGGGCATACCGTGGTCGTGGGTGGTGAGAAGTATGAACTCAAGCTGCTGCCAGCCGGTATTCTGTCCCCGAACGCCACCCCGATCATTGGCAACGGCTGCGTGGTGAACCTCGAAGCACTTTTCGAGGAGATCGACGGGCTTGAAGCTCGCGGTGCAGACACTTCGAAACTGCGGGTCTCGGCCAACGCCCACCTGGTTGCCCCGTACCACCAGACCATGGACAAGGTCACCGAGCGCTTCCTCGGTAAGCGCGCCATTGGGACCACTGGTCGTGGCATCGGTCCAACCTACATGGACAAGATCGGACGCTTGGGCATTCGCGTGCAGGATGTCTTTGATGAGTCGATCCTGCGTCAGAAGGTCGAAGGTGCGCTGCGCCAGAAGAACGAACTGCTGGTCAAGGTCTACAATCGCCGCGCGGTCACTGTCGATGAGATCGTGGAGTACTTCCTCTCCTTTGCTGACCGACTGCGCCCGCTGGTGATCGATGCGACCTTCGAACTGAACAAGGCTCTTGACGAGGGCAAGGTCGTGCTGATGGAAGGCGGACAGGCCACCTTCCTGGACGTAGACCATGGCACCTACCCGTTCGTGACCTCCTCAAACCCGACCGCTGGCGGCGCCTCGGTCGGATCGGGCATTGGCCCGACCCGGATCAACCGCTCCATCGGCATCATCAAGGCCTACACCACGCGTGTTGGTGCCGGACCGTTCCCTACCGAGCTCTTTGACGAGATGGGCGAATACCTGCAGAAGACCGGTGGCGAGTTCGGTGTGAATACCGGGCGCCCCCGCCGTTGTGGCTGGTATGACGCAGTCTTGGCGCGTCACGCCTCGCGCGTAAACGGTTTCACCGATTACTTCGTGACAAAACTTGATGTGCTAACCAACATCGAAAAGATCCCGGTGTGCGTGGCTTATGACGTGGACGGCGTACGTCACGATGAGATGCCCATGACACAGACCGAGTTCCACCACGCCAAGCCGATCTTCGAGTACTTCGACGGCTGGACCGAGGACATCACTGGTGCGCGGACCTTGGAGGACCTGCCGGAGAATGCCCGCAACTACGTTCTGGCGCTGGAAGCAATGAGTGGCACCCGGATTTCCGCCATTGGTGTGGGCCCGGACCGCGATCAGACGATAGTGCGTCACGATCTGCTAAGCGACTAGGTTTAGACCTTCGCCCAAGGGCTCCATTTCCGTTCTGTGGACTTCGGTTCATGGAACAGAAACGGGGCCCTTGGGCTTTTTCGGTAGCGTAGCGAAGCCTCGAAGCTATAGGCTCGGGGTGACTAGGGGCATCGACAGTACACGCCTAAGGAGAGCCCATGGCAGCCAAGGAACCGGCTATGTCACCCTCGGATCAGCCGATTGCTCCGGTGCTTGACCGGGCGGCAGGTCCCCGGCGTGCCGAGGTGGACGAATTGCTGGAATTGCACCGTGAAGTCAGCGGATGCGAACCGGTGGTGTGGGCCGGACGAATCCTCGAATTCGGCGAGTACGAGTACCGCTACGCCAGTGGGCATTCGGGTCGTGCTCCACTCTTAGCCTTCGCCCCGGGAGCTTCGCAACACACCATTTACCTCACTACCGGATTCAGTGAACTATGGCCCGAGCTCCTGGAACGTTTAGGAAAACATCGCGCCAGTAAAGCCTGCCTGTACCTGACTCGGCTCAGTTCAGTGGACAAAGAAGTCTTGCGAGAGCTCTTGGAGCGTTGCCTCGCGGACACGCTGGCAAATAACTAACTGACCTTGTCGCTGAAGGCAAAGAACCACGCCTCGGCGCCTTCCTGCGGTGGCCGGAGGCTAGGCCGTGGGCTGATCCACAAACGTCAACTACGCGCATTCACCCTAGTAGGCCGGGGGCGGGTTGTTCATCAACATCCCCACCTTCAGGATGTAACGCATGTCACAATTGCTTAGTGAATGCGTGATTCATGGACAATCTGATCAGCTCTACTAGATGTAGAAGTCATTCTGACATAATCGCGTAGTATTTCAGCTTCAAAATGCGTGTTTTGTCTTTAGCGTTGTAGTGTTTTCGACAATGCATCCTCTCGAGACGTTATACCGAGAGAAGTAATGACACGGAAAGTTGCCTGAAAACATGAGCGAAAACAGTCACCGCGCGACAACGAAGTCTGCGGGACATGTCATTGTTGACACCTTGGAAGCCCACGGCGTGGAACGCGTTTACGTAGTTCCCGGAGAAAGCTACTTGGACGTATTGGACGGGTTACACAAATCCTCCATCGAAACCGTGGTGACCCGTCATGAAGGCGGCGCCGCCTACATGGCCGAAGCCGACGGTAAGCTGCATCAGCGTCCGGGCATTGCGATGGTAACCCGTGGACCGGGCGCCGCAAATGCCTTGGTCGGACTACACACCGCATGGCAGGACTCCACGCCGATGGTGTTGTTCGTTGGCTTGATTCCTTTCGAGCACCGCGAAAAGGAAGCCTTCCAAGAATTCGACCCCAAGGCATGGTTTGGCACCAGCGCCAAGCGCGTGATGGTGCTGGATCACCCCGAGCGCGCCAGTGAAGTTGTCGCCGAAGCGATGTTCGCTGCCGTCTCCGGCCGTCCCGGCCCAGTGGTCGTGGGACTTCCCGAAGACATCATTACTCAACCCATCGCTGCGGAGATTCATCCAGAAATCCCGGTAGCTACCGGTGGTATGACCGTCACCGACTGGAAGGCGCTGAAGTCTGCATTGCAGGAATCAGACAAGCCACTGTTCGTTTTTGGAGGAAATGACTGGTCTCATGAGGGTGCTGAGGCATTTACCCGGTGGCTAGAAGAGCACGACCTGCCTGCCGCGGCCGAATGGCGCTGTGAAGGTACCGTTCCCTTCGATTCGCCGTCCTATGTGGGTCCGATCGGTTACGGCCGCCCGCGCCCAACCTATGACCTGCTCGAAGAAACCGACCTATTGGTCTTCGTCGGCACCGTTCCCGGGGACGTGATCACCAACGGCTTCACCACCCGGCAGAACTGGGAAAAGAAAAACTTCCTCGTCACCATCGATCCCTCGCTGCGCGGTCGTTCCGGTCCGGTCTCTCACCAGATCGTGGCCAAGCCCGATGTGTTCATCCGCGACCTGGTGCTAATGGATCTGCCGGTGAAGGAGTCCTGGAAGGAATGGACCACGCGGATGCGTGGTGAACAAGAGAAGTTCGCTTCGCTGCCAGAAGCCACTCCGGGCGACGGGCAAGCCAAGATGGCCACCTTGATGGCTAACCTTGTGCCAACCCTGCCACGCGATGCCATGGTCACCTTCGGTGCCGGTGAGCATACGAACTGGGCGCACCGTTACTTCCCAACCAACGGTTACGCCTCGATGATTTCGGCGCGCAACGGATCCATGGGTTACTCCATCCCATCCGCTGTGGCCGCCTCGCTGTCCTACCCAGGACGCCGCGTCGTGACCATTGCCGGTGATGGTGAGTTCTTGATGAACGGTCAGGAGCTGGCCACCGCTGCACAGTACGGTGCAACGCCATTGGTGGTCGTGATGGACAACCAACAGTACGGCACCATCCGCACCCACCAGGAACGTGATTACCCGGGTCGTGTCTCGGGAACCCAGCTAAAGAATCCGGACTTCGCGCAGATGGCCGAATCATTCGGAGGCTTTGGTGTCCGGGTGGAGAATGACGCCGAGGTGCCGGCCGCGATCGATGCGGCGCTGGCAGCCATTGATGAACAGGGAACCTTTGCGCTGATTCATCTGGTCGTGGAGCAAGGCGTGAAGGCCTACTAGAGCTCAAAGATAATACTTGCACCTGTCGGTGCGGCCTCGGTGTCCCCTGAAATTTCGGGGAACACCGGGGCTTTTTAACGCCTGATTTCTTCGGAACAAGAACTGGTCCGTCGGCGCAGTTTTCATAGCATACCGTGGTGAAATGCGCGTTTACCCGCGCCGGGTGTGGGTAAGCGAACGGTGGGGGATTCTCACGCAAAACTGGCATGACAGCGGCCGCTAACCGGCATAAGATGAATTGCTACAAATCATCACTCAAACCGAAGCGGAGTAGTCATGGCACAGATGGGCGCAGAGCTCATTGAGCAGTGGGCGGATGTCACTGCGGAAATCTATAACGAGTCGCTCACCGGCATTAACCTGACCCGACTTGAGGGTGCGGTGGATAAGTACATTGAGTTATTCGCCGAAACTGAGAACCTGACCTTTAACCCGGATATCACCCCATTGGACTATTTTGAGCGTCATCCTTTTCACGCGGTGACCTCTATTTTGAATATGCCTGAGGCCCAAGAGCTTCTCGACTCGGACCAGCTTGATGAGCTGGATGCGATTGCGGACTTTACCGAGGCTTGGAATAGCTTCGATGCCGAGCAGGAGCCCGAACTAGGAATCTCTGAAGCAGACGACGAGGACGAAGACTGGTAAGCCAGTTACCGCCTTGCATCTTGGCCCCGGACTAGCTTCCGGGGCCTTTAGCTTCTTCACCCCGCCACAGCCCTTGAATGCATAGCGAGCTATTCCCAAATGGATGCACAACTGGCACTATGCGCATATGAGCCAGTTCACCGTATTCGAAAATGTGGAGATCATTCATTTGCCGGTTGTCCGGGTGTGGGAGCTGCTGACCGATTGGGGCTCGGCCAATTTGTGGATGCCGCAGGTGACCTACATGGAGGCCACCGAGGATCCGCCGCGGGTCGGCACCGTGTTGGATTACCAGAGCGCGAAATTCACCCGACAATTTATAATTCACCAGCTGGTCGAGCACACCGCTCTGGTGTTACATACCGCGGACGACTCCGACAGTTTGTCTTATCGCTTCGACCTCAGCCCCAAGGGCGCCGACACGCAGGTGATCTTGCAGGTAACGATCATTGATCCGGATCTCTCGGTCTCCGATTGTGAACAGCTGGCCGCGCAAGTGCGTGCCGTGGATGCCCCGATGCTTAGCCAGCTGAAAAGCTACGCGCAACTCGCCCCCTGAAACGTGGTGGATCGGTCATCGCTTGACCTAGGGGGTGCGGTTAGCTCCGGCCGAGGTATCCAACTTGGTGTATACCGCTCCGGCGGTGAAGTCCGTGTGCGCGAACAGCTCATCGACGGTTACGAGCACGTAGCCCTGATCGCGCAATTTCTGGATTAGTTCGGGAACCGCGGCCACGGAGCTCTCATGAATATCGTGCAGCAGGATCACCGACCCCGTCTGCACCTCGTCGAGGGCGATCTCGACAGTTTGTGCTGGGTCATGGTGCGACCAATCTAGGGTGTCCACATCCCAGAGCAACAGCGGAGTGGGAATCAACCGGTTGTATACGGCGCCGTGGGCGCCGTAGGGCGGACGGAACACGGTTGGGTTCACCCCCGCCGCCTCCTGGATCGCCTCGGCACTCCACTGAACCTCGTGCTCAATCTCTTCTCGGGTGAGCGTAGTGATGTCCTTATGCGCGAAGCCATGGCTACCGATTTGGTGCCCCTCCGAAACCATCCGTTGTAGCGTTTCCGGGTACTTCGAAACGTTCTTTCCGAGGACGAAGAAGGTACCAGGCGCCTGTGCTTGGGCTAATTTATCCAGAACTTCATCGGTGTACTGGCTGGGTCCATCGTCGAAGGTGAGTGCCACGCACGCTACCTGTTGGCAATCCGTACTTTTGTCGGTGACCGGCTCGATGGACATTTGCGTCTCGGGCTGCGACGAGCAGCCGACGACTAGGGCAAGAATTGTGGCCGTGGTAGCAGCCAACGCGAGGGTACGGGACAGTGCTCGGGACATACTCTCACTGTCACCTCGTGGACTGCCTAGCGGAAGCACGCCACGCTGGGTGAAGCAAATTCTCAGGGAATTGTGGGGTCCTTGCGGGGCTACGCGGTACGCGGGTGGAACGGAGCCGGAGAAAAATTACCGGTGGGTTCTGACGTCAATATGCGTCAGACCCCACCGGTTTACCCTTGCGTCGCGGCCTTGTTTAGGCCAGCAGTTGACGCTTGGAAGAAATCACCCCGGTATTGAAACCGGCCAATCGCAGTCCGCCGTGGAAGCGGGCATGTTCGATCTTCACGCAGCGGTCCATCACCACGTTCAGGCCTGCGGCTTCGGCACGTTCAGCCACTTCCTCATGCCAGGATCCCAGCTGCAGCCAGAGGGTTTTTGCGCCCACGGCCAATGCCTCATCCAGCACCCCGGGCAGGTCATCATGCTTGCGGAAAACCTCGACCAAATCGGGAGTTTCGGGCAGATCGGCCAGCGACTTGTATACCGGCTGACCCAGAATCTCATCCACTACCGGGTTGATGAAGTACACCTTGTAGTTCGAGGAGGACAGTAGATAGGTGGCGACGAAATAGCTGGCGCGCGAAGGTTTATTCGAGGCACCAACGATCGCAATGCTCTTGGTGTTGCGCAGAATGTTTAGTCGTTCCGCGGCGCCGGGACCTTCCCAAGTACGTGTTGCGGTGCTCATTAGTTCGCTCCCTTTCCACCGGTAGGTACGGCGCAGGCGGCACCGTCATAGACTTCGACCGCTTCCGCGGAACCGGCCAGGGCCAGCTGCGAGGCTTCCAATGCCTGATCTAGGTCCCAGAGAATATCTTCAACATCTTCCAGACCCACTGACAGCCGGATCAAGTCCTCTGGTACGCCACCGGCGACCAACTGTTCGGCGGTGAGCTGCTGGTGAGTGGTGGAGGCAGGATGAAGTACCAAGGTGCGTGCGTCCCCAATATTGGCCAAGTGGCTGGCTAACTGCAGCGCCTCGATGAACTTCGCGCCGGCAACTCGCCCGCCCTTGACACCGAAGCTGAACACCGAGCCGACGCCTAGTGGTAGCAGTTCCTTGGCTCGTTCATGCTGTGGGTGGCTTGGCAGCCCAGCGAAGTTCACGTAACTCACCCGTGGATCGTTTTCCAGCCATTCGGCCACGATCTTGGCGTTTGCCACGTGATTGTCCATGCGCTGAGCGAGCGTTTCCACGCCCTGCAACAACTGGAAAGCGGACTGGGCTGGCAGTGAGGGGCCGAAGTCGCGCAGCTGTTCGCTACGCAGTTTGGTCAGGAACCCGTACTCCCCAAAGTTATCCCACCACGACACGTTGCCGTAGCTAGGCACCGGGTCGGTCATCGTCGGGAACTTGCCGTTGCCCCAGTTAAATTTGCCCGACTCGATGACCACGCCACCGAGGGTGGTTCCGTGCCCGCCAATGAACTTGGTGGCCGAATGGATCACGATGTCCGCGCCGTGCTCGATCGGGCGCAAAAGGTACGGCGGGGTCAGGGTTGCATCCACCACTAGCGGTAGCCCGTGGCGGTGTGCCATCTCGGCCAGCCCCTTCAAGTCGGCGATATCGCCCGAAGGGTTAGCCACCACCTCGGTGTACACCGCCTTCGTGTTTTCCTGGATAGCGGCTTCAAAATCGGCGGCCTCGGTGGAATCGACAAAGGTGGTTTCGATACCGAAACGACGCAGCGAGACATCCAGCTGGGTAATGGTTCCACCGTATAGTTTAGCTGAGGCCACAATATGGTCACCGGCCTGAGCCAACGCGGCGAAGGTGACGAATTCGGCGGCCATTCCCGACGCGGTGGCTACAGCACCGATGCCACCTTCCAGCGAGGCCATCCGCTCTTCGAAGGCTGCCACGGTCGGGTTGCCGATACGCGAGTAGATATTTCCGTACTTCTGCAGGGCGAAGAGATTCGCTGCATCATCGGCATCCTTGAACACGAAGGATGTGCTCTGGTAGATCGGCACGGCACGGGCGCCATGCTCGGCATCGGGGGTGCCGCCGGCGTGCAGGGCACGGGTGCGGAATCCAAACTTGTGGTCGGCCATGGGGCGTACGACTCCTTCTCGGCTCGTCTTTCGGCTCACCGTGACCCAAAGATCCGGCGAGCACTCAAGGCTGTATCCCGGGATAGTGACTGACTTCGCTGAATACGCCTGATTGGCCGAAGGCAGCTCCATCGTTCCTGGCGGTAGCACCATATCCACCGGTTGTGGCAGGTTGCTGCGGCGTCATCGAACCAGATCTCTCGGCCGCTCGGGATGGTTACTCCCAGTGTCTCAATATGGAGGAATGTGACCCAAGTTGTGCGTCGAAAGATTGCGTCGCGTGCCACACATTCTTGATTGTATCGATCACAGCTGGCGTTGGCGCTCGGTGAGTCTGGCTAGACTCGTGGATATGGACAGCGTTTTGGCTTTGGTACGTCACGGGCAGACCGATTGGAATTTGGTGGGTCGGTTGCAGGGGTAAACTGACATCCCCCTGAACGACACCGGACGAGAACAGGCCAGAACTGTAGGCAAAGAATTGGCTGGGCAGGGATGGGACTTGGTGCTAGGTTCCCCACTGGGTCGGGCTCAGCAGACCGCCGAGATTATTGCCACCGAGCTGGGAGCTGCCACCGGCCCCGCCGTGGAGCAGATCGTGGAACGCGGTTTCGGGGCGCTAGAAGGTCAGTGTCGTTCGGAACTAGACGATGATTTGGTCCAACAGTTGCTCGAAGCGGCCGAACCTCGCCAACACGTGTTGCAGCGCGCAATCCAGGGCCTGAACGGCATTGTGCAGACCTTTCCGGGACGACGCATCCTCTGCGTGAGCCACGGGGCCACCATGCGCATTGTGCGTGACACCCTGGCTGGATTCCGGCTGGAGCGGGGAGTGGAGAACGGTGAGGTGTTGCCCGTCGACGTGCAGCAGTTGGCTCAGCTACATCGTCAATTGCTCAATGGCAGCATCCCGGTAGTCTAATGCGCGCAGTTGATGGATGCGGAAAGTTTTTCTTCTTCACGGCTCACACTTTGCGCTGCTGCACCGTTTACTAGGAAAGACACCTGAGCCCCGGGAGCCATATGAAGCAGCCCTTTGAATACATCGTGCAACAGCACGGGGTGAGCATATTGCGTGTCTGTCGAGCCTTGTCAGATGAGCATCGAGCCCAAGATGCCTGGTCCGAGACATTCTTGGCGGCCTTGCGCGCCTACCCGGAGTTGGATGCCGAAGCTAACGTCCAAGCCTGGTTGGTACGTATCGCCCATAACAAGGCGATCGATGAGTTGCGGCGGCGTCCGCGTGAGCAGCTGCATGAAGAACCCGGAACGCTACAGTCATCACCGGATCCCGGCCCAGCAGAGCAGGCACAAAACCGGGAATTGTGGCATCTCGTCTCACTCCTACCGGAAAAACAACGCCTAGTAGTTGCATACCGGTATTTGGGTGACTTGGACTATCGCCAGATCGCTCAGATTCTCGGGGGGACTTCGCAAGCAGCACGCCGGGCATCCGCGGATGGCATTGCAAACTTGCGAAGGATATTGGGCGACGAGAACTTTTTGGGAGATAACTGATGAACGAGCAACCCTTTGCCGCCACTGAAGCCGAGACACGTGTGCTTGAGCAATTGCATGACCGGTTGGGGGCGGCCGCAGAACTGGAGGGACTGACAGATCTCAGCTATCGGGTGGTCGATTCACCGCTGGGTAAGCTGCTATTAGCCGCGACCGAGCAAGGCATGGTGCGATTGGCCTTTGACAGTGAGAACCACGAAGCTGTCTTGCAATACCTCAGCGACAAGGTCGGCTCCCGGATGCTGCGCAACGAGGCGAAATTCGATGCTGCCGCGAAACAGCTCGATGAATATTTCAGCGGAATTCGAAAGTACTTTGAGTTGCCACTGGATTTACGTCTGTCGACTGATTTCCGCCGTACGGTGCAATTGGAGCTCGGCGCTATTGACTATGGGCAGACACGTAGCTATGCGGAAGTCGCCCAACGTATTGGGAAACCGAACGCGGTGCGGGCGGTGGGGACTGCCTGCGCCACCAACCCACTGCCGATCGTGTTGCCCTGTCACCGGGTGCTTCGCAGCGATGGAACCTTGGGCGGATATCTGGGCGGCCTAGCGGCCAAACGTGTCCTGCTGGATTTGGAATCCCAACAGTCGCGCAACCCGCGAGAAGTTGGAGAGTCCTAGGACATTATGGTTGACGAAATGTCGCACAACGAAGTTTGCACGTGAAACAACCGTCATAGATTGAACTGCGGGATTTTGTGCATCAAATTCCGGAAGTGTCCATGTCATGAAGATATTAAATTCTTCTCAGAACATTGCCGCCGAATAGCAGGACTGAAGTTGACCGAACGTGAAAACGAAAACGGTTGTTTCCAAGTGCTGACCCAGTAGTTCAGTGAAGTACGGCCCACGCTTGGCGCCGGTAGTGCTGGTACGGAAGAATCTCAGTTTTTCAGATGAACGTTCCGCGTTCTACCGCCGAGTGAAACATGGACGGGTTGTTGATAGATGGCTGGTCCTGCTCAAGCAATTCTCCGGTTCGGGATATTACCAGTGGGTTACTGATGCTTGAAGGGTTGGCTTATATGACCAATCAAATTTCCCGTATCCAGCTGGCAGGACGTGGCTGAGTGCTGTCCATCCCGACGTCGAATCGTCATGGCGCAACTGCTACGGGCGTAGCTGGGAAAGTTCAGCTAAGCCAATGGTTGGGTATCGCTCTACACGCTGGTGGAGCGAGCCCGATCATAGCCCACAATCTCGCCTATGCGCGTCGAGCCGTACAGATCGCATCCAGTTCCGGGATGCACGGCTCGTTTTGAAGGCTGGTGGTATCCCCGAGGGTGGTACCTTCAAACAGTTGAGTCAGCAACCGGCGCATAATCTTGCCCGAACGGGTCTTGGGAACATCCGGGACGAAGACGATATCGCGCGGCTTAGCGATCGGCCCGATCTGTTCGGTCACCGTTGCTCGAAGCGTCGCAGTGAATTCCTCTTGCCGTGCACGGGTCGCTGCATCCGGATTCTCGGCCACTAATGATTGGTCCAAAGGCACCACAAATGCGGTGGCGGCGTGACCGGTCTTGGTATCCGGTGTCGGGCAGACCCCGGCTTCCACGACACCGGGGTGGGTGACCAGCGCGGATTCGATCTCAATGGTGGAGAGGCGGTGCCCGGAAATGTTGATGACATCATCGGTGCGACCCAGGATCCAAATGTCGCCGTCCTCATCGAAACGTGCCCCATCGCCAGCCAAGAACCAGCCCTGCTGCACATATTGCTGCCAGTAGCTGGTGTAATAGCGGTGTGGATCGCCCCAGACGGTGCGAGCCATGGCCGGTCCGGTCTGGGTGATCACGATATTGCCCTGCTCATTCGGCGCCACGCGGGTTCCGCTGGCATCGACGATATCCACTGACACACCGGGGGTAGCGCGGGACGCGCAGCCAGGCTTAAACGTCGTGTCACTGGGGCGAGGGGAAAGAATAGTTGCCCCGGACTCAGACTGCCACCAGGTATCTACCATCGGGATGCCTGAAGGAGTATCGCGACCCACCTGCGCGCGGAGCCAACGCCAGGCCTCGGGGTTCACCGCTTCACCTACGGTACCTGCCACGCGCACCGAGGAAAGATCGTAGTTCCCCGGGATGCCGTCGGGGAACCAACCCATCAGCGAGCGCACCAAGGTTGGGGCCGTGTAATAACTGGTGACCTGGTAGCGTTCAATAATTTCAAAGTGGCGTCCCGGATGCGGAGCATTGGGCACACCTTCGTAAATCACTTGGGTGACCCCGTTGGACAGCGGCCCATAAATTTCGTAAGTATGCGCGGTCACCCAGGCCAAATCCGCCGTGCACCAGTGGACGTCCTGCGCACGTTCGGACTCTTCCGGGTGAGCAAAGAGCAGATTATGGCTGTAAGCGGCCTGCGTCAGGTACCCGCCGGTGGTATGCACCAACCCCTTGGGCTTACCCGTGGTTCCGGAGGTGTACATGATGAACAACGGGGTTTCCGCATCAAAGGCCTCGGCCTGATGTTCTCGCGGCTGGGTTTCCACGACCTCATGCCACCACAGGTCACGGCTCTCGGTCCAAGAGATTTCGTTGCCGGTCCGCTTGATAACCAGCACATGCTCGATATTGTTGTCCCCGGCCACCGCCTGATCGGCATTGTCCTTCACCGGTACTGCGGTCCCACGGCGGAATTGCCCATCGGTGGTGACTAGCAGCTTGGCGCCGGTGTCCTCAACGCGGAACTTCAATGCTTCGGCGGAGAACCCGCCAAACACTAGGGAATGTACCGCACCGATGCGAGCGCAGGCCAGAGTGATGACAATAGTTTCTACCAACACCGGAAGGTAGATCACCACCCGGTCGCCTTTGCCAATGCCCAAGGTTGTCAAGGCATTGGCCGCTTGAGAGATTCGTGCGGTCAACTCGGCGTAGGTGATGGCCGCACGGTCACCGGGTTCACCTTCGAAGTACAGCGCAACCTTGTCGCCGCGTCCGGCTGCCACATGACGGTCGGCGCAGTTGACCGCCGCGTTCAAACGCCCACCCAAATACCAAGAAATCTGTGGGCCGCGTTCGGCCACCGAGTCAGCTGGCACAATCTGGCTAGTCGTGTGCCAACGGGTTTCCCAGTCCAGCAGATCTGCGGCCCGAGCCCAAAACTCCTGGCGTTCGGCCTCGCTGGCGGGTGCGTGGTGATCCAGCTCGGTGGTGGTCATGGACGTACCTTTCGAAGGGGAAGAAGAGTGGGACTAGGCCCAACGGGCGATGGCTTTGCGTTCAGCCACGGAAAGCAATGCGTCGGTAATCTTGCCGAAGATTGCCAACAGGATGATGGTGAGAATCAGCCGGTCGATCCGGCCGTTATTCTGCGAATCGGTGAGCAGGAAACCCAGCCCCATAGATGCCCCGAGAAGTTCGGCCGCCACGAGGAAAAGCCAAGCTTGGGCCAAGGCCAGCCGCAGCCCGGAGAAAATCGCAGGGACCACGGCGGGTAACTGGACGGTGCGTAGTAACGCTAACCCGTTGTACCCGAAGGAGCGTGCGGCCTCGATCAGCTGCTTGTCTACGTGACGCAACGCTAGGGAGACCGTGGTGAACACCGGGAAAAAAGCACCAATAATGATCAGGGTGACCTTGGAGTCTTCACCCATCTTCATCCAGAGCACCAGCAGTGGAACCCAGGCCAGCGACGGTACCGCGCGCAGGGCCCCCACGCTTAGGCTCAACAAGGCATCGGCAAGCTTGGACAGTCCGACCAAGGCGCCGACCACTAGACCTAGCAGCGAACCGATGGCAAAGCCGAGCAGAACACGTTGGGCAGAGATTCCAATATGCGGAGCCAACTCGCCACGTTCGGCCAGATCTACCGCGGCCCAGAAGACCGAGGCAGGGGTCGGCAAAGCATACGCCGGAACCAGCCCGGTGGCCGTGCTGACCTGCCATAACAGGAGTACCAGAACCGGCACTAGCAGTCCTAGTAGCCAATGCGGAAGCCGCAGTAACGCGGCCACTGGCCCGCGGGACTCGCGCTGATCGGTGTGCTGTGCTTTGGATGTCTCGACGGTGCTCATGACCTACTCACCGGCAATCTTTGAAGCATCGGCATTGCGGGCGAACTGGTCATCAACCAGAGTTGCCAGCTTTTCATCCACTACGTCTTGGCTGGTGACATCGCCACTTTCAACGAACACTGGCCCGATGTTGCGTAACACGTCGACGAAGCTAGCCGAAGGGACCGCATCCACATCCAGATTGGAGCGTTCTTCGATCACCACGGTGGCCACTTCAAGATCAAGACCGGCCACATCGGCCAGGATCTGCGCGGTTTCTTCCGGGTTCGCAGCAGCCCACTGGCGTGCCTTTTCGTAGGCGTCCACGACGGTCTGAGCCAATTCGGGGCTTTCCTCGATGAAATCTTCGCGGGCGTTCAATGCTCCATAAGTATTGAAGTCTAGATTCCGGTAAACCAGAGTGGCACCTTCCTGCTCGGCGCCTGCCATAATCGGATCCAAGCCGCTCCATGCTTCCACCGAACCGTTGACCAGTGCGGTACGCCCATCGGCGTGCTGCACATTCTGTAAGGTGATGTCCTTCTCGCTCAAACCGGCTTCTTCAAGTGCCTGCAGGAGGAAGAAGTAGGGGTCGGTACCCTTGGTGGCGGCGACCTGCTTGCCCTTCAGATCCGCAACATCCGTAATGTCTGAATCTGCGTTGACTACCAGAGCAGCCCATTCGGGCTGCGAGTACAGGGCGATGGTTTTGATCGGTGAGTCGTTGGAGCGCGCCAGTAGCGCGGCGGAACCTGCGGTGGAACCTACTTGGATGGCGTCGGCACGCAGTGCCTCATTGGCTTTGTTTGAACCGGCTGACTGAATCCATTCCACGGTTACCCCGTCGTCGGCCAAGGCATCTTCGAGCCAACCCTTTTCTTTCAGGACTAGGCTCAGTGGGTTGTAGGTGGCGAAATCTAACGAGAGTGTGTCGCCGCCTGTGGCGTTTTCGCCGGCGCAACCGCTGAGCGTACTGACAGCCAGTGCCACGGTGGTCAAAGCGAGGGCGGAACGGCGTGAGAAGCTGAATTTTGGCATGGTAATCCTTAAACGAGTGGTGTCAGAGCGCGGCACAATGAGGTCTCAACCCCATTACGGTGCCTGAAAAAGGGAAAGCTCTTTAGTGGTTCGTTGGGTCTACACCCAATAGACGCAACAGATGCATTCGGTGGGAAATAAACTGTGCCGAAGCGTGATCCCGTGGCCGGGTGGTTTCCAAGGTGAGATCCTCAACGACCCCTGCGCCAGGTTGACCTTCGGTGCGACCCAAGACGATCACCCGATCGGCCAAGGTGAGCGCCTCGTCCACATCATGGGTCACCATCAGTACCGTGGTCGGGAAGGCCCGGTGGATATCAAGTAGCAAATCCTGCATTTTGAGCCGGGTCAGCGCATCCAGAGCACCAAATGGTTCGTCCAGCAGCAGCACGCCGGGACGCCGAGCCAAGGCCCGCGCCAGCGAGACTCGTTGTGCCATCCCGCCAGAGATCTCGCGGGGACGGAGGTCCGCGGCATGCGATAGCTCGGTGAGGTCGATTAATTCTTCGATCAGTTCCTGACCGGCCTGCTTGCTCATTGCAGGGGCCAGACCCAAAGCAATGTTTTCACGCACGCTGCGCCAAGGGAGCAACCGTGGTTCTTGGAAGGCGAAGGCACAACGCTCGTCGATGCCTTGCACCACAGTGTCCGCGATTCGCACCGCACCATCGCTGGGGTGGTCCAAGCCGCTAACTGCGCGAAGTAGGGTCGACTTGCCGCAGCCACTGGCTCCGAGAATCGCGACAACTTGACCGGCTGGGACCTGCAGGTTCACCCGGTTCAATACAGTGCGCGAGTCTTTGCGGGTGCTGAAAACTCGGCTGACCGCATCGAAGGTCACCGGCAACGCAGCGGAGATCTCGGCCTGCAAAGGAGCGGGCTGGGCATACGCAGTAGACATCATCAACTCCATCGGTTCTGGCGGTAGCACCGGCCCTCACGGGTGGTTGCTGCGGCGTTATCGAGCCAGATCTCTCGGCCGCTCGGGATGGTTACAAGACAATCTAAACGATTCGAACAGATGGAACGCAAATTCTTCGTAATGTGAGAAATATTCGATTGAGATCCCAAAAACGTGAGAAATTCTGAAAATTCTTTGACCTTTGATCGTTTTCGTTGATGAAAGTAGCTATTGGATGAACTGTCGTTGAGTTCCTCCGGCAGCCTTCTGGTAACTGTTCGATCTGTTTCCCTCGGGTGATGGAGAAATATGACGCGATGGCTTGTGGGCGGGTCAGCAGGGTCGGTAGAAATGTTCGTGAACCATCCAGAGCGGCTGAGAGATCTGGCTCCACGACGCCGCAGCAACCACCCGTGAGGGCCGGTGCTACCGCCAGGACCGATGGAAGAATTGAGGATTGTGCATGTCTGTTGGCGCCGCCGAACCTGATTTTAATGAGCTGAGCAGTCCCGAGCACAACCCCGGCTCGGTTGTTGACCTCGACCAACATGAAGCCCCAAACCCTGCCCGCCAGTTACTCAAGGCCACACCGGGGCCAGGCTCTGATGCACAATACGAGCAATTGGCCAGCATTTTTCGGCCCTTGTTCGCACAGATTGCCGAGGGTGCTGCCACCCGCGACCGTGAACGGATTCTGCCCTTCGAGCAAGTTGGTGTGCTCAACCGCGAACGCTTCGGGGCCTTGCGGATCCCCGTGGAATCTGGCGGCCACGGAGCACGCCTGAGTGATGTCTTTCGGTTACTGATTGAGTTAGCCGAGGCGGACTCACATTTGGCGCAACTGTGGCGGGCACAGTTCGCCTTCGTGGAAAATGTCCTGAAATTTGAGGACGAGGCCTTGCGTAGCAAATGGATCGAACGGCTGGCGGCCGGCCATATTGTGGGTAACGCCTATACCGAGCGTGGCGGAAACCGATTAGGAACACTCAATACAACCGTGCACAAACGTGATGAGCGTTGGCTGGTGACCGGAGAGAAGTTTTATTGCACCGGGACAATTTTCGCGGATTGGACCACCGTAGCGGTGAGCCATCCAGAAATTCCCGGACGACGAATCGCCGTCGTGTCCACCCAACATTCAGGGGTGCGTATTCTGGACGACTGGGATGGGTTCGGGCAGCAACTCACCGGCACCGGGACCACCGAATTCACCGACGTACCGGTGGATTGTTTCATCCCGCAGCCGGACAATGATCCGGAATCGGCGATCTTCCAACTGGTGTTATTGGCAGTTCAAGCCGGAATCGCACGAGCCGCACTCAATGACCTGCGGCGATCGGTTCAGCAGCGCACCCGAACTTTTAGCACCGGTACCGGGGTGCCGGTGCGTCACGAGCCACAGGTTCTGCAGGTTGTCGGAGAAGTCTCCGCTCAGGTCTTTGCCATCGAATCGGTAGTGATGGGATCGGTTTTAGAGGTTGAGGCTGCTCTGGCCGAACCGCATCTGAGCCAGGCCGAACGCTTCGCGGTCTGTGAGCTGGCCGCCAACCGGGCACATTCTATCGTTCAGCCGCTGGCTATCGGGGTGACGAGCAAGCTCTTTGATCCGCTGGGTGCTTCCGCTACCCGGGCTAGCTGCAATATGGACCGGCATTGGCGCAACGCGCGCACCATTGCTACCCACAACCCTGCCATCTATAAGTCACGCATCGTGGGGGACTACGAGATCAACGCGATCCCGCCGGCTCGACTGAACTCCATCGGCGAGGTTCCCGCACATACCTAGTGCTGAAAAGCCACCCAAGTTACCACCGACTGACGAACTTAGCTTCGAGAAAAGAAAAGAGAACACCATGAGCGAAAAACGCCGGGAAATTCTATTCAACGCCTTCGATATGAACTGCGTGGTCCACCAATCGCCAGGGCTGTGGCGTCACCCGGACGACAAGGCCGCGACCTACAACACCTTGGGTTACTGGACCCACCTGGCGAAGGTACTAGAAAAGGGCAAGTTCGATGGCTTGTTTCTCGCCGATGTCCTTGGCACCTACGACGTCTACAAGGGCACCAACGAATCCCCGCTGCGTTCTGGAGCTCAAGCACCGGTTAATGACCCGTTCCTTTTGGTTTCTGCGATGGCGGCGGTGACCGAGAACCTCGGGTTCGGAGTCACCGCAGGCACCGCCTATGAACATCCCTACGCGTTTTCGCGTCGTTTGGCCACCTTAGATCACTTGACCAATGGTCGCGTGGGCTGGAACGTCGTGACCGGTTACCTGCCCTCGGCCGCCCGAAATATGGGTCAGGAAGACCAGATGGAGCACGACGAGCGTTATGACCACGCCGATGAGTACCTCGAAGTGGTCTACAAGCTGCTGGAAGGCTCTTGGGAAGATGATGCGGTGCAGAACAACAAGGAATCCGGTGTCTACACCGATCCGACCAAGGTGCACGACATCAACCACGAAGGCAAGTACTTCAAGGTGCCCGGGATTGCCATCACCGAGCCGAGCCCACAGCGCACCCCGGTCATTTACCAAGCTGGTGCGTCGAGTCGTGGAACCAAATTCGCTGCAGAGAACGCCGAAGCCGTTTTCGTTACCTGCCCCACGCGCGACCTGCTCAAGGCGGCCGTCACCAAGATCCGTGATGCGGCTGAAGCCGCGGGCCGTGACCGCTACGATGTGAAGGTCTTCGCCATGCAGACCCTGATCACCGCGCAGACCACCGAAGAAGCCCAGGCCAAGTACGAAGATTACAAGTCCTACGCTGACGTGGAAGGCGCTCAGGTGCTGATTTCTGGCTGGATGGGTGTGGATCTATCCGAGCTGAACCCGGATGAGCCACTGGGGGCCAATGTGAAATCCAATGCGATTCAGTCCAGTGTGGAGACCTTCCAGAAGGCCAGCGGCGATGAAGGAAACCCGTGGACCATCCGCCAGCTGGCCGAATGGGTGGGCGTGGGTGGTTTCGGGCCGATCATCGTTGGCTCGGGAGCCGAGGTCGCTGAGAAGCTCATCGACTGGGTGGACTACACCGATGTGGACGGCTTCAACCTGGCCTACGCAATCACCCCGGGAACTTTCGAAGATATCGTCGAATATGTGGTGCCAGAACTCCAAGCACGCGGTGCTTACAAGACCGAATACGCCGAAGGTAGCCTGCGTAATAAGCTCTTTGCCGCGGGTGACCGGGTGAAGGATACACACCGCGCCGCGCAGTTCCGCGTGGCTAATCGCCTAGCAACTCAGGCCTAGCTTTCCAGCGGGAGTGAATACCCCGACAGGCACCGGATTCATGAGTACCTGTCGGGGTATTCTGCATTCCATGCTGAAACCCCCACCAGAAACGGACACAGCGGTCTTCCGGAGGATGCCTTCAACTCACCGAAAGAACCCTTTTAGGTGGAGATGAGTTCCTCATTGGATGACCGCAAGAGGTCTTCAAAGATCGCCTTATTCCACTGGAATCCGCGCTTAGCCTCGTCGAGTATGGCCGCGCCAATCTGTGGATCTGCGCCGAGCGCGTCCAATTTAGCGCGGTAGGCATCTTTGTACAGTTTCGGCTTCTCGATTTCACCGAAATCCCACATGTTCAATGCTTCGTAACCAATTCCGTAGTGCCGAGCTACGAGTTTACCGATGGCCAGACCGCCGGAGAGGTCCCCGAGATAACGCAGGTAGTGGTGGGCAACTAGTCGAGCGGGCTCTGTGGCGGCCTGATGAAGGGAACTGTTGCGGTAGATCGCCGCCTAGCCACTCAACTGGCTGTTCGGGTGGGAGGCGAAGGCAATGTCTACCTGAATATCACTGACGTCACGGCCCAAGTTCCCATTGCATGGAATCCCTTCGCACCGGTAGACAGTGTTGTTGGGGTGACCCTGAGTAACGAGGGAAATCTGCGGGCACGTGGCAGCTATACCCTAAGAATATCCGGACCTTTTGGGCTAGGAGCCGTCACCCAAACCTACAGCGCCGAAGAAATGCTACCTGGCTCAACATTATCTATCGAGCAACATATTCCTGGGCTTTGGCCAGTGGTGTGGCAGCAAGCCGAAGCAAGTTTGACCGCGGAAGGTGTGGATTCGATCCCGGCTGGTACCAGTAGCGTGAGCACTACCTTTTGGAGCCTGCCCGCGGGCTGGATCATCATCCTCTTGCTCATCATTTGTGCCGGAATCGCCATCGGAGTTCGTCGTGCTCACAGGTGGGAGGATGAAGATGACCATGGGGAAGCGAACAATCCGACCTAACTAAACGACAGCACATCGATTCAAGGTAGCGGTAATCCATCGACCGCCAGATACTGAACGGCCCGTCCTCGGCACCTGAGGCTACGGGCCGTTAGCAATTTGCGAAGGTCATCACGCGTCGAATTTCTCATCGAAGGTTGTGCCGAAAATACGTTGCTACGACGGGTTGCTAAGGAATGAAGTTCAATCTTGAATGGCGGAGCATTCCATCGTCTGTACAGTGGCTGAACGCTTCAATTAGTCAGATTCCACATTCTTATGAAGGCAGACCGAATACGGTACCTGCGGCCACATTGGGTTGACCCAGTCCGGGTTCTTTCGACGTGCATTCTCTGCCAAGCGGTTAGCCGGCAAATCGTCCCTTAACGCATTTTGCAGAGGCTAATTATCCCATCACAGGTCACTGTCGCGGGGGAGGGTGCCTTTAGCGATGTCATATTTCGGTCATATGACGAAGCATCTCCTGCTGTTGGGCATTCTGAGCGGCCCAATAAGGCGTCTGATGACTTTGTGACGAGGTTATTTCGTCATCCTTGGTCACATTCGCTAATGCGCCGCAAACTGAATTGGTCGGCGATGAAACCCGACAGGAAACCATCCAGAGCGGCCGAGAGATCTGGCTCGATGACACCGCAGCAACCACCTACTTAGGCCGGTGCTACCGCCAGAACCGATGGAGCGGTCTTGCTAGCGCTACCTGTGACCTTGAGTCTCACCTGTAGTGCGTGGTGACCACATCGGTGCTTCCAAGACACAGGAGACACGATGAAAACCCTTGGTAGTTTGGAGGGTCGCGCATGATTGAGATACGTGACTTACACAAGCACTACGACACTACTAACGGCCGTATCGAGGTGTTGCGGGGTATCGATCTGCAAGTCCATTCCGGATCGATTACCGCAGTCGTTGGCCCCTCAGGCGCGGGCAAATCCACGCTCTCACATTGCATTTCCCTATTGGAGAAACCCAGTAGCGGTCAGATACGTATCGATGGGAAAGACCTGTCCGCGCTTTCTGGTAAGACCTTGCGTGCCGAGCGGCGCGCCATCGGAACAATTTTTCAAAACTCTGCGTTGTTGCGTCGGCTCACGGTCGCCGAAAATATCGCGCTACCGCTACGCAACCTTGGAGTTGTTCATCACCAGATGCAGGATCGGGTGGCCGAACTTCTCGAACGTGTGGGCCTTGCAGATAAAGCCAACGCCTATCCAGGGCAACTCTCTGGTGGTCAGCGTCAACGAGTTGGAATCGCCCGAGCTCTAGCCCTACGCCCACGGTTGCTGCTTTCCGACGAGTCGACCTCGGGTTTGGATCCGGAATCCACGGCTCAGGTGTTGGCATTGCTCGATTCCTTGCGCAGTGATTTGGGGTTGGCAATTATCTTGATCACCCATGAGATGGACGTGGTTCGCCACATAGCTGACAACGTGGCACAACTGGAGCACGGGCGGATTGCAGAACATGGGGCTGTCCGCGAATTAATCGCAACCACCGATTCGGAAACCGGAGCCAAGCTACTACCGTTGCGTCCGGAAACTCTGCCAGACGGATTCGACTACCAGTTGGCCGTGGCCTATCGCCAACCGCATGTTGATCCGACCTGGCTTACGCGGTTAGCGGTGGAACACAATGCGTTGGTCGCTCTGCTAGGTGGATCGGTGGAATCTCATCATGAGGGGACACTGGGACGGGTGCGTCTTGGCGTCGCCGGAATCGAAGCACACAAAGCGATTGCTCTGCTCGACTCTTGGGGATTGACTGCGACGTTGAGTGAGCATGTGAAGTCCACGGAACCTGAACGAATTGAGATCACGGTATGAGAATCCCTACCGAAAACGCGGCAGTTGGTACCGACACTCCATTGGCGGAACTTCCAGCGCTGCTACTACCGGCTTATGGTCAGACTTGGGCGATGGTCGGCATTGTGATGGTCTTAGTGATCACCTTGGGTGGGGCCATGGGTATCGCGTTGTACAACACGGATCGTGTAGGTCTTTTCCCGCGGCCGCGGATTCATGCGGTGCTTAGCTGGATCGCGAATATGGGCCGTTCACTACCTTTTTTGGTGCTCATGGCGGCAGTCATTCCCTTCACCAAATGGGTCACCGGGACCACAATTGGTATCGCCGCGGCAGTCGTTCCGATGACCTTGGCCGGAATCCCGTTCTTCGCTCGATTGGTACAGAACGCCCTAAACGACTTACCTCGCGAAAACCTTGCTGTGGGATTGGTGACCGGTGGTTCTCCGGCCCAGGTAATTTCTACAACGCAGATCCGCGAAGCACTACCGGCTCTCGCTTCGGCGATTACGTTGAATCTGATCTCCATGATCGAATACTCGGCCATTGCCGGAACCATTGGTGCCGGAGGTATTGGCTACCTTGCAGTGACCTACGGGTATCAACGTTTTGATATGAACGTCATGCTCGCGACAATCGTGGTGTTGATTCTCACCGTTCAGATTGTGCAATTCCTTGGCGACCGCGTTTCCCGCGCGCTGACTCGCCCATAACGCAACCGCTACGAATTAGGCAATAACTACAATGACAACACCGACAACCGGACATCAGCACGGATTCACGTTGCGCAAGAGCACTCATACCCTACCTTGGACTATTGCTGGCATCGCCACGATACTAGCCATTGTCTTGGGCATATTACTGATACAACAGCGTAGCCAGCCCGCACTGGCAGCGGAAGCAGGTACCAAAACCGAATTCAAGGTCCACTTCGAACCAGCCATGGCTGGTGAGGAAAAGATCCTAGAATTTGTGGCAGAAACGATTGCGCCCGATTATGGAATCACTATTGAACCCGTCGGCTTGCAAGATCCGATACAAGCCAACCAAGCGGTAGCTTCAGGACAATTCGACGCGACCATTTTCGAACACGAATGGTATATGCGACAGTCAGCCGAAGCCGCAGGGGTGGAATTGACACCTACCGTCGAACTTTACCAGTGGGGCTTCGGGCTCTATTCGACTCGCTACACTTCGGTTGACGAACTTCCTCAAGGCTCAACCTTGCTTTTGCCCAATGACGTGGCCAATCAAGGCCAAGCGCTCTGGCTATTGGACCGTGAGGGTCTGCTTGGGCTAGACCCGAGTATCGAACCACGTACCGCGAAGATCGCCAATGTTATTGAGAATCCACGCGGTTTTGACCTGAAAGAAGCTGATCTGCTGGCCATGCCTCGCATGCTCGACGACGTCGATGTTGCCATCGGCTATGTGTCTCAATTCGATGCCGGCAAAGTTAGCCGGGATAAGGGAATCTTGTTCCCGGAGCCGCCACGCACATTCGCTTCGCGTCTGATTTTCGGCAGCGATTTCGCCCAGAGCGCCGACGCGCAGAAACTGATCGAAGCCTTCTCGGATCCGCGTTTGCAGGAATACCTGAAGACCACGGAGGATCCGTTGGTCCAAGGTGTGCTGACCCCCGTCTCGGAAGATTAGGGGTCTACCAGCCCGAAATACGGTTCGCGGGTTACCTCCCATTCTGAGGGCGGTAACCCGCCTAACTGTGTGATGGGTTGGAACTTTTTGCTCTCGTAAGAATCAACCAAAAGTGCTTCATCGCTTTGGCCAGCCAGTTGCTCAGTCGGTCAACGCTTGGGACTCGCAGTGTTCCCTCATGCCCCGCAAGCTTGTAGGGTGACGCCATGAGCTCAGCACATGTTAACGACCCAGAAGTTGTCCACCGACTACTGACCACCCCAGCACGTTGGGCCGTCGTTGGACTGACAAATAATCCGCGCCGGGTGGCCCCGGCTATCGCCAAATACCTGCGCGATGAATTAGGCATGCAGATCATCCCGGTATCGCCACGTGCCGAAACAGTCTTAGGCGAACCCGGCTACGAAAGATTAGCCCAGATTCCCGGCCCCATCGATGTTGTGAACTGCTTCGTCAATTCCCACAAGGTCGGAGACATCGTTGATCAAGCGATTGACGTGGGTGCCAAAGCGGTGTGGATGCAACTCGGGGTGATCGATCAGTCCGCTGCGCAACGTGCAAAGGCTGCCGGGCTAGAAGTAGTCATGGATACCTGCCCCAAAATTGAATACCCGTTGCTGTAAGACCACGATGAATACCAAAAAATTCAAAGATCGATTAGGGGTGAAAGTAGGGGTGAAAAAATAGATTTCGCGCGGTAATCTCCAATTCCCTATATAGGCTCCAAGTAGTACAACTACTAGTTGGGTGCTGGGGACCTAACAAATACCTGAAGGCTCGTTCGAACTCGCAATCCGAAACGAGTATTTAGATACTGCATACCCACATACTCGTCCGAACTCGCAATCCGAGACGGGTATTGGGTAATGCAATAACGTATCTCGACGGTGTTGACTATTTCCTATCACCCATGCATATTAATGGGGATTCTTTGGTGTTAGGCAAATCTGTAAGGGGCATGCCTGCGCAAGGGCAAGGTCGTCGACTTAATCGCAAGAGTCAGGCGCGGCGAGCTTCTTGGCGCAGTCGGTCGTTACACTCACTCGTTGGCTTGACGCTGAGCGCTACGCTCATTGCTAGCATGACTTTTTCTGGTGGAATGTCACCAGCTTCCGCGTCCGCGTTGAACGAGGGCGGAATCCCATCTAACAAGCAGCAGGTTCAGACAACTGACCTAGTGCCGGTAGAGTCTAAAGCTGCTGAAGCGTTCCTTCCAGAAGCTGAATCAATCGACGTAACTGTGCCAGAGGCAACCTCGGAACCTGTCACCGAAGAGCAAGAAACTGCCGCCGAGGACCAGAAGCTGGCGGATGAACCAGCTCCCTCCGCACCTGTCGAAAAGCAGGAATCGGAAACTGTGCGTGAAGCTCCACTTCCAGAGAGCGACGCCCTTGAAGCCAGTACGCCCACTGCTGAGGAACCACGCAACTCGGTGTCCAGCCTGGACGGTAACGGAAACATCGTTGCTACTTCCCCGAGTGCGAACACCAGCATTATCAAGGTCACCAAGCGGGACGTGCGCACATCGCCTACTGCGGTTGGCTACAAGTATGCCGAAGGCGCCAGATTCCGCTTGTATAAAAGAACTATGTCTTGGGGTCAAGAGACCATCACCGAGATCACCGCAGCGTGGGGTACCTGCCAAATCCAGGCCACCGACAACGGAATCTGCTATTTCTCGGTTCCCAACACGAATAGCAACAATGGAAATCGTGACGCCCAGTTCTATGTCCGTGAAATTGCGCCAGCTGCTGGAACCCCTGCAGCCGCGAACTACGACATGATCGATACCTTCAATACCGGTGAGAACGGCGTAGATACTACGCCTCGTCAGTACCGTACCCCGGCGATGCGAGCCAACATGACTTACGACATCCCAAGTCAAGCGACCTCACCTTCATCCAACGGTGGCAACAATTTCTGGGCTAATCCGATCAAGAACCCGTCTCTACCATTGCGCTGTGAGTCAGGTATTCGCGTTGCGATGCTGTTTGACCTTTCTAACTCGGTTCCAAATGCATATGCCAGTGCATCACTTGGCGAAGCCGGCAAGAGCTTCGTTGACGCACTAGCAGGCACCCAGTCTTCGGTTGCGCTCTACTCTTTCGGTACTGCATCTCCTTACCGGAACACGTCAAACCATACGAACTTGCGCAGCACTCTTCTGGATGCTGATGTAACAACGCTAAAGAACCAGATCCAGCAGTATGTCAACGCACTACCGACGCCTAACAACGGTGGTAATTACGGTGGTACCAACTGGGATGAAGGCTTCTGGAAGGTTGCCGAAAACTCGGCCAACTATGACCTAGTTGTAGTGCTCACCGATGGCAACCCAACTTTTTCGGGTCCCGGCGGAAATACTGGTCCGGGAAATAGTACTCATATGCGCGAATTGGAACGTGCAATCGCTTCGGCCAACGCTATCAAGGACAAGGGAACTCGCGTGATCCCTGTCGGTATCGGCGCTGGCCTGAACGCGGACCACAATCTGCGCTCCATTTCTGGCCCAAACAAGTATGTGCCTGGTGCTTCGCTGAACACCGCTGACTACGTGAACGTCAGCTGGGAAGCGTTGGATCCGCTACTGCGAGATTTCGCGCAGGCGATCTCATGCGAAGCGGATCTGGTCGTCACCAAGATGGTCAAGGACTTACAAGGGCAAACTTCGCCAGCCGAAGGGTGGGCCTTCAACGCGTCGATCAACGGTGTAGGTGCCATGATTTCTCCGGAAGTCGAGACGACCACCAACGAACAGGGGCAGATTGACTATGATTTAGCCTTCACCACCCCGACTGGTAGTTCAACCGTTGATATTACTGAAACCCAACAGGATGGCTACACCTTTGAATCTGCCGTCTGCACGGTGAACGGGCAAACTCGTCAGGTAACTCAGAGCGAGCAATTCCAGCTGCTGCTGACTGTCGGTGACAACGCTGAGTGCACCGTGGTGAATGCGATGGTCCCATCCTCACTGGATGTTTCGAAGTCCTCGAACCCGGTTTCGGGAACCGAAGTCCAGCCCGGTGAAGAAGTCGAATACTTTATTAGCTTTGAAGCCGAAGGTCACTTCCCGATGGACGTGGCCTATGTCGATCATCTTACGGGAGTTCTCGATGACGCCGACTTCATCGAAGGTTCGCTAACCGCAGGCAACGGCCTGAACGCTGTTCGTAGCGGAAACCAGATCGCTATCACTGGTTCGATCGAACCTGGAGAGACGGTGGTGGTCAGCTACAAGGTCAAAGTCAAGACCGAAGACTTTACCGACGGTTGGCTGCGCAACTTCGTACGTCCGGCCGGTGAGCAACCCCCGACCGAGTGCCTGCCCGAGGATCCACTGTGCACCGAACACCCGATCCCAGGTGAACTAACTGTAGGAAAGTCTTCGGATCCAGGATCTGGTCAGTACGTGGCACCTGGTGAAACAGTGGACTACACCTTGACCTTCGATAATTCAGGAGCCTCTGAAGTTGAAGTCAACTACGTAGACCACCTAGTCGACGTACTTGATGATGCCGAGTTCGTTGAAGGGTCGCTCGTGGCCAGTAACGGTTTGAGTGCCGTGCGCAATGGTAACCAGATCACCATCACCGGTGATTTGCCCAAGGAAAGCACCGCTACCGTCACCTATTCGGTCACCGTCAAGACTGCCGAGTTCGGCAACGGGATCGCCCGCAACTTCCTAGTCCCTGAAGGTGAGACTCCTCCAGAGGAATGTGAGCCGGAGGACCCGAACTGCACCGAGCACCCTATCCTGGGCTCAGTGATCTGGGAAAAGGTAGACGAAGCCAACAATCTGCTAGAGGGTTCCGAATGGAAGCTGACCGGACCAGATGGTGCCGTCATCGAGATCTTGGACTGCACTGTTGAACCTTGCACCGGTGCAGATAGCAACCCGAATGCAGGTAAATTCCAGGTCACCGGTCTGGAATGGGGACAGTACACCTTGGTGGAAACCAAGGCACCTGCTGGCTACTTACTCAATGAGAAGGAGTTCGACATCGACATCCAGGGCGATATCGAGCCAGCAAAACTTTTGATTGACCTTGGTCAGATCACAAATGAACAGCGAGAGGGGCTTGCCCTTCCGCTGACCGGTGGTCTGGGAACCGATGAATTCCTGATTGGTGGGGGAATCGCACTTGTTGCAGCCTTAGGAATCATTGCCTGGAACCGTCGGAAAGGGGCTGCGGAAGTAGTGCCGCTAAAGATCGACGGCTAACGCCGGCTGCTTACGCGCGGGGAAATCCTCGCAATCTCACAAAATAGTTTTTCAAAGATGTGACCGCCGCAGGGGATGCGACGGCACCGTAGAAAGGAACGAACTCGCATGGCTGAATTCAAGGCAGCCCGAGGAAAGCGTGCATTGGCAGGTATCGGTGCACTTGCACTGGCCGCTGCAGGCCTGCTCGGGGGAAGCACCGCCGCACTGGCAACCACACCCGAAGGTCTGAACTTCGGTAACATTGATGAGACCGCCTCTGGAACCATCAACATCCACAAGCACGAGCACCAGAATGGTACCGATGCTACGCAGAATCCTGATGGTTCCGGTACCGCCATCCCAAGCGATGGGATTGAAGGCGTAACGTTCACCGCGTACCCGCTGACGGGCATCAACCTCAAGGATTCCGAAGACTGGGATCTGCTAAACGATCTACAGGGACAGTTGACCTCCGCGTGTGCGATTCCTGGCCAAACTCTTGGCACCGGTATTGTGTCTGCAGCGACCGACCAGACCGGGTTCACACAGATCAACGTCGACTCCATTGGCGCCTACCTGATCTGTGAAACCGGCGCGCCGGCCAGCGTCGTAGACCGTGCCTTACCATTCGTTGTCACCATCCCATTCCCTTGGGATAACGGCTGGCTCTACGAAGTCAATGTCTACCCGAAGAACGGCTTAACCGGTATCGAGAAGACTATTGAAGCTCAGGAAGGCCTTGGCCTCGGTTCGGTGGTCAAGTTCCCGGTGACGGTGACTGTGCCGTTGACCCAGGGCACCGATGTCCTGACCCGCTTCGTGGTCCAGGACGTCTTGGATCCTCGCCTGAGTGACGGCGCTGTTGAGAGCGTAACTATTGGTGGCGTTGCAGTAGACCCTAGCTACTACGATGTCGCGGTGGACGGGCAGACCGTTGAGGTTGTTTTCAACGTGGCTGGCCTGAACTGGTTGAAGGGCCGCGGGCAGCAGCAGATTGAGGTTGTCTTCACCGGTATCGTGGCTGATGTCCATGATGGTGAGATCAAAAACGACGCGACGCTCTATGCTAATACTCCACACAATGAATTCGAATTGGATTCCAATGAGGTTCAAACCAACTGGGGTAACGCAGTCATTACCAAGGTGGACTCCGCTGACCCTGCCACCGTGTTGGAAGGCGCCATCTTCGAGGTTTACGAAGCCGCTAACCCATACGCAGTTACCTGTGACAAAGCACTGCCCGACCCAGCGAACCTGATCTCCATTGATGGGAGAACCCAGTTCACCACCAATGAGAACGGCATCATTGAGCTCCTCGGCTTGTTCGTTAGCGATAGCGAAAACCCAGCGGTCAACGCCGAGCAGCGCTGCTACGTGCTGAAGGAAGTCAAAGCTCCAGCTGGCTTCGTCACCCCTGAAGGTGACGCTGCATTGACCGCGTTGGCAGTGAAGACCGGCCAGACCACCGGTGTTGACGTTGAGATCGCGAACGTCCAGCAGGATGTTCCTGAACTGCCATTGACCGGTGCGCAGGGCCAGCTCCTGATGATTGTCGGTGGTACCGCAGTATTGCTGATCGCAGGTGGCCTGGTGGTATTGAACCGCCGCCGTGCAGCAGCTGACAACAGCTAAGAACTGAAGGCTAATCATTAGCCACCCACTGATGGCGGGAAGAGCAACAGCGCTTCCCGCCATCAGCATTTTTGATTATTTCCTCTCGCATGTTGTCCGCGCGACACCATCCCGCTACGACAAGTAGGACATCACCATGTCACAGGCTCCTCACCCGGTTCCCAGCAGCACCATGGGTCATGCCACTCCCGGACGGCTCGACGCTAAACGGTCTTGGCGACCCAGCAAGTTGACCATCCTGAGCGTGATCTTGGCGGTGGTTGGAATGAGTGTGCTCCTGTATCCCAGCGCTGCAAGCTGGATGAGTTCATACAACCAGTCGAAGCTTATTGAGAACTTCACTCACAGCATTGACGAGGCAAGCCCCGGGCCCGTGCAACAAATTGCTACCGCCCACGCCTACAACGATGCCCTCAGTTCCGGGGTGCGGCTTGATGCCAACACCAACGTACCCACCGGTGAAGGAACGAGTGCCGATAAATCCTTGGTGTACGAGGATATGCTCGCTACCGCTCAATCAGACATTATGGCCCGGGTCCGTATTCCCACGATCGACGTTGACCTGCCAATTTATCACGGGACGAGCGACGAAACTCTACTTAAAGGTGCCGGACACCTCGAAGGATCGCACCTGCCGGTTGGTGGAACCGACACCCATTCGGTGATTACCGCGCATCGTGGGCTGGCTCAGTCTACGATGTTCTCGAACCTCGACAGGGTTGAGGTCGGAGACACCTTCACCATCGAGGTCTTCGGTGAGGTACTCAGCTACCAGGTCCGTGAGACTAAAGTGGTTGAACCGGAGGACACGGACACCCTACGAACCGTTTACGGCAAGGACATGGTGACTCTCGTGACCTGTACTCCGTTGGGTGTCAATAGTCACCGGATATTGGTGACCGGTGAACGCATTACCCCGACTCCCGCTGAAGATTTAGAAGTCGCGGGCCAAGCCCCGAATATTCCAGGCTTCCCGTGGTGGGCCGCCAGCTACGGTGCAGGTTTGTTACTCAGCGGGATCTATCTTTGGCGCGCCGGTTACACTGACGCGAAACGAGCACTAGCTAGGGTCTCACGCGGCCGGTGAACGGCCGTGACCACGGTACTGGTGCTACGGTGAAACCGGGAACTGGAGAGCAGGAACCCGGGAAGGAAAGCCATGGCTAATTCCGAGCACGAGCAGCTGCATGAACAGTGGCGATCGCTCTGCCTTTCCATGCCCGGAGCCTACGAGGACCACCCCTTCGGCGCGGACAGCACCGTATTCAAGATCGCCGGTCGTGACCGCAGTCGAAATAAGATGTTCGCACTGCTGATGATTCACCAAGCAGAGCTGGTACTAAACCTGAAATGTGAGCCGGCCATAGCCGAGGAACATCGTCGAGAATACCCGCAAATCACGCCCGGTTATCACATGAACAAGAAACACTGGAACTCTATTCGTGCCGGATTAGACCAACGGATACTGCGGGAACTGATCGAAGACTCTTATGACTTGGTGGTCGAGGGTTTGCCCAAGCGTGATCGAGAATTCATCGCGCTGCAACGGCATATCGACGAAGGGTCACTAGACTAGAAGAATGTACTTCATCGTAGTTAAATTTCAGGTAAAGCCAGAATTCACCGAAGGATTCATGGAACGAGTCGCGGACTACACCGCCAAGACTCGTGCCGAAGAGGGAAACCTCTGGTTCGATTGGTCCATCAGCGTAGAGAACCCCAACGAGTATGTTCTCGTCGAGGCCTTCCGCGATGACGAGGCTGCCGCGGCCCACGTGAACTCCGCTCACTTCAGCGAAGGGCTAGAAGCCATGCGCCCGGCACTAGTTGCCACCCCCAAGATTGTCTCCCGCAAGGTCGATGGCGAGGACTGGGACGACATGGGCGAATTGCAGATCGGCTAGTTCCTCTGCAACTCATATTCACGGCGTGGTACGGATATTTCCGTACCACGCTTTGTCGTTGGTGAGCGCTAACGAGACAACGCAGGCTAAGCCCGGGTAGCGCAAAGACTTCCAGAAATATCTCGATTCGCTCTTTTCAGGCTCACCTTTATGGCTTGCATCTGGTGGCCGCGGTGTGAATACTCGGCCGTGGAGAGCAAGCTACCGACGGATGAGAGGTAACCATGAACCAGGATCTAGATGTCATTATCATTGGCTGGGGCAAGGGAGGGAAGACTCTGGCGGGAACCTTGGCCCGTAACGGACAGCGGGTGGCCATGATCGAAGCCTCGGCAGACATGTTTGGCGGCACCTGCATTAACATCGGTTGTGTCCCCACTAAAGCGCTGATCCATGACGCGCAGATTCGTGATTCTGTGGGCTTTGACCCGCAGTATTTTGAACACTCAGTCAAGCGCCGAGACCAACTCACCGCCATGATGCGGCAGAAGAACTACGCCATACTCAACGAATTGGACGCGGTGGCCTTGTTTACCGGCCGCGCATCCTTTACCGGTGCTGACACTGTCCGGGTGAGTACCGATACCGAGCAGATCGAACTACGAGCGGCAAAGATTGTTATCAACACCGGCTCGTTGCCCACAGTCCCGGCGATTACCGGTGCACAGGTTGGCGGACGGATTCATGATTCGACAACGCTGCAACATGCCGACCTGCCGCACCACCTAGTGGTGGTGGGTGGTGGCTACGTCGGTATCGAGTTCGCCTCAATGTTCGCCCATTACGGGTCTCGGGTCACCATTTTAGACCGGGGCACCAGGCCGTTGAAGAAGGAAGACCCGGATGTCGCCGCCGAGGTTGTCTCAGCGTTGGCTGATGCCGGGGTGAAAATTTTAAGTGCGGCCACGGTGACTGAGCTTTCTGCGGAGTCAGACCGGGTGATGGTGCAATACCAAATCGCGGGGGAGCACTTTCAGCTGAATGCCGATGCTGTGCTCTTAGCTTTGGGTCGAACGCCCAACACCGTTGGACTCAATCTTGCCGCGGCTGGTGTCGAAGTGGGTGAGCGCGGGGAAATCCTGGTGGATGAATACCTGCGAACAAGCGTGGAAGGCATCTATGCGGTGGGGGATGTGAACGGTGGTCCACAGTTCACATATATCTCGTTGGATGATTATCGGATCTTGGCCGATCAGTTTCTCGGGGATGGCACCCGCCGTACCACTGATCGAGTGGCTGTGCCCAACACCATCTTCACCACCCCGCCACTGGCGCGGGTGGGATTGAGCGAAGAACAGGCCCGCGAGCAGGAATACCGGATCAACGTAGCCGTGAAGCCGGTTTCCGAAATCGCCGCGATGCCTCGACCGAAGATTGTCGGGGAGACCCGCGGGATCGTCAAATTCGTTGTTGACGCCGTTGATGATCAGATTCTTGGGGCAGCTTTAATGCATATCGACTCTCAGGAAGTAATCAACTTGGTGGCCTTGGCCATGCGTCAGTCGGTAACGGCCAGCGAACTACGCGACCAGATTTTCACCCATCCGTCCTCAACCGAGGCTTTGAACGAAGTGCTGGGTCTACTGGACTAGTTATTGCCAAAGAACACAAGAACACCGCTGGTGGTCTCTGTGAGGGGAGACCATCAGCGGCGTTCTTGGTGTGGCTGGCGCCTAGTGGGTGTTCTTGCGGCTGCGGCTACGCAACAGCACTAAGATGATGCCCAGCAAGAGGACGGCAGCCGCTCCGATACCGATCCATGCGGTATTGAAACCGGTGTTCACCAAGTCGCGGTCCTCATCTGGAGACTTGGAAGTATCCGGGGTTTTGGTTGGTTCGCTAGTTGGCGTAGTCGTCGGCTCAGCGGTCGGTTCCTGAGTTGGGGTTGGCGTCGGGGAAGGCTCTGGTTCTTGGCTACTGACAATCAGTGGAACCGAGATGTCCTCCCGTGCTACCTGCGAAATGCTTAGGATGTAATCGCCTTCGGCCTGATCGGCTGGAACCTGAACCTCGAAGCTGGTGGCTCCGGCGGCATCTGCTTCAGCAATGTCCGGCACCGAGACCGCACCGTCAAAAGCCGATGCGGTGATTTGGGCGCCTTCTTCAAGCCCCGTAACCTGGACGGTCACCGATTCACCCGGGGCCGTGGTTGGGCTGGAGAGGCTAACGGTAGCCCAATCGGTACCAGCCACGACGGCACGGCCAAGTGGGGCCGGGTCGACTAGTTCGTGGGACTTGAAGAAGTTTACGGTTGCCTCCAAGTCGATCTGGCCGGTATCGGTGTGGCCGGTCGCCTCACCGAACGCAGCGAAGTTATCTCCGCCGGAGGCTAGGAAGGAATTAGCAACCACCCGGAAGCTTGCTTCCTCGTTCAGCGGTTCGCCGTTGAAAGTAACAGACTTGATGCGTTCGCCACGGGCAGCGTCCTCATCGTAGGTGTAGCTCAGTCCATCGGAGATGCCCAAGTGGAGCTTGGGGCGGGAAGAACCATCTGGCTGCCACTGCTGTTCCAGTGCCTCACGGATCTGGGCGCCGGTCATGTCCATGGTGATCAGATTATTCGCGAAAGGCTGGACTTCGGCTGCTGCCTTGTAGGTGACTGTCCCATCCTGACCATAGTGCAGGTCGGCGCGCAGACCCCCGGGATTCATGAAGGCGATTTCGGCTGGTTCTCCGCCAAAGCCTTCGTTCGAGGTTGCCCAGAGATGAATGTCAGCCACGGTGTTACCCAAAGTGGACTCGACTCCGCGGTCATCACCTGGAACTTCACCGCCGCGGAGGATATCCCCGCTAATCTGGCCGATCTCTTCCTGTCCGACCACCTCTGACTCTTCTACAGCCTGATCAACTATTGCGCTAACCTCTTCGGAAGCGTCGAAGAGCGGCTCATCATCCTCATCGGTAAGTACAATCAGCTCGGTGGCCGACTCCTGAACCTCACCGGTGCTGGCATCCACGTCGAGGGTGATTTTGCCCAAGGTCGTGCCGTATTGGTCGGCCTGAATCACCGGACGAGTCTGCTCCCCGCCGGCCACTGGAACGTCACATTCATAGGCCTTATGCGTATGCGCGGAGACGATCGCGTCGATCTCTGGGCTGGCTTCGCGAATGAGCTGACCAAAGTTGGTGTTCTCGACCGAGAGGGTTTCACAAGCGGTGGCTTCGGAGCCATCGTGAGTCAGCAAAACCAGCACATCGGCTTCGCCGTTGGACTCCTCGCCATCGGAGAGTTCTGCGGCTACACGGTTGGCCGCTTCAAGCTGGTCACCGAAATCGATAGAGGTGATGCCATCCGGGCTGACCATGGCTGCGGTGTCGGTGGTGACGGTTCCGATGAATCCGACCTGTACCCCCTCAACGTCGCGGATGGTGTATTCCTTCAGCGCTGGAATGTCGGTGCCCTTGTCATAGACGTTGGCACCCAAGGCATAGTCGGTGCCATCGGCCCCAGTCTTTTCTGCGAAGCGTGGGATCACCCGGTCAACGAGATCGGCGAACCCGCGGTCGAACTCGTGGTTACCCACGACGGACACATCCAAGCCACTGGCGCTCAGTGCGTCGATGGTGGGGTTGTCTTCCTGGGAAGCTGAGGCGAAAGTCGAAGCACCAATGTTGTCACCGGCGGATACTAACAGGCTGTTGGGGTTTGCCTCGCGGTGGGCGGTGACCGCACCGGCTAGTACTGCAGCGCCGGCGCTGCTCCCCTCTTGCTGAATACGACCGTGAAAGTCATTGAAAGTCAGCAGGTCAATGCTGACTATCTCGGGATCAATGGGAGCGGCTTGGGCAGCCACTGTTCCGCTGGCAACCAGTGAAACGGTTGCTAAAGCGGCGAGTGAAGTGGACCTGATTCTTCGTGAAACAGACATAGAGTCTCCTTGGAATGCGCAAGTGAACTGTCATATGTCTATCGCACTGTGGTGAACCTGTCGATGTTTTTTCTTAAATTCGCGTTAATGGAACATAAAGTCTTGCCCCTCGAGCGGCTCCTGCGGAGGCTATATGGTGTAGTTCATGAGTGAAAATTTACCGGCATGCCCGCAGTGTTCGAGCCCGTACACCTATGAAATGGACGCTTTGCTGGTCTGCCCTGAATGCGCGCATGAATGGAATCGCGATACCGACGCCTTGGAGCCGGAAACCGGGGCAGTTATCAAGGATGCCGTGGGCAATGTCTTGGCAGATGGCGATACCGTAACCATCACCAAGACGCTGAAAGTTAAAGGTGCGCAAAGCGCTCTGAAAGCCGGAACTAAAGTGCGCAACATCCGGCTGGTCCAAGGTAGCGGGGACCACGACATTGCTGCGAAATTGGACGGCTTCGGGCAGATGGAGCTGAAATCGTCGATCGTGAAGAAAATCTGAGTCTTATTTGATGCGTGAGACGTGGGTGACGCGCGAGGCGCTGACCATTCGGGAGACAGTGGTGATCACGGCCAGAATGAACAGCAAGTATGCGGTGGAGAGCAATCCGTAGGCAAGTTCTCGTTGGTCTGCGTTCAGCGACAGCACAAAGCTTGCGGCGCTAAGAGCGAGCAACAGTACTCCGAGGATCCGTCTTTTCATATTTTCGCCCCACCTGAACTTTCGTATCACGACAAGCCGGATTAGCTAATCGATGTACTTATAATGATTGCACAAACGATTTGACTTTCCATCGTCCGAAAGTAGGATTTTTGCGCTGGCGGCATCCGTCCGAGGTGCGAAGCTGCGCTGAAAAGTTAGAGGCAGTCGCGCAATAGTTTGCTGATCGCCTCATGCTCCGCCTGCGTCATCCAAGCCTGATACTTGGCTTTGACCTGTGTTTGACGTGAAACGTAGGAGCAACGGAAAGAACGGTTTGGCGGTAGCCAGGTTGCCGCATCTTTGTCACCCTTGGCGGCGTTGGTGGGGCCATCCACAGCCATCAGGTTCAGCGGGTCATTAGCGAAATTCAATCTAGTTTCCGCATCCCATTGCTGCGCGCCCTTCTGCCAAGCATCGGACAGGGCTACCACGTGGTCGATCTGTACCGCAGTGCTGGTGCCCTGCCCGCGGGTGAAGGGGATTTCCTTGCCGCTATAGGGGTCATTCAAGACACCGCGCAATACGACGCATTCGATGCGTGCTTCGCGGAATTCCACATTTGTTAAATCTCGCGCCAAAATGTCATTGCGCGCATCGCAGCCATTGCGGTCCGGATCTTTCCAGCCTTTCCCGAAGAGGTCGCGATCATAGCCGGTCTTTGGAGCCCGGCCTTTGACCTCGATCTGCTCCAGCAACGCTAAGGACTCGGCAAACTCCACGGACTGATCCGCGGTCAGCGGTATGGCGCTGTCGGAGGTTGGTACTTCGCTTGGTGGCAGAGTCGCCGGGACTGACTGAGAACTTGGGGCCGGGGCGGTGTCGATCTCTCCCACGGACCCCACAGAGCACGAAGAGAGGGCCAGAGACCCAAGCAGTACAATCAAGCCAAGTGTGCGACGCGAGTTGCGCATGCGAAAGCAGGTTCTCCTAGAAATGGTGCGGGGCAATGGGTAGCGTCCCCATCGCTACTCATGCACCATATCGCCTAGTCCCGACAGGATGGAGTGAAACGCCGAGATTAGCCGTGTGGCATAGCTCCCGTTAGGCGCAGCGGTGCCACACGGTCCAATAGGTCGGTCTACGACTGGTCACTCGTTGCCCATGCCGCGGATTCAATGAGGGCTGCCAAATTCTTGGTTGACTGATTTGCTCCGAAGGCGGGTTGGCCCGGCTGGAGCCGCTTGCCTTCGCTCAGTGCACCGATGGGCAGTGGATCAAATCCAAAGTCATCCACAATCTGGGCGGTCACCGATACGTCCGCTGCTGAATCGCCGGCGATCGCAATGGCCTTGCGTTGCGTTTCGCCGCTGGTGCGGGCTTCATCCTCAAGATCGTGATAGCCCATGTGATTGAAGGCCTTGACGATCCGTGAGTCGGGTAGGAAATCCTGAACGAGCTGACTCGTCGAAACCTTGGGATCGGCGAATTCCTCTCTGATGCCGTCGGTCTCCCACCAGTAATTCATCGCATCGATGACCAGTTTGCCGCGCAACTCGGTGACCGGGATGCTCTGATATTTACCCAGCGGAAGAGCCAAGATTACCGTGTCGGCCTGCTCGGCGGCGGTCACCGCATCTACAGCGATGGCTCCTGGAGTAAGGATCTCGATGGTGAGAGCAATTTTTTGCGGATCACCCGACCCCGCAATGAGTACGCGGTAGCCAGCGTCGAGGGCGCGGCGAGCCAGGACGGTGCCAATCTTTCCAGCACCCAGAATTCCGATGGTTGGTTTCGTCATGCTCAGTCCTTTCGTACTCAGCGGGCGGCCGTGGCCAGTTTGGGTTGTTCGGCGAGGATTTCACGAACTAGTGGAATCACCTTGGTGCCGTAGAGTTCTACGGCGCGCAGGCGGGCTGCGGAGGAAACTGCCCCGCCGGTGTAGATCAGATCGAATCGTCCGATCCCGAGCGTGCTAATGGTGCGTGCGATTTTGCGCGCCACCGTTTCCGGGGAGCCGATGTAGAGCGAGCCATGTGTGGCCTCGTTCTCGAACTCATCGCGAGTCATCGGGGTCCATCCGCGGGTGGCACCGATCCGATCGCGTTGAGCCTTGTAGTGTTCAAAGATCAGCTCCTTGGCCTCATTATCGGTGTCGGCGATGAATCCCGGGGAGTGCAAGCCGACGGGAAGAGCCGGGTTGCCGAACTCGTTGGCGGCCCGCTGGTAGAGGTCGATGTATGGTGCGAAGCGCTCTGGGGGACCGCCAATGACGGCGAGCATCAGGTTGAAACCGTAATGTGCGGTGCGGATGACCGACTGTGGTGATCCACCGACGCCCACCCAGGTTTTCAGGCGCCCCGAGTCGGTTTTCGGGAAGACGTCGGCATCGGTCAACGCGGCGCGGGTGGTGCCTTGCCAGGTCACCGGCTTCTCGTCGAGTAGCTGGTGAAAGAGCTCGATTTTCTCTTCAAACAACACCTCGTAGTCGGCCATATCGTAGCCGAAGAGTGGAAAAGACTCGGTGAAGGAACCGCGGCCAAGCATCACTTCTGCGCGCCCATTGGAGAGCGCATCCACGGTGGCGAAGCGCTGGAAAACTCGTACCGGATCATCCGAAGAAAGTACGGTCACGCCGGAAGCCAGCTTGATATTTTTCGTCGCGGTGGCAATGCCTGCCAGAACGGTTTCGGGGCTGGATATCGCGTAATCGGGGCGGTGGTGTTCACCCACGGCGACCACGTCGACACCTGTCTGGTCGGCGACGATGGCTTCTTCGACGGTGGCGCGGATGGCCTGTGCGTGAGACACGACATTGCCTTGATTATCACGTGGGACATCACCAAAGGTATCGAGCCCGAATTCGATGTTTTCGATGGCAATCATGGAAGCTCCCGCCCTAAAGATTTAAGTTGATATATCAATCATGACATTAGTTTATTGACGTGTCAACTATAAGGTCGGTGTGCGATTCGTTGATGGGAAGGATGATTCACGGTAGCGGCGTCAGGAGCGGCAGTTATCCTCGACGCTGCTTCCTTGATCTAGATTTAGGGTCCAGCTCACCAGATCATCGTTGAGCGAAGATTCTTCGCCTACCAAGCCCATGTGTTCCAGACCCGGATACTCGCGATAAAAGATCTGAGTACCTTGGGTGCAAGCTGCATCCCGCCAACTACGCTGCATCGCGGGGGTTACCAGCGAGTCACCGCCGCCTTGGGCAAGAAAAACCGGACCCGGAACTTGTTGTGGGGCAGAATTCTCCATCAGTCTGTCGCCAATCGGCCCATCAAGGGCTGCTGCCGGAAAGATCGGCTCAAAGAGCTGGCTCGCCTCAGCCAACGCGGAGAGGACCTCGCTACCGCTAAAGCAGTTCGCGCCGATGCGCTCCAGCGAACGGGTTGTTGACCCCTGCAAACCCTGCAGAATGTCTAACTGCGGGTACAGCTCATCCCAGCTGGTGGCGATATAACTGCTGATCACCTTGCCTGCGGCGGTATCCGCGACGGAAGCCGCCAAAAGTGGCAGATCGCTGGCTGGTGCCATGGCCGCGGTACCCAGCACGGTGAATTCTGGGGCGTAGTCGGGCGCATAAGCGGCTGCTGACAGGGCGGCATGACCGCCTTGCGAATGACCCCAGAATACGGTGCGCTCCGAAAGTGTGAACTGCTTTAACTGCCCAGCTGCACGGGTTGCGTCCAATATTGCGGCGGCTTCGGCCTGCGGCACCAGATAGGGGTGCGGGCCGCTGGTGTCTAGGCCGGGGTAGTCGGTGGCGACAATTGCCCACCCGGCATCGAGCATTGTGGTGCGCGCTCGGCTCGGACCATCCTCATAGGGATTGTCAGCCAGCGATAAGGCGCAACGTGGTTGGACCCCCTTGGTTCCGTTGGCCCAGGAAACCACTGGTAGGTTCGTGCCGCCCTGCGCTGGAACTGTGACTACGCCCGAGGATAGGGTTGGTTCGCCGATGTGATCGGTGGTCGTATAGAGAATTCGCCAAGCCCGGGCGGCTGCTGGGACTCCACGTTCGAGCGGCTCAGCCCGCACGAGTTGCCCTGGTTGCTTAGGAACGGACGCCGGAGGCAGATAGAACTCGTCCGGGGCCGCATGAGGGCTGGAAGCATAGAGTTGTGCGGTCACGACGCCAAATCCCAGCGTGATCAGTAATCCCGTCGCGGTGAGTACGCCGTGACCAAACCGAGTCAATCTCGGAAGCCACCGCGGCGCGGCTGGAAGTCGATCGGCCCACGCAAGATACAGCGTATGTAGTCCGAGTAATATCAGCCAACCGCCGAAAGGCCACAGCCACTACCCACAGCGAGAGTCGTGGCCAGAAGAGCACCAATACTGAAGCGAAGAGCCCGGTTAAAGCGCTGAGCAAGCCCCGCCAACGGGAACCACGGGGTTGCCCAACTGTAGAGAGCAGCCGGGCGATACCGCTGACCAGTAACACCAAGGACACGCTCAATGCGAGAACCGGTAGGCTCGCGGTACGCCAGAGCAACAACACCACTCCGGACACAACGAGCAACATTGCAGCAGTTAGGTGCACCGGACGCCATCGAGTACTCTGCAAGGCTTCAATGAACCGCAAGACGCCCACCAAAACAAGGCCGCTGCAAAGCAGCGCAAGCAACAGCGCAATCGCGGCCGAGGTGTTGGCCAGCAACATGGTCCCTAGACGCGCGAGCGTTACACCCAACAAAGTTTGCCCAGGCCGCTGCATGCGATGCAGAAATTCCATGTCAGAGTCCTTGAGGGTTAACGGATTGCGGGTCACCGGCCAAGCCTATTGACTAGTCCCTCAGCGGCGCACCTTCTTGCGCCGTAACGTCCAGTAGGAAGAAATATGCACCATTTTCTTCTCTAACCCCCACTGGGAAACAATCTCGCTCATGGCTTTGCTGGCGCTTCGCTCAGCATGAGCCATGACCGAGGTCATGCGGGGCGGTGGTGGTATCTCGCCTAGCGCACTCGGTAAGAGGTCGGTCGTTCCGGCTGCAGCGCCAGCGCGGTGCAGCCAACGAAGCTCGATGCCCGCCGGATGCGGGATCGGAAACTCACCTTCGACACCTGCAACTTCCAAGAAAGCTACGCCTTGAGCTCCTTCTGGCAGCTGAGACAACGCCGAAGAAATCGCCGGGATGCCAGCCTCGTCCGCGGCAAAGAGGAAATACTCGGCGTCTCTCCGGGGAGTAAATTTGCCGCGTGCCGCGGAAATTACCAAGGTGTCACCGACCTGAGCGGCGGCAGCCCACGCACCGGCCGACCCGGGGTCTTGGTGCAGGACAAAATCGATGGCTAGTTCCTCGGCAGCTTCATCAACCCAGCGGATGGTGTAGGAACGTGAGCGCGGCATGTGCTGGCGCGGGAGAACCTGCCGTAGCTCCTTCAAATCATAAGGCGGCTCCAAACCGAGTGCAGGGTCGGCATAGTACATTTTCACGTATTGATCAGCTTTGGAACTCGGGCGGAATCCGGCTAACCCCGGAGCGCCGGCAACAATACGCACCATCTGCGGACTCAAGGACTCCAGACGTCTAATATGCAGCACATGCTGGCCCTTGCCTTGCAGCTGCGTGCCGCGGGAGCGTTCGGAAGCCAATATCGCTCCGGGGGTGTAGCCAGGGGCCGGTACCTGGCGTGGATCCACTGATGCCATCGGTACATGTTCGGGGATGCTGCCGGTCGGCGCTGGGGCATCGTGGGCAAGATTTTTCTGCAGTATCTTTCGTGCGGCATGCACCGCCGCCGCGGCGCCCGAGCGTTGCGCCGCGGCGTAGAGCTCTTCGAGTTGTTCCCCGGTAAGTGTTACGCCATCCTGTGCAGCACCTTTCAAGGCCTTCTGAGCCGTTTTCTTTCCGGCCTTCGCGCCGCGTGCCTCAGCTAACTGAAGTACCCGTAACACCAAATGTTCCTGTACCGGTACCGCCAGCTGCGCGGTGGGCCCATACTTTCCTTGATGCTTCCGATAGTTCTTGTACTTCTTCTGGTGCGACATCGCTAGGCTCCTTAGGCTGCACTCTTGCGCCACTGTGTCATGACTCGAGTTTGCAGGCTAACTAGGCGGTAGACAAGAGGTCGCAGCTTGCCATTGCTTCTTTCCCAAAACGCAATGTTGCCGTGCTGTCATCGTCTTCCTGCCGGTTTTACGGTTAAGACCCACCATCACTAACCGAGCTAAGGCAGTGAGAACAATGAAAGCCCGCTGGATACCGCGGATCTTAGGAGTCGGAGCACTGGGACTGAGCTTGGCACTGAGCGGTTGTACTACCGGTGATGAGGCCACCGTGGAGCCAACTTCGGCCCCCATGCCGGTTGAGAGTAGTCTGCCAGCGCCAGATCCCACGAGTCAGCCGCCGGTACAGGGTGAAACGGCCGAAAGCACCCCGTTACCAACCACCTCTGATCCCACTACCGCGGCCCTAACACTGTTCTACGTGGCCGTGGGGGACGCTGGAGTTGCTGGGCCAGAAATTGGTTGTGGGGATTCGATTGTCGCAACCGAAACCACACCAATGGAGTTCACGGACCCAGTGGGTGCAGCACTCAGCACGCTCTTAGCGTTCGATGAACCAGAGCACGGCGCTTCGGGCCTGCAAAATGCGCTGGCTGAGTCGGATTTGCATTATGTATCGGCGACAGTGGCTGGGGACACCGTCACCGTTGAACTCAGCGGGTCGGTAGTTTCCGGAGGGACGTGCGATGATCCACGAATTATCGAGCAATTGCAGTACACCGCGATGACTGCCGCCGGAACCGGTCACGCCGAGATTCGGGTGGATGGCCAGCCCCTTCAGGAAGTACTGAGCGTCAAATGAGCGTCCTACGATCACCCCGTGAAAAGCGCTGTGGCTCGTTTCCCTAAGGAAACGAGCCACAGCGCTTAGCCTGTCAACACCACGACTTTAGCCGAAGTACTTGACCATAGTGCCTTCGTGAGCTTCACGCAGTTCATCCACGGTGGCGGTGAACTGACCCTGAACTTCCAAGGCACCGGACTGTGCATCAACTACACCTAGACGGGCCACGGTGATTCCGCGGGCGCTGGTCATATCGTTGAAACGCACCTCTTCACTGCGCGGCACCGCAACCAGTGCGCGAGCCTGCGACTCGGAGAACAATGCGGTGAACGCGTCGATACCATCGCGGTCCATGATCTCGTCCAAGGCCACGCGGGCACCCACACCGTAGCGCAGCACCATCTCGGACAGGGCGGCGGCCAGACCGCCTTCGGACAAATCGTGCCCGGCATCGATCATGCCGTCACGGCTGGCGTTGATCAGCACCTGACCCAGAGCCTTTTCTGCGGCCAGATCAACCTTCGGTGGTAGACCGCCGAGATGTCCGCGCAGGTTCGCGAACTCCGAGCCGTCCAGCTCGTCAAAGGTCTTACCGATCAGGTAGATCGCCTGCCCATCGGCTTCTTCGCGCCAGCCCGAGGGGGTACGGCGAGCCACGTCATCCAGACGGCCCAAGGTGGCAACCACCGGGGTTGGGTGAATCGCCTTGTCGCCGGTCTGGTTGTAGAGCGAAACGTTGCCGCCGGTCACCGGAACACCGAGTTCCATACAGGCATCGGACAGTCCGCGGATACCTTCGGCCAGCTGCCACATGACATCCGGATCCTCAGGTGAACCGTAGTTCAGGCAGTCGGATACCGCTGCCGGAACGGCGCCGGAGGTGGCGACGTTGCGGTAGGACTCGGCCAAGGCCAGCTGCGCACCCACGTAAGGGTCCAAGTACGCATAACGGCCGTTGGCGTCGGTGGCGATGGCCACACCCAGCCCAGTTTCCTCATCCACGCGTACCACACCGGCATCATCCGGGGCGGAGAGGGCGGTATTGCCGCCCACATAACGGTCGTACTGGCGAGTGATCCAGGACTTGTCACACATGTTTGGGCTGGCGATCAGTTCCAGGACCGCGGCCTTCAGCTCGTCCCCGGTAGCTGGCAGGTTGGCGCCAGCCGCGGAGGAGCGGAAGGTATCGGCCTGCAAGGCGTCCTGCCATTCTGGGCGGGCGTACGGGCGGTCATAAACCGGGCCATCGTGGGCCACGGTCTTGGGATCCACGTCCACAATGACTTCACCGTTCCAGGTGATCACCAGACGGTTGGTGTCGGTGACTTCACCCAGCCACGAGTATTCGACGTTCCACTTGGCCATGACCGCTTCGAAAGCTTCGACGTTCTGCGGGGTGACCACAGCCATCATGCGTTCCTGAGATTCCGACATCAGAATTTCGCCCGGGGTCAGGGTGGAGTCGCGCAGCAACACATTAGTCAGTTCCACATGCATGCCACCGTCACCATTGGACGCCAGCTCACTGGTGGCGCAGGAAATACCGGCAGCCCCCAGATCCTGAATACCTTCCACCAGTGAAGCCTTGAACAGTTCCAGACAGCACTCGATCAGGACCTTCTCCGCGAAGGGGTCACCGACCTGCACGGCTGGACGCTTCGAAGGCTTCGAGTCGTCGAAGGACTCGGAGGCCAGCACCGAGGCGCCGCCGATACCGTCGCCACCGGTGCGTGCACCGAAGAGCACTACCTTGTTGCCCACGCCGGAGGCGTTGGCTAGGCGTAGATCCTCGTGGCGCAGCTTACCGACGGCAAGCGCGTTGACCAGTGGGTTGCCCTGATAAATCGGGTCGAACACGGTTTCGCCACCAATGTTCGGCAGGCCCAGCGAGTTACCGTAGCCACCGATGCCGGAGACCACCCCGTGCACCACACGCTGTGAATCCGGGTGATCGATGGCGCCGAAGCGCAGTGGATCCATCACGGCAATCGGGCGAGCGCCCATGGAGATAATGTCACGCACAATACCGCCAATACCGGTGGCCGCACCCTGATAAGGCTCGACGTAGGAAGGGGAGTTATGCGATTCGATCTTGAAGGTGACGGCCCAGCCATCGCCTAGGTCGGTGACACCGGCGTTCTCGCCGATGCCGACCATTAGATCCTTTTTCATCTCCGGCGTGACCTTCTGGCCGAACTGGCGTAGATGATTTTTGGTGGACTTGTATGAGCAGTGCTCGGACCACATGACCGAGTACATGGCCAGTTCCGCGGCGGTCGGACGACGTCCCAAGATCTTGATGATCTCGGCGAATTCGTTATCCTTGAGGCCCAGTTCGGCCCACGGCAGCTGTACATCCGGGGTGCTAGCCGCATTTTCAACGGTATCGATGTTGAATTCCTGGGTCACTTCTTGCCTCCAACAAGCTGGGTCACGACGCTGGTGAAGAACCGCAGTCCGTCGGTTCCGCGGTGATCCGGACCGAAGCCGGATTCGATGGCGTGCTCCGGGTGCGGCATGAGACCCACCACGTTGCCTGCCTTGTTGGTTACGCCGGCAATCGAGCGGCGTGAACCGTTCGGGTTCCAGCCCACGTAGCTGAAGGCCACGCGGTTTTCGGCTTCCAGTTCATCCAGAACCTTTTCTTCGGCCACGTACTGGCCATCCTGGTTCTTCAGCACGATGGTGATCTCTTCACCCTTGGCGTATTCGTTGGTCCACGCGGTCTCATTGTTTTCCACGCGCAGCACCTGATCGCGGCAGATGAACTTCAAATGATCGTTCTTAATCATCGAACCGGGCAACAGATGTGCCTCGGTGAGGATCTGGAAGCCGTTGCAAATACCTAGAACTGGGAGTTTGGCATCGGAGTTTGCGGCATCCACGATCTTGCCCATCATCGGAGCGAAGCGGGAGATGGCCCCGGCGCGCAGATAGTCACCGTAGGAGAAACCGCCGGGGATGATCACCGCATCCACATCCTGCAGATCGGTGTCGGCATGCCACAGTGCCACCGCGTCGGCGCCGGCGGCGCGTACGGCGCGGGCCGCATCGCGGTCATCCAGTGTGCCGGGGAAAGTTACCACGCCAATGCGGGCACCAGACAGTTCGGTAGTAGGCGTCGAGTAGTCGCCAATCAGGGGTAGTTCGGTACTCATTAGTCCGCTACAACCTCGACGTTGACTACATCTTCGATCACCGGGTTGGATAGCAGGGTAGCTGCTGCCTCACGGGCTTGGGCGAGAATTTCCTCGGTCACCTCACCGTCCACGGTCAGTTCGAAACGCTTGCCCTGACGGACAGCATCGAAAGAGGAGAAGCCTAAGCGGGGTAGTGCTCCCGCAATCGCCTTGCCCTGAGGGTCAAGGATTTCTGGCTTGAGCATGACATCAACAACGATCCGGGGCATCCGGCATATCTCCTGTGCGCGAGGGTGGTTAAATGCCACACGGAGTGCCGTCTCACACCAGGGGGAATTGGCGCTCCGCGAGCTTGCTGTTCCAGTCTACCGGCAATGTGACCAATCACCGGGCCCAGTGTGAGCTAGTTATCCGTTGCCGAGGAATTAAATGCGGTTCAACGCCGACCAAACTGGAGGATAACGCAAAGAAATCTGCGGATGTAAAGGCCGCGACCGTAGGGAAGCGGCGGATTCACGATATTTCTGCCACTCACCTCGCCGCGGATGTTCACTTGCTCACAGCGAAGTCATTTAGCCACTTTTCCAGACCCTACTTATCAGTAGCGGTGCGTGGTTTCTGAGCCTACTGCGTGCTTTGTCTTAGCGGCGGGACTGTGGGGCATAAATCCGGTGCGGCCAGTAGGCTGGTGAAGATGAAGATTTTGCCTGATGCCACGTGTCCCTGCCGGGTTGGCCAAGCCGAAACGTTGAGTTACGCAGAGTGTTGCGAGCCTTGGCATGCCGGACGCGCCGATGGCAGTGCACAAGCACCCACCGCGGAAGCTCTCATGCGTTCGCGCTACAGCGCTTTCGTCCTGGAACTGGCCGATTACCTGTTGGCGAGCTGGCACGAAAGTACCCGACCACGAACTCTGGAGTTTGATCGGCAGACGCAATGGTTGGGCTTAGAGATCCTTCAGACCCGATCCGGTGGAGAAGCTGCCCAGCAGGGCGTCGTGGAATTTAGTGCCCGCTACCGCAGTGCCGGACAAGTTGGCCAGCAGCATGAGAAAAGTACCTTCGTGCGGGAAGCTGGCGCGTGGTATTACGTGACAGCGATCTGACCGGGCGTTAGCGTGCGGCGCTGCGGATGGCCTGCTCTATCTGCGTCTGGCCCCACTCTTCGGCCAATTCCAAAGCATTATGGCCGGTCCGGTCGCGGATCGTGGGGTCTGCTCCCGCCAAGAGCAATAAGCGAACAATGCTGACGTAGTTTGAGGAGCCTTGGCCGAGCACAATCGCCTCATGTAGCGCGGTCCAACCCAGATCATTGACATGATTCACGGCTACATCATGCTGCAATAGTAGCCGCACGGCCTCCACCTCACCGTTTTCACTGGCTACCAAGAGTGCGGTGCTGCCCATCCGGTTGGTGTCATGGAGGTTCGCGCCATGCTCGATTGCTGAACGCAGTACCGGCACCTTGCCGGTGGCGCTGGAGCGTAAGAACGCGGTGTCTTGGAAATCATCAGGATTATTCGGGTCTGCGCCCCAAGACAGCAGCCGCAATGCCATGGCCTCATCGTTGTTGACCAGCGCTCGCATCAACGCGCTACGCCCGTAGGAGTCCTTGGCTTCTAGATCTGCGCCCTGCGCTACCGCGTCCTGTGCCGAGTCCAGATCCTTGGCAGCGATCGCGGCGGCAAGTTTGGCCGTTACCGGGTCATAGTCATCAGCGGCACTAGGAGCCACCGACACCGGGGGGAGACTTGCGCTGGCCCCCGCGGTAGACAGGGGAGCGACTTCAAAATCTGATACGTCCGAAGTGGGTGGCTGGCCGACAGTGGCCGAAACCGTCACGGTGGCCTCTGGCCCGGCGTCGGATTTGGGTGAAGTATTCTCTGGCAGGGCAAACGGGGTGGCTTCGGTGGCCGCGACATCGTCCAAGGGTGCGCTCGGCGTGGAACAACCGGTGCAGCTGACACTCAAAGCGGCAATCACGGGGACTGCCGCGAACACCAAAGAACGGCGAGGTGAGGAGCGACGAATCTGCGGTGCCATTGTCCCTTTCCGGATTCCGTGCATAGTCAATCGGGTGGGCTCATGGTTGAGCCTTCTAGGATTGAGACTATCGTTCAAACCTGAAAAAATCCGGGCAATCAGCATCGAGGACCCTTGGCTCGTCGTTCAGCTGGATTCGATAACATGGCGATCACCATGGAATGTCTATATTTCGCAGCTGATCGTTGCCGCTCCTGCACCTTGCTGTCGCTCCCATACACGCAACAGCTGCAAGATAAGGTCGAGGACTGCCGATCCTTGCTGGCCGAACACACCTCGCTGCGTTTCCTCCCTGCCCAGCCCAGTGCCGAATCCGGGTTCCGAAACAAGGCAAAAATGGTGATTTCGGGCACGAGCGAGAACCCTAATATCGGCATTCTGGACGCTGACGGTCAGGGGATCGATCTGCGGCATTGTGGAGTGTGTGCTCCTGAGCTGCGCGCCGCATTCCCGGTGATTGAACGCTTCATCCGTCAGCTTGGGCTGATTCCTTATGATGTCCCCAAACGCAAAGGCGAACTCAAACACGTGATCATTACGGTCTCGCCGAAAGGTGAGCTGATGGTGCGTTGGGTGGTGCGTACCAAGAAGCACTTTGTGGCCTTGCGGGATTCGCTCGAACTGTTCCGCAAGGCTTTGCCGGCGGTGCGAGTAGTCTCGGTGAACTTCCTGCCCGAACATAAAGCGGTGCTCGAAGGTGACGAGGAAATCGTGTTGACCGCCGCTCAGACCCTAGAAATGGAATTGAACGGAATTGGGATGCACCTGCGTCCACAGGGTTTTTTCCAGACCAACTCGGAGATTGCTGGCGCACTGTACCGACAAGCCCGGCAGTGGGCTGATGACCTACAGCCGCAGAGTATCTGGGATTTGTACTGTGGGGTCGGTGGCTTTGCTCTGCATTGCTCCGACGCGGAACGTACGGTGATCGGCGTGGAGTCCAGTCACGCAGCGATCCAGGCCGCCGAACGCAGTGCCAAAGATTTAGGATACGAGAACACCCGGTTCATCGCCCAAGACGCCACCGAATTCGTGCTCAGCCACAAGGAATCACCAGACCTAGTGGTAGTGAACCCGCCACGTCGCGGAATAGGTGCAGCGATGGCTGACTGGCTGAATAACTCCGAAGTGAACCAGCTGATCTATTCAAGCTGTAACGCCAAATCATTGGCAAAGGATCTAGCGCGGATGAGTAACTTTGAGCCGCTGGACGCCCGGGTGATGGACATGTTCCCACAGACCACGCACTATGAAGTGATCGTGCGCCTGCAGCGGCGCGGATCCTAGCGTAGTTCCGCCTCAGCGTCTGGCGCCCGCAGTGAGCGGTGGGTCCTAGACGCACCAGCAGGAGAAGACGACGCAGCAGATTTTGATGACAAGGAAACCTAAGCATATTTGCTGTCCTTGTGTGACAGTGCCCAACCATTAATGAGGAAGTATGTCTCGCACCCCCGTACGCCGCGCAGCCGTTGCCGGCCCCTCCACGACTGACCAACTGACCATCGCCGTGGATAAAGATTCCGGACCGGTGAATATTTTTGCGGGTACCTCGGGTGACGCGATCATTGAATTGGTTTACGACAAGCTTTTTGCGCCGTCACCTTAGGCGGAAGAAATCCAGCCATGGTTGGCCACCGAGGCTCGTGCGATTGATGCCTCGACCTGGGAAGTGGACCTGCGTACGGATGTGACTTGGCAGGACGGAGAAAAGTTCACCCCGGAAGATGTGGTGTTCTCCTTCAACTTCATGCATCAGGTGCCTACCGGACGCTACACCCACCACGTGAACGACACCCCGATCATTGAGCAGGTCGTCAAGATGGATGAAGACACGGTGCGTTTCGAATGTGGGGGGTATTGCCCGTCGCTGGCCGAAGTCACCCTGGCTGACCTTCCGATCGTAGCTGAACATATCTGGTCCTCGGTGTCGGCAGATGATGCCAAGACAGTACAGGATTTACCCATCGGAACCGGACCGTACCAGCTGACCAGCTACAGCCCAACCGAGGGATACATCTTCACCGCGAACGAGAATTACTTCGCGGGCACCCCACCGTCAAGACGCTGTCGATGCCGATCATCACCGATCAATCGGCCACCTTTACCGCCCTGCAGTCCGGGGAAATTGATGCCACCGTCCGCCCGGTCAGCCCAGAATTGGTTGAGGAGTTTAAGGAGCCATCAAACCTGACCGTCTTTAACACCACCGCGTTGAACTTCCCGGAGGTCAAAATGAACTTCCGTGAAGCCCCGTTGGATGAAGCGACGTTCCGCCGCGCGATCTCGGTGGCCCTCGACAAGGAACAAATGCTCGAGGTAGTCGCCCTGGGTCAGGGAGAATCCGCGGTGAAGGGCTACCCACACCCGGCTGCCCCGTTTGCGAACCCGGACAATGACCAGCCAACCGATCCCGAAGCTGCTAAGAAGGCGTTAGACGAACTGGGCTACACCGACACCGATGGTGACGGAATTCGTGAAATGGACGGACAACCGCTGACACTGACGCTGCTGGTCAACTCGGGACTGCCGCAATATGTCAGCGCCGCCTAGCTCGTGGCCGAGGACTACGCCAAGGTCGGTATCGACATTGAAATCAAGGGCATGGATACCGCCTCGCTCTCCGAAGCTTCGGCCGAACGCAACTACCACCTGCTCATCGGCTCAATTGGCGCCCACGGCGTAGCCGACTCGGATCAGTTCATCATGTCCCACCGCTCGGGATACCTCTGGGAAGAGGGCTTGGAATGGGAAGCCTGGGATACCACCTATGAGAAGTGGTTGGAGCAGACCACCCATGAGGGCCGGGTGGCTGTGATGAAGGATCTGCAAAGCGTCCATAATGAAGCTCCAACGAGCATCCCGCTGTTCTACCCGGATGAATACTTCGCGGTGGCCAACACCTTCTCCGGATGGGTTGAAACTCCCGGCTACGGTGTGCTGCATAAATGGTCCTTCCTACCGGCCGAGGTAGTTGAAGCGGCCCATGCAGATACCTCGGGCACCGTGGTCTACAACTAGGCCCGGATTCGTTCGCACAGTTTGCGCCCATCGCCGGTTCTGCGCTCCGTCAGGACCGGCGATGATTTTCGGAGAGGAAGCATCCCCATGCGTCGGGGAGCGTGGGTATCTAAACTAGGCCAGTACTTGGTGGTTTTCTGGTTAGCGGTGACCATCAATTTTGCGTTGCCACGGCTGGCGCCGGGGGATCCGGCACTCATGCTTTACACCGGCGAGGGGATCCCCAGTGCCGAAACCTTGGAAGAAATTCGCAAGATCTATGGGCTGGAAGGGTCGGTTCTCTCCCAATACCTTAATTTTTGGGGAAATCTCTTGCAGGGGGATCTGGGGCTATCCACCGGACATAATCGTCCGGTGACCGATATCCTGCTCGAACGGCTCCCTTGGTCGATCACTCTGATTGCCCTGGGGCTCGGCACCGCGGTGCTCTTAGGCGCCCTCTTGGGAGCTTGGTCTGCGTGGCGGCGTACCACTGGGCGCACCGGTAGCGATAAAGGAATGATGGTCACCGTCCTAGGGTTCAATTCGATGCCCGGGTTCTGGTTGGCAATGCTCCTCATCACCCTGTTCTCCGCCAAACTTGGCTGGTTCCCTTCCTATTCGATGACGCAGATGCCCGAACCGGGCTACCGTGCTTGATCGAAATGAGCCGGCGCTTGTTCATGCCGGTGCTGACCATGACACTGGCAACTTTCGGGAGCTATTACCTGCTGGCCCGAGCATCAATGATCACCGTGCTCGGCGAACCATTTATTCGGATGGCCCGCGCCAAGGGGCTGGCCGAGAACGCCATCGCCATCCGTCATGCACTGCGAACCGCCCTGCTCCCAGTGGCCACAAATGCTGCGATGGCCGCCGGAGCCGCAGTGTCCGGTGCCGTAGTCATTGAAACCGTGTTCTCCTTCCCCGGACTGGGGAAGGTGATCGCAGATGCGGTCACGGCCCGCGACTACCCACTACTGCAGGGTGCATTCTTACTGGCCACCATTGGTGTCATTGCCGCCAATATTCTCGCCGATGCCATCTATCCGCTCTTGGATCCGCGCGTCCGTAATTCGAAAGAGGTCATCGCGGCATGAAGAAGTTACTAACCGGATGGCGTGCACTTCCCGTCACTTCACGCATCGGCATTGGAATCGTGGCGTTCTTGGGACTATTGGCCATTTTTGGGCCATGGTTGGCCCCCTATGACCCCACCGTGCGCAGTGGCGCACCCTTTGCTCGCCCCTCGGCCGAGCACTGGCTGGGAACTGACGATTCGGGACGGGACCTGCTGAGCCTAGTGATTGTCGGTGCCCGACCCTCCTTGCTGGTAGGGGTGCTTGCCGCTGTGGTGGCAACCGGCATCGGCACCGCGGTGGGACTCGCCGCAGGATATTTGCGCGGTGCGACCGACACCGTGCTGATGCGGCTGGTAGATATCATCATGTCGCTACCGGTGGTTCCCTTGACCTTAGTGATCGGCGTGCTCACCGGACCCGGATTGTGGACCCAAGCCTTCGTGATTGCCATTGCGCTGTGGGCACCGATGGCCCGTGAACTACGATCGCAGGTGCTATCGGTGCGCGAACGTGACTTCATCCAAGGGCTACGTTCCATGGGTGCACGGAACGGCTACGTGTTGACGCAACACGTTTTGCCCACCGTAGCCCCCTTGCTGGTGCCGCAACTGGTTTTGGCGGTGCAAACCGCGATCATGCTTGAAGCTTCACTGGCCTTCCTCGGCTTGGGTGACATCAACACCATGAGCTGGGGAATGATCCTCGCCACCGCCAACCAACGCAGCGCCTTCCTCACCGATGCTTGGCTGTGGTGGGTGGTGCCGCCCGGAGCGCTGATTGCTTTGACGGTACTCGGCTTCGCGCTCGCCGGCGGTGCCATGGAACGCTCGGCGGGTCTGAGCGCCCAGGTCCGCTCGCGCGCGCGGAAGAAACCTCAGATCCTGGCACAGTCCCCGGGTGACAACGTTGAACACCGCAGCGCTGCGGAGGAATCAGCGCCCGAAACACTGCTTGAGATTTCGGGACTGAGCGTACGCTACGGTGACACTGAATCAGGGGTAGGTGGTTGTACCGCGGTCGATCTGCGGCTGGGACGCGGACAGATTCTCGGCTTGGTCGGCGAATCAGGGTCAGGAAAATCCACCGTTGCCGCCGCCATCATTTCGCTCTTGCCAGGCGCCGGAACGGTGCACGAAGGACGCATCGTGCTCGCTGGACGCAACCTGTTGGAACTGAGCGAAAATGAGCGGCGAGCGCTACGTGGAGGACAGATCGGATTAGTTCCCCAGGAAGCTCAATCCGCACTGAACCCGGTGCAGCGCATCGGTTCCCAACTGATCGAAGCTATCCGCGGTCATTCGACGGTAGACAAAGTTGCTGCCCGGCAGCGAGTGTTGGAGCTCCTTGCTCTGGTGGGGCTGCCTGCGGAGAAGTTCTTGGCCTACCCGCATCAACTCTCCGGTGGTCAGCGTCAACGCGTGGTGATTGCGATGGCTTTGGCCGGTGACCCGGTACTGCTCTTGGCTGACGAACCCACCAGCGGCCTGGACGTGTTGGTTCAAGAGGAGATTCTGGACCTGCTGACCAAACTGCGCGAGCAACTGGGATTGAGCATCATTATTGTCACCCACGATCTGCCGGTCGTCGCCCAAGTCGCCGATCAGGTAGCCGTGATGCGTGCGGGTCTTGTAGTGGAACAAGGAGAGGTCTGCACGGTATTCAACCGTCCGCAGCACCCGTACACGCAAACCCTGTTGGCTTCACTCCCGGGGATCGAACAGCTGCAAGGAGCTACGCCATGACAATGACCGATACCGCTGTCGCGACGCTCAGCGTCCGCGCGCTGAACGTGAGCTATGGAAAAACCACGATTGTTAGTGATGTGGACCTGGACCTCTTCCCCGGTGAAACCCTAGCGCTCGTTGGTGGATCCGGTGCCGGGAAATCTACCGTCGCCAAGGCCATCGCTGGGTTGGTTAAACCCTCCGCTGGCCGCATCATGCTTGATCGACCGGCGGCCGGTATCCAGCAGCCGGAGTCCAGCGAAACAGCGATCGACCTGCTAACGCTTTCGCGGAAGCAGGCTCGGGCGGTGCGCCGTAGCATCAACTTGGTGATGCAGGATCCCTATACCTCTCTGCCACCGCATCGACCCGTGGCAGAGACCGTGATGGAACCGCTCAAGATTCACCGAATTGCCGATAGGGCACATCGCTTAGCGCAAATGCGCCAAGCTCTCGACGCGGTGGGCTTAGCACCGGATCGCTACGCGAAACGTTACCCCCATGAACTTTCCGGAGGGGAGCGGCAACGCGTAGCCTTCGCCCGGGCGATTATCTCGCAGCCGCGCGTGATTTTGGCCGATGAGCCCACCGGAATGCTCGATGCCAGTATGCGGGCCGAAGTATCATCGCTGATGACCTCGCTGGCGCGGGATTTGGGCACCGCATTTCTGCATATCTCGCATGACCTGGCCCTAGCTACGCATACCAGTGATCGGGTAGCGGTGATGCACAATGGGCGTATCGTGGAACAGGGACCGTGCCAGCAACTGCTCAATCAGCCCTGCCACCCCACGACGCAACGGCTACTCGATGTGGCCTTCCGCGGGTTACGTCGCGTGCAGGCTGGCTAAGTTTGCCGAAGTGCTTCCCACTCAGCTCGCACCCCACCCGAAACCTTGGGGTAGTGCTTTGACCTCGGCTAATCAAGCCGATGGAAGCGAAAGCACCTCGGCACGGGATCTAAGCCGGAGCTCTGGCCGTTAAAGCGTAAAGACCCTTGCAAGATTCCGTGGGAGGACGCTGTCACTCCAGCTAATTTATTGGCAGGTCACTGCCTTGGCCCAAAAGCGAGGCAAGCGTGTCCCATTCATCGATGTAGCAGCCGTTGCTGCGGGTGAATTCGGTGCTGAACTCTTTACCGTTCAGGGTTCCACTGACAATAGCTTTACTCGGCCCGCCATAAATCTCGGTGCACATCCGGTTTCCGCCTCGTTGCGGGGTGAGGATCTGGGGGTGCTCATGAATTGTTTGGCATGCTGCCTGCGGATCCGGGGCTTGGCTCTCACCGATCGGTTCAGCCGCAGCACACCCCAAGCTGTACTGACTACCCGCTGTGCTGCCATCGGGGAAGAGCTGTACCGTGAGCGTTACGCTCGAGTTGGTACTCCCGGAGGGTTCGGAAGCCGAAGCAGTCGGCGTGGCGGAAGGACTTGGCGTGCTCGATTCGGGTGCTGCGCTACCAGGTTCGTCGGCCGCACCACATCCGACACATAAAACTAATGCCGCGAGAACGGCGCTGGTGGTACCGGCCATGCGGATGGCTCGAGAAGTCTGCATAGTTCATTGTGCCCCGAAGGTGAAGTTCGAGACTAGGCAATTCGCTGTGAATTCAGCATCTGGCCGGTTAGTCCGAAGCTGGCTCTGAGTTACGCGGTCAGCACAGCTGTGTCGGGGTGCGCCCGTTCAACGCCCCTCTTGGGTCACAGTCTCAGTGGAGCCCGTCGGTAATTTGATCGAATTCACTACGTCGAGTAGCCGGGTGCGCAAGACTTCAGCACGCTGCGCAAAACGTTTTTGTGCACGCACGTATTCGGCCTTACCTTCGGGGCTCTCAATGCGGATGGCCGCATAACCCCATTCGGCCAAATCATAGGGTGAAGCCTGCATGTCCATGGTGCGGATGTCCCACGCCAGCTCGAAGCAATCCATCATCAGCTCGCTGGGGACCAGCGGCAGCAACTTATAAGCCCACTTATACAGGTCCATATTCGCGTGCAGACAGCCCGGCTGCTCCAAGTCTCGTTGTGTTTCACGTGTTGGTTGCAACTCATTGAGTTCCACGGCCTGCGGCGAGTAAAAACGGAACGCATCAAAGTGCGTGCAACGGATTCGGTGTTCCTCCACCACCCGATCGGTTCCACGCGCACCCAAGCGCAATGGGAGATAATCGTGACGGATCCCGTTGACTTCTGACTTATAGGCCATCGCCCATTCATGCAGACCGAAGCACGCAAAATTTGCCTGACGTTGGCTAGTTTTACTCAGCAAAATTCGCGCAAACTCAATCATCCGGGCGCGTGCCGCAGCGAAGGCCGGGACGTCCACCTCTGCATAAGAGTCTGGGCCGGCTTCAGTGAAGCGATAGAACTTCACTTCTTGGTAATCACGGGCCTGTTGGCCGACTAACCGCACCCCAGCTCCGGGATGCCACCGATAGAGCTGCCCTGGCTTCTGCGTGTAGTAGGTGAACAGGAAGTCTTCGATGGGATGCTTAGCGCCGGTCATTCGCCGGGTAGTAAAGGGCTCGCCAAAACGCCGAGCTCGCCGCTGATGAGCGGCGGCAAGCTCACTCCACTGTGCGGCGGGCAATTCAACGAGCGCGGAAACGGACATGACTTCCATTATCCAAGGTGAATGCCTAAGGCTGCCAGCTTTCGTCGTACAGTTCACAGCCCGCACAGCACTAGACTCCCGTGCCCGTGCGGCTTAGCGGACACGGGGCGGCCCCGGGAGAAACTGTTAGCCCAGCTGGAGCAGACCGAAGAGCCACAGAATTAGCGGGAACCAACGCAGACTGGATTGCTATATCGGCTGGCCGGTGAGCGTCACGACGTCCAGCAGCATTCACAACACACCTCGCTAGTTTCGGCAGTACTGGGCAATGCGGTAGGGGAACTGCAACGAGGTGACGGAACTCGAGGGACGCCCGAACACCGTTATCTGACGCTAAAGCGATAACTTAGTTAAGATTGGTTCGATCAGCACACGTTCGAAGGAAGAATAAATCAGTGATGTCTCTTCGCGGTGGTAAACCGTCAGGTGCCGGAAAAGCTGGCGCTCCAGCATGGATGAAGCCGGTACTCACGGTGGTCTCCCTCCTCGTGCTGGCAGCCCTTGTGGTGTTGCTGGCACGCTGGTTGCGCACACTGGAGCCGGTGCAAGAATTTATTTCCCAATATCCCGGGCACGCCACACTGCCTGATAACGCCCCGGTTGGTTTGCCGGCGTGGTTGGGGTGGCAGCACTTTCTGAATATGTTCCTGATAGTGCTGATTATTCGTACTGGGTGGCAAGTCCGAACCACCGAGCGGCCTAAAACCTTCTGGACCCGAAACAACAAGGGTCTGATCAAGACCAAGGGAACGCCGAAGAAGATCAGCTTGGAACTCTGGCTACATTTGAGCCTGGATGCGCTTTGGGTGCTCAATGGATTGGTCTTTTACGTGATGCTATTCATCACCGGGCAATGGATGCGCATCGTGCCCACGCATTGGGATATATTCCCCAACGCGCTTTCTTCGGCCTTGCAGTATGCCTCCTTCGACTGGCCACTGGAGAATGGGTGGACCAACTACAACGCACTGCAGGTTATCGCCTACTTCCTAGTGGTCTTCGTGGCCGCTCCACTGGCGGTCATTACCGGGTTGCGAATGTCCAACGCCTGGCCGAAGGACTGGAAGCTGAACAAGATCTACAAGATGGAGTTGGCTCGGGCGATTCACTTGCCAACGATGCTGTTCTTCGTGATGTTCATCGTGGTGCATGTGGTGCTAGTCTTTACCACCGGCGCGCTGCGCAACCTCAACCACATGTACGCCTCGCGCGATGACACCGGCTGGCTGGGGTTCTGGATCTTCCTTGGCTCGGTGCTAGTGATCGCGGTGGCTTGGGTTTTGGCCCGGCCTATCTTCCTGCGTCCGATCGCCGCCTTGAGCGGCAAGCTCAGCCGCTAAGCAGCGGGCTTCGACCTAAGACGAAAGATCGCCTCGACCGTTTCGGTGAACGGTCGAGGCGATCTTTTGTCTTGTGCTGAGTTGTCGAAACTTAGCGTCCGGTGCCACCGTAAACGGTTGCTTCCACATCGGCGTCCAAGTTGAAGGCCGTGTGGATGGCTCGGACCGCGTCGTTGAGCTTGTCGGCATCAGTAACAACCGAGATCCGGATCTCCGAGGTGGAGATCATGTCCACATTGACTCCGGCCTGATGCAGGGCCTCGAAGAACGTGAAGGAAACCCCAGGGTTCGAACGCATGCCGGCACCGATCAGCGAGAGCTTGCCGACCTCTTCGTTGTATTCCAAATCCTCGAAACCGATTTCACCCTTGGCAGTGTTCAGCGCATCTAGCACGCGCTTGCCCTCAGTCATCGGTAAGGTGAAGGAGATATCGGTCTTCCCCGAACCGCGGGTGGAGATGTTCTGCACGATCATGTCGATATTGGCCTTGGCAGCGGCAATCACACCGAAAATCTGGGCAGCCTTGCCAGGAATGTCCGGAACGCCGATGACGGTGACCTTGGCTTCGGAGTGGTCGTGGGCGACACCGGAGATGATTGGCTGTTCCATGGGTTCTCCCTCTTGGATGGTGATCTTGTCGTCGGGGTTGGGAATAACCCAGGTACCCTCGTTGGTGCTGAATGAGGAGCGTACGTGTAGCGGAACGCCGAAGCGGCGGGCGTATTCCACGCAGCGCAGGTGCAGAATTTTAGACCCGCTGGCGGCCATTTCTAGCATTTCTTCGCTGGAGATCTTATCGATCTTGCGGGCTGCTGGCGCGACGCGGGGATCGGCGGTGAACACGCCGTCCACATCGGTGTAGATTTCGCAGACATCGGCACCCAGTGCGGCCGCCAATGCCACGGCAGTGGTATCTGAGCCACCGCGACCCATCGTGGTGATGTTCTTGGTTTCCTTGCTCATCCCCTGGAAACCGGCGACGATAGCGACATAGCCACGTTCGATCGCACGGTGTACGCGTTGCGGGGAGACCTCCATAATGCGAGCCATACCGTGGCTGGCATCGGTGATCAAACCGGCCTGTGAACCGGTGAAGGATGCAGCTTTTTCGCCCAGTTCGTCAATGGCCATGGCTAGCAGTGCCATGGAGATGCGTTCGCCGGCGGAGAGCAACATATCCATTTCGCGGGCTGGGGCATCGCTGGTGAGCTGCGCGGCTAAGTCCAGCAGTTCATCGGTGGTGTCACCCATGGCGGAAACCACCACGACAACATCATTACCGGCGGCCTTGGTGTCAATAATTCGACGCGCAACACGCTTAATACCTTCGGCATCCGAGACCGAGGAACCGCCAAACTTTTGGACAATCAGGCTCATGGGCAAGCACACTCCAACTGATGAACGTTGTTCTCAACCGCGAGATCAAAAACAACCATGAGGAGGCCGAGGTGACTCTTCCGGAAAGTGCCGGAGAAACTCGACCCTACTTTCAGCTTCCTATTGTGACAGCCGCGGCCCGCTTGACCTAGTTGATGTGCTTAACATTAGTCATATTGTCCAGCCGCAGGACACATAGCTGTCAATAATCCTCATTAAACCCGTTTTGGGTCGGGCAAAGAGTGGATTATTGGCTCATCGAGTCCAAGAGCGAACGCCAAAAGTCCCTCCAGCTCGGAATTTGATCGGGATCCGGATGCTTGCGGTGATTGATCACCAAAGAGGTCTTTTCACCCTTGCGACCAATGTCGACCGAGATCATGGTTCCGTCTTGCAACGCAACGCGCCAATAGCGCCATTTTTCGCTGCTGCTAATGTGTGGCTGGCCGGTGGCGGCCTTCCCGTGGAAATTCGGCATGGAGCCGACCGTCTGTGTCCAGCGTTCCAACGTTGTATCCAAGTCTGCGTCGAAGGTGCGGCTGAGGGAGAACTGGAAGCTGCCATCCGCAGCTTGTCCGGGCAATCTGCGACCAATGTGCTGTTCATAGGCCACCGCTACTGCCTGTGCCCACCAGCCGGGATTCGGAACCGAAGAATCTAACTTTTTCTCTGCTAGTTGGGCGATAATTCGGTGCGGCTGGTTCGCGGCATTGCAAGATTTCAAGTATTGCACCCAGACATCCCACTGCAGGCCGGTAGCACGTTCGATGGCGGACACATTGCTGGCTTTGCTCATAATTGACTGTAGAGCGCTGGGCGCGGTGTTGTCACCGGTTGATGAGTAAACCCAAAAAGTGCGGGGACAAGAAAATAATTCTCGTCCCCGCACTTTGGGGTAACTTTACGGACTAACGTTGTCGAAACTCGATGTTTAGTCGGGAGAGCAGCGAAATCAACTGATCAATATCCTCCACAGGCCAATCCTGCATCCGGGCTTTCCACTGGGTTTGATGAGACTGCATGACGCTCTCCCATCTGGAGGCGGCTAGCTCAGTTGCACTGATGCGGGTGACACGGCGATCTTCCGAATCAAGCGTGCGGGTGAGGAATCCCGCTGCTTCTAAGCGAGTGACCAGCCGCGACAGGCTCGCCTTGTCCACCATTAGGCGTTCGGCAATCTCGAACTGCGAGATCTGGTCGTGCTGTAGTGCGAGCGCCAATACGGGCACAGCAGCCGGTGGGAGATCCTCTTGCAGCATAGTTGCGAACTCGCGCTTGGCGTGGGCGTTAGCAATCTGCAGTTGGAGTAGCTGCTGATTAAGTGCCTCAAACATTTGCTCGGTAATTTGCGAGTCTGTGGACACCGCTACGATGTTGGGCATCTGTTACCCGTCGGTTGCTTCTTTGCGTTCACCAGTCACAGTGCCGGTGCTAACAGCCGAGACGACCGCGGGTTCTTCGCTACGAACCATGCCGCTCTCAGCAGCTTGTTCTTCCTTGAGCCTTTCGGCGCGGGTCTGGTTGCTCAACGACTGGTTAGGGATCAGTAGCACTGCCACGATGGTAATCAGGCTCAGTGGAGCGGCCAAGGCGAACAGGCCAGCGACCGCATCGCCGTAAGTTGATTCAATGATCAACTGGATTGGGCCAGGAAGGGCCGTGACATCGGGTAGCGAGCCGGAGCTCAGTGCGGCGCCCACCTCGGCGGCTTGATCACCCAAGGCGGCCAGCGCATTGGTCAGTTCGGTTTTGCGTTCGGCGATCATCGCAGGAACGCTTGCGGCAAGAACCGCACCCAAACCTGCGGTACCTGCGGTGCCACCCAAGGTGCGGAAGAAAGTGACCGCGGAGGAAGCCACGCCCAATTCCTTCTGCGGGACAGCGTTCTGCACAACCAGCACCATATTCTGCATGACTAGGCCAACGCCGGAACCCAGAATAAACATATAAATGCCTACGAGGACGAAGCTGGTGTCGTAATGAATGGTTCCTAAGAGGAATAGCCCTGCTGCTTGTAGCACCGATCCGATAACCACCAGCATTTTCCAGCGGCCATACTTCGAGATCATCCAGCCTGCGCCGGTGGAGATAATCAGTAGTCCGGCCATCATTGGGAAAGTCATCAGGCCGGCTTGAGTGGCGCTAGCGCCACGGGCCATGATCATGTACTGGCTAAGGAATACCGAGGTGCCAAACATGGAGATGCCAACGGCAAGCGAAGCAATCACCGCGAAGGTAAAGGTGCGATTGGCAAACAAGCCGAGGTTGATCAGCGGCTCCTCTGCCTTGAATTCCACCAAGACAAATAGACCCAGAGAAAGTACTGCGCCACCAATCATGAGGTAACTCGTTGTCGAGGCCCAATCGAATTCGCTACCGCCCAGTGACATCCAGATCAGTAGCAGCGCCACACCGGTGGAGAGCAAGATGATGCCCAAGTAGTCGATCTTCACGGCGCGCTTGGCGATCGCTGGCAGGTGCAGTGTGCGCTGGATAATGATCACGGCAACGATGGCCACCGGCAGCGCGACGAAGAAGTTCCAACGCCAGTTGATGGTGTCGGTAATGAATCCGCCAATGAGTGGACCGCCGACGGTACCAACGGCCATCACAGCACCGAACAGGCCCATGTACTTGCCACGCTCACGTGGTGAAAGGATGTCCGCCATGACGATCTGACTCAACGCGCCCATGCCGCCACCTGCCAGGCCCTGAATGATCCGCATGGCGATCAAGAAGTTAGTGTCCTGGGCAAAACCTGCGGCTGCTGAGGCCAATACGAACATGATCATCGACAGCTGCAGTAGCAGCTTACGGTTACTAATGTCGGCTAGTTTGCCCCAAATAGGGGTGGAGATGGTCGTCGCGAGCAAGGTCGCGGTAATGACCCACGTGTAGGCGGTCTGGCTGCCGTTCAGGTCGGAGACGATAACGGGCAACGAGCTGGAAACAACGGTTCCAGCCAAAATTGAGACGAACATGCCAAGGAGCAGTCCGGTTAGTGCTTGCATGACCTCGCGGTGGGTCATGCGCGGCGCTTCGGCCACGGCGGGGATCGGGGGCATAACACTCCAAAGAAATAGTTGATTTATCTCAACTGTATAATAATGGTTGATATCTATCAACTAAAATGTTGGACTACACACGCGGCGGTGACCCCCGGGACATTTCTCGATGTGGAGGTCGAAGACCAGAAAACCGCCTCCCACCGTGACATACGGTGAGCAGGCGGCTTTGCAGACTGAAGCTTTTTGGTAGCGGGCCCTAAGCTAGGAATCGCTGGACGGGGTTACCGAGGCGGAAGGGGCCGTGTCGCGACGTCCTTCGAAGGCGCGAGCCAAGGTGACTTCATCGGCGTATTCCAAATCGCCACCCACGGGTAGGCCGGAAGCTAGACGCGTGATGCTGATCCCCAAGGGGCGAAGCGCGCGAATCAAATAGGTTGCGGTGGCTTCACCTTCAAGGTTCGGGTCGGTAGCCACAATCAGTTCGGTGATTGATTCATCGCCCAGGCGGGCGAGTAGCTCCCGGATACGAAGCTGTTCCGGGCCGATTCCCTGAATCGGGTTAATCGATCCACCCAAGACGTGATACCGGCCGGCGTAGGCACGCGTCCGCTCGATGGCAAGCACATCCTTGGACTCTTCCACGATGCATATCTTGCTGCCATCACGTCGTTCATCACGGCAGATAGCGCAGATGTCCTGCTCGGTGATGTTGAAACAGATCTCGCAAAAGCGGACCTTTTCTTTCACCGTTTGAATGGCCGCGGCCAGCTTCGTCATATCCGCGGGATCGGCATCCAAAATGTGGAAAGCGATGCGTTGAGCTGACTTGGGGCCGATCCCGGGAAGCCGACCGAGCTCATCGATCAGATCCTGAACTGCACCTTCGTACACTGCTGCTCTCTTTCCATGGGGGTAGTGGCACCGGATGGCCCATAACGGCCAGCAACACCACCTTCTAGATTAGCGTCTCGCACCGACACCTCGACAGCGGATTAGATGTTGCGTCGGATTTCGACAATGTTGCCGTTTGCATCGCGTTGCTCGATAACCATGCCATCGAGCAGACGCTCGATCGCCGGAACACCGATCAACGCGGAATCCTCGACCGCGATGTCATCATCGCTCGGAACGAATTCCTCGGGCTCTGGAGTCGGTTGTGGTGTCTGGCGCCGGGGGACCGAAGGTTGCGGTTGCCCCCAAGAGCCGCCGCTAGTTTCCACCGGCGTGTTTGCAGCACCCTTGGACTGGTTCATCAGTTGCTGGTAGCGACTGAGCTTCTGACCTACCGCTGGCGCAGCCGCCAGAGGCGGGTCAACCGGCGGCGTAAGATCTTGAGGCTGACCCCATGTTGAGGTGGTTGTTGTCGGAGGCTGACTACTCGGCGGCCGCGTAACGGTTGGTTCCGCGGGCGGTGGCGCAACCGGTGTGGCAAGTGGCTGTTCTTGCGGGCGAACCACGGGTGTTGAGCTGGCAGCCTCGGCTTCGGCAATAGCCTGAACGCTCTGCGGGAACGAATCTGTGGTGCTTCCCGGACGCAATGGAACATCGCTGACCGGCCGGCTGAAAACTTGAGCTTGGGTTACCGGGAATGGGGGCGCGTCGACTTCTTCCTGTCGAGCCGCCATACCCGCGGTCATCCGAGGAGGGGGAGCGATGGGTGGACCGTCAAAGGTTCGGGTAGTTCGCGGGGCTGGATTGCCGGAGGTTTCCGGGCGCGGCGATGTGACCGGAGCAGGTTTTACCGATTGCTGCTGCGTCGGATCCGAAGCCGTAGCGTCCCGGGACACGAAACGCTCTTGGTTATAGCCCGGATCTTCCGGTGGGTAGGCATCGACATAGGGGTCGAAGGGTGGCTCATCCAGATACGGTGGTTCGTCGCTAGGGACATCAGTGGGCGCGGGTTCAGGCCTGTGCCTTGGCGCTTGTGAAGATGCCGCAACCGCCGAGTGCGGGGCTACCGCCTGAGACGCAGATGCATCCGCCTTGTTGCTCTGTGCACGATCAACTACTGGGGCGGACGCCGGCTGTGGCCGGCGTTCACCTTTTGGGGAACCACCACCGGCTGGAGCCGAACCGCCCTCGGTGATAACGACGTCAACCTGTTGTCGCATGACTTGAGATATCGTGTTAGTCAGCAGACCCATCATGTCCGGCCGGTTACGCAGGTTCACCAAAGGCCCGGAGGCAGAGAACGCCAAGGTTAGGGTGCGTCCGTCAAAACCAGCGACCTGAGCATAGTTCGCAATCATCGAGTGCAGCACCCTTGAATTGCCTTGTACCTGCTCCAAGATTGTCGGCCAAGCTTGCTGGAAGGCCTGAACGGATCCGCCCTGGCCCGGCGGTGCACTGACAGGCTGCTGAGGGGGCTGTTGACGCTGTGCTTCGCGGCGCGTTTGTTCTTCGGCTTGCCGTTGTTGTTCGGCGAGTTGCGCGGCGTCGCGTTGTTGGCGTGCTGCTTCTTCGCGTTGGGCTTGTTCGCGGCGTGCTTGTTCCTCGGCTTGGCGCTGTTGTTCGGCATCGCGTTGGGCTTGTTGGCGTGCGGCCTCGTCGCGTTGGGTTTGCTCGCGGCGCGCTTGTTCCTCGGCTTGGCGCTGAAGGGTGACCTGATGCTCCGCAGTGTCATTTGTCGCAGGTTGTTGCTGCGCGGCCTGCGCAGCTTGATTTACCTGCTGTGCCGCGGGTTGCTGCTGTGAACGCTGCTCCGCAGCACGTTTGGCGAACTCTGCCATTGCTGCGTTTTGTTTAACGTCATCAATGGGTACTCCGGTTCCGAAGGAGAGATCCTCCCCGCTATTCGGGTCCGGCACCAAACTGAACGGCGAAACACCCGCCGGACGATCTGCGGGCACGCTTGGAGTCGGAGTGACTTGGGTGGTGACAGGATTGTTTGGTTGATCATCAATGGGACCCCAAGTGGCTCCCCAATCTGCATCCGCTCCAGTGTTCAGCGTCCCGCTGTCTTTCAGGGGATCGGATTCCGCAGCCGGCTCGGGCTGTGGCTGCGCTTGGGGGACTTCAGAAGCACGTGGATCGACGACTACTTGGGGCTCTTGTGCCGCGGGTGCAGGCTGGGAAGGCGCATCCGGCGGTGAGGCGTCGTCAGCTTCCGGCGAGATTCCCTGCGCACGTGCGCGGGCTGCGGCTAATGCTTCGCGTACCGCGGCGGCTCCTTGGCGGTTGGATTCGGGCGAAGGGCGGTAACCGCTTGGGGCAGCAGGGCTGTCCTGCTGTGTAGGAAGATCGGGAAGACCGCCACCGGTCATGGCATGGCGTTCAAGTCGGTCTAGACGAGCCGCGACCGAGCTTGCGCTGTCGTCGGAGCCCGGTAACAGGAGCCTTGCCGCAAGGAGTTCAAGATGCAGCCGAGGGGAAGTCGCCCCGGTCATTTCCGTTAGCGCTTGATTAGTCACATCAGCCCAACGGCTGAGCTCGGAAGCACCGAAAAGTGCTGCTTGATCAGACAAGCTCTGCAACTGATCGGCGGGCATCCCGCGCAGGATCTTTTCCACGCCCGCTGGGACGGCCTTCGCAATGATTAAGTCGCGGAAGCGTTCGAGCAGATCTTCAACGAAGCGTCGTGGATCCAGTCCAGTTTGCACGATTCGATTGATGGCGCTGAAGAGTGAGGCCCCATCATTCTCATGCAGCGCAAGAGCCACTTCATCAAGAAGCGTGGCGTGGGTGTAGCCCAGCAGTGATACCGCGGTTTCGTAATCCACGCCGTTGGCCGTTGCACCAGCCATTAATTGATCCAGAACCGAGAGGGTGTCACGAACCGAGCCACCGCCGGCACGGATAACCAGTGGTAACACTCCGTCGGCGACTTCAACGTTTTCGCGTACACACAGCGTCTTGAGGTATTCCAGCAAGGCCTCTGGTGGCACTAGTCGGAACGGGTAGTGATGGGTACGCGAACGAATGGTCCCAATGACCTTGTCCGGTTCGGTCGTGGCGAAGATGAACTTAATATGGGCCGGGGGTTCTTCAACGATTTTCAGCAGTGCGTTGAAGCCAGCGGAGGTAACCATATGTGCTTCGTCGATGATGAAGATCTTAAAGCGATCACGGGCAGGCGCGAAGGTGGCGCGTTCACGCAGATCGCGTGCATCTTCGACACCACCGTGACTAGCGGCATCGATCTCGATAACGTCGAGTGATCCGGGGCCACCGCTGGCTAGCTCGACACAGCTTTCACAATTTCCGCACGGGGTAGGGGTAGGGCCCTGCGCACAGTTCAGGCAACGAGCCAAGATGCGCGCACTGGTGGTCTTGCCGCAACCGCGAGGGCCAGAGAACAGGTACGCGTGGTTAACCCGGTCCTTGGCTAGCGCCGTCATCAACGGAGTGGTCACGTGCTCTTGCCCGATAACGTCGGTGAAGGTGTCAGGACGATATCTACGGTAAAGCGCTGTACTCACACCGGTACCCTATCCGTTATGCGATGCGTTAGGCATCAGCTGTTGAACTATTTCTTCTGGCCGCACAATCCATGGTTCTCTGGGTAGCTGTGCCGGGTCAAATGCCCGTAACGCAGCATCCAAAGATTCAGCGGGCAAGCCCAACGACTCTAGCAAGAGCTCCCGTACTTGGGCTGGATTGATGCCTCTTTCGGAAAGGTCTTCGAGAGTCACTGAACCGTCTCGCTTGGCCAAGCGTTTGCCATCGGTATTCAAGGCTAACGGCACATGTGCGTAGCTGGGAATCGGCAAATCCAAGAGGGACGCGAGATAGGCCTGACGCGGGGAAGAGGTCAGGAGGTCGTCACCGCGGACCACCTGATCGACCCCGGACTGGCCATCATCGACGACGACTGCGAGGTTATAAGCCGGAGTTCCGTCATTGCGCAGCAATACGAAATCATCGACCAATCCAGAATATTCTCCATGGAGCTGATCGGTGATGGTGAAGCTGGAGACCTTAGAGCGCAAACGTAACGCCGCCGGACGCTCAAGCGCTTTTTCGGCGCGCTGTTTCTCCGTCAGCTCACGACATGTGCCAGGGTAGGCGCCAGGGGCGGCATGCGGTGCGGAACCCGCCTCAAGAATGTCTTTGCGAGAACAAAAACACTCATAGACCAGACCTTGAGCTCGGAGCTGATCAACGACCTTGAGGTAGGAGTCGAGACGCTCATGCTGACGGATCACTGGACCATCGAAAGTCAGCCCGAGGTCGGCCAGCTCCTTGAGTTGAAGCTGTTCAGCCCCGGCGCGGACTCGGTCGAGATCTTCGATACGAAGCAAAAAATCGCGATCGCTGGATCGCGCGAACAACCATGCCAGAATGGCGGTGCGAAGGTTCCCAAGGTGAAGAGGCCCAGAAGGGCTAGGGGCGTAACGTCCTGCGCCCAAGGAATCTCCATTCACCATGCTTTGAAAAGTAAAGACCCCTCATGCACCTGCCAGAGCCCATCTACCCTTGCTACCTTCCGGTCCTGGGGGAGTTCAACAGGATGACACCACACGAGGGGTCGTAGAAAATACTACCGGAGAGCACGGTCGTAGGAAAATCGGCGATGAGTGCCCTTGCTCTCACTGCTATGTCGAAGCGCCGCGCTACCGAACCCATTGCTTAGCTGGCTTGTCGCTCCGGCGGGGGATCATGCCACCCTAGAACCCGTCGCAGCTGATCCGTGACTTCGATGCTCGGCAACATTGGGTTGCGAATCGGATCAGGATCAAAGGACTCCAAAGATCGGATACTCCCGGGCAGTTCCGTTTGGATAACCCCATGAGGGGATCGCCAAAGTACGGAACCATCAGGCATATACGTGGACTGCCAGCCCAATGCATGTTTGTACATCTGATGCTGGCGGCAGAGGAGCCGAGTGTTGCGTTTGCTGGTTTCCCCGCCCTTCGCCCAGTCCTTAATATGATCGATTTCGCTGTTATCAGGTTGCTTTCGACAACCGGGGAATCGGCAATGCTCATCTCTGACTCGGAGGAAGTCACGCAACACCTGCGATGGCCGATAACGCTGTCTACCGATGTCAATCGGTGCCCCAGTCCAAGGATCAGTGAGAACCCTGAGGAACGAGGGCGCTTCTTTCGCCATTTGAAGCGCTAGACCCATAGGGATGGGGCCATAACCTTCCAAATCAGCTAGTGAGCGGTTGCGGTCGACTAGCATTTCCACGGCAGGGATTGTGATGGTGACTCGTGGACGAGCCGCCGCACCTTTAGTTTCAGGCCATCCGTTGAGGAATACATCGCAGAAAATGTCAGCTCTTATCTGCTCATCGGTGCGTTCATCGTTGGGATCCCTTAGATCTTCGCGATGCCAGTTCAACGTATTGACTAACGCCATAGCGAACGGGGCAGCGACATATGCCTGAACCAGAGCCATTCCGTTCTTTTCTGCCCACCAGCGCACATAACGGGATCTATGATCCTTTTCATGCCGTTCCTGTGCCGTTTGCGGCAGCATCCGAGCGCGAAGTTTGCTGGCGTGACGAGTGACGGTGTCGTCGGTACTGGTCCGCGCGACCGGCAAAAGTACCTGTTCAAGCTGACCGACCTGTTCGGGTTGCAAATCCTGGGCACTCGAAACGATCTCAATAGCGCTTTTAGTGGTGATATTTCCCAGACACAGCTCGGCAAGGGTCGCTGGGCAGAGATTTCGTAGCCCCTCGGCGGTGGTGAGTTTCCTTCGCACTACGCGCTGCGGCTGACGAGAGACCATGGCGGCCTCCGTGACGAAAGAGGAGCGGACTAACTCGGAATCGCTTGGGTCGACCTGATAATGATGAGCAGACTTTTCTTGCAGCTCATCTTCGAATAGCGTGCCTTGCACTGCGGCTTCGGTCATTCCCCGTTGCGCCATCTCGTGACCATCTGCCAGCAAAATGGCTTCTAACGCATCGAGTTGAGAGCGCAATTTGGCTGCGATTTTTAGTTGCTTGACGATTTCTCCGGTGTTGCTAGCGATCTCTTTCGCGTGCAGCTTGCGCAAAGAATCTTGCATCGAGCTGAGTATCACTTCGCGTTCAACATGCGCGGACCATTGCCCATCCGACCCGCAGAAATCTCGATAACCGGATGGGAAAATCGCCATTCGCCGAGGATCATCCTCGGTGTGAAATGCGTCTCTCTTTCCCATGTCCTCATTATCCTCTATGGGTCCGACAGTTTAGTTCGGGCTGGTTCGAAGTGGGGAGAATGGTTGAAAATTCCCGGAATTACGGGGTTCTTTCTATCCTGTCGGGAGCATTTGTGAGCCGGTTTGACCCGATTCGTGCTTCGTGAAAAATTTCGATATGCTAGAGCCTGCTCTACAGAGCGCTATTGGAGGATTCGCCTAGCGGCCTATGGCGCACGCCTGGAACGCGTGTTGGGTTAACGCCCTCGGGGGTTCAAATCCCCCATCCTCCGCAGTGAAAACCCCGGAATTTCTTTGAAATTCCGGGGTTTTCGTTTTACAGGGACGCTGGATAAAGGGGCTACACGCGGTGTAAGTGCTAGCGGATGTAACATCGGCGGACGATGCCTCCTCTTCACAGCTTCCTAAACCCGCACCGCAGCGATACTCATCCAAGCCGGAGAACCAGCAACACAATTCGCCAAAGACATTGGAAAGTACTGTGTAATGCTCCTGCGACGATTGCCCGCCAGCGTGCACAGAGTTCACTACCTTAGGCAACCTTGTCAGAACCTAACTTAAATCGTCGCAACAACCGGCTATGCTGACGCACATACGCTGCACACCGACCGAAACCGGAGCTGGGACTTGGCCAGAATCAGAAAATCCACTACTGAGGTTGTAGAGCTACTACGCAACGGGAAGACATTGCCCACTGCCATAGAGGTCGAGAATCATACTGTTTCGTTCTACCCTCGGCATTGGCTGAATCGGTGGGATGAGGGTATGCCATCCGTTCCTTCCATCCTTCAAAGCGAAGAAACAGACGGGCGCGGTCGCATCGCTTTGAGTCGAGGCGACCTGTTCGATTTGGGCTCCAAAGTGGCGACTGTGCAGGACGCCGTGAACTTCTATGTCGCAGTCTGTTCCTGGGGTGCAGGGACTAAGGCCCGCGATATTTACCGCCGTATTGCCACATTGAATGACCGGGACGCTGGAGAAAAACTCCTTGGCGGAATTACGCTAGCGAGAGACGCGCAGGTCGCAGCAGAAGATGCCTACCACGCCTTCTATACAAGTGCCCGATACCGGCTCAACGGACTAGGCCCAGCTTTCTTCACTAAGCTTCTCTACTTCGCAGCCGGCCCCACCGATAGCCGGAAAATGCGCCATTTAATTCTGGATAAGAAAGTCGCAACTTCCATTGGTTGGCCTAACAAAGTTTGGTGGACTCCGTCGGAGTATCAAGACTATGTTGAGCTGATCAACGAAACTATTGACATCATGTCTGAGGCGGAGCGCTCCGACTGCATCGAAATGCGCCTCTTCAGCCCATAGCGCATCCTAGAGACCTGTTCCAGAAACGCCGGAACTCGGTCTCGGTCTCGGTCTCGGAGCAGTGAACATTCAAAACATAGTTTCAGGAAACCCGGAACCTCGAAAGGCTGTGGCTAAAGTGTGGCCGGTGAATCACGGCCTCCCACTTCCCGTGCGCGATCGTTTTGGGGTCCCCTGATTCGGGTTATGCCGGAAAAGCGTCTGAGAACATACATCAACTGGTAAGTTATGCCCCAAGACCACCCGTGATCATGTGGAGAGGGGTGCAACATGGCGAGCCTGTTTACAGAGCTTTGTATTGACTGCAAGAATCCCCGTCAGTTGGCTCAATTCTGGCAAGAGGTGTTGGACTACGCCGTGATTAGCGTGGATGAAGACCTCGTCAGCATCGGGTCGTCAGTGGCTGCCCCGCCTAGTGGTGGAAGCAATTCGATACCAGTCACGCTGACTTTTGCGCGAGTTCCAGAAGACAAAGCGGTAAAGAACCGGCTGCACATGGACTTACGGCCCCAAGGTACTAAACAACAAACCGAAGTTGCGCGGCTGTTGAGCTTAGGCGCATCCTTGGTAGATGTCGGACAAGGTGAGAGTGAGTGGGTAGTGATGGCAGATCCGGAAGGTAATGAGTTCTGCGTCCTTGCTCAGCTTTCATAGACAGATGATTGTCATGTTCGGCTATGAAAGTCATGCAGATTGGCGCAATTTCGCCGACGAAATGGGCTCACTGGGGTAGTATCGGCTGTACTTGGGACAGTTTTTATCGTTCATCGAATGTTGGGGCATAGAAGATGATGAATGAGAAGCACAGTGCTCTGCTCATTTTTGACGACAAATCGCTTAGTGCCGAGCTGAGCGAAGTTCTTCGGCATGCCGGATTCATGGTGCGGGAATCGGACGGACGCCAGACCGGCACCCAACTAGTTGAGCCCGATACCGATTTGGTGGTCTTGGGGAGTCTTCTACTGGGTTTAGACGCGCATGAAGTGATCCGCAGATTGCGATCGCACACCAACGCTCACATCATCCACATCATGGATCAGCTAGACGAATTTGATGCGGTACTTGCGTTGGAAGCCGGTGCAGACCAGTTCATGGTCAGCCCAATTAGCCTCAGAGAGTTTCGAGCCCGAGTCAACGCGATCTTGAGGTTACGGGATCGTCTGATGAGGCATCCGGAGGTTTCTGAGCTGGAAGCTTCGGAGCTCGCACAGCATGGGGACCTACTGCTGAATGCTGGTACATGGGAAGTGTCGATCTCCGGTGAGATCATTCCGTTAACCGCCACGGAGTTTTCGTTGCTGCAGGTGCTGATGTCACCGCCTGGGAGAGTGCGGAGCAAGCAAGAACTTGCCCGACATGCCAACGGTTATGACGAGCATAAGGATAGCTATATTTCCGAGGCGGATCAGCGAAGTATTGAAGTTCATATTGCTAATCTGCGGCGCAAGTTAGGCGACTCGGCGCGGGATCCCAAGTGGATCGAAACAGTGCGCGGCGTGGGGTACCGGATGGTAGTTGAGCACCGCATGCCGAACTCACAACAAGGTTAGCAAGATTAGGTTGTACCTGAGAGTAATTGCGGCGAAAATTAAGTCTTAAAGCTGAGAATAGGGTCACGGCATTGGCCGAGAGTGCTTTGACGGTGACTGGCTGATTTCTTGGGGGAGTAGTCCACGGTTTTATCACTCGCACTCATACAGCAATGCTGGCCGAGACCAGCCAAGAGGCGGAATCGACCAGCATTGCTGTATTTCAACTTAAGCGGAGATCTTGTTCTTCACTAGCTGTGGGTAATGAATGGCCGCGGTCTGTGGGTGTGCGCGCAACCATCCCTTCAGCACGTTAGCGCCGTAGGAAGCCAGCATCGGGTTCTCTGGATCATCCGACACACCGCGAGCATCTGCGGCCAATTCGGCAGGCAACTGCACCTTGTCGATGACCGCATCAAGTCGTGGCGAGTAGAAGAACGGTACCGAGTAGCGGTCGACGCCTGCTGGCGGGGCAATCACTCGGTGGATGGTAGCCATGAGGTAACCGTCGGTAGCTACTTCCAGCATTTCACCGAGGTTCACGACCAATGCGCCAGGAGTTGGTGGCACCTCAATCCATTCCTCTTGACCGTAGGGTTGGACCTGTAGGCCGCCAACGTCGTCCTGCAGCAACAGCGTTACGAACCCGTAGTCGGCGTGCAAGCCCACACCCTGGTCGCCAGCGTCCGGCACCACGTCGCCGGAGACATAGTGAACCAACTTGCCCATCCATGCCGGAGTGTCGGCGAATGGCTCGTCGAAGTGATCTTCGGGAAGGCCCAGGCCCACGGCAATGGCCGACAGTAGAGTATGCCCGGTTTCGTGCATCAGCTCGGCCCATGCCATGGCACGTTCCTGCAGCTGTGGGTAATCAGCGGGCCACTGGTTCGGGCCCTGCAGGTTCAGGTACGGTGCATCGGCAGGGACGCTGTCCAAGGCGGGACGTTCCGGACCGTAATCGATCTGTTCGCGGGCGTCGGCTCGGCCGCGGGTAATTTCGGTACCCATCCGGGTGTAACCACGGAATTGCGCACTATTTCGGTTATCGAGTTCGAGCTTGTCTGCTTCGGGCTTGGCGAAGAACTCTGCCAGCGTCTGTAACAGCTGCTGATCCTGATTTTCGGTTTTGGCGTAGCCAATGATCTGGAAGAAACCTACGCGGTGCGCCGCATCGCGTAGTGCTTCGACGAACTGCTGATTAAAGGAGCCGTCGGCATTGCGGGCGGTGGAGATGTCAAGGACTGGAATCTCAGTGACTGCGTTGTTCATGCCCTCAATGTTGCACCGAATCACCCGATTGTTACTAGCGAAAGTTACGCGCGGTTCCCTCCGGTGAACTAATGCGTCGAAAAGTTTGAATCGTCGATGAAATGGGTCGATAATGCCTTTTTGCATCTTGCGTGCGATGTTTGGCGGGGCTTCTAGGCTCCCGGCTCGGCGTGATCATACCCTACTTTTGGATGGTGCGTGGCAAACGTTGCGAAGTACCGCTGAGCGCGCGGTGTTTTCTATGCTGGAATGGTGATTTTTAAAGCCGTTGGAGACTCTCGCCCTTATCCAGACCATGGTTTCAGCACCACTCGCCAGTGGGGAACCATCGCGCCGCAACAAGTGCGGCTCGAAGAGTTGACCACCACCAAGAGCACCTTGGATCTCTCGGCCTTATTGTCCGAGGACTCCACCTTCTTCGGGGATCTCTTTCCCCATGTAGTTCAGTGGGAAGGAAAGCTCTACCTGGAGGATGGGTTGCATCGGGCGGTGCGTTCGGCGCTGCATCACCGTTCGATCATTCACGCGAGGGTCTTGAACCTCGACGTGTAGCCGGTAAGCTTCAGGACACGAGGAATCCCACGTCGGATGCGATATCCGCGAAGATGAGCAGGGGTGGTGCACGATGAGTTCACGAGATGACCGGGATAACGCCACGCGTTGGCATGGGCAACGTATCGTTGGCGAACGAGAACTGGATTTCCACTCCGATGCGCAAGCGCTTCGCCGCCGTCGGCGCCGGCAGAATCTGATTTTTGCCCTGGTTGCGCTGTTGGTCAGCGGCGTGCTGGTGTTCGCCGTGCTGGTGTTTAGCGGCCGAGTGCAATTGCCCGGTCAAGGCACAGGTTCGCTGATGACCCAGCCCGAAGAGATCGAAAACCCGCAATGTCCGCAGCAGGAGTTTTCATATCTAGAACCCGAAGGAGTACAGGTGCGCGTGCTCAATGCCACCGGTGTTTCGGGACTGGGTGGACAAACCGCAGAACTGCTTGAAAGCCGCGGTTTTGTGGTGAGCTCGGTAACCAGTGCGGTTAGCGATTATTCGGAGGAAGTCGGTGTGGTGGTTTCCGGCCCACACGGGTACGCCCAAGCCTTGAGCTTGCAACGGCATCTGCCGGGGGCACTCTACGTTTATAACGAAAATATGGTCGATGACGAAGTGGATTTTGAGGTGGGCACGAAGTTTGCCGAACTGACCAAACAACGACATTTGGAAACCACAGCCGGGATGTTGCAGTGCGCTAATCCTCCGGCCACGGACGAAGCCTTAGACGACCAGTGACGTGATGAAGCGCCCGCGGCCCAAGCAAAAACCTTTGCGTGGACCGCGGGCGTCATATTTATTAGAGTTCTGCGTGCACGGTGCGTAGTGCCTGAGCGAAAGCCTCGGCCGGCTGCGCCCCGGAAATCCCGTACTTGCCTTGTAAGACGAAGAACGGCACGCCGCTGATCCCTAACTGTTGAGCTTGGGCGATATCCGCGTTGACTTCATCGGTGTAGCTACCATCCGCTAGCGCTGCGGCGGCGTCCTGGGGGTCCAGCCCGATCTCGGTAGCCAACTGAACCAAGGTGTCATGATCGCCGACATTGGCTCCTTGGACAAAGTGAGCTGCGAGGAGAGACTCCTTCATGGCATCCCCGGCCCCACGTTGCTTAGCGAACTCCAAAAGCCGCAAGGCGCTAAAGGAATTAGCGGGCTGCACCCTGTCGAAATCGTAGGCCAGCCCTTCGGCCGCGGCCTGTTCGGTCACATGGGCCAGCATCCCGGCAACTTGCTGCGGATCCATCGCCTTGACCGTGGACAGGTACTCTTGCTCGGTACCGTGATAATGCTCGGGCAGGGAGGGATCTAATTGGTAGGCGTGCCAGTGCACCTCAACATCCTCGGCAAAATCCACTAGCTTCAGGGCAGACTCAAAACGGCGCTTGCCGATATAGCACCAGGGGCAGGCGATGTCGGACCAAATATCTACGCGCAGACGGTTTTCACTCATAGTCTGGGCAACCAACCGCGCTGCTGGTTCATTCCCGAGAGGCTGACTGGGACGTGACCGACGGTGCGGCTTGCGGTACCGCGGCTTGTGGCTGAGGTTTAACGAGCAGCTTGTAGCCAACCAGGAGCAGCAGGAGCCAGCCGCCACCCACATAGAGAGCCACGCGGGTCTGCTCGCTCAGGGCCAACAGCACCACCACGAAAGCCATGAAGACCAGTGCGGCCCAGGCCGTGGCGGTACCACCGGGAACCTCGAAGGCATTGCGTTTGGCACCGCTGCGGCCCATTTCGCGGCGCATCGCAATATAGGAGGCCAGAATCATCACCCAGACCCAGACGGTGGCGAAGGTGGCCAAGGAAGCGATCATCAGGAACAAGGATTCGGGCAGCACAGCGTTGAGAATCACTCCGGCTACCAGCACCGCGGCCATCACCATCACGGTCATCCACGGCACTCCGTTAGCGGAGACCTTGGTGAAGGAACGCGGAGCCAAACCCTTCTCCGCCAAGGCAAAGAGCATTCGCCCCGCTCCGAAGGTGTCCGCGTTAATCGCTGAAATGGCCGCAGTAATCACCACAAAATTCAGCACGTGGGCTGCCGCTGGGATCCCCAAGCCTTCGAAAATCTGGACGAAGGGCGAGGCTGAACCATCAATCTTGCGCCAGTCGAAGAGCATCATAACCACGGCGAGCGAACCCACATAGAACAAAAGGATGCGCAGCGGAACGGTGTTGATCGCCGCCGGCACCGACTTGGCCGGATCCTTTGCCTCGCCGGCGGTGATACCAATGGTCTCGATCCCACCGAAGGCAAACATCACCACGGCAAAGGACAACAGCAAACCGACAAAACCATTAGCGAAGAGTGAACCGGAGCCTAGCAGAGTGTCAAAACCCGGGGCGGTGCCCTGGCCCTCGACGCTGAAACCGAAGATGATTAACGCCGCTCCACCGAGGATCATCGCCACAATGGCGCTGACCTTGATGATTGCCAACCAGAATTCGGTTTCCCCAAACACCTTAACTTTCATCAGGTTGATCGCCGCAATCACTAGCACAATCGCGGCCACCCAGATCCACCGAGGCACCTCGGGGAACCAGAAACCCATATAGATCCCGAAGGCGGTGACATCGGCGATGGCCACGATGGCCATCTCGAAGGTGAAGGTCCAGCCGGTGATAAATCCGGCAAAGCGACCCAAATAGCGTCCGGCGTAGTGCGCGAAGGAACCGGAAACCGGGTGCTTGACCGCCATTTCACCCATGGCGCGCATGACGATAAAGACCGCTGCACCACCGATCATGTAGGCGAACAGCACGGCCGGGCCGGCGGCCTGAATCGCTGCGGATGAGCCGTAAAACAGACCCGTTCCGATGGCTGAGCCCAGGGCCATAAAACGGATATGTCTAGCGCTCAGGCCGCGGGCAAGGGCCTGTTTTATTTCACTCACGGTGCGTGTCTTCGTTCTTGGTTGGTTAGATTGGTGTGGTGGCTCGCCGGCTGCGCAAGCGCAGGACGCTTTGTCGGTCCGCGTCTGACCAAACCACGCGGGAGCCGAAGAAATCATACATTTGATGTTCGACGCAAAGTCCGACATTGTGTTGTAGTTCAATATGAGCTTGCTCATGAAGGAGGCGCCCGGTGGCCAGAAATCTATCCATAACCGGTGTTTTCTACGCCGGTGGGGTGACCGCGGTGGCGGGGTTCGTCGATGGGGTGGGGTTCATCCACTTTGGCGGATATTTTCTGTCCTTCATGTCTGGCAACTCCACGCGTTCCTCCGCCGCTTTGGCCGACGGGGACCCTTCTGGGTGGCTGCTAGCCATGAGTTTAGTGGGCTGTTTCGTTTTGGGGGTGATGCTCACGACGTTGCTCAGCTCGCGGGTGCGCCGCTACCGGAGGCCAGCGGTGATGTACACCAGCGCCTTGTTCCTCTGCTGCGGCGCACTGCTCGGAGAGTCTGGCGGGGTATATACCGCCGCGGCACTGGCTGCCTCGATGGGGTCGGTGAACGTGAGTTATTCGCGGCGTGGTGAGGTCTCCTTGGGGTTGACCTATATGACCGGAACGTTGGTAAAGCTGGGTCAGCAGTTAGCCGCGGCACTGAGCGGTGGGAGTCGGACGTTGTGGATCCCCTACGCCATTTTGTGGTCAATGATCACCTTAGGTTCGCTGGCCGGAGCCTTTAGCTATTTGGCAGCGGGGCTGAGCGTGTTGTGGCTGGCCGCCGCGGCGATGCTGCTGTGGGCCAGCTTGGGGCTATTGCGCGAGCGTCGGCTGAACCGGTTAGCGGCCAACACTTAACAGCCGCCCCACCCTTGAGCACAACGCCCGGATGGCGCGCTGGACCTAGTGCGCGGAAACTACGCTTGGCCGGTTACCTGTTGGGCGAGATGACGCAGCCACGAATCGCTAAACCGATGCCGCTGCGAATCCAACCAGGACGCCACCGCCAGATAGGCTTTTTCGCGGACGGCGGGTGCGGAAAGAAACACATCGTGCAGTGCCCCATCCAGCCGCACCAGATTCAGCTCCTGCCCCAGATCCGTGCTGCGTCGCGCGACTTCCTGCACATTGAGGGCCACATCGGCTCGCTGCGCATCGGGGTTCCAGCGAGGCAGTAGGTAGTCGCGGGAAGAGAGCAACACCTGAACCGGGATTTGCAGGTTTAAACCTTTAGCAACCTTAGCTTGGGCTTGGAGCACGGCGTTGATGAAACCGGTGGTTACCCTAAACCCTTGAACCGGACGCCAATCGAGGTTGTAATCCCATTCCCCGTCGTAGGCGCTGGAGATGCTGCGGGTATAAATACCTGAATCGACCCGCGGCAATTCACGGTGCGGGTTGAGGCGGGAACCGGTAGCAAACAGTGCGGAGACGGCGGTTCGCCCAAATTCGGTGGCTTGAAACTCCAGCCAGGGACTATTGAGCACTAAGGCGTCGATGCTGCCAGGGCGGGCCGCAGCATAGAGTGAGGCGCTAAGCCCTCCGGTGGAGTGCCCGAGCAGTACCAGCCGGTGTCGTGGATGTGCGGCGCGGATGATCTCTCTCGCCGCATCAAATTCTTCGAAGTACTGCTCCAAAGAGGAAATGAACCCGGGCTGGGCCGACCCATCCAAATTGCGTCCATAGTGGCGAAGATCCACCGCGTAGAATTCAGCCCCGGCAGAGCTGAAAAATTCGGCCAACTCGTGTTGAAAGAAGTAATCGGACCAGCCATGCACATACAGCACCGCATGACCTCGCAGCGTGCCTGGCGGCCGCCAGCGCAGACCCGGCGGACGATGCCGAATCAAGGTGGCGGTGCCGCCGTCGGCGAGCAGCAACCGGCGATTCTGGAACCGTTCTCCCAGGACGTCCGGCCCCCAGCTACTCTGCTGTGAAAAATGCGATGCTGACATGTTACTAAGCATAGATCGAGGATCTTTGGCCGGTGAGCGGCACAGCTACCAGCCACATGCCGAAGCACCTGCCTGCGCGGTGCGCGATCCGCTTTACCCACACCCTGGGGAATCACCGGGTGAGAACTGACGGACCGACCACTCACGTGCTCAGGCAGGTGCTCGGTGTCTCTGGGCTAGATTAGCTGGCCATCTGGTACTGACGGGCCGGCTTATCTAGATGCCGCAGGTAGGCGTTGGAGGTCAAGAAGCTGGGGAAATCGTCGCGTAATGAGCAAGCCTCGAAGATTTCCAGGGCTTCTTCGAACCGATCGCCCTCAAAACGTTCAAAACGCTCCATCGTTTCCTCCACAAGCTCGCGGACCCAGTTCCGGGTGATGATTTCGCCAGTATCGGTGATTGCCGACTGGTGAATCCACTGCCACAGCTGGGAACGGGAGATTTCGGCGGTGGCCGCATCCTCCATCAGGTTGCGCAGGGCTACCGCCCCGTTGCCACGCAGCCAAGACTCGATGTAGCGGAGACCGATTTCGATATTGTCGCGGACCCCCTGCTCGGTGATCTTGCCCTGAACTCCGGTGACATTCAGCAATGCGACAGCCGATGGTTCCACATCCTCGCGCAACTTCGCGTTCTGGTTCGGGTTGCTGCCCAGCACCTGGTCGTAGATTTCCTGAGCCACCGGCACCAGATCCGGATGCGCTACCCAGGACCCGTCGAAACCGTCATTGGCCTCACGCTGCTTATCTTCGCGAACCTTGTCGAAGGAGCGTTCATTCGCCAGTGGGTCCTTGCGGCTAGGAACGAAGGCGCTCATTCCGCCGATGGCCATCGCCGAACGACGGTGGCAGGCACGCACCAACTGTTCGGTGTAGGCGCGCATGAACGGGCTGGTCATGGTCACTGTGTCGCGGTCCGGGAAGACGAAGCGCGGCCCACGGGATCGGAAATTCTTGATGATTGAGAAGATGTAGTCCCAGCGGCCAGCGTTCAGTCCAGCCGAGTGATCACGCAGCTCGTAGAGGATCTCCTCCATTTCGAACGCCGCGGTGATGGTTTCGATCAGCACGGTGGCTCGGATGGTGCCCTGCGTGATGCCCAGCAGATCTTGGCTCATCACGAAAATATCGTTCCACAACCGAGCTTCCAGATGGTTCTCCAGCTTCGGCAGGTAGAAGTAGGGGCCGCGGCCAGCGGAGATCAGACGCTGGGCATTGTGGAAGAAATGCAGCCCAAAGTCGACGAAGGCTCCGGCGATCGGCTTACCGTCGATCAGCAGATTTTTCTCCGGCAGGTGTAATCCGCGGGGACGAACCACAATGGTGGGTAGTTCGCGCAGATCGGTGCTGTGCAGCTTGTACTCGCGGCCCTCCGGGGAGGTGAAATCGATGGTTCCATCGAGCACCCGACGCAGATTCACCTGATTTTTGATCACGTTCGCCCAGGTGGGGGAGCAAGCATCTTCCATATCGGCCAGCCATACCTTGGCTCCGGAATTCAGCGCGTTGACGGTCATTTTGCGTTCGATGGGACCGGTAATTTCCACCCGTCGGTCCTCCAACCCCGGAGCGATCGGGGCGACCTTCCAGGAGTTGTCTTCGCGGATATGTCGGGTTTCTTCCAAGAACTGTGGGTCCCGGCCATTGGCGATGCGCGCCCGGTTCAGTTGCCGGCGCTGCATCAACTCGACACGGCGAGGTTCGAAAGCTCGGTGCAGCTGGGCGATGAAGTCCAAAGCATCGGTGGTCAGGATCTGCTCCTGGTAGCGCACGGGGGAAGCGGTGATGGTGATGTTGTTCAAGGTGATTGGGGAGTTCATGGCTACATATCCTTAGAAAACTGTGAATGCTGGTGGGGCCCGAGAGTTGGTGACCGGTGACGACTGAGACTGTTGAGTTTGTCCGGTCAGCTCAGCTCCGGGCCCCACCAAGACTCGCAAGGAGTCCGATTAGTGGAATTGGCCTTCCTCGGTGGATCCCACCAAGGCCAGAGTGGAAGCGTTCGGGTTCAGCGTGGTCGAAATATCATCGAAGTATCCGGTGCCGACCTCGCGCTGATGCTTAGTCGCGGTGTATCCACGATCTTCGGCGGCGAATTCGCGTTCTTGCAGGTCCACGTAGGAGGTCATGCCGTTGCGGGCGTAACCATGGGCCAGATCGAACATGGAATAGTTCAGGGCGTGGAAGCCAGCCAGGGTGATGAACTGGAAGGTGAAGCCCATGGCACCTAATTCGCGCTGGAATTTGGCGATAGTGGCATCGTCCAGGTGCTTCTTCCAGTTGAAGGATGGCGAGCAGTTGTAGGAGAGCATCTGATCCGGGAAGTCCTTCTTAACCGCTTCAGCGAACTTCCGGGCCAGTTCCAGATCTGGGGTGCCAGTCTCCATCCAGATCAGATCGGAATATGGGGCGTAGGCTTTGGCGCGGGCGATGCAAGGTTCGATGCCGTTGCGAACCTTGTAGAAGCCTTCTGCGGTGCGCTCGCCGGTGATGAATTCGCGGTCGCGTTCATCGACATCGGAGGTGATCAATGTGGCTGCTTCGGCATCGGTGCGGGCGATGATGACGCTCGGGGTGTTGGCCACATCGGCGGCCAGCCGGGCAGCGTTCAGTGTGCGGATGTGCTGCTGGGTCGGGATCAGCACCTTTCCGCCCAGGTGGCCACACTTCTTTTCGCTGGCCAGCTGGTCTTCCCAGTGCACGCCCGAAGCGCCGGAACTGATCATTGATTTCATCAACTCGTAGGCGTTCAGTGGGCCACCGAAGCCGGCTTCTGCGTCAGCGACGATGGGAACCATCCAGTCTTCGACGGTTTGAATGCCTTCGGAGAATTCGATCTGATCGGCCCGGAGCAGTGCGTTGTTGATGCGGCGAACTACTTGCGGGACGGAGTTCGCCGGGTAGAGCGACTGATCCGGGTAGGTGTGGCCCGAGAGATTGGCGTCGGCTGCGACCTGCCAACCCGAAAGGTAGATGGCGCGTAGGCCGGCCTTGACCTGCTGTACGGCCTGGTTTCCGGTCAATGCACCGAGGGCGTTGGTGTAGCCTCCGGTCGGAGCTTCCTCGGTCAACTGATTCCATAGTTTTTCGGCACCGCGCTTGGCTAGGGTGTGTTCCTCCTGAACTCGGCCTTGGAGCTTGACGACGTCGGCGGCCGAGTAATCGCGGGTGGTGCCGGCCCAACGTGGGTTGGTCGCCCAGTCGTTTTCGATGGCGGCGATCCGGTTCTCGGTGCTGTTCTGCTCGGTCATCTTGTGCTCCTTTGCTTAGTGCTGTCCGTCCGGAAGTGCTTTCCGTGGACTTCCTCGTGACAACTACTTTTCCGCACCTGCAAGGGCTCCGCTAGAGATTTTTTGCGGAAAGATTGGCGATTCTTTAGCGAGAGAAAATTTTTGAATTTTTGCGACCAATAAGTGAATAAACTGCGCGAGTACCCTCAAAGTTCAAGAAACAGAGAGGAAGAACCGCTGATATTTGTAGCTTCTATGGTTGCTGAAGGTCCGCAGCGGGGCGGTGCGTAACCTGAACTGGGGCGATGGGAGAGAGTGTAGGTGTCGCCATACCGTCGGTTGACCCGAGATTATGCGACGCGTTGCGGGGTAGGTGAGCCCTCTAAGGCAGGTCGCAAACGCCGCACGGGCAGGGGGAGTGGCGGAAAATCCGGAGAGTTTCCCGTATCAGGAGATTCGCCGAGCGGCGATCCCTTTCACTCTCATCTGCCAAGACTCGCAGCGAGAAGAATGGCGTTTCTTAAGAAAGGACGCTCGGAGGCAATAGCGCGGAAAAGTGAGGTGTACTGCCCCAAGCGAGTCAGTCAAGCTAAGCATCGACCGGATCTAAAGACACCACCGCAAGTACTCCGCGCCCGCTGAGTCGAACCTGAGCTTGATCGCCACCAACCACGGTGTCACGTAATTGCAATTTGGTCTCTCCGGTTTCGCTCATAACGACCGCTTGGCCTTGCAGCAGCATCCCTAACTGGCCGTCAAATAAGTGTTGTTCGCGTTTTTTCGAGAGCTCGATAATGCGCACCGTGCCTCGAACGCGTTCGGGATCTACCGCTAGATGGAGGAAGAGTAGTTCTTCGGCCGGTTGACTGAACTGAACAGGTGTTTGGCTGACGAAGGGGTAGGGGCGCAGTGGTTCTAAGCCTTGCACGGTCCCATCGGCCGAGAGCTGCAGAAAGTCACCAATAATCAGGGTCAGCGTATGCCGCAGTGATTTGGTGCTAAAGGAGCCGGATCGAAGTACGGAGCGTACCGAGAGCTCCCAACTGGACTGCTCCACTCCGGTAGCATGCAGTTTCCCATCCGCATCCAGGGTCCCGGAAGCTAGCTGCCGCAGTTCACCTAATTCCCACTGAGTTTTCTTCGCGGAAGACAACGCCAGGGTTGAACCTGCGGTTAGTGCGGCACGGTTATCGCTCATATAGGTAGTCTACCGGCGGGTCATTCGTACATGCGTGGCTAGGCGACGAGAAACTGTCGTGCGGGGTAGCTGCGGCGGGTTCCACCGAGACAGCGCAGGCGATAACAGTTACTGATCCAAGTCAGCGCAAGGTTGCGGAAGGATCTTCCTTGCTTTTGGCATCCCGCAAGAGGTAGTGCCCGCACCATGGTGACGGTGATGCTCGGTGCTCGGCATGGACGAGGAGATGGTTTGATGAGCGCATGCAAGGTCGGACGATCCGTCCGTTCCCGGTGGCTAGCCACCGCTCTGTCATTGATCGTTGGTTGCCCCAGCGCTGGTTCAGAGCGGCCGGTTCCATTGAGTGCTACGCCGGTAGCTGTGGGCCACGAGGGTGCGGTTTCTGATATCGCCGGAGCCTACGGGCCTGAAGTAACTGTTCGCATGATCGATGCAGTGATGAGCGCCAAAGTGGGTCCCGAAATCCTCTGCCGCACCTCCGGTAAGGATGAGTACTTCACTTAGCTGTTGCGGAAGCCTAAGCTGCGGTGGCATATGTCCGCTGTGTTAATGCGTTCCCGTACTCATTGACGCAGGGTTGAAGAAAAGAGAAATTTTCACCCATTGGTTTGTTAGAACACGGGTTCGGCCCGGATTCTCCGTATGTTTGTGGAAAAATATCTGGTTCTTCTAATACCATGGCAGGTGTGAGCGTAAACACATGGAACCGTGGACCGGGTGACTCGGTCGATGAAACCCCGCAGAGTCAAGATGAACTGGACGTGATCGCCTTAGGGCGTCGGATCAGGCATCTGCGGAAGTTGCGGAGAATGACCTTAGACGATCTCTCGGCGCTGGTGGATACCGCTCCGAGCCAGCTGTCGCTGATCGAAAACGGCAAGCGTGAACCAAAGCTGTCTCTCCTGAAGACTTTGGCCGCGGCCTTGGACTCGGGCGTCGACGAATTGTTGGGTTCGGAGCCGCCCTCGCGTCGTGCGGCTTTGGAGATCGCGCTGGAGCGCGCACAACGTGGTCCGCTGTATGCGGCACTCGGATTGCCGAAGGTCCGGGTCGGTTCTCGGCTTCCGATGGATGTGTTGGAATCCTTGGTGGGGCTCCAATCCGAATTGGAACGCCGGTTGAATGAACAGGCTGCCACGCCTGAGGAGGCGCGCAGAGCCAACACTCAATTGCGCGATCAAATGCGCCAGCGCAATAACTACTACAAGGAGATCGAGCGGGAAGCTAGCTCGTTGCTCAATGCGGTGGGGCACTCGGGAGGTCCGCTATCGCACCACCGTGCCGCGGATATTGCCGAGCATCTGGGTTTCAGTCTGCGCTATGTGGGGAACTTGCCACACTCCACACGCTCGGTGACGGACTTGAAGAACCATCGGATATACCTCACCCAGTCACATACCGCGGATCATGACCCGCGGTCGGTGTTGCTCCAAGCCCTGGGGCACTATGTGCTGGGACATCAGACGCCCACCGATTACGCGGATTTCCTCGGCCAACGCGTGGCCACCAATTATTTCGCCGCCGCCTTGATGATGCCGGAAAAGGAAACCACAGCATTTTTGCAACGGGCCAAGAATGAACGAGAACTCGCGGTGGAAGATATTCGCGATGCCTTCGCGGTCTCCTACGAGTCCGCGGCCCACCGATTCACCAACCTCGCCACTGAGCATCTGGGAATTACCTGCCACTTCCAGAAAGTCCACGAATCAGGGATCCTGCATAAGGCCTACGAGAATGACGGGGTGAACTTCCCCTCCGATCACACCGGGGCCATCGAAGGGCAATCAATTTGCAGATACTGGACCAGCCGCGTGGTTTTTGATGTGGCAGATAAGTTCCGGTCCTTTGAGCAGTTCACCGACACGATCCGCGGAACCTACTGGTGCACTGCACGCACCGAACGCCATTCCTCGGGACTCTACTCGCTGTCCATCGGCGTACCTTTCGAACATGTGAAGTGGTTCCGCGGACGGGATACCAAGGAACGCTGCCAGTCGAAGTGCCCAGATGAGAATTGTTGTCGACGTCCACCGGCAGATCTTTCCTCGCAGTGGTTTGGTCATGCTTGGCCAGCAACGCGGGCCAATACACACTTGCTGGCGGCGTTGCCGACCGGCGCGTTTCCCGGGGTGGATGAAACCGAGGTGTACCGTTTCCTGCAGGCTCAGCAGTGAGACCGGCCCTTAGGGGTTAGATCAGCCCGTCAATGAAGGCGTGCACCGGGGTGGCTAACTGGGCGCCGTCCTGCAACACGCTGCGACCGGAACGTGCGGTCTTGAAAGAATGATCCCCGCCTTCAATCATTTCCACGCTGGCACGCGTTCCCAATTGAGCCAGGATGTCCTGTAAGAGCGGGACTTGTGCGAAAGGATCCTTGGTTCCTTGCAGGAATAGCATCGGTGCGGTGATGTCGTAGAGATGCTCTGTGCGCAACTTCTCGGGTGTTTTGGGGGAATGGAGCGGGTAGCCGAGAAAGATCAGTCCGGGCACGTCGCGCCCCTCGGCCACCATCATTGAACCCATGCGTCCACCGAAGGACTTCCCGGCGACAAAAACCGGCAAAGTATCGGCCAGGTTTTGTTGTGTCCAGTCGTAGACGGTGTTCCAGACGCTCACCGCCACGGGTGCACGATCAGGAAACTTCTTACCGGCATCCATGTACGGAAAATTGAAACGCAATACGTTGATGCCTAAAGGCGATAGGGCTTGGGCAAAACCTTCTAGGAAGGGGTGTTCCTTGCCCGCTCCAGAGCCATGCGCAAGCACCACTACAGCCCGGGCCTCGTCGGTAGCATCCCATAGCGCGCTGAGTTTGCTCTCGCCAAAGGGAATGTCAAAGTTTCTTGCCATGCTTCTCAGACTACGCGCCGGATGGCGGCTTAGTGCGGATCGGAGAGGCAGAAAATCACGCCGAATGGATCACGCAGTACGCTCCACCCAAATTCTTCACCGCCGCCGTGGGTTTCTAGCACGGTGGCGCCGGCAGCGACAAATTGTTCGATCTCCGAAGTCCGGTCGGCGGCAGATTCCAAATCCAGATGTACTCGATTCTTTCCGGAGGTAGGCTCGGCAACCTGTTGGAATGCAAGGTGGACCGCGGTGCCGGGAAGCGAAAGAATTGTGAATCCCGGGTACTGACCCACGTACTCTGCAGCTAACTGTTCGCGCCACCACGTTGCGGCGGCACGCTCATCCTGAACATCGATAGTGATCATTCCCAGAGTTGCCATGCGCATAATCTACCGAACCCGCGGACCGCTGGATAGGGGTTACCCCGGACAGATTCTGGGCAAAAAGCTGGGCCCGGGATGAACCATCCAGAAGGAAAAATTCAGCCCGGGCCCAGCGCCTATGCTCCTAGTGCTTCTAGACGCCGAAGTACTCCACGGAAGCCGGTACGCTTACTGGCTGCTGCTTGGCCACGGAAAGCTTACCGTCAAGCACGTCCACCACTACGGTGTCCCCAGCGCTCAGCGCATCGGCCACTAGCAGGTCGGCGATCGTGTCATGCACCTGGCGTTGCACCAACCGGCGAAGTGGGCGGGCACCGAACTCCGGATCGTAGCCCTCCTTGCCCAACCACGTGGTGGCCGCATCGGTGACAACCAAGGAAAGATCCTGATTCGCTAGGTGCGAACGGGTTTCCTCCAACACCAAGCTGACAATCTGTGCGATCTCGGATTCGTTGAGCTTGTTGAATAGCAGCACCTCATCGAGCCGGTTCAGGAACTCGGGGCGAACGAATTCGCGAACCTTGCCCATCACCTTGGCACGGATTTCATCCTGCTCACTTTTCGCATTGGTCGAAGCGAAGCCGAGCGCACCGGTGCGGCTGGCCAGGTATTGCCCGCCCAGGTTACTGGTCATCAGGATCAGCGTATTTGAGAAGTCCACGGTCCGGCCCTGCGAGTCGGTCAAGCGTCCATCATCCAAAACCTGCAGTAGCACGTTGAACACATCCGGGTGGGCCTTCTCGATCTCATCGAGCAGGATCACCGAGTATGGATTGCGCCGAACCTTTTCGGTCAGTTGGCCCGGTTCGTCGTGACCGATGTAGCCAGGAGGCGCTCCGATCAGCCGGGAAACGGTGTGCTTCTCGCCGTACTCACTCATGTCCATCCGGATCAACGCCTCGGACTTGCCGAAGAGGTTAGTGGCCAGTGCCTTAGCCAATTCGGTCTTACCGACACCGGTGGGTCCCAAGAACATGAAGGAAGCGATCGGACGGTTGGCGTTGGTCATCCCGGTGCGTGAGCGACGCACCGCACGAGCCACGGCCGACACCGCTTCGTGCTGCCCAATCACTGAGGCGTGCAGCTCGGTTTCCAAGTTGGCCAGTCGCGACTTGTCATCGGCGGTGATCTTAGCGGCCGGAATACCGGTGGAGCGTGCGATGACCTCGGCGATCTGTGCCTCGTCAACGACCCGGGTGACGGTTTCGCCGCCGGACTCTTCAACCTGCACAATGCGTTCGGTCAGTTCCTTGATGTGATCGCGCCAAGCCCCGGCATCTTCAAAGCGTTCCTCGGCGATGGCGCGAGCCTTGTCACGTTCGGAATCGACCAGTTCGGCACGCAACGCCTGCACGTCCTCGGTGCCGCCCGCAGCGATCGAGCGTCGGGCCCCGGCGATATCCAGCAGATCGATGGCTTTATCCGGCAGTTGGCGGTCGGTGAGGTAGCGTGCCGAGAGAGTGACCGCGGCCTGCAACGCGGCTTCGGTGTACTGCACCTGATGGTGATCCTCGTAAGATTCCTTCAACCCGGTCAGGATCTGTAGGGCATGCTCTTGGCTTGGTTCCTTGACAGTTACGGTGCCAAAACGCCGGGTGAGCGCGGCATCCTTCTCAACCTTGCGGAACTCGGCCAGCGTAGTAGCACCGATGAGCCGTAGTTCCCCGCGCGCCAGTCGTGGCTTGAGAATATTTGCGGCATCCATGGTTCCGGACTCTCCGGCCCCGGCACCAACCAGCAGGTGAATTTCATCGATAAATACGATGACTTCACCTTCAGCATCCTCGATTTCCTCCAATAGCGAGGTCAAGCGTTGTTCAAAGTCGCCACGGTAGCGGGTACCGGCGAGCATGCCGGGAAGGTCAATAGAGATCAGCCGGGCACCGGAAATTTGCTCCGGAACTTCATCGGCAACTATCGAACGGGCCAACCCTTCGGCGATAGCGGTTTTACCCACGCCGGCTTCACCGATCAGCACCGGGTTGTTCTTGGTCCGGCGGGCCAGGATTTCGATTACCTGTTCCAGCTCTTGATCGCGGCCGATCACCGGATCGATCTGTCCATCGACGGCCAGTTCGGTCAGGTCGGTGCCGTAGCGCTCGAGCATTGACTCGTTCTGTTCCGCAGATCCTTGCGAATTCTCTTCCTGAGCACGCTGCACCTGTTCGGCGGCGGCCTGCTGGAGCGATTGCGCGGTGACACCGTGCTCGGCCAAGAGGACACCCACCGGGGATTCCGGGGTGAAGACAAAGGCGAGGAACAGGTGTTCCGGATCAATGTAGGTCGAGCCGTAGTTGCGTGCCACCTGATAGGCATCGAAAAGTGTGCGCTGCGCTGCGGAAGAGAGTCGCGAAGTTTTTTCAGCACTTTCGCTACGCTGCGGCATGCGCCGTGCGGCGGCGGTGGCGAGCGCCTCAAGATCTACTCCCATGAACTTCAGGTGGGAGGAGACCGGCTCACTCTGCAGCAGGGCTGTTAGTAGGTGCAGGGCATCGATTTCATCGTGGCCATTGTCGGTGGCTACACCGGCAGCGCGGGAAACCACTTCATGGGTGCGCTGGGAGAGCAATCGGGTGATGTCGATGGGGCGTGCTGATTGGGCTCGTGAGGAGAGGAACCGTGAAAGGAATTCCTCGAACGAGCCATCGGCGGAAGAACCGAAGAATGCTGGCAAGTGAGCCTCCTGAACTTGAGTGTCATGTACTCATGTTCAACGCTGTGGCTCTAGATCTATTCCCTGCCGACAAAAAAATTTCTCTTTGTTGTGTGACTCACAGGCGTAGTGAGGGCATTAATGATGCGGCGGATTGATTTCGTGGGAATTCAAATCCACCAGTTCTAACTGAGCGGCGACAATCAGAGCCTGCACCCGATCGCGTACTCCGAGCTTGGTAAAAATTTTGGCCATATGCGTCTTAACCGTGGTGTCCGCGACGTTCAGGTAGCGGCAAATCTCAGTGTTATTTTTTCCCTGGGCGAGTAACGAAAGGATTTCAAGTTCCCGGTTGGTTAACCCCAGTTCGTTGGCAACCTCATCGGTTACTTCGGGTTTGCTGTAGGCATTCTGCACGGCGGCGATGAGGTCGGTGGAGACCGAAGGAGAGATCGCGGCCGTGCCGGAATGCACCGAAATGACGGCCTTGACGATGTCTGCCGGGTCGGTGTCCTTGACTAAGTAGCCCGAGGCGCCCGCCAGTAGCACAGGAACAAGGTAGTCATCCGAGGCAAATGCGGTTATCGCCAAAACCGCAGTGTCGGGTTTAGCGGCTTTGATCAGTCGGGTAGCTTCCACTCCATCCATGATCGGCATTTGCAAGTCCATCAGGACAACGTCCACGTCATGGGCGGTGCAATAGTCTACTGCTTCTTGCCCATTTTGCACGGAATTTAATAACAATGTGGCATCGTCTGTTGCTAGGATTGTGCCTAGGGCGCGCCGAATGAGGGGTTCATCGTCTGCAACTAGAACCTTGATTTGCTCCATGATTCGTTCCTCAATCGTTGGGCTCCGCAACCGCGGACCTGTGCCTGCAGTATATAAGCTCACCTTGTCAGGCAAGTTAATACCATTGGAGTACATCATGAAGCTCGCAAAGATGCTTGCAATTGCAGCCCTAGCCATTGCGCCCATTGCTGCAGTGCAGACCGCAGCGCCCGCAGAAGCAGCCGTTACTACCGTTGCTGGGCCACCCGTAGCCGAAACTGCCGGTCTAGCCACCGAGTTCTCTAAGTGGGTATGTCAACGTTTTGGTATCGGTTGCGGTTCCTAAAGACTCCATGCCGTGCTCCGAACTTTTGCTAAGGCACGTCATTAGATGACGGCACAGACCAGCACGCGCTGGAGGGGACTCTTGGGTGGGCCGCGCACCATCGTTCTTACCGGCCTACTCGTCTTAGCGATAATTTTCGGCACGGAAATCCTTACCCTCGTCCAAGAAGATGGAGGGCTCGAGTCATCAGATGTACTAAGTACAGCAGCTTTGGGGGCGCTGCTGTTCTTAGTTCTGCTGGTGGCCTACTGGCAGATACCAGCTGCGCTGGGAGCCTATATTGCGCTCTTGCTCTTTGGCTTCAGTAGCGCAGACCAATTATTCTGGCTCGTCACCTCTCTGGTCGTCTTTACCGCCTTGGCGGCTAGCCTTGAATCGGCGCTTATTCGGCATCTGTACCTTGCCTTTATCGCGATATGGATGCTGCAATTCGCACTCCGCTCTGAACGCGACGCCATTATCTTGGTGGTACTGGCCCCCGTTGTCGCGCTGACCTACTTGGCTGCGCGCAGCATTTTCGTTCTGCGCAAAAAGAATCAGCAGAGCATCAGCCAGATGGAAGCGTTACGCCAACGTACCGAAGAAGCGATCCGTAACGAGCGCAAAAATATTGCCCGCGACCTCCACGATATCGTCGCTCACGACATCACCATTGTGGCGATGCAATCCAAGGCCGCAAAGTTCGCGAATGATGAGCAGACCAGCCGCGAGGCCATCGAAATTATTTCCAAGCTCAGTTCCGAGACATTGCACGATTTGCGCCTAATGCTCAATGTGCTGCGCACCGACGGCACCATGAGTGACATTGGGGCGGCGGATGAGATGAATCCTGCCGCGACCACCATTCATGCCCTGCATGGGGTTCAGGTGTTTTCGCAGCGACTGAAAGATGCCGGTTTCGAGGTAGAAACGATATCGGCTAAAGAAGTTTCGGAGCTTCCGCGATCGGCTCATACGGCGCTTTACCGGGTGATGCAGGAAGCCACGACCAACATCATCAAACATGCTGAACCTAACAGCCGATGTTCTATCTCGCTTCGCCGGGTGGGGGAGAAGGCGGTGTTGCGGATGGTCAACCAGCTACCCCAACAACGTACCAAATCGACAAGAGATGCCTTGTGGGGCGGCAGTGGGCTGATCGGCATGGAAGATCGGATGCAGGCTTTCGGAGGGCATTTTCAGGCCGGTTCGCAGGGTACTGACTGGGTGTTGATTGCCGATATTCCCTTCTAAAAAGGTGGCATCCTACTTAAGTACGATTTCGCATTTTCGCTGAACGGGTTAAGTTAGATATGTATCGGTGAAGACCGGTCACAGCGGCACTTGACTGTTGAGGTTTTGCGAGTGGCTTCAGCAGTCAGCCGTGGTGATTAAAAGGTACGTTGCATGAATAACGAACTTGAATTATCGGTGATGTGCCCCCATCGCATGCCGTGTTCGAGCATCCGTGCGACGTACCTTTTATAACGTCATGGTTCATTCAACGCTACTGAATCCCCCAAAGCAGTGGCTGAACCTAACCAATCACCCCGGGTAGTCCCACCAAATCGGTGGAGCTACCCGGGGTGATTGGTTCTGTTGGGGTCTTAGCTATTTAGCGTCGGCCCAGGTTGTCCGGTGTGCTCAACGAAACGCACCGTCATGGCTTTGAAACCTGGAGTGTTGGACTCGCGAGCCACCAAGTCCCGGTGCACCAGCGCGTTGGCTTCAGGGAAATACGCTGCGGCACACCCTTTGGCCGTGGGGTAGGAGATCAAACGGAAACGGTTCGCTCGTCGTTCGGTTCCCTGGAACGTGGAAATCACGTCCACCAGTTCGCGGTCTTCGAAGCCAAGCTCGCGCAGGTCCTCCGGATGGATCAGAATCACCCGACGCCCGTCCTTGATGCCGCGGTAGCGATCGTCCACCCCGTAGAAGGTGGTGTTGTATTGATCGTGGCTGCGCATGGTCTGCAGAATCAGGTGTCCGTCGGGGGCATGCAGGGCTTCGAATGGTGAAACCGTGAAACGTCCCTTACCGATATCGGTGGCGAAGGAGCGAGAGTCGCGTGGTGGGTTAGGTAGCACGAAGCCATTCTTCTGACGGATCCGACGGTTGAAGTCCTCAAACCCGGGCAGTACGCGGGAGATATGATCCCGAATCACATCGTAGTCCTCGGCCATGGCTCGCCAGTCAACGATATGGTCCTCACCGAGAATCGCGGTGGCCATCCGCGCCACGATGACCGGCTCGGCCAGTAGGTGGTCGGAGACCGGGGTGAGGCGTCCTTGAGTGGAGTGGATAACCGACATGGAATCTTCAACGGACAGGAACTGTGCTCCCGCCTGATGCTTGTCATCTTTGTCGGTGCGCCCCAGCGTGGGCAGAATCAGTGAGGTCATGCCATGCACCACGTGGGAGCGGTTGGGCTTGGTGGAAATGTGCACGGTCAGCTTGGCGCGTTGCATGCCAGCTTCCAAGATTTCGGTCTCGGAGTTGGCCAGCGCAAAGTTTCCGCCCATTGAGACGAAGACGTCCACCTCATCCTTTTCAAAGGCGTGCAGGGTTTCGGTGGAGTCATAACCGTGCTCCCGCGGGGAATCAATCCCAAACTCCTGATCCAGAGCCTTGAGCAGTTGTTCGGTTGGCTTTTCCCAAATACCCATGGTGCGATCGCCCTGCACATTCGAGTGTCCACGCACGGGGCAGGCGCCGGCGCCGGGTTTACCGAAGTTCCCCTGCAAGAGTAGGAGGTTGATGATTTCTTTCAGGGTGGGAACCGAATGTGGTTGCTGAGTTAGTCCCAAGGCCCAACAGATGATCGTGGCCTTGGACTTGATCAGCAGCCCCGCGATCTCGGTGATTTCTTCGCGGGTCAAACCGGTGGCTTCTTCTGTCGCCGCCCAATCCAGCGTGGCTCGGGCCTCCTTGTAAGCTTCGAAGCCGTCGGTGACCGAGGCGATGAACTCATGATCCACGGCACTACCCGGGTTGAGTTTGTCTGCTTCCAAAATCAGGTGACCGAAGGCTTGGAACAATGCTAGGTCCCCGCCCACCTTGATCTGCAGGAAGTCACTGGACACCGGGGCGGACTTGCCCAACATGCCCGAGACACTCTGCGGATCTTTGAAGCCAAAGAATCCGGCCTCGGGAAGTGGGTTGATGGCAACCACCCGGGCACCGCGCTTGCGAGCATCGGCCAGCGCGCTGAGCATCCGTGGGTGATTAGTGCCCGGGTTTTGCCCGACGACAAAGATCACTTCGGCGTGTTCGAAATCTTCCAGCGACACGGTACCCTTGCCGATGCCGATCGTTGGATTAAGCGCGGATCCGGAAGATTCGTGGCACATATTCGAGCAGTCTGGCAGATTGTTGGTACCGAGGGAACGTGCCAACAGTTGGTACATGAACGCGGTCTCGTTAGCGGTGCGTCCGGAAGTGTAGAAGACGCAACGCTCTGGGGTGGTGGCGTTGACATGCTCGGCGATGGTCGAAAAAGCATCGCTCCAGCTGATCGGGGTGTAGTGAGTTTCGCCCTCGCGAATGATCATCGGGGTGGTGATGCGGCCCTGAGAACCAAGCCAGTATTCGGTCTTTTCACGCAACACACTGATCGGGTGCTCGGCCCACCATTCGGGAGTCACCGTACGCGCACTGGCTTCTTCGGCAATCGCCTTGGCGCCGTTTTCACAGAATTCCGCGGGCTTGCGGGCCCCGGTGATGGACTCGGGCCAGGCACAGCCGGGGCAATCGAACCCCCCGTGCTGATTGACCCGGAGCATCGAGCGTAGGGTGCGGGATACCCCGGCTTCGGCAAAGCCGCGTTCCATCGAGACTAATACAGCCTTCGGCCCGGCGGCTGCGCGCTTGGGGTCGGTGACCTTCAAATCATCTTCGTTGATGTCCTCAGTTGGTGCGGGGCGATGCATGGCTTCTACTCCATCTAAGTCTGCTGCTGAGCGGATCGGGTGGTTTCAGGCACCCACGACGCGTTGTGCATGAGTGTATAGGTTGATGCTGGTGCCACGGGAGAATGCGGCGAGGGTGAGTCCGGATTCATCGGCTAGATCTACAGCTAAGGAAGACGGGGCGCTCACTGCGCTGAGTACGGAGATCCCGGCCATCGCGGCCTTTTGAACTAGCTCGAAGGAAGCTCGGCCGGAAACTTGGAGAACAGTATCGCGTAGCGGCAGTCGGGATTGGCGGAGCGCGGCACCGATAACCTTGTCCACAGCGTTATGTCTTCCCACGTCCTCACGCAGGATCAAGAGCTCACCGGAGGTATTGAAGAGTCCGGCCGCGTGCACCCCACCGGTAGCCGAAAACAGGCTCTGAGATTTCCGCAAGGTATCTGGCATCCCGAGCAAGGTTTCAAGTTCGATCAGTCCGTCGGTGGGGGACAGGACATAGCGCGACTTTTTACGGACTTCTTCAATTGAGTTGGTGCCGCAGATCCCGCAGGCGGAACTGGTCACCACATTTCGAGCTAGGCTCAGATCTGGAAGTCGAGCGCCGGCTCCTAAGTGCACCTCGATAACGTTATAAGTCTGTTGCCCTTCGGCATCAGTTCCCGCGCAGTAGCGCATTGAAGTGAGTTGTTCGGCATGATCAACTATGCCTTCGGCTAGCAGGAATCCTGCTACCAGATCGAAATCATTGCCGGGGGTGCGCATGGAAGTGGTGAACGAGGTGGCATCAAAACGGATCTCTAATGGTTCTTCTCCGGCTAGTTTTTCCTCGCGAGTGATGCAGCGCCCATCCAGGGTGGCGCGAATTATGCGCCGTCGGGTGATCTTGCGTCCCATGATGGTGCTCCTTTGCTGGGCGAGTAACGCGTTTGGTTGCTGTGCACCGTCCATTGGGGATCGAGGTAGGCAACCGCGCGGGCACGTATCCGTATCCTCTACCGTAACCCTGCAAGGTTACGGCTTGCTAGTGATGCGCAATACGTATATCTAAGGTATATCAATTACTGAGCCTGTGTCGCTGGTCACAAAAACTTGTCGCGCCTTGTCTGCATCGATAATGATTGAAGTGTCAATCTTTTCGATACTAGGAGCAATTCATGACTGAACAGCTAACCGCCGCCGCAACCGATGCCTTTACCCTTTCTCCCGAGGTGATGGATCAGCTGTTCTTTGAAGCACGTAGCGCCAACTCCTTCAGTGAGGAGCCAGTCTCCGATCAGGTCCTCGATGCCATCTACCAGGCCACCAAGATGGGCCCAACGTTGATGAACAACCAGCCTCTGCGGATCAGCTGGATCAAGTCCGATGAGGCTCGTCGCGCCGTAGCTTCTACCATGGCTGGACCGAACGCAGCCAAGGCGCTGGCTGCACCGGCATTGGCCGTGCTCTCCTTCGACCCCGACTGGCATGAAGAGTTTGAGTTCTTCTTCCCGCATGCCGCAGAACGAAAGGCGATGTTCGAAGAGCCAGGGATGCGCGCTGCGGTGGGCGGGAATAACGCTTGGCTGCAAGCCGGATACTTCATGATGGCCGTACGCGCCGCAGGCCTAGCTGTTGGGCCGATGGGTGGTTTCGATAGTGCGGCTCTGGATGAGGCGATCAACGCCGAAACCGGTCACAAGTCATTCCTGATCGTGAATGTTGGCAAGCCGGGCCCGAACCCTTGGTTCGATCGCCTGCCTCGTCACGACGCAGACTTTGCGGTACGTAGCCTCTAGGATTTCGGTCAATAGTATGAGACCGCGGCCTATCACTGAGCATTCCAGTGGTGGGCCGCGGTCTTTTTTGGCTGTCGAGCTCTACTTGGCGGTGTCGTCGAACAGTAGATGATCCGAGACCTTTTCCAGGGCGCGTTCCAATGATGTGCGAACAACCTCAGGAACCGTAATATACTCATCGATCACGACAAGGCCCTCGCGTTCAAAGCAACGTAAGATGCGCTCCACCTGCGGAACCGTGGCCTGCAGTTGCGGCAACAGGTGCTGCTGCTCTTCAGGGAGATCTTCTGCCGAGGGGACTTGCAGCGCGAACTCAGTCCGGGGTTGAGTCGAGGATGCCGCGCTACTGAGCACACCGGCTACCATTTCGGCCACATGGCCTTGACCCGGAACGGCGAGGGCGTTGGTCAGGACGTGGGAGAACAGAACTTCCGCGATCAGTTCCTTGATCAACCGCGCCCCGGGGCCAGTGTTCGACTTGAGCGCCTGTGACAGGTTTTCGGTCGGTACGGCATTCGGTTCCTGGTAACGCAATAGCGCTGTGCCGATAAATGCATCCCAATAAGCGGCCAATCGTGGAATGTCACCCAAGACGGCTACGGTGCTTCCGTCGGCTGGCTCCCACGCGGTGTCATCGGGCTGCGCCGATTCGTCAACGGTCACGATGATGCCTAATGCTTCGGCCGCGTCGGCTAGGACCGTTGCGGAGAGTACTCCGCTGGGATCGGTGGGTTGACCTTCTGCGACCCACTGAAGCAGTTCACGTGCGGCAAAAACCATCGGGAGCTGTTCGAAGGCTGCGTTGGCCTGATCGTCTTCCATGAAGGGAGTCACGATGGGTGAATCCCCGGCCATTTTGGAGAGGAATTCGAAACTGGTCTTAAACTCCTCGACGCTGCCACCAAAATTCGCGCTTTGACCCAGAAAGACCAGATATTGCTTCAACAGATTCGCGCTGGTCTGCTGGACCTGTTCGCCCAGTGAGCGAAGGTGGCCGAGCTGTTCGCCCAGCGCGTTCGTGTCGAAGCTAGTGACATCGACCTTCTGGCGAAGTTGCGCGTGAACTGTTAACAGGGTGGTCACCCCTTCGATGGCCGAACGGGTTTCGCTGGCCGACCCCTGGTGGAAATGCCGATGCAGGGCCTGCTTGAACGGTTGCAGAGCCTGACGAACCTCGGTTTCAAAGGGTACGGAGCTACCCCCATCGCGTCGCGCGGGGTGTCCCTGAGAAGTCTTTTTCTTGCTGGGCTTACGTGTTGCCATGATCGGCGTAGTGTCCTTAGTTCAGCGTGTAAGTCGTGCCTCCAGTCTACGCAAGCCTCAAGGTGTGGGAGTTGAGCAGGGGAACGCGATATTTAGCAGGGATAAGTATGGCTAATCGCTATGAAGTCGGGGAACTATGAGTGAATATACCTAAAGATCCGTATATATTTCGATAGAAATCGAAAAGTTGGCTACTTAATACGATTATTGCTTGAATGTGCTCCGGATCACCGCTGATTTATCAGAATGCGTTGCATTTGCCTTGAAAAGCAGAGACAGTGAGTGCAAAGTCCTTCCCATGATGGGAAGCCGAGAAAAGTCTTTAAAGGAGTGCGGCTCATGGCCAAGGGTGCAATGCCGGATCATGTTGTCATTGTCGGTGCCGGTTTCGTCGGGCTATCCACTGCCTGGTATTTACAGGAGCATGGTGTCAAGGTGACCGTCGTGGATCGTGGCGGTGTGGCCTCCGGCGCTTCATGGGGTAACGCGGGATGGCTTACTCCGGCATTGACTCTGCCGATCGCCGAGCCGGCAGTCTTCACCAATGGGTTGAAGATGATGTTTGACCCGGCTTCCCCGCTCTATATTCCGTTGAAGGCCGATCCGAAACTGATTCGTTTCTTGCTTGGCTTCGCTTGGCACAGTACCCCGAAGAACTGGGAACGCGCCATGCGGACCTTCTCGGAGATCGGAATCACCGGTCTTGATGCCTTCGACGAAATCTCCGAGTCGACGCAAGCTGGCCCCGGGGTCCAGGAGCAGACGATACCTGCAAACCCCTTCCTGACCGGCTTCCGAAACTTTGCCGATCGTGACGGGCTGCTTCGCGAGTTCGAAATGATCCATAAGACCGGTGGCCACGTGGAATACGAATTGCTCAGTGGCGATGAGCTGCGCGAACTTGAGCCCACCCTCTCTGGGGAGGTGGCCGCGGGTATCGCCATTAAGAATCAACGCTTCTTGAACCCACCGAAGTACATGCTATCCCTCGCGGACTCGGTGCTGGCACGTGGCGGCGATATTATCGGCTCCTTCAACGTCACCGATGTGCGCGACAATTCAGGATCGGTCACCGTGATCGGTTCCGAAGGCCGTGCAATTACCGCAGATCACGTGGTGATGGCCACCGGTGCGTGGATGAATGATCTGACCAAAAAGTTTGGTGTAAATATCGTGGTTCAGGCTGGGCGCGGCTACTCCTTCACCGTGGAACCAGAGCACATGCCAACACACCCGATTTACTTCCCGGCGCAGCGTGTGGCGTGCACCCCGCTGGGGGATCGTTTCCGGATCGCTGGAACCATGGAATTCCGCGATGTGAACCACAAGTTAGAGCCCAAGCGTATCGAGGCAATTGTTGCGGCCGCGAAGCCGGTCTACACCGGTATTAATTGGGAAAGCCGCAAGGAAGAGTGGGTGGGTGGACGCCCATGCACCGCCGACGGCCTACCGTTGATCGGTCAGACTAACTCCGAGCGCGTCTCTGTTGGCGGTGGCCACGGTATGTGGGGTGTGGCCCTGGGGCCACTGACCGGCAAGATTCTGGCTAACCAAATTACCGGCCAGCCGGTGCCAAGTGTGGCACGGCACTTCAACCCACTGCGCAAGGGGTTCTAAGCCAACGCCATTTGATCGAGCGTCCTGCATAATCCGGACAGGGTTGTGTTGGACGCTCGGGCGTTTAAACGTTCGTGGCGCAGTGAAAGAGCCGGTGTCTTTAGGGGTGCCGTGCGGCCGAGCCCCGCAAAATTGCCCGATAGCCTTCTTGATAGTTCGGAAAGGTGGGTTCCCAGCCGGTGGAGCGTAATAATGCGTTGCTCAAACGCCGATCGGCCCCCGCGGCAGCTTTCGATTTATCGGGCTCTGGAACGGGCAGCCGCAAGGAGTCTGCTAGGTATTGGTAGACCTCCGCCAGCTGAGCGGGCTGATTGTCGGTCACGAGATAAAGCTCGCGGACGTCTGTGCCAAGTTGCGCCAGATGCACCACCGCTTTGGCCAGGTCGTCACGGTGAATTCGGTTGGTCCAGCGCGAGCCGCTGGGAACTCGGGCCTGCCCGTTGCGTATTTGATTGATGAGGTAGTTTCGACCCGGTCCGTAAATGCCAGAGGCACGCAGGATTGTGACCGGCAGCGCGGAACCTAATAAGAGATCTTCGGTACGCGCCAAGATGTGCGCGGTATCCCGAGACGGTGCTTTGGGGTGCTGCTCATCAATCCATTGCCCGTCGTGGCCGGCATTAACTGCGGTGGATGAGATGTAGAAGAAGCGGCTGAGATTCGGGGCCTGTTCCTGTAGGGCGTCGAGCAGGCGTCCGGCGGTCTGCAAGTAGTCGCGCTCATAGCTGGCGGCATCACGTTGGGCGGGCACCGGGGTGAAGACAACGATGTCAGTTTCGGGGTCGATACTCGGCAACTCATCGGTACTCAGATCCACCCGGTGCGCATGAAAGGTTGCTGGCAGGCGGCCGGGGTTACGTCGCCAAGCGGTCACCTGGGCACCGCGAGCTTGAAAACGCAACCCAGTTTCGATTCCGACATCTCCGCAACTAACTAGTAGTACCTTCGTCACCGTGACTCTTTTCGTGGCTGGAACTCGCTGGGTGGATCGCATGCTTGTATCAAGCATAGGCATCAGTGAGAGAAAACTTGCTAGAATTTGAATTGTTCGAATATGTGTTCTAGGAATGGTGGGGTGCGGTGGCGGAACAACAGGTTATCCCCGAACCGTCCAGCTCTGGTCCGGTCGGCGCCGTGCAAGCTATGGGCTTTCCGTCACCGGCTAGGGATTACTATGACGCGGGACTTGATCTCAACCGTCTGCTGATCAGTGACCGGGTTTCCAGCTTCATTATGCGAGTCAGTGGTCATGCCATGGAATCTGCCGGTATCTATGACGGGGATGAAATCATCGTCGACCGTGCCAGAACACCACAGCACGGCAATGTGGTGGTGCTACGACACAATGATCAACTGTTGATCCGCCGCTGGATGCTCGACGGACCTCGGGCTGGACTGCTCAGCGACGAAGCTACCGAACCGCAGTGGCTCAGCGAGGGTGACGACGTGGAAATCTTTGGACTGGTGACCCGGTGTTTGCATTATGTCCGCTAGAGAGCGAAGCGAATCGCGTGAACATATTGCATTAGTAGATGTGAATAACTTCTATGTCTCCTGCGAAAGAATTTTTGACCCGACCTTACGTGAGAGTCCGGTAGTGGTGCTGTCGAATAATGACGGGTGCGTCGTAGCGCGTTCGCAGGAAGCTAAGGACTTGGGCATCTCCACTGGTGTTCCCTATTTCAAGGTTCGCGACCTCGAGAAGAGCCATGGCTTGCGGGTGCGCTCAAGCAACTACGAGCTGTACGGGGATATTTCTGCCCGCGTGATGAACCATCGACTGTTGCGCGAAATGCAACTCGCAATCATTCTATGACCCCATAATAAGCGATCATTCTCATCTAGTGCTGTCGCTTTACCTAGTATATCTCGGGTTTGCTCGGTCGGCTATTGACCGATGATGCATTCACCCTTACATTGTTGTATGTGGTGCAACATTCAGATGATGTAATGCGGACTCTTCGCGCCGTGTCGGACTCGTCCAATGTGGCGTTTGCGACGCCGGAAGCGACGGTGTTTGAGGCCATGCTTGGTGGTTGGGACAGCCAACAGCGCAGTCGGGGGCTGCGTTCGACGACTATTGCGACTCGGCGGCGTCTGATCCTGCGGTTGCAGGAGTTTTCTGGAAGGATGCCGTGGGAGTGGAATGCTCAAGACGTCGAAGAGTTTATCTCGGGACCAGATCAACGGCTCAAGTCGCTTTCAACTATGCGGCACAATCACAATGCGATTAAGACGTTCTGTGCGTATTTGATTGATCCGAATTATGACTGGGTGGCGATTTGTGAAAACCAGTTTGGTAGCCACCCGGTGCAGGTTTGTCTGCCCTGGAATACGGTGGCACATAAGGCTCAATATGAGGGGTCTGGAAAACGTCGTCCTCTGTCCTTCGACGAGGTGGAAACCTTATTTGATACGGCTGATGCCAAAGTCGAAGAACTCGCTGCGTCAGGGAAGAAGGGCGCGCTGGCCGCGCTTCGAGACTCTCAGATATTCAAGACGGCTTATGCTTTTGGGCTGCGACGAAATGAGCTGGCGCAGTTGGATCTTGCGGATCTGCACTACAATCCCGAAGCTAAACAGTGGGGACGTTATGCGGCTTTGCATGTGCGATGGGGCAAGGCCGCCGGCGGCGGTGCACCTCGACGTCGTACTGTTTTGCTCGTGCCAGAATTCGATTGGTGGGTACCGGGTATGCGGCAGTGGGTTGAGCAAGGCCGTGATCGGTTTGATCCAGGAGAACTCGATGCTATTTGGGTTACCGAGCGACGGACTCGCATCTCTGGGGGTTATCTTGATCGCCGGTTTGCCGAGCTTCGTGCCGAAGCTGGGTTGCCGGAAGAGCTGACGTTGCACAGTTTGAGGCATTCGTATGTCACGCATTTGATTGAGCATGGGTATGCTGACCGCTTCGTGCAGGAACAAGTGGGGCACCAGCACTCGTCTACCACCTCGATTTATACCTCCGTGAGTGGAGATTTCAAGAATAGAATTTTGGCCCAGGCGCTGCGAAAAATTACCGAGGAGGAGGAGGGGTAGGAATGATTGAGCTGCATACTACGTGGAACCTTCGAGCCATTATGGCTTCGAAAGGGCTATTCCAAACGACTGATCTTCGCCCTTTATTGGCCGAGCGAGGCGTTGAGCTGTCGCGGGAGCAAGTGTATCGGTTGGTCACAACGCCACCTCGCCGCATTAGTCTGGAGGTGTTGTCTGCGCTGTGTGATGCGCTGGAGTGTTCTAAGGATGAGTTGATCGTGACGGAGCGGCGTGAAGTCGAAGCGCCGAAGACTGCTGTGGCTGAAGGTAGTAAAGCGCCTATTGGTGATCTGCGTCCGGTGCGGGCCAGGATCAGACGGCCTAAGTACTAACGAAAGCTCCTTATGGATACAGTGACACAAGACATTGTCTTGATTCTGGAGCCTTATGTCCCAGAAATTGCGCCGAGTGTTCTGGCCGCCATGATCGATTCTATTGCGCCGGTCCATCGGACGCGTCGGAGGCTGTTCATCGCGATCAGTAAACGGCCCGGGATTCTGACTGGTGAGGACCCGAACGTGCCCGTGACGGTTCAAGCCTTGACCGCTGCTCTCAGGGAGGCTGGGGCCGTGGCGATTGTGGTGCCGGGATGTGAGAGTTGTGGCCGAAAGATGCAGTTGCCGCATCGAGCTCCTCAAGGAGGTCGCCACTGTTCTCGGTGCGAGAAAAATTATCGAGCGAGACCATGTGTTGGCTGTGGGCAACGGCGACCCATCCATAAAAACCTTGATGGACAGTACTTTTGCAGACCGTGTTGGAGGCTCGATCCACGCTCCTTTGGCGTATGCCATCGCTGTCAGGAGACAACCTCTGTTAAGAATGCTTTAGACGGAACGTTGGTCTGCAATCGCTGCTATGAGCGTCCCAAGGCTGATTGTTTCGGCTGTCAACGTCTTCAACCCATAGCCCTACACCTGCAAGGGAAGACGATCTGTCCCAATTGCTACTACGGGATGCGTTATCCTCGGCCTTGCCCAGGCTGTGGTGAACAGAAATTCCTCACCCACATTGTAAACGACCAACTGTGCTGTGCTTCGTGCGCAGGTCAACCCGAAGTTTTAGCATGTCCGGGATGCGGTTCAGTGAAGAACGTGCGCAAGTTCCACCTGTGCATCGAATGCCACCGCCCTGAAACAATCCGAACGATGCTGGCAGATGCCGACGGGGCTGTGCGGCCTGAGCTTCGACCGTTAGAAAAGTATTTATTGGAAGGGCCTGCGCGAGCTGACTCCCTCATGGGGTGGCAATACACCAACCGTGTCAGTGCTGCGGTGCTGCGAGAATTAGCCACCGGGCAGTTGCCCCTAGAATTCGAGGCAATCTTTACCCGATGCGGAGGAAAACAAGGGGCAACGTTCTTACTGAGCCTGCTCGTGACCTCCGGCGTGCTCCCAGACATCGATGTCAATGAGGAACGATACTACCTCTGGTTGACCTCGTGGCTCTCGGAACAGACCAACTCGACTCATCGGTTGTTGCTGCGCCGATACGCGCAATGGGGGCTCTCGACCAAACCCTGGGCAGGGTACGCGATACGACCTACCGATCCCAATAACCGGTTTCACCGGCTCCGATCTCGACTACAGACCTGTGCTGAATACCTTCAATTCGTCGAGGAGCAGGGATATACGACCTTGACCTTGCCCCAACGCGTGCTCGACGCCTACGTTGCTGGCTCAGCGAACCGGCATGATCACATAAGCCACTTCACGCGATGGCTTAAAGACAATGGACTTGCTACAGCTGTCTCATCATATCGTCCAAAAAGAGAACCCGTAAGTTCGATGCCTCCGGATGAACGCTGGGATCTAGCGCGCTGGTTGCTCCGAGATCAAACCCTAGAACCGCAAGACCGTGTCGCAGGACTATTTGTGTTGTTATACGGACAACCACTGACTCGTATTGTCGCCATTCCACGTACTGCGGTGCATTTCAGCAAGCAAGGCGTTTCCGTCACCCTCGCCGATGATCCTATTGAGCTGCCTGAACAACTCGGGCATGCTGTCACGCTGTTGTACCAGAACCCACCCAGAACTCACCGGGATATAAATGACACATGGATATTCCCCGGAAGGTGGCCAGGTAGACACCTCACCGCAGGGGCCTTAGGAAGCCGGTTGAATCGATTGGGTATTCCGGTCAATCGTTCTCGTTCGGCCGCACTCCTGGAACTTGCCGCTGAAATACCTGTGCCACTCTTATCGGATCTGCTCGGTATCTCCACCGTCTCAGCTGCAGCCTGGGCAACAGCAGCAAACCGCGACTGGTCAACATATCCTGCACTACGCACGAAGGCTTGCCCGGCAAGATATCCGCCACGGAACTGATACAATCCAGGGTATGGCAGGTTCCTCTGCGGCTGCAGCCGCCGTGACGAAGATGCTCCGCTAGCGGCGGAGCACGTAGTCCTTTAATCTTTAGATGCTTCGCCGCTCTACGGCCAGTCCGGAGCGGCGCTTAGTGCTGCCCGGAGTTCTTCTGAACGATGGAGCACGACTTGGTTCCCACTAATCTTTCTTCTCAATCTAAAACCACGGCGGTGCGGGCTTGGGTGACGCTCGCCTGTCTTTCCATGTTGCAATTCTTGATCGCGGTAGATGTGACCGTAGTGAACGTTGCCCTTCCGTCCATCGGTGCCGAGTTCGGTGCCAATGCTAGACAACTGACATGGGTTGTCGTCGGGTACACGATCACCGGTGGCGGTCTATTAATGCTTGGCGGCCGGCTCGGGGACCTACTCGGGCAGCGCCGGTTGTTAATGATCGGCACAACTGTGTTCGGCCTCGCTTCACTGCTGGCGGGACTTGCCCCTACGTATCCTATTCTTGTAACCGCGAGGCTGCTTCAAGGGGCAGGCGAAGCAATGGCTTTGCCAGCCGCAATGGCTGTGATTGTTCTCTTGTTCCCCGAAGGTCGTGGACGATCACGCGCGCTGAGCGTGTGGGCGGCAGTTGCTAGCTGCGGGCTTGTGCTTGGCTTCATTCTCTCCGGAGTCATCACTGAGTTTTTAGGGTGGCGCTGGATCTTCCTTGTATCGGTACCCTTTATCGTGTTCGTCCTCATCGCTTCGGGCATTCTCATCCCGGCAGACCAGCCAAGAAGGCGTATGAAACTCGACCTTCCTGGTTCGGTCCTGTTGACAGCTGCGCCACTTCTGTTGGTATTCGGGATCGTCGAAGCAGGAGAGGCTGACGGAATCCCCCGTTGGGCGGCCGTAGTCGTGCTAATCGGAGCTGTGATAGCCGCATATTTGTTTGTTGTTGTTGAACGACGGGCCACGAATCCGCTGATACCCCTGGAGTTCTTCCGAAACCGAACGCGGGTGTGGGCCAATCTTGCGACTGCTCTGCTCAGCGCTGCTTTGTCCACATCGTTCCTGCTGTTCACTTTCTACCTGCAGAACCGGCTAGGACTCAGTCCGTTGACCACAGGACTGACGCTGGTGCCACTAGCGATCTCGCTTGTTGCTGCCGCAACCTTGGTACCTCGATTCCTCGGACGATGGGGTGCCCGATTTTGCGCCGTGACCGGCATCGGGTTTACGGCTCTCGGGATGGTGGCTATCGCCATCGTCACGTACGTGGAGGCTGCAGCTATTGCGATGATTCCAGCTATGGTTCTCATCGCAGTCGGGATGGGTTTTGGGCTAGTCGGGCTTCAATACGCGGCTGTTACTGGAGTGACCGAATCGGATGCCGGTACAGCTTCTGGAGTCCAGCGAGCAGCAGATCAGCTCGGCGGGTCAGCAGGCATCACCCTCTACATCGGCGTCGGTTTTTCTGGAGCTTCCTTCGGAATAGACCCATTTCTGCTCAGTAGTACGTTTGCCGTCATCGGGTTAATCGGGGCAGGACTGATAGCCATGCGTATATCCATGCCGCGTCATGGTGCTGAGGAAGACGCGTAGCAACGAAACCATCCGAGTCAGCTCCCGTGACATATGCTGGGCGCATCGTGACACCGTTTTCTCCGCCTTGGCACAGCGCAGTGACAGGCCCACGACGCGCCCAGCAGGGTATATCCTGCTGTAACGCAATCGACACGATTCAATAGTGAACAAATTGATATTCGCCAGTACCAGTAGAAGTGCTGGGACGGTTCGGCAGCTGGCAGGAAGTGTACTCCATTGATGAATCCTTTTTAGGACTTACTGGCACCGTCCGGCAGGTACAACGTGCCGCCGCGGAAATTCGAGCAGCGGTGTATCAATCGATTGGGGTTCCGGTGTGCGTTGGAGTTTCCTCCACCAAGACTCTGGCAAAGTTTGCCAACCACGTGGCCAAGAAAAACTCGAATATGGAGGGGATCTGCGTTACCGACCTCATGAATCCGGCGGTATTGCATAAGATCAAGTCGCGCGTGCCGGTCACCGAGGTCTGGGGTGTTGGTGCGAACACTGGACAAAAACTTACCGGGATGGGGATTCAAAGTATCGCGGATCTAGCTGACGCGGACCCACATCTCATCCGCAAAAAGTTCTCGGTGGTTTTGCAACGCACGGTCTTCGAACTCAACGGTACACGGTGCATTGGGCCCGTTGAGGAACGATCCAATAAAGGGCAGGTCATGTTCACCAGATCCTTCTCCCAGCCCGTACGCACTAAAGAACAAATGCGGGAGGTGATGAGCTTTTATGCGCAGAAGGCTGCAGCACGGCTCGCCAGTGAGGGACGCTATGCGAGTTTAATGACCGTGATGGCCGGAACCAGCCGGTTTGCGGCAACTGGCCAAGCATTTCCTTCCACCCAGATTCGGTTGCCACACCCGACCCGAGATCCGATTCTGCTCACCAAGCTCGCAGTGGCAGCAATGGACGAAGTGCTAGAGCCGGGCTATGACTATGTGCGTGGCGGCGTGATCCTCTCCGGATTGAGCACCCAACCAGCTGCCGAGGAACTTGACCTAGACTTCGGCGAGCTGGCCCACCCGAACGACCAGAAGAAGTCAGGCGCCGATGGCGAACAGATCAGCCAGATGATGAGCCAGGTGACGCAACGCTTCGGAAACAGTGCGATCGGGCTGGGCCGTAGCGGAATGCTGGCCGCACCCGAATGGTCGATGAAGCGGGAGTTTATTTCCCGCCGCTACACCACCGACTGGCGCGAATTGCCGGTGGTCGACGCCTAAACGTTTGCGAGGAAGTTGCGCAGAATCCTTGAAAAGCAGCCCTCGGTGATGTTCCGCGTTGCTAGGACAGTGCCACAATGAGTTTATGAACCTCAGACGTAGCGCCCGTGTCCTAGCCCCATTGCTGGCGTTAAGCCTAATCGGGTGCGCGGTGGACGCCCCGCTCCCGTCCGAGACTACCCGCCCGAGTGAAAGCGGTGACTCGTCGAGCAGGAATCCTGGGCCGAGCACTACTCCTACTCCCACTCCCGAGCCAGCCGACGTGGCTGCCGAGCTGGTGAATGAGATGGATCAACGTCAGCAGGCGGCGTTGTTGGTGATGGCCGGGTTACCAGCAACTGGAGCAACTCAAAGGCAATTACAAGCGCTCGCCGAGGCCGGGATCAACAGTGTTTTCCTGCGGGGCCGTTCGCAGAAATCATTGACGGCTACGCGTGCGGTGGTCGATGAGATCACCGCGGAATTGGAAGGAAACCTTCCCGAGAATTACCCGGTGTGGGTTGCCACGGACCAAGAAGGTGGATTCGTTCGGGTGCTACAAGGTGCGGGATTCAGCGAATTGCCCACCGCGGTCGAACAAGGTGGCTGGTCCGAATCTCGGCTCCAAGAGACCATCGAAGTGGTGGGTGCCGAACTGGCCGAAGCCGGAATCAATATTAATCTCGCTCCGGTAGCCGATACCGTGCCGCAGCAAACAGCCGGGTCTAATGCCCCGATCGGTTACTGGAAACGGAACTATGCTTTCGAGCCGGTGCCGGTGAGCATGGCGGTGCGGCAGGTTAACGAGTCATTCTATGCCGCTGGAGTCCAGCCGGTGGTGAAGCATTTCCCGGGGCTGGGACGAGTGAAAGCCAATACAGACACCGCGGCCAATGTGATCGATGCGCAGACGACGACGCAGGATGAATACCTTTTGCCCTTTGCGGACTCGATTACTCAGGACGTGGCATGGGTGATGATTTCGAACGCCAGCTATCCCGAGTTGGATGAAGAACACCTGGCCCCATTCTCCGAGGCCATCATTACCGATCTTTTGCGCACCGAACTGGGTTATGACCGGCTGGTGATCTCCGATGATCTGTGCGACGCCGTCGCGGTGTCGAAGCTTGATGTGGGCCAGCGTGCGGTTCAGTTCATCGAGGCTGGGGGCACGTTAGCGCTCTGTGTGCAGAGCGGACCGGCGGTGCAGATGGTGCAAGCGCTGATCGATCAAGCCGAGGCAGATAGCGAATTTGCGCAGAAAGTTCGGCAAGCCGCCACCGTGGTGATGACCGAGCGTCTTTTGGCGGCCGAACAAGACTGATCCCCGGCACTGGGTGTAGTGCCGGGGACCGAATCTCAGTACGGACTATTTCTTCCCTTTCCCTTTTCCTTTATCCTTGCCTTTTCTATCGGCTTCGATGGTCAGCACCTCGGCCCGGTCACCATCATTTGCGCCGTGCTTCTTGCTCTTGCGTTTGGCGTCCAAGTCTCCGGTGGCGTTGTGCAAGTGAAGCAGCAACACCTCGGATTCCTGTTTGGTGTCCTTCACCGTTACCGGGATGCGGGTGTTCTTCACACTGGTAAACAGTGAGCCGGTAGCACCGAAATCAAGTTGCGGAGCAGTCACGTTGAAATCGATCCATTCGGTGGTGTCTACCGGGATCAGCGCACCGTTGGCATCGGTGTGGTACCAAGAGTAAGTTGCTACTCGGTAAGAGATGTCATTGCTCGACTCATCCAACCCCAACGCCGAAAGCGCTACCGGTAGTACCGCGACGTTCGTGTCGAAGTTATTGGTGTCGACATCTCCGAGCACCCCGTTGACCGGCTGCAGATCTACCTGGGTCCCCGTCGCCAGATCAAAAGTGGCTGCTAGGTCCAGATCAATGCCATCGATCTGCGTGTTGAAGGTAACGAAATCCGCTTTCCCGTCCGAGTTGGTGTCAAACTCGATATTCAGCTCGGTGGCGCTGGACATGCTTGCCCAGTTCTGCCACGTTGAGATGCCGATATTGAGCAGACCGTCGGCGACACCGCTTGTCGGTGCGGTGGAATTAGCTCCCACATACTGCAGATCCATTGCACTTGCTGCAGGAATCGCAGCAAGACGATCGGTTTCTCGCTTACTCTTCGCACCTAATTCGAAGGCTCCGAGTAACGAGGTGATTTGACCGTTACCGCTGCCCAGTTGCAGATCCTGTCCCTTGAGCTTGATGGTCGTGGTGTTCGCACCCTTCTTGAGCTTGTCCACCTGTCCACTCATTGATGCTGTGGGTTTCGGCGCGGCCTGAACCGGCACACGCAGGGTAGGAGCCTTGGAACTGGTCATTTCCACACGACCGGTGACATCGCTGACCCACTGTCGTGGAAGACCGGACTGCAGGGAATCCATGGTCGGATCCATGGTTTTGGAGAACTTCCGTGGATCCACCCTCAGCGTCACCTTGACCGTGGCCGATGCCCGGGGAGCAAGCCTGAGTGACTTGCGGTCCAAGCTGTAGCTAGCACCGGGAATCTCGGTAGCTGGCACGTACTTCAGCTTGTAGTCCACTCGTTTATTCGAGGTGTTTTTCACCGTAATGGTGCGGGTAGCGGAGAACTTCTTCTTTGCATCCAGTTCGATGACTCCAAAGACTACCGAGGTCAGATCCGGATTCTTCGAATCGAAGGCATAGGCTGGGGAAGTGATTGCCGCATCGGCCATCACCCGACCGGCGCCCACCCGATTGGGGCCGAATGGTTGACCATTGGCTGCCAGCACATCGGCGGCCGCAGTGTTCATGATCAGGCTCTTGGCCTGTTCGGGAGTGTAGTTGGTTCCTTGCAGAACTAACGCGGCGATACCGGCAACCATCGGGGTGGCCATCGACGTACCGGACTTAACAGAAGGTTTATTGCCGGTGCCCACGGCCACCGAACCGATCTGGGTACCCGGAGCGGCGACGTCCGGTTTCACGATTCCATTGGAACCATGAACGCCGCGCGAAGATGAGGCGTTCAAGGTATCTTGCGCCCCGGAGTTACCGGAAGCCGCACCGATGAGCTCGGGAGACAATGTCACATTCAGGGTGCCATTCTGCGCTGCGGGACGCAGCTTCTGGGAATTATCCAGGGTCAACTGAGCTCCCGGGATCACCGCGTTGCCGGCGATCCCGGCATCGAAGAGGTTGGTCTCGGCATCCAGCAGCACGCCGGTTGCGCCGCCGGCGGCGGCATTATCAAAACGGGCGCCCGAACCACAAGGGAACTGGCCATCCTCACTCCATTGCAACCAAACCCATTTACCGTCCAACGAACCGGGCTCGAATGCCTGGCAACCAAAGCGGTTACTTTCGGGGGCCATGATCACCGCACCGCTCAAGGCGGCTGGGTCGGCCGACGTGTAATCGAAGTTCACCGAATACTGACCAGCAACGTTTCCGCTCAGTTCCGCCGGAGCGTCGACCTGAATGGCATCCATGGTGACCTGAGAACCGACGGTATTGGCCACCGTCAAGGAACTGCGTGAGTTACCCGGCGACCCACCGATGTCGGTCACATCGCCGGCATTACCGCTAGCTACCACCGAGAGGATCCCGGCTTTGGTCAGCGCATCGACGATATCGTTTTCTGGGTCATCGGTGGGCGAACGATCTGAGCCCAATGACATATTCACGACATCCGCGCGATCGGAGAAGTCACCATCCCCGTTGGGATCCAACACATAGTCCAAAGCCTGACCCACCACGGCCGAAGACCCGGCGCAACCAAAGACGCGAATGCCAATAATCTGCGACTTCGGTGCAGTGCCGGGGCCAACACGCATTTGTGCAACGTCCTCGGCGGACAGCGAGGAATAATCGCCACGGAAAGTGGAACCGTCGGCATTCACGCCGTAGCCGGAGGAGCTACCGGCCACGTGGGAACCGTGTCCGGCAGTCTGGCAATCCAGCGGGTTCGGATCCGGTTGGGGAACTGGCTGATAGGTGGGGTCCGAAGGATTCGCGTTATAACTATCGCCCACAAGGTCCCAGCCGCCGACAAACTTCTCGGGATCGATGAGCCCGGAATCTGCCGCGGGCAGTTCGGTGGAAGCCTGTGCCTGGGCGTATCCTTCCGCGGTGCCCGGTCCGCCAAAGCCGGAATGGGTGTAATCCACGCCGGTGTCTAGGACGGCAATTTTGATCCCTTCACCGGTTTTCTCTAGCACAGTCCAGCTTTCTAACGAGCCGGTATCGATGACGGAGCCCCGATTGCTCGGGTATTTGGGGACGATGGCGCTGATTTTGGCCACGTCATCGCGGGTTGCCAGCTCCCGGAGTTCTTCGGCATCGCCGCGAAGTGCCACGCCACGTAGGGCGTTGGAGGTGGTGTACAGAACCTTTGAGCCGGATTCGCGGGCGAGGGTCTTGCCCTTGCCCTCAACTTCGGAGCGGATCTTTTTGACCCGGTTGGTGTCACGTTTCTTGGCTTTGACCTCAACTTCTTCGAACGCCCCAGCACCTTCAAGCTGGACGTAGACCGATACTTCGCCCTGGGCCTTAGCCAGTGGGCCGGAAACTTTTAGAGCAGAGAGTGACGAGGTGCTCTTGCCTCCGAGCGACAGTGCCTCTTCACCATCAGCCGGCCGCGGAACGGGGTCCGCGGCGGCGGGTGAAGCGACGGTGACGGCTAATGCCAAAGCAGTAGCCGACGCCATGATCGTCCGGGCAAGGCGCGGGGTGCGCCGAGTGATCATGATTCTCCTAGGTGAAACGCGGAAGTAGCACTTGCGAGTGCCGATAACCGAGCCGGAGTCCCCATGTCACTATGCTTGCCGGTTATCGCTTCCGGGTTCGGCGTCCGCAACTGCGCCTGATCCCTAGTTGGCAATCATATGTGACTCACGCTACATTTCAAGCGGTTATTGAACATCAATTCCATGACTTGAGCGCAACCGGCTAGGCGCTTCAGACCTAGAAATACTACTGAGTAGGTATGATGCGACTTGGCACGGGGTTGACTAGGTGGCTAATTTCATATTAACCATTCGGCTAATTAAGTGAGACACCTGTCTAGGTGAGCCCTGGGCGGCGGCCTTCCGCTTGTCAGAGCCTAAAATCGTTGAAAGTTGTTGCTAACTTGTGCATGCGTTTTCAGGATCCGAAGGGCGATAACTAGTGCCGGATCGTGAGGGGCGGGGTGCCTCGGAGAGGCCACACGGCTATTCGAGCGACCCTGAGAGTGTGAGCAGATCACTATCCCGATTGGAATGTCACGAGGTCTTCATTGGCCGGGGCGCTTGACGCTCAACGTATGTACTGGGCATGACGCGGTGTTATCGCGGCCCATTTCGCGCATGGCTGCGTTTCCAGCCGTGCCGGAGCCGTCCGCGACTTGCGAGCAAATCGCGGGTTTGCTCCACCGCCGTGAGATGGGCCAAGTAACCTTGCTTAGCCATCGTGGGATCGCATTAGGCCTAGCACTCCGGTTCTGTCGAGGACAGCGCATCGAACGTCTCACCTTCCTGCCAATTGTCGGAACGCACAATTCTGGCAAGGTCGATGGGGTCCGCGCCTGAGTGTGACTGCGAGGGGCGGCGGGGAAGACCTTAGTCATTAAGAGGAGCCGAACCAGTTTGGATGCGGTGTTCGTGACCACCGCGGAAACAGGTGGGAGAGGAGCCGAGATGGCCCGGATGAACGCACTCGTACCCGTTCTCGTGGACATGCGATCGAAGGAGAAAATATCTTTCAGCCCGATAGGTCGTTCACCACGAATGGACAGCGCCGAAGGCTGTTGGCGCAAAAGCTACAGGAGCTGGCAACATCTTGTGTCACCAGCCCCTGTGAGATGGAATTTAGCGGCGTCCGCCCTGCCATAGTGCGTCAAAGGGGGTCGCGCCGGAAACTCGGTTGTGAATGCCGGCGGTAACAAACTCCTTCGCCGTACGTGCCGCTTGCAACGGGGTGGCGCCCTTGGCTAGCTCGGCGGTAATTGCCGCTGCCAGTGAACAACCTGCTCCGGAAACCGCCACGTTGCCGATCTTCTTGGCGCGCAGAACTTCCAGGGTTTCTCCGTCGTAGAACACATCCACCGCGTCCACGCCAGCGATACGAACCCCACCCTTGGCTAGAACCGCAGCACCGGAGATTTCGTGAATCTTTCGGGCGGCGTTGATCAGATCCTGTTCGTCGTTGATGGTCAGTCCGGAGAGCTGCTCGGCCTCAAAGTGGTTCGGGGTGATGAAAGTTGCCAGCGGCAGAAGGTTCGTTTTCAACGCTTCGTCGGTATCCAAGGCGTGCCCGGGTTCTTGACCCTTGCAGATGAGGACTGGATCCAACACGATGTTCTTCCAAGCCTGCCGTCCCAGTGCGGCCGCCACGGTATCGATGGTGGTCGGTGAACCCATCATCCCGAGCTTGACCGTGTCCAGTGATTGGGCGTAGCAGGCCTGAACCGCTTCGAGCTGGTCGGAAATAACCTGAGGATCCACTGGGACGAAACGGTGGTTCCACGAGTCCTTCGGGTCGAAGGACACAATGCACGTCAAAGCAATGATGCCGTAGGTATTAAGTTCTTGAAAAGTCTTCAGATCCGCCTGTGCTCCAGCGCCGCCGGTGGCTTCGGAGCCGGCGATGGTGAGCGTAATGGCGGGACGAGTTGCGGTGCTGGAGGAGTTCATAGGCTTAAGTGTAGGGAATGCACGGCGATGGCCTAAGCCGAGGTGCGCATCATGACTTCGATCGGCGTGGCCTTCGACCAGCCGGTGGCCAGCTTGCTGGCGTTCTCCTCGGAGGCCACAAGGAGCAGCCAAGGCAGACCGTGCTGGTACGCAGCTAGAGCAAAATTAGCCAGAATCGCTCGGCGGGCGGTCTCTGGATCAGCGGGAGAGAACAAATCTGGGTCGGAGATCAGCGCGTAATTTTCGCCCATATGCATCCGGCCGCGGGCCACAGGTCGGTCAAAATCAGCGACCTCAACTACATCGTAGTGATCCATGGGTGCTTCGAAGAGTACCGAGGTATCGGCCAGCTTCACGACTTGCTCAAGTTCTTCGGGCTGACCTGCCAATAGGTAAAGTGTGGCTTCGTGATGCCAGCCGGCATCGGTCAATGTTTGCGCGGCTTTCTCGTTTCGCGCACCCAAGAGCATGAGCCGGTTGACATCCGAGGCGATCTGCCAGGGGTTCTGTGGCCAGTAGCCCAGCAGTTCGATATCTGTGCCGTCCTCATTGACCGAGCGCATGAGCCCGGGAGCGGGAAAAGACTCAATACGATCTCGCAGCTTGGTATAGCCATGTGTCCAGGCCGGTAGGTCACGTACTGAGGTGCTCATCTACTACTCCTCGGAGGCTTAGGATGTCAGGTTTTCACCTTCGACTTTACGCCTATTTTTCTGCCCGCGTAGACCTGCACGCCCCATCGAATGTCGTAGAACAGTTGCCGAAGCTAAGAAGCTAAGAAGCTAACGAGCGACGAGATGGCTGTGTCCCGTGCTCTTCGTTCGTAGCTGACGCGTTTTCATCCATCAAACCCAGCAGATCGTCGAATAACGAGCGAACCACGGGAAGTCGGGATAAGACCGCGAATTTGGCTGCCACCGGAGCCGCATTGCGCATTAACCGTCGTGAACGTGCTTGTTGCTCCGAGTTGTCGTAGGCCCACAAGGTGAGCAACATGCGTGAGAGTAACAGTAAGAAGCGCGGCAGATCTCGGCGAATGCTGAGAGGGGGCAGTGGCCTTGAATGTTCGACTACCTCTTCCCACAGGCGCAGTTCGATCTGCCGGCCGGGTACTTCGGCGCGGGCCTGGCTACCCAGCAGTACCTTGAGGAAGGTGGGTCCGAAGTCGCGGTATTCACCCATCACCTCGGCCGTAGTGTCGAGCGTGAAGCGGATGTTGCTTTCGAGGGTATTTCCCTCGGTGAGTACTGGGTGGCAGCGGTCGAATTGTTCTTGGCGAAGCCTGGTGAGCAATTCGACGACGATCTGCTCTTTGGAGTCGAAGTAGTAGTAGGCGTGCGAAAGCGATAGACCTGCGCGTTGCGCTATGAGTCGCATGCTGGACTGCTGATAGCCCAGTTGCGCGAAACAGTTTAGTGCGGTGTCCAAAAGTAGGGTCTTCGTGTTTTGTCCCTTAGTGGTGCGTGGCTGTTCCAAGCTATCCACCTCCGTACGCTTTCGCTGAAGTCTCAGTCTACCGATTTTTTGAACGCGTTCAAAAATAACTTAGGAGTTTTCAGTAAATCTTCAAAAATGCTCAAACGAAAAAAATTCCTCAGGTTTATTTACAGAAAAATACCAAGTCAAAATTGGTTGATAAGAAGCATGACACACGGTGTGATCTGAAGCATAGCTTTGATTCGTTGGCTTTGTGGGCGCATGGGATACTGGAAAGGCAAGTGCTAATACAGCGGGGGCCGCCCCGGAACGTCCGTAGATCTACGATTTCTGTGCAACACGCCAGCGTGATCTCGGGCAGCGGTACCTTGGCGAACCACTTTGAATAGGAAATTTTTATGGGCGCATCAAACGCCGCTTCTGTATCTTCACGCTCTTCGAAAGCAGTCTTTGCCGCTGCTGGGAGCCCTTACTTTTCAACCGTGCTGGCACTGATGGGTGCGGTGGTTATTCTCTCTAATATCGGCGCGGCCAAGGGCGTCGCGTTGGGGCCGATCATCACCGATGGTGGTTTTTTCCTCTTTCCTCTGGCCTATATTCTCGGAGATGTCATCTCCGAGGTGTACGGCTTCAAGGCGGCACGACGATCCATTCTGGTGACTTTTGGGCTCGCGATCTTTGCGGTGCTGTGCTTTTGGGTCATGATCGCCTTGCCATCGGCTGAATTCTATGACGGACAGCAGGCCTTAGAACGGACTTTGGGGCCCGTCTGGCAGATCGTCCTTGCCTCGATCCTTGGATTCCTCATGGGGCAGCTGGCGAACGCTTGGGTTCTGGTGAAATTGAAGGAGCGTTTCGGTGAGCGTGGACTCATTGGACGACTCATCGGTTCCAGCGGTGTCGGCGAGTTTCTCGATACCTTGATCTTCTGCTCGATTGCGGCCTCGGTGATTGGAATTACCGACGGGGCACAATTCTTGAACTACCTCTTGGTCGGTTTCGTGTACAAGACCGGTGTAGAAATTATTTTCGTTCCGGTAACCGCGGCAGTGATTCGCTGGTTCAAACGCAAAGAACCGGGGTATGGGCAACAAGTCAGCACTTCGGCGTAAGCCGATGACAGATAACGCCTCACAGAGTCGATGAACCGACCACACAAGCGTTCTGCGAGATCGGGCCTGAGCACAGGGTATGGTGCTCAGGCCCTTTGCACGCCGCTAGACCCAGAAGTCGTTGTGGGTAAGGGCTTAGCACTATTGGGTGAACGATAGCGGCAAATCGAGGATTACAGGACGACTAACGATTTTCAAACACAATCATCTGGCAGCGCTACGTACTGCTATGCAGCTGGCGGACGGCTGTCTTTGCAGTATGGCACGGAATCCGATGACTGATTCCGCGCCACTTGGTTCCGCACATCGTTTGATTGAGGCCGGGCCGTTTAGCCGACGACTAGCCCCTGTGGGTCTGGTTTGCCCGCATAGTAACCGCGGAGCACCTCTTCCTTGTACGCGAAGAAGGTTCCATCCTCGATCGAGCGACGAGCCGAGTCGACCAGATTAACGGTGAAATGCTCGTTGTGAATCGAGATTAGCGTATGACTCAGCAGTTCCTTGGCTTTGTACAGGTGATGAATATAGGCACGGGTGAAATTCTGACAGGTGTAGCAGGGGCACCCGTCGACCAGCGGGGTGAAATCACGCTTATAGCGTGCCCCGGAGAGGTTGAATCGACCGTTGGGGGTATAGAAAGCCGAGTTTCGAGCCACGCGGGTCGGTGAGACGCAGTCGAAGGTGTCGGCACCGTTCTCGATGGCGGTAAAAATATCGTCCGGCTCGGAGATCCCGAGTAAATGCCGTGGCTTGTTCTCGGGCAGTTCCTCGGAGCACCAGCCCACGATAGTGCCGAGGTTCTCCTTCTCCAAGGCTCCGCCAATGCCGAACCCGTCAAAGGCCATAGCGCCCAAATCCTGACAGGCCTTGCGGCGTAAGTCTTCATATTGTGCGCCTTGAATGACCCCGAAGAGAGCCTGGTAAGGCTTGGACTCACGCTCATCGGTCAGCCGGAAATGTTCGGCAATACAACGGATCGCCCAACGGCGGGTGCGTTCCAAGGACTCCTCTTGGTATCCCCGCGAATTTTGTAATGTGGTCAGCTCATCGAAGGCGAACATGATGTCGGCACCGATCTGGTGCTGCACCCCCATGGAGACCTCGGGGGTGAAGCGGTGTTTGGTGCCATCGAGGTGCGATTTGAACCAGACACCATCTTCATCCACATTAGCCATGCGCTCCTTCCCGGGCGCCACGGCGTCATCCGGTCCGGACTGATCTACCGACTTCATGTCGATGACCTTTTTGAACCCCGAACCCAGACTCATTACCTGGAAACCACCGGAATCGGTGAAAGTGGGGCCTTCCCAGCCCATGAACTGTCCCAGCCCGCCGGCTTCATCGAGAATCTCGGCCCCGGGTTGCAGATAGAGGTGGTAGGCGTTAGCTAGCACCGCCTGGGCGCCGAGTTCTTCGACGTGCTCGGGGGTCAGCGCTTTCACGGTCGCCTTGGTCCCCACCGCGATAAACGCCGGGGTCTTCACTTGACCATGCGGGGTGGAGATGGTGCCGGTGCGTCCCAGCATCGGGGTTCCGTCCTCGGCTGTCAGCCGGGTGCCGACTTCAAAGGAGAACTCGGATTGGCGGGGATGAGCGGCGGAGGAGTCAAAATTCTTTTCGGACACCACACTAGTCTGCCGTATATTCACGCGGGTGAGGAAAACGACAGAACGGACAAATGCGTAAAAGCAGACATCTGGCCGGTACAACAGGGAGAATGGGGGTGATCGATCTATCCATGGGCAGGTAGGAAGTGGGCATCGCATGCGGCAAATGAGCCTAGCCGGGAGTCTGAAGTCGCTGATCACCTTGGGGCCAGCCCAGCAGGATCATTGGATTGGTTTGCGCACGGCGGTAGGCATCTTCGCACCATTGCTAGTGTTGCTGGCTTTTGACCGTCTCGACTTGATGGTTTTCGTCGTCTTTGGCGCCTTCACCGGAGTATACGGGCGCGTTGATGGCTATTGGAACCGCTTGCGAATGCAGGTGCGTTCCGGGGTGCTGTTCTTCGTGGTGATTGCACTAGCTTTGGCTGCCTCGAACTGGTGGATTGAGCATCAAGATCCGGAACTAAAATCTTGGCAGGTGGTTCTTTCCACAACCCTGATTGCCGGTGCGTGCTCGGTTGCCGCCGGATTCCTCCGATTACGACCTGCCGGCTCCCTCTTTCACATCTTCGCCTTTGCTGCGATCGCTTCCATTGCTCAGCCCGCCCCGGCGTTTCAAGCACTCGCGGCCACGGCTGCCACCATCGTTTTTCAGATCCTGATCGGGGCTAGCGGCGCCATTGGTCAGTGGGCAAATGTCTGGCAGCGCAGCCCCCTGCCACCGCTATCCGACAATGTGCGTAGCGCCATCTGGTGGGAGGGACTTTTCTACATCCTCACCGCCGGGGTGGCAGGGGTAATCGCAAATATTGTGGGTAGCCGGTTGGATGCCGGGCATAACTATTGGGCGATGGTTGCCGCGGTCGTTCCTTTGGTCGGGCACACCACGCGGCTTCGCGTGCGTCGAGGGGTGCACCGAGTGTTGGGAACGCTCGTGGGCATGATCCTGATGGCCGCGCTGGTGGTTCTCAACCCGCCGTTGCTGGTTCTGGTGATTTGCATCGGGCTTTTCCAATTCATGGCCGAGATTCTGGTCATCCGTAACTATTTCTTGGCCCAAATCTTTGTGACCCCCTTGGCGCTGGTGGGTGTTTCACTGGTCTCCGGGCTATCCACCGCGGTGATGTACGACCGGATCGTTGAAACCCTCATCGGATCCGCGGTCGGCATCCTCGGCGTCCTGGCCGGCAGCCTCTTTGGACGCTTCCTAATGAAAATGCGGGGTATCACTCCGGCGTAGCACCCATGACCGTGCCATACTTCTGAGATGCACTCGCAACGCAGTGAGTCAGCGCTAAGGAACGAGCTCATTGACGGTCTGCAGCAGACGCACGCGCAGGCACGGATGAGCGGCTGGGATTTCTCAGCACTGGCGGGTCGGCTGCGTGCCGATGAACCCTGGTGGGATTTTGAACAGGACTGCTTTGCGGCGTTGCAGGCCAGTGAAATCGGTGCATTGGATCTCGGTACCGGCGGTGGCGAACGACTCAGCGGTTTACTCGACCGGTTTTCCCACGGTACTCAGTTACCGCCCACGGTGTTGGCGACAGAGGGCTGGAAGCCTAATGTCCCGATCGCTAGAACCCGGCTGGCCCCCTATGGGGTTCAAGTGATCGAATACGATTCTGAGATCAAACAGCACTTAGACTTGCCCGAGGGCCGGCTGGATCTGGTGATGTCACGGCACGAAAGTTTCGATCCGGGTGAGCTCTCCCGCGTACTGGTTCCGGGCGGAAGCTTCCTCACCCAGCAGGTGGACGGGTTTGATGCGCCGCAGTTACACCGCTGGTTCGCGGCACCATTTACCTATCCCGAAGTCACCGCGAAGAACTATGCCACGCTGCTGACGGAGAGTGGATTTCGGATCGAGCACCATGCTCAAACACTCTGGGAGTTGCACCAGCACGAGCCAATCGAGGTGACACAGCGGCGTTTTAGGATCTATGCCACGCGCTGCTAACGGACGCACCCCAGTCTTGGAGTGCGTCCGTTCGCAAGCTATTAGATGTTGATTCCTACATGTGCCAGCGCCTGACGCAGCACGTTTTCACGCCCGCCAACAAACTCGGACTGAATCTGCTCGCTGAGCGCCTCAGCGGGGGACAGCCAAGTCAGCTCCAAGGCATCTTGGCGGGGGGAGGACTCGCCGCGTACTGGAACGATGTAACACATTGCTACCGCATGCTGCCGGTCATCGGTCAGCCCGGTCTCGCTGGGTGCAGGGAAATACTCGGCCACTGTGAATGGCGCGGGGCTCGGTGGCAGCTGCGGCAGGACGAAGGTGCCCAAATCCTTTTCGATATGACGAATCAAGGCAGCCCGAATGGTCTCACGGTACATCACGCGCCCCGAGACGAAAGTCCGGCGCATCCGACCATCGCCATCGGCGGTCAGTAACAAACCGACCTCATTGACGTAGCCCAGCGGATCCAATCGGACGGGAATCGCCTCAACATAGAGCATGGGAAGGCGTTGGCGGGCCTCGTGAAGGTCTTCTTCACTTAGCCATCCTGGGTACGGGTCAGGTGTGCGCACATTCATATCTCCATCTTCTACCACGGGTTCACGAATGACATGTAGCCCGGGGTTGTGTTGCGCAATTCACCATCTCAGTTCTCTCCGGGCGGTAGCCACCGTTGACACCCACCGGTAAACTGGTTGAGCTTGTTCAACGACTGCTTTTGGGGTATTCGCCCCGCTTTTTGACCTTCACCATGAGACCGGGGACCGTCTTGACCACTTCCACACAGCGGCTAAGCACCAAAGACTTTACGACGATTGCGGTGCTGATCGTCTCGGCATTCGTGGTCATTTTGAACGAAACCATCATGAATGTGGCCTTGCCGGTGCTCATGGAGCAATTCCAGGTCACTCAGGACACGATCCAGTGGTTGACCACGATCTTCATGCTCACCATGGCCGTGGTGATCCCGGCTACCGGGTTCCTATTGCAGAAGCTGAGCACGCGCAGTGCTTTCGTGTTGGCCATGGGATTATTCACGGTAGGTACTGCGTTGGCAGCCGTGGCTCCGGGCTTCACCGTGTTGCTGATCGCCCGGATGATTCAGGCCTCGGGAACCGCGATCATGATGCCGCTGTTGATGACCACCATCCTGACGCTGGTTCCGGCCGAACGTCGCGGTGTGTTGATGGGCAACGTATCGATCGTCATTTCTGTAGCGCCGGCGGTGGGCCCGACGCTCTCCGGGATCATCCTGCAGTACTTCTCTTGGCACTTCATGTTTATCTCAGTGCTTCCGGTAGCGATCTTGGCCCTGCTAATCGGTACGCCACGACTGGATAAGACCCCGGGTGTTTCTCAGGCACCATTGTCTATCCCGTCGTTGTTGCTTGCGGTTCCGGGCTTCGGTGGTCTGGTCTTTGGGTTGAGCCGACTATCTGCCAGCGGACTGGATCTGATCAGCGCGGCTGTCTTGATTGTGGCGTTGGTCTGCTTGGTCAGTTTCACAATGCTTCAGGTGCGTCTGCAGCGCGAGGATAAGGCGTTGTTGGATCTTCGTTCATTCACCTACCGGCCTTTCACCCTTTCCTTGGTGCTGATGGTGCTGGCCATGGTGGCGCTGTTCGGGGTTATTATCCTGCTGCCAATGTTCTTCTCGATGGTGCTGGGCATCGATACGCTGACCACCGGCCTGATCATGCTGCCTGGTGGATTGCTGATGGGTTTATTGGCTCCGTTTGTTGGTCGCCTCTTCGACAAAGTTGGGGCTCGGCCGCTGCTGGTCCCCGGTGGCCTGATTCTGACTCTAGTGCTCTTAGGCTATGCACTGATTCTGGATGCCAGCACCCCAATCTGGTTGTTGGTGCTCATGCACCTAGTGATGAGCACGGGTATGTCGCTCATTTTCACCCCGGCGTTCACCACGGCGTTGAACCCGTTGCCAAGCCATCTGCACTCCCACGGTTCGGCCGTGCTTTCCACCTTGCAACAGCTCGGTGGAGCGGTGGGCACCGCCATGGTGATGAGTGTCGTGGCCGCTAGTACCGCGTCGAAAATTGCTGCGGGAATCGGCGAAACCGACGCCACCGTCCAGGGCTTCTCGGCCGGGTTCATTATCGGGATGGTCTGCGGAGTTGCGGTGACTATCATCGGTTTCATGCTTGGTGACAAGCAGCGTAAGGATGCCGAAGCCGAGACACCGGTGGCCGCACACTAAGTGTGATCCGCCCTCCTGCTACCTCTTCAAAAATCTGCGCGGCCAAACTAGGCTGTTTTCACCACGGCTTTTCGGTAATTAACGCTTAACCGATAGGCCAGGAGCGGATGTCCAGACGAAGAGGTGGCAGGTGCAGATCAAAGATTCGGTAGCGCTGGTAACCGGAGGACTATCCGGACTGGGGCGGGCCACCGCACAGAAACTGGCCGACGCTGGTGCCGTAGTCATCGTTGTTGACCTGCCGGACGAGCAAGGTGAAGCCAAGGCCGCAGAGCTGGGCGGACAAGTTCACTATCACTCCGCGGACGTCACCAACCCGGAACAGGTACAGCAGGCGGTGGATGCCGCTGTCGCCCGGGGTCCGCTACGGATTGTGGTGAACTGCGCCGGTGTTGCTACCCCCGGCAAGGTCTTGGGCCGCAACGGGGTGTTGCCTCTGGAGAAATTTGCCCGGGTCTTGGACATTAATGTCACCGGAACTTTCAACGTTATTCGCTTAGCCGCCGAAGCGATGAGCCGCACCGAAGCAGTGCCGGGTTTAGCCGGCACCGGCGAACGCGGGGTGATCATCAATACTGCCTCGGTGGCTGCCTTTGACGGGCAAATTGGGCAACCGGCCTATGCTGCGTCTAAGGGAGCGGTTTGCGCGATGACTCTTCCCCTGGCCCGGGAATTGGCCGCTTATCAAATCCGGGTGATGACCATTGCTCCGGGGATCTTCCATACCCCGATGATGTCCGGTCTACCGCAAGCCGCCCAAGATTCACTTGGTGCCCAAGTGCCACATCCCTCGCGTTTGGGCCAGCCCAGCGAGTATGCGGCATTGGTCGAGCATATTGTGCACAACGCGATGCTTAATGGTGAAACGATCCGCTTGGATGGTGCGATTCGGATGGCTCCGAAGTAATCAGTCCCTAATCTTCGACAGGCAGTCCGCGGGCCGCACGATGTTCGGCATGAGTGATCTGGTGACGTCGGTTCTCCGCGGCCAAGACCACGCTCAGGCCGCAGAGTGCACTGACAATCGAGAGCCACCAGGGGCCGGCAGCGTTGAGCCAGAGGGCCAAAGCGATGGCACTTGTGCCGATGGCAAACCCCAACGCGAGGGCATGGCGCCCACGTTCGGAATGTGCGGCCACCGAAGCGATAACGCTGATCCCTAGCAAGGCCACCAATGCTTTGAGGACATGGGTCTGGTCATCCCACCCGGCGGCAGCAAAATACAGTTGCCCAGTGACGACCAAGGAAAAGCCGGTGCTGAAACTCAGCGGAGCATCGGTCAGTAACCGTTCCACCGTGGTGCGGGCGGTATTCCGGTTGAGCATTCGAATTCCGAGCAGCCCTGCGGCACAACTAAGCACCGCCAAGACCACTGCGGCCCAGAACATGAAGGAGGCTGCCAGAGTCAAGGCACACCCCATAGTCGCGGCCATGACGCTGGAGTAGATACTCACCGCGCGTTGTCGTCGGGAGCTGAGCTGGCTGGGAAGTAGCGCATACAGCGAACTGAACAAAACAATCAGGGCCACCGCGGGCCACATCAAGTTTTGCACGGGTCGCACGTTAAGCAGTTCGCTCGACGCCCGTTCCATGGCACTGCTGGCGAACACCAGCACGGTCACCAGCAGCAGGATGGCGGCAAGAACAAATGTGCCGGCTCTGATCCAATCCAGGTTTTCCCGTGCCGGGTTGGGTCGATGATCGGGGGCCGCGTACGGTAATTGCACCGTGGCGCGTTGCCGCTTCTCGGCAAAGAGCTGCCGGGTGGAGTCCACCACCGATTGCAGATCTTGCCGGTCACTTGGGGTGGACATTTCATACCGTCTTTTCCGGCCCGGAAACCCCGGTGCCCAGTCTTCCGCTTGGTGATTGTTAAAGACTAGGAACAAAAACGGGCTATGGCTAGAGGGGTTTTGAGATCTGCTTTGGACTTTCAGACAGGTGTCGTTTTGAGGTGAAGCAGCGTTCCTGCCCGGTGAGCGGGTCGGTGAAGGCGATTGACTTAGCCAAGAGCTGCAGTGGTCGCGCATAATCATCCGGGGCTACATCCCATAACCTCGGGTAGAAGGCATCGTTAATGATTCCCAATCCCAGTGAGGCCAGATGTACCCGTAACTGATGGGTTTTCCCAGTGAGCGGATCAAGGTCCAATAACGCCACCGGCAACCCCGAAAAGTGCCCGTTGCTGTGCCCCTGGTCAGCCAAACGGATATGTGTTCGGGCGTTCGCTGGGCCTTGTTCCACGACGGAGCGTAGTTGTCCCTTGACCTTGGTCATGCGATTTTCATAGTCCATCGGTAAGTTCTCCAGCAGCTGCCGCAATTGTTCGGCATCGCGCTGAACCAGATTGTCATTGGGTCCAAGGACCTTGCCCGTTTCCAAGCCTGGTCCCGTTTCCAAGGGCACGACTGCTTGGTAACTCTTGCGGATTTCACGCCGTTCAAAGAGGCTTTGGTAGACTCCGCGGGTGGCGGGGTTCGCGGCGAAGAGTATTACCCCCGCGGTGGCACGGTCTAATCGGTGCATTGGCACCAGATCATCGATCCCGGTTTGATTTCTTAAGCGGACCAAAGCGGACTCTTGAATAAATTTCCCGCCGGGGGTGGTGGGCAGAAAATGTGGTTTATCCAGTGCGATCAGGTGCTCATCCTGATGCAGGATCTCGGCTTCGAAAGGTATTGGAGTCTCATTTGGCAGTGAACGGTAGTACCAGATGAAATCGTGCTCGCCCAACGGTGTGGTGACACTGAGCGGGGTGCCGCCCAGACCGACGATTTCTCGCTGGTCAAAGCGGCGCAGGATTCCCTCGGGGTCCACGTGGCCGAAGCGTTCCAGCAGGTAGTCGGCCACGGTGGGCCAGGGCCCGGACCCAGGCAGGCGCAGGCGAGTGGCATTGACGCCATTGCGGACAGGGAGCGGGGAGATCATTGCCATGGCCACTATTCTTCCAGTTTCTGGCACGCCGGGCAGTAATAGCAGTCTCGTTCGTGGGCACCGAATTCATCAGAAAGCGCCATCAGCTTCACTGGCGTTGCGCAACGCAGGCAGGGCTTGGCGGTGCGCCCATAGACCCAGAACGGATCGCGGGTACGCGCCGTTCCGGTAGTGACGCGGCGGGCACGATCCTTGTTCGCTTGCAATAGTCGATACGACATGGCCACAACCGCGTCCATGTCCGGCACCTGGCCGCACGGCGTGAGGGGGTGCAACCGGGTCAGGAAGAGGATCTCGCAACGGTAGATGTTGCCGATACCGGCCAGCAGCCGTTGATCCAGCAGCGCCGTGCCGATCGGGCGGTGCGGTTCATTCAGCAGGTTGCGCGCCGCGCGGTCCGCGTCCCAGTCGGTCCCCAACAGGTCCGGCCCCAGATGACCCACGAGTTCATTCTCTTCTTCGGCGGGCACCAGCTTCAATTGCTGGACTTCGAAGGCCACCGCGCTCACGTCCTGAGTTTCCAGTACTAGCCGAGCCAGATGGGCCGGGCGTTTCCAGCGTTCACCCGGCTGGTACAGGTCCCAGCGTCCCTCCATCATCAGGTGCGAACGCAGGCAGAGCCGGGAAGGCAGTCTAGATTCGTTGATGCTCAGGTGGATCAGCAGGTGCTTACCGCGGGAAGCTACTTCTTCGACTCGGTATCCGGACAGATCCGTGGTGGCTAGCTGCGGGACGCGGAACCTAGTACTGGTCAGCGTCGAGCCTGCCAGAGCCGCGTCCAGCCGGCGGGCCAATCGGTAGACGGTATCTCCCTCGGGCATGGGTCCTCCTTCGATAAAGTCGGTGTGCTGCACCCAATCTACGCGCAGTCGGCAGTGAGCGTGATCCGGCTGGGGGTCCGCTGGAGCTAGAGGCATCACAGCTCAACGGCGGAAGCGGATTCCCTGCGGGGTGGTGTAGAACCCTGCCTGCAGCAGCGCCTTGGATAAGCGGTGTTCGAGTACCGGCTGCCCGTTGACGGTGGCGATGGCGACCTTGTCCACCGCGGCGGTCCGCAGCGCGGCGACCACGGCACGGCCCAGCCGGTTCAGCTCCTCGTCCGTCGGGTCGCCGAAGGTCAGCACGGTTCGTCCGCCGCGTTCAAGGTAGAACGCCAGCTGCCCATCGACCAGACCGACAAGGGCCCCGGCCTTGCGCCCGGGGCGGTGCCCGGTACTGCTGCTCGGCCAGCGCAAAGCCGCACCATAGGGGTTGGCCGGGTCGGTGGCGGCCAACACGTGGACGGTCGCGGTATGCCGCGGTCCACGGTTTTCCGCGGCAAAGGAACGCAACCGGTCGACGGTGTTGGCCGAAGCGAATTGGGCGGCGCCCAACCCTTCGATGAAATAGCCGCGGCGCGCATGCCCGGCCTCTTCCAATTTGGCTAACATTCGGTAGATAGCCGCGAACCCACCCGGGATCTGCTCTGCAGCCACCGCACCTCGGGTTACCACCCCATAGCGTTCAAGCAGTACCTCGGCCGCGGCGTGCGTCCTGATCGTCGGGTCGCTCACCGGCGCAGGTAACTTACTCCAGCGCGCCCCGCCGCTACGCGTCGTTGAGGAAGGTGCCGGGGTAGAGCCAGCTAGCCGGGTCAGCCCGGAGAGCCGGTTCAGCCGTGCCGCTCGGGCGCGTGGGGTGGGTTTGGCGATTTTGTGGGCGGTATTTCCGTCGGCGAGGTAGCCGCGCAGTGGAGCAAAAGTGTCCGGGCTAATGAACCCTGCCCAGAACAAGGTCCAGCAGGCCTCATTGACCTCGGACACCGAAGGTTCAGTTGGTAGGTCGGCAGCCATCCGCTGGGCGAGTTCCGCAACAAAGTAGGCGCCGCTGTCGCCGAAAGCGTTCAGGGTGCGACGCTCCAATTCACTGAGTTCGTCAGCTTCCGGGACCTCCATGGTGAGCGTGGCGTGTTCAGCCGGATGCAGTGAAACCCACCCGTCCCTGCCGCCTGCAGCCCCTTGGCCGCGAATGAGCACATCCCCGGAACTGCATAATTCATCGAGTAATGCCGGCCGGAAGGTTGCGATGCGTGCGGGCAGAATGAGGGATTCGAGGGCACTGGCCGGGAGCGACACCCCCGCGAGCTGGGTCGTGGCCTCATACAGGCCGTCTGCTCCTTCCAAGGTCGAGCCGAGCTGCTGCCAACTAGGCAGGAAGCGTCCCAAAGCCGGCTGGTCCACCGGTTCGACTTCGGCCCGCAAGGCGGCCAGCGAACGAGTTCGAATGGTACGTAGTACCTGAACATCACAGTATTCATCGCCGGAGATTCCCTCGGGGACCAGCTCCAAGGGCCGAAAAGCTCCGATAGACAATCGTCCCGCGGCCACCAGAGCATCCAGGACCGGACGCACTACGGCCACCCCGAGCCCCAAACTGGCGGACGCCTCGGTGGGGGTGAAAGGCCCATGGGTGCGAGCATAGCGAGCCAGCAATTCCTGCACCGGATCGGCTACCGGTTCGAGGAAGGCTTCGGCGATCCCGACGGGCAATGGGGTGCCCAATGCGTCACGCAGCTTCCCCGCGTCCTCTACCGCGGCATAGACATTCACTCCGTCGCGGCGTAGTGGAAAAGCACGCCGGGCACTGACCAGCATCTCGGCATATCCGCGGGCCGTGGTTTCGTCGGTAGGTTGCTGAGTTTGATCGGGGTGGGTGAGGCGCGCGGCTAAGTCTTCGGCGCTTAGTGGGCCGAGCAGGCGGAGTAAGTCGGCTGCACCTTCTACCCCGCTCAATCTCCGGTCGGGGGCTAGCCGCTGCAATTGGGCAGCGAACTTTTCGATGACGTCTGCATCCAAAATTTCGCGCACATCATTACGCCCGAGCAGTTCGCCCAGCAGCACCGGATCGAGGCTCAGTGCCGCGGCACGTCGTTCGGCCAAGGGCGCATCGGACTCGTAGAGGAACTGTGCAACGTAGCCGAAGAGTAGGGACTGGGCGTAGGGCGAAGGGGTGGGAGTCTGTACCTCGATAAGGCGGATGCTCCGTGAGGCCACGTCCTTTAGGACCTGCACCAGTGCCGGGAGATTGTAAACATCGTTGAGGCACTCACGTACGGTCTCTAAGATGATCGGGAAATCCGGGTACTTGCGGGCCACATCCAGTAGCTGACTGGCACGCTGCCGTTGCTGCCACAGCGGGGTGCGTTTGGCCGGGTTGATTCGTGGTAGCAGGAGAGCGCGGGCCGCGCATTCGCGGAAACGCGCGGCGAATAGGGCCGAGTTAGCAACCTGGGTGGTGACTGCATCGATGATCTCATCGTCGGCGAAGTTAAAGAGTTCGGCTCCGGGCGGCTCATCCTCCATGGCAGGGATGCGCAGCACAATCCCATCATCGGCGGCCATGGCCGAGGCATCTAAGCCCCAGCGTTCACGCACTCGGGCTCCGATGGCCAAGGCCCACGGCGCATGCACGGCCAAACCCAACGGCGAATGGAGCATCACCCGCCAGTCGCCCAGTTCATCCACGAAGCGTTCGACCACGAAGGCTTGGTGACTTGGAACCGTACCGGTGGCACGCTTTTGTTCGTGTAAGTAGTTCAGCAGATTGCCGGCGGCGAATTCATCCAACCCCTGTTCACGCAGTTGTTGCAGCGCCTGCGCTTCGCTGGCGGCTAAGAGACCGGTGGTGAAGCGACCAAGCTCTTGGCCCAATTCGATGGGGCGTCCTTGCCCGTCACCATGCCAAAACGGGAGTTTACCCGGTTGCCCGAATGCCGGGGAGACCAGAACCCGGTCGTGGGTGATATCTTCGATCCGCCAGCTGGTGGCTCCGAGCGCGAACACGTCGCCAACGCGGGATTCGTAGACCATTTCTTCATCCAGCTCACCGACCCGTTTCGGGGCCTTGGAGTCTGCGGAACCCACCAAGAAGACACCGAAGAGACCGCGGTCAGGGATGGTACCCCCGGAAATCACGGCCAAACGTTGTGCACCGGGCCGGGCGGTCAATGTCCCAGCGTCCCGGTCCCACACCAGCCGAGGTTTGAGGGTGGCGAACTCATCGGAGGGGTACTTGCCCGAGAGCATGTCCAAGGTCGCGAGATAGGCGCTGCGTGGCAGCTTGGCGTAGGGTGCAGCCCGGCGCACCGTGTCGAACCAGGCTTCGACCTCCAGATCTTCCAAAGCCACCGCCGCGAGCGTTTGCTGGGCCAAGACATCCAAGGGGTTGGCTGGAACCACCAACTTTTCAATCTGCCCGGCGCGCATCCGGGTGACCACTAGCGCAGTGGAGAGCAAGTCCGCGCGGTGCTTGGGATAGAACACCCCGCGGGAGACCGAACCTACCTGGTGTCCGGCACGCCCCACACGTTGCAGACCCGAGGCCACGGAATTGGGGGATTCCACCTGAATAACCAGATCAACGAGCCCCATATCGATGCCCAGTTCCAACGAGCTGGTGGCGACCACGGCCCGGAGCCGACCGAGTTTTAGGTCCTCTTCGATCTGTGCGCGGGTTTCCTTGGCCACCGAGCCGTGGTGTGCGCGGGCCAAGACCGGAGCCTGTGGATCGGCAGCTGGGCTGGAACCTGCCTGGGCCATGATCGCCGCTGGGGAGCTCCCGATTGTTTGTGGGGTAGTGAAGCCCTGATGTTCCGCGTAGAGCTCATTGAGTCGACCGGTGAGCCGTTCGGCCAGCCGCCGCGAGTTGGCGAAGATAATCGTTGATTGGTTGGCCAGCACGAGTTCTACCAGTTGCGCCTCAACATGCGGCCAAATGCTAGCCCCCGCTGCCGGGGAAGAACCCGGCCCAGCGTCATGGGCTGCGGCCGCCGCGGGGAGATCGGTCATATCCTCCACCGGGACCCGCACGGTTAATTCCCATTCCTTCGTCGCGGGTGGGCGCACAATATTCACCGGTGCGGCACCCGCGAGGAAGCGGGCTACCTCTTCGGGGGGCTCGACCGTTGCCGAGAGGCCAATGCGTTGGGCCGGGCTGTCTAAAAGGTTATCCAACCGTTCCAGTGAGAGTGCTAAGTGACTGCCACGTTTGGTGGCCGCCATGGCATGGATTTCGTCAATGATCACGGTGGTGACGGTGGCGAGGGTGGATTTTGCCGCGCTGGTGAGCATCAGATAGAGCGATTCGGGGGTGGTGATCAGAATATCCGGCGGGCTCTTCACCAATGCGCGGCGCTCGGCTGCCGGGGTGTCACCGGAGCGCACTCCCACCGTGATCTCTGGTTGGCTGATCCCCATCTCATGGGCGGTTGCGCCGATGCCTGCCAACGGGGAGCGGAGGTTGCGTTCCACATCTACGCCGAGGGCTTTGAGCGGGGAAATATACAGGATTCGGGTCCCCGAGTTGTGGCTTCGCGGTTCGGGGATCCCCGGGAGTGTTGGGGTGGAACTGGTGGCGTTCAGTAGGGAATCTAACGCCCAGAGGAAAGCGGCGAGGGTTTTGCCAGAACCGGTGGGAGCGATCACCAGTGTGTGTTGATTTGCGGAAATGGACTCCCACGCCCCGGTTTGCGCGGCCGTGGGCTGATGAAACACATCGGTGAACCAGCGTTGGGTAGGGGCGCCGAAACGCGAGAGGATATCGCTCATGGGATCGATACTACGTTCTGTCTAAGTCCGTGACGTATATTGCCAGCTGCGTGCAAGCGAGGGCTGCTCAAGCTAATTTCCTCTGCAAGAAACCGAGAGAAGCCCAGGCACGCCGCTGATTAATGAATTATCTGCGTTGAGCTAAAGCGAGATATCTGTGCTTTTCGAAGTTTGCGCTGCTTGGGCAAGGCGCGCATTGTGTTGTGCACCGAAGCTTCTGCCGATGATATCTGCTGCTACACCCAAGCTGGCAATGAGCGCGAGGAAGTAAAGGCGGGAGGTATAACGGCCCGCTTCATGGATACCGGATAGCTGCTGCGAGATCGTGGTGAGCGCATCGGTAGTGAACCAGCCGTTGACTACTTGCTGTTGCGGTGCCCCTTGCGCTCTTGAATCGTTGCTTGACTTTGTCAGTTCGGCCACAGCCATCTGATTCTCGGCCGAACTTGGATCTCCAACACTGGCCAGGCCGATGAGAGTCAATAGGGCGCATACTGCGACGATGATCCAAACCCAGGCCCGATAAGCATGCTTGTTGAAGCTACGCGGCTGTTTAGCCTTCGAACGAGGTTGTGTCGGAGGGATTTGCTCGTTCGGCGGTGGGGACATTGGAACCTTGTCCATGGGTACTTCCTTTACGGGGTGCGAGGTGAACGAAAATACTCAGAATGCTCAGGACTATTTTCACCTTCACCCTATGAGCACACCCCGACAATTAGTCACCAAGGGTGATGTGGTGCAGGGCGGCCACGTGACCCACGTAGGCTTCTCTGCCCTGCTGACTCAAGGCGAGGCGTACATGGCTTCGGCCGAGTTTATTAAATCTTTCGATCTGTACGTACCCGGCTTCGCTAAGCAGCTTGAGGTGTTTGCTCAACACCGAATCAGCGACCTGGAGTCGGTCACGGACCAGGGCGAATTCCGCCCATTGCACGGGGGAGAGCATGGCGCAGATCCGTAGTCGGAGCGGGGCATGAATCAGCTCGTCGAAGACGCCGTTCTCAGAGGTGTTCTTCACGCGCATCCCGGAGTCGATCTTGTTGGTAAACCCGCTGCATCCGGGAGAAAAACCAGACTAACCCAAGGAATGTCACCAACCATTTCAAAGCGATCTGCCACCAGCTCGCTACATCCCAGAAATTTAGTAGCTGAAGGAAGAGCAGACCGAGCAGCGAGAGACCGGTGTAACTACCCGAAAAACGCAGAATGGTTCGAGGCTTGGAACGTGCGCGCGTGGCAAACCACATCCAGAGGCCCAAAGGGAGAGCAAGAAGGAGTAGCAGCAGACCGGCGGGGTAACCGATCACCGGCATGAAAGTCACTATGCTGGCAACTGCCGCAGCAAGTACGGGGTAGAAACCACGTGGTGAGTCGCTGGTTTTAACCATATACTTCGCATCTTGCATGGCCAAGGCTAGGGGTTCTTGTGGCTCAGTGGAGGAAGATTTATCCGGTAAGTGTGTCATCACACCTCGACTTTCCATTATGGAAAATCGTATCTTTCCGTAGTGGAAAGCGTCAACAGCTACCCCGGGGATTAAACGTGGTGGTACTTGCCGCCCGCCAAAATATCCTGTGCACGGTAAAGCTGCTCGGTGAGAATCAGCCGGACCAATTGGTGGGGGAACACCAATTTGGACAGCGACCAGGTGAAATTAGCTCGGGCATGCACCGAGGCGTCCACCCCATAAGCCCCACCAATGATGATCACTACATTGCGCGAGGAGTCGATGGGGGTGCGCAGGGTATTGGCCAGTGTGGGGGAGTCCACGTTCTTCCCGCGCTCATCTAACAGCACCACGAAATCGCGCTCATCGATCTTCCCAAGGATCCGTGCCGATTCCTCGGTCCGCGCCGCATCATGTTCCCGCGACGAATGGTTCAGTAGCTGCCATGACAGGTCAAAGGGTTTCTTCAGCCGCTTCGCATAGCGGTCGATGCCTTCATCCACCCAGGATTCATGTTTTTTGCCGATTGCCAACACCTTGATCGTCATACCTTCCATTCTTCCGTAGCGCCGTGGGCTACTACGATGAAAGACATGCGTTCTTCCTGGTACTTCCGGCAAGGCTCGACATCCCGTCCAGCGCAAATTGGTTGGATCATCTTCGGGCTGATCGTCACGATGTTCTACTTCACCCGGCGAGTCATCGTTTCCCTCGGGGTGGGCGGCTGGGTCGACACGGTGGATGCGCCAGTGTATGACTGGGTGCTAGAACATCAGATTCCGTGGGTGCAGGGTTTGGCCAAGGTGCTCTATTGGTGGGGATCCACTCCGGGGATGACCGCCACGATGATAGTGCTGACGCTCTGGCTCTGCTGGGCTAAACGTTCGTGGTGGCCACTGGCCACGGTGGCTTTCACCGCCCTGGGATCGGTGCTGACAACGATACTGCTCAAGCGGGTGGTGGCGCACGACCGCCCCACCGGGGTAGATCCATCCTTCCCGCCGCCCGAGTCCTATTCTTTCCCCAGCGGACACACGCTGAATGCGACGGCACTCATCGGCATGATCAGCTATTTGGCTATCGTCTACGGTCTCTATCGTTGGCGGTGGTGGTTATCAATGTGTGCGGCGTTATTCATCCTGCTGATGGGGGCCTCACGGGTCTACTTGGGCCATCATTGGGTTTCCGATGTCATGGTGGGATTGCTGATTGGTGCTGGCTGGGGTGCCGTGGTGGCGATCTTGCATTATTACTTCGTCCCACGTGCCACAATGACCAGTTCGCGGGTACCGGGTGAGAACCGAGCAACCGATGGGTGAGCAGCGCACTGAGCCGGGGCCAGGCACCGGGCGGCTTTCCCCGCTGCAACCACGGCTGCGTGCACACCAGTCCACGTTCCTTGCCGAACATCCCGGACCGGAGCACGAAGCGATCCATATGATCGCGGCAATCGTGGATCACGTCATTGAACGCTGTAGCAACCCCCGGGACGTAGTTTTTGATCCCTTTGCCGGGTATGGCACCACCCTCAAAAGGGCGCTTGCTTTGGGGCGTGAAGCAGTGGGAATCGAACTGCTTCCAAACCGCGTGGATGAGTTACGGAAACAGATCCCGCAAGCCCACGTGATCGAGGGAGATTCGCGCGAACTGCTGCGTCTGCTGCGCGCTGTGCAGCCGCCACATCCGCGAGTTCCAGTAGATCTGATCCTCACCTCGCCGCCGTATATGACTGAGCGGGATCATCTGGCGGACCCCTTGAGTGGATACCTGCAAAACGATGGTCACTATGTTAGATACCTGCGCGAATTGGAGCTGGTTGCTGCGCAATGCGCGCGTAGTGTGGTTCCCGGTGGCTGGGTGATCTGGAATGTGGCCGATATTCATCACCAAGGGCACACCACCCACTTAATCCGGGATTGCGCCGAGGTATTGGGCAGACACCTGTCTCAGGTGGGGGTCAGCGAAATCTTCTGGGATCGTTATCCGCATGACCTTGTCGCGGATGCCTTGCTTGTCTATCAGCGCCCTGACACGTCTTGTGAGCGCGTGGTGGACGCCGTAGAAAACTAACGCGACGCGCGATCCTGCGCCACCAAAACCGCTGGCAGCTTAGGAACGCGCGTCGCGCAGGACAGGGTGTTAGTTCTGACCGGATTCGTATTCGGCCAGTACCTGCTTGCCGATCTTAAAGGCCACGTTTGCTGCCGGGACCGAGCAATAGATCGCCGACTGCAGGAAAACTTCCTTGATCTCATCCGGGGTCATTCCATTGCGTAGTGCAGCGTGCACATGCATTTCTAACTCTTCCCAGTAGCCGCCGGCGATCATCGCGGTGAGTGTGATGGCGCTGCGGGTGGTTCGTGGCAGCCCGTCACGGGTCCAGATAGTTCCCCAGGCATAGCGGGTGATCATTTCCTGGAATTCGTCGGTGAAGTCTGTGGAGTTGCTGCTGGCACGGTCCACATGTTCGTTACCTAGTACTTCACGGCGCACAACCATTCCGGCATCGTAGGTGTCTCCGGGTAGGCGTTCGTTCTCCCTCATGGGTGTTTTCAGCTCCTAGACGGTTGGGGTGAAGAATTTGATGAGCAGTTTGGCGGTGGTTTCTGGGTCCTCTGCCGGGGCTAGGTGGGCGGCCTTCTCAACGATTGCGGCCTCACCTCGCTGGACGTGTTCAGCAATAAATTCAGCATCGGCTGGTGAGCAAACCTGATCGTGTGCACCATTGATCGCGATGATTGGATCGCTAATTTTCCCCAACGAATCGCGCAGATCGAATCCGGCCAGAGCGCCACAGACGTGGGCGTAGGCGAAACGGTCGGCATCCTGCAGGTTGTGCAAGAGATCGGTGGACACTACCGGGTTCTGTTCGATGAATCCCGGAGCGAACCAGCGCTGAGCGGACCCGGTAACCATGGTCGGGGTGCCGGCCTGAGCCACCAGCTCTGCACGTTCGGTCCAAGCCTCGGCGGTGCCGATCTTCGCGGCCGAACAGATGATGGATAGCCCCTGAAATTTTCCAGGTGCATCATGTCCCAGCTGTAGGGCGATAGCGCCACCGACCGAAACGCCGGCGTAGTACACCGTGCTGTCCGCGGCGACGACCCCGTCGGTGACTAGATTGTCGAGTAGCTGTACCACCCCGGTGGCCAGCTCGGACATGGTGAACTCTTCGGTGGACGGGGCGCTGGCACCGTGGCCGGGCAGATCCCAACCCACGACTTGGAACTTCTCCTTGAGGTAGGGCAGTGCCGGCCCCCAAAGCTGGAGGACAGCGGTACCCAGTGAGGGACCAACCAGCAAGGTGGGTAGCGCGGAATCCGCGTGAAGTAGGGAGGGGGTTAGAACTGGGATTGCCATGATTCCTTCCATGCCGAGTATTCGGCCAGTACGTGGGTGATATATCGGTCGGTGGCGCCGAGGTAGTCTGCTGGATCAAGCAACTGATCTAATTCCGGCTCGGAAAATTCCGCTTCCGATAGCTGTTCGCGCAGCAGCTGCCGCAATGAAGGGCCATCGCCTAACGAAGCGATGACGAGTTGTTGAATCGCGGGTTTACCGCCCGGGAACGTGGGGGCGAGCACGGTGGCGATGCGCTCGGAGAGCAGCGCATCTCCGGAAAGCTGCATGTTCTGCGCCATCCGTTCCGAATGCACGCCCAGCCCCTCGGCCAAGGTAGCCGCATGGTGGGCGGCGCCGGAAGCTAAGCGCAAGAGTTCGCGTAACGCGGACCATTCGCTGTGCCACCCACCATCGGGCCGCTCATCCACGGCCGTTCCGGCTGCGGTGAAGACGGTGGCCAGTAATCCCGGAGCGCTCAACGCCGCATTGCGCAACAGCACCGAATGTACCGGGTTCTGTTTTTGCGGCATGGCTGAGGATCCACCCTTACCGGCCTCGCGAGGTTCGGAAAGCTCGGCAATCTCTGGCCGTGAGGCGGTGAGTACGTCAGCGCCGAAAGTCCCCAAAGCGGCGGTCACCGCAGCGAGTGCGGAAGCCACAGTGGTGAGCGGGATGCGGTTGGTGTGCCATGGCGTGCGAGCATGTTCAAGGTTCAGTTCGCGCGCCAAATCCGCGGTAAGTTCAGCGCTGCTGGGGGCCGCGTACGCGGTGTGCAGAAATTGTTCCAGCGAGGCTAGAGTTCCTACCGCGCCGCCCCATTGCAACGGGAAGCTCAACTTTTCCAGCTGGTCGGTGGCAGTGCGTATCGCGCTGAGCCAATTGCTGGCCCGTAAACCAAAGGTGATGGGCAGGGCATGCTGGGTCAATGACCGGGCCACACAGGTGGTGGTGCGGTGGGCTTCGGCCAGGTTGGCTAGGGCTGTGGCAGTGCGCCACAGATCCTGTACCGTGCTCTGGATAACCCGGGAGACCATGAGCATAAGTGCCGAATCAATGATGTCCTGACTGGTGGCCCCACGGTGCAGCGCACTGGCCGCAGAAGCCGGTGCCTGATGTGCTTTAAGCTGCTCACGCATCATGCCCAGCAGCGGAATCAACGCATTCGCGCCATCCGGGGTGCGGGAGGCCAACTGCTCAAGGTCATAAAGTTCCACCCGGGCGATCTGCGCTACGGCGTGTGCCTCAGCCACGGTGCACAGTTCCGCGTTGGCTTGGACTTTCACCCAGGCACTCTCCACGTCCAGCATTGCTTGGACAAAAGCGGCATCGCTGGCTAGTTTGCTGACCGGGGAACCGGCCCACGCCGGGGTCAGTACCCCGTAGTCCATGGAATCCATCCACTTCCTCACTTAATGATCCAACAAGAGTCTAGGCGTTGAACCGACAAAACCCCGCAGCTGTTTCGGCACCATCCGGTGGAGGTGAAACAGCCGCGGGGCGTCGGGTATCGGTGTTAACTTTCGCGTGGGTAAGACAGGAACACGGTTTCGTCTTCACCCTGGAGGCGAATATCGAAACGCAAGGACCCATCCGCTTCACGGGTAGCGATCAAGGTCTTACGACGATCCTCGGGTAACGCTGCAAGTAAGGGGTCGTTGGCCAACGCCTCGGTGTCTTCGGGCAGGTAAATCCGGGTGAATAGACGATTCAGCAAGCCACGGGCAAAAACCGTGAGCATGATGAATGGGGCCTTCCCGGCTTCGGTAGGCCCGGGATTCACGGTGGTGAAGGTGTAGTGCCCGACATTGTCGACCGCCACGCGTCCCCAGCCGGTGAAGGTGTAGCCGTCGCGAACTAGCGAACCATCGCGGGCCACCACCTTGCCGTTTTCGTCGGCCTGCCAGATTTCGAGCATGGAATCCGGAATCGGATCGCCATTGCCGTCGCTCACCACGCCGTGCAATCGCACGGACTGCGGGTGTGCCTGATTGACCAGCTCTTCACCCTTGGTAAAAGGCAGGGCAAAACCGTAGAACGGGCCAATGGTCTGTCCCGGGGTGGGGACCAGCTTCAGTTCAGGTGCGTTCGCCATTTAGTGATCTCCCTCTTCGTCTTCCATCCAGGTACGGTTGCTGCCGGTGAGCACAATGTCCCAGTTGTAGCCGGTGGCCCACTCGTGGGAAGTGATCGAATGGTCGTAGGTGGCGACCAGTCGGTCACGGGCCTTCTGATCGGTAATCGCCTGATAAATCGGATCCAAGGAGAATAGCGGATCGCCCGGGAAATACATCTGGGTGATCATGCGCTGGGTGAAGTCGGTGCCGAAAAGCGAGAAGTGGATATGCGCCGGACGCCATGCGTTATGGTGGTTCTTCCATGGGTACGGGGCAGGCTTAATCGTGGTGAAGGAGTATTCACCATTTGGACCGGTGATGGCACGACCTACGCCGGTAAAGTTCGGGTCGATCGGTGCCGGGTGCTGGTCGCGCTTGTGCACGTAGCGTCCGGCGGCATTTGCCTGCCAGATTTCGATCAGCTGTCCGGCGACTGGACGGCCGTCGCCATCGAGCACCTGGCCAGAGACCACAATTCGCTCACCGATTGGATCCCCATTGTGCTGAATGGTCAGGTCTGACTCTAGGATATGGACATCGCGCTCACCGAAAGCCGGGGCGTACAGCTCGATGGTTTCCGGGTCTGCGTGGTGCAGATCCTTGGTTGGGTGACGCAACAGGGATGAGCGGTAGGGTGCGAAATTCACCCGAGGCTGAGTTTCAGCCTGCTTCCCGGTCAGGACCTCCTGACGGTAGGCCTCATGAATATCGGTGATTTCCGCGGTGATCTCCTCTTGCGAGGCAGTAGAAGCTGCGGGATCGAGGATGTGCGGATTATTGAACGATTCGTCCTGTGTGGTTTCGCCACTCACTGTGTGCTCCTTTCGAGATGCAAGTGTTTGAGGTAGTGGTGTATTAAGCATGTGGCCAACCGGTGTACGACTCAGCGAGGTATTGCTGGCCGTAACGGGAGGAAGTCACTGTTTCTAGCTCGCCCAAGGCTCGGCGTGTCATGAATGGGTCGGCGTTGACCGGGGTATGCAGCATGGAGGTCATCCAATACGAGAAGTTCTGTGCCTTCCACACCCGTTTGAGTGCTAGATCGGAGTAGCCATCCAGAAGCGCCGTACGCTGCGTCGAGTAGAAGGAATCAATGGCTTCAAAGAGCACTTTCACATCCGCGAAGGCCAGATTTAGTCCTTTAGCGCCGGTCGGCGGAACGGTATGTCCGGCATCGCCAACCAAGTACAGCCGGCCGTGCGATAGCGGCTCGCGGACGAAGGAGCGGAAGCCCAGCACAGTTTTATCGAAGATAGGCCCGGTCTTCAGCTGGAAGCCGTCAGCCCCGTCCACGCGTTTTTGCAATTCGTTCCAAATTCGATCCTCGCTCCAGTCATCCACGTTTTCGCCCGGATCACACTGGAAATACATGCGTTGCACCGTCTCGGAGCGTTGTGAGATCAGCGCGAACCCATGCGGCGAGTTGGCGTAAATCAACTCCGGTGAAGACTTTGGTGCCTCGGTAAGGATGCCAAACCAGGCGAAGGGGTATTCGACCTTGAAATCGTTGCGTTTGCCCTCGGGCATCTGTCGGCGGGCGAAAGAGCGTGAGCCGTCGGCGCCGACAACAATATCCGCATGAACTTCAAAGACTTGACCCGCGGCATCGGTAAAGCGGAACTTGGGGGTCTCTGAGTCGATATCGAGCAGTTCGGTGACTTCTGCCGAGTAACGCAGATCCCCGCCGTCGCGTTCCCGCGCGGCTGCGAGGTCCACGAAAACTTCGTTCTGTGCGTAGAGGGTGACGGTCGCGTCGACCAGATCGCGGAAGTCGAGGGGATGGGACTCACCGTTAAACCGGAGATCGATTCCGGCGTGCTCATCGCCGTGGGTCAGTACGCGGCCATTCACCCCGGTATCGGTCAGCATCGATACGGCTTGAGCTTCAAGGATCCCGGCACGGTGGGTGTTGCGAATGGTTTCGTGGTCGCGTTTTTCGACGACGATATTCTCGATGCCGTGGCTGGCCAGCAGATGCGAAAGCATCAGTCCGGCTGGCCCTCCGCCGATGATGCCAACTTGGGTCTTAATGATCTGTGGGGGAGCAATTGTCACGGAAACAACCTATCAGTGTGCTTAGATCCGCAGGTTCACGGTCGGGGCCGTGAAGTCATGGCGGTCAGGAATATGAATTCCTATCTAGCGTGCCCGGCGTCCAGTACATAATCATCTTCACTCTCATTCAATGAGAATAATCCTCCGAGGAGTGAGTCCTCAGGTCGCTAGCCTAAAGCAATACGCGTCAGCAATTCGCGCAACTGTTCACGTTCGGTCGTATTCAATGCGCTGAGCGTTTCATCTTCGCTCCGTGCAGTGGCCTGACGCGCCCGTTCATAGAGCGCCCGACCGCTGTCGGTAGCAAGGATGACTTTTGAGCGGCGGTCATTCGGATCGGCCATGCGAGTGACTAGCCCACGCTTTTCTAAGTCGTCGACCAGTGGCACGATCTGGCTCGGATCCAGTGAAAGAAAATTGGCTAAGTCACGCTGAGTAGGTGAAATATCATCGCAGGCCAGCGAAAGTACCGAGTAAGAGCGCACGCGCAAATTTAATGGCTTCAGGGCCTGATTTCCCTGAGCCGACCCGATGGCGCGCATCCGGGCGATCAGGAAGTTTAGCTCCCGAGAGAGGTCGCTTTTCATAAATTGCTCTGCTTTCGATACGGCGGTGACGCTACTCATGCCAATCCTCCTCGATTTCCTTGAAAAAATAAATCATTGACTTTTTCAAGAATTAAAGATGTTATGTATATGAGCAAGGTTCCCACGATCTGATCGGTGGGGCAATGGCCAATGAACAGTTACCGCTATAAGGAGAAGTCATGTCGTTAGCAGGAAAAGTCGCAGTAGTTACCGGTAGCGGACGAGGCTTGGGTCTGAGCTACGCGCAGGAGCTGGCCCGTCAGGGTGCTGCAGTGATCATCAACGACATGGATCAGGCGGCCGTAGATGCGGCGGTGGCGAGCATTACCGAAGCTGGCGGCAAAGCCGCTGGCGTGGTCGCTGCCGTAGGCAGTACCGAAACCGCCAAGGCCCTGGTGGCAGGTGCCGTGGAGAACTTCGGACGTCTGGATATTCTGGTGACTAACGCCGGTGTGCTGCGTGATAAGTCGCTGTTGAAGATGAGCGATGAAGACTTTGATCTGGTGATTAACGTTCACCTGCGCGGCACCTTTACCTGTGTGCGCGAAGCCTACGCATATTTCAAGGAAAATGGTGTGGCCGGTCGGGTGATTGCCATTGGTTCACCCACCGGGCAGCGCGGTGCTTTCGGGCAGACGAACTACGCGGCTGCCAAGGCTGGCATCGCGGGGATGGTGCGCACTTGGGCCCTGGAAATGAAGCGGGCGGGAGTCACCGCGAACGTTGTGATCCCGGTCGCCGCGACTGAGATGACCAAGACCATGCCGTTCTTCCGCCCCGCGGTTGACGCCGACGAGCGTGGCGAAGCGATGCCAGAGTTCTACCGCAAGGAGCTGGGCTTCGGCACCGCCGCCGACGTGGCCGGGCTGATCGCCTACCTTGCCTCGGATGCGGCGCAGAACGTGACCGGACAGGCCATCGGGGTGGGAGGCGATCGCATGCAGCTGTGGAGCCACCCGGAACCAATCATTAGCGAATTCCACGATGGTGGCTGGGACTACCAAACCCTACACAACGAATTTGACGCACGCCTAGGTGACAAGCAGCAGTCCGTGGGTGAGAAGTTCCCCGAACTGCCAGAAGAGCTTGCTGCGCAGGTTGCGAAGTAAGGACAGCGACCGATTATGAGCACACGCTATGAACTAGGCATCGACTTCGAGAAGATCGACGCCATCGATATGCACGTGCATTTGGAAGTCGATGAGTGCGGCCACAAAGCGATGCCCGAGGAATTCTTTGAAGCCTCGGCCAAATACTTCAAATCCGAAGAGCGCACCCCTTCGATCGACCGGATCGCCGAGGTTTACCGCGAGCTGAACTTGGCGGCCGTGGTCTTTACCGTGGATGCACGCACCGCACTGGGCCACGACCCAAATTCCATCGAGGATCTGGTGGCTGGCTGTGCCCGGAACAATGATGTGTTGCTGCCTTTCGGATCGGTAGATCCGCGACGCGGTCAGGCTGCGCTGGACGATGCCCGCTATCAGGCCACTGAGCTGGGGGTACGTGGCTTCAAATTCCATCCCTCAGTGCAAGGGTTCGATCCTTCGGATGAAATTTACTATCCGTTGTGGGAGGTGCTGCAGGAACTCGGGTTGCCAGCCATTTTCCATACCGGACAAAACGGTATGGGTGCCGGACTGCCCGGAGGACGCGGCATCAAGCTACGTTACTCTAACCCGCTGCTGCTCGATGACGTGGCCGCTGACTTCCCGCAGCTGACGATCATCATGGCCCACCCTTCGGTGCCGTGGCAGGACACCGCTAACTCGATCGCCACCCATAAGGCCAACGTGTTTATCGACTTGTCAGGCTGGAGCCCGAAGTACTTCCCGGAATCCTTGGTGAGACTTAGCAACAATGTGCTCTCCTCCAAGGTGCTTTTCGGGACTGACTTCCCTTTGATCACACCGAGCAAGTGGTTCGACGCCTTTGCGCAGCTGCCACTGCGTGACGAGGTACGTCCCAAGATTCTCAAAGCTAACGCCTTGAAAGTTCTAGGAGTGAGTGTCGGTGACTGAGAAACCCCTTAGCGATCTCTACGGTAACTGGGATCTGCTTTCCAGTGGTGAACAGCAAGCGCTGGGCCGGCTGCGCAAGGTGCTCGATGAGCATGTGCGGCCACTAGTCAATGACTACTGGGAGCGTGCGGAATTCCCCACGCAGATCATCCAGCCACTGATCGACGCGGATTTGATGACCCCGCCGGAACTCAACGGTGAGCAGCCTTCGGGGCTGTACGCCGGGTTCCGCAACTTTGAGTTGGCCCGGGTTGATGCCTCGGTGGTGACCTTCTATAACGCGCAGTCCGGACTGTTTAGGACCACCGTGAACTTGGGCGGGACCGAGGAGCAGGTGGCGAAGCTCGAACCTTTGATCACTTCCTACCAGTACAAGGGTGTCTTCGCACTCACCGAAGCCGAACATGGATCGGACATCGCTGGGGGATTGGCCACCAGCGCTCGCACCGAGGAACGTGAGGGGCAGTCCGGCTGGATTATCAACGGGTCCAAACGTTGGATCGGTGGAGCAGCTCAAGCCGATACCTTGGCAATCTTCGCCCGCAGCAGCGAAGACCAAAAGGTTAAATGCTTCCTAGTTCCCACCGATGCCCCCGGCGTTCAGATCACAAAAATTCACGGCAAAACCAGCCTGCGCATCATGCAGAACGCGGATATTGCCCTGGAGGAAGTCTGGGTTCCGGAAACCGCGCGCCTCGGGCGGATCAACAGCTTCGCCGATGTGGCCGCTTGCCTGCGCAATATGCGCTCAGACGTCGCCTGGATCGCCACCGGTGTGGCAGCTGGAGCTTATGAAGCGGCACTGAAATACGTGACCGAGCGTCAGCAATTCGGACAGCCGTTGGCAGCATTCCAGCTAATTCAAGAAAAGCTGGCCCATATGCTCGCCAACGTCACGGCCTCGCTGAGTATGGTGGTCCGGCTAACCCAGCAACAGGACGCCGGGATTTACAAGGACGAGAATTCGGCCATGGCCAAGATGTTCACGGCCCGGATGCTGCGGGAAACTGCCGCATTGGCTCGCGAGGTCTGTGGCGGCAACGGAATCCTGCTGGAGACCGACGTGGCCCGTTATCACGCGGATGCCGAAGCAATTTATTCCTACGAAGGAACCCACGAGATCAATTCGTTGATTATCGGTCGGGCCGTCACCGGAATCGGGGCCTTCCGCTAAGCCGGAACTGGAACCCCAGAGATTTTTACCCAAACTAACGCACGTCTACCTAAGGAGCACACCATGGCAAAGACCTTGATCAGCTACGAAGAATTGGCCAACGCCGCCGGGACCGATCTGGGCTACAGCGAGTACCGTGAGGTGACTCAGGAACAGGTCAACATTTTCGCTGACGCCACCGATGACCACCAGTGGATCCACACCGATCCGGAGAAAGCTAAGGAAGGACCATTTGGTGGGCCGATTGCGCATGGCTACTTGACCTTGAGCCTGCAAATTGCTTTCTGGACTGAGCTCTTCGATGTGACCGGGGTGAGTACCAAGGTGAACTATGGGCTGGAAAAAGTTCGTTTCCCTTCCCCGGTTCCCGTCGGCGCGAAGATCCGTATGAAGGCCGCCATTGCCGAAGTTACTGAGGTTCCTGGCGGTTATCAGATTGCCGTTGACCAGGTTGTCGAAGTCCAAGATGCGCCGAAGCCTGCCGTGGTTTCGCGTGGGCTATACCGTTTCTACGCCTAACCATCAAGGTGCTTGTCACCGGTAGTGATTCGCCCGGATCGCTACCGGTTTTCGGCCCGCACCGGGCATCAGCGAAGCCGAAACTCATTGCGCCGCAATTCACTAGCTTGTACACCTCCTGCCGAGACACTGAGGCAGACACTCATAGGGAAGAATGATGCTTAATAAAGGACTTGGTAGTTGGATTCATAAACGTCGAGTGAAGTCCGGCGCTGATATCGCGCTCATTCTCGACGACTACCAGCTCAGCTACGCCCAGCTGGCCACCCGTATCGACCGGCTAGCCGCAGTCTTTGCCGAACGCGGGGTCACTTCCGGCACCCGGGTGGCGTTCTTGGGCGGAAACCATCCGGCGTTCTTAGAAACGCTCTTTGCGTGCAATATGCTCGGGGCCATCTTTGTCCCGTTGAATGTCCGTTTGGCCCCTGTCGAGTTGAACTATGCGCTCAATGACTCGGGTAGCCAGATGCTGATCTGCTTGGAAAATCTGGATGACCAAGCGCGGCTGGCTTTGCAAGACTCGTCAGTACGTGAGTACCTGACGGTTTCGAATACCCCTGAGGCGCCTTCGGAATATGAGACGGCTTTGCACGCCAGTAGCGGGAACTATCGTGATACCGCAGTGTCCTTAGAGGATGCCTCGATCATTCTCTATACCTCCGGAACCACCGGTAAGCCCAAGGGTGCGGTGCTCACGCATCAGAATCTGACCTGGAACTCGTTGAATGTGCTGGTCGATTACGATGTCACGAGCAAGACCGTCGCATTGCTGATCGCACCGCTGTTCCACACTGCCTCGCTCGGGATGGGGGCGCTTCCGGTGCTGCTCAAGGGCGGAACCCTGGTGCTGCAGGAACGTTTCGTGCCTGCCGAAGTTCTGCAGGCCATTGAAAAGCATGGCGTTACCTCGCTGTCCGGTGTCCCCACCACTTATCAGCTGCTGGCCGAAGACCCGGCGTGGGCGCAAACTGATATCTCCACATTAAAGATGCTCACCTGTGGCGGTTCAGCCGTCCCGGTGCGCGTTCTGGAAGCCTATGAGGCCCGTGGGCTGGGTTTCTCCGGTGGTTATGGCATGACCGAGACCTCTCCGGGGGCCACGTCACTACGTGCCGAGCACACCCGGGCGAAGATGGGTTCGGCCGGCCTGCCGCACTTTTTCACTTCGGTCCGCATTGTGGATGGTTTGGGTGCAGATCTCCCCGCGGGTGAGGTGGGAGAAATCCTGATATCCGGCCCCAATGTCATCAAGGAGTACTGGCAGCGACCGGACGCAACCGAAAGTTCCTATTATGACGGTGGCTGGTTCCGCTCCGGTGACATGGGATATCTGGACGAAGATGGCTATTTGTTCATTTCCGACCGGTTGAAAGACATGATTATTTCCGGTGGTGAGAACATCTATCCGGCCGAAGTTGAGCAGGCCATCATGGAGATCCCCGAGGTCGAATCGGTGGCGGTCATCGGGGTGAGCGACGAAAAATGGGGCGAGGTGCCGTGGGCGGTGCTGGTTCTGAAAGAAGGTGCGGAGTTAGACACCGAGGCCTTGATTAATCATCTGAATGGACGCTTGGCACGCTATAAGATTCCCCGCACTGCGGTGTTCACCGATTCGTTGCCACGAACCGCCAGTGGAAAGATTCGCAAGGCCGAGTTGCGCAACCAGTTCGGGGCAGCTCAATCCTAGCTCTTGGGGGTCGGTGAATGCAGTGTCCTCACTGTGTTCACCGACCCCGCAGCATTCCCTTCACGACAAGGGACGTTCCTGATCGAGTGAGAAAAAAGAAGCCCAAATGTAACAATCTCAACTATTGACTTATTCAATCATGCGAATAGGGTTAGGGTGTGGGGTAGATCACACCGCTTCGGTGCACTCGCAATAGGGTCACCGGACGTATTTACATAAGGGGAGAATATGACCAAGCGCCTAACCACAATCTTGGCCAGTGCTTCAATTCTGGCTTTGACACTAGTGGGATGCAGTTCCGAGTCACCCTCGGGCGGCGAGTCCTCAACGCCAGCCGGAGAAGGAAACGGTGAACTCACTAAAGTCGTCGTGGGCATCTTGCCTATCGCACCGTCAGCCGCCGTTCAATATGGCATCGACGAAGGCATCTTCGAGAAGCACGGACTGGAAGTGGAAGTTAACACCTCCAACGCCGGCGCCGCGATGCTCCCGGCTGTTTCTACCGGTGAACTACACCTTGCAGTAGGTAACCCCTTGTCGGTGATCACGGCGGTTGAACGTGGCTTGGATATGAAGATCGTGACTGGCTACTCGTTCTCCAAGGGCGAGGGTGAAGATGCCAACGCGGTAATCGTCCGCAAGGATTCGGGTATTGCGAACTGGTCGGATCTGGCCGGAAAGACCACGAGTATTAACGCCCTGCGAACTCAGGGGGATCTGACGATCATGGAGTCGGCCGAGCTCGACGGAGCTAACCCGCAAGACCTAGAGTTCAGCGAAATGCCATTCCCGGATATGCCAGCACAGTTGGATCGCGGAAACGTTGACGCCATTTGGGTACCGGAGCCATTTATGTCCCGGGCACTGGCCGATGAAAACAACCAGCTCTTGGGCTACCCGAACCAAGAAGCAATCCCGAACATGCCAACCATGGTGACTTTCACCAGCGGCGATTTCGCTGAGGAAAACCCCGAAGTAATCGCGGACTTCCAGGCCGCGCTGCAGGAAATCCTGCCGATCACTGATGGGGATGACCAAGTAATTCGTGACATGCTGCCGGACTTCATCAACATGGATCCGGAAGAAGCGCAGGCGATCGTCATGGAGGCCTGGAACGCTGAGGTTCCCACCGCGGAACTGGAACAGCTGGCAGTTATGGCCGAGAAGTTCGGCTTTATCGATAGCGCGCCAAATATTGCCGAGATGATCGTCAACTAGTTCGGTCGCCGTTGTAACCGTCCGGGTCGTTGCCTTGGTAACGGCCCGGACTGAAATCATTTGGAGAAGTCTCATGAAACACTCGCTCAAACTGGCCCTCTCGTCCTTGGCAGTCTTGGCGCTCGCCGCTTGTAGCTCCGGTTCCCCCAGTGGCTCCGATGAATCCGCGGCCGGCAACGCCGAACTGGAACAGATCACCGTGGGAGTGATCCCGATCGTTGACACCGCCCCCATCTGGCTGGGCGACGAGAAGGGATTCTTCGAGGAAGAAGGGCTTGACCTCACCATTGAAACCGCGACCGGTGGCGCAGCAATTGTTCCTGGCGTGCAATCCGGTAGCTATGATTACGCATTTTCGAATTTGATTTCCCTCATGGTGGCCAATGACAAGGGCCTAGACATGAAGGTTGTGGCCAACGGCATCACCACCACCGGTGACACTTCCTCGGATGTGGGCTCGGTAATGGTCACCGAGGATTCGCCGATTTCTTCGATGAAGGACCTGGCCGGCAAGAAGGTTTCGGTCAATAACCTCTCAAACATCGGTGACACCACCATCTCCGACCTAGTCGAACGTGATGGCGGGGATCCCTCGACCATCGAATTCGTCGAGGTGCCTTTCCCTGACGCGCCAGCAGCATTGGAAAACGGCATTGTCGATGCCGCCTGGATCCTGGAACCCTTCCAATCCTTGGCTCTAAGTGAAGGCGCGAAGATGCTCTCGGCAAACTTCGCAGAGTTCGATCCGGAGCTGGATGTTGCTGTGTACTTCACCGCGGCCAGCAATGTCACCGAAAACGCCGAAACCACTGAGAAATTCACTCGAGCCATGAACAAGTCCTTGGAGTATGCGGCGGAGAATCCAGCCGAAGTTCGCGACATTGTGGGTAGCTACACGCAGATTAGCGACGAGGTTCGCGCCGAGATGATCCTGCCACGTTTCCGGACCGAAATTAACCGCGATTCGGCGCAGCGGCTTGGGGACGCCGCACACAAGTACGGAACCCTCGAAAACCCAGTTGACCTCGACAAGCTGCTTCCATGAGTGCAACCGCAGTAACTGAAAAGACTCGCCGAACGGCACGCGCCGCGGCGAAGAAAAAGCGTGGTGCGCCACGGCCGGTCTGGGGGTTGCTGGGAATTGTAATCTTTCTCGGTATCTGGGAGCTGGCCCCCATTCTGGGCCTCGTGCAGGCTCGCTACCTGCCACCGGCCTCGGAAGTGCTGATCCAGCTGGGACGCGATTTCTTGATGATCGCCTTCTGGGAGGCCGTGGGTGAAACCATGCTGGCCTGGGTGATCGGGCTGAGTGCAGCCATCGTGCTGGCCACGGTGCTGGGTCTGGTGATTGGGATGTCCGGGTTCCTGCGCCGCTTCACTCATTCCTCGGTCGAGTTCCTTCGCCCGATCCCCTCGGTGGCGTTGATTCCCCTGGCCGTGCTGATGTACGGCACCAAGATTGAATCCTCGCTGATGCTGATCATTTACGCCTGCTTCTGGCAGGTTTTCATTCAGGTGCTCTACGGGGTAGCCGACGTGGATAATATGGCCATGCAAACCGCGCGCTCCTACGGGTTCTCCTGGGTGCAACGGGTTCGCGATGTCATCTTCCCAACCATGCTCCCGTACCTGATGACCGGTATTCGTTTGGGGGCCTCGGTGGCGCTGATTCTGGCGATCACCGCGGAACTGATTATCGGTTCTCCGGGACTGGGACACGAAATTATGTTGGCGCAATCCGGTGGTGCGATCGCCGGCATGTACGCACTGATTGTGGCCACCGGGCTGATCGGTGTAGTCATTAATATTGCGATGCGCGCCATTGAAAAACGGGTTCTATCCTGGCACGCATCGGTGCGTGGGGAGGTCATCGTATGAAATTCCTCAAGTCTTTTGGGTTCTTGGTGGCCCTGCCGGCCATTTTGGTTGGCTGGTGGTGGATCGCTTCGAGGAATACCGATAGCTTCTTCGTTCCGGTTCCCGCCGAACTGGTGGACACCTTCATTGAAACTTGGGTAGGCGAGCGCTTCTTCTCAGACGTGCTGCCTAGTGTGTGGCGACTGATCATGGGAGTGGTCGCAGCCATTGTGCTCGGCATCCTGCTGGGGCTGCTGGTTGGTCTTAACCGGACCGCTCGGGCCATTACCGAACCGGTCTTCGAATTCTTCCGTGCACTTCCACCACCGGTGTTGATTCCGGTACTGATGCTGTTGGTAGGCATTAACGACGGGATGAAGGTTGCGGTGATTGTCTCCGGAGCTATCTGGCCGGTGCTGCTCAATACCATCGAAGGGGTGCGCTCCATCGACCCGGTGCAGAATGAAACGAGTCGCTCCTACGGGATTACCGGGTTCTCCCGCATCCGCTATCAGGTGCTACCCTCGGCCACCCCGGCGATTATGGCCGGTGTGCGTCAGTGTCTGTCGATTGGCCTGATCCTGATGGTGATTTCCGAAATGTTCGCCTCCTCCTCGGGGCTGGGCTTCACTATCGTGCAGTTCCAGCGGTCCTTCGCGGTACCCGAAATGTGGTCCGGCATTGTCGTGCTTGGCCTGATCGGTGTGCTGATGTCCTTTATTTTCCAGTGGACCGAACGCCGGATCTTGCGTTGGTACCACGGCCTGAAAGAGGTTGAAAATGCAGTCTGATCCAATCAAAAGTACCGCTGTTGAGGGCCAAGGCCCGGCCGGTCGGACCCTGCCGGAAGGTCAGGCGCTGCTTTCGGTGCGTGGCCTGCAAAAGATCTACCAGACTGATGCCGGGCCGATTGAAGCGGTCCGTAATCTGACTTTCGACCTCGGTCGCGGTGAACTGGTGTGCTTGGTCGGTCCTTCGGGTTCGGGTAAGACCACCTTGCTCAAATGTATCGCTGGCTTGCTTGGAGCGACTAGCGGTGAGGTGCGGCTGGATGGCCAGAAAGTCACCGGGCCACCGAAGAAGATGGCGGTAGTTTTCCAGGAATACGGTCGCTCGCTCTTTCCCTGGTTGCGAGTCGCGGAAAATGTCGAATTGCCGTTGAAGAATGCCGGAGTGCCGAAGGCCGAGAGGAAGAAACTGGTCGCCGACGCCCTAGATGAGTAAGTCCTAAACTACTCCAACACAAAAGACCTCCTGAAACAGATCAAAAAATCTGGTCAGGAGGCCTTTTAACGTTTGACGGAGAGTGTTAAGAATTATGGTGTGAACAAAAACCTAAACACTCTCCTGACAACACTTTACGTGTTCATCACCGACCATGTCATCCCGACCCTGCCCACCAGGCCATGCCGCGGACGGCGGCAATTACTCACTGACGCTGAATTGCTCTGCTTGGCCGTGGCCCAGCACTTGCTGCACGGGGACGCTTCCGAATCCCGGTGGATCCGCTACGCCCGCACCCATCTGACTGGCATGTTCCCGCATATTCCCCAGCAATCCGGATACAATAAGAGGATCCGCGCCGCCGCGCCCCTGGTCTCCCACACCCTGACTGTCCTGGCTAAAGATGTCCCCACCTGGAACGACGTGCTGCGCCTTCTGGATTCCACCCCGGTGCCCTGCGGCCAGTCACGCGAAACGGTGAAACGCTCGAACCTGGCCGGACAGGCCGGCTACGGGTACTGCGCATCGCATTCACGGTATTTCTGGGGCTTTAGGCTTTATCTGATCTCCACCCCCGATGGCATGCCCGTCATCTGGGGGTTGGCCAACCCGAAGATCGGCGAGCGTGAAGCGATCGCCGCGATGCTCGATGCCAGTAGCGACCTGGTCTGTGACGGGCAGGTCATCCTGGCGGACAAGGGCTTCGCGGGCAAGCAGTTCGAAGCGTTCATCACCGAGGACCTCAAGGCGCATTTGCTGCGACCGGACCGGAAGGATGAGAAACCGCGGTTCGGGGACTTCGGCGGGATCCGCCAGTGGGTCGAGTCGATCTTCGACACTCTCAAGGGGCAGCTGGGTTTGGAACGCCATGGGGCTCGCACGCTGGAGGGGGTGATGGCTCGGGTAGCGTGCAAGCTGTTGGCCATGGCGGCCGGGATCTGGCATAACTGGAAGATTGACGCCCCGCGCAAGCGTTCGCTGGTCTCGTATGACCACTGAATCCGCGGGGCGATCATTAGGAATTAATCATCTAGAGGCCGTAGGCCTAGACCATGTGCCAAAGTCCTACCCGTGGCAGCTTTCCGGTGGTATGCAGCAGCGTGTGGCGATCGCCCGCGCGGTGGCTTACCAGCCGGAGGTTTTGCTGATGGATGAACCCTTCGCAGCCGTTGATGCGCAGACCCGTGCGGACCTAGAAGATTTGATCCGTACCGTGTGGAAGAAACTAGGCGTGACCGTCTTGTTCGTCACCCACGATATTGACGAATCAGTGTATCTCGGCGAGCGCGTGATTATTCTGTCCTCTTCACCCACTGTGGTTCAGGAGGATTTGGTGATCGATCTTCCTGATGAGCGCGATCAGCTCAACACCCGGTCGTTGCCGCGCTTTACCGAATTGCGTCACCACGTCTATGAGCAGATTCAGTTGGCGAAGAAGGGTCACCGCCCGGATCAGGCGATCACCCAAGTGGTCACGAATCCGAAGTAGCTCTTCGCACAAGCGACTGAAGAGAAGAAATCTCCTGCCCGGGGTCTTAGCTGAGATTCCGGGCAGGAGATTTTTGAGTCTTAAGGCACTTCTCCGGCTGGATAGAGACGCTCGATGAGTTTCAGGCCGCGATGCGCCCAGTTGATCTCTGCCTCAGCACGATCTAGCAGCCCTTCATAGGTAAACGCCTTGAAAGCGATGATGGCATCATGTTGTTCTGCCGGTGAATTGCTCAGGCGGCGTGCGAGCATGGGGCTGCGTCCTTGCTGGATGTCTGCGACGGTCTGGAGCCAACGGTCGCGCAGCTGCCGGTGGTAGGCCGCATGATTTTCGAAGTGAGCGCGGGCAGCGTCAGGGCTGGCCCATTCCAAATAGGCCGCTTTGAGGTGGGCTGGGTCACGGGTTCGAGCATATTCCAAGTCCTGCGCCATCCAGTGCTGAAAGTCAGCTAACCCCAGATCGGTGAGGTGGTACTGACGCTTCTTGCCACGCGGACCCCAAGGAATGTCTTCGCCCTCAAGAAGGCCGGACGCTTCCATGCGTTTGAGCTCGGGATAAATTTGTGAATCCGGGGCGTGCCAGACGTGTCCTACCGAAGATTCGAACTGTTTATGCAGGTCATAACCCGTCATCGGTTCGACGGTAAGTAGCGCCATGAGTGCATATCGTAGGCTCACTATGACATCCCTTCGTAAAATGTGTTGCAAACCACTATCTCTATAGGTAGTTTAGAGGTATCTCAACTAACTATCTTCATAGTTAGTTGAATTCCTGAACTTCACACTTTTTCATTTCTTGCCACGGGTCATGAGCTTGTCCGACTGGCAGGGTGAAAGGATCACGATGACAAGCACCGCAGCTTCCACTACACATACCGCCAAGATTCTGAGTCATCCACTGAACGCCTGGTACGTGGCAGCGTGGGATCATGAAGTGACGCGTACTCCGATGTCACGACGCATCACCAATCGTCCGGTGGTGTTGTACCGTACCGAAGACGGCAAGGCCGTAGCCTTGGCCGACTCCTGCTGGCATCGCTTAGCGCCACTTTCCCTAGGGAAAACTACTGGCAAAGATGGGATCCAGTGCCCGTATCACGGAATCGTTTACAATTCAGCCGGCCGTTGCATCAGCATGCCCGCACAAGAAACCATCAACCCCAGTGCCACCGTGCCCTCCTTCCCTGTCGTGGAGCGTTACCGATATATCTGGGTTTGGCCGGGGGATCCTACTCTGGCTGATCCAGACCTCGTGCCAAATATGGATCAGATGGATTCGGATCAGTGGGCTGGTGACGGGCAAACCATTCACGCCGAATGTAATTACCAGCTGATTCTGGATAATCTCATGGACTTGACTCACGAGGAATTTGTTCATTCATCCTCAATTGGGCAAGACGAACTGAGCGAGTCCGAATTCATCACGGAACGTGATGGAAACAAGGTCACCGTCACCCGCTGGATGCGTAATATCGATCCACCACCGTTTTGGCGCAAGAATATGCGCGATAAGTTCCCGGATTTTGAGGGCAAAGTCGATCGTTGGCAGATCATTCACTTCGAAGCCCCATCTACCATTCGTATCGACGTGGGAGTAGCGAAGGCAGGCACCGGTGCCCCGGAGGGGGACCGGAGCCAGGGTGTGAACGGGTTCGTCATGAACACCATTACCCCCGAAACCGATCGCACTTCGCATTACTTCTGGGCCTTCATGCGTAACTACCGACTGGACAGCCAGCTGATCACTACCCAGCTGCGCGATGGCGTGCATGGTGTCTTTGGCGAGGACGAGCGGATGCTTAAAGCGCAACAGGAAGCGATTGATGCGAACCCGGACTACGAGTTCTACAACTTGAATATCGATGCCGGGGGCATGTGGGTACGCCGCATTCTTGTATCCATGATGGCTGCCGAGGGCCGAGAGAATGCCGCGAAGTAGAACTGCCGAATCACGCGGACGAAGGACGGTGCAAGTTTAGATGGCGGCAACAAATATTGAAGTGTGGCAACAGGCCACGGTGGTTCACCGGGAACAGGTTGCCGAAGGAATCCTTCGCATTGAACTGGAACCGGACATGCCCAAGCGCGCAGAGCCGGGATCGCATATCGATCTGATCATCAGCATCAATGGTAAGGACGTCAAGCGGTCCTACTCGGTGGTTGAGACCAGCGCCGATGGGAATCGGCTGGTTATTAGCGTGCTGCGCGCCCCACTTTCGCGCGGGGGCTCGATATTCATGCATGACCTGCAGATCGGACAGCGGCTGAACATCACCCAACCCTTGCAGAATTTCCCGCTACGGGTGGGCGCGGAACGCTATGTGCTCCTCGCCGGGGGTGTGGGGATAACTGCGATCCTGAATATGGCCACGGTACTAAAGAAGCTCAAGGCCAATTACACCCTGGTGTATGTCGGTCGTAGCCGTTCAGCTATGGCCTACCTAGAGCGGTTACAGCAGCTGCATGGTGAGCGTTTGCAGGTGCATGTCGACGATGAGGGCAGCTCGTTGCACATCCCGGAGCTCTTAGCAGGGGTTACTGATGGCACCGAGCTGTACATGTGCGGCCCGATACGTTTGATGGATACGGTGCGCCGGGACTGGTTGCAACGCGAACTGGAGCTTTCGGCGTTACGTTATGAAACCTTCGGCAATAGCGGGTGGTATGACCCGGAAGAATTTATCGTCCGGGTGCCGAAGCTGGGCCTAGAAGTCACGGTTCCCCCCGGCCGCTCCATGCTTGAAGCGCTGGAAGATGCCGGTGCACAGATGATGTTCGACTGCCGTAAGGGCGAATGCGGCCTATGCGAGGTACGAGTTACCCAGCTTTCCGGTGGCATCGACCACCGCGACGTGTTCTATTCTGAACGGCAAAAACGGCAGAGCAGCAAAATGAACTGCTGTGTTTCCCGTGTGGTCAGCTCAGGCACCGGGCTCCGCTCCGACGCCCCAAGCTCCGGCTTTCCGGCAGTGGTGACCATCGAACCGAACTAACGCGCCGAGCGTAGTGGCTAAACTATTCCAGCGCCTATAAGCGAGATGGAAATTCACCGGTAACCGCATCCGACGTCCAGTTTCGGCAACTTCAGGCCTGATCTAGTCCCAGCATTGCGATCCGGCTAGGAGTAAGTTGTTTCGGTAGTCGGAACATCCGTATTTTCGCACCAGCCGTTGTAGCTCATGCTTAGAAGATGGAGCGAAAAACTGAGGTAACCACCGTAAAACATGGGCCGGATGCGTCCCGGGCCACCGCGTTCCCGCGACAAATTAAACCTAACGGGGAACCTCAGCTACGATTTCTTTTCATTCTGGCCGTGCTGACCACCATTTCACCGTTCGCTACCGACATGTACCTGCCAGCCCTTCCTCTGATTGTGAAGGAGTTGAACAGCGATGCGCCCGCGGTGCAGCTGACGCTGGCCGCGTTCTTGCTCGGCATTGCGCTTGGGCAACTTGTCTTTGGCCCGCTGGCCGACAAATTCGGCCGAAGGAAACCGCTGATTGCGGGAACTGCTCTATGCCTGATCGCCTCGGTAGCCGCCACCTGTGCCCCCACCGTTGAGTTTCTCATCGGAGCTCGACTGCTGCAGGGCTTCGCTGGAGCGGCAGGCATTGTGATTGGCCGAGCCGTCGTAGCTGATCTCTTCCGTGGAGTTGCCGCTGCCCGTGCTTTCAGTCTTTTGGCGGTGGTCGGTGGTCTGGCACCGATTTTGGCCCCACTCTTTGGAGGATTACTTGTTGAGCCGATCGGTTGGCGAGGCATCTTTGGGGTGTTGCTCGCGTTGACCGTGGCGATGCTGCTTATCTCAATTTTTGCCATCCCGGAGACGAGTCAACACACGAACACCTCTGCCGTGCGTATCGCGGACGGCTTGCGACTACTGCGTATTCGCGGGTTTGCGAACTACACATTGTTGAAGTTCTTCGTCTTTGTCGTATTAATGGGGTATATCGCGGCATCGCCGTTTGTCTTCCAGAACATCCTAGGAGTCAGTCCACTGGTCAGCGGACTGCTTTTCGGGCTTAATTCGGTGGGAATGATTCTGGCCAACAGCATCAACGCCTGGCTTGTTAAATCTCAAGGACCACGCAAACTTTTGCGGGTGGGGTTGACCATCATGAGTCTGGGTGCGGTGAGTCTGGCCGTATTGGTGATTACTCCGGCATCGGTATTTCTCTACCCGGTTCCGCTGTTCTTCATTATTGGAGCACTGGGATTCGTCAACGGAAACTCTGTGGCACTGGCCATGGATCAGGCCCGGCATGCTGCCGGCACAGGATCCGCCTTCATCGGTTGCGCCCAGTTCTTTGGCGGGGCTGCTGTCGCGCCACTGATGGGTATCGCCGGCGAGCAGAGCATGATGCCCTTAGTCCTCGTCACTCTCGTAGCAACTTTCGCGGCAAATATTTTCTACTTCTTGGCCAAGGAACGGCCAAGCACCGCGGTTGGTTAGCGCCGCAAGGGGCAAAGTGTCAACGTGGGTTGGGCTGAGCTCAGTATTAGGTTGCATGAGAATGAGCCGCTCGGCCGAAGCGACAGTGCGGCGCCAGTGGCGAGGATCAAAAAATCCGCTGAAGTGTAGCTGCGTACAGCGTACTTTGCGCGTTTAGCCCCTGCCCACTGAGCAAACTAGCTTTCCGCGGTGACCCGGTGCAGCCGAACAGTTAGCAGTGCGAGGAACCAGTACCAGCAGACACACCAGAAAATGCTGTAGGCTCGTCCGCACTCGTTCATCACAAGCGGGGACGGGCCTACAGCGGGTATCTCGGAAGGTGAAGGTGGCTAGACTTGCAGAGTGTGCTCGGTGTGTTCTACACCCTTCGTTGGTTCCGACTTGCTACTGGGAGCGCTGGTGCTCATCTCGGAATCTAGGTTTTGGATATCTGAACGTGAGCGATCCGTGGCGAACAAGAGTGCGATCAGTGACATGGCCGAGAACGACATCCACAATAGGGCCACCAGCCAGAGGTCTCCGCCGCCAGCGATCACTAGTGCCGTCGCGATCATTGGAGTGAACCCGGCGCCCAAGGTGGAAGCCATTTGGTAGCCGATTGAGGTCCCCGAGTACCGTACCTTGGTTGGGAACAACTCGCCCGCGAACGCCCCGTATGGTCCGGAGGTGAAGCCCTGTACCAGGCTCAGACCCAGCACGATGGCCAGCAAGAAAGCCATGGTGTGGCCCATTTGGAGAAGTGACATGACAGGGAAGGCCAGAGCAATGGCCCCAATATTGCCCCAGATCAGTATTCGACGGCGACCGAGACGGTCGCTGAGTTTGGAAGCCACAATGATGAACACAACCGTGAATACCCCGCCCACGGCTTTGAGGTTCAGTACTTCGTGCTGGGCCAAGATCGCCTGCTGTACGGCATAGGCAATTGCCCAAGCACCCATGAGGCCCTGCACCATCTGCCCGGAGAGACCTGAAACCAATGCGATCAACAGGGGCTTGCGGTGATTGCGGAAGAGCTCGGCAACGGGGATACGCTGCTTCGCCTTCTCTGTCGCGGCAGAGACCTCGGTGAATACCCGCGATTCGGAAACCTTCATTCGAATGAAGATCGCCAGCATCATCAGCACGGCAGAGAAAACAAATGGCACACGCCAACCCCAACTGAGGAACTGCTCTTCCGGCAACAGGGTCATTGCCGAGAGGAATAAGGTGCCCACAATGGTGCCTGCCGGAGCGCCCATGTAAGCGAAGGATGCAGCAAACCCGCGGGAACTCTTCTTAGAGCTTTCGAAGGCCAACAGCATCGCACCACCCCATTCGCCGCCTACAGCCAGTCCCTGGAAGAAACGCAAGGTCACCAGAAGCAGCGGGGCCCACAGACCGATTTGCGCAGTGTTGGGTAGCAGACCAATGAGAGTGGAGGCGATACCCATGGCCAGAACCGTGGTCAGCAAGATCGTCTTGCGACCAACCTTGTCGCCGAGGTTGCCAAAGATCAGTGCGCCCAGCGGGCGAGCAATATATCCGATCGCCAACGTTCCAAAGGAGACGAAGAGGGCGACCCCCGGATCGAGGTCTGCGAAGAAAATTTTGTTGAAAACAATGCCCGCCGCGGTGGCATACAGAATGAAGTCGTAGTACTCGACGGCAGTGCCGAGAAAACTGGAGAAGAGAATTCTGCGCATTTCCTTCGGGTTGGCGTGGTAGGTTTTGCCTTCAGGTGCGGGAGTCGAGTTGTTCTGACTCATGACAGAGTCCTTTCGAAAATTGTTGAGCCTAGATGTTGGCCGGGAACGAATTGCTAACCTCTGTAGCCGTACGTGCGGCAGGGCCGAAGGGAATGACCTCTAAATCATTGGGAATCGACAGCGGACCCGAGTAAGTGGTGTGCGCTTCTTGCCACGCCGCTGGGGGAGAATAGCTCGGTACCAAGTGGTGTAGTGCCAGATGCTTAGCCCCGGCCCGGGATGCAATTACGCCAGCTTCTTTCGCGGTGGTGTGCGCTCGCCGGTGGTGATCCATCGTTGCCTGTAGCATCTGAGCATCCGAGTACTGGGCGGCCAGAATGTCTAAATTAATAGCCTCATGTAGCAATAGGTCGGTTCCCTGAGCTAAGCGCACCATGTTTTCGCACGGGGCGGTGTCACCGGAAATTGTGACTGATCCTGCCACCGTCTCGAAGCGGAAAGCGTAGGCTGGCGCGGTCGGGTGATGAGAAACCAGAATGGCGGTCACCGTAACCTGCTCGTCACGGAAGACTTCGATTGGTTCCATCTCGGGGGAGACATCGGTATCCGGGTCGAATGCCAGGTCTGCTGGTAGTTCGATTTCGAGTGCCTCGAACTGTTCGACCGGTGATTTAGCTAGTGAATCAAAAATTCGATCATTGCAGTCGGTGGCGTAGGCTCCCAAAATTCCGTGCAGCAGACCGTTCACCCCAGGGGTCGGACGGTGCGGGGCGACTGCGTCGGGAGTGCTGGTCGCGCGGGGGGAGAGCGGTGGCAGTTTACCGCGGTCACTCGGGCCGACAACGGGAATGGGGCCGCGGGGAGTGTTCTTTAGTTCGAAAGCCCCAAAGAGTAGCAGTGAGGGCAAATCCACCGTGTGGTCCGAGTGCATATGGGTAATGAAAATGCCGCCGAGGTTGGACATCGCTAAGCCCGCAGCATTGGCTTGACGCCCGGCGCCCTGGCCGCAGTCGACGAGATACCAGGTTTCGCCCACCACAACGGCCGTCGCGATACCAAAGCGCGGAGTACCTTCGTGGTCTTTCCACCAGCGTGGACCACCGGCGGTACCGAGGGTCACGATATAGGGAATGAGTGGGGTGTCCGGTGACTGGCTCATGAGTTGAATCCACTTTCCAGAGAATTAGAAAAATTAAGGACAGGGCGACGCTGGTGAGCGAGGCGCGATGTCTGTCTAGGTATTGATTCAATTGTGGTGTTGCGCATCACATTTTCCTAGCTAGTATTTTTGTAGAGACTCATAAGGAGAGCTAATGAGTGATGTGACCTTACGGCAATTGGAATATTTCGCCGCTGTGGCAGAAACCCAGTCGGTAACCAACGCGGCTCGGCTGTGCCACGTCAGCCAAGGGGCGGTAAGCCTTGCGCTCGGGCAGTTAGAAAATGCGCTTGGGGTTCCGTTAGCACTGCGGCACCGTGGGCGTGGAGTGGCGTTGACACCCGAAGGTCAGGAGGTGGCTAAGCGTGCCCGCCTGATCACCGAACAAGTGGAACAGTTGCGCTTAGCAGTGCTCCACACCCACACCGGACTTTCCGGCAGATTGTCCATTGCGGTGTTCAGTACGGTGGCAGTGCATGTGATGCCGCATCTGATTGAGTGGTTCGCATCCAAGCATCCGGACATTAAGCTGGGGTTCGTTGAAGGTAATGGGCCGGAAATCCAGCAAGCACTCGTCAGTGGGCGGGCACAGCTGTCGATTGGATATCAGGCTCAATTCGGGGAAGGCTGCGAAACGGAATTGATCCATGAATTTCATCGACGTGTAGTGCTCAGCCCGAATCACCCCTTGGCTGATTTTGAAGAGATCAGTTTCGCCCAGTTGGCCCAGTATCCGGCCGCCTTCTTGAGTCTTGAGCCCGCCTTGCAATTTACGCTAGCCGAGTTCGAAAGATACGATGTGCAGGCCAACGTGGGGTGGCTGATGTCCAGCGTGCCAGCCATTCACTCCGTGGTTGGACGTGGATTGGCCTATTCTCTGTTGATGCAGCCGACCGAAAGCAGCATGGAGAATCGGCCGCTGGTATTCCGTCCCTTAGCGGATAAGACGAGCAGTAATTCGCTGGTTGCAGCCATGCCGCTAGGGATTGACCGTAGTGCCATGGTTAACGAAGCACTAGCCTGCTTACGCGCTCAGTGGGCCTAAAGCTGTCAATTTATCGCCGGGGTAACTGTTGCCGCAACGGTGAAGTACTACTCTAAGCTGGCCAAAGAACGCACCGGTCAAAACCCGGACGTGCGGAGTCGGTCGGAAAACGGGAATGAGGAATATGCGCAGGCAATGCCGAGTCGGAGTACTCGGGCACGGAGCCATTGGATCGCGGGTCGCGGCAGATATCGCTGCCGGTCTGGTGCCGGGGGCTAGTCTGGCCGGAATTATGGTGCGAAGCGAACTCAGGGACGCTCCGGCGCGAAGACTTTCGCTCTCGGCGGCCCTCACCGAGTGCGACGTGATTGTCGAATGCGCCGGACAACAAGCACTTGAAAGCTATGGCGAACAAATCTTGAGTTCCGGCACCGACCTGTTGATGACCTCCATCGGCGCACTTGCCGATCCGCGTCTGCACACGAAACTGCATGCCGCGTTCCCCGGGCGGTTGTTCTATACCTCCGGTGCCATTGGCGGGTTGGATCTCTTAGCCGCCGGGGCTCGAATGGGTGACTACCAGCGCGTTACGGTTACCACGCGAAAGCTTCCCCACTCACTCATCCAGCCGTGGATGAGTGAGAAGCAAATAGCGCAGCTAGAGCAAGCCACTGCCGCCAGCGAGGTCTTTTCCGGTTCTGCTCGCGACGCGGCCCAGCTCTTTCCCAAGTCCCTGAACGTGGCCGCCGCGGTCGCTCTGGCCATCGGTGACTGGTCTGTGGTGCAAGTTAGGCTTCTGGCCGACCCTGCGGCGAGACTAACCGAACACCGCATTCACGCCAAGGGAACTTGCGGTGAATACGATTTCACGATTCAGAACGAACCAGCTGCCGAGAACCCCAGAACCAGCGGCGTGGTTCCCTATGCGGTGCTGCGCTCACTGAATTCCATCGTTGCCCAGTCCGGCGGGTTGATCTAATAAGGTAACCCGACAAGAGCATGGCGGTGACTTAGAGATCTGCCAGATGACCTAGCGCACGCGAGATTCCGCGGGCGGCGGTGCGAAGCGCCATGGCGACTGCCGGTAGTGAAGTGGTTTCGCGCGGTACCACCACCGAAAGCACCGCCACCGCATACCGTTGACCATCAAGGATCGGGGCCGCCGCCCCGGTCGTTTCGGGATCGATGAGTCCATCCAGTGTGGCATACCCCCGACGTCGAATTTCCGCCAGCTCATGGCGCCATTGCGGATGGTGGTGCTCTAACGTCTCCGCGCGGCGCGATAGGTAATCATCCAGCACATGCGGAGCGGAAAAAGCCAGGAGCGCCAGACCCATCGAGGTGCTGTGCACCGGCATCCGTCCGGCCACCGACGCCTGATTGACCACCGAACCGGGACGTGAAAGCCGTTCGATCACCAGCACCTCGTCCTCATGCAACAGCGCTAGCTGGGTGTTTTGCCCTAAGAGCTGATTGATATCTTCCATAAAGGGCAGTGCGGCGGAACGTAAATCTTGGGTGGTGGCGCTGCGCGTGGCTAGCTCCCAAAGCCTGAGACCGAGGGAGACCTTGCCATCCTTATCGCGGGCGAGAAGTCCGTGACTCACCATGTCATCCAACAGCCGGTACATCGTGGCTCGGGGGATCTGCGCCCGTCGCGCCAGGGTAGCTACCGACATGCTTGGATTTTTGGAATCAAAGGAATCCAAAATCCGCACGAGCCGGTCAAGCATTGAATCCCCGCTGGGAGAATTGGCCATGGCATAACTCTAAACCACCCCGTTGGCCACGCGACCGGACGTGTCACAGGGCACAAAAACCTTGAATGTGGATTCCAAGATTGATAAAGTTCATTTAACGAACTTAAGTTCACGATGCGAACATTTCGCGGTGAGGGAGTAAACCATGCAGCAGGCCTATCTATACGATGCGATTCGTACCCCTTTCGGTAAGTTGGGTGGCACGCTATCTGGTCACCGCCCGGATGATCTGGCCGCACATGTCGTTCGTGAGATCGTGGCGCGTGCCCCACAACTGGACCCAACAACGATCGATGAGTCGATCTTTGGCAACGCCAACGGTGCAGGCGAAGAAAACCGCAACGTTGCTCGCATGGCCACGCTCCTTGCCGGGTTGCCCACCTCCATTCCGGGCACCACGATGAACCGCCTGTGTGGTTCCTCGCTGGATGCTTCCATCGCCGCTGCCCGTCAGGTGGCCACCGGGGACGCTGACCTCGTACTGGTCGGCGGTGTTGAGTCGATGAGCCGTGCTCCATGGGTTTTGCCGAAGACCGAACGCCCGTTCCCGATGAGCAACCTCGAACTGGCAAACACGACGCTGGGTTGGCGTCTCGTGAACCCGGCCATGCCGCAGGAATGGACCGTGTCGCTGGGTGAAGCTACCGAGCAGCTGCGCGAAAGATACCAGATCAGCCGTGAAGATCAGGACAGTTTTGCGGCCGCATCGCACCAAGCCGCCGCGGCGGCCTGGGATGCGGGCAGATACGACAACCTCGTGGTTTCCGTACCGCCTGCCTCCAAGCGCGGCAGCGAGGTCACCCGCGATGAGACCATCCGCGCAGACTCCACCGCCGAAACCCTCGCCGGACTGCGCACCGTATTCCGCTCGGCCGACAACGGAACTGTCACCGCTGGCAACGCCTCACCGATGAACGACGGCGCCTCGGCAGCTTTCATTGGTTCCGAGCGTGGCGGAGCGTTGCTGGGTGCCGATCCGATTGCCCGCATCGTGTCCAACGGTGCCTTAGCTTTGGATCCGCAGTACTTCGGTTTTGCGCCGGTTGACGCAGCCAACAAGGCCCTGGCCAAGGCCGGGCTCTCCTGGAGTGACATTGCTGCGGTGGAACTGAACGAGGCCTTTGCCGCACAGTCGCTGGCGTGCATCCGCGCCTGGGACATCGACCCAGCCATCGTCAACGCATGGGGTGGCGCAATCGCCATCGGCCACCCACTGGGTGCCTCTGGCCTGCGCATTCTGGGCACCTTGGCTCGTCGCCTGCAGGAAACCGGCGAGCGCTACGGCGTGGCAGCGATCTGCATCGGTGTGGGTCAGGGTCTGGCAGTGGTTATCGAAAACGTCAATGCTAGCGCCTAAGTACGGCGAAAACTTTCAAGCTAAGGAGAACTCATGGCACCACGTATTGCCAGCTCGGCGGCTGAAGCCGTCGCAGATATTAAGGACGGTTCAACCGTTCTGATCGGCGGATTCGGTAACGCCGGCCAGCCCATGGAACTGATCGACGCACTGATGGATTGCGGCGCGACCGATCTGACCGTGGTGAACAACAACGCGGGTCAGGCCGATGCCGGTCTGGCGCTGCTGATCAAGGAACGTCGGGTCAAGAAGATCATCTGTTCCTTCCCCCGTCAGTCGGACTCCTGGCATTTCGACGAGGCCTACCGGGCCGGAGAAATCGAACTTGAGCTGGTTCCGCAGGGTAACCTTGCCGAACGAATCCGGGCCGCCGGTGCCGGGATTGGTGGTTTCTTCACCCCTACCGGCTACGGCACCTTGCTGGCCGAAGGCAAGGAAACCCGGATGATCGACGGCAAGGGCTATGTATTAGAGAGCCCGATTCATGCCGATTTCGCGCTGATCAAGGCGCTGAAAGCGGATACCCACGGTAACCTCGTGTACCGCAAGACCGCTCGCAACTTCGGCCCGATTATGGCGACCGCGGCAAAGCAAGCAATCGTTCAGGTTGATGAAGTGGTGCCGGTTGGCAGCATTGATCCGGAGGTTGTGGTGACCCCGGGAATTTACGTGGATACCGTTGTGGCACTGGGAGGAAAGAAGTAATGAGTACCTTTACTACCACCGAAGCAAAGCTGAGCCGCGATGAGATGGCGCAGCTGGTTGCCGTGGACATTCCAGCCGGCGCTTTCGTGAATCTGGGCATTGGTCAGCCGACCAACGTGTCGAACTTCCTGACCGAGGAACAGGGCGTTACCCTGCACACCGAAAACGGGATGTTGGGGATGGGCCCGGTCGCCACCGGCGATGAGGTTGACGAGGACCTGATCAATGCCGGCAAGATCCCGGTGACCGAACTGGACGGTGCTTCCTTCTTCCACCACGCGGATTCCTTTGCAATGATGCGCGGCGGGCACCTGGATGTCTGTGTACTGGGCGCTTTCCAAGTCTCTCAGGCTGGAGATCTCGCTAACTGGCATACCGGCGCCGAAGGTGCGATCCCGGCCGTGGGTGGTGCCATGGATCTAGCGATCGGTGCCAAGCAAACCTGGGTGATGATGAGCCTGTTCACGAAGTCCGGTGAGTCAAAGCTGGTCGAAGCTTTGAGCTACCCGGTGACCGGGTTGGGCTGCGTGTCCCGGATCTACACCGAAGTGGCGATCTTCGAGCTGCGTGAGAACAAGGTGTTTGTGCGCTCCACCCACGGCATCAGCTTTGAAGAGTTGGCTGCCAAGGTTCCGGTGGAACTGACCAAGGCCTAAAGCTCAAGTAGATTAGTGGGGGTCTGCGCACACGATATTCAATCGTGAGCGTGGGCCCCTTCGTCACTGGTGCTCAAGGTGTGAGCCCGTTAGATAGGAAGCGAAGAACGATCGTGAGTAGTGAAATCTCCGGGAACACGGGAACCTCGGTACAGTCCTTGGCTCGGGGTTTGCAGGTGATCCGCAGTTTTGATGCCGAGCACCCGCGGATGACGCTCAGTGAAGTGGCCACCCGGACCGAGCTCTCACGCGCAACCGCCCGCCGCTTCCTCCTAACCTTGGTGGAGTTGGGGTATGTGCGCTTCGACGGGAAACTTTTCGAACTGACCAGCCAGGTGCTGCAACTGGGGTATGCCTACCTATCCAGTGCTACTTTGCCGCAAATGATCGAACCAGTGCTCGAGGAGCTCTCCGCGCAGGTGGGTGAATCTGCGTCGGCTTCAGTGCTTGAAGGCAGTGAAATCATGTATATCGCGCGAGTACATACTCGGTCGATTATGCAGGTGGGTATCTCGGTGGGTACCCGGTTCCCGGCACTGAGCACTTCCATGGGGCGGGTGCTCCTAGCCTTCGAAGAGCAAGAGACCATCGAAAAAGTGTTGGCCGCCGGTGGGGATGCGCTGACCCCACGGACTTTGACCGATACGCAGGCACTGCGCGCCGAATTACTCCAAGTCGCCCAGCAGGGGTTCGCAGTGGTGGATCAGGAACTCTCGGTGGGTTTGCGTTCAGTGGCGGTGCCGGTGCGAGGCGCCGACGCTCGGGTGGTGGCAGCGTTGAATGTGTCGATGAGCGTGGGGCCGGGAAGCGAAGCGGATGCTTATGAAGCCGCGCAACGCGTGCTCCCTGCTCTGCGGGTGGCCGCGGCCAAGGTAGAACAGGCGCTGGCCGCCAGCAAGTAGCTTCCACGTGGTGCGCTAGGCGATCTTCACGAAGCGCGGCCCGCGGTACTCCTCGCGTTCCACGTGTTCGGCGAACATCTCCAGCGGACGAGCCCAAAAACTGTAGTCATCGTAGAGCTTGCGATAAAACACCAGCGGCTCTTCGGTCTCACTATGCCGGCCCACAGCCAGCACCTCATAGCGTTGCCCCTTGAAGTGTTCGTAGATGCCCGGTTCGATACTCAACGGTGTGGCCTTTCGTTCGGTGATGCGTGGCAAAGTAGGGGCTTAGCGCGGACCGTGCCCGGCAAGCCCCGAGCGTTGGGTCAACAGGTGGTCAAGAATAGGTTCTAAGACTGCCAGCCCATCTTTGACCCCGCCGCTGGAACCGGGCAAGGTGATTACAAAAGTGTTACCAGCAAATCCGGCAACGCCACGTGTAATTATGGACATCGCCGTGGATGCTTCCCCGCGGCGGCGGATTGCGTCGATGATTCCGGGCAGCTCTACCTCCAAGAACGGGGCCACCATTTCCGGGGACTGATCATCGGGGGACACTCCGGTTCCTCCGGTCACGATCACCACCTGTCTCTGGGCTGCCAGTGCGTCCCGCACAGCTTGGCCCACGGGTGGTCCGTCGGCGACTACCGCGGGGTTTTGGACGCTGAAACCCTGAGTGGTCAGCCACCGGCAGATCAGTGGCCCCGTCGTATCGGCTGAGTGGCCGGCGGCGGCACTGGTGGAGGCGACAATTACCGCGGCGGTGCGGTTAGTCTTCACGGACCCAGTCACCGCTCTTGCCCCCAGACTTGGAAATGACCTGAACCGAACGCACTGCGGCATGCTTGTCCACGGCCTTGACCATGTCATACAGCGTTAGCGCGGCCACGCTGGCGGCGGTCAAGGCCTCCATCTCTACCCCCGTGACGCCCTTGGTGGTCACCTGTGCGGTGATACGCACCGTGGAATCCTCGGCGGTGAAGTCAATAGACACCTTGCTGATCGGCAGTGGGTGGCAGAGCGGGATCAATTCCCAGGTGCGCTTGGCGGCCATAATGCCAGCCACCCGCGCGGTGCCCAACGCTTCACCCTTGGGCAGATTGCCACTCATTAGCAGTTCGATAACTTCTGGGCGGGTTGCGAAAATCGCCTCAGCGGTAGCTACTCGTTTGGTCACTTCTTTGTCACTGACATCGACCATATGGGCGCTGCCATCGTCACGCAGGTGGGTGAGTTTCTCAGACATTCAATCTCCAGGTGTTAATAATCTGCCCGGCGGATAGTTCACTTACGCCAACCGGAATGTGCACTAGCGCGTCGGCGTGGGCCAGATCATGGACCAGATGGGAGCCCGGGTCTAGGACGGTGACCCGGCCTTCGCGGATGAGAGCGCGCCGCACCTGATGTTTATTCGCTGGGGAGTTAACCCCGGCAGCTAGCGGGTACGACTCTGGCTGCGGCTCTGGCAAGCGATTCAGCTGGCGCAAGAGGGGTGCTAAGAATAATTCGGCCGAGAGCAGCGCGCTGACTGGGTTTCCCGGAAAACACAGCACCGCGCACTGCTCCAGACGCGCGAAGCCCTGCGGACCACCGGGTTGCATGGCCACATGGTGGAAGTTTCCGCCGCGCGGCGCTAAGGACTGGCGAACCACTTCATAGGCGCCGGCGCTAATCCCACCGACGGTCAATACCAGATCCACTTGGGTCTGTAGCTGGTCTATAGCCTGCGTGAACCGTGCCGGGTCATCGGGCAATTGGAGGGTGCGTACGTATACGCCGTAGTGCCGGAGCCAGGCCGCGAGCATCGGGGAGTTTGCGTCGGGGATCTGCCCTTGAACGGTGGTGTCACCGCCGAGTTCATCGCCGGTGGTGCACAGTGCTACCCGTAGTGACCTGTGCACCGGGATCTGTTGCAGACCACTGGAAGCCAGCGCTGCAATCATGGTGGGAGTCAGCCTTGTGCCCGCGGCAGCCACCAAAGCGCCAGCGGCCAGATCTTCGCCGAGGGGACGAATGAACTGTCCGGCAGCACTCGGGGCACTGAAGCTAGCCTCACCGGTGGGGATACCGTGCCCGACACGCACCAGCTGCGGGAAGGCTCCGGCGACGGAGCGTTCTACCGGGATGACGGTGTCCGCACCTTCCGGAATCATTGCTCCAGTCATTACCGGGCTAACGGTGCCCGGTACCAAAGAAATTTGTGGATCCCCGGCGGCGGCGGTGTACCCCAACGGTAGGATCACCGGGATGCTCACACTGGCGGATGCCAGATCCGTGCTGCGTGCCGCGTAGCCGTCCATCTGCGAATTGGTGAACGCTGGGATCGGCAGGGTCGCGAAGATATCCTCGCTAGTGACCCGATCAGCAAGAACCGGGCTGTTGATATCAAGCAACTCGGTACCCAAAGCGGCGAAAACCGGTCCGAGAAGTTCATTCAACTCGGCACGGTGCGATTCAAGAGTACACACCATCGGCTATCCGCCAGCAAAGGGCGGTAGGACATCCACGGTCAACTCGTCATCGCTGCCCAACGCTCCGGCATCGCGCCGCACCACCCCATTGATCAGGAAACTTCCGGCGCGTAACACTTGAGCCATCTGCGGGCCGTAGGTTTGGGAAAGCTGAGTGCGCAGCTCGGCCAGAGTCTCGGGGCGAACCCAAGATTCTTCTTCGGTACCTGCTGCCGCCGCCGCGGCCGCGAAGTAGCGTATCGTGATCTTCGACATGACTTCATGCTATCGCGCTAGAGCAAACAGGAGGCGATGATGAGCGAAAGTACCTTCCCCGCACTGGTCGCCCCCGGTGCGCCGTTGAGCGAAGAACAATCCCAGCGCGCCGCCCGCCAATTGGCGCTACCCGGGTTCGACATACTCGCGCAGCGTCGGTTGGCGGCTGCGCGGGTCTTAGTCATAGGGGCTGGAGGATTGGGTAGCGCCAGCATCCCGTACCTTGTGGGGGCGGGTTTGGGCACTATCGGGATCGTGGATGATGACCTCGTGGAGCTATCGAATCTGCACCGCCAGATCACCCATACCACCGCGAATATCGGGCTACCCAAGACCAGCTCACTGGCACAAGCCGCCAAGGCACTGGATCCCAATGTGCGAATCATTGAACATAACCTGCGGCTAGATTCGAGCAATGCCCTAGAAATTTTTGCGAACTATGACCTCGTCATCGATGGCAGCGACAACTTTCCTACTCGCTACCTCAGCAATGACGCAGCCCAGTTGAGCGGTATTCCGCTGATCTGGGGATCAATCCTGCAGCACCACGGTCAGGTGTCCGTGGCTTGGCATGCGCACGGCCCGGGCTACCGGGACCTGTTTCCGGTGCCTCCCGCCCCGGGCACCGTCCCGGACTGTGCGGCCGGGGGAGTGCTGCCCGGACTATGCGGAACGGTCGGATCGTTGCTGGCCACCGAAGCGCTCAAACTCATCGCCGGGATCGGTCACCCGCTGGTGGGTAAGGTGCTAATTTATGATGCGCTGGCCGCCAACACCCGCACCTTGGAATACTCCCGGGATCCGCAGGCACCTGCAGTCACCGAATTGATCGACTACGAAGTGTTCTGCGCCGGTTCGCTACCCGAGGTGCAACCCATCGAGGCGACGGCGCTCGCCGCGTCTCTAGCCAGAACCGATGCCCCGGCGCTGTTGGATGTGCGCAATGAGGACGAACGTGAGCAGCAGTATGTTGCTGGTTCCTTGCACATTCCGTTGCCCGAGCTCGAAGCGGCCATCGAGTCCGGTGCCGCACTGGAGCAGATCCCGGCCGAAGTTACGGTGTACTGCGCTCGCGGACCGCGCTCGCAGCGCGCAGCCGCACTACTGGCAGCGCGCGGAATCAACGCCAACTACCTTGAAGGCGGCCTGCCCGCCTTGGCCGCAGAGAAACCACAACTGCTGGTAGAACCACAGAACGCTAAAGGGGTCTGAACTTGAGCTACGCGCTGATTACCGAAGAGATCATTGATGAGCAGGCCGTCCGCGACGCGGTGCAATCCGATACCTCCGGTGCGCTGGTGATGTTCCACGGCATCATCCGCAACCACGATGGCGGCCAGTCGGTGAATTCGCTGGACTACTCGCATCACCCGCAGGCTCAGGAATTCTTGGCGAAGATCATCGCTGAGGAAGAAGAACGCACCGGACTGAAGCTGGCTGCCGTGCACCGCGTGGGCCCGTTGCAGATCGGTGATGCCGCACTGGTTGCCGCCGCAGCCGCCGCACACCGCAAGGAAGCCTTCCAAGCCATCGAAAATCTAGTCGAGCGGATCAAGGCCGAGGTGCCGATCTGGAAGAAACAGCATTTCACTTCTGGCAGCTCCGAATGGGTGGGGCTGTAACCACACTGCAGTGGGTCATTGCCCGTGCGGATAGAACGACCTAGCACGCGGGAATCGAAGATGACCAAGCTTTCGATTCATCCAAAGGTGGTGTGAAGAAAATACTTGAAGCAGTGTCGATGCCGCTTTTTGAGGGTAGCGAGAAGCTCCGATTGTTGCTGAGGGGCTCACAAGAAGTGACTTGCAACTGATAGCTGTGTAATGATTTCGCGCAAATGGTTGCAACCCATGGTTGCGAGAAAATCCGAGCATTGAGTTTTCAAAGGACTTTCCTGTGAAGTAGTGTGACTGTCAGCTTCATGTGGCGGTTAATAACAAGAAGAAATGGCGGCTTTCCGCGCACACATCATGTGCTTCATTCAAACGTTGAAGGCGGTGCACTTGTACTCCACATGAGTACAGTGCACCGCCTTCAACATCTCCGCAGATCATTAGTGCCTAGACGATCATTCGCGGTGATCAAGTAATCCTTGGGCGGGACTAGCGTGGATCCTCGTTGATGTCCTGCCACAACTGCTTGACCTTGGCGTCCAGATCCGCGAGTACCTGATGAATCTCTGCATCGGACTTACCATCGGGGTCTTCAACCTGCCAATCCACATACTTCTTACCTGGATAGATCGGGCACGTATCGCCGCAGCCCATGGTAATCACATAGTCTGCAGCCCGGACAACATCATCGGTCAGCGGCTTCGGATAAGCATCGCGCGTGTCCATACCAAGCTCACTGAGCAGCTGACGGGTCTCTGGGTGAAGATCATGGGCAGGAAGCGACCCAGCCGAGCGCACTTCAACACGATCCCCGCCAAGCTTCTGTAATAGGGCTGCAGCCAGTTGCGACCGGCCCGCGTTCTGAACACAGACGAACAACACCTGCGGAACTTCATTGTCAATGCGGTCCATGGACTGAGCCAAGGCACGCAAGCGACTGTCTGCGAAGTGCCCTGCAGTTGCCGCGAGGTACGTGCGAATTTTCGCGGTGCGGCCCAAGGCCGTGTAGGACTCGAATACGTAGCGTTCCACCATTTCTGGTGTGAAGATCCCTTCGTAGCGTTCTGCCAAGTGCGCGGCGGTGCGTTGAAGGACGTGGGTGTCTTTAGTGGTGGCGTCTTCGGGAGTCGAGACCGGCGAATTGCTCATGACAGTTCCCTAACTTTTCTTCTCGGACAGCAGTTCGGTGTGGCCGTGCAAGGTGCCAGTAGCAAACCCGATCGTGATCGGTTCAGGTGCACCACAGCAAGAATCAGCACTGGTTTCCGGGCTTCCGCAGCTGGAGGCCGCGGTGTCGGCGGACGCAGGCAGATCGCAGGACCCGCCCAGGTCGGTGGAACATACACCTGTTTCGGGCAGTTCGAGTTCCACCTGGTCGGCGGCTGTCCGGTCACCGGCAAGGGCAGCGGCAATGGATCGGACTTGCTCGTATCCGGTGGCCATCAAGAAGGTTGGGGCGCGCCCGTAGCTTTTCATTCCTACGATGTAGAAGTTGGGATCGGGGTGCGCGAGGACTCGTTCGCCGTGGGCCGTGACGGTGCCGCAGCTATGGAATTCTGGATCGATCAATGGGCCCAGCTGCCGTGGCGCTTCAACGATCTGATCCATGTCCAGACGCAGTTCCGAGAGGATCGACAGATCTGGTCGGAATCCTGTGGCGGGGACGAGGAAGTCCACGTCGATGCTGGTGGCATCAGCGAGGTTGACGGTGAGCCGGTGACCGGTCTCCAGTGAGGTGATCGCAACATTCTCTAGAATGCGGATGTCGCCGTTGTCAACGAATCGGCGCAGGGAGGTTCCGAGCTGGCCACGGGCGGGCAGTTCGTCTGCTGCGCCGCCACCGTAGAGCCGCACTGGGTTCGCTGTGCCTCGTAGTCCCCACAAAATCGTTGTGGTCGGGTGCTTTTGGCGTAGCCGTCCAAGGCTGATGAGCGTATTGGCGGCCGAGTGTCCAGCACCTAGTACGAGGATCGTCTTTCCAGCGAAGTGTTGCGCATCGGCGTTCAAGGGGTCGGGCAATGGGGAGGTGATGAAACCGGCGTCTCGTGCCTCGGCTTCGCCGATCGCGTCGATTCCGGATCGTCCCACCGGGTTGGGCTGGTTCCAAGTTCCGGAAGCGTCAATCACGGCCCGAGCGATGAATTCCTGCGCCCCGGCATCCGTGGCTGTGCGGACTAGGAACAGGGAGTCTGGTCGCTGCTTGGAGTTTGTTTTGTCCACGCCTTTGCCGTCTGGTTGGATGCGGGTGACGTGGGTGACGCGTTGCCCATAGCTAATCTTGGGTGCCAGGGCTGGGTGGTTCGCCAAGGGTTCTAGGTAGTCGCTGACCATCTCTGCTCCGGTAGGCAGTCGGGTTTCCCGCGGTGCGTCCCACTGGCCGGCGTAGGTGTCGGTGGGGGTTTCCAGCAGGCGTCGGGCTGCTGCGTCGATGTTGTAGCGCCAGGTGGAGAAGAGTTTGATGTGGCCCCATGACAGCATGGTCGCACCGGCCGTGGGGCCTGCTTCCAGGACTCGAACGTCCTGGTTCCGTTCGAGCAAGTGGGCTGCAGCGGCCAGGCCCACGGGGCCGGCGCCGATGACAACAACGGGGTGAGTTTGATTCATGGTCTTCTACTCCTTCTTAAAGCGGCAGGTGTTACTTGGTGGGCAGAAGCTCAGCAATGAGGGTTTCAATGCGGGTGCGGATTTCGTCGCGGATCGGCCGCACCGCCTCGACGCCTTGTCCTGCGGGGTCATCGAGCTTCCAGTCTTCATAGCGCTTGCCGGGGAACACCGGGCAGGTGTCTCCGCAGCCCATGGTGATGACGACGTCGGATTCTTTGACCGCTTCGGTGGTCAGTACCTTGGGGACTTCGGCGGACATGTCGATGCCGACTTCATGCATCGCGGCCACGGCGGCAGGGTTCACGCTGTCGGCGGGGGCGGATCCGGCCGAGCGGACTTCGATCTGGCCTTGGGCGAGGTGGCTGAGGAACGCGGCGGCCATTTGGGAGCGTCCGGCGTTGTGGACGCAGACGAACAGGACGGAAGGCTTGGTTTCGGTGGTGTTCATGAGGGTGCTTTCTTATGCGTCGGTGGTGGTTGAGCGGAAGAATTTTCTGGACCATAAGGCGACGTAGACCAGTGCGACGAGCACCGGTACTTCGATCAGTGGTCCGACGACACCAGCGAGTGCTTGACCGCTGGTGACGCCGAAGGTTGCGATGGATACAGCGATGGCCAGTTCGAAGTTGTTGCCAGCAGCCGTGAAGGCAAGGGTGGTGGTGCGGGCGTAACCCATACCTAAGCCTCGGCCGATGAGCATGCTTGCGCCGAAGACCACGCAGAAGTAGACCAGCAGTGGCAGGGCAATGCGCACGACGTCCAGTGGTTGGGCGATGATCGCATCGCCTTGCAGGGCAAAGAGGACCACGATGGTGAACAGCAATCCGTAGAGGGCCCACGGGCCAATCTTGGGAAGGAACTTGTTTTCGTACCACACCTGTCCCTTGGCTTTTTCTCCCAGGGTGCGGGTGAGGAATCCTGCCACCAGTGGAATGCCGAGGAAGATGAGGACCGACAGCGTGATGGCCCAGACGGAGAATTCGGCGCTCGTGGTGGGAAGACCCAACCAGTTAGGTAGAACCTGGAGGTAGAACCAGCCCAGTGCCCCGAACGCGATGACCTGGAACACCGAGTTGATGGCGACCAGGACTGCTGCTGCTTCGCGGTCGCCGCACGCCAGGTCGTTCCAGATCAGCACCATGGCGATGCAGCGGGCCAGCCCGACGATGATCAGGCCCGTTCGGTACTCCGGCAGGTCTGGGAGGAACAGCCACGCTAGAGCAAACATGAAGGCTGGGGCGAGCACCCAGTTGATCACCAGGGAAGTGATCATCAGCTTCTTGTCGCCGATCACGCGGTGGGTTTCGTTGTATCGCACCTTGGCCAGGACTGGATACATCATCACCAGCAGGCCGATGGCTATCGGCAGGGAGACCCCGGCGACTTTGACGGATTCTAAGGCTTGGCCCAATCCGGGAATCAGCCGTCCTAGGCCAAGTCCCAGGGCCATTGCGGCGAGAATCCACACGGGTAGATACCGGTCAAGGGTTGAGAGTTTGGCAGTTATGTGCCCCGTGTCAGTTGGGGCGGCAGCGTTTGTCACGGCGAGTTCTCTCCAAAAAACTAGACATCGACGTTGTTCGATGTTTCGAGTATGCTTGCATATATCGATAAATGTCAATCTCCCGATGGGGACTCAACGAAAGTGACGGCGAATCAATGAGCACCACGGTCGCAACGCCTTCAACCCAGCAGACGAACGAGCTTCCAGCATCAGAAGAAACGCCTTGCTGTGTCCCAGCCCAAGGGCACCAGTCGCTGTTGGCGGAAGAAGCCGAAGTGCTCGCCGCGCGCTTCAAAGCATTGTCTGACCCGAATCGATTGCGCATCTTGTCGATCGTCTCCAGCAGTGCAACCGCCGAAACCTGTGTCTGCGATTTGTCTGAACCCCTGAACCTGGGACAACCAACCGTCTCGCATCACCTGAAGATTCTGGTGGAGGCAGGACTGCTACACCGCGAGAAACGAGGCGTCTGGGCCTACTACTCACTAATTCCCGGTGCCTTAGACTCCCTGGCATCCACACTGACTCCGAAGGGCTAACAATGAACACTGTCAACGAGCAAACGGAACGCCCTTCCGTGCTTTTCGTCTGCGTCAAAAACGGCGGTAAATCGCAGATGGCAGCGGGACTCATGACTCACGAGGTCGGGCAAGCCGTTTCCGTCGGCTCGGCGGGCACCCGCCCCGGCAAGGCAATCAACGATCTTTCGGCCCAAACACTGATGGATCTAGGCATTGATATCAGTGCCGAAACTCCCAAGCAGCTCACCGAACAAATGTTGCGCGACGCCGGATTAGTCGTAGTCCTGGGCACCGAAGCGCAGGTTCCACCACTTGATCAAGTGCAGATCGAAGTGTGGGAAACCGACGAGCCATCGTTACGCGGCATCGAAGGCCGCGAACGCATGGAACTAGTACGCGACGATATTCATGCCCGCGTGAAAGACCTTGCTCAGCGCTTACTGGGCGCCAAGTAAACCTGAACTAACCAACAACTAAGAACTTCTTTACCGTGCTCGATGAAAGGCACCCGCTCATGAGCGTTGACTCTACTGAAGCCATCCGCAACGTCATCATTATCGGCTCAGGCCCTGCCGGATACACCGCGGCGATCTATACCGCCCGCGCAGATTTGGCACCTTTGGTCATTGCCGGTTCAGTCACCGCCGGCGGCGAACTCATGAACACCACGGAGGTTGAAAACTTTCCGGGATTCACCGACGGCATCATGGGGCCCGTCCTGATGGACAATATGCAGAAGCAGGCTGAACGTTTCGGCGCTGAAATTCTCTTCGATGACGTGACTCACGTTGAGTTGGATGGCGAAGTGAAGAAGGTGACGGCCGCCAACGGGCAGACTTATCGTGCCCGCACTGTCATCCTGTCCACAGGTTCGGCCTACCGCACTTTGGGTGTCTCCAATGAGCAGCGCCTGACTGGCCACGGTGTATCGTCCTGCGCCACCTGTGATGGGTTCTTCTTCCGCAATCAAGAAATCGCTGTCATTGGCGGTGGTGATTCGGCGATGGAAGAAGCCTTGTTCCTCACCAAGTTTGCTGCCAAGGTGACCGTCGTGCATCGCCGTGACACACTGCGTGCCTCCAAAATCATGGGCGACCGGGCTCTAGCCCATCCCAAGATCGAATTCTTGTGGGATAGCACTGTCACCGATATCGACGGAGACGAGAAAGTCACCGGATTGCAGATTGAAAATCTGCGCACCGGAGCATCGAGTCGCTTAGCGGTCACCGGTGTATTTGTTGCGATTGGCAACGACCCCCGCACCGACCTGGTCAAAGATCAGCTAGAACTGACCTCTGCGGGAACGATCGCTGTCGAGGCCCGTACCTCGAAAACCTCTGTCGCTGGTGTCTTTGCTGCCGGGGATGTCATTGACCCTACCTACCGTCAAGCAATTACGGCCGCGGGGTCCGGTTGCGTTGCGGCCTTGGACGTCACCCATTATTTGGCCGCTGGGGAAACGACGGACACGACAACTGATAAGTCTGCGCAGCTCGTCTAACTCTCTGGGCAGAAGAGGTGGGGCCGGCCGGTGAATTGGCCGCGGCTCCGGTTTCCCCCGACTCTGTGAAATTGTTTGGGGTTAGTGGTCGTGCCGTCTGTGCGCGGGTGGAACGATCAAGAGCGGACGCTGCTGGTACGCGGCCAGGTGCGCACCGGTGGACTCTCCAACGAGCACTGAAATGCGCGAGCTCACGGAGGTTCGTCTAGTTCCAATAATGAGCATCGACGCACAGGACTCATCTGCAAGCCGAGAGAGCGCTCTCCACGGTTCACCAGCCAGGATCCGCAATCTCCACGACACGTCGCGGCCAACTATGTGCGCTTCGATAGTCTCTAACAGCGTCAGGGCGTCGACGGTGTTCTCTTCATCCAAGTCATCAGGATGCAGGGAGCGATTGATGATGTTTTTACTGAAGCCCCACTCGGTGAGATAGCTATCGGGTTTCACGTAGGCGAAAACAAGGGGCACACCGAGTTGGTGCGCAAGATCCGTGGCGCAGGTCAAAACCTCGGGATGCTGGTGAGGAATGAACCCCACGATCAGTGGCCCGGCCAAGTTCTCCTGGTTCGACAGCATGACAACCCCCAACTGCCTTTGACAGGTAGTGCATCCGTTGTGGTCTCAGGATGACGGAAAACTCTCCCGCGCAAAAGGTCCTCTTCGATGATTTACATGCCGTTCCTTTTGGCTGTACGTATCGAATAGCGATTTTTACAGCAAGAAGTGGCGTAGCAAACAAATAACATGACGCTGACTTCTAGATTTGAATGCGGTGCATTCTCCCCGTTGGGAACAGTGCACCGCCTTCAACAGCATTAACGATAGTTTTCTAGGTCAAGACTGTATCTGGTTGTCGGGTTAGTTGTGCCCGGCGAACGCGAGCCGCGCGTAAACCGTTAGCAATCACCACGACCTCGGCTACCTCATGAACGAGCACGACGGCTGCTAACCCCAGCACACCAGTGACTGCCAGCGGTAGCAGAACAATGATGATAGCTAAGGACAAGATGATGTTCTGATTCATGATGGTTCGACCCCGTCGCGCATGAGATAAAGCCTGCGGGATCAACCTCAGATCATGACCGGTAAAAGCAACATCAGCCGATTCTATGGCTGCATCAGCACCGGTCGCTCCCATCGCAATACCCACCGTGGCAGTAGCCAAAGCGGGGGCATCGTTGATCCCATCACCAATCATCCCTGTTGGAACCTGCTGCACCGACGCAGCGACTTCACGAGCTTTGTCTTCAGGACGCAGCTCGGCATGAACGGTGTCGATGCCTGCGATAGCAGCCAACGCATGGGCAGTACGCGCGTTATCCCCGGTCAGCATGAGCACGTCAATTCCCTGATCACGCAGGTGACGAACCGCTTCAGGAGCTTCAGGGCGCAGTTCATCGCGCACACCGATCACACCAATGACCCGCCCTGCACGAGTCACCATCACACAGGTTTGCCCCGATGCTTCCATGCTTTCCACGGCAGGTGTGAGTGTTCCCGGGGTGATCCAGCGAGGGCTACCCACCGCGACTGGCACACCGTTGAGTACACCAGTAATGCCGTGTCCGGGTTCTTCAACAACTTCGGTTGCTTCAGGGATCGCCGATGCCGCTGAGCTAATGGCCCTAGCCAAGGGGTGGGTGCTGTGGTGTTCCAGAGCTGCGGCAACATTGAGCACAGCATCCTGGCTCACACCGTCAACAGCGTGAACCTGAGTCACCGCTGGCTGATTACGGGTCAGTGTTCCGGTCTTATCGACTGCGATGCGGCGCAGTGAACCTAAACGTTCGAACGCTGCACCACTTTTGATGATGACCCCAAATTTACTGGCAGCACCGATCGCGGAAACAACGGTCACGGGAACAGCGATCGCCATCGCACACGGGGAGGCGGCAACCAGCACCACCAGGGCGCGGGTGATCCACGTTTCCGGATCACCCACAAGAGAACCGATGATGGCCACCAGGACGGCTAGGACGATCACCCCAGGAACAAGCGGTCGGGCAATACGATCGGCTAGACGAGCTCGCTCACCGCGTTCCGCCTGAGCTTGTTCGACCAGGCTCACCAGCGTAGTCAATGAGTTATCAGTGCCGTTGGCTGAAGCGGTCACTTCTATGGATCCTGAAGTGTTGATTGAACCGGCGGCGACCTGGTCACCTACGGACACATCCACGGGAATGGATTCACCGGTAATCGCCGAGGTGTCTAAACTGCTAGACCCCTGGCTGATCACCCCGTCAGTAGCAAGGCGTTCTCCTGGCTTCACACGCAGGAGATCACCAACCCGAATCTCTGATGCGCTGACAACGGTTGGCATGCCGCCGCGGATGACCGTTGCTGTTTCTGGGACCAGCTTCAGTAAGGATCGCAGTCCTGACCGTGCACGGTCCATGGCCTTATCTTCAAGGGCTTCAGCGATGGAATACAAGAACGCCAGCGCGGCGGCTTCCTCAACGTAGCCCAGGATGACCGCACCGACCGCGCTGATGGTCATCAGTAGCCCGATACCGATTTTTCGATTCGAGAACAGATTGCGAAGGGCGCCAGGAACAAAGGTATATGCGCCGAGCAGTAGACCGATCCAGAAGAAGACTAGGTGTGATGTCTAGGGACGTTGTTCTGGCCCCCGCCCGTAATGACACCGTGCCGATTCAAGAAGTATCTGTCCAGACCGCTCGCCATTGAAGGCATGTTAGAGTTTAGGGCATGTCGAGTCCCGAATCAGACAGGTCAGGGGTTGTCGGTCACACCGCCAGCCCCTTGAACCACTAGTTACGACGCCCACGATCTGTGTGGGCGTATGTCTGGCGTACCCGGGGCGCTGGCCGTGGTGACAAGAAGAACCATTTCTTGATCTCACACCTCGGAGTACTCGATGCCTTTTGCCCTCTACATGCTTGCCCTGGCGGTCTTCGTCATGGGCACTTCAGAATTCATGCTCGCGGGATTGCTCCCCGCGATCGCGACCGAACTTGACGTCTCGGTCGGCACTGCGGGCCTGCTGACCTCCGCATTCGCAGTCGGTATGGTCGTCGGCGCGCCAGTGATGGCGGCATTCGCTCGCCGTTGGCCACCGCGGCTCACATTGATCGTTTGCCTTCTCGTGTTCGCGGGAAGCCACGTCATCGGAGCGATGACACCAGTGTTCTCTCTCCTGCTCATCACCCGGGTGCTCAGCGCTCTCGCAAACGCAGGATTCCTCGCCGTAGCACTGAGCACGGCCACTACCCTCGTGCCAGCGAACCAGAAGGGGCGTGCACTGTCGATCCTGCTCTCCGGCACGACGATCGCAACCGCCGTGGGCGTCCCCGCCGGGGCACTGCTCGGCACAGCGCTGGGCTGGCGAACGACGTTCTGGGCGATCGCCATCCTCTGTATTCCCGCGGCCGTTGGAGTCATTCGTGGCGTCACGAACAATGTTGGTCGGAGCGAGACTAGCGCGACCTCACCAAGGCTCCGTGTCGAGCTCAGCCAGTTGGCGACGCCGCGGCTCATCCTGGCCATGGTACTCGGAGCGCTGATCAACGGAGGGACCTTTGCGGCATTCACCTTCCTGGCACCCATCGTGACCGAGACCGCGGGCTTGGCCGAAGCGTGGGTGTCCGTCGCGCTGGTGATGTTCGGCATCGGATCGTTCCTTGGCGTCACGATCGCAGGACGACTATCAGATCAACGACCTGGCCTCGTGCTCGCAGTCGGCGGACCGCTATTGCTGACAGGCTGGATCGTGTTGGCAGTGGTCGCATCTCATCCCGTCGCGCTTATCGTCCTCGTCCTCGTTCAGGGATTCCTGTCGTTCGGCGTCGGCAGTACTCTGATCACGCGTGTGCTGTATGCAGCATCGGGTGCGCCAACGATGGGCGGTTCGTACGCAACCGCAGCATTGAATATCGGAGCTGCAGCGGGGCCCGTGCTTGGTGCGCTCGGGCTCGCGACCGGGCTGGGGCTGCTCGCGCCGGTTTGGGTCGCTTCGGTGCTGACAGCGATCGCTCTCGTCATCATGCTTCTCACCAGACGCGCGCTTACGAAGACCGCGGCGGAGGCCAATTGATGACCCATCCGAACGCTCTTCTCACTCCTCGTGCCCGTCTCCGGTTAGCCCGGCTGATTGTCGAAGACGGCTATCCGGCCACGATCGCCGCAAAGATGTTCATGGTCTCCCCGATCACTGCCCGGAAATGGGCAGGCCGCTACCGGGAAGAGGGTGAGTTTGGGATGCAGGATCGCTCCAGCAAGCCGCACCGGATCCCAGGCAGGACGCCCGAGCATGTCAAGAAGAAGATCATCAACCTGCGCTGGCGGCTTCGACTGGGGCCAGCCCAGATCGCTGCGCGACTTGGTCTCTCGACGTCGACTGTTCACGCGGTCCTCGTCCGTTGCCGCGTGAACCGCCTCTCGCATATCGATCGTGTCACTGGCGAGCCATTGCGGCGATATGAGCATCCTCATCCGGGATCGTTGATTCATGTCGATGTCACGAAGTTCGGCAACATCCCCGACGGCGGTGGACATCGTTACGTAGGTCGGCAGCAAGGCGCACGGAACAAGCTCGCGACTCCGGGATTACCACGAGGAAAAGATCACAAGCCGCGCACCGGGACGGCGTTCGTTCACACAGTCATCGACGACCACTCCCGCGTCGCATACGCAGAAATCTGGTCGGATGAGCAGGCGAGCACAGCGGTGGGAGTTCTCGAACGCGCCGTGGCCTGGTTCGCCGAACGAGGCGTGACCGTCGAGCGAGTCCTATCCGACAACGGGTCGGCATACAGATCCCACGCATGGAGGGACTTCTGCGCTCGGCTCGGCATCCGACACAAGCGGACACGCCCCTACCGGCCGCAGACGAACGGGAAGATCGAGCGATTCCACCGCACGCTCGGGGACGGCTGGGCCTATGCCAGGTTTTACGGTTCAGAGGCCGAACGACGCCTGGCGCTGCCCGGCTGGCTCCACTTCTACAACCACCACCGACACCACTCTGCGATTGGCGGCGTACCCTTCGACCGACTCAACAACGTCCCTGGACATCACAACTAGGGCTACTACTTCAGCGGTATCGCTTGAAGTGGTCCATTCAAGGATGAGGCCGGCGAGGAAGAAAACGCCAGAGGTGATAGGAATGAGCACATGCCAATCCCGGTACCAGGGCAGTTCTTCCTCGATTTCGACGGTGATTTCCGGTGATTCACAACCGCACGCGGAACTCATACTTTATCCTCGACTATTAGTGAACTATCGGTAGTGCAGTCCGGACAGGAAGAATCTACACACGGCACTTGGTCATCGACGGCTAAGGTCACATCCACGAGAGCGCTGAGTGCCGTGGTCAGATGCGGGTCGGTGATTTCGTAGCGAGTTTTACGTCCCTCGAGTTTCGCCACGACAATCCCGCACCCCCGCAAGCAGGTCAGGTGATTCGAGACGTTCGCCCGACTCAACCCCAAGTCCTCGGCTAACTGTGCAGGGTATCCCGGTTCATGCAGCAAAGATAGAAGGATACGCGAACGCGTGGGGTCGGCCATGGCGCGGCCGAGCCGGTTCATCGCTTCGATCCGCGATTCAATATTCATCATAAACTGTACTATACAGTAGATAATGTATAGACGATCTCGTGTCATAAACATTCGTTTTTGACACCCTGAAACTGAAGGATTTGCATCACGCCATTTCAGTTGAAAATTCAAGGGTCAATTTTTCGCACAGGGGTTCAAAACCCAGTTCCATATTCTATGGGTCAGTTCTATGGCTCTGTTGCAAAGATTGGCGGCAGTCAGAGGTAGGCTGTCGCTCTGCGCCGATCAGGCGGCTGCTGCGAAATGGTGGTTGAGCATGCCCATGGCCTCCGTCAGCGCCGAGGGCCCAATGCCAAAAGCTCTCTCCACAAGGCGCACCTCGCCCCTGATGCCGGGCTGCAGGCACCAGGGGCGAGCCTGTCCTTTGCGCAGGGCTCGCATGACTTCGAATCCCTTGATCGTGGCATAGGCCGTGGGGATCGATTTGAAACCGCGCACCGGCTTGATCAGTATCTTGAGCTTTCCGTGATCGGCCTCGATCACGTTATTGAGATACTTCACCTGCCGGTGGGCCGTCTCCCGGTCCAGCTTTCCTTCGCGCTTCAATTCGGTGATCGCTGCACCATAGCTCGGCGCTTTGTCGGTATTGAGCGTGGCAGGCTTTTCCCAGTGCTTCAGGCCTCGCAGGGCCTTGCCCAGGAACCGCTTCGCTGCCTTGGCGCTGCGGGTCGGCGACAGGTAGAAATCGATCGTGTCGCCCCGCTTGTCGACTGCCCGGTACAGGTAGGTCCACTTGCCCCGCACCTTGACGTAGGTTTCATCCAGGCGCCAGCTCGGATCAAAGCCACGCCGCCAGAACCAGCGCAGCCGCTTCTCCATCTCCGGGGCGTAGCACTGGACCCAGCGATAGATCGTCGTATGGTCGACCGAAATGCCGCGTTCCGCCAGCATTTCCTCAAGGTCGCGATAGCTGATCGGATAGCGACAATACCAGCGCACCGCCCACAGGATCACATCACCCTGGAAATGGCGCCACTTGAAATCCGTCATCGTTCCGTCCGTCCAATCTCCGCCAAGCATGCTCAAGCTTCACGATTTTTGCAACAGAGCCCACACGAGTATTGAGCATAGTCGAGATTGGTGCAGATCACTTCTGATATTGAACTGTCAGGAGCTGGCTGCACAACAGCCATTACGCCCAATCAACTGGTGCAGTCGTCTTCTGAAAATGACATTTGGTATCTCTCATAAACGGATGTTTTTGAGAGAACTATCTTCGGCCTTCACACGCACGAAAGGCGGCGAAGCTCCGCCGTTAATCCGTCCGCCGGAGATCTCGCCCAGGCAGGCTGAAGGCCGAGCAAGCCTGACAGGCCCGAAAAGCCCGGCACGGGCGTCGGCGGCGATGACGGCGGCGGCATTATCCAGGGTTGATGATGGAAGTGGAGGATATCGACAACCTCTCGCGCAACCAAGACATCGCGGTCGGACTGCAAGTGATCTTGAAGCCACGGGCCCGTCCCACCCCGACATGGACCTCGATGCCCGAACGGACGTTAGATTTCGAGTTCTAGGCGTTCTGCGATGAAGGTTGGATCCCAGCCGGGATTGAAAGTGTCGACGTGGGTGAATCCGAGCCGCTCGTATAGGCCACGCAGGTTCGGGTGGCAGTCGAGCCGCAGCTTGGCGCACCCCTGCGTTCGCGCGGCATGGCGGCAAGCCTCGATCAGCGCGGAGCTGACACCCCGGCCCGCATGTGTCCGTCGCACCGCGAGCTTGTGCAGATATGCGGCCTCCCCCTTGAGGGCGTCGGGCCAGAACTCGGGATCCTCGGCCGACAAGGTGCAACAGCCGACGATGCCGTCGCTGCAACTCGCGACTAGGAGCTCGGATCTCAGGACGAAGGTCTCCGCGAATGTCCGGTCGATCCGCGCGACGTCCCAGGCGGGCGTTCCCTTGGCGGACATCCACGCCGCAGCGTCGTGCATCAGCCGCACAACCTCGTCGATATCACCCGAGCAGGCGACCCGAACGTTCGGAGGCTCCTCGCTGTCCATTCGCTCCCCTGGCGCGGTATGAACCGCCGCCTCATAGTGCAGTTTGATCCTGACGAGCCCAGCATGTCTGCGCCCACCTTCGCGGAACCTGACCAGGGTCCGCTAGCGGGCGGCCGGAAGGTGAATGCTAGGCATGATCTAACCCTCGGTCTCTGGCGTCGCGACTGCGAAATTTCGCGAGGGTTTCCGAGAAGGTGATTGCGCTTCGCAGATCTCCAGGCGCGTGGGTGCGGACGTAGTCAGCGCCATTGCCGATCGCGTGAAGTTCCGCCGCAAGGCTCGCTGGACCCAGATCCTTTACAGGAAGGCCAACGGTGGCGCCCAAGAAGGATTTCCGCGACACCGAGACCAATAGCGGAAGCCCCAACGCCGACTTCAGCTTTTGAAGGTTCGACAGCACGTGCAGCGATGTTTCCGGTGCGGGGCTCAAGAAAAATCCCATCCCCGGATCGAGGATGAGCCGGTCGGCAGCGACCCCGCTCCGTCGCAAGGCGGAAACCCGCGCCTCGAAGAACCGCACAATCTCGTCGAGCGCGTCTTCGGGTCGAAGGTGACCGGTGCGGGTGGCGATGCCATCCCGCTGCGCTGAGTGCATAACCACCAGCCTGCAGTCCGCCTCAGCAATATCGGGATAGAGCGCAGGGTCAGGAAATCCTTGGATATCGTTCAGGTAGCCCACGCCGCGCTTGAGCGCATAGCGCTGGGTTTCCGGTTGGAAGCTGTCGATTGAAACACGGTGCATCTGATCGGACAGGGCGTCTAAGAGCGGCGCAATACGTCTGATCTCATCGGCCGGCGATACAGGCCTCGCGTCCGGATGGCTGGCGGCCGGTCCGACATCCACGACGTCTGATCCGACTCGCAGCATTTCGATCGCCGCGGTGACAGCGCCGGCGGGGTCTAGCCGCCGGCTCTCATCGAAGAAGGAGTCCTCGGTGAGATTCAGAATGCCGAACACCGTCACCATGGCGTCGGCCTCCGCAGCGACTTCCACGATGGGGATCGGGCGAGCAAAAAGGCAGCAATTATGAGCCCCATACCTACAAAGCCCCACGCATCAAGCTTTTGCCCATGAAGCAACCAGGCAATGGCTGTAATTATGACGACGCCGAGTCCCGACCAGACTGCATAAGCAACACCGACAGGGATGGATTTCAGAACCAGAGAAAGAAAATAAAATGCGATGCCATAACCGATTATGACAACGGCGGAAGGGGCAAGCTTAGTAAAGCCCTCGCTAGATTTTAATGCGGATGTTGCGATTACTTCGCCAACTATTGCGATAACAAGAAAAAGCCAGCCTTTCATGATATATCTCCCAATTTGTGTAGGGCTTATTATGCACGCTTAAAAATAATAAAAGCAGACTTGACCTGATAGTTTGGCTGTGAGCAATTATGTGCTTAGTGCATCTAACACCTGAATTAAGCCGACCCGCGAAGCGGGTTCGGCTTGAATGAATTGTTAGACATCACTGGCATGGCACCAAGCAATTTAGTGGCTTCATGTTTCACGAAGTGAACGAACGCCGCCAACTGATCCGCGCGTGAGGCCAAGCAATCTTCTCCTTGTCCAAGATAAGCCTGCCGGGCTTCAAGCAGTACGGGCTTATGTTGATCTGGCAGACGCTCAATTGCCCAGTTGGCAACGATATCCTTCGGTGCGATCTTGCCGGTTGCTGCGCTGTACCAAATGCGAGACAAGGTAAGCACTACATTCCGCTCATCGCCTTCCCAATCCGGCTGCGAATTCCATAGTTTCAGAGTGTCGCTCAATGCCTTGAATAGATCGCCTTCCGGAACTGGGTTAAAGAAATCCTCTGCGGCCGAACCTGCCAATGCAAGGCTATGCTGCCTTACTTTAGTTAGCAGAATAGCCAGATCAACATCGGTTGTGGCGGGCTCGAAGATGCCCGCAAGAATGTCCTTACGCTGCCACTCCCCGAATTGCAGTTCCCGTCTGGCCGGATAACGCCAAGGGACAACATCACCATGCACGACGATGGTAACTTCCAAGGCGCGGAGAGCCTCACTTTGGCCAGGGGAGGCAGAAATTTCCAAGAGATCTACGACCAGGGCTTGTCGGACAGTCTCATCGAGCTGTGCAGCCACAGTAACCAGCAAATCAATATCACTGTATGGCTTCAGGCCACCGTCCAGTGCAGAGCCGTACAAATGCACGGCCAGCAACGTTGATTCCAGATGACGCTCGATGGCGTTGAGAGCCAGTGATAGCTGTACCGAAATCTCGGCGGGTACTGCGTTACTCATGATGTCTAACGCCTGGCACAGCGGATCGCAAACCTGGCGCGGCTTTTGGCACAAAAGGCGTGACAGGTTTGCGAATCCGTTGCTGCCACTTGTTAACCCTTTTGCCAGATTTGGTAACTATAATTTATGTTAGAGGCGAAGTCTTGGGTAAAAACTGGCCTAAAATTGCTGGGGATTTCAGGAAAGTAAACATCACCTTCCGGCTCGATGTCTATTGTAGATATATGTAGTGTATCTACTTGATCGATCAGGCTTTTGTATATCTCCCCACCACCTGAAACAATGACATGATCCGTTATTTTCTTTAGGTTGGTTAAAGCATCTTTAATTGATGGAAAGATCAATACGTTCTCATTGTCAGATGTAAAACTTGAACGTGTTACGACCGCATACTTTCGGTTGGGTAATGCTCCCATTGATTCAAAAGTCTTGCGTCCAACCAACAGCCATTGGTTATAGGTAATAGCTTTAAACAGGAGCTGTTCACCTTTGGCACTCCATGGAATATCAGGGCCATTCCCGATAACTCCATTCTTCGATATAGCTACCATTAGTGATAGTTTCACAATTCTTCCTCAGAGGTTAACTTTGTTTTAGGGCGACTGCCCTGCTGCGTAACATCGTTGCTGCTCCATAACATCAAACATCGACCCACGGCGTAACGCGCTTGCTGCTTGGATGCCCGAGGCATAGACTGTACAAAAAAACAGTCATAACAAGCCATGAAAACCGCCACTGCGCCGTTACCACCGCTGCGTTCGGTCAAGGTTCTGGACCAGTTGCGTGAGCGCATACGCTACTTGCATTATAGCTTACGAACCGAACAGGCTTATGTCCACTGGGTTCGTGCCTTCATCCGTTTCCACGGTGTGCGTCACCCGGCAACCTTGGGCAGCAGCGAAGTCGAGGCATTTCTGTCCTGGCTGGCGAACGAGCGCAAGGTTTCGGTCTCCACGCATCGTCAGGCATTGGCGGCCTTGCTGTTCTTCTACGGCAAGGTGCTGTGCACGGATCTGCCCTGGCTTCAGGAGATCGGAAGACCTCGGCCGTCGCGGCGCTTGCCGGTGGTGCTGACCCCGGATGAAGTGGTTCGCATCCTCGGTTTTCTGGAAGGCGAGCATCGTTTGTTCGCCCAGCTTCTGTATGGAACGGGCATGCGGATCAGTGAGGGTTTGCAACTGCGGGTCAAGGATCTGGATTTCGATCACGGCACGATCATCGTGCGGGAGGGCTCTGTTGCAAAGATTGGCGGCAGTCAGAGGTAGGCTGTCGCTCTGCGCCGATCAGGCGGCTGCTGCGAAATGGTGGTTGAGCATGCCCATGGCCTCCGTCAGCGCCGAGGGCCCAATGCCAAAAGCTCTCTCCACAAGGCGCACCTCGCCCCTGATGCCGGGCTGCAGGCACCAGGGGCGAGCCTGTCCTTTGCGCAGGGCTCGCATGACTTCGAATCCCTTGATCGTGGCATAGGCCGTGGGGATCGATTTGAAACCGCGCACCGGCTTGATCAGTATCTTGAGCTTTCCGTGATCGGCCTCGATCACGTTATTGAGATACTTCACCTGCCGGTGGGCCGTCTCCCGGTCCAGCTTTCCTTCGCGCTTCAATTCGGTGATCGCTGCACCATAGCTCGGCGCTTTGTCGGTATTGAGCGTGGCAGGCTTTTCCCAGTGCTTCAGGCCTCGCAGGGCCTTGCCCAGGAACCGCTTCGCTGCCTTGGCGCTGCGGGTCGGCGACAGGTAGAAATCGATCGTGTCGCCCCGCTTGTCGACTGCCCGGTACAGGTAGGTCCACTTGCCCCGCACCTTGACGTAGGTTTCATCCAGGCGCCAGCTCGGATCAAAGCCACGCCGCCAGAACCAGCGCAGCCGCTTCTCCATCTCCGGGGCGTAGCACTGGACCCAGCGATAGATCGTCGTATGGTCGACCGAAATGCCGCGTTCCGCCAGCATTTCCTCAAGGTCGCGATAGCTGATCGGATAGCGACAATACCAGCGCACCGCCCACAGGATCACATCACCCTGGAAATGGCGCCACTTGAAATCCGTCATCGTTCCGTCCGTCCAATCTCCGCCAAGCATGCTCAAGCTTCACGATTTTTGCAACAGAGCCTATAGGAGGGCAGAGAGGTGAGTTACGAGCTGCTGCCCTGGCTGATTCTCGGCGGTGCCGTCGTCCTCGTGGCGGCCGCGTACCTCGTTATCCGCATCATCGTGCGGATGGTCCGATTCCTGCTCCGATAACGGAGGCGGGCGGGGATGAGAGAGGGTCGGCTATTCGGCCAGCCAGGCGAAGAACGCGCCCGCGTCCTCGATGACGCGACGGCGCTGCACGCTGTACTGAGGCGTACGGCCGGTGCGCAGTTCGGGAGGTATGTCGGCGTCGACGTACCCATGCTCGGCCAGCTCGCGGCCTGGCATGAGCGCGTCGTCGACGGGACGCACTACAACGGCGAGGACGGGCGCGGCGACGGCGCAACTGGCACCGTCACCACGGCGGCAGAGCTGCACCGTGCCGCCGCAGCGTTCGATGCCGCCTCGGCCGCGCTGCGCGAAGCGCACGCAGCCAACGGCGTCGTGCGCTGGTACGACGATCCCCAGTGAGTCACGACGTGGACGGCCCGGATGCCGACACCGAGGAGCGCACCCGCATCGGGCAGGTGCTCGATGCAGCTCTGCCGCCGACGAGCGCCGACCGATAACGACCGTTTTAGGCCCTAACTGTTTTGTTGCGTGACACGCTGTGACTATCAACTTGGGGCGGCGGTTAAACCACGGCATTGTTTGGCGGCAGTGGCCCGGATGGGCAAAATTAGGCTGGTTGACGGTGTTGTTCAGTCCGAATGATCCGGGGCAGAAACCTGACGAAGAGGACCATGCCGATGAGCTCGACAAGCGTCTGGGTGACCACGACCAATGCGGCCAGGGCCAGAGGTTCGGGCAAGGCGAGGGCGAGCGGGAGCACGACCAGTGAATTGCGGGTCGCGCCGCTAAATACGACTGCACGCGTGGCGGCGACATCGAGACGTGCCCATCTGGCCGCCAGCATTCCCAGCGGCACCATCACCAACAGGAACGCAGCGTAAAGCGGCACCACCGCCAGCAGCGAGCCAACTTCCTGGCCGACTCCGGTGATTTGTGAACCGACGACCACCGCCAGGGTCACCATCATCAGGGGAACCATCAGAGCCTGCATGATGTCCATGATGATCCTGCCCGCCGCGGCCTTGCGCGCCAGCGCCTGTGTCAGGGTTGCCGCCGTCAGGGGAATGAGGATCAAGACGATGAGGGCCTCGACGAAGGGTGCGGGGTCGATGGCCGAGGCCACGTCGGGGCCGACGAAAAGCAGCAGGTAGAGGGGCAGCAGCATCTGGAGCAGCATCAAGACCGGGGCGGCGGCCAGCAGCCTGTCGCTGGCCCCGCCGGCCAGGCCGGTGAACACGATGACGTAGTCGATGCAGGGGGTCAGCAGGACCAGCAGCACCCCGAGCAGCAGGGCCTGGTCCCCGGCGATGAAGCGGGTCAGTCCGAACACTACGACGGGGACCACGATGAAGTTCAGCACCAGCACGGTTCCCATGAACCGCAGGTCCTTGGCGGCCTTGCCGATGGAGGCGAACGGGATGCCCAGGAACGTTGCGTAGAGCAGCAGCCCGAGGACCGGGTTGATCGAGTGTTCCAATGCTCCGGCCGAGCCGGGGGCAAGGAACCCGACGCCGCCGCCGATAAGGATGGCCACGAGGTACAGGCCGATCTGGTGGTGTTCCATCCGTGCAATGAGGTTCTGGGTTTTCACCATGCCCATGTTAGGCGACGCGGGCGGTCGAGCAGGAGTTGATGCCCGAGTGACCGTGGTGAAGGACGGTGAACCGACTGCGGGACCGGGGCATTTCGCGTTCATGGCCCCGCGGGGTGCCGCTGGGCGTCACCCCGCGACACCATCCGACCAGGTCTGCCACTCAGATGTAGCGGCAGACCTGGTCGGCGGAGCAGGAGTCCGGCTCCGGATCCCTCGCCTTTGCGTGGAGCTGGGAAATGCTTTCCCGGAGGACCAGCAGCTCGGCGATCTGGGCATCGAGCTCCCTGAGCCGCAACCCCAGCAGGCCTTGGACGTGCGAGCACGGGGCCTGGCCGTGTTCGCGGATCTTCAGGATCTGCCGGATCTGGGCGAGGGTGAGCCCGGCGGCCTGGCCGCGGTGGATGAACCCGACCAGCCCCACGGCACCGTCGCTGTAGTCCCGGTAGCCGGAAGCCAGACGCTCGGCCGGAGGAAGCAACCCCGAATCCTCGTAGAAGCGCAGGGTCTTGGTCGTGGTTCCGGTCGCTTGCGCAAGTTGTCCGATTCTCATGTTCGCTGACTCCCCTTTCAGTGGTCACCGCACTTGACCTTCCACTGTACTGGAAGGTTCATGATGGTGCATAGGAAGTTTTGCACTACAGGGAAGAGGTAGCTGGAATGACAAACGAACGGTTCGATCTGGCGATTGTTGGTTCCGGGGGCGGCGCGTTCGCGGCCGCGATCCGGGCCACCGGACTGGGCAAGCGCGTCGTGATGGTGGAGCGTGGCACCGTGGGCGGGACATGCGTGAACACCGGATGCGTGCCCTCAAAAGCACTCCTGGCCGCCGCGGAGGCCCGCCACGTGGCGTTGGACGCGGCCCGCTTCCCCGGGGTGGCGGCCTCGGCGGGCCCGGTGGACATGCCGGCCCTGATCCAGAGCAAGGCCGCGCTGGTGGAAAGCATGCGAACGGAAAAGTACATTGAACTGGCCGCCGACCACGGGTGGACCATGCTCGAAGGGGAGGCCTCGTTCACCGGAACCCAGGACGAACCCCGACTCCGGGTCGCCTCCCCGGACGGTGCCGAAAAAACGATCGAGGCCGACCACTATCTCGTGGCCACCGGCTCCGCCCCCTGGACGCCTCCCGTCCCTGGACTGGACGAGACAGGGTACCTGACCTCGACGACGGCGATGGAACTGGACGAGGTCCCCGAATCAATGCTGATCATGGGCGGGGGCTATGTTGCCCTGGAAATGGCGCAGCTTTTCTCCCGGCTCGGTTCCCGGGTGACCATGCTGGTCCGTTCCCGGCTGGCCTCGCAGGAGGAACCGGAGGCATCCAAGGCATTGGCCGAAGTTTTTGCCGACGAGGGGATCCGGGTGGTCCGGCGGGCCTCCGCGGAGACTGTGGAGCGCGATCACGCCAACGGAGGGGTCCTGGTCTCGGCATCCGTGGCCGGCGGCAGGGAAACGTTCCGGGCATCCCGGCTCCTGGTGGCCACAGGCCGACGCCCCGTCATCGACGGGTTGAATCTTGACGCCGTCGGCGTGAAGACCGGCGCCACGGGCGAGATCGTGATTGATTCCCGCCTGGCCACGTCCAACCCGCGCATTTGGGCTGCCGGGGACGTGGCCGGACACCGGGAGTTCGTTTACGTCGCCGCGGCCCACGGCGCCCTGGCCGTGGACAATGCGCTCACCGACGCCGTCGCCGAGGTTGACTACCGGCACCTGCCCCGGGTCACCTTCACCAGTCCCGCCATCGGGTCGGTCGGCATGACGGAGAAGGAAGCCGTCGCTGCCGGGATCCGCTGCGAGTGCCGGGTCCTGCCCCTGGAGTACGTGCCGCGAGCCGTGGTCAACCGCGACACCCGCGGCTTCATCAAGGTCGTCGCCGAGCTCGGCACCGGACGGATCCTGGGCATTTCCGCCGTCGCCAGGGACGCCGGAGAACTGGCCGCCGCCGGCGTCTACATCCTCGAAGCGGGGATGACCACCGCACAGGTCGCCGCCGCCTGGAGCCCCTACCTGACGATGGCCGAGGGCATCAGGATCGCCGCCAAGGCCTTCACCACCGACATCGCCAAACTGTCCTGCTGCGCCTAAGAGATCGCGCCAATAGAGAGCCACTCGTCATTAAGGCTTTCGTTTAGGTCGTGAATCCCATCGGTATTTCACCCAGCTCTCGGCGATCAACCGACGAATCACGATGATCGTGTTAGCCAAACTGATCAAGGCATCAATCACCTTGGTCTTCACCTCGGTGCAGATCGCTAGCTTCTTGAAACCACGGTTGTGCCAGGAATTGGTCCGTTCCACCACCCACCGGGCACCGGCCTGCAAGGGTTCGCCCTTGGTGCTGATCACATAGTCGCACCCGAGCTCTTCGAGCAGGTCGCGGGTTTTCCGGCTGTCATAGCCGGCATCCAGATGCACGGTGATCCGCTGCGGCAAGAGGTGCTCGATACGGCGCAGTTGCTCCAGCGTAGGGCGTAGCAGTGGCGAATCATTCCGGTTGGCTTCGGCGACAACGCAACCAAGCGGTAGTCCTTTGCCCTCGACGAGCAAGGAGCGTTTAGTGCCTTGTTTTCCGCGATCGACCGGGGATTTCCCGGCGGCTTGGCCGCCGCACGGGGCTTTGACCAGACATCCGTCCACGACCAGATCTTTCAGGTCCAGGCCGATGAGCTTGTCGTAGGATTCCAGCGCGATCAGTTCCAAATTCTCGAAGATTCCTGCGCTGATCCATTCATCCCGGCGGCGTCTGATCGTGGTGGCTGAGCAGGTGGAGTCGCTGATTTTCTCGTAAGAGGCACCAAGCACGAGGACTTGGATGAGTTTTTCGAAGATGATCCTGTCGCTGATCCGTGGTCGGTGGCATCCCCATGGATGGGTGTCCACGTTCTGCGGGATAAGGGACTGGAATTGACTCCATAAGGGGGTCATGATGGATGATGGAAGTGCAGGCACGTGACCTTCTTGTGTAAACGGTTCTCGACAAACCTTGTTTAACACTGTCCGTGCCTGCTTTATAGATTAATGACGTAGCTGACTTGGTTAATTACGCCGTCAATAATAGTAAATATGGTTTCGGTGCTTCTATTGGCGCGATGTCTAAGCGAAACCCACCTGAAGCAGAGGACTTCGGGTGATTCAATCTCAGGTGTTCGCTGCACTATAGCCGCAGTGGCGCACCTACCAAAAGGGGAAAGCGGTCAGACCAACCGCTGACGGTCGCGAGGCGTCTTGAAAACCTAAAGCTTTTTGAGACGCTACCTAGAGTAGAAACTTGTCTCATCAAATACTTGGAAAACGCGGGCTGTATTTGTCTTATAAACTCGTCCCAACGTAAAACGTCTTACCTGCTTGCCGCACAGGGGTTTTTGAGTCACACTGGGCAGGTGAGGCATTTGGGATACACACGAGTGAGCACTTCGAGCCAAGACGCGGCCTTGCAACTCGACGCTCTTGCTGCAGCGGGGGTGCAGAAACGCGACGTGTTCGCCGATGTGACGTCCGGCAGCCGGAGCGCGATTGAGCGGCCCGGGATGAAGAAACTGCTCGAGTACGCGCAGTCCGGGGACACCGTGGTGGTCTGGCGAGTAGACCGGCTCGGGCGATCCCTGATCGATGTTTTGAACACCGTGAACCTCTTGCGCGAGCGCGGGGTGAATGTCCGCTCCATTTCCGATGGGATCGACCCGGCCACGTCGACCGGGCGGATGATGCTGAACATGCTGGCCTCGTTGGCCGAGTACGAGCGCGAGCTGATCGTTGAACGAGTCAATGCCGGCATTGCTGCCGCCCGGCAATCCGGAACCCGTTTCGGCCGGCCGGTCTCTGACCCGGCGGTGATTGCCGATAAGCTCGCGATCGCCAAAGATGCCCGCGCCAGGGGACGCACCGCCGAAGACGCAGCACGTCTGGTTGGCTGGAGCCGCGCGACGTTCTACCGCCACTTGGGCCAAGAATCCGCCTCTGTCAAGAGCCTGTGATCGGCCATGTCCCGGCGAAGCGAACCGCGCAGGGACGCACCGCTGGGACAAAACCAGAATGGCAGCAGTACCGTGAAAGCAGGAACCTCTTACAGCGGCCTGATCAAGGCAACGGCACGCTGGGAAATACTGCGGCAACACGTCGAAGACGGAGTGCCGCTGACGGTCTTGGCTGAGGAACACCATATCGGCCTGAGGACACTGCAGCGATGGCACCAGAGCTTCAAGCTCCAGGGGAAGCCTGGTCTGGAACCGGTGGCACAGGGCAAACGCGGACGCCGGATGCCCAGCGACTTCGTGAAGCTGGTCGAAGGCCTCGCCTTAGCTAAACTGCCCAGGACGACGGCAGCCATCCACCAGCAAGCTAACAAGGTGGCGCTCCACCAGGGATGGGCACCGGTTTCCTACTCAACCATCCGCTCGATTGTCGGCGAGATAGATCCCGGGATGATGACACTGGCGCAGCAAGGCGCGGCGGTGTACCGCGATAAGTACGAACTGGTCTGGCGCCGCCGCGCCGAACGTCCGAACGCGGTGTGGCAGGCTGATCATACCGAGCTAGACATTCTGGTTTTTGACACTGGTCATCGGCCGGTTCGCCCGTGGCTCACCACGATCATGGATGATTACTCGCGAGCCCTGTGCGGGTACATGATCTTCACCGGTGCTCCCTCATCCTTGAATACGGCATTGGCGTTGCGTGAGGCGATCTGGCCCAAAAAGACAGCTGATTGGCCGATGTGCGGAATCCCTGATGTGCTCTACGTGGACCACGGAACCGATTTCACGAGCCACCACATGGCGCAGGCCGCCAGAGACCTGCACTTCGAAATCACTTTCTCTGCAGTAGCCCGGCCACAGGGCAGAGGAAAGATTGAGCGTTTCTTCGGTACGTTAAATACCGAGCTTTTGGCCCGGCTACCGGGTTACTTGCACAACGTACGCAATCCCAAACCCGGACTATCGATTAGTGAACTGGACACGGCGCTAGGTGAGTTCATTGGGCAGAATTACCACCAGCGTGAACACCAAGAGATCAAAGAAACACCTCAAAAAGCGTGGCAGGGCAACGGCTGGTTGCCGCGTCTGCCTGAATCCATCGATGAACTGAACCTGCTGCTGCTCACGGTCGCCAAACCTCGAATCGTCCACCGCGATGGGGTGCACTTCCAAGGGCTACGCTACATATCTCCCTTGCTGGCTGCCTATGTCGGAGAATCCGTCATCCTTCGCTACGACCCGCGAGACGTTGCCGAGATTCAGGTCTTTCATCGTGGCCAGCACATCTGCAAAGCTGTGGATCCCACGCACGAACGATCCATCATGACCTTTAAGGACATCCAGAAAGCACGCTCTGCACGAAAGCGTCAGCTGCGCGGACAAATCAATGAACGAATCGCCACCGTCGCGGAATTTCTACCGGCCGGGCAACCAACCACGGAGGCACCCCAGCCTGATCCGGCGGTCCACCGAACCAAGAAAACGAAGCTGCGCACTTACGCGGAGGACGAGTAATGGGACCAACAACTTTTATCGCAACGAAGGAGCACCGCCGCTTCACTGAGTTCGCCAATGCGGTGCGTCGGCAGCGGACTATCGGGGTCTGCTATGGACAAGCTGGAATTGGCAAAACCCTATCGGCTAAACGTTATGCCAACTGGAGCCCGAAAGCCGAGGCGTTAATAGAGGAATGGGGCCGACGGGAGGACAGTGACCTCCAGATCTACAAGGATCTGGCCAAAACGCGGACCGTCTTCTTCACCCCAGGGGTTCTGACGACGCCTAAGCAAATCAAGGATGAACTCTCTCTGGTCACCACCCGGACCTCGATCTGTATCCATCAACATCTCGATACTTTAGGTGCCACGACGGGCCCGATGAATCAAGACAAGCATGTTGAGCTGATCATCGTCGACGAGTCGGAGCGACTCAACGCCACTGCCTTAGAAGTGCTACGAGATAGGTATGACAGGAACAATATCGCGCTGATGCTGATTGGGATGCCTGGCATCGAAAAGCAGTTCAGTCGATACCCTCAGCTCTATAGCCGTGTTGGTTTTGCTCACGAGTACCGTCCGCTTGCTCAGGATGAACTGCATTTCGTTCTGCAACGAAAGTGGCGTGCCCTCGGAAAAACTCTGGACTTGGAGGACTTCACCGATACGCAAGCTGTCGCGGCGATCGCCCGTATCACCCGCGGTAATTTCCGGCTGATCGATCGACTCTTCACACAGATGCAGCGAGTCATGAAAATCAATGAGCTGGACACGATTACCGATGATGTTGTTGAAGCTGCGCGATCCACGCTAGTGATCGGAATCAGTTGAACCGCCAATATTAGGTGCGCAGAAACCGCCAAACGAAGTTAACAATCACAAAGTAGCGATGCGTGGCGAGACGTCTTACAACCGTTGGATTGCGAGACCCTACGCGCTGGGGTGGGTTTGCTGTGAGGCGTTGGTACCGTTCAACCCTGACACGTAGGGCAAGGGCACTGGATCCAATTCGTCATGAGTGCTTTTCATGATTTCACCCAACTTCGACACCACCACATCCAGCCTACTGACCGAAGACTGGGCCAATCGACGTTTACTGAGATATTCGGCGACTTCCGCTTCCAACACTGATAAGTGAATCGGTTCGGTCGCTGGTGTATGTTCCAGCAGCTCCCAAGCAGCCTGTGGGGTCGCTTGGTTCAAGGATTGACGCGGTCTACGTTTGTTGCAATGCTCACGATAGTGTTTCAGTAGCCTCTGCACATCGGCCAGATTCTGTGGCTTGTTCGCCGTCAAGAAACGTTGCAACGTACGGTGTTAACGTTCGTTCTTCCCCTGAGTCGTAGGTCTTCCTGGTAGACCAGTGATCGGCAGGCTTCCCTTGGATGCGAGAAACATTTCTACTGAACCGAATGTTCCGCTACGCAAACTGGGTCTGCTGAAGGTTTGGTTGACACCAAGGCTTACGCTGCCAGAGCGACAGACTCGATCATTGTAGCCTCGAACTGGATCGGGGTCATTTTCCCCAACCCTCGTTGCTTGCGCTTGCGGTGATACTTCCCCTCCAGCCACCCAATAATGGCCAAGCGAAGTTGTTGACGGGAGGACCACCATCGGCGGTCCAGGACGTTCTTCTGAAGCAAGCTGAAGAACGACTCCATGGCGGCATTGTCACCGGCTGCCCCGACCCTGCCCATCGAACCGACCAGCCCATGACGTTCGAGTGCCTGGGTGAATTTCCTGGAGCGGAATTGGCTACCGCGGTCGCTATGGACCTTGACCCCGCGCGGATAGCCCCGGTGGGCCACCGCCATTTCCACGGCGTTGACCGCCAGATGAGCCTTCATCCTCGAATCAATCGAATACCCCACGATCCGGATACTGAACACGTCCTTGATCGCACACAAATACAGCTTTCCTTCGCCCGTGTGATGCTCGGTAATATCGGTCAGCCATAACTGCTTGGGCTGTTCGGCGGTGAAGTCCCGCTGCACCAGGTCATCATGCACCGCAGGGCCTGCCGGGACGTGCTTGCGTTTGCGCTTGCTGATCACCGAACGGATCCCCGCCTTGCGGCACAACCGCCACACCCGCCGCTCGGAGACCTGGTATCCGGCGTCTTCCAGATCATCCGCAAGGACTCGGTAACCGCCTTCGGGATCTTCTTCGTGAAGCTCGTGCAGCTTGGCCGTCAGCTCCCGCTCTTCGATTTCCCGGGCGGAAACAGGGGTTTTCAGCCACTTGTAGTACGCCTGGGTGCTGAACCCAAGTACCCGGCACGTCACCGCCACCGGAACATGTTTCCGGCCTGTTCTGGCGGCTAGTTCTTGGACGAGCCGGCCCATTATTTTGGGGAGCGGATATGCGGCTGCGAAAGATAGGCTGCGGCTTTGCGCAGCACTTCGTTCTCCATTTCGAGTTCCCTGATGCGTTTGAGCGCTTGAGACATTTCCTTGCGTTCACCAGCATCGGAGGACGGGGTCATTCCGTGGGATTGGTAGCGGGCATCGCGGACCCACGTTTGCAGTGCTGTCTTTGAGACACCTAGGTCCGCAGCGACTTGCTTCTGGGACATCCCCGACTCCACGAGAGCGACGGCCTCCTTCTTGAACTCGTCAGTGAAGATTCTTGGCATGGTGATTGTGTCCTTCGGTTGAGCATAACCATAGCTAGATTATGCGGTCGAAGTGTCAACCAAACCTTCAGCAGACCCTCTCTAAGAAAAATCTACCGACCCGTTTCTAGGAGTACAGTCTGTTACTCGGTGCAGGACAGCTGGACAGCCACGTCCACAATCATGTCTTCCTGGCCACCTACGTAGCCAGCCTTACCGACTTCTTCCAAGATCCGGTAGGCAGGAACACCGTAGCGTTCGGCAGCGCGCTCGGCGTGGATCAGGAACGAGGAGTACACCCCGGCGTAACCCTGCATGATCGAGGCGCGGTCCATGATTGGCATGCGGGTGATGAATGGCTTGACGATATCTTCGGCGGCACCCATCAGGCCCTGCACATCCACACCGGTCTTGACATCCAGTCGGTCGAAGGCGGCGGCCAGCACCTCGGTAGGGGAGTTACCCGCACCGGCGCCCAGTGCCAACAAAGTGCCGTCGATCTGCTTGGCCCCGGCACGCACGGCGTAGACCGAGTTCGCAACACCGAAGCTCATGTTCTGGTGGCCGTGGAAGCCAACCTGAGCGTCATCGCCCAGCTCGGCAACCAGTGCCGAAACACGGTCGGAGACGTCTTCCAAGATCAGCGCGCCGGCCGAGTCGACCACGTACACACACTGGCACCCGGCATCGGCCATGATGCGAGCCTGCTTGGCCAGATCCTCCGGGCTGGTGCGGTGGCTGAGCATCAGGAAGCCCACGGTTTCCATGCCCAACTTGCGTGCGTGCTGGAAGTGCTGGATCGAGATATCGGCTTCGGTGCAGTGGGTGGCGATACGCGCCACGGAGGCACCGGCGTCATGGGCCTGGTTTAGATCGTGGATGGTGCCCAAACCCGGCAGCATCAGCACAGCGATCTTGGCCTGCTTGGCTTCATCCACGGCGGCACGGATCAGATCCAGTTCCGGGGTGAGCGAGAAACCATAGTTGAAGGAGGAGCCGCCCAAGCCGTCACCGTGGGTGACCTCGATGACCTCAACGCGCGAATCATCTAGCGCACGGACCACATCGCGCACATGCTGCTCGGTGAACTTGTGGCTCATGGCATGTGAACCATCACGCAGAGTGGTATCGGTCAGACGGATATCGAAAGTTGTATCCAAAGGTGCATTCATTATTTCTAAATCCTTATCCGGGCGAGAGCTTTAGGCGCCTGCGGCGAGCTTGGCATCGATCTTCTCGGAGAGCAGATCGGCAGTGCGGGTGGCGGCAGCGGTGATGATGTCCAAGTTGCCGGCGTACTCGGGCAGGTAATCTGCTGCGCCCTTGACCTGCACCCAGACACCGACGCGTCCATTACCGCCCCAGTCTTCACGAGCAACATCGAACTGAGGCTCAACGCGTAGCTCATAACCCGGAACGTAGTCACGGATCTTGGCCGCGGCTTCGTCGATGGCGGCACGAATCTTGTCCTGCGTTTCGCCAGGTTCTGCCGCTTCGGCAGGGATCGCGCAGTAAATGGTGTTGCGCATGATCATCGGTGGCTCGACCGGGTTGATGATGATGATCGCCTTGCCACGCTTGGCACCGCCGATTGCCTCCAGGGCCTTAGCGGTGGTCTCGGTGAACTCGTCCACGTTGGCGCGGGTGCCCGGGCCAGCGGACTTCGAGGCGATCGACGCGACGATTTCGGCGTAATCAACGGGCACCACGGAGGACACGGCGGCCACGATGGGGGTGGTGGCCTGGCCGGCGCAGGTGATCATGTTGACGTTCATGGTGTCGGTGAGCTCATCGAGGTTCACCACAGGGGCCAAGTACGGGCCAACGGCTGCCGGGGTCAGGTCGATCGCGTGGATCCCGGCTTCCTTGTAGCGTGGAGCGTTGGCCGCGTGTGCCTTAGCGCTGGTGCACTCAAAGACGAAGTCTGGCTTGTCTTCCTGAGCCAGTAACCAGTCCACGCCTTCGGCGGAGACAGTGACGCCAAGCTTCTTGGCACGGGCCAGACCGTCGGAGTTCGGGTCGATGCCGATCATGTACTTAACTTCGACGTTCTTTGAACGGCGCATGATCTTGAACATCAGGTCGGTGCCGATGTTGCCAGAGCCTACAATGGCGGCGGTTTTCTTTACCATGAGAGCGAAATCCTTTTAGAGATGTCAAGGGACATTGGTTTCTGCCCACGGGCGGCCACGAAAAATGCCCACCATTGGCCAACAAAACTGCCCGCTGACGGCCACCACCACTGCCCACTGTGAAAGTAATTTCCAGCCTGGCGGTGACCAACAGCAGTCCACCCCGGGAACTCGTCCTAGTGCAACGCGCTCACCCCCGCCCCGGCCAGCGCCTGAGTCAGTCGGACCGAGTCACCACTGGTCTGGCAAATATGGGCATGGTGTAGCAACCTGTCCACTGTCGCGGTAGCAAGAGTCTTTGGCATCAACTCGTCAAACCCCGCGGGGTGCAAGTTCGAGGAAATCGCTACCGAGCTCTTCTCATACGCGGCATCAACCACCCGGTAAAGCGCTTCAGCAGCGTCTTCAGGCACCGGTAACAACCCAATATCATCAATAATGACCAGGTCAGAACGCAGAATCTTGTCCACGGCTTTGCTCACTGACGCGTCGACCCGGTGTGAGCGCACGATCCCGGCAAGGCGTTCAAGGGTAAACCACGCAACTTTCAGCCCTTCATCCACCGCGTGCTGCCCCAACGCTTCGAGGAAGAACGTTTTACCAGTGCCAGAAGGGCCTGCCAGCACAAGGTTTTCCGCACGCTGAACCCATTCCAAAGTTCGTAAGGCCTGCTGCGTCGCAACCGGGATGGTTGAAAGCGTTGGATCCCATGTATCGAACGTTTTCCCAGTGGGAAACCCTGCGGCTTTGCGCCTGCTAGCGATCACCGACCGGGAACGGCCGGTTGTTTCCTCCTGAAGTAAGGCCCGCAGCACCTCGGCCGGTTCCCACCGCTGGGACTTTGCCGTGGCGAGTAGTTCGGGGGCCGCGAGGCGGGCGTGTGGCATCCTTAGGGCACGGAACTGGGCTTCGAGGTCTTCTGGAAGCGGTGGTGCGGAATTGATGCTGATCACCATTTCTACTGTTCTCCTGTCGGTTCAGTGGCCCCGAAATCGGCCCATGATCTGGTTCCTTGCGTCAAGGAACTCTGCTCACTACCCTGATGCTTCACGGGCTGATTGCCAACGACTTCACAGGCCAAGATGGAGCGTAAGTCTTCATAACCGAACCGATGATGCGTCGCAGCTAACCCGAGGGCCCGGTCCACCGCAGCAGTGCCATGTAACTTGGCAAGGCTGACCGCTTCAGCCATTTTCACCAAGATCCGGTCCGTGCCTACCGCGGCCGCTTCACACAGCCAGGTGGTGGCTCCGGCACCGATGGCGCAGAAATCTCGTTCTGCCTGGGTACGGGGCTTAGGCTCTTTCACTCCCGGAATCTTCTGCTCTTGATTCCCGGAGAAATGCTCGGATTTCACCGCCACCATCCCCGGGCCCAGCTTCAAGTGCGAGGCCACCTGTTCTGGCCCGTCAACACCTTGATGAACAATGACCACGGTGGCTTGTAAACCGACTCCCACGGTGCGCACCCACACCGTTTCACCGAGCAACCGTCCGGGCACTGAGTAGCGTGCGTTCTCATAACTGATCATGGAAGTGTTCATCGGCACCTTACGGCTTTCGCCCAGCGCGAGGGTGAACGGCTCATCCGGGATCCGGTGCAGCGCACCCTGCTCTGTAGCGGTGAGCAGGTCCATCGGTGCTTGCCCAGTGGACCGGTGTTTCTTCTGATTCACCTGCGCCATGAACTGGTCGCAAGCCTCCTCAAGCTCTTCAAAAGAGTTGTAAGCGGGGCGCAAGTTCGTCTCTGTGGGTACGAGATCCGCCTTCGCGATTTTCACCGCGTTCTCCACTCCGCCCTTCGTTGCTGGATCTCGTGGTTCACAGGTCAATACGCTCACCGAGTAGTAGCGGGCGAACGTCACCGCCGACCTGTTACGCACCGGGATACCGGCTACATGCATCACCGTCACGGTTTTCTCGTTATCGGTCAACACATACGTCGGCGCACCACCCAACAGCCGGAAGGTGCGGTCCAAAGCGGCGAACACGGTAGGCCCCTGCCGGTCAGGCAACGCGAGCACAACCCGGAAGCGAGACCAAGCCAACCAGGCGACGAACAGCACGGTTTTCACGCCGTTCACCACTGGCCCATCACCGAAATCGTACTGAAGCCACAACCCTGGCTCGGTCACCCACGGCAGATGATTGCGCTGATTGCCTAGCCGATAGGAACGCTTCAGCTCGGCCACCGATCGGCGGGTGGAACGTTCAGAACCGGTGTAGCCCATGCTGATGAGTTTTTCGTGGACTTTATCGGCACGGATCAGGCCCGAAGACTCACCAATGAGCTGCTCAATTATTACCCGGTACTCATCGGTGATTTTTGTGCGGGGTTTCATCCCAGGAATCGGAGCGCCTGAATTACGGGCTTTGACGTGCTTAGCAACGGTGTGGTGTGAGCAGCCGGCAAGTTCGGCGGCTGCGCGAAACGAACCGGTTCGGTCGTACGCTGCAAGAATTTCCATGATTTCTCCGTCAGACTTCATAGAGGGGCTCCTTTCAGAACCATGGGTTGATGAGTTGTTGGTACTTTTCATCAAACCCGATGGAAAGGAGCCCCGCTCTCTTCCCTCGCCGAGGTGGCATCAGGGTGAGAACAAGGTTGGTTATGAAATCAGTGGGCAAAGAGTGCTGGCCATGAGCGGGTAATTCTGCTGTCCGTCAGCGGGCAGTTTTGTTGTCCGTGTGTGGGCATTTATTTGGCCACCTATGGGCAGTTTTTCATGTCCGCTTACAAGAGAGAGATTAGAGGTGTTGCTCCCGCTGCCGGAGCTGGACTCCGGCAGCGGGTGCGAGGGTCCCGAGCGGGACTGTCGCTTAGCTGAAGTTGACGGTGAGCTTGCCTAGCTCACCGAAGTCAGCGGTAGCGGTGGAGTCTGCGACCACCGGCATGGCGCTAGTGAAGGACCCGGGAAGAATTAGCTGGCCTGCTTCCAACGCGACACCCTGCTCACCGAGCACATTGGCAAGCCAAGCTAGCGGAGCGATGGGATCGCCCATCACAGCGCTACCCTTACCGGTTGCGACGGTTTCCCCATCGATCACCAGCGAGCAGGACACCTCGGACAAGTCCTCAACGCTGACATCCAAGGCGGTAGTACCTACGACGATGGCACCGCAGGAGGCGTTGTCGGCCACGGTATCGACCAGCTTGATATCCCAGTCCTCGATGCGCGAGTCGATGATTTCAATGGCTGGGTAAACCTCACCGATGGCTGCTGCGGCCTGTTCGCGGGTGACTCCCGGACCAGTGAGCGTTTCCTTCAGGACGAAACCGAATTCTGGTTCCACTTTCGGAGAGATGAAGGAATTCGCCGGAATGGTGGCGTCTTCGTTGTGCACCATATCGGTGAAGAAGAATCCGAAGTCGGGGGAGTCAACACCGAGCTGCTTCTGCATAGCCAAGGAGGTCAATCCAACTTTGCGTCCAGCCAGCACGCGACCAGCGGCGAGATGGTGCTGCAGTTGGCCGTCTTGGATTGCGTATGCGTCGTCCAAATCTAATCCTTCAAACCTTTCGCGCAGTGGCAAAATAGCTTGCCCACTTGTCGTTGCAGTAATGAGGTCATACGCAAATTGTGCTACCATTTCCCGTCTTGCATCGTGAGCTTGAATAAGGGATTGGCTTTCGTTTCGAGGCCGAGAGATTTTCTGGGGACTCATTAAGGAGGACTCCATATCTTGGGCTATCACAATCTGCTTTTTGCCTATTTTGGTAGCCTAATTCGACAGTTGCAGAAGCATCGCCCGGAATCGTTCCAGCGGAAACGGGGGCTTCATGTTCAAATACCAGTGGCGACAGGATCGGACGCTTGGATACAGGATGGAGAGGATTCTCGATCCCACTGGGCTAGGCTTCTTCCTTTTTCCCGCAGAACAGGCTTTCGAACCTTGCCATTTTCCGTGCGTGGCAATTCCTCCACGATAGTTATAAAGCGGGGTATCGCGTAGGAAGCAAGCCTAGGTTCACAAAACGTTTGGATTTCCTCGAAATTGATCGGGCCATTAGCCACAATAGCTGCCATAACCTCGTCCTCACCGAGCTCCGAATCCACTGCATATACTGCGACATCGCTAATGAGGGGATGCTCTCTCAAAGCCTGTTCAACCTCGGCTGCCGAGATATTTTCACCTCGTCGCCGGATCACGTCCTTGATGCGATCTACGAATCTCATCCACCCATCGGCTTCAATCACAACGCGGTCGCCGGTATGAAACCAAAGGTCCTGCCAAGCTACAACCGTCGCTTCCGGCATGTTGAAATAGCCAGTGGCAAAGGCATGAGGTTGATCGCTTCGCAACAACAACTCCCCCGGCGTCCCTGCTGCGACTTCGTACCCATATTCATCCACTACGCGAGCAATGAAACCAGGCTGGACTTTACCAATGTACCCTGGTCGTTGCTCCTCGCGACTGGCTGCAACGACTGAGTTAGTTTCCGTAGATCCATAGCCATCTATCAATGTAACGCCGAAACGCTTCCGGAATTCCTCCAATAGTCCGGGAGGCGTGGCAGGAGACAGCGCGGCCGTAATCCTGTGATTACGGTCATCAGCGGTCGGGGTCTTATTAGCCAAGATGCTAACCATGGCACCTAACAGGTATGTGAAAGTTGCTCCAGCGTTCCGGGCATCCGACCAAAATCTTGTCGCCGAAAAACGGGGACCAATAACGTACTCGGCACCACTAACTAGTGCCTGACTGAAGGCATTGAGTGCGTTCGTATGAAAAAGTGGAAGACATGTGTACAAAACGTCTTTGTCGTTCAACCCCAGCTGTTGTGTGACGTTCATTCCCCACCAATAGAACTGAGCATGAGGGCATTGGACTCCCTTAGACACTCCCGTGGTGCCAGATGTATATAGAATTGCTGCCGTGTCGCGGGGGGTAATTGCGGCGGGAACGGCCGCTGGGGCGGAGTCTGGAACCGGCGCGACGGGGTAGTTCACTTCCTGCAAGTTCTCATTTTCATCAAGAAGCCAAATCTGCTGCAATTCTGGAAGATTCGGAATTCGGACAATGTGTTCGAGCAATGAATTTTCCAAGATCAACAGTGACGACTTTGAATTCTCCAGGATGTGATGCAGTTGTTCGCCTCGGGCAGCCGTATTGATGGGAACGGCTATAGCGCCGATCCAAGCGCAACCCAGAATGAAGTCCAACAGCTCAATCCGGTTGGAAGACATCATGGCGACTTTGTCACCCACGCGGATTCCTTGCTGCTGCAATAAGCCTCCGGAAAGTGCGACCGCGTCAACCATTTGGCGCGAACTTCTACAAAGGTTACCGCTTCGGAGCAGCATCTTATCCGGTGTACGACGGGCGCGTTCTTGAAGCAGCCCTGGCACCGTCATTCCGGCCGGATCTGATGCGAAAAGCTGGGACGTGCTCATGATTCTCCTCGTAATTGCTGTCCTAGTGGCACAAACGCTGCCACTTCAGGGTCCATTGTCACTTCATTTGTTAAGGGGAGCAGGGCGCCGACCCGGGTATGGCCTCCTACTATTCGTGCTATGAAATAGACTTTCGGTTCGCCACCCACGATCGTGGCCAACTGCGTTCCATCGGCTAATATTGTGGTTGTTTCGACTGTCCCGCTGTCGATGGAACCTGTGTTGAAACGCGTGGAGCTGCATGCTGGGCAAATCAGTCGTTTGGGGAAATAGCTGGCTGAACAGCCCTGGCAAACTTGAACATATGCGCTCATTCGCCCGCCTCCAAGATGGTCATGTTTGCACATGCCCCAAATCGATACAGCACCATTCCGTAACCGCTGACAACCCCGAGTTTTGCTGAGACTTGTCTGCTTCCCGCATCTTGCCTGAGCTGTCTGACTACTTCAACGAGCCCGTGCATGCCCCCCGCTGATCCTGCTTGGCCGGCAGAGAGCTGGCCTCCCGAGGTGTTAAGGGCCAAATCACCCGAATAGATGCGCGTGCGAATGTACTCGGAAACGTCTGTGCCGTAAGGGATGAATCCCATATCTATTAACTGGGCCACTACCATGGAAGGATAATCGTCATAGACGGCCAATACATCGACGTCATCGGGCGCGATACCTGCCCGTTCCCAAGCAATAGAAGCACAATCCGCAAGCCCCGTCTGTAAACCGTCACCCGACTGATTATCGGCGTTATATGAAGCTGTTACCGCTAGCACTTTGGCTCGGCGCTTGCCCTTAGCTAATTCATCCGCCACAACCACCACAGCATCGGCACCGGTTACAGGGGGTACGCAGTCGAATCTTCCCAGAGGCTCTGCAACCAATGGAGCTTGAAGATAATCTTCCAGGGTCAATGGTGAGCGGTACACTGCATCAGGGTTCGCTGTGGCCCAGCGGCGCTGGGCCACAGCTATTCGGCCATAGTCTTTTCGGGTCAAACCAAGCTTACTCATTTGGCGAGTAGTCAGCATGGCGAAAAGGGCATTGGGCCCGGACATCGGCAGTGTTGATAGGTGTTCTTCCGTTGCTCGGTTGTAGCTAGCTACAAGGCGTTTGAAGGCGTTCTTGTCCATCAAATCACCGGCGGCAATTACTATGACCGATGCGTCGCCAGCTTCGATGGCATGAACAGCATGTTGAAGCATTGATCCAGCGCTGGCGCCCCCATTGGTGTCTTGCATCAGCCATGACAGGCGGAATCCAAGCTTCCAAGCCAAATCGATTGCATGGTCGGGCTCCAGTGTGAAGCTAGAAACTGCGAAGCCATCGACATCATCTGGTGTCAACCCTGCGTTCTCCAGGGCTCTGGTCACAGCATCTGCGATTGTCGTTTCGGTCGATGCGTCGGCTGCCGGATACCGAGTATAAGGCGATTCGCCGGTTCCAATGATTGATGCGGTCATGAAATACTTTCTCTTCTCCTGCCACGCATTGCGGCGATAGTATGTGCTCGGATACCTCTGTCAGATCAGGCATTCTTCTTTAGCCAGACATAGGTTCGGCCTACCTGCTATTCGGAACTATCTGCGGAGTGCTGCCTCACTCCGTTCCTCGGACTGAGTCCCGCGGTGAAGACCCATCTGTCGTGAACTTACCAGAGCAATGAGGGTGATAGCGGCCATTCCGATTGCGTAAAGGGAAACTGGAGTTGAGTTGCCGAAGTTCAGCAGCAAAGCTGTCGCTATAAATGGCGCAAGACCACCGGCGAAAACGGCTGCTAATTCGTGTCCAAGCGCCATTCCTGAATATCGAACCTCTGGGCTGAAAAGTTCATGGAAGAAGGCCGGCTGAGCGCCAATCATGGCTGCATGGCACACTCCATTGCCGATGAAGTACGCGAGGATAATCAACGGCGCGGAATTAGAGTCCAGCAATGCAAAGAACGGAAATGCCATTCCTGCAAGGGCTACAGCACCAAACCCATAGACTTTACGTCGTCCGATTTTGTCGGATAGATGCCCAAAGAAAATGATCGAACCAAACGCGAAGAGCGTTGATAATGTGACGCCAAGCAGTAATATGCCTCGATCGACGCCGACATGGACGCCGTATACCAGTGAGAAAGACAAGATCAGATAAGAACCGCCATTCTCGGCAATGCGAAGACCCATTGCGACGAGAATTTCCTTCGGGTGAGTGCGGAGAGCTTCGAGAACGGGAATAGAACGTTTTCCGTGTTCCTTTGTTTTCGTGAATTCCTTGGCCTCAGGCAAATGAAAGCGGATGTACATTCCTAGACCGAAAAGTAATACGCTCAGCAAGAAGGGCAAGCGCCATCCCCATGCAAGAAATTGCTCATCGGGTAGCAGTTGTACCAAATAGAAAGCTGCGGAGGAGAGTACAAAACCGAGTGTCACGCCACCCTGGCTAAAGGCTGAGTGCAAACCCCGTCGCTCGTTTGAAGAGTTCTCGCTGATGATCAGCACTCCGCCGCCCCATTCGCCGCCGGCAGCGATACCCTGTACCACTCGCAGAACCACGAGCAATATCGGTGCTATAATACCCACGTTCTCGTAGGTGGGCAATAGTCCCATGAGGAACGTCGCCGAACCCATCATGGTCAGAGTTGTAACCAGCGCCGTCTTGCGGCTGATGCGATCGCCAATGTGTCCAAAGATGATCCCACCTATCGGCCGGGCCGCGAACCCCACGGCAAACCCCGCAAAAGCTCCCAGGGTTCCTACAAGAGGATCTACGTCAGCGGGGAAAAACAGGTCCCCGAATACGATGGCGGCCGCTGTGGCATAGAGGAAGAAGTCGTACCATTCCAAAGCATTGCCCATTAGGGAGGCAACAATGAACTTTCTAACACCCGGAGACTTGGGTGGCGAATCTGTTGTTTCGTGGCGAGACATGGAATTCTCCTGCTAGGTAGGTTAGGAGTGGTGGGAATAGTCGCATAAGAGCGTCGATTCCCACCGGATCAAATGGCGTCCTGCGTGACGGAGGCTACGCTGGGTGGAGTAGAGGGATTGAATCCCAGGTATGTTTGAGCATTCCTGCTGAGCATTTGGAGACGCTGCTCCTGGTCGAGGAAGCTGGCATTGTGGATCAGAGTTCCTGCAGGATCTTCACCTAAGGGATAAGGAAAATCTGAACCCAACATAATTCTTTCGCTTCCCATGACGTCCACGAGAAGCCGCAAGGGCGCTTCGTCGAAGACCACGGAATCTACACTGAAACGGTCAAGATAATGGGATGGAGGCATTTCGGAAGTCGCAATCAGGTCTGGTCTGCGGTGCCAGGCGTTGTCCATACGTCCGACCCAGTAGGCGAATGATCCACCACCGTGGGCGAAGCACAAGCGCAAATCCTTAGGAAGCCTGTCAAAGCCGCCGCCGAGAATAAGCGAGAGAATGGATAGATGGGTTTCAGCTGGCATTCCCACCAGCCATCGAGCCATCCATCGCTCGAGACGTACTGAACTGGGCATGTCCCACGGGTGGACGAATACGGCAGCACCGCGGGAGGCGCAATGCTGTAAGAAGGTAATAATTCCTTCGTCGTCGAGATCGCGGTCGCCCACATGGTTACCGATCTCTACTCCCAAATGTCCGTTGTCTAGACACCTGTCTAGCTCTGCACATGCCGCATCTACGTCTTGCAACGGGACTTGGCAAAAGGGCAGGAGCCTCCCGTTACCGGGTTCACAGACTTCCAGAGCCAGATCATTGAATATGCGACTCACTTTAGTGGCTTCCTTCACCTCCCGCGCGTAGGAGAAAAACAACGGAGTTGGTGATACAACTTGAAAATCGACAGTGTCGGAGTCCATCTGCATCAAGCGCTCTTCGGCGCCCCATGCGTTTGAACGTAACGGCCGATATTCGTTCGACCCGAGCATAAGCATCGCTTCACGCTCCGAGTCTGCTCTGAGCCAAGGCCATGGACCTGCGCCATGGGTGACCTGCTCAAGATCTGGCCACCCATTTGGAACGTAGTGGGTGTGGATATCGATCGTGGGATTATCGCAGTTCAACACGGTTATCTTTCTGTCTGCGATGTCGGACTAGCCGCGGCCCGGATGAATTGCGCCACATTTACCACACGTGCGAGCTAATTCATCGGTGGCATAGAACTGGGTAAATACCGGAGGAAGATCCTCAACGATGTCCCGAACTTGCAGTTCGACCTCGTGGATGAGATTTGAGCATTCCAAGCAGTACCACTGGAATTTTTCCAGTGTCCCCTCCTCGCGGATCCTTTCAATGACAATACCTAGAGAACCGGCCTCAGGCCGTTGAGGGGAGTGGGGGACATTCCCGGATAGCAACCACATTTCGCCCTCTCGGATATCGACGCGTTGAATGCCTTCATCGGTGACGATGTTGACATGCATGTTTCCCTTGACCTGGTAAAACCACTCCTCATAGGGATCGACATGGAAGTCGGTGCGTTCGTTTGGACCGCCGACCACCTGTACGATGAAATCGTCAACCTGGGTCCACATGGCCTTATTATTCACCGGTGGTTTGAGTGAGTCTTCGTTTTCGGCGATCCACTTTTGGAAGTTGAAGACCGGCAGAATGGTGGTTTTGCTGATGCTTTCAGTCATGATGATGCTCCTTTGTATGCTTTGATTTTTGTTGGTTTGTGGCGTCTAAGGTTGTGGCCTGTAGGCTACGCCCTGGATCTCGATCAGTAGGTGTGGGTGCGGTAGCTGGTGAACTGCAACCGTGGTCCGGGTTGGACCTTCCTCATCGAAAAATCTTCCGTAGACCTCGTTGTAGGCGCCGAAATCGTTCATGTTGACCAGATATACGGTGAGCTGAACCAGATCATTCAGGGATGACCCGGCATTCCGCAGGATTTCTTCGATGTTTTCGATTACTGCTTGTGTCTGTGCTGCGATGTCGAGGGTCGTTGTTCCAAATTCATCTACCTTGACCCCAACAAAGGAATTGTCGGGAAGGCGGCTGCTGGTCCCTGAAACATAGATAAATTCGCCGGCTACTTTAGCGTGGGGAAAGCGTCCCCGCGGAACCGCCAGATGCTCGATTAGTTTCGACTGCTTCATGCTTCTGCTCCCGAGATCTCGAGTTCGATAGTTCCCAATCCTGCCACGACGGCGGTGACCCTACTCGAGGGAACCAAAGCGATCGCGGCGGTTGCGGCACCAGCCAGTAACACGGAACCGACGGGCAATGTAGTTCCATGTCGTTGATTCATGCGGGCAAAGGCCTCCAGCGCCAACATGGGATCACCTAAGATTGCCGAGGTTGAGCCCGTCTCAACGACCGTGCCGTCGACGAGCATTGTGACGGCGCGTCCAGCTAGATTGGTATTAAAATCGACCCATTCTCCGACGGTGTAGCGGCAGGCCGAAGTATTATCTGCCACGACATCGGAGAGGCTGAATGAAAAGTTTCGGTAGCGTGAATCGATGATCTCCAACGCAGGCGCCACGGCATCGATACTGCCTATTATTTCCTCAAGGTCCGCCCCCGGCTGTATTTCCTGCCCAAATCGAAAAGCGATCTCGGGTTCCACCCGGGGGTGCACTAAATGGGAAAGGGAGAGCTTAGAACCGGATTCGATTAGCATCCGATCTGTGAGAAACCCGACGATTACTTCGCTGACGCCCATCTGTTCCATCTTTGCCTTGCTGGTGAAACCAAGCTTGGCTCCAGTGATCTGCTCGCCGCGTTCACGTCGAAGAGACAGAAGTTTCTTCTGCACATAATAGGCATCCTCGATGGACAACGAGTCATTGAACTGTTCAATGGGACTGCCGGAAGCCTCAGCCTGGTCAAGCTGGACGGCAATCGACTCAAGGTTGGTCCGGTACCCCGTAGTGGTTCGTGAAGTCATGCTGGTTCAACCTCGCTCAGTGAGATGCAGATATTTGTCGGTTCGCTATAGAAGTGCAGGGAATGGGAGCCTCCTTCACGTCCGAGACCGGAGAGGCCCATTCCGCCAAAGGGGGATCGTAGATCACGCATGAACCATGTATTAACCCACGCGATTCCGACATTCATGCGACCAGCGACGCGGTGCCCACGTTCCAGATCGCTGGTCCAGACTGAGGCGGCAAGCCCGTACGCTGTGTCGTTGGCTAGGCTAATGGCTTCTTCCTCGGTATCGAAGGGAATCAACCCGGCCACAGGCCCAAAAACTTCTTCCCTCATGACCGGCGCATCATGGTTGAGTCCCGTCCACAGGGTGGGCTCCACCCAGGCACCGCCGGCGAGGTCAGGACCCATATCCGGGATCCCGCCCCCCACGATTGCTGTTCCGCCTTGTTCCTTGGCACGCGCGAAGTAGTCGAGGACTTTTTCGCGGTGCTTCAATGAAATTAGCGGTCCGGTCGTTGTGCTGTCCTCGTGGGGCATACCTAATTTCAGTTGTTGGACCCGGGCAACGAGCCCGGATACGATTTTCTCGAAGATAGTGCGTTGTATGTACACGCGCTCGGTACAAAGGCATACTTGGCCCGTATTGGTAAAAATGGAGCGCATCAAGCCATCGAGTGTCTTTTCCACATTTGCGTCTTCGAATACCAGTGCGGCGTTCTTTCCGCCGAGCTCAAATGAAACCGGTCTGACATTTGGTGCCGCGGCGCGCATAATTGTGGATCCAGTTGCGGACTCACCCGTGAAAGTAATCCCATCGATCTCCGGGTGCGTGGTGAGGAACTCTCCGGCGGAATCTGGGCCAAACCCATGCACCAGGTTGAATACACCATTCGGCACGCCGGCTTCGGACATAATCCCGGCTAACACTGTGGCGGAGGAGGGGGTATCTTCTGAGGGCTTGACGATTACGGCATTGCCACAAGCAATGGCAGGGGCAACTTTCCATGTCAGCAGCAGCAGGGGCAGATTCCAGGGCACGATAACTGCGACTACCCCTAAAGGTTTACGCAGTGCATAGTTAAGCGCCTGGCGGCCATCTGGAAGCTCAGTGAGGTAAGAATCGAGGCTCTGGGCGGCAATCATGTCAGCGAAAGCTCGAAAATTCGCTGCTGCCCGTGCGATATCTACTTCACGGGCCAATGTCTCTGGTTTTCCGGTATCGGAGACTTCCGCTTCCAGAAGATCCTCGAAACGCGCGTCGATTCGGTCAGCGATACGACGCAATAGTGCGGCGCGATCGTTTACCGTCATGCGACCCCACGGTCCTTCGAGTGCTGACCGTCCCGCTTTGACTGCGGCGTTGACGGTATCGCGATCGGCTTCTGCTACATGGGCAATTAACGAACCGTTCACTGGATTGGTCTTTTCGAACGTCATGTCAGCTGCATCGATAAAGGAGCCGTCGATGTAGTTTCGCAACGTGGGGATGGTCATATGATGCTCCGCAAATAGTTGAAATTCTTGGCTACATGTAGGTCCGTGTGGCCGTACTCACAAGTTTGCTCAACCGCTACATGCCTGTCGAATGCTTTTCCTCGTGACGACATGACTATATGGGCATATCATGGTGCTCATGGATATTCGGGTTTTACTCAATGGGCCATTGAAGTTGCGCCATCTGGTGCTTATTCTGACGATTGCAGAGCAGGGCAGCATTGTGGGGGCAGCGAAGCATTTATACATCACGCAACCCGTGGTGAGTAGGGGTTTGCGGGAGGCTGAAGATGTCCTAGGCGCTCCGCTGTTCGAGCGTGGTCCACGTGGGGTCCGGCCAACGGATTTTGCCGAAGTCTTCATCGATCATGCCCGAGCGATTGTCGGTCATGTTCAACAAGCCACCCAACACATTTCTGAGATTGCTGACGCCACTGTAGGATCCGTAGTCGTCGGTACTTACGTCGCAGGAGCGAATCTTCTACTGCCTAGGGCCATTGCTTCGCTCAAGCGACAGCGGCCGAAACTAAATGTCCAGGTTCGTGAAGCAACCCCGGATCGACTCACCAACGGGCTTATCGCCGGAGATATCGATGTTGTCGTTGGACGCTTGAGTCCACTTAAGGAAAATTCCCTTCTCCAGCAAGCTGCCCTCTATCATGAGCCTTTCCAGGTTATTGCACGTCCCGATCATCCAATTTTTAGCGTCAATGGCGAGCTGGGTCTGGCTGATCTCTGCGAATATCCGTGGGTGCTGCCCGCGACTGCCACTACCCTTCGCGGCGAACTCGAGCAGGCGTTTACCAAGGAACATCTGGAACTGCCGGAGCAACAGGTCGAGTGTTCTTCCCCGATTACACTCCGAGCACTTGTGGCAGAAACGGACTATCTGGCGCTTCAGCCCTACACACTCGCGAACGCAGATGCTGCCTTGAAAATCGTAGACCTCCGCATAGACGGTATCGGCCAGACCGTTGGCGTGACGATGTTGCTGGAGAAATATCGCAGTCCAGCGGTGGTCCTAATGCTGAAGTGCTTGGAGATCGCTGCAACCGATATCAGGAATTCAATTAACAGCCGCACGTATACGGGTGTCCGAGGCGCTGCCAAATAGTCAGGTATGTCGAACCGACACGGCTTGTTACCAAATAAGCATTGGCCATTTGACCCGAAACAAAGCGACGATTTTTAGTCAGGGCTGTATAGCCTTCCCAAGAAGAATGAGGTTCCAGATCTCTATGCGTGTCTTTGAAATTGTGGCCGAAACCCTGATCGGTCTTGGCATCCGGCAAGTCTTTGGAGTCGTAGGTAGTGGTAACTATGACGTAACTAAGGCCTTGGTCGAACATGGGGCCAATTATGTCGCCGCCCGGCATGAGGGCGGCGCTGCGTCAATGGCAGATGCCTATTCGCGGATCGGGGACTCCGTTCCCGTGATCTCTCTGCATCAAGGATGTGGGCTAACAAATGCCATAACTGGAATTACCGAGGCAGCGAAATCAGGCTCCCCTATGCTTATTCTTGCTGCTGAGGTTGCAGAATCTTCCATACATTCCAATTTTCGGATTGCCCAAGATCGGCTCGTAGAGTCCGTCGGGGCAGCAAGCATCCGTATTACGAAGGAAACTGCTGCGAGGGATGTGGCTCTCGCATACCGTATAGCAATCACTCGGCGTATTCCGGTCCTAGTGAATCTTCCACTGGATATTCAGGCGGCGGAATCAAACGAGCAATACGCCACCCCCATGCGTAACTTCTCCGCCCTTCCTGATGCCGTGCGTCCTGACAGTGCGGACATAGAACGTCTTGTCGAACTGTTTCAACATGCGGAACGCCCGGTAATCATCGCTGGCCGAGGTGGACGCGGTGCCGGAATCGAACTTCGTGAGCTGGCTAGAGAAGCCGGGGCGTTATTGGCGACCTCTGCCGTGGCACGCGGATTGTTTAACGGCGACCCCTACTATCTTGATATTTCCGGTGGATTCAGCACTCCCTTGGCCGCCCGGTGTATACAGGAATCAGATCTCATTGTATCGTTTGGGTCGGCTTTGAACATGTGGACTATGCGCCACGGGGAGCTAATCGGCCCCACTGCGACGGTAGTGCAGATCGATACTGATGCCCTTGCCCCGGGGAAGCATCGCTCCGTAGACATGGGGGTCGTGGGAGACTCTGCCTTGACCGCGCGCGCCATTACAACCGAGTTACGCATGCAGGGTAAACCAAGAATCGGGTATCGCACGGCGGAAATAGCCGAGGCCATAAAGAAGGAGGGACGATGGCAGGACGTCCCTTATCAGGACCAAGGAACCAGCGACAGGATCGATCCGCGGACTTTAACAATTGCGCTTGACGAAATTCTCGACAAGGATCGAGTCGTGGCGGTGGACTCAGGAAATTTCTTGGGCTATCCTTCTGCATTCCTCGACATCCCAGATGAGAATGCACTGGTCTTCAGTCAAGCGTTTCAATGCGTGGGCCTCGGCCTTGCCAGTGCCATCGGCGCCGCTTATGCTCAGCCAGATCGCCTTCCTGTATTAGGCACTGGAGACGGAGGCGCATTGATGGCCTCAGCAGAAATGGAAAGCGTTGTCCGTTTGGGCATTCCCTTAGTTGTTATTGTCTACAACGACGCTGCCTATGGGGCAGAAGTCCATCACTTTGGCAAGAACGAAAGCGATATGGGATTTGTATCCTTCCATGATACGGATTTCGCTGCCGTTGCCCAAGGATATGGCTTTACGTCGGGCACAGTACGCACCCTTGAAGACCTCCAATTCGTGCGGGAATGGCTTTCAGGGCCGCGAACCACGCCCTTGCTTATTGACGCAAAGATCTCCTCTTTCCCTTCCTGGTGGCTTGAAGAGGCATTCAAAGGTCATTGACATGTATCGTCCCAGCATAAAAACCTGTAGCGCCCCAAAGATCTTGCTATCGAAAGTGACATGCTCATGAACACGTCCAATCCAATCGGTGAGGCCACTGTCCTCACCGAATTGACCGCGCTCTTGGCCGAAGGCAGAGTCAAAGTGATCGATTTGACAACACCGCTGACTCCGCAAACTCCGGCTTTACGCTTGCCTGCGCCTTTCTCTAATCTCATCGACTTCACACTTGAAGAAGTCGCCTCATACGACGCTCGCGGACCATTATGGTCGCACAATAATATCCATATTGGTGAACACTTTGGTACTCACGTGGATGCACCAGTCCACTGGATCAGTGGCCAAGAAGGCCACGATATTTCCCAATTGCCGGTGGAAAGACTTGTTGGTCCCGCTGTAGTGATAGACATGAGCGCTGAAGTTTCGGCTAACCCCGATTTTATGCTGGAAATTGAGCACATCAAGAAATGGGAGAGGATCCATGGAACCCTGCCACGCGGAGCTTGGCTCATCTACCGGACTGGTTGGGACCGATTCGCCCATGACGAGTCGCTTTTCCTGAACTCGGATGACACCGGGTCGCACACCCCAGGCGTCTCCGCAGCTTGCGCTAAGTGGCTGGCCGAAGAATCGAATATTTCGGGCTTCGGAGTCGAAACAGTGGGCATAGATGCAGGCAAAGGATTCGATTTGGATCCTCCTTTTCCCGTACATCACTATCTTCTGGGGAACGATAAATACGGCGTAACTTCGCTGAAAAACGTCTCGGCCTTACCCACAACCGGCGCGGTCATTATTGTTAGTCCGCTGCCGCTGGTCGGGGGTACCGCCAGCCCAGCTAGAGTGCTGGCGTTGGTAGATACCAGATAGATGGCCTCATTGGTTAAGGAATAGAGAAGAACTACCCTAGGCGCAATCGAGGGCACGGGGTAGTTCTTCAAGTCTATTAACTGGTGAAGCGAGATGTTTCTGTCCGGCGAATACCCAAGCGAAACAGCTCAGTTTCCTCACCCGGTAATTTCAAACCGTACGTACATTCACCCATGCGCCACGCGTTTACGACTCCAGCTCATCGTTCAACGACGGGTAAACCATCCATCTAGCACCCGCACGCTGTTGATGAGCTTCCATGGCTTGACTGCTATATCCCATGGTTTCAGCGACAATCGCAGGAGAGACACGCAGCACGAGCTCTTGCAGTGCTGCGTTCTTCACTCCCCGAAGGTCTATCCCCGCTTCGCGCAGTCGGACCATCAGCTAATTCGCATTCAAGTGTTCTCCCGATACGTATCCCAGATAGCACCAAGACGAATTCTGATTCGCTACGTTATTTTGATTCATCCTGCGAGCCAAGAATTCTTTAATGACTTCGTCAAATGAGGGAGGAACCTCGATGGGGGTTGTATTAAAATAACCTGAAGGCGGCCATCGTCTGAGTGCTCGAACTGGTTCACCTTCAACGCGGCAATCCTTACCAATGGCTGTCCAAAAACAAGTAACAACAACGACGCAGCTCGATCACCTATGCTCAGCTTGAAGCTTCCTAATGCATGACGAATCAGATCATTTCGTTCTTCAGAACTGATTCGCGGACTTGTTTGGGCAACACGGTAGGGGAATTCAACTTTAGGGATGTCTTAGTTTGCATTGCCCAACGGACGAAAGTTCGAGCGATGCTACGAGTCGTGAGCTCATCAGCCAACTAATCATAGATGTCTTGCTGAGTGCATTTGACTACCGATTTTTGCCCGTTCCTGTAGGAATGCAAGGAATTCGATCGCTACCGCGTGGACTGCCGAGCGCGCAGTAGCGTGCCTTTTTCCAATTTCCAGCTGCGTTCTATTATCGGGGGACCGCGAGTTCGCAAGTTCTGATAATATAACAGCCTCTGATGGGAAAATCCTTTATCCGTTTCCTCCGTATCCAGCTTTCTTCGAGGGTTCCCTGAAGAGATCAACATAGCTGTAGGCCAGTAACCCGATTCTTGAAGAAGCCAAAAGACTAGGGGATCCCTGCGCTTGGCCGACTTGGGTGCGAACTTACCTAGCCAACTTGTCTTTCTGACTCTGCTGACCGAGATTCGCTGACCAGCGTGCCAGTAACGTGCGCAGTTCCGTCGGCTGCACGTCGGTCAGTTCCGCCTCGCATAGCGCCAGCCCGAATGCCACCCATCTGAGGTCAGACTCTTCGCTTCGCACCAGACAGCTGTGCTCATCAACTGGCTGGATTTCGAACCACTTGCCGATTCGTGAGGTCACCACCTCAGCGCAGGCATGTACCCGAACGCTGACTTGTAATTGCCCCGCGCCACGCAGCCCGGCGCGGACGAACTGCGCTGCCTCCCCGCCGGGGATCTGTCGCGGAGCAAAACGCAGTGCCCGGGGTTGGGCGTTTTCGGCACGGTCCACCCGGAAGCTGCGCCAGTCAGCTCGGTCTAAGTCATAGGCCACCAAGTAATAGCGGTTTCCCACGTTGACCAGTTTGGCTGGCTCCACCCGCCGCGAACTCGCATTGCCCCGCGCGTCACGGTAGTCAAAGGCTACGCGCTCTCGGTCACGGCATCCTTGCGCGAAGACCACCAGCACCTGCGGGTCCACAGGTTCCGGGACAGAATAATGGGAGTCTAGGGGGACGGTGCTTGTAGTTAATGCTCGCGCACGTTCCCGGAGCCGCGCAGGAAGCACCGGAATCACCTTGGACAGGGTTCGCAGTCCGGCACCGGCCAACACATCCTCCCCGCCGTGGATGGTCGACTGCAGGCCGATAACTAGTGCCACGGCTTCCTCGTCATCGAGCACTAGTGGCGGTAGGGCTGCCCCGGCCGCCAGCTGATAGCCGCCGCCGACGCCACGTTCAGCTTGCACCGGGTAGCCCAGTTCGCGTAGCTGATCCACATCACGACGCAAGGTGCGTAAGGATACTGCCAGTCGCTGAGCTAGTTCTTCGCCGGACCAGTAGCGTCGCGTCTGTAACAAAGAGAGCAGACGTAAGGAGCGTTGGCTGGTACTCATACGAATATTCTCCTCCGATTTAGGACAGAAACTGACACTTATGGTTTCTATTCTGGTCTTATCGGCCCATCAAGAACGAGGAGCAAGACCATGAGTACCACTATGAAGACCACCAACACCACGCTGACCGGAGAACGTGCCGACCTGCATCAGGCACTGTCCAATTGCCGCCACTTCCTGCGCTTCACCGCCCAGAACCTCACCAATGAGCAGGCCTCGACCCGCACTACCGTCAGTGAGCTGACGGTAGGCGGACTGATCAAACACGTGACCGCTATGGAGCTGCAATGGCAGCAGTTCATGATCCGGGGCAAGGCCGCTATGGCAAGGGATGGCGTGGATTTTTACAATATGCCACCCGAAGCCCTTGAAGCCTTTGGCGCCGAGTTCAGCATGCAGCCGACCGAGCAGCTAGCGGGTCTGCTGGAGAAATACGCGCATGTCGCCGAGGAAACTGATAGGTTGCTAGCCGAAATCGATTTGGAAACGGTGCACGAACTGCCGCGCGCCCCGTGGTTTGTGGACACCCATTGGTCGGTGCGCCGCACGCTGCTGCATATTATCGCTGAGACCACCCAGCACGCCGGACATGCGGATATCATCCGTGTATCTTTGGATGGACAGAAGACCATGGGTTAGCTCAAAAGAGCAGACTTCGAACTGTACCGGCCTTGAAGCTCGGCATGGTTCTGGACTCCCTGCGTCTGCTACGAGACCAGGGAGTTCCTTCTTTTACTCTCGGACATCTAAGCATCGCCGATGGCCGGACACCAGAAGATCCGACTCCGGATTGGGTCGTCCCGCTAACCGCCGATATACGACATCTCGATGCGCTTGCGGTTTCCCGGGGTGAGCGCGGCACGCAGCTCCGAGTAGTTGTCATCGCGCTGGCGCCAGCGTCCGGTGAGCGCCTCGGCCAGTTCCCGGTCGTCGGCCCCGCCGCGCAGCAGCGCCCGCAGATCGTACCCGGACCCGGCGAACAGGCAAGTGTACAGTTGACCTTCGGCGGAGACCCGGGCGCGCGAGCAGTTCCCGCAGAATGCGTTGGTTACGCTGGAGATCACGCCGATCAGACCGGCACCGTCCTTGTAGCGCCAGTGGTTCGCGGTTTCTCCCGGTTCGGTCTTGGCCGCAGGTTCCAGCGCCCAGCGTTCGTTGATTCGCGAAACTACCTCGCTGGAGGGTACTACCTCGTCCAGCTTCCAACCATTGGTGGTACCTACGTCCATGAACTCGATGAAACGCAGGATCTGCCCGGTGCCGCGGAAGTGCTCGGCCAGGGTGAGGATCTCGTCATCATTGACCCCGCGTTTGAGCACGGTATTGATTTTCACCGGTCCGAGTCCAGCCTCCTCGGCGGCCTCGATGGCCTGCAACACGCGGGAGACGGGGAAGTCCACGTCGTTAATCGCCTTGAACCGGGCATCATCCAGCGAATCCAGCGAGATGGTGACGCGGCGCAGCCCGGCGTCCTTCAGCTGGCTAGCCATGACCGGCAGCGCCGAGCCATTGGTGGTCATAGCCAGATCCAGCGGACGCCCGTCTGGGGTTTCCAAGCTGGAAAGGATGCCCACGAGATCCACGATGCCGCGGCGCAATAACGGTTCGCCGCCGGTCAGACGTAACTTGGTGACGCCCAAGGACACCGCGACCCGGGCCAAACGTTCGATCTCTTCGAAACTGAGCAGCTCGGAACGTTCGCGGAACTGGAAGCCACGCCCGAAGATCTCTTTGGGCATGCAGTACACGCAGCGGAAATTACAGCGGTCGGTGACCGAGATCCGCAGATCGTGCAACGGCCTAGCTCTGGCATCGAGCAGGGGCGCGCCTGGTTGAGCGTTCATTCTCCCAGCGTAGCGGGTTGTCGGTTCGCTGCGAAGTGGCGTGAACGCTTCGGCTCACCGGTCATCGCACGGCTGTCGGTGGGCACTTGTGCGGTTGTAGCATGGCAAGCAGAGACATGCCCGCCAGCAGCCAAGGAACCCGATGCGCTTTTTACCCGCCGCCGCACTACGAACCTTTGCTCTGCTTGGCATCGGCACGTTATTTTTCGCCGGATGTGCCGCCAGCGATAGCCCCACCGAAAACACCGACACAGCCTCAAGTAGTACGCTGACGATCTCCGCGGCCGCTTCGTTACAGCGCTCCTTTGACGAGATCGCCCGGCAGTTCACCGCAGCGCACCCGCAGACGCACATCGCTACCATCGCCTACGACGGTTCCTCCACGCTGGCCACCCAGATCGTTGAAGGGGCCCCGGTGGATGTCTTCGCCTCGGCCGATGAAAAAAATATGGCGGTGGTGACCGAGGCCGGGCTGGGCAGGCCACCGGCCATTTTTGCGACTAATACCCTAGTGATTGCTGTGCCCGCGGGAAACCCGGGCAAGGTGCAATCTCTGAATGACCTGACCGGGGTCACCACGGTGCTATGCGCACCGCAGGTGCCCTGTGGCTCGGCCTCCGCCAAACTGCTGGAAAACCAAGGAGTACAGGTGCAGGCCGCGAGCCTTGAACAGAACGTCACTGCGGTGTTAGCTAAGGTCAGCGCAGGGGAAGCCGACGCTGGCCTGGTCTACGCCACCGACGTGTTGGGCCAGGAAACAGTGGAATCCGTGGTGCCCACGGGCGCCGAGGACGTGGTCAATTTCTACCCGATCACCGCGCTGAGCGAGCAGCCTGGAGCACAGGACTTCGTTGACTTCGTGCTGGGCGAAACCGGGCAACGAATCCTGAAGGAACACGGCTTCGGCACACCGGCGGGGGACGTCAATGGCTAGCGACACTGGGGTGCGGGTCACGGGTCTGGCTGTGGCTCCGGCGCTGCTGGGCATCGCGTTATTGGTGATGCCGCTTATCGCTCTGGTCACGCGGGCCAGCTGGGGAACCTTGTGGCGGGATGTCACTAGCCCCGAGGCGTTGGATGCGCTATGGCTGAGTCTGCGCACCGGGGTGGCGGCCACTGCGTTGTGCGTGCTGTTGGGCGTGCCATTGGCGGTGCTGATGGCGCGCAGTGGACCCAAACTGGCCCAGCTGTTGCGTGCTCTGGTGGCAGTGCCACTGGTGCTGCCACCGATGGTCGGCGGCGTTGCGTTGCTGTTCCTCTTCGGGCGCACCAGCCCCATCGGACAGTTCATCGACGCGGCCTGGGGCTTGACCCTGCCGTTTTCCACCTTCGCGGTGGTGCTCGCCCAAGCCTTCGTTGCGCTGCCCTTTCTGGTGCTTTCGGTGGAAGGTTCGCTGCGTTCGCTGGGCACCGGATATGAGCAAGCCGCTGCAACTCTGGGCGCCGGACGCTGGATGGTACTCACCCGTATTACCCTTCCGCTGGCCGCCCCCGGCCTAGTGGCTGGCGTGATCCTGTGCTTCGCCCGCGCCATCGGAGAATTTGGGGCGACAGCGCTGTTCGCTGGCAACGCCCCGGGCATCACTCAGACCATGCCACTGGCGATCTATACCGCTTTCAATGGGGCTGGCACCGGACGTGACGCCGCCGTGGCGCTGTCCCTGTTGCTGCTGGGCACCGCGGTACTGGTACTCGTCTGCGTGCGTGCCTGGCGGCCGGGGGCACTGAAATGACGTTGCAAGCTCGATTGGAAATCCCGCGGAGCGGATTCACCGTGAGCGTCGAATTCACCCTGGCACCGGGAAAGGTGCTGGCACTCATGGGCCCAAGTGGTGCCGGGAAGTCCAGCATCGTGCATGCGCTGGCTGGTATCCAGCAGCTCGGTGCTGGGAGTATCGAACTGGAGGGCCGGGTGCTGGCCGATGAGCACACCCATGTGCCGCCGCACCGACGGCACATCGGCCTGCTGGGGCAAGAACCGCACCTATTCCCGCATCTGGACGCCGCGCAGAACATCGCTTTCGGAGCACGGGCGGGTGGCATGGAGAAGCGTGCGGCGGCGCGGGAAGCGGCCCGCTGGCTTGAGCGACTGGGCTTGGCGGAGTTTGCCGCGCAGCGTCCGGGGTCACTGTCCGGTGGGCAACGACAGCGTATCGCCCTGGCCCGGGCACTAGCGGCGGCACCTCGCATGCTCCTAATCGACGAGCCCTTCGCTTCACTGGATGTGGAAGCCGCGGGGGACATGCGACTACTGGTGCGTGAAGAATTGGATCGCACCGGCATTAGCGCGGTGATCGTCTCCCACGCGGCGGTGGACACGGTGGCGCTCGCCGACGAACTGCTGGTGTTAGAGCAAGGCGCTGCCACCCACTATGGGCCGGTTGCCGAGGTGTTTGCGGCACCTGCCACACGCTTTATGCGCGCCGTGGTGGCCGCGCTGCCCGCCTCCGCCCGGGTCACGGAGGCAACCGATGGTGTCTGACACTCGTCCCTGCACCGGACTAGGTCGGCTTGCAGGTCATGTGCCGGCGGGGCTGAACTGGCTGGTATTAGGGTTGTGATCAGCGGCTTCGTCGAGCACGTTTGGGTTCCGGTGGCGTGGTGATTGGATCCCAACCGCGGCGTACCGGACGTGTTCCGGTGCCGCGCATCTGGTCACGGGAGCGGTACACAATATAGGGGCGGAACAGGTACCCCAGCGGGGCGGAGAAGACGTGTACCAGCCGGGTGAAGGGCCATAGCGCAAACAACAAGGACGCGGTGATCACGTGGAGCTGGAAGCTGAGCGGAACGCCGAGCATGAGTGCCGGCTCGGGCTGGAAGATCAGCATTTGGCGCACCCACGGGGAAATGCTCTCCCGGTAGGAGTAGCCGGGTCCAAAGACCTGATGTACGAGGGTCGCCACGGTGCCAAAGAATAAGGTGGCGCCCAAAAACACGTACATGATTTTGTCCATGACGGTGGTAGCTAAGAAGACCGGACCGGTGGTTCTGCGCCGATAAATCAAAATGGCCAGACCGGCCAGAGTTAGTATGGCTGCCGCGGTTCCCATCCACGTCGCCCCGAGGTGGTAGATATGCTCGTTAATCCCGATGGCGTAGAGCCATTCGCGTGGGATCAGCAAGCCCACGACGTGTCCGGCGATCACCATCAGAATGCCCAGATGGAACATTGGGGAACCCCAGCGGAGGAGACGACTTTCATAAGTCTGGCTAGATCGGGTGGTCCACCCGAACTTATCGAAACGATAGCGCCAAATATGCCCGACGATGAACACTACGGCGGCGGCATAGGGCAACACCACCCACAACAAAATGGCAGAGGTACTCACAATCCCTCCCGGGGGCTGAAGGGCGGAAGATTGCCCAAGAATGATAGACCCACAGTTTCAGTGGGTGGTCCCTCACTGACCAGATTGAGTACCCGTTCTCGGGTAGCTGCATCGACCGGTGGCAAGCTTAGGGTGATCACGCGCAGCAACCCAGCCCAAGGGCTGTCGGTGGCTTCCAGCGCCTGACGTAGAACTTCGATCCCCTCGATATGCGAGGCCAGTAAGGCTTCGGCGACCGGGTCGTCGCAGCGGGCCGAAAATTCGAGCACCGCCGGCAAATAGTCCGGTAACTCCTCGGCTTCAAACTCCCATCCGGTGGCCCGGTAGGCTTCTAAAAACGTCACCAGCGCCGTGCCGCGTTTGCGGGTATCCCCAGTGGCGAAGTAGCTCAGATAGAGGCTGCATTTTCTTTTTAAATCGAAGGTCTGCACATAGCGGCGCTGCCACTCGGTGGGGCCGGCAGCTGTGGCCGCGGCTAGAAACTCGGTGAAGGGCTCGCGGATTTGTGGCGGGATGTCGGCCACGTGCCCGGTTAGGGATGCTAGCCGGGCGAACCATTCTTGATCCGGGTAGTCCAGTAGCAAGGAAGCCAGCATGTGAACGCGGGAGCGCTGATCACGGCTCAGCTTCACTGGTTGCAGGGTGCCGGGCAATGGTCTGCGCGGGGTAACCCGGTTGAAAAGCTTAGGGATCATGACTCACCACCGGATTTAGCTGAACCATCGGGTGGGAAGAGCCCGTCGGGACGCCCATTGCCATCCCAATTCAGCAGATTAACGCGGCCGGGCGATGACGGGCGGTCGGCGGTCTGGCGGTTCTTCAACGCCTGATAGTTCTCCACGGCTACCGGCACCGACTCGCCCGAGGACGAACCGAACGGTCCGGCTCCACCCATTCCCGGGCCGCCCTCGAAGTCTAGGGAACATCCCATCTCCTCTAGATCATGGGCCTGCTCGGCGTGCGCCGAAGGGATCACATAGCGTTCCTCGTACTTGGCGATGGCCAATAGCCGGTACATTTCCTCCATCTGTGGACCGGTCATACCGACGGCTTGGGCGATCGACTCCTCGCGGTGCTCATGAAGCGAGATCCCGCGCATATAGGAGCGCATTGCCGCTAGTTTTCTTAGGGCGAGGTCTACCGGCTCGGGATCCCCGGCAGTGAAAAGTTCGGCTAGGTAGCCGATGGGGATGCGCAACTTATCGATTGCTGCGAAGAGGTTATTGGCATCCTCCCCATCATTACCGGTATTGGTGACCACATCCACCACCGGGGAAAGTGGCGGGATATACCAAACCATTGGCATTGTGCGGTACTCGGGATGTAACGGTAACGCCACCTGATACTCGCGAATCAGTCGCCAGATTGGGCTGGCTTTGGCAGCGTCGATCCAGTCTTCCGGGATCCCGCCGGCGCGCGCTGCTTCGATCACGGCTGGATCGTTGGGATCCAATAACACTTGACGTTGCGCTTCGAGTAGCTCATGTTCGTCCGCAACGCTGGCCGCTGCGGCGACCGCGTCGGCGTCGTAGAGCACCAGACCCAGGTAGCGTAGCCGTCCCACACAGGTTTCGGCGCAGACCGTGGGTAGCCCGACCTCCACCCGGGGATAACAGAAAGTACATTTCTCGGCCTTGCCGGTGCGGTGATTGAAGTACACCTTCTTGTACGGGCAACCTGAAACGCACATCCGCCAGCCGCGACAGGCATCCTGATCCACCAGCACTATCCCATCTTCGGCCCGCTTGTACATAGCGCCGGAGGGGCAGGAAGCGACACAGGAGGGGTTCAGACAGTGTTCGCAGATGCGCGGGAGGTAAAACATGAAGGCCTTCTCGTACTCGGCCTTCACTTCCTCGCTCATTTTGGCCAGCAACGGATCCTGATCCATGGTTTCTAATGAACCACCGAGATTATCATCCCAGTTGGCTGACCACGCGATTTTCATATCCTTACCGGTCAGCAGCGACTTGGGCCGGGCCACCGGGGTATGCTCCCCGCTGGGGGAGTTCAGCAACATGTCGTAGTCGTAAGTCCACGGCTCGTAGTAGTCGTGAATCTCCGGCAGTTTCGGGTTAGAAAAAATTCTGGAGAGCTTATGTAGCCGTCCACCGCCTTTGAGCTTGAGCCGGCCACGCTTATTCAGCTGCCACCCACCTAGCCACTTCTGCTGATCCTCGTAACCGCGGGGATATCCCACCCCGGGACGAGTTTCAACATTGTTGAACCAGACATATTCCACACCGGTACGGTTGGTCCAGGCCTGCTTGCAGGTGACCGAGCAGGTGTGGCAGCCGATGCATTTGTCCAGATTCATTACCATGGACATTTGTGCCATGACCTTCATCGGTATTGCACCTCCTGGTTGCGACGGCGGATCGTGGTGACCTCATCGCGCTGGTTGCCGGTGGGGCCGAGATAGTTGAATGCCCAAGCTAGCTGGCCATATCCGCCGATCAGATGGCTGGGCTTCATCAAAATACGGGTGAGTGAGTTGTGGATACCGCCACGTTTACCGCTGGTTTCGGCGATCGGCACGTCCACGGTGCGATCCTTGGCGTGGTACATGTACACCGTGCCCTCGGGCATCCGGTGCGAGACGATGGCACGGGCCACCACCACGCCGTTGCGGTTATAGGACTCGATCCATTCGTTGTCCCGCACCCCGATCTTTGCCGCATCTTGCGGCGACATCCAGATGGTCGGCCCGCCACGCGAGAGGGAGAGCATGAACAGGTTGTCCTGGTATTCGGAGTGAATCGACCACTTCGAGTGCGGGGTGAGATACCGGACCACCACTTCGGCGTTCCCCGATTCGTGGGTGCTGGTGGCGCCTAACCGCCCGTCCCCGAAGAGCCGATGCATATCAAGCGGTGGACGGTAGACCGGCAGAGCTTCGCCGAGTTCTTCCATCCAGTCGTGATCTAGATAGAAATGCATCCGCCCAGTGAGTGTATGCCAAGGTTTGAGGTGTTCCACGTTGATCGCGAAGGCGGTGTAGCGTCGTCCACCGTGTTCGGAACCGGACCATTCCGGAGAGGTCACCACGCTACGTGGTTGGACTTGCACATCCTTGAAAGAGATTCGCGAGCCCTCGTGTTCCTCGGAAAGGTAAGCCATCTTTTGCCCGGTATGTTCCTCCAGCTGCCGGAAACCGGCGGTGGCCAGCCGGCCGTTGGAGGTTCCGGAGAAGGCCAGAATCATTTCACACACTTTTTGATCGGTATCCAGTTTCACCGACCCGGCATTCGGGCCAGTGGCCACGGTGCCGTTGAGTCGGCCCAGCGCCTGAATTTCCGGTGCTACCTTGTAACTGATGCCCTTGGTGACCATGCCCAGTTTCTTGGTCAGTGGCCCCAAAGTACTCCAGCGTTCAAACAAGTTCGGGTAATCGCGCTCCACCACGCTCAGTTTGGGCATGGTGACACCCGGGATCAGCGGTTGGTTGTGAAGCACCCGCCCCTTCGGGGTGGCCATCACCTCCGCGGTGTCGTGCTGTAACGGGGTGGCCACCAGATCTTTGCGGACGCCCAGATGGGTTTGGGAGAGTTCCCCGACCCGCTTAGCCATCTGCCCGAACAGATCAAAGTCTGTTTTGGTCTGCCAAGGTGGGGCGATCGCCGGGTTGAAGGAGTGAATAAATGGGTGCATGTCCGTCGAGGACAGGTCGTACTTTTCATACCAGGTCGCCGCCGGGAAGACGATGTCCGAGAAGAGCGTGGTACTGGTCATGCGGAAATCGGCGGTTGCTAGCAAGTCCAGTTTTCCTTCGGGAGCCTGGTCATGCCACGCCATATCCACCGGGCGGCTACCTTCTGGTGTTTGTGGGGCGCGCACTGAGGCGTCGGTTCCCAGCAGGTGCTTGAGGAAGTACTCGTTTCCCTTACCCGACGAGCCAAGAATATTCGCCCGCCAGATCAACACCACGCGGGGGAAGTTCTCCGGGGAGTCAGGGTCTTCGCAGGCGAAGGACAACGAGCCATCGGTCAACGAATCCACCACATGCTGTGCCGGTTCCTTCCCCGCTGCTTCGGCCTCATCCACCAAGTCCAGTGGGTTGCGGTTAAACGTCGGGTAATCGGGCATCCACCCGCGTTTGATCGAATCCACGAGACAGTCCGCAGTGGTGCGTCCATCAAACTTTCCGCGCGCCAACGGGGAAGCCAATGAGTTAGCAGGTAGTCCGTCATAGCGCCATTGGTCCGTGGCAAGGTACCAGAAGGCGGTACCAATGGTGTGGCGTGGGGGTCTGCCCCAATCGCCGGCCGAGGCGTACTGCTGGTAGCCGGTGATCGGACGAACCTTTTCCTGACCTACATAGTGCGCCCAGCCGCCGCCGTTGACTCCCTGACAACCGGTCATCATGGTCAGCGCCAAGAAAGTGCGGTAGATGGTGTCTGAGTGGAACCAGTGGTTGGTTCCCGCACCCATCAAGATCATCGAACGGCCACCGGACTTCTCGGCGGTATCGGCAAATTCCCGGGCAATACGAATGGCCTGCTCGGGTGGGACAGAAGTGTGTTCTTGCTGCCAACCCGGGGTGCCCGGACTGGAAGTATCCATGTAGTCGGAGGGCCAACTACCGGGCAGGTTTTCGCGCGCTACCCCGTATTGGGCGAGCATCAAATCAAAGACGGTGGTCACTAACTTTTCACCCACCCGCAATACCGGTACACCACGATTGATCACACCCGAACCTCCGGCATGTTCCTGCCCGGATTCTGGAGTCAGATCGAACCGCGGCAAACTGATTTCGGCAGCCGCACCATCCCAAGATTCCAGATCCGCAACCGAAAGCACCGGGGTGATATCGCCCAAATCCAGATTCCACGAACCTTTGTCTTCGGCGGAGAACCGGTGGCCTAAGGTGCCACGTGGAACTCGGGGTGCGCCGCTGGCATCGAGCAGGGCCGGCTTGAACGCGGCATTAGTCTCTTGTGCTGCACTACCGCCTAAGTCTGCTGCGGTGAGGAATTTTCCCGGTACCGGCTGGCCGGTAACCTCATCGATCTCCACCAAGAAGGGGGAATCGGTGAAACGGCGCATATAGTCCTCGAAGGCAGCGGTGCGCTTCTGCACGTAATGTTCGGTGAGGATCACGTGTCCCATGGCCAGACCTAAGGCGGCATCTGTGCCCGGATGCAGGGCCACCCATTCATCAGCGAATTTGGTGTTATCCGTATAGTCCGGGGAGACGGTGACGACTTTTTGTCCACGGTAGCGGGCCTCAGCCATGAAGTGCGCGTCCGGAGTTCGGGTCACCGGAACGTTCGAACCCCACATGATCAGGTACTGAGCGTTCCACCAGTCCGCGGATTCTGGGACATCGGTCTGATCCCCGAAGACCTGTGGACTAGCTACCGGCAGGTCGGCGTACCAGTCATAGAAGGAGAGCATGGTCCCACCAATGAGGTTCATATAGCGCGATCCGGCCCCGTGCGACACCATGGACATGGCTGGGATCGGGGAGAACCCGGCAATCCGGTCCGGTCCATACTTTTTGATCGAGTAAACCTGCGCCGCCGAAGAAATCTCCAGCGCTTCATCCCAGGTGGTGCGGATCAGCCCGCCTTTACCGCGGGCCTGCTTATAGCGTTTGGCCTTGACAGGATCCTCCACAATGGAGGCCCACGCCTGAACCGGATCGGCGAATTGTTGTTTGGCTTGACGATAGAGCTCAGCCAACACATCACGGATGTACGGGTAGCGGACCCGGGTGGGGGAGTAGGTGTACCAGCTAAAGGCGGCACCACGCGGACAACCTCGCGGCTCATATTCCGGGGAGTCTGGACCCACCGAGGGGTAGTCTGTTTGCTGGGTTTCCCAGGTGATGATGCCGTCCTTGACGTATACCTTCCAAGAACATGATCCGGTGCAGTTCACCCCGTGTGTGGAACGAACCACCTTGTCGTGGGCCCATCGGTCGCGGTAGAAAACATCACCTTCTCGGCCGCCCTGAAGAAACATGGCGCGTAAGTCCGCGCTGGTCTCACCGCGACGCAGGAATCGTCCCATCGTCAGCAGCGAGTCGGCGAGCGGTCCATCGGTGGCCGAGGTGTGGTTTGGCCTATCAGTCATTTGCGGGTACTCCCAACTGTGACGCTTATCACGATCTTTGCGCCTTGCCGAGAAAGTATCAACCCCTTTGGAAGAACACTGGGGGAATCAGCTTGCGCTGCAGGCAAAGCAGCGGATACCTCTAGCGCGGGGTTCAGGCTCTGGGCTAGTCTGCATGTCAAACAGCTTTGTGATGTGTGTGAACCGACCCCGGTTGGAGGAATCCCATGAGCACAAACTCCGCATCATCATCCGCGCCCGCTTCCCCGGATTTACGCGGACAGTTTCCCCAAGTCTTGCTGGCTACGCTGGCTAGCGCCGTAGGTTTCTGGGCTTGGATGCTCATTTCCCCCATTCAGGTGTTTTACGCCGAAGGGATGCAACTCAGCGAGGGGCAAGTGTCCTTAATGCTGGCCACCCCGGTATTGGTCGGAGCATTGGGGCGGATTCTGACCGGCGCACTGACCGACCGCTATGGGGCCCGAAAAATGTTTACGCTCGTGCTTCTGGGTTCCATCCCTGCGGTGTTGCTGGTGGCCTGGGCCGGGACTATCGGCAACTTTGTGTTGCTCATTGTGGCCGCTACATACCTCGGCTTAGCCGGCACCATCTTTGCGGTGGGGGTGCCCTTCGCCAGTGCCTGGTATGCCCCGGAAAAGCGCGGATTCGCCAATGGTGTGTTCGGTATGGGAATGATCGGAACCGCAATCTCGGCCTTCCAAACCCCGCGCCTGCTCAACTCGCTGGGTTACGTACAGACCCACTTCTTTATGGCGGGACTAATGCTAGTCACCGCCGCCTTAGTGTGGTTTTTCTTGCGAGAATCCCCGGCCTGGAAACCAAATAAGCAGCCGCTGATTCCGAAGGTGCTCGGCACGCTGAAACTGCCAGTAACCTGGCAAATGTCATTTCTCTATGCGATTGTTTTCGGTGGGTTTGTCGCCTTCTCAAACTTCCTGCCCAAGTATTTAGTAACGATCTATCCGGATCAGGTAGATCCGGTGGGTGCCGGTACCCGCACCGCACTCTTTGCGGTGGCCGCGGTGATCGCCCGCCCGATCGGTGGCGTCTTAGCGGACAAATTTGGTCCGAAGATTGTGGCATTGATTTCGCTGGCTGGGATCGTGTCACTGGCTTATATCGTGGGGCAACAACCAGCGGAAGGCATTCTGACCGGGGCAACTTTCTTAGCCATGGCCGCGGCCATGGGGTTGGGCATGGGTGCGGTCTTTGCCTGGATCGGGCCGTCCACCCCACCGGAGAAAGTCGGTGCCGTCAGCGGGGTGGTGGCAGCTGCCGGTGGACTGGGCGGGTATTTCCCGCCACTTGCTATGGGGGCAACCTACCACGCCGAAACGAACTCCTACGCACTAGGTCTCTGGCTGTTGGTTCTTGTGGGAACCTTTGCGCTGGTAGTAGGCGGTATGCTGCGCAATACCAAGTCAAAGGCATAGTTCAAAGGTGGCAGTGTTCTCAGACCGTGGCGCTTGCGCGTCCTTGGCCGCCGTGGGTAGGGCATACTAGCCATAGCGGACGGAAGGTAGGCGATGGCATTAACACCCGAGGAACATCTTGCTTGGATCCTCACCCAAGTTCCCACCCTGCCGGCGCAACCCTTAGACCTCGTCACCGATTTCGCGCGGCTACACACCGCGGTATTGGCCGAAGATGTGCTGGCGGCCCACCCCCTGCCCTTGTGGGATAACTCGGCTATGGACGGTTACGCCGTACGCTGCGCAGATCTGACATCAACCAGTAAGCAGCAACCGGTGATACTTGATGTGCTGGGAGAAGTTGCCGCGGGAAGCTCGTGGGATCCAGTCCTCGCTCCCGGGCAGTGTGTGCGGATCATGACCGGTGCACCACTACCGACCGACGCTGATGCGGTGGTGCGAGTAGAAGATATCCGGGCCGTGGATACCCAAGAACCATGGAGCGCCCAACGCGTAGAATTTTTGACACCCGTGGCACCGGGGAAGGATATTCGCCGACGTGGAGAAGATAAAGAGGCCGCAGACCCAGTAGCTCGTGCCGGTCAGCGGCTCAGTGCGGCCGGGATTTCGAGCCTCGCCGCAGCAGGTGTAACACGGGTGCAGGCACGCCCCACCCCGAGCGTTGCGGTATTGATCACCGGCTCGGAATTACAACCCATCGGCACGAAACTGGAGCGCGGACAAATCCCCGAATCTAACTCCCTGCTGATTCGAGGACTGCTCGGCGAAGCAGGTATTTCACAGATCACCATGCACCGCTGCGGTGATGACCCCGACTCCGTGAGACAACAGCTCAGGACACTGGGGTCCACCCACGACGTGGTGATCTCTACCGGGGGAGTCGGGCCGGGGAACCATGATGTCATGCGGATGGTCTTGGCCGAGGAACCAGCTGTTCGTGCGGTGCGTGTTGCGGTACGCCCGGGGCAGCCACAATGTGCCGGACGCTTGGAATCCGGGGCGATGATGTTCGCGCTGCCCGGAAATCCGGTCAGCGCAGCGGTAAGTTTTGAACTCTTTGTGCGGCCGGCTTTGCGAGCGATGCAGGGTAGCTCCACAGTTCAACGCCCACGTTTCAAAGCCACAGCGGTCACTGGGTGGCGAGGTGCGAAAAATCGGCTTCAGGTGCTACCGATAACCTTCGATCCGGCGGACGGCACGCGATGTCTCCCGGCGGTTCAGGCAGCCAATATCTCGCATTCGGTAGGCGGATTCGGTGCGGCCGAAGGATACGCCCTAGTGGGTGCCGATCGTGGCGATGTGGCGGCCGGAGAACAAGTTGAGGTAATCCGTGTTATTGGGTGAGCAACTGAGTCAAGAATTTGAGGCGATCATCCTCGCTGGGGGTCGCGGCAGCCGCTTGGGCGGCCTCGACAAGGCTGCCCTTCAGCTACAGGGTCAGACGCTGGCGGAACGAGCCGTCGAAGCGGTCAGGGAAGCTGGCGCTCGCCGAATTACGGTGGTTGGCCCTGATTCTGCTCAAGGGTCGGCAGACCGGGTGCTGCGCGAAGAACCACCCTATGCGGGTCCGTTGGCCGGGATCGCGGCGGCAATCGAGCACATTGAGCAACCATGGGTGCTGGTCTTGGCCTGCGACCTGCAATCCCCGGGGGCAGTGGTACGAGCACTGGTTCAGTCCTGGCCGACAGCAGCGCAAGGCGACGGGGTGATCTTGGTGGACCAGACTGATCGCGATCAGTGGCTGGCCGGAATTTACCGGACGCAGGCCTTGGCTGAAAGCTGCCGAGTATTGGGTGAGAATGTGCTCAATGCCCCGGTGCGTAGAGTATTGGGCCAACTCAACCTGTCCCGGACCCCGATCAGCAACGACGACAGTCGAGATATTGATACCCCCGAAGCTTTGGCCCAAGCGCGTAAGATGCTTGGCAATACGAAGCATGAAAGCAGGAACTAAACATGGCAACTCATCTGCCGCCCGAAGCACTGGATAAGTGGCTGAGCGCCGCCGCAACGGAACTAGGCCTGGATGAAAACGAAGTCGACATCGCAGCGTTACTCGATGTGGCTAAAGACGTTGCACATAATGTGGCCCGTCCCGCGGCACCGTTGAGTACATTCTTGTTGGGACTGGCTCTAGGACGTGCCGGGGATAGTGCCACTCTGCATGGGCTGGCCGAGCAATTACGTGCGCTGGCGCTGTCTTGGGACGCAACTCCTTCAACCGAGTAGCTCCCGTGCCAGTACGGCCCCGCACCACTAACGTCAAAGGTTTCGACTAGTCACGGTAAACTCCTATCTCATGGCTATTGGCGCAACAATCCAAACTTTTGAAGTTCAGCTCTCTGATATGGATCGCGGGGTGTATGAGGAGCTTTCCCTACGGGTGGCGCAGCACCCTTCGGAAACGGACGCGTATCTTGTGACCCGTGTTTTGGCCTACTGCCTGGAATATGAGGAAGGCATTGCCTTTTCCGCCGGTGGTGTTTCCAGTGGTGAGGAACCGGCAGTTTTAGTTCGTGATCTGACCGGGCAGGTGACAGCCTGGATCGAAGTTGGTGCACCGGATGCTCAACGCTTGCACACTGGCAGCAAGCTTGCCGATCGTGCTGCGGTGTATACCCATCGTGACCCGATCCGGTTGATGTCTTCGTGGAAAGGCAAAACGATCCACCGGGCTCAGCAGCTGGTGGTTCGCTCCTTCGATCCACGGTTTATTGACGCTGCGGTGGAACAGCTGGGCCGGCGCAATACCTTGTCCGTCTCGGTCACTGAAGGTCAGCTGTATCTAGAAATTAATGGTGTAAATCTGGAGACCCAAATTCAATCGCACCAGATTGAGTAACTTGGCTTGATCCCGGTGGCTCCGGGCCGGGTTCTTATCCTCGGCAACTCTGGCCCGCAGACGTGGTTTCATATGATTCAAGAAATTGTTCAGCTCGCCAGCGATCGACTCAGCCAATATTGCCATCTAGGCGTCGCTCACAACGGGCTGCTCGCGGTCTCCGCAGAACCTAGCGTCGGTGGTGCCAACATGTGGGCCGCCGAGATCGATGTCTGAGCTGTGACACCAGCACGAGTTCAGTTATGGGGCGGGAAGAGTCCCCTCGTCTGGCCGTTGGCCGGTGAGAATGATGAAGGGCTCTGGTTCTGCGTAAACGCAGAACCAGAGCCCTTCATATCTGGCGGTGACGGTGGGATTTGAAACCTTTAGTTTGCCCCTAGGTTACGTGACTTCCCCGGATTCTAGGGACTTATGGCCACATGGGATGACGGCAAATCACCTTCTTTCACTGGAAGGTGTGCCCCTTTTGTGCCCCTAAAACAGAGATCCCCCAGGCTGACGATTGTTGCCAGCTGGGGGACCTAACGTTTCTTGCTACTGAGTGCGCTTCCGGTATCGGTGTAGCACCGCGAGTTCTGGGAGGGTGAACCCGTCCAGCACTGCCGGGGTGACTGAGAACGCGCCAGCAGACTGTCGCTTGGCCTGCGACGGGTTATCCACCAGACGGGCCGTGGCTGAGATGATGACCTTCTCCAGCGGCTTGTTAGGCTCACCATCGGTAAAGCCTCGGCCACGTGTGTATGCCTCTACGAACGCAGAAACCAGCTCCACATGCTCGATGATCAGGTTCAACGTGTTCTCATCTTCACCTCGGCCCATAAACCGGGCTACATGGAAGGCCAGTTCACCACTCATTAAACGATCCCGGTCACCTTGATCACGGCCTCGGCGTTAAGTGGCTGAGCGTCGTAGCGTGCCACCACGCGCAGGGCCTGCTGATCGTAGTCGGCGTAGCGTTCGGTGAGTACCTTCACGGTTGGGTTCATGTCGCGGGCAACAGCGATCTGGGACATGTCAGCCAGAGCGAGGTTCCCTGCTGGGACTCGGCTGGTGATGTTGACCTTCGATCCCCAAAGGCGGAACACACCGTCAGCGGTTGGGTCCGGCTGGAGTAGGTACTGTCCAGCGGTGTCCTTGACCTTGCGCAGCCCGGTGAACTGTTCAGGACGTAGGAACCACTGGAGGGAGCCGATATTCACGTTCGCGGCCAGCGCGAGACCCCAAGCGTCCAGCAGAACATCGAGATCCAGCGCCGCGTCATGTTCGATTTCTTGGGTGTCAGCCCATCCGAACATGCCTTGCGGGGTGGTTACCCCGTCGCCGCCAATGCCTAGGAAAGTCGTGTCAAACTTCGCGGCAACGTCGGTGACCAGTCGGTCACGTAGAGCGGCATCGAGGGAGACGATGGACTGACGCGCCAGCTCGTTAGAGTACCGGGTGATGGTCTTGATCGACTTAATGGTGTCTGGCAGTAGTAGCACCTCGTCGAAGTCGGCTTCTACCTCGGTGATGAGTTCGTTCTGGCCGTGCCATGCCGGGTCGGTTTCGCCGCCCATTTTGGGGACACGGACCGGGGAGCCGTTGGTATCAAAAATGCGGGGTCCAGCTGCGAGGAAGATGGACTTCTCGGCGAGTGGCTGGACAAGGATTTTCTGGACCTGTTCTGCGGTTAGTTCAGGTGCGGTGGAAGTTGAAAGTGCCATTGTTTTGGCTCCTAACGTGAAAGTGTTTACTGTTCGCGTTGCTGGGAGCCGGTCCCACATACAACAAGTGGTACAAAACCGCCGGGGCTTTGTACCACTTATCGTACCATTTATACCCTATGGGGGTATTTACTCAAGTTCGTTTCGGATATAGAAATCAATGTTTCCGTTGAGCTTTTCCAGCTCGGCCAGAATTGCTTCAAGTAGTCGCTTCTCGCTCATTTTTCCGCTTCCTCCTACATTGCTCCGGCGCGGAGGATTCCGGCCAGGCTCGCATCATTGCCCACGGTTCCGACACCTTGACCAATGCTCCCCGAAGGCCGCCGGGTTGCTAGGTGTGGCTTGTCCTCCAGAAGCCCGTCAATCGCCGCTGTGAGCGCCGCAGGGTCATCTAGGTGGGATTCCTCGAATGGTAGGTCACGGGAGTCTGCCAGCCGCCCTGTAGCCTCTACAAGGGCCGTGTGCAGACGTTGCGCGAGGTCATCGGCACGCTTAGCCCGGTCACGGTGACCAGCGGCCTCTTTGCGAAGCTTCTCCACGTACTCACGCGGGAAAGTGTCCTGTTCTTCCTCGGTCGATTCATCTGTGGAAATATCCTCGGATACTGCCTCGGTTTCCTGCTCGGTGACCTCAGCAGTGCTTAGGTCATCCTGAGTCTCAACGATTTCTTCTGACATGATTTGCCCTCCTAAAGGACTGGTTGGTTCTTCTGTTTACGGGGCTGAGTCTCTCCACTCATAGCCCTACTTTTTGCGGTGGACGCAATATCCTGAGCCAAAACCGGTTTCGGTGAACATGTGCAACCGGTATGAGTCGGCATCGGATGCTCTTTCGGCCAAATACGCCCTTCACGCCACCACCAGACACACATCTGACACGCGTCAGGCTCCAAATCACGGACCCAACCAGACACCAGCCGGGAACGGCTCACACCATCGCTGTACGCGTCAGCAGCAGCCTTATACGTGATCCCACGAACCGCCCGTTCTATCCGCTGGGTCAGATCCCCATCGAACGCCAGCGTCGTCTCCATGGCCCGGCGCACCGCCTCCGGTTGCGCCTGAAACCCCGTAGGGACAATCGGGACCGGGGACCGGGAAAGAACGGTCAGTTCCGCAGCCAGTGAAGCCTCAGCCAGCACAATCGCCTTCGCCTGAGACTTACCCACAATCGTGGTCAGCACTGCCACGGTTTCCGTGTGAGACAGCATCCCCTCGCGAAGCAACCCCAGCACGTCCAGCACCTTCTCCACCGTGGTGTCGCCAAGGTTCACCAGTAGATCCCGGTAACTCATTGGACCAACTCGGTCAGGTTAACCCCGGCAGTATCCAGCGCCTCAGCACGTAGCGCGGTACGTACCCGCTCCAACTGGGCCGGTGAGTAGCCCAGCGAGTCCTCCAAGACGATCGACAGCGGGACACCCATCGTCTTAAGTTTCACCGCAGCATCAGCAGCTTGGGCCGGGGTGCGAGTTTCTGGGCCTGCCCACACGGTCCCCAGTTCCACGTCCAACGGGTCCACGCCATCCTTGACTGCCAGTACCAGCGCGGCCACCTGTTCCCACGCGTTACCGAAGATCCTCTGTAACGTGTAAACCCGTGATACTAGTGAAGCCTCAGCGGACCGGATCGAGTCAGCCGATGGGGGTTGATCCCCATACAATCCGAGGTAGTGAGGTGGTAGCCCTGAGAGCGCCCCAATTTGCTGGGTGACGGTCTGCATTAGATCTGAGTACCCATCCAGCCGGGAGCCGTCGAACTGCCCGAACTTGGTTTCGGTGTCCTCCGAGATCCACAGTTTCCCGGCCTCATCCGAGAATGGTTGGATCACGTTCCCATCGTCATCCTCGGCCAGCTCCAGCCCGGTCGCCCATCTGCGGGGACGTGCATAAAATTCGCTGGACACCATCGCGTCAGCAGACAACTTATTCAGCGCATCAGACAACCCCATAATGTCGGTCATCTCTGATACCCCATCCAAGTCCATTAGCCGGCCCCGGTTCACGATAGGAACCACCGGGACAACACCGAACGGGTTCGCGATAGTTTCCACCAGATCCCAGTTCGTTGCCGGGAAAGCCCCATCAACAACATTCGAGGATGAACGGTAAGTGTGGATCTGATCAGCCAGATAAAGCACACCGTGAGCCTGCCCATTAACTGCCCACCGTTTGAACGCAGCAGTCACTTGGTGAGATACCGGGTCATGATGGACCGCGATCTGGTGCGGGGACTCCACGGTGATCTGAGGGCCGCGAGGTCCAGCCCAAACCATCACGAACGAACGCCCATACACCAGCGCATCAATATGAGCCTGAGCCGAACCGTCATCCATCCGGTTGCGGTTCCAAATTTTCCACAGATCAGGTGACGGCTCGGCGCCATCACCCTGCGCACGGAAACCGGTAATGTTCAGCCTCTCAGCAAGCGCGGTGACCGCCAGCTTGGGGAAGTTCACCGCCAACCCTGTCAGGGAGGTTCCTAGCGCCTCACGTGCGCCCTTGGACAAGTACGCCGCAGGCTGTTGACCACACCAGTAAGAATCCAGTTTCCGTAGCACCGGCTGAGACTGGTCCAACTTCTCAGACAAACTCTTGATCATCATCTCGTTCATAATTTGCTCCTTAAGCATCAAAACGCGGCCACTCGGCCACGTCGTTTTTTCTTCCCGTGATGCGCTGCCCGGTCAAACGCCACAATCGCGCAAACCGCCGCATCAATCTTGCGAGGGCTGTTCTTCCGGTCCTTCGCCACCAGATCCCCCAACGCGGTGGACTTCGCCACACAATGCGAGATATGCGAAGCGAGATCCTTGTTCCCGTCATGGGAGACAGCACCCTCTTTCACCGCTTGGAATAGCCGGTCAGTTGCCGGGGCCATACGCTGAGCGTGAGCGGTGTTCCACTCAATAACCCGACGTTCCCCATGCTTCTGCTGCCAAGACTCAATCTCGCTGCGCCAACCCCACGGGTCCGCGGCAAGTTCGGCCACATCGTATTTCTCGAACGCCTCGTCAACGGCACGGGACACCTCAGCGCGAGGGACACGCCACCGAGGATCCCCAGGGTTCTCCCACAGTCCAACGATGAACAAATGCGGGTCATGGATAGTGCAGCCAAGTAACACCGTCGAGTCACCAGAAGCGGAACCATCAAAAGCTAGTTGGATACGTTCGCCCGGTGGAACGTCCCGCCCGGTTTCCTTGATCGAGTCCCATAAGCCCCACGGCATCCAGCCCTCGACACCGGTCACCCATTGGCCAAGGCGTAGCTGCCGGAACACTGGTTCACGGATCGTCTTAAGAACCGATTCCAGTGCATCCTCGGCCAAGAATGGTTGTTCACACGATAAAGCCGGGTTCGCTATCTTCCAGGCTTCCCGGTCATCCACCGCGCAACCATCAGGGGCCGCAAATTCCTTGAAATAGAACTGCGGGTCCTCACCAGAACGCGCGTGCTCAACGAGTCTCCACATCACCGTGTCAGGACTATTCGCCGGGGTCGAGATAGCCAACGTCAACGACTCAGGCCGTTTACCAGCAGCAGACGTGACCGCCTCCCACACCTTCTCAGTCACCACGTGCAGCTCATCAATCAGCATCAGCGTTGGGTCCAAGCCCTGCAACGCGTCATAGTCCGCAGGGAGCGGGGTCATCGTCGCATCACCATGAGGCATATAAAGCCGGTCCTGAAAGATCTGGACCCGCTCATCCAATTCAGGATTCAGCTGGACCATACGCTTAGCCAGATTGAAAATGATCTTCGCCTGCCGCAGATCAGAAGCCACGATATAAACCTCGGGACTCATCGGACCGAGGAACATCTCAGCCAAACCGATCATCGCCGCCAAACCAGACTTACCGTTACCGCGAGGCATCGACACCAAACCAGAACGAATCCCCGGCGCATAAGCATCACGGATAATATCCTTCTGAAACTCCCGAAGTTTCACCTTTTTACCAGCGCCGTGTCCCTTGGAAACAACCAGAAATTCCTCGATGAACTTGATACGACGCTTCGCCGGATCACGCGGCCAACCCTTGAAACTCAACGGTTCAGCCGTGATAGCAGCCTTTGGACCTGCCATTCCATAAACCCCCTTTCAACGGGATTGTTGAAGCTTGAAGTAATTGTCATTGGGACTTGCCGGGAGGGTCGAGACGGTTTCCGTTTGACCCCAACCCCCCAGGTCTTTGTTGCCCGCGTCGTCTGTTGCATGGGCCGCAGACAACAGCTACGTGTTCTAGACGGATTTCGAGGCCTCTTTCGTGGCGTTCCCATGCTTCTGCACTGTGGTCTGTCTGGAGGTCGTCAGTGGCTCCGCAGTCGGTGCAGAACGGTTGTAGTCGTCGTGCACGCTCACTGAGTTTGCGCCACTGCCAGTCATACCCGCGCAGGTGTGCTGAGGTCTTAGGCTTCGGCATTGGTCTGTGCAGTTCACACTTGGCACGCTCTGAGAGTTCTCCACACTCAATGCACGGACGAAGCAGGCTCATGTTCAGCCTCCAATTCATCAGCCAGATCGTGAAGCTTGTCAGCGATAGCACGGGCCTGAGCCGGGGTCAGGTGACCAACAACCCGTCCATCGCCGCGCCGCAGTAGCCCGATACCATCGACACGCTCCTGAGTGGCCTTGTTGATCCACTCGTACCTGCGGACCTGAAATTTTGGTTTCATGGTGCCCCTTTCTCGTTCATCTCGATTACCCACGCTTCCCAATTAGCTGCCCTTGCAGACCAGCAGGCCGGGCAAGGACAGCCGCCCCGGTGAGGTTGAGGAAGTTCCATCTGAGTGATCGCCGCCGCCAAAATGTGTTCGCCATGTTTACCTGCCAGCAGTTCATCCGTGTACTTACATGCGCAGGGGTCGAAGGTGCATTGAGGGCAAGTCATGACGCGTTCCTCCGAGCAGCCTCAGCCCGGAATCGTTCCATCGGTGAAAGTTCCGACGACGATTGATTGTTTGATTGATCTGCCATTGGAATGTTCGCCCATGGGTTGTTAGAAGGAATCTTTGGAGGTGAGAACACTTCCCCGGTTTCCGTATCAACTTCATTTTCAGAATGAGGGGGTTCTATTGTCCTTGCCTCTGCCTCTGCCTCTGCCTTTCCTCTGCCTTCGGATGTCACGTGACCATCACGTGATGTCTGGATATCTGAGGGGGATTCCTCTTGTTCAGACTTCTTCCTAGCTCTGGCTTTGGCTTGTCGCTCACGGTCAGCTTTTCGGCGGTTCTCTAGAGCGGTCTCCATTTGTGCTGCGGAGGTCTGGGTCTTCATGAAGTCGATGACCTGCCACCCATCGGCGGCCTTGGCCCATAGGCCCAGCTTCACTAGCTCGGCGGCATCGTGAGGCTGGGCCAGTGGGATCAGGGGGAAGTCATCTTCTGGGATAACTCCGTCTGTCATGTTGGAGACTGACCACGCTGTTCCCACCACGTAGAGCCTGAACGCGGTTGGTGTGGCTTTCAGTACGCGCCGGTCTTGGAGGTAGTAGGTCGGAAAGCGTGAGTCCAATTTGCTACCTCCTTATGGGTAGATTGGTGCGCCGATTGCTGCGCAGAATGCTTGGATGGTTGCGCCTACGGTCACGAATGTTGCGGTGATCGCGAGGAATAGGATCGTGTCGTACACGAAGCGGGTGAGGTTACGCATTGGTGCCGCCCTTTGCGTAGTATTCTGCGGCGCAGGATTTGCAATGGTTTTGGAGTCCGTCGCGGTTGCTGATGTGCTTGGAGAACTCACTGAGCGCCTTTCCCTCGTTGCAGGTGGCGCAGATCTTGATACCGGCATTTTCTGCGGTGCTCACTTTGGTGGCGGCGACAACTTCTCGGAGCAACCGCCCCAGCTCGATCACTTCGTTGTCATTGAAGATGCCGTTGTCTGCGTGGCGGTCGTTAGTGATGTGGTACTCGATCCCGCCGGGGATGGACCAGAACGTTTCGACAGTGACTGTGCCGGATGATGCTTTCGGTCCGGTGCAGTACGAGAATTCCTCGCCGTCGTAGTTTTCTGCCCAGCCGGTGGTGAATCCTGCTGGGATTTTGATTCCTCGGCGGTCCAGTTCGGCAGCGAGTTCTTTGTCGGTGAAGTGGGTAAGATTGGTCATGACTGATTCCTCTTCCTGGAGGTTTTCGGTTGGGTGGGCCGCAGCGGATTCTTTGGCGAGAGTGCTGCGGTCCTTTTCTGTGCCCTCGGTGGTGTGGGCAAGTTCTAGCGGGTGGACCGGGGTTTCAAATCCGTCATCCCATTGCACGCGGATCACGTTCTTGGTGACCTTGGAGACGGTTCCGGCTCCGCCCCATCCGTCGCGGGTTTCCACGCGGTCACCTCTTCGGAAGTTGTTCATTATGTGCGGTCCCTAGTGTTTTCGTTGACCCACGCTTGAAGGCTGGATTCGGTGTATCGAATTGACTTGCCGAGCTTGAGAAACTTTGGGCCATTGCCCAGGTAGCGTTCCTGTGCGGCAGCCCCCTTGGAGATTCCGCGCCATGCACAGTACTCATCGACGGTGAGCAGTCTCCCTAAGCCTGATCCGGCTGTTTCGGTCATCTGATTTACTCCTAGTGGTTCAGTCTTGACAATAAAGACTCTATCTTGAGTGATCCAAGCTTGTCAACACTGAACCAGAGAGATTCAAGATTGTCACCGTTGAGCCAAGGTGCCAGACTGGGGATATGGAAGAAAAAGAAGTTATTTCCACGTATCGCACGGACGCAGCAGCCGACTCCCATTTCATGGGCTCAGTGTCTATCAAGTTGCCGGGAACACTGACAGTTGAAAACCAGCCTGCGCCGGGTCAATCTGTGTCTTTTCGCGTTGATTGGATACAAGGCGTTGGCGTTCGCCCTGTGGCAATCACGGTTGCATCCCTTAAGGGCGAAGAGATAACTTCAACCGACTTGCGAGCAGTAAAGGCCAAGAATCTATGGCGCGCTGCAATCGTCAATCACGCCACCTATCACCGGTTAGTGTTTTTCGAGAAAGAAGACGGGGATCTGGAACTTCCTGCCATGGGTCCAGTTCAGTTCCGTGACGAGTTGCTCGAAAAGCTGCGGCTCAAGGGGCCAGTCAAAGAAACCCTTGAGTACGTGACCGACCTGTACATGTTTGCAGACACCTTGGGGCTTGCTCCCGCGCTATATGTTCAGGAAGTGTTCGCTGGTGAAAACCTTGAACCCCTGCCAAGGACCACCGCCACAAAATGGATTAAGCGAGCTAGAGACATGGGCCTATTTGAAGGTTATTTCGATGGCGACGATTGAGTCTTACGAGACTAACGCCGGTGTCCGGTACATGGTTAGATACCGGAAGCCTGATCGGGTCCAAGCCAAGAAAAAGGGCTTCAAGACTAAGCGTGACGCGAACCTGTTCATGGCAACTGTCGAGGTCGATAAAGCCAATGGAACATATATTGATCCGTCTAAGTCGAACATCACTATTGGGGGACTCGGGCCAAGCTGGCTTGAGCGAAAGCAAGGGTTGAAACCTTCGTCTTATAGACCGTTAGAAATAGCTTGGCGGGTACACGTTGAACCTGCTTGGGGCAAGTATCCGATCACTAAGATCATGTTTTCGGACGTGCAAACCTGGGTGACTAAAATGTCGGTCGGTGATGCTAAGGTCAAGCCACCCGTGAAGCCCAAATCAGCGACAACAGTCATTCGTGCATACGGTGTGCTGGCCGCTATTTTGGATGACGCGGTGAAAGATCGACGGCTCCAAGCTAATCCGGTGCGAGGTGTTGACCTTCCGCGTAAGTCCAGGAAGGAACACGTGTTTCTGTCGCATGAGCAAATACGGGATTTGGCTGATACCTCCAAATACCCGGCGCTAATCCGTGTGCTGGCGTACTGCGGTCTGCGGTGGGGTGAAGCTACCGCGCTTCGAGTCCAAGACGTAGACATGATCCGTAGAAGGCTCAACGTCAATCAGAATGCTGTTGATGTTGGCGGGAAAATTGTGGTGGGCACGCCAAAAAGCCATGAGCGGCGTTCGGTTCCGTTCCCTGAGTTCCTAGCCCCTGCCATTGGTGAAGCGTGCAAAGACAAGCATCGCGAAGATTTGGTTTTCCCGAACGAGGAAGGAACTTACTTGCGGGCCATTAGCGGGGGCAGTGGTCGCGGTAGCTGGTTCCTGAAAGCTGTTCAACGCGCTGGGGTTCCACGGATCACACCACACGACTTACGCCACACGGCTGCAAGCTTCGCGGTCAGTGCCCGGGCCAACGTCAAAGCGGTTCAACGAATGCTAGGTCATAGCTCGGCGTCGATGACTTTGGACGTGTACGCGGAACTATTTGATGACGATTTGGACGGTGTAGCGGTGGCATTGAATGAGGCAGTATCTCGGATGAATGTGCCCTAAATGTGCCCTTTTGTCGGTTCGGAGAAAAGATAAAGGCCCCTACTTCCCTTTGTTTATAAGGGTGTAGGGGCCTTTCTTGTTGGCGGTGACGGTGGGATTTGAACCCACGGTACGGGGTTACCGTACACAACATTTCGAGTGTTGCACCTTCGGCCGCTCGGACACGTCACCAGACCTGATAACTCTACATCGAACAAAAGCCGAAACCAAAACGGAAGCCTGTACTGGGCGCAGAAGTGGTTAGAACCACATCTCTGCCTGCTTCTAGTCCCGTTTGGCGCGGAAAAAGTCCTTGAGTAGCTGCCCGCATTCCTTTTCAAGGACTTCCGGGTAAACCTCCACCCAATGATTCAGCCGAGGCTCGCGGACGATATCAAAGACTGAACCGCAGGCGCCGGCTTTTACATCCCAAGCACCAAAGACCAGACGAGGGATACGCGCCAGAACTATCGCCCCGGCACACATGGCGCACGGTTCAAGGGTGACCACTAGGGTGCAGTCTTCTAAACGCCAATTGTCATCGGTACCACGAGCCTGTAGTTCGGTCACGGCGTTGCGGATTGCGATCACTTCGGCATGACCGGTGGGGTCCGCGTGGGCTTCGCGTACATTGCGCCCGGTGGCGAGCACTTGACCGTCAGGGGCGATCACTAACGCACCAATCGGCACATCATCAGTTTCCAGCGCCGCACGAGCTTCGTCCAGCGCTAAGCGCATCCACTGAGTATGTTCTTCTAACATGGTGCTTCCACTTTACGGGGTGAAGATGAGCTGAATGAACGCTCAACGGCAAGACATTTGAACACCGAAGCGTGTCGAGCATGTTTCATTGCGCACATTGCGGACAGAAAGCCCACGAAATTGCGGGGGAGGGCTCGTCGTGGAATGTTTCTGGCTGGTAGATTCTTGCCTATGCGCGTACAGGTAGTCGACCACCCGCTGGTGGCACACAAGGTTTCCGTTCTTCGAGACAAGAACACTGCTTCTCCGACCTTCCGCCAGCTGACCGATGAACTGGTCACCTTGCTGGCCTACGAAGCGACTCGTGAAGTGAAGACCGAAGAGGTTGAGGTAATCACCCCGGTGGCTACCACCACTGGAATCGCCTTCGCTAAGCCAACCCCATTGGTCGTGCCTATTCTGCGCGCCGGACTGGGCATGCTCGAAGGGATGACCCGTCTGGTACCCACCGCTGAGGTGGGCTTCTTGGGGATGGCTCGAAATGACGAGACCCTGGACATCATCACCTACGCAGATCGCGTACCCAACGATCTAACCGACCGCCAGGTATTCGTACTTGATCCCATGCTTGCTACCGGCGGGACTTTGGCCGAAGCCATCAAATTCATTTTCGAACGCGGTGCCGCCTCGGTCACCTGCATCTGCCTGATCGCCGCCCCAGAGGGGATTGCGCGACTGCGCGAAATCCACGGTGAGGATCCGCGTGTTCATTTGGTGTTGGCATCGCTGGACGAGAAGCTTGATGAGAAGGCCTACATCATCCCGGGTCTGGGCGATGCCGGTGACCGCCTCTACGGTGTCACTCCACCCATTCACTAAACCTCATCATGGGGTTGCTGCCGCTGGTCAGAGTCGTTGGCCAGCGGCAAACGCACCTCAAAGATCGTATTCCCTGGCTCGGAACTGACCGTGATGGTGCCTTGATGCGCCTCAACGATGCTCTTGGCAATCGGTAGCCCTAAGCCTGTAGTCCCATCCGAACCGGAACGAGCCGCATCGGCGCGCGTAAAACGTTCAAAAACATGCGGTAAGAATTCTGGAGCGATTCCTTCGCCGCTATCTCGCACTTGTAGTACGGCTTGCCTATTGGCGGCATCGCTACTCACGCTGACCGACACGGAGTTCCCGACGCTAGTGTGCTTGCGTGCATTACCCAGCAGGTTGGTGATTACCCGGCGTAACGATGGTGAATCTCCATTGATCTTGACTTCTGGCTCCGGAGCATTAAAAGACCAGCTATGTTCGGTTGAGGTTAGCTCGAAGTCTTCGGTGATCTCCTGAGCCAAGGACACCAAATTGGCCGGTTTCATCCGGTAAGAATTGGATTCTTCCAAGCGCGCCAAAAGCAGGAGCTGTTCTACCAAGGTGCTCATGCGCGAGCTTTGTTCGAGTACCCGGTTAACACTGCGACGTCCATCATCCGAAAAGTGTTCGGTGGCAGCCAAGAGCTCGGTGTATCCGCGGATCGCTGAGAGCGGGGTGCGTAGCTCGTGGGAGGCATCGGCGACGAACTGGCGCATTTGCGCTTGCGAGCGGTCGCGAACCTTCAACGCGCTGTCAACGTTGTCAATCAGGGCGTTTAGCGCTCGGCCAACATTGCCTACTTCGGTTCCCGGAATTGCATCGTGCGGGGCGACCCGTTGATTCAATTCAACCTGATCGGTTTCCAGATCGGTGCGTGCCACCGAGGAAGCCACCGCCGCAACACGTTTCAGCGGGGCGAAAGAACGACCAATTGCCCAGGTTCCGGCCAGACCGGTACTGATGACCGTTAAGACTCCGATCATGAGAGTCAGCCACGCCATTTCCCGCAACGCGTTTTCGGTGGGCTCCGTTGGTAGGCCGGTGATCAGAATTCCGCCGGAACCCTGATCGGGGCGAGCGACCAAGAGATAACTCCCTACCGAGAGGGTGCGGGTCGTTGGTCTGACATTCATGTCCAAAGACAACAGGGGTTGGACGTCGGCTTCGGTGATGGTAGTGATTTCACCGGTGCGCTCATCGAGCCAGGCACCAGCGGTTAATTTCCCGTCCACAAAGCGGGCATTCAGGGTGCCGGAAGCCTGCCCGGGAGCGAAGAGCTCGTGTGAAGCATTTTGCGGTGTTGAATAGGTGGCGGCGCGATTCGCTGCTTGGTTGAGTTGTTCATTGAGCTGGGACATGAGGGTTTGACGCATCCCGGCGTTGTACAGTAACCCGAGCAAAATACAGACTAAGGTCAGTGACCCCAGCAAGATAACCAACAGCCGACGTTGCAGGCTGTATTGATTCGCCGGACGTGTTGGGCGCGGGGACAAACTCATGCAGCTGGCTTTAGCACATATCCCACACCGCGTACCGTGTGAATCATCGGTTCGGCATCCACGTCGATCTTTTTGCGTAGGTAGGAGATGTACAGCTCGACGATATTGGCCTGACCATCAAAGTCGTAGTGCCACACGTTGTCCAGAATCTGAGATTTGGAGACCACCCGACGCGCGTTATTCATCAGGTAGGACAGCAGATCGAATTCCGTGGCGGTGAGCGAAATTTGACGCCCGGCACGCGAAACATCGTGCGAGTCCAGATTCAGCACCAGGTCTCCCACCACCAGTTCCGCGCTGTCCGCGCTGGTGGCACCGGAGCGTTCCACCAGACGGTGTAGTCGAATTAGGACTTCTTCCAAGCTGAAAGGCTTGGCTACATAATCGTCGGCTCCCGCACCGAGACCTTCGATACGGTCTTCAACCGCATCTTTCGCGGTGAGGAAGAGGACAGGAACGTCGGGGAAATAGCTACGAACCTTGCGCAGTACTTCTGGACCGTCAAAGCCTGGCAACATCCAGTCCAGCACGAGCACATCGGGGGAGAAGTTGCGGGCTGTGGCTACTGCCTCGGGGCCGTCGTGAGCAATTGCCGATTCCCAACCCAGCATGCGTGTGCCCATCGAGACCAATTCGGCTAGCGATGGCTCATCATCGACGACCAACACTTTGATGGGAGTTCCATCCGGATGGGTCAGGCGTGGCAACTGTGAGGGTGAGAAACGGGAATCATTCATGTAATTTACTTTCCCCTATTGCATTGGGCTGACTTTGTGTTTTAGCTGTGCATTGTCTGTGTCGCCAAGCAAGAGTTTATTTCAGCCTAGGCCTTTACAGATAGCGGAATATTTGGTCAAGGGCGGTGAACGGCGAATGTTTGCGCGGTGAACATTGTGGAACAATGTATAAATATTCGAAACTATGAATGGGGTAGTCATATTGACTACTTTGGGGCGAAAGAGTGAGCAATGCGTAGTTAGTCAAGCGTTTAACGGTTCTATATGCCCAAAGTGTTTAGCGTCACAAATAGACACTTTTGTCTCAGATAGTGGACTGGGGTCATCTTTGTTACTTGCAAGTTCCGAATGTTACGGGGAAACTGTAAGTGTGAGTCAGGCGCAGAGCAGCGAAATCGAACGGGATCAGTACCACTGGTCGCACCGATGGAACTGCAGTCGAATGCTCGGAGTTAGTGGGAAGAACCTAGGAAAGCACCAACCGGTGTTCGCTGAGGCGCAACCCTGCTAACCGGAAACCAACTGTTGCAGATGTAGAGAAGGACGTCTGCAGCGCAAGCAACCGAGGCACGAGCGCCAAGTCACTTGGCCTTCGCAAAGTTAGAGGAAAAACATGACGGCTGGATCCGGATACGTACACGTCTCTATTCGCAATGCGCAGAACCGCGCCGCAGCAGCGCAGCGTTCGGCTGCCGGGGCCTATGCCCCAGCTGGTTATCGTCCGCTTCGAGCCGTGTCCACCAACCATGAGCCGCGCGAAGCCATGAAGCAGCAGGCCAATGGCCCGGTTCAGGATACTGGCAGTTCCGCAGCTGCTAGCGACACCGCCGCCCGCGGATTTGTGCTGTACGTCGGTCTGGATGAGAGTACCGCACAGGCCAATGGCACTTCGCTAGGTAAGCTGGCCACTCAGGTCCGCGCCTTCTTGGCCACCCTTTCGCCGCAGGCACAGACTCACGCCGCCGTCGCGCTTGCTCCGGCCAGCGCTCAGGGCGAAGCCATTGACGTGGTTCGTCAGGCGTTGGGAGATCCGACGGTCAACCGCCGTGCACGTTCCGAGGCTCGTCCGTCGACCCCGCGTCCCTCCGGTGTGCTGATCGACCTGTCCCGCCGCGAAGTGTACCTGGACGGTGAGACCCTGAATCTGACCTTCAAGGAGTTCGAATTGCTGAACTTCCTGGTCGAAAACGGTACCCGCACCGTGGGCCGCGAAGAACTGCTGGAAAACCTCTGGCGCAACGCCGAAGAAGTGCCTAACGAGCGAACCATCGACGTACATATCCGACGCTTGCGTTCCAAGCTGGGCCGTCTGGCCAACACCGTACGCACGGTGCGCGGTCAAGGCTACCGCTTCTACGAGCATCCAGAAGTGGTCGTCTGGGCCGCTCCGGAATACTCCATCTAAACGTTGACACCACACTGACGGGTGGTCGGATCCCTTCATCGGGGTTCGGCCACCCGTGAGTTCGTTAAGCTGGACTCATGAATACTTCGCATCTTCGCCGGTTGATCCTGCTGCGCCACGCTAAGTCGGACTACCCGTTGGTGGTGAGCGATCACCAACGCCCCTTGGCCGGACGTGGAAACCGTGAAGCCCCGGCCGCTGGCCGCTGGTTGGTGGATCATGAGCTGATTCCGGATTACATCCTGTGCTCCGACGCGATGCGAGCCAAGGCCACCTGCGCGTGGGTGATTTCGGAATTGGGTGAGAAGGCTCCGACCCCGTACCTGGATTCAAGAATCTACTCCGCAGGGGTGTCACAACTGTGTTCGATTATCAACGAAACCCCGGACACAGTGTCCAATTTGCTGGTTATCGGACATCAGCCGGTGTTACAGGAGCTGGCACTACGCCTCGCTTCGGCTCAGTCCGATCAGGAAGCTGTTTACGAGCTGGCGATGAACTACCCCACGCTCGGATTGACTGTGCTGGAAACTGAACACTCTTACTCGCACTTGGATGCGCGCGATGCGAAGGTAACGCACTTTGCCGTACCCCGTGACTGACTTGGAATGTTACCTTCATTCTCAAGGCGGGAAAGCATTCACGAACTGCTCCTGCCCGCTCAGCGCGCTCGACACATTCGGCGTACTTCGCGGCGATTGACTCTAAGTGGTCGAGCTGACGACTAATGCTCCGGGGGTCGAACTTTCGGCCAAGAGGGAATCGGGATCTTCCTACCCCTGAGCAACGCATCGCCCACTAGGGGTGGCAGCGATTCTCTTGATCGCACTAATCGGCGCTCTGGGTAAGTTCTTACGCTGGGCGGAATGGTTCTCAGTACCGGCTTCGCGGTGATTTTCCGGGCAGGTGAGCTCGTTGATCGAATCCTTGTTGGGCAATTGGCGAGTCCTTATGCCGGGGGCGCCGAGCCGCAGCCTGAGCTTTGGAACGGGGCCAGTTACCGCAACTGGGAATATACGGTGCTCATGCGTGGCAAGAATCTGGGGGTGTAACGCACTAAGTTGGGGCATCCTCGCGCTGAACCGATCGCCGCACCCTTATCGATATGAGATGTCTGTAATGCGTAGTTTGCTCGCGGATCAGTGGAAGTGAACAACAGCTGGATATAGCGAACCGGGGCAGCAGCGGCCATCCTTGAGGTTGCTGTTTCGTTTTCCGGGGGTTGACAAATGACGTGAGCGGGGGAGAATTGACCACACAACATTCGTGAGAGCGCTCACATTTTGCAAAAGTGGAGACCTTTCGGATGTTGACCGACAAAAATGCCGGATGGGGCGGTTCTTCTTTTTGATATGAGAGCGCTCTCATAGGGTTCATGGGGATTCGAACCGGCCAGCGAAAACTGCGCATCACATCTGAGGAGACCGACGTGTTAAGAACAAAAGGAGCAAGGATTTCGGCCGCAGTAGCCTCTGCGGCCGCCCTCGCATTGACAGTTACCAGTTGCTCCGGGGGCACTACTGCTAGCGATGAACCAGCATCGACGGACAATCCGGTGACCCTGACGGTCACCACTTTCGGCTCTATGGGTCTGGACGCCCTCTATGAACAGTACGAGGATGAAAACCCCGGTGTCACCATTGATGCCACCAACATTGACACCGGTGGAAATGCCTTGACTGACTGGAAGACCAAGCAAGCTGCCGGCTCTGGGCTGCCCGATGTGCAGGCCGTTGAGGAAGGCTGGCTAGGTCAAGTGATGTCGGTTTCCGACACCTTCGTTGACCTGCGGGATCATGGAGCCAGCGATATCCAAGATGATTGGGTGCCATGGAAGAGCGCACAAGCTACCGACCCTGACGGACGGATCATCGGTTACGGTACCGACATTGGGCCGCAGGGAATTTGCTATAACGGAGTACTCTTGGAAGAAGCAGGACTCCCTAGCGACCGTGCCGAGGTGGCCGAATTGCTTGGTGGGGCCGATGCCACGTGGGAAGACTTTTTCAGTGCGGGTAAGGACTACGAATCCGCAACTGGTAAAGCTTGGTACGACCAGTCGGGCTTCGTCTGGAACGCGATGGTCAATCAGCTTCCGGAAGGCTACTACAAGGCTGATGGCAGCCTCAATATTGAGGGCAACACCGAATTACGTCAACGCTGGGATCTGCTCGCTGACGCCGCGGCTTCGGGATTGTCCGCCGCGCAAACGCAATGGGACTGGGGTAAGGGACAGGCCTTTGTGGATGGTTCCTTCGCCACCTTCATTTGCCCCGGCTGGATGCTGGGTGTTGTCAAAGGACAGGTTGAGGCCGCCGGTGGGGTTGCCGAATCTGGGTGGGACTTCGCCGACGTCTTCCCAGGGGGACCAGCAAACTGGGGCGGAACCTTCCTGACTGTTCCTGAACAATCCGAACATCCTGCCGAGGCTGCTAAGTTGGCGCAATGGCTAACTAACGCGCAGTCACAGGCCGCCGCATTTGAAGCCGCCGGTACCTTCCCGAGCAATATTGAGGCTCAGTCGGATCCGATGGTGACCGGACAGAACGAACTGACCGCGTTCTTCAATGATGCTCCGATCGGCGAAATTCTGGGCAACCGTGCCCAGGGTGTCGAAGCACAGTTCAAGGGTGCTGATGACTCGGTGATTCAGGAGCAAGTTTTCGGCCCGGCGACCATTGCACTTGATCGGGGAACCGATGGGGCCAGCGCCTGGGATTCTGCGCTGGAAACCCTGACGAACCTAGACATTAAGTAGCATCTAGCCACCTACAGGTCCGCGCAAGATCGCGGCGCGGACCTGTGTGGTGCACCGAGGAAGAGCCAACATTATGAGTACACTTGCCAACCGGGCCGAAAGCGCCACCGGGCAGCAACCGAAGGGCGCTGCCCCTGCTGGCAGCGAGCCGCCGGCTCAGCGCGACCGCGAAGCTCGGAAGCTGCAGCGACGCCACGCCCGCAGTCGCTTCGACACCAAGGCCTCACCCTATCTCTATGTGGCTCCCTTCTTTCTGCTTTTTGGGCTGGTGGGGCTATTTCCGCTGATCTACACCTTTGTCGTTTCGCTCAACGATTGGGATTTGCTTTCCGGAGCCGGTGAATGGGTAGGTTTAGAGAACTATCGGGTTGAACTGGCTGATCCATACTTTTGGAACTCGCTGTTCAACACCTTCAGTATCTTCTTGCTCTCGGCTATCCCTCAGCTAGTTGTTGCCACCTTCATTGCGGCGATGCTGGATCGGAACATCCGCGCCAAGACTTTCTGGCGGATGAGCGTGCTCTTGCCATATGTGGTCACACCGGTGGCCGTGACCTTGATCTTTTCCGGTGCTTTTGATGAGAAGTACGGGCTGATCAACAACTTCCTAGGCTTGCTAAATATCCAGGAAGTGGGGTGGAAGTCCGAGGTTTTTCCTTCGCACCTGGCAATTGCGACCATGGTGAACTGGCGGTGGACGGGATATAACGCGTTGATCTTGTTGGCGGCCATGCAAGCGGTGCCACGTGAAATCCATGAGTCCGCGGCCATCGATGGAGCCGGCGCGATCCGCCGCTTCTTCTCGATCACGCTACCCTCAATTCGTCCGACCATGATTTTCGTGATCATTACCGCCACTATCGGTGGGCTACAAATCTTCACCGAACCCAAGTTGTTCAACCCCAGCAGCTCAGCCCTCGGGGGACCAAACCGGGAATACCAGACCACGGTGCTGTACCTGTGGGACCTGGCGTTCAACCGTGGCGACTTTGGCAAGGCTTCGGCGGTGGCCTGGATGCTGTTTTTGATCATCATCTGCATCGGCGTACTGAACTTCTTGCTCTCCAGCAGGATTGCCTCGGCCGATAGCCGAAGTCAACGTACCGGTCGGAAGCATCGACGCCGATCCAAAACGAAGACTTTAGCCAGTACGGAAAATATCCAGGTGCAATTACCCGGCACTCAAATTACTTCAGCTCAGGAGCGAAGAAGATGACTGTCCTGACACGGACTAAGCCGACCAACGGCATCAGTCCACGACCGCGGCGTAAGCGCTCCTTCGGGATGGACGCCCGTCCTGGCTTTCTCACTTACGGGATTCTGCTGGCCTTCTTCCTCGGTGGGGCGTTCCCGCTGTGGTATTCGATGGTTATCGCCTCCAGCACTGGGGCGGTCTTCGCATCCAGCTGGCCGCCACTGCTGCCGGGCGGACAGTTCTGGATCAACGTGGCCGAGGTTTTCGCCACCGTAGATTTCTGGGGTGCCTTGCTCAACAGCCTGATCGTCTCGGGAATCATTACCTTTTCGGTGGTGAGCTTCTCCACTCTGGCAGGCTATGCCTTTGCGAAACTGCGTTTCCGGGGCCGCTCCGGATTGTTGGTCTTCGTGATCGCCACCTTGGCGGTGCCCACGCAGCTAGGCATCATTCCCCTGTTCATGATGATGAAAGAATTCGGCTGGACCGGATCATTGGGAGCAATTATTGTGCCCACGTTGGTCACCGCCTTCGGCGTCTTTTTCATGCGGCAGTACCTCATCGATGTCATCCCAGATGAACTGATTGAGGCGGCCCGCATCGATGGGGCCAGCATGATCGGCACGTTCTGGCATGTGGGGGTACCCGCGGCCCGTCCGGCCATGGCGATTCTGGGGTTGTTCACTTTTATGACCGCGTGGACAGACTACCTGTGGCCACTGCTGATCGCACCCCAAAATCCCACCTTGCAGGTGGCTTTGAGCCAACTTCAATCGGCCAAGTACGTGGACTACACCATTGTGATGTCCGGTGCGGTGCTGGCCACTATCCCGCTGCTTCTACTCTTTGTGCTGGCGGGTCGACAACTTGTTTCCGGAATCATGGCAGGAGCTGTGAAGGGCTAATGACTGAGCAACTAGTATCAACGTACCGCTGGCCAAAAGGTTTCATCTGGGGTTCGGCAACCGCAGCAGCACAGGTGGAAGGAGCCGCGCACCTTGCCGGGAAGGAAGATTCCATCTGGGATGCCTTCTCCCGTAAGAAGGGAGCGATTGCCGGGGGAGACACCCCGGAACAAGCGGTGGATCATTATCACCGCTACCGCGAAGACGTCGGGCTGATGCGTGAGCTAGGCCTTGATTCCTACCGATTCTCCACCAGCTGGGCTCGTGTGATTCCAGGAGGGCGGGAGATCAACCAGCAGGGGCTGGATTTCTATTCGCGGCTGGTTGACGAATTATTAGAGGCTGAGATTCTGCCTTGGTTGACCTTGTACCACTGGGATTTACCGCAGGCGCTGGAAGAACGCGGCGGGTGGACAAACCGTGAGACCGCGTACCGCTTTGTCGAGTATGCGCAGACCGTCTATGGGGTACTGGGAGACCGGGTCACCCACTGGACCACCTTTAACGAGCCCCTGTGCTCATCGCTGATTGGATATGCTGCAGGTGAGCACGCCCCGGGACGCCAAGAGCCCCGGGCGGCACTCGCTGCGGTACACCATCAACATTTGGCGCACGGGCTGGCCACCGCCCGGTTACGTGATCTAGGTGCCCAACACGTGGGCATTACCCTGAACCTGACTAACGCAGTACCCAACGACCCGACCGACCCGGTGGACCTAGAGGCTGCCCGACGGATCGATGCTCTGTGGAACCGCATGTTCTTAGACCCACTGTTGCGTGGCTCGTACCCGGCCGATCTGTTACGCGATGTCGCAGACTACGGATTTACCGAACTCATTCACGACACAGATCTGGCGCTGATCAATCAACCGATAGATTTTCTTGGCGTCAATCACTATCACGATGACAATGTTTCGGGTCACCCGCTGCACGAAGACGAACCGGCCGCGGTGCTCCCCACCGACTCGCCGAAGTCCTCCCCGTTTGTCGGCAGTGAATACGTCACCTTTCCGACGAGGAATCTGCCGCGGACCGCCATGGGCTGGGAAGTGAACCCGGAAGGATTGAAAACTCTGTTGCTGCGGCTGGGGCAGGAGTACCCGAACTTACCGCCCCTGTATATCACCGAAAATGGTGCGGCCTATGCGGAGCAGGTCACCGACCAAGGCACGGTCAGTGACCCGGAACGCGAAGAGTACATTATGCGACATATTGAGCAGGTGGGCTTGGCCATTGAACAAGGCGCGGATGTGCGCGGCTACTTTCTCTGGTCGCTGCTGGATAACTTCGAATGGGCTTGGGGATACGCCAAACGCTTTGGCATCATCCACGTCAACTATCAGACACAAGAACGAATTATTAAGGACAGCGGGAGGGCCTATGCCAAGCTGATTTCTGCAACTCGTACAATGGCCTGAACCGTTCCGGTGACCAGCGCCCCAAATTTAGCCACGAAATGAAGAAGTAGGTATGACGGAAACACGTAGTCAGCAACCGACACTGGAACTGGTTGCGGCGCGGGCAGGAGTCTCCCGGGCTACCGTCTCGCGAGTTGTCAACGGCTCAGAGAAGGTCAAGCCGGCGGTCGTTGCCGCCGTGGAAGCAGCGATTAGGGAATTGAATTATGTGCCCAACCGTGCTGCCCGTTCACTGGCGCAGGGACGCACCAACTCGATAGCGTTGGTCGTTCCGGAAAACACCGCCAAATTTTTTGCCGACCCCTACTTCGCCACGGTGGTTCAGGGTGCTGCTCGTTACCTCGCAGATACCGAGTTTATGCTGACACTCTTGTTGGCTACCGAGGCAGATCCGGGCAAAACCACCAGATATTTGCAAGGCGGGAATGTGGATGGTGCCTTGGTGCTTTCCCACCATGCGGCGGATCGCTCCTATGCCGACCTCGGCGGTAATCTGCCGATGGTCTTTGGCGGACGCACCATGAGCACTGATTTGAGTGAGATATACACGGTCGATATCGACAATGTGGCCGCTGCACGGCAAGCCACCGAGGTGATTATCGGGCGCGGGCGCACACAATTAGCCAGTATCACCGGTCCACAGGACATGGGTGCAGGATTGGATCGCTTGACGGGTTTCGAACAAGCTGTGCATTCTGCCGGGCTAACGCCACTGGCCACCCTCGAAGCGGACTTCACCCCGGATGGCGGGTACCGGGCGATGAACGAATTACTCGCTCAGGGGTATCGTCCCGATGGGCTTTTTGCCGCTAGCGCGCAAATGGCCTTCGGTGCGCTCAAGGCTCTGTCTGAAGCCGAGATCCGGGTCCCGGCGGATATATCGGTCACCTGTATCGATGACGATTCTTTCGCGCGGAATGCTACCCCGCCACTGACCACCGTGGCCCAGCACCCCGAACGGCAAGGAGCCATCATGGCCGAGGTGCTGGTCAAACGGATTCAAGGTGAGCAGGTGCCGGTGTGGTCGATCATGGATACCGAGCTGATCCTGCGCGAGTCACATTAGGCTCCCGCTACTGAGTCGTCTGCCGAGAGACCGGCCAGCACTTCGGTCACCGGTGTGAACTGGTAATCGAATTCCTTGGCCACCGAGGCGAGCGTGAGCACTCCGGCATGGGTGTTCAAACCAGCTGCTAGTCCCTCGTCAGCGCGCATCGCTTGCGCCCAGCCCTGATCGGCGATGCGTAGCGCGTAAGGCAAAGTTGCGTTGGTGAGTGCCGCGGTCGAGGTCTGCGGAACAGCGCCGGGCATATTTCCGACACAGTAGTACAGTGCGTCATGGACTTTAAAGGTCGGGTCATCATGAGTGGTGGGGTGCGAACCTTCGAAGCAACCGCCCTGATCGATGGCGATATCCACCAGTACCGAGCCCGGCCGCATCTTTTCGACCATGTCCAAGGTGACGAGCTTGGGTGCTGCCGCACCAGGGATCAGCACCGACCCGATGACCAGATCTGCGTCGGCCACCTGCTGAGCAATGACCAGAGCGGAAGAAGCCAAGGTTTTAATTCGACCGTGATGCGCGCTGTCGATTTCCTTTAGCCGCGCGAGGTTCAGGTCGATTACGGTCACGTCGGCACCGAGCGCGGCGCTGGCCACGGCTGCGTTCTCTCCGGCGACGCCGCCACCAATCACTACGACCTTGGCGGGCCGGGTTCCCGGGACACCGCCCATCAAAATTCCGGAGCCACCCGAGGGATGAAGTAAGGCCACTGAACCGATCTGGGCGGCCAAACGCCCGGCAACCTCGCTCATCGGGGCCAAAAGGGGCAGGGTCCGGCCACGGGTCACGGTTTCGTATGCGATGGCAGTGGTGCCGGCAGCGAGTAACGCATCGGTGCATCCGCGTGAAGCAGCCAAGTGCAGATAGGTGAATAGCACCTGATTGGAGCGAAGCAAAGGGTATTCGACCGCGGTGGGCTCCTTGACCTTGAGAATTAAATCCCCGGCGGCGAAGACGCGCGCGGCATCGGCAACAATTTCGGCCCCAGCCGCACTGTAGGCCTCATCGGTAATCCCAGATCCGATTCCGGCGTTGGTTTCGATCAGCACCCGGTGGCCGTGGGCGACGAATTCGGAGACACCGGCTGGAGTGATGGCCACACGTTCTTCGTTATTCTTCGATTCCTTCGGCACGGCAATGATCATGTGGCCAGCTCCTTGATAGCGGACGAATCCGTTGGGCGTGATTTGTTGTAAACCAACGATACGTTCGATACCCGGAAGGGTGAGAGTCTATGACGCGTAATAAGCGTGAAAAAGATTCCGAATAGCTCCGGAAGGTAGGTAGACGAAAACCCGCGAAAGGTGTGGACCAATCGCGGGTTTCCGTTAGTGCGCCCAAAGGGATTCGAACCCCTGACCTTCTGTTCCGTAGACAGACGCTCTATCCAGCTGAGCTATGGGCGCATATTTATTTTTGTTTCGCCGTGGCGACTTGAATAACTATACACAAGCATTTGAGCTGGAGCGAACCAAAGCCGGTGAAAGTGCCACGTTTCACAGCGGTATTTTTCAAAGGCTGCCCGGGCCTTGGCATCTTGCTGGGCGCCACTTCCCGCGATGCCGGGCTGGGGTTGTCCCGGGATACACAAAACCCGTGATCGGTGTGGACCGATCACGGGTTTTCGTTGGTGCGCCCAAAGGGATTCGAACCCCTGACCTTCTGTTCCGTAGACAGACGCTCTATCCAGCTGAGCTATGGGCGCATATAGTGTTATCGGTGCGCTTGCGCGAACCTCGAATAACTATACAGAGGTTTTCGGGTTCGTCAAAATCCCTCCGGGTAGCGGTGGAGGTTTCGTGTGATCGGCGCTTTTTTACGCGACTTCAAGTATACCGGTATACGTGACCTTCGTCACAAAAGTGTTAGTGTTGGGTTTGATAAACCCGCGAATTCATAGGGTTTTTGCTTGGTGAGGGGTGCAATTCCTAATTTTGTGCGGTTCTCGTCACAGCAAAGAGAAATCGTCGACCCCCTAGCCTTGTAACTATTGCAAGTTCAGCCCAATGGAGGGAATGGATAATGAGCTCAAGCTCCGATCAGAACGTACTTAACTCAGCGCCAACTACGCACGCAAAGCTGGCAGCATGGGTTGGGGAAGTCGCCGCGCTGACCAAGCCTGATCGTGTCTATTGGGTGGACGGTTCCCTTGAGGAGAACGATCGTCTCACTGCTGAACTGGTTGAAGGCGGAACTCTGGTCAAGCTGACCGACCCGAACTTCCCTAATTCCTACGCTGCTTTCTCCGACCCGGCCGATGTGGCCCGCGTCGAGGAACGTACCTTCATCTGCTCCGAAAAGAAAGAGGATGCGGGCTTCACCAATAACTGGGAAGACCCTCAGGTGATGAAGGAACGTCTCACCGGCCTCTTCGATGGTGCCATGCGTGGCCGCACCATGTACGTGATTCCATTCGTGATGGGCCCACTGGACGCCGAGCACCCCGCCTACGGCGTGGAAATCACCGATTCAGCCTACGTGGTTGCCTCGATGCGCATTATGGCCAAGATCGGTAATGAGGTACTGCGCAAGATGGAAGCCGAAGATGCCTTCTTCGTTCCTGCCTTGCACTCGGTTGGTGCGCCATTGGAGCCGGGCCAGCAGGATGTCTCCTGGCCGTGCAACGAGGACAAGTGGATCGTGCACTTCCCGGAAGACCGCGAGATCTGGTCCTACGGCTCGGGCTACGGTGGCAATGCGCTACTGGGTAAGAAGTGCTACTCGCTGCGTATTGCTTCGGTCATCGCCCGTGATGAGGGTTGGTTGGCCGAGCACATGCTGATCCTGAAGCTCACCAGCCCACAGAATCGTTCGTACCACATTGCCGCAGCCTTCCCTTCGGCCTGCGGTAAGACCAACCTTGCGCTCCTTGACCCAACCATCGAAGGCTGGAAGGCCGAGACCCTGGGCGATGACATCAACTGGATGCGCATCGGCAAGGACGGTGAACTACGCGGTGTGAACCCCGAGTACGGTTTGTTCGGCGTGGCTCCGGGCACCGGCTGGTCCACCAACCCGAACGCCATGCGTGCGATCACCAAGGGTAACTCGATCTTCACCAACGTTGCGCTGACCGATGACGGCGGCGTCTGGTGGGAAGGCATGACCGATGAAGCCCCGGCACACCTAACCGACTGGTTGGGCAACGACTGGACCCCTGAATCTGGGACCAAAGCCGCGCATCCGAACTCGCGTTTCTGCACCCCGATCGATCAGGTCGATATGCTGTCCGAGGATTACTACTCGCCAAACGGTGTGAAGATCGACGCGATCCTCTTCGGCGGTCGCCGCAAGACCACCATCCCGCTGGTGACCGAGGCCCGCAGCTGGACCAACGGGATCTTCATGGGTTCGACCCTGTCTTCGGAGACCACCGCAGCTGCTGCTGGTGCCACCGGTCAGGTTCGCCGCGACCCGATGGCGATGCTGCCGTTCATCGGCTACAACGCCGGTGACTACCTGAACCACTGGGACAAGATCTCCGAGAAGCTAAACCCAGAGCAGATGCCAAAGATCTTCTTGGTCAACTGGTTCCGTCGCACCGCTGACGGTGGCTTTGCCTGGCCGGGCTTCGGGGATAACTCACGCGTGCTGAAGTGGGCTATCGAGCGCATCGAAGGCACCGCAGATGCCACCGAAACCGCCATCGGTTACGTGCCAACCGGTGAGTCCTTGGACATCAGCGGCCTAGAGAACTACACCTCGGCAGATGTCGAAACCGCGGTTGTCGTCGACCACGATGAGTGGGCCGCCGAAGTCGAAGGAATCGAGGAATGGTACGCAAACTTCGGTGACGCGCTGCCAGCTACGCTGCGTGCCGAACTGGACGGACTGAAGGCTCGCCTGAACGCCTAAAACTCTAACTATCGCTAGAACGTCTCGCGCCAAGACATGGAACATTTGTCTGGGCGCGAGACGTTTTTATTTGGGTCGCGAAAAAATTTTTGTCTCGAAACTTCGCTCAAGATTCCCGCGGGAGCACCAGAAGAATCACGTGATGCTCTCAGCGTGCTTCCGGAGTTGATCATGGACAAGTCGCGAAAGATAAAAATGATAGCCACATCACTTTGTGACGTGTAACGATTAAGGCCTAACCGACCTCTCAGGTGGTGGAACCGTATGTATTTGCCAGCAATACGGAACTCTGCGGAGGCCCCGAAGGGAAGATCGATGTTTGAAGCCGATGTCCAAAACGTCACACAACAGGCAGCCACCGGAGCCGTTCCTGCCGGCAATCGAGTACGGGAAGTCATTAGTGAAGCGCATCAACGGTACGCCGAGCACACCGATGGGCAGGTAGCTGACTACATTCCCATCCTCGCCCATGCGGACCCGAACTGGTATGGCATCTCTTTGGTCGATGTCAGTGGGAAAAGTTTCTCGGTGGGGGACAGCCAGATCGAATTTTCCATTCAGTCAATCTCCAAGGCTTTCATCTTTGCGCTGGTGTGCCAGGAGCTGGGTCATGAGGTGATGCACCAACGGATTGGGGTCAACAACACCGGGCTGCCGTTTAATTCGGTAATGGCCATGGAACTCAATGACGGCAGTCCGATGAACTCGATGGTTAATGCCGGGGCATTAGCCACTAGCGCGCTGATACCCGGGCGTACCACCGCGGAACAGTGGGAAAACATTCGGATCGGCCTTTCCCGCTTTGCCGGACGTTCTCTGGAGTTGGATGGCGAGGTCTACCAGAGCGAAATGAAAACGAACTTCCGCAATAAAGCCATCGCTCGTTTGCTGGAAAGTTATGCACGGATCGATATTGATCCGCTGGAAGTAGTCGACATCTACACCCGCCAGTGTTCCCTGCGGGTGACCTCCACGGACCTTGCAGTGATGGGTGCGACCCTTGCCGACGGCGGGGTTAACCCGTTGACCGGTGAACAGGTTGTTGGGTCCGAGGTAGCCCGAGACACGCTGGCGCTATTGGCCTCCTGTGGACTTTATGAACGGTCTGGTGAATGGCTGTTTGAAATCGGCCTTCCCGCCAAATCCGGCGTCTCTGGCGGAATGGTGGCGATTGCGCCGGGCAAGGGTGCGCTCGGGCTGTATTCCCCGCCCTTAGATTCGGCCGGGAACTCGGTGCGAAGCCAACGCGCCTGCGCCTATCTCTCCCGCGCCCTAGGCTTGAACCTCTTTGCTTCTTCTGCCTATCAGTCTGCGAAAGGCTAGGACCTAATGATGAATAAGACGGAAATTCGCCAGTCTTGGGTACCGATGATCGGACTCTTCCTCGCACAGGTACTGATGTCCTTCAACGTTGCTGCCCTACCGATATCACTGGGCGGAATGGTTGAAGACTTCGGGGTTCCACCCACGGTGGCCAGCTCGACCATTGTGGTCTATGGGCTCGCGGTAGCCGCGTTGGTGATGACCGGCGCCAAAGTTGGTGCTCGTATCGGTTGGGTCATGATCTTTAGAATCGTCGTGTTGCTCTTTGCGATCTCGAGTCTGATGATGATTTTCTCGCCCACGGTGCAGTGGGCTATTGGCGGTCAGGTGCTGGCCGGAGCCTGTGCGGCGATTATCGTTCCCGCCTTAGTCGCGCTGATTGCGGAAAACTACCGGGGGGGATCAGCAGGCCACCGCGGTTGGTTCGCTGGGTTCGGCACGTGCTTTTTCCGGGATGAGCGCGTTTTTGCTCGGTGGAGCGCTGGGTACCTTGGTTGGTTGGCGCCCAATATTTCTCGTTACCCTGGGACTTGCCGTCCTCGTCTTTATTTTCAGTTTCAAACTGCGATCAGATCGTGGCAATAAACAAGTCAAGGTCGATCTGCTGGCCTCAGTGCTGATCGGTGTGGCGATCGTTCTGCTGACCATGGGATTCAACAACCTAAACGCGTGGGGTGTCTTCCGGGCTACCGCCGATGCCCCGTTCAGCATCGGCACGCTCTCCCCAGCCCTGCTGTTTGTAGTGGTGGGCGTGATCTGTGGACAACTATTCTTTATGCGCACCCGCTCGCGGATGCGTCAGGGACTGGAACCGCTGGTGGATTTGAGTGTGTTCGCAAACCCCACCGAGCGTTCGGCCGTCTACGCTATGTTCATCATCGTGGCCATGGAAGCGGCGGTGAACTTCACGGTCCCAACTTATATTCAGGTGGTTCAGGGGCGTACGCCGTTTGACACCTCGCTGGCCATGATGCCTTTTAACCTCACGGTCTTCATCACCGCCACCCTGATTGTGCGTTTCTATAAGCGGTATTCACCACGTACCATTGTCTTGTTCTCCTTCGGACTGACTACCACGGCGCTCATCTGGCTGTCGCTGGTAGTCACCAATAACTGGGAAACCTTACCGACGATTATCGGACTGATCGTTTTTGGTATCGGGCAGGGCGCGTTGGTGACCTTGGTGTTCAACGTGCTGGTCACCGCGGTACCCAAGAGCCTGGCCGGGGACGTGGGGTCGTTGCGCGGTACCACGCAGAACCTTGCCTCAGCGGTGGGTGCCGCCGTGATGGGCGCGGTGCTGGTGACCACTTTGAGCTTTGGGATCACCAGTACGGTGAATAATCATCCAGACCTGCCCGAGGAGTTAGTCGCCCAAGTCGATCTGGATAATGTGAACTTTGTGAGTAACGACGATCTGCGCGCTGTGCTGGATGGGACAACGGCCACCGAGCAACAGATTGAACTGGCGGTAGAGCTCAACGAACAGCAGCGTCTGCAAACCCTGAAAATCGGGTTCCTCATCTTGGCGGGGCTTAGTGCGGTAGCCGCGATTCCTTCCTCGCGCCTGCCACGATACCGTCCAAGTGAAATCCCCGAGCCGGATAACGTCAAGGACTAGTGTTCAGCCCGTGACAGTGCGTGCTCGACCCTTCGCAGAAGCCACGTCGCAGGTGTGGTTGACTAGGCCACGGGTGTACTCCTGAGCCCACCTAAGAGTGGCTATTCTGTGCGCACTGAACTGCAGAAGCCTTGGGTCTGGAGGCACTATGGTTGCGTCCCTCGACGACCGTACCGCAGGCCCCTCGGCAGATTAACCGCGCTGCGAACGGGGTGGAGAAGTAAAAGCTAATGCGCCCAAGGCCATGAGAATGGCAATAAATGCGGTGACAGCGAAGGCGATGGCCGAATGCGCGCCACCGAGACCCACCAACGGGCTTACCAAGGCGCCGGCTAAGAATTGGGCACAGCCCAAGGCGGCAGAACCGCTGCCGGAACTCGCTCGGACTTCACTCAACGCTAGCCCCGTGGTGTTTCCCATAATCAAACCGATGGGAGCAACCATGAAGAAAATAACCCCGGCCAAAACTAGCGAATCTACACCGATGAAAGCCAGCAGTAACATCACCACGCTGGCGCAAAAAACTATTGCCAGACCCACGCTAATCGTGCGCCGCGGGTTCACACGAGTGGCCAAGCGAGCCGAAATCAACCCGGTAATAATCAAGCCCAGAGAGTTCGCTCCAAAGCCTAAACTGTATCCCGTGGGGCTAAGTCCCATGATGTCTTGGTAAAGAAACGGAGACGCCGCAACATAGGCCATCATGCTGGCGAAAGCTGCGGCAAAGAGCAGCAAATATCCCATGAACACACGCTGCCCTAGGACTCGACCTAAAGGGGCGAAGAGCGGGCCGGTACTCCGAGCCGGAAGCGGGTGGGTTTCGCGAACTACGAAGAAAGCGCCCAAAGCCATGAGTGTGGCGGCGAATGCCAGAACCCACAAGACGGCTCGCCAGCCGCCAAATTCGCTTACCACTGCACCCAACAGTGGGGCAACAGCCGGCGCGATGCCAGAAACAGTCATCAGGATCGAGAAGACACGCGCACTTTGGGACCCGCTGGTCACATCCGCAACGATGGCCTTCGAAATAACCAACCCGGCAGCGGCTCCTAAACCCTGCACGCCTCGCGCTAGAACCAGCAACTCCAAAGTTGGTGCGATGGCCGCCGCGACGGAAGCTAAGACGAAAAGTACGGTTCCGTAACGTAAAGGATGAGTGCGCCCCCAGCGATCCGAAAAGGCTCCCCAAGCCAGCTGCCCCAGCGCCAGCCCCAACAGGAAGGTAGTCAGGGTTATCTGGATCGCCGAAGTGCTACTGGCGAACTCCTGCTGCATGGCGGGAAACGATGGTAGGTACATGTCCGAAGCCAGCGGCCCGGTGGTACCAAAGAGCACTAGCACCGCAAAGAGGGCTATACCCAACCGGGCCGAGGGCTTGGAAGAAGACATGGCATTCATTCTAGAGTTCAGCCACGCCCGGTGCGTATTACGCACGTGGCTCGCCGGGGTGCGGAAGACGAAGTTTGTTCCGATTCGGCGCGCACATGGGTGAAATCTCGACTACTTATGAAATTATGGCTGTATGGTTTTGGCGCGATTGATCCTTGGACTGCTGTGTTTATCACCGATGACCGGTTATGAGCTGAAAAAACACTTCGATTCCTCTATCAACCATTTTTGGAACGCCGACAAGGCGCAGATCTACCGGACCTTGGCACAGCTGGTGGAACAGGGCTACGCCACGGTGCACACCGTGCGACAGAGCAACTATCCGGATCGCCAAGAACACCACATCACCCCGGAAGGTCGTGAAGCCCTGCAACAGTGGCTGGGATCCGGGGTGGCGCACGGCACCGAGCGAGATCCATTTATGGGGCAAGTGTTCTTCGCCGCCGAACTGCAACGCGATAATATCGAAGAGTTGTTGGCCACTCGCCGCGAACAGACGCAACAGACCCTGGACGATTACCTTTCCCAACGTGAAGGGATTGACATGCGTGCCGCCGCCGATCGACGCAGCTTCTTGATGGCCGCGACCCTTGATCATGCCATTCGGCAGCAGGTAGCCGAATTGGAATGGCTCGATGCAGTGATGGAGTACTTACCATGAACCCCGCAAAATCGAATTCAAACTCCCCGCTGCAACCCGCTGAACCGTGGGACTACCCAGAAGTCCATCCGGCACGTCGCGTCGAGCCGGGCAAGCCGGTGCAAACTATCGTATTTCTGCACGGCGGAAATGTGGGTAACTGGTCCTGGGACCCGCAGGTGCTGGGGCTGGCAGATTTCCACATTCTGACCTTGCACCTGCCCGCCTTTGGGGCACGCGCCGAGGAGAGCTGGGAAGGCTTGGAATCTGCTGCAGATGACGTGGCCGCACTTATTGCCGATGAGGTTTCCGAAGGTGGGGTGCACCTCGTTGGCATGTCCTTGGGCGGAGTGATCGCCTTGCACGTGGCCGCACGTCATCCAGAGTTGGTGGAATCGCTACTAATTACCGGTACCCCGGTGGCTGGGGTACCTAGTGCCGCGCGGGCCTTAAGTCGAGTCCAGCTCAAGCTGCTGGGTAGCGAATGGTATTGGCGCTTCCAAGCCGGAGCGCACGGCATGGTTGATGACGAACGCGAACTATTCGCCTCCCATGGGTTGAAACTCAACGCAAAGAACATGCGCGCCATCCGCCATGAACTTGATCCCGGTGGACTTCCATCGAACCTGGCTGCTTTTAAGGCTCCGGTGCTGGTGTTGGCTGGGGCTAAGGAACCTAAGGTGGCGCAGCGTTCCTTCGAGCCGTTACGCATTTTGTTGCCACAAGCCCACACCCGGCTGGTTCCGCAGATGCACCATCAGTGGAATATTCAGGATCCGGTGTTTTTTAATGCCGTGGTGCGCCGTTGGGTTACCGAGGAGAAGATTCACGCTCGGTTACTTGACCCGGGGGAGACTAAGCCCAAAACGCGGGTCAAGAAGAAATCCGCGCAGTCGTCGACTAAAGCTTAGCCGCGGGCTCATCGGCGGTGGTTTAACCACGAAGGTCGCATTCGCGTAGCGCGGATGCGACCTTCATGACCCGGAGGTGGTTGGAAGCCCCACGCGCTTCCAACATTTTTGCGAGGGCTAGACAGCCAACCACACGTCCGGTCCGAAGACCTCGTAGTGGATGTGTTCGGCTGGGATACCGGCAGCCAGTGCCTGACCGCGGACAGCGTGCATAAAGGGCAGCGGGCCGCACAGGTAAACATGGGAGTTCGGGGCAAAGTCTACGTGCGCCAGATCCATCAGACCCTCGGCGCTCTTCACATCCGATGGCAGGTCACCGCGCTCAAACCAGGTGGTCAAGGTGGCGTTAGGTAGCTGTTCGATAGCTTCGACCATCTGCGCACGCAAGGCCCAAGAGGAGACTTCCTGATCAGCGTGCAGCACGGTGATTTCACGTTGCGAGTTCTTCTGAGCCAGCGTGGACAGTGCCGCAGCACTAGGGGTGCAACCGATGCCAGCGGTAGCGATCACCAACGGGGCGCCGGACTCATCGATGACTAGATCACCGTAAGGATTGGAAATTTCGAGGGTGTCGCCTACCTTGACGCTGCCGTGGAGTACCGGGCTGAATTCGCCCTTATCATCAAGCTTCACGGTGATCACGCGCTGCGAGCTATCGGATACGTTGCCCGATAGGGTGTACTGACGAACCTGACGGATTCCATCGGCCATTGGCATTCTTACCGAAACGAACTGACCCGGCTGTGCTTGGGTGGCCGGGGTCTCATCGGCTGGTTCGAAGGTGAAAGTCACCGAATTGGTGGCGGTCTCATCGCGCGAAACCAGCTTCCAAGGTGCGTAAATCTTGGCATTGGCCTGCTTGGCGTACAGTCCCTTTTCGATCTTGATCAGCGCATGGGCCATCAACCAGTAAACCTCGGACCAAGCGTTGGCGATTTCCTCGGTCAGCGCATCGCCTAGATCGGCCGCGATGGCGGCAAAGAGGTGTTCGTAGACGATTGGGTACTGATCCTCAACGACACCTAGCGAAGCGTGCTTGTGTGCGATGCGAGCCAACAGGGTTTCTGGCAGCGTCTCGGGGTGGTTTAGCAAGTGGGAGGCGAAGACCGCAATGGAGCCAGCAAGCGCTTGCTGCTGCTTACCGTTCTTCTGATTCGAACGGGAGAAGATGCCATCAAGAAGTTCTGGATGGGCGGCAAACATGCGCTTGTAGAACTCTGGGGTGATGCTGGAGATGCGCTCGCCAATGATTGGCAGCGTGGCTTCGATGACGGGACGGGACTGTGTGGAAAGCATCGGGTCTCCTTGATGGATGTTTACTTGCATTTGATATGCAAGATTTACACCTTAAGTTCTACGCCTCGTAGAACTTAAATGCAAGTCGCGTAATTCAGCGGCTAAAAAATGCTCAGTGTACGGAACGAATCCGCGGGAAGGGTAGGCGAGTTAAACTAGGGGAACTTTCGACCACTTCGGAGATGCTAAGCGAGTCTAACGAGCTGTAAAAAGCGTCTCTGGCTTGGCGTAAAGCTGAGCGTAGTCGGCAACCGCCGGACATTGGGCAGTCGCGTTGCCCATCGTGGGTGGTGCAATCCACCACATCATCGCGCCAGTCAAGAGTTCGTAATAATTGACCCAGACTCATGTGCAGGCCGGTTTCGGTAATGCTCGCGCCGCCATAGCGGCCGCGGGTGACATCTAATGCCCCGAGATTCCCCAATTCCAGTACGGCCTTGGTCACGTGGTTATAGGGCACATCGATCAACTCAGAAATTTCGCGACTGGTCAGCCGCTGCCCACCGCGTGCGCCTAGAACCATCAAGGTTCGTAGGCACACGTCGGTATAGGCGCTAAGTCTCATAGCACCTAGTTTAGGGTGCTTAGCTGTACAACAGCTGTCTTAGCCAAAGAGGGACTGCTCGGCCGGCTCGGCTGCTGGATCTGCGAAGTTCCATTCTCCACCGGGCTCGGCGGGCATTTGGTAGGCCTGCACAATCGCGACGGCAGCCCCGTCCTTGTGCTCGGCCACTACATGGATCGCATCCTGGTTATCATCGGTGAGCAGCACGTCTGAGGCGATTGCCACCGCAACAAAATTGGCGCCCTCGTGATTCAACACCTGAACTAGGTCTGCGGCCATGGCTTCGGTGTCAATGTCGGCTTCGGGATCCTCGGGGGTCTCGGCTGGTGGGACAGCCAGCAGCCGTAGCTCCGGCTCTTCGTTCCCGGTGCGTGGCTCCAAACCAATAGCGAAGGGGAGGAACACGCCCTGCTCTTCGAGTTGTTCGCGAGCTACACCCAGCGCCGTGCCCAGAACCTTGTTGAGGGCATCCTTGACCGATTCGTCGAGTTCCTCGTAGTTCATGATTATCCTCTACTTCGTTTCGGTGTTCTGTCGTACGATGTTCAGCACGGTGTCGCGGATCGGCGCGATCACCGCTTCCTGCTCTCCTTCGCCGTTGAACCGCAAGAACGGTTCGGTGTTCGAAGGACGCAAATTGAACCACCAGCTACCATCCTGCGCGCTTACGGTAGTGCCATCAAGTTCGGTAACCGTCACCGACTGGTCGGCAAAGTGCTCCAATACCCGGGCGATGGCCGCATCCTTGTCCTGAACCTGCGAGTTGATTTCTCCGGTGGCGAAATAAGGTTCGAACTCTGCACCAAGTTCGGATAGTGGTAGCTGCTGGGATCCCAGGGCTGCCAGCACATGCATGGCGGCCAACATGCCGGTATCCGCATTGTAAAAGTCGCGGAAGTAGTAATGCGCGGAGTGTTCCCCACCAAAGACCGCGCCTTGAGCGGCCATTTCCGCCTTGATGAAGGAGTGCCCCACCCGGGTGACTACCGGAGTGCCGCCGGTGCGTTTGACGAATTCCGGGACCGCCCTCGAGGTGATCAGATTGTGAATGATCACTGGTTCAGTTTCGCCAGCTTGCTGGGCGCGGATGATTTCGCGCACCGCAACCAAGGCGGTGATTGCCGAAGGTGAGAGAGGGTCGCCCTTTTCGTCGATGACGAAGCAACGGTCCGCGTCCCCGTCAAACGCCAAGCCGATGTCTGCACCGTGTTCGAGCACTGCAGCCTGAAGGTCCTTCAAATTTTCTGGTTCCAGCGGGTTCGCCGGATGATTGGGGAAAGTGCCATCCAGCTCAAAGTAGAGCTCGACAATTTCCAAGGGAAGTTCAGCCAACGCCGAGCTACCCAACACCGCCGGGGTGGTGAGCCCAGCCATGCCGTTACCCGCATCCACCACAATCTTCAACGGTCGGATGGAGCTAAGATCCACGAGCGAGCGCAGGTAAGCCGCGTAATCACGCAAGACGTCAAGCTCGCTCGTGCTGCCCTGAACAATATCCCCGGATACCGGCAGACCCTCATTCAAGTACTGCTGCGCCAGATCGCGAATTTCAAAGAGTCCAGATTCCGAAGAAATAGGCACCGCGGCAGCCTTGGACATTTTCATCCCGTTATATTCGGCGGGGTTGTGGCTAGCGGTGAAGACCACGCCGGCAGAATTATATTTACCCGAGGCGAAGTACAGTTCATCGGTAGAGATGGCACCCAGCATTCGTACCTGGGCACCACGATAGGTGGCACCGCGGGCAAATGCTGCACAGAACTCCGGACTCGAAGGACGCATGTCCCCACCGACCAGCACGTCCTGACCGGCAAGATGTAATACGTCGACGAAGGCCGCGCCGATGGCTTCTACGGCTTCCGCATTGATGCTTTGGCCCACGATTCCGCGAACGTCGTAGGCTTTGAAGCACTGTTTTAGGTCAATTTCTTCACTCACGCATTTCAGACTACCGGCAGCCGCCGCGGAATTCTGAGCGAAGCAGGGGATCCCGCATAGGAGTTCGCTAACAATTCCTTGCGTACTAGGTCTCTCTATGATGATTGAGCACGGCACGATCTGTCGGGTGGAACTGGAATACTGGGGTCATGGTCGAATTACAGGACAGCGAACTGCACCGACTAGCGCTGGCAAAGCTCCGGGATCTGGTGCAGCACCCGGAGGCGGAATTCCATCCGGGCCAGTATGAAGCGATCTCGGCGCTGGTGGCCCAGCGGCGTCGCGCCCTCGTGGTGCAGCGTACCGGCTGGGGTAAATCCGCTGTGTACTTCATCTCGGCGTTGCTGCTGCGAGCAATGGGCCGCGGACCAACGCTGATTGTTTCGCCGCTGTTGGCGCTGATGCGTGATCAGGTTGCGGCTGCGGAGCGGGCTGGGGTGCGGGCCGCAGCTATCAACTCCGCTAACGTCTTGGAGTGGCGTGAGATTCTGGAAAAACTCAGCCGGAATGAACTCGATGTCCTGCTGGTCTCACCCGAACGGCTAAACAACCCCAGCTTCCGAGAAGAACAACTGCCGGTGCTGATTCAGCGCATGGGGTTACTGGTGATCGATGAGGCCCACTGTATTTCCGATTGGGGCCACGATTTTAGGCCCGACTATCGGCGGATCCGTGACTTGATTTCTCGACTGCCGCAAGGCCTACCGGTATTGGCCACCACCGCGACGGCGAACACGCGAGTTGTGCAGGATGTGTCCGAACAATTGGCCGTGGGCGGTCAGCAGGTCTTTACCCTGCGCGGCTCGCTGGGCCGTGATTCTTTGCGGTTAGGCGTGCTGAAACTCGCATCTCCGCGGATGCGATTGGCGTGGCTATTGAGCCATATGGAGGACTTTCACGGTTCAGGGATTATTTACACGCTGACCGTCTCCGCGGCTGAAGACATCGCCCGGATGTTGCGCGAGGCAGGACATGAGGTGGCCGCCTATACCGGTCGGACAGACTTAGAACAGCGCGAGCGGCTGGAAGTAGCGTTGAAAGCCAATGAGGTTAAGGCCTTGGTAGCTACCAGTGCTTTAGGGATGGGCTTTGACAAACCAGACCTAGGCTTCGTCATCCATATCGGGGCGCCAAGTTCCCCCGTGGCTTACTATCAGCAGGTGGGACGTGCCGGCCGTGGCAGCAGTAACGCCGATGTGCTGTTGCTGCCGGGTGCGGAAGACGCCGAGATTTGGGAATACTTCGCCACCAGCTCAATGCCTGATGAGGTCCGCGCCAATCAGGTGCTAGAAACTCTGGCACAAGCCAACGGTGCCATGAGTGTTCCGGCCTTGGAAAGTGCGGTCAACTTGCGACGCACTCCGTTAGAGCTCTTGCTCAAAGTGTTAGCGGTAGATGGGGCGGTCGAACGCGTGGCAGGCGGGTGGATGCGCACCGATATGCCGTGGGTATATGACGCGGATCGGTATCGCCGAGTGGCACAAAATCGGATCCATGAGCAAAACCTGATGAAGGATTACGAAAATACCACCGGCTGCCGGATGGAATTCTTGACCCGCACGCTCGATGATCCACAGGCCGTAGCCTGTGGACGCTGCGACCGCTGCGCCGGCCCTTGGTATGACGACCATATCCCCGAAGAAGCTAAGGACTCGGCGCAAACCGCCCTTGGTCGGGTGGGTGTGCCGATCGAAACCCGCAAAGCCTACCCCAGTGGGATGGACCGATTGGGGCACTCCTTGAAGGGGAAGATCCCGGTTGATGAGCAGCTCGGCGAGGGGCGTGCCTTAGCCCGCCTGACCGATTTAGGTTGGGGCAACCGGCTACGTCGGCTCTTCTCCGAGCCCACCGATGCCCCGGTGGACCACGCGCTAATCGGCGCCTGCGTGACGGTCTTAGCCGAGTGGGACTGGGAGCAGCGTCCGGTGGGGGTCGTGGCCATGCCATCACGTGCACGTCCGAAGCTGGTTGGGTCATTGGCTTGGAAGTTGGCTGAAGTTGGTCGGCTGCGTTATCTCGGGCAGCTCGGCTACCGAACCCCGCCTCCAGAAGGGGGAGCCGGCGGCAACTCGGCATTCCGGGTGGCGGCCGTGGCGGATGCCTTTGATATCCCCGCCGAGATGGAACAGCTGCTGCGCGATGCGCCGGGCCCAATTTTATTGGTCGATGATGTTTGTGACTCGCGATGGTCGCTAGCCATGGCCGGACGTGCCTTACGCATCGCCGGAGCTCCGGGTGTCTTACCTTTCACTTTAGGCATTGCGGGATGAAGCTTCACGGAAAGGAAGTACGCTGGAGGTATGGATTTCCTCATCTGGCTCGTTATCATCGCCGTCGCTCTAACCGCGGGGTTTTTCTGGATCCAGTCCGTGCGCAAGCGCAACATGGCGCAAATCTCGCAGGCGATCAGTCGCGAAGCTGCGCAGGAAGCTGCCGCTAACCTGGATGAGGAATCACGTAAAGCGATTTATCGTAACCTCGCTAAGGGCGATGTGATGGGTGCGGTGCAAAATTACCGAGCACTGACCGGGGCCAGCGTTAAGGATTGCGTCATCGCAGTGCGTAGCTTAGAAGCCTACCCCCAAACCGGTTCTGCGACCGAAGAACGCAATGTGGACGAGGACTTTGACGCGTTACGCGAGAAGCTCGACGCACAGTCGGTGGAGACTGAAACTCCGCAGAGCCAGCCCGAGCCTGCACAGCCAGAAGAAAAACCCGAGGTCTCGCCCGGTGAGAACCGTGTAGATACCGGTCAGATTGAATCGTTGCTTCCAGCAGATGACTCTTGGGTAGTGCCGACCGAATGGAAAGACAAGTTCGGTTCTGACAACCAGCCCAGCGCCACCCACTTCAAACTGGCTTATGAACTTGAAGGCGAGCAGCACGAATTCTCGAGCGAAAATTTGCCACCCAACGAGTATGACCAGCTGTTTTCGATGCTTCGTGACGGTGATACCGAGGGCGCGGCTCAGGTGTTGCATAAGCACACCAAGCTACCCGTCGAAGATCTGGAGCGCATGATCGCTACCTCCCCAATGGCCGGTGGTGAGGGCTCCGGAAATGTGGCCGATTTCCGATTCGAAGGTCAAGGACCGGACGGACCGGTGTATTTTGACGCCGCGGACCTGCCGGAGGCCGAACGCGAAGAGTTGTTTGAGGCCATCGCCAAGACTGACCTGGAAACTATGAGCGCGATTATTGTGCGGCACACGTCTCTGCCGCAGGATATTGTGCAGAACATGCTGCGTTCGTTCGTCAAGCGTGAAGACTAAAAACTGAGCTTAAGCTTGGAACCCCGTGTGAGTCCGGCGGTAGCGGTTGAAGTTGGTTCTTCGGCTCAATAGCGTCGAAGATATCAGCGCATCACCGATGTGCCACGCGAAAACTTTGCGTGACCGCTAGCGAAAGGTGACAACATGGGACTCGGAGACAAAATCAAGAATCAGGCCCAAGACCTCTCCGGTAAGGCCAAAGAGAAGGCCGGTGACCTCACCGACAATCAGAAGCTGGAAGCGGAAGGTCTAAAGGATCAGGCGGCCGCGAAGGCCAAAAAGGCCGGCGAAGACGTTAAAGACGCTGCCCGAGATCTGCGAGATGACCTGAAATAGGATTAGGCATTAAGCCACTGGAGCCAGAACCCCTCAAGGTTCTGGCTCCAGTTTTTTAAACCGTCGACTGGCCACTGGATTATTTCAGAGCCCGGGTCGGTAGCGATGAACATGGGTGGGGTGAAATACCCGAGAGAAACGAAAAACCCCCTAGATAACTAGGGGGTTTTTGGCGGACACGGGGGGATTTGAACCCCCGGTCGAGTTTAACCCCGACCCTTCATTAGCAGTGAAGTCCATTCGGCCGCTCTGGCACGTGTCCATCCGCTGTTTCCAGCAAAATAAAGCTTATCTAACTTGCTGGCTGGAAACAAAACGAGGATGACTCACTGTAATGCACGCCATAGGAATTCATAACTCGTGGCCAGCATCCGAGCGGTGGACAGATTATCGGTGGACCCTGCATGACCACCATCTTCCGGTTCGTGATAGCGCGTGTTCTCAATCCCTAGATCCAGCATTTTGGCCGCCATTTTCCGTGCTTGGACGGGTCCAACTCGGTCATCCGTCGTGGTGCTCCAAATCAGCGACTTAGGGTAGTCGCCAATCGGTCGTGGTTCGTCGCTTAACCGGTGTAACGGGGAGAACGTGCGGATAAACTCCCACTCTTCGGGAATGTCAGGATCCCCGTACTCTGCGATCCACGAATGCCCCGCCGAAAGCCGGGTGTAGCGTTGCATATCCAGGAGCGGAACACCGCAAGAAATCGCGCCAAATAGCTGCGGATAGCCGGTGATCATATTGCCCATCAGTAGACCTCCGTTCGAACGACCGGTGGCCCCCAATCGTTCGCGAGTGGTGACCTTACGGGCCACGAGGTCTTCGGCGATTGCGGCAAAGTCTTCGTAGGCACGGTGACGATTATGCTTCAGTGCAGCCTGATGCCAGGCCGGGCCGTATTCACCGCCTCCACGAATATTTGCCAAGACGTAGACGGCCCGTCGCCCTGCGACGGTACGCCTGCTAAGCCAACCGGTACCCAACGCCGCAGAATAAGCTGGCGTCAGGCTGGCTTGGAATCCACCATAGCCATCCATTAGCACCGGATTTTGCCCGTCGAGCGCTAGACCCTTCTCGGCCACCTGAAAATAAGGGACTCGGGTGCCATCCGTCGAGGTGGCGAAGTGTTGTGTGACTTCTAAACCGCTGGCATCGAAACGTTCCGGTGAGGATTTGATGACCTCAAGCTCCGCACCGACGGTACCGCGTAGGAGGGTGGTGGGGCGGGTGAATCCGGTGATCGTCATCCAATAGTCGTCACCAGCCTGAGGATCTTCATCATCTACCGCGCCGACCGAGATACTAAGTAGTTCATCCGCCGCAGGTAGTTCCACACTTGGGAACCCCGGCGCCAAGTCAAGGACACGTACCTGACTAACAACGTCCTGCAACACTGTCAACAGCAGATGACCGGCGGTGAACGTAAAGGATTCTAAGGAGGTTCGGGCATCGGGTACGAAAACCAGCTGCTCGATAGTTCCATCCGCGAGGAAACTGGCGAGCTCGGCAATGGCTAACGAGCCTGCTGGTATCACCTGCTCTTGATGCAGCCAATCGGTTTGTGGGGCAAACAGTACATACTGCCGGTGCAGATGAACGCGCACATCGGTTGGAGCCTCGATGGGCGAATGCACGCCATCAACAATCACCCCGGTACGTGAATTATAAAAGTCAATGGCATCTAAGGTCACCACCCGTTCAAATCCGGGGGTTGAGTCAAAGTGTGCCCATCCGCCGACATGTTCGGCATCCACTTCGAAGATCACCTCGGCCTGGTCCAACGTCTGTCCGCGCTTGAGCCGTCTGGTGCAGCGCGCATAGGTCGACCGAGTGGTGTCCTGTTCATTGGTCGCAATCGCCACCAATAAGTTGTCTTCGTTCTCCCAGGACACCACGGTTTTTCCTACCGGTAGCTCAAACCCCGATGACACAAATTCTAAAGTTTGCAGATCAAATTCGCGCACGGCGACCTGATCGCCACCGTCGGGGCTGAGTCGAATGAGTGCACGGCGGTAGTCCTCGCCGGCGGCCGGACGCAAAAGCCGCGCCCCGGCGAAATGCCAGTCGTTGCCGTGCACGACGGCGTACTGATCAAAATCTATGAGTACTTCCCAGTTGGGGGTGTCACTGCAATAAGAGTCCCAGTCGGTGCGACGCCAGAGACCTAGACGATGATCGGCATCGCGCCAAAAATTGTAGTAGTACTCCCCGCGTTTGGTAACCATCGGGATTTTATCCTGGGCATCAAGAACCTCGCGGATATCTTGCACGGTCTGTTCAAACCCTTGATCATGCAGCTCCGCTTCGGTGCGCGTATTCTGCTCACGCACCCAAGCCAAGGCTTCGGGATCATGGATACCCTCCAACCACTCATAAGGATCGACGGTGACCGCGGGCTGGGGATGCTTCGAAGTAACGTCCATGTGCCCCAGTCTAGGGTGGATCAGGAATAATCTAGAAGGTGAGTAAACCTACGTCTTCTACACCCGAGCGCTTCCATCTAGCCATTGTTGGGGCTGGGCCGCGCGGTACCAGCACAATTGAGCGACTAGCCAGCTTGGTGCACAAAACTCAGAGACTCAACACCACCTTGGTGATCAGCGTCTTCGATACTTACCGACCAGGGTCGGGGCATGTATGGGACTCCGAGCAATCAACAAATTTTTGGATGAACACGCCCGCCTCCTTCCCCACGGTGGCTCCCGAACGTGTAACCGACGAACCCGGGCTGAGTTTTATGCAATTTGCGCAACTGTCAGGAGATGGTGCCACGCTCAGCAGTTCACAACGTGAAGAACTTGAAGCAGTACGTCCCGGGTCGTTCCCCAGCAGGGCACTCTACGGACGCTATCTAGAACACGTCTATGACCGGTGTGCAGCCGTCTTGGAAGCTCACCAGGACGTCCAATACACTTTCTATCCCGCGCTTGTTCAGGCAATCAGACCAGAGTCCACCGGATACACGCTCAGTTATCAGCTGCACGGTGAAGTACCCGAAGAGACCCTGCACGTTGATGCCGTGGTGCTAGCGCTAGGACACCAAGAATCCGAGCTGAACCCGCAACAGCGGATTCTCGACGAACAAGCCGAACAGGCGGCAGCAACTTACATCCGCCCAAGTATTCCGCTGGATGTGGACTACACCCGGTTCAAAGCCGGGAAACCAGCCCTGTTCCGTGGAATGGGTCTCAACTTCTTTGATGCGATGGCTGAACTGACCCTTGGGCGCGGCGGGGAGTTCCGGGAAGTGAATGACGAGCCTGGGCACCGCTACGAGTATGTTCCTTCGGGTCGAGAACCCGAACTTGTTGCGGCCTCTCGTCGCGGCACCCCGTACTGGGGCAAACCGGTAAGCGAGAGCTTTATCGCGCCGGACATCACCCTGTCGTATCTGGAATCCGAACAACTGATGCAGCAAGTTGCCGAGGCCCGCACCCGCAACCCTCTGGCGGCGCTGAATTTCAGCCGCGATATTTGGCCACAACTGCATCGCGACATCCTCTGGGCCTACTACCAGCAGTGTGCTATCGACATTGCCGAGCAGCTTCCCATATCAGCTACCGAGTTCACCGGCCGTGTTGCGGAAATCCTCGACGCCGAGCACCACGAAGGGGTGCAAGTTTGGTTGGCGACTCTGCGCGACTTCATTAGCGGATTCCCCATGATTCAATGGTTGGACGTTCCGGCCCTAGCTCACCCGTTCGCTGAAATCGGATTTGTATCCCACGAGAAATATCAGCAAGCGGTGCGGGACTACTTGGTGCATAACGCGCAGAGCAGTGCCCGCGGCAGTGCCGACCCGCTTGGACGGGCGATCATGACCATGAACGCCGGGCGAATGCTGGTGAAGGATTTGATAGCCAGAGGGCTGGTGGAACAACAATCTCGCATCGAAGAGATTCAAGGCCGCTTCGAACCGCTCGTGGAAGGACTGTCCTCCGGTCCCCCATTGGAACGCATCGAACAGTTACTAGCCCTGTCGCGAGCCGGGATTATGAATTTCATCGGACCCGATCCAGTGTTCGATTTTGACGCGCTCGCCGGTACCTTCAGTGTCTCCTCACCGTGGGTCGACACTGAGAGTTACACGGCTACGGTGCTTTGTGAAGCCATGATGCCCGCAAACCGTGTATTGCAGAATAGTAGCGTGCTGATCCACCAGCTCTTGGAAGAGAAAGTGGCGCGAGTCTTTCACTGGCGCAATGCGGAAGGGGAAGAAATCCCTGGATCGGGCTTCGATGTCTTGGGCGAGCCGTACCGTTTAGTGGATGGAGACGGCCTTGCTCACCGAGGGATCTTCGTATTGGGTTTGCAATTGTCCTCTGTTCAATGGGGGACCGCGATCGCTGCGCAGGCCGGTGATGTGGAAGCACCCGCAGCGCGCACACTATTCGACGCACACTTAATCGTCAACGAGATCGCCCGGCTCAGCGGGCTGGGGCTTTCCCCGCTCACTTTGTCCCAGTCGCAACAGGGCGTCATACCGGGAGCCGGTGCCGGGCCAGATTACGGCTAAATCAAAAAAACTAGGGCAGGAGCCATAAAGCTCCTGCCCTAGTCAAACGCGGATGGTAAGGGATTTGAACCCTTGAGACGGGGTTACCGCCTACTGGTTTTCAAGACCAGCTCCTTCGGCCGCTCGGACAACCATCCAACCCGAACGAGTATACGCTATCGGTAGCATCGGAAAGGAATCGAGAACTGTGAAACACAACATGGAAGCCTATGTTTATTCGGAAGCCGGGGGACCGGAGGTTTTAGAGAAAGTTCAACGCGAACGGCCTGAACCCGCGGCCAATGAAGTGCTCATCAAAGTGGCGGCCTTTGGTTTGAACCGTGCTGACGTCCAGCAACGCAATGGTGTGTACCCGCCGCCTCCTGGAGCTAGTGACATACCCGGACTCGAAGTTGCCGGAACCATTGAGGCCCTTGGTGCCGATGTGACCGATTGGCAGATGGGGGAGCCGGTTGCGGCGTTACTTGCTTCCGGGGGATACGCCCAGTATGTGGCGGTACCCGCGTCGTTGTTGTTTCCTGTGCCGAAGAGTCTTAGCTTGACGCAAGCCGCTGGTCTTCCAGAAGTCAGCGCAACAGTGGTTTCGAATATCTTTGATCAAGGTGAACTGGTCGAGGGACAAACCATTCTGATTCATGGCGGTGCCGGAGGCATCGGTTCCATGGCCATCCAGCTAGCGAAGGCCGCTGGGGCCCGGGTGCTGGTTACGGCATCGAGCCAAGAAAAACTTGAGTATTGTCGGAGCTTGGGAGCCGATGCCGGGATCAACTACCGCGAGACCGATGTGCTGGAAGAAGTCCGTAAACTGACTGAAAATCAGGGCGTGGACCTGATTCTTGACGTAGTTGGGGCAAAATACTTGAGCCTGAATCTCAAAGCATTGCGTACCGGCGGAAAACTGGTCATTATCGGATTGCAGGGTGGACGCAAGGCTGAGGCCGATCTGGGGTTGATGCTGACTAAGCGGTTACGGATTATTGCCACCACTTTGCGGGCGCGGCCGCTAGAGGAGAAAGCGGGAATCGTCGCTCGGACGGTACAACGAGTTATCCCGCTCTTGGAAGGGAACGCGTTGGAGCTGAATGTTGAGAAAGTTTTCGACTTTGAATCTGTGCGCGAGGCCCACGAATACTTTGACTCGGGAAGCCACAAGGGAAAAATCGTGGTTGAAATTGGCTAAGCGCACTCAATCTACTGATGCTCGCATCAGCTCATCATCCGGCTGTTGAAATGAAGTGTTGCTTCCACCGGATGCCAGCGCGTGGAAACGTTAGCTTAAGTTTCCTCGGGTTGGCGCTTTGTCGTGTGCTACGAGTTCGCGCAGGTAGTGTTAATGACGCACGATACGTCAGGAAAGCGAAACAGAATTCATGGCATTCTTCTCTCGGCTGCGAAAATCTCATGCAGCGAATCGTCTCCTTGGCCAAGGGGTTTGGCGGCGAGCCCATGATCGCTTCAATCGATCCCTAGACCGGGTATTCCAAGTCTTAGAGGGGATCGCTGACGATCAGTTGCACAACCGTCTCATGGCCTACGCAAACGACCTGGCTGATCTCATGCCCCGGGTACAACAGATTTGTGCGGAAGCGCAGAAGCTGACCCCGAGTAGTGAAGAGTTCATTCCCGAACTGACCTTTAATGTCCACCGGGCGCTGACAAAAGCAGCCAATGACTTGGCAACTACAGCCCAGGTTTTCGCCATGACCCGAATGCAAGCCGAGGCGGGGCAGGACGTCAGTAACTTTGCGGTGGATTCACGGGTTCGTATCGTCGTTGAAGGAATTGAAAATGCTGAGCGGGCACTGAAAGAGAGCACGATTTAGACCCCCGCATTTTTCCTAAGCAAGTGTTTCAGACTAAATTGTGGTTATGACTAAAACTGTCCCTCAAGTAACTTTTCACGACGGAAACACCATCGATCAGCTGGGCTTAGGAGTCTGGCGTGTGCCGAACGAACAGGTCGAATCAGTAGTTGCCAGCGCGTTAAAAGCCGGGTACCGGCATATTGATACCGCAGCGATCTATGGCAACGAAGAAGGCGTTGGCCGGGCCGTGGCCGCCTCCGGCCTACAGCGCTCGGACATCTTTATCACGACCAAGGTGTGGAATTCGGAACAAGGCTACGAAAAGACTTTAGCCGCGTTCGAGGACTCACTGCAGAAGCTTGGTACCGATTATGTTGATTTGTACCTGATCCATTGGTTGCAGCCGTTGCGTAAGCAGTACGTGGACACCTGGAAAGCCCTGATCGAGTTACAGAAGTCCGGTCGTGCACGTTCGATTGGGGTCGCTAACTTCACCGTTGAAGCACTTGAAGAACTCTACGAAGCTACCGGAGTGCGCCCGGTATTGAACCAAGTTGAAACCCACCCCTACTTCCCACAGCATGAGCTGCGTGAGTATGAACGCGAACGTGGCATCTTGCACCAGTCGTGGTCCCCGCTGGGCCAAGGTGGCGAACTACTGCAAGATCCAGTGCTGTTGGATATCGCTAAGAAGCACCAAGCGAGCGTCGCACAGGTGACCATCGCGTGGCACCTGGCCTTGGGCAATATCGTTATCCCCAAATCGGTCACCGAGTCGCGGATCGCCGAAAACCTTGCATCCGTGGAGCTGAAGCTCGACGAGGAGGACTTAATGCGTATTGCCGGTCTCGACCGTGGTGAAGCAGGACGTATCTCTGCGGATCCAGCAACCGCGGATTTCGCCTAAAACCGTGGCGTAAGCCCCCAGATTCAGTCCGTTTGAATGGCAGAACCTGGGGGTTTTACTGTCTCTGCTGGCCTATTGAACTTGTCGGCTACTGACAATCTCATGATTAGCACCGGTTCGGAAATTAGGTGCCGGTTGGAAACCTTTCAGCAGTTGTCTAAAAATGCTGAACAAGTTGGGTACCCTGTCGCTATGAAAACATTGCCAATAAGCGAGATATCCGAGGTTGGACAGGCTCCGGTTGGTTGGGAAGAAGCCAGCGAAAACGGGTGGGGCTACCTGACTTTGATTGCTTTGCAGGAGTCTGGGTATCTCTCGAAGATCGTTCGGATTAGGCGAGTTGCTCCCCATAGTGAATATCGGGATGTAATCGATGAAGCTCTCCAGTCCTATGTGGAAGATACCCACGGGGTGAGCTATGCAAAAAATTTCTTAGAGTTGCAATGGCACTTTCAGCCGCAACAAAATTCCAAGAATTTTTGGGCTGAACTCAGTACCGAAGTGTATGCGCGAATAAATAGTAAAGCACCCTCCGCTGAAGAAAACTATCAAGGAATTCTCGCAGCTGTGGCAGTCCTGTACGGGCCGAACACTGAAGGGGCGTACCCCACTCCATCCCGGTGACTCATCGCATTGTGCAGCTTCACATGCAGATGCATGCTGTATTGCGTGTCCCTGAACACGGAAGAACCCCGGGATCGTGAGAAAACACGATACCGGGGTTCTTCGTCCCAGAGCCCCCTGGCGGATTTGAACCGCCGACCTGCTCTTTACGAGGGAGCTGCTCTACCCCTGAGCTAAGGAGGCCTGATACCACTAGGGCACCAAGTTACTTTATCCGAGTCGTTCGATCCACGTCAAAACGCACGGTCATAAGATCTCAGAAAATCAACAGCGGGTGTCTTCGGCCGGCATTTCGCCATCAATCAAATAACCGTCCACGGCCGCAGTGATGCATTCATTTGACCGTCCATAGGCAGTGTGACCGTGGCCTTCGTAGGTGAGCAATACTCCACCTTCGAGCTGTTCAGCCAAGGACTCAGACCACTGATAAGGGGTGGCAGGATCTCCGGTGGTTCCGATGACCAAAATGTCGCCAGCACCATCAGCGTTCAACTCACCCGGGCGTCCAGTGGCGTCAAACGCCCAGTTTTCGCAACCCAACGCACCGTAGGACAGGTACTTGCCCAAAGTTGGTGCCACTCGTTGAAGCTCTTGAGCCTCGGCATCCATCCGGGCTTGAGCTGCATCCATGGGGCGGTCCAAACAGTTAATCGCGCCGAAAGCTTCGGAAGAGTTTGAACCATAGCTACCATCGGCCTGACGATCGGCGGTGAGATCCGCAAACATCAGAATCATGTCGACGTTCCCATCCATAGCGTCGGCCATGGCACTACTGAGCAAGGGCCAAGACGCATTGTCATAGAGCGGGACAATGAATCCGTTGATGAAATCGATGATCGGGACCATCCGGCCATCGCTGGATTCCAACGGCTGCTCTTCGAGCGATCCGAGGAACTCGTGCAATTGATCGCGTGCGTCCTCAACGGTCCCGGTAAAGGGGCAGCCCTCGGTGGCGAGGCAATCCGTTAGCCATGCAGTGATTTCGCCCTCGAAACCGATGGCTTGGGCTTGATCAATCTGACTGGCGGTGCTCTTCGGATCCAGTGCGCCATCAAGGACGAAGCGTCCGGTTTTGCTCGGGAAGAGATCGGCATAGGTGGCCCCGAGATAAGTTCCGTAGGAATATCCCAAGTAGTTTAGCTGCTGATCACCTAATACCGCCCGGATAATGTCCATGTCCTTCGCGGCTGACACGGTGTCGACATGGCCGAGTAATTCACCAGTATTTTCCAGACAGGATTGCGCGTACTTGGTGCTTTCCTCACGGATCTGCTCGCGGTCTTCCTCGACCCAGGAACGCAGATTCTCTTGACGGCTGGCATCGCGTTCGGCATCGCTCAGGCAGTTGATGGGGGAACTTTGTCCCACACCGCGTGGATCAAACCCAATGACGTTGTACTCGTCTTGAAGCTCTTCGCTAAACATTAGTGGGACTGAGGATGCGACCAGATCAATTCCCGAACCACCTGGCCCGCCCGGGTTGACCAGCAGGTTCTTCTCGCTACTGGCTGCTGCCCGACGGTTTAACGCCAATTCAATGCTTTGAGACTCAGGTTGTGAGTAGTCTAAGGGCACGGTGAGCGTCGCGCACTCAACGATGCTGCCGCATGAGTCCCAAACAAGTTCCTGCTCATAGTAGGGTTCCAGACCGGTGCTGAGCGTCGAGCTTTCGGTGGGTTCCGGCGTGGGCTCGGTGGAGCAACCGGTGAGCATCAACCCAAGGATCGCAACGCTAGCAGTGGCGGGAAGCCACCGGCGGTGGCTAGGACGAAGTGTCACGTGTGACTCCTTAGAAAATGAGTAGGCGCTGGGGCACGGTAATTTATCGTCTGCCTGGCTGCTGCAGCAACGTGGACATCAGTGCTTCCATGGCTAGCAATGGGGTGACATTGGATGCGAGTCGACGACGGGTTGAATTAATGGCATCGATCTGATGCAGGCTCTTCTCGCTGCTCTGCGATTGCGCATATTGCTCGATCTCATGCCGGCGATGCTCGTTGATCAGCTCGGAACCGGCACCTAACTGAATGGTCAGCACATCACGGAAAAATGTCGCCAGGTCGATGAGCGTGCGATCCAAGGAGTCGAAAGTGGCACGCCGGGCAAAGCGTTTGGCATCTTCTTCGATGGCCTTGAACGCACCGCGCAGACCGGCGGGGATATTCTCCTCCTCCGTCAATCCGTTGGCATGGCGTAGTGCGGAGGTGCGCTCGGCTTGCGTCGCCCCGGTGGTGGACTCAGCGTGTTCGTTAGCCAGCGTGACGATTTCTGCTGCGGCAGCCATCGCCTGGGGCAGGGTACTGAGTCGTAAAGGCAGGGTGACGATCTTCTCGCGACGGGTCCGGGCCTGTTCGTCGCGGGCCAGCATGCGTGCCACACCGATGTGTGACTGTGAAACCCGGGCCGCGAAATGTGCCTGCTCTTCAGTCAGCCCGTCACGGCGCATCAATAATTCGGCGACTTCGCTGACCGCAGGGATGGCCAAATTGACCGAACGGCACCGCGAGCGAATCGTGACCAAAACATCAGCTGGAGAGGGCGCGCAAAGAAACCATAGGGTTCGTTCGGGTGGTTCCTCAATGGCTTTGAGTAGGACGTTCGTGGTGCGTTCGGTCATCCGGTCGGCATCCTCAATAATGATGATGCGCCACTGGCCGGATCCTGCGCGTTCCTGCGCACGGGTAATCAGCTGACGAACATCTTCGATTTGATATGCGACTTTATTGGTGGAGACAAAAGCGACGTCCGGATGTGCGCCAGAGAGAACTTGTAAACAGGGCTTACATTCACCGCAACCAGCGGGATTCTCCCGGCATTGCAAGGCCGCGGCAAAAGCGCGGGCTGCGGTGGTTCGCCCGGAACCCGGCGGTCCGGTAAACAACCAGGCGTGAGTGGGGTTGCCGTGGGAAAGCTCGCGTTCTAATGCTTGGATGACGCGGTGTTGACCGGCCAATTGGTCGAATACCGGGCGCATCACAACACCGCCTGGAGCCGGTCCATGATCTGCGAGTGTAGCTCCTGGGCCGGCTGATTAGCGTCGAGGACCAGGTAACGTTCTGGCTCGGCCTTGGCTAGGGTGAGGAAGGCTTGACGGATACGCTCGTGAAACTCATCCGGTTCGGATTCCAGCCGATCCGACACTTCAATACCACCACTTCCGGCGATGCGGCGGGACCGGCCATCTGCGGCCGAGATATCTAACAAAATAGTCAGATCCGGGCGGAGTGAGTCGGTAGCGAAGTTATTGATGGCAGCGACCTGATCAATACCCAGCGCTCGCCCAACTCCCTGATAGGCCAGCGAAGAATCGACGAAACGATCAGAAACCACGTGAGTACCTTGAGTCAGCTGTGGGCTAATGAACTGGGCTACGTGAGCGGCGCGAGCCGCGGCATACATCAGCGCTTCCGTGCGGGCATCGATCTGGCCGTGGCCGTGCTCGAGTACTAGCGCGCGCAACTTCTCACCAATTTCAGTACCACCGGGCTCCCGCGTGGTGACGACTCGATCGCCATGACCCTGTAAAGCCTCACGCAACAGCCGCAATTGGGTTGACTTACCAGCCCCGTCACCGCCTTCGAAGGCAATGAACAGGCCACGGGGGAGGGAAGAGGACTGCATACTCACTCGACTAGCCTAACGAAGTTCTGTGTCCGTTCCTGACGGCACGACCAGAGTGTGAACAAACCGTGACCTGTGCGATGGGCCGATCTCTTGGCGAAATATGCAGAAACGCGGATACCGAATGCTTTAGCGCCGGGCGTAATGTTGAAACTATGAGCCATGAAGGACAGCACAGCCAGCCCGACCGTCAGTTCAGCGCCCATACGCTCGCGGTGGCCGGAGCCCGTCCCCACGGGCAACCAAACGCCCCGGTCAACCATCCGGTCACCTTCACTTCAACTTTCCATTCACAGGCCGTTGCCACGTCCGATGATCGGGTGTACGCACGGTTCTCCAACCCCAGCTGGGATGGGTTCGAAGGGCTGCTCGGGCAACTGGAGAAGGCTGCTCTTCCAGCCTTGGTGTTCTCCTCCGGGATGGCGGCCATTGCTGCGGCGCTCAGCTTAGTTCCCCGTGGTGGCACCTTAGTCTTACCCCGCCACTCCTACAACGGGTCGTTGTCGCTAGTAGCGGAACTGGAGAACGCGGGGGTGCTTCGTGCCCGTCCGGTTGATATCGCCGATACCGCGGCAACGCTCGAGGCCTTAGCGAGCGCTGACGCGTTGTGGCTGGAATCCCCGACCAACCCGATGCTGGAGGTCGCCGATCTTCGGGCCATTCTGCGGGCCACTGCGCAGCGCGGGGTGCTGAGTTTGGTAGACAATACTTTCGCCACCCCGTTGTTGCAACAACCGCTTGAGTACGGAGCGGACGTGGTGGTTCATTCGGTGACTAAGACGTTGTCCGGCCACTCGGATGTGATTCTTGGAGCCGTAGTAACTTCAGACACCGCCTTGCATGAACAGCTACACGGCTACCGGACCCTGCACGGAGCCATCGCTTCACCGATGGATGTCTTTCTAGCTTTGCGAGGCATGCGCACCCTCTCCGTACGTCTGGAGCGGGCCCAAAACAATGCTGGCCAGCTGGCTCGCAAACTGGCTGCGCATCCGGCTGTTGCTGACGTGCGCTATCCGGGACTGCCAGAAGACCCTGGTCATGAGCGCGCGGCGGCTCAAATGAGCGGCTTTGGTTCAGTCATTGCCTTTGCGGCTGGCCAAAGTGCTAGCGATGCCGATCGGGTGATTGCCGCCCTGGAACTGATCACCCCGGCTACCTCGTTGGGCGGGGTGGAAACTTTAGCCGAACGTCGCGCCCGGCACGCCTCGGAACCACCAAGCGTTCCACAGAATCTAATTCGGCTAGCGGTGGGGATCGAGGATGTCGAAGACCTTTGGTGGGACCTAGCCCAAGCGTTGGCGGTACTTGAAGGGTAATGCCCGGTCATCAAATAGCGTTGCTTATGAGGTAAAGCAACGCGCGAGCAGTCCGTGCAGGTAGGCTGGAAATATGCAACTTGCGTTCACCATCGAATTCTTTCTGATGTATGCACTGTCAGTGGTTATCGCCGTCTTAGCGGTGTGGGCAGTGATTGATGCGGTGCGGCATCCCGCCGACCGATACTTCGCCGAAGGCAAGCGCACCAAAGGGTTTTGGTTGGGGATGACCGGAGTGAGTGCGTTTATCGCAGTGCTCTCGGCAATCCCTAACGCCTCAGCCTTCAGCGGCGGTTTCTTGCAACTGATTGCCGCCTGCATCTGCTGCGTCTACTTAGCCGACGTGCGTCCGGCGCTGTCTGGACGCGGCGGTAACTGGTACAACTACTAGACCAGCCGGCGCGCTGAATAGCGCGATCGTGCCGCAATATGCGCCATGATCGTGCAATGAAAGTGAGCTGCGATAGTGGGCAACGCTAGGATGGAAATCATGAGCCATACTTTGATTTTGTTGCGCCACGGCCAGAGCGAGTGGAACGAAAAAAACCTCTTTACCGGATGGTATGACGTTTCCTTGACCGAAAAGGGCCGTGCCGAAGCAGTGCGTGGCGGGCGTTTGCTGACCGAGGCTGGTTACAAGCCCGACGTGCTGCACACTTCGTTACTGACCCGTGCCATTATCACCGCTAATCTAGCCTTGGAATCGGCCGGTCGCCCGTGGATTCCAGTGAACCGTAGCTGGAGGCTCAATGAGCGTCACTATGGTGCGTTGCAGGGCAAGGATAAGGCCCAGACTCTCGCCGAGTTCGGCGAAGAGCAGTTTATGGAATGGCGTCGGAGCTATGACACCCCGCCACCGGTACTGGCCGATGATTCGGAGTTCAGCCAGATCGGTGACGAACGCTATGCGGAACTGGGTGACGAGGCACCACGCACCGAATGCCTCAAGGATGTTCTGGAACGACTGCTCCCTTACTGGGAAAACAGCATCAAGCCAGACCTGAGTGCGGGGAAGACCGTACTGGTCACCGCCCATGGTAACTCCCTGCGCGCGTTGGTTAAGCATCTGGATGGAATCAGCGATGCAGATATTGCGGCGCTAAATATCCCCACGGGTATTCCGCTGGTCTACGAACTGGATGAAAACTTCAAGCCAGTGAGCGCCGGCGGTACCTACCTTGATCCGGAAGCCGCTGCTGACGCCATTAAGGCCGTAGCAAACCAAGGTCGCAAGTAGAAATTTATCTCCGAAGACACACCACGTCGCAAACCCCTTAAAGTGGTTCTGACGTGGTGTGTTTCGTTTTTCCTGCGAACTGTGACGAAGTCCGCTTGGCGGCTCAGAGCGAAACCCCGACATTCGATTGTGTTTTTGCGCTGGCTATGCTGTAATCTCCTATCTCGAACAGGCACAATGGCTCACGTTAGGAATGCAATTCGTGGCAACTGATTACGATGAGGTCCGCCCGGATGTAGCCGAGGCACGTAAGGCTTCACTGGATGCGGTCAAATCCGCAAATGCGCCGGACGCTAAGTCCGTCGTGCGAGAACTCGATGAAACCGATCACACCGATGGCCTAGAGCTTCCAGGTGCCGATCTCTCCAACGAGGAACTAACCGTGACGGTTATTCCTGCAAAGGACGACGAATTCATCTGCGGTTCCTGCTTCTTGGTTCGTCACCGCTCACAGCTGGTGCGCGAAGAAGGAAGTACCGGATTCTGCGTTGAATGTGAAGGCTAAGCCTCACATCACAGAGATTCTCTACGGCACGTTTCGCGGAAGATATATTCCCCGGAACGTGCCAAAGTTTTTAAAACGGACCACCTACCCGCAAAGTCGCGTGGTGAGGTCGTCATACCGAACACCAAAGAGATTCCGTAACAGGAATTCTTGCCAGGTTTGGAAGCGTCGCTGAAGGCAAAGTAGAGCTATGCGCAGCCTTCCGACATATGCCGAGCATTAGCCCGAAGACCCCGTCCCCAAGTGCTTCACCGGCCAGTTGAGGGGGCACTGTTTTACTAGCCGACAAGCTTGGTATGCAGTTCGAGCAGTTCGTTGGTGATTTCGGCAAATACCCGTGCCGGAGCGCCGGACTGTTCAGAAGCCTGCCGAACCTGCTCCATGGCTTGTTCACACAGTTCACGGGCTTGTTGCTGATGGCCTCGTTCACCAAGCTGTCGAATCATCACCATTCCCTGCCGCGCCTCGGCCGTGATCAGCTCCGGTTCGAGCAATGTGGGGCTGATTCCATCGAAGGTGAAGTGCAACAGGATTCTGGAGAATAGTTCCAGTTCTGCATCGTGCGGCATGATCCGATTCTTCCTCTACTGTTCCCGGTGGGCCATGGGTACCTATTGATTCCAGTATGGCACTATCCGACAACCTGGTCAGGCCGCGAAGCTTAAAGCAGTTGCTGGCCACCGAATAATCGATGACCAGCAACAATGTCAGGTTTGAGATAGTAGTTCGGCGTTTAAGCCTCCGGTTCCCACTCGCCGGTTACGAGGTAATTGACCTTGCGCGCTACCGAAACGCCATGGTCGCCGAAACGCTCCAAGTAACGGCTGGTCAGCGACACATCCACGGTAGTTGGCGCATCTTCCTTCCAGTCATCCTGAGCAATAATCTTGAACACCGATGAGTGCAGCTGATCCAGCTGCCGGTTCAATTCAATGATGTTGCCGGCAATGCTCAGGTCACGGGTATCTAGCAGGCGTCCGACTTCGCGGGCGATCTTGATGTCAATTTCGGCCATCTGCGAGAAAGTCTCGGCGATCGCGGCAGGAACTGCCTGCTGCGGGAAACGCAGGCGAGCCAACTGTGCGAGGTGACGGGCAAGGTCGCCCATGCGTTCTAGTGAAGCGCTCATCCGTAACGAACCGACGATCATTCGCAGATCGCTAGCTACGGGGCCCTGAAGCGCCAAGGTGTCGATGGCGCGTTCATCGAGCTGTGTCTGTAGGAAATCGATCTTTGCGTCCTCTGCGATGACTTCCTGCGCGAGATCTACGTCCGCGTTAGACAGCGAGTCCCAGGCGCGCTCCATCGCGTTGGCCACACGTTGTGACATTTCGATGAGGTCTTCGCCGATCTGCTGTAGATCGGCCTGAAATACTTTGCGCACTCGCGTACGTCCTTTCGGGTCCAAATATGTGCCTTTTTGCTTTTCGGCACGACGGAGGGATCTTGATCAAGCCTGACACCACCAGCTTAACCTCCGTTGCGTTAAAGATGAATGTTTGGTTAATACAGTGTCCGATTCAGGTGTTTAGAGGACATTCAGGGATCAACAGCGCATGAAGCCAGATACCCTGAAAGGGTGAACGAAGTCTTTCCCACTCTGATCGCCGGCCTGATCGGTCTGGCACTCGGCGTTGTCGGCGTGCTGGCATACTACTTTGCCCAACGCCGCTCAGCCCCGTTGCCCGCAGTGGATGAGCCGACCCTCCCCGAGGGGGCCGCGGCCGTCCTCTCGGTGGTGGGGCGCGCCTTCGTGATCATTGACGATGTGGACGGGGTGGTGCGCGCCAACCCGGCTGCTTACGCGTACGGGCTCGTTCGCGGGCACACCCTGGTGCATGAGCAATTGCTGAGCATGGTCCGCCGAGTGCGTGACGACGGGGTTATTACCGAAAGTCAGTTTGAGCTTCAACGCGGTGCCCTGGGAGCCGGCCAGCTGGTCGTCCATGTGCGTGCAGCCCCCTTAGGGGAGGAATACATCCTGCTTTTGGTCGATGACCGCACGGAAATCACCCGCACCGAGGCGATGCGAAATGACTTTGTTGCCAACGTTTCCCACGAGCTGAAAACCCCGGTAGGTGCCATATCTTTGCTTTCCGAAGCAATCGAGGATGCGGCTGATGACCCGGTAGCGGTCCGCCGCTTCAGCACCCGAATGCACAAGGAATCGGCTCGTTTAGGCGCGCTAGTGCAAGACATCATCGAACTTTCGCGGCTGCAAAGCAGCGACGTGATCGTCCACGGTGAACCGGTGCAGGTGCAACAAGTGGTCAATGAGGCCGTAGACCGCAACAAACTCTTGGCCGAAGAACGCAATATTTCGATTTCCTTAGGCGGCCAGATTGAGCAGCCGGTTCATGGTGAGGCCGACCTGCTGATGACGGCAGTGCGAAACCTGATCGACAACGCCATTCGGTATTCACCGGATAACAGCGCGGTGGGCGTTGGGCTAAGACAGCGCGATGGCTTCGCGCAAATTTCGGTTACCGACCAAGGACCGGGGATCACCGCGGATGAGCAGGAGCGAATCTTTGAACGTTTCTACCGCGTTGATTCCGCCCGCTCCCGACAAACCGGTGGAACTGGACTAGGACTGAGCATCGTGAAGCACATTGTGGCGAATCACGGTGGCGAAATCTCACTTTGGTCTCAGGAGGGCCAAGGATCAACTTTCACCCTGCGTATTCCGGTGCTGGATGAGCAGGACGAAGACATGGATGGCTCACCGGTTGAGTTATCCGCTGGAACTAGTGCCACAGCTGAATCAGCGCGTGGTGAAGGAGGACATCGATGACCCGGATTTTGATCGTCGAGGATGAAGAGTCACTATCGGATCCGCTCTCATACCTGTTGGAGCGCGAGGGCTTCGAGGTGCGCATCGCCGATGACGGGATCACCGCGGTGACCGAGTTCGAACGTCACGGGGCGGACCTCGTGCTGCTGGATCTGATGCTCCCTGGACAACCGGGAACCGAAGTCATTCGCCAGATCCGCGCCACCAGTCAGGTTCCGGTGATCATGCTGACCGCGAAGGACGGCGAAATCGACAAGGTGGTTGGCTTGGAGCTGGGCGCCGATGATTACGTCACCAAGCCTTACTCCTCACGCGAGCTGCTGGCACGGATCCGTGCCGTGCTTCGCCGTCAAGGCGAAGGTGAAGATCTGATGACCAACGTGGTCACCGCCGGCCCGGTCAGGATGGACGTGGAACGCCACGTAGTCTCGGTCAATAACGAAGAGATCGCGATGCCGCTTAAAGAGTTCGAACTTTTAGAGATGCTGCTGCGTAATGCCGGCCGTGTCTTGACCCGCGGACAGTTGATTGACAGGGTGTGGGGTAGCGACTACGTCGGAGACACCAAAACCCTTGACGTGCACGTCAAGCGTTTGCGCTCGAAGATTGAGCAGGAACCGGCCGCTCCGGTGCATCTGGTGACGGTACGCGGTTTGGGATATAAGTTCGCGGTCTAGTAAAGCGTGAACTGGCGGGGCAGTAGAACATGACAATGTTCTACTGCCCCGCCGAGCTTTACCATCCTGCTTCGCAATGATGCGCAAGAGACAAAATCAGGCGGTGTAGCATTCCGGGGAATGCTACACCGCCTGATTCAGAGACAGCTTTTCGGGCTAATAAATTATGCCCTACAAGTAACTAGTGGCCGCCGCCGTGACCTGGCTGCTCAGTAGGAGTCAGGTGCTCGATGGTCGAGTCGTCATAACCGCCGGGAACGAAATCGCGGTATTCCTCGAGGGTCCCGTCAACCACAGGGATGGTGGTTTCGATGCTTTCGCCGCCGGAAACCATCGTGGCTGGGGCGTGCTCGCCTGGACCAATGCCCAAACCGCTCACGGAGAATTCCTCGTCTTCAAGCTTCAATGCGCCGTTGGCACCGACAGTGAACTCGACAATATCGGTTGATGCAACGTCGATGCTCAGCGATACCGACGTATCGGTGCCGTTGACGATGCTACCGATAAAACGAGCCTCATTGTGCTCGGCATCGGTGACTAGCATCAGGTTGCGAACCTTGGCGTCGCCAACGTTCTCGACGATGCCATCGCTCGGTGCGTAAGAGGCAGTAGTGGCCTGCTGGTTGATAGTGCCACAGCTAGTGACACCCAGAGCCAAGCCGGCCAGGGCGAGGGACGCGGCGATGCGGCGTCCGGCGGTCATGCGTGCGGTGATCACGACACAAACTCCTCGATGAGAATAGTGAGTTGCATGGTTTCGTGGTGCACATTCGGTTACGGCAATCTTTGAAAGCGGCCACACGAAGTCCACGACTAGAACCTAGCCTAACTGTTTAAGCGGCAAAAGCGTGATTTGGCGACCAGTAACACATTGCAATCTCTGCTCAGGGGAAAGGGGAAGGAGGGCGGGAAAGCAACTATGAACTACCTTCTTCATACCACGTTTCTCCTCCGAATGGAAGAGTGAAAACCGCGTGAATTCGCGGTTGTTAGGGGGTATCTAACAATCTTAGGAATGCCAACCGTGGTAGACTAGTCGTTGGGAAAGGGGTTTATCCACATGGTTTTTGAGGTTGGCGAGACTGTAGTCTACCCGCACCACGGCGCAGCGATGATCGAAGAGATTAAGATGCGCAAGATCAAGGGCGAAGAGAAAATGTATCTCAAGCTCAAGGTGGCGCAGGGGGACCTGACCATTGAAGTACCCGCCGAGAATGTTGACTTGGTTGGCGTGCGTGACGTGGTAGGTCAGGAAGGCTTGGACCATGTGTTCGAGGTCCTTCGTGCTGAATTCACCGAGGAGCCGACCAACTGGTCGCGCCGCTACAAGGCTAACTTGGAGAAGCTTGCTTCCGGTGACGTTATCAAAGTTGCTGAGGTTGTCCGTGATCTGTGGCGTCGTGAGAATGACCGGGGACTTTCCGCAGGTGAGAAACGTATGTTGTCCAAGGCCCGTCAGGTACTAATTAGCGAATTGGCGCTGGCCAAGGATCTAGATGAAACCAAGGCCGAGGGATTGCTGGACGAGGTTTTGGCCTCGCACTAAATTCAGCGATTCTCCCGGATAGTTTGATCCGAGAAAAGATTTCAAGACCGTGCTCGATCGAAATACCGATCGAGCACGGTCTTTTCGTTTTTTCGAAGGCTCCGACCGCAGTTGGAGGACTTGCATGGCCGCAACCGGGCAGAATCGCCCGGCGCGGCTTAAGCTGGATGCTGTGACTGAACCAAACACTTCTCACCCATCCACCGCACTGATCCTGCTTGCCGCCGGCAGTGGGACACGGCTTGGAGCTGGAATGCCCAAAGCCCTTGTTGAGATCGCCGGCCGGAGCCTATTGCAGCATGCCTTGAGTCGGGTGGCGACATGGGAAGTCTTAGCCCAGATCGTTGTGGTTGTTCCTGCACAGGACCAAGCCTTAGCGGAACAAGCCCGAACCTATGGTGTAAAAGTCAGTACCGTTCCGGGCGGCGCTAGCCGAGCGGAGTCGGTCAGCCGCGGGCTGCAGGTAGTGGAACAGTCCATCGACCAAGTGTTGGTTCATGATGTGGCGCGGGCTTTTACCCCGCTCAGTGTTTATCGTGAGGTGTCGCAGGCATTGCAACGAGAGGGTGTCCTTGCGGTGATTCCGGCGTTGCCGGTCACCGACACCATCAGTGTGGTTGAGGTGGGAGCGAGCAATGATTTGCCGCAAGTTTCGCAAACCCCGCCACGTTCCAGCCTGCGTGCTGTCCAAACCCCGCAGGGATTCAAAGCCACGGTATTACGCGAGGCGCACGCCCAGTTGGCGCGAGAGGACGAAGCAGCACGCGAAGCGGCCACCGATGATGCGTCAATGGTGCGTGCCCTTGGATATTCGGTGCACGTGGTCAACGGTCACCGAGATGCGTTGAAAGTTACCCATCCACAAGACCTGCAACAGGCTAATCAACTGGCCACCGAATCCACTTATTTAGGAGAGCACGCGATGTCACAGCCCAGCATTCCTCGGATTGGCACGGCCATCGATGTGCACGCGATCAGTTCCGATCAGGCCCGGCCAATGTGGTTGGCTGGTCTGCACTTTCCAGATGACATTGGCTTAGCCGGACATTCGGACGGTGACGCGGTAGCCCATGCGGCCTGTGATGCGCTCTTTGCGGCGGCGGGCATCGGTGACCTAGGCACGCATTTCGGGGTGGACCGGCCGGAGTTCTCCGGTGCGAGCGGAGTCACTTTGCTCACCGAAGCGGCACGTATTGTGCGGGCCGCCGGGTTCGAAATTGGTAATGTCAGCGTGCAGTTCGTTGGGCAGCGGCCACGTTTCGCTGCTCGCCGCGAGGAAGCCAACGCGGTATTGAGCCAGGCGGCTAACGCATCGGTGACGGTCAGCGCCACCACGAGCGACGGTTTAGGGTATGAAGGACAGGGCGCAGGGATCACCGCTTATGCCACTGCGCTGGTCTACCCACACCCGTAACCCCACAATGTGTGCAAGACCAGTGCCCCAATCGCCTATACCCCGCAGGCTTTTGGGATAACCTTGATGCTGTGAGCCTGCGATTTTATGACACCAAAACTGCGACAGTACGCGACTTCCACCCCATTACCGAGGGTGAGGTCAAACTGTACTACTGTGGTGCCACCGTTCAGGGGATGCCTCACGTAGGACATGTGCGTAGCGCGATTGTCTTCGATATCTTGGTGCGCTGGTTGGAATATCGTGACTTCACGGTGACTACCGTGCGTAACGTCACCGATATCGATGACAAGATTCTGGAGAAGTCCGCAGCTTCTTTCGCCGAGGACTTCCAGGGCGATGAGATTTACAAGCCACGTGAACTCTGGTTCGCACTGGCTTACCGTTTCGAACAGGAATTTGCCCGAGCTTACGAAACGCTAGGCGTGCGCCGTCCAACCTACGAACCGCGAGCGACCGGTCACGTGCCGGAAATGCACGAGTTGATTCAGCTGCTGATTGACCGCGGTCATGCCTACCCGGCTAGTGATGGTTCCGGCGATGTTTACTTCGACGTGCGCTCCTTCCCGGAGTACGGGGCGCTGACTCGGCAGAAGGTCGACGATATGCAGGCGGCGACGGACGCCGATCCACGGGGTAAGCGCGATCCTCGTGACTTTGCGCTATGGAAGGGTCACAAGGCAAGCGACCCTGAAACTGCCTCATGGCCGAGCCCTTGGGGACGTGGGCGCCCGGGCTGGCATCTGGAATGCTCCGCCATGGCCAGCAAATACTTGGGTGAGCACTTTGACATTCACGGTGGGGGACTGGACTTGCGGTTCCCGCATCATGAAAACGAACTGGCGCAGTCGGCGGCGGCCGGCCACGGATTCGCGAATTTCTGGATGCATAACGGCATGGTGACCTATGCGGGCGAAAAGATGAGCAAATCGATCGGCAACACCATTTCTCCGGAAGAGATGTTGCAACAGGCCCCAGCCCGCGTGGTGCGTTACTTCTTGGGACAGGCCCAGTACCGCTCCCAGCTGGATTATCGACCAGATTCCTTGACCGAAGCAGCCGCTGCGGTGGAGCGCATCGATACCTTCATCTCCAACGCGCGCTACCGCCTGGAAAGCCGCGATTCGGCAGCGGCGGAAGGCAGCAGAGAGGTTCCTGACGCGTTTGCGGCTGCCATGGATGAAGATCTCAATGTCCCACAAGCATTAGCTTCCCTGCACGACACAGTTCGGTTGGGCAATGCGGCGCTGGATCAGCAAGACGATCAAGCACTAGTTCAAGCTTTGAACCACGTACTGGCTATGACCAGTGTCCTGGGCTTAGACGATGCCCAACCGCAGGAGAACGGTGACGACTCGGTCTATCAAGCCTTAGACCAACTGGTCCAAGCGCAGCTGACGATGCGCGCCGAAGCCCGCGCAGCTAAAGACTGGGCGCGTTCGGATGAAATCCGTGACAGCTTGGCCGAAGCAGGAATTACGGTGGCGGACTCCGCTGACGGGGCACGCTGGATCCTGAACAAATAGTTCTTGGCCACCACGTACAGACTTATTACCAAAGGAAACAACGAGCATGAGTAACGCAAAGGGACGGCCGGGAGCCGTGCGAAAGACTAAGAAGGGTCCAACCAAGGGTAGTGGCGGCAAGGGGCGTAGCTCCCTAGAAGGGCGCGGCCCAACCCCCAAGGCCGAGGACCGTCCGTACCATAAGGCCTACCGTGCCAAGCAGCTAGCTGACCGATCGTCAGCTAAACGGCCGGCTCGTCGTCCTAAGGTTAACGCCGAAATGGTGACCGGGCGCAACTCCGTAGTTGAAGCGCTGCGTGCTGCCATTCCTGCCAAGGCGTTGCATATTGCGGTGCGCATTGACGTGGACGATCGAGTGCGTGAGTCCTTGAAGCTTGCGGCCGAGCAGGGTATCCCGGTCATGGAAGCCAGCCGCGTCGAGTTAGACCGGATGACCGATGACGCTATTCACCAGGGACTGGCCTTACAGGTTCCGCCATATGAGTACAAGGACGCGGTTCAATACACCACCAAGGTGGTTAAGGACTTCGAAAAGGGCTACGAGCGAAACGCACCGCTCTTCTTGGCTCTTGATGGGATCACTGATCCACGAAACTTGGGTGCCATTATTCGTTCGGCATCCGCTTTCAGTGCGCATGCGGTGATTGTTCCGGAACGACGCAGTGTTGGAGTTACGGCTTCCGCATGGAAGACCAGCGCCGGCGCGGCGGTTCGTGTACCGGTAACCAAAGCCAGCAACCTCACCAGTGCTTTGAAGGAATTGAAAGCCAATGGTGTTTTCGTTATCGGGCTGGATGCCGGTGGAAGCGTCGAGCTTCCAAATCTGGAACTTGCTACCGAACCGCTATGCATTGTGATCGGTTCCGAAGGTAAGGGTCTTTCGCGACTGGTTCGGGAAACCTGCGATGCGATCGTTTCAATTCCAATCTCTTCGGCGATGGAATCTCTGAATGCATCGATGGCCGCGGGCATCGCGCTCTATGAGGTTACTCGTCGCCGTCAGGCAAATCAGTAGATTTTGATACATCTAGAGATGGCCGGGACAGAACTAAGGTTCTGTCCCGGCCATTGCTATAAACGCGGATGGTGAATCAACAGAGAGCGGCGTCACAAAACACGAAATCCGTGTTTCTTGTTGTTCGACCTGTCGAGCTGGCCCGGAAACTGCGAGAACTCGCGGTAAGTGAGTTGATTCAGTGCGGCTGCGCCACGGTTTTGCATTCACCTGAAATTCGTGTAGAGTTATTTCTCGCGCCGCTCGAACGAAACGGTTTCAAAACCTAAGTTCTGGCGCGGATAACCGAATCACCAAGTTGACAAAGTTCGACGGTGTGGTAAGGTTTGGAAGTTGCTCCGAAGCGAAGCGCTCACCTTTGGTGGTGGGTTGTGGTGTCGGAAGTGTTTGTTGTTTGAGAACTCAATAGTGTGCCAAGTTTGTTGATACCGAATGTTTTTTGTTTGGTGAATACGAAACATTTTTTGCTTGAGGATGCCGCACCCCCGTGTGGTGTTTCTTGAGTGGTTTTTATTCGCCGGGACTACACTGGTGTGTCTTCTTTTTTCCAAGGAGGGATGCTGGTGGCTTTTTATTTTTTATGGAGAGTTTGATCCTGGCTCAGGATGAACGCTGGCGGCGTGCTTAACACATGCAAGTCGAACGATGAAGCCTAGCTTGCTGGGTGGATTAGTGGCGAACGGGTGAGTAACACGTGAGTAACCTGCCCCTGACTTCGGGATAAGCCTGGGAAACTGGGTCTAATACCGGATATCACTTCCTGCCGCATGGTGGGTGGTTGAAAGATTTATCGGTTGGGGATGGACTCGCGGCCTATCAGCTTGTTGGTGAGGTAATGGCTCACCAAGGCGACGACGGGTAGCCGGCCTGAGAGGGTGACCGGCCACACTGGGACTGAGACACGGCCCAGACTCCTACGGGAGGCAGCAGTGGGGAATATTGCACAATGGGCGAAAGCCTGATGCAGCGACGCCGCGTGAGGGATGACGGCCTTCGGGTTGTAAACCTCTTTCAGTAGGGAAGAAGCGTAAGTGACGGTACCTGCAGAAGAAGCGCCGGCTAACTACGTGCCAGCAGCCGCGGTAATACGTAGGGCGCGAGCGTTATCCGGATTTATTGGGCGTAAAGAGCTCGTAGGCGGTTTGTCGCGTCTGCCGTGAAAGACCAGGGCTCAACCCTGGTTCTGCGGTGGGTACGGGCAGACTAGAGTGATGTAGGGGAGACTGGAATTCCTGGTGTAGCGGTGAAATGCGCAGATATCAGGAGGAACACCGATGGCGAAGGCAGGTCTCTGGGCATTTACTGACGCTGAGGAGCGAAAGCATGGGGAGCGAACAGGATTAGATACCCTGGTAGTCCATGCCGTAAACGTTGGGCACTAGGTGTGGGGGACATTCCACGTTTTCCGCGCCGTAGCTAACGCATTAAGTGCCCCGCCTGGGGAGTACGGCCGCAAGGCTAAAACTCAAAGGAATTGACGGGGGCCCGCACAAGCGGCGGAGCATGCGGATTAATTCGATGCAACGCGAAGAACCTTACCAAGGCTTGACATGTTCCAGACCGGGCTAGAGATAGTCCTTCCCTTCGGGGCTGGTTCACAGGTGGTGCATGGTTGTCGTCAGCTCGTGTCGTGAGATGTTGGGTTAAGTCCCGCAACGAGCGCAACCCTCGTTCCATGTTGCCAGCGGGTTATGCCGGGGACTCATGGGAGACTGCCGGGGTCAACTCGGAGGAAGGTGGGGATGACGTCAAATCATCATGCCCCTTATGTCTTGGGCTTCACGCATGCTACAATGGCCGGTACAATGGGTTGCGATACTGTGAGGTGGAGCTAATCCCTAAAAGCCGGTCTCAGTTCGGATTGGGGTCTGCAACTCGACCCCATGAAGTCGGAGTCGCTAGTAATCGCAGATCAGCAACGCTGCGGTGAATACGTTCCCGGGCCTTGTACACACCGCCCGTCAAGTCACGAAAGTTGGTAACACCCGAAGCCGATGGCCTAACCACCTTGTGTGGGGGGAGTCGTCGAAGGTGGGACTGGCGATTGGGACTAAGTCGTAACAAGGTAGCCGTACCGGAAGGTGCGGCTGGATCACCTCCTTTCTAAGGAGCTAACCATTTTTTGGTTGCTCATGCCAGACACGAGTGTTGTTTGGGTGGGTTGCTCATGGGTGGAATATCAATGAACTCAACACTGGGAAACATGCGCCGTTGGTGGTGTGTGGGTGTTGGCTGTGGCTGTGTCGCGTTTTTTGCTTGTGAGTACGCATGATCGTCCCTGTTGGGGTGGTGGTGTGGGAAAGCGGGTGAGGGGTGTGGTGTGGTTTGTGTGGTTTGGCATGCTGTTGGGTTTTGAGGCAACAAGCTTTCATGGCCCCCCTTTTTTGTTGTGTCTGGTTTTGGCTGGGTGCTGGGGGGGTTGTGCTGGTTTTGGTGTGGCCTTGTCCTGTGTCTTTGAGATTATTGCCCCGGTTGTGGGTGGTGGTTTTGGGGGTGTGGGGTTGTTGTTTGGGAACTGTATAGTGAACGCGAGCATCTTATAGAACGAGATGAGTTGCATGGGCCTGTTGTCGCGGGTTTGTGTGATGTTTGAGTCTTGTTTTGTGATTTTGTTGATTGTTTTGTTGCTCAATTATTTTTGAGGCTTTTTGCAAAGTGTTTTGTTGAAAGTTTTTAAGGGCGCACGGTGGATGCCTTGGCATCAGGAGCCGATGAAGGACGTGGGAATCTGCGATAAGCCTGGTGGAGTCGATAACCGGACGTTGAGGCCAGGATTTCCGAATGGGGAAACCCCGCACCATGTTATGTGGTGTGACCCGTGACTGAATGTATAGGTTGCGTGGAGGGAACGCGGGGAAGTGAAACATCTCAGTACCCGCAGGAAGAGAAAACAATAGTGATTCCGTTAGTAGTGGCGAGCGAACGCGGATGGGGCTAAACCGGTTGGTGTGTGATAGCGGATAGGCGTTGCATCATCGGGGTTGTGGGGCTTATATGTGCTGACTCTATCTAGTTGGCGGAGCGAGGTGCGGGCGTATAGGTGAATCGGTTGGAATGCCGGACCAGAGAGGGTGATAGTCCCGTAGGTGTAATGCGTGTCTGCCGTTCTTGTATAGGTGCCCGAGTAGCACGGGGCTCGAGGAATCCCGTGTGAATCTGCCAGGACCACCTGGTAAGCCTGAATACTACCTGATGACCGATAGTGAATCAGTACCGTGAGGGAATGGTGAAAAGTACCCCGGGAGGGGAGTGAAATAGTACCTGAAACCGTGTGCTTACAAACCGTTAGAGCATGGGCTTGTCCTGTGTGATGGCGTGCCTTTTGAAGAATGAGCCTGCGAGTTAGTGCTGTGTCGCGAGGTTAACCCGTGTGGGGTAGTCGTAGCGAAAGCGAGTCTGAATAGGGCGTTTGAGTGGCACGGTCTAGACCCGAAGCGAAGTGATCTACCCATGGCCAGGTTGAAGCGCGTGTAAGAGCGTGTGGAGGACCGAACCCACTTCAGTTGAAAATGGAGGGGATGAGCTGTGGGTAGGGGTGAAAGGCCAATCAAACTTCGTGATAGCTGGTTCTCCCCGAAATGCATTTAGGTGCAGCGTTGCGTGTTTCTTACTGGAGGTAGAGCTACTGGATAGGCGATGGGCCCTACAAGGTTACTGACCTTAGCCAAACTCCGAATGCCGGTAAGTGAGAGCGTAGCAGTGAGACTGTGGGGGATAAGCTTCATAGTCGAGAGGGAAACAGCCCAGAACGCCAACTAAGGCCCCTAAGCGTGTGCTAAGTGGAAAAGGATGTGGAGTTGCTGTGACAACCAGGAGGTTGGCTTAGAAGCAGCCACCCTTGAAAGAGTGCGTAATAGCTCACTGGTCAAGTGATTCCGCGCCGATAATGTAGCGGGGCTCAAGCACACCGCCGAAGTTGCGTCATTCAAACATGTCATAGGCCTTTGTGGTCCAGTGGTTTGGATGGGTAGGGGAGCGTCGTGTGGCCGGTGAAGCCGCGGTGGAAACCAGTGGTGGAGGCTACACGAGTGAGAATGCAGGCATGAGTAGCGAATGACGGGTGAGAAACCCGTCCGCCGAATGATCAAGGGTTCCAGGGTCAAGTTAATCTGCCCTGGGTTAGTCGGGACCTAAGGCGAGGCCGACAGGCGTAGTCGATGGACAACGGGTTGATATTCCCGTACCGGCGAAGGACCGCCCATACTGAGCAGTTGATGCTAACCACCTCCAATCATTGCGTACGGCGCCCTTGTGGTGTTGTTGTGGTGTGCGGGGCTGGGAACCGAGGCTGTGAGGTCAGCGTATTAACAGGTGTGACGCAGGAAGGTAGCCGAGCCAGGCAATGGAATTGACCTGGTCCAAGGGTGTAGGAAGAACGGTAGGTAAATCCGCTGTTCATGTTTCTGAGACCTGATAGGCGCCCACTTTGGTGGGTGATTTGGTGATCCTATGCTGCCTAGAAAAGCATCGGCGTGAGGTCCCAGTCCGCCCGTACCCGAAACCGACACAGGTGATCAGGTAGAGAATACCAAGGCGATCGAGAGAATCATGGTTAAGGAACTCGGCAAAATGCCCCCGTAACTTCGGAAGAAGGGGGGCCTGCCCCGTGAAGAGGACTTGCTCCTTGGAGGCGGGTGTGGGCCGCAGAGACCAGTGGGAAGCGACTGTTTACTAAAAACACAGGTCCGTGCGAAGTCGCAAGACGATGTATACGGACTGACTCCTGCCCGGTGCTGGAAGGTTAAGAGGACTGGTTAGCAGTAATGCGAAGCTAAGAATTTAAGCCCCAGTAAACGGCGGTGGTAACTATAACCATCCTAAGGTAGCGAAATTCCTTGTCGGGTAAGTTCCGACCTGCACGAATGGAGTAACGACTTCCCAGCTGTCTCAACCATGAACTCGGCGAAATTGCAGTACGAGTAAAGATGCTCGTTACGCGCAGCAGGACGGAAAGACCCCGAGACCTTTACTATAGTTTGGTATTGGTGTTCGGTGCAGCTTGTGTAGGATAGGTGGGAGACTGTGAAGCTTGGACGCTAGTTCAGGTGGAGTCATCGTTGAAATACCACTCTGGCTGTACCGGTCACCTAACTTCGGACCATGATCTGGTTCAGGGACAGTGCCTGATGGGTAGTTTAACTGGGGCGGTTGCCTCCTAAAGAGTAACGGAGGCGCCCAAAGGTTCCCTCAGCCTGGTTGGCAATCAGGTGTTGAGTGTAAGTGCACAAGGGAGCTTGACTGTGAGAGTGACAGCTCGAGCAGGGACGAAAGTCGGGACTAGTGATCCGGCGGCACCGTGTGGAAGGGCCGTCGCTCAACGGATAAAAGGTACCTCGGGGATAACAGGCTGATCTTGCCCAAGAGTCCATATCGACGGCATGGTTTGGCACCTCGATGTCGGCTCGTCGCATCCTGGGGCTGGAGTAGGTCCCAAGGGTTGGGCTGTTCGCCCATTAAAGCGGTACGCGAGCTGGGTTTAGAACGTCGTGAGACAGTTCGGTCCCTATCCGCTGCGCGCGTTGGAAATTTGAGAAGGGCTGTCCTTAGTACGAGAGGACCGGGACGGACGAACCTCTGGTGTGTCAGTTGTACTGCCAAGTGCATCGCTGATTAGCTACGTTTGGAAGGGATAACCGCTGAAAGCATCTAAGCGGGAAGCCTGCTTCGAGATGAGATTTCCATGCACCCTTGTGGTGTGAGAGGCCCCCAGCTAGACCACTGGGTTGATAGGCAGGATGTGGAAGCAAGGACTGAAGACTTGTGTAGCTGACCTGTACTAATAGGCCGATGACTTATCAACACCAACAAAACACCCGACCACCCTCTTTTGTGGTGGGTTGGGTAGACAGAATTCTTTTGTGTGTTCGCGTTCACTATATGGTTACGAGATAACAACCTCATCAATCACACGCAAGTGTGGTTGCGGGGTTTGGTTGCATTATTGTGTTTGTTGTTTCGAGGCTGTTACGGCGGTCATAGCGTGGGGGAAACGCCCGGTCCCATACCGAACCCGGAAGCTAAGGCCCATTGCGCCGATGGTACTGCACTCGTGAGGGTGTGGGAGAGTAGGACACCGCCGGACTACTATTGTGTGGTTTGAGGCCCTGATACTTGTGTGTCAGGGCCTCACCCATTTAACCGGTACGCCGTCATCTAGCACGGTAAACAGCTCTTCAGTGGTCTGACGGGGCTTAGTAGATTACGATCGCAAGATAATCTAGTAGGCATCTCCAAGGACCAGTATGAGCACCAGCGTTCAATTCAACTCTTTCCTCAGTAAGCTCAAGGAGCTGCTCGGCTCCGAAGGACTTGTTACTGATCGGGAGGTGTTGCTCAGTAACTCCCGTGATTTTGGGCAGCTTGCCAGCGACCCCATCCTGCCCTTGGCCGTGGCATTCGCACAGTCCACCGAGCAGGTCCAAGCCATCATGCGGTTGTGTACCGAGTTCCAGGTTCCGGTGATTAGCCGAGGAGCAGGCACCGGAGTATCTGGCGGTGTGCATGTGCTCGAACCATGTCTGGTACTTAACCTGTCACGGATGAACCGGATCCTTGAAATCCGGCAACACGATGAAGTTGCCGTTGTGGAGCCCGGCGTGATTAACAGTGTGCTCAACGATGCCGTTGCGGAATACGGTTTCATGTACGCACCGGATCCTGCGAGCTATAAGATGTCCACGATTGGTGGGAACATCGCTACCAATGCCGGGGGACTACGTTGCGCGAAGTATGGAGTCACGCGTGAATCTGTGCTGTCCTTGGAAATCGTTCTTGCCGATGGCCGGCTTATTACGGTGGGTGCTCAGAGCTTCAAAGGGGTAGCTGGATATGATCTGACGTCGCTATTCGTCGGATCCGAGGGAACCTTAGGTGTTGTTGTCAAAGCCGTAGTGCGGCTGCGCTATCTGCCGGTGGATCAGCGTGACCTGAGCATGGTGTTCCAGACGCTAGAAGATGCGCTCGTTGGAGTTCAGGCCATTGGGAGAGCACGAGTGCAACCAGCAATCCTCGAGCTGATTGACCGTCCCACCATGGAGGTCCTTGACCGAAGTTACGATACCAATATTGCCGAGCTTGGCGAAGCCATGGTGCTGGCACGTTTTGACGGGTACGGGGCTAAAGCTGAGGAAAATGTGGTCCGGCAGATATTCGATACACTTCCGGTGCAACTGAGCGCGGCGGCGGATCCCTTCGCGACAACGCTAATCGAAATGCGTCGAACCAGCCGCGGTGATATGCAGGACGACGCCTACCGGATGGGTGAAGATGTCGCGGTACCGAAAAGTAAGATGGTCGCCTATGTGCGGCAAGTACGCGAGATCGCTGAACAACAACAAGTCGACGTGCGGTTCATTGCCCATGCCGGGGATGGGAACCTGCACCCGACATTTTCGGTGGAGCCGGACCATGGCGGGGATCCCCTAGCTCGGCTTACCATCGCCTTGGAAGAAAGCATCCGCTTGGCCCTGGAGGCCGGAGGAACCATTACCGGGGAACACGGTGTCGGCTTGATAAAGCGTGAATGGCTTGGTTGGGAGCAAAGCGAGACGGTTCTAGCCATTCAACGTCAGCTGAAAGACTTGTTAGATCCACTTGGAATCCTCAATCCGGGTAAAGCTATTCAGTAACAATCTCTCGGGTTCCTAGAAGCTCCGTCAATATGCCGCCATTTCTGGCCACCGCTGAGACCTCAAGTAGGGCAGTGGGCACTGTGGCGTGAAATAGATTGGCTCTAGTCAGCAAATATTTATAGGTGTAATCTAAGTCACGTGTGAGCCTTTAGGCGAATGTGCATGTTGGCGACCAACACTCTGGGTCCATTTCATCAGTTGCTGTCTCTTGCTGAACTATTTGCGCAATTTTGGTTAGTTAATGAGTCGGCCTTCTCATGAATTGGTGCCAGCATGTCACCCCTGTCACCCACTTGAGAGGAATTACCCACCTATGTTGGAGCATCGTCGTCCCCCGAATTGTCCGAGCATCAGATCGAAGGGGGTGCTGGCATTATCGGTCGCGATGCTCTCTTCGGCGTTACTGATCGGACCGGCTTCGGCATCGGTGGTGACTCAGACCTCGCAACCAGCACCGCCCACCGCTACCACGGAGGAACTTTCACCTAGTTTCCAAGAAGAGTTCGTAAGCCTAGTAGACCAAGACGAAATCTATTCGCATGTGCAGGAACTCTCGGTGGGCATCGGACCGCGTGTTGCTGGTACAGCCGCCGAAGATGCAGCGCAAGACTATGTTGAGGAGCATCTAGAGCAATACGGGTTCGAAACTTCACGCGAGGAATTCGAGGGCCGTACGCAGTATATTGCGAACGCTGTTCCAAGCCGAGATTTACCAGGCATCGCGAGCTGGCAGTATCGATCTGCCAATGGATCTCTCATTACTGGGTCCTCCGAAGCCGTGAGCGCAGAAGTCATCGACCTTGGCGATGGTAGCGGCCTGCAGGATACCGATGTAACGGACGCATTTGTGATTGTTGATTGGGTCGCTGAAGCAGAAGCCCGTTCAGTATTGCTCAGTGATATTGCTACTGCAGGTGCTGCAGGGATTATTTTGGCACAGCCGAACCCCACTGGACGGATCCCTTCATTGCAAGAAGTCCCGGCCTCACTCAGCGACCTGATCGTGGTTGCTGCAGGCGGGGTGCAGTCCGAACGTCTACGCGAACTGACCGCCTCTGATGGCGAACCGTTCAGCCTGAGCATTAGCACCGAGCAAACTCGTGATGATAGCTCGAACGTTATTGGTGTTCGTCCCGCTGCTAACGACGATGGTACTGCGCCGATTATCTATATTGGTGCTCACGTCGACTCGGTGGTCGGAAGCCCCGGTGCTAGTGACAATGCCTCGGGCATTGGCATCATGCTGGAGATTTCAAAAATCATCAGCGACTACTCATTGGATACTGAAATCCGGGTCGGCTCTTGGGGCGGTGAAGAAATTGGTATTCTAGGCTCCGCGCACCATGCGCAAAGCCTAAGTGAAGACGAAATTCAACGTACCATCGGTGCCTGGAATATGGACATGGCCGGCACTGCTGAGAAGGGTACCGACGAGCAACCGTTCGGATTCTGGGGGCTGAGTGTCAACCCGGACAATGACTTGAACACGGTTCTGAACTTTGCCGATGAGGTACACACGGATCTGAAAGACGACCCGCTAAATATCGGCTATGTTGGCCGAAGCGATCACCAGTCGTTCCATGACGTGGGTATCAACGCAGCTGTGTTTAGCTGGATGTTCTGGTCGGCGGATTCCTCAATTGTGCTGGAACCCCACTACCACTTACCGTCGGACACCATTGAATTTGTCTCTGCAGAACGGATGGGATTCAGCGCTCAAGTTATTGGTGGTTCGGCATTCCGTGCTGCGATGAACCCGATCACGGTAAATGTTGTTGATGAAACCGGCCAACAAGAGGCCGATGCACAGGTCACGATGTCCTGCGATGACGGGGTTGGTTGGCGAGAACTTGCGGCAACCTCGGAGCTTGGACTCGCAACTAGTTTTGCGCCGCATACCACGTGCGACTTTAAGGCTGTAGCTGCCAACGGGGCCATGGCAATCGCTCATGATCAGCAGGTCGCTGGAGAAACGGTGATCGACCTGGCGCTCGTCTTGGATGAGGCTGCACCAAAGATTTCAATGACAACGGAAGGCGAAACCGGGTCGAACGGATGGTTTGTCCAGTCACCGGTAACCCTGAACATTACTGCTACCGATGACATCGATGGATCCCCAGTGGTGGAGTATTCCTTCGATGACAGTACGTGGAAGCAGTACACGCAACCGGTGGCACTCGATGCTGAAGGTGAACACCTGATCTATATACGCGCCACAGACGCCACGGGAAATACCGCGTCAACCAGCACGACGATCAACCTAGATAGTGTGGCACCGTCACTTGACGCAGAAGCCATCGCTAACAGCCCAGGCAAGATTCGGGTTGTGGCCGCGGACGAAACTTCGGGCCTTGATGGTGTTGAATACCGGGTGAACGCTGAAGACCAATGGACAAAGTTCGAAGCTGAGCAAGACCAAGAAGGCGCACTTCTCGGAGAAGTGCCAGTTGGTTCTGAAGGATCCACGGTTGAGTTGCGGGCGGCTGATGTTGCCGGAAACTCTAGCGTTCCGGTGGTTCTCGAACTTCTGGGTCCAGACAACACTGATGAAGAACGAAACAATCCAACACCTACGCCCGATAACGCAGAGCCGGACAAGAATAAGGACAAGGATAAGGACTTGGCGCAAACCGGTACCAGTACCGCGTTGAAGCTTTCACTGCTCGCCGGCTTACTCTTTGCTGCAGCGGGAGTCACGTTCGCGATTCGTAAGAAGATAGTGACCAGCCACAAGAGCTAAGCGCTGGTTAGTCCCAGGGAACGCACCGAGCAGGCGTACGGCGCGTGCAGGGCAAGCGAGGGGCACCGCTCCCCAGATCTTGAAGCGACGAGAAATCGTCTCTGAAGATCTGGGGATCACTTCTTTTAGCCAGTACAAGCGAGTAGTACGACCGCCGAAAATTAAGTGTGCACGGTCACCCCTGATAACCCGTCTACCGATTTGCGTGCCCCCTGAAACCTGTGTATAGTTTTTATCTGTTGCCGAACGAAACACGGGATCAAAACCGGAAGAAACACGGCAACAAAAACCCCATCAAAACCCTGAAGAACACAGTTATCTGTGAAATCAATCAGGAACTAAATGGGGGAAGAATAGAAATTCAAATCACATGAAAATGAATTTGACTTTCAAATATTCTTCAAGATAAGATTTACAAAGAACGCCGGAAGAAATCATCACCTTGAATGTGGTTGATGAAGAACCGGAAAGTGTTTGTTGTTTGAGAACTCAATAGTGTGCCAAGTTTGTTGATACCGAATGTTTTTTGTTTGGTGAATACGAAACATTTTTTGCTTGAGGATGCCGCACCCCCGTGTGGTGTTTCTTGAGTGGTTTTTATTCGCCAGGACTACATCAACGTTGTGGTTCCCTGATTTTCCTTGGGGGGCTTGTTGGTGGCTTTTTATTTTTTTATGGAGAGTTTGATCCTGGCTCAGGATGAACGCTGGCGGCGTGCTTAACACATGCAAGTCGAACGATGAAGCCTAGCTTGCTGGGTGGATTAGTGGCGAACGGGTGAGTAACACGTGAGTAACCTGCCCCTGACTTCGGGATAAGCCTGGGAAACTGGGTCTAATACCGGATATCACTTCCTGCCGCATGGTGGGTGGTTGAAAGATTTATCGGTTGGGGATGGACTCGCGGCCTATCAGCTTGTTGGTGAGGTAATGGCTCACCAAGGCGACGACGGGTAGCCGGCCTGAGAGGGTGACCGGCCACACTGGGACTGAGACACGGCCCAGACTCCTACGGGAGGCAGCAGTGGGGAATATTGCACAATGGGCGAAAGCCTGATGCAGCGACGCCGCGTGAGGGATGACGGCCTTCGGGTTGTAAACCTCTTTCAGTAGGGAAGAAGCGTAAGTGACGGTACCTGCAGAAGAAGCGCCGGCTAACTACGTGCCAGCAGCCGCGGTAATACGTAGGGCGCGAGCGTTATCCGGATTTATTGGGCGTAAAGAGCTCGTAGGCGGTTTGTCGCGTCTGCCGTGAAAGACCAGGGCTCAACCCTGGTTCTGCGGTGGGTACGGGCAGACTAGAGTGATGTAGGGGAGACTGGAATTCCTGGTGTAGCGGTGAAATGCGCAGATATCAGGAGGAACACCGATGGCGAAGGCAGGTCTCTGGGCATTTACTGACGCTGAGGAGCGAAAGCATGGGGAGCGAACAGGATTAGATACCCTGGTAGTCCATGCCGTAAACGTTGGGCACTAGGTGTGGGGGACATTCCACGTTTTCCGCGCCGTAGCTAACGCATTAAGTGCCCCGCCTGGGGAGTACGGCCGCAAGGCTAAAACTCAAAGGAATTGACGGGGGCCCGCACAAGCGGCGGAGCATGCGGATTAATTCGATGCAACGCGAAGAACCTTACCAAGGCTTGACATGTTCCAGACCGGGCTAGAGATAGTCCTTCCCTTCGGGGCTGGTTCACAGGTGGTGCATGGTTGTCGTCAGCTCGTGTCGTGAGATGTTGGGTTAAGTCCCGCAACGAGCGCAACCCTCGTTCCATGTTGCCAGCGGGTTATGCCGGGGACTCATGGGAGACTGCCGGGGTCAACTCGGAGGAAGGTGGGGATGACGTCAAATCATCATGCCCCTTATGTCTTGGGCTTCACGCATGCTACAATGGCCGGTACAATGGGTTGCGATACTGTGAGGTGGAGCTAATCCCTAAAAGCCGGTCTCAGTTCGGATTGGGGTCTGCAACTCGACCCCATGAAGTCGGAGTCGCTAGTAATCGCAGATCAGCAACGCTGCGGTGAATACGTTCCCGGGCCTTGTACACACCGCCCGTCAAGTCACGAAAGTTGGTAACACCCGAAGCCGATGGCCTAACCACCTTGTGTGGGGGGAGTCGTCGAAGGTGGGACTGGCGATTGGGACTAAGTCGTAACAAGGTAGCCGTACCGGAAGGTGCGGCTGGATCACCTCCTTTCTAAGGAGCTAACCATTATTTGGTTGCTCATGCCAGACACGAGTGTTGTTTGGGTGGGTTGCTCATGGGTGGAATATCAATGAACTCAACACTGGGAAACATGCGCCGTTGGTGGTGTGTGGGTGTTGGCTGTGGCTGTGTCGCGTTTTTTGCTTGTGAGTACGCATGATCGTCCCTTGTGGGGTGGTGGTGTGGGAAAGCGGGTGAGGGGTGTGGTGTGGTTTGTGTGGTTTGGCATGCTGTTGGGTTTTGAGGCAACAAGCTTTCATGGCCCCCCTTTTTTGGTGTCTGGTTTTGGCTGGGTGCTGGGGGGTTGTGGTGGTTTTGGTGTGGCCTTGTCCTGTGTCTTTGAGATTATTGCCCCGGTTTGTGGGTGGTGGTTTTGGGGGTGTGGGGTTGTTGTTTGGGAACTGTATAGTGAACGCGAGCATCTTATAGAACGAGATGAGTTGCATGGGCCTGTTGTCGCGGGTTTGTGTGATGTTTGAGTCTTGTTTTGTGATTTTGTTGATTGTTTTGTTGCTCAATTATTTTTGAGGCTTTTTGCAAAGTGTTTTGTTGAAAGTTTTTAAGGGCGCACGGTGGATGCCTTGGCATTAGGAGCCGATGAAGGACGTGGGAATCTGCGATAAGCCTGGTGGAGTCGATAACCGGACGTTGAGGCCAGGATTTCCGAATGGGGAAACCCCGCACCATGTTATGTGGTGTGACCCGTGACTGAATGTATAGGTTGCGTGGAGGGAACGCGGGGAAGTGAAACATCTCAGTACCCGCAGGAAGAGAAAACAATAGTGATTCCGTTAGTAGTGGCGAGCGAACGCGGATGGGGCTAAACCGGTTGGTGTGTGATAGCGGATAGGCGTTGCATCATCGGGGTTGTGGGGCTTATATGTGCTGACTCTATCTAGTTGGCGGAGCGAGGTGCGGGCGTATAGGTGAATCGGTTGGAATGCCGGACCAGAGAGGGTGATAGTCCCGTAGGTGTAATGCGTGTCTGCCGTTCTTGTATAGGTGCCCGAGTAGCACGGGGCTCGAGGAATCCCGTGTGAATCTGCCAGGACCACCTGGTAAGCCTGAATACTACCTGATGACCGATAGTGAATCAGTACCGTGAGGGAATGGTGAAAAGTACCCCGGGAGGGGAGTGAAATAGTACCTGAAACCGTGTGCTTACAAACCGTTAGAGCATGGGCTTGTCCTGTGTGATGGCGTGCCTTTTGAAGAATGAGCCTGCGAGTTAGTGCTGTGTCGCGAGGTTAACCCGTGTGGGGTAGTCGTAGCGAAAGCGAGTCTGAATAGGGCGTTTGAGTGGCACGGTCTAGACCCGAAGCGAAGTGATCTACCCATGGCCAGGTTGAAGCGCGTGTAAGAGCGTGTGGAGGACCGAACCCACTTCAGTTGAAAATGGAGGGGATGAGCTGTGGGTAGGGGTGAAAGGCCAATCAAACTTCGTGATAGCTGGTTCTCCCCGAAATGCATTTAGGTGCAGCGTTGCGTGTTTCTTACTGGAGGTAGAGCTACTGGATAGGCGATGGGCCCTACAAGGTTACTGACCTTAGCCAAACTCCGAATGCCGGTAAGTTAGAGCGTAGCAGTGAGACTGTGGGGGATAAGCTTCATAGTCGAGAGGGAAACAGCCCAGAACGCCAACTAAGGCCCCTAAGCGTGTGCTAAGTGGAAAAGGATGTGGAGTTGCTGTGACAACCAGGAGGTTGGCTTAGAAGCAGCCACCCTTGAAAGAGTGCGTAATAGCTCACTGGTCAAGTGATTCCGCGCCGATAATGTAGCGGGGCTCAAGCACACCGCCGAAGTTGCGTCATTCAAACATGTCATAGGCCTTTGTGGTCCAGTGGTTTGGATGGGTAGGGGAGCGTCGTGTGGCCGGTGAAGCCGCGGTGGAAACCAGTGGTGGAGGCTACACGAGTGAGAATGCAGGCATGAGTAGCGAATGACGGGTGAGAAACCCGTCCGCCGAATGATCAAGGGTTCCAGGGTCAAGTTAATCTGCCCTGGGTTAGTCGGGACCTAAGGCGAGGCCGACAGGCGTAGTCGATGGACAACGGGTTGATATTCCCGTACCGGCGAAGGACCGCCCATACTGAGCAGTTGATGCTAACCACCTCCAATCATTGCGTACGGCGCCCTTGTGGTGTTGTTGTGGTGTGCGGGGCTGGGAACCGAGGCTGTGAGGTCAGCGTATTAACAGGTGTGACGCAGGAAGGTAGCCGAGCCAGGCAATGGAATTGACCTGGTCCAAGGGTGTAGGAAGAACGGTAGGTAAATCCGCTGTTCATGTTTCTGAGACCTGATAGGCGCCCACTTTGGTGGGTGATTTGGTGATCCTATGCTGCCTAGAAAAGCATCGGCGTGAGGTCCCAGTCCGCCCGTACCCGAAACCGACACAGGTGATCAGGTAGAGAATACCAAGGCGATCGAGAGAATCATGGTTAAGGAACTCGGCAAAATGCCCCCGTAACTTCGGAAGAAGGGGGGCCTGCCCCGTGAAGAGGACTTGCTCCTTGGAGGCGGGTGTGGGCCGCAGAGACCAGTGGGAAGCGACTGTTTACTAAAAACACAGGTCCGTGCGAAGTCGCAAGACGATGTATACGGACTGACTCCTGCCCGGTGCTGGAAGGTTAAGAGGACTGGTTAGCAGTAATGCGAAGCTAAGAATTTAAGCCCCAGTAAACGGCGGTGGTAACTATAACCATCCTAAGGTAGCGAAATTCCTTGTCGGGTAAGTTCCGACCTGCACGAATGGAGTAACGACTTCCCAGCTGTCTCAACCATGAACTCGGCGAAATTGCAGTACGAGTAAAGATGCTCGTTACGCGCAGCAGGACGGAAAGACCCCGAGACCTTTACTATAGTTTGGTATTGGTGTTCGGTGCAGCTTGTGTAGGATAGGTGGGAGACTGTGAAGCTTGGACGCTAGTTCAGGTGGAGTCATCGTTGAAATACCACTCTGGCTGTACCGGTCACCTAACTTCGGACCATGATCTGGTTCAGGGACAGTGCCTGATGGGTAGTTTAACTGGGGCGGTTGCCTCCTAAAGAGTAACGGAGGCGCCCAAAGGTTCCCTCAGCCTGGTTGGCAATCAGGTGTTGAGTGTAAGTGCACAAGGGAGCTTGACTGTGAGAGTGACAGCTCGAGCAGGGACGAAAGTCGGGACTAGTGATCCGGCGGCACCGTGTGGAAGGGCCGTCGCTCAACGGATAAAAGGTACCTCGGGGATAACAGGCTGATCTTGCCCAAGAGTCCATATCGACGGCATGGTTTGGCACCTCGATGTCGGCTCGTCGCATCCTGGGGCTGGAGTAGGTCCCAAGGGTTGGGCTGTTCGCCCATTAAAGCGGTACGCGAGCTGGGTTTAGAACGTCGTGAGACAGTTCGGTCCCTATCCGCTGCGCGCGTTGGAAATTTGAGAAGGGCTGTCCTTAGTACGAGAGGACCGGGACGGACGAACCTCTGGTGTGTCAGTTGTACTGCCAAGTGCATCGCTGATTAGCTACGTTTGGAAGGGATAACCGCTGAAAGCATCTAAGCGGGAAGCCTGCTTCGAGATGAGATTTCCATGCACCCTTGTGGTGTGAGAGGCCCCCAGCTAGACCACTGGGTTGATAGGCAGGATGTGGAAGCAAGGACTGAAGACTTGTGTAGCTGACCTGTACTAATAGGCCGATGACTTATCAACACCAACAAAACACCCGACCTGTGGGTTGGGTAGACAAGATTTTTTGTGTGTTCGCGTTCACTATATGGTTACGAGATAACAACCTCATCAATCACACGCTAGTGTGGTTGCGGGGTTTGGTTGCATTATTGTGTTTGTTGTTTCGAGGCTGTTACGGCGGTCATAGCGTGGGGGAAACGCCCGGTCCCATACCGAACCCGGAAGCTAAGGCCCATTGCGCCGATGGTACTGCACTCGTGAGGGTGTGGGAGAGTAGGACACCGCCGGACTATTATTGTGGTTTGAGGCCCTGACACTGTGTGTCAGGGCCTCACCCATTTAACCGGATGGTATTCCGTCCCGGGACGCTGGCTTATAGGCTGCGGGTTGCTGGTGGATGTGGTTGGGTCCCCGGAAAGTAGTCCAGTGACTATGTGAGTACTCGTGTCCGACAATGGACACAGGAGGAATCACAGAAAAATGGCACGCAGACACACACCAGACCAGGTCATCGCTAAAGTCCGCCAAGGACAGAAGATGCTCAATGAAGGCCACCCGATGATCGAGGTCATCAAGGAACTGCAGATCACTGAAGCTACTTGGTACCGCTGGATCAACCAGTACGGGTCCGAGAAAAACGCTGAAGCCAGCAAACGCACCAAAGAGCTAGAGAAGGAAAACGCCCGCCTCAAGAAGCTGCTCGCCGATCAGATGCTCGCCAACGACATCCTTACTGAGGTTGCCAAGGGAAAATTCTAAGCCCCGAACCACGCCGCCGTGCTGTACGGATGGCGATGGAAAAATTCGGGGCGTCCGAACGCTTCGCTTGCCAAGTTCTGGGCCAGAACCGCTCTGCACTACGTAAGAAAAAAACACCGATGAGCTTTGACGAAGCGCAGCTACGAGCCGACTTGAGGGCTGTCGCGTCTAAGCATCCAACGTGGGGATGGCGCAAAGCCCGCTGGCACTTGCTGGCCACCGAACGATGGAAAGACACTGCCTTGAACAGCAAGCGCATCCGACGATTATGGCGAGAAGAAGGCCTGGTCTGTAAGCCCAAGCGTCGAAAGAAGCGGCGCACCGGCCCAGACGCTGGGGAACAGAAGCGGTTGACCGCCGAGTACCCGATGCATGTACTGAGCTTTGATTTCCAGTCGGATGTCACCTCTTGTGGCCGTCATATCCGGTTCTTCAATGTCATTGATGAGTACACGCGGACCGCTTTGGCGATCATTCCCCGCAGGTCTTTCAAAGCTGCTGATGTGGTGGCTGTTTTGGAGGACATCATTGCTGAAACTGGGATCCAGCCAACGTTTGTGCGGTGTGATAACGGGCCTGAGTTCACTGCTGACGCGCTGGTGGAATGGTGCAATACTGTGGGGGTGTCCACTGCGTTTATCGATCCGGGCTCACCTTGGCAGAACGGTTTTATTGAGTCGTTCAATGCGCAGTTCCGGCGTGAACAGCTTTCCGGGGAAAATATGGACACTATGGTGGAAGCGAAGTATTTGGCTGATGAATGGAAAGACATTTACAATCATGAGCGTCCCCATGGGTCTTTGGATGGGTTGACGCCGTCCCGGTTTTGGGATGAATGGGTTAGAGAGAATCAGTTAGCTATCGCATAGCTGCTGGACTGCTTAAAGGGACCCAACCAGATGTTCAACGCCCCTGGCGCCGGATGCATAGACAGAAACCACGCTCGAAAAGGAGCAAGACTTCGTCAGTCACATATCGAGGACCCGAGTAACCAAGAGGAAGCCTTGCTGCTTCAAAACATCATAGGCTTAGGCCATAAAGCGTTTTTCTGGATACGTCGGGACACTAATTCCGATCCTTAGAACTGAAGGGGCAAACTGTACATGCGTACTTACGTAGTTACTGGTGCGGCATCGGGCATCGGTGCGGCTACCGCTGAATTGATTCGCGAACGCGGCGGCAGAGTAATTGGTGTGGACTTGCGCGATGCGGACGTTACCGCAGATCTTTCGACACCTGAAGGTCGACAAACCGCCATTAGCGAGACCTTGAGAGTCAGTGACGGTGCGATTGACGCTGTTATTGCGGCTGCTGGAATTTCGGCTCCGAAAGCTTTGACAGTCGCGGTCAATTACTTCGGCGTTACGAAGTACCTAGAAGGTTTACTGCCAGCCTTGGCTGAATCTTCTGCCCCTCGCGTCGCGGTTGTTTCTTCAATGGCATCGATACAGTCTAATTCTGCTGAACTTGTCGAGGCCTTGTTGGCTGATGACGAAGACAACGCCCTAACCATTGGTGAGCAACTGGCCGCCAACGGAGCGCAGGATGGGTACTTGAACTATTCCTCATCCAAACGTGCGTTGAGTCGCTGGGTGCGCCGTGAATGCATCACAGATAAATGGGCCGGCGCAGGGATCCCACTGAATGCTGTTGCACCTGGCACCGTGATCACGAACATGACCCGTGACCTGCTGGCGACTGCTGAAGGACGAAATATGGTCGATCAGAGCGTTCCAATGCCCTTGAACTATCATTCGGAGGCCATTGTCATCGCCAAACTCTTACTATGGCTGACGAGCGAAGAAAACAGTCATGTAACGGGCCAAACGATCTACTGCGATGGTGGTGCGGAAGCAACGCTGCGCGGGGAAAACATTTGGGGCTAACTACGGAACATTCGTATGATGAAGGACACAGATAAACAACCCCTAGGGATTGGCGCTTGATCCGGTGTCCCTGATATAGTGATGGAGTTGTCGCGATCGCGATGGACACCGTAGTTTTCTGCGCGGATTACCGTGCGGGTTAGAGTTACGGCGGTCATAGCGTGGGGGAAACGCCCGGTCCCATACCGAACCCGGAAGCTAAGACCCACTGCGCCGATGGTACTGCACTCGGGAGGGTGTGGGAGAGTAGGACACCGCCGGACATAATTTATAAGGTTAGAGGCTCCACCCAATGGGTGGAGCCTCACCTGTATCTCTGAACTTATGAGTGGTGATTAGTACTTGTAGGACTGTCCGCCATCAATCGGAATAACCGCGGCGTTAATGAATGAGGCTTCGCCACCAAGTAGGAACGCTACGAGCTGGCCCACCTCTTCGGGACGTCCAAAACGCTTCATTGGGTTGGGTTCCACGAAAGACTTACCAACTTCTTCCCAATTATCTGGATCCATTTGTTTCAACGATCCTTCAACCATCGGAGTCATGATAGCTCCGGGCGCGATGGCGTTGATCTGAATCCCGTACTGACCATACTCGATGGCAGAGTTACGGGTCAGCCCCACCACACCGTGCTTTGAGGCAGCATAACCAGATTGATTACCTACCCCACGGATACCACCGACCGAAGCGGTGTTTACGATGGTGCCGCTTCCTTGCTCGCGCATGACCTTTAAAACATGCGACATGCCGAAGAACACTCCATCGAGGTTAATGGAGACGACCTTGTGGAATTCGGCTGCACCGAATTCTTCGGTGAGGTTCTGTTTGCCTTCGATACCGGCATTGTTGAAGAAGCCATCAATGCGTCCAAACCGTTCAACAGCGGCCGCTACATATGCCTTGACATCATCTTCCTTAGCCACATCAGCGGTCTGGAGCAGAATTTGTGCGTCAGGTGAATCAGCTTGTATCGCTGCCTCGGTATCTTTGAGGCCAGCTTCGTTCAGATCGACCAGTACGAGGTTTGCACCCTCGCTACCGATCTGTTCGGCTGCGGCACGACCTAAGCCTGACCCGGCGCCGGTGATAATGACTGTCTTACCCGTGAACCTGCCCATGGTGAACCCTTTCATCCGGTGACAAGGGGTTGAATAGCCCCCGTTACTCACGAGTCTAGGTGAAAGTAACTGGCATCGATACGGTATCCATCATTCATTGAGAATCTGCAGGTCCCGTCGGGTCTGCAGGAGAAATCTTAGCGTTTCTGGAAGGGCGGCGGGGGACTGGATCCGCTGCGTGGCTACACTCGACCCCGAGCCAACCTTCACCCCCAGATCCTTCTGGCTCAGAGAACGGAAACCATCTTCATCGGTGACATCATCGCCAACAAAGAGCATGGCCTTGCTCTGGGTTACTTCCCGCAACCACTGGAGGGCCTGACCCTTCGTGGCGTTGAGAACACTGGCTTCGAGTACTGCCTTGCCCGCGAGTAAGCGTAGCCCGGGTAAACTTTGTAGCTGTTGCTGGGCGGCAGCTAGCGCAAGTTCACCGATGGCATCGGTAGCCTGACGCACGTGTAACACCGTTGAAGCTGGTTTGTACTCCAGAGTGGTGCCGACAAAATTGGCAGATACCTCACTGAGGATTTCGGTGACTTGGCGTAGCAGCTGCGATTGCTCCGCATTCAGTTCAATCTGTTGCGCAGCGGTTTGCAGCCGGGGTGGGACCACTCGTTCTGCACCATGGGAGCCGATGAGCACTTCGGGGCGTGGTTCGGGATAGACGGTTCGAAGTGAAGCTAAGTCACGCCCAGAAATCAATGCGGTAAGAACCCCGGGTAATGTGCCAAGTTCCATCAGCAACGCCGCCGACTCGGGCAGCGGACGTGCGTCTTCCGGACGGTTAACAAGCGGAGCCATGGTTCCGTCGAAGTCTAAGGCGATAACCAGAGGCGAATTCTTGGCCAGTTCGGTCAGGGCTTGGCGCAGTTCAGGGGCCAGAGTTGAAGGCGAAAGATTCATCCGTGCTTCCCGATAGACGTTGGTATTTGTGAATTCTTAAGGTGAAACCGGGTGGTTGATCGACGAGAGTTCCTCCAAGAAACGTTGTGACCATCCCACTACGTCGTTTTCTTGAAGATGGCGGAACATTCGACGCATTCTGCGTGCCTGATCAGCCGCAGGCATTGTCACCGCTTGAACAATTTTCTGTTTCATCCCATCAATATCATGCGGGTTGACCAAGACAGCTTGCGTGAGCTGATCAGCGGCACCGGTAAATTCCGATAGGACCAGAACACCCTGCCCATTTTCGTGGGCAGCAACGTATTCTTTGGCCACAAGATTCATCCCATCACGCAGCGAAGTCACCAGCAACACATCGGCGGCGAGATACATGGCGATCATTTCCCGCATCGGGTAGGAGTGGTGCAAATAGCGCAAGGTGGTGTGGCTAAGCGTGTCATGCTGCCCGGTGATCTGCCCAACCATCAGTTCGACTTGATTTCGCAGCTGGATGTAGCGCTCCACGTTCTCACGGCTTGGACTGGCCACCTGGATGAGGCACACCTCGCCAGCTTGCAGCGATTTGTCGTTGAGCAGTTCACCATAGGCTTTGAGTCGATGCCGGATTCCCTTAGTGTAGTCAAGCCGGTCAACACCGAGCATCACCGTCTTGGGATTCCCTAACCCGGCACGGATTTGCTTGGCCCGTTCTTGGATTTCTGGATCCCGGGAAAGCTCAGCCACCTGAGAGGTATTGATGGAGATCGGGTGCGCTGCTGCGCGGCACACATTCTTTAGTGCGTAGTTTTCATCCGGTGTAGCTTCATGCCCTTTAACTGAGTAGTCGGTGTAGCGGCGCAAGCAGCGCACGAAATTAGCGCTGTCGGCTTCGCGCTGAAAACCCACCAGATCCGCGCCGGCTAGACCTTCGAGGATTTGTTTACGCCAAGGAAGTTGGGCAAAGAGTCCGGTAGCGGGGAAGGGGATGTGGTTAAAGAAGCCGATTCGCAGATCTGGGCGAGCCAGCCGCAACATTTTCGGTACGAGCTGCAGCTGGTAGTCGTGAACCCAAACCGTCGCGTTCGGTGCGGCGACTTCCAGTACCGCATCAGCGAATCGCTGGTTAACGGTTTTGTAGTTATCCCACCAAGTGCGGTGATATTCCGGGGGAACAATCACGTCATGGTACAGCGGCCACAGGGTCGAATTGGAAAAGCCCTCGTAGTAAAGTTCCAGATCTTCATCGGACAAAGCGACGGGAACCATGTGAATGTCGTCTTTGTCGAATGCTTCTAAGTGCTCATTGGTGGCTCCATGCCAACCCACCCATGCACCAGTGGACGAAGCCATAATCGGTTCCAACGCGGTGACCAACCCGCCGGGGGAGCGGCGCCAGCCAGGGGAACCGTCGGAATTGGTGACCCGGTCCACCGGAAGGCGGTTGGCCACCACAATGAACTCGTAATTGGCGTCTGGAACTTCTCGGCTCACGATTTCCTCCCAATACCCACACACCGAAGTGAAATCGACGAGTGGGCGTTCTGTGATAGTTCCTGCACGGATTCGCAGCGGAGGCAGTAGCCCCCATCACATTATGAGCCTAATGAGTATCGGCTGTGAAAGGAATTTAGAAGACTCTTATGTCTCCAGTTGGTGACGAACAGCATCGATAGTCTGAGTTGGGGGTTGGGGGATGTTGTGCAGAAACTGTGAAGGTGTGACCTTCAAGCAAAAGATGCGACTTTTCGGGCCTATGTTGGCTAAGCTTAATTCGAATCAAGCCTGTCTCCGAACAAGGACGCAAATTAAACATGTCTTCAAATTCCCCTCGCCCGTCGAAGTCTGAGCGGCAGGCAAACGCACGCGAGAAAGCCGCTAAGCTGGCTGCCGCCCAAGCTGCGCAGGAAAAGCGCAAGTCGCTCATGGTCAAGCTTGGTGTTATTGGCGCGGTCGTTGTCGTCATCGCCTTGGTGTTTGTCCTGATTTTCCAGAACCAGAGCAATGAGGTTTCCGACGCCGGGGCTGCTCCCAAGGGCGGAAACGCTGCTGGTGGTATCACCTTGATCTCGGATACCGAAGTAGCTGACACTTCCGGGGTCAGCGTTGATATCAACCAGGTTGGCGAGCCGAAGAATGTTGCTACTCCCGAACCGCGTGATCTTCAGGTGGGAGCTCAGGGCGAGCCGGTAGTACTGACGATTTTCGCCGACGCGAACTGCGTGCACTGCGCAACCTTCGAGAGCCAGTATGGAGACCAGATCGGACAGTGGCTGGCCAATGGCGAGGTCATGGTTGAATACCGCACCGTCGGCTTCCTTGACGGTGGCTCACCTACCAATTACTCCTCGCGTGCCGCAAACGCTATGGCTTGTGTGGCAGATACAGCTCCTGCCTCGTACTTAAACTTCATTGAAGCCGTCTGGGCTAACCATGCCAACGGTGAAATGAAGAACGCTGAACTGGCCCAGCTCGCTCAGGACAATGGTGCCGATGTTACGGACTGCATCAACGACGGAACCTTCCGCCCCTTCGTCCAGTTCACTACCGCAGCTGCCGAAGCTGATGGCATCCGAGCCACTCCAACGGTGATGATTCAGGATCAAGAGTTTGTCTTGGGTGGCGATTTCGTAGCTGAAGTTCAGGCCGCAATCGAGGCCAACGCCTAAATGTTTGGTAATCACCGCGGATAAGGTAATATCCCGTAGTGATCACGCACCTTTAATGTTGTGGGGAGGACACCGTCACGGTGTCCTCCCCACAACATGTTAAAGTGACATGGCCGCGATTAGCATCACCGCTAGCAGTTCGGATATTCTTATTCGGTACGCCTCCTTAGCTCAGCTGGCCAGAGCGTCTGTCTTGTAAACTGAAGGTCACCGGTTCGAATCCGGTAGGGGGCTCGAAACAACCCCGGCAAATGCGTCAACGCATTTCCCGGGGTTTCGTTGTCTCTACGATTCGGTGCGGAAAATGCGCTGCGTTGGAATTAGATTCACATCTTTTTCTGCTCGGCCCCCAAAATGTGCCAGATATTTCGGCGCCACTGGGTATCGTTGGAGTCCGCCAGATATTGGCGAGAAACTACCTAATCGAGGGATAAAACCATGGCTGGTGGATTGGTCGCACTGCTTGATGACGTGGCCGCGCTGGTGAAGCTTGCCGCGGCTTCACTTGATGACGTGGCTCTGGGTGCCAGTAAAGCCAGCACCAAAGCCTTGGGCGTGGTGGTGGACGACGCGGCTGTAACTCCACAATATGTCGCGGGGATCGATCCAAAGCGTGAGTTGCCCATTATTTGGAAGATTGCCAAGGGCTCGATTCGTAATAAGCTACTGATTATTCTGCCTCTGGCCTTGCTGCTATCGCAGTTCGCACCTTGGGCGCTGACCCCAATTCTCATGTTGGGCGGTGCCTACCTGGTTTTTGAAGGTGCGGAAAAGATGTTGGAGCTGCTGCACATCGTCAAACATCATGATTCGCGCGGTGGAAAGACGGCTGTCGATGAGAAGACGGTGATCTCCGCGGCGGTGCGTACCGACTTGATCCTCTCTGCTGAGATCATGGTGATTTCACTCAACGAGGTGGCACACGAATCGTTCCTGATGCGTACCTTGATTCTCATTACCGTCGCGTTGGGCATGACCATCGTTGTTTATGGTGCGGTGGCGCTGATCGTGAAGATGGACGATGTTGGGTTGCACTTAGCGCAGCGTGTTTCGAGACTTGCACAAAAGGTAGGCCGCGGCCTGGTGAAAGCGATGCCGATCGTGATGTCGATTCTCAGCAAGGTTGGGGTAGTGGCAATGCTGTGGGTTGGTGGACACATTATTCTCGTGGGTCTGGAGGAGCTCGGCTGGCAGTCGCCCTACCAGTGGGTTCATCACATGGAACTGCTAGCAGCCAACGCCACGGGCTCTGCTGGTGCCGTGGTCGGCTGGATAGTCAATACGGCATTATCCTGCGTGGCTGGGATGATCATCGGTTCGGTGATCGCCGCGGTGGTCTTGGGAATTCGATCACTGCGCGGGACTCGACCTGAAAAGCGCGAAGCACACTAGGCCCCCAGGTTCCACTGAGTCTCTTCGACTGCGCTTTCGCGAAAGCCGGGATCGTCCTACCCCCAAGAGATCAAGTCAACTCTGGGCTGGCCACGGCCGGGGCAAGCTGCGCGATAGAATTAGGACGGTGTTTACCCAGCCATGGCCGGTGTGGAGCGCCTCAGACTCTGTCGGCCCTATAAGGCAGAGCAAAGTGTCCGATGGCCATGGAAAGATCGAAGCGTGTTGACAAGCCAAGAACCGAATGCGGATGCCATCTCTCGGCATGCCCGCGGCGCCTATTTCACGCCCGAACCCATCGCCCGCTTCATGACCGAATGGGCTTTGGAACATGGAGCACGACGGATCCTTGAACCGTCCTGCGGTGAAGCTCAGTTCTTGCGTACCGCACACCAAGTGCTTACCACGTCCCAAACAACCGGGGAATTACACGGTGTGGAGTTACATGCGCCCTCCGTGCGAGAAGCAATGCGGCTACTCGCTCAGGATGGAGCCCGCGCGCAAATCCGCTGCGGTAACTTTTTTGAGTTCGACGGAAACGCGGATATGGATGCCGTCATTGGCAACCCACCCTACGTGCGCTATCAACTACACCGAGGAAACGAGCGTACCCTCTCGCGCCGCGCAGCAGCCGCCGGAGGAATAGAGCTAAACGAGCTTGCCTCTGTCTGGGCCGCGTTCGTTGTCCACGCCACGAGCTTCCTGCGCACCGGAGGCCGGATGGCTTTGGTGCTGCCGGCAGAACTGATGTTCGTGAATTACGCGGCGCCTGTGCGCTCCATGCTGCTCAGCCGCTTCGCGGAGGTGAGCCTGGTGCTTTTTGACGAACGGGTCTTCGCTGATGCCCAAGAAGAAGTGGTGTTGCTCCTGGCCGATGGGTATGGCCATCAAGGAAAAAAACACTTCCGATTGCATCAGGTTCCGAATGCTGCAGCTTTGGGCACGCTGTCCGAGGGGGTGCTGCACACCGTTGAGCAGACCGAGGAACGCTGGACGAGCTCATTGGCTACTAGTGAGGCGCGCGGAATTTATAGCCACGCGCTCGCCGAAGCCGACTTCGTGCCCCTGCAGGCATGGGGTGAAACGTCTTTAGGGGCGGTCACCGGTAACAACAAATGGTTTACGCGTACCGCTGCACAACTGGACGACCTGAAGCTGGACAGCACCGAGGTGGTGCGGATCTCTCCACCGGGGTCCCGACACCTACGCGGACTTGAACTAAGCGAAGCCCAGTGGCAGAAACTCAGCGCGCAAAACGCGGCTACCTACCTGTTCCGACCCGAGGGGAACGCGTCGGTAGCCGGTGAACGTCTGATTGCTCAGGGAGAACTCGCGGGGGTTGATCAGGCTTATAAATGCCGGGTTCGTAGTCCTTGGTGGCGGGTGCCACTGGCCTCGGTTCCGGATCTGTTTATGACCTATATGAACGCCGACACCCCCCGGTTAACTACCAATACGGCAAACGTGCACCATATTAACTCCATCCACGGTGTGTACTTGGGCGCTGATGTGCGTGAGCTGGGACGAGACCTCTTGCCCTTGGCCTCCTTGAACACGCTGACCATGCTGGGTGCGGAAATCGTCGGTCGGTCCTACGGAGGCGGGATTCTGAAACTCGAGCCCTCCGAGGCAGATAAGCTTCCGGTGCCCTCGGCACGTCAGATCCGGCGGTTCACACCCCAGTTACAAGCGCTTAAACCTCAGGTCGCTAAGCTATTGCATGAGGGGCACAAACAGCGAGCCACTGATTTGGTGGACGAGATTGTGCTCGGAGGCATGCTGAACCTTGAGCAACAGGCACAGAACATTCTGCGAGAGTCTCGGATGAGCATGCTGCTGCGGCGCAAAACGCGCGGTAAAAGAGTCAAAAACTAAGGGCGGTATGGGGCACGAGAAAACCCTGGCGTTTGCCGAATTTGATGCGGCATTATCCAGTGCGGCGAAAACATCCCCGTGGCTTCTCGACGGCAAGGTGCAGAACGCATTTCAGCCTTCGTACGAGCTGCTCGAGCAGCTGCTGAGTATCCCCATTCGATCCAAAGCGGTGACTCGCTCGGGGCGTTTCGCCCAAGGCGTGGATGCCTGGCTGGCCCATGAACTTCGCCGTGCGGGTTTTGACCCGGATCTGGTCTGGCCCCGACCCGAAGCGCCTCGGGTACTCTCCGCCGATATCTTGGAGCTATTACGCAAGCTACCAGAACGCCTTGCCGAACAGGTGCACGAGGCCATTCTGGCGGGCAAGGCTGGAAGTACCGATGCGCGGATTCTCGGGCGCGCCTATATGAAGCAAACCGATGTGGTGATGAGTCACTGGTCCAGAGGGCCGGAACTGTTGCTCAGCACCAAAGCGATGACCGCTTCCTTCGGCAAGAACTTAGCTAACCGCTATGAGGAAGCCTATGGGGATGCAGCAAATCTGCGTGCGCGCTACCCACTGGCCGCTGTTGGATTCTACTTTGTCCAACGCGCCACAATCCTCAAGACCGAACCAGCAGCATTTCGCCGCACCATCGACATGATCCGCAAATTGCGTGACTTCGGGGATGGGTACGGGTACACCGCCACCGGGTTGCTGCTCGTGGACTGGGATGAGAACACGAGCAGCCCGCAGGTGAACGTTGTCCACGGGGAAGTTCCCGAGGACGTTGCCACCGAACAGTTCATGACCAAGATGGTCGACGCCGTCCTACAAGTCACGCCCATTGACTTGCACGAAGTGGCTCGGATGCGTCGTGAAGGACTAGACGAACCGGTCAGTAACGTGGATCCCGCCGCAGAGTTGCAAGACCCACTGTTCTAACCGGCTACCGGCTCCAAACCGAATCCAGCATCCGTTCCCTGATTCTTCGCAATTAAGGAACTGGACGGCTGCGCAGCGGTGATTGGGGCCGCCAGGGGTGTGCCGGTGGCTTGATCGAGCGGGAGTTGGACAGCCAGCTGTGACTTGCGCGGGTCTTGTGAAACTTCCGCAGCATGCGGCAGCTGATGAACCCACTGTTTGGCAAGTGGGGTGGTCTGATAGATGAATAGTCGCTGCTGATCGTATTCATATTCGCGCTCTAAACTCCACAAGTCGGAACGCTCGTAAAATGCCCACGAAGCTGGGTTGCCCGCGTAGATGACAGTAATGGGGTTGGCACCTGCGCGTAGGGCATGTTCGAGCCGCAGCGAGGTGACATGCTGCCGAATCCCCATGCGACGATACCGTGGGTCTACGCTCATGCACCCTAGCTCTACCGCATCCATCAACTCAGTGGGTGCCACGATCGAATCGTGCACAATACCGGCGGCAATCAACAACCCTGCATCACGAACCGTCACCACCACGCTGGCGCGATCCATTTTTTGGTTCCAGCGAGCATTGACTTGTGGGTAGAGATGGGCCATTTCACGACGTTCAGCGTCGGTGGGCGGCAAAAATGACAGGGCATAGCACAGTTGTGGAAGCACTGGGTACGGTCCTAAAAATCAAGAACGAACGAAATGGAGATTTGCTACCCCAGCGTTTTGCAACGGAGGGCAACGGTTTCGTTGGCCTTTAGGGGACCGTTGCCGGCGGCTTCCGGCAGCTTCCTTGTAGGGCCCAGTTGTGTGGCCTGTAGAGAGCCACAGAAAAATTATGCGGCCCAGAAGCGAAAGGAACAAGTTGGAACAGGGGCTGAAATGTTAAATCTAGGTTAACTGTTTTTACTGCTGTTTTCGGCACCGATTGGTCGCCGAATGTTGTCGAAAAATCCATGGTCAGAGCGGTAAAGCGCGGGGCTGCAAGTGCCGATTTGGTGACCGCTGAAAATGCCAGTAATATCGTTTAGGTGCTACGGCGAGAGCCGGTAGAACACCTTCTATGGATCTTTAGCTCAGTTGGTTAGAGCGTTCGCCTCACACGCGAAAGGTCGCTGGTTCGAGTCCAGTAAGATCCACCAGTTCATTATTGAAAACCTCACCCCACACACTGTGTTCGGGTGAGGTTTTTTGTTGTGCTGCATAGTTCCGAAGAGCGCGGGGGTTGTCTAGGCCACCGAAACCAATAGAATGAATTAGAGTTCATTCTAAGGGGCGGGCATGGCAAGAACGGCGGAGCAAAACGCCGCGATGCGTGAGGCGACGCGCGAGGCCATTGAGGATGCGGCCGTGAGGGTCTTCGCCACCCGTGGATTCGCCGCGTCGAAGATCAGACACATCGCTGCGGAGTCTGGGCTTAGTGCTGGTTCGATCTACCGTCACTATGCGAGCAAGGAAGCGCTCTTCGACGCATTACTGAACACTGCCTCACGCGGTGTACAGGCGGCGGCGCAGACGCTCTCCAGTGATGCGGAACCACTGACTTTGGTGCGTGGTTTCACCCGTATCCTGCTAACTGACCTGGCATCCGGCGGTAGTGAAGCCGCGTTTTATCTCGTCCTGAATCATGCCTTCTTGACCGATACCCCGCGTGGTTCCGCCGCTCGATTGGCTGGGAGCCAACGCGCGTTATGGGATGCCTTCGCAGCGCTCATAGCTCGCGGTCAAGCGTTCGGGCAATTCGTAGACGGTGATCCTCATCGTCTGACGGCCTACTACTTCGCGATGCTATCCGGCACCGCGAGCATGCGAACGCTAATCCCAGACGGAATCACCGAACAGGACGTCGATCTAGTGCTACGCCTGCTTACTGAAATGAGATAGTTATGAGCCTCGAAATCAAACGCGGAGATGAGCTAGGGGAGCAATACCGGCGGGTCATCACCGAAGTGCTCGTTCAAGGTTTTGCTGAGGACTTCGAATACTTCTCGAAGAACTCCCGAGAGTTAGCGAACGCATTCGAACATATGGTCATCTTGGAGCGCTTCTATGTGGCGCTGCTCGACGGGGAAGGCGCCGCAATCGCATCCGTCACCCAAGGAGCCGAGGAATGCTTCGCCCCGGACCGCGCTCAGATGCAGCGTGCTCTGGGACCGATCCACGGTCTGCTTAGTTATTTTATTGTCAGAAGCCAGTTTCTCGGCGCATACCAAGGCGCACGCCCCGGGCTGGCCGAGTTGGCCTTTGTCACCACTGTGCCTAAACATCAGGGGAAGGGCGTGGCTACCGAGCTACTGAAACACCTGCTGCAGCTGCCCTATGACGAGTTCGTGCTGCGTGACATCAAGGACACAAATACTCCGGCGCTCGGACTCTATCGAAAACTCGGGTTCAGTGAATCCAGTACGCGTCCGGTGAGGTTCGCCAAGCGGGCGGGGTTTGCCAGATATGTGTCGATGAGTTTGCGATCGGACGCGGGGTCACGCTGACTAACGCTGCTCTTAAATAGCGTTGCAGATCCATCGCAGCATCGGGGTTCGGGTGCGTATTCACGCACTAAGCCTTCGCATCGCCGCGATGAGAAAACCCGCCGAAGTCAGGTTCGGCGGGTTTTTCAGATTTTCACAGGGGTGAGTTTAGCGACCGAGCATATCAAGGACCAACGGTTTGACTTCGGTTCCCAGCAGATGGATACCATGCATCATTGTTTCGTGGGGCATGGTGCCTTGCGAGTACTTGATGTCCACCCGGCTAAGTCCCAATTCCTTGCTGAAGCGAACAATCTTTTCCGCCACCGTCTGCGGGCTGCCGGCCAGCATCGCGCCGTCGCGTCCCATGGCGGCCTGCAAACGCATTTTGGAGGCCGCGGGCCAGCCGCGTTCGGAACCTAACCGATTCATGGTGCGCTGGTAATGCGGCCACAGTAGCTCCAAGGCTTCCTCATCGCTCTGTGCCACCAGGCCGTGGAAGTGGGCCGCTACTTGCTGTGGCTGTTTGCCGAAGGATTCCAAAGCCTTGTGATAGAGGGTCACGAGGGACTTGAACGCTGCGGGCTGGCCGCCGATGATGGCTAGGAACAGCGGTAGGCCGTGGCGCGCGGCACGAATTACCGACTCCGGGCTGCCGCCCACCCCCACCCAGGTGCGGACCTCAGAACTTTCTAGGAAAGGGTATATCTGCTGGTTATTCAGTGCCGGGCGTAACTGGCCAGACCAGCTCACCGGTGTGCCATGTCGCAAGCGCGCCAACAACTCAAGCTTTTCTTCGAAAAGCTCCTCGTAATCGTTCAGGTTGTACCCGAACAGTGGGAAGGACTCCACGAAGGAGCCCCGTCCGGCAATAATCTCTGCCCGGTTGTTGGAAAGCGCCTGCAGGGTGGCGAAGCGCTGGAATACGCGCACCGGGTCGTCGCTGGAAAGCACGGTGACCGCGGTACCTAAATTAATCCGTTCGGTGCTTTGCGCCAGCGCGGCAAGGACGATCTCGGGAGCACTGATTGCGTAGTCATCACGGTGGTGTTCACCGATCCCAAAGAAATCAAGACCCGAAGCCTCGGCGTGCTGGCCCTCGGTGACCACATTGCGGATCACTTGAGCATGGGAGAGTAGTTTGCCCTCGGCATCTTCGGTAATATCTCCGAAGGTTTCCACACCTAACTCTAGGGGAGCGGCACCGGGAAGCTGCGTAGTCATCAAGAACACCTTTCCACAAAATAAATGCTTTTGCATCTAATACTGGTAACTGCGGGGCGCCGTCGATTCATTCCCCAGACGCTGTCCGGGATATCACAGCGATGCTGAGCATAATTCAGCTTGGATCCAGCCTAAGCCCGGATTCGAGGTATATCGTGAAGTCATAGTAAAGAATCTTTGGGTAAGGAGGATGGATCAGTGACTTCGTCGGACCAGGAAGCGCAGTCCTTGCAGGACGTGAGTCCCGGGCAAGACCCTGACCCCAAGGTCTCAAGCCTCCCGCGTATCGCTACGAATGAGATCCGCCTCGGAACCCCCATGGAGTTCAACGAGCCTAGTCAGACCCTAACCTCCGCATGGCCATTGGCAGACGCGTCTGTGCCGGAGGAGATCGAAAATAGTACGGTCACCTCGGCGGACGCGGCAGATCCCAATGCTCGCACAGGGCAGGTAGTAACCGAACACGGGTTGACGGTGGTGCCCACGCGCGCGAACCCGGTGGCGCGTCGGTTGCTCGCTAAGATGTGGGTTTCTGATGCCCCGCCCACCCAAGCATTGCCGGTGGTGGAGCGTTTGCGTGGAACGCCCTACGCAAATCCTAGGGTCACCTCGGACACCGACCAGCTGGCTCGACCAGTACTCGAATTTGCGCTGGACCTAGCCGAAACCCTGTTTCGCTATGGAGCCGGAGCATTGGAAGCTGAAACCAGCGTCATTGCGGTGACGGCCGCGCTAGGACTGAAAAATGTTGATGTGGATGTCACTAACCAGTCAATTCACCTGAACTACATTCCCCGCGAGGGAGAAGGGCACTCGGTACTGCGGGTTGTGCGCTCGTCGACCGCCAACTTTGCTGGTTTAGCCCTGGTGCACCAGCTAGTATCCGACATTATTTCCGGTGGGGTCAGCGCCACCCAAGCTTCTGCGCGACTGCAAGCCATTATGCGTAAGCCACGCCCGTTCCCACGCTGGTTTGTCGCCACCGCGCGAGGAATCTTCGCGGCGGCCTTCGTGCTGTTTATCGGCGGCTCAGCGTTGGGAGCATTGATCGCTTTCGGATCCTCCTGGCTGGTTTCGCAGGTCATGAAGTTCGGGGGACGCTGGAGCGTTCCAGAGTTCTTCACGGTTGCCGCATCGACCTGTGTGGTCACGGCCGTTGCCCTCATTGGGTTCGCCGCCCAGGTGCCCATCGATCCGGCGCTCGTCGTTGCTGGCGGTATTTTGCTGCTCTTACCTTCGGTGCGTTTCGTCTCGGCGCTACAGGATGCGATCAACGGCTTCCCCGTCACCGCGGTGGGCCGAATATTCTCGGCCGGCCTAGTCTATGTGGCCATCTTGTCGGGTATCTCAGTCGCGCTCGTGGCAAGTGTCTTGCTCGGCAGTGCGCAAGTCACCGTCCAAGAAATTCAGCAAGTCAGTTACCCACAGTGGTTCATGCTGATTCTTGTTGCCGTGGCCATTGCCGCCGGTGCGGTATCGGAGCAGACTGCCAAGAGATTGGTGCTGCCCACGGTCGGTATCGCCGTCATCGGCTATCTGGTGATGCTCGGTTGTCAGATGTTAGGGCTGGGGGAGCGGGCCACCCCGGCGGTGGTGGCAACGGTGATCGGTTTCGCGGCACGTTTCACCGCGGAGAAGTTTCGCGCGCCGCAACTCGTGATTGCCTCCCCGGCGGTCTACTTTATGCTTCCCGGTCTAATGGTTTTCCGCTCCATGTACGGGATCGTGTTGGAAACGGAGACCATGGCCATGGCCTTGGTGGAGATGTTTAACGCGTTCGCGATTATGTTCTCTATCGCTGGTGGCGTGGTATTCGGCGATACCTTGTGCCGACCCCTGATTGCTGGCGCACGGCGTGAACGAAAGCGGATTCGACGCCGCTAACTGAGCGTCACGGCAGTTGCCAGGAAATTTCCTCACGTCCCAGCGCGCGTAATTCCCGGTTGATCGCGCTGAAGGGTTTCGACCCAAAGAAACCCCGAGACGCAGATAAGGGTGAGGGGTGAGCGCTGCGCAGAATGATCGACTGATCCAGTTGCGGAGCCAACTTTTGTGCCTGGTTGCCCCAGAGCAGCGCGATCACCGCAGGACTACACCGGTTCAGTCGGTCGATAACAGCAGCAGATATGTGCGTCCAGCCGATTTTCTGATGCGACCCAGCTGCTCCAGCCCCAACCGAAAACACCTGATTCAGTAGCATCACGCCTTGATCTTGCCACGCGCTCAGATCGCCGTGAGCTGCCGGGGGAATACCTAAATCGTCGTGGAGTTCGCGGTAGATGTTGCTTAAACTCCGTGGTAAAGGGCGCACCTGTGCTTCAGTCGCGAAGCTAAGCCCGATCGCATGCCCCGGGGTAGGGTACGGATCCTGACCCACGATGAGCACCTTAACTTGTTCTGCCGGTAGTTCTAACGCACGCAGCATCAGGGCTGGATCCGGCAGGAGGCGCTCGCCGGCCTGTGAACGTGCGGCCAATTCTTGGGCTATCCCACGCAGCTGTGCGCTGAAAGGCAGGAGCGTGGGAACCCAACTTTCATCGATCAAACCGTTGCGGGCTAAGGCCTGTGGGCCGTGAAAGAACGGGAAATCCTCGGGTGTATAAGTTGGCAGGGCAGGTTCGGGATTGGTTTCGAATAGGGCGGGTTGGTCGCTGCTCATAGCTCCCATTGTTCCCGTTCTCACGTTGGGAAGCGATCGGCCAACGCGATTTGAGTGACGAAGATGGTTAGAATTGTCTTTGGTGTACTTGCGCTGAAGATCTTTCGGTGCGTGAGGTAGCGCCGTCGGTCCAAGAGTGGGAATGAGGTGAACGAGCATGGCAGACTCGGGAATTCTGGCGGATTTTGTAATGAATCCAGACAGTGAGTTGGATGAGCGTTCGCAACAGATCCTAGCCATGGAGCGGCTGTGGTGGAAGTACGCCGGGGCCAAGGAGCAAGCAATTACCAAACAGTTTTCCGTTTCACCGGCAAACTATTACCAATTGCTCAATCAGTTGATTGAAACCGATGCAGCGCTGGCCTACGATCCCATGCTGGTCAAACGTTTGCGTAGACTACGTACTACTAAGCGTCGTGTCCGCACCGGTAACAACAGTACCGTTTCCTAAGCGGTTCGTTACCGACGACCGGTAAGACATCGAACAAGGACGAGAATGACCAACTACCCACGTGACGAATTCGATCGCGTTCCGGAGTTTAATACCCGCGTCGGCTCACACCACGCAAACGGTTGGGCGCAGGCTGCTGCCTCTGACGGTAAGGGTGGAAAGTTCCGTTGGGTTGCCATGGCTGCCGTGCTGGTGCTGTTGGTTGGTGCCGTGTCCTACTTCTTCTTCGGTCCCAACGGGCAAATGCAGTTGTTGGGATCTAGCCCGAGCGAATCGCCCTCGGTAAGCCAAAATGCTGATGACGCCCAATCCAGCCCCAGCCCCTCCGCATCACCAACCCCGTCGAGCACGATCGATGACTCCGAAGTGCTCTTTGAGCAACTAGTTGGGGTATATAACGGAGCTGAAATCGCTGGTATCGCCGGATTTGCGCAGCAGGCATTGCTCGAAGCAGGTTTTGAAGAGAGCTACAGCGATGACTGGGTCCGGTTCGAGGAAGAATCTGCGGTGTACTACACCGTGGAAAGCTACCGGACAACCGCTGAAAAGGTCGCCGAGGTCCTAAATATTGACGAGGTCTATCAGACTACCAATATTCCTAATCGGCTTACCGTAGTGCTCGGTGCGGATGACCCGCTGGAGTTTACAGAATCCGTTCTGGGTAATCAGTAGGAATCTTTCGAAAAACTTCTTCGCTCACAGCCAACCAGCTTGCACTCGAGGTGTGAGAGTGCCAATATTTGTATTAGCACTCTAATGCGTTGACTGCTAAAGCGGGTTGGTTGGAACGGTTAAGTATTCAGCGTTCTGCTTTAGTGGAAAACCGCGTTTCGGAGTAAGAAACACCTCAGATAGCGAGAGCTAGTACACGTGGTGGCCCGATGCCGCTACGAGAACACTCGTCCGTCGCGGGCGCTGTCTGGCGGTTGCATTTTCGCATGATAGTCCCGAAAGGACCATTAGCCACTATGGCCAAGATGATTGCATTTGACGAGGAAGCACGCCGCGGACTCGAGCGCGGCCTGAACACCCTGGCAGACGCCGTAAAGGTTACCCTGGGCCCACGCGGTCGCAACGTTGTCCTGGAGAAGAAGTGGGGCGCGCCCACGATCACCAACGACGGTGTCTCGATCGCTAAGGAAATTGAGCTCGAGGATCCGTACGAGAAGATCGGCGCAGAGCTGGTCAAGGAAGTTGCCAAGAAGACCGACGATGTCGCTGGCGACGGTACCACCACCGCAACCGTTCTAGCTCAGGCTCTGGTCAAGGAAGGTCTGCGCAACGTCGCAGCCGGCGCTGACCCGATTGCCCTGCGCCGTGGGATCGACAAGGCCGTCGAGGCCGTCACCACCGAGCTGTTCGCAGCTGCCAAGAAGGTTGAATCCAAGGAGCAGATTGCTGCTACCGCTTCGATCTCCGCTGGGGACAACGAAATCGGTGGCCTGATTGCCGAAGCTCTGGACAAGGTTGGCGAGCAGGGTGTTATCACCGTTGAAGAGTCCAACACCTTTGGCCTGGAGCTGGAGTTGGCAGAGGGTATGCGCTTCGACAAGGGCTACATCTCCGCTTACTTCGTGACCGACGCAGAGCGCCAGGAAACTGTCCTGGAAGATCCGTACATCCTGGTCGTTAACTCCAAGATCTCCAACGTCAAGGACATGGTTGGTCTGCTGGAGAAGGTCATGCAGTCCAACAAGCCACTGCTGATCATCGCCGAAGATGTCGAGGGCGAAGCTCTGGCTACCCTGATCCTGAACAAGATCCGTGGTCTGTTCAAGTCGGTGGCTGTCAAGGCTCCTGGCTTCGGTGACCGCCGCAAGGCCATGCTGGCCGATATCGCCATCCTCACCGGTGGCCAGGTTGTTTCCGAGGAAGTCGGCCTGTCGTTGGACAACGTTGGTCTGGAAGTTCTGGGTACCGCCCGCAAGGTCGTTATCACCAAGGACGAGACCACCATCGTTGAAGGCGGCGGCGAAGCCGACGCCATTGAAGGTCGCAAGAACCAGATCGCTGCCGAGATCAAGAACACCGACTCGGACTACGACCGCGAGAAGCTGCAGGAGCGTCACGCAAAGCTTTCCGGTGGTGTCGCTGTGCTGAAGGCCGGTGCCGCAACCGAGGTGGAGCTCAAGGAGCGCAAGCACCGCATCGAAGATGCCGTACGTAACGCTAAGGCAGCCGTTGAAGAGGGCATCGTCGCCGGTGGTGGCGTGGCTCTGATTCAGGCTGGCGCAGCTGCATTCGCCAAGCTGGAGCTGGACGGCGACGAGGCAACCGGTGCGAACATCGTTCGCGTGGGTATCGAAGCCCCACTGAAGCAGATCGCCCTGAACGCTGGTCTGGAGCCAGGCGTTGTTGCCGACAAGGTCAAGGGTCTGGCCGCTGGCCACGGCCTGAACGCTGCCACCGGCGAGTACGTCGACCTGCTGGAAGCTGGTGTCAACGACCCAGTGAAGGTGACCCGTTCGGCACTGCAGAACGCTGCATCGATCGCTGGTCTGTTCCTGACCACTGAGGCTGTTGTCGCAGATAAGCCAGCTCCAGCTGGCGCTGCTCCAGCCGGTGGCGATGACATGGGCGGCATGGGTGGTATGGGCGGCTTCTAGCCTCCCGCGTTACTCCGACGCTTCGGCGGGCCTGCACTATCCTTTCAAGGGGTAGCGCAGGCCCGCTGCGTCTTTAACACTATTTAGTGCCAAGCCGCCAATCGGTCTAACTCCGCACGCACATTAGCTCGTGCCGTGACCTCCCAACGGTCTTGGCCAGTGAGGGTGGCGTAGATTCGATCTTTGGCCAGTAACGCACAAAGAATTCGACTACGTCCGCGAGCGAAGTCAGCACGCGGGACATGGGCGTACTCTTCGGCAATGGCCAGCGTGTAGCGTTGGTAGGCGGCTGCTGGCCGGGCTAAAACTTCTAAATCGGCATCGGAGAAAATCTTGCCTAAATGGTCGTGCGGTTTCGGATCATGATGCTTAGATAGCAGTACGAGCCGGTGTACTTCATCGCGTACCGCAGCATTGGTGTGTCTGGAGAGCAGATGCTGAGCCATCCGTGCCGAATCCGCCTCATCTTCTTCGGTGCCTCGATAAACGGCATCGTGGAACCAAGCGGTTAATTCCAGAATGCGGCGTTCATCGGGGTCAAAGTCGGGCTCGGTGAGTAGATCCAATGCTTCCAGCACGGAGAGCAGATGTACTCGATCATGATACTTGCGGTGACTTTCACTCCACGCCGCGAGTAGCTGCCGTCCGAGCTCCGGGGCCGGCAGGGTGCGGGCAAAGCGGCGTAGAAGCACGCCGTCGAGTTTCTCGGGGCGGAAACGGCTGGGAATTCGGATGCCGGAGGAAATTAGCCGTCGGACGAGTTCCCCGGCCGATACCTCTTGGGCGCCGGCCCGCAGCAGTTGTTGGTAGCGGGCCTGCGGTACATCGTAATGATCGCGATCGAAAGCCCTCTGGGGCACCTGTTGCTCACGGGCAAAGGCATGCAACTCGTCTAAGGAAGTATCCGAGACCAAATGTGAGAAAAACGTGTTGTGCGCTGGCCAGAGCGGCGGGTCGATCAAGATGCTCATTTTTCCAGCGTACCTAAACGACCCGCGCAACCGGTTAGAAACGGAACATCGAAGCGTTCACGTTTTCAACTTCTTCGTACTGTGCGGAAGCGTGTTGTAGGGCTGTGGCGATAGAAGACAAGGATTCTTCGATGCGCACATGCGTTGAGCGCCATTCGGCCATGATCGCGTGGAATGAGGAGGCTGCCGTGCCCTGCCACGTACCTTCGAGTTGGCTGAGATTGGTGGCCATCGCAGTCACCTCGCCGCGTAGCCGATCGATGGTTCCCATGACTGCTTGTGCCTTGACTTGCATGTCCCCGGTATCGGTGGAAAACGTACTCATGATCTTTCGGACCTTTCACCCGTTACTAGTGGAGGTCTTAGCTTAGAGCCGGGGACAACGCCCGAAGCGTGAACGTCTGCGGCCTGTGGACAGGCCTTAGTCGTCCTCGGGTTCTTCCTGTAAGGGAATGTAGGGTAAGTGCACGGCGAGGGTCGCGCCGCCGCCAGGGGTATCGCGTAACTGAACGTCGCCGTCGTGTTGTGCCACGATGGCAGCTACGATCGCCAAGCCGAGGCCAGAGCCACCGGTTTCACGTTGCCGAGAGCTGTCGGCCCGATAGAAGCGTTCAAAGATTCGCCGCGCATCCTCTTCGGGAATCCCCGGTCCGTGATCTCGGATCTCAATGACCGCATCAATTTTGTCATCCACTAAGGAACGCACCCCCACCGCGATCTCCAAGGGAGAGTCATCCGGGGTATATCGCAAGGCATTAGTCAGCAGGTTGGCGATGACCTGACGAATACGGGCATCGTCACCGCGGGTGCTGGCTGGAGAAGGGACGGCAGAGTGAAGCCCGACAAGCCTAACTGTGCGCTGCGGAGCCCGGACCCGAGTATCCTCCACTGCGTCCTGTCCCAAAACCAAGAGATCAACCGGCGCCATTTCCAAGGGGCGTTGCTCATCCAAACGGGCCAGCATCAACAAGTCTTCAACCAGTCGCGACATCCGCTTGGACTCGGCTTCGATCCGGCCCATGGCCGAGTCTAAAGCTTCAGGTTCGGCTAGCCCGCCAAAACGGTAGAACTCCGAATAGCCCTGAATCGTCACCAGTGGAGTGCGTAGCTCGTGCGAAGCATCTTGAATGAAACGACGCATTTTGCGTTCGGACCGTTCTCGATCCTTAAAAGCCGCTTCAATTTGCGCCAACATGGCATTCAGTGAGCGCGACAAACGACCAACTTCGGTTTCTGGCGGGTAATCGGCCACTCGTTGGGTCAGGTCGCCATCGGCGATTTTCGCTGCGGTGCGCTCCACCCGAACCAGCGGTAGGAAGGATCGGGTGGTCACACCATAAGCGATGACCGACATGAGTATGGTCGCTAACATCCCGGTGGAGAGGACCAGCAGGCTCGACTGCGAAACAGTGTGCTGGACGGTATCCAAAGGTAAGGCGATGAAGAGGTTGGTCTCCGACTTTGGCATCGGCACCACCATGGCCCGCCACCCCGGACTGGTGGGGTATTGGCCAGGAACCATCACCGGGTTCCACGCGTTGCGTGCCAGCTCATCGATTTCTACCGGCGAGAGTAAGGGGTAATCCGCGCCAGCGGGTGTCGCTCGTCCGCGCGGCATGATGTACACAATTTTGCCGTCCATATCGCGAATGTCAGCGTAGACGTGATTTATCCCCAAGAGGGTACTATCCAACCCCTCTTCACCGCCGGGTTCCTGGTCCAAAGAGTACCGGTAGGCTTCGGTCAGTCCATAAGACAGTGTCGGAGCAGCCACGCGTAGCTGTTCATCGATCTGTTTGGTTAGCGAGATCCGCAAGGATTGCGCGGAACCAACCGCGGTGGCCACCACACCCAGCATCATCAGGCCGCACATGAGCATGACCAATTTGGTACGGAGGGAGGTACGCCGCCACACGTGCATCAGAGCCTGCATATCTCGACTCTACCGTTCTAGTTCAACGGGTGTGCACTAGCGACGTTCGGGGGTGCGCATGAGGTAACCGACACCGCGCTTGGTCTGGATCAACGCGGACCATTCCGGACGGTCGATCTTGCGTCGCAAATACGAAATATAGGATTCAACGATCGAGGCATCCCCATTGAAATCGTATTCCCAGACGTGGTCCAAGATTTGCGACTTGGACAGGACCCGGTTCGGGTTCATCATGAGGTAGCGAAGTAGCTTGAACTCGGTGGGGGAGAGATCGATAATTTCTCCCGCGCGACGCACCTCATGCGCGTCGTCATCCAGCTCCAGATCGGCCACCACTATGGTGGCGTTCTCTTCCTCGCCGGCGTGGGTGCGGCGCAGCACGGCACGGATGCGGGCTACCACTTCATCGAGGCTGAAAGGCTTGGTTACGTAGTCATCGCCACCAACGGTCAGTCCAGCCACCTTGTCGCTGGTGTCATCCCGGGCGGTGAGGAACAGGACCGGGAAGTGCCGCCCGGAAGCCCGCAGCTTTCGGGTGATGGTGAAGCCATCCATATCGGGCAGCATGACATCCAGCACGGCTAAGTCTGGTTCACCGGCTTCGACGGCGGCCAAGGCTTCGCGGCCATTGGCGGCAGCTACGACCTCAAACCCGGCAAAACGCAGGGAGGTCGATAGTAGTTCACGGATATTCGGTTCGTCGTCGACGACCAGCAACTTAGCTTCAGGGGTCTTAGCGCTCATAAGATCCAGTTTGCCCAGAGTTTCTGGGAGTTGGCTGGGCGTCGTCTGTTAGGAAATCTTGCTACTTAGTCGCGATTACGCTGTCTGATGTTATTCACCACGATTAATCCACCGAGAATAAAGGCCACGGGCAGGCCGTAGAGACCGAAGGCCATCACCAGCGTGGGAATGTGGATTTCTTGGAAATACATGACCAACACGGCGACCAATGCGGCGCTGGAAACCAGTGCCAACAGGATGACAAAACGGGATAACCAAGACATGGCTGCGGAAGTGGTACTCACAATGTCTAACGATACAGCGTGCGACCGGAAGTGGCATGGGAAGCCAAAAGATGAAGTGCAGCCCCACTCAATGACATAATCTAGATAATTCGACTTGAAGCACGACCGTTGATTGAGCACCTGGTAGAACTATGGTCTTTCCCAGTTAGATGCTCCGCGGCGTGAGTTGGCAGGACGCGAAGGCCTCAACCTTGGTTGGTGGCGTATAAGCAAGGTACAAAGAACGAGGTAAATGATCGTGCCTAGTGGCAAGGTTAAGTGGTACGAGAAGTCCAAGGGATTCGGCTTCATCACCGCAGATGACGGCAAGGAAATCTACGTTAACGCCTCGGCGTTGCCGGAAGGGGTCTTTGACCTTCGTCCGGGAACCCGGTTGGAGTTCGGAATTGCCGAGGGGCGCCGGGGTCCGCAGGCGCTGAGCTTGCGAGTGGTCGACGAGGCCCCCTCAGTGGCTCGCGCGAAGCGTAAGAAGCCCGAGGCCCAGGCGGTGTTAATTGAGGATCTGATTAAGTTACTGGATCAGGTTTCGAACTCGCTGCACAAGGGGCGCTATCCTGAACAGGCATATGGCAAGAAGGTTGCTACCGTGCTTCGCGCGGTAGCCGACGATCTGGACGCATAAGACATGGCTCGTAAACCAAAGCTCGACACCGTGCTCGCCGGGGCCGTAGAGACCGCACGGCTTGCACTACGTGAAATCGCCGACGACGCGGAGATCGGCGAGCACTGTGGTGCTGCGGTTGAAGGCGAGCGACTTGTCACCCATCGATTTGTCTCCCTGCGCGAGGGCTACCGCGGTTGGACTTGGTTTGTCACCTTGGCGCGTATTCCGCGCGCCAAGGCTAAAGACGCCACTGTGTGCGAACTGGGAATCATCCCCGACGAGCAAGCCCTACTAGCTCCAGCGTGGGTGCCGTGGGCTGACCGCTTAGCGCAGGAAGAAATCGACGCCGCGCAGCAGGAAGCTGAGATCGCTGAGTCGGGTGAAACCCCGGCTGCGGAAGAAAATTCCGAGCACGTTCAGCTTGAAGCGCAGACTACCAGCGCTAATGAGTCGGTTTCGGTAGATAACGTGGAGTTGGCTGAGGTGAGCGTCGAGGACACCGACGCGACTACTGGAGCCGCACAGCCTGCACGTCGTCCCGTGCGCCGTCGCCGCACCGCACAGCGGACTGCGGCGCGTCGTCGGGCCGCAGCGCGCAATCGCTCGCGGAAGACCAGTGACTGACCGCCACTCAGACTGAACAAACTGATGCTTAAATAACAGAGCGGGGAAGCGTAAAATCGCTTCCCCGTTCTGTTTCTCGATTCTAGAGTTGCTCGATGACGTAATCGATGCAGTTCAGCAGAGCTTGAATATCACTTGGCTCGATAGCCACGAAAGTGGCGATACGTAGCTGGTTGCGACCCAGCTTGCGGTATGGCTCGACATCCACCACACCGTTGGCGCGCAATGTTTTAGCAATTGCCGCGGCATCGATCTTCTCATCGAAGTCGATGGTGGCAATAACGTTCGAGCGGTGCTCCGGGTTCACCACATATGGGGTGGTAATCTCCTTAGCCTCGGCCCAAGCGTAGATCTTGCCCGCGCTTTCTGCGGTGCGCGCTGCAGCCCACGTGAGCCCCCCGTTGGCGTTGAGCCACTGGATCTGTTCGTTGAACATCACCAAGGTGCCCAGCGCAGGGGTGTTATACGTCTGATTCTTCAGCGAGTTATCCAGTGCAGTCTTCAAATTCAGGAAATCTGGGATCCAACGATCGCTGGCAGCGATCTCTTCGATGCGAGCGATCGCGGCAGGCGAGACCATAGCGATCCAGAGGCCACCGTCGGCAGCGAAGTTCTTCTGCGGCGCGAAGTAGTAGACATCAACTTCGTTCAGATCCACATCCAAACCACCGGCAGCGCTGGTGGCATCGATAACTACCAGAGCGTCGGGGTTGGCCCCAGCCACACGCTTGACCGGCGCGGCAACACCGGTGGAGGTTTCGTTCTGCGCCCAGGCGTAGACATCAACATCGGCTTCAGCGATTGGCTCTGGCAGGGAGCCAGGTTCGGCGGTGATAATGGACGAGGCGGCGAGGAAGGGCGCGTTATCGGTAGCCTTGGCGAACTTCGAGCTGAACTCACCAAAGGACAGGTGCTGCGCCTTATTGCGTACCAAGCCGAAAGCTGCCGCATCCCAGAACGCAGTGGAACCGCCTACACCCAAAAGTACTTCGTATCCCTCGGGGGCGTTGAATAGCGTCTTTAGCCCCTCCTGAACCGAGGCGACCAGGTTTTTGACCGGAGCCTGACGGTGGGAAGTACCCAGCAGTTTAGGCCCTGCCTCTAACAGTGCCTGAACCTGCTCGGGGCGAACCTTCGAGGGGCCAGCGCCAAAGCGGCCATCTACGGGCAGAAGGGATTGTGGAATGGTGATGCCGGTGCTCATCGCGCTCCTCTTGTAGCGTTAGAATTCAAAGCGCATTCGGTCTGGGCCAGTCGGGTCCGGTCAGGAATAAAAAGGCGTTCCGAAGACGTTCACTTAGTATCTTCGCAAACCCACCGGCGAAGTCTGAAAATCGTGTCATGAGTATTCGAGCACTTTCGAAGATGTTGTGCGCTAGTTAGAGACGTAGACAGTAGAGTGGGTATTGACGTCTCTTAACCTATTAGCGATTAGTATTTTGTTACTTTCAGGAGTGGCTGCCGTGTCTGACCTTATCGATACAACTGAGATGTACCTGCGTACCATTCTTGAGCTGCAAGAAGAAGAAATTGTTGCGTTACGCGCTCGCATTGCCGAGCGTTTGGGACATTCCGGTCCGACCGTCTCTCAGACCGTGGCACGTATGGAGCGTGATGGGCTGGTTGTCGTCTCGACTGATCGTCATCTAGCCTTGACCGAAAAAGGTCACGAACTGGCAACAAGCGTGATGCGTAAGCATCGCTTGGCCGAACGGTTGCTTTCCGACATGATCGGACTGGACTGGGAATACGTGCACGAAGAAGCTTGCCGCTGGGAACACGTCATGAGTGAGCGTGTTGAGCAGCGTCTTTATGAATTGCTGGGGAAGCCTACGGCGTCTCCATACGGTAATCCGATCCCAGGACTCGAGGTTCTCGGCGGCCCAAACGTGGCGGAAATCTCATATGAGGTAGAGAACCTCGATGATGCGTTAGAAGCGGGCAATGCTGGCCCGGTAGCCATCGAACGATTGGCCGAGCCGATTCAAACTGACCCCATCCTTCTGGGTCAGTTGAATGAAGGCGGAATCAAGCCCGGAGCAGTGGTAACGCTAGAGCGAGCCGACGATTATTTGGTCGTTCGAGTGGCTGGAATCGAAGGCGCACTTGAGCTTCCGGTGGAAGTTAGCAGCCACATTTTTGTGCGTGCTGGCAAAAGATAACGAAATTGTAACTTTAGCGTTTGACCTGTAGTGTGAACTGCTGGTGGCATCTGTAGGATGCCGCCGGCAGTTGCTGTTTAACCACCGAGTATTGCCTACAACAGGGCTGCCTAAGCAATTTCAAGGGCAATAGCGGGGGACCCGAACTTTGACGCGATCAGGCGTCTTGGGGTGAAGTCATGTCTCCTTAGAGGCGTGTCCGGATGATTCTCAGGATCCGAACCCGACAGCTAACTTCGCAGGTGTATGACGTGAGAGGGAAAGTTTTGGCAGATATCAAGCCAACCGGTCGGCGCAGAGCCGAGAATGTTGAGGTTGACCCAACATTCGAGATCTTGCGCGATATCAGTGACCGGCCAGCAGGGCGTCGTGCCCGTCGATCGGCAGCAGTGGCAGAGGCAACTCCGGTAACGGAACGCAACCATGCCGGCCGTCGTTACGAAGGAGTTCGCCGTTACGGCGTCGCTCCGATGCAGGCCGACCTAGCGGCTGAATTTGCCGATAATGTCATCCCTCTTGCTCCGCACCGTGTCAGCGCACCTGCCGCTGAGCCCGCAGATGACGCACTCTTTGAGGCGATTCACGCCCCGCAACAGCCTAAGAGCAAGCTCGGTTTCACTCATAAGGTTGCGGCTGTTGCCGCGGTTTCAGGCCTGACGCTAGCGGCAATCTCCCCGCAGTTCTCTAGTGACGCAACGGATTCCTTGGCTAGCGATGCCCAGCGCACGGCTACCAGCGCCGTGGTTGATGTCAAAGCTCCTGGAAGCGGTGAACTTCAGGTGCAGCGCGCCGCGATGACTTCGGATCGCTCCGAACAAGTTGTTAAGGAAGAGCGTTTTAGTGAGGTGCTCACTGCTTCAGGTGGTGATGTCTCGCGTATCGCTACTCCCGGGCTGCTTGATCGACCGCTGGAGTCTAACCGCATCACTTCGCCTTTCGGGCACCGAAAAAACCCGACCGGCCCCGGTTATATGAACCACAGTGGTATTGACTACGGAGTCGCCTGCGGCACTCCGGTGATGGCTGCCGCATCGGGTACCGTGACCGTTTCTAACTGGGCTGGACACTCAGGCAAGCGCGTGACCATCTCGCATGGTAACGGTCTGGAAACGGGCTACAGCCACAATTCAAGCTTGATCGCCAAGGTTGGACAGAAAGTCGAACGTGGTGAAGTTATCGCTCTGAGCGGCACAACTGGCAACTCAACCGGCTGCCACGTGCACTTCGAAGTGATTACCAATGGTCAATTCCAGAACCCTGCTGGATGGCTATAACGAAGTTTGTCACCCTTTCGTGATCAAAATGTGACAATTGAAAAAAGTTCATGTAGGCTCATCATCGTGCTTCAGGGAAAACCGGGAGCGCAATTGCATGTAAACCGAACACTGTCAGCATGCAATGACTAGATATACACAACTCGTATGACAGTGGCGGGGGAACCAAATATCGGGTGTTTGGCTTAGGTCAAAAACCCTTGGGGTGAAGTGTGAAGAGAAGGCAACTTCGAATCCACCGAGGTAACTCCACTTCGAACCCGACAGCTCACCTCGCAGGTATCAAGGAGAGGCAATAATTGTGACTAAGCGTCAAATGCGTGGGCGCCGCCGCGCCGAAGTAGCTCGCACTAATCCGCTAGAAGCTATTTCGCAGGCAGTATCCTCGAACGCTGGCTCTGTTGGCCGTCAGGCAGCAGTTGTAGCCGCAGCGTCAGGTTTGATCGTTACCTTGGGCGTTCCAGGTCAGGCCACCGCGCCGCGTGACGTCTCTGCGGCACCGGTTGATGTCATCAACCCAGAGCGCGTTGCCGTCAAGGCAGTTTCTGTTGCCGCCAAGAAGGACGACAAGTTCGAAATTGAGCGTGCCGGCTTCACTGCTGAGCCAAAGCCAGAGCCAGTAGTGATCGCAGTGTCTAACGATGTGACTCCCGTCGGTGGCAGCAATGCACCGATGACACGTGAGTCCCGCAACGACAATGCGCCAATGACTCGCGATAACCGCAACCAGAGCAACACTGCACCGAAGACCACCAAGAAGAAGGTCCAGGTTAAGGGGCTGTCCGGTATCGCCGCGACTGCAACCAAGTACCAGGGAACTCCTTACGTCTGGGGCGGAAACTCCCCATCGGGTTGGGACTGCTCCGGTTTCGTACAGTACGTTTACAAGCAGCACGGCATCAGCATTGCTCGCGGTACCTCGGCGATCCTCGGCTCCGGACAGTTTGTCCGCACCAGCAACCCACAGCCAGGCGACTTGGTCTTCCAGCGCGGCGGTAGCCACGTTGGAATCTACTTGGGCGGCGGCACCATGATCGGTGCTCAGAACCCACGTACCGGCACCAACATTCACCCGGTAACCCAGAACCCGCTCTACGGGTACTACACTCTGGCTCGCTAGATCTGACTTATCGCTGATGGCCGGCAACCTGTTTGACAGGTTGCCGGCCATCAGCTGTTTAAGCGGTAAACGGTGGACGCACAGTTAGTGAAGAGTTCGGCAAACTCTGAACGAGCTCTCCACAATCTACTTTCGATCGCATAGGCTTGCGAACAGATGGACTGTCCAACGGCAGCTCGTGGGGTATCAAGTACTTACTGCGCGAGCGGCCCCGGGGGAAAGTACGAGAATGCGTACCTTGGTGCTGAACGCAGGTTACGAGCCGCTATCGGTGGTTTCGTTTCGCCGAGCGCTATTGCTGGTGCTCGCAGAAAAGGCGACGATCATTTCCGCAGACGATAAGAAGCCTGTGCGAAGCGCTCAGAATAGCCTGCCGCGTCCGACCGTTATCGTGCTCAATCGTTACGTCCGGCGCCCACAACGCATGATGAACCACGTAACGCGCCGCGGTGTGCTTCGGAGAGACTCCTACAAGTGCGCCTACTGCGATAAACCGGCCACAACCATCGATCATGTTATTCCACGCTGTAAAGGCGGTGAGAACAGCTGGGAGAACCTCGTAGCGGCTTGTTTCCCGTGCAACAGTCGCAAAGCTGACAAGACCTTGGCGCAGCTGGGCTGGCGCCTACGAGTGACCCCGCGGTGTCCACGGAGCAACGCTCTCTTCCTAACCGGTTTGGAACATATGGAAGCTGACTGGGGTCAGTACCTTTATGCGGGCTAGCGGCTGCTCGAATCAGCGCAAGGTTCCGTGGGACGTAGCAAAGTCGCTATCCGCAGCGCTACTGATCCAAGGGTTGTACTTAGACTCTTTTGAGGCCTGACTCGCCGGCTAGTCACGGACTGAGATTCGGGCGATCGCTTCGGGTAAAACATGCTCACGTAAGAGCGGGGCGATGTCGTTGCGCTGTAAGGCGTCGTGTGGGTCGAGCCAGACTAGCTCCGCTAGCTCGGCCTGAGGTTGCGGAGCGGTGTCGAGCTTTCCGTTAAACAGGTAAGCCCGCAAACCCGTATCCGGTTCATTGGCTGCAAGTCCTTCCCAGCGACCTGCCGGCTCGAGCTCCTCCAAAGTGTAAGAGATGCCCAATTCTTCCTCAATCTCACGTTGGATAGCTTCATGCGGGCTTTCGCCAGGCTCAAGTTTTCCGCCGGGCTGCATAAAGTATTCGGTTCCTCGTTTTCTAACCAACAAGATTTCATTCTCTTCGTTGGTCAGACACGCTGCCGCCACGGTTAAAATCTTCCTCATGAAACGAGGATATCGCGTGTGAAAAAATAGCTCGGAGTGGTAACGTGCATTTAGCGATCTTCAACTACCTAATTGGAGCGACAAGTCACTTCCGAACTCGCACTTTGGGCGGTGAATAGTCGGTTTCAATAATTTGGTGGCTACAGAAGGTTCGATCCATCAAGTTTATAGATCAATGGAGCAGAAATGCGGCGGGGCACAAACCTAGGTCGCTTGGGAGACTTTAACCAAGCGGTCATTCTTGAATCAATACGGCGAGCCCCGGAGGGCATTAGTCGAGTGGAACTGGCCAGCTTAACCGGCCTGTCACCACAAACTATTTCCAATGTTGTACGCAGGTTGCTGGATGATGGCATCGTGCGCGAAGACCGGACGGTTGTTTCAGGCCCTGGGAAGCCTCGAACCGTCTTGGAGCTTGAAGGCAACCGGCTGGTATCCATCGGAATTCACTTGGACCCCAGCGTTTTGACATTTGTCGTGATGAACCTGCGCGGTGATGTTATCCGGGAACGCCGCATCGATGTTCCGAACCTAGAGGTTGCCAGTGAAACCATCGAACTGATGGGTAACACGGTCAAGGAATTGATCGCCGAAGTGCGCATTCCCAAGAAACACATCGTTGGTGTCGGTATCGCAGTGCCGGGACCGGTGAATATCGAAGAAGGGATGATTCTAAACCCGCCATTGCTTGACGGTTGGGCGGATGTAGATATCGTCGCACCCCTTCGGAAGATGCTGCGTTTGCAGGTCATCGTTGAGAAGGACACCATTGCCTCGGCTATCGGTGAGTTATGGCAGGCGAAGGAAGAAAAGAGTGAAGACTTCATCTTCGTCTACTGTGGACACGGATTCGGTGCCGGAATCGTCTTGGACTCCGATGTGCATCGTGGGTCGAGTAATAATGCCGGCGAAATCGGGCACTATTCGACCGGGAAGAAATCATTACTCTGCGAAGAATGCGGTGCCGATGACTGCCTGGCAGCGGGCACATCCTATGAATTCATTGCTAAACAGGCCAAAGAACGTGGCCTAGATCTGCCATACAGCGATGACATGGGGCCCGAACAACGTTCGGAAGGAATTAATCATCTGATTTCCCTCGGGCAAGAAGGCAATGAGATCGCCGCTGCACTACTTCAGGAATCGATGAGTAAGGTCGGCGAGGTGGCCGGTCAGCTGGCAAATTCCTTGGACATTGGCCAAATTGTTTTCGGTGGTCCGCAGTGGGAGCAAGTTAAAGAAATCTGCGAAGAATCAATCACTGCGGCTATCACCCGTCGGTTCGCACTGCGCACCGTCCACGAGATTGAAACGCGTACCTCGGAACTGGGCTCGCAGGTTGGAGCCATCGGTGGTGCCTGCGCGGTGATGGACGCCTCGCTGTCGCCAAAGGCTACCGCCTTGCTATTGCGCTAAAACCTAGGCCTAAATTTCGTCACGAAGAACCCAAAAACCGCATCGGATCAGCAGATCCGATGCGGTTTTTCTGTGGTGCCCCTGGCCGGAATCGAACCGACGGCCTACCCTTTAGGAGAGGGTCGCTCTATCCTACTGAGCTACAGAGGCAAACAGCGTGCTACGCACCAAACAGACTATCGCATCAGTCTGGTTGGCTGTAAATTCAGCGACCTGCCCACGGGGTTAGGGATGCCGTTACATTCCCTCGCGAGCTTCGTGCAATTTCTGCTTCAGTGTCCGATTGAAACGTCGCAGTCCCAACACCAACAGTATGATCGCGGTGGCAATCAACAGAACCCAGCGTCCAATGGTCAAGGTCGAGGCCAAGGTGACCGCCGCAGCGTCCAGTTCGCCGCGGAATAGCGAATCAATTACACGATTGCCCCATAAATCAACAATCACAAAGAGCAACGGCGCCGACCATGCCACCCAGCGGCGAACCCTGTCGGAAATCCACTGGCCGAGGGTCAACAAGCTGAAGAAACCAAAGAGCAATGGGAAAAACATTCCCACCGTGCGGTGTACATAGGCTAGCTGGTCGATGGCTTCGGGACTCATCACCGAACGCAGCTCGGTGATTTGTTCAACAGTGAATCCGAAGATCCGTTGATCAGGCATGGCTAAGCCGCCAGAAGACTCTGTTAACTGCCCCAAGGTCCAAAAATGGTAGTAAAAGAACAATAGGACCGAGGTGGCCAGACCCGCAGAGATCAAAACCATGGCGTTTGATTGAGCTTTGGCTTCGGAACGTACAGCTGTCGGATTCACAACCGGATCGGGGTCGGTCCGAAACTGTGCAGGCTTGCGGTATTCTTTGGTCTTTTTATTCTTCTTGGCCATACACCCATTATGCCGGGCAGCTCACGGCAACTGTGGGAAGTCCGACGTAGACTGAATAGACCATGGACTTCCTTTTCAATGATTTCACCCCGGAACCGGCCGCTCAGGTACTGCCCAACGCTGATGAGCTGTTGAACGGTATGAATCCGCAGCAGTCCGAAGCCGTTCAGTACCACGGTGGGCCACTGCTGATCATTGCGGGCGCTGGGTCGGGTAAGACCCGGGTGCTGACCCACCGGATTGCTTATCTCTTGGCAACTGGCCGAGCCCGTCCGCATGAGATCCTAGCGATTACTTTCACTAATAAGGCTGCCGCCGAGATGCGTGAACGCGCAGCGGAGCTAATCGGTGAACAAGCGGCTAATAAGATGTGGATCTCTACTTTCCACTCCTCCTGTGTGCGCATTCTGCGCCGTGAAGCGGCCACCATTGGATTGAAGTCCAGTTTCTCCATTTACGACTCGGCCGATAGCCTGCGGCTGATCACGATGATTGCCAAATCCCTGGATCTGGACCCCAAACGTTTTACGCCGAAGGGAATCGCTCACAAGATTTCCTCGTTGAAGAATGAACTGATCGATGACGAAGATTACGCGTCAACCGTGAACTCAAACGACCCGTTCGCGCGGGCCGTGGCCGAGGTTTACCGTGGGTACACACAACGTCTAAGATCCGCTAATGCCTTGGACTTTGATGATCTGATTGCCCAAGTGGTGTACATGTTCCGGGCTTTCCCCGCCGTGGCAGATAACTATCGCCGACGCTTTCGGCATGTGCTGATCGATGAGTATCAAGACACCAACCATGCTCAGTACTCCTTAGTGCGTGAACTGACGGGGCCTGACGGGCTGACTGCGCCAGGAGAACTCACCGTGGTCGGTGACTCCGACCAGTCGATTTACGCATTCCGTGGCGCCGATATTCGCAATATTGTGGAGTTCGAGAAGGACTACCCGGACGCGGCCACCATCAAGCTGGAGCAAAACTACCGTTCCACGCAAAACATTTTGTCGGCCGCCAACGAGGTCATCAAACGCAACCCCGACCGCAACGACAAACGTCTTTGGACCGCTAGCGGTGCGGGCGAACTGATCACCGGCTATGTGGGGGAGTCGGAGTCCGACGAGGCGCGGTGGATTGCCGAAGAGATCTTGCGCCTGAACGATGAAGAAGACGTACGCCCCGGAGACGTGGCGATCTTCTACCGCACCAATGCTCAATCGCGGGCCTTGGAAGAACAACTCATGCGCGTGGATCTGAAATACCGGGTTGTGGGCGGCACCCGATTTTATGACCGCAAAGAAATTAAAGATGCTTTGGCCTACCTTCGCGTGCTGGTCAACCCCGATGACGACATCAACGTCCGGCGAATCCTCAACGAGCCTAAACGCGGCATCGGTGACCGGGCAGAGGGTGCCGTCGCAGCGCTCGCCGACCGCGAGCGAATAACCTTCATGCAGGCCCTGGAACGTGCCGATGAAGCACCAGGCCTGGGCACCCGAGGAGTCAAAATGGTCGCCGCCTTCTGCGCGCTGATGAACGACCTGAAAACCGTCGCGGACGGCTCTGGACCAGCCGAGGCGCTGGAAGCTGTTCTAGAACAAACAGGGTACCTAGAGACGCTGCGTTCCTCCAACGACCCTCAAGACGAATCACGTGTCGAGAACCTGGCCGAATTAGTGGCCGTGGTGCGCGACTATGTCAGTGAGGAACCTGAAGGTGGTTTGGAGGGCTTTCTGGAACGGGTCGCTCTGGTTGCCGACGCCGATCAAATCCCAGACGCCCCCAATGACGCAGAAGGTGCGGATATGGCGCGGCGCGAAGGAATGGTCACGTTAATGACCTTGCACACCGCCAAGGGTTTGGAATTTCCGGTGGTATTCCTCACCGGTATGGAACATGGGATCTTCCCGCACCAGCGTTCTATGACCGATGAGAAAGAGCTGGCCGAGGAGCGCCGCTTAGCCTATGTCGGGTTGACCCGAGCCCGCGAACGGCTGTACCTCACCCGTTCAGAGCAGCGCAGCCTCTGGGGGCAATCACAATACAACCCTGCCAGCCAGTTCCTTGAAGAAATTCCCGCATCCTTAATCGAATGGAAGCGCGAAGGTTCCTCCTTTGGCGGGGGCTGGGGCGGTTCCTCCGGCTCGGTGAATTTCGCCACTAGCCGCTATGAGAGTGGCAGCCACTGGGGTGCCGGGACTGGAGCTAGTGCTCCGGTGCGTGCGGCTGCACCCGTGTCCAAACGTCGGATCCACCAGGAGAAGGAAATCGTGGTTCCAAAGGTCGGCCAACGGGTAAAACACGCGAGTTTTGGGGTTGGAGCCGTCATTGCGTTGGAAGGTTCCGGAGACAAAACGGTGGCGAAGGTAACCTTCCCCGACTCCGAGAAACGACTATTGTTACGTTATGCCCCGTTAGAAATTCTCGATTGAGAATCTGCGTCGAACCTCACCAAATAGCCGTTGGGCGCGAAAAACCGTCATTCATGGTTCTCTACAGAGCGTAAAACTGTGAAGTTGCGGAAAGTCGCGCTAGTCTGAGAGATGCGCACGGGCCAAGGCGCCGGAATTCACGCCGACGTGTTGCTCTGCGCTCTCCATTGGGCACGTTGTTGATGCAGCGTGCCGCGAGTCAGCTTGAACTTCGAACGAAGGACACACACCCGTGGACCTGTATGAATACCAGGCGCGCGATCTATTCGAGGCACACGGCGTTCCCGTGCTTGCCGGCATCGTCGCCTACACCCCGGAAGAAGCCAAGGCAGCCGCAGAGAAGATCGGCGGCGTCGTTGTAGTTAAGGCACAGGTCAAGGTTGGCGGCCGTGGTAAGGCCGGTGGCGTGAAGGTAGCGAAGAATGCTGACGAGGCATTCGAGCACGCCAGCAACATTCTGGGCATGGACATCAAGGGCCATACCGTCAACAAGGTCATGATCGCCCAGGGCGCAGACATTGCCGAAGAGTTCTACTTCTCGGTGCTGCTGGACCGTGCTAACCGCAACTACTTGGCCATGTGCTCCGTTGAAGGTGGCATGGAAATCGAGCAGCTGGCAGAGGAACGCCCAGAGGCGCTGGCCCGCATTGCCGTGAACCCACTGGTGGGCATCGATGAGGCCAAGGCCACCGAGATCGTTGACGCTGCTGGCTTCGCCGCCGATGTGCGCGACCAGGTCATCGCTACCCTGCAGACCCTGTGGACCGTATTCAAGGAAGAAGACGCCACCCTGGTCGAGGTGAACCCACTGGTGAAGACCGGTGCCGGTGACATCGTCGCTTTGGACGGCAAGGTTTCCTTGGACGATAACGCTTCCGAGGTACGCCACCCAGCGCACGAGGCACTGGAGGACAAGGACGCCGCCGACCCACTCGAAGCCAAGGCCGCAGCAGCTGGACTGAACTACGTGAAGCTGGACGGCGAAGTCGGCATCATCGGTAACGGTGCAGGTCTGGTTATGTCCACCCTTGATGTTGTCGCTTACGCCGGTGAAAACCACGGCGACGTGAAGCCAGCAAACTTCTTGGACATTGGCGGTGGCGCCTCCGCTGAGGTGATGGCCGCTGGTCTGGATGTCATCCTGAACGACCCACAGGTCAAGAGTGTGTTCGTTAACGTCTTTGGCGGTATCACCGCTTGTGACGCCGTTGCTAACGGTATCGTTGGTGCACTGAAGACTCTGGGCGATTCGGCCAACAAGCCGCTGGTAGTCCGTCTCGACGGCAACAGCGTCGAAGAAGGTCGCGCCATCCTGGCCGATTTCAACCACCCGCTGGTAACCCTGGCAGCCACCATGGACGAAGGCGCCGACAAGGCCGCCGAGCTGGCCAACGCAGCGAAGTAAGAGGGATAAGCGAAAAATGAGCATTTACCTGAACAAGGACTCCAAGGTCATCGTCCAGGGCATCACCGGTGGCGAAGGTACCAAGCACACCGCCCTGATGCTTAAGGCTGGCACCAACATTGTCGGTGGCGTTAACGCCCGCAAGGCTGGCACCACCGTCACTCACGGTGACCAGGAAATCAAGGTTTACGGTTCGGTTGCCGAAGCAAAGGCAGAGACCGGTGCCGACGTATCGATCGTCTTCGTGCCACCGAAGTTCACCAAGGACGCTGTGGTGGAGGCCATCGAAGCCGAAATCGGTCTGGTCGTTGTCATCACCGAAGGCATGCCGGTACAGGATTCGGCCGAGTTCTGGGCCTTGGCTCAGTCCAAGGTTGACGCCAATGGCAAGCAGATTACCCGCATCATTGGCCCTAACTGCCCAGGGATTATCACCCCGGGTGAGGCACTGGTGGGTATTACCCCGGCGAACATCACCGGCAAGGGCCCAATCGGCTTGGTTTCCAAGTCCGGTACCCTGACCTACCAGATGATGTACGAACTGCGCGACCTGGGCTTCTCCACTGCCATCGGCATCGGCGGTGACCCAGTTATCGGCACCACCCACATCGACGCCCTGGAAGCATTCGAAGCTGACCCAGAGACCAAGGCCATCGTCATGATCGGTGAAATCGGTGGTGACGCTGAAGAGCGCGCAGCCGAGTTCATCAAGGCCAACGTCACCAAGCCAGTTGTTGGTTACGTGGCTGGCTTCACCGCTCCAGAAGGTAAGACCATGGGCCACGCTGGCGCCATCGTCTCTGGCTCGGCCGGTACCGCTCAGGCGAAGAAGGAAGCCCTCGAGGCGGCTGGTGTGAAGGTCGGCAAGACCCCTTCGGAGACCGCACGCCTGCTGCGTGAAGTCTACGCTAGCCTCTAAGTCTGCCGCGTCTGACGCTAAGACATAGCGAACCCCACATCCGTTGCTCACCTTATGGTGGGCCGGGTGTGGGGTTTTGTTTTGTGGTTTCTGTGTGGGTTTGGCTCAATCGCGCAAACCGGCGGCCGCCTCGGTATCAACTCGCAAAAATGAGGAACCAACCACCACAAAGGCACCAGGGATTAATAACATCCGGTGCTTTGGATTGTAGAAAATCTCGGTCAGGGATGCGGCAACAACCCGACGGATCTTCTCCAGCAGGTGAACATTCTGCAGCACGAGCTGCTCCTGTTCTGTTTCAATAACCACACTATCTTCCTCGGTGCTTACCTTGGCGCTGAACCAGTCATCGCTTGGCGCATCGATCGTCTCCGATCTAATCAGGGACACGGATATAACCGCCTTCAATTCTTTCTCGTGGTGCCATACCTCATTGTTGGCACACCTAGTCGCGTGTCCTCTCACCGGCTGTGTGGGGGAACGGAAATAGGGCACGCATATCGAATATAACCGTCCTAGCAGTGAAACCGCTGGATAAACGGCAATATTTACCAAGCCGTTATTCGAGTAGTTCCCGAATATCTTGTGCGGTCAAGGCCTTGGCAAAGCCGTCAGCACCGTCCATCACCGTAGAGATCAGCCGGCGTTTGCTCTCTTGTAACGCCACCACTTTTTCTTCGATCGTGCCCTGCGAAATCAGCCGGTAAACCATCACCTGATTTTGCTGGCCAATACGGTGCGTGCGGTCAATGGCTTGGGCTTCCACTGCCGGATTCCACCACGGATCAAGCAAGAAACAGTAATCGGCTTCGGTCAGGTTTAGCCCGAAGCCGCCGGCCTTGAGCGAGATCAAGAACAGGGGTGACTGCCCCTCCTTGAAACTCGCAATGACTTCAGAACGATTCCGAGTTGACCCGTCCAAATATTCGAAGGCAATACCGCGTTCGGTCAACTGCTCGGCAAAGACCTTTAAGAATGAAGTGAACTGGGAGAAAATCAGCGCCCGGTGTCCCTCACTAATGACATCTTCGAGCTGCTCGAAGAGCGCGTCCAGCTTCGAGCTGGGAATGTGTCCCAGAGCAGGATCGACCAATCGTGGATCCAACGCCAACATTCGCAAGTGGGTGAGAGATTGGAAAATGGTGAACCGGTTGCGGTCCATGTCCTCCACCAGATTCAAAATCTTTTGCCGTTCCCGGTTGAGGTGGGTGTCATAGACATGTCGGTGCTCATCGTTCAGGCTGACAAGAACCTGCTGTTCCTGCTTCGCGGGAAGATCCAAGACCACACTTTCCTTGGTGCGGCGCAACATGAAGGGTTTGATCCGGCGGTGCAGTAGCTGCAATTTCTCGCGGTCCCCAAGCGTTTCAATCGGGCGGGCGAATTGTCGATTAAAGACCGTCGGCCCGTGGAACAACGAGGGGGTAGTCAACGACAGTAGCGAACCAAGCTCGGCAAGGTTATTCTCCATCGGGGTACCGGTGACGGCCAATTTAAACGGCGCCTGAATATCAATCGCCGCACGGTGGGCCTTGGTGGAACGGTTCTTCACGAACTGCGCTTCATCCAAAATTAACCCGGCGAAACGAGTTTCGGCATACATCTGGTCGTTTAACCGCAACAGTGTGTAGGTCGTGAGCAGCACATCGTTCTGCTCGGCCAAATCCTGCAGGGCAACGGCCGAGTCTAAGGTTCCGGCCACAGAGCTGACACGCAGCTGTGGTGCGAAACGCCGAATCTCCATTTCCCAGTTGGAAACTACCGAGCTGGGAGCAACCACTAGGAAGGGTGCACGTTCTGCAGTGGTGGGGTTCGAGGAGTCGGCATCCCATAATTCGTGGGCGTGAAGCATCAGGGCGATCGTCTGCACGGTCTTACCCAGACCCATATCGTCGGCCAGGATACCGCCGAAGCCGCCTCGGTAGAGCCGTGAGAGCCAATTGAACCCGTCGACCTGGTACGGGCGCAATTGTGCGTTTAAACCCCGTGGAATGGTCGGGGTCGGCTGATCGGCAACATTTAACAGGGAACGCATGCGTGCGATGAACAGATCTGCGCCGTTGACCCCTTCGGCAAGGTCGCTAAAGTCTTCGAAGAGTGAGACTTGGAAAACCGAGAGCTGGACGTCACCGTTCTTTGGTTTGTCGTTGAGCGACTGTGCCTCATCCACTAAGGCCTTGAGTTTGGCGAACAGCGGTTGATCTAAGGAGAACCAACTATTATCCGGCAGTTTGACCTTCATCGCACCATTGCTCAAAGCTTCCATGATGGTGGCAAAGGGAACCTCATGCTGACCGACACAGACCAGCAGGCCCAGATCGAGCCAATCATTCTTTTCTGAGTCCACCGCATTGATTTTGAGTAGCGGCAATTCGGAGAGCTTATGATAAATCGGTCGTGAGCCGGTTTCGGTGATGCGTACCTGAGGTAAGGCGCGTAGGGCCGGCAGAAGATCGGAAACAAAATCGATCAGATCATCGCCGGGGAAGTACCGCGTCTCTAGGCCATCGTTTTCGCGGCCGGTTCGTTCAAAAAGTACCGTGTTCAACACGTTACGCAGTTCGTTTTCTGCAGGCTCGTCATGGACCAGCTGGTCGTCACGTACACCCGGATAGCGGATGGCGAAATCCACGCGAGCTAAGTCCTTCTCCTGCTCATCGCGTGTGTAGTGAATATCTACCGCGAGATATGGTGGTTCCAATTGGGGGAGCTGGACCTCGGTGCTCACTGAGGACACCGGGAAACGGCGAGCCAAACGAGGGTAGACATCACGGAAGAATTCAGCCTCTTCAGATTGCGGTATCTGCAAAGTCTGACGTCCCAGGAACCAGCGGGTGTATTGTGCCGGCACCGTTACATCGCTAGGTGCCAACCAGATCTGCTCGGTGTCGGGTAGCTGCAGATAGTACCCATGATCGGCGATGGTTCCGGCCGCGGTTTCTTCGTTGACCAGGATGTGGTGCTCACCCATGCGCATATGCCCGGCAATGTTCAGTTCCTGCTCCACACGGTCGGCACGCAGATCAAACGAGGCTTGGCTGCCGAGCTGGATACTGACCGGAGAGCGGGTGCCCAGGAATTCGATGCCCAGTTGCTGAGCTTCGGCGAGCATCGGCCACAGCAGGAAGGAAGCGTAGCTGTCTAGGAAGAGCCAGTCCTCATCTACTTTGAATTGCAGTTGGGTGTTGCTGCGCGCCAGTGCGGCGAAACGGGTAAACCAGTGGTGCTGGGAATGCAGCAGATTCCAACCAAAGGTCTTAAACGCGATGGTCGTCCAACGCAATTGGCCACGGACCCACCGGTTGTCCCCGCCACGCACCATGGGTCGCACGCCCAAACGGAACCGCTGATTACGGTTGAGGAACTGGGTGGTGCCCGAAGGTAGCCACTGCTGCTGTGCCTGATTCTTCATATCGAAGAGTAAGAACTGCAGTGCCATGGGATTGACCGGAGCGGAAACCGATTTAGTTAACCCCACGGGGCCTAGAGGTTCAATCTTCTCGAACCAGTTCTCTACGCTCCGCCGCCAGCCGCTGCTCTGTTCGGCGACTGCTGGCGCTAAAGCTCGTGGTCGGGTGGCAATTTTATTGCCCGCTACCGCCAAGGCAGCCCCATGTTCACAATCCACGCCGGCAGCGCAGGTGCAGGAGAATTCCTCGATGTTCCAGCCACGCCCATGATCTTTGAGCGTCAGCTCAACTTGGAACGATTGTCCGTCTTTGTGAACCGTCCCGCTGAGTTTGCCTTCGTCCTGAGCAAATTCCACTCCGGTGACGGCCTCGGGATCCTTGGCTAGAGCTTGGCCATAGAAGAATGGTCCGTTACCGAAGCGGGAGAGTAACAAACGAGAATCCAAGGTGGGAGGCACAGCATTGGTCATCCTCTCATCGTTTCACGTTCCTGCCCGGGGTGAAAGTTCGGGACTCCGGAATATCACAAAGTTTGCGCCAAAAACACTTATGGCGGGAATGAAGCTCATTCCCGCCAAGCAGCTGCAGCGTGCGTTGTCGCTAAATTCCGGTGGCTCCAAAGAGAAGACCGAGGCAGTACGTTACCGCTGCCGCGCCCCAACCGATGGTCAGCTGTCGGAGACCACGTTTAATCGGGGACGCTCCGGAAAGCAGACCGACCACCCCGCCGGTGAACAGCAAAGCGGCACCAACCAGACCGGCTGCGAGCAGGATTGCCGGTAGTCCGGACATGCCGAAGATGAAAGGCAGGATGGGGATCAGCGCGCCGGAGGCAAAAAAGAGAAAAGAAGAGGTGGCAGCGCCTCCGGCAGATCCCAATTCCTCATGCTCGCGTTCGAGTTCTTCGCCGTGCAGCTCCGGTTGCAAGGACAGTGAGGGGTCGCAATCACAGGCAAACAGTCCCATACGCTCGGCTGCCCGGTGTTCGGCAGCCTCATCACTCATGCCGCGCGCCTTATAAATCAGCACCAGTTCGTTAGCTTGGAGGTCGAGGTTGGGTGCCACGGAGAGGGTGATCTGTGTGGGCCTAGAAGCGGTGAGCAGTTCGCGTTGTGAGCGGACGGAAACATATTCTCCGGCGGCCATCGATAGGGCTCCGGCCAGCAACCCGGCAATCCCCGAAAATAAGACGAATGACGAGGCCACGCCCGTTGCTCCGATGCCCAGAACTAGGGCGAAGTTGGACACTAAGCCGTCATTGGCGCCAAAGACGGCGGCTCGGAAGTTTCCGGCTAAGCGGGCTCGCCCGGCGGTGGCTAATGCCCGAACCACTTCCTCGTGGACCTGTTCATCGGCAGCCATTTGAGCCGTAGCATCCGAGTCCTTGGCGTAGGGCGAGTCCCCTTCCGCGCGTTGGGCGAGCGCTAGGACGAAGACCGAACCAAAGTTGCGTGCCAAAAAACGCAGAAAGGTACGTTGCAAGGAAGGGCGAGTATCTTTGGCGTGCTCACCTAGGAGATTACGCCAGTGCGCCTCGTGGCGTTCTTCCGCCTCGGCTAACCCCAACAGCACCTGTCGTTCTTGGCCGGTGCGACGGGTCGCCAGCTCGCGATAGATCGCGCCTTCGGCGATCTCATCGGCTAAGTACTTGCGCCAGCGGCGCAGTTGCGCCGGTGTGGGGGTGGGATGCGGGTTATCGGTCATCACAGCAGTGATTCTCCTCTAGCAAATGTCCTAGCCGTGTCTGGCACGGTAGGCGCAACCCTGGCCGGAGCCAAGGAAATGTCATCGCCCTCTAGTCTAGTAACTAGGCTCGTTTCGAGGAATTTCTCTAGCTGAAAAGTGACGCGCGCACCATCCGGTTGGCGCTGTGCAGGCGTGCGAAGCACCAATTCGGCGGTATCCGGATCGAAGGTCGGGGCGGTCGTACTGCGCGCCAAGGTCCGAAAGAGTACCTCGGGTTGCCTGGTATAAAACTCGACCCACTGCCCAGATAAGGAAAATTGAAGTTGGCCGGTGTTCAGGTCGAGGATGGGTAAGACGCGGATAACAGGCACGATGGCCAAGACCTTTCACGGTTAGCTCTTGCCGGTGGCGAAGATCAGCCACAGACCGCTTCTTCATCCGAACCACCCATGAACCTGGGGTTGGTGTGCGGCCAGTCGGAGCTTGGCGCCGCATCTCGTGAAGCAACACTTTGATCCTACAGTGCCTCCGCAATGCCCTTTAACCGTTCGTAATGTTCCTTCCACTCGGTGGGACTTAGGTCCGGGAGGTTGGTATTTCCGCGAGTGAATCCGATGCTGCCATCCAGTAACTCACGCAGCAGATCCAGCTGCCCGGCATGCCGTGCGGTTTCGGTGCACATGTGGATCAGTAGATGCTCTAAGGTGGTCGCTGATTGCTCACCCCACCACGGAACGAACGCGGGTGCGGTAAGTTCCAGCTCGTCAATGGCGGCATTGGAGGCGCTGATGGCCTGTTGATAAAACTCTCGGACCTCGGCACTGCTCACCTCTTTTTCGACCACGAAGTCACCCAGCGGGTCATCCAGTTTGAATAGATCTAACGCACGTTGATTGGTCACTGGACGTTTGAGGCAGTAGGAGAAATAGCCGAACTCGGTAAAGGCTAGATGGTTAATAATTCCCAGAATGCTGCTCCCGCTGGGAACCAGCGGGAGGCGTAACGCGGACTCTGAGAGGTTTTCGGTCTTCCACAGGGCAGCGGTCCGGGACTGATCGAGGTAATCGCGTAATCGGGCTTTGCGAGCAGCGTCATTCAGCGTCATGGGCAGAGTCTAGAGGAAGTAAATTCGCAGACATAGAGGGCCGAACGATTTTTCTGGTAGCAATGTGCTGAGACCAGCAGCTGGATACAGGGTCGTCCCTCGCCGGAGAGCCCATGGGTGAGCTTTCACAGCCTGAATGCTGCGCAAGCTCACCCATGTCCAAGGCTTCCACTCAAGTACAGCCACACCGGGCTTACTAGGAGCGCGTCCTAGGAGTGCACGTCTTCTTCGGAACTGGAACCGGAAACTCGGCGATCCCAGTTGCTAAGAACTTGAGCGTCAGTTAACCCGGTGTTCAGTGACACCCCGATGTAGACCAACGCCGAAGAAATCAAGCCGAAGTAAATTGGCTCGTTGGCATACACGCCGCCGAAGGCGACATCCGACTGAATTTCCAGCACGATCATGGTGCCCAGAGTTACCGCGGTGCCGGTGGCCATGGACCATGCAGCGCCCAACCCGTTACCGCGACGCCAGACCAGACCGCCAAGGATCGCAATGAACAGTCCGCCGACCAAAATTCCGTAGGCGATGGTCAGGGCGGCAACGACGTCATCGACAATGATCGCTAATCCCATGATGATCACTCCCAGCCCAAAGACCCACCAGCGGTTGGTGCGCACATCTTCTTCGGGGTTATTGGAATCATCCAGCGAGACCTTCCGACCAAACCAGCTCGCCACAAACGGTGCCACGTCGGTGCGGGCCACCGTCGCAGCGGCAATCAAAGCACCTGATGCGGTGGACATCATGGCTGCTACCGCGGCGGCCAGCACGAACCCGCCCACGGCAACCGGCAAGAGCTGGATGGCCACTTCGGCGTATACCGCATCGGGGTTAGCTTCGGCTTCCGCCGCAATACCTGGAAGTGCCACGCGGGCGCCCATGCCGATGATGGCACCGGCAGCGCCATAGAACACGCAGTAGATACCGGCGGATAAGCCGCCCCAACGGGCTACTTTATCGCTGCGCGCGGTAAAGACACGCTGCCAAATATCTTGGCCGATCAACAGACCCAGCCCATAGACCACAAAGTAGGTGATGATGGTTTGTAATCCGATGCCATCCCATTGGAAGAACGACTCCTCCAAGCGTTCGCGCATCTGGCCCCAGCCGCCGCCAGCACCCAGAACGAAGGGCAACATCAGGAAGAACACGCCGATGGTCTTGATGAAGAACTGCACCTGATCGGCGAGCGTGATGGACCACATGCCACCAATGGAGGAGTAAATCAGCACGATGCCGCCGCCGACGAGAATCGCGAGCCAGCGGTCCCAATCGTAGAGCACCACGAAAATCGTTGCATAGGCGCCGGTGGAGGTTGCGCAGAGCATCAGCGTGTAGGCCAGCATGACAATACCCGAGGCGTTGGTTGCTGCTTCGGAGCCATAACGCAGTGAGAGCATCTGCGAGACCGTGAAAATTTTCAAGCGCTGAATCTTCGGGGCGAAAAACAGTGAGAGCACCGAGACGCCTACGCCGATGGCCACCACCAGCCACATGCCGGAGATGCCGAAGCGGTAACCTAACCCGACGCCACCTACGGTGGAAGCGCCACCTAGCACGACCGCGGCCATGGTACCGGTATAGAGCATGGGTCCTAAGCGACGCCCAGCCACCAGATAATCCGAGGTTGAGTGGGTGCGGGACTTACCCCACCACCCAAAGGCCAGCATGGCCACAAGATAGAGGGCAACAATGCCACCGTTGACAAAATCCATGGGAACTTCCTTCGGAGCTTATGCGATGTGTCACAAGAATGTCAGGAAAAATCTTAGATGTCTATAGATAAACAATAATTTCCCTATGGAAAACAAGCGAAGGGTGTTCGGTCCATCGGTGGATTTGCCTGTTGACCTACTAAGGTAAGGGGATAGAAAGCAAAGAGTCGCGGAGGTTAGATGAAAGCGTTGCCAGTAGAGCCAACGGGATCTGCCATAAAGATCGGCCATCGACTACGTGTGGCCCGGCAGGGGCAACGTTTAACAATCGACCAGGTGGCCGAGCTCTCCGGGTTGACTAAGGGTTTCCTTTCGCGGGTGGAGCGCGACCTGACTAGTCCGTCCGTGGCTACCCTGCTGGTGCTTTGTGAAGTGCTCTCGATTGAAGTTGGAGAGTTGTTCATGGTGCCCGAGACTAAGTTGGTGCCTTTGAGTGAGGCTCCGCGGATCTCCTTGGGCGGAGAGGGGATTGTAGAGCAGTTGCTCACCCCGCGCACCGAGCGACGCGTCCAGGTGATTCGTGCGGAAATTGAGCCGCATGGCGCGGGTGAGAGCGAACTGTACTCCATGGATTGCCAGGTTGAGGTGTTGCATGTGATCTCGGGACGATTCACTTTGATTTTGCCCGAGCAGCGCATGGAGTTGCAGGCAGGAGATACCGTCACCTTCCCGGGGCGTGAGCCGCATAGCTGGGTCAATCCTTCCGCAGAGCCAACCGTGGTGACTTGGACCTTGGTCCTGTAAGACCTTGGATGCGAGTATTCTAGATAGTGCGGAAACTGCCGCCGCATAACTTTGTTGGCCCACCTGAGGAAGGAACTTGGTGAACGTTACTAAGTCTCAGGTGACTCCCGCGAAGATGCCCGTGATCAGTTGGTGGCTGGCGGCTCTGCTCGGAATCGCCGTAGGTGCCACACTGACACTGATCCGTACCGAGCGCTATTTTTTCATTATGGGTGCCGCAATCCTCGCGGCCGTAATTCTCACTATTGGCCTGCTGACCATTCGGCGTCGGAAGAAGTACCCGCAGTTCATGCTGGGTAGAACCTCGCCAGCGTACCTCTTCTGGTCCTTGTTGTTGATCTTCATGGTTGGGCCGGTTCAGGTGCTTTTCCCTGCCGATGAGCCGGTCGAGCTCTGGGTTAAATCGATCCTGCTCTCGCTCGGGTTTATTGTGAGTATTCGTGGGGCTGATGCGAGCCTCGTGCGGGGTGCGCAGCAAGTAGCCCCCGAGGGTAAGTAAGCTCCACGCCCACTGCGTGCCACTTCTTGCCGGCGGGTCAAGTCGTCAGGCAATAGTTCCCACTCCAAGCTACTTTCAGGGTTGTGAGTACCCCCTTTTTTTATCACCTACCCTTGACGTGGACCACATCACAAAATAGCATATTTGGAAACGACGGTTTCCTATTGGAAAACCGTTGGATGATGTATCAACGGTTGAAGGGATTCGTTGTGGAAGAGAAACGTATCGAGGAAAACGGCAAAATTGGCCCCATCAATGCTGCGCTCATCCCGCGTTATGCAGGGATGGGTACCTATGCCCGGCTACCACGTTTGGATCAGGTGCCAGCGGCGGATATTAAAGTCGTTGGAGTGCCCTTTGATAGCGGAGTTTCTTACCGGCCTGGAGCACGCTTCGGTGCCAACCATATTCGTGAATCCTCGCGTTTGATTAGGCCGTACAACCCTGCCGTAGATGTTTCTCCCTTCGCGCTGAGCCAAGTTGCCGATGCCGGAGACATGGCGGTGAACCCCTTCAACATCAATGAAGCCATTGAGACCATTGAACACAATGCGCTGGAGCTGACCGCAGACGGCGCCTCGTTGGTGACTCTGGGCGGCGACCATACGATTGCGCTGCCCTTGCTGCGCGCCGCTTCCAAGCGTGCCGGCTCTCCGGTGGCGTTGCTGCACTTCGACGCGCACCTAGACACCTGGGACACCTACTTCGGCGCCGAGTACACGCATGGGACACCCTTTCGGCGGGCAGTGGAGGAGGGGATCTTGGACACCGAAGCGATCAGTCACGTCGGCACCCGTGGTCCGCTGTACGGGAAGAAAGACCTAGAAGATGATCGCCGTTTCGGCTTCGGCATTGTGACCAGCTCTGATGTTTACTATCAGGGGGTACGTGAGATCGTCGACAAGTTACGCGATCGCATCGGCCGGCGTCCGCTGTATATTTCGGTAGATATTGATGTGCTCGACCCTGCCCATGCCCCGGGAACCGGTACTCCGGAAGCCGGAGGTATCACCAGTCGTGAGCTATTGGAAATCCTTCGCGGCTTGCGCGGCATGAATATCGTGGGCGCGGACATTGTCGAGGTGGCGCCGGCTTATGACCACGCTGAAATCACCGGGGTGGCGGCCTCGCACGTCACCTACGATTTGATCACTCTGATTAGCGAACTGCGCAGTCAGAAGGAGAGCAAGTAACTATGAGTGAGCCTGTGCAACGTAACGGTGGCGATCTGGTCATTGAAACGCTTAGTGCCTTGGGTGCTAAAACTGTCTTCGGAATCCCGGGGCAGCACGCCCTAGGCCTCTTCGACGCACTATCCCGCTCGGAGCTGCAGTTTGTCTCTTCACGTGTGGAAAATAATTCCGCATTCGCAGCCGATGGCTATAGCCGCGCCACCGACGAAGTCGGAGTGCTCTTTTTGTCCACCGGCCCGGGAGCCTTGACCTCATTGGCAGGATTGCAAGAGGCCTATGCCACCGGTGTACCTATGGTGGTGGTAGCCAGCCAGATTCCGCTTGATGGGCTCGGGGCGCGCCGCAAGGGGATGTTGCATCAGTTGGATGACCAGAAAGCGTCAGCCGCGAACGTGACTAAGTTCCAGCGCACCGTGCACCATGCCTCCTCGATCCCCTCGGCCATTCAGGATGCTTGGGCCGAGGCGATTACCGTGCCGATGGGACCGGTCTGGGTTGAAGTGCCGCAAGATGTGCTGTTAGCGCCGGTGATGGTGCCACCGGTGCGCGATGCGTTGGCCGAGGCATATGAGCACCCGCCGCGGGTGGAGCTGGTTGAGGAGTCCGTGCGCTGGTTGGCTCGGGCCGAACGTCCAGTGATTGTCGCCGGCGGCGGTGTCCGGCGTTCCGGCGCACAGGCAGCTCTGAAGCAGGTAGCCGAAACGCTCAACGCCCCGGTGCTTTGTACTCCCGGTGGCAACGGTGCGTTTGCCTGGAACCATGAGCTGTCCCTCCAATCCTGGGTCGAAGACCGATATGTCACGGAAGTCTTGGAAGACGCGGATGTGCTGATCGTCGTGGGGTCTTCGCTGGGGGAAGTGTCCAGCAACTACTTCACGCTGACCCCACGCGGCAAAATGATTCAAATCGACGCCGAACCACGAGTGCTGGAATCAAATACTCCGGCGCTGGGACTTCGTGCCGATGCCAAAGCTGCTTTAGAGCAACTGGCCACCGAGTTAGAACGGGCCGGGCATCGCCCCCAGACTGACTGGCACGGAGCAAGCCCACAAGAGGTAGTGGCTCAAACCTTGGCGAAGGTGCAAGAGCGACTCGACGCGCAGGATCTGGGCAAAGAACGCCATTTCATGGCCGATATTCGCGACGCGGTACCGGAAACAATGCAAACCTATTGGGATATGACCATCGCCGCCTACTGGGGCTGGAGCTGCTGGGATTCAAAGCAAGGCGAATTTCACTCGGCGCAGGGTGCCGGCGGATTAGGTTACGGGTACCCCGCGGCCATTGGTGGCGCGATCGGACTGGAAGTGCAGGGTGCAACCCATGCCCAGGCCCGCGTATTGGCGGTGTCCGGTGATGGCTCGGCCATGTATTCAATCGCTGAGTTAGCCACCGCCAAACAACATAATGCCCCGGTAACTTGGCTTATTGTCGACGATGGGGGATATGGGATTCTGCGCGAGTATATGGAGGGCGCCTTCGGGAAGGCGACTGCTACTGAACTCACTAGGCCGGATTTTGTTGCGCTCGCAGAATCCTTTGGGGTCCCGGCACGCCGTGTTGAGGTTTCGCAGATCGGACCGGCGCTACGGGAAGCTTTTGCCACCCAGGGGCCAAATGTAATCGTGGTTCAAACGCTGTTGAAGATGTTCGCACCGACGCACCTAGAGTAACGATTGGTGAGTATTCAGGCACAAACTCGGCGCCTTGGTCGAAGGTTTTCCTTCGACCAAGGCGCCGAGTTTTCTATTCCCAGCTTATTCCGGGGATCCCTTGTCGTGGGTGAAGTGGTATACCGTGCCAAAGAGAATTGTTGAGACACCGAAGCTGATGCCAATCAACAGTGGCTCCCATGCCAATGACATGGACGCCAACATCACTGCGAAGGTTGCGAACAGCAAGACTAGTCCGATTCCTCCGAGGATCACGCCTCCGCCACCATGATGCTGCACTGCGGAGTGTGCAGACCGATGGAATATCGTTGCCATATTAATAGCGTACGACTGTAGAACAAAAAGCGATAGGGCGTGAATCGTTCGCGCTCTACCGCTTCTTTCGGTGTGCAGCCACCTCCACGGCCGTCTGCTCTAGGGTCGGGAACCGTGCGGTCGGTCCGGTGGCCAGAAAGCCGGGCGCTAGATGCTCGGCTCCTACGCTCAGCGGGCGCGGCAATCCGCGATACGATCCGCCGCTCATCCGTACCAGGTGGGCGCCGGCAGCTACATCCCAGGTTTTGGTGTCAAAACCGATGGTGGCATCGCACCAGCCGGCTGCTACATGCGCCAGTGCTAAAGCGGCGGAAACCTTGCGGCGCACCGTGGCGAAATCGACCACCCAACGGCCAAAGATATCCAAGGCAAGCGTTCCGTCCTCAGCGATCGCCTCGGCCGAAGGGTAATCGGTCATGAGGTTAGCCCTGGACTGCTCGGGCCGTGGCCCGGGCTGCAGTGGCTCGTCATTGAGGTAGGCGTGCTGCAGATTGGCGCTAAATTCATCGCCGCTGATCGGGTCAATAATGGCTGAGGCAATTAGCGTGTTATCGATGGCTGCGGCAATGGAAACGCAGAAAAACGCCACTCCATGTACGAAATTGCTGGTTCCATCCAGCGGGTCAACGATCCACTGCACTTGCGCATCGTGGCGCTGTTCGCTGTTGGTCTCTAATTCCTCTTCACCCAGCACCCACGAGTCGGGATAGTGGGCGGTGAGCAGCTCCAGCAGCAGGCTTTGACTTCGCCGGTCAACTTCGGTCACGAGGTCGTGCGGGTTGGTCTTGTGTTCGGCCTGAATGCCGGCGCGAAAGTTAACGCGTAGGATCTCGGCGGCTTGACGCCCCGCGGTCAAAGCGATTTGGCGCAGGTCTTCGGCGAGTTGATTCAAGGCTACGGGGGTATCCACAGACCTTAGCCTAGTGCGTGAAGTCGCCAACTTGACGCAAAAGGTTGACTAGGGCAACTAATGCAAATATGGTTGACCAAGGCAATTGTTTCAAGGTGTAACTATTTGGAGGCTTTGCATGCCAGCGAATAAATCGAGGGTGGAGGACCTACTCGATGAGTTGGCGCGGGGTGCGCGGGTCCTGCGTGTCTTCTCGCAACTGGGCTCGGAGAGCTTTCCAGTGTCCAACGCAGCCCACCACGTCCTGCGAATTGTGCTGCGGCAACAGCCGATACATGCCGCGGCGGTGGCGCATTATCTCGGTATCGGACCCGGGGTGATGAGCCGCCACATCGCGGAGTTAGAATCGGCGGCGTTGGTTCAGCGGGTCAATTGCAGCACTGATGCGAGGCGGCAATTGTTGACCGTCACCGAGACGGGCGAAGCACTGATCCAAGAACGCGACCGGATCCGTGGAGAACGATTGACCCGGCTACTCCCGGACTGGAGCGATGAACGGTTAGATGAGGCCATCTCCATCCTCCACGAATTGAACGATGCGATGGGCCGTGGCGTCGAAGAAGCCAAGAGCGGCGCGGAAGTAGCGACGGGAGGGGAAGCTAAATGAAAGACGAGATGGAAGTATCTCAGCCACGGCAGACTCGCGTAGACCTTCCGGTCATGAGTTACCGTGAGACCTTGCGTTCCATTACCGGCGTGTTGGCCTCCTTCTTTGCGGCCATGTTGGCCAGCACCATCGTGTCTATCGCACTGCCGACCATGATGGACTCCTTGGGCGGCTCGCAAACGGACTTCAACTGGGTGCTTAGTGCCGCCCTATTGGCTAATGCTGCAACTACCCCTATCTGGGGCAAGATGGCGGATCTCTTCGACAAGAAGAAGCTTCTCCAGTCCGGGATTTTGGTATTTGTCGCCGGGTCATTGCTTGCCGGGTTCGCGGTTTCGATTCCGATGCTACTGGGAGCCAGGGTAATCCAGGGGATCGGGATGGGCGGGCTGACTGCCATGGGTATGGCGGTGATCGGTACCGTGATTCCGCCTCGGGAACGTGGTAAGTACTCGGGGTACTTCGGCGCGGTGATGGCCGTGGCCACTGCCGCCGGACCGTTGTTGGGCGGCTTGATCGTTGACTCTCCGCTGGGGTGGCGGTGGACATTCTTCTTCGGGATCCCCATCAGCCTGCTTTCGATGGTGCTCATTCACCGAACCTTGCATATTGTGCACGTTAAGCGCCCGGTGTATATCGACTGGGTAGGGGCAATTCTGCTCACCGGTGCCGTCAGCCTGCTACTGATCTGGGTATCTTATGTGGGCAAACCTGAATACTTTGCTTGGCACTCGTGGCAAACCTACTCTATGGTCGGTGGCGCACTGTTGCTGACCGCCATTTTGCTGTGGGTTGAAAGCAGCGTCCCGGACCCGATTGTGCCGCTACGCATTATTGCCACCCGCACCACCTCGCTGGCCATTATTGCCTCGATCGCCATCGGTGTAGGCATGTTTGGCACCGGAGCTTTCATTGGTCAATACTTCCAGATTGCCCGGGAAGCTACCCCCACGATGGCGGGGTTGATGACCCTGCCGCTGATCGTTGGCAACTTTATCGGATCGGTGTCCTCGGGCCAGCTGATCTCGCGTTACGGCCGCTGGAAGATCTTCTTGGTAATGGGCTCCATCTTGAATGTGGCTGGGTTGACCCTGCTGGGCTTCATGCATCACGATACCGAGTACTGGATGCTGGCACTCGGGATGTTCCTCAACGGGCTCGGTATGGGCTTCATGTTGCAGAACATTGTGTTGTCGGTGCAGAACACGGTCAAGGTCACCGATATTGGTTCAGCTAGTTCCTCGGTGGCGTTCTTCAGGTCAGTGGGCGGTTCTGCCGGAGTCGCGGTGCTAGGTGCGATGCTCTCCAATGGTGTTGCTGATTTGGTGAGTAAGGGGGTGGCGAAACTTGGGCCGGAATATCTGGTGAACATTGGCTCGGGTGACTCCCTGAATCTCTCGCAGATGCCAGGACCAGTGCGATTGATCGTGGAAGCCGCCTACGGTGAGGCGACGGGCGTTGTCTTCTTGGTGGCGGCCGCAGTCGCCGCAGTCGCGGTGCTCTGTGTGTTGTTTATTAAGGAAGTTCCGCTGCGCCGAACGATTTAGCAGGAAGAGACACCAGCCAGCTGGCGCTAGAGCAGTGCAGCACATGGACAGAATTTGCGCGCTGGACGCGCCCATAGCTCCCTGTGGCGAGATATGCTTCCCTTATGAGTAGCATGCAACCGATCGCACCGAAGGAATCATTGACCGAGCAGGTGACGGCGCGTATCCGGGCCGCAATCGTGGCCGGTGAGATGGTTCCCGAGCAACACTACTCCGCGATCGGGATTGCCGAGGACTTAGGTGTCTCACGGACGCCGGTGCGAGAAGCCTTGCAGCTACTGGAGAAAGAAGGCATTGTCACCGTCGCCAAGAATCGCGGTGTGCGGGTCAATCAAATTTCTCTGGAGGACATCGTTGAAGTCTTTCAGATCCGCCTCATGATTGAGCCGCCGGCGGCTGCGCGGGGTGTTCTTAACGCTTCGGAAGCCGACGTATCGCGTTTGACCGACCTGCATCGGCGCCTTCTGGAGGTGGGGCAAACCGGAGATGGGCGGGCAACCTTGGAAGCTGATAAGCAGTTCCACCTGTATTTGTTGGCTCTGGCAGGGAACGCCAAACTCGACGGATTTATTAGTGAGTTGCGAAACCTGGTGTTAACTCATGGGCAAATTACTATTCCACAGGCCCGAACAAGTCAGGATTTAGCGGGCGACCGCAATGAGCTGATGCAGGCCATCGTTGATCGGGATCCCTTAGCAGCGGCAAATGCCATGCGTAGCCACGTCATGCGCACTGCGCAACTGTTGATCCGTGCGGTCTGTGCGCGTACTCCGGGACTGGATGCCCAACGATTCCTTGATCGACTCGACGCGCTGCTGTTAAGCGCTACCGCGAACTAAATTCTTCCAATGTCTTGTCTGTTGGATCATTCTCAACTACTGTTGCATGCAACATGTAACAGTAGTCTTGGAGTATGGGAGCAGGTTTGCCGATGAGTCAACCGCTGGAAGGAATACGGGTCCTCGACCTGTCACGCATTCTTGCCGGGCCATTGTGCACCATGACATTGGCTGATTTTGGGGCCGAAGTCATTAAGATTGAAAGCCCCGCCGGGGATGAGACCCGAAGTTGGAAGCCACCGGTCACAACGCAGGGGATCAGCACCTACTACTGGTCCGTGAACCGAAATAAGCAGGCGGTGGTTGCCGACTTCGCCAACCAGAATCAGCTCCGCGCCATCGTAGACCTTGTGACCGAAGCCGATGTGCTGGTCGAAAACTTCCGTCCCGGCGTGCTTGCAAAATTTGGGTTGGACTACCAGTCGCTAAGCCAGATCAACCCGCGTCTCATTTATTGTTCAATTTCCGGCTTCGGCGACACCGCAGGAGCGAACCTTCCCGGGTTTGACCTGCTCGTCCAAGCCGTCGGTGGGTTGATGAGCATTACGGGGGAACCACAGGGTACCCCCAGTAAGGTTGGCGTCGCACTAGTGGATGTCCTCGCCGCGCAAAATGCGGTCAGTGGGATCCTGCTGGCACTACGTGAACGCGATTCCAGTGGTTCCGGACAGCTGGTGAATATCAACCTGCTGACTTCGCTGCTGGCAGGACTCACCAACCAGTCCAGTAGCACCCTCGCTACGGGGAAATCACCCGAACGGTTGGGAAATGCGCATCCAAGCATCGCACCCTATGAAACCTTCGCAGCTAGAGACGGGGTCGTGGTCATTGCGGTGGGCAACGACCGACAATTTGCTGCACTCGTTGAGAAGCTTCAGATACCCGAGCTGGCTGCTGATCCACGGTTCCGTGACAACAGCGCACGCGTGGCACACCGTGAACAACTCAAAAAACTGATCGAAGTCGTCACCCTCGGTGAAAGCGCCGAATACTGGGCAAAGTCACTGATGGACGTGGGAGTCCCGGCAGGCAAAGTCAACACCGTGGGTGAAGCTATCGAGTTTGCCGACGAACTTGGATTGAACCCGGTCATTACCATCGAAGACCAGACTACCGGGGAACAAACCACACAGATCGCGAGTCCCATCGGTCTATCCCGCACCGGAGCACAGTACCGGAGCATCCCCCCAGAGCATGGTGCCGACCAGCACCTTCTACCGATCGCCAGCAACGCCTGAGATCACCCATAGCAGTATTCACTCACAGCCATCAGGAGAACTATCATGAACAACGCACTAAGCACCGAACTAGATCCGGCTGATCTGATCAACTTAGATTCATTGCTTTCGACCGAAGAAATCGCGCTACGCAACAAGGTTCGTGGTTTCGTGAACGAAAGCATCAAGCCACACATTGCCAGCTGGTATGAAAATGCTCAGTTTCCGTTGGAAATTGTTCCAGAGCTTGCGAAGCTTGGACTCTTGGGTATGCACCTCGAAGGCTACGGCTGCGCCGGGCGTTCGGCCGTCGAATACGGGTTGGCCGGCAGCGAGCTCGAAGCTGGCGACTCTGGGTTGCGCACCTTCGTTTCGGTCCAAGGTTCGTTGGCCATGAGTGCTATTTACAAGCACGGCTCCGAGGAACAGAAACAGCAATGGCTTCCCCAGATGGCTGCCGGGGAAGCGATCGGTTGCTTCGGACTGACCGAACCCAGTGCAGGATCAGACCCCTCCAGCATGACCACCTTTGCCCGTCGTGACGGTGATGACTGGGTCATCAATGGCACCAAACGCTGGATTGGGCTGGCTAATGTGGCGCAGGTGGCCGTGATTTGGGCGCAAACCGAGGGCGGCATCCGCGGTTTTGTGGTCCCTACCCAGACACCCGGCTTTAAAGCCACCGCCATTGAACCCAAACTCTCCATGCGCGCCTCTATTCAATGCGAAATTGAACTGACCGATCTGCGACTTCCCGCGGATGCGGTACTACCGAACGTGGTGGGACTGAAGGGTCCCTTCTCCTGTCTCAATGAAGCCCGTTACGGGATTATCTGGGGTGCCATGGGTGCGGCACGCGATTCCTTCGAAGTGGCATTGAAATATTCCCAAGAACGCATGCAATTCGATAAGCCTTTGGCTGGCTACCAGCTGACCCAGCAAAAGCTGGTGGATATGGCCTTGGAAATCAACAAAGGATACCTACTGGCATTGCATATTGGGCGGATGAAGGATGCTGGCACCCTGGACCTGCATCAGATCTCTGTGGGCAAACTGAATAACTGCCGTGAAGCGATTGCGATCTGTCGCGAGGCTCGCACCATCTTGGGAGGCAACGGAATTACCTTGGATTATTCGCCGTTGCGGCACGCGAATAACCTCGAATCGGTGCGCACCTACGAAGGGACCGACGAAGTACACACCCTGATTCTGGGCAATAAGCTCACCGGTGTACCAGCTTTCCGCTAAGGCCCAAAGGAGATAATTGCTGATGAATCTGCAACATCAACCCGTAGCCCTGCGGCAATACCTAGCGGGGCAGTGGGTTCCGGGAAATGCGAACCCGCTTTCCTCCCATGCCGCTGCTGATCCTCAGACGGTGGTGGCCACAGGATCAGCCGCAGACAAGGACCAGGTACAAGAGGCTTTCAGCGCAGCAAGCTCGGCCCAGACTTCGTGGGCACAGATGCCTATGACCGCACGAGCCGAGTATTTGAAGCGCGCGGCGGCATGGTTGCGTGAACACGTGAGAACAATCGGTGAAGAACTATCCCGCGAAGAAGGAAAAACGCTTCCTGAAGGGATTGGCGAGGTCACCCGGGCGGCACAGATTCTGGAGTACTACGCTGGGGAGCCCGAACGCGTAGCTGGAACAGTCTTCCACTCACCACGTGCTGGTGAACAGATCCTGGTCACGCAGAAGCCACTGGGCGTGGTAGCAGTCATTTCCCCATTCAACTTCCCGATCGCTATTCCTGCCTGGAAAATTGCGCCGGCGCTCATTTACGGCAATACCGTCGTGTTCAAGCCTGCCAGTCTCGTCCCACTCCTCGCATTGCGGCTGGTTGAGGCCTTCGCCGCTGCCCAGCTGCCTGCCGGGGTACTGAACCTGCTGATCGGGCCGGGCCGCTTGGGGGACGATATTCTGGCGCAGCCCGAGCTAGCTGGAGTGTCCTTTACCGGGTCCACCGGGGTAGGCCGTTCCTTGTGCGCAGCCGCGGCAGCGCGCGGAATCCCTGTACAAGCCGAAATGGGTGGGAAGAACGCCGCGGTAGTTCTGGCCGATGCAAACCTAGAACTCGCTGTTGAACAGGTGCTTTTCGGAGCCTTCCGTTCCACGGGACAAAAATGCACCGCTACCTCGCGACTCATCCTCGATGAGCAGATCGCCGATGAATTTCTTGACCTGCTCTATGCGAGGTTGGATCACTGGATCACCGGTGATCCTTTGGACCCACAGGTGCACATGGGGCCACTGGTCGATGAGAAGTCCCGGGTAGGTGTGCAACATGGCATTGAGCAGGCGATTGCGGCCGGTGCCATTGAACGTTATCGGGGGTCGGCCCCGGATGCCCCAGGATTTATGGGTCCGGTCATTCTTGAACTACCGCAAGCTGGCGTTGCGGCTGCGAATCCGGCCTGGCACGAAGAGTTTTTCGCCCCAGTGCTCACTGTTCTGCGAGTTTCTGGGATCGATGCCGCGTTCGCGGCAGCCGAAGACAGCCAGTACGGTCTCGCTCTTGCCCTGTTTACCCGCGATCTCAGTACGGCACTTCGTGCACAAGAACAACTGGATGTAGGTATCTTGCATGTAAATTCGGAATCCGCCGGGGCAGATCCGCACGTGCCATTCGGTGGTGCAAAGTTCTCCGGATATGGGCCGAAGGAACAAGGTGGCGCGGCACGCGAATTTTATACCCACACCACTACCACCTACTTGCGTGGCGCTTAAAGGAGTGAGCCGATGAGTATTGAACGAATCCTAGTGATCGGCGCCGGAACGATGGGCCGCCAAATCGCCATGGCAGCTGCTCTTGCAGGCTATGAAACAACCTTAAACGACATCGCCGAGAATGCCCTTGATGCTGCTCGCACGGAGCTGGAAGGCTGGTTGGCATCCCGCGTCACGAAGGGGAAGCTGTCAGCGGATGAGGCTAAAGCGGCGATTCGACGGCTAGTGACGAGCGCCGATTTGAGTACCTCAGCCACAACGGCCGATCTGGTGATCGAAGCAGCAGTCGAAAAACTGGAGATCAAACAGCAAATTTTCAAACAGTTGGGGCAGTTGACACCGCCGCACGCCATCTTGACCACCAATTCCTCCACCCTGGCTTCCTCGCATGTGGCGCAGGCTTCGGGTCGACCCGCGCAAGTGTGTAATATGCACTTCTTCAACCCGGCGCTGGTGATGAAATGTGTGGAAGTGGTCAGGAATCAGCACACCAGCGACCACACTGTCGAGAAAGTCATGGAAGTGGTCCGGCGTCTGGGCAAGGAACCGGTACTTGTGCACAAGGAAATCCCGGGGTTTGTGGCCAACCGGATAATGGGCGCCATGCAACGCGAAGCTTTGGATCTAGCTGCGGCCGGGGTGGCAAGTATCCCAGACATTGACACCACGGCTCGCACCGCGCTGGGACATCCGATGGGTCCTTTTGAACTCATGGACTTAGTTGGGCTGGACGTCATAGATTTCATCGCCCAAGCAACTTATGCCGAAACCGGTGATGAGGCGGACAAGCCTCACGAGTTAATCAAGCTCAAGGTGAGCGACGGTCATCTGGGTCGCAAGACCGGTTCTGGTTTCTACGATTACTAAGCTCAGCCCTTGGTGGTACTGTGCCTAGCAGCTCAACCGGTGTGGGTTCGCAAGTCAGCTGACTTGCAACCCCACACCGGTTGAGCTTCGGCACATTGCTCAGCCAGCGGCTTAGTCGACAACCTCGGGTTGCGCACCCAGATGGAAATGACGACCGCTGATGCGGCTGACCTCGATCCGGATCCACGCATCCTTCAAGGTAGGGACCCACGGGGTGACCCCGGACTGACGAGCCTCTTCGATTTCCTTCTCGTGTTCGAGCACGGTTGCCTTGCCATGAACCACAACGCTCCACGCCTCATCGGAAAGAACACCATCGGCCTCGAACGCGATCGAGTCGTTGACGGTCATGGCGGCGAGTTTGTTGCCCGGTGCGGTGCGAATAAAGATGTGGCCATTGTGGACCGCGAAATTAACCGGAACGATGTCGATCATGCCGGCGGCCACGGTGGCGATACGACCATGGGCGCTATGGGTCAACAATTCCCAGCACTGTTCATCGGTCAGATGCAGAACCGGCGAGTCATTTTCATGTTCATATCTCATACCCCTAGCTTTCTACGTAGTGTAGAAAAAGTCCAGCGTTTCGACACATAATATTGCTCTTTACGCTAGTGATCGCCCAGACGTGAAAGACTGGGAGCATGACTCATGCTGCTAGCGACGGCACGGCGCATCACATCGCCTCGCGACTCGAAGATCTCTTGCACCACTCGCGTGCACGGCGGGCGCGCGCTCGGGGGCTCAATCCGTTAATCATGCCTTACCTTGGCTACGGGTACAGCAGTCCGGATGGTGGCTGGGTGAGAGTTTTTGCCCGTGCTGTACTGGCAAAGCCCGACACCTTCGAAAACGGCCGACACAAGGCGCAAATGATCGAAGATGGGATCCGCGGATTCAAGAACTTCACTTCCCCGGTCCTGCCGTTCGGTAAGGTGAACGTCCAAGTGGCGGGTCAGAATTTTGAGGTCGTCGCCGACCGTGGCGGGGTGGTCGATGCAAAGCTGGCGGTCAACCTCGCTCCGGGATGGCAGGAAGTTGAATTGCGTCCGGAAGGTGGGGATTCGGTTAGCACCGAAGTGTTGGTGATCGGTCACGAGCAACGCACCGGTGTTATCTGCGACGTTGACGATACGGTTGTGGTGACCGCCCTGCCCCGCCCGCTACTGGCGGCATGGAACTCCTTCGTCCTGTCGGAACACGCCCGGGTTCCGACACCGGGCATGGCCGTGATGATGGAACGTCTGGTCAACGCAAACGCGCAGACCCCGACCGTGTATCTGTCGACCGGTGCCTGGAATGTTGCCCAAACCCTCACCCGGTTCCTTACCCGGAACCTTTACCCACGAGGCCCGCTACTGCTCACCGATTGGGGACCAACTACGAGCTCGTGGTTCCGCTCCGGGGTCAAGCATAAGGTCGATCAACTGCGCCGTTTAGCCGAAGAGTTTCCGCATATCCAATGGGTGCTCATCGGAGATGATGGGCAACACGACCCAAGCATCTATGCCGAGTTCGCCAGACGCTACCCGCAGCACGTGCGTGCCATTGTGATTCGACAACTTACGCCCTCCGAGGCGGTACTTGCCGGTGGACGCTCCGACGAATTGCAGATGTCGACCCCGGACACTGTCTGGGTCTATGAGGCTGATGGTTCCCGCATTGCTGCAAAGCTTGAGGAAATGGGAATTCTAGGAAGCCAAGATTCGGAAGGGAAATAAGCCATGAGCAACTATGCTCCCCTGCGAGTACAGGTGCCCATGCGGTGGGGCGATATGGATGCCTACGGGCATATCAATAACGTCAACCTCATCCGACTGATGGAAGAGGCACGAATCGCCGGTTTTGGGGTACCCGGAGGTACCGGCGCCCCCGGCGGCAAACCCATGGTCGATATCTTCTCGGCGGTACCTGCCGGAGTGCAAATATTAGTCGTCGAACATCGGGTGCGGTATTCCCGGCCGTTGGAGTACCGCAACGTCCCGGTCAATGTGGATGTTTGGATTGCTAATATCAAACCGGCGAGCTTCGATATTTGTTATGAATTCCGAGACTCCGTTGAGGATTTTGTGTGCGTGCGCGCTAGCACTACCTTGGCATTTTTCGATACGCATACCGAACGCGTGATGAGATTGAGCGCAGCCGAGCGGGCGGGGCTGGAGCCGTTTGTAGCGAAACCCGTTTTCCAGCGTTAAATCTGATAATTATCGCAAATGAATTAGGATAGAGATATCTAGTTTATTTTCAAGGAGTGGTTTGTGTGGCCAAAAATGTTTCTGGTCGCCCGGTGCGCCCACAAGTGGTGCTTGAAGTTCTGGGGCGTGAGCAGCTCTCGGCACATTTGGTGCGGCTGACACTCGGCGGCCCTGGCATGGCCAATTTTCAGGATAAGGATGCGACGGATCGTTACATCAAGATCCTGTTCGCTAAACCCGAACTAAACCTGCAACCGCCTTATGACTTAGATGAGTTGCGCAAGAGCTTGCCGGGGGAGGATCTTCCAGTGCGACGCACCTACACCGTCAGGCGCGCCGACACGCAGGCGCAAACCATTGACGTGGACTTCGTGGTTCACGGCGATCAAGGACTGGCCGGCCCGTGGGCACGCGACGCCCAAATCGGTGACACCGTCTGCTTTAGTGGGCCCGGTGGCATGTACCAGCCCAAGCCGGAATTTGATTACCACTTCCTCGTAGGTGATGAAACCGCGATCCCGGCCATCGCCGCCTCCCTCGAGGTAATGACCGAGGACATGGTTGGCCGAGTCATCATTGAGGTCAATGACCAGAATGATGAGATTGAGCTGCAGGCACCTGCAGGCGTGCAGATTCAATGGCTGCACCGCGGCGCACCATTCACCCCTGAGGCAACTGTTCTTGAGGGTGCGGTCCGCGAGGCCGAATGGCCTGATGGGCGAGTGCAAGTCTTTTGCCATGGTGAGCGCGAGGTAATGAAGAGCTTGCGTAAGTATTTCCATGATGAGCGCGGTGTTGATCGCCGAGACTTGTCCCTGTCGGCGTACTGGGCCTACGGGCGGGCCGAAGATGAATTCCAGGCCGAGAAGCGATCCAGCGTTGGCCAAATCTTTGAAGAGCAACCTACTGGGCGCGGCTAGTTTTCGCCCTAGCATAGCTCGCTAAAAATCCCCGAAACGCAACGCGTTTCGGGGATTTTTCTTAGCATAGACTTACCTAAAGAAATATTTCGCAAATTACGTTATCTCTCATTGACTTAATTAGGGTCTGTTGACGTATGCTTATCTCAGAACCTTCCCCGTGTGTGGTCGGGGAAGGAACTAACTTCCGGTCGATGAATTTCGATCACGAAGTCAGTCGGCGGTTCGTAGTGGTCCTCGACTGACGGTCGGTCTCGCCGGCGTGAAGTAAGGGAAAAGGGAACGACTGACCTGCTCAGTCAGTCGAAACATACACAGAGGCATACCGGGTCTTCAGGCCAGAGGTATGCCTCTGTGTGTGTTCCGGGGGAGTGAAGCGTGCTCAGGCAGAAGCTGGCCAGATGCCCGAACTGCCGCGCCGGTGTGAGTGCATCAGGTGGGTGTCTACCATGCCAATCGCTTCCATGAGCGCATACATGGTCGTGGGTCCCACGAAGCGAAAGCCCTGCCGCTTCAGCTCCTTCGCCAGGGCGATGGACTCGGGGCTGCTTGTTGGAATTTCTGCCAAGCTTTGTGGCCGCGGGGTGTTGGCGGGTTTGAAAGACCAAATCAAATCGCTGAGCCCACCCCTAGAGCGCAAGTCTACGGTTGCGCGAGCATTGGTGATCGTCGCTTCGATTTTTCGTTGATTGCGAACAATCGCCGCATCCTGCATCAGCAGCTTGATGGCTTGCTCATCAAATACGGCCACCTTATCGGGGATGAAATTGGCAAAAGCTCGACGGAAGGCCTCGCGCTTAGCCAAAATGGTGGCCCAAGACAGTCCGGACTGAAAGGCTTCAAGGCTCAGTCGCTCGAAAAGGCCGCGCTCGTCGGTGACTGGCAGCCCCCATTCGGTGTCGTAGTAATGCTGAAGTTCGGGGCTTGCGGTGGCCCACAGTGGGCGTCCATGGCCGTCGGGGCCGATGACTAGATCCTCCATGAACCCATCCTCGCACCACTTCAAACTCAAGTGTGACGCGCGACCTCGATTATTCTTGCCGATCACTCTATTATCGTTATATGGCGATAATAGAGTCAAAGGCCGATGAAAACGCTGATCGTCTCCGACGACAGCGTGCAGCAGCGCTCTTTCACTGCTTGGCGGATCCGATGCGGTTGATGATTCTGCAGCACTTACGGACCGGTGAGCATAAAGTTCGGGAATTGACCGAACACCTCGGACTGGCGCAAAGTACCGTGAGCGCGCATCTTGCGTGCCTGCGTGATGGAAATTTAGTCAAGGTGCGTGCGGTGGGGCGTTCAAGTTTCTACTCGCTCTGTGACCAGCAAGCCTTGGAGAACATTCTCATGATGGCTGAACCGTTGCTGGCCGACAAAAATCTTGAACATCACTGGCAGGATCAGCACGCCGCTGAATTAACACGGCAGGGGTAACTATGAGCCACAATCATTCACACGGGCACGACCATGACTTGGCCGAGGCAAACCGCACCAGACTAGCCTGGGCGTTTGGCATCACCGCAACGATTCTGGTGGCCGAAGTCATCGGTGCGATCCTCACAAACTCCTTGGCCCTGCTGGTCGACGCGGCTCACATGCTCACCGACACACTCGGGTTGCTGATGGCGCTGACCGCCGCGAACTTGGTGATGCGCAAATCTACGGATCGGCGCACCTGGGGATTTCGTCGAGCCGAGGTGCTCTCTGCCACGGCGCAGGCTGCTCTGCTTCTGGGCGTGGGAATATACGCCACCATCGATGCGATTCGGCGGCTTTTTGAACCGGCGGAAATTCATTCCGAAGGGTTGCTGATCTTTGGTGTGATCGGCCTCTTGGGCAACCTCGTGGCCATGTGGATTATCTTTGCCGGCCGCAAGGACAACCTCAATATGCGTGCAGCGTTCCTAGAAGTGCTCAATGACGCGTTGGGATCCGTTGCCGTCATCATCGCCGCCATCGTAATTTGGTGGACCGGATCGGGAATCGCTGACTCGATCGCCGCACTCTTCATCGCTGCGCTAATCGTCCCGCGCGCCGTGAAACTCTTAGGTGAAACCACCCATATTCTGCTTGAATCCACCCCGAAAGGACTGGATTTACAGGACGTGCGCCGCCACCTCGAACAGCTGCCCGGGGTGATTTCCGTGCATGATTTGCATGCCAGCCAAATTGCGTCGAACCTTCCAGTACTCACCGCACATGTGGTCGTCGCAGATGAAATGTTTTCGTCCGACTCTACCGGCGAGTTACTGCGTGAACTCCAAGAATGTGTGGCGGAACATTTCACCGTCAGTATCAGCCACTCCACCTTCCAAATTGAACCGTTGGCGCATCGTAAGAACGAACACCACATCGACTGTTAAACCTACGGTCTGGGCGGTGTGCCCAGAAAACTCCGCCTCAGGTATGAGAGCTCAAACGTAAATACGGTACATTTGGTCGATCCGATGTTGGCTAGGGAATTTGTAGTCTTAGACTATGAGTCAAGAAACCACTGTTCATACCGATTACGCCGTGCAAGCCCGCGGATTGACCAAAACCTATGGTCGGGATTCCACCCGCGTCGAAGCCCTGAAAAATGTTGACGTAGCCTTCGCCCGTTCGCGGTTCACCGCCATCATGGGGCCCTCTGGTTCGGGGAAGTCCACCCTGATGCACTGCCTAGCAGGGCTGGATACTGCCGACGCCGGCCAGATCCTGATCGGTGGGAAGAACCTGATGGAGCTCAGCGATGATCAGCTCACCGAGATGCGGCGCGAGCAGATCGGCTTCGTCTTCCAATCCTTCAACCTCGTTCCTACCATCAACGCCCGAGAGAACATCTTGTTGCCTTTGGCGCTGGCCGGGAAGAAGCACGATCAGCAGTGGTTTGAACAGGTGGTGGGGATTCTGGGGCTCAGCGACCGGCTGACCCATAAACCCCATGAACTTTCCGGCGGTCAGCAGCAACGCGTGGCCGTGGCCCGCGCTCTACTCACCCGGCCTGAGGTAGTTTTCGGTGATGAGCCCACCGGTAATCTCGACTCACGCACCGGCGCCGAGGTACTCTCGCTGCTGCGCGCCTCCACCCGCGAAATGGGGCAGACCATCATCATGGTTACCCATGACCCGGTCGCCGCGTCCTATGCCGATGAAGTGCTCTTGATGAAGGACGGGCAGCTCGTGGGGCGACTATCGGATCCGACCGTCGCCACGGTGACCGAGGCTCTGGCCTCACTGGCGGAGTAGGACACCTCATGCTTCATGTTGCCTTAGCAAATATTAAAACTTATGCGCGGCGGTATATCGCCGCGATTCTGGCTGTGGCCATTGGCACCGCCTTCCTGGGTGCCAGCCTTGCGGTGGATAGTTCAACCCGGGCTACCTTGAAAAATAGTATGGGTGAGTACTACCAGAACTCCGACGTGGTGGCTTTCCGCGACGTAAACAAGAGCGAGTATGGTGCGAGTACTGACCGGCCGTTGAGTATGCAGGTCTTAGAAGACCTGCGGGACCTTGACGAGGTCAAAACCGCCTATGGCTCAAGTAGCTACGTACTCAGCGTGCGCACGGACCAGGATCTGCACAACGCCTGGATCACCGCGATTGCTCCCGATCACCGTTTTTCGGGTATGACAGTTATTGAGGGTCGTGCCCCGATGAACGAGATTGAAGCCACCATTGATGCGCGATTTGCTGAGCAAACCGCGTTGGCTATTGGCGATCAGATCGCGATCGAAAGCGGTATCGACGGTAGTGAATTGCAAGAAATGCGGATCGTGGGGCTTACTGCGGCCACCAATGACCCCTTCAAATCGTCCATGATGCAGCTCGGGGTATCCGAGCAGAGCTGGGAGTATTTGTTGGATGAGGACGCCGAATTTGACGAGATCATGGTCAACGGCACCGGCGATCTCGCCGAAACTCGCGCAGTTCTCGAACGTGCCCTCGCAGAGTATTCGGTACAAAGCGCTAGCGTGCTGAGCGCCGACGAGAAGATCATGGTCGATGTTGCGAACCTTACCGGTGGCACCGACCAGCTCACCGTGGTCTTGCTCATCTTTGCGCTGGTAGCTCTGGTGGTCACCGGACTGGTCGTGATGAACACCTTTGCCGTGGTGATCGCTCAGCGCACCCGTGAGCTGGCTCTCTTGCGCACGCTGGGAGCCAAACGGCAGCAAATCCGTTCTTCGGTACTTATCGAAGCCCTGCTGATCGGTGTACTCGCCTCAGTCATCGGTGTTCTTGCCGCGATCGGGCTCATGGCCGGTTTGGTTAAATTGCTGCAGGTGCTGGTTCCGGAGATGTCTTATGCCACGCTGGGACTGGACTGGAAAGCGGTTCTGGTGCCGTTGGCCGTGGGTATCGTTATGACCATCATCGCCGCGTGGGTGCCTGCTCGACGAGCAATGACGCTTGCACCACTGGCCGCCTTGCGCCCCTTTGATGCGGCCAGTGTGAGGAACCGTTCCGGGAAGATCCGTATCGTTTTTGGTGCCCTGTTGACCATTGCCGGGATGAGTGCCTTGATTGCTGGAGCCATCCTGGAATCGCTGCCCATTGCGTTCCTTGGTGGGTTGCTCTCGTTCCCAGGCATCCTGATGATGGCCTCCCTTTTCATTCCATCCAGCGTGTATGGGATCGGCCGGTTGTTTGCTGGGAACCGAGTGTCCGCAAAGCTTGCGGCATTGAACTCGGTGCGTAACCCAGCACGTACCACTGCCACCGCGACCGCGCTGTTGATCGGGGTGACGCTGGTGTCGATGATTATGGTTGGTGGGCAAAGTGCCAAGACCACCTTAAATCAGGGAATTAGTGAAGAGTATCCGGTGGATATGGTGGTGCAGGATAAGCCTTTGACCCCGGCTCAGATCGCACAATTGCAAGCTATAGACGGCATTGCTGCGGTTGCCCCCTATGAGAGTGCCTTGGTAGATATCGAGATGGTCGAAGGCGAAACTGACACCACCAACATTCAATTAGTTGACCCGGAAGAACTGCGCGGCGTGCTGCTCGATGAATCGGTAGTCCCGCAGGATGGTGAGTTACTGTATACCGGCTGGCAGGCGACCGAGGGAACAACCGCTCTGGTCAATGGGCAGCAAGTGCAATTGCGAGTTTCCTCGGCTAGCTACCTATCGACCATGCTGACCGAAGCCACCGCCGTCGAGCTTGGCCTAACCAACGACGGTATCAATGGTGGGGCGATGTTGAAGCTGAACGAGGGACTCAGCAATGCTCAGGTGTCGGAGATAGTGGACCGGATCTCCAGCACGTTGGATATCGAAAGCGCCACCATCTATGGCGGGGTGATTGAAAGCATGATGTTCTCCCAAATCATCGACGTGCTGCTGATGATCGTCTCCGGCCTGCTTGCGGTGGCAGTACTTATCGCATTGATTGGGGTAGCTAACACGCTGAGCCTGTCGGTACTGGAACGTACTCGCGAGAACGCACTGCTACGTGCGTTGGGTTTGAAGAAGAAACAACTGCGTTCAATGCTGGCCGTTGAAGCGGTACTGATTGGCGGGGTTGCGGCCTTGCTAGGGTTGATTCTCGGAACCGTCTACGGGATGTTCGGCGCCTACAGCACTCTGGCCGCCGTGGGGCAGGTTCGCCTAGAGATTCCGTGGCTACAGCTGGCCCTAGTCATTGGGGTGAGCATCATCGCGGCCCTACTGGCTTCGTTGACCCCATCTCGTCGGGCGGCACGGCTTTCCCCTGTTGCGGGCCTAGCCACCGAATAACCCGGGAGTATTACGGATAGTTCAAAGCACCCGCGGGCTTCAACCAGAAGGTTGAAGCTCGCGGGTGCTTCGCTTTTATCGTGTCATTCATTTGGCGTGTGCGTCGCCGCATGGGTCAGCAGCGGTGCATATCGAACTGAAGCGTCTTCGAGTGTTTCGCGGCCAGGAAGCCGTGATGGAGCCATGGCTCAAAGCCAGCAGTACCTTGAAGGTGGCGCCGAAACGGCCGCAGGAAAGACCCGACGTTCGACACCACCGGCTTCTTTACTGCGAGCTTAGTCGCGTAACGCGATGGTGGTGGCCATCGCCGGGGAACGCCCGGTAGTGACGAACCCTGAAATATTGGATCCGGGGTGTTTGATGATGTCGGTGATCGAACCCAGATGCCGGCTTAGGTCGATTTTGTCTTCGGGTGCTGCGAGCACCAGATGGAAACCAAACTCTTGGAGGGCGCGGATTCCGGCTGCGGCGTATTCGGAGTTCGCCTGGATGAAAGCTTCGTCGATCATCACCGTACCGTAGGAGGTAAACCCGGCCGTAGCGAAGCCCAGCTGGTAGGCCAGCGCCGCCCCCATCACGAAGGAAGTGAAACGTTGACCTTCACCGCCGGAGAGCGTGCCCGGTTCCAACCCGGTTTCCACCTCCCCGTGGGGTTTGTGTTCATCGCAACGGATCTGCACGTGATGACGCACATCTAAGACGGTGGCCCGCCAAGCACTTCTCGCTGGATCACCCAGTGCCTCAACCAAGGCTTCCAACGCTGCGTAAGAGCGCTGTAGGCTGGCTTCCTCACGGGTAGTGTAAGCCTCGTTGAGTGCCTGCTTGAGCTGTTTACGGAAGTTTCCGGCCTCAACCGGGATCGTGGATTCCACTTCGAAACGGAGGATGGAACCGTGTTCAAAAGGCACATCGGCCAAGATCTGGTTCAACGGCTTGATGCGTTCGGCGATCATCCGGCGTTCCTCATCCAACAGCTGTAACAGGTCGCTGAAACGCTCGTAGGAGCGGTTAGCGAAGTACTCGCGGAACTGGGCTTCATGGTGTGGCAGCCCGTCGGCGACGATCTGCGAATGTACCTGCACATAGTGTTGCGCGGATTCTGGGCCGGTACCGAAAGTTTGTGCGTGCGAGGTACCAAATTCACGGCTGAACCGCTTGAAGGTCTCGCTGAGCTCACCGCCCAGCAGGCTCCGTTCGGTGGTGAGCTTAGCCAACTGTGCGGATAGTTGCACGCGCACCTCGGCAAATAGCGTGGTGATGCGCGCTGCATCGATGGTTTCGCTGTGCGTAAGCTGCTGGGCTAACCCACGCAGCTCGGCCACAGCCGGTAGCTCCTGCGGCAATAATTCGATGGCATCTTCCACGTCTTGAAGCGGCTGCTCGCCAGCGGTGAGCACCTGCTCGGCTTTAGCGATTTCGCTCTCCAGTTCGCCAATCTTCGATCGCAGGAGCGCTAATCGCCCAATAATCTGCTCGGACTCGGTGGACAGCTGTTGCATTTCTTGGCGAATTTGCGAGGTATCCCCGGAGCGGGAGAGGGCATCGCCTAAAGCTTGTTCACTGGTGCGTAATGCTTCCAATGCGGCCGTGGCGTCAAGTTGGGCGAAGCTACGCTCATCATTGGCCAGCGCCTGCAAAAGCTGAACTTTCTCCAAGATCTTGGCTTTCGCAGCGGTTCGTTCATCTGCGGTGCTCTGCGCCGCAGAAATCTGCTCAGTTAGCCGCAGCGACTTGGCCTGCAGCTCGGTGATTTTCGATTCATTGGTGAACCCGAGGAGGTGGTCGGAGACCGACAGGTTGCTGGTATCGCGTTCGAAGACCCCAGTAGCCGACTTGAGGGTGCCGGCTGCGGTGATCGCCTTGGCATGCAGATGCAACGAGGCATCATCCGGGACACAAACCAGCGGATAATCCGCGGTGATTTTGGCTCGCAGCCAAGCGCCAGCCGGTGAAGACATAAATTCCAGCTTGCTGACAAGGTCGGACGGTCCGGCTACCGCGTCTTTCGGTGTCTGGGACATATCGATCCAGCGGATTCGGCCCAGATTATCCAGCCGATCGATGGCGTGGGTGACTGCACTCAGATGTTCGCCGGGAACCAGGATTGAACGGGCTAGGGTACGCAGCGACTTTTCCGCCGCGGTGCGCCACTGTGAGGCGGAGCCAGCCAGATCCATCAGCTCTCCAGCGAACGGAAGGTCCTGTTCACTGAGCCCACAACTTGAAGCGATGGCCTTCCGGGCAGCGACTGCCCGATCATCGATATTCGTGGTGCGACGCTGGTAGGAGGCGATCTCCTTCGCTAGCCTGTCAGAGCGTTGCCGCAGGTTCATCAGCGAGGCCATGGCCTCGTATTCCACAGTCTGCGCGTCCTGGGTAATCGATTGCAGCTGTTGTAAAGTGCGTTGCGCGTTGGCCCGCAATTCATCTAAACCAGTGGCGCTGAAGTCCAAGCTCAGCCCGGCGGCAGCGGCTTGGTCCTGCAATTCACGCAGTACCCGTTCCTTTTCATTCAAAGCCTTGCGTGCGGCGTCGGCCTCGCGCTCCAGCAACATCAACGCCTGATCGCCGGTGGAATCGTGCGCACGTTGCAAATCTTGCAACTTCGCTGCCAGCTCATCCTTGCGCAACACCAGAGATTGCTCTTCGGCACGCAATTGGGCGACCTGCGCGGTATGCGCCGTCAGATCATTGCGTAGTAGCACCCCGCGCAGCTGCTGTTCCAGCTGACCCAACTGGGAAGCAATCAGCGACTCGGTCCCCTTGATCCGCTCGGCCAAGACCTCAAAATGTGCGCTTTGCGCCGGGACCTCGGTGAGCATATCGCGTTGTCGCCGGGCGGTATCCAGTTGTCGGTAAATGCCTCGTAGGTGAGCGAAGTCTTCCACTGCGGCGGCCGCGGCCTTGAGAGTTGCCGGCTCCTCCAGCACCTCATGGCGGAAGAACTGGTTCACTCCCTTGGCTAGCCCCTTGCCGTTTTGCAAGGTCCGTAGCAACGCAAAAGCCTTGTCATTTTCCACCCCGAGACGGCGACGGAGTCGTTCAACGAAGGCCTTGTGCGTGTCGAAAGCCTCGGCCGGTTCCAACAGCTTTTGCAAGGTCGACACCGTGAACCGGCGTGCCCCGTGATGCTCCAAATCGGAGACATCCAAGGCCCCCTCGGCCAGCAGGTAGTGCTTGGAAACCTGACTTTCCAGCCCGGCTTCGGGCAAGTCGAAGACCGCGGCCGCGGTGACGGTGTTGCCCATCCCGTCCTCATAACTCAACGACACTGCGCTCCAAGTGGCACCGGGGCGTTGATAGGCGGTCCCGGCCGCAGTCTTAAACTTCCGTCCCCGCATATAGGAGAAGGTGGTGCGCCGGTCTTCGCGAGTGGCGGCATCATTCGCGGATTCATTGAGTTTCGGAGTCGCGAAAAAGATGTGACCCATGGCGTCAAAGACGGTGGATTTGCCCACGCCGGGGTGGCCGGTGATCAAGGTTCCGGATCGGTCAATATCCAGTGTGTGTAACCCGTGGAAGGTTCCCCAGTTTACGATCTGGATGCGACTGAGGCGGTGCTGACCGGCGTTGATCGCTTCGCCTAACGGCAATGTCATTTCAATGCTCATAGTCTTACTCCTGGACCTCATCCGGGTCGGTTGTTTCTCGGGCTGACACGTCATCGGTGAGCAGAGGTTGGGCTGCGGTGTTGTCAATGGCGGCAATGTAGCCGGGGATGTCTTGAATATTTTGGATGGGTAAGGTCATCGCTAAAGCTGGAGAAATCCGAAACTCATCGACCAGCTCGGTGCTGGTGAGCAAGCGCAGGGTATGTAGCCGGGCAATCGCGGCATCACAGGCTTCGCTGAAGCGTTTGTCATCACGATCGCTGGCGGTGCGGTGTTCGGCCAGCACATCATGCATCGCCGTGCGCGAAATGACCGCGTCGGTGCCGCTTCCCGCATGCTGCTCCAAGAGTAAACGCAGCCGTAGCGCCAATAGGGTTTCATCCCGTTTCAGTCCTCGACGTGGAGCAATCGGTGAGGTGTGAGCCTTTTCTAGTTGCACCGGGTTCAGCATCGCGATTTTCCGATCGTTGTCCATGCTGATGGTTAAGAAAATTTCCGACACGTACCGACTGATCGTTTCCTGCTGATCGAGCAAGAGTTGCCAACCGGCTGCATCCACCGCGCCATCCAAGTAGGGGCCACGCAGCAACTTGACGATCAATTGACGCAGTTCGAGCGGGAATGAGCCTTGATCACCGTCAAAGATTGGGTCGGTATTGGGGGAGGTAGCGTAGATATTGTGGCTCATAAAGGTTCCTTGGTGAAGCTCAGCGCGGGTAACAGTGCGGTTCGGGTACTGCCGTCAACTTGGAAGAACGTCACCGGGTGTAGGTCTGTGGGGATCAGCGTCTCGCCATTGGTGCGGCCGATCTCCAGCAGCGCCCGGATGGTATTCAAATGCTGATGTTCGGCTGGCAGGGTGGCATAGAGCTGTTGAATATTCAGTGGACTACCACTGCTTTCCAAACCTGTACGCACCTGCTCGCGCAGGTAGGCCATATCCGCTTTGGGGGTAACGGGATGACGCACGATGTCGGTGACATCAAAGCGTGGCGGTTCGGCCAACGGCGGGGGAGCCACATGCTCCGAGGGGTCAAAGATCCCCAACCCAGCCAGCGTGACGAACTGCGGTGCAAAGAGCTCCACCGGCGTCAGCGCCGAACGGGGTTTGAGTTCCGGAGCACGACTGATCGCTAATTCGGCGTCACGTACCGCCTGACGAAGCAATTGGGTCTGCTGGAAGTCATCAGATTGCACAAAAGCGTGCAACGACTCAGAAAGCTTGCCGTAGGATTCATGAACTTCACTGGCCTGCCGTCGCAGGTCACGCAGCAGGTTGCTCAAAAGCTGCCGTTCGGCCGGTTCCAAAACATCCACGAAATCACGTTCGAGAAGTTCGTTGACCGCCGCACGAAAGCGTTGTTGCGCCTCAATCGAGCCTAAGAATTGGGTGAATCCGCTGAACGTTTCCCCTTCGGCGGTGGAGCGCAACTGCTTATCGGCCTCCAATACCTGTCCTACCGCCACGCCCTTGGCGGTCGACGCATCCAAAATCCCTTCCCGCAGACTATGAAGCATCTCTCGCACCCCGTCGCGCATCCGCCGGAAATCGGCGGGAAGGCTAGAGGCTAGGTCCAACACCGAGCGGGCGGCGGAAACCGCGGAAACCTCGGCGAGTACCGCCGGATCCTTCCCTGCACGCAGCGCATCGATTTTGGCCTGACGCTGCGCAATCTCAGCTTCTAAGGCCCGGATACGTGCCTCGGGATCCGGGTCGGTTTCCTGAGCCAAGGACTCTAAAGATGTCAGTAGGGTGTTCAGCCGTGAAGAGTTCAACCTGGAATCTTCGGTGGCGAATTCATCGAAGAAGCGCAGGACACGCAAGGTTGATGCGCTGGGCTCGTAGACGAACCGTCCATCGATTAACGGGCGAGCCAAAATCCCTTGGCGCACCCAAGTCTCGGCGAAGTCCTCAGCGGCGTAACTTCCCGGAACCTGTTCGGTGCTATTCCGGGCTAACCGCAGAAAGGAATCTAGGGAGGCATGGAAGAGCTCCAGCGCCACCCGAGGTCGATCAGCGGTGAATTCGGCCCGGATGAACGCCACCGCCCAAGGCTGTGCGGAAATCAGCCGGTAGGCTGCCGACCTGCGGAACTGCTGGGCCTGTTGCCACAAGCTATTCGCGCGGTGCGAGGGCTGCATAAACTTCCTTCGTCGTGGACTTGCCTAACCTGTCTATCCTAATTCATTCGTTGTGACACGAACTGAGAATAATCTGAACGCTTCGGCAGAAAGCGATGTTGATCTGTGCCGCAGTGGTTTCCAGCCGGGAGATAGTTGTTCAAAGTTACATCCGATGGTGTAACTCGGAAGACAAGCTGTGTAGTCTCAGCAACAAGGCCGATGTTGCTGCCCGAGCGCAACTGGACCCGGCAGGGCCTAATGAAAGGAAAGAAACCCGTGAAGCGAAGCACGATCCTCTCCTCGGTGGCGATTCTTTCCCTCTTGCTGAGCGGATGTAGTGGCCAAGAACCCGGCCCCTCGCAGGCCGAAATTTCCGCAGCTGAACAGGCCGAGCAGGCTCGGGCACAGGAAGCGGACCGGGTGGCCAAACTCAAAGCAGAAATGAACCGGCTGGCCGACATGTACGACTATGATGCCGCGATTGAGCTGGTCAAGGATGATCAGAATGAGCAGTTAGCGGGCATGGTTGGCGGGCTTGAGGAAGAAAAGGCCGCCACCCGCGCGTGGGAAGAACCACACCGGATTCCGCACATATTCTTCCACTCGCTGGTGATTGATACGGACCGGGCCTTTGACGGGGATGGGCAAGCGCAAGGATATAAGGACTACATGGTCACGCAGGATGAGTTCACCGCCATCCTGGAGCAACTGTATGAACGTGATTACGTACTGGTCAATCCCACCGATTTCGCCGGACCGGATGACAACGGGAAGATGCGCTACCGGGAGATCATGCTGCCTCAGGGAAAGAAACCTCTGGTACTTTCCATTGATGACGTGAGCTATTACGAATATATGGAAGGCGATGGCTTCGCCGATAAATTGATTCTCACCGAGCAGGGTGATGTTCGAAATGTCTACACGGACGCCGAGGGTAAAGAACACATCGGTGCCTATGATGTGAGCACCATGGTCGACGACTTTGTCCAGGAGCACCCGGACTTCTCTTACCGGGGTGCCAAGGGCATGATGGCGATGACCGGCTATAACGGACTATTCGGGTACCGTACCTCGCCGAGCCAGTATGAGGATAGCGAAACTCTGGAGCAAGATCAGCAAACTGCAGCGCAGATTGCTGAAGCTTTGAAGGACGATGGGTGGGTCTTCGCCTCACACTCCTGGGGGCACATCTCCACCGGCAGTGTCAGCCTGGCGCGACTCAAACGCGACACCGAGCTCTGGGCCAAAGAGGTAGAACCTCTGCTGGGTGAAACCCCGCACCTGATCTACCCCTTTGGATCGGATATTGCCCGGGTCGGGAAATACTCCGGGGCCCGGTACAAACTCTTTAGAGACGCAGGATTCAGCTATTTCTATGGGGTAGATGGCACCACCACGGCGTGGATGCAACAAACCGACCAATACCAGCGCCAGATGCGCATCAACATCGACGGGCTGCAATTCGCTAAGGAGAAGCGTGGCGACCGTCCGGTCCTTTCGGCCTTCTTCGAGGTCGATGAGGTGATCGACAAAGCCCGTTAGGGCCCTGCCGATTCCGCGCCTACAGACTAAGGAAGGCCCCGAGCTGCGAGAGCCCAGAGACGTTACTGGGCAGAAAGTCGGTCAGCCGGGGCGAACGAACAATAACTGCCCGCCACTGACCACGCGAAATCGCCACATTCACCCGGTTGCGGTTGAGCAGGAAATCGATGCCCCGGGCAGCATCTTCCGCACTGGAGCAAGCCATGGACATCAGCACCACCGGTGCTTCCTGACCCTGAAACTTGTCGACGGTTCCCACCCGCACTTGCCGGTACCCGTTTTTGTCCAAGACCTCACGAAGCAACTGGACCTGTGCGTTATAAGCGGCCACCACCAGTATGTCGGATTCCTCTAATGCCCGGGCGGGCTGTGCCGGATCTTCCCTCCAGCTCAACCCGAGATGATCTTTGACTAGGTCGATCACCTGCTGCGCTTCCTCAGCACTGCTGGTGGTATTGCCGTAGTGTTCAACCAACCGGGTTTCCACCCCCGCTAACGCGCCGGTGAGCTGGCGCTCGCCGGCCGCTGTGGCGGAAAATAACTGGTCGTCATAGCTCAGTTGCGAGACCTTGGAACACAACTGCGGGTGCATTCGCCAAGACGCGGCCAAGAAGTATCCCAGCGCCGCAGGCAAAATCGGGTGTCCATCCGAAAGCCAGCCCAGTGCGGACTCATCCACCGGTTGCGGATGAGATCCCTGAGTAACCTGGGGCAACTGTTGCGGGTCGCCGAGTAATAAGAGATTACGGGCCGCTACCGATACCGCCAGGGTGTTAGCCAGAGAGAACTGCCCGGCCTCATCGATCACCAGTAGATCAAGTGCCCCGGCAGGAACGAACTTGCCGGTCAGCGTCCAAGCGGTTCCACCGATCAGGCAGCCCTCCTCGGCGGCGAGGAGCGCGCTTACCGACTGATCGCTGGTGCCATGCCAAAGTACCTCGCGATCATGCGTGATCTTCTTCGCCACCTGCTGCGGTGAGAGCCCAGCCTGAACAGCCTTGGTGAGCACGTTCTCAACCACGGCATGAGATTGCGCTACCACCCCGACCTTCCAACCGTGATTCACCAGAGCAACGATCACCTTCGATGCGACATAGGTCTTTCCGGTTCCCGGAGGGCCTTGCACCGCGAGGTAAGAGTTATCCAAGTCCTGCAACGCCTTGATGACGGCCGGATAAACCTGAGCCGAGCCTTGGACGATGTCGGGAACGGGGGGAGAGGTGAACGTTTTAAAGCGCGGTGGGATTCGGCGCAAAATATCGATGCCCGCTCGTTCGGGCAGCGACGGGACCAACGAGCCAACCTCATTAGCGATGGTAGCTAACGCATCCTCGATACTGGCGGTGCGGATCGGCTGATCCGGGGTCAACGCCATCGGAACCGAACCGTACGGGGGAACGCGGGTGCTGGATTTTTCCTGAATGACCAGATGGTCTTCGGCGATGTCCAGCACGGTGGCGTTGAATAGGCCGCCACGGATCGAATCACCAGCCTCAATACCTTCGGGTAACGGATCGTTAAACATACTGAAGAACTTGGTGCCCGGAGAAACCAATGACCCCTCGGCCAAAGTTCCAAAGAACTTCGAGGTGCGCACCATGGTGCGGGAGCGTGGCGTGGGTGCCTCCCAATCGGTCACTGGCTCGACGCGGTCAACAATAAAGACCCCCCGCGAATCGCCCCAGTCTTCTACCGGCGCAGAGAGCCTATCGAAATGCTCCCACCAGAACTGTTTGCGTTCCCGGCGATGATACCCGGTGGCTGCGGCGACCATAGAGATCGCCCGATCATCGTCACTGAGCGGAACTCCGGCGGGAAGCTGGGCAATATACTGTTGTAACCGCAATTCCTCGGCGGTTGGTTCGGCCACCACGGCCGGTAATTCAGGTTCCAGTAGCACTGGGTCCTGCCGGTAATCCTGTGCTGGGACCAGAGTCAGCAGCCAGTCTCGTAGTCGCAAGGTCGAAAGACAGTCGTATTCGTTGTAGTCGGCGATGGATGTCAAGATCTGCTGGGCAGTATCCGTCTCTCCTGCTTCCAAGGCATGAACATAGTGGGCATAGGCAACTACCGAGGCCCCAGCATCGGTCACGTCGCCACTGCGCAAATGATCGCCCATGTACAGCGGTTCGAGTTTCTTGATGGAATAGGACCGGGTGGAGAGCACTAAAGAATTCCGCACGGTCTCGTATAGATCGACCAATAGCCCCTCGCGCAGCCACGAATCGACGGCTTCTTCTCCTGTGACATGCGTCTGGGAGAGATTCCGCAGCGCGGTTTTTTCATAAGGCGCGTAGTGGTAGATCCGCATATTGGGATACTTCTGCCGACGTTCGGTGACGTATTGGATGAAATCCATAAACGCACCGCGTTCTTCGGCCCGGTTATGTGCCCAGAAAGGCCGGAACACCGGACTGCCGGTATCGTGCTCAATTACCCCGAAAAGATACTCCAACCCCCAGGAGCTATCGGCCGGATCCTGATATAGGGGATCTCCTTCAAAATCGAAGAAGATATCACCGGGATCAGGGCTGGGCAGCCGGCTAATCGTCTGGCTGTTCCGTTTCAGACGATAGGACACCCCGTGGCTAGTGCCATCGATCTGAGCCAGCCCCAGCTGCATGCGAGCCTGTTCGACATAGCGGGCCAGCGCGGTACCTTCCTCAGCTGGGAGATTCGCCAGTTGCGTCATGGTGTGAATCCCACGTTGGGCTAATTTGCCGCGCTGCACCAAAGACATGTTGGCTACTTGCAACACATCATCGGTGGCCGTAATTTGCTCGGCACAGTAATCACAGCGGCCACAGATTTTCAGTCCCGGGGTATCCCAACGTACCGGCTGATCCGAGGCGCGGTGTGTGCCGGTCAGTGACAAGAACTTCTCACGTTGTGCACGGAAGACAGGTAAGATTTCGGAGATTCGATGGGTTGAATGGCTCCCGTCACCCAGAACTAACGTGGCGTGCGGACTGAGCTTAATCTCCTCGGCTATCAATTGATCTGCGTAGGCGCCAAGTTGTAGGAGCGCACTGACTCGGGCATGACGGGCCAGTTTGGTATCCCATACCGCCCAAGACCCATCGGGTTGCCGCACCAGGAAATCAGCGAACCCCAGGAAGTCCCCGTCGTAGAAGGTCGCTTGAAAAATAACATCCGCGGCACCGCGCAATGCCTCAATGGTTTGTTGGTGTGCGGCTTCAAGCCCCTGATGCGTCATGGCCGGACGTTCATCGAATACTTTGACGCCACGACCGGTGTCAGGGTCATAGACCCCGTACTTTTCGATCAGTTCGCCAAGAACTCGATGTTCGTGGACATCGCCCAGCTGCGCAGTACGCGCAAGCATCTCGTCAGTCCCGAAATCTGGGGCCGGCCGGCGGCCTAGTTTAGCGTCCAGCACCGACAGCGACTGGTATTCACAGGACAGCGCGATACTTAGATCGCTGGCTGAGAAAATGAAGCGATCCTGGAGGAAAAACACGGGGCGGACGCCTTTCGTTGACCCGATTCATATACCTAAGTCAACCTAGCATCCGCCCGCGACCTTTGGGCTGGTGGCACTGTGAATGAAGTGCCACCAGCCACGCTCAAGGTGTTACTTGCCGCGTCCGCCAAGAACTAAGGAGGCTACTGCAACCCCAGCAGTGACAGTATTCACTGCGGTCCACGGACCCATATTTTTCGCCAGTGGATGTGAGCCTCCCAGCGCGGCAACATAAAGCGCGGTCAATGCTAGGGCCCGACCAGTTCCAGCATCCTTACGCCAGATCGAAAAGGCGCCGGCTCCGGCGAGAGCGGTGACTGCCCCGCCCAGCGGACGGTTGCCCGTGGCACGCGAGGTGGCGTAACCGCCGGTCAGACCAGCCACGGCGACGGCAGTAGAGAAAAGACGAGACATGAAAAACTCCTAGACTTTTGGGTGATGCTGCGGCACTACAATCCTATGTTGAGCGTTAGCTGCTTCTGGTAAGCGCCAAATTGAAGCGGTGCACCAGCAAACTAACGCTGAGCATCGCGATGTTTTGCGCGTCATTGAGATCGCGATCCAATAACTGCTCGATGGCGGCTAAGCGCTGATAGAACACCGAACGGGACAAGTGGCTCTCATTGGCAGCCCGTGAACGATTCGTGGGGTGTTGTAAATAGGCTCTGAGCACTTCGAAGTAGTCCGAACCACGTTCACTATCCACGCTGAGCAATGCTCCCAGATAGCGCTCGGGCAAGGCTTGGATAGCGGGTTCGTGCAGCAATTGGTGAACGAGCAAGGTCAGCGGTTCGGCGGTGGCGAAGCGGCTAATTTCATCTCCCGCGCTGTGTAGGGCCCCCAATGCGATGGCTTCGCGTAGCGACTCTGAAACCTGCTCTACCTGCGCTACGGTCGAACCGAAATTGAAACTCAGCTGAGTGCCGCTCATCCGCCGGACTTCGCTAGCTAGCAGACTTAAGGTACTGGAATGCCGTTGCCCGTGCGGTATTGAAAGGACACCGATCAGCTTGCCGTAGTTACGTGGATCCTCGGCGAGCACGATCGCGATGTTGTGTTGCTGGCCGAGCTCACGCACGCTCTCCATCTCGCTACTAGGCCACCGGTTGTGCGGTTTCCGTTGCGCAGTGAAGCCAACCAAGGCCCGGTCGATGACCGGAAACTCGGTGGCTCCGAACCCTGTGGCGCACAACCGCTGACTTCCCACCCGGTAATCCAATAGATCTTGGATCAGTTCGTTTTGTGCTCCGCGTTGCCAGTGCACCCGCCCGTCACGGGTCAGCAAGCTGCTGCCAATCGCTGCCGCGGTTAACGTGAGCACATGATCCACACCTGCCGGATGCTGCGCTGGCAGTGCACAGATCACTGCACCAAAATAAGTCCCCTGAGCTTCAATCCTGGAGCTATACCTATTCGGGTTCCCCGCCGCGTGTTCCGCCCGTGATCGGGTCTGCCAGCGTGCGAAATGTTGGGTCGTAAGCAACGGGGTTTCAGAGAAAAAGACGAGATTGAAACTTGGATCCTCAACGAATAAGGGTGCCTGCAGCATAGCTGCGGCATGGTCGAGCACCGTTTGGAGTGTTGCACCGCTTCGCATCAGCTCCGCGAAATGTTCGGTGACACGTTGTTTGGCTTGAAGTTGCATGGTCTGGGCCGCTAATAAGGAGCGGTGGATCGCTTCGGTGATCGCAATAAATGCCACCGGGGCGTGCAAGATGACTAAGGGGAAACCAAGTCTGCGGCAGGCTTCGACCAGTTGGTCGGGGGCTTTGCGCAGGAAAGTCCCCAATTCGAGAATCAAGGCCGTTGCATCCACTGATCGCAGATCCGACACATATCGTTCAAAACAATCCAGTTCAGACCAACCCACCCCGGTGCTCAGTACAATTTCGCCACCGCGTAAGTGCTCTTGAACCTTCGGGGATTCTAATACGTGCGTCCAGCGCACCAGACGCTCGAGGTCTTCGGCTCCAGCGATGATTTCCGGACGCCCCGCGATGACTTCGGGCAATCCCAGAACGCTTCCTAGGGTTACCGGATCATCGTTCGGACAGACTGTCCGAAGACCGTCGAAATCCTTACTTTCTGTCACTGTTAGAGCTCCTGTAATTGTGCAAAGGTAGTGATCAGAATACGAAAAATGTGTCAGTTGTCACAATATAAATCTGTATGAGTCGTGACTTTGAGGGGTATCAGATGTTTGGGCTACCAACGTTTACCACGATCGTCATCTTGGGCGTTCCGGTCTTCTGGGTGATCTATACGGGGGTGTTTATGTGGCTTAGCCGTGGCTGGTCGCAAGAAGATACGGGGGAGGAAAATTGAGTATTGAATTATTATTCCTGATCGTTTACTTCGCACTAATGGCCCTCATGGGCTACGTGGTGATGCGCCGCAGTAAAGGAGGCAGCGAAGATTATCTGCTTGGTGGACGGAGTTTAGGACCCGGAGTCACCGCCTTGCGACTACAGAGCTCGTCGATGTCTGGCTACATGTTTATGGGTGCCGGTTCGTTGGGATATACCCAAGGCTACTTCGGCATGTGGTATGCGCTGGGTGACTTGGGCGGTGGCGTCTTAAACCTGTCGGTCCTCGGCCGGCGGATGCGCAAACTTTCGCAGATGCTCGGTTCCATCACCTCCATCGAGTATCTGGAACATCGGTACCCGTCTAAATGGGTTCGATTGATTGCAGCCCCCATTGCGCTGTTCTGCATGTTCTTCTATCTGGTGGCCCAGTTCATCGCCGGCGGGCGTGGCCTAGAGATGGTGTCGGGTGTTTCCTATCCCGCTGCACTGGCCGTAGCCATTGGTGTCATCGTGATCTATACCTTCCTCGGCGGATACTTGGCCGTGGCATACACCGATTTCGTGCAAGCCATCATCATGCTTGTGGGGATGCTGTGGATCGTGATCGGCACCATGCTGGCGGTCGGTGGTTTCACCGCCGGAAACAAGGCCGTTGGTGAGCTGAACCCGAACTTACTCACCATGTGGGGTGCAGATCTGGGATATCAGGGACAGTGGGGTGTGGTTCTCGGCGCACTGTTGGTCTTTTCTATCGGCTATATGGGATGGCCGCACGTGGTGGTTAGTCACATGGCGATGAAAAAACCTTCCGTGGCCCGCACTGCCGGAGCGTACTCGATGATCTTCAATTTGCTGTTCATTCCTGGGCCGTACTTGGTAGGTATGCTGGCTCTGTTGATTCTGCCGACGTTAGCGAATCCCGAAATGGCGGTTTTCGAGGTCGCTGCCGCGGTGCTGCCGAGCTTCGCTGTAGGTATTGTGATGGCTGCGATTATGGCCGCCATTATGTCCACCGCCGACGCACTGTTATTGCAAGCCGGAACCATCATGAGCCAGGATATTTACGCACGATTCATCAACCGCAAGATGAACGACAAACAGATGGTGATGGTCTCACGGATCATTGTTCTGGTGTTGGCAGTGGTCGGATTCAGCATTGCAGCCTTTGATCCACCTTCGGTGGCCAAGATCGTCATCTTCTCCACCACTGTGCTTGGAAGTGCCTTTGTGCCCGCTTACGTATGTGCCGTGTGGTGGAAGAAAGCTAACACGGTCGGTGCGATCAGCTCGATGCTCCTCGGCACGATTAGCTCCGTGGCTTGGGAACTGGCAGGACTGAGCGGTAGCACTGGAATCGATCCGATGGTTATCGGTATTGTTTGCTCTACCCTGGCAATGATCATCGGTAGTTTGCTCACGCAACGTAGCAATCCGGTGCCGGCGTACCTGATCACCGCGATGCAGGAGACCGCCAAGCTCGGACCAATTCCGGCTAAGCTGCTGCTCGGTCAGGACCACACCATTGCCGCCCAAGCGCAAGCCATGGTTTCGCGTAAGGCAGTGAAATGACGAGTCTGCGCCTAGAAACCTTTGTGGATGAAACTGAGGCTTGGGCAACACTGCGGCAACGCGCCCCGAAACTGCGCAAGCTGCGTGCCGAGCTGAAATATCATCCGTTCGCCGGCATTGTCTTTGATATGCCGACCCTGCTGGGAGCGGTGCAGAGAGTTCATACTTTAGTTGACTATTACACCGGGAAGGCTTTCCTGACTGGAGAGTGGAAAGGGCACGCGGAAACGGTCCCCGAACACCAACGTGTTACAGACCCACAGTGGGCCACAGTCAGTCTTGATCAGGCCCGGCACCGGGCGAGCCAAACAGTAGCCACCGCGAACCTACGTCGCACCAGACTGGCTGGACGTGGGGGACTGCGCGAAAGGCACGTGGTACCAACCGTCTGGAAGCCTAATTGGATGTTCCACACCGAATTGGAGGGGCGAAACGTGGAAATCATGGTTGATGGACTCAATGGAAGCTATTTTGTCATTGGCTCCTAACCTCCGGTAGACCGCACGATGAGGCGCTGTCTGCGGAATATTGGTCACTCCACTGCGTATGCTCTGTATTAGGAATATCCGGTAGTGGCTCCGCACGGAGCGATGGAAAGGCGCGCTGGGTGAGAGAAACCTTCACGGAGCTCTGGGCGAGGCTGTCACTGCAGCAGCACATACAACTAAGCGGCTGGCAGTGGGTAATTCTGTTGGCTCTGGTGTTGTTGCTGGTTTTGCCTCGCCCGGTGTGGCGGCTTACCGGAATGTACAGCACACTGGTTCATGAGCTTGGGCATGTGCTCAGTGCGCTGTTCACTGGTCGTTTCGTCACCGGCTTGCGGCTGGGGTGGGATCATTCCGGTGAGGTGGTCAGCCGCGGCCGCGGGAAAATGTCGGTGATTGTTTCCGGAATATTCGGCTACCCCGCGCCAATCTGGGTCTCCGCTGGATTACTTGCTGCTACCGCCGCGGGTTACCCCGGTCTCGCTTTGGGAGTCTACGCACTATTTTTCTGTCTAGCCCTCGTTTTTGTGCGTAATTTCCCGGCCTTAGTGGTCTGCGTCGCCAGTGCGCTGTTGGCGCTCGCCGTGGTGTTTTTCGCGCCCGTCACGGCTCTGGTCTATGTCGCGATGCTGCTGGCGGGCTTTCTTCTGCTTGCCGGGTTACGGGACTGCGTAAAACTGCTTTCTGTTCATCTGTGGCGGCGGGCGGAATTACGAAGTTCCGATGCCTACCTGATCGCCCGTTCCACCGGAACCATCGCCAGTTTCTGGCTAGTGGTGATTCTGCTGGCCGCTGGAGCCGGAGCATGGCTGGCAGGAATTAATCTACTCCGCCTGATCTGATGCGTTGGGCTTGCGGCTGCCATTGCGTCGCCGCGACCAGCGGCGGATCGCGAACCAAGCGGCCACACCGGCGGTGGCCACCATGACCGGGGTGCGCAAGGAACGACTTTTCTCAGGTTCGTCGGTGCCGGGAGACTCTAACGGATCCCCACCATGTTTGATCCGGATTTGCTGGGCACCGACCAGATCACGGAAAGTGCTCAGGTCTTTTTTGGCGAACAGAGTATCGTCGCGTACTGGATACTGTAGTTCTTCATCGGCGGCGATTCCTTGGCGTAGCTGGGCCAATCGGGCGAATTCAATGTCCACGATGGCACCCATAAGTAAGGCAATATTGCTGATCCAGCAGGCAATCACCAGAATAATTACGCCACCAATGGCTCCATAGGTCGCCGAATACGAAGTGAAACGCGAAATGTACAGCGAGAAGCCAACGACGGACAGACCCAGCACAACTAGCGCACTAACAGTACCGACCGAGAGCCACTTGAAACGTGGACGTTTGACGTTGGGTGTGAAGTGGTACAGCAGGGCCACCACCAACAAGGCCATCAGCAGCATCAACGGCGGTTTGAGCCAGTTCAGCAGGGTAACGAATTGTTCGCCTAAACCGATCAGATTACCGAGGGCCAGAGCCACCTGCCCGGATGTCACGAGCAGCGCGAGGGACAGGACCATGACGATCATCATCAAAATCGTGATTCCGAGCATCTGCGGTCGACGTTTCCATTGCGGGCGTCCCTCCTCGACTTTATAGAGACGGTTCATGGCCCGGCTAAAAGCGTTGACATAGACCGAAGTACTCCACAGTGCGCCAGCTACACCGAGCAGAATAGTGATGGTCGTTCCCGAGGTTGAAGCCGCCAGCCCGGTTAGTAGCTGTTCGGCCATGTCTAAGATCTGCAGCGCATCTTGCCCTAGGTGCTCATTGCCTTGCGGCGCAAGCGCTTGATGCATTACCTCCAGAATCCACTCGGTTGCCTCTTCACTGGCACCAACTAACGCCAGAAGCGAGACCAGGGCTAGCACACCGGGAAACAGTGCAAGCACCATGAAGTAGGACAATGAGGCGGCTGCGTCCAGTCCGTTACTGCGAAAAAATTCGCGCACAGAGCGGGAAAAAGCCTGAAAGACCTCGGACCTCTTCTCGGCTGTCAAGCGCAAACTCATCAAGGTCCCTTCGGCGGGGTCAAGTACTCGGTCTGACCCGTAATTTCTCTTGCCAACAGCCTACCCACAAGATGCCAAGGATACGCAGGAATTTGGTGTCTTGAGCGCGTAGGTTCCGCTGGGGGCGGCAGTTCGATGTTGACCGAACATCTGTCGAGGAACTGTCAAGAATTCTCTCTGAAATATCACAGATAAAACGTTCTACGCCAGCGAAGATAACCGATTCGAGATAACGTTTAGATTGCATTTTTACTTAAAAATCCGATCCCTGACAAAATTTTTTTCACGTGTATGACTGGGAAAAACCTTGATTCTGAAAGGTTCCTGAGTTGTCAGGAGCGTCCGGCGGACCTATTCTCTTATGTAACGTTTCGATAACACTCGCAGTGTTATGGAAAATCAACACACAGGCCGGGGCTTCGTCGACGCCCACCCGGTGGTGTGCACGTAATGTCGAAATGCGACGCTGGGCGCGGCGCCAAGATGGCTTGGACAGCCTACGCGCGGAAGAGCACTGGAGAAACATGATCCAGCAGAAGAGCAAAAAGAACTTTCAGCGCGGTGCGGCAACACTTGCCGCCGTTGCTGTTGCCGGTGGAGCATTAGCCGTTACCGCCGCGCCAGCGTCAGCGTCGAGCACTTGGGACAAGCTGGCCCAATGTGAGTCCAGCGGAAACTGGTCCATCAATACCGGCAATGGTTACTACGGGGGCCTGCAGTTCTCGCTTTCGACGTGGAAGGCCTTCGGTGGATCTGGAATGCCGCACCATGCCTCGAAGTCAGAACAAATCCGTGTCGCTACCAAGGTGCAGCAGGGGCAAGGATGGGGCGCTTGGCCCGCATGTTCGGCCAAACTCGGTTTGAGTGGTTCACCGACCGGTACCCCGAAGCAGGAAACTCAGAAGAAGAGCACGTCGGAAACCAAGTCCAAGCAGAAGAAGGTCAGTTCCGAGGTGAAGTCAACGCAGAAGAAGAGCGTTCAGGCCAAACAAGTTGAGCGTTCCGCTGTCAAGAGCAAAGCAAAGCGGGTAGCACCGGCTCCGCAGGCGCCGGTATATAACGTCAAGGCCACTGATTCGGGTAAGGATTACACGGTGAAGTCCGGAGACACCCTGTTTAAGATTGCCCAGGACCTTGGACTGGATGATTGGCGAGCACTGGTCGTGCTCAACGATGATCAGTTGACCAACCCTGATCTCATCTACGTAGGTCAGACGTTGAACTTGCCGACCAGGTAATTTCTGAAGCAAGGACGTAGCCCCGAAGCTGTTAGTGTCACAGCTTCGGGGTTTTTCTCTGTTCTTGGTTAGGGGGCAGCGGCGCTAAGGTTCAATCCGTCGCCCAGCTGCTCTCGGGCATAACGCAGTGCGCCATCGCGATGGGCGGTGCTCATATCGAGGAACAGCTCACGACTTTTTTCGCCGGGCCACTGCTCAGGCAGCATCGACGGCGGTAGGCCCGGGTCGAGGTATGGAATGGCACGCCAGGCATCAACAAGTCGAACATAGCAGTGGTACGAATGCGCTAGGTCTTTTCGGGTGGGCTCCAGCTGCTTGATGGTGTCGATGAACTCCTGATGCAAGCCAGCGATTTTTTCAAGATCCCACCAAGTGCGAGCCGAGTCCAATGCGGAATGAGCGAATTGCGGTACGCCGGTTTCAAAAAGTGTGGCGTTGTGCCGAATTTGTAGTGACTCTAGTACTTGCAGAACTTCGGTTTGCAGGTACTGCGGGAAGATCCAGAGCCCCGAGGACACTAGCCCACCGCCGAGTTGGGTGAAATGCTTGCGCAACTGATGGCGTACTGAACGCAGCGACTCCGGCAAAGAGTAGGCGACTAAAGTCCATAAATCGCCCTCCGCCATGTGTCGCGGCGTGAAGATTCGCCGGTTTCCTCGCGCAAACATTCGCTGCGCCGGCTCGCTGATCGCAATGCATCCTTCTGCGGTGAGATGAAAGAGTCCACGATCGGCTAATCGGGTGACAGCCGTTTGCGCCGCGGCCTGTCCCACCCCGGCTGCCGTCGCTAAAGCCAGCACCTCGGGACGTGGAACAGGCCTTGCGCAATGCCGCAGGTACAGTCCGGCGATACTGCGCAGCAGTGAGGTGGCGCTGCCGCTGCGGGATTCGAAGTCATCCAGCGTGAAGGCCTGCAGGGTGCTACTTCGTCCCAATTTCGGTTCGCACAGCGAAAAGTTCTGGGAAGAAGGTCAGATCTAATGCGCGCTTGAGGAAGTCGACGCCCGAGGATCCGCCGGTGCCGCGCTTGAATCCGATAGTGCGCTGCACCACCCGAAGATGCCTAAAGCGCCAGGCCTGGAAGTTATCTTCGACATCAACCAGATCCTCACAGGCCTGATAGAGCGTCCACTTGGTCTGCTCGGACTCATAGATCTCTTTGAAGATCGGTACGAGTGCTTCACGGAACTCCCATGGCTTGGTGACGTCACGCTCGAGGATCTCGACGGGAACGTCATAGCCTTGGCGCGCCAGCGCAGCAAGGAACACATCATAGATTGAGGGCTCATTGAGCAGTTTTTCCAGCATTGCGTGAGCAGTCGGGTCGGACTCATGCACCTTCAACATCCCGGCGTGCTTGTTGCCCAAGATGAACTCCACCCCGCGATATTGGAATGACTGGAAGCCGGAGGATGATCCGAGGAAATCACGGAACTGGGCATACTCGCGAGGAGTGAGCGTGGCCAGAACCGACCACTGTTCGGTCAAGGTCTTCTGAATGTGCTTGACCCGGGCCAAGCACTTCAAGGCCTTCCCGAAATCATCTTCGGTGAGCAATCTGCGGGCTTCAACCAGTTCGTGCAGCATGAGTTTCAGCCATAGCTCGCTGGTCTGGTGTTGGATGATGAACAGCATTTCATCATGATGCTCCGGGACGCTTACCGGATGCTGTGCCGAGAGGATCTTTTCGAGGTCGAGATAGCTCCCGTATGACATCGCATTACGGAAATCCGTGCGGACTCCGGGTTCAATATCGCGCTGATTGGGGGTCTGTTGTGCTGGGGTGCTCATGCCAAGAGCGTATCAGTATCGTAGCGATCGTCACAATAGTGAAAGTACGCTTCTGGGTAACGCTACTTGTGAATTTGAGGGCTCAGGAATGAAACACCACCCTAATGTGTTATGCATGCAAACGCATGTAAATGAAAGGTATCTCGATGAGTAAGCAGATCGTTGTCGTCTCCGGGGGATTGGGCACCCCATCAAGTTCCGGGCTACTTGGCCGCCAGTTAGGACAGGCGCTCGTGCGAGAGTTAGCTGCCCAAGGCGTGCAAGGGGATCTTTCCGTGGTGGAACTGCGCGATTACGCTGCGGATATCACTAACAACCTGCTCACCGGCTTCGCCCCACCAAAGCTGCAAAACGTTTTCGACTCCGTGGTGAACGCCGACGTAGTGATCGCCGTTTCCCCGATTTTCACCGCCTCGGTCTCTGGTCTATTCAAATCATTTATCGATGTGCTGGATCCGAAATCACTCGACGACAAACCGGTTGTCCTAGCTGCCACCGGCGGCAGCGCCCGCCACCAGCTGGCCATCGACTATGCCATGCGGCCGATCTTCGCCTACTTACGTGCACAGATTATGCCCACCACGGTTTTCGCATCATCCGAAGACTGGGGTGCGGACCAAGGAGCCGGAACCCTCTCCGAACGTGAACAACGCGTCGCACGCGAAGTCATTCGCGTATGGGGGACCGGTGCGAGTCTCAGCGCCGACGCGGACTTGGGCGATACCCGATCGATCGCCCCCAAGGTCAGCGACAATGCAAACGCGCGCGATGAGATGACCTCACTGCCTTTCGAGAAGCTCTTGGAGCAGGTGAGGTCCGGGGCGACCTTGTAAGACGAAGTTTAACCTCAGGTAGCGGCGTGGATCTAAGTACGATATGCCAAGTCGCGGCGAACCCCGGTAGCATGCCCCTAAAAGCCATGGAATGATGAACTCCATCCGGCAGTCAGCGAATGCGAAAGGTAGCCCCGCCGATGCTCCCCGAGGAAACAATCACGGCCATCGCCGATGAACTAGTTCAGGCAGGTGCCACGCGCACCCCGGTCCCCTTACTGACCGCACGCTACCCCGAAATGACGGTGGAAGATTCTTACCGCGTGCAGAACTTATGGCGCCAGCGCTCGGAAGCTGCCGGGCGCGTATTGGTTGGGCGCAAGATCGGTCTGACCTCGCGCGCTATGCAGATGGCTACCGGGATCACTGAACCGGATTACGGGATCATCTTCGATGACATGCTCTTTGATACCGGATCCAGCTTCAAATGGGCGGATTTCACTGGAGCACGCGTGGAAATGGAGTTGGCCTTCAAACTGAAGAAGGACATCGAAGGTCCGAACGCTAATATTTTCGATGTATTGGATGCCACCGAGTATGTGATCCCGGCATTGGAAATCCTTGACGCTCGGGTAGAGATGGAAGGACGCACCATCGTTGACACGATCAGTGACAACGCCGCCATGGGCGCGATGGTAATGGGTGGTAACCCGGTCAAACCAGAGGCGATTGACTTGCGCTGGGTTTCAGGCATCCTGTTCAAGAATCAGACCGTTGAAGAAACCGGAGTTGCCGCCGGGGTGTTGAACCATCCTGCAGCCGGCGTGTACTGGTTGGCGAATAAGATTGCTCCGCACGGTGATAAGTTGCAGGCCGGAGAGATCATCCTGGCCGGTTCCTTCACTCGCCCCATGTGGGTCAATGAAAACGACACCGTCTTTGCCGATTACGGACCGTTAGGAACTGTCACATGTCATTTCGAGTAGAACCCGATCCCTCGCTGAAGGATGCGTTGAAAGAAGCAGACCATTCGCTAAGCGGCATCTGGGTCTGCTCTGCCTCACCGCTGATTGCCGAAATATGCGCCGGGGCCGGATTTGATTGGCTCTTCATCGACGCGGAGCACTCTCCAAATGATTTGCAGAACGTCTTGGCGCAGTTGCAAGCAGTGCGGGGCTATCCCGTGGTGCCGGTCGTCCGCCCACCGGTGAACGAACCGGTGATTATTAAACAGTTCCTGGACCTGGGGGTGCAGTCACTGATCATTCCGATGGTTCACACCGCCGAGCATGCGGCCGCGGCCGTGGCTGCCTGCCACTACCCGCCCTTAGGGGTTCGCGGCGTGGGCTCCGCGCTGGCTCGTTCGGCACGCTGGAATCGTATCCCGGACTACCTCAACCGGGCTGGGGACACGGTGACCGTGATGGTGCAGATCGAATCGGCCGAAGCGGTAGCGAACGTCGAGGACATCGTCGCCACTGAAGGTGTCGACGGTATCTTTATCGGCCCTTCGGATCTAGCCGCCACCATGGGGGTGATTGGGCAGCAGAACCACCCAGATGTGGAAGCTGCGGTGCTCAAGTCCATTCAGGCAGCTCGTGCGGCCGGCAAATATGCCGGAGTGAACGCCTTTGATCAGGGTAGCGCGCGGAAGTATATGGAAGCCGGAGCGCACTATGTGGGGGTAGGTGCCGATGTGGCACTGTTAGCCCGTTCCACCGAAGCCCTAGCCGCTTCTTTTAAGGGTGCAGAGGCCTCGGATGCTCCAGCGAGCTACTAGGTAGCCTGCTGGCCCTCGTTGCCATCATTGCGCGTCGCACAACCGTGTGCGCCCGCAATGGTGGCAACATTGTTTTTAATGACCCGTGAAAAGAAACCCATGAAAGCAGTAATGCTTCGTTTGCGAAACGGCTGGCCGATGCCGTTGGTGCTCCAAGGGGTATTTGAGATTCTGCAGTCGGTGGTATTTGTTGCTGCCATTTTGTTGATCCCGCTGATCGCTGTGTACTTTAGCGGCGGCTTCAGTGAAGAGTCTTTCGAGATGATCTTGAAGTTCGGTGGCATCATCTGGTTGGCCAGTCACGGGGTTCCCATTCAGGTACATAACTTGGGGCCGGTGGCCGATCCGAGCTCCGTCTCAGGGTGGTTTACCTTGATTCCGTTGGGGTTAAGCCTGATTCCGTTTATTTTCGCGATGCGTGCCGGACGTCGCATCGCTCGCGCGTCCTACACCGATCAACTGTGGCAGGGACTCGTCGGAGCTTTTGCCGCCTATGGTGTGGTGGGTCTGGGAACGGGTTACTTAGTGAGCAACCATCACGCCTCGGTGAACGTGGTCGCCGCAGCGTTGATCCCGCTAATCATCGTCTTTCTGGGGCTGAGCATTGGTGCCCGACGTGAAGCCGGTTCCTGGGGGCGGCTGATCGGGGTCGATACGGCTGCCTACCTCAGCCGGCTTTCCCCGCATCGCCGGTGGGCCGGGTCGTATGTTTGGCATGTGATTGTGGCCGGCTTCGTCGGCTATGTTGCTGCGGTGGGAATTAGCGGGATTCTTTTCTCCGTGGCGGTAGGGGCACATTGGGGGGATGTAGCCAATGTCTATCAAGAGTTACGTCCGGGAGCTATTGGGTCCTTCGCGCTGACGTTATTGCAGTTGGGGTTCATCCCCAACATGGTGTTTTGGACCCTGTCTTGGATTAGCGGCGGCGGGTTCGCACTGGGTGCCGGAAGCACGTTGTCCACCTTAGAAACTACCGTGGGACCACTTCCTTCCATCCCGCTGTTCGCGGCCTTGCCCAGTGGAGATCATGGAACCATGTGGCTGTTCATGTTGCTTCCGCTGCTGGCCGGAGTGGCTGCCGGATGGTATTTCCTGCGTGTGGGTGAGAACCATTTAGAAGACTGGTTTAGCCGTCGCATCCCCTATAACTGGGCGGCACTAGGCGTCTCAACGAGCGCGCTGGCGGTTTTCACCGGCTTTGTCGCCGGGGTCCTGAGCCTTCTTGGGGCTTGGCTGTCCTCCGGCTCATTGGCCGTGGGACGATTCACCGAGATGGGTCCGCACCTGTGGCAGAGCGCCGGATTGTTGGCCCTCCAAGTGGCCGTCGGTACCGCCATCGGATACCTGATCGCTCCCTTATTTGAGAGCGACCCGGTCCTGGAAGGCTAGCGCGCAATTCCCACGTCCCACGCATGATGTAGGACATCGTGCCACGCGTATTGGGTCAAGGTAGTGATCGTGAACGCCGCACCGTTGGAACGCAATCCCTGCCGTTCATAGTCGCGTGGGGAAATACCCTGCAAGCGGGTCGTGAACTCGGCGGTGGCCGCACGTAGGAGTCCGGCTGCTTCGGCCGGTTCCAGAAGGTGGTATTGGCCTAGAACCGCGGCTTGGTCTTGATCCCAGTTCGGGAACGTCGGCGCATCCTGAGACAGCATTAGGTTCAGCCGTTGCACCATCACCTGAAGCATTTGGGCCACGTGCACCACATACTCTTGGTCGCTCCAGCGTGTGGGGTCTTGCCGTTCACGACTAGTGGGACGTTCAAGCACTGGAAAGAAATCTTGAATCTGTTGCGAGAACCGTGCCGTGATGTCTTCGGGGGTTAACCCGCGCACATCTTGGCCGCATTCTTGGCACGGCTCGCTGAGCACTATGGTCCAGTCCTTGTTATCGGGGATGATCTCCGACATGAGTCCTCCAAGTCTTCAAGCGGTTTTTGCCTAGTCTAGAGCCAAGTGCCCGAGCATTCGAGAGGCGGCGGGTGCTCACGCTGCGAAGCTCAGCAGCAGTCGTTAGCTCAGCGTGGCCGTTATCCAGGGACCGTCTGCAACCGCCAACGCCCCAGCACCGCGGCAGTGGACATTTCACTGAGCACCAGTAATGCTGATATCGCCATCTCTCCGCCGCTCTGCGTGCTGCGGTGATGGAACTAGCGCATTTGCCGGGTAGCGCAGGAAGCTGCGCTGCACGCTAGGCTAGGATATGAGTGAAATTCCGGACGGGACGACCCGTTCGTTCCAGCGACATGGGGACGACCCCGTGGAATGGGTTCCGACCCCTTGAATATCACCCTGACGCGTTCGATCATTACGCCGACCGCATTACTTCGACTCGCCATCGGTTGGGGCGGTTTCCTGCTGCTGAGCCTGACCGGCCACCTGTTGGGCAGTACCCTGCCTGCCTGGTTGTTGTTGCTGTGCCTTTTAGGGATCATCCTAGTCATCCTGATCTGCTCCTTTGGGGTAGTGCACGGAGCTGAACAGCTCGCCCGACGGATGGGGGACCCCTATGGTTCACTAGTTTTGACCCTGTCTATCGTATTGATCGAAGTTATTTTGATCTCTGCGGTAATGCTGGGTCCGGGGGAGCACTCCAGTATCGCCAAAGACTCGGTGATGGCCGTCTCGATGATCATTCTTAATTTGGTGATCGGATTGTCGCTGCTGGTTGGCGGGATAAAACACGGAACAATGGCCGTCAATCGCACCGGCACCTCCAGCTATCTGGTGATGCTCGGGGTGCTCCTGATGCTGGCATTTGCCCTGCCCGGACTGATTGGCGAGGCGGGGAGTTACACTACCGCCCAACGAATCCCCTTAGTACTACTCACGCTGGGACTGTACGCCTTTTTCCTGTACCGGCAAATGGGGGCGCAAGCCCCAGACTTCACCGAGCTGCAACCGACTGGCAACGCGGCGGGAGACGGAGCGGAGAAAAGCGAACCGCGCACACCGATCGCTCAAATTCTGCGTGAGCACCGCAAGGAAATCAGCTTACGGTTGGGACTGTTGGTACTGACCGTATTGCCGATTGTGTTGCTGTCTCACGATATGGCGAGTTTGCTCGACCTTTCTTTGGAACGAGTCGGTGCCCCGGTGGCGCTATCCGGCATTCTGATCGCCATGATCGTGTTCCTGCCCGAGTCGATTACCTCCGTTCGGGCTGCCTTGGCCGGGGAAATTCAACGGGTCTCTAATCTCTGCCATGGCGCACTGGTCTCCACGGTGGGTCTGACCATCCCCGCAGTATTAGTCATTGGCTCACTGACCGACCAACGGGTGATCCTGGCCGAGAGCGCAGCGAATTTGACCTTGCTGGCTGTCACCATGCTGGTCACGGTGGCGGGATTCGGCGCCAAAAAACTCACGGCGATCCATGGTGCGGCACACTTGGCGCTCTTTGTTGTTTATGGGCTGGTAGTTTTTTCCTAGCGCAACCTAGCAGACGGGAACTACAAGCACAGAACGTCGACAGCCTAGAATGTTGAGCATGCGCATTGTGGTTTTGGTTTCTGGTACCGGTTCGAATTTGCAGGCAGTGATTGATGCCGTGGCCAGCGGTGAATTGCCGGATGTGCAGATTGTGGCGGTCGGGGCCGATAAGCACGGCACCTACGGTGTGCAGCGCTCGGCGGATGCCGGGATCGAAACCTTCGTGGTGAATTTCAAGGACTACCCGCAACGGTCCGAATGGAATCACGCCTTAACCGAGAAATGCCTGTCCTACCAGCCAGACTATGTGGTGTCCTCCGGGTTCATGCGGATCGTCGGCGAAGAGTTCATCAACGCCTTCGATGGCACTTACATCAACACCCACCCGGCGCTTCTGCCTTCCTTCCCTGGGGCTCATGGGGTGCGTGACGCGCTGGCCTACGGGGTGAAAGTCACCGGATGTACCGTACACATCGCCGATGCAGGAGTAGACACCGGGCCAATTTTGCGTCAAGAAGCCGTGACCGTGTTGCCTGAAGATACCGAGGACAGCCTGCACGAACGGATTAAGGTCGTTGAACGACGATTGCTGATTGCGACACTAGCCGACCTGGCCGCAAAACAGCACAGCTCCTAAACAATCGGTTGAAGACGGCTGCATACTGATTGCTAGAGCGAGCGCGGCACTAGCCTAGCTGCCGACCGGTGGTTTCCGGGGCGAAGCGTGCCATGACGAACATGGCGATAATGACCAGCACCGTAGCTCCGATAAACAGCGCACTGAGTCCTACCACCGGCCAGAGCGCCGCAAAGAGAAGCGGACCGAAGCCCGCGGCCAACCGCGACATGGTTGAAGCCCATCCGAATCCTGAGGCGCGCAGTTCGGTGGGGTACAGCTCGGAGACATATGCATAGAGCACCGGGATAGCCACCTGGATAATCACACCAAAGACCAAAACCCATCCGATCGCGGTGCTGGGCACGTGCAGGGATTGTGCCAGAACCACCAACACCATCCCCGCTAAGGGTGCTGAGACCCCAAGCAACCATTTGCGTCCCACTCGCTCGACCAGAAGCGCCGCAATCAACACGCCAATCAGACCCATCAACGCCATGACCGCGGTGGTGAACAAGGCCGCAGACTGCTCCATGCCGGCCTCTGCAAGAATCGAAGGAAGCCAAGTCAATGCCAGATAGTAAACTAGCAGCACAGTGATGAATAACAGCCAACTCGTCGCGGTCAATGAGGGGGAGTAGCGCCAGAGCGCCACCACTTGTTGCCACCACGCGATTGGTTTCTCGCGCAACGCCTGGATCTGGTACTCCCGAGGTTCCGCACCGGTGCGGCGAACCAGATCATCAATGACCGTCCGAGCTTCGACTTCGCGACCCTGTGCGGCTAAATAAAGTGGGGATTCGGGAACCGAACGACGCACAAAATACACCAAAAGCGCCGGTAGGATCATGGTCAGCAGAATCAGCCGCCAATTATCGGTGGTGGCAATCACCGCGCCGGAAACGAAGAAGGACAACGCCGCTCCGATGGGCCACCAACCATCCATAGCGGTGAGTACCCTCCCCCGTAATTTTGCCGGAGTGAATTCGCCAACTAAGGCATAGTCCACCGGAATACAACCGCCCAACCCCACCCCGGCGAGGAATCGAAAGAACACAAAGAAACCAAAGTTCGGGGAGAACGCGCCCAGAACAGTAAAGATCGAAAACATGAGTAAGGTGGCCGAGAATGCCTTCTTCCGGCCATAGCGGTCGGCCAACCCACCCCACAGAAAGGCGCCCACCGCCATCCCCACCAGATTCGAGGTGCCTAGCAGCGCCGCGGTGGTCCGGTCCAATCCCCATTCTGCGGCAACCAACGGGATGAGCGCCCCATTGAGGGTCACATCCCAGGCATCAAACATGAATCCGAGACCGCCAATGATGAAAATTGAACCCTGTACGGACCATTTGAACGGCAGTTCTTGCACAATCTGAGTACCGGTTGGGTGAGTGGTGGTGGACACGAGTTCAGCCTTTCGCTGGCCGGGCTAGCAATGAAGATCCTTGTGTAGCTTACCGATTCCCCACCCCGCGACCTACCTAACTACGCCTAATTTAGCTTCACGTCAAGACCTATCGGTGCGGGCCAGAACACGGTAATCTCTGGTCATGGGAGTAGATTGGACCGCTCTCGAAGAGGCGCTACGGGTGTCCGCCCTTCGACACGCGGCGGAAATCATTGAGCAACACCCGAATCAAGACTTCTATGCCATCGCCTTGCACGGGGTGAGCACCGAGGAGTCCGAATCTATAGACATGCCGTTGTTGGCACTGAACTCGATCCAAGCATTGGAAAGAGACCGGTTGACCGAAACCCGCGAACTCTTGGTGGTTCGGGGGGAGGACCTCGACAACGAGGAATTCTACGAAGACCGTGCCGATGCCGACGAATTCTCTGGCAGTGGTGAACCAGAATCCGATGATGACACGGATTCCGAGGATGAAGATGACTCGGACACCGAAGATATTGACCAGGTGTTGCAGGCACTGGAAGCAGACCTTGAGTCCGATGATCAGGATGGATTCTATTCAGATAAGTGGGAACCCAGTGACTGGCACTGGTCCTCGATCGAACTGATTGAGGATGTTGCCGCCGAAATCTGGGGTGACGCGTTACGCGCGCTGGCCGAACGCGAGGGCTGGAGCCGGACGATTCGAACCTACTATCGCACCATGGTCAAGGTGGCTCTCGGGTTGCGTGATGAGCTCAACGAACGAACCAAGGTTGACTTGGTGACCTACGTGGCAGATGACGATCATGCCGAGGCGCTTCTACGATTGTGCCTCACTCCACAACAGCTCACCGAGCATTTTCCGGATATTGTCTTGGACGACTCGATGTCTGAAACATCCTGAAGTTTACGTGGTGCGCAGGGCTAGAATGGACGCGGCGGCAGCAAGCCGTCGTCATTTACCCTGTCGCACTCTCGGGAGAGCAATTACGTGAGCAAGACCGTACTAGATCGTGTGGCGATCCGTCGCGCCCTCATTTCTGTTTACGACAAGACCGGGCTGGAGGAACTTGCCGCCGGGCTGCACGCCGCAGGGGTCAAGCTCATTTCCACCGGTTCCACGGCTAAAAAGATTGCCGCAGCCGGCATTCCTGTCACCGAAGTGGAGCAGGTGACCGGTTCACCGGAAATGCTCGATGGGCGGGTTAAAACCCTGCACCCGCGAATTCACGGCGGGATCCTTGCCGACCGTCGCGTGCCACAACATCTGGACACGCTTTCAGCGATGGAAATCGATCAGATCGACCTGGTGGTAGTGAACCTCTACCCCTTTGTTGAAACTGTAGCTTCTGGCGCTGCACCGGATGAGGTGGTGGAACAGATCGACATCGGTGGCCCGGCAATGGTGCGCTCGGCCGCTAAGAACCATGCCGCCGTCTCCATTGTGGTGGATCCCAGCTTCTACCCTCAGGTTATTGATGCTGCGGGAGCAGGTGGTTTTGAGCTGAAGACCCGTCAGCGGTTAGCCGCCAAAGCCTATGCCCACACCGCAGCCTACGACAGCGCGGTCGCTTCCTGGACCGCGAGCCAGTTCCTTGACGAAGATGAGACCGGCGAGATCAGTTGGCCGGCCTTCGCCGGTGTCGCCCTAGAACGTGAAGCCGCGCTGCGTTACGGCGAGAACCCACACCAGCAGGCAGCGCTCTACACCGACGCGGCAGCCGCACAGGGTATCGCGCAGGCCAAGCAGTTGCACGGCAAGCCCATGAGCTACAACAATTACGTGGACGCCGACGCTGCCCTGCGTGCCGCCTTCGACTTTGCCGAACCCGCCGTGGCCGTTATCAAGCATGCCAACCCCTGCGGGGTGGCTGTTGCCTCCCCGGACGCGGTGGACCCAATCGCCGATGCGCACGCCAAGGCCCACGCCACCGACCCAGTTTCCGCCTTCGGCGGGGTCATTGCCGCGAACCGGACGGTTACCAAGGCCATGGCAGAAACCGTCAAGAATATCTTCACCGAAGTGGTTATCGCCCCGGATTTCGAAGCTGAGGCCGTGGAAATCTTATCCGCGAAGAAGAATATTCGTCTGCTTACGCTGCCGCAGGGTTACGCCCGTAATAGCAATGAGTTCCGCCAGATCTCTGGCGGGATGCTCGTCCAGGCCGGCGATAATATCAGCGCCGACGGTGATGACCCGACGAACTGGACCCTCGCAGCAGGTGCCGCCGCCGATGAGAAGACCCTCGCGGATCTAGTCTTCGCTTGGCGTGCAGTGCGTGCGGCGAAGTCCAACGCGATTCTGTTGGCCAAAGACGGCGCTGCCGTTGGTATCGGCATGGGGCAGGTGAACCGTCTGGACTCCTGCAAGCTGGCCGTGGAACGCGCCAACACCCTAGGCGTGAGCGTTGACTCCGGTGCCGATGCGGCTGGCGGAGCGGAAAATGCTGACGGTTCAGTATCCGAACAGCGCGCTCAAGGAGCCGTAGCCTCCTCGGACGCGTTCTTCCCCTTCGCCGATGGGTTGCAGATCCTGATCGATGCCGGCGTGAAGGCTGTGGTCCAGCCAGGCGGTTCGGTACGAGATGAAGAAGTGATCGCTGCGGCAAACGCCGCAGGTATCACCATGTACTTCACCGGAGCCCGTCACTTCTTCCACTAAACGATTAGTTGTTCCACAGGGCCCCGCACAGCGCACACCGCGTTGGGCGGGGCTCGGAACTTTAAACAACTACGAGTTCTCGCGCCGCGAAACACTGGCCACGGCACTGAGCGCTTGCAGCAGAATGGACAGTGCGAAACGACCCTGAATTCTTACCCGCTGCAGGCTGTTAAAGAACCGGATTCAACGACTCAAGAGCAGTTTTCCTGCAGCGAAACGGAAGAAAAATGTCTAGGATTATAGCCGACCTTCCGGAACAAATTCTGAGAGTATCCACCGACTAGTCATTTGCCCGGCCGTTAGTCAGGCAACGTTGAAAAACCCATCGAGCTCTACAGGGAGCAGTGACGACTGGAGGCATGCCAATTCTTCGCATTGACATGCAAGTAGCAGTACCTGAGATTACAGCCTCAGGTGCTGTTGAGACAGATATCGTCCGGTGGGTTCGCAAGCCGCTACTCGTGCTAAAGCGTGCGGAATCCTACGTTGTAAAAATGAGGAATCTCACTTATTGTCAAATCCTGCCCTCTTGCCTAAATTGTGGCCCTGATCACTTTGGATTGTCTGTGCGGCATCAGCGCAAAGGTCAGAATTTCACTGGTAACCATGGGAACTAAGCATGCGAGGCGCGGTTCGCCCCCTGATTTTCCGCGGAAAATCAGATCTTCGGGCACTAAAATTGATAGTTATGGATTTTGACCAAGAACATCCAGGCCAGGTTCCCGCCGAGACAACGCCCAACAACGGGCGTCCCGGGTCGGGACAAAAAGCTTCCAAGAACAGCAATGTGCAGTGGGTGAAAAAGGCCCTGAACAAGGCGCGGAAGAACCCCGAATTCGGGATACACCCCGGATTAATCCCGGGGATTAGCGTCGAAGACACCGGTGTTCGCTTCCCCACCCGGCGTAGCGTCTTCATCGTGGCGCTGGTGGTCTCCTTGGCGGTTCTTCTCTGGGCGATCTTCGCTCCGGAAAACTTGAACACCGTGGGCGTGGGGATGCAGAGCTGGGTGGTGCTGAACTTCGGCTGGTTATTCAATCTCACCGTCGTGGCTATCGTGATCTTCATGTTCGTTGTGGGCTTTGGCCCGACGGGCAAGATCCGTTTAGGCGCTGATGACAGCACCCCTGAATACTCCACCAGTTCATGGATTTCGATGTTGTTCGCTGCCGGTCTGGGAATTGGACTGATCTTCTACGGTCCGCTCGAACCGTTGAGCCACTTTCTTACCCCACCACCGTGGTCGGACGCCGAGGCTCGCAGCTCCGATGCCGTACTTCCGGCCATGGCAGATTCGATCCTGCACCAGGCATCGTTCGCATGGTGCATTTATGCCCTTGTGGGTGGCGCGTTGGCCTACGCAGCTTACCGTCGGGGACGTCTGCCGCTGATTTCCTCATTATTCGAGCCGGTGTTTCCAAATGGCAACAACCGGATACTGGGCAAAGTCATCGACGTATTCGCGGTACTGGTCACCCTGTTTGGCACGGCCACCTCTTTGGGGATCGGCGCCTTGCAGATCCGCACCGGTACCTCGATCGTGACCGGGGCTGAGCTGGGCAACGGCTATGTCGTGGTCGTGATTAGCCTCCTGACCGTGGTCTTTACCTTCTCCGCCGTAGTCGGCATTAAAAAGGGTATTCGTGTTCTGTCGAATGCGAATATGGCCTTGGTGATCGCGATGGCCGCCTTCGTCTTGATTCTTGGTCCAACGGTTTTCATTCTGGACTTGGTGCCTTCCACCGTGATCACGCTGGTAGGTAATTTGCCCGACATGCTCTCCGTGTTCGCTAGCCAGGGACCGGTCCAAGCCGAGTACCTGACCGCTTACACAACCCTGTATTGGGCTTGGTGGATCTCTTGGTCGCCATTCGTGGGGATGTTTATTGCCAAGATTTCCAAGGGACGCACCTTGCGCCAGTTCGTCACTGTCGTGGTCTTCGCACCTGCTGGAATCTCGATCCTTTGGTTCTCCGTCTTCGGCGGTAGCGCGATCTGGATGAATATGAACGGACTGGATGTCGCGGTCGAGGGTGCCGGGGAAAATGTCATGTTCGATGTGTTGGCGAACCTGCCGTTGAGTTCGGTGATGTGGATCGTGTGTTTGCTGGCGATCCTGATCTTCTTCGTGACCGCCGCAGATTCGGCGGCTAATGTCATGGGTTCAATGTCCCAGTCCGGGCGGCCGGAACCAGCGAAGCCAGTCACGATTATCTGGGCTGTGGCTTTGGGGCTGATTGCGATGTTCCTTCTACTGGCCGGTGGACGCAACGCACTGTCTGGGCTGCAGTCAATCATGGTGACCTGCGCACTGCCGTTCGTGGTGATCTTGCTGGGTGTGATGATCTCTTGGGGTCTGGAATTGCGTAATGACCCGGTGATGATTCGCCGGCGCTATGCCCTAGAAGCGATCCGCAGTGGGGTGCGACGCGGCATCGACGAACACGGTGATGACTTCGCTTTCGGCACCGACGCGGTACCGGAAGAACAGGGAGCCGGAGCCGACTTCCAAAGTGATGACCCAGCTCTGACCGAGTGGTACACCGGAAGTCTGCCGATCGTGAGCGCCCGAGAACTAGATGCCGTAACGCCCGGTGAGAAGCTACCCGAACTTGAGTCCGAACGCACTACTGATGGGACGAGCAGCTAGCTCCACTAGGTCGGCGGATACGACAACACCGTTGCGGTATAAGAGAAGAGCAACCTTCTGGTACGCCACAACGGTGTTGTCCTGGTGAGTGGTGCTAGCCGCGGATTTGTCGAGGCGCGGATGGTAAACGCCCTCGGGTCAAGAGCCATGCGGCACCAGCCGCGGCCAATGGCACAACCAGGATGATCACTGTGAGCTGTAGCCACGGGATGACCGGTGTTAGTTCGCGAGTCAACCCCAGCAGCGTCAGCATCGGGACCGTTCCAGCCACAATGCCTAAGAGCGTACCCAGTGCGGCGGTGAGTAGCGCTTGAGCCGCCGACAGCCGTTTACGCAGCCGGTGGTCCGCTCCAATTCGGGACAGCACGGCTTGGTCTTGCTGCCCATCAGCCAATGCTAGTCCGGCGGTGATCCCAGCGGCGCCTAGGGTGACTAGCATCGAGAGCAGGACTAAGAACCACAGCACATTGTTTAGATCTGCTGGTGGTCCCGATTCAAAATCCACGATCCCATATTCGCCCACAAAGGGGTGCAGGGCGATAAATAGTTCCTCAAACTTCTCGTTGTTTGGGGTGTGGTCGAGGCTGAAAATTATCGACCGTTCGGCTACCGGGATACCCAAGTCCTTTGCGGTCTGTGGAGAAATCACCGCGAAATAGTTCAGCGGTTTCTGCGGTTCCTCGACCATCGCCGGAATGCTCTGCGTGGTCACCGGCTTGTAAATGGGGCGAAGTACCCTTTCCGGAGCTGACTGTTCCCAATTTTGAGCATCGAAGTCTTCGTTCGGGTCGTAAGAGAAGACCGTGGTTTGTCCGGAATCGGTGAGGAACACCGGGTTACTTATCACTGCACCGCCATGACGCAACATCTGGAGAGCCTCAAAACTCGGCGTCTGTCCAAGCACCAATTTGAGCTCTTCTTCACCGCCGACGATTAGTCCAGGCCACCCGAGAGATTGCCCGGCTTCGGCGATGGCGCCCTGACAACGCCAATCATCCAGATTCACGGGTAGATAATCCGGTGCCAGAACGCAACGATGCTCTTCGGGTTCCAGTAACCCCCAGCCTAAACAGGGCTCTTGATCTTGTAGTTGCGCGGAGGATTCGTCGAAGGAAGTCAGCTCCGTGCAGATGTTCGCATTGGGACTACCCGAGATCACTTGCGTCTCTACATTCGGACCAAGAATTCGTTGCAGGGGTCCGAGTAAATCTGCTGGGGCCGCGCGGCCGAGCGTTACAGAGGTTGTCTCCGTGATGTTTGAAGCTAGTCTTTCCTCTTCGTATTCTAAGAATTCCAGTGCCAGAGCGCCTTGATTGAGATGATACGACCACTGATAATCACGATCTTCCCAGCGCAAGGCACTGGAGGTGAAGACTGTCAGGGCGCTGGATAGTGTAACGGCCGCCAAAACGGCGGCTACCGCCGGAACAGTGCGGTTACGATTGCGGTTCGCGTCGCGTAGCGCAAGTCTTAAGGCCAGCGGCAACCGATCGGTGACAACGCTCAGCCGCTGCACTATGGAGCCCACAAGGAAGATGAGGCCCAGTAACAAAGCGACAGCACCGAAAATTACCAGGGAGACACTCATCTTGTAGGTGGCAGACAGGTAACTAGAGTTGCGCGTCAAAAGCGCTAAGAATAGTGCCCCGAGCAACGCGAGGGCGCCAATCCCCAACAAGAACCAGCCGAACTGGGTGGCATTGCGTTTGTTAGCAGATGCAATTGGCTCGGGTTTCAGAGCCTGCGCGGCCGCCTGCAACGCTACAGCTCGTGCCGGGATGGCTGCCGCGCAAACCCCGGAGGTGACGGCAATCAGTGCCATGCCGAGCACGCCGAGCACCGGAATATGGATACCGCCAAATTGCGTGTCCCCCGATTCCAGAGATGCCCAGACCCAGACCGATCCGGTAGCGACGCCGAGGCTCGCACCGAGGATGCCAGCAATGGTTCCTAACCAGATCCCGCCAGCTGTCACCACCAGACGCAGCATCCCTGCTTCTGCGCCGGAGACGGCCAGCAAAGCCAAATCGCGTTGCTGTTGCCGTGCGCCCACAGCGAAGGCGGTTCCAGCGAGCAAACCTACTTCTAAAAGTGCCAAGAGACCTAAAAGTAACAACACCCCAGCTTCTGATGCGTCAACGACCCAGCGTGGCTCCCCATCGATATAGGTACCGGCATAGGCTAAGAATTCGGCTTCACTGGGCGGATTAAGCATAATGCTCCCCGCGGTCAGCACCACGCCGTGCTTATTCAGCTCTTTTGCCAGCTCCCAGGTGGGAGGTTGTTCGCCCAACAAATAGTAAACCAAGCCTTGTGACTCTGGTTCGTTTTCTGCAGGTAGCTGGGTCGGATCAAGAAATAGGATTTCGTCCCAATCACCGACTAGGTGGTCGCGCACGACACCGGTGATGGTGAAATCCTGCAGGTTGGTGGTGAACTGATCACCGATCGACAGGTCAAAGCGCTTCATCAAACCGGCGGTCGCCATGGCCTCATTGGCGCCGTGCGCGGCTCGTCCTTCGCGCAAGCTGTATTTACCTTCGAAATCCGGGGTGTAGCACTTGGCTAGCTACGGCGCTAAAAGGCAATTCAGCCTGCGCATAGTGGGCCGTGAGTTCTACTTCCCACCAAGGTAAGAGCTCATAATCAGTGGATAGTAACGGCAACACCTGCTCGAAACCAATTTGTTCGCCACGCAACGGGCCGGTCGAGACGAACTCTAGATCGCCCTGCGGGGTCTGCCGAACCGAAGTGAATTCGGTGAATCCGGCATCAACTCTACCCTGCGTGGAACCCAGCTGCTGGGTGACCGTCTCCTCGGGGGTGGGCGTGGCAGAGCTGATGACAACGAGCAGTAAAGACAGCGCGAAAACCGGAAGCGCGATGAGTCCTATGATCAGGACCGAACGCGCACGGTGTCTTTTGATATCCCGCCAGGCCATCCGCAGCGCCAAGGTGAGGCGACGGGAGGTACTTAAGCTGACGGGGCTTAGGTCCAGGCCCACTTTAGTGTTGGGCCTGGCTGAATAGCACTGCGGGGTCGTGGGCTTGCGAAGCCTCATCGACGATCAGACCGTCACGCAGAAAGATCACTCGATCGGCCCAGCTGGCATGCCGCGCTTCGTGCGTGACCAGCATAACCGCGGATCCCTCGTCGGCGCATTGGCGCAAGACGCCCAAGATTTCATCACCGGTTGCCGAATCCAGTGCACCGGTGGGTTCATCGGCCAAGATTAAGCGTCGTTGGCCGACAATCGCTCGTGCGATGGCAACCCGTTGTTGCTGCCCGCCGGAGAGCTCGTCCATGAAACGTGTGGCTAGGGAAGCAATCCCGATGCGGCCAAGTGCGTCCATGGCTAGTTTTCGGGCAGTCCGCGGCGAAATTCCGTCCAACTCCCGGGGTAATGCAACGTTCTCTACTGCGGTGAGGGTGGGGATTAGATTGAAATCTTGGAATACGTACCCCACTGCACGTCGACGTAGTCTTGCCAACTCGTTGATATGCAATCCGTTGAGTGAAGTTCCTTCAACGAAGATCTTGCCTTTGCTCGCCGTATCCAGTCCACCGGCAAGCGAGAGTAAAGAGGACTTGCCCGAACCGGAAGGTCCCATTACGGCAACGAATTCACCAGCACCGATTTCCATAGTGACATCGTGTAATGCTTTCACCGAGGTCGCGCCGGAACCGTAAGATTTAGCGACCTTGGAAAGCCGCAGGATCGCAGGGCTCATTTGGCGACTCTTTCTTCCTCAGCGGCGGACGGGGCAGAATCTTTGCGCGGCCGTGGTTTCGCTGCGGAGCGATGCTGGCGCATCCAACCTTCGCAATGATCAAGCCAGCGGATCTCGGCTTCGGTGGTGAAAATCAAGGAGTCCAGCACCAAAATCCACGCCACATCCTGCGGTTGGCCCTGTGCTGGGTCAGCTGATTGGCGACGCTGATGCGTGTAGGACTGCAAAGTGCGCATCGAGGCGGTACGTTGTGCTTGAACGATGGCCGACACATCCACCCCCTCCAGAGTTAAAGCCAAAGCAAGTTTGATCGCCAGCTCGTTACGCGGTGGGTTGCTTGCTACCACTGGTGCAGCAAACCAATTGTTTACCTCGGTCTGACCGGCTGCTGTGATGCGATAAATGACGTGCCCGTCCCCGTCGTCTCCCTCTTTGACTGCTAGTCCGTCGCGTTCCAGCCGATCCAAGGTCGTGTAGACCTGACCGATGTTTAACGGCCAGGTTGCGCCGGTGCGCTCTTCGAATTCTGCACGTAACTGATACCCATACATGGGTTGGTCCTGTAAGAGGGCCAATAATGAATGGCGGATGGACATAGCGCCTCCAGAATATTAGTGCTGAGCATACTTAGTATGCATACTGTGTATGTAATACTAGATACGTAGTATGCAATGAGCAAGTTTGCGCTGGTCAGCATCGCGTATCTCGGAAATTAAGTGAGGTGCGTGGTGGAAGCGGCCCGAGGGAACTAGAGGCTCGGCAGAGATGCACCTGGGGGAAGTGCCCCGTGTTCCAGTAACAGGAATGAAAAGTTCTAGGCAAGTAATGCGGGACGCAATAGCCCCTTGCTGGCTGCCAGTGCTCCGGCCTGAAAGCGGCTTTCCGCGCCCAGATACTCGAATATCGACGCGATATGGCGTCGGCAAGTCCTCACGCTAACACCCGCTCGCGCAGCGATGGCTTCGTCAGTCAAGCCCAGCGCCATGCCGTCGAGCACGGCGGATTGGACGGCACTCAGCCCTCTGGCTTCCGAGTGGGTTTGCGACTTGGGCAGGTCGACCGGCATGGGCGTGGCTGCATCCCAGATGCAGTCAAAAACTGCGGCTAAGGAAACAACGAGATCTTTGGAGTGGACGACAATAGCGGTGAAATCGTGATCGTAATCGGGGCGGGAGATCAATGCTGATGTTCGATCGAAAATCATCACCCGAAGTGGTAGGACAGGTAGCGTGCGATGCTCGGCTCCGTGCGGAGCCAACTCGCGAGCCAAATGCAAGGTTGGCGGATGATCCCGATCGCGTGAACGGCGTAAGGTCCTACGCTTTACCCCGCGCTCGAGCAATTCAATGTCCTTGAGTGCTGAAGACTTGGCTCGTTCAACGTTGCTAATCGGGGTAGGTTGTACTGCCAAGACTTCGCTGGCCACGTCCCTGCTGGCCTCCGAGAGATACTTGGTCACCATGGCGCCGTCCTGCAGGATCTCCACATGGGAGCCCTCCGAAGCGGCCGCTTTCATTTCGCGGTAAAGCGGCAGCAAAGCCAACATTTCTCCACGGTGTTTGGCGATTCCCAGCTGCAGCTCATGAACCCGGCGGACATCATCAGCAAGGAGTGTGGCGACAGCGACATCTGGGGGAGTCGCGGTGACCGTGGTTTCGCTCCCAGCGGTGCTGTGCAGCAGGTGATGCTCGGTGAGTTGCTCTCTGGCAACAGCAATCTCCGCGAGGGGGATATTCAGCTGGACGGATGCCTGTTCGTTAGTCCATGTCTGCTTGCCGATAGCGAAGGCGTAAAGCCGCATGGAATTCTCGTTGAGCATCCGTCCTCCAGAAGTATTTTTTCGAACTTATCATCTATCGACTGGTCAAATCGTCCTTCGTCTTCTTTTGGCCCGAAGGTGAAGTGAATGTGGGCCACAGTTCTACGGCCCAATCAATCGCTCTTGAATTCAATACTTGAGCTCCGGAATCCACCGTCTCTTTCTCTGGATGGTTAGCCATGTCCAACTTCCTTTGGCACCTTCTTGTCGATACTTGCGGTGGCCGCCGCGGTAGCCACCGCACAAGTTACTGCCACAATCGGAAACCAAGGAACCGAGCTTTGGGCGATAAAAGGAATATTTGCGCCGACAGCCAAGACCGCCAAGGTGGTGACTAGAGTTGCGCGCTGCGTCGGACGCTGTGAGCGAAGGACTAAGAGCAGCGTGGCGAAGAGCACGGTGAGTAGGCTTGCGGCAATGACCGCAGCCATGAGTAAGTCACCGCCGGATCCGATGAGCTCCAGCACCGCGCCGATCAGCCAGACAGTGGTGGCCAACACTCCGAGCAGGCGCGCCTGCCTGGACAGAAGCTTCTTATTGGGCGCCTTCATGGATAGTGCAGCAGACATGACGTCCACCTTTCTAATTTATGGGGGAGAAAAGTGCTGAATTCAGTAACTTTGATTGTTGGACCGTCCAGTGTGCGGCGTATATGCCCGAAGAACCTCAGAACGGGGCAAGTAACCCAGTCGATTCAGGAGCGTGTCATTTGGCTGGGAAACTAGATGCTGGGCTCTTGAGGCCTGATGATCATGTTGCTGGGGTGGTTTAGCGCGCTCCCTTGGATCCGCACATCCCGATGCTCCTTTCCTAGTTCCTTCCTTGAATTGCCGTTTTAATTCAGTCCTAGTCGGCCGGATCATCGACTACCGGAGTATCGGCGGTCGTGACGATGGTCGTGGGTGCTAGGCAGGGCGATTGGCGTGGCGCTCGCAGCCCGGGCGGCGCGGTGGTGGCAACTGTGGCGCATCATGCTGGTGGTCTGGAATCGACGGTTAATAGGAAGCTCCTTGGGCACTCTTGTGAGGTATGGGGCTGCAACCCATCCGGGTTGCTGCAGGAATAACTCTCTCCCGCGGCTTCATGCGCTGGTAGGTCCACATCTGGACATGATACTTAGTGGCCAGAACTAGCCCTGCGAAGTACCGCCAGAACCGTGAAAACCACCCCTCGAATCTTCCCTTAAAGATCATTTGACATGGAAGAAATCGTAGTTCACCCCGATACTAGCGAAGAGGTATAAGGCAGTATTTTGGCCTGAAAGTTCCTTGGCAACTACCGGACGCGGCCTAGAGTGGCCAAATGGCAAGAGGGTGCACGGGTTGCAGGCGGTGGGTGAGGAGGCGGCGCTTGCCGCTGCTGAGATTGCCTCACGCTGGCACGTTGCATGAGGTGTTGTTGACTGGGTCGAATGCGGGGTGGCCGATTCCCGCGTGTGTAGCGCAGGCTAAATTGTTCAACAAAGTATTGCGAAGATTGTTCAACAACATGTAATGTATCTTGCAGCACATAGTGAGGGTGATGCTCATCACCGATAGCGTATTGGATGGAATCATGGAAAGCTCTGAGACGAAGCCGAAACTCAGTCCCGCGGCACGGCGCACCGCCCTGATGGGGGCAATGTTCCTGATGGCAACCAGTGCCATCGGCCCCGGATTCATTACGCAAACCACGGAATTCACTGTTCAGATCGGTGCAGCATTCGCTTTTGCGATCGTGGTATCGATTCTGGTAGATATCGCTGTCCAGCTCAACGTTTGGCGAGTGATCGGTGTCAGTGGGATGCGCGCCCAAGAACTGGGTAACAAGGTCCTCCCCGGGGTGGGCTGGGTAATGGCGGCTTTGGTTTTCGTGGGTGGACTAGTTTTCAACATCGGCAATATCGCCGGCACCGGGCTAGGAATAAACGCCATGCTTGGGGTGGACGCCAAAATTGGTGGTGCGATCTCGGCTGCGATTGCCATCCTGATCTTCCTTTCCAAGAAGGCGGGCATGGCCTTGGATCGAATCGTGGTGCTGCTTGGTGCGATCATGATTCTGCTGATGTTGTACGTAGCCATCGTGGCTGCCCCACCGGTAGGTGAAGCGCTAAAAAACACCGTGATGCCCGAGCAGGTCGACTTCCTGATCATCACCACGCTCATCGGCGGTACTGTCGGTGGCTACATCACCTACGCCGGTGCGCACCGCATGCTCGACTCCGGCACCAGCGGCGTGGAACATATCAAAGCAATTTCAAACACCTCGATCCTAGCTATCTTGGTGACCGGTGTGATGCGGGTGCTGCTATTCCTCGCAATTCTCGGTGTGGTCGTCGGGGGAGTGGCACTGACCAGTGACAATAAGGCTGCCGAAGCCTTCGGGATCGCTGCTGGCGAGATCGGGATGCGCTCATTCGGTGTCATCCTCTGGGCCGCGGCGCTCACCAGTGTAATCGGGGCGGCCTACACCTCGGTGTCCTTCGTTACCAAGTCCACCACCTCAGCGGGCAAGCGTAATCTGATCACCGTCATCTTTATTGCCTTCTGTGCCGTGGTCTACCTGTTCCTGGGACAAGCGCCGCAGACCCTGCTGATCTTCGCCGGGGCATTCAATGGGCTGATTCTGCCGATCGGATTGACCGTGCTGCTCTGGGTGGCTTGGCGTCGCCGGGATCTGATGAACGGTTACCGTTATCCCAAGGTCCTGCTTTTCAGCGGTGCTGCAGCCTGGTTGCTGACGATCTTCCTCGGATGGAACTCGATCTCCGGCTTGGCAGCCCTTTGGAACGGCTAAACACAATCAAACTAAGACGCACAATTTCAAGGAGTTGACGATGAGTACACACCAGCTATCCGCAGCAGAACGTGCAGCACTGAAACCCAGCGAAGCCCGTGCCCTGTTCCGCACCGGATTCAGCGCCCCCACCGCCGGATTCAGTGCCGGCTACGCGCAAGCTAATCTGCTCATTGTCCCCAGAAATTTGGCTTTTGAGGTGCTGCTCTTTGCGCAGCGAAACCCGAAATCCTGCCCTGTGCTCGGTGTCTTGGATGCCGGAGAAACCACCGGTGAGCTGTTGGTCGGCGGCGATATCCGCAGTGATGTGCCCAAATACGTGGTCTACGAGAACGGGGTCAAAGTTGATGAGCCGCTAGATTTATTCGAGCACTGGCGAGAGGATCTGGTCACCTTCATGGTGGGATGTTCCTTCACGTTCGAAACCGCGCTGATGGAACACGGTATCGGCATGGCGCACATCGATCAAGGGGTCAACGTACCCATGTATCAGACCAATGTTCGTAGCAACGCGGCCGGCAGTCTTGGCGGACCTATGGTGGTCTCGATGCGGCCCATCCCTGCCAGTCAGGTGGCCGACGCGGTACGAATCACCTCACGCTACCCCGCCGTGCACGGGGCCCCGGTGCATATCGGTAACCCACAGGAAATTGGCATTGCTGATCTTGCTTCACCGGATTACGGGGATCCGGTCTCTCTACCCGAAGGAACCATCCCGGTGTTCTGGGCATGCGGTGTGACTCCGCAAGCCGCGGTCATGGAATCTCGTCCGGCCCTAGCCATTGGTCACGCTCCCGGGCATATGCTCATCACTGATGCGCGGGACTCGCACTATCAGATGCCGTAGTATGCGCCGCTGAGGGAGAGCGCGACACCGCAGCGGGCTTTGTAATCCCCGCGACAAGGGGCTGAACACCAAGTCAACGGGCCACGCGTCACCGTAGGGTGACGCGTGGCCCGTTTAGCATATTGGCTGTGGCTACTTTTTGGCGCTCAGCCAAGTGTCGACCTCGGCGAGAAGTTTGACCTTAGCTTCGGCTTCAAGGAAGGTTGCAGTGAAGGAGTTCCGTGCCAGCTGCGCCTGAGTGTCAATATCAAGGTTGAAGGCGTTGACCACGGCCGCGAGGTTCGCATCTAGGTATCCGCCAAAATAGGCTGGGTCATCCGAATGAATCGACACATTCAATCCGGCTTCAAGCATGTGAGGTAGCGGATGTACCTCGATGGTGTCCACAGCTCGCAAACGCACATTCGACAGCGGGCAGACCGTCAGCGGCATCTGCTCAGCCACGAGGCGTTTGACCAGCTGCGGATCATCCAAGCAACGGATCCCGTGATCCACCCGTTCGACCTTTAACAGATCCAGCGCTTGCCAAATGTAATCGGGGCCGGCTTCTTCTCCGGCGTGCGCGACAACGCGGAAACCATGCTCCCGGGCGTAGGCAAAAACCTCGGTGAAGAGCTCAGGGGGAAATCCTACCTCGGAGGAGTCCAAACCAATCCCGTCGATATCATGGTCATCGCGCACCAGTTCGATGAGCAATTCCATGGCTTCGGACGCTGGAGCGTGGCGCCAGAAGCAGGCGATCAACTGGTGACTGATGCCGAAACGGGTTTGCCCTTCGGCTAACCCGGCGCGGATCCCGGAAATTACCTCACCCAAAGCGAGCCCACGGCTGGTGTGCGCCTGTGGATCAAAGAACAGTTCGACGTGGCGGACCCCGCTGGCAGCGGCACGCTCCAAATAGGCCAGCGTGAGCTCAGTGAAATCTTCGGCCGTGCACAACACCACCATGTTGGCGTAGAACAAATCCAAGAACGACTGCAGGGAAGTGAACTCATAGCGTGAGCGCAGATCATCGAGGGACTCGTAGGGCAGCGCGATCCCATTCTTGTGGGCGAGTTCCATGATCATTTCCGGCTCCAGCGTGCCTTCTAAGTGAACATGCAATTCAGCGACGGGTAGTTTCATGGTCTCCTCCATCTGCCGGTGACTGCTGGGTTACCGCATGGATCTAGCGATCGTTCTGTCGCAAGTCACCGGCGACAGGTAGCGGCAAGCGCGTTGTCATCCGGGGGTGTCGTGGAACAACTGGCTAGTGCTGAGCGAGCACGCGAAAGTAGCAACCAGAAGGGGAGCTGATGCTTTGAGCATGTTGCCCGTTCGGAGTGCTTTGGTGCTGCATCTGATGTGCAATTCTACCCGGCAGCTTGTGCACGGCTGGTTGTTGAACGTCGGCGAGTAGACCAGTGCCCTAGTGAGATTGCGCGCAACATCGGGTGTTGACGGGCCTTTTAAACCTTGGCATGGCGGGGTGAACCACTATGGCCCAAGAGCTATGACGAGGCCAGATGGGCCAGCAATTCGGCTTCGGCGACATCTAGATAGTGTCGCAAGTCTTCTGCGGCCTCAAGGCGGAGACCTGCGGCAAGCTTGTCCACCAGCGCGGCGTTGCGCTCCACATAATGGGAGTGGAAGTCTGGGGCATCGCTCATGGCGTGGAATACCAGCCGCATCCGTGCCAATACTCGTACCATCAGTTCGGTCAACAACACGCTTCCGGAGCTGCGGATCACCAGTTCGTGGAACTTCTGGTTGGCGTCGGCCATCCGCGCTACCGAACCCTCGGCGAGTCCGGCGCGAGCTTCGCCGATCACTTCCTGTAATGCGGCAACATTCAGTTGCGGCCCCCAGGCGATGGCCGCTGGTTCGATGGTGCGGCGCACCGCATAAATTTCGCGGACATCCTCGGCCCCGGGGGAAGCTACGAACACGCCACGGTTGGGGATCCGTTCAATGATCAGGTCGCTATCCAGCAGTGTGAACCCCTCACGCAGGGTATTGCGCGAAACCCCCAATGCCTGAGATAGCGCCTGCTCGGAAAGCTTGGTTCCCGGGTGTAGTTGCCCTTGGGCGATCTGTCGGCGCAGGGTTTCGGCCACCCACGAACTGGTATGTGCGTGGGTGGAACCCTTCCCATGCGGGATGGAGGCAAAAAGAGACTTCACGTTCACTCCATCTAATTTAGTACACAGATGCTGCACCCACGCTCGGTATTACTCAATTGCCCCCAGGCTCTGACCACGCTTGATAGCCTGACCATCGGTGAAGTCGGCGCGGCTGAAGACTCCGTCACGATGTGCAAGAACCGGGGACTCCATCTTCATGGCCTCAACGACCGCCACGGCTTGACCCTTGGTCACCGAAGCTCCATCGGCGGCTTGCCAAGCTACCAGATTCCCATCCATCGGGCACAGCACCGCGGCCTCATCCTCAGGCGCACCACCGAGTACTGGTGCCGCGACTGAGCCGCCATGGCGCACAGCGTTGAGTAGTTCGGCGGGCAAGCCAAGCTGCATGCTCTGACCGTTGAGCTCGATGGTTAAGGTCTCCCGTTCACCGCTCGGGGCTGGCAATTCAATATCCTCGCTGGCCTGCAGCTGCGCGCTGAACTCATCCTCGATCCAGGTGGTGTAGACCCCGAACCCGTGCTCCGCGGTAAAGGCAGGATGCGCGGTGACCGCCTGATGGAATGGCAACACACTTGCCACCCCGTTAATCACCATTTCTTTCAATGCGACACGGGCCCGAGTGAGGGCTTGTTCACGGGTGGCCCCGGTGACGATCAGCTTGGCCATCAACGAATCGTATTGCGCCGGAATCACCGAATGGGTGCGTACCCCGGAATCAACTCGGATACCAGATCCGGTGGGTGGCTCAAAGGCGGTGATCAGTCCCGGGGTCGGCAAGAAGCCACGCGCCGGATCTTCGGCATTCAACCGGAACTCGAAGGCATGGCCGGTCGGTGCGGGATCTTGGGTCAAGCGCAGTTTCTCACCTTGAGCGATGCGGAACTGTTCGGCCACCAAATCCACTCCGGTGCTTTCTTCGGTTACCGGATGTTCGACTTGCAACCGGGTATTGACCTCGAGGAAAGAGATCAGTCCATCGGGTGCGACCAAATACTCCACGGTCCCGGCTCCCACATAGCCTGCTTCGGCACAGATGGCCTTCGCCGATTCGTGGATGAGTGAACGCTGCTCATCGCTCAGGAATGGTGCTGGAGCCTCTTCCACCAGTTTTTGGTGTCGGCGCTGTAACGAGCAATCACGAGTACCGACGACCACCACATTGCCGTGTGTGTCCGCGAGCACCTGCGCCTCCACATGCCGGGGCTTGTCTAAGAAGCGTTCCACGAAGCACTCGCCGCGGCCAAAGGCCACCGTGGCTTCGCGAACCGCCGATTCGTAGGCATCGCTGATCTCTTCGAGACTGCGAGCGATCTTCAACCCGCGTCCACCGCCCCCAAAAGCGGCCTTGATAGCGATCGGCATACCGTGTTCACGGGCAAAGTCGCGTACTTCTTCGGCGTTTTGGACGGGTCCTAGAGTGCCGGGGACCAGCGGCGCTCCGGCGCGTACCGCGATGTCCCGGGCGGTGACCTTATTACCCAAATCGCGGATGGACTGTGGGGAAGGGCCAATCCAAATCAGGCCAGCATCCAACACCGCTTGGGCGAAATCCGCGTTTTCGGAGAGGAAACCATACCCCGGGTGCACGGCGTCGGCCCCACTGATCTGCGCGATCTTGATGATCTTGGCAATGTTCAGATAAGTGTCGGCACTACTGGAACCATGCAGTGCGTAGGCTTCATCCGCGCGCTTGACATGCAGCGCATCAGCATCGGGATCCGAGTAGATGGCCACGGAAGACAGCTGCTGATCGGCTGCTGCACGTCCGATGCGCACAGCGATTTCGCCGCGGTTGGCAATAAGCACTTTTTTCATGCGGGGCATTCCTTAGTTCTCGATGTCTTGATCAGCAAGCGTGAAACGCACGGTGGCTCCCGGTGGAAGCTGCGCGGCGGCGGGCAGATCCGCCTCGATGACCGTAGCGATCACCGGGTAACCGCCGGTAACCGGATGATCTGCCAGAAACAGGACAGGTAAGCCGGAGGGCGGGACCTGTAAGGCCCCGGGAAGCATCCCTTCACTCGCTAGCTCCCCGGTACGGATCCGCGCTAACGGTGCGGCATCGTGAGCCTGCAACCGCAAACCCACCCGGTTGGACTCGGAAGATACTTCCCAACGTTGGTGTAACAATTGTTCGATGCCCGCGGACCCGAACCAGTCCTGGCGTGGCCCCGGCACTACCCGCAACAGATAGTCACCGTCAGCGGCCGGTCGCGGCAAGGTGGAAGGTTCCGGGTGGCCCACCACACTGAGCGTCGCGGGCTGGCCGATGTAGAGCTTGTTGCCGGTAGCGATCGCTGGGGGACCAAGCCCGGAGAGCGTGTCGGTGGAACTGGACCCCAGCACCGAATCGGCGCTGAAGCCGCCCCGCACCGCCAGATAACTGCGCAGTCCTTCTCCGGTGGGCCAGAGTTTCAGGCGCTCACCGGCGAGCAAGGCGAAGGGCGTATTCATCGCCGGTGTCCGCTCAATCCGAATTCTGTCCTCCGCGGACGGGGTGACCACCAGCTCGGCGGTGGCCCCGGTAACGGCCAACACCACATCGGTCAGGGCCCGCAGTTCCAGATTGCCGGTGAGGTTCTCGATCACGGTCGCACGGGCAGGATTGCCCACCAACCGGTTTGCTTGCCGGCTGGAGGCCGTATCGGCTGCCCCCGAGCCGGTCACTCCCAGGTTCGCCTGCGCAACCCGACCTAAATCCTGGAATAGCGATTGCAAGCCGGCATCGAGGACTTCGAGGCTCGGGTGTGCCCACTGTTCGCAGTGCCCGGATGCTGGCGCCGTGTTGAGCCTAGTTTGTTCGCGCACCGCGCGGAATTGGACGCGATCCTGCGGCCGAATCAGCGCCGGATTCTCCCGACTCAGATCCCACATGGGGGTGTTGGTGTGGCCCAAAAGCTGCCAACCGCCGGGGGACTGACGCGGGTAGACAGCTGAGTAGGCGCCGGCTAGAGCCACCGAGCCGGCGGGCACTGCGGTGCGCGGGGTATTGCGCCGTGGCACGTTCAAGCTGTCATTTTCACCCATGAGGTAGGCAAAGCCCGGGACGAAACCGCCGAAGGCTGCGGTCCACTGTTGGGTGGTATGCGCTTTGATCACCGCTTCTATGCTCAGTCCGGTCAGCTCGGCCACTTCGGTGAGGTCGGCCCCGTCGTAGGTCACGTCGACGGTGACTAATTCTCCGGTGTCAGCGGGGGCGGTATTCAATGCCAGCTGGGCAATGAGCTGTTCGGCCGCGCGCGCACTGTGTGCACTGTCGGTGGTCAGTAGCACGGTTTGGGCCGCGGCCAAGACATCGCGTTGCCCCAGGAGCGGGTCTGTCTGCAGCGTGGCGTGCAAGGCCAGAACCGAGTCAAGGTCCGAGAGTTCGATGAGTAATCCGGTGGAACCGAAGCGGCGAATCTGCTGCACGCTCATACGAAACTCTTGATTCCGATGCCGGCCGACTCCAGGCCGGAACGGACTGCTGCGGCCACGGCTACGGCGCCGGCGGTATCGCCGTGGACGCAGATACTTTCCGCAGAGGTGTTGATAATGCTGCCGTCCACGGCACGGATCTGCCCGTCGGAGGCCAAGCGCACCATGTTTTCGGTGATTTGCTGCGGGTTATGCAACATCGCATCGGCGTTGGTGCGGGAGACAAGCGTGCCATCGGGGTTGTAATTACGGTCGGCGAAAGCTTCGCTGACCCCCCGGAGTCCGGCTTTCTCCGCCTTGTGGAGTGCTAACGATCCCGGTAGGAGCAGCACCGGCAGATCTCGGCCAAAGGCACGGATCGCGTCAATGACAGCTTGGGCATGTTCTTCATGATGCACGATGGCGTTGTATAACGCGCCGTGTGGCTTGACGTACTTAACTTCGCCACCGGCTGCCCGGGCGGTGGCATCCAACGCACCAAGCTGATACAAGATGTCATCGGCCAGTTCGTTGCCCGGAACCTGAAGGAAACGTCGCCCGAATCCGGCTAGATCGTGGTACCCAACATGGGCGCCGATGCTAATTCCGGCGGCCACGGCTTCTCGACAGGTGCGTGCCATGGTTTGTGGATCGCCGGCATGGAAACCACAGGCCACGTTCGCCGAGGAGACCGATGTGAAAATCGCTGCGTCGTCTCCCATGGTCCAGCTCCCGAAGGACTCTCCCACGTCCGAATTTAGGTCAATGAATGCCATGTGTGATCCCCGTCTCGTGTCGATCTCTTATTTAAGGATGCACCACAACGATAGATTGTTCAACAATCTTGCGGAAACTCTTAGTAGTTCTTCTGAACTTCGCTATTCCTGACCCCGGACCTGTTCGAAGCAGGCTGATGGACCGCCGGATGGCGTGGAACGAGTTCGCCCCGAAACCGCTCTGCGGTTCCGGGGCGAAAATAATGCTGCCAAAAAGCGGATTAGGATGCTGCGCTGCGCCGATCAATCTTGATAAAGGGAACCAGTGCAATGCAGGCGGTCGTGAGGATGGTGCCAATGAGGAAGGCTGTGTGCGCTCCGGAGAAGAGCGCCTGACCTAACGGGCTGCCTTGCGCCAAGTGACCGTCCGCCAGCATGGTCATCACGGTGACGAAGATTGTCGTGCCAATTGCGCCACCCAGCTGTTGCCCGGTGTTGAAAATCGCCGAACCGTGCCCGTAGAGGCGGGGTTCCACGGTGGCCAGAGCGGAAGACAGCAGCCCCGTCATTAGTAGTGCCAACCCGGCGGAGAACACCATGTGGTTAATCATGAACACCCACAGTTCGGCCTGGGCGTTCGCGGTAAATAGGTAGAGCCACTGGCCGGCCGCCAGTAATACTGCGCCGGGGATGAGGACCGGGCGCGGGCCAAAGCGGTCGTAAACACGGCCGAAGATTGGAGAGGCAAAGGCCTGAACGAGACCGCCGGGAAGCAGCATCATGCCGATGGAGAGTGTGGATAATCCGGCGCCGGATTCCAGCAGGATGGGGACCAGGACCACCGTGCCAAGCAGTGTTCCCATGGCGATCATGATGACCAGAACGCTCAGTGTGAAGTTGCGATTGGTGAATGGCATCAGATTCAGCAGTTCGCGGCCTTGAGCGGTGAGTTTGATTTGTCGGAAAACAAACAACGTCAGACCGATAAGGGCGATGGCGAAGTAAACCAGAGTCAAGATTGGGTGCTCGGTTATGCCCGACAGGCTGGAGATCGCATAGACGAGAAAGCCGAACGCGATCGCAGAAAGGATGACCGAGGGCACATCTACCGGCAATTTACGTGCGGTTGAAGGAAGCTTGATGAACACCAGTCCAACGGCAAGGATCAACAGGGCCAGTGGAGTCATGAAGACGAAGATCATGTGCCAAGAGAAGGCGTTGACGATAGCCCCGGAGACCGTCGGTCCAATCGCTGGGCCCACCGAAATCACGATCGAGTTCAGTCCCATGACCGCCCCGCGGCGATGAACGGGTACGAGGCTAAGTGTGGTGGTCATGAGTAGCGGCAGCACGATCGCCGTGCCGACCGCCTGAATAATGCGCGCAATTAGCAGAGTGGCAAAGTTGGGCGCAAAAATTGCGAGGACCAGGCCGACTAGGAAGCTAAGCAACGCGAAGATGAACAGCGACCGGGTGGAGAAGCGCTGCAGGAGGAACCCGGTGGTGGGGATGACCACGGACATTGTGAGCAAGAAGCCGGTGGTGAGCCACTGACCGGCGGCCGCCGTAACCTGCAGATCGGCCATGATTGCCGGCAGCGCTACGGTTAGCACCGTCTCATTGAGAATCATCAAGAATGCCGCCAGAGCCAGTGCGGTGATGATGCCGGTTAGCTGCTTGGTAGTGAGCTGTGTTGCCGGGGAGCTTGGTGGCTGCGCCTTGGCCTTGCTGGTGTCGATCTGGGTCACGAATCCTCTTTCTCGAAGTGCGAACTTTGAAATCTTGTCATAAACTGACAGTTTTAATAAGCGAAACTGGCAGAGTGTGACATAAAATATGTTGGGCATTTCCCGCCGTTAAGCATTCAGTCAAGCAATCGGGAAAAATGAGGATATGGGTAGACGCGAGCAAAATAGAGCCCGCACCCTCGATCAAATCCAACGGGCGACCTTGGATTTACTTGAGGCGCAGGGATTAGAAACCACGACGGTGGGCCAGATTGCTGCGCGCGCAGGAATATCGGAACGCACCTTTTTTCGGTACTACCCTTCGAAGGAGTCCGCTGCGCTGCCTGGGGTGCGTGATGTGAAGCGAGCCCTCCTAGCGCTCGAACTTCACGCGGGCAACTTCCGCGAAGTGCTCGAGCAGTTGCTTCAGGTGTGCCGTAGCTGCTTCGCCGTGGAAGTCGAGCACTATGAATTTCGGCGTATTTCTCGATTGTTGATTCGCGAGCCCGAGCTGATGACCACCGTGGCTCAGCAGGAGCGCGAGCTGGTGGAACTCCTGCGTGACAAGCTCGAAACGCAGCTGCAGATAGGTTCCATGTGCTCCTTGTTGGCGGCCGAAATCGCGATCAGCGCGTGGCGTGTTGCCTGGCAAAGTTATGCCCGAACAGAAGTAGACGGGACTCCCGGTGATCCGCTGGAAATCTTCGAGCGGGTCGCGCAGCAGTTGTTGGCAATCTAATGCTGGGGCCGTATTGCGAATGTTTGAGGACTGAGGCCGTGGCGGATGCCATTCGGTCGTTGAATGCAGCTGGTCTGGCAAATTCCCTGCAACTCGCGAATTTTTCAGGGCACCGCTACTGAGTTATCCGGTATTAACTCAGTGTGACGTTCTGCGCGAGGCCAATTCACTGCGGGATTTCGGGGCGAAATCAAGGTATTGGGCAACATTGTCTGCACTACATAAAGGTGTCGTAGCGACCGAAATCAGGTAAGTTAGGAACGTTGAGTTTAGGGCGGTTAACCCCGCTTTCGCACGACGATCAGGGAGACGCCACACCTATGGCCAAGATTATTTACACCCATACCGACGAAGCGCCGATGCTGGCGACCCACTCGTTCCTGCCGATCGTCGAGGCCTTCGCTTCGACCGCCGGTGTGGAGCTAGAAACCCGCGATATTTCGCTGGCCGGCCGCATCATCGCCACCTTCCCGGACTACGTCACCGAGGAACAGCGCATTGCCGATGCGCTAGCCGAACTGGGTGAATTGGCCAAGACCCCCGAGGCCAACATCATTAAGCTGCCGAACATCTCGGCTTCGATCCCACAGCTGAAGGCTGCGATCGCCGAACTGCAGGCCGCCGGTTACGCGCTGCCAGACTACCCGGATAACCCATCCTCCGATGAGGAAACCGACATCCGGGCCCGCTACGACAAGATCAAGGGTTCGGCCGTGAACCCCGTGCTGCGTGAAGGTAACTCGGATCGCCGTGCACCATTGTCGGTGAAGAACTACGCTCGCAAGTACCCACACTCGATGGGTGAATGGGCTGCGGATTCGAAGACCAACGTGGCGACCATGGGAGCAGACGACTTCGCTTCCAACGAGAAGTCCGTGGTCATCGAAACGAACCAGAACATCTCCATCCGCTTCGTGGGCGAAGATGGCGAAGTAAAGGTCCTGAAGAAGCCTTTCGCGGTGCTCGAAGGCGAAGTTATCGACGGTACCGTCATGCACGTAGCCGCACTGAGTGAATTCCTCAAGGACGCCGTGGCCCGCGCCAAGCGCGAGAACATCCTGTTCTCGGCGCACCTGAAGGCCACCATGATGAAGGTTTCGGATCCGATCATCTTCGGTCACGTGGTCAAGGCCTACTTCTCCGAACTGTTCGACACCTATGGTGAGCAGCTGGCCGCTGCCGGCCTGAACCCAAACAACGGTCTGGCCGCTATTTTGGGTGGGCTGGATGAGCTATCGGACGAGGTGCGCGCCGGTGTTGAGCAGCTGATCGCCAAGGGTCTGGAAGAAGGCCCATCGGTGGCCATGGTCGACTCCGACAAGGGCATCACCAACCTGCACGTGCCTTCCGATGTGATCGTCGACGCGTCGATGCCAGCGATGATTCGTCTGGGTGGCAAGATGTGGGATGCCAAGGGCGGGACCGCGGACACCCTGGCCGTGCTGCCCGATTCCTCCTACTCCGGTGTGTACCAGGCCGTGATCGAGGACTGCCGCGCCAACGGCGCATACGATCCGACCACCATGGGTACCGTGCCGAACGTCGGCCTGATGGCCCAGAAGGCCGAGGAATACGGTTCGCACGACAAGACCTTCGAAATGACCGGCAACGGACACGTCCAGGTGCTGGACGAGTTCGGCACCGTGCTGATCGAGCACCAGGTCTTCACCGGGGACATCTGGCGCGCCTGCCAGACCAAGGACGTCGCCATCCGCGACTGGGTCAAGCTGGCCGTGAACCGCGCCCGCGCCTCCCAGACCCCGATCGTGTTCTGGCTGGATGAGAACCGCGCCCACGATGCCGTGTTGATCAACAAGGTCACCGAATACCTCAAGGAACACGACACCGAGGGCCTGGTCATCGAGATCCTGTCCCCGGTCGAGGCCACCAAGTACACCATCGAGCGCATCCGCAAGGGCGAGGACACCATCTCGGTGACCGGCAACGTGCTGCGTGACTACCTGACCGACCTGTTCCCGATCCTGGAACTGGGCACCAGCGCCAAGATGCTCTCGATCGTACCGTTGCTGGCAGGTGGCGGACTGTTCGAGACCGGCGCCGGCGGCTCGGCCCCGAAGCATGTGCAGCAGCTGGTGAATGAAAACCACCTGCGCTGGGATTCGCTGGGCGAGTTCATGGCCCTGGGCGCTTCCTTCGAGCATCTGGCAGTCACCACCGACAACGCCCGCGCACAGGTTCTGGCAGACACTCTGGATGCCGCCACCGGCACCTTCCTGCTCGAGGACAAATCTCCCAAGCGCAAGGTCGGTGAGCTGGACAACCGTGGCAGCCACTTCTACCTGGCCAAGTTCTGGGCCGAGGAACTGGCCAAGCAGGACAAGGACGCCCAGCTGGCCGAGGCTTTCTCGGCCGTGGCCAAGGCACTGGGCGAGAACGAGGAAGCCATCGTTTCCGAGCTGGCCGCGGTCCAGGGCCAGCCCGTGGACATTGCCGGCTACTACCGTCCGGATAACGCCAAGACCGCGGCTGTCATGCGTCCAAGCGAAACCCTGAACAAGACCCTGGAACTGCTGACCAAGTAGCCCCAGGCTGAAAGATCCAGGCCAGGCGGCCTCCCTGTGGGGAGGCCGCCTGGCCTGGATCTCTTAACTGCTCATACGCGGCCGTGGGTGAAGTGTGCCGGAACCCCCGCAGCGACCACCAGATCCTGCCAGGACATGCCTGTGCCCTTGAAAACAATCGGTCGATCGTCGATCTTCCTTGCGGACAACCGAACCGAGGACCAGTTCGCTCAGCGTGGCCAACACATCGGCGTTCAGTTTCGCCTGATCGATGGCCTGGATGACATCCCCTGTTTCGCGCAAGGCCGTGGCTACGTCCTCGACGACCACCAAAGAGCGCCCCATCAGTGAGCCGTCGAGCTCACGGAAGCGTGGCTCGTGGGATCCCATCGCCACCACGCATGCGCCGTCGCGGACCAATGAACCGTCGAAGAGCGGGGTGGCGACACGGGCGGAAAGACCAAGGGCTTCGGTACGGGCAACCAGGTGGGCCACCGGATCGCTGTTGCGTCCGCTGATTAGCACCTGGCGCAGGGGGCGGATAGCGCCCATGGCCTCAATGTGCCCCCAGGCCTGGGGGTCGGTCCCAAAGACGAAAAGGGTCCGGGGAGCACCGGCCGGGGCATTCAGCGGGCCTCAGGCACCTCCAGCAGGTGCGGCTTCGCATTCGGGGGCGTGTGGCCACTGCCGTGCAGAACCGCCCCGACCGCAGAGGGACCTGCGACGCACTTGGCCCAGCCGACAAGGCCCTGGTGTCTGCGGGGTCAGACCCCAGCGAAAAACACGGACGAAACAAAGGCGCGCCGGACAAAAAGGGCATCGGAAGAACTAGTAGAGCTGGTTTGCGCCCCCGTCGGCCATCAGGGTCTGACCGGTGACGTACCGGGCATCATCGGAGAGCAGGAAGGCCACTACCGGAGCCACATCGGCCTCCGGGTCGCCGAAGCGGCCCAACGGCACCTTGGCCAGCGACTGCTCGTACAGCTCCGGGAAGGCCTGGCTCCAGACCTTGACACCGTCGGTCAGCGCCATGGGCGACACCACATTGACGCGGATGTTGTTGGCCGCCCATTCGTTGGCGGTCACGCGGGACAGGCCGCGGATGGCTTCCTTGGCCGAAGCATAGGCGGCCTGGGTCGGCTGGCCGACCATGGCCGAGCCGGAGCCGAAGTTCACGATCGAGCCGCCGTTGTCCTTCAGGTGCGGGTAAGCGGCGAGCATGAACTGGCGGGTGGCCAGGAAGCCGGTATTGAACGAGAGATCCCAGGCAGCCTGGTCCAGATCGGTGAACGGGGCCTGGCGGGAAGCATGTGCGTTGTTGACCAGGCCGTTCAATCCGCCGAAGTTCTCCACGGCTGCGGCAACGGCTGCATCTGCGGTTTCCTGCTTGCTGACGTCGCCGGCGATGAAGGCCAGCGAATCGCCGGCTTCTTCCTTGAGCTTGGCTCCCGCTTCGGCGTTGAGGTCCACTGCGACGATCTTGGCTCCGCGGCGGAGCAGGACGCGGCTGATGGCCCCGCCGATGCCGGACGCGCCACCCGTAACAATGATGACCTTGCCTTCAAGCTGCATGCTGAACTCCCTTCGAAAATCATGGCGATCCGAGGTAACTCATCTCGGGATCGGTGGGGGCAACCCCCTGAATAACTCAGAGTCTACTCGCTATATTCGACAGCTCGTAGAAAAGGTCACCTAAGTCAATCGTTCAGCTGACGGCGGAGTAAAACCCTTGTCTGATCAAGGGGTTTCGCGATTCAATCCAGAGGCGAATCGCTCCAACCTGTTGCTTCTGTTTTCCTCAGTTCTGGCAATCGTCAGTTGATGCAGGATGTCGTACCTCGGCTGCGATTTCAATGCGGCGAAATTCCGGGATCAGCAACAGCCCGACGACTAGAACGGTCCTTCGTTTTTCCCTCACAGGTTTCCTCATGGTCGACGCATGTGGAACGGGTGTGGAGAGCACTTAAAGGATTCTTCATGAAGCCGAGTCAGGATGCCGATAAGCCGTTTGAAAATACTTGGGCATCGTTATTCAGCGCGCGTCACTCGGACTCTTCGCCCAATTGCGCAATAAAACGTGCGATGCGCGCAGCTCTGGTCTTCTCGGACTTGGCAATCATCAGCTGATGCAGGATGTGATAGCGCGGCTGGGATTTCAGCGCTTCGAAGGCGGCTTTGGCGGCTGGCTGCGCATCCAAGGCACGTTGCAGGTCTTCGGGAACCTGAGCTGTCGCTTGCCCTTGGTAGGCGCGGTTCCACCTGCCGTCGGCCTTCGCCTTGTCGATCTCTAGCTGTCCGCGTGGGCGCATCCTGCCCTGCTCGATCAGCGCTGCCACGAATTGCGTGTTTTTCTCCGACCAGACTGACGCCTTGCGGCGGGGAGTGTAGCGCTGCAGGAATGTTGTTTCGTCGCGGCTGCGGCGCTGTCCGTCGATCCATCCGCTGCACAATGCTTCCTGCAGCGCGTCGACAACCATCAGATAGGTCGGTTCGGTGGTGCCCTTCTTGGCTACGAGCAGCCACACTCCGTCGCTGGTTTCTTCATTCTCGTCAAGCCAGGCACGCCATGCGGCGACATCTTTGAGGATCAGCGGGTTGTCATAGTCCATGGCAACTATTGTGAAGTGAATCGTTCCCGTTGGAAACAGTGGGGCTGAAAGCTTGTGCAGACGTGCGGAGGCTTGCTGCGCATAAATCCCCATCACCTGCTCCATCCCCACCCTGTCAGTGATCGGATCGGAGAAACTGCGGGAGAAGATCAGTTGATCCTTGATCACTCGTTCTTCTTCCATCGGGATGCAAGGTATCCCGCGCAGCTCTAGCACGGTGCGCATCTGCACAATGGAGAACTTATCCCTGATCCGCACCTCGTTCGCGTCGCGCAGGTCTTTGGCCGTCCAGATGCCTAAGCCTCGCAATCGTTTGGTTAGCCGGGGGCCGATACCCCACACCTCCACCGCCGGCAGACGCGCCAGCAGGTTCTCGGTGGTCTGTGCTGGGACGCGATCCCACACGCACACCGACAACCCGGTCAGCCGGTGCACTTCTGCCTTGATCTGCTCACCGAGGGCTTGCAGCTCATCCAGGGTGCCGGACACACCCAGGAACGCTTCGTCAATGGAATAGACCTTCACCCACGCCGAGAAACGGCCCAACAGTCTTACTGGTACTGGCGAATATCAATTTGTTCACTATTGAATCGTGTCGATTGCGTTACAGCAGGATATACCCTGCTGGGCGCGTCGTGGGCCTGTCACTGCGCTGTGCCAAGGCGGAGAAAACGGTGTCACGATGCGCCCAGCATATGTCACGGGAGCTGACTCGGATGGTTTCGTTGCTACGCGTCTTCCTCAGCACCATGACGCGGCATGGATATACGCATGGCTATCAGTCCTGCCCCGATTAACCCGATGACGGCAAACGTACTACTGAGCAGAAATGGGTCTATTCCGAAGGAAGCTCCAGAAAAACCGACGCCGATGTAGAGGGTGATGCCTGCTGACCCGCCGAGCTGATCTGCTGCTCGCTGGACTCCAGAAGCTGTACCGGCATCCGATTCGGTCACTCCAGTAACAGCCGCGTATTGAAGCCCGACTAGCCCAAAACCCATCCCGACTGCGATGAGAACCATAGCTGGAATCATCGCAATAGCTGCAGCCTCCACGTACGTGACGATGGCGATAGCCACCATCCCGAGAGCCGTAAACCCGATGCCGGTCACGGCGCAAAATCGGGCACCCCATCGTCCGAGGAATCGAGGTACCAAGGTTGCGGCAGCAACAAGCGAGATCGCTAGTGGCACCAGCGTCAGTCCTGTGGTCAACGGACTGAGTCCTAGCCGGTTCTGCAGGTAGAAAGTGAACAGCAGGAACGATGTGGACAAAGCAGCGCTGAGCAGAGCAGTCGCAAGATTGGCCCACACCCGCGTTCGGTTTCGGAAGAACTCCAGGGGTATCAGCGGATTCGTGGCCCGTCGTTCAACAACAACAAACAAATATGCGGCTATCACAGCTCCGATTAGCACGACTACGGCCGCCCAACGGGGGATTCCGTCAGCCTCTCCTGCTTCGACGATCCCGAATACCAACAGAAGTGGCGCAGCTGTCAACAGGACCGAACCAGGAAGGTCGAGTTTCATACGCCTTCTTGGCTGGTCTGCCGGGATGAGAATGCCCGAAGCGATGAGGACGAACACGATAAAGGGTACCGATACAAGGAAGATCCAGCGCCACCCTAAAAACTCAGTGATGACTCCGGAGAGAATGAAGCCAAGCACAAGCCCGCAGCTAGCAACTGCCGCCCACACGCTCAGCGCGCGTGATCGTCCACGACCTTCGGGGAACAAGAGAACAATCACAGCCATTGCGGCTGGCAAAGCCATTGCTTCGCCTGCCCCTTGAAGCAGCCTCGCGGTTACAAGAATAGGATACGTAGGGGCAAGTCCCGCCAGCAGTGAAGCGAGGCCGAACACAGTTGTGCCGATCATTAACAACCGGCGCTGCCCGAGTAGGTCCCCGAGCCGGCCGCCAAGCATTAATAGACCGCCACCGGTGATCGTGTACCCGACGACAACCCATGTCAGTTGTCTAGCATTGGCACCGAACTCGGCACCGATGGACGGAAGGGCAACGTTCACTACGGTCACATCTACCGCGATCAAGAATTGCAACATGGAAAGACAGGCGAGCGTCACCCAAGCCCGCACCGCCGTGGTTTTAGATTGAGAAGAAAGATTAGTGGGAACCAAGTCGTGCTCCATCGTTCAGAAGAACTCCGGGCAGCACTAAGCGCCGCTCCGGACTGGCCGTAGAGCGGCGAAGCATCTAAAGATTAAAGGACTACGTGCTCCGCCGCTAGCGGAGCATCTTCGTCACGGCGGCTGCAGCCGCAGAGGAACCTGCCATACCCTGGATTGTATCAGTTCCGTGGCGGATATCTTGCCGGGCAAGCCTTCGTGCGTAGTGCAGGATATGTTGACCAGTCGCGGTTTGCTGCTGTTGCCCAGGCTGCAGCTGAGACGGTGGAGATACCGAGCAGATCCGATAAGAGTGGCACAGGTATTTCAGCGGCAAGTTCCAGGAGTGCGGCCGAACGAGAACGATTGACCGGAATACCCAATCGATTCAACCGGCTTCCTAAGGCCCCTGCGGTGAGGTGTCTACCTGGCCACCTTCCGGGGAATATCCATGTGTCATTTATATCCCGGTGAGTTCTGGGTGGGTTCTGGTACAACAGCGTGACAGCATGCCCGAGTTGTTCAGGCAGCTCAATAGGATCATCGGCGAGGGTGACGGAAACGCCTTGCTTGCTGAAATGCACCGCAGTACGTGGAATGGCGACAATACGAGTCAGTGGTTGTCCGTATAACAACACAAATAGTCCTGCGACACGGTCTTGCGGTTCTAGGGTTTGATCTCGGAGCAACCAGCGCGCTAGATCCCAGCGTTCATCCGGAGGCATCGAACTTACGGGTTCTCTTTTTGGACGATATGATGAGACAGCTGTAGCAAGTCCATTGTCTTTAAGCCATCGCGTGAAGTGGCTTATGTGATCATGCCGGTTCGCTGAGCCAGCAACGTAGGCGTCGAGCACGCGTTGGGGCAAGGTCAAGGTCGTATATCCCTGCTCCTCGACGAATTGAAGGTATTCAGCACAGGTCTGTAGTCGAGATCGGAGCCGGTGAAACCGGTTATTGGGATCGGTAGGTCGTATCGCGTACCCTGCCCAGGGTTTGGTCGAGAGCCCCCATTGCGCGTATCGGCGCAGCAACAACCGATGAGTCGAGTTGGTCTGTTCCGAGAGCCACGAGGTCAACCAGAGGTAGTATCGTTCCTCATTGACATCGATGTCTGGGAGCACGCCGGAGGTCACGAGCAGGCTCAGTAAGAACGTTGCCCCTTGTTTTCCTCCGCATCGGGTAAAGATTGCCTCGAATTCTAGGGGCAACTGCCCGGTGGCTAATTCTCGCAGCACCGCAGCACTGACACGGTTGGTGTATTGCCACCCCATGAGGGAGTCAGCTCGCGCAGGCCCTTCCAATAAATACTTTTCTAACGGTCGAAGCTCAGGCCGCACAGCCCCGTCGGCATCTGCCAGCATCGTTCGGATTGTTTCAGGGCGGTGGCATTCGATGCACAGGTGGAACTTGCGCACGTTCTTCACTGAACCGCATCCCGGACATGCTAAAACTTCGGGTTGACCTGCGCACGAAGCACAGCACAGTTGGTCGTTTACAATGTGGGTGAGGAATTTCTGTTCACCACAGCCTGGGCAAGGCCGAGGATAACGCATCCCGTAGTAGCAATTGGGACAGATCGTCTTCCCTTGCAGGTGTAGGGCTATGGGTTGAAGACGTTGACAGCCGAAACAATCAGCCTTGGGACGCTCATAGCAGCGATTGCAGACCAACGTTCCGTCTAAAGCATTCTTAACAGAGGTTGTCTCCTGACAGCGATGGCATACGCCAAAGGAGCGTGGATCGAGCCTCCAACACGGTCTGCAAAAGTACTGTCCATCAAGGTTTTTATGGATGGGTCGCCGTTGCCCACAGCCAACACATGGTCTCGCTCGATAATTTTTCTCGCACCGAGAACAGTGGCGACCTCCTTGAGGAGCTCGATGCGGCAACTGCATCTTTCGGCCACAACTCTCACATCCCGGCACCACAATCGCCACGGCCCCAGCCTCCCTGAGAGCAGCGGTCAAGGCTTGAACCGTCACGGGCACGTTCGGGTCCTCACCAGTCAGAATCCCGGGCCGTTTACTGATCGCGATGAACAGCCTCCGACGCGTCCGATGGACCGGCGCAATAGAATCGATCATGGCGGCCAGAACACTCGGCGCAATTTCTGGGACATAAGGCTCCAGAATCAAGACAATGTCTTGTGTCACTGTATCCATAAGGAGCTTTCGTTAGTACTTAGGCCGTCTGATCCTGGCCCGCACCGGACGCAGATCACCAATAGGCGCTTTACTACCTTCAGCCACAGCAGTCTTCGGCGCTTCGACTTCACGCCGCTCCGTCACGATCAACTCATCCTTAGAACACTCCAGCGCATCACACAGCGCAGACAACACCTCCAGACTAATGCGGCGAGGTGGCGTTGTGACCAACCGATACACTTGCTCCCGCGACAGCTCAACGCCTCGCTCGGCCAATAAAGGGCGAAGATCAGTCGTTTGGAATAGCCCTTTCGAAGCCATAATGGCTCGAAGGTTCCACGTAGTATGCAGCTCAATCATTCCTACCCCTCCTCCTCCTCGGTAATTTTTCGCAGCGCCTGGGCCAAAATTCTATTCTTGAAATCTCCACTCACGGAGGTATAAATCGAGGTGGTAGACGAGTGCTGGTGCCCCACTTGTTCCTGCACGAAGCGGTCAGCATACCCATGCTCAATCAAATGCGTGACATACGAATGCCTCAAACTGTGCAACGTCAGCTCTTCCGGCAACCCAGCTTCGGCACGAAGCTCGGCAAACCGGCGATCAAGATAACCCCCAGAGATGCGAGTCCGTCGCTCGGTAACCCAAATAGCATCGAGTTCTCCTGGATCAAACCGATCACGGCCTTGCTCAACCCACTGCCGCATACCCGGTACCCACCAATCGAATTCTGGCACGAGCAAAACAGTACGACGTCGAGGTGCACCGCCGCCGGCGGCCTTGCCCCATCGCACATGCAAAGCCGCATAACGTCCCCACTGTTTAGCTTCGGGATTGTAGTGCAGATCCGCAAGATCCAACTGCGCCAGCTCATTTCGTCGCAGCCCAAAAGCATAAGCCGTCTTGAATATCTGAGAGTCTCGAAGCGCGGCCAGCGCGCCCTTCTTCCCTGACGCAGCGAGTTCTTCGACTTTGGCATCAGCCGTATCAAATAAGGTTTCCACCTCGTCGAAGGACAGAGGACGACGTTTTCCAGACCCCTCATATTGAGCCTTATGTGCCACCGTATTCCAGGGCAGACAAACCTGCACCGGGTGGCTACCAAACTGGTTTTCACAAATCGCCACCCAGTCATAATTCGGATCAATCAAATACGCACAGAACGTCTTAATCGCATTGTGATTGTGCCGCATAGTTGAAAGCGACTTGAGCCGTTGATCTGGTCCCGAGATAAACTCTTCGACGTCTTGAGCATTCCACTCCCACGGCATCCTTCCAGAAAACTCCTGCAACCGCAGGATCAGACGCCGCCGAGTCGCAATAGTCGTCGAACGCAGCCCCCGACTGCGCTGTTGGCTGTCCCAACCACCAAGCATGGCCTCAAACACCGTCGCTTCCGGCGTCGCAAACGCCACATTGGACGAGTCCGACACGGCGCGAAGAGTCCGCATTACATCATCTGAATGTTGCACCACATACAACAATGTAAGGGTGAATGCATCATCGGTCAATAGCCGACCGAGCAAACCCGAGATATACTAGGTAAAGCGACAGCACTAGATGAGAATGATCGCTTATTATGGGGTCATAGAATGATTGCGAGTTGCATTTCGCGCAACAGTCGATGGTTCATGACACGGGCCGACATTTCCCCATACAGCTCGTAATTAGAGGACTTCGCGACCAGCCCGAAACTCAGCGTCGGCCGCGAGTTTGAACCACGGCGCCCCCATCTCAACGCCCAGGGCTTTGGCTTCGCTGCTGCGCGCGACCGCGCAGCCATCATTATTGGACAGCACGATCACCGGGCGGGCATCGAGCTTCGGGTCAAAGACCCGTTCGCAGGAGACATAGAAGCTATTCACATCCACGTGCGCGATGTATTCGCCCCGCCGCGACGGGGTGGGGAGTCTATGTTGGTAACCATCGGTATCACTTTCGTTGATATTCGCTAAGAAGAGTTGACCCAATGACACCTTTATTGAACCCATGATCTATCTAAGCGAATTGGTTTCTTAAAATATAGAACATAGGTTTGACAGTTTGGATAAATAAATGGGTAGCCACCTCGAACTCTTCGCGAGGTGCCTACCCATAAGGTGGTTGTTATTTCGTGTTTGAGATTCGGTGAATCCATGGAGGAATCCGAGGGTGACCGGCTGTGGTTCACCGCAGCATCTTCGGGTAACCATCACAGCGACTCGGCCATATCTGGACGGCTCTGGCCTCATCGGAAAAGATTAGTAACCAATACTTTGTCGCCGATTCTGGGTTTACCAAGTGCCGGAGAAGAACTATGCCTAGCTACAGCGACGGTTCAGCAGCAGAATGTCGGTATACACGCTGGTGGGCTGTGTTCAGAGCGAGTGCGACATGCCTGTCCAGGCAGTAGCTGTGACCATTACATCTTTTGTGCCATTAGATGGGCAACCTGATCTCATTGGCGAACCAGTCCTGCAATTGCGTCACCCAGGAGCCCCACAGGCCGGTGGCCATCAGAATTCCAAGAAGAATCAAGATGCCGCCGCCCACGCGCATGATCGATAGCTGGTGCCGACGCAGGAACTTCATGGCACCCATTCCGCGTCGCAACCCCACTGCGATGAAAAGGAATGGCAGCCCCAGCCCCATGCAATAGAAGAATGTCAGTAAGGCGCCCTTCGCAGGGTTGGGGTCAAGGCCGGTACTTATTGCCAACACTGCGGCAAGTGTGGGTCCGATACAAGGTGCCCAACCAAGCCCGAAGGTCACACCCAGTACCGGGGCACCCCACAAGCCAGCCGGTGGTTTGCGGCGCATCTTCGCGTCGCGTTGCATGAAAGAAAATCCACCCATGAACACAATGCCCATGAAAATCACCAGCACACCGAGAAGCTGAGTGACCCAGGCACCTTCGAACCGCATCCATGCGGCGATTTGAGAAAAGACCACTCCGGCGAGCACGAAGACGGCAGTGAATCCGAGGATGAACAGAGCAATACCCGCGACCATGCGGCCACGTTTCTGCTCGACGAGATCAGCACCAGATAGCCCAGTCACGTAGCCAAGATAACCCGGAACCAAAGGAAGAACGCACGGCGACAGAAACGAGACGAGGCCGGCAAGGACGGCCACGGGAACCGCAAGCAGCAAGGATCCATCTTGGATAACCTCAGCAAAAGGGTTGCCCTGGACCGAAATTGCCAAGGTGGTGGTGAGCGGCAAATTCATCACAGCGACTCCTGAAGGGAGGTATCTATCAGGGCCTTAAGCGTGGCCTTTTCGGCCGCTCCAAGGACACGTGACGCGACCCGTCCCTGTTTGTCGAGCACCAGCGTGGTGGGCACTGCCTGCAATGGGACATATTGGGTCATAGCCAGCCGGATTTCACCTTGGGTGTCTTGCACCGATGGGTATGAGATCCCGAAAGTGCGCTCGAAGGCTTGTGCAGCTTCTTTCTCGTCACGGATATTGATGCCGATAAATTCGGCCTTCACTTTAACTAAGGCAGCAAGCATGCCGGCGCGCAAGAAGGTACGCCGTCCCAAGCGCTGTGCTTGGGACTCGCTGAGGGTTTTCATGTTGTCAGACTCCTGAGAGGTTTGCAGAGACGGTTTGTGAGATCGGCGCCGGTTTATACATGGTTGTAGAACTGGATTTATGCACATGCCCATGGTTTCGTGAGCTACTTGACGTAGGAGAATACTCCCATCATGCCGCGTTCCGCATGATAAGCATTGTGGCAATGTGTGAGCCATTGGCCCGGGTTATCGGCATTAAATTGGACGGTGACAGTTTCCCGTGGACGGACAATCACCGTGTCCTTTCGTGCCCCGGACTGCCCGATTTGGAAGGTATGGCCGTGGATGTGCATCGGGTGCCACATGTCGGTGTCGTTGATGAATTTCACTTCCACGCGCTGTCCTTCTTTCAGATCAAAGGTATGCTCAAATGGCTTGGCCATGTCGAAACGATGGCCGTTGATGCCCCAGTCGTAGTCCTCCATTCCGCCGGTCAACCGCAGCTCGTGGACTTGGTCCGGCATCTTGACCGCAAGATTCACGGAAGGGTCGGCGGTGAGCTGTCCACCGTCAACGATCTCTCCGGTCAAGACCGTCGGGAGATCACCCCTTCTTGGGGCCGTCCCTGTCCCGGTTGCAATGAGACCGTAGGCCATTTGGGCTTTCCCTTCGGCCAAGGCCAACAACGGTGTGAAACCATCTTGGATCGTCAAAAGCGCGTCGATGCGCTCTCCCATGCCCAAGACGACGGCGTCAACCTCAGCGTGAACGACCGGGAATCCATCGGTATGGGTCACGATAAGTTTCTGTTTCGGAACTCCGACCCGGTAGGCAGTGTCGCCCGCGGCGTTGATAATACGCAATCGAACTCGATCCCCGGGTTGTGCCATAAAAACCTCGGGTTTTTCGATGGTGGTGCCGTTGAACAAGTGCAACGGATAGGCCACGTCACCGGCATCTCCGCCCAAAAAATCGCTGGTTGCACCCATGAGCATATGGCCCATCACCATGCCGCCGTCTTCGCTACCGTGGCTCATTCCACTCATCGGAGCCATTCCCTTAGCGAGCTCCTTCATCGCTTCATCAGGCGTTCCGGTGACACCATCAAGCCAGTCATCCAAGACGATCACCCACTCCTTGTCGTACTGCAATGGTTCTTGCGGATCATCAATGATCAGAGCGCCATAGAGGGCGCGTTCGCGCTGCATCTCGACGTGGGAGTGATACCAATACGTGCCGGGATGTGCCAACTTGAAGTCATAGGAATAACTGGTCGCGGTCTCCACTGCCTCCTGTGTGAGTCCAGGCACGCCGTCGGCGTTGTTGCGTAAGGCAAGACCGTGCCAGTGGATGCTGGTGGATTCAGGAAGCTCATTGGTGAGATTCAGATTGAGCTGGTCACCGACCATGCCACGTAGTGTGGGGGCGACCAGCTTCTTGTCGTATCCCCATGTAGTGATCTTCTCTCCGGCCATTGCCGTGCTTATCGACTCTGCCTTCAGCGTTTTCGTGACCGTCTTTCCGGTACTGGGGCGCAGGTTTTCGACTTCTGCGATGAGCGGGTCGGTGGGCAGGACTCGGGACACCCCGGTGGAGTTCTGGGCCTTGGGTGCGCAGGCGCTTAGGGCAGCAGCTGCGGTCGTGGCAATGGACAGTCCAAGGAAGGAACGTCGGTTGAATTGGTAAGTCATGAAGCAGTCCTTTATGAAGTGTGAGTCTTGGGGGAGCATAGGAAAATAGAGGATGGCGGCCAGCTCGTGGCACGCAGTCAATCCAACGGATTACGGTTTTTACGCAGCCTCATGCCGCTTTGGCGGTCCGCCGTGTCTGCAATGCCGCTGGCCGCCGTCTGGTATTTCGACTCCTAGCTCTCTGATCTTGGAGGAACACGGTGCCTAAGAGCTAACCTGCGGTGATTAGAAATCGTGACCGATGTTCGGCGGGTCGTTGATCCGGCCGAAGCCTACATTTCCGGTTACTGAAGATAGCGGTGGTAGATACTGGTTGCCATTCCATCCTTGGAGAATCGCTGCTCGACGCATGTCCAACCGTGCTTCTCATAGAATTTACCTGCCCCGTTGGCACCGGCCGCGGTGGCGAGCTCGGCCAACCTGGCATGGTCCGCTGTTGCACGTTTAAGGAATGCGTCCATCAGAAAGACGCCTATTCCTTCACCACGCCGATCTGGCAACACCACAAGTGATGTAATGACAGCAGGCGACGGTATCACTCTGTCGCTGGATACCGGGCTAGCGGTGCGTCCTAGCAGACGACGGGCGTAGGGACGTGCGCGGGTGCCCAGAAAATGAAGAAGTACACGTGGCCGGATGGAGAGCGCCGCGAGACCCGAGAGGAGAAGTCCCCACTTCTGGTTGGCAAGTACGTCAGCGATGTGGCGGACTTGGTTGGTCGAGCCAATTAGGAAGCCTAATGGCTGTTCATCGTCACTCACGGCGACAAGGGCAATCCCGAATCGTTCGGTGAGGAACGTTTTCATCCAACGACGTACGAAGTGGTTTCCTAAGTGGGGGAATAATCCATCTGGAAGGTAGCGGATCATGTCCGAGGCCATCCTGCTCAGGTCTTGTTCTGTGGCATCTCTGATGACGACAGGTGAGCCGGTGCCGGGATTCTTTGAGGTTATTCGGCTCATGGGGTTTTCTCGGTGAAAGTCGCTCCGTCGTCCGTGGAGTGTGAGATACCCGTACTGGTGGCCACCCAGATCCGCACGTGTCCGCCATCGTCGCCGGTGGCGGCAATGGCAGCCGGTTGCCCGGTGACGACTCCAGCAGTCTCTTGCCAAGTGCGTCCGGCATCGCGGCTGAGCTGCACCGCACCATCCGGTTCCACTCCGACGGCGACCGATTTGCTGGCAAAAGCGGTCAGCAGCAGGACCGGAGCGTCTTGGGATAAGGTCCAGGTTTTCCCGCCATCTTCAGAACGGTGTACTCCTTGTTCGGTGGTGGCCAGCACGACTTGGGACAGCGGGCTTCCGGCGAGATGATAGGGCTGGATGCCGGCATCTATGGTGTTCCATGTGACCGTGTCATCGGTCACCCGCAGTGTGCCGTCAAAACCGATGACGCTCTCGCCGGTGACGGCCAAGGCGTGGAAATCGGATTTGCCTTGAAGAGAGAGCGGTTCCCACGTGGACCCGCCATCAGTTGATCGGATCAAACCCGCTGGGTCGGGCAGACCGGTCTCAGTCGACGGGTGCCCGGAAGCATAATACTCGTCTTTTCCGGCGGTGGCGAATCCCATCAGGTCAATGGTGGGCCCGATTTTCTGCGGTGCGTCAGCTGTGGCATCGAAGAGTCCCTCATGGGTGGCCAAAAGGATGCGCCCGGAATCCGGGTCAACGCTCATGCCGTGGACGTGGCTGAAGACTGCGACGCTGGCAGCTTCTTGCGCAGCGGGTCCTTCGCTGGTTGACTGCGTGCAGCCCGTGAGTAGGACCATAGAGAGCGCGGCGACGGACAAGACTGCGCGTTTTTGAGCGCGCAAAAGTGAGTTCTGTGTAAGCATGGTGGTTCCTTGAATCAATCAGAAGTGCTGCTCAGATGGGTCAGGGGAGGCGGCACCCTAGGCAGCAGCGGCAACGTGGAGTCTTTAGAGGTCGGCTAGCAGGGTCTTCATGGCCTGAATTTCGGTTCCCTGGCTGGAGGCAACATCCTTAGCCAGCTCGACGGCTGCAGGATTCGATCCGTTGGCGACTTCGTCCTCAGCCATAGTGATGGCCCCCTCATGGTGGGCGATCATTTGGGTCAGGAACAACCGCGAAGCTTCGGTGCCCTGGGTGGCCTCGAGGTTGGAAAGGTCCTCCGGGGTCATCATCCCGTCCATCTCATGGCTTCCGGACATCTTCATAGGCTCGCCCCAGGTCTGGAGCCAGTCGTTCATTTTCTTGATTTCCGGCCCCTGGGCGGCTTTGATGTCCTGGGCAAGCTCGGTAACCCGGGGATCCAGGTTTTTCTTGGCCAGCATGATGTCGCTCATCTGGACAGCCTGTTCGTGATGAGGCGTCATCATCTGCGCGAACATGGCATCGGCACTATTGTGGTCGGCTGCAGCATCGGAGGCCGACGTCGGCATGCTGCCATGATCCATGCCGGACATAGTGCTTTCAGGTTCGGTGGTGCCAGCGTCCGTGGAACATCCGGACAGGACGAGTGCTGCTGCAAGAGCGGTTGCCGAAATGGAAGTCAGGCGTTTCATGTGGGTATTCCTTCAAAGTGTTCTCAAACGGGGTATCCATCAATACCCGGCCAAGACGGCACACAAGGGTGCGCACGAATAGCCGGAGCTCTCCCCGGTATGGGGAAAGCTGCCGGCGTTTTTATGTGCGACTGATAGAGAGTTCGATGAGTGAGGGAGTCCACGGCAACCGGTTTGCCGGTGCAGGCATGACTGGCGGGGCGCGCAGCCCCTTGCCAGGAATAATGAACCAACATTTAGGAAGAAACCACAAGACGGCCAGGACAATGACCATGAGTACGCACATGGCAGCCATGAGATGATGCTCGCCATTGCATGGCCCGTAGCAGGTACTATCTGCCTCGCCACCGACCGTCCCATCTGTGGCCATTACGGGTGGACCGTGATCGTGGGAGACCGCTTGGTGCGCAGAGGTCGCGCTCAGACCAGCAGTATCTGGCGCTTGGTGGGACGCTCCTAAGACATGCATCCCCAAGATTCCGAGGATGATTCCGGCCAAACCCAGCATAAGAATAACCGGGCGGCGGCCAGCAGGATTGCCCGGCGCAGGGACAAGCAGAGACAGGAAACGACGAGGCGTCATAACCTGATTCATCGCATCCTGCCTTTCCACCAGAGTGAAGGTTTTCATCTCAAGGGTACTGGCGCATCCTGTGCCCGGCAAAAGAAAGCGCTTGAAACTGGTCTAGTGTGATTAATGTATGGTGTCTGGATCGAGATTGATGCGTCGCAGCAATTGGGCGTTGAGCGCGACCACGATGGTGGACAGGGACATCAGGATCGCTGCGATGGCCGGAGAGATCGACACCCCAGCAAACGCCAGTGCTCCGGCAGCCAGCGGGACCGCAATCACGTTATAGCCGGTGGCCCACGCCAGGTTCTGGATCATCTTGCGGTAGCTGGCTCTGGATAGTTCCAGCATAGACATCACCGCCCGCGGGTCGTTGCCGGCCAAGACGACCCCCGCCGATTCTATTGCCACATCGGTGCCGGCACCGATGGCAATGCCAACCTCGGCCCGAGCCAGTGCTGGGGAGTCGTTGACCCCGTCCCCGACCATGGCCACTTTCAGGCCGCGGGCCTGCAGCTCGGCAACCTTCTTATCCTTGTCCTGGGGCAGGACTTGGGCGAAGACCTCGTCGATGCCCAGCTTTCCAGCCACTGCTTCGGCGACCTGCTGCGCATCACCGGTGATCATCGCGACTTTGAGGCCCCGGGACTGCAACGCGGCAACGGCCTGGCGGGAATCGGCGCGGATCTCATCTTCCAAACTCAGGGCACCAATCACTTGCCCAGCACGAACCACGTGGAGTACGGAGGCGCCTCGCTCTACCCAAGGCTGAGTCTGCTCCTGCAGTTCTCGCGGGATCGTCAGGGCTTGGGAGTCAAGCAAGTTAGGTCCGCCGATCATGATGTCGGCTCCATCGACGCTGGCGGTCACGCCACGCCCGGTCAGCGAGGTAAATTCGGTAGCAGTCGGAATCCGGATGTCTCGGGCCCGGGCCGCTGCGACGATAGCCCGGGCCGAGGGATGTTCGCTGTCCGCCTCAACTGCGGCCGCCAGTGCCAGCAAGTCGTTATCGCTGAGACCAGGGGCTGTGGCAATGCCGGTCAGACCAGGCTGGCCCAGAGTTAGAGTGCCGGTTTTGTCGAAGAGGACCACATCGATGGTGCGCATCCGTTCCAAGGCCATGCGGTTCTTGATCAGCACTCCAGCCCGTGCCGCCCGTTCGGTGGAGATCGCGATGACCAGTGGAATGGCAAGGCCCAGTGCGTGCGGGCAGGCGATGACCAGAACGGTGACGGTGCGGATAACCGCCTCGTTGGGACTGCCCAGGAGCACCCAGGTGAGGAAGGTGATGATGCCGGCGCCCAGAGCGAAGTAGAACAGAAAAGCCGCTGCACGGTCCGCTAGCGCTTGGGCTTTCGAGGAGGAGGCCTGGGCCTCAGAGACCAGACGCTGGATTCCGGCTAGAGCGGTATCTGACCCGACGGCTGCCACCTTGATGCGCAGGGAGCTGTCCGTGGCCACAGTGCCGGCCACTACGCTGTCTCCGGGACCTCGCGGTACGGTCTTGGATTCGCCGGTGATCATCGATTCGTCCAGTTCCGCTTGGCCTTCGGTGATTTCCCCGTCAGCAGGCAGCCGGCTACCGGAGCGGACCAGTACGATATCGCCGACGGATAGATCGCTGATTCGTACTGTGTCCGTGCCCTCTGCGGTGACGCGTTCGGCTTCATCAGGTAGCAGTTCTGCCAGAGCATCTAGTGCGCCGCGCGCCGAGCCTAGGGCGCGCATCTCGATCCAGTGGCCCAGAAGCATGATCACTACCAGCAGGGCCAGTTCCCACCAGAAGTCGAGGTTGAAGTTGCCGATGCCTAGCGTGGTGATCCACGAGGAGAGAAAGGCGATAGTGATCGCCAGCGTGATCAGCAGCATCATTCCAGGCTGCTTGCTGCGCAGTTCTTTCCAGCCGCCCTTCAGGAAGGGCAGTCCTCCGTAGAAGAAGATCACCGATCCGAGCACCGGAGCGATCCAGACGGCGCCGGGGAAGTCCGGGATCTGATAGCCGAAGAGGTGGGCGAACATCGGGCTGAAAATTACCACCGGGATTGAGAGTGCCAGGCTCAGCCAGAACTTATTCTTGAACATCGCGGTACTGTGTCCTGCGTGCTCGCCGTGGCTGTGGACGGCGTGTTCATCGTCAACTGCCGAATGCGCATGGCCAGCCGGCATCGCCTGGCCATGAGTCGGCTGTTCAGACATCGGGTGTCCCGTGTGACTGTCTTTGGATGCGAGAGTGCGACCCCCGTGCCCAGGGGAGACTGAGTGGCCGTGTTCCCGGTTCTCCGGTGCGTGGTTCATGATGGCTTCCCTCCTGGACCCCCGAGGGCGGCCTCGAATTCTCGTCTGAATACGCCGGCCCTAACACTGGGGGCAACCGCCCGTTAAGTCCTGCGTAGGTTCAGAATATACCCCAAGGGGGTATAACTCGAGTTTTCTGGCTAGACTCATCTGTCCACTCGTGCCCAACAACAGACGCTTAGCCGATGGCCGCCAACAGCAGGGCACAAGCTTTTTCGCACCGGCGGCAAGCTTCAGCGCAGACCTGGCAATGCTCGTGCATGCCAGCATGCTTCTCGCATTCGGTGGCACACTGCTGGCAGGCTGTCCGGCAGGCTTCAAGCATTGCCTTGACTGCCGATGGGTTCTGGCCGGTTTGGCGGGTCAGAACGTTGACGGTGGCGTTGCAGATATCGGCGCAGTCGAGATTGGTCCGGATGCAGAGACGCAACTCGGCGACCATGTCTTCGGCCAAGCACGCGTCGGCACACGCGGTACAGCTCTGGGCGCATTCGAAACAGGCGGCGATACAGTCCACAAGCTTCTGAAGGTCCGGGTCATTGGGTTTGTTGGGGTGGGTTTTCAGCATGGAGATGATGTGACTCATTGATTTTGCTCCTTAGTCTCGATGGATACCGCGGACGCTACCACTTTGAGATCGTGAACTGAACCCTTTAAGCAACTTGCACAGTAGCGCAACAAACACGACCCCGCATGAGCGTCGGATACACAAATTTCAGCGATGGTGCATAGCCGTTTCCTTACCGTTAATGCAGCATCGTTTCCAAGAGTGAGTATGTCTGCTGCCGGGGTATCGGAAAGGTTATGGATCGAGTCCACGAGCAGTACCACCGGTCAGCTTAAGCACCGCCAAGAACCGTAAATCTTGGTGCTGAGGAAGAAGAAATTTGCAACTATATAGCTTCTCGGGTCCAGGGCACGGTGTTCCGAAAGCCATTCGTAATACGAGGTATCAGAAGGACCTTCGCCTTACCTTGTTCCTAGTGAACCGAATCTGAATTCCCAGCGCTTAATAAAGGACAAGCTGCTACGGCAACTGACGAACCTTAGCGTCGCGTCATTCACTTATTCACAAGCGGCGCTTTTATGGCCAGCAAAGAGAAGCGAACCAGAAGCGTCCTCGATGAACTCAGCGCTCTGACCGATCTTCTATGGCAATGCGCAGAGCTGCGTAACGCGCATTTGACGCTGCAACGGCGTCCATCCAGCGAATGGCAGTGCTAGCGCTGGTGCCGGTTAGCCGAGCGATGAAGGTGGGCGGTAATTCTTGGGCCAGCATCGACATGGCACTGGTACGACCAGTTGATGTGGAAACTCCGATGCGCCTCAGCCGCTTGGCTAGCGTCGTGGCAGTAATGGTGGTTGGGTCCCCGGAAAGTAGTCCAGTGACTATGTGAGTACTCGTGTCCGACAATGGACACAGGAGGAATCACAGAAAAATGGCACGCAGACACACACCAGACCAGGTCATCGCTAAAGTCCGCCAAGGACAGAAGATGCTCAATGAAGGCCACCCGATGATCGAGGTCATCAAGGAACTGCAGATCACTGAAGCTACTTGGTACCGCTGGATCAACCAGTACGGGTCCGAGAAAAACGCTGAAGCCAGCAAACGCACCAAAGAGCTAGAGAAGGAAAACGCCCGCCTCAAGAAGCTGCTCGCCGATCAGATGCTCGCCAACGACATCCTTACTGAGGTTGCCAAGGGAAAATTCTAAGCCCCGAACCACGCCGCCGTGCTGTACGGATGGCGATGGAAAAATTCGGGGCGTCCGAACGCTTCGCTTGCCAAGTTCTGGGCCAGAACCGCTCTGCACTACGTAAGAAAAAAACACCGATGAGCTTTGACGAAGCGCAGCTACGAGCCGACTTGAGGGCTGTCGCGTCTAAGCATCCAACGTGGGGATGGCGCAAAGCCCGCTGGCACTTGCTGGCCACCGAACGATGGAAAGACACTGCCTTGAACAGCAAGCGCATCCGACGATTATGGCGAGAAGAAGGCCTGGTCTGTAAGCCCAAGCGTCGAAAGAAGCGGCGCACCGGCCCAGACGCTGGGGAACAGAAGCGGTTGACCGCCGAGTACCCGATGCATGTACTGAGCTTTGATTTCCAGTCGGATGTCACCTCTTGTGGCCGTCATATCCGGTTCTTCAATGTCATTGATGAGTACACGCGGACCGCTTTGGCGATCATTCCCCGCAGGTCTTTCAAAGCTGCTGATGTGGTGGCTGTTTTGGAGGACATCATTGCTGAAACTGGGATCCAGCCAACGTTTGTGCGGTGTGATAACGGGCCTGAGTTCACTGCTGACGCGCTGGTGGAATGGTGCAATACTGTGGGGGTGTCCACTGCGTTTATCGATCCGGGCTCACCTTGGCAGAACGGTTTTATTGAGTCGTTCAATGCGCAGTTCCGGCGTGAACAGCTTTCCGGGGAAAATATGGACACTATGGTGGAAGCGAAGTATTTGGCTGATGAATGGAAAGACATTTACAATCATGAGCGTCCCCATGGGTCTTTGGATGGGTTGACGCCGTCCCGGTTTTGGGATGAATGGGTTAGAGAGAATCAGTTAGCTATCGCATAGCTGCTGGACTGCTTAAAGGGACCCAACCAATGGGGCAACCGGATATCGTGCCAGGCAGAAGCCAGTGTGTCTCTTCCGAAGTGGAAAATTGCCGACTCCCTACGTGTCAGGCTGGAGCTGAAATAACTGTCATCATGTGATCACCTTAGCGCCACCCACTAGATTTCCTTCGGGAACTGCTGTTCCATTCCCATAAGACGAACCTTCTGCGGGCAGTCGAAGGGCTATGCCTCGAGAATAACGCTGGTTTGGGTTCCTACGTATTCGAATCCTGCGCGGAGTGCCGTGCGAATCGAAGCGGTATTGTCCGTGCGGGCGCGCCACTGCGGAATGAGACCGCAGTTCATTGCTTGTTCCATTGCGATTGCAACAGCATTAGAACCGAACCCACTTTGCCGTTTGTCGGGTGCTGTGAGGACTCCGAGGTGAGCCAGTTTTCCTTCCCATATATCGTAACCGGCACCCGCCAGTGGTTGTGGCCCATTGTCGCAATCGCTGAGTAGGACAAAGGTACTCTCTATCTCGCTCAAGCCTACTTCCGCCGAATCGTCGGGCAGGCAGATGTTCTCCAGTGCAATAGCGTGCTCTTGCTGGCGGCTCGCTGTCGGTCGGAGACTTGGGGTCGGTGGTGCTGTGTCGCAGTAATACAGTTCCGCTTCGCCGAGAGCTTGGCCACCATATGGAGCGCTGATTTCCATCAGTTTCGCATGACTGGCAAGTTCGGCGTCTGTCAAGTTTTGTGCAGCTTCTTTCGCCCAGGAAGGGCCTACCAGAATCCCAGTTCCGAACAAGGAAACAAACATGAGCAGGGCACTATCGTCCTTTTCGCGATACACCCGATTGCCTTCGATTTCCAGAGCTTCCGGGGGGACACCAAGGATCTGTGCCCAAGCCAATTGAATACTTGTGATGGTGCTGGATTTTAGTTTCATCCAGAAAGACTAGCCGATTCGAGAAGTAAGGATTGCTTAACTAATTTCAAGGAAAGAATATGAATAATGAATCCGGCCAAATATCAATGAACCCCAATTTTAGTTTCCTAGCAGTCGACCTGAATTTGGGTGACATGCTCCTATAAGCCTCATGGTCAGCCAAGGATTTTTATATTCCCGTAAGACGGTCGGCTATCGGAACACACCGCGTTCTCACCTGGACGGTAGAAGTTTTATGGATTGACAGGAAAGCCGACCGTTCCGTTAGCCCCGTTCGGTGTAGGGACCGGTGACGGGGCGTGAAACGGGACGATCATGCCCCGCTACAGAATGCCGGACGATCGCACCGAAAACGATCGTTTCTGAGAACCTGAAAAGCGCATTCCGAGCATCAGTTCGAAGTGCGCTTTTTCAATGTTCTTGGATTCCCAAAACCTGGTTCCGAAAGTCGACCGGGCTTGAAGGGGCACGGAAGGTTTTTGGGATGTTTAGTGGTCTAACTCTTTAATTCTGCGGTAGAGGGTCGCTCGGGACATTCCCATATCTTTGGCGACTTGGGTGGCTGGATCGCCTGCCTGGATGAGCTTGGCTGCGGTTCGGATCTGGGATTCGGTGAAGGTAGGTCGGCGACCGCCGAGGTCCCCTCCGGCTGTGCGGCGTTTGGTCACAGAGTCGTTGATGCGTTCACGTTTGATCTCCAGCTCCATTTGCGCGAGTGCTGCCATGACAGTGAAGACCATGGCTCCCATGGGTGTCTTGGTATCTACATCGCCGCCGCCGAGGTTTAGCCCGGGTATTCCATGGCAACGGCAGTCATTAACTGACTTAAAAGAAGAAAAGGTGACCTGAACTGGAAAAATAGGAGTTGTTGAAGCTCTAAATCACCAGATCAAAGGATCACCTTTTCAGTGAACCATTCTACCCACATTTTCCCTGCCCTCCCGACCCAACGCACCAGCCAAGCCCTCGTCTCCCATGCTGGGTTGTCGGTGCTCACCAGCTTCCTGAACGCCCTGGACTTCCGCCAGCTTTGCGAAGACCGGTTCAGCCAGTTCGTGCCAGCCACCGCAACACACCGGCCAGGAAAGATCCTCGGAACATTGGCCTTGTCGTTGGCCGCCGGTGGCGAGCAGGCCGCTGATATCGACCAGCTACGTGTCGCTCCAGGGCTCTTCGGCCCGATAGCGTCCGATGCCACAGTCAGCAGGTTCATGGGCCGCATCAAGGACCAGCCAGAAGCTTTCGAGTATGGCTTCGCCACCATGACCCGCAGCCTGCGCTCCAAAGCTTGGGCTGCAGCCGGGTCACGGAATCCTGCCCGGCTGGCCACGTCAGCCAACCCGCTGATCATCGACATCGATGCCTCGCTAGTACACGTGCACTCCGACAAAGAGAACAGTGCCGGCACGTATAAAGGCGGGTACGGATTCTCACCCATGATCGCCATGGCCGACTACGGCAAGACGAATGGAACCGGCGAAGTGTTGGCCGTGCAGTTGCGTCCGGGAAACCGGGGCGCAAATTCCGCGAAATCCCATATTGAAGTCCTCAACCAGGCGTTGGCGCAGCTGCCTGATGATTTCTATGACGAGCACGGAAACCTGCATGGAGAGAAGATTCTGGTCCGCACCGATAGTGCCGGCTCGTCCCGAGAGTTCTTGCACCACCTGCAGTCGCTGGGGATTCAGTTCTCCACTTCGTATTCGTTGCCGGTGCTCAAGGAGCGGTTCATCCGGTGGATCGATGAGAAGAAGTACTGGGAACCGGCCCTGACCGCTGGCGGGGAGCAGCGTGATGATGCGTGGGTGATCGACGCGAGCAAGGTGATCGAGCTGAATGACTACCCACCAGGAACAAGGATTTATTTGCGGGCTGAGCCGTTGCATCCCGGGGCGAAAGCGACTTTGTTCGATACGGACGGGAACCGGGTGACCGCGTTCTTGACCAATAGCCCGCGGTTCAACGTGGCGTTCCTCGATGCCCGGCACCGGGCGCGTGGCCGGTGCGAGAACAGGATCAAAACGCTGAAGAGCACGGGGTTGGGCAAACTGCCTTATTGGTCTTTTACCGCGAACCAGGCATGGGCTGATCTGGCAATGTTCGCAGTGAATCTGGTGTCCTGGCTGCAGCTGGCGGTGTTGCCTGGTGGCCATGAGGCAGGCTGCTGGGATTTGAAGCGGTGGCGGTACCGGCTGTTTTCAATGGCCGGCAAAATTGTCTCTGGCGGCCGGCCACGCCGGCTGCTGATCCCCAAAAATGCGCCGGAAGCTCAGCTGCTATTCCAGCTTCAGCAGAATATTAGGTTGCTGTTCCAGCGGTGGCGGCACGGCGAGCTCGCTGCCTGAACTGGCGGTTGTCCTGTTATTTCTTTGGTTTCGAAAGGTCATTTCAGTCCAGGTTGGTGGAGCCTGGCACCCAGCGCTGGTGGTTCAGGCGCTCTTGGTCGTGCGCGCAACCGGAAACGGCCACCGGGAATCACTCTGTAATGGATTTCGGTGGCCGTGTAAGGCGTGATGAAACATCTGGGCTAGCTTGCAGATACGTGTATCAAAAACGACCGTTTTTGGCGTCCGTATAAGGCCCCTTCACCGGGCATTTTCTCGAGCGGGGTATATGGGAATCTGAAATCGTTGAAAACTCGGAGTTTCGAAAACTTAACCCGAATCCACCGATGTGTCTGCGGCTCAGCTCGTCTCTCGTGCGAGGCAGCATTGCTGAGTTCGGGGCACACCAGGACCTCAGGCCCCTCGTGTCCTGCCTGTTCCACTGGTGAGAGTTCGTTGCGCCCGGTGGGGCTGGGTGGTCATGAAAGTCTGATGCGCGGCGGTGACGTGGAATGCGTCAGTAGCACCGACCACTCGCTTGACCAGGGCCAACGCTCGGGCAGATGCAGGCGCAGCTTCCGTGCTGACCGGGCGATGCGTGCAGGCACACCAATAAGGGTGCGCCGGATCGTTGCGGTGACCGCGAGACGTAGTTTCCCGGCCGGGTCAGCGATCACGGCAGCAGCCCGGGTGAGATTGTGCGCGATGACCGCAAGCACCAGCCAGGCCGCGTTCGCCGCGTACTTCCCTGAAGGCAAATGTGCGAGCGCGCTTGCTTTCAAGTCCGCGTTGACTTGCTCGATGATCGCGTGCTGCCGATGCGTCTGGTCAACGGCGACGGTATCGAGCTCGTCAGGGTCGACAGTGGTGAAGAATGCGTGGAACCGCCACGTATCAAACAGTGCCGGCTGTTCCCGTAACGCTTTGGGCCCGAGCTCGGGGATGCGCCTCACGATCAGCCGTCCGGTGACCTGCTGACCCTTTTTCGAGATGAACGCGGTGTACGGAATCTCGGCGATCTCAGCGCGGGAGATCAAGCGACCGGTCTCTGCATCACGAGTAGCTCCGGGGTAGACGATCGGTGTCCATGCGTCATCAGCGATCGAGGCGATTGCCTGCCTGATCGAGGGGTTCATGCGCACGGTGACCGACACGTCAGCCCCAGCCTTCTTGGCGGCCGACACGACGGCGTGGGAGTAGTAGGCGGCATCGGCGCGCACCAACACGCGGTGCGCACCTGGTATGCGGCGAAGTTGCGCGAGCGCGTCCGCCACGATTCGTTTCGCGCCCCGAGCGGAACTCGTTGATCCTTTCCGGAGTCGCTGCGTGAGAATCACCGGCGCGCTCTTCCTCGTGGAAGCGGTCGCGAGGACCGCGTTCAGCCCACGCACCCCGGAATACCCAAACGATGCGCCCTGCTTCAGATGCCCTTCGACCTCGATGATCGTGTCGTCGATATCCACAAAGGTGTACTCATCGCCCACGGGCAGCAAGTTGGGGCTCTCGCTAGCGAGGCCCGTGAGGAACCGGGAAGCGACCGCGTCGAGCTGGCGTACATGCCCGAACTCGAACGAGCGGAGGAACGAGCCCAGCGTAGAGGGCGCGTACACGCGATCAAAGAGGCGACGTATGCCACCGTGTCGAAGGAGACGCATGTCCTCGATCGAGTCTGCTCCCGCAACCATGCCCGCGACCAAGGAGGAGACCTTCGCTCCCGCGTTCGCGCCTTTGTCGGTTGGGACGGTGAGATGTTTCCCAGCGAGATGCGTGAGGCCTGCCCGTTCGGCGAGGCGCATCACGGGCACCAAGCCCGCACTCGACACGAGGTTCGCGTCGTCGAATGCTGCTGACAGCGCCGCGGGGGTGTGGTTGAATTGCATCTGAGAGATGCCTCCTGGTTGGGGTGGAATAGCAGTTGTGGTAACCACTATTCTCCCAGGTCAGAGAGGCATTTCCCTTATCTCAACGGCTCGTTTCCGGCACGACCATCGGTGAATCCGGGTTTAGTTCTCCTTACCCAAGGAGGTCACTGACGAGTGCGTCGATGAGAGCCTTGATCTCGTCACGGATGGGCCGCACGGCGTCGAGGCCCTGATCTGCGGGGTCAGCGAGTTTCCAGTCCTCGTAGCGTTTACCGGGGAAGAATGGGCAGGCATCACCGCAGCCCATCGTGATCACCACATCCGAGGCTTGTACGGCTTCGGTGGTCAGGATCTTCGGCCGTTCCCCGGTGATGTCGATGCCGACTTCGCGCATGGCGTCGACCGCGACGGGGTTAATGTGCTCAGCAGGGACCGAGCCTGCTGAGCGGACGTCAATGCGGTCGCCTGCGAGGTCTCTGAGGAATCCTGCGGCGATCTGCGAGCGGCCCGCACGCCACCGCCACAGCGTCCCGCTTGAACTCAACCAAACCTTCAGCAGACCCCTCCTCTGTCGCCGAGCAGAGAGCACGAAAAGGCCCGAACCCGCGAGATTTCACGGATTTGGGCCTCTGACTAGACTTTTCGGCCGGAGTGCCGGAGAACTCAGGTTTCGCCTCGCTCGCCTGCGGCGGGCTCGCTCAACCTTGATACGCCCGGGACTCAACGCCACTGCGCGGCATTGAGTCCCGTCGTATCAAAAGTCCCAATATTAGTCACCACCCGCGTGATTCCGCGGATTATCGGTAGTTATGGAGTTGTCGTGCCCCCAGCGTGCCACTGTGAAATGGGCTTCGTGTCCACGTCGCAATTGCGGTCGCTGGCACACTTTCAAGGGTAGTCGCGCGTCGTCCCCCGGGCAACGAAAACTCACTCAGGCGACGCGGGAACTCTGAAAGCCATCGTCGTGTCCGACTTCTCGATGGCAAGGTCAAAATCTGCTTCAGTCATTGTTGCCAGCAGGCCTGTGGGGGCTCGCATCGACCCATCAGAAGCAGTTGGCAGATCGGTATTTGGTGTCTGCCACCAGTCCAGGAGTGCCTCTGCCGTCTCCGTAGAATCTCGTCTGGCAAGCCTGGGTGTCTCGCACTGAGGTAGAAAAAGAACAAGCTCGCGTCTCATCTAGAGAAGCGAGCCTGCCGTGTTACTTCAACAATACGTGGTGCATCCGGCAACATCAAGTAACGGAAACTACGCGGCAGCGGTGGGTTTTGGCCAGGCCGCAACGCCGCTGCAGCTGGTCAGCCGACATCGACGATGGCCATCATGCCAGCATCTTCATGATCAAGGATGTGGCAGTGGTATACGGTGCGCCCCGGGTGACGAGTGAAGTCGATGAGCACCCGCACTCGACCTTGGGCAGGAACATTGACGACGTCACGCCAAACCTGTTCGCTGACCGGTTGCCCGTCCGTCTCGATCACCTGCATCGGCCATACGTGTAAATGGAAGGGGTGATCCATGGGTGTGGGGTTCGTGATGAGCCACTCTTCCACGGCTCCCGCAGCAACGCGTTGGTCAACTCGGTCGATGTCGAAAGTACGACCGTCGAATCCGAGATCCATCATGCTCCCGCCACCGCGCATCATCGACCCCATTCCCATGGTGAAGGCAATCTCCCGCCGCCGCGCAACAGGCTGCTCGCGTAGATCCCGAAGAACCGGCGAGCGAACTGGCACCGTATCTGGCGTAGAAGTCTCTTGCCCGGAGACAGTGAGCGTGGCAATGGCCTCAGCTCCGGAGAGGTTTCGACCTCCCATCATTCCCATTCCCATTCCACCACGGTCGTAGCCCAGTGTCTGAAACTCACCACTACCGGCGCTCATGCTCACGAGAAGGTCGGCGCGATTACCGGGAGCCAGGAGCACGTCCCGCACTTCCCGGGGAGCCTGTTCTTGACCCCCGTCGATCCCCAGCAATTCCAGGCGCTGCCCAGGCAAGGCCAAACGTAGGTAACGGGAAGTGCACGCATTGATCACTCGCCAGCGTTCCCGCTCCCCAGGTCGTGCCGACATGTGTGGGCGGTGCTGCCCGTTGACCAATAGGAGGTCACCTTCACGGCCCATCATCACGTCCATGCCCGAGGCGGTCGCGATCTGTCCTCCAGCGGTGAGTGAAATGTCGGAGACGACGAGCACCCGCTCTCGACTGACCGGCATTTTTTCATCCTCGACAATAAGTGCACCGTACAAGCCACCGAATAGCTGGTCAGCGACTGAGCCATGCCGATGAGGGTGATACCAGCACACACCAGACGGGTGATCCTCTGGCAAGGTAAACCGGTAACCAAAACTCTGCCCAGGGTCTATAGAGAGGAAGGGGTTGTCACTATTCCCCGAGGGAGAAACCTGTAGCCCGTGGGTATGCAGGTTGGTTGGGGTGTCCAGTTCGTTACGCAACTGCACCTCGATGGTGTCTCCCGGTCGCACCCACCAGGTTCTCCCCGGCAATGTGCCCCCGTAGGTCAGGGCCTGTACCTGTCGTCCGGCGATGGTCACCTCTCGACGAGCGGCGACAAGATCCACCTGCAGCAAGCCACCGCTGCTGCGTAACACCTCTGGCTCAACCAGCAGATCACCATCAGCCACGCGCCCACCCCAGGGAAGACCAGTCCGAGAGAGACCGATCCCTCCAATAGCGACACCGAGCCCTCCCACAGCCCCGAGCTGGAGCGCCTGTCGACGGGTGATCGGTTTCATGCGTCAGGTGCTCCGTCGAGTCGTTGACGTCGCTCGTCGTACTCACTGGTGTCAATTTCTCCACGGGCATAGCGCTCATCAAGCAACTCGCGAGCCCCATTGGTCCCGATGCGATGAGGTGTCTGTCGAGGCCCACGTGCCGCGAAGGCTCGAACAAGAACCACGATCAGTATGACAATTCCCACCACGAGCAGGACGAGGAAGACCCAGCTCCAGCCCATACCCCACCAGCCCATGTGGTCCCCATTCGGCCCCATTTCCCTCACCTCCGGTGTGCTGTCTCCAAGACGGCGCGGCAACTGTTGAGATGATCTCGGCGAAACAGTAATTGTTCCAACAGTCATCGAGTCATTGGACTCAATTCTAGTCGAGACCCGGTTCACCGACCATGTGTAACTGCTGCGGGTGAATCAAGTACTGTGAAACTGACCGTGCGTCAGCCTCTGTTCGAGTTCTCGTATCGACACAGTGGCGCCCCCACGTCGAACGAATTCTCAGGTGGTACCCCAGGGAAGTATCGCCTCGACATGATTGAATAGCACGTAGGAGTCGAGTTGCGAAGTACCTGTCGGAGAGGTGATGGAATGCCAGTTCTACGTGACCTCCCCTCGGCTCTGTTCGATCTGAAGCCTCGCCGGTTCATCGTCGCCACCTTCGCGATCGGCGCTTTGCTTCTGTGCGCTTTCCTCATGCACTCTTTCGGGCTTGGTCAGAACCATGAGAGCTTGCCGACCGCGGCATCCACGGTGCACGTCGAGGCTGACGCTGGAAGCCATTCAACACTGGTCGCCGCCAGTCACGGCACCCAAGCGTCAATAGCCCAATCTGACGGCGCCTCGGGTCTTAGCGGCGCGTGCGGTGCGGGCTGCGGCGGATCTGACGCGATACAGATTGCCTGCATACTCGCGTTTCTGAGCACCGTTGTATTCTTCATTTTCTTCCTCCCCCGCCTTTTGTCAACGAATCAAAGGCTTCGTGAGCGTGCGATAGACATGGTCGTGAGCGTGCGGGCTGGTCCTCGCCCGATGACGCCGTCGCCACAGGAACTTTCCATTAGCCGGACTTGATCGGCCTTCTGAGGTTGCGCCACGTGCGCGCCGCCTCAATTCGCCGACCCCAAAATTCTCCGACCCTTTGGAAAGACTCATGAAACTCCGAACACTTTTCGTTATCCCTGGCATCCTCGCAGCTGGTCTGGTCCTGGCCGGGTGCTCGACTGGCCCTGTCGAGTCAACATCGCCGCAGTCCACAACTGCACCATCCGTGACTGAAGACTCCAACTCCGCTGACGTGATGTTCGCGCAGATGATGGTGCCTCACCACGTACAGGCCGTGGAGATGTCCGACGTGATCCTCGCGAAGGATGGGATCGACCCTCGCGTCATCACCCTCGCCGAAGAGATCAAGGCGGCTCAACAGCCTGAAATCGACGCACTCAATGGCATGCTCAAATCGTGGGGCATGCCCCAGGCCTCGACGGACGGCATGGCCATGGATCACGGCGGCAGCATGGACGGCATGATGACCGAAGAAGACATGGCCGCACTCGACGCTGCGACAGGGACAGAAGCAAGCCGACTGTTCCTTGAGCAGATGATCGTTCACCACGAGGGCGCGGTCGAGATGGCGCAAATCGAGGTTGACTCGGGGACGAACCCGGATGCGGTGGCGATGGCACAGGCCATTATCGACGCTCAGAATATCGAGATCGAGACAATGCGCGAGATCCTCCAGAGCCTTTAGCTCACCGTTCGGTGTGGGCGATGTTGCTTTCAGCAATGCCCGCACCGAACCCATACCCCTACTTTGACTTCCGCTGTGCTCCTCGTGGTGAACCCGCGAGGAGCACAGCGGACCGCCACTGAAAGACTATGAAATGAAACGACCAACCGTCCTCGCCACAGCTGCCGCCGCAATCCTTGCCCTCGTGCTGGTCGGCTGTTCTGCGCCTGACACGAACCAGGACTCGGCTGGGGTAGATCTGCTCGCCGAGTACGGCCTCGCCGACATGTCGGCGCCGGAGATCATCAACAGCCTCGACCGAATGAACGTGAGTGATCGCCCATCAGACTTGATCGCATCCGTCCGCCCCGATGCACTCGTTCTCACAGACAATGTCCAAGAAGTGGTCCTGGACATGCCGGATGACGTCACGTATTTGTCGATAGCGCCATACATTGAGCAGACCCATGAGTGCTTCTTCCACAGCCTCACGACCTGCCGCGGCGAGCTGTCGGGGCAGGACATCGAAGTACGCATCGTTGACGACGCAACCGGCGATGTGATCGTCACAGAGTCCACGGCGACGTTCGATAACGGGTTCGCTGGATTCTGGGTTCCTCGTGACCTACAGGGAACGATCGAAGTGACATACAACGGCCGATCTGGCACCACCCCGTTTTCCACCGCCGACGAGAAAGCAACCTGCATCACAACGCTCCAGCTCATGTGAAACGACGTGCCGCCGAATCCTTAGTGACGACGCCCATCTCGCCCCCATCGGGCCGACGTCTCCATCGCGACGTAGCCAGCAATAGACGGGATCTTAAATGAACCAACAGCCAAACCACGACCATCACGGCCACCACCCGTCTGATGGCCACGACCACGGTTGGCCGGACACGCGATCAAAGAGGCGACGTATGCCACCGTGTCGAAGGAGACGCATGTCCTCGATCGAGTCTGCTCCCGCAACCATGCCCGCGACCAAGGAGGAGACCTTCGCTCCCGCGTTCGCGCCTTTGTCGGTTGGGACGGTGAGATGTTTCCCAGCGAGATGCGTGAGGCCTGCCCGTTCGGCGAGGCGCATCACGGGCACCAAGCCCGCACTCGACACGAGGTTCGCGTCGTCGAATGCTGCTGACAGCGCCGCGGGGGTGTGGTTAAATTGCATCTGAGAGATGCCTCCTGGTTGGGGTGGAATAGCAGTTGTGGTAACCACTATTCTCCCAGGTCAGAGAGGCATTTCCCTTATCTCAACGGCTCGTTTCCGGCACGACCATCGGTGAATCCGGGCTTAACAAGCCAACGGATCGAGTGTCCCGTATGGCGACCGGCTTACGGAACAGCCCGGAAAATGGGTCAACGCTCGGCTAAGCACGCCCATATGTTTTTTAGTCAGCGAGGCGTATGCGATCCACTGGCGCAATAGCTGGGATTTTCTTGCTTAGAACGGTCTTCTGCGTGCTCGGAAGTAGCGTCATGTAAGCCGGTTCCATTCCGAACGGCACATCGAAATAATACTCGGCAGTGAGGTTACTTTGAGCGGGAACCTCCTGGCTTCGGTTCCACAATTCATCGACTCTGTGGGACCAATCTTCAACGCATGCCAGAAGTACATTTTCTTTGGACTCCAGACATATTCTGGGAGAGGCGCTGTAGTTCCATAAGTAAGTGGAGGACGTACTTTGATTGTCGATGCCAATCTCGTACTTGTAGAAGTGCCCGCCCCTTTCCGGATACCAAGTGCCAGGGGCCGGATCGAAATTGGTGGCAGATGCATCGGCCGCAAGCTCAACGCTTGGTACGGTTCCACTATCAAGCACCATCAAAGATATGCCGTTTTCCAGGTCAACCGCTTCGTAACCAAATAGATTTTCTGAGGAATTAGCTAGTGGCGCAGGATCATTGAGCTCTTCGTATTCCAATCTCATGACTCCGGATAAATCGTCAGTTGTTGCCGATGATTTGAGTCTTTCAACTTCCGCATTGACCGACTCACTAGCGATTTCTAGACTTTCGAAATCCGAACAGACTGAAGTTTTTGGGTATACGCCACAGGCAATCGCAATCTCATTTACTGATGGCTTTGAGCCTGCCACCATTCCTAACAAGCCAGGGTTCTTATCAAGTGCGCTCAACCACTCGTTGACGTTCTTACATGTATCCAGTGTCTGTCGGATCAGTGATTTGGCTTTATCGATGTCCAACTCGTCAGATGCTTTTTGCGATGAATCCAAGCATGCTGTCGATACCTCCACAAGTTTGCCGTCGGGGACGCCTAACCATTCGCTTTCTGGATCTACGGCGATGTGTTCGGCGTCAGTACGTTCTGAAGTGTTCGTAAGGCAGCCGATATTTCGCATTTCTCCCTGCGCGCTTTCGTATGCGGCCGTATCGGCAGGTATGGCTTTCAGCCATGTGAACAGCTCTGGGCAGTCTTTGCCTGAAGCAATTTTTTCGCTCAATTTTTCTAGTTGTTCTGTGGGCGTAGCTGCACAAGATGAAAGGCCGATGGTCAAGACCATTGTGGCGAGTGCGGCAAGCGCAGCTGGGAATGTTCGCATAAGCAAAATTTATAGCAGGTAAGCCATCAAATCGAGTTTATAGCGAGCTTGAACCGCAGAGGGTTCCCCTTGCGGGCGGCAGTGCTGTGGACTATGGACAGAAATGCTGAGGACTTCGGAAACTGACAGAACCCCGGCGTGTGACTGTTAGTTTCAATTGGCGGTTTATTACCGTTAAAAATGGCGCATCGCACAGCACGGTTCACTTTGGTTCTAAATGGTTGAAGGCGGGGTGCTAATTTCCTGGTGGAAATAGTGCCCCGCCTTCAACATCAACGAAACCAGCGCTAATGTAGGACGTTGCCCGGCTGCTGGGTGAGCTGCTGGCGGTGGATGCGGGCAGCCCGAAGGCCGTTGGCAATCACGATGACTTCTGCGACCTCGTGAACCAGCACTACCGCGGCTAATCCCAGCACTCCGGTAATGGCCAAGGGCAGCAGGACAACGATGATCGCCATTGACAGGACGATGTTCTGATTCATGATCGCTCGGCCCCGTCGGGCATGGGACAAGGCTTGCGGGATCAGTCTCAAGTCATGGCCGGTGAAGGCTACGTCGGCTGATTCTATGGCGGCATCGGCACCGGTAGCGCCCATCGCAATTCCGACGGTAGCGCTAGCCAAGGCGGGGGAATCGTTGATCCCGTCACCGATCATCCCTGTAGGAACCTGCTGCACCGACGAAGTGATTTTACGGGCCTTGTCTTCAGGTCGCAGTTCGGCATGAACGGTGTCTATACCGGCGATTGAAGCCAGCGCGTGGGCAGTACGGGAGTTATCGCCGGTGAGCATCACCACGTCGATTCCCTGGTTATGCAGGTCTCGAATTGCTTCGGCCGCTTCAGGGCGTAGTTCATCGCGCACGCCGATCACGCCAATGACCTGCTCTGCGCGAGTGACCATGACGCAGGTTTGCCCGGAGGCCTCCATGGATTCAACAGCGGAAGCAAGCGATCCTGGGGTAATCCATCGAGGACTGCCGACCCCGACCTGAATACCATCCAGGACGCCGGTAATGCCGTGTCCTGGCTCTTCGTTGACTGCCGTTGCCTCAGGGATCGTGGACACTGCTGCGGTGATGGCCGTAGCTAGAGGGTGGGTGCTGTGCTGTTCCAGGGCGGCGGCAACGGCGAGCACCTCTTCGCGGGTCGCATCATCAACGGCCTGGACTTGCGTGACCGCGGGCTGATTGCGTGTGAGTGTTCCAGTTTTATCCACCGCGATGCGGCGCAGGGAACCAAGCCGTTCGAACGCTGCTCCGCTTTTGATGATGACACCGAACTTGCTGGCAGCTCCGATGGCGGAAACAACGGTGACAGGAACGGCGATGGCCATCGCGCAAGGCGAGGCTGCGACCAGCACGATCAGTGCGCGGGTGATCCAGGTTTCGGGATCGCCGAAGATCGCTCCAAGCACAGCGACCAGTACCGCCAGGACGATGACACCGGGAACCAGCGGGCGGGCAATGCGGTCAGCGAGCCGTGCCCGTTCGCCACGTTCCGACTGGGCTTGCTCGACTAGGCTCACCAACGTGGTCAGGGAGTTGTCCGTGCCGTTAGCCGTTGCAGTGACTACTAGCGCGCCGGATGAATTGATGGAACCAGCAGCAACCTGGTCACCCACGGTTACTTCCATGGGAATTGATTCCCCTGTGATAGCGGAGGTGTCTAAGCTGCTTGATCCCTGGGTGACCACGCCATCGGTTGCCAAGCGTTCACCAGGCTTCACGCGCAGGGCATCGCCAATCTTGATCTCTGCTGCACTGACCACGACTGGTGCGCTGTCACGGATGATGGTGGCGGTTTCCGGGACGAGCTTCAACAAGGAGCGCAGGCCCGAGCGTGCCCTGTCCATGGCTTTGTCTTCCAGTGCTTCGGCAATGGAATACAGGAATGCCAGGGCTGCGGCTTCTTCGACATAGCCGAGGATGACCGCACCGGTGGCGCTGATGGTCATCAGCAGCCCAATGCCGAGTTTCCGTTTCGTGAACAGGTTTCGCAGGGCGCTGGGAACAAAGGTAAATGCGCCCAGCAGCAGGCCGATCCAAAACAGCACCATGGCCACGATGGCGGCGCTCTCGCCGTGGGTGCTCCTTTCAAGGACGAGCCCAGCGAGGAAGAAAACGCCGGAGGCTATGGGTACGAGCACATGCCAATCCCGCCACCAGGGCAGTTCCTCTTCGAATTCTTCGGTGGGTTCCGGTGAATCGCAACCGCAGGCGGAACTCATGCTTGCTCCTCGTGTTCTCGATCGGCGCTGGTGGCGCAGTCAGGGCAGGAAGAGTCCAGGCAAGGTACTTGATCATCGACGGCCAGCGTCACGTCAACCAGGGCGCTCAGAGCGGTGGTGAGGTGCGGATCGGTGATTTCGTACCGGGTGTTGCGGCCTTCCAGTTTCGCCACGACAATTCCGCAGCCGCGCAGGCAGGTCAGATGGTTGGAGACGTTGGCGCGGCTCAGTCCCAGGGTCTGGGCAAGTTCCGCTGGGTATCCGGGTTCGTGCAGCAAGGACAGGAGGATGCGTGACCGGGTGGGGTCGGCCATGGCGCGGCCAAGCCGGTTCATCGCATCGATCCGTGATTCAATGTTCATCATACGATGTACTATACAGCACTTGATGTACTGATAGTTGTGCCAAAAACATTCGTTTTTGACACACTGAAAATGCGGAAATCACATCACGCCAGTTCAGTTGAAAATTCAATGGCCAATTTTTCGTTCATCGGTTCAAAACCCAGTTTCACAATCTAGGGGTCAATTCTGTCGCTGATTGACGAGTTTTGATACATTTCAAGGCATGGGACATCTTCTTGGATACGCGCGAGTGTCTACCGGTGATCAAGACGCGCGCTTGCAGCATGACGCGCTCACTGCTGCTGGGTGCTATCGAATATTCACAGATACCGCGTCCGGTGCGCTTGAGTCACGCCCCGAACTAGATGCAGTGATAGATCAGCTGCGCCCGGGCGATACCTTGGTGGTGTGGAGACTTGATCGTCTAGGTCGATCCATCCGGCACCTCATTGACTACCTTGATACATTGCAGCAACGGGGTATCGAGTTTCGCTCACTGCAAGAGAACATTGATACCAGTTCTTCGGGAGGACGATTAGTTTTCAATATCTTCGCGTCACTTGCCGAGTTCGAACGGGATCTGATCAGAGAACGGACAAAGGCCGGCCTGCAAGCAGCTCGTGCCCGTGGAAAAGTCGGGGGCCGTCCGGCTTTGCTTACCGCCGATAAGCTGCGCACTGCCCGGCAGCTTTACGAGCAGCAAGAAATGACCCTGGCACAAATTGGTGAAGTGCTGGGAGTAAGTCGAAGCACCGTCTACCGCGCTTTGACGAAAACAACGCAAAAATAAAATCCTCGACCTCAACGCCTGCGAGGTTCAGAATGTACCCATGTCGTCGAACAGCGCACGGCCTGAACCAGCCAGTCATCAAGCTCGCGAAGAAACAGCAGCCACCCGGTGGAACGTCCTGGCCCGGCATATCAACGGTGGGCAAACCCTCGTTGAGTTAGCGGATGAAAGCGGCGTAGGGCTGCGCACGTTGCAGCGATGGAAAAATGCCTATGCCAACGACGGAATTGCTGGGTTATTGCCTGCTGCGCCGGCTGGCCGAGAATCGAGAATCCACCCGCAGCTGGTCGCATTCATTGAACGTTCAGCGCTACAGACACCAGTACAAAGCATCGCTCAGATCTACCGTGAGTCCAGCACGGCGGCCAAAAAGAATGGATGGCTAGGTATTTCCTATAGCAGCGTTCGTTCAATCGTGCAGAACCTCGATCCATCACTACGAACACTCGCGCTTCAAGGGCCAGTGGTTTACCGGGATAAATATGAGCTGGTGTGGCGGCACCGGGCCGAGGAACCGAACTCAGTCTGGCAGGCCGATCACACCGAGCTGGATATTCTCATTCTCGATGCGAACCAGAAGCCGGCCCGTCCATGGCTGACGGTGATTCTCGATGACTACTCACGAGCAGTATGCGGCTATATGGTGTTTCTCGGTGCACCCTCTGCATTCTTCACGTCACTGGCAATTCGAGACGCTATCTGGCCCAAGAACGAGCAAACCTGGCCAATGTGCGGGATACCTGATCGGCTCTACGTTGATCACGGCACCGATTTCACCAGCTTGCACCTGGCACAAACAGCTAAGGATCTGCATTTCGAGATCGTTTACTCAGCGGTCGCCAGACCACAGGGACGAGGAAAAATTGAACGGATCTTCGGAACACTCAATACTGAACTTTTACCGACGCTGCCAGGGCATATCATCCGCGGTAAACAATCCTCACCACCCAAGCTCACGCTCAATGAACTAGACAGCAAGATCAGGGCTTTCATTACCGACACCTATCACCAACGAACACACCCGGAAACGAAAACGGCTCCAACAATAGCCTGGCTTAATCAAGGCTGGCTCCCACGCCTACCCGAGTCCATTGATGCTCTGAACCTTCTGTTGCTCACCGTGGCCAAACCACGAATGGTGCACCGCGATGGAGTCCACTTTCAAGGACTTCGCTACATTTCCCCCTTATTGGCAGCCTATGTGCGAGAGCAAGTCACCATCAGGTATGACCCCAGGGACATTTCGGAAATCCGGGTGTTTCACCGAGACTCTTTTATTTGTAAAGCGGTCGATCCTGAACATGAATCAAGTACGGTGACGCTCAAAGATATACAAGCCGCACGCAATGCTCGAAAGCGAGAATTGAGGAATCAAATCAACCTCAAACTGTCATTCGGATCCCCGGCAAAGGTGAACACAGATACGGAACAAGCTCCTATGACGAGTGCCGCGCCATTAACTAGGAAGAAGCTGCGCACGTACCAGGAGGGAAGCTGATGGCAAGCTCTAAACTCATCGTGACCAAAGAACACCGTCGGTTTATAGAGTTCGCGGACGCGGTCAGGCGGCAGAAAACTATCGGTATTTGCTTCGGCCAAGCTGGCGTGGGCAAAACAAACTCAGCTCGGGCCTATGCGAGCTGGGACAAGTTGGAGCCGTTCCTTCAAGGCTGGGGGCCGCGTACTGACGAGGATGAACGGATGTATGCGATGTGCAATCGAAAACGTGCGGTGTTCTATAACCCGCAAGTCATGACCACGGCGAAGCTGCTCAAATCTGAGCTACGGCTCGTATCTACGAGATTAAGCATCTGTGTTGATGAACATTTGATAAGCCAGAACAATCGAAGTTCACCGCCCCATGACCGGCCCGGGAATGTCCAGCTGATTATCGTTGACGAGTGTGAACGCCTGAACGCTGTTGCTGTGGAGTATCTGCGGGACTTTCATGACCGTACCCAAGTCGCATTGATTCTTGTTGGTATGCCTGGGATGGAAAAGCAGTTCAGCCGGTATCCGCAACTTTACAGCCGTATTGGGTTTGCCCATGAGTACAAAGCGCTTGGGCAAGAAGAAATAGTTTTCGTCCTGCAACGGTGGTGGATGAAGCTTGGGCTGACGCTCAATATGGATGATTTCACTGACGCGCAAGGAGCCTGTCAGGAAGTTTGTGTAAGCCCCTAGTCACCTGCGTTATTCAGGGCTCGTAATACTTACTTCAAATACGGTTCAATACGCTCCGGGTACGCCATCGCCAACTGCTGCAGCGCTTGCTTCCAGCCGTTCGTCCCAGCCCCTTCCACCAGATGCGACCCGGCACCAGCCCGCGGGGTGCGGCCCTTCTTCTGCGCATCCTTGAACCGCTCCCGGGCCCGCTTGTCCTCGATATTGCAGATCGCCAGCCACAGCATCTTCACCGCCGCCGCATCGGAGGGGAAATGGCCCCGGGACTTGGTGACCTTACGCAACTGGTAGTTCATCGACTCAATCGCGTTCGTCGTGTAAATGACCTTGCGAAGCTCCGGAGGAAACGCCAAGAACGGGGTGAACCGTTCCCACGCGTTACGCCACGTCGCCACCGCCGACGGATACTTCCGCCCCATCTCGGACGCTTCGAAATCATCCAGGGCCTTGGCTGCGGATTCGATGCTCGGCGCCGTGTAGATGCTCTTCAACTGCGCGCTGACCGCCCGGCGATCCGAGTAGGAGACGAACCGGTTCGCCGCCCTGATCAGGTGCACCACGCAGGTCTGCACCGTCGCCCGCGCCCACGTCGCTTCAATCGCTTCGGGGAACCCGGTCAGCCCGTCGCAGCAAGCGATCAGGACGTCTTTGACGCCGCGGTTGGCCAGTTGGGCGCAGACTTGTGCCCAGAATTTCGCCCCTTCGTTATCGGTGACCCAGATCCCCAGCACGTGCTTGATGCCTTCCACGGTGACCCCGATAGCCATATGCGCGGCCTTGTTCCGCACCTGATGCCCATCACGGACCTTGATCACAATGGCGTCCAGGTAAAGGATCGGGTAGAACTCCTCCAGCGGCCGTTCCTGCCAGGCCGACACTTCGTCCAGCACCTCATCGGTGATCTTGCTGATCGTGTCATGGGACAGCTGGGTACCGACCGTGGTTTCTAGGTGGTAGGCGATATCCCGCACCGTCATGCCCCCGGCGTAGAGGGAAATGATCATCTCATCCAGCCCACCGGTGCGGCGTGAGCCCTTGGGCACCAGGGTTGGGACGAAGGTTCCGGCCCGGTCCCGTGGGATCTGCAGATCGATATCCCCGGCGATCGTGGACACGGTCTTGGGGTAGGAGCCGTTGCGGGAGTTCGGGGCGAACCGGGCGTGCCCGTCCCCTTTGTCGTAGCCCAGGTGGCTGCTGAGCTCGGATTTCAGCCCGCGTTCCAGGCCGGCGCGGATGATCTGTTGGATGAACCCGTCTTTGCCGTCGAGCTGGATTTCACCGCGGTCGATAAAGCCCATGAGTTCATCGAAGGCCCCGGATTCTTTCACCGCGTCCATGGAGCCGAGGGCTGCGATCTTCTCGGCGATGTCTGAGGCGTTTTCCATGCTCTGTTCGGCCTGATCTTTCTGGATGGTCATTCTGTGTTTTCCTAGTCTCTTTCTATCAAGTGACTAGGGCGCGTACACAATCCATCTGACAGGCTCCGCGCAAGCTGTCGGGGCCATTCTTCGCGTGACCCGTGGCAATTTCCGGTTGATCATCAGGCTCTTCGCTCAAATAGAACGCGTCATGAAGATCAATGAGCTCACGACTATCACAGATGAGGTGGTCGATGCTGCTCGTTCAACGCTCGTCATCGGACACACATAGACCGCCATCATTGCTGTAATTAACCGCCAAATGAAGCTAACAGTCACAGGACACCGCAGCCCGTTCCTTCCCACCGCTGTCCATCGTGATGTGTTCCAGCATTGGTAAGCTCTCAGGCGGACGCCACCACGGCATCCACTTGCTGGTGGGGATCGCGGTGTTCTGAACCGTCCCGGAAATCATGCCGTTAGTTATTTAGCGGCATTATTTTTGCGACGGTTCATACGCAAGATCTCCGCAGACACGAGGATTTTCTAGGACAGTGTTAGGGGATACTGATTGCGCTATTTGGTCATCCCGCTGTCGATGACGGAATGATCTCCCAGGTGGCGTCACGTCTAGTCGTGGAAGTCCAACGCATCGCCGGCCTCTCGCGATGCTTGATTGCGGGCAAAGTCGGATTTGAGGGCGCAGGCAATGAACACCGTAGGTTCTCTTGCCTGAATATGTTTGACGATTTCGCAGCACAGCAATGCGCGTACGCGATCTAACACAGATTCGGCGCTACTCAGTTATGTTCAAATCTGTGCCTGGGCGAAGCAGCCGATGCCGCTGGTTGCGCTCAGTTGCGTTTCCTCTACGTCCCACATATATAGAAAATGCACGATGAAGCAATGGCCAATGAAGAGCACTGCAGACGATGAAGAGAATCGAGACACTGATAACAATTGCAACGGCAGCTGCGCGCTCACCGATGTCACCGACGACTTGGTCAGCGCCACCGGGCTCTGTCCTGCATCGGTGGTAATCAGCACGATGCCGCCGGAGCGCCCGCGAAAGAGCGCCTTGAAGTCTTCCGCGGGGGCAGCGACGGCTCCGCCACTGCGATTTTAGACGCGGGGGCTGACAAGCTCCTCGCGCAGCACAGCGGCCCCGGCGCTTAGCGCACTGAGCTTGGCCAATGCCACATCACGCGGGAAAGGCGCCATGCCGCAGTTGGTGCTTGGGATGAGCTTGTCAGCATCCACGTACGCAATTGCCTTGCGCAGGGTTTCCGCCACTTCTTCAGGGGTTTCGACCTGCTGGTTTGCCACGTCGATGGCACCGAGCATGACCCGCTTGCCGCGCACCAGTTCCACGACCTCCAGCGGCACCTTCGAGTGGTGGGATTCCAGGGAAATGGTGTCAATGGAAGAACGCTGCAGCAGCGGGAACGACTTCTCGTAGTGGCGCCACTGGGTGCCCAGGGTCGCCTTCCAGTCATTGTTCGCCTTGATGCCATAGCCGAAACAAATATGCGCCACGGTCTCCGCCTTCAGGCCCTCGCAGGCGCGCTCCAGCGCTGCCACGCCCCAGTCGGCCACCTCGTCGAAAAAGACGTTGAACGCCGGCTCGTCGAACTGGATGACATCCACGCCAGCGGCTTCCAGCTCCCTGGCCTCCTGGTTCAAGATGGCAGCGAACTCCCAAGCAAGCTTTTCGCGGCTGCCGTAGTAGGCGTCGTGCAGGGTGTCCACCATGGTCATCGGGCCGGGCAGGGTCCACTTGATCTGGCGGTCCGTCAGCGTGCGCAGGAACTTCGCATCCTGTACAAACACCGGGGCCTTGCGTTCCACTGCGCCGACAACGCTGGGCACGCTGGCCTCGTAGCGGTCGCGGATCAGTACCGTCTGTTTGTTCTCGAAGTCAACGCCTGACAGGTGCTCGATGAAGGTGGTGACGAAGTGCTGGCGGGTTTGCTCGCCGTCGGAAATGATGTCGATCCCGCGACGGGTCTGCTCCAGCACCGCGGCGCGCATCGCGTCCTGCTTGCCCTCGGCCAGTACCGCCCCCTCAAGCTTCCACGGCGACCACAGGGTCTCGGTTTCCGAGAGCCACGAAGGCTTGGGCAGGGAACCGACAATGGAAGTTGGAAGCAGGGTGTTGGTCATAACTGGTCCTTTGGATTCGTGAGGTATTCAGGGGCTCTTAGGCGGCGGGGACGGCGTAGCCGGCGGCCCAGGCGTTCAGCAGTTCGCGGTTCGGGGTGATGAAGTGTTCTTCGGTGTACCTGCCCTGGCTTGCGCCCAGGCGGGTGCGTTCCTCGCGGTCATAGGAAACCTGGGTGCGCGAGAAGTCCTGCACCTCCAGGCTCGGGCGGTAGACCGCGGGGGCGGGGGAGTTCGCGTTGTAGATCTCGGGGCGGTAGATCTTCTGGAAGGTCTCCATGGTGGCAATCGTGCTGGCCAGCTGCAGGTTGGTGTAGTCGTTCAGCAGGTCGCCGCGGAAATAGAAGGCCAGCGGGGCAACGGAGCCGGCGGGCATGAAGTAGCGCACGCGCAGGCCCATCTTCGCGAAGTACTCGTCGGTCAGCGAGTAGTCGTCCTGCTGGTATTCCAGGCCCAGCACCGGGTGGCTGTTGCCGGTGCGGCGGTAGGTCTTCGAGGTGGAGACGCTGATGCAGATCACCGGCAGCTGCTCGAAGCGCTGGCGGTAGGCCTCCGAATCCAGGAAATGCTGGAAAAGCCGGCCGTGCAGCTCCCCGAAGTCCTCGGGGACCACCGGCTTGCCCGAGGCGTCGGCCGTTGCCGGCAGCAGCACGCTGAAGTCGTAGTCCCGCACGTAGGAGGAGAAGTTGTTGCCCACGATGCCGTGGGTGCGCGTCCCGGTGTAGCGGTCCAGGATGCTGGTGTTCAGCACCTCCAGCAGAGGGAAGTCCTGCGCCCCCTGTGCCGAGTCGAAGTGCACGTTGGCGGAGATGATTTCCAGCCGGAGCGTGAAGCGCTCGCCGTCCGGATTGTCCCAGTGCATCAGGGAATTCAGGCGCCGGTCGATCATCGTCAGCGCGTTGCGCAGGTTCTCCTGGCGGTTTTCGCCGCGGGCCAGGTTGGCGAAGTTCGTCGTGATGCGCGAATCCGTGCTGGGCGTGTAGTCCTCGTCGAAGTCGGTGGTGGTGATGCTGAAAGTGAATGCGTCTGCCATGGCGGCCAATCTGTTGCTGAGGGGCCTGGGCAGGCCGGAATCAAGTCGATGTGTCCATCATGCAGCGCCATCGTTGATATCAGGTAACTCCGGCAAACTATGGCTTGATATAGACTCAACCTATGGTTCAAGGAGCAAGTGGTCTGACACTGCAGCAGATGCGCTATTTCACCACGGTCGCGGCCGAGGGATCGATTTCAGCGGCCGCTGATCTGCTCTACGTCGCGCAGCCGAGCATGTCCGCGGCGATGAAGGAGCTCGAAGCCCGGGTGGGACGCACGCTGCTCATTCGCTCGGCGAGGGGCGTAACGCTGACCACCGAGGGAGCCGAGTTCCTCGGCTACGCCCGGCAGGTGCTCGAACAGGTGGAGCTTCTCGAGCAGCGATACCTCGGCCGCCCGCCCTCCCGCCGCCTGCTGGGCGTCTCCACCCAGCACTACTCCTTCGCCGTGGACGCCTTCGTGAGGATGGTCCAGGCCAGCGGGGCCGACGAATACGAGTTCTCGCTGCGTGAGACCCGCACAGAACAGATCATCGAGGACGTGCGCACCCTGCGCAGCGAGATCGGCATCCTCTACCGCAACGACTTCAACCGGAAGGTCATTGACAAGCTGCTGCGTGAGTCCCGGCTCGTCTTCCACCCCTTGTTCCTGGCCGATCCGCACATCTTCATTTCGCGTAGCAACCCGTTGGCCTCCCGCCCGCGGGTGGAGCTGGCAGACCTCGAAGACCTGCCGCGCCTGACCTTCGACCAGGGCGCCAACAACTCGTTCTACTTCGCCGAGGAGATCCTCTCCACAAGCTCCAGCAAACGCGAGATCCAGGTCTCGGACCGCGCGACCATCTTCAACCTCATGATCGGCCTGGGTGGGTACACGATCTCCACGGGCATCATCAGCGATGAACTCGATCCGTCCATCGTCGCCATCCCACTGGATGTCGATGAGCGCATCGAGATCGGCTGGATCGACCATGCCGCGATTCCGCTGACCGAACAAGCGCGGCGTTATCTGGAAGAAGTGCGTTCCGTTATCGCAGGCTTCGGGGTCCAGCTCATCGGCTGAACCCCTCGGGAACCGAAGGACGTAACGCTGTGTCATCCGCCGGACCGTGCGCGACACATTAAACGGGTCAAAGCCCGTAATCTCGCGGTATCCGGCAGCAACCGCGCGTCACACAACGGATCCGGGCCGTGCGTCATCATGACAAGAACGCGACATGTGAAGCCTGGAAACCTTGTGTGAAGCCCGGGACCGGACACCGCTTGCGCCGCCCTAAGCCGTTGCCCAATCATGGCAGCACAACAACCCATCAAGAGCGACCGAGAGATCTGGCTCGTCGACGTCGCAGCAACCATCGGGAAACCGAAAGGTGCTAATGCCAGGAACGATGGAGCAGCTGCCGAACGCGTCCTGGGGCTCCGTGCCCTGCACGGTGTTCGGTGCACTCCCTCGTGCGGCAAAAACGAGGAGGAACCATGGCGCAGCCCAACACCCAACCGTCGACGACGGCCATCCACGCCGGATATACGCCCAGCGGTGACCACCGCCCGCTTACGGTGCCGCTGTATTCCTCAGCGGCCTACGAGTTCGGCTCGCATGCCGAAGCCGTGGAAAAGTTCGCGTTGCGCCAGGCCGGCTTCACCTACTCCCGCACCGGCAACCCCACCGTGTCGGTGTTCGAACAACGCGCCGCCGCCCTGGAAGGCGGAGCCTACGCGGTGGCCACCGCCACCGGCCAGGCTGCCGTCGCCCTATCGCTGCTGGCCCTGACCCAGGGCCCGAAGCACATCATCGCCTCCAACCAGCTCTACGGCGGCACCGTTGACCTGCTGACCGACTCCTTCAACGATTTCGGCATCCGCGTCAGCTTTGTCGACCCGGATGAGCCTTCCGCCTGGGAGGCGGCCATCGAGGCGGATACCCGGGCCTTCTTCCTGGAATCGGTCACCAACCCGCTTTCCACCCTCCCGGATCTACCGGCGCTGGCCGAGGTGGCACACCGCCATAACATTCCGGTGGTGGTGGATAACACCCTGGCCACTCCGGCGAACTTCAAGCCGCTGGCGTTCGGCGCCGACATCGTGGTGCACTCGGCCACCAAGGCGCTGGCCGGACACGGGCAGGTGCTCGGCGGCGTGGTCGTCGACGCCGGAACATTCGACTTTTCCGACCAGGAGCGCTGGCCGCAGATCGCCCGCGCCCGCGAACGCTATGCCGGCACCTCGCTACTGGCCCGTTACGGGGACGGTGCCTACTCCATGCTGGTGCGTTCCAAATTCCTGCACGATCTGAGCCCTGCGCTCTCGGCCGGTAATGCCCACGCCATCCTGACCGGGATGGAAACCCTGCCCGTGCGCACCGCCGCCGCCACCCAGAACCTGTTGCTGCTGGCGAACTTCCTGGAGGCGCACCCGCTGCTTAAGGCGGTGCACCACCCCTCGCGCAGCGCCCATCGGCACCATGATCGCCTGGCAAAGTTCTTCCCGCGCGGCACCGGTAGCGTGCTGGCCGTGGAATTGCACGATGCCGCCCTGGTGCCGGCGTTCATCGACAACCTTGAAATCATCACGCTGGCTGCGAACATCGGCGATACCCGCACCATGATCGCCCACCCGGCGACGATGACCCACTGCCGCCTCTCGACTCAGCAGCTGGCGCAGGCTGGGCTGAACGCGGCGGTGCTACGCCTGTCGGTGGGGCTGGAAGACCCGACGGACCTGATCCGGGACCTTGACCGCGCACTGGCGGCCGCGCAGGCCGCAGCATCGATCGAAAAGGAAGCGAGCTTCGCATGAGTGGATTCAACACCCTGGCCGTCCACGCAGGACAGCACAAGGACCCGTACACCGGGGCCGTGATCCCGCCGATCTACCAGACCAGCACGTTCATCCAGGACCGGATCAACGTGCTGCGCGCGGGCCACGAGTACTCACGTGGCTCCAACCCGACCCGCGACGCGTTCCAGACCCAGCTGGCCGTGCTGGAAGGCGGCAGCCACGGGTTTGCCTTCGCCTCCGGGATCGCCGCGGAAGACGCGTTGCTGCGTGCGGTGCTCGCCCCCGGTGACCACATCGTGCTGGGAGCCGATGGGTACGGCGGCACCCATCGGCTCATCTCCCGGCTGCACCGCAAGTGGGGGATCACCTCCAGCGCGGTGGAGATTACCTCGCTGGATGCGGTGCGCTCCGCGATCCGCCCGAATACCGCGCTGCTCTGGGTGGAAACTCCCTCCAACCCGCTGCTGGGGATCGCCGACCTGGCTGGCTGGGCGGCACTGGCCCGCGAGTACGGGGCCCTGCTCGTGGTGGATAGCACCTTCGCCACCCCGTACCTGCAACGTCCCCTGGATTTTGGGGCCCACGCGGTGGTGCACTCAACCACCAAGTACATTGGCGGGCACTCGGATGTGCTGGGCGGGGCGGTCATCGTCACCGACCACCTGCACCGCGGTGAATCCCTGCTCGAGGCGATCGGCTTCCAGCAGTTCGCCGGGGGCGCGGTCTCCGGGCCGCAGGACAGCTACCTGGCCGCCCGCGGGCTGAAGACGCTGGGCTTGCGGATGGAACGCCACGGTTGCAACGCCGGGGTGATCGCGCAGTGGCTCACCGAGCGCCCCGAGGTGGGCCGGGTGTTCTACCCGGGTCTGCCGGATCACCCCGGTCACGAGCTGGCAGCCTCCCAGCAGCGCGGGTTCGGCGGCATCCTGTCCCTGCAGCTGGCCGATGAGGCCGCCGCCCGGGCTTTTGCCGAATCCATGGAGTACTTCCAGCTCTCGGTTTCCCTGGGCGGGGTCGAATCGCTGGTCTGCTACCCGCGGGAAATGACCCACGCCTCGCTGATCGGCACCGAGCTGGAGATCCCGGCCAATCTGGTGCGCCTGTCCGTGGGTATCGAGGAACCCGAGGACCTGCTCGCCGATCTGGAACGCGGGTTGGCGGCGGCACGTACCGCCGGCGGTCTGGCCAAGCTGGCAGCGCCGGCCGGCAGCAGGTAGCAGCGGTACGGCAGTCGGGGGAAGACCAAAGAACGGGCCCGGACCGCGGCCAGGCAACCGGTGCTCTTCGGGCAGTACACCGGATTCCGGCAGAGTAACGTGCCGGGTCCGTCGGCCACCGGGTCACTGCCCGGCGGACCGCACCACGTTGAGCAGTTCCCGGCCCGCGGCCAGCCGTTGCATCTGCTGGACCGCCAGCTGCCCGCAGAATTCGAGCACTTGTCTGGTGTTCCCGCCGATATGCGGGGTGATCAGGCAATTCGGGGCGTTCCACAACCTGTGCCCGGGCGGCAGCGGTTCGGGGTCGGTGACATCCAGGGCCACGCCCAGCCGCCCGGTCGCCAGCTCGGTCAACAGCGCGTCGGTATCCACCACCGGACCGCGGCCGATGTTCACCAGCAGGGCGCCATCGCGCATCCTCGACAGGAATGCGGCATCCACCAGCCGTTCGGTGGAGGCATCGTGTGGCAGCGCGATGACGACGATGTCCGCCTCGGGCAGCAGCCCGGGCAGCTCGTGAAGGGCATGCACCGCGGTACCGTCCGGTTCGGTGCGGGCCGTGCGGCCCACCGGCAGCACCCGGGCCGGACCGAAGGGCGCCAGCCGGGCCGCGATCCCGGCACCCACCCCGCCGTAGCCCAGCAGCAGCACCGTGGCCCCATACAGGGTCGGAGACCAGGCCGGATTCCACCGCTGCATATCCTGGTCACGCACCGCGGCGGGAACAACGCGCAGGGCGGCCAGCAAAAGGGCCAGGGCGTGTTCGGCGGTGGCGTCCTCGATGGCCCCACGCGAATTGCTCAGCCCCACACCGTCGGGCAGGTGCTCCAGCACCCAATCGAACCCGAGGGACAGCAGATGCACATGCCGCAACCCCGGGATCCGTGCCACGGCCCGGCGGCGGTCCAGCTCCCGGGGACGTTCGGTGATGAGTACCTCGGCTTCCGGGGCCTCATGCCGCGCATTGTTCAGGTGCCACAGGATGGGTTCGATCCCTGGCAGCTGCAACGCCGAGGCGAGCTCTTCACTGGGAACCAGGACACGGAGGGCCATGGTACTTCCTTGTCTTCGGTGGGTAGTGGGTGATGGTCGATGAGTCCGGGGGGCGGGCATCCGGCTACAGCCCACGACCCAGTTCCCAGATCCCCTCGGCGGTACCGGTGAGCAGCGCGTTGACCGAGACGGCCTGGGCGTCGGTGAAGGAGGCGATGTAGTCGACGATGGCCCGTGCCTGTCCCAACCGTTCCACCTCGCCGTGCCCGGCCGGGCCGAACCGCGCCGGGTCGACATTGCGCAGCGCCCGGTACTCCTCGGTGGCAGCCTGCACCGAGTCCAGCAGCCGGCGTGGCGCCCGGGCTGCGTCTAAGGGATCGTTCAACCACTCGCGTAGGCCCTCGGCAAGGGAGGAAATAATTCGCGTCTGCCCACGTTGATAAACCGCCAAATCCGAACGGTCCAACACGAAACGGGCATGCACGAACTTCAACACCATCACATCGTGCCAGGCAGCATCGCCCAGCCGCAGGTGTCCGCTGCGCACATGCGGGTTTCGTTGCACCACCACTGAGGAATGCAGCCGTTGGATCCAGCGCCGGGTAAAACCGGTCACCGCCCGGTCAGCCTCTAACCCACCGTCATAGGGCATCGCCAACAAACCCTCGACCAGATCGTGCTCCACCCGTTGCACCGAGTCACGGAAAGCCTGCGGGTCGGCCACCCACGGGTCCTTGGCCTGCAAGCGCCGCCAGGTGCGCTCCAGCGCATGCCCAGCACGACGCAGATCCAGTTGCGCATCGGGAATATCGGCGAGGTTGCGCGAGTGCTTCAACCAGTTCTGCAATTCAGCCGAAACCGTGGTGTATTGCAGCACCCCTGCCCGGTAAAAATCATCCAAATCATGCACCGCGTAGGCGATGTCATCGGCGACGTCCATCACCGAACATTCCAAGGTCTGCTGATGCGGGGCGATGGCCGGGAAAACGGAGAGCACATCTTGCAGCTGCTCGTGCTCCACGTCGTAGCAAGAGAATTTCGCGGCACCTGTACCATTGACATCACCGGCGCCCCGCGGCAGTTCTCGCGGCAAGAGCGTGGTGCCGCGCCACTCATCGCGTGCCCACGGGTATTTAAGCACCGCGGCACGAACCGCCCGGGTCAGGTTCAACCCGCGCGGGGTCGCATCGCAACTGTCCAAGGTGCTCAGAATCCGGAAGGTCTGCGCATTGCCTTCAAATCCATCGGGCAGGCCAAGCTTGGTGCGTGCCACCCGATCCAATTCCTGCTCCCCAAGATGCCCAAATGGCGGGTGCCCCAGATCGTGCGCGGCAGCGGCGGCCTGCACCACCACCGGATCACAGCCGCCAAGTTCCTCAACCAGATCCCGGGTCTGCTTATCCGCATTGCGTAGTCCGATGGCTATGGAACGCGCCACCGCGGAAACTTTCAATGAGTGGGTGAGGCGATTGTGTACGACGGTCCCGGCTCCGGCCTGCGGGATCACCTGGGTGACGGCCGAGAGTCGCGAGAAGTATGGTGAGAAACGAATCCGTTCAATATCGACGCGGAACTCGTCCTCACCTGCGCGGGAATCCTCCGGGATATCGCGTTCCCGCCCGCCGTGCTGATGGCTTTGCTCAGTGGGATACATAGTACGCAACAGCCTAGTTGATCAGCCCCCAAGCCTGGGAACCCCGTGGACTGCCGACAGCTTGACCGGCCGGTTACGCGTCAAAAGCTTTGCATCAGCGGATTCACCGATTACAGTAGAAAACACGTAAGGGAGTATTCCAACGCGCTGAGCCCGTCAATACGCAAGGCAATGAAGCCTCGCCGGGTCAACGGTCCGCACACTGGCGGGTGGAGAGACTTACTGCTCACCATCCATCCTCGATGAAAGCGGTAGTACTGTGACTGTTTCCCCTACCATCTGGGCTATCACCATTGTGGTGATCTTCGCCCTGCTCGCCTTTGACTATTTCTTCCACATTCGTAAAGCCCACGTCCCACAGCTCAAAGAAGCTGCGATCTGGTCCTCGATTTACGTGGCCATAGCCGTGATATTCGGACTTTTGGTGCTCTTTTTTGGCGGTGGCCAGATGGGCAAGGAGTACTTCGCCGGCTACATCACCGAAAAGGCGTTGTCGGTTGATAACCTCTTTGTGTTCCTGATCATCATGGCCAGCTTTCGTGTGCCACGCGAGGACCAGCAAAAGGTATTGCTCTTCGGAATTGTGTTCGCGCTCATCGCCCGCACCGGTTTCATTTTCCTCGGCGCAGCATTGATTAACACCTTCTCCTGGATCTTTTACGCCTTCGGTCTGATCTTGTTGCTCACCGCAGGTAACCTGCTCAAGCCCGAAGATTCCAACAGCGAGGCCGATAACTTCGTCATCAGACTCTCCCGCAGGTTCCTGCGAACCTCCGATCACTACGATGGTGACAAGCTGTTCACGGTGGTTGATGGGAAAAAGATGCTGACCCCGATGCTCTTGGTGATGATTGCCATCGGTGGTACCGACATTCTCTTCGCACTGGATTCCATCCCGGCGATCTTCGGGTTGACCCAAAACGTCTACATCGTGTTTACCGCCACCGCGTTCTCACTGATGGGCTTGCGTCAGCTGTACTTCTTGATCGACGGTCTGCTGGACCGGCTGATCTACCTCGCGTATGGTCTGGCCGCGATTCTCGGATTCATCGGTGTGAAACTGATTCTGCACGCCCTGCACGAGAACAACCTGCCGATCATCAATGACGGTCAGCCGGTACCGGTGATGGAAGTGACCATCGAGCTCTCACTCAGTGTGATTATCGGTGTGCTGGCACTGACCGTTCTTGCCTCGCTGATGAGCAAGGCCGGTAAGGCCCTGAAATCCATCAACAATGCTCGACGCCACGCGGCGAACTATCTGGACCTGGCCTACACCGCGGATCAGGGAGAACGTGAACGGGTATACGCGGCTCTGGTGGCTGAGGAGAGCCAGCTGAATCGGATAGATAAGAAGTACCTGGAGAAGGCTAAGGACATCGATCAGATCCGTCTTCTAGTGGCCGAAGCTCACACTAAACACCGCCAGCACTACTCCATTTAGAACCCTCGCGGCTGTGCCGTCCAACCGCTTCGCCCCGGCGGGCGGCACAGTGCGAGCAATGGCCCACTAGTTATCCCCAGCCCGTGCTGGGCCGGGCGGGGCTTTCGCCAGACGAGGCATCATCGATGGCATGGACAACGAGAACACCAGCCTCGCGCTGATACAGCTCGCCACCGCGGCAAGACTGTTGCAAAGCGCCACGGCCACCCTGGCTCGGGCCGAATTACCACCCGGGCATGCGGCCTACTTTGCGTGGCTGGTTGAACAAGCCGGGCAACGGGTGACTCGCGCTGAAATCCATGCCGCCGATGCGGTCCGCCGCACTGGTGCACACCAACTAGATGAGCCATCCTTCCAAGCCATTGCCGACGCCGGCCTAGCACCCGATGCCGCAGCCATAGAAAGCACTCGAGGACACTACAGTACGGGACGCAGTTTCTATAAGGAACCGGCCAAGCTACTGGGGGAGTGGCTGAACATTTCCCGTTCCGCCGCCACGACGCGGTTGAAGCAAGCCGATTCGCTGATCGCCCAAGTCAATGAGGCAGGAGAACGTCTTGGGCCGCGTTACCCGCAACTTGCCGAGGAATTCCAACGTCCCGAAACGCAACCCAGACTTGTGCTGGGCGCCACCGCCCAATTGAGCAAGATCGAACCAACCCTGAGCGAGGCACCGGAGCCGGAGCAGGCCCGACGGGAGTTCGAAGAGGATGCCATCGCTCTCATCCGGCATGAACCTTCCACCGCTAATCGGCATCTGAGGGGTAGGGTCCAAGAATTTTTAGGTGAGGAACGCAGTTTAGCTGCGCTACTGGCTGAGGTAGGACTCTACCCCTGTGGGATGCGCAATGGGCTGGTGTATTACCGGCTGGTGCTTTTGCCGCAGGATGCCGAATTGATCGAATCCGCCAACGAACAAATCGATCACCCGGGGACAATCGCCGGAAACCGCGAAGAACTCAAGAACCTTGCCATGCAGCAGTATCTGCGCATGCAGCAAGCCACACCGGCGGGTGTCAGCAATGATGGGGCGATCCCGGGGGACTGGGGTGAGGCGCAGAGCATGCCCGACTGGGCAAGAGCTCCAGACCCGCAGCCAGCACCACAAGACGTCGCTGAGGCTACGGCCAGCTGCACCGCACCGGCTACCGAAGAGAAGAACTCGCCACCGCAAACCGACCTTGCCCAGACGGTGCCAGAGCAGGACAAACTACCGGCCGTGAACGGCATCCCAACGGTTAATTCAGCCGGCCGAGGCCAGCAGACAAACAACAGTTGGTCCACAGACTCAAGCGCCGACGGGATGCCCACGGAACTTTCACAACCCTTTGAAGAATTACGTCCAGAATTCCGGCATCTACTCGGGTTGCTGAGCATTCTTCGTTCCGATGGGGTAGTCGAAGGTAAACGGCCGGGACTGGTCCAACCACAAGTCACGGTCATTCTGGACTATGCCAAGATGCTCAGTCTCGGAAAGAACTTCGCGGTCACCGCCAACGGATTGCCGATATCCGCCGGCGCCGCGCGAACCATGCTCTGCAATGCGGGGATATTGCCGGTTGTGCTTGGCGGGAAAAGTAAGATTCTGGACATTGGGCAAGAGAACCGATTCTTCCCCAAATATATGCACAGGGCGCTTCAAGCTAAGTATCGAGGTTGCGCCTACCCGGGGTGCAGCATGCCCGCCTCACGGTGCGAAGTGGATCATATCCAGCCTTGGGAAGAGGGCGGGGCCACCAGCGTGGATAACGGATGTCTGTTTTGTCCGATGCACCATCATGCCAGACACTGCGGGCTGTTTCGGGTGATTGCGAACGATGGCGGACCGCCAATGGTGCTCTTACCCAAGAACCTGGATCCTGAACAACGTCCGCGACTGAATACCCACTGGTTCAGCCCAAGCGAAGCCATCGAGATCGCCCGTGGGGCGAACACGTCCTGACAATCCCGGAACTAACGGGCAGGAGCACCAGGTGCGTCCTGCCCGTTAGTACCTAGCTATTGGCAGCCAGATGCTTAGCCGCCAGCTCAAGATAGGTAGAAGCATTCCGGGAGAGGCTAGCGACCTCTTCATCGTTTAACTCCCGGCGCACCTTCGCTGGCACGCCGGCAACCAATGACCGTGGCGGAACCTGAGTGCCTTCCAGCACCAGAGCGCCAGCCGCGACTAGCGACTGCTCACCAATCACCGCACCGTTCATGATGGTCGCGCTCATGCCTACGAGGCAACCGTCGCCCACCGTGGCGCCATGCACGACGGCCGAGTGGCCTACCGAAACGTTCTCGCCCACTGTGCAGGGAAAACCCGCGTCCGCGTGAAGCACCACGTTATCTTGCAGATTGCTTCCCGCGCCGACCCGGATCGGCGCCGAATCGCCACGCACGGACACCCCGTAAAAGGCACTACTGCGCTCGCCGAGGGAGACATCGCCACTAAGTGTGGCCGTCGGGGCGACGAAAACGTCCTTAGCCACCTGCGGGGTGGCACCGTCAATAGTAATTATGTGAGCCATGCCATCTAGCCTAGTTCAGACCATCGGTTCAGACGATGTTCGAGAAACTAGGACTTTGACTAGGAGAAGACAATGGTGCGCTGACCATCGAGCATCACCCGGTGCTCGGCATGCCACTGCACGGCGCGCGTCAATGTGCGACCCTCGACGCTGCGCCCCAGCGTGACCAACTGATCCGCGGTTCGCGCATGGGTCACGTGGGTGACTTCTTGGTCGATGATTGGCCCCTCATCCAGATCAGCGGTGACGTAGTGGGCGGTTGCCCCGATCAGTTTCACACCGCGAGCGTGAGCCTGATGGTATGGCTTGGCACCCTTGAACGAGGGAAGGAAAGAATGGTGGATGTTGATGACCCGCCCCGCCATTCGCTCACACAACGAATCGGAGAGAATCTGCATGTACCGGGCAAGCACCACAAGTTCAATGTCATAACGATCCACCAAGCTGAGCAATTCGGCCTCGGCCTGCGGTTTGTTCTCTGCGGTCACCGGAAGATGCACGAAATCAACCCCGTAAAAATCAGCCATGGGTTTCAGATCTAGGTGATTTGAAACGATTACTGGAACATCAATGGCTAAGGTACCGGCTCGCTGCGCGAACAGCAGATCGTTCAAGGCATGGCCCGCCTTGGAACACATAATCATGGTTCGGGTGCGACGCTGCGCTTCGTAGACTTTGAGATCCATCAAAAAGTCGTCACGAATCGGGGCTAGCTGCGCTTGCACCTGCGCCAAGGACTGCTCGGTGGCAACTTCGATGCGCATGAAGAACGTGTTCGAATCCGGGCTTTCATACTGTTGGGATTCGGTGATATTGCAACCCGCGCCCAAGAGGCCACCGGAAATAGCGTGGACAATACCCGGGCGATCGACGCAGGACAGCGAAATGATGAAATGGTTGCTCATGCACACCAAATTACTTCGCTTCGACCGCTTGTGCCGAATCTCGGTAGCTAGCTCACACTAATGCGCTCTCAGCTGTTTCCGTTGTCACGCGCGCAACCGGGGGATTTCTCAAGTAGTTCACGGCAGCCACCGCCGCACGTCGACCGGCGCGCGTGGCCCCAATCGTGGAAGCGGAGGCTCCGTAGCCGACTAAGAAGAGACCCGGTTGTTGCGTAACGCTCACCGAATCGGCGTCGATACGTATTCCACCGGCTTCGGTACGCAGTTTCAAGGCTGCCAGATGCTTCAGAGCGTGTCGGAATCCGGTGGCCCAGAGGATTGCGTCGATGTTCTCGGTGCTACCGTCGCTAAATGTCACGGAGGTTGGCCCCAGACGAGAGATCTGGCCGCGGGACACCAAGGCACCGGAGTCGATGCCCGCCTGCATCTGCGCGGTTAGCGCTAGACCGGTGTTGGCCACGACGGGACGTGGGGGCCGCCCCGCGAGAGTATCTTCGGTGACCCGTCGTTCCACTTCCACTCCCCAGTCTTTGCTGGAACCAAAGTCTTTCCAGCGTGGTGCGCTGCGGGTGGACCAGATTGTTTGAACCCCATGTTCTTGGAGTTGCATGATGAACTGGGTTGCGCTGGCCCCGCCGCCGACTACCAGCACCCGCTGCCCGGTGAACTGTTCAACTCCGATGAAATCGTGGGTGTGGACCTGGGGCCCGCGAAACTCGCGCATGCCGGGATAGCTGGGCCAGAATGGATTGCTCCACGTTCCGGTGGCGTTGATGAGGGTCGTTGCGGTTAGTCGTTCCCCCGAGGCTAAGTGGACGCGAAATCCCTGCGCATCTTGTTCCACGCGTTGTACTTGGGCGGGCCGATGGATTGGCAGGTCCATCTGTTTTTCGTATTCCCCGTAATATCGGCTGACCACACGAGAAGCCGGTTCGTGTGGATCGGGTTCCGCAAGTTCTAAGCCGGGCAGTGGGTGCAGATGATGCGCTGTTCCGAACGTCAATGAATCCCAACGGTGCCGCCAGGCGCCGCCGGGACCATCATTCGCATCCAGGATGACAAAGTCAACCCACGGAACTAGCCCTTTGCGACGCAAGTGGTATCCCGCAGCGAGTCCCGCTTGACCCGCGCCGATAACAATCGTCTGGTAGTGCGCTTGAAGCCATGCCATGAAACTTCCTTTGTTGACGCGTCAATCTTATATTAGTTGTAACATTCGCATCGCGTGCATCATTCCCGCAAGATTCGATAAACTCGTTTCAGACTTAGTAAGCATCGTAACTGGCGTTGGGTGGGGTACCACCGGGGAGCGACAACAACCTTTTGACTGCAGACCGCGCGCCTGGGTTTGTATACATGACACAGCGGCTTTCCGCTACCGGCGGGAAAATTCGCGCACGAAAGGAACCCATGACGGCTCAGATTCTCGACGGCAAGGCAACGGCTGCTCGAATCAAGGAAGAACTTACCGAGCGTGTCGCAGCGCTTAAAGCGCAAGGAGTCACTCCGGGACTTGGCACGATCTTGGTGGGCAATGACCCTGGCTCGGCTTGGTATGTCGGGGGTAAGCACAAGGATTGCGCCGAAGTGGGGATCGAGTCCATTCGCGTGGATCTGCCCGAAGAGACAACGCAGGACGAACTGCTGGCTAAGATTCGCGAACTGAACGAGTCCGATGCTTGCACCGGCTACATCGTTCAGCTGCCATTGCCGAAGCACATCGATCAGGACGTCATCCTCGAAGCCATGGATCCTGCCAAAGACGCAGATGGGTTACACCCGATGAACCTTGGACGTCTGGTGGCTAACGTCAATAAACCGATGAGTAGCCCCCTGCCATGCACTCCAGTCGGTTGTGTGGAGCTATTGGCACGTCACGATATCGATTTGGCCGGTAAGCACGTGCTGGTGATCGGTCGTGGAGTAACCATTGGCCGTCCTGTGGGGTTGCTGCTAACCCGCCGATCCATCAACGCCACCGTCACCTTGGCGCACACCGGAACCACCAATCTGGATGAGCTACTCGCACAGGCCGATGTAGTAATCGCCGCGGCCGGTGTCGCACATATGGTTAAAGCCGATGCCATCAAGCCCGGGGCGATCCTGCTGGACGTTGGAGTGTCCCGGGTCGACGGTAAAGTCACCGGTGACATTGATCCAGCCGCAGCGGATAAGGCTGCTTGGATATCTCCAAATCCCGGAGGCGTCGGTCCGATGACCCGCGCGATGTTGCTGGCTAACGTAGTTGAGGCAGCCGAACGGCAGGCCGCAACCAACTAGCCCGCGATCCTGAGGCACACACCGAAGGCCGGTGCCGGAATTCCTCTACTAGAAGGATTCCGACACCGGCCTTCGGTGTCTCTTCCGGCCACGTCTCAGCTTCCGGTACAGATTCCCACACTGTCCTCGGTCACGGGCCGGAGCCGAAGCACACGGAGGATCTTAGGTATTGGCCACCTAGCTACGCGCTTGCGGATGGAACGCTATTGGCGCCGAGTGTAGCGCGCCGGGCTGCCGGAAAGCGCGGTGTAATGTCTGAGAATTTATGGAGAGACGACAAGGGCTCAGCACGCGATACGTGCTGAGCCCTTGTCGTCTTGAAAATTACTTGGTGGGCGTATTGCTTTGCGCGGCGGTAGCCGGTGGACGCTTATCGAAGACCAGCGCACCAACTTCCTGCTCTGCCTGATTGGTGAAGGAGAGGTCGATGCCCTTGTGGTCACGGATCAGGCTGACAGCTACCAAGGAAATCAAAGTAACGATCAGCAGGTACAGTGCTACCGCGTTGGTGCTTCCGGTGGCTTGGACCAATGCCGTGGCAATCATCGGGGCGAAAGCGCCGCCAATAATTGCACCAATGGCGTAGGAGATTGAAACACCGGAGAAGCGAACCGATGCCGGGAACATCTCCGAGTACAGGACGGCCTGCGGGCCGTAACCCAACCCCAAACCGATCGAGAACAGGAGCAGCGCAAGGTAGAACATCCCTAGCGAGCCAGTGTTGACCAAGGCGAAGACCGGGAAAAGGGCGATGGCTTGAATGGTGAAGCCGATTTGGTAGGTTCGTACGCGTCCGATCTTGTCGGCGAGATACCCTGCCAGCAGTGTGGTCAGCAGCCACATGAAGGCGCCAAATGCGATCGCGATAAGGACATCGGTGCGATCTAGCCCCACTGGACCTTCTGGGTCAGTGGTGTAGGCCTGGAAGAATCCGCCGGTGGTCATGTAGCCAGCGGCGTTGTTCGCAGCGAACACCAGAGCCGCGATGATAACCAGTGGCCAGTGCTTCTTGAATAGTTCAATGATCGGCACCTGAGACTGCGCCTTGTGTTCGGCGATTTCCTCGAAGATTGGCGACTCATCCACAGCCTTACGGATGTAGTAGCCGATGATGATCAGAATAAAGCTGACTAGGAACGGAATGCGCCAGCCCCATTCGATGAAGGCATCGCCCGGTGAAATCACACCGGTCATCAGCGCCATCATGCCCGAGGCGAGCAGCATGCCGAGTGGCACGCCGATCTGTGGGTTAGCGCCAGCGCGCCCACGACGATCGGCCGGTGCGTGTTCCACCGCCATGAGGACTGCGCCGCCCCATTCGCCGCCGGCCGAAATACCCTGCAGGATACGTAGCAGGAGCAACAGGATTGGTGCGAGCAGGCCAGCTGTTTCGTAGGTTGGCAGCACGCCGATCAGTACGGTGGCAGTACCCATCAAGGACAGGGTAAGTACGAGCATCGCTCGGCGACCCAATTTATCTCCGTAGTGACCAGCCAAGAAAGCGCCCAGTGGGCGGAAGAGGAAGGAAATTCCGACCGAGGCAAAGCTGATCAGCAGTCCAAGCTGACTGCCGGCGGGCTCAAAGAAGAGCTGGCTGAATACCAGGCCAGCCGCCGTGGCGTAGATGAAGAAGTCATACCACTCGACGGTGGTACCAATGATGGTGGCAAAGGCAACCCGGCGTTGGCTGACTTTTGAACCGTGATGAGAGGCTTGGTGAGACATGGTGCTCCTCGATGGGCGATGCATGAGTGTGTCGTGCGTCGCGTGAGTTATTAGTCACCCTAGATGAGTAAGTCCTAAACTACTCCAACACAAAAGACCTCCTGAAACAGATCAAAAAATCTGGTCAGGAGGCCTTTTAACGTTTGACGGAGAGTGTTAAGAATTATGGTGTGAACAAAAACCTAAACACTCTCCTGACAACACTTTACGTGTTCATCACCGACCATGTCATCCCGACCCTGCCCACCAGGCCATGCCGCGGACGGCGGCAATTACTCACTGACGCTGAATTGCTCTGCTTGGCCGTGGCCCAGCACTTGCTGCACGGGGACGCTTCCGAATCCCGGTGGATCCGCTACGCCCGCACCCATCTGACTGGCATGTTCCCGCATATTCCCCAGCAATCCGGATACAATAAGAGGATCCGCGCCGCCGCGCCCCTGGTCTCCCACACCCTGACTGTCCTGGCTAAAGATGTCCCCACCTGGAACGACGTGCTGCGCCTTCTGGATTCCACCCCGGTGCCCTGCGGCCAGTCACGCGAAACGGTGAAACGCTCGAACCTGGCCGGACAGGCCGGCTACGGGTACTGCGCATCGCATTCACGGTATTTCTGGGGCTTTAGGCTTTATCTGATCTCCACCCCCGATGGCATGCCCGTCATCTGGGGGTTGGCCAACCCGAAGATCGGCGAGCGTGAAGCGATCGCCGCGATGCTCGATGCCAGTAGCGACCTGGTCTGTGACGGGCAGGTCATCCTGGCGGACAAGGGCTTCGCGGGCAAGCAGTTCGAAGCGTTCATCACCGAGGACCTCAAGGCGCATTTGCTGCGACCGGACCGGAAGGATGAGAAACCGCGGTTCGGGGACTTCGGCGGGATCCGCCAGTGGGTCGAGTCGATCTTCGACACTCTCAAGGGGCAGCTGGGTTTGGAACGCCATGGGGCTCGCACGCTGGAGGGGGTGATGGCTCGGGTAGCGTGCAAGCTGTTGGCCATGGCGGCCGGGATCTGGCATAACTGGAAGATTGACGCCCCGCGCAAGCGTTCGCTGGTCTCGTATGACCACTGAATCCGCGGGGCGATCATTAGGAATTAATCATCTAGTGTGGCATCTCGCACAGGTAAGGTAAACTTCAAATACCTGCAGTACATCTTAAGTTGGATTGAATTATGTCTGGTTTTTCCTTGCGCCACCTAGAAATCATGGCAGTTCTTCCGCAACACGATACTCTCGGTTCGGCCGCAAGTCAGCTAAAAATTTCCGAATCAGCCCTTTCTCAAGCGTTGAGCACGATCGAAAGAATTGCGGGGGAGCCGCTGTGCCTGCGGCGCAAAGCCCATGGGATTTCAATGACCGCGTCTGGGCGGTACTTTTCCTCGTTGGCACGAAAAATCATGCTGGATGTCGAGAACTTAGAGGCCACTTTCCCGCACCGGCACGGCGCCTTACGCGGCCCGGTGCGTTTTGGCTGTTTCGCTTCTCTTTCCCCGCATTTGGTCCCGGCAGTTATGGAAGAGTTCCCGCCGTTGCACCCGGAACTTGACGTCTCCGTCACGGTGGGGACTCATGATGAACTGTTGCCCGCCTTGCGTTCGGGTGATCTCGACGTGGCCTTTGTGTATGACCTGTCGCTTCCGGCTGATGTCACCAAGCAGGTGATCTACGAGACCGAGATGCAAGTGGTGATGCATCCAGAGCACCCGCTGGCTCAGCTCAACCGACCGCTGGAGTTACGCGATCTAGCCGATGAGCCACTGATACGCTACGAATCCGATCCAAGTACGCAACACCAAATGCAGCTCTTCGCGTCGCAAGGTCTGACCCCGCGGATTGCTGCATCCGTGCCACAAATGATCTTGGTGAGCGCGATGGTTGGCCGCGGTTTGGGGTACGGGCTGTTGATGCGTCGGCCGAATAACGCCGAAATGTCGCTCGAAGGACGCCCCCTGGCTTTCCGCGATCTTAAGGCACCGAATTATCCCAACGCGGTGGTGGCGATTAGCCCACGTGAAACAAAGATTCCGGTACGCGTGCAGGCCCTCGTTGATTACACGGTTCAGCTGATGCGCGCAGGCTGGAACTAGCCTTAGCGTTGGCTCCCGCGGCGTAGGGGAAGAACTCTTGCATGCTGAAAGTTTCCGGCACCCCTACCGTGCCACCAGCAGCTTCGGCATAATGGGGAAGACCCGAAGCACGACCGCGAGTTTTCATGCCGAAGGGACGAAGAGATGATTGGTACCTGGCAAGCCTTAGTGATTGATTGCGAAGACCCAGATTCGCTGGCACGGTTCTACGAGCACTTACTAGGAATGGTCCGAATCGACAACGACCCCGACTGGGTGAGCATCGGTGATGCTGCAGACCGTCCGGCCATCGCCTTTCAAGCGGTCAGCCCATATGTTCCGCCGCAATGGCCCGGTCATCTGAATCCACAGCAGGCACATATCGACGTGCGGGTCAAAGACCTCGACTTGGCCGAAGATCAGGTGCTCGCGTTAGGTGCGCGAGCCACCGGCGAGGGAAGCAAAACTTTTCGGGTCTACCTCGACCCGCAGGCTCACCCATTTTGCTTGGTCAGTTGGTGATTAACCCCAGTGCTCGAAGGCTACTCGGGCCGCTTGCACGCGTGAGTTGACACCTAGCTTCATCATTGTCCGGGAAACATGGGTTTTCACCGTGGTCTCACCGATCTGTAGTTGCTGTGCAATTTGTGGATTGCTCAGCCCTTGGCCGACAAGTTTCAGTACGTCCAGTTCCCGCTCGGTGAGCACGTCGTCTAATTTCGTGGAAGCCGACGTCGGCAGCCTGATGCCAGCCATCGCGCGTTCCAGCACACGGGCGGTTACTTCCGGGGCAAGGGTCGAGCGGCCAGCAGCTGCGTCTCGCACCGCGGTGGTGATCTGGTGAGGTGTAGCGCTTTTGAGTAAAAAACCATAGGCACCGGCTTGGAGGGCCCCGAAAAGATACTCATCGTCGTCGAAGGTGCTCAGGATTAGCACCTTGCCTAACTGGGCAGAACTGATGAGTTCGGTGGCTGCGACACCATTGAGCACCGGCATTCGCAGGTCCATCAAAATCACATCGGGACGATGCGCCCGGGCGTGCTCCACCGCCACGCGCCCGTTTTCGGCTTCGGCAACGACCTCGATGTGCGCATCGCCCTCCAAGACCATCCGAATCCCCAGTCGCACGGTGTCGTGGTCATCGACGATTAGTACTCGGATGCTCATCCTTGCTCCTCTTCGGTTGCAGCCTCTGGTGCGTGCGCTTCAGCGCATACCTGTAGCGGCAGGTTCACGCTCAGCGAGAACTGATTCGCGTCGTGTTCTTGCTCTATCCAACCACCCAATGTCTTGGCACGGGCCGCAATATTACTGATCCCGGTCCCGGCCGACGACAATTGACTGAGTGTTTCCGGCTCGCAAGGGTTTGCCGCGTAAAGCCGCACCAACTGCAGCGGTGCTCGGCCGTCTTCAGCGGATGCTTGCCCGGTGTGCAGACCGATGCTTACCTCCAGTGGCTGTGCACAAGCGTGTTTCGCGTGGTTGACCAGCACCTCATTTAAGGTGCGGTACAGTGCGGTCACCAGCCGCGGATCGGTCAATTGCTCGGGAACTAGCTCATTACTGAAACGGATCTTGCTGCCACCGTCGCGGAAAGACTGGACCAGCGGGTCTATCGAAGCGAAGGTGGCCACTAAGGCTGAGGAGTTGCGTGAATGGAGCATTCGAACCATCTGAGTCATCTCTTCGAGGCCGCTGACGCTTTCGGAACGAATGGTCTGCAGGCTCCGTCGGCTGATGTCCGAGTAGCCCGCTGCTTCAGTTGAGGGATCTCGATCTAGTAGGGCACCACTGAGCAGCGCGATGGAGGAAAATCGGGCGGACAGGACATCGTGCATTTCTCTGGCCAGCGCCGTTCGTTCTTCGGCCATTGACTCACGATGCTGCGACCTCAAAAGCTGCTCACGATCGGCCGCTGCCCGTTCCACCGCGTTGGCTCGTTCTTGCTCACTGCGTGCTAGTTCCGCTCCATGACGCACATTGGTTGCCCATTGCTGGGCAGTGAGCAGAATAAACCCGGTCAGAAACACCGTGAGTAGACCCTGCTGGAAGTCCTCGGTGAGAATCCATTGGGCGAGTCCGGAGCCGATCAGGATGAACGCAATCACTCGCGAGGCGATTTTCCGGATACTTTCCGCGGCGAGTAAGAAAATACTGAAAACGGCTTCAAAGACCAGGAAGAATCCGCCCAGAGACCCCAAAAATAGCAAGGCCATGGCGCTGAGCAGTTGGAGGCTTACGCTCCAAGCGAGGTTGCGCCGGCGCCATGCGATGGCGCTGACGCCAAGCAACAGTGGAACCGGCCACCAAGGGACAAAAGCTTGCGCTCCCGGTAGCGGATCGTTGGTGACCCCCGACAGATGCAACATCACCGTGAGCAGCAGGTAGATCGCCGCAACTTCCAGTTCCTGCGTCCCGGAAGTAAAAGCATGCTTCAAGCGGGTGACCAAGTTACTCATAGTATCTATCTTTACCCGCCAGTTGCCCACTAGGCCTCCTCCCAAAGGAGGAACCGCGGTGGTCTATAGCCTGATGCGTGGTACCGAGGGTCTTGGGAGTGTAGGGGTTATGGACATAATGCAACAGGCACCGGCCTTGACCTTGACCCTACTGGCACTGATCGATGCGACGAGCATTGGCACTTTGGTGATCCCGATTTGGTTGCTGTTGCGGCGAAACTATCGGGAAGTGATTCCCAAGGTGTTGCTTTATTTGCTGGTATTAGCTGGCTTCTATTGGGTGGTGGGAGTGCTCTTGCGTGCCGGGTGGCAACTGGGGCAGCTCGGCGGTTTTGGTGCTTTGTTCTCCACTCCCGCGGCCCAATGGATCAAACTCGTCCTAGGTGTGGGGTTACTGGGATGGGCGTTGCTCACCCCAAGCAAGCGCCAAAGTACCGCCTCAGCGCATTTAGTCCGTAGCGAGCAGGGACAGTCGGAGCACAGGCCACCAGCGAACCAGCACAGCAGTCCGCTACCGCAACTCGCGGTAGCTAAAAGTTTGCGCGGGCGGTTAACGACGGCTCTGGACTCGTACACCGGGGTAGTAGCACTGGCGCTGGTGGCTGGGCTTCTGGAGCTACCCACAATGTTGCCGTATTTAGGTGCCCTAGGACTGATGGAATCCTTGGGCTGGCAACATGCGCTGCAGCTGGTAGTGCTGGTCTTCTACTGTGTGGTGATGATCTTGCCCGCCTTGCTGTTAGTTCTGCTGCGGCGGGTGACCGGAAACCGCGTGGAGGCGCTCTTAGGCCGGATTGGTCACAAACTCAATGCCTTTGCTGCCGAGTCGTTGCTCTGGGTGGCTGGAGTTGTCGGATTTCTGTTGCTTCGCTCTGCCGCACTGGATTTGGGTGTCTTCGGGTTCTTGAGCTGACAGCGCAGCCGCGTGCCGAACCATACTCAACAACGCGAAGTGTCCGGCGGAACAGTGGCAACCAGATACTCCACAGGCACTTCCACGCTGTGGGCGAATCCTTGATCCTTAAATTGGTCTGTCACGCGGGAAAAATGAAAGAATAGGAGAATGGATTCTTTAGGCAGTAACGCAACCGGCGCGAAGAAGCTGAGCCTGAACGCTTCGACGCTGGCCATGGGCGTGATGGTGATCGTGCTTCTGGTCGCAGTGATCTTTGCAGCGAACTCAAATGAGATTGTTGGCTGGTTTGTTGTGGTTATTTCTGGCGGCTGGCTGCTGCTCTCCGCATTCCTTGTGTTCGGTCTGAAACGTGGGGCGGACAAGATCAATTCTTCGCTGCGTGAAGCTACCGCGGCGGCCGCGGGTCGCGCTCAGGGCGGCTCCAGTGTAGTTGTCGATGAAGGCACCAGCCAGCGCGATATGAAATTGGATCACTCCTTCAAGATTATTCAGGTGCAATCCGGGGTGATCTCCCAGCAGCTGGAGAAGGACGACGAACAGTCGCGGGGCATGATTGAGCGTGCTCTGGAAACCATCACCATGACCGCGACGAACGCGCGCGACATGATGAAGCCCTCCGGCAAGCCACTCGATGGCGAAATCATCGACTAGTTTTATTACCTCACAGCGCAACGTCCCTTCCGGAGGTTGCGCTGTATTTTTTGTAAGGTGGAACCGTGATACCAACCAGCCTGGAAGTCCTGAGTAAGAATGCCGGCGCCGTGCGCGTGGCCTCGGTAAACGTCAACGGCATCCGTGCCGCTTACCGCAAAAATATGCCCGATTGGGTTGCCGCCCGAGATGCGGACATCCTGTGCCTGCAAGAGGTGCGGGCACCGGATAACATCGTGCGCGAGCTCATCGGTGAAGGCTGGCACATTCTGCATGCCGAAGCCAAAGACAAGGGACGTGCTGGGGTGGCTATTCTCTCGCGTGCCGAACCCACTGCGGTACGCGAACACCTCGGCGATGAATACTTCGCCGAGTCCGGCCGCTGGGTGGAAGCCGATTTCACCATGGCCGATGGCTCCACCCTGTGCGTAGTCTCCTGCTATGTGCATTCTGGAGAGCTGAACACCCCGAAGCAGGAAGACAAGTACCGCTTCCTGCAGCGCATGACCGAACACCTGCCCGTGTTGAAAGCTACCAAGGACCATGTACTGGTGGTCGGTGACTTGAACGTTGTCCACACTGAAAAGGACATCAAGAACTGGAAGCCGAACCACAATAAGCGCGCCGGTGTGATGGATGAGGAAATCGCTTATTTTGATGGGTTCTTCGGCGAACAGATCGGTTACAAGGATGTGGCCCGCGAATTGGCCGGAGACGCTCAGGGACCGTACACCTGGTGGTCCTACCGGGGGCAAGCGTTCGACAATGACGCCGGGTGGCGTATCGACTACCATATGGCCACCCCGGAACTTGCCGCGAAAGCCCTGAAGTCCCACGTAGACCGCGCCTCGGCCTACGATCTGCGTTTTTCCGACCACGCACCGCTGGTCATTGACTATCAGTTCTAGAAGGATCCACCGATCATGCAAACACTTCGTCCTCGCGTCCTGTCGGGAATGCAGCCTTCGGGCGATTCACTGCACCTAGGAAATTATCTCGGGGCCTTGGTCAACTGGGTGAAAACCCAGGATGACCACGACGCGTTCTTCTTCATCCCGGACATGCACGCCATCACGGTGAGCCAGGATCCGGCTGAGCTGCGCGCCCGGACGCGCAAAACTGCGGCCCAGTTCATCGCCGGCGGCATCGATCTGGACAAGTCCACCCTCTTCGTCCAGTCGCAGGTGCCGGAGCACGCCCAGCTGGCTTGGGTGTTCAACTGCATTACCGGTTTCGGGGAAGCAAGCCGGATGACCCAGTTCAAGGATAAGTCCAGCAAGGGCGGCGCAGATGCAGCCAGCGTGGGACTTTTCACCTACCCGATTCTGATGGCCGCGGACATCTTGCTCTACCAGCCCGAGGGTGTCCCGGTGGGTGATGACCAACGCCAGCACGTGGAGCTGGCCCGTGATTTGGCCAAGCGCTTCAATCACCGTTTCGGCGAGACCTTCGTGGTTCCGGAGGCCTTCATTCCGAAGGAAGGGGCGCGCATCTACGACCTGCAGCACCCGACTTCCAAGATGTCCAAGTCCGCCGAATCCCCGGCCGGCCTGATCAACGTGCTGGATGAACCGAAGTTGATCGCCAAACGTATCAAGTCCGCAGTGACCGATGCCGGTAGCGTTGTAGCTTATGACAAGCAGGAGAAGCCAGGGGTTTCGAACCTCTTGGACATCCTGGCTGCAGTGACCGGTAAGCAGATCCCAGAATTGGTCACCGAGTTTGAAGGCAAGATGTACGGTCATCTGAAGGTCGCCGTAGCTGAGGCGGTGGTGGAGCGTCTGACCCCAATCCGCAACCGTACCCTCGAGTTGCTGGATGATCCAGCAGAGCTGGACCGACTGCTACTGGCCGGGGCCACCAAGGCGCGCGAAGTTGCGTCGAAGACGGTATCCGAGGTCTACCAGAAGGTCGGTTTCCTGCCACCGCTAGGTGCGCTTAGTTAACCGTGTATCCATTCCCGAACCGCATCGAGAACCCCAGATACACGCTGGGAGTGGTGATTTCTGTGCCCGAACCGCTTCGGACACAGCTACACCACTGGCGGGTTCGTTACGGGGCCGCCGATAGCCAGCAGGTGGCCCCACACATCACGTTGGTGACCGGATCTTACCGCGGCACCTGGGAAGCCGCTGCTGAACATGTGGCACGGGTCTGCGCCGAACAGCGGGGGTTCACGGTGCGGTTGGGGCCCGCGCAAAGTTTCCGCCCGGTCACCCAAGTCACCTACCTGCCGCTGGAAGTGGGGGAACGCGTTTGCCACCAACTGCATCAGTCGCTGGTCAACGGACCCTTAGTGCATGATTCGGCCTATAGCTATCACCCGCACTTGACGATCGCGCAGAACGTGCCGGATGCTCAGCTGGAGCGTGCGCTTGCTGATTTAGCGCAGGTGCGTTTGGACTTTGCGGTCACCGAGGTGCAGTTATTTGATATGCGCCACGGAGAATGGAATCTAAGTCAGAGCTTCACTTTGACTTAGCCCGGTATAGTCCGACCAAGCCAATTTGGTACAGAAAAGCTCCGGCGGGTACTGATGAAATCAGTACCCGCCGGAGCTTTACCTAAGGCCGGTACCCGCAACCGTACAGATGCGGGTACCGGCTAGGCGGTCGCGGAATTAGTTGCCGCGGATGTTGGCCTCAACCTTGGCGCCGGTGTCGGCGTCGATGTTCTTCCAGTACTGGATAGCGTTGGAGAGCACTGGCTCGATAACCCCGTCCAGAGCACCGGTAACGGTCTCGACCAGGCGTGCGCGCTGCTCGTCGTCCATCACTTCGCGAACCAGGATACCGGCCTGAACGAAGTCGCTGTCCTCGGCATGCAGGGTCATCGCGGAGCGAACCAGCTCGCCGTCGGACTCGAAGGAGTTATCCACTGGACCGGTGTTGTCGCTCCACGAGTCACCGAAGGAGTTCGGGGCGTAGTAGCTGCGCGCGCCGGTGGACTCGTACCACATGTTGCCCTCGAAAGCGTAGGTGTGCACTGGCACCTTTGGCTTGTTCACTGGCAGCTGCTGGAAGTTGGTACCGATGCGGTAACGCTGTGCATCGGCGTAAGCGAAGTTACGGCCCAACAGCATCTTGTCCGGGCTCATTCCCATACCTGGAACCATGTTCGCTGGGGAGAAAGCAGCCTGCTCGATTTCAGCGAAGAAGTTTTCTGGGTTACGGTTCAGGGTCAGGGTACCGACCTTGATTCGTGGGTAATCCTTCTTCGACCAGGTCTTGGTCAGGTCGAATGGGTTGTAACGGTAGGTCTTAGCCTCTTCGTAAGGCATGACCTGGATGTACAGATCCCACTTCGGGAAGTCGCCTTCCTTGATGGCGTTGAACAGGTCACGACGGTGGAATTCGGCATCGGAACCGGCCAGGGCCTCAGCCTCGGCACCGCCCATGGTCTCGAACTTCTCGGACTGCTTGTTCAGGAAGTGGTACTTCACCCAGAACTTCTCGCCAGCTTCGTTCACCCACATGTAAGTGTGCGAGCCGTAGCCGTTCATGTGACGCCAGGTCTTTGGCAGACCGCGGTCACCCATGATGTAGGTTACCTGGTGGGCGGACTCAGGGTTCTGGGTCCAGAAGTCCCACTGCATGGTGCCATCGCGCAGACCGGAGTCTGGCAGACGCTTCTGCGAGCGGATGAAGTGTGGGAACTTCATTGGGTCGCGCAGGAAGAAGACCGGGGTGTTGTTACCTACCAGGTCGAAGTTACCTTCGCTGGTGTAGAACTTCAGTGCGAAACCACGCACGTCACGCCAGGTATCAGGGGAGCCGATCTCACCTGCAACGGTGGAGAAACGCAGCAGGGTCTCGGTCTTCGCGCCCTTCTGGAACAGCGCAGCCTTGGTGTACTGCGAGACATCCTCGGTGGTTTCGAACTCACCGAAGGCGCCGGAACCCTTGGCGTGCGGACGACGCTCCGGAACGTTCATGCGGTTGAAGTGCTGCAGGGTCTCGACCAGGTGGTGGTCGTGCAGGACGATTGGGCCGTCCTGGCCTACGGTCAGCGAGTTACGGTCGCTGACGGCTGGAATACCAGCCTGAGTGGTCGAACCAGTCTGATGTCCGTTGTTAGCGGCAGCCATCTGTTCTCCTTAGTGTGTGGTTCCGGTTTGGGTCAGGGAGTTAGTCCTGGGATCCGGCGCACGTAGCGCAGATCCCGTGATAGAGGACTTCAGCCACGGAAATTTTCATTCCGCGGACGATGTTGGGGTCGAGACATGCGGGTTGCGTCAGTGGCAGTGCCACATCCTCGACGAGTCCGCACTGTGTGCAGACGGCATGGTGGTGGTCGGTAATCCGGGTTTCGTAGCGTGCCCCGGCCTGCGGCACATCTAACCGGCGCAGGAGCCCTGAGTTGGTGAGATCGTTCACCACGGTATGTACGGTTCCTAGCGCGAGCCCCGGCAATTCCTGCTGCGCGTGGCGGTGCAACTCCTCGGCAGTGGAATGTGGATGCGTCGTGGCGCAATCTAGGATCGCCAGACGCTGTTTGGTGACACGACGGCCAGCCTCGCGCAACGGCTGTGACCAGCGTGCGCGTGCTACGTTCTCGGTGTGCCCCATACCTCCATCATGCCACAAACTTGAGTTATTCAAAATAAGTAGATGCTTAAGTTTCGCTGAGCGGTGAACCACCGGCAGGTTAACTCCCTGCCGGTGGAGTTAAAAACCAATGGGTCCGAATCTACAAGAGATTCGGACCCATTGGGTTCTCGCAAAATTACACGGTGCGCGAAAGAATTGCCTGCTTGACCTCGGCGATGGCCTTGGTCACCTGGATGCCACGGGGGCATGCTTCGGAGCAGTTGAAGGTGGTGCGGCAGCGCCACACGCCTTCCTTGTCATTCAGGATCTCTAGACGCATATCGCCGGCATCATCGCGCGAGTCGAAGATGAAGCGGTGGGCGTTGACGATCGCTGCCGGGCCGAAGTACTGGCCATCGGTCCAGAACACTGGGCAGGAGCTGGTGCACGCGGCACACAGGATGCACTTGGTGGTGTCGTCGAAACGCTCACGGTCCTCAACGGACTGGTAGCGTTCGCGGCTTGGCTCGTGACCCTTGTTGATCAAGAACGGCATGATCTCACGGTAGGACTGGAAGAATGGTTCCATATCCACGATCAAGTCCTTCTCCAGTGGCAGGCCCTTGATGGCTTCCACGGTGATGGGCTTGGAGGTGTCAAGGTCCTTCAGCAGGGTCTTGCACGCTAGGCGGTTGCGGCCGTTGATGCGCATGGCATCGGAACCACAAATACCGTGGGCGCAGGAGCGACGGAAAGAAAGCGTTCCGTCGTGGTCCCACTTGACCTTGTGCAGGGCATCCAACACGCGGTCGGTGCCGTACATGGTCAGCTTGAAGTCTTCCCAGTAGGCGTCCGCATTGCTCTCTGGGAGGTAACGACGCACCCGCAGGGTGATGTTGAAGGTCGGGATCTCGCCGCCGCCGCCGACACCGGGCTTCAGCTCGATCTTAGAGGCTGGTTCTGGCAGTTCGGTGCTCATTAGTACTTACGCTCCATTGGCTGGTAACGGGTAAAGACCACGGGCTTGGTCTCCATGCGGATACCGCGGATGCCCTCGGTGACGGCCTCGGCATCGCGGTAGGACATCGAGTGCTTCATGAAGTTCTCGTCGTCGCGATCCGGGTAGTCCTCGCGGTAGTGGCCGCCACGCGATTCCTTGCGGTGCAGTGCGGCAACGGTCATAACTTCGGCCAGATCCAACAGGAAGCCAAGTTCAATAGCTTCAAGCAGATCCAGGTTGAAGCGCTTGCCCTTGTCCTGGATGCCGATGTTCTTGTAACGCTCGCGCAGCTGTTCGATGACATCGCGAGCTTCCTTCAGCGAGCGCTCATCGCGGAACACCTGAACGTTGGCGTCCATGGTCTCCTGCAGGGTGGCGCGCAGTTCGGCGACGCGCTCGGTTCCGGTGGAGTTCAACAGCTCCGAAACCTGCTTGGTGACGTAGGAGTCGCCTTCCTCGGGGAGTTCGACGAAGTTGGCACCCTTAGCGTATTCCGCGGCGGCCACACCGGCACGCTTACCGAAGACGTTGATGTCCAGCAGTGAGTTGGTGCCCAGACGGTTCGAACCGTGGACCGAAACACAAGCAACCTCACCGGCGGCGAACAGGCCTGGGATGACGGTGTCATTGTCCTGCAGGACTTCGGTTTCGATGTTGGTTGGAATACCACCCATGGCGTAGTGCGCGGTGGGGTAAACCGGAACCGGATCGGTGAACGGTTCCACACCCAGGTAGGTGCGGGCGAATTCGGTGATGTCCGGCAGCTTGGACTCGATGTGCTCTGGCTCCAAGTGGGTCAGATCCAGCAGTACGTAGTCCTTGTTTGGACCACAGCCGCGGCCTTCGCGTACTTCGTTGGCCATAGCGCGGGCGACGATGTCACGCGGAGCCAGATCCTTAATGGTTGGTGCGTAACGCTCCATGAAGCGCTCACCGTCGGAGTTACGCAGGATCGCGCCTTCACCGCGGGCACCTTCGGTCAGCAGAATGCCAAGGCCAGCCAGACCCGTTGGGTGGAACTGGAAGAACTCCATGTCTTCCAGCGGCAGACCGCGACGGAAGGCGATACCCATGCCGTCACCGGTCAACGTGTGGGCGTTGGAGGTGGTCTTGAAGACCTTGCCGGCACCGCCGGAAGCGAAGACCACGGACTTGGCTTGGAATACGTGCAGTTCGCCGGTGGCCAGGTCGTAGGACACGACACCGGCAACGCGCTTCTGCTTGTAGGCGGTGCCGTCCTCGCGGTAGGCATCCTCTTCAACCATCAGCAGGTCCAGCACGTAGTACTCGTTGTAGAACTCAACGTTGTGCTTCACGCAGTTTTGGTACAGGGTCTGCAAGATCATGTGACCGGTACGGTCCGCGGCGTAGCAGGCGCGACGTACGGCGGCCTTGCCGTGGTCGCGGGTGTGACCGCCGAAACGGCGCTGATCGATCTTGCCGTCCGGAGTACGGTTGAACGGTAGACCCATCTTTTCCAGATCCAGCACCGCGTCGATGGCTTCTTTAGCCATAACTTCGGCTGCGTCCTGGTCAACTAGGTAGTCGCCACCCTTAATGGTGTCGAAGGTGTGCCATTCCCAGTTGTCTTCCTCGACGTTGGCCAGAGCTGCACACATACCACCCTGCGCTGCACCGGTGTGCGAGCGGGTTGGGTACAGCTTGGTCAATACTGCGGTACGGGCGCGCTGCCCGGATTCGATCGCGGCACGCATCCCGGCGCCGCCGGCACCGACGATGACGACGTCGTACTTATGTACCTGCATTCTTGATGCTCTCTTTTCTAGAAAAATCTATCGTTGCGAGCGCTTAGGCGCACTGTGGCAGCGGGCTGTTGGCAATGCACGGATCGAAGGTGAAGATCACCAGCGAGCCCAGCACGATGATGAAGATCGTTGCGACGTACAGGATGCCCTTGAGCCAAGTGCGGGTTGCATGCTTCTCGGCGTAGTCGTTGATGATGGTGCGCACGCCGTTGGTGCCGTGCAACATCGCCAGCCAGAGTAGCGCCAAGTCCCAGAACTGCCAGATAGGGGAAGCCCACTTGCCGGCGACGAAGCCGAAGGACAACCCGTTAACGCCCTCACCGGTGAGCAGGTTAGCGATCAGGTGACCAAAAATCAGCACGACCAGCACCACGCCGGACAGGCGCATGAACAGCCAGGCGAGCATTTCGAAGTTGCCACGCGACTTGGGCCCACGAACGTACTTGGGGTCCATCCGCTGGCTGCGTGGAGCCTGAATATCAACACTCATGATTAGTGCCCTCCCAGAGCGAGCGTCAGGTGACGGATCGTGAAGCCGGTGAAGGTGACGGCCCAAACGGCCAAAACGCCCCACAGCAGCTGACGCTGGTACTTGGTGCCCTGCTTCCAGAAGTCCACCAGGATCAAACGCAGGCCGTTGAAGGCGTGGAAGAGAATGGCAGCGACCAGACCGGTTTCACCGATGGCCATCAAAGGGTTTTTATAAGTGGCGATGACGGCGTCATATGCGCTGGCGTCGACGCGTACCAGTGCCGTATCAAGTACGTGCACCAACAGAAAAAGGAAAATAACGACACCGGTGATGCGGTGTCCCACCCAAGACCACATGCCCTCACGGCCGCGGTAGAGGGTGCCTGACGAAGTCTTCGACACTGAACTAAACCTCCAAGACTCGCAACGGCGCATGTGTATCTTGCACACAATGAGATGTGACGCACTTGTGCGAGCGTTCCTTGTGCGAGTCTAGACCACTTGAGGCACTGTCTTCCATGTTCTGTTTATTTTGTGTGAGCAGGTTCACCCGGCGGGGGCAATATTGCGGCGAATGGCCGTAATTGCCGCGTAATTACGGCAGTTAATAGTGAGCTAATTTTTCTCCTTTGTGGCCGCTATGTGTGCAAAATCCAACCCCTAGGATCACAAATAAGCCCATCGAATGAACTAGGGTGTCTGATGTGAATGAAGACCTTCTAGCGCGGTTCCATGGCGTGATCCCGGCCGGTGGTGTCGGGACCCGACTGTGGCCGCTGTCCCGGGCCTCCGCCCCCAAATTTTTGCATGATCTCACCGGGTCAGGTTCCACGCTGATCCGCGCCACCTATGATCGGTTGGTGCCACTGGCTGGGGAACGAATCATGGTGGTTACTGGGCGGGCTCACCGACGCGCCGTGTTGAGCCAGCTCAACGAGATTTGCGATGAAAACTTGGTGTTAGAACCCGAGCCTCGCGATTCCGCGGCGGCCATCGGTTTAGCCGCCGCGATTCTGCACCGCCGAAACCCGCAGATCATTATGGGATCCTTCGCCGCGGATCAGGTCATTGGTCCGGTAGAGGTGTTCCAAGAGGCTGTGCGCGAGGCCATTCATACCGCGGCCACCGGCAAAATTGTCACCATCGGTATCCACCCGACCCATCCGTCGACCGGTTTCGGCTATATCCAGACCGGGATGCCACTGGATGTTCCCGGTGCACCGACCGCCCGCGCGGTGGGGCAGTTCGTGGAGAAACCCGATGCCGACACTGCCCGGCAGTATTTAGCGAGCGGCTTCTTGTGGAACGCCGGCATGTTCGTCGCTCCGGTCTCACTGATGCTCAAGCACCTGCAGGCCAATGAGCCGGCTCTCCACGCCGGGTTGCTACGCATCGCCGAGGCTTGGGATACCGAGCAACGCGAGGAAGTGATGGCCGAAGTCTGGCCGACTCTGCCGAAAATTGCGATCGATTACGCGGTGGCTGAGCCGGCTGCCGCGGCCGGTGATGTTGCGGTGATCCCTGGGGTATTCAACTGGGACGATGTGGGCGATTTTGCCGCCATTGGTCGGCTGAATAAAGCCAGCGAAGAAACCGGGGTGATCACCTTGGGCGACAAGGCCCGGGTCTACTCGGATAACGCGACGGGCGTAGTCTACGGCGACATTCCGCGCGTGGTGGCGCTCATCGGTATTGACGATGTCATTGTGGTGGACACCGCCGATGCGCTGCTGGTGACCACCAAGGAACATGCGCAACAGGTGAAAACCGCGGTTGAGATGCTGAAACGAGACGGCGAAACCGAAGTTCTGTAGAACTTGGTGCACTCCAAACACTGCTGGCCCGCACTGAATGCGGGCCAGCAGTGTTTTATCCGCTGTGTCCCGTAGCTTTGCTTAGCGCGGTAGCTCGCTGAGAAATTCGTGCACCAGCGGCCCGGCTGTTTGGGCCCCGCCGCTACCATCTTCCACAAAGGCCGCAACTGCCAAATCATCCTGAATGGCGATGGTCCAGGCATGGGCGTTACGTTCCGCATCGTATTCGGCGGTTCCGCTCTTCCCCCGCACCTCGCCGCCAGGCAGATCCTGCAGGATTTCCAGCGTGCCCTGCTCCACCGCTTGACGCATCATGATCCCCAACGCTTGGGCTTCCGCGGCGGTCAAATCCCCGGTGGCGCTGGGCGTCGGGGTGTTAGCCGCCTCCTCCGCCGACGGATCGAGGACCAATTGCGGGGAAATCGTGCGTTCTGCCGCGATCGAGGCGGCGACGGTGGCCATGGCAAAAACCGAGGACTGCACCACACCTTGGCCGATCATATTGGCCGCCAATTCGGTACCCTCTGAGGAACTTGGCACCTCACCGGTGAAGGCTCCGGCTCCGCTATGATCTGCCTGCCCTAAGCCTAGGGCGGCAGCAGCCTGCGCGAGTTGTTCGGCCCCGAGCTGAGCCCCGGCGGATACGAAAACCGTGTTGCAGGACTGAGCGAGTGCTTCGCTGAGCGTGATTTCACCGAGTGATGCGCTGGGGTAGCCGTCGTAATTTTTGAAGGACTTGCCATCCACGGTCGTGGTGGCCGGGCAATCCACCAGTGTTTCCGGGGTGGCGCCGGCGCGCAGCATCGCTAGCGCGGAGGCCACCTTGAAAGTGGAGCCCGGAGCGTACTGACCTAGCAGAGCGGTGTTGTAGGTGTTGTCTTCGGGGCCTGAAGCCACGGCCAATACCGCCGCATCGGAGGGGCGAATCGCCACCAGTGCCGAGACGCTGGCGCTGTCGGCCAGCACCGATTCGGCCAGTTGTTGGAGCTGCGGATCCAAGGTTAATCGGACATCGCTGCCGGGGATGGCGGGGGAGGTAAAGAGCTGATTTTGCGGCTCCCCGCTGGCTGAATGGCGTGTGATGGTGGTTCCCGGGGTCCCGCCGAGGGTGTCGTTGTAGCTGGCCTGCAGGCCAGCGAGCCCCACCTGTTGATCGGGTTGGATTCGGCCGGCGGAATTTTCCACAATTTCGGCGGTGGCTGGGCCGACGCTGCCGAGCAGCGCGCGGGCGAAGGTGCGGGTGGGAGCGAGGGGGAGTGTATCCTGCTGCACCCCGGCTCCCGGGATTTGGGTGATCTGCTCGGTACTGATCTCACGTTGGGCATCGTCGCGAAGTACGATGGCCTGCACCCAAGCACGTTCCCCCGAGGCTGCCACACGCTGGGTGTAGGCGGTTTCATCGATTTCTACCAGTTCGGCAAGCTCGCGCGCGGATTGCTCCCACTGCTCCGGTTGCAGATGGGATTTGTCCAGACCCACCCGCACCACCGGACGATCACTGACCAACACTTGATCCGCGGCACCGAGGATCCGTCCCCGATCGGCCGGCAGATAGCGCGCACGCAGGGTGTCGCCTTCTTGCAATTCGGGCGCCAGAATCTGCGGGGTGAACCGGAGCTTCCAGTCGGTGGCTTCTGGATCGTATTCGAAGACTGCGGTGGTGTCGTAGCTTAGATCATTTTCGGTCTGGTCGATGTCCCAGATGGTACGGATCACCGCCTGCGCGGTAAGCGGTTCCGCATCGGTGGACTCAGCCATAGTGACCGACTCCAGCTGGTGTACGCGGGTGATGTGCTGCACCGGTTCAAAGGCCTGTGCCAAGATCTCGGCCGGTGCGATGTCTGAATCCGCGGTGAGGGGGACGGCCGAAAAATCGGCACTTTCTAGTGCCTGGGTGAGCGCTTGGGCGGCCGGTTGCGGGTCGGGGATCCGTTCGCTGCAGGCGCTGAGGGTCATGGCGGTCAGGCTGGCTGCCAGCAAAGCGCCGGTGGCGCGGGAAACGGATCGCATGGGCTCATCGTAGGCAGGTGCAAGTCGGCGGAGCAATCCGTTCTCGCCCGGTTACCGAACGCGCCGGCAGAGTGCTTTGTATTGCATGAAATGGGCGATTCGTTACGCAACAACTATCAAAGTACGGCTCGCGGCGCGTATCTTCAAAGGATGCGGACAGTGAAGTATCGGAAAGCTACCATCCCCTCGGTCCAACCCTGGGTCCAGCACTTAGAACCCCAGCTGATTCAATTCCGGCGCGATCTGCACCGCAATCCCGAACTTTCTTTCGCCGAATACCGCACTACCGAAGTGATTCTGGCCCAGCTGCGTGCCGCAGACCTGAACCCAGTGGCGATGGAAGATACCGGGGTGTGGGTCGATGTGGGTCGTGGGCCGCTCGCCATCGGGTTGCGTGCCGATATCGATGCCTTGCCGGTACTAGAAGAGACCGGACTGGACTATGCCTCGATCAACGACGGGGTGGCTCACGCCTGTGGTCATGATATTCACACCACCGTGATGCTCGGCGTGGCTATGACGCTGAAAAAATTGGATGATGAGGGCTTGCTGGGTGCTCGGGTCCGGGTGATTTTCCAACCCGCTGAGGAAAAAATGCCTGGCGGGGCATTGTCGGTGATTACCCAAGGCATCTTAGATGAGGTGCCTCGAATTCTGGCGTTGCACTGTGACCCACGCATTGACGTGGGCACCATCGGAACCCGCATCGGGGCGATCACCTCGGCGAGCGACACCATTCGCATTGAGGTCAACGGGCGTGGTGGGCACACCTCGAGGCCGCATTTGACCGAAGACGTGGTTTTTGCGATGAGTCAGATCGCCACTCAGGTGCCCGCGGTGCTGGGACGACGAATTGATGTGCGCTCAGCAGTTTCGGTGGTGTGGGGGCAGATTCACGCCGGTAGTGCCCCCAACGCCATTCCTGCCACCGGTTATTTAGCCGGAACCATGCGTTGCTTGGACGGTGAGGCTTGGCATGCGGCCGGTGAAATGCTCGATGAGACGGTACGACAGGTTGCTGCCCCGTATGGGGTGGATATCAAGTTGCAGCACACCCGCGGGGTGCCTCCGGTAGTAAATACCGCTGCAGAAACCGGGATAATCGAAAGTGCCGCACGTTTTGAAATTGGTCCGGAGAATATTGAACTAACTCCGCAGTCTATGGGTGGGGAGGACTTCGCCTGGATGACTGAAAAGGTGCCCGGGGCAATGCTGCGTTTGGGAACGCGCACCGTGGGTGGCGAAACCTACGATCTGCACCGGGGGGACTATATTCCTGACGAGGCGTGCATCGCGGTGGGTGTAGCCGTGATGGCGGGCTCTTGTTTGCGTGCCATAGCCGAGCTTGACTAGTGACTTCGCGGGCTCCGTCGAACAAAAAAATTTTCACTTTCCTTCCATAAATTCGATAACATCATCTGACTTGGCCTTTGAGGTTAAGCGCTTGCCGTAAAGAGGTTTGAAGTTACCAGTTTGTAACCTTTAGCCGCTGTGCCTGTGCGTGATCTCATATAGGCTATGGAAACGATGGGATCGTTAGCACTGGCGCAGCGTAAGAGCAAAGTTATTTTCGCTGGGTTACAGTTGCTTGGCTTCCCGGCTTACTCGTAACGCTCTATGGAGGTTTACATGCGCTTCGTCTCGCGCAAGACCGGTGTGGCTGCGGCCATGCTCGGCATTTCCGCTATTGCTCTTTCCGCTTGTGGCCAGGCACCGGAAGAAGGCACCACCAACGCCGACAACGCCGACTACACGGGCTGCATCGTCTCGGACTCCGGTGGTTTCGATGACCAGTCCTTCAACGAATCCTCGTACCGCGGTCTGAAGGCTGCCGAAACCGACCTAGGCATCAGCATCGCCGAGGCCGAGTCGAAGTCCAATGCAGACTTTGCCACTAACCTCCAAGGCATGATGAACGCCGGCTGCGATCTGACCGTAACCATCGGCTTCCTGCTCGGGGATGCAACGAAGGAAGCCGCGGAAGCCAACCCGGATAAGAACTTCGCGATCGTTGACTTCCAGTACGATGAGCAGATCGAGAACGTCAAACCGATTATCTACGACACGGCTCAGGCTGCCTTCTTGGCTGGCTATGTCGCTGCCGCAACTTCTGAGACCGGCACCGTAGCAACCTTCGGTGGTATCAAGCTGCCAACCGTGACGATCTTCATGGACGGCTTTGCCGATGGCGTGGCGAAGTACAACGAGGATAAGGGTGCCGACGTCAAGCTGCTGGGCTGGGACAAGGATAAGCAAGACGGAACCTTCACCGGTGACTTCGAAAAGCAGGATAAGGGCAAGCAAGTCACCAAGACCTTTATCAGCCAGGGTGCCGACGTGATCATGCCGGTTGCTGGTCCGGTTGGTAAGGGCGCCGGCGCAGCCGTCGTCGAAGAGAACGCCGCTGGTAAGAGCGCCAAACTGGTTTGGGTAGACTCCGATGGTTTTGAAACCGCACCGGACTACAAAGATGTCATGCTCACCTCGGTGATCAAGACCATGGATACCGCGGTGGAAGAAGTCATCGCCGGTGACGTCGAGGAAAACTTCGACTCGAGCCCATACATTGGCACCTTGGAGAACGGCGGTGTCACCATCGCACCGTTCCACAACTTCGACTCCGAGGTCAGCGATGAGACCAAGGCTGAGGTGGAAGCCCTGAAGCAGGCAATCATCTCCGGCGACCTAGTCATCGAATCCTCCGCTAGCCCGAAGTAAGGGTCATCGATCCTTAGATCAATCATGGAGCGTGCCACCGCTCACCGCCCGAGCGGTGTGCGGCTGGTGCGCTCCATGCCTGTGTTCTAGGTGCTGACCAACAGTTACCCCTGAACGCCAAATCCTAGAATCCGAACAACCAAAGATGGTGGGATCGTGAAACTCGAACTGCGGGGAATTTCCAAGGCCTTCGGTTCCTTCTACGCCAACAAGGGCATAGACCTACTCGTCGACGACGCGCAGATTCACTGTCTGCTCGGAGAAAACGGCGCCGGCAAGTCCACTCTGATGAATGTGCTCTACGGGCTCTACCAACCCACCGAGGGCGAAATCGTCATTGATGATCGGCCGGTGGAATTCTCCGGCCCCGGAGATGCGATGGCCGCTGGCATCGGCATGGTGCACCAGCACTTCATGTTGATCCCGGTATTCACCGTGGCCGAGAACGTGGCGCTGGGTTCTGAAGCCACGAAGGCCGGCGGCGTGCTTGACTTAGAGGTCACCCGTGCCAAAATCCGTGAGATTTCTGACCGCTACGGATTCCACGTGGATCCCGACGCGCTCGTGGAGGACCTTCCGGTGGGTGTGCAACAGCGTGTGGAAATTATTAAGGCGTTGGTGCGTGAAGCCAAGGTGCTGATTCTCGATGAGCCCACCGCCGTGCTCACCCCACAGGAAACCGATGAGTTGCTCGACATTATGCGTCAGCTCAAGACCAACGGCACTTCCATCGTGTTCATCTCGCACAAGCTGCGCGAGGTGAAGGCCGTTTCGGACGTGATTACCGTGATTCGTCGTGGTGAAGTGGTCGGTAGCGTCGACCCAAGCACCGACACGACCGAGCTGGCTAACCTGATGGTGGGCCGTTCGGTGCAGCTGTCGTTGCAGAAAGAAGCCGCCGAACCCGGTACGGCGACCTTCCAAGTGCGCGATTTGACGGTGGTCAACGAGGCCGGCACTACGGTCTTGGACGCGGTCTCCTTCGACATCCACGAAGGCGAAATCCTCGCGGTGGCCGGTGTGCAGGGCAATGGGCAGACCGAACTGACCGAAGCGATCTTGGGAACCCAGGCGGCTAGCTCCGGTTCGGTGAAACTGCAGGGGCAGGAACTCATCGGCCGTAGCGTAAAACAGATACTGCGTGCCGGGGTCGGTTTTGTTCCCGAGGACCGCTCGGTGCACGGGCTGGTCTCCGAGTTCTCGATCGAAGAAAATCTGGTGCTGGACCTCTACGACCGGGCACCTTTTGCCAAGGGCTTGTCGATGAACCTGAGCGAAATCAAACGCAATGCAGCGAAGCAGATTGAAGACTTCGACGTGCGTACCGATAACCCGCTAAATCCGGCTTCCAGTCTGTCCGGTGGCAACCAGCAGAAGGTCGTGATGGCTCGCGAGCTCTCCCGTCCGTTGAAGTTGTTCATCGCCTCACAGCCCACGCGTGGCGTGGATGTTGGATCGATCGAATTCTTGCATCGCCGGATTGTTTCCGAACGTGATGCCCGGACACCAGTGATGATTGTGTCCACGGAACTAGACGAAGTGCTGGAACTGGCCGATCGAATTGCCGTGCTTTACAAGGGCCGGATTAACGGCATCGTGCCAGCAAACACCTCCCGCGAGGTACTAGGGCTGATGATGGCTGGGGTTTCGGCCGAAGAAGCTATGGCGCAACAGGATTCGGAAGGAGAGGGCCAGTGAGCGAGCAAAACGTGAATGTGCCCCAGGGAACAAATGACTTGTTCCGAAAGATCACCCAAGGTCCCGGGCTAGTCTCGCTGCTGGGCGTGATCGTGGCGCTAGTAGTCGGTGGACTGCTGATTGCCGCAACCGACGAGCGAGTGATCGCCACCGCCGGATACCTTTTTGCCCGTCCGACAGATTTCTTCAGCGCCCTCTGGAACGCTGGAACCCAGTCTTATGTGGCGCTGTTCAACGGGTCGATCTATAACTCTTCGCAAGGCTTTGCACCCTTCTTAGAAACTCTGACCGTCTCCACCCCGCTGATCTGTGCTGGTCTGGGTGTGGCCCTGGCTTTCCGGGCGGGTCTGTTCAACATCGGTGCGCAGGGACAAATCATCATCGGCGCCACGATGGCAGGCTATGTTGGTTTCACTTGGAACCTGCCGATCGTACTGCATCTGCTGCTGGTGATCATCTTCGGGTTGCTGGGTGGCGCGATCTGGGGTGGTCTGGTTGGCGTGCTCAAGGCCCGCACCGGCGCCCACGAAGTGATCCTGACGATCATGTTTAACTACGTGGCCCTGTACCTGTTGGATTTCTTGATGAACACCGAGGCCTTCCGTCGCCCGGGGGGAACCAATCCGATCTCTCCGGTGCTTGACTCCTCGGCGGTTTTTCCCTCGCTGCCAGATTCGCGTTTGCACCTAGGCTTCCTGATGGCCATCTTGCTCACGGTTTTCGTGGCCTGGTTGCTCAAGCGTTCGACGCTCGGTTTTGAACTGCGTGCAGTGGGGCATAACCCGGCAGCCGCACAGACCGCCGGAGTGAACGTGGCTCGCGCCACGATCCTAGCAATGGCTCTTGCCGGCGCATTAGCCGGTGCCGCCGGTGTGGCGCAGGTGGCGGGCACCGAAAAGGTGTTGACCGCGGGAATCGCCGGATCCTTGGGCTTCGACGCGATTACCGTGGCGCTACTGGGACGCTCCACCCCGTGGGGAACCTTCTTCGCGGGTCTGCTCTTCGGTGCTTTCCGCGCCGGTGCGGTCAATATGCAGATCTCCACCGGAACCCCGATTGATATCGTCTTGGTGGTGCAGTCGCTGATCGTCCTGTTCATTGCCGCTCCACCACTGGTCAAGGCCATCTTTGGTCTGAATAAGAGCAAAAAGAAGCGCGCCGTACGCGCTGAAACCACGAAGGCTGGTGTCTGATGACTGCTGCAACGCTTCCGGCCTCGGTGCTCCCGACCCGGTCCTCAGTTCCGATAAAAACCCCCATTTTCCTCAGCGTCATCGCTGTGATCGTGCTGGTGGCCTTCGGCTTCATGGGCAGTAACGAATCGGCGCGATTCTTGCTGTCCACCGCGGGCGATGCCTTCGAACTGCCCGCCTTAGTATTCCCGGGCAAGACCAGCAACCTGGTGATCGGCGTGCTGCTGGTTGCCGCCGCCGGTTATTCTTGGTTCCGTCGTTCTAAGGGGTTGGTGACACAGCGTTGGATCGTGATCATCTTTGCGATCCTCTTTGTGCTCTCCTTCTTGATTTGGGTGGTCTCCGGGGCCACCGTGACTAGCATTTCGTTAGCCGCACTCCTGGCCGGTGCCGTGGTTTTGGCGGTGCCACTGGTTTTCGGTTCGCTCTCCGGGGTGCTGTGTGAACGTTCCGGCGTGGTCAACATCGCCATTGAAGGTCAGCTGCTAGCCGGCGCATTTACCGCCGCCATCGTGGCCTCCACCACCGGTAATGTCTTCGCCGGGCTGATCGCCGCCGGTGTAGCCGGTGCACTGGTCTCGCTGGTCTTGGCAGTCTTCTCGATCAAGTACCTGGTCAACCAGATCATCGTCGGCGTGGTGCTGAACGTGCTGGTTTCCGGGGTCACTGGGTTCCTGTTCACCACCGTGATGCAGCGCGACCCGGAACTGTTCAACTCCCCGGGGCGCTTGCCAATTATCGAAATCCCCGGTTTGAGCGCGATTCCGGTGATCGGCCCGATCCTGTTCAAGCAGTCGGTGGTCGGTTACCTGATGTATATTGCGGTATTCCTCGTCTGGTTCGGGCTGTACAAGACCCGCTGGGGACTGCGCGTGCGTGCCGTGGGTGAACACCCAAAGGCCGCCGATACGCTCGGCATCAAGGTCAACGTCATGCGCTTCTGGAATGTTACCCTCGGCGGCATCGTGGCCGGTGTAGGTGGGTCTTTCTTCACCCTGGTGGCGATCGACTCCTTCACCAAGGAAATCTCCGGTGGTCGTGGATTTATCGCGCTGGCCGCGGTGATCTTCGGACGCTGGAACCCGATCGGTGCCTTCATGGCCGCACTGCTTTTCGGTTTTGCCGATAACTTGCAGGTCACCTTGACCATCATTGGTACCCCGGTACCGAGCCAGTTCATGGCGATGATGCCGTACCTGGTCACCATCTTCGCGGTGGCTGGTCTGGTGGGTCGTTCGCGGGGACCGGCGGCGGTCGGCGAACCGTACCACAAGGAATGACGACGATGAGCGATGCCCAACCCTGGCCGCGGCTGGAAGCCGCGGCCCGCGCCGCCCTGTCCAACGCCTACGTACCCTATTCGCGCTTCAGCGTCGGTGCGGCCGCACTGACCAGCGACGGGCGGATTGTTTCGGGATGCAACATTGAGAATGCGGCCTACGGGGTGACGCTGTGTGCCGAATGTTCGATGGTCGGCGAGCTCTTCGCCACCGGCGGGGGCACGCTAAGCCATTTCCTATGCTTCGGCCGCCTCGAAAACGACACCGAGCAGCTCATTACCCCCTGTGGGCGCTGCCGTCAGTTGCTCTATGAACACCGTGGGCAGAACCTGCAGATCAAGACCGCCAATGGCATCGTCGGCATCGAAACCTTGCTCCCTGACGCATTCGGCCCACACAACCTCAGCCTCTAAGCAAAGAAAGACCACTTCATGGCAATCGAAGCATTTGATGCAGTCCAGGTTATCCGCACCAAACGCGATGGCGGGGAACTCAGCGGCGAGATGATCGACTGGACCATTGACGCCTACACCCGCGGGGTCATCGCTGAAGAGCAGATGGCGGCCCTGAACATGGCGATTTTCCTCAATGGGATGAACCGTTCCGAAATTTCCCGTTGGACTACCGCGATGATTAACTCCGGCGAACGCATGGATTTTTCCACGCTTGCCGATCCGAGCGGGCGTCGCCTAGCCACCACCGATAAACATTCCACCGGTGGGGTGGGGGATAAGATTACCCTCCCGTTAGCTCCCTTGGTTGCGGTGTTCGGAGTCGCCGTGCCGCAGCTGTCGGGCCGCGGGTTGGGACACACCGGGGGCACCTTGGATAAGCTCGAAGCGATCCCGGGCTGGCGTGCCAACCTCAGTAACGAGGACATGTTCGCCCAACTGTCTGAAGTGGGTGCGGTGATTTGTGCTGCCGGTAGCGGGCTGGCCCCGGCAGATAAGAAGCTCTACGCGCTACGCGATGTCACTGCCACCGTGGAAGCTATCCCGCTGATCGCCTCCTCGATTATGAGCAAGAAGATCGCCGAAGGCACCGGGAGTCTCGTGCTGGATGTGAAGGTCGGTTCCGGCGCGTTCATGAAGCAGCAGGCCCAGGCTCGTGAGCTGGCTGAAACCATGGTGAACCTAGGCACCGATGCCGCGGTGAACACCGTAGCGTTGCTGACCAATATGGACACCCCGCTGGGGCTGACCGCGGGTAATGCTATTGAAGTGGAAGAGTCCGTTCAGGTCTTGGCCGGTGGTGGACCACAGGACGTGGTGGAGCTGACGGTCGCGCTAGCCGAGGAAATGCTGGCCGGCACCGGGGTGAAGGACGTTGATGTGCGTGCCGCCCTGCAGGACGGGCGTGCCATGGATAAATGGCGTGCGATGATCAGCGCTCAGGGTGGCGATCCGGATGCGGCGCTCCCAGTGGCTAAGGAATCACATACCGTGTACGCTCCGGCCGACGGTAGTGTCCTGAAGCTAGACGCCATGGATATTGGCGTCGCAGCCTGGACTTTGGGTGCCGGCCGGGCCCGCAAGGAAGACGCCGTGCAGGCGGCTGCCGGCGTGAAACTACACGTTAAACCCGGTGCTCTGGTGCGTCGTGGACAACCGATCGCGACTCTGCTGACCGATACCCCGGAAAAGATCGAGCGTGCCGCAGCACTGGTCGAAAAATCACTGCTACTCGGTGCCGAAGTGGATCGAGCAGACACCCGGTTAATCTTTGAGCGGATCTCGGCCCAGTAAGTTCCGCCCGATTATCCGTCGTCCAACGGACCACCACTGCCCTCAGGCAACGGTGGTCCGTTGGCTTTTAAGCCTCACGTACATCCCCGGTGTGCGCCGGAACTAATTTCCAGATTCGCTCGTTGAACCGAGTAACTCATCCGCTGGTCTGAGGCTCTGCGTCGCAAAACACCACCGACGAGGGTGTTTAGAACTGCTTAGCTGAGCGACAATGGAGTAAGAGCGTGGAAGTTCAAGCTCCGCGTGAAGTAAGGAAGCGACGTGCGCACTTATGGAATTGGTTAACGAGGCGATCATTCAGGCCGCAACCGCATGGTGGATTTTGCCGTTGCTATTCGCATTTTGCCTGATTGACGGTATTTTTCCCGTTGTCCCTTCGGAAACCTTCCTCGTTTCGCTCGCCGCCGTCGGTGTGAGTAGTGGAAACCCGAACCTCTTCCTGATTTTCGTCATCGGCGTCTCCGGAGCCATTATCGGCGACCAAATCACCTTCCGGATCGGCCGTGGTATCGGCTATCGACAGTATGCGTGGATGCGCCGCGGCAGGGCCAAACGGATCCTCGACTTTTCCTCGCGCAAACTTGAAACCTCCGGGGCGCTATTGATTTTTACAGCCCGGTACATCCCGTTGGGCCGCGTGGCGGTGAATATGACCGCCGGGGCTACCGGATACTCCTACCAGCGGTTTACCTTCTTCGACGTGATCGGGTGCATCACCTGGGGAGCCTATTCGGTGGGGATCGGCGCTCTGGCCGGAAATTGGTTGGCCGATAACAAACTCATTGGGGTGCTGGTTTCGGTGGTGATCGCCGTGGTGCTCGGGGTCATTATTGATCGAGTCGTCAGCCGAGTTCTGGAAGCAGTTCACCGGCGCAAGCTTCGCCAACTAGCCGCCGAACGTGGTGAGGAGCCGGGAAAAGTACTGGAAACCGTGCCGCCGAGGAATCCTAAACAGACTTAACCTCCGGTATCGGTAAACGTTCAAGAAGTTGTGGCCAGAACTTCAGCCGTGGTGGCTACCTGTCAGCCGGTTTTAAGACTAGGCTCAACACTGTGACTGAAGAACTGATTCATCTTGCCTATGATCCCGAATTCGACTTCCGCGATCTACCTAAAATTTCCCTCCACGATCACCTCGATGGTGGACTACGTCCACAGACCATCATCGAACTAGCCGCCGAAATCGGCCATGAGCTGCCAGCTAGCGACGCCGAGTCTTTGGGCGAATGGTTCCGTGACAGTGCCGACTCCGGGTCGCTGCCGCGCTACCTAGAAACCTTTGACCACACTATCGCCGTGATGCAGACCCGTGAGGGCCTCAAGCGAGTGGCCAGCGAATTTGTTGAGGATCTGGTGGCCGACGGGGTCATCTACGGTGAAGTGCGTTGGGCACCGGAGCAGCACCTGCGCAAGGGGCTGAGCCTCGATGAGGCCGTTGAAGCGGTGCAGGACGGTCTGGACGAAGCTACCGAACGCTTGACCGAGGAAGGTCACCTGATTCAGGTTGGCCAGCTCATCACCGCGATGCGTCACGCCGACCGCGGCAAGGAAATCGCCGAATTGGCGTTGCGTCACCGGGGCAACGGGGTGGTCGGCTTCGATATTGCTGGCGCCGAGGATGGCTTCCCACCTTCGCGGATGCGCGAGGCCTTCGACTTGCTGGCAGAGAATTTCTTCCCCACCACCGTGCACGCTGGGGAAGCCGCGGGCATCGACTCGATTAAAGAAGCGATCCTGATCGGCCGCGCCCAGCGTCTGGGGCACGGCGTACGCATCGCCGAAGACATCACCATCGACTTTGGTGGTTTGGACGATGAGGGTGAGCAGGTCGATGAGAATACCGGTTTGGTATCTCTGGGCACCGTGGCTAACTGGGTACGCGAACGCGGTATCCCGCTGGAAATCTGCCCATCCTCGAACCTGCAGACCGGTGCCACCGCTGGCTTCGGTGAGGGTATTGAATCGCACCCGATCGATCTGCTGGTGCAGACCGGATTTAATGTCACCATTTCCCCGGATAACCGGCTAATGAGTGGCACCACCCTGTCCGATGAATACGAGTTACTCGTTGAGGCATTTGACTACGATCTGGAAGATCTGCTGGATCTGACCCTGAATGCCGCCGAGGCCGCTTTCGTTCCCCTAGAAGTGCGCGAGATGCTGGTTGAGTACATCAACGATTCCTACGCCGACCTGATGGATGAGGACGACGTGGACTTTGATGATCTGGACTATGACCAGGACGATGAAGACTAATCAGCGTCACTGAACGGTCGCAGGTCAACGCGTAACCGCCAACACAACAGGCCGGTCACCACCTCCTCTGCGGGGGTGCTGACCGGCCTGTTGCGTGCTAGCTGCGTCGGACTATCGCAGACCGGCGCGGGGTTTTAGAACGGGTATTGTTTTTTCGTGTGTTGTACCCCGACCCAGTGATCGGTGGTGAACTCCTCGATGGCCCATTCGCCGTTAAACCGGCCCAGCCCCGAGTTCTTCTCGCCACCGAACATAACGTGTGGTTCGTCGTTAACCGTGATGTCGTTGATGTGGGTCATGCCGGCCTTGATACCGCGGGCAAAGCGCACACCCTTCTCCAGATCCTGTGTGAACACCGCCGACGACAGACCGTATTCGGTGTCGTTAGCCAATTCCAGAGCGTGTGCCTCGTCGTTGGCCCGAGTGATTCCGACTACCGGACCGAAGATCTCTTCGCGGAACAATTCCATCTGTGGAGTGACATCGGCGAAGATATGTGGTGGAACTACCCGTCCAACCGGATCACCCGCCACCACTTCGCGGGCGCCTTCGGAACGTGCCCGGTCGATTTTCCCGGTGATGGAGGACAGCTGGGCATCATTAATGATCGGCCCGATGAGGTTGGCCGGGTCCGCGGCATCCCCAAATTTCAACTGCTGCACCTGCGCGGCGAACTTTTCGACAAACTCCTCATATACCGGGGCCTCAACAATAATTCGGTTGATCGCCATACAAATCTGCCCCTGATGCAGGAACTTACCTAAGGCGGCGGCTTTGACCGCTTCGTCCAGATCTGCATCGGCAAGTACCACGAACGGGGCGTTGCCACCGAGCTCGAGCGAGACTCGCTTCATATGATCCCCGGAAATAGCGATTTCGCCGACCCGTCGACCGACCTGCGTGGATCCGGTGAAAGAAACCAACGATGGGGTGGGGTGCGCGACAAAATGATCCCCAATTTCGGAACCCGAACCGATGACCGCGTTGAGCACCCCGGCTGGGGCATCGGCCGCTTCAAAGGCCTTAGCCAGCATGAGCGCACCGGTCAACGGGGTATCGCTGGCTGGCTTGAGCACCACGGCATTGCCCAGAGCTAATGCCGGAGCCACCGAACGTGCCGAGAGTAGTAGCGGGAAGTTCCAGGGGCTGATCACCGACACCACGCCCACCGGTTCGCGGTACACCCGGTTTTCCTTGCCCGGAGTGTTGGACGGCAGAATCTTTCCATGGACACGGGTAGGGAAAGTCGCGGCTTCCCGGATCGCGGCAATGGTGCCACCCAGTTCGATGTTGCTCTTGAGCTGGCTGGATCCCGATTCGGCCACCAACAGTTGCAGATACTGCTGGTAATTGGCCTGTAGGTAATCGGCCGCAGCGTTAAGCACCTCCGCGCGTTTGGCGGGGGACAGGGCAGCCCAGCCGGGCTGTGCGGCGCGTGCCGCAGCGTAGGCCGCATCCACATCTTCGGCGGAGGCCTGACGGATTTGCGCGAGTGTGTCATCGTTGAACGGGTTGCGGCTGACCAACGTGGAACTGCTCGTGCCCTCACGCCACTGCCCATCGATGAACAGCTTTGCGGGCAGCTGCTGCAAAACCTCGGGGCGGGAAATGGTGTTCTGCTCGGTCATCGTGATCCTTTCCAGATGGGATAGGGGAGCCAAGAAAACGGATGGTGGACCCCTGGAATCTGTGGCGCTCACCATGGCTCCTACCTGCCAGCCTAGGTCAATTGCGCGGCAGAAACAGGATGTGTCGGACAAGCAGTGGTGAGCCGATAGCATAAAGCTATGAGCACCGCGCCACACGAAACCCAACGACTGCTAGAGATCATCGATAACTTGCGCACGCACTGCGCCTGGACCCGAGCTTTGGACCACGCATCACTGCGCCATTATTTAGTGGAGGAAAGCTACGAGGTAATCGACGCGATCGCCCACGGTGATGCGCAGGCGCTGGCGGAGGAACTCGGTGACCTGCTCTTGCAGATCCTCTTGCATGCCCGGATCGCTGAAGAAACAGGTGCCTTCGATTATGCGGATGTGGTGCGCGGATTGAGCGAAAAAATGTTGCGCCGCAACCGCCATATTTTTGATGCGCAGGGGCAGCTGCGGGAGAACGTAACGCAAGATATTGCAGAAATTATCCGAATTTGGGATGCTGCGAAGGCCGAAGAGCGGCAAGATCAGCGCCCGCGAGCCGGACTGCCGGCCGGGCTACCGGCCCTGAGCCTGTCACAAAAACTGCTTTCGCGCAGGCGCCGAAGCGCAGAATCCGCCGAAATCATCGCCTGGATGCCGACCCCAGAGCTCGAACAGATCACCGACGAAGCCTCGCTCGCTCGAATGCTCTTGGCGGTGACCACACGCGCCTCCGAGTTGGGTTTGGATGCCGAGTCGGTGCTGCGCGATGCCTTGCTGACCGATCCGGTGGGATCCCTCGATGAAACAACGTCGCCCGAAACACCTACTAAGCGCTAGGCTAGGAGGCAGGCAATGGTGCCAACGGTCGATCTAGACCGCTGGATCGACTTGCCCCTAGACCACCCCTTTATACAAGGAGTCCTTACTCATGGCATTGATTGACGCCATCCACGCGCGCGAAATTCTAGACTCGCGCGGTAACCCGACCGTCGAGGTTGAAGTACTGCTCACCGATGGCTCGCATGGCCGCGCCGCAGTCCCCTCGGGCGCATCTACCGGTGCATTCGAAGCGGCCGAGCGTCGCGACGGGGACAAGAAGCGTTACCTGGGCAAGGGTGTGCTGGGCGCCGTTGAAGCGGTAATTGAGGAAATCGCCGACGAGCTCGAAGGCATGGATGCCACCGATCAGCGTGCCATCGACCAGGCCATGCTGGACCTAGACGGGACCTCCAACAAGTCCAAGCTGGGCGCCAATGCGATCCTGGGTGTCTCCCTAGCTGTCGCCGTTGCCGCCGCAACCAGTGCCAACCTGCCACTGTTCAAGTACCTGGGCGGTCCGAACGCTCACGTACTGCCAGTGCCGCTGATGAACATCCTCAACGGTGGGTCGCACGCCGACTCCGATGTGGACATTCAGGAATTCATGATCGCCCCGATCGGTGCCGAGACCTTCTCCGAGGCGCTGCGTTGGGGAGTTGAGGTCTACCACAACCTCAAGGCCGTGCTGCAGGAAAAGGGCTTGTCTACCGGCTTGGGCGATGAGGGCGGTTTCGCTCCAAACCTGCCAAGCAACCGTGCAGCCCTGGAACTGATTACCGAAGCCATTAAGCGTGCCGGCTACACCCCGGGCGAAGACATCGCCCTGGCGCTGGACGTGGCTTCCTCGGAATTCTTCGAGAACGGCAGCTACCAGTTCGAAGGACAGGCACGCTCCGCTAAGGACATGAGTGACTACTACGCCGAGCTGGTTGCCGACTTCCCACTGGTGTCCATTGAGGACCCTTTGGATGAAAACGACTGGGATGGCTGGAAGACCTTGACCGATGCCATCGGTGACAAGGTGCAGCTGGTGGGCGATGACCTGTTCGTCACCAACCCAGAGCGCCTGTCCGAAGGCATTGAAAAGGACATCGCCAACTCGTTGCTGGTGAAGGTGAACCAGATCGGTACGCTCACCGAAACTCTGGACGCCATCACCATGGCCCAGCGCGCCGGTTACACCACCATCACCTCGCACCGTTCGGGAGAAACCGAAGATGTGACCATCGCCGAAATTTGTGTGGCCACCAACGCCGGACAGATCAAGACCGGCGCCCCGGCTCGTTCGGAGCGCGTGGCCAAGTACAACCAGCTGCTACGCATCGAAGAGGACTTGGGTGATGCAGCTCGTTACGCTGGTGCTAGCGCCTTCCCGCGTTTCAACAGCTAATTTTCAGCTCTAAGGATTAAGCTCGACGGTAGGGGACTACCGTCGGGCTGAGTCTTTTTAAAAGCACCGAGCTGGCGGTGCGGAGCAATGAATAAGACCTGAGGAGGAATAGGGGAGAGCATGGCGCAAAAACCACCACGGATGCCACGACGCCCTACTTCGAAGCACTCACCGGCTGACTCCAGCAAGGACCTGCCGAACACCGAACCGCAGAAAAGCTCTCCCAAGGTCATCAAGCTGCCAGCCGAGCAGTCCGCGGCAGCAGCAACCCCGGCCACCGAACTTCCCACCGACGCGATGAACGTCTTACCTGCCACCGATGCGAAAACTCCATCCGGTCGGCGGGCGAAGAACACCGCGCAGCAGCCCGCCAAGAAAGCCGGTCCTGAAAAGGCGGAGCGGCAACGGGTGCCACGTCTAGAGCGTGCCAAACAAAAACAATCACAGCGCCGCAAGGTAGACCGGGTGAAGTTCTCCGCCGCGGTCCGGCGCAAGCCCGGGGAAGCTGCACCGACAGCAGCCAAGGAAGCACACCCCGAGCAGAAACCTGTGGCGGCACATCGTTTTTCTGGACGAGTGGCTGCACTGTTGGTGGTCTTGGCGTTCTTCGCTGTGATGTTAGTCCCGACCGTGAACCACTACCGGCATCAGATGCAAGAGATTAACGAGCTTCGGGCCTCGATCTCGCAGTTAGAAACCGAACAGCAACAGCTGAAGGAAGAGATCGCGCGCTGGGACGACCCGCTGTACATCAAGCAGCAGGCGCGCGACCGGATAAACTTAGTGATGCCCGGGGAACGGGTTTATATGGTGGTCGGTGAGCAGCCTGCCGCCGAAGAGGCCATCGAACCCAACGCCAGCACTTATGAGGTCCGGCAGGAACTGCCTTGGGTTGATGCCCTTCTGGACTCGATCCACCGTTCCGCTACCGACTGACCGCACTTCCACCCCTGACCCCAGCGGAGAGCCTGTACACCATGACTGACCAGCGTATTCACGAAGCCCTAGACGCGACCGGACGCACCCCCAGCGAACAAGATCTAGACACTTTATCGCGCCAGTTGAATCGTCCGGTGCGCGATGTGGTGGAGATCGGTGCCCGCTGTGTGTGCGGCAACCCGTTGGTGGCAACTACCGCGCCGCGACTTTCTTCGGGAATTCCGTTTCCCACTACTTACTACCTCACCCACCCGGTAATTACCGCGGCGGTCTCCCGGTTGGAAGCCGCCGGCGAGATGAACTCGATGAATGAGCGTTTGGCCGACGATGCCGAATTAGCCTCGGCCTACCGTGAAGCGCACGAATCCTACTTGGCTAACCGCCAGGCCATCGGGCAGCGTTCGGGTACCGGCGAGGTCCCAGAAATCGACGGGGTGTCCGCCGGCGGGATGCCGACCCGAGTGAAGTGTCTGCACGTGTTGGTCGGGCATTCTCTAGCTGCCGGACCGGGAGTGAACCCGCTGGGCGATGAAGCGTTGGAAGCGATCAGCCAGTGGTGGAGCAAGGATCAGTGCGCTTGCCCCGGAGCCTGGGACACTGCCGGTGCAGCACCGAGCAATGACCGCTCACGCCATGTGAAAACCCAAGAACGGATAGATCCGGAACTAAAACGAGCCGAACGCGCTCGGAAGCGGGCCGCGGCGGCTGACGAAGAGGCTGCAAACTAGTGGCGGTTGCCGGGATCGACTGCGGAACGAACTCCATCCGACTGCTGATCGCCGATGTGCAGAACCCCGGTAGCGGGGTGCGCCTCGTCGATCGGGAACGCAGGATGCAAATCGTTCGGCTCGGACAGGGAGTGGATGCCACCGGTCAGTTCGCTCAGGCCGCACTGGAGCGAACCTATGCGGCGGTGCGCGAGTATGCGCAGCTGATCGAGCAACACGGGGTGAGCGCAACCCGTTTTGTAGCCACCTCGGCCACGCGGGACGCGGCCAACCGCGAAGAGTTTTTGGATACTGTCACCGAGATCCTGGGAGTACGTCCGGAAGTGATTAGTGGGCAGGAAGAAGCCCAACTATCCTTCGCTGGTGCCACGGGGATTCTTCCACAGGAATCGGGCAGCGAACGATTGGTCATCGATCTGGGTGGTGGCTCAACCGAATTCGTGGTGGGATCCGGAAACACCCCACGTCAGGCCCTGAGCATCGACATGGGTTGCGTTCGCATCACCGAACGTTTCTTTGCCGCCGGAGAACCCGATAGCGCAACGCTGCACCGCGCCGCCGACTTCATCGACAGTCAATTAGCACAACTGGATCTGCTGAACTTGCGGCAACTCCGCGATGTAGTGGGGGTGGCCGGAACGATCACGACTCTCGCCGCCCAGGCACTGGGACTAAGTAGTTACCAGTCCGATGTCATCCATGGGACAGCCTTAAGCTTCGAAGAACTACGTCGGGCCTGCGAGGTAATCACGACCATGAGCCGCGAACATCGAGCTCAACTCGGGTTCATGCACCCCGGACGCGTGGATGTGATCGCCGCTGGCGCCCTGATAGTCCAACGCATTACCCACTACCTCGAAAGGGTCACAGAGCGCGAAGTGAATAGGCTCCGCGTCTCCGAACACGATATTCTCGATGGAATTGCGTTGTCGGTGGCCGCCGCGCAGCGCAACTAATGGCAACGCCGACCCTGAAACTAGGTCCGAGGAGGAGTAGATGACTCCACGTAGCATCACTGGAATCCCACGCTACGTGTTGCTGGTGCTGGCCCTGACGATGAGCGTAGTCCTGGCGCTGGGAAGCAATCTGCTGTTGGCCCCGGCAGCCCGCGCCGACAGCATCCGCGACGCGCAGTACTGGCTGGACTCCCTAGGAATCCACCAAGCCCAGCAAAGCAGCAAGGGCAAGGGTGTGAAGGTTGCGGTCATCGACACTGGCATCGATTCCTCGCACCCGGATTTACGCGGCGCGATTGTTGGAGGGACCGATGTCTCCGGCGCGGGAGCCGCTGGTGGTGCTAAGCCGATCGGTGCCAGCAGTGAACATGGCACCTTGGTGGCGACGCTCTTGGCCGGACGTGGCAATAACGGTCAGGAGATCCGTCGGATCGAGGCCGAAAACGAGAAGCTTAAGAACGCTTGGGAGAAGGCCAAAGAAGAGGCCGAAAAGGAGGACGAGAGCGTTCCGGAGGAACCGCAATACGAGCCTGTCCCACAGCTGGGATCCGGGAATGACGGGGTACTAGGTGTTGCTCCGGAAGCCGAAATACTCTCGGTCTCACTCTGGATGGGAGGACAAAACCCCGCCGGTATCCCGGTGGAGGAACAAATCCCCCAAGCAGTGCGTTGGGCGGTGGACAATGGGGCTCGAGTCATCAACATGTCTCTGGGTTCCACCTCTCCAGCCTGGCCAGAGAGCTGGGATGCGGCGTTTAAGTACGCCGAAGAGCGTGACGTCGTCATCGTTGCTGCGGCGGGCAACCGCTCCGGTGGGATGACACAGGTTGGTGCTCCGGCCACCATCCCCGGTGTGCTCACCGTGGCAGGGGTCGATGAAGCAGGTAAGGCCTCTACGGATTCTTCCACCGAAGGAATTTCCATCGGGGTGGCGGCTCCGGCCGAACCGTTGGTCGGTGGCATGCCCGGCGGTGATTATGCACGCTGGTCCGGCACGTCCGGTGCGGCCCCACTTGTCTCCGGGGTCGCGGCCATGATCCGTGCCAAGTACCCTGAGATGAAGGCTCCGCAGGTGATTAACCGGATTTTGCAGACCGCCAAAGATGCGGGCAATCCCGGGGTTGATAACCTCTACGGCTATGGCATTCTTGATGCCAACGCCGCGTTGAATGCGCAGGTTCCGCTGGCCGAAGCCAACCCGTTGGGAACCATTACCGAATGGATTCGGATTCATCGGCGTAGTACCTCGCAAACCGATGATGACCTGAAAGACCCGGGGATTTCGATGGAGAAGTCCGATCTGAAGCAGGTTGCCGCCCCGGAACCGGTCCGTCAGGATGACCGTACCCCGGCACTGCAACCGGTGGTCGTCATCGGTGGCGTGTCCGTCCTGTTTCTAGTTCTTTGCGTGGGCGGCTGGCAGGTTTACCGAGCCCAGCGCAAGTACCTACGATCGCAACAGATCGACGGAGCTGCCATTAGTGACCTGAAGGTTCCTTCGCGTACCGGAGATCGGGACCTGTTCGACGACCTGCCCGAGTAACCCGAGGTAGGTTCACTATCCCTAGGCTGCACACTGCTCGGCAGCTGTTTGTGCGAGGCTGAAACGGTGAAATTCGCCACCCAAATTCCGCGTCAATCCGCCAGATATCAATAAATACGCCGATCGCTGATCGATGTGCGGCTCAGGCCCGGAAAAAAGTTAGTGAATGTTTTCACTAACTTGGATTTTCCGCGTAGAATCGGCCATATGTCAATCATCGAAAGCGCGCAAAAGCGTCCCCGCATCCTCGTTGTAGGCGGTGGCTACGTCGGACTGTACGTTGCCATGAAGCTGCAGAAGAAGGTCAAGGCCAACGGTGGCATTGTGACCGTGGTCGATCCGAACCCGTATATGACCTACCTGCCATTCCTGCCCGAAGTCGCCGGTGGACAGATTGAACCACGTCATATCGTGGTCTCCCACCGACAGCACCTGAAGCACTCCGAGCTGATCAACGGCCGAGTGACCGGGATTGACCATGCGAAGAAGACCGCGAAGATCGAGCCGGTAAACGGTGAGAGCTTCGAGCTGGAATACACCGATGTGGTGATGAGCGCCGGTTCGGTCACCCGTACCTTCCCAATTCCAGGCTTGGCCGAGGTCGGCATCGGCCTGAAGACCATTGAAGAAGCCAACGCGCTGCGCAACCAAGTTGCCGAGCGCATCGAATCCGCCTCGAACATGACCGACCCGGCCGCGCGCAAGCGTGCGCTGACTTTCGTCGTGGTAGGTGGCGGCTTTGCCGGTATTGAGACGATTACCGAAATTGAAGATATGGCACGTCACGCCATTGCGCTGAACGACCGCATCAATGAGGACGAAGCCCGCTTTGTTCTGGTTGAAGCTATGGGTCGGATCATGCCAGAAGTGACCGAAGACCAAGCCCTCTGGGTTGTGGATCACCTGCGCAGCCGGGGCATCGAGGTGCTGTTGAACACCTCCTTGGCCGACGCTACCGGCGGCACCCTGCAGCTGATCAACATGGCTGATAAGTCCCCAGCTGAAACCTTTGAATCGGACACCCTGATCTGGTGCGCCGGCGTAATGGCTAACCCCATGGTTCGTTCCACCGACTTCCAGATCGAACAGCGCGGCCGCATCGAGACTCGCACCGATCTGCGGATCAAGGACGCAAATGGCGAAGCCCTGGACGGCGCCTGGGCCGCTGGCGATATCTCGGCAGTTCCCGACGTCACCGGCGGCCTGCCCGATGGCACCTGTGTGCCGAACGCCCAGCACGCAGTGCGTCAGGCCAAACTGCTGGCGAAGAACCTATTCGCCAGCCGTTACGGGGTGGGTCGGATCAAGGACTACAAGCACGCGAACATCGGGGCAGTTGCTGGTTTCGGCCGTAACAAGGGTGTGGCGCGCATCAAGTCGATCAAGCTTAAGGGCTGGTTGGCGTGGATGGCGCACCGCGGCTACCACGGGATGGCCATGCCGACCTTCGAACGTAGGTTCCGTGTGCTGGGCGACTGGATGGTTGCTTGGTTCTTCACGCGCGACTCATTGCAGCTGAACAACCTGGACAATCCACGTAAGGCCTTCGAGGAATCGGCAGCACCAAAGAAGTAGTCCTAGCAAGACGATGATTGACCAGTTTCTGGACCGGTACTGCCAAGTGCCGGTCCAGAATCCGTCACGGCGGCCGTCCTGATTTCCTGAAATGGCAAATCATCGCGTAGGATTTTCTTGCTAGCCCCCATGGTGGAATTGGCATACACGGCTGACTTAAAATCAGCTGCCGAAAGGCTTGTGGGTTCGAGTCCCACTGGGGGCACCAAATAATGGCCGCTTAGCAAAACATCGCGTTCTGCTAAGCGGCCATTGTGCTGTCTGAAATCCGAAAGCAGTAATTGCCGACAGGGTTGCCGCATGTGGCCGGAGCAATGACTGCCCTAGCTGCAGGCTGTGAAAGTTCTGAGATTTTGATTCGTATTCGCTGTTTTGGGTCGTTTTAAGCTGCCGGAGGAGGGATCTCATCCCATCTGATGAGTCACTCGGAGCAAAATTACCGTAGGCTTTAACTAAGTACCTGAGGCCACACCGCATATGTGCTTTACACATTGACCTTATGAGGGGAATAGACCTTGAACGGAAACCCGATCTTCGACTCCAAGAACCAGGCACAGACCTGGGGAACACAGAAGTCCCAGAATCCTGTGGGCTTCCACAACGCACCGCAGATGAGCGCTGGCCAGCTGGAAGACATGTACCAGCAGCCCGCAGCCACCGGTGCAGACACCGGCCGCATGACCATTGGCGACACCATTAACAAGACCATCGTCACCTTGGCTTTGGTTGCCGTGGGTGCCGCCTTGGGTTGGATGATGCCAGCACTGATGCTGCCAGGCGCGATCGTCGGTTTGGTTCTTGGTCTGGTGAATGCTTTCAAGAAGCAGCCGTCGCCACCGCTGATCCTTGCATACGCCTTGGCTCAGGGTGCTTTCCTCGGCGGCCTGTCGATGTTCCTGAACTCGCTCTACGAAGGCGTGGCCATTCAGGCGCTGGTCGCCTCGCTGGCCGTGGCTGGTACGACGCTGGCGCTGTACCGTTCGGGCAAGTACCGGATGACCCCAAAGCTGAACAAGATGTTCTTCGTGGCCATGATCGGCATGATCGTTTTCTCGCTGTTGAACTTTGTATTGATGCTCACCGGCGCCGTCGACGGCATGTTCGGTCTGCGCAGTGCCGGTGGCGGCATGCTGGGTCTGATCATCGGCGTGCTGGCCGTACTTCTGGCTACTTACGCTCTGGTCTCGGACTTCACCATGATCGAGGATCTGTCTAACCGTGGCGCACCAGCCATTATGGCTTGGCGCGGTGCCTTTGGTCTGACGATGACCCTAATCTGGATGTACGTCGAGATCCTGCGCATTCTGTCTATCCTGCGGGAACAGTAATAATCATATTGAACGACAAAACCGGAAGCAGTATCTAATTTGGATACCGCTTCCGGTTTTTTGTCACAATAGGTTCATAGATCACACGTCACAGGAAGCGAAAGGGTAGCTTAGAGCCATGAAGAGCAGGAGGTTTTCGTGGGTTCGCAGGCTGAGCGTTAGCCCGCCGACGAGGCCTGTCGCGCAGCTGGAGGATATCGAACCGAATCCTGTCCCCTTCGAACAAAGCGAAGACTTGCCCTACGCGGTGCGTATTGCCGCCTCCTGGGCTTGGCGGTTCTTAGTCATCATCATCGCCGTGGGTGTGGCCATCTGGCTACTGTCCAAGATTTCGCTGCTTCTGATCCCACTGATGATTGCCGCACTCCTCACCGGCCTGCTCGGTCCGTTGGTAGAGCTCCTGCATGGAAAACTCAACGTTCCGCGCGGCCTAGCCGTCGGGATCACGGTCATCGGATTCTTGGCGGTGGTCGTCAGCGGGCTGACCATGGTGGGGCAGCGGCTGGGAGCCGGGTTTAGCGCCCTGTGGAACCAAGTAGTCATTGGCATCTATCAGGTGCAGGACTGGCTCTTCAACGGCCCGCTACAGCTGAGCAACGACGATGTGGCCAGCGTCATCAACGACACGTTATTGCAGTTGCGTTCGAACGCCTCAAATATCCTCGGTGAGGCCCTGAGCTGGGGATCCTATCTGGGTCAATTCCTGACCGGGGTGCTGCTGGCGTTGTTCGCCCTCATTTTCTTGCTGCTTGATGGCCGACGGATCGGCACCTTCCTGGTGAACTTGCTGCCCCGCCGCGCCCGCCCAGCGATGGACGGAGCCGCGACCCGCGGCTGGAACTCGATGATCCGTTACGTTCGCGTACAGGTGCTGGTCGCATTCATCGATGCCGTGGGCATCGGCATCGGAGCTTTTTTCCTCGGTGTGCCCTTAGCACTGCCGTTGGGTGTGCTGGTCTTCCTTGGCTCCTTCATCCCGATTCTTGGCGCGTTGGTCACCGGGGCACTAGCCGTGCTCTTGGCACTAGTTGCCAACGGCTGGGTGAACGCGCTGATCATGCTGGCCGTGGTGCTGGTAGTGCAACAAGCCGAATCCAACATTCTGCAACCGCTGGTGATGGGCAAGGCCGTCAGCCTGCACCCACTGGCCGTGGTGATGGCGGTGGCCGGAGGCACCATGGTTGCAGGCATTGCCGGAGCCCTGTTCGCAGTACCGATTCTGGCGGTATTGAACTCCGTGGTGAAATACCTGGCCCATCGGGCATGGGAGCAAGACCCCTTCGTTTTTGAACGCTACGGCAAACAAGACCGTGGCCCACGATTCCGGGAACCAGCACGCGGCACACCCGCCACGGTTCACCGACCAACACCCACCGCAGATTTCGCCCCGACGGCCTCCACACCGCCGGCCAGCGGGGAAGAATCCAAACCAAACGAGGACCAACCGTGAGCAAAACCGAACACCTACCCGTGACTCTGGCGGATATTGAAGCAGCCCGCGAGCTGCTGGAACCGATTATTTCGCTCACTCCGGTGGAACATTCCCGCGTGCTTTCGCGGCAGGTGGGATCCGAGGTGTTCCTCAAATGTGAAAACCTCCAACGTGCCGGGTCTTTCAAAGTTCGTGGCGCCTATGTGCGCATGAGTAAGCTCAGCGCCGAAGAAAGAGCCCGTGGTGTCGTTGCTGCCTCGGCCGGTAACCACGCTCAGGGTGTGGCTCAGGCGGCCTCGCAGCTGGGGATCCGCGCCCGCATTTATATGCCAGTCGGTGTGGCTCTGCCCAAGCTCACCGCCACCCGTGACCATGGGGCCGAAGTGATCCTGCACGGAAACACGGTGGATGAGGCCCTGGCCGAGGCGCAACATTACGCTGAAGAAACCGGTGCGGTGTTCGTGCACCCTTTCGACCATCCGGATATCATCGCCGGGCAGGGCACCATCGGGCTGGAATTGCTCGAACAGCTACCCGAAGTGGACACCGTGCTGATGGGTGTGGGTGGCGGCGGGTTGCTGGCCGGTGTGGCGGTCGCACTGAAAGCCAAGGCGGAGCAGTTGGGTCGGGATATCAAAGTGATCGGTGTTCAAGCCGAGAACGCTGCCGCCTACCCGCCGTCGTTGGCCGCGGATGCTCTGGTGCCCTTGGATACCGTGCACACCATCGCCGACGGTATTGCGGTGGGTTTGCCCGGTCAGTTGCCGTTCCAGATCATTAAGACCTTGGTCGATGACGTGGTTACAGTTTCCGAAGATGCGTTAGCGCAAGCCTTGGTACTGATGTTAGAGCGCAATAAGTTGGTGGTGGAACCGGCCGGTGCGGTGGGTGTAGCCGCACTGATGGAAAACCTATTGGAAGTCCACGGGATCGAATCGAAGAACTGCGCGGTGATTCTCTCCGGCGGAAATATCGACCCACTGTTAATGCTCAAGGTGATTCAGCGGGGTCTGGCCGCGGCCGGCCGTTACCTCACCATTCGGATGATGCTTCCGGACCGGCCTGGTGCGTTGGCCAGTATTTCTCGTATCATCGCCGAATCCGATGCCAACGTGACGCGGCTGGACCACACCCGCATCGGTGGGGCGCTGTCGATGGGCGATGTGGCAATCACCGTAGATATGGAAACTCGTGGCCATGCGCATTCGGAAATGGTGCTGAACAATTTGCGTGCCGAAGGTTTTGAACCGGTCATTACCAGCTCCGCCGGAGGTTCGGTGGCCTAAAATTTGAACGGTTAAACACCAAGTCCCGGTGCCGCATCATGATGCGGCACCGGGACTTGATGTTTAAGTTAGAAAATTACATGGAGTACGGCTTCGCGGAGATAATCTCCACCGAGATGTCGCGGCCGTTGGGGGCCACGTAGCTCAGCTTGTCGCCGACCTTCGCGCCATTGACGGCGTTGCCAATAGGGGACTGCTCGGAGTAGACCTCAAGATCCGAGTCTCCGGCTACTTCGCGGCTACCGAAGAGGAAAGTGGTCTCATCGCCAGCAATCTTGGCAACCACCAGCATGCCTGGTTCCACCACGCCATCATCGGCAGGGGCCTCACCCACGTGCGCGCGGCGCAGCAGATCCGTCAGGTATACGATGCGCCCCTCGGCCTTGCCCTGCTCTTCACGTGCGGCGTGGTAGCCGCCGTTCTCCTTTAGATCACCTTCGGACCGGGCCTGCTCAATACGGGCTACGATCTCAGCACGTCCCGGGCCGGACAGGAAGGTCAGCTCCTCTTTCAGCCGATCGTAGGCTTCCTGAGTCAGCCACACTGCAGGTTCGTTGGTGCTCACGTTGTACTCCCTTACGGTAATTGAAAGACTTCGTCGCGTCAGGAGCCAGCCCCCTCACGGAGGAGCTCACGAACACATGCACCATGGTGGTGTGCCTGCGACGAAGTCAGTTTTCTTACGGTTTGTGCCGGGCTCGACACCTACGGCATCTAATAAGCAAAAGACCCCGCAGGAGCAATGAATGAATCGCGCTGATTCAATCACTGAGCCGTTGCGGGGCAAAACGTACTTTCATCGATAATAGTCGCCAACGTCCAAAATACCCAATGCGCCGATCGCTGTGGGTGAAATTAACCGGAATTATTACCGGCTTAGAACTCGTGTGGAACCGTGTAGCATTCTTCGATGCCGGCGGTGGTCGCTAGATTCTCGGTGCGCAGTGGCACGTCTAGATTCACCCGGACATGGCGTGGATTTTCTTCGGCCTCAAAGACTAAAGACTTAAAGCCCACGATGGCGTAGCTATCATTCATCGCCCGCACATCACATTGAATGCGGTCCTTGGTGTTGTAGGAAACCTCGATGCTGGCTACCGCCTCGGTGTCCGAAGTGATCCGGAAGCCCACATCGTTGGCGGAGATCTGCGAGAAATTATTCAGTCCGATGTACCCGGCGCCGGCCACACCCACCGCTAAAGCACCAGCGATAAGCCAGTTACGCGTCTTTCGGTTGAGCCGTTTCTTGGGCGTATGGTAACGACCCATTAAGCTGGGATCAGACATAAAGGTGCCTCTTGCTACTCTCTGCTGAAATGACGGGGAGCCACCAACCAGTCTAGTCCCCAAAGGGGACAAAGGAATATTCGGCCCAAGGTGAGAGTTGTCATTGAGGGTAGCGAAAGCAGCATAGACTGCACCGGCTTGTAGCGAATTCAAAAGGAAGAGCTTAGTGGAGATTCACAACGTGAAAAAAATGCCGCCATCTCAGGGGCTGCGACTGCTAGCGATCCATGCGCATCCGGATGATGAGTCCTCCAAGGGTGCGGCGACCATGGCCGCCTATGTGGAAGCTGGGGCCGAGGTGATGGTGGTGACCTGCACCGGCGGTGAACGCGGCGACATTCTCAACGCGGCAGCCGGTGAATTGGCTCACGCGCACCGTGACCTGCCCGGGGTGCGCCGTGGCGAAATGGCCGAGGCCGCGAAGATCTTGGGCATCCAGCACCGTTGGCTGGGTTACGTTGACTCCGGACTGCCCGAAGGGGACCCGCTTCCGGAGCTACCCTTTGGCGCCTTCGCCGCGCAACCGGTTGAAGTTGCCGCGGCCGGGCTGATTAAGCTCATTCGCGAATTCCGTCCGCACGTGATTACCACCTACGACGAAAATGGCGGTTACCCTCACCCGGATCATATCCAAACGCACAAGGTTTCGTTGTTCGCCTTCGAACACGCCGCCAATCCGAAGATGTACCCGCATCTGGGGGAGAGCTGGGAAGTACGTAAGCTGTATTACGACCGGGCATTCGCACCGGACCGTTTCCGCTCCTTGCATTATGCAATGCTCGACGCCGGATACGAATCCCCGTACACCGAGCGGGTGCAACGTTGGGAAGAAGACCAAGACGACCAGATGTTCAGCTGGGTTTCGCCGCACACAACCACCACTCAGGTGTACTGTGCCGATCAATTTACCAAGCGTGATCAGGCTCTTTTGGCACACCGTACGCAGATCGACCCGGAGGGTTTCTTTTTCGCGGTACCCGAGCACATCTACGCCGAACATTGGCCGTGGGAGGACTACACCTTGATTACCTCCAAAGTTTCCACCGAACTACCCGAAACCGACCTCTTTGCCGGACTAAGATAGTACTAGGCGACAAAGTTCCAGAAAAGAGTTGTACTACACCGTGAACCACCTTTACCTACTCTTGGCCAGTGCACCGGTCAACGAGTCAACCTCTAGCTACAATCCGGTCAGCCAGTCCGGCCCCGGTTTCTTGGGCTTCGTTTTCACCGCGTTGCTGGTGATTGCCGGGATCTTCCTGATCCGCGACATGGTACGTCGGGTACGTCGGGTGCGTTACACCTCCGAAGCCGAGGCTCGTCAGGAGCGTTTGGTGACGCGTGGGCAGAACCGTCCACTCGAAGAACCAACAACCGAAGTCGACCCGAAGACCCGCGAAAACTAAGTCGGTTCACTTCTTTCGATATCCAACGCAAACCCCCGTCACCGGATCACGACGATCCGTGGCGGGGGTTTGCGTTATCAGGATAGGAACAGGCTGAGAACCCAGGAATTTTCGGAGAAACGTACCCGGAAGCGGCTAGCATGGCCATGTGGCTCAACGACTTGCGAACACTTCTAGCCTGTATTTGCGGCAACACCAACACCAGGAGGTGGATTGGTGGCCGTATTCCGCGCGACCATTTGCGGCAGCCGAAGAACAAGACAAGCCCGTACTGATTTCCATCGGCTATGCCGCCTGCCATTGGTGCCATGTGATGAGCCACGAATCCTTTGACGATCCACACGTCGCCGAATTCATCAATGAGCATTTCATCGCGATCAAGGTGGACCGAGAGGAACACCCGCTGGTGGACGACACCTATATGCTGGCCACCCAAGCCATGACCGGGGCCGGCGGGTGGCCGATGACGGTGTTCACCCTGCCCGATGGTCGGGCCTTCCACACCGGAACCTACTATCCGGCCACCCCGCGCGGCAAAATGCCATCGTTCACTCAGGTACTCAGCGCGGTGCATGAGGCTTACACCCAACGCCGTGAAGCAGTCCAGCAGCAGGCCGCGGCGCTCGCCGCACATCTGGCACAACTGAGTAGTGGGCACCATCAGCTGGCTGGGTTCACCAGCCAACAAGCCACACAGACCGATGCCTTAGCAGCAGCGGAAACGAACTGGATTCAAAATACACAGCCCACCGGCGGGTTCACTCCCGCGCCAAAATTCCCGCCCACCCAGTCGCTCACGGTCATCTGGCAGCGAGTGCTCACCTCCGCGGATCCCAGAGAGCTCTTCGAAGCAGCCTGTACCACCACCGAGGCGCTGCTGCTTGGCGGGTTGCAGGATCACCTGCGCGGCGGTTTCGCCCGCTATTGCGTGGACGAAGCGTGGGCGGTACCGCACTTTGAAAAAATGCTTTACGACAATGCGCAACTGCTGCGGATGCTCACTAGCGCCTATGCGGTGTGCACCGAAGTAGTCGGCCAATTCAGTGACCCTGCCCTGCAGCAGCGCGCCACAGATCTGGCCAGAGCCGCCGAGCGAGCCACCCGCGGCATCGTGCAATGGCTGGACACGCATATGTTCACCGGAAGCGGTCACGGGCTGCCCGGGGCTTTTGCCGCCTCCCTGGATGCGGATTCGGTTCGTGGTAACGGTACTGCCGAAGGCGCCTACTACACCTTTAGCGATGCGCAACGGCAATGGCTCCTGAGCGAGCTGGGCCAGCCCCTGCCGCAGGGCTTGATCCGTTGGGTGGAGGTGGCCGATGACCCTGGACACTACTGCTTGTCGCTCGCACGGATGCCACAGGCCACCGAATGGCCAGCATGGGATGCGCTCTTGGATGCCGCGCGCGGCTTGAGCGCACAGCGCTCCGTTCCGCAACGCGATGAAAAGGTGGTTGCCGGCTGGAACGGGCTCGCGGTTGAGGCTTTAGTACATGCCGCGCAGATCATGAACCGTCCCGAATATCGGCAGCTGGCCGAAACGGTGGCTAACTACCTGTGGACGCAGCATTTTGATGGTGACACGGCACAGTTAGCGCGCACCAGCTTAGCCGGTCAAGCGGATCACTCCAACCAAGGAACCTTGGAAGACTATGCGGGGCTGAGCCTCGGGTTTTTAGCCTTGGCCGGGACTGATGACGCCGGGGTGTGGAGCGAGCGAGCACAGCAACTCCTAGACGGAGCCCTGAACTTCGTCGACACTCAGGGATTAGCGCGCGACATGGTGGAACTCGATCCCGTGCTGCACGCCCAACGCGGCGAGCAGCCGGCGGCGAACCTGCTTGATGATGCTATTCCGGCTGCCGGTTCCTTGCTGGCCAGAGCTTTGAGCGTGCGCGCACTGGACTTACTGAGCCACGATGACAATATCGAGCGTGCGCAGAGTTACCTGGATCGGGCCGCGTCGCTGGTATCTCATGCACAACTGCTGGCCGGAAAATTTCCGACCGCTGCCGCCGGGGCACTGGAAGTTTGGGCGCTTCATGAGTCCCCGGTGCAATATCTGCGACCTTCAGATCCCCAAGCGCCGCAGCTGGGTACGTGGCGCAGCTTAGCTGGCGTTTTAGGGCTTGCAGTCGGAAGCCCCGGGGCCGAGCATAGTGCCCATCCGGATGGAAGTTTGCGGATCTACCCCTGTCGGGATACCAGCTGTCAGGCACCGGTCACCGAGCCGGCGCAGCTGCTCTCCATTTTGCGTGGCGACCGGCCGCAGTGGGCGACATAAACACCCTGCACGCCGATGTGCGCGCCACTGTCAGTTCCAGACGGTAAATTAGGGTTGGAGTGCGTTTTCGCTCGAGATCTAGTGGAGGAGGAACAGGTGGGGCTACTTTCTCTTGCCTACCGCGTGTACGAGCGACGGTTGGCCCGTTCCTTACCCAGCGATAAATTGCCACATCATATCGGCGTGATGGTGGACGGAAACCGGCGCTGGGCCAAGTTAGCCGGGAGTCCCACCGCAGACGGCCACCGAGCAGGCGCCAAGAAGATCCTGGAGTTCCTCGAATGGTGTGATGAGCTGGGGGTGAAAGTGGTAACCCTGTATATGCTTTCCACCGATAACCTCAACCGCGAAGCATCCGAACTGCGTGACCTGCTGGTCATCATCGGCAATCTGCTCGATGAGTTAGGGCAAACCAACCGTGTTGCGGTGCAACAGGTTGGCGCCCGGGACCTGTTGCCGGAAGACCTGAGCCAGAAACTCACCGAACTGGAGCAAAAAACCGCCAACCGGGACGGCGTACACGTCAACGTGGCTATTGGTTATGGGGGACGCCGGGAAATCGTCGACGCGGTTAAATCTCTACTTTCCGACGCGGCTACGCAGGGGCGAAGTCTGGAAGAGATTGCCGCGGATCTGGATGTCGGCTCCTTGGAATCCTACCTGTATACCAAGGGTCAACCGGATCCGGACTTGGTGATCCGCACCAGTGGTGAACAACGTCTGTCCGGCTTCCTGACCTGGCAAAGTGCCTACTCCGAGTTTTACTTCTGCGAAGCGCTCTGGCCGGATTTCCGCCGGGTTGATTTCTTGCGTGCCCTGCGTGACTATGCCGACCGGCAACGTCGTTTCGGCGCCTAAATTCCTGAGCCAACACGCGGCACACCGAGATGAAAATCCTCCGCATGACGTCGTTCTTTCACCTCAAACCACTGTCGAATCGTCTAGTCACACCCGGTTGCGCGGTCACGTTTACCAAAAAGCAACCTTGGGTTTAGCCGGTAGCGCAGTTGGCGGGGTTATGGTGGGCACACAGGAGGAACCGATCAGGTTCCGCCTCACCGAAAGGTTCGACACTGGATGGTTGCCCGCACGCACGACAGGGCCGCCCACCCGCGGCTCGAGCGGATCTCTGGTGAGTGCTTTTCCCACATGCGCGTGGGGAGAGCCCCCACGCAGAATTCGAGAACGGGTGAATCGTCATGGCCGAACAAACCGAACTGACTCCACGAACCTACGTACTGGACACCTCGGTCTTGCTCTCCGACCCACATGCGATCTTCAACTTCGCTGAACACCCCGTGGTGATCCCGTTGACCGTGGTGACCGAGCTGGAGCAGAAACGTAAAGACCTCGAACTGGGGTTCTTCGCCCGGCAGGCGCTACGCAATCTCGATGACCTGATTCAGGAACACGGTGGCCTGGGTTCGGCGGTTCCGGTAGGCCAGCGCGGTGGCACACTACGGATCGAATTGAATAACATCGCCCAATCGGTGCTCCCGGTGGGGATGCGCAGCGCCGAGAACGATAGCCGCATTCTGGCAGTGGCCAAGGCGCTGCTTGATGAAGGGTTGGAGGTCGCGCTGGTGACCAAGGACCTGCCGATGCGGATTAAAGCCTCGGCGATGGGTGTCCAAGCAGAGGTGTATCGCAATGAACTCATCGCGGGTTCCGGGTGGAGCGGGATCGAGGAATTAGAGCTGGAGGCTGAAACCATGGCCGAGCTCTACGAAACCGAACGAATCAGTGCCCCTGCGCAAACCGCCGAGTACCCGGTGAACACCGGCTTGGTGATTACCTCGGCCCGCGGTTCGGCGCTGGGACGGAAGCTGTCCGATGGTTCCATCCGGTTGGTACGCGGAGACCGGGAAGCTTTTGGTTTACACGGACGCAGCGCCGAACAGCGCATCGCCCTAGACTTCCTGATGGACCCCAGCGTCGGGATCGTCTCGCTCGGCGGTCGGGCCGGCACCGGAAAATCCGCGCTGGCGTTGTGTGCCGGTATGGAAGCGGTGTTGGAGCGACGCGAACATCGTAAGATTACCGTGTTTCGTCCGCTCTACGCGGTGGGAGGCCAGGAATTGGGTTATCTTCCGGGGTCAGAGGGCGAAAAGATGAACCCGTGGGCACAAGCGGTCTTTGACACCCTCGGGTCGGTGGCCTCGAAGAACGCCATTGATGAGGTGGTGGAACGTGGGATGCTCGAAGTGTTACCGCTGACCCATATTCGTGGCCGGTCGCTACACGATTCCTTCGTGATCGTTGACGAGGCACAATCCTTGGAACGCAACGTTCTACTCACCGTGCTTTCCCGCATTGGTCAAAACTCCAAGGTGGTGCTTACCCACGATGTGGCGCAGCGCGATAACTTGCATGTGGGACGTCATGACGGGATCGCCGCAGTGGTGGAGCAGCTGAAAGGAAATGAGCTCTTCGCCCACATCACCCTGACCCGCTCGGAACGTTCGGCCATCGCAGCTTTGGTTACCGAGCTGTTGGACGCCCGGACCAATTAATCCTTACGCTGCGCATCGCGATCGGTGCGTAGCGTCCACGGGCGCGGGCTACGCACGTCGACCAAGGTGGGGGTGGGGGCGGTAAATAAGGAGTCGATGTAGTACTCGTTGTGACCCAAAATCCGCAACCGAAGGTCAGCCGCCCGGGTACCGCTGAGCACGATACGTTCGAGCAGCACCCCAGTACGTCGATCAAGGGTCACCAGCACGCGCGCGCCAGCCGGTATCAGGCTGAATCCGGGTACCGCGGGTCGATAACTATGTCCCGCGCTGAGAACCGCTTGGATGATCTCTCGACCGTTAGCATCGGTGGTTTCGCGTAGTTCGTGGATGTACGTGGGGTGGTTGAAAGCCAGATCCAATGCCGCTGGCTCCTCACCGGCAAGTTCCACCGGATCAAGCATCGCAGCGAGGAAGGGCAGCGGGATCAAATTGCCGAAACCTTGAATAGCGGGTCGCCGGTGAACCAGATGTTCATCATTGAATACCGGGGCTACCAACGAGGCTGGCAGTTTCCACGAGGCAGCGCTCGCCGCCACATAGTCCATTCCACGATCCGCGGTGAACAGCTCACGCTGAAAGAGCAGTTGCTCATCGGCCGAGGAAATGGCGATGGCCTCACGGCCACGCAAAAGGACAGTGAGCTCGGAGGTCAGGTTAAGATCGGGGCGGGCGAGTTGCTCGGGAACGTGCACGCTAAACCGCAAGCTGGTGCTCAGCCACGGAGCCGAACGAGCCAAAGCACGAAAACGACGACGCGCAGTGGAATCCGGTGGAACCGTTTCGGGGAATTGTGGCGTGGCGGAAGGCTGATACATACTTCCAGTGTAGGAGGCGCTACTCCGTGCACAATAGGGCCGCGCCTCTGCCGCAACGGTGAAACGCTAATTATGCTCGGTACATGATGGAGTTGTTTCACCAAGGACTGCTGCTGCAGGTGGTTGCAGCGCTCTATCTTGCTGGTTTTGCGTTCTTTGCGGTGAGCCTGAGCATCGCTGATATTCGTTGGCACCGTCTGCCTAACCGTTTGGTGCTTGCGTGGACGCTATATTCCGTGGCCCTGTTGCTGGGAGTTAGTGTGCTGCGCAGTGACTATCAGGCGCTGCTGTGGGCTTTGCTGGCCTCGCTGATACTTGGTGGCTGCTATTTGTTGCTGAGTATCTGTGGGGGTGGGGCGATGGGCATGGGGGATGTGAAGTTGGCGGCCGTGCTCGGGCTGAACCTCGGATATTTTTCGCTTGGCTCGGTACTTTTCGCCACGATCGTGGCCTTTATTTCCGCCAGCCTCTTGGTGCTGATTGGCATGTTGCTGCGCAGACTCACCTTACGCTCGCGTGTCCCCTTCGGCCCCTTCATGATCTTTGGCGCGGGCCTCGCCTTGTTTATGACAACATGAAACCATGGCTACCCCGGAATTCATCAGCAAGCTTCGCCAGCACATCGGCACCGACCCGCTGTGGCTCTCGGGGGTTAAAGTGGTGGTGCTTCACGACGCGCAAGTCTTATTGGTGCGTCGGGCCGATAATGGATTGTGGACACTGCCAGCAGGGATTATTGACCCGGGCGAAGAAGCCGCCCACACCGCGGTCCGTGAAGTCCGGGAAGAAACCGGAATCGAATGCGAAGTCACCCATCTCATCGGGGTGGGAGTCACCGCCCCGACAACCTACCCCAATGGGGACCAAGCTCAGTACTTAGATGTGGTGCTCAGAGCGCGACAAATCGATCGACGTACCCCGCAGGTCAACGACGAAGAAAACCTGGAAGTGCGCTATTTCCCCTTAGCTGATTATCCGAGCCTGCCACCGTTACACGAACGCGCCCTGCGGTGGGCCCTGCAACCCCGGACCGGTGGCTACTTCGGAACCTAAGACTTCGCGGTGAAACCGACAGCCGATAGGGCAGTGAAACAGCACCGGCCGGGCAGCTGTCTTTGCAGAACAGCTCCCCGGGCTGTGCGAGAGAACACCTACGATAGGTGCGGCAGCTTAGTGCTTGCCAGTCATGGTGGAGACGTCGAGCAACTCATCGAGTTGTGCTTCACTAATTTCTCCACGTTCAACGAAACCCAGAGCGATGGTCGCTTCCCGCACCGTCAGCTTTTCATTCACGGCCTTCTTGGCGATTTTCGCTGCATTTTCGTAGCCGATCAGCTTATTCAGCGGAGTCACAATCGACGGGGACGCTTCGGCCAAGAAACGGGCCCGTTCGGTATTTGCGGTGATTCCGTCGATCATCTTGCTGGCCATCACCTGACTGACATTGCTCAACAAGCGGATGGACTCCAGCAGGTTTGCTGCCATCACCGGGATGCCGACGTTTAGCTCGAAAGCACCGTTGGTTCCGGACCAGGCGATGGTGGTGTCATTGCCGATGACCTGAGCTGCAGCCATGATCGCGGCCTCGGAAATCACCGGATTGACCTTGCCTGGCATGATCGAAGATCCCGGTTGCAGATCAGGAATCGCGATTTCTCCTAACCCGGTGTTCGGGCCCGAACCCATCCAGCGCAGATCATTGTTGATCTTCATCAGTGAAATCGCGATGGTCCGCAGCGCTGCGGAGGCCTCGACCAACCCGTCACGGTTAGCTTGCGCCTCGAAGTGGTTCCGCGCCTCGGTGATCGGCAAACCGGTGTCTTCGCGCAGGAACTCCAAAACCTTTTCTGGGAACCCGTCGGGAGTATTAATACCAGTACCTACCGCGGTTCCTCCTAGCGGAACCTCGGCTACCCGGGGCAGTGCTGCGTGAATGCGTTCGATTCCGTAACGGACCTGGGCGGCATAGCCGCCAAATTCCTGCCCCAAAGTGACCGGGGTGGCGTCCATCAGGTGGGTACGTCCCGACTTGACGATGTCCTTGAACTCGCTGGCCTTGGCTTCCAATGATTCAGCCAGACCGTCTAGGGCGGGGACGAGCTTGCCCAGCAGTGCGCTGGTTGCCGCGACGTGGACGGAGGTCGGAAACACGTCGTTGGAGGACTGTGAGGCGTTGACGTGATCGTTGGGGTGGACTTCGCTGTCAGACCCGGAAGCGGCGAGATGGCGGTTGGCCAGCTCGGCCAAGACCTCATTGGTGTTCATATTGGAGCTGGTGCCAGAACCGGTCTGGAAAACATCAATGGGAAAGTGCTCGTCGAAGTTGCCGGAGGCTACCTGATCGGCGGCCACCACGATGGCCTCTGCACGTTGCGCATCGAGGACACCCAGCGCCTGATTAGCTTGCGCGGCTGCCTTTTTCACCTGCGCTAGGGCCTTGATATGTTCGGCCTCTAGACGCTTGCCAGAGATCGGGAAATTCTCGACGGCGCGTTGCGTCTGAGCACGGTACAGAGCATGCTTGGGCACGCGGACTTCGCCCATCGTGTCGTGTTCAATGCGGAAATCATCGTTGGTAGTCATATGTCTAACGCTACGCCGCAAGGAGATTAGGTAACAATAATATGTCCTAAAAATCACTGCGAATTCGTCAGCCGCGAACAGCTAACGCGCTTCATGCTGGGTAAATTTCCCGATGAAAGACACGATTGGATGCCTGTAGCCGAGACGTCGCACCTGGGAAGGAGCTGGGTGATACCTCAAACCCAAGCTCTCAACTGAGGTCCCTTGACCCAACTGATTATCTGCACGCCCTGCGTGCTCACCCCGGGGAACGGCGGCTGGCTGCCATGCATAGGTTTTCGGGGCCACAATCTTTATGGCTGGCGAACTCCGTGCGAGCCACGGCAGAGATCAGCGGACGACTATTTGACCTGTTGTTGTGCAGCTTGGGCGATACTCAACAGTTGTTCTTCGGAGGTATCGCTAGAGAGGACCAGAGTGGAATCTTCACGTTCGGAAATCAGGTAGACCTGTTCATCCTTGGTCCGTTGTTCCCACTCGGTTCCATCAAGAATTAAAGTATCGGTAGGCACTGCATTGTCAGTTAGCGCCGCCAGCCAGCTGGGGTTGAACTCTGCGTTAGATATTTGCCGAACCCATACGAAGTCGCGCTCCTGCATGACCAGACCAAATTCCCAGTAAGAGACTTCCTGAACCCGGGAGGTCTGCCACCGAGCAAAGTTCGCGTACTCGCCTTCGCCGAGGGTAGGCGCCCAGGGCTCAAAATCGGCCGCAGGAGCGGCTTGTGCAGCCACGGCCTCTAAATCGACTGAGCGCTCGTTCTCACCACCACTGTTGATGGGGTTCAGGAGCAAAATGGGAATGACAGCAGCCAACGTGAAGAGCAGCGAAAGCACCATTCCCTTGAAGGTTTGGTTCGCGCGCTTCGCCTGACTTTTGGTGAGTTGCGGCTTGTACGGCAGATCCTCAAAAGTTGCGTTGGGATCGTTGATATCACGACGACCAGTGACGGAGGCGTCCGAAGCGGAGGCTGGCTGTTGATTCTCAGGTGACTGCACCCCTATATTCTCCCCGATGTTGCCGCACAAATCGAACCACCGTGCGATAGAGCACATCACATTGTGAAGCCATGCGGAAACACTTCAGGAATTCAGTGGCGGACGAAGACAAGCGATATGATGAGACTGTTTGTATAGGCGCTAGAACATACGACCGAAGCGATGGGAACTTTCGTGACCGAAAACAGCAACTTTACCCACCTATCACCGCGACTGTCGGTTTCCGAAGCGGAACCGGATCGCAACTTGGCACTGGAGTTGGTGCGTGCAACCGAGGCCGCGGCCATTGCTTCCTCGCCTTGGGTAGGGTTCGGTGACAAGAACGCCGCCGATGGGGCCGCAGTCGATGCCATGCGTGGGCTGCTCTCCACCGTGAACTTCAACGGCGTGGTAGTCATCGGTGAAGGTGAAAAAGATGAAGCACCCATGCTTTTCAATGGTGAAAAGGTGGGTTCCGGGCAAGGCGCGGAATGCGATGTCGCCGTTGACCCGATCGACGGAACCCGGCTGACCGCTCTTGGCTTGAACAACGCGCTGTCCGTGTTGGCGGTTGCCGACCGCGGCACCATGTTTGATCCATCGGCGGTGTTCTACATGGAGAAGCTGGTCACCGGTCCGGAGGCCGCGGAACTTGTGGATCTTCGCTTGCCGGTGAAGCAGAACCTACATCTGATGGCTAAGGCCAAGGGCAAGAAGATGAGCCAGATTACCGTGACCGTGTTGGATCGCCCACGCCACGAGAAGCTGATTTCCGAAATCCGTGAGGCTGGCGCCCGCGTGAAGCTGATCATGGATGGCGATGTGGCCGCCGCTATTGCTGCCACCCGTGAAGGTACCGGGGTGGACGCTCTAATGGGTGTCGGTGGCACTCCCGAAGGTATTGTGACCGCCTGCGCGATCAAGTCCCTAGGTGGTGTGATTCAGGGCCGTTTGTGGCCCACCGATGAAGCCGAACGTGAAGCTGCGCTGGCCGCGGGGCACGATCTTGATCGCGTGCTGACCACTAACGACTTGGTGACCTCGGATAACTGCTATTTTGCAGCCACTGGTATCACCGATGGCGATTTGCTGCGCGGAGTACGCTACAAGAACAATCGAATTCACACCCAGTCGATCGTGATGCGGTCGAAGTCCGGCACCATTCGCTTCGTCGAGGGTGAGCACCAGCAGGACAAGTGGGAAGCTTATACCCGCTAGATAGCCGGTAGCTGACATGCAAGTGGGTGCGGGAACTTCCCTAGCGGAAGTACCCGCACCCAACTTTTTTAACCGTGTGGATGACTCAGTGGCACTGTGCCGATGCGCTGGCGATGAACAGGGAGCTCTTCGCGGCGGTGGCGCGGGCACGATAGTTTCCTGCAGCGGGCAGGAAGACCGACTCACCGCGGCTAATGCGCAACTGCTCGTCATCGCCGATGAGCACAAAACTTCCAGCGGTGCACAACGCGATTGCCCCACCGCTACAGTGCACTTGATGCTCCAACTGTTCAGCTTCCGCCGAGCTTTCTAACACCTGAAGTTGAAACTCATCAAAATCAGGGGTGTATAACTTATTGCCCGGTTCCACAGCGTGGGCGGTCAACCGTTCGGGGAGCCCAGGTTCGGTGATGGTCACCGCCAACAGCTCTGGAACATCAATGTGTTTGCTGGTCAGTCCGCCGCGCAGTACGTTATCGGAGTTTGCCATGACTTCGATACCGACACCGCGCAGATAGGCATGAATTTTACCCGCACCCAAGGAGATCGCTTCCCCGGCCTGAAGTCGTACGACATTCATTAGCAGGGCCACCAACACGCCCGGGTCCTTCGGGTAGAACTGCGCGGCCCAAGCGACTTCGGCAAGCTGTGGCTGCTCCCGCAATGCTGGGTGTGCGTTAATCGAACTCACTAATTCCTCGCAGAGTTGATGTATCGGCTCACCGCCGGTCAAAACGAGTTCCAGCGCGCGCCCGAGGGGCTGCTGCGCACTGGAAAGGGCCTGCACCAACGCGGCATGCGTTTGCTGCGCTGGGGCCGATAACTCGTCACGGAGCTGCGCCAGATCCGCCAAGATCTGCGCCGGGGTACGGAAACCGCTTAACGCCACAAAGTCGCCTAAGGCGTAGAGCATTTCGGGTTTGTGATTGTCATCCTTGTAATTACGCTGCGCAGCAGCTCGGTCGATCTCGGCTGCATCTTCACGCTGATACCCTTCTCGTGCTTGAACTAGGGAAGGGTGAACTTGGATAGACAGCGGCTGACTGGCAGCCAACACCTTCATCAAGAACGGAAGCTGGCCGAAACGCGAACTGACGCACTGTCCCAAGAACTTTACGGGTTGCTGTTCGATCAGGATATCGAGCCCCTGCCCGGTGGTGCTGTGCTGGCTGGGATTGCCCGGGTGGGCGCCCAACCACAACTCGGCCTGCGGAGTAATTTCGGCGCTATGGCCGAGCAGTTGCGTGATCGCATCCGTTGAACCCCAGTGGTAGGCACGGATGCCATTCTTCAGGTGAAACATGTACGTCTGCTGACCTTTCATCATGAGGGAACATGTTCGGGGTTCGGATTTAGGGTAGGGAGGGGAAAACTTTTAGGGAATCGAACATTCATCGTTGTTCGCGGCGATCTCGCTAATTCGACCGGTCGCACCGATAAGTTCCAGTCGTACCAGATAGTCCTCATCGATCGCGCTGCCATCGGGTTGCGTGAATACCTCGTCACCGGTGTTGGACAGCGCCCGATCATCAGCCTGTGCCGAAGTCTCAGTTTCCTGCGCCGCGCCGGCTTGAGTGGTTGGCGAACTCTCCACCGCGGACTCCGAAGCACTCGGCGCAGGCTGGTTAGGTTCTTCGCCCTGGGTATCTTTCGGCTTTTCCGGGGTGTTCTGCTTGGCGATCAACGAATCAATACGTTGCTCGATGAGATCAAAATCGGGGTAAGTGGAGAACCGGTCTGAGGCGCTACCGAAGTCCGGGGCACCCAAGGTCAACCGCTCAAAGGGGTACTTGCGTGCTTTTTCGGCCAGTGACACGAAGGAACCCAACTGGTTGGCCGGGATGTCGGTTTCCACCAGCTGCTCACCGGCATCCATGATGCTGGTGAAACGGCTAAGCACATTCTGCGGGGTGATCTGCTGGATCAGTGCCTGCTGCAGGCACTGCTGGCGCTTAATCCGGTGGTAATCACTGGTGAAGTCGCGTGAGCGGGCAAACCATAGGGCCTGTTTGCCGTCAAAGTGTTGCAGTCCCGGAGCGAACCAGTGGGTCCGGATATTTGTGCCTTCCCACTTTTTCGCGTTGTACGGAACCCAGCCGCCGGAGATGATCTTTACCCCGCCCACCGCGTTAACAAAGGATTCAAAGCCGGCCATGTCCACCATCACATAACCCTGAACTTCAAGCCCGGTGCTACCGGAAATGGCATCCATGGTGGCTTGGGCGCCGACGTTCTTCACCGTTGCCGGGAAACGATCCGCATAGTTGTCCTCGGCCTCGCGGTAGATGGCGTTGAAAAGGCATTCATTTCCGCAGTTATAACCCTCGGGGAATATTTCGGCCATCGGAGTGCCGGACGGGAACCGTGCGTTCTGGAAGTTCCGCGGGATCGAAATCATGATTGACTTGCCGGTCTTGGCATCGACCGAAAGCAAAGCGATTGAGTCGGTGCGAATACCATCACGGTTTGAACCGGAGTCCGCGCCGAAGATGGCAATATTGTAGCGACCTTCAACCGGATCAAACGCCGGCCCCTCATCAAAGACCTTAACGATGGTTTCGCGTCCGGTATTCAGCAGTGAGGCGCTGTAGACGAAAATACCACTGGTGCCGGCTATCGCTAGTACCGTAAACAGCGCCACAATGCCGCGCATCCCGGGAGCTAACAACTTGGGTCGGATGATCACCATGGTGTTCAAGAAGATCAGTAGCCACCCCACGGCGAAGACCGAGAGCACACTGATGAGGAACAACTGGAAATTTGGGTGGCCTGCCCACGAGAGCAGGATGGAATAATCCACAAAGTAGATGACCACTAAGGCGATGATGGCCAGCCAGCACAACATGGTCACGCTGACCAAAAAACGTCCCAGCTTCCGGTTGCCAGCGATCAGCTGGGCACTTCCCGGGAACACGATCGACAAAAAGACCAGAATGAGGGCGCGCTTGGAACGCGCCGGACTGGTTAATTTTTCCGGGTGGCGCAGCGGGCTCGGTGCGCGGTGGCTGGGAGAACCCATAAAGTTGTGACTTTCCTCGACGGTGGCTTAGGCGAAATTTTCGCCCGCGACTTCGGCACGCAAGGCAGCACCCTTGGCGTAGGCCGACTCACGTAACGAATCCGCGAATTGAAGCAGTTGATCTTGTAACGATTGAGCCTGCTTATCGGTTCCCGAAGCTAGCATGCGTACCGCCAACAGGCCCGCATTACGTGCCCCACCAATAGAAACAGTGGCTACTGGAACCCCGGCAGGCATCTGCACGATAGAGAGCAGCGAATCCATTCCATCCAGCTTGTCTAAGGGGACAGGAACCCCAATGACCGGCAGCGGCGTCACCGAGGCAAGCATACCCGGAAGATGCGCGGCACCTCCGGCACCAGCAATTATCACCCGGATGCCACGTTCGTGAGCTTTTTTGCCGTACTCAATCATTTCGGTGGGCATACGGTGGGCCGAAACCACATCGGCTTCGAAGGGGATACCGAATTCGTTCAGGGCCTCGGCAGCTAAACGCATGACCGGCCAATCCGAATCGGAACCCATGACCAGACCGACCAGTGGTGCTAATGAAGTCATCGAGAATTTCCTTGAAGTTGTCCAACGAGTAGCCAAGACTACCCGTAATTGGCCCTAGATTATGCTTTTTCAGCGACCCCGTCACGGATCAACCCGGCCACGAGGTCTGCTCGTTGTCGAAGTTCATCCACGGTTTGCCCGTTGTTCGCCACCACATTAACGTGGCCGATCTTACGTCCAGGACGCACGGACTTCCCATAGGCATGAACCTTGACTTCCGGAGCTGCGGCCAAGGCTGCTTGGAAAGCAGAGAAAAGATCTTGGTTGGCACCGCCGAGATAGTTTTTCATCACGGTAACACCCAACGCGGCTGTATCACCCAGCGGTAAATCTAGTACGGCACGCAGATGCTGCTCAAATTGGCTGGTGATCGAACCGTTCATCGTCCAGTGACCGGTGTTATGCGGACGCATCGCCAACTCATTAATAACGAAACCGTCCCCGACTCCGGGAGTTTCGAAAAGTTCGGCGGCCATGACACCGGTGACCGAGAACTCGGTAGCGATCTTGATCGCGGCTTGAGCGGCAGCCTGGGCCACGGTTGGATCAATATGTTGTGCCGGGGCGATGACCTCATCGCAAACACCATCGACCTGAATGGTGTGAACTACCGGCCAGGCTTTGACCTCACCCGAAGGAGTACGGGCGACCAACGCGGAAAGTTCACGGCTGAAATCTACTTTGTCTTCGGCCAGCAGGGCTCCATGGGCGAACCAATCGCTGGCTTCGGTAGCTTGCTCGGCGCTATCCAGAATTCGTACACCCTTGCCGTCATAGCCTCCGCGAGGGGTCTTGAGCACAATCGGCCAACCAATATGGTCACCGAAGGCGATGAGCTCGGCAACGGATTCAACCTTCGCCCAGGCCGGATTGGGTAGGCCGAGCTCCTGAATGGCTTGGCGCATAATGAGCTTGTCCTGGGCGTGAATCAACGCTTCGGGACGCGGCTGGACATTGACTCCCTCATTAATAAGGGTCGTCAGATGTTCGTTGGGTACGTGTTCATGGTCGAAAGTGACGACGTCCTTGCCGCGGGCAAACTCGCGTAAAGTCGCTAAGTCTTTGTAATCGCCTACGGGGGCATCCGGGACGCTGCGCGCGGCGGAGACATCGGCGCCCTCGGCAAGCACATGTAGTTCGAATCCGAGGTTTAGGGCCTCGGGGGCCATCATGCGGGCCAATTGCCCGCCACCAATTACACCAATTTTTGGGAAGCTCACCCCTCTAGGGTATCGAAACTATGGCTTGAAACCCGATTGTGAGTCCTGAGTAGCCCACGACACACGGCGGACTATCAGGAAGAACGGATATTATTAACTGCCAGTACCCCGCGGTACAGGTGATTTCAAGGCCGGCTGTGGCCAAAGTGTAACTACGATCTGAACCGTGGCCCGACGCTAATCAGCGACTACCTGAAGCAGAATCGCTAAGGGGCGGGGATACGGCAGGTCTGGAGGATTATGTTTCAACGCATCAGTACCAAGATCCAGGGACTGGTTTCCCTGGTATGGCGGGAAGTAGCAAAATTCGGGGTGGTGGGTGGCGCTGCCTTCGTGGTCGACTCCGCCATTTACTTGTGGATGCTCTCCGGACCGATGAGTGACTCACCGGTTAAAGCCAAGATTGTTGCTGGTGTTGTCGCAACCATGTTCTCCTGGGTGGCTAATCGCTACTGGACTTTCCGGCACCGTCGCCAAGCTAACGTGGCACGCGAGCTGGTGATGTTCTTGGTGATGAACGCCATTGGTCTGGGTATCGCCGCCGCCTGCGTTTGGGTTACGAAGTATATTCTGCAGCTGACCGATACAACCAGCGTATTTATCGCCGGTTCGGTGGTTGGTCTGATCCTTGGAACCATTTTCCGGTTCTTCGCTTACCGTTTCTGGGTCTTCGGCGATAAGAACATCGCCCCAGAATTGCGAACCGACAAAGCTCTGGTGCTGGCGACCGGTTCAATCCCATTGGTCGACTCGGTGGGCACCGACTCGGCGGATGCGCGCACAGGACATCCGGATAATGACAGTATGCCGCGGGTTTAATCGCACAAAATTCTTACGCTGACTTAACGGGGCACCCCTTCTGTAGGAGGGGTGCCCCGTTAGCTTATGTTACTGGGTAGGGTAACGAGCGCTGACGCGTTCCCCGCTCAGCAACCGGTCAGTGACCTGAACCTCTGCTCCGAGTAGCACTAGCGCATCACCCCGGAACCACTGGGCGATGGCAAAGCGTAGAACCTCATCCAATGACAGTTCTGCCGAAATTAGGATGGTGCCTTGGGCGGAGTTGGCCGGAGCGAATAACTCGGTGTAGCTCAAGGTGCGGTGCTCGGTAGCCAGCGCAGGTTGTGTTCCGATGACCGGCTCCGGGAAGTAATCGTCGGCAAAGGTTCGCACGTTAGCGTTGTAATCTTCGGCCGGGCCTAGGTCGCCGGAGAACTGCAAGGCCAGGGCAGCGAGATCCACTGCTAGGACATCAGTACTTGGGGGAATATGATCGCCAGCTGGGTTGTCGCTGACCCAGAGATCCGCGGTAGCGGCCTGCGGGTGTCCGGGGGAGAGTACGCAGGCTCCGCTCTGGAAAGCAGCCAGAGAGATTACTAAGGATTTCCAGTGAGTGGGTAAATCCATCACGATCTGGCTGCCGTGGTGCACATCGAACAGCTCGTTGAGTAGATGGGCTGACTTGGAAACCCAGTTGTCAAACACCCGACCGCTGAGTTCAATGCGTTCTCCGGATGCTGAATGCCAGACCAGCCAGGGGGTTGGCTCGTCTCGACGCGGGGCAAGTAGCTTTTCAGCGAAAAGTAACGAATTGGTATCAAACGGCATGTCGTCCTCAAATATTTACTGGGAATTCACCGAGAAAGCGCGGAAGTCGCGACTCGCCCGGTTTGGCGCGGAACTTTCCCGGCGTGTTGTGATCAGAAATTGCCGAGAACTGTCCATAGAATATCCTCCCCGCTTGACTATGAACGAGTTACACGGCTGTAATTAGATGGTGCGCCGGCCCGGCTGGTCATTCGATAAATCGATGGACTAAATGGGTGGCAGCTTATGAGCGTCGCTAGCCGACGTTTGTATTCAGTAGACGTGTAGCGAAAGGGACATCATCACCATGGCGAAGATGGAGCAGGGGTACTCCGAGTATTCGACATCGGCTGTTGCGTCCGCCCAATATGGGGTCCAGGGCGCTCCGTCCGATTGGTTTATCGATCCACAGGCTGACACCGCGTCGCAGACTTCGGTGGCAGCTGACTTAGAGAACGCAGCCGACGCATTTTTGCGTGAGCATGCTGCGCCACAAGAGGTGGCCGACGAGAGCGCCGGTTCTTGGGCACCACAGCTTGACGAAGACGATGAGGTTCGCGAGAGCATCAAAGCCGTTTGGCTGGGTATCGGTGGGGAAGTCGATGAAGGTGAATTAGGTTGGCAGTCGCGTGCGCTGTGTGCGCAGACCGACCCAGAGGCGTTTTTCCCAGAAAAAGGTGGCTCCACCCGCGATGCCAAACGTGTTTGCGGCGCCTGTGTTGTACGCTCTGAATGTCTTGAATACGCGTTGAGTAACGATGAGCGCTTCGGGATCTGGGGAGGTCTGTCGGAGCGCGAACGCCGCCGCCTACGGAAACGAGCAATCTAATTCGCCCGCAAGTACATGTCACCGCCATCGTTGCTACGCACGATGGCGCTGACTTTTTACCACGAACTTTAGCCGCCTTACGTAATCAGAGCCGTCCGGTGGAACGCTTTATCGGAGTTGACGCAAGTTCAACCGATTCCTCGGCTCAAGTACTGAGCGCTAACTTGCCGTCCAATGCCTCGTTAATTAAGGCCGAAAAACATTCCCTCGGGGTGTCTGTGGCGGCGGCCGTGGCCAGTTTGCCCGATGCTCGTGCGGACCGCGACGAATGGCTCTGGATCATTCACGATGATTCGATGCCGGCCCCCGACGCGTTGGAAGCGCTGACCGCCGTGGTCGAGGCAAATGAGTCGGTTACCATCGCCGGTTGCAAGGTGTTGGACATTGACTCCCCACGTCGTCTGGTTGACGTCGGGTTGAGCACTGATCGCAAAGCCGAACGACTCACCTTGATCGATATCGACGAAGTTGATCAGGGGCAATACGACGCACGTAGTGACTATTTTGCAGTGTCTTCGGCCGGCATGTTTATCCGCCGGGATGTCTTCGAAGAACTTGATGGCTTTGACCCGGCGTTACCCGGTCGTGGCGATGATCTTGATCTGTGTTGGCGTAACCGGTTGGCCGGGCACCGTGTGGTGGTGGTTCCGGCTGCCAAAATCTATCATCACACCGATGTCCATGAACCGCTGGCCGGGCCACGTGAAGCCCGCCGCGCAGAGGTGTACCTGCGGCTGAAATATACTCCGGCCGCAGTGTTGCCGTTTAAGTGGCTCGGGATTCTGCTGGCAGGACTCGGACATTTCTTCCTCTCGCTGCTGGCCAAAGATCCCGGTCATGCCTTCAGCCACTTTGGAGCAACCCTACGAGGTCTGTTCAGCCCCGCGAAGATGCTCGCCTCACGGCGTCAAGCGAAGCGAACCCGGGTCGTGTCTCGTCGACAAGTCTCGCGGATGATGCTCAGCAACGCCGAGGTGCGTGAGTATCGACGTAATCTTGCGGCGAAAGCCGAGGAGCTACAGGTCTTTGGAGATGGTAGTGGCGTGGAAGCCGCTGCGGAACCCAGTGGGGATAACTTCTCCGACTTTGTGCGGATCGCCGGTCCACCAAAAACTACCGCGGTCTTTTCCTTGGTGCTAGCCCTCCTGCTTACCGCCGGACTTTCCCTCGTGGCGTGGCGTTCGCTGATCGGTGCCAACGCGCTTACCGGCGGTGCCGTGAAGCCGTTCTCCATCAGTCTGGCTGAAATCGGGCGGAATGCGAGTTCCTGGTGGCAACCAGCTGGTAGCGGGTTGAGCGCAGCCCCGGATAACAGCGACGTGCTGTACTGGCTTTTATCGGTACTCAGTTTCGACCATGCCAATCAGGCTAGCGCCATCTTGTTTATCGCAGCCATGCCGTTGGCCGCGCTCTTCGCCTGGATTGGGGCGACCGCGCTGACTCGTTCGCGTGCTTTACGTTTCTTGCTAGCCGTCTTTTGGGGTGTGCAGCCGGCCTTGTTGGCCGCACTGGCCTCGGGACGTACCGGTAGCGTGATCATTCACCTGCTGTTGCCACTGTTGTTCATGGCCGTCTTGCGGGCAATGAAAACCGGACTGGGCAACGACGCAAGTACCCCTGGACGTGCGCCATTGAGCAACGCCTCGGCGTGGACGGCCTCGGCCTGCGCAGCCTTGCTGATGTTCGTGATTTCGGCCAGTTCTTTCCCGTTCTTCCTGCTACTCACGGTGCTGCTCTACATCCTGGCGGTTACCCGGATTCGGCGGGTCAAGACTCTGTGGTGGATCCCGGTCCCCGCGTTACTGTGGAACCTACCGCTATTACTTGAAGCTGTAGCTAACCCACGGTTGTTGTTTACCGAGCCCGGCATGCCGCTGGCCTTTACCCCTGCCGCTCCGTGGCAGCAGGTGTTGGGTTTTCCTGAAGCCTTTGACGCGTTAACTACTCCGATCGGATTTGGTTTCCTCCCCGAAGGGCCTTGGGCCTTGGTGCTGGCGTTGCTTGTCGGCGCTCCACTGTTGGTCTTGGCGCTGATCGGGTGCATCGGAAGCGCCGCGGTGGCTAACCGAAACCTGCGCTCGAACGTGCGGTTGATGGTGCTCGGTGCGTTGCTCGGATTGTTGGCTAGCTGGGCCATAGGGTTCGTACCGGTCCGCTTGGATTCGGAACAGCTGGTCACCGCCTATACCGGGCCCTTCGTCTCCTTCGTGGTTTTTGCTTTGCTGGCCGCCGCAACACAGTCCGTGGCCGCTTTGCGTCGGGAACACCTAAACACCGGTATCCAAGCAAATGTTCCGCGCAAGACACTCGGGGTACTTTCGGCTTGTGCCACAGTGAGCTTGCTAGCGGGCTCGGCCGTGGCTGTGGCACCCCAATTAGAGTCCGGTGAGTCCGAAGCTGCGCGGACGGCCCTGGTGTCGGAGTTACAAGTCCGTGCCTCGACCGAACGCACCATCCCCGCCACGGCAGCCGATGCTGGTCGCGGCGCGTTGCAGGAGCGAACCTTGGTGTTGCGCCCGCTACCGAGCGGAAGCTTTGACACCGAACTGGTCTCGGGATCCGGGACCACGTTGGACTCGCTGAGCCGTTTTTCGCAGGTGGGACAACTAACCGGTCCTTTGCTCGCCCCGGAACGACAATTGACTTCGGTAGCGCAGTCATTGCAACGTGAAGCGGTGGCGATGCTCTTGGCTGAGTCCGCCGTGGATGCGCGGGCGAATCTGCGCGAGCTCGGTGTGGGATATGTGGTGTTGGATCAGGCAGGCGAGGCATCGGCTACGGTACGTACCTTGGATTCGGCCACCGGGTTAGCTGCTATCGGGCAAACCGATAGTGGTTGGCTCTGGCGTGTTGACTATGCCGAAGGTACGCCTGCCGGAACCGGTTTCGCTCGCTTGGTATCACAAGACGGACAAATCCAGATTGTGGATTCCAAACGTGGCACCGTGCAATCCGTCGAGATTCCCGCCGCTGACCAGTCCCGAACCTTGGTATTGGCTACCGGCTATGACAATCGGATCAAAGCCAGCCTCAACGGTGAGCCACTGCGTGCGGTATCTTACCCACTGGAAGGGGAGAACCGCTGGGCTCAGGGGTTTGAAATTCCGCAGTCCGGGGGTGAGCTGTCGGTCAAACATCAGCAGTTGCTGGCTCTTCCGATCCTAATTCTCGGTATCTTAGTGCTGCTCATCACCGCTTTATTGGCTATTCCCGTGCCGAATATTCGCACCCGCGCCGGATACCAACAAACCGAGTACCGTTTCCGCACTGACTCCACGGCACCGAGCCCGACGGACGGCGTCGTCCAGCCGGAACAGCAGTCCGATACCGTTACCGACCAGAACCCGCCGGAGCGTGAAGAAGCGCCGGCTGCGACCCCGTTGAGCCGTCGCGAGGCGCGGGAACGTGCCCGTGAACTCCGCGAACAACTGACTCCACGAGCCAGTGACCGTTTGTCGGAGTCTCCCGGGGAGCAGGAGAAGAACTAGTGGCTGAAGATTCACAGAACCCAAACCCCGATACGCCTGAACCGCAGCTTCCGGCGCCGCGACCGGCCAACGGTGCAGAGCCCGCGGCAGCATCTAAGCCTGCGGCTGATGCCTCACCAACTCCGGCACCGAGTGAGCCCGGTGACCAAGCTTCGGTGAACCCGCCGAGCAAATCCACCTCGACGAATGCCGCGGCTGCGGCCCAGTCCGCTGAACCGGCCGATGCGAAAGCCACTAAACGTCGGGCCAAACGGGAGAAGGTTCAGCGTCGCGCCAAGGCTAGGGAAAGTGCGGCGGGTGAAGCTGTGGCAGCTACCGCTACCGCGGCCGACAGCGCAGCCGGCCCGACACAGAAGAAAGCTGCTAAACGTCGGGCCAAGCTGGATAAGGCGCACGCCGCGGTGCACCGGGAGGCACAGACTGGATCACGCCGGAAGAAGAGTGCAATTCTTGGTAGCACACTGATCGTGGTGCTCAGCGCCGCCGCGGTGACTGCTGGTTCGCTCTACGCGCCGACGGTGCAGAACACCATTTTGCCCAGCGCGGTCACCAGTTTGCCTGCAGGAGATAGCATTTACACCTGCCCGGCCGTCCCACAGCTCCTACGGGGTGTGGATGGTACCGACCCACAGTTCGCACCGGGTGCCGAGGACGTTTCTACCACCATCCGGACCGCGGTGGTTTCCGACTTGGCTAAACGCATTCCAGGGTCCAGTTTGGGGCCGCTGGGAGAGGACCCACCTCGACAGTTGACCGATCGGCTGGATGACGCCGAGGCCAGCGAAGCACGTGGCTCGGATGATCAGGGCCTGACCGGGCGAAGTGCAGCGGTCCAGAACAGTGCAGACCTCGATCCCTTACAGGTGCTGCGGATCCAACCTTTGGGTGAATTGCCGTCCATCGGTTCGGGGATGCGAAGTTACCAAGCTCAGGATGGGGATCTAGCCGGACTGGCGGCCAGTACCTGTGTAGCGGCCGAAAGCACTTGGCGTTTCACCGGGTTGCAGACTACCACCGGAGCTTCCTCCGTGCTGCAGCTGGCAAACCCGACCGCGACGACCGCGCAGGTTTCGCTGGAACTCCGTGGCGCTGACGGGCTGATCGACACCTCGACGTTACAGGAACTCGTTATCGCGCCCGGGGCGAGCCGGGCTATTGTGATCGGTGGCTACGCCCAAGGTCAAGAGTCCGTGGCTGCCACCGTGCGTTCGGTGGGTGGCAAGGTCACCGCCAGCGTCCAACAGTCGGCGCTGCGCGGACTGACCCCATCGGGAGTGGACTTCGTGGCGGCCAACGCGCCAGCAGCCACCACCCAAGTCATCCCGGGAGTGTGGATTGACGAGAAGTCGAATATTGATCAGCTCACCGCGGGGGATGGGGCAGGATCCCTGGTGCCGCAACTACATGTCTCAGCCACCGGCAGCGAAGGAGCGGGCTACACCATCAAGGTGTTGAATGCTAACGGTGAGGTTGCCGTGGATTTGGGAACCCACCATGCCGCGTCCTCGGACGCCACCAGTGTGGTGGATTTGCGCGCCCTCGCTGCGGGGCATTACAGCATCGTGGTGGAATCGGATAACCCGGTGACCGCTGCGGTGCGGATGGTGCGCGGGCAGAACCCGGAGGACTCCTCGGATACCGCGTGGGCGGTCAGTTCGCGTCCGCTCAGTGGTAACCAAGTGGTGCCGCTCGCGGCGCAGGGGAACGCCACGTTCAGTCTGGCAGCCCCGCAAGGTGCAGCCAGTGTGAACGCGATCGTGATTTCCGCCGATGGGAGTATGGCCGATACGCAGACCCTTGACATCCCTGCCGGGACATCGCGGACCTTCAACCCGCGTGATATTTCCGAGGATGCCGCTGCCGTGCTCTTCCAGGGGGATTCCAACGCCTACCTTGGGCAGAGCCTGCTAGGTGCGGACCGGTCGGTCAGCTGGGCACCAATGCCACCGGCCACCGCAAGCCGGGACGGCATTGTGGTTAACGTCGTCGGCTAAAGTGCGCCGGGTTAGTGTGGATCATCCGGGAAATACTCCGGGTCAACCTCTTGCATCGAGATCATCCACAGCTGCGCCACCTCATGCACAATGCATTGGTGCACGATGTCTACCAGCTCCGGGTACGATTCGGCGATCTGCTCGATAGGTAGCCGGTAGATCGTGACCTGAGCCGGTCGGCGCGCGCCGGCCGAGCGGGAGGATGCCAGCGGGACCCGGTCTCCGGCGGCTTGCGCCTGATCCAGAAGCTTAGTTTCTGGTACTGGCAGAATCTGAAAATCGATGCTCTCCAAGCGGGTGCCCCAACGCTCGCTGAGTCGTTGCGCGCTGGCGACCACCGCGTCATCAAAGCGTTCGGGGCGGTTACGGAACCCGGGCAGATGCATGGGCACCAACGGCCCGCGGCGGGAGCGGCCGTGCCGGCGTCGCCGAGCTGGGCTGGATCGTGGAAAGATACCATCTGAACGCTGCTCCATGTTCGAAAGCATACAAGGAATCTGGCGCGTCGCAGGTGCCGCCGGTCGTTCCCGGATTTGCGGCGTGCTCACGAGTAGACTTAGGCACGTGCAAGCCCTTCGATTATGCTCTCGCCCTGCGTGCCGCGAATCGGCCCGAGCCACGCTGACCTACGTGTATGCGGATTCCACCGCAGTGCTTGGTCCGCTGGCAACCTACCCCGAGCCGCACTGCTACGACCTTTGTGCCCGGCATGCGGACCGTTTGACCGTGCCGAGCGGCTGGAATCTGATGCGTGTGCAGTTGCCAGAGGTTCTCGATGCGGCGGCCGACTCACCGGACGAGCTGTACGCTTTGGCCCATGCCGTGAAGGAACAGCCAGAGAACCAGCCGGAACCACCTGCCCAGCAACGCACCAGCAAGGGCCCAAGATTAGACGCGCGGCCGCGCCTTGCCGTGCTGCCTCAGGATGATGAACCTTCCGGGCGATAATTCGTCACCTGATTATTCGCCGACCCCTCGGGTTGGTTAGCATTCAACACAGAACCGCTGCCGAGAAACGACCCAGCGGACCGCGCCTTATTTTTTCTGCCGACCGCTAGCCGCGAAAGTCTGGAAACCCATGAGTATTGACTACAAGATCGCCGACATCACCCGCCACGAGGAAGGACGCCACCAGATACGTTTGGCTGAGCAGGAAATGCCCGGGCTGATGTCCCTGCGCGCCGAGTTCGGTGAATCCAAGCCACTGGCCGGAGCTCGGATTGCCGGTTCGCTGCATATGACGGTGCAGACCGCGGTGTTGATCGAAACACTCGTGGCGCTCGGTGCTCAGGTTCGCTGGGCGAGCTGCAATATTTTCTCCACTCAGGATGAAGCCGCAGCCGCCGTCGTCGTTGGTTCTGGTACCGCCGAGGAGCCAGCCGGTGTACCCGTCTTCGCGTGGAAGAATGAAACGCTGGAAGAGTACTGGTGGACCGCCGAACAAATTCTTACCTGGCCAGGTGCCGCTGAGAATCCGGAACTAGGCCCGAACCTCATTCTGGATGATGGTGGGGATGCGACCTTACTCCTGCACCTGGGGGTGGAATACGAAGCCGCCGGTCAGGTCCCTGGACCGGAGGCAGCAGAGAACCACGAGCACGGGATCATTCTCTCGGTGTTGCGTGAGGCGCTAAGTAAGAGCCCGGATAAATTTACTCGCATTGCCAGCCAGATTCAGGGTGTTTCGGAAGAAACCACCACCGGTGTGCTGCGCCTAAACCAGCTGGCCGAACGCGGGGAACTGCTCTTCCCGGCCATCAATGTCAATGATGCGGTCACCAAATCCAAGTTCGATAACAAGTACGGTATCCGCCACTCCCTGCCCGACGGCATCATGCGAGCTACCGATGTGCTCATCGGCGGCAAGGTTGCCGTGGTTTGTGGTTACGGTGATGTGGGTAAGGGAGCCGCGGAAGCTCTGCGTGGGCAGGGCGCGCGCGTCATCGTGACCGAAATTGACCCAATTTGTGCATTGCAGGCCGCTATGGATGGTTACCAGGTGGCTCGCTTGGAATCCGTCGTGGCGCAGGGCGATATTTTTATTACCACCACCGGCGGCAAGGACATCATTCGCCTCGAACACATGCTCGCGATGAAGGATAAGGCCATCGTGGGGAACGTGGGCCACTTTGATAACGAAATCCAAATGGCCGAGCTAGCCGCGGTGCCCGGGGTACAGAAAATTGAGATCAAACCCCAGGTGCACGAGTGGGTGCTGGATGCTGGCAGCGACGCTGAGCGTTCCATCATCGTCCTATCTGAAGGACGTTTGCTGAATCTGGGCAATGCGACGGGGCATCCGTCGTTCGTGATGTCTAATTCCTTCACCAACCAGGTGATGGCGCAGATCGAGCTATTCACCAAGGCCCAGACCGGGGAATACCAGAAACAGGTTTACGTCCTGCCCAAGGCCCTGGACGAGAAGGTGGCGCGACTGCACCTTGGTGCGCTCGGAGTTGAACTGACAACGCTCACCGAGGCGCAAGCCGAGTACCTTGGCGTGAATGTGCACGGCCCGTACAAGCCGGACACCTACCGCTACTAAATTATCGACGAACCAGCCAGCCGCCGGATATCCGTATGTGGATCACCGGCGGCTGACTGACTTAACTAGGTCGCAGCCGGTGCGAGGTGTGGTAATCCGAGAAACTGCGCTGGTCACTGGATAAGCTGACTTTATTAACAGTCTGCGCTGTTACTGGCACTGAATCATCACTTATCGCGCTCACCCGGGAGGCTATCTCATGGCACAAACGCCAGAGAACAAAAAAGCGAATGACGGCGCGGCCGCTCAAGCTAAACCCACGACTCCCACCGCTGCCGAAAAGGCTTCACTGAGCGAGAAAGCCGAAAAGCTTGCGGCCCGGCTAGAAGAGCACAAAAAGCAGCAACCTCGACCCAGCGATAGTACTCCGGCAGCTGACGCGGCGAGGAACCATGATGCGAACTCCGCCGCACCGAGCTCCGGGCCGAGCGCACAGCCTCAGACTGCCGCGGTAACGCAGACGACGAAGCCCACACCGGCCGCCAAGACACCAGCGAGTCCCGCCGCTGCCAGCAAACCAGTGCGCCGAGCCGAGACGCCAACCGAACCGGTCGAAGATGTGATCCGTGCCATTAAATTGCCACACGAAATTCAGCCGGAGCAGAGCAGCGCGGCCAAACCAGCAAGCGCAGGAAAACCAGCAAGCGCAGGCAAATCAGTTGCCGAAGCCAAACCAGCTGCCCAAGCCAAACCAGTGGTGAACAAACCAGTGGTCGCCAAGCCGGCCACCAGCACCGAACCCGCACAACAACAAGCCGTGGTCCCACCGGTTACTGTAGCTGCGCCCACCGCCGAGAAGCAGAACTCTGCTTCCGCGGCAGCGGTAGCCGAGGCCCGCAACCGGGTATTTGGTAGCTACACCCCCGAGCCGGAAAGCTCTGAAGCCGCGGTCAAGCGCCGGGTGGCTCGCGAACGGGCATTGAGTTCTAAACCGCCGCTGGCTCGCACCGCTCAGGTGCTGCTGGCTGTGATCTTCCCGGTGCTGGCACTGATCGCCGCCGTCCGTTTAGTGGCAACCCCCGGGTTTCTCGCCCTTGCCTACGGCAGGCCCGGCTTCCCGGCCGACAGTTTCGGCTTCGACTGGCCCGAACGATTGACCTTCGCCAGCTACGGGGTGGACTACCTGAACAACTTCGCCGGACCCGAGTACCTCTCCGGGCTCCGAACCGACTCTGGCGCGGCACTCTTTAGCGCCGCAGAAGTGCAACATATGGTCGATGTGAAGAACCTGATTGGTATCACCTATGTTGCCGGTGCGATCCTCGCGGTATTGGCCATTATTCTGCTGGCCTACTTGGCACGTCGCTATGCTGGCGGGGTGCGGCGCGGACTCTTCGCCGGAGCACTGGTGACTTTGGGACTGATTCTCGCGCTGGCGGTTTCTGCGATTCTGGGGTGGCAGAGCTTCTTCACCGCTTTCCACCAGCTGTTCTTCACGGATGGTACTTGGACTTTCTCGGTTAGCGACACGCTGATCCGGCTTTACCCCGAACAGTTCTGGATCGATTCGGCGATCGCCGTGGCAGCACTGGTACTCATTACCTTGGTTGTGGTGCTGATTTCTTGCTGGCCAACGGGGCGCCGCCGCGAGGCATCGCGTTTGCGTCAAGATGCCCGCGTTTTTGGGCTGGGCAACAGCTAATCGATTACCTGTTGGCTCCTCCGTTTGTACTCCACGGAACTACATAGAGTACGAATGGAGGAGCCATTTTGGCCGGACCGCAGAGGGACCTGCGAGCTGATCTCTAGCTTCGGTAGAGCTCTTCGATGAGTTCCGGGTAACTGTCCAGCACCGTCTGGCGTTTGAGCTTAAACGAACTGGTGAGATGCCCGGAGGCTTCGGTGAGCTCTTCGGGAATGATCTTAAACTTTCGGATGGACTCAGCCTGTGACACGGTGCGATTCGCCGCGTCCACCAACTGTTGGACCTCGGCGATGACCTCGGGCAGTTGCGCGGCCCGAGCTAACGGTAGATCCCCCAAGTCACGGTTTCGGGCCCAGAGCGCTAGCTCCTCGGGATCCAGCGCAACCAGAGCCGAGACGAAGGGCCTGTTATCGCCGATGAGCATCGCGTGCGCCACCAGACGTCCGGAACGTACCGTTTCCTCCATCGGCCCCGGAGCCACATTTTTCCCTCCGGCAGTGACAATGAGTTCCTTCTTCCGGCCGGTCACCTTCAGGAAACCAGCGGCATCCAATTCGCCGGTGTCACCGGAACGGAAATATCCGGACTCGTCGAACGCCTCCGCGGTCGCCTGGACGTTATTGTGGTACCCGGCGAAGACACCGATGCCTTTAATCAGGATCTCACCGTCGTCTGAGATACGAATACTCGTCCCCGGCATCGGACGCCCCACGGTGCCGACCTTAGTATGTTCGGCTTGATTTACCGTCGCGGGTGCCGTGGTTTCGGTCAGTCCGTACCCCTCGACGAGCTGCACGCCGGCACCGCGGAAGAAATGCGCCAGATCCTCGTTCAGGGCACTGGCTCCGGAGATCGCATACCGGCAGTTACCGCCGAAAACGGCCCGCAGCTTGGGGTAAAGCAAGATATCAAAGAGCTTATGTTTGGTATGTAAGGCTAGCGAAGGACCCTTGCCTGTGCCGTGTTGTTTGGCCTGCAACGCCCGAGAATAGGCGATCGCCACCTTCTCCGCCTTGAGGAATAACTCAGCCTTTCCGCTCTGCTCGGCCTTGGCCAGCGCAGTATTGCGGATCTTTTCGAAGACTCGGGGGACAGCTAAAAGGAACCCGGGCTTGACCGCGGCCAGATCTTCGACCAAGGTTGCGGTGCTGGCCGAATGCGCCAGAATTGCTCCACCATGGATGCAGACCTGTTGGACTGCTCGGGCCAGTACGTGGGCCAAGGGTAAGAACATGAGGGTGCGTTGTTCATTCCCCAACACGGTGGTCATGTGTGCGGCCAGGTTATGGGCGACGAGGCAGAAATTCGCATGAGTGATCATGCAACCCTTGGGCCGGCCCGTAGTGCCCGACGTGTAGACCAAGGTGGCCACATCATGCAGTCCGGCGCTACGCCGTGCCTCAGTTAGCAGCCGGTCATTAACTGTGTCGGGATGGGCGAGTAATTCGGTGAGCTTGCGGGAGGGGATATTCTGTTCGGTGTCCGGTCGCGGGCCATCAAAAAGATAGATCTCCACCGGCTCGGCCAACTGCGCCGCGGCCTGACGGATGACCGTCTGCTGATCGGCATTTTCGGCAAAAACGATGCGCGCCCCAGAATCCCGTAGAATCCATTCAATCTGGAAAGCGCTACTGGTCTCATAAATGGGTACGGTGATACCACCGACGAACCAGATCGCTTCCTCCACCAAGGACCATTCATATCTGGTTCGCGAAACGATCGCCACCTTCGAACCGGGAGTGACCCCATTGGCTAGTAGCGTGGTGGCTAGCCGTTTCACATCGACAAGGAAATCATCGGCACTAATATCGTGCCACTGGTTTTGACGCTGAACCGAGAAAAGGGGTTTAGCCCCCGCGGTTTTGACGCGTTCGAGTAGTAGATCGGTAGTGTTGTAGTCGGTTTTCAGATCATGGAGCATCTCGACGGTCTGTTCAAACATTTGCTATTTCTCCTCGCCGGCGCAGCGCCCGACCTCAAACACTAATTACTCAACGGTAATATAATTTATTAGCTCCAGCTCGGAATCCATACTCGAGAGCGCCAAGCCGTGTCCGGGATTTGCTCTCCGCTCCAGATGGGCCAGAAAAAGGCCGAGGTGAGCAGTAGGAGGGCCAAGAACAGCGCCACCAAAATGATCCGTCGCTGATAGGCCCGTGGTCGTTGTCTTGCCCGGGGAATGAACTTGCCAATGACAAAGGTCAACGCCAGCATCATGAACGGGGTCAGCGGCAGCGTGTAGAAGAAGAACATCGTCCGTTCGGGGTATAGCAACCACGGGAGGAAGCCTGCGGCCACGGCAGAGAGGATGGCACCGGCCCGCCAGTCACGGGCACCGATCCACCAAAAGACCAATAAGAACATTGACAGTGCCGCGGCCCACCACATCACCGGGTTAGGCAGATCGGTGATGACTTCGGTGCAACGGGAAACCGTGCACCCGTTGACTCCCTCGTCATAGCCTTCGAAATAGAACAGCACCGGACGTCCGGCAAAAACCCAGGTCCACGGGGGTGATTGCCAACTGTGTGGGGAGTCCAGTCCGGTATGAAAGCCATAGGCGGAGTTATGGTACTGCCACAGTGAACGCAAGGCTTCAGGCAGCCAAAGTACTCCTTCGCCGGGATTCTCTGCGGCCCAGTTGCGGTAGCGTCCTTCACTGCCGGCCAACCAGCGGACCCAGGTGGCTAGGTAGGTCAGCGCCATCAGCGGAATGATGGTCAAAAATGCGATGATGCCATCGCGCCAGAGTCCGGAGATCACCCAGTTGCGGATCCCTGCGGTACGTCGGGCCGACATATCCCATAACACGGTCATAATGCCAAAGACCGCGACGAAGGAAAGGGCCGACCACTTCACGCCCACCGCTGCGCCGAGTAGGAGTGCCGCCACCAAGCGCCAAGGGCGGAACCAGACCACCGGTCCGTAGCGCAACGCCCAGTAATCGAGGCGGTTTCCCGGTGGCACCGCGAGTTTCTTGATCAGGCGGCGGCGACCATCGGTGCGATCTAGGAGCAGCGCATAGAAGGCTGCTAGGACAAAGAACATCAAGAAAATGTCGAGCAACGCGGTGCGTGACATGACAATCGAGTGACCGTCAATGGCCAAGAGTAGCCCGGCGATGGCCGCTAAGGCGTGCGAGTTAAACAGCCGTTGGGCGCACAAGGTAACCAGCAATACCGCCAGCGTGCCAAAGAGTGCCGTGGCAAAACGCCAGCCGAAACCATTGAATTCGCCGAAGAGCAGCATGCCCCCGGCGATCAGCCATTTACCCAGCGGGGGGTGCACAACGTAGGAGGGGCCGCCTTCCAGCTGCGGGTTACCAGCAATGAATTGTTCGTTGCTATCTTCCACCCACTCCATTTCGTGCCCGTAATGCAATAACGCGTAGGCGTCCTTGACGTAGTAGGTCTCATCAAAGATCAGCATGTGGGGGTGGCTGAGGTTGATAAAACGCAGCAGGCCACCTAATACGGTCACCACCAGCGGCACAATCCACAGTAACTTCCCGGTCAACGTCAGGTTCGGCAATAACCGGGCACGCAAGGCAGCGGCACTGAACGCCTGGTACGGAGAAATGACCGCAGTGGCGGATGGGGGAGTGGAAACACGTTGGCTCATCGCTCTAAATGCTACCGGTGGATAAAAGGAATCTCGCGAGATACACACCTGGCGTAGGCTAAAGACTGTGCAGAACACAGAAAATACCGGGCAAATCGTCCTCGGCGCGACTCCCATTGGCAATCTCTCTGATGCTTCCCCTCGATTACGCGAGATTATGGCCAGCGCGGATTTGGTAGCCGCCGAGGATACACGCAACTTCCACCACCTAGCTCAAGCCTTGGGGGTTCGTCCCACGGGACGAGTGATGAGTCTGCACGAACACAATGAGCAACACAAGATTTCCGAGGTGCTCGACGCGGTGCGTGGTGGTGCTACGGTACTGGTTGTCTCCGATGCCGGAATGCCAGCGGTCTCCGACCCTGGATTCCCCTTAGTGGAAGCGGCGCTTGCTGCCGGTTTGCTCGTGACGGCAGTACCCGGACCTTCGGCGGTACTGACCGCCTTGGCGCTTTCGGGCTTGCCTACCGGACGTTTCACCTTCGAAGGCTTCCTGCCCCGCAAGGCGGGGGAACGCCGCAGACGGTTGGAATCGTTGGTGAGCGAGGAGCGCACCATGGTCTTCTTTGAATCTCCGCATCGTTTGGCCGCATTCCTCACCTCGGTGGCCGAGGTGTTTGGTGGTGAACGTCAAGTCGCGGTGGCGCGGGAGCTGACCAAGAAGTTCGAAGAGGTTAAACGCGGACCCGTAGCGGAAGTGCTCGACTGGGCGGCTGCTGGCGTGCGTGGTGAAATCGCAGTGGTGGTTGCCGGTACGGATGAAGTGAACGATGCGCAGCCCGAAGACCACGTAGGTCAGGTCGAAGAATCGGTGGCCGCCGGAATACGTTTAAAGGAAGCCGTAGCGCAGGTGGCACAAAAACAGGGGCTGAAGAAGCGTGAGCTCTACGAAGCAGTCTTAGCACAACGTCAAAATGGTGAAAACTAAGGGTTTACCCCTTAGGCTATTTGCACAATAGGATCGTATATTATTCGTGCAGTGCGTGCTTTACACCACGGTTTGCGCGCTATTAGCGTTGAACACAGACAAAGTGTTCTACAACGAGTACAGGAGTAGCCAGTATGAGCATTACCGCCGAACGCGAAGCGGAGCTGCTAGCCAAGGTCCCGACAGGCCTGTTAATTAATGGCGAATGGCGGGAGTCCTCGGATGGTGGCACCTTCGATGTACTCGATCCAGCCACCGGTAACAAGCTACTCACTTTGGCCAGCGCCACTTCTGAAGACGCGTTAGCCGCCTTGGATGCGGCCGATGCCGTACAGTCCAAGTGGGCTTTGACCGCGCCACGCGAGCGCGCTGAGATCCTACGCCGTGCTTTTGACCTGGTGACCGAGCGCAAGGATGACTTTGCGCTACTGATGAGCCTAGAAATGGGTAAGCCACTGGCCGAGGCCTACGGCGAAGTGACCTATGGTGCAGAGTTCTTGCGTTGGTTCTCCGAAGAAACCGTGCGCCACTACGGCCGTTACGTGACCACCCCGGAGGGCAAGAACAAGGTCCTCGTCCAGCACAAGCCAGTTGGCCCGTGCTTGCTCATCACCCCGTGGAACTTCCCACTGGCGATGGCCACCCGTAAGGTCGGCCCAGCTATTGCTGCAGGCTGCACCATGGTACTCAAGCCAGCTAAGCTCACCCCGCTGACCAGTCAGCTGTTCGCCGCCACCATGATGGAAGCTGGCCTGCCAGCAGGTGTGCTGAACGTGGTCTCCGGGTCATCGGCCTCGAAGATCTCCGGTCCGCTGATGGCAGACGATCGTCTTCGCAAGGTGTCTTTCACCGGCTCCACTCCGGTTGGTAAGCAGCTGATGAAGGATGCGGCAGATAAGGTGCTGCGTACCTCGATGGAGCTCGGTGGCAACGCCCCATTCATCGTCTTTGAAGATGCCGACTTGGATGCTGCGGTCGAGGGTGCCATGGCTGCCAAGATGCGCAATATGGGTGAGGCCTGCACCGCGGCCAATCGCTTCTTGGTGCACGAATCGGTCGCCGAGGAATTCACCGCCAAGTTCGCTGCCGCGATGAAGGAACTGAAGCCAGGTCGTGGTACCGAGTCTGACTCCACCGTCGGTCCGCTGGTTGAAGAAAAAGCTCGCGATGAGGTACATGCACTGGTTGAGGCAGCGGTGGCCGAAGGCGCAACGGCCGTGGTCGGCGGTGCACCGATTGATGGGCCGGGGTACTTCTACCAGCCAACCGTACTCGGCAATGTGGCTAACGGTGCGACCATCTTGAGCCAAGAGATCTTTGGCCCGGTGGCTCCGGTGACTTCGTTCCGGGATGAAGCTCATGCCATTGAGCTGGCCAATTCTACCGAATACGGACTGGCTTCGTACATTTACACCAAGGACTTCAACCGCATGTTCCGGGTATCGGAGCAGATTGAATTCGGTCTGGTGGGCTTCAACGCCGGGGTGATCTCTAATGCTGCGGCTCCATTTGGTGGGGTGAAGCAGTCCGGTCTGGGTCGCGAGGGCGGCGCGGAAGGCCTTGAGGAGTACACCACCGTGCAGTACATCGGCATCGCCGACCCTTACGCTGCGAAGTAGGCACCACTTTCGCAAAACCTCCCGATCACCCCTCTTGCGGGTGATCGGGAGGTTTTCTGTTTCCGGGCGCGCAACCAACGGAACTACGGGGTGGGTGCCTCGCGCTCACGCTCGACGCGCTCGCCGGGGGAGGAACGGCGCGGCCAGAGCACGGCACGGATCCGTTGCACCAGGTTGGCCCGGGTACGCAACGCGGCGTGGATGCGCTGCAGATCCTCGCAAAGCTGCTTGCCTTGGTCGGCGCTTGGATGGCGTAAGGCATAGAAGGACAGCATCAAACATTCGTTCAGCCGAGCTAATTCGGCGGCGTGATCCGCAATCACCACGCTCAATGCCGTGGTGTAATCGGTTTCCGACTGCCCAGGACGATGCGGGAGACCAAAATCCGCCCCAAGGACTCGTAGCTCATCCCAGATGGCTTGGGCCGCGCCCTCACCGCCGGAGGCAATCCGGGCAAGCCGGCGCTGGCGTTCGGTCCGCCGGCCGATGATTGGCAAGGTCACAGTCACCATCAAGAGTGGGACGCTTAGCCACAGGAGCCACCACCCGTTGCTGGTGGGCGCACCACTTCTTTCGGCAAGGTTCTGCGGTGCGTCATCCGGAACATCGCTGGGTGCTGGAGCACTGGGCACGAGCTCTTCGGGCGTCTCGGGCAGCGGATCCAGTGCTATGGGTTCATCCATCTCACTGTCGGCTGCTGGGGCATATTCCGGTGGCACACCGCGTCCCGGTGTGGGCTCAAACGCGGTCCAACCCAGCCCCGGTAAGTACAATTCAGGCCACGCATGAGCCTGTTGTCCACTGACTCGATAGCCGGTAAGTTCAAGCTGCTCAGCCTCGGCTGTACCCGGTAGGGCATCCACGGCTTCAATGGGTTGGCTACGCGTCTGTTCAATACGCTCACCAGGTGCATAACCGATGACTACCCTGCTTGGGATTCCGCTGGCTCGGGCCATGACTGCCATGGTGCTGGCAAAATGCGCACAGTAGCCGGCTTTGCGATCCAAGAATGCGGTGATGACATCGAGATTGGCGCCATCATAGCCCTCTCGCAGGGGTGTTTGTTCGGAATACCTGAACTGTCCCGAGCGCAAGTAATCTTGGATCGCTACCGCACGGTCAAAGTCACCGGTTCCGGAGTCCGTGAGCTCAGGGAGTAATTGCAGATGCTCGCGAAGGGCTTGGTTCAGTTCCTGATCTGCATCGTCAGGAAGTTCGCTCAAACTCGGATCGACTTCGGGACTAAGCTGCGGGAATTGGGCGAAGTTACGTGCAATGTCGGCATCCAACTCGAGTTCGCTATAGGACACCCTGACTTGCGCGGTGGATGTCCGCGAATCCCGGGTGAACTGGGCGATTGAGGTGAGCGGTTGCCACTGCCATTGCCCAACGACTCCCTCGATGAGATAACTATCGGCCGGTAACGGCAGCTGGGTGTCTCGCGGTGGGTCGGCCCAGTCTATTTCAACGTACTCCGACCTCGCAGCGAAGGATCGATATGCTTCCCTGATGGCGGTCGTTCCCGCAAAGCTGCGTGTCACCGGATCCGGATCAGGTTCCCAACGTTCGGCCTGCAGATTCGAAATCACATGGGTACGTAAGTAAGGTGCCCGTTCAGCGGAGGTGAAATAGGTGAAGGCCGTAGCCGAATTATTGCTCCGTAGGTCACGGCCCAGATTGAGCAGCGGATCGAGATTGCTGGCAAAAAGCTCCCCGGCAGGACGACTGCCTTCGGGCAACATGCCCTGACGAAACCCCGGAACCCAGGCGCTGGCAGCCACGAGCGTTCCCGTGGTCACCAGTGCCAGGACACCCATCATTCCCAGCCGACGTCGATTCGGGAGCGTGGGGACTTCGTTACCCGGCCACAAGTAGGGAAGGAAAGAGAAATAGCAGATCATTGCGGTGAGGATAATTGCCACGTAACCGGTCCCGGCACCGCTGAGTTTGAACAGGGACGCTAGTACTGGGGCGAAGGCCAAGGGGATAACCACCAAAGAAGCCAACCGGCGCGCACTGGCAAGAATCTCAATCAGTAACGCTAAGCTCAGTGCCAGAATAAAGAAAACGAAGTCCACCGCCGGGGTGAAAGCAACTTCCGGAACCTGTGTTGCGAACTCCAACGTCGCATCTGCGACCAGCTGCTCGAACCTTTCGAGCCGATCGGTACCGAAGCTACGATTATGCAGTGACGGATGGAACCATAAGGCCGCGAAGATCACCAAGGCGGATGCGAACGGTGCTGTCCACGAAGGAAACCTGCTGCCGCGGATGAAGCCACCAACGCCATGTATCAGTAACAGCGGAAACCAGATGGAATATAGCCACCCGTAGCCCTCAACCACCCCGTTGAGGCTAGCCATCCCAGCAAGTAGGGCGATGTAGAGGCTGGTGCTGGTGGCCAGCAACGCCAACGGATGCGCGGTAGCTGGTGTGGGCTTCGCGGTTTCAGCTGGCAGGTTTGGTGCGGCAGGAGAACGCTCGAGCAAGGTACTCATAGCGAATCCCAGATCTCTCTAATGCTTAAAGCTCTGCCCGGTAGGTGTACGCGCCAGCTGGTGGCGGCGAAAAACGTCTCGAGTTGGCGGAACTGTTGCGGGTGTTCGCAGAGCAGAATGAGGTCGACATTGCGTACCGTGACTGCCAAGCTCGCCAACCAGCGGGCTTGTTCCGGGGTCAGCTGGCCAAGAATCAGATAAACCGGTTCATTAGCGAAACTTAGCAGGTTCTTGGCTAAGGAATCGCTCAGTATTTCCGGCTGGGACTGCATTGCACCGGGAGACTCGGTGAGCTGCAAGGAGGCGGTGGCCGCATGGAAAAACTCAAACTCCTCCAGACTTGAGCGGGAAGTTGACTGAGCACCGCGCACGCTGCTCAGATCCTCTCCGTGCGTATCCCGAACTAACAACTGGTAGCCATGGCTGGCATGTAGCTGCGCAATACTGCACGCCAGTGACAGAGCTTTTTCAAAACGCTGGGTGCTAAGCCGTGCTGGAGCTTGAGCCTGCGGTAGTTCCACGCTGTGGTCTGCGGGAGTATTCCAAGCCGTCAAACGACGATCCAGCACGATCAGGCTACGTGCGGTCGCCACGTAGTTCTCCTGCCGCACCATTAACTTCCCGTGTCTGGCGGTGGCCTTCCAATGCACCTGGCGTAAGGAGTCACCACTTTGATGCTCGCGGATGCCCACATCGTAGTAATCCACTTCGGTGCTCCGCGTATGCTGTGCCTCTCCGGTACGCAGCCGTTCGCCGAGAGCTCTGCCACTGCCAAGCATCTGAAATTGTGCGCGCACGGACACCTGATCAACGGCCCGGGTACTGACCAACTCTTCCACCACGTTGCAGGGATCACTTAGCATCTGCTGGGCAGGCCCCAGCCGGTGGATGCCACGGTGGCGGAAAAGGATCTGGTAGTCGAAAACCCCCGGGGCGTGGAAGGTCGGGGCCACAGGGTAGCCCGGCGGCAGTAACTCACGGATTGCGGTGTGCTGCTCACAGTGAAGCTGAACGTCGACAACCTGACCCACACTGACCGGCTCCTGAGGTAGCTGCCGTGTCACCTCGATGCGCGAAGGCGTGAAACGCACCAAAATCCAAGCTCCCAGAACTAAGGCGAATAAAGCACACCCCAACGCCATGAGCTCATGGCGCCCCAACATGAATGCGAGGAGGAGACACAAACCGGCCGAGCCGAGCACCACCCAACCGCGGGACGTGATGAAACCCCAGAGTCGCTGCCCGAGAACAAGCGTACTTTTTGAACTGGTGCGGGCCGCTCCTGGCAGAACCTGATGGGGATCAAAAAGTGGTGGCTCGGGCATGGTTTATCGCCCTCCACCCACCGCGGTATGATTCAGCACTTCGGAGATCACCGTGCTAACTTCAACACCTTCTGCTAAAGCCCTGCGGGAGAGTATTAGCCGGTGGCTCAAGAGCATCGGCGCCACGTCGCGAACATCCTCGGGCAACACATGGTCTCGGCCCGAGACCGCCGCGTTGGCCTTGGCCGCCCGGACCCACTGAATCAGCGAGCGTGGAGAAGCGCCGACGCTCACTTGTGGATGGGTGCGCGTCGCACGGCCCAGATCGACGACATAACCCGCAAGTCGCGGACTCACTTCCACCTGCTGCACCTGCGCAATCATGTCGCGAAGCTGTTCTAAGCTCAAGGCAGGGGACAGATCGTCCAAGGGGCTGCGCTCATGATGGGTTCGCAATATCTGTATTTCGGCATCGCGCTCGGGGTAACCCATGGAAATCCGCGCCATGAACCGATCGCGTTGCGCTTCGGGCAAGGCGAAGGTGCCTTCAGCATCTAGCGGGTTCTGGGTCGCCATCACCATGAAGGGGCGCTGCAACCGGTGGGTCACCGAATCGACGGTAACCTGTTGTTCTTCCATACATTCGAGTAGCGCAGCCTGGGTTTTGGCGTTGGCTCGATTGATCTCGTCGGCGATCACAATATTGGCGAAGATCGGGCCGGGGTGGAAGCTGAAATCTTGATTCTGCACCGAAAAAATCGACACACCGGTCACGTCACTGGGCAGCAAGTCAGGGGTGAACTGGATCCGGTTGACTGTACATTCAACACTGCGTGCCAAGGCCTTGGCTAGGACCGTTTTCCCTACGCCAGGCACATCTTCCACCAGCAGGTGCCCGCCAGCGAGCAATACCACCAAGCTGGTGCGGATCGCTTCGGGTTTCCCGTCGATGACTTGAGCCATTGACTCCATGATTTGCTGACAGTTCGCGGAAAAATCCGCGTCTAGCGTAGGCAACGTCCGGTGCACGCTCATTCAAACCCTCCCGGTGAACTCGGTGAAAGGTCCAGCTCAGTTACGACACGGCCAGAACCGTGTCATTGGGGTTAACCCTACCAACTAGTTGTGTCGCGGATCATAGCTCGGGGCTAATCGTACGCCCGCTGCCTAGATGTTAGGCCTTCAGCCGGGGTGCTGCGGCTCCGGAATATAAGGAAAGTGGCAGAATCGGAGAAGAACAAACACGTCATGGGAAGGAATAGCGGGTTGTCGGAACGTGAACAAAGCCAATATGAGGGAATCCCCGACGCCTACCGGCCAGCGGTCGACCCTGCCGCGGAAATCGCTGGGCGTCATCGATCCACGACGGAGGAAAAGGGCGGAAGTAAACGAAACCTGCTCTACCCGCAGGCACCAGAGCCGCTTCCGGCTGCGGTGATCGACAATCACACCCACCTGGATTTCCGTGATGGCAAGGTTAACGTGAGCGTTCAGCAGGCCATCGACGCTGCCGCCGCGGTGGGCGTCAGTGGCCTGATCCAGGTCGGTTGCGATGTGGCTTCGTCGCAATTTGCCGTGCAGGCAGCCAAAGAGCACCCGCAGGTATTGGCTGCGGTGGCTATTCACCCCAATGATGCTGCCCGCTTGGCTGCGGTGGGGCAGCTGGATGCGGCCATCGCGCAGATTGACCTGTTGGCCGCGGAGCCGCGGGTGCGGGCTATTGGCGAAACCGGGCTGGACTATTTTCGGACCGGTGCCGAAGGTCGGCCAGCCCAGGAAGACTCCTTCCGCCGACACATCGAGATTGCGGTGAAGCATGGCAAGGCCTTGCAGATTCATGACCGGGATGCGCATGCGGACATCGTGCGTGTACTCACCGATTGCCAGCTGCCCGAGAAAGTGGTGTTCCACTGCTTCTCGGGGGATGCCGAACTAGCGAAGATCTGTAATGAGCATGGCTGGTATATGTCCTTCGCCGGGACGGTAACTTTCAAAAATTCCACAGGGATTCAGGAGGCTCTGGCTTTGGCAGACCCGGAATTAATACTTGTGGAAACCGATGCCCCATTTTTGACTCCGCACCCGTTTCGCGGACGACCAAATGCGAGCTACATGATCCCCTATACGATGCGGTTTATCGCAGATCACCGGGGAGAAACGCTGCGAGAGAGCTGCGAGCAGATCATGGCCAACTCGCTCGAAGTGTACGGGGTATTCTAGACCCTCTACCATGTGTTTTGTATCATTCTCGCTTGCGCCATTATTACAATTCGGTTACGGTACTAAAAGTGTCGTGCGCTGGAACGTGGTCAAGTTCTTCGTTCCGCGGTGATGCCATGATCGCCCTTCTGATTATCGGAACCGGGTCGATCGAGAAGACTTGTTAGCACCTTATGGCGGTCAGGGGGCCGCCGGATCGGATCACGCCTTCAGACGAACGCGCAACACCGGTCACCTACCGATGGGGAACCACACACTGTGATGCACTTGCTCAAGAAACGCTCGGTCAAATTTTTGGCCCAGGCCGTAGCGGTCGCCGTAATTATTGCCGGCGCCGTGTTCTACATTGCTGGACAAAAATCTGTCACGATCGCCATTGATGGCAGCAGCCAAGAGATTACGACTCGCGCCGCGACCGTTGAAGATCTGCTGGCTCAGCAGCAGATCACCTTGGACGAACGCGATGAAATTTCTACCGGACTGGACGCCCAGGTGCATGATGACCAGGTCATCGACATCAAGCGCAATAAGTCCATCGAGATTTCCGTCGATGGCACCGACCGGGTTGTGCATACCACCGGGATGACCGTCGCCGACGTCATTGCCCAACTGGACTTGGCAAATGGTTCGGAGGTGTCCCTTGATGGTGACATCGAATTGGTTTCGCTCAAGGAAAGCATTGAGATCCTCACCCCAAAGACCGTCAACCTCAAGGTTGGCACCGAGGATAAGCAAGAAGTTCAAACCACTGCCGTAGACCTGGCCGAATTCTTAGCTGCCCAGAACATTAAGTTGGGCGCCGACGACGAACTGAACGTCAAGGTAGACGGCGAACTGAGCCGTGACGTGGAGAGCTCCGTCGCCATTTCGAACAAGATGAATCTCGATGTGATCCGCGTCGAGTACAAAACTTGGGAAGAAACTCGCGCAATCGACTTCGAAACCAAGAAGACCAACGACTCGAAGCTCGAAAAGGGCAAGACCAAGGTTGAAACCAAGGGTAAGAAGGGCGAACGCGAGCTGACCCTGCGTCAGGAAATCCGCAATGGCGAAAAGGGCGAGGAAGAAGTCCTGAAGTCCAAGGTGACCGTTGAGCCAGAAGCTCAGGAAGTCCGCGTCGGTACCAAGAAGGCCGAACCGAAGAAAACTTCGACCCCGAAAAAGACTTCGACCCCGAAGAACATCTCCGCAACCTGGGCCGCCCTGGCCAAGTGTGAATCCGGGGGTAACTGGTCGATCAACACCGGTAACGGCTACTACGGTGGCTTGCAGTTCTCGGCCTCGTCCTGGCGTGCGGTGGGTGGCACCCAATATGCGCCGCTGCCACACCTAGCGACCCCGCAGCAGCAGATCGCCGCAGCAGAGAAGCTACGTGCCAACGGTGGCTGGGGCCACTGGCCAGCCTGCTCCCGTAAGCTGGGCCTGCGCTAAAAAATAAATTTGATCCACAGCGACGCGACCACCGGGATTCGGTGGTCGCGTCGCTGTGTCAGCGCGCAGTGCTGGTGCTGAACTAGAATTGGAATCGTGATGTCTCAGGAACCTTTGCCGCTGCTCGGAGCCACCGAGATCCGGCGTCTCGCCGCGGAATTGTCCATTCGTCCCACCAAGACCTTGGGGCAGAACTTCGTTATCGATGGGAACACTATTCGGCGGATTGTCGCTGCGGCGAACGTGGGCGCCGAGGAAACGGTCTTAGAGGTGGGCCCCGGGCTAGGTTCGCTCACCTTGGGCATCATGGATGCCGCGGCAAAAGTCGTCGCGGTAGAAATCGACCCACCGCTGGCCAAACGGCTACCACAGACCATGGCCGAATTCCGTCCGGGACGAGAAGCAGATCTGACCGTCATTCTCAGTGACGCCATGAAAGTCACTGAGCTACCAGGAAACCCGACGGCCTTGGTCGCGAACCTGCCGTATAACGTTGCGGTGCCGGTTGTCTTGCACCTCTTGGAGCACTTCCCCTCCATCCGACACGGTCTGGTGATGGTTCAGGATGAAGTTGCTGACCGGATGAGTGCGAGCCCGGGAAGTAAAATCTACGGTGTACCGTCGGTGAAGGGTGCTTGGTATGGCACCATGCGTAAGGCCGGAATCATTGGGATGAATGTCTTCTGGCCGGCGCCGAAGATCCAATCCGGACTCGTCGCCTTTACCCGAGACGCTGATCGCAGCCAAGCCCCAGATCGCAAACTCGTTTTCCAAATCATCGACGCGGCTTTTGCGCAACGTCGCAAAACACTGCGCGCCGCTTTGGCAGGCTGGGCAGGATCCGGTGCGCGCGCCGAGGAAATTTTGCTGGCTGCCGGAATCGATCCGAAAGAACGCGGTGAGAAACTCGATATTGAGGGGTTCATCGCCATCGCTCGCGCCTGCGAAAATATACCGCTGCCGCACACCACACAGGAGCAACTGTGAGTAAACAGCGGGTGATTGCCCGGGCCCCTGGAAAAATCAACTGCTATTTCCGGGTGGGTCCGCCACGAGCCGATGGCTATCACGATGTGGCCAGCCTATATGTTGCCGTGTCACTTTTCGAACAGATCGAAGCGACGCTGCGCACCGATGGGGAGCTACAGCTACGTTTAGATGAATCCTCCACCGTCGTCAGTGAACCGGAAACTTTCCCCTTGGGGGAAGGAAATTTGGTGTATCAGGCCGCGCAAATGTTGCGCGAACACACCGGAATCAGTTTGGGTGCGGATCTAAATATCGTCAAACGGGTACCGATTGCCGGTGGTATGGGTGGCGGATCGGCCGATGCGGCGGCCACCCTCGTGGCTTGTAACGAGTTGTGGCAGGCCGGGCTGGATCGCGAAGAACTCGGTCGACTCGGTGCCCGGCTCGGCGCAGACGTGCCCTTCGCACTGATGGGCGGGGCGGCCATTGGGCTGGGTATCGGTGATCAGTTGGCACCGCTACTCACCCGGGCACAAACCGATTGGGTATTGATTCCCGCCAGTTACGGACTCTCCACACCCCGGGTGTACGCGATGCTGGATCGGCTCCGGATGGGGCAGGACATTGCCGTGCCACAGGAAATCGATCCTGACGTCATCAAAGCGCTGCTAGCAGCAGATGCCGAGGCTTTGTCGGAGCTGCTGGTCAACGACCTGACTCAGGCTTCTTTAGCTTTGGCTCCGGAACTAGGGACGGTGCGAGACCTGGCCGAGGGCGCTGGGGCACTGCGAGCCATGGTTTCTGGCTCGGGCCCTACCTTGGCCCTACTGGTGCGCGATGCCGAGCATGCCACGGAAGTGATGGCACAACTGGGCGATGAGGTGGGAGTGGCTACCTTGGCGGTCACCGCACCGGCGCCCGGCGCTCGGGTACTCCTGAGCGAATAACCTTTACGTCTCTGACCCGGTTCGTGACACTCAGTGAATCGCCGGGAGTTTGCATGAGTCTGCTTTACCGCTTAGTCGGAGCCGTAGTGTGCAAGGGTGTAAATACTGGCTGAAAACAAGTCGTGCCGCTTAGCAGCTCAACTCACCGCTGAACTGCCTGGGCCGCTTAGCAGCTCAACTCACCGCTGAACTGCCTGGGCCGCTTAGGAAGCTAAACTCCACAACCCCGTAGCCGACCCTTGTCTGCCGCGGATGCCTGGCCATACAGTTAGCTGCACGCGGACGGAATCCACCGTTTACTCTCCTTGCAGCAAGGGCGGTCAAAGCAGATGCACAACGGTCGAGTATCCCACTGGTTCGAACAACACGGGCACCCTGCCGTTAGGCCTCCCTTGCCCGGCGATCTGACTAGTGACGTAACCATTGTTGGTGGCGGTTTCACCGGGTTGTGGAGCGCGTATTACCTGAAACAAATGCGTCCGCAGTTACGTGTGGTGGTGCTTGAACAACGCCACGTAGGTTACGGGGCGTCCGGCCGTAACGGTGGCTGGTTGACGAATTCGATTACCGGTGGCCGTGAACGCTATCTCGTGTCGCATTCCAAGACACAGATCGAGAACTTCCAGCGGTTGATGAATCAAAGTGTTGATGAAGTCATGTCGGTTTGTGCGACCCACGGCATTGACGCGGACATCAAACGCGGTGGCGAGTTCGAGGTCGCATACACTGCCGCGCAGGAAGGACGACTGCGCCAGAGCTATGCCCAAGAACGATTGTGGGCGCATACCGACCTGCGACTTCTCGAAGCGGCAGAAGCACGCTCCACCATCAACGTTGCCGGCACGCGTTGTGCTCTCTGGCATCCGCATGCGGCACGAGTTCATCCGGCCAAACTCGTGTGCGGACTCGCCCAGGTGGTAGAAGAACTTGGCGTGGAGATCTATGAAGGAACCATCGTCAGCGAGATCCGACCACATACGGTACAAACTTCTCATGGTGTGGTCAGCTCCGAATTTGTCATCCGGGCTACCGAGGGGTTCACTTCGTCACTGGCCAAGCTACGCCGACTCTGGCTACCGATGAACTCCTCGATGATCGTGACCGAGCCGCTGGATGCCAAAATTTGGCAGGAACTGAACTGGTCACAAGGCGAAGTTTTAGGCGACTTTGCGCACGTCTACATGTACGCCCAACGCACCGCTGACGACCGGATCGCACTCGGCGGGCGTGGGGTGCCCTATAGGTTCGGATCACGTACCGATGTCGATGGACAAACTCCGCAACGGACCATCGATGAACTGGCCGGAATCATGCATCGACTCTTTCCCGTTACCCGCTCGGCTGAGATTGACCACGCCTGGTCAGGGGTCTTGGGGGTGCCACGTGATTGGGCGGCGACGGTTGGATTTGATCGGGCGACGGGTGTCGGCTGGGCCGGGGGATACGTTGGAACCGGGGTGAGTGCCACGAACCTTGCCGGGCGTACATTGCGCGATCTGATCCTCGGTGAGGACAGCGAATTGGTCCGGCTCCCGTGGGTGAATCGACGCGCACGATTATGGGAGCCAGAACCGTTACGCTGGATTGCCACCCGGGGGCTCTACGCGGCCTACCGGCTAGCCGACCATGTCGAAGCTCGGGGCTCCACCGGCACCTCCGCGATCGCCAAGGCAGCAGATATTTTGACTCGTAAACCCTAATTCTCAGCGCCAAATCCGCCGCTCATCCAAAAGGAGGATGGAAGTTTTCACTAATCACCGGTAGTGTGACCACAGTAAATTTATTGTCTTGACCTATAGGAACTATCTGAGCCGCCAATAAATCTCACCGAAAGTTCACTCGTGAGCGATCACGTACTACATAGGAAACGAAGGAGTCACCATGGAGTCTCGCGTTGCGCCAACCCGGCGGCCGTATCCCGCTTCGACCCTCGTCATGATGGGTCTCGCGGTGGTTTCCGGATTGAGCTTGTTGGATTGGAGCGGAAGTGGCGTTGCCAAACCAGTATGGATGTTCGCCTTGCCAATCCTCTGCGGAATCGCTGGATCGCTACTGGCTCTGCGTAAAGGGGCCTTTAGCTGGGCGACGGCCTCGGCAGTCCTAGGACTGAGCCTTTTACCGATCTTGATTATTTGCACCACGCTGATCGCCGGTCCCTGAATCAAACACGCAACGCGGCCGCAACGTGCTTCTTCAGTCGCCGCAGTAGCAGAGGCCGCAGGGTGAATTTACTCTGAGATATTTTCGATTCCCAACCAACACCTGGCCCGTCAGCAACACGGCGTGCGCGTATTACAAAAACTTCTTGGTCGGGGCTGAAAATCCCAAACCACACCGCGGGCCATGCCAGCTAGGCCCCCTGTGGCTCGCTCCATGGGATCTGCGCTATTTTTAGCAAGCAAGCGCTTGCACAGTTCTCGGTGCCCGTTGGCTATCGGTAAACGCGGAAGGCCACCCGAGCATCGTCCGACGCACCCGTGCGGCTCAGCACGGACTGAACCTGATGGTGTGCTTGCTGTTCAATCGGATCCGGACTCAGCCGAGCCAAGTACTCCCGGTGTTCACTCAATGCCTGGGTAGCGGCGGCGATATCTGTCTCACTCACTGGGACATAGTGAGTGGGATGCTCATCGGCAAACACGGCAATCAGTTGCACCCCAGACCAGACCGGTTCGCTCAGATCCTCAAAGATCCATGAATTCGCGGCATCCGACACCGCATCTAAGACTGCGCGACCCACTGCTTGGTGGTCAGCCGAGTTTCGGTAGACCCCACCAAAGGCACGTTCAAAGTTCAGGGTGATGACCACCTGTGGACGGTACTTGCGGATCATCCGGGCAAACTCGCGACGCAACGGCAAACCGTATTCCACGCGGCCATCGGCAAAGCCCAAGAATTCGAGATTTTTCACTCCCACATGTGCAATGGCTCGTTGCTGCTCAATTTCCCGCAAGGGACCGGATTCGGACGGCGGGAGCCCCTCAATGCCAGCCTCCCCAGAGGTGGCCAGAACGTAGCTGACTTCCTTGCCTTGTGAGGTCCAACGGTTCACCGCTAGGGCCGTACCGTATTCGGGATCATCCGGGTGAGCCATCAGCACCAAAGCGCGGTCCCAGTCTTCTGCCAACAATTCAAGGTTCATGCTCTGAGTCTGCCCGATCCAGCAGGACTTTCCAAGAGAAAAGCTGCCCGGGAAGACACTGAGTGACGCATACCAGCGAGCGTAGCTGACCTGGTCGCTAGGCTCGCTGGCGGTGCGACTAGCCGGTGATTTCTGAAAGCTCCAACCAGCGTTCCTCTAGGGTTCCGACTTGATCCTCTAAATCCTGCAGCTGGGCGGTGAGCTGACCCAGTGCCTCATAATCCGACTGATCGTGCGCGGCCATCTGTTCATGCAAGGCCGCGATTTGTTTGCTGAGGGTCTGTACCTTACGCTCGTTGGCGTTCATTTCCTTCTGCGCGGCTCGAACTTCGGCACCTGAAGGACCGGCGGGCTTGGACGCTACCGCACTCGGACTCTCGGTCTTAGCTGAGGGAGCAGCGTTCTGCGCTTCACGCAAGCGCAGATACTCATCCACCCCACCGGGCACGTGACGGAAGTGACCATCGAGGATGGCGTATTGCTGATCGGTGACGCGTTCGAGTAGATAGCGGTCGTGCGAGACCACGATCAAGGTACCGGGCCAGGAGTCCAACAGGTCTTCCAACGCCGCCAACATGTCGGTATCCACATCGTTGGTAGGTTCGTCCAAGATCATCACATTGGGTTCGTTCATGAGGATCATCAGCAGTTGGAGTCGACGCCGCTGACCACCTGAGAGCTCGATGACCTTGGTGGACAGGTGCGCCCGCGAGAACCCCAGTCGTTCCAGCAACTGGGATGGGGTCAGATCCTTACCGTCTACGTTAAAGGTGGTACTGAAGCGAGCGAGAACTTCACGAACCCGATCTTGACCGATCTTGTCCAATTCACGGAACTGCTGATCAAGCACCGCTAATTTCACGGTTTTACCGCGCTTGATCTTGCCTCCGGTCGGCTCCACGGTACCGGCCACCAGCCCCAGCAAGGTGGATTTACCAGCGCCGTTAGCACCCAAAATGCCGGTTCGCTCGCCCGGGCCGATCCGCCAAGTGAACGGCTTGAGGACCTGTTTGTCCCCGAAACGCACCTCGGTGTCCAACAAGTCGACCACATCCTTGCCCAAGCGGGCGGTGGCCATCTTCTTCAGCTCAATGGGGTTTCGCACTTCCGGCACGTCGGCAATCAACTGATTTGCTGCCTCAATACGGAATTTTGGTTTTGCGGTACGGGCCGGTGCGCCGCGGCGCAACCACGCCAGCTCCTTTTTCATCATGTTCTGTCGTTTGGATTCGGTAACCGCGGCGATCCGGTCGCGCTCCACACGCTGGAGCACGTAAGCGGCATAGCCACCTTCGAAGGGTTCAACGATCTGATCGTGAACTTCCCACGTGCTGGTACAGACCGCATCGAGGAACCACCGGTCGTGGGTGACGACCATTAATCCGCCAGCGTTTTTCGCCCAGCGGTTATTGATGTGCTCGGCTAACCAGGCGATGCCTTCCACATCCAAATGGTTTGTCGGTTCGTCGAGGATGATGACATCCCATTCGGCCACTAGGAGTGCCGCCAGCGCGACGCGGCGCCGCTGCCCGCCGGAGAGCGTGGAAATTGTGGCTTCCCAATCCAGGTCCGCTACTAACCCGTTAATGATGTCGCGGATTTTGGGGTCGGATGCCCATTCGTGGTCCTGTGCCTCGCCTACCACCGCCTGGCGCACGGTCATCGTCTCTTCTAAGGTGTCGGCTTGATCCAAGACGCCGACGCGCAGACCATTGCGTTGGGTGACTCGACCCGAGTTCGGTTCGAGCTTGCCGCTGAGCATACGCAACAGCGAGGATTTGCCGTCGCCATTGCGTCCAACCACGCCAATCCGGTCCCCGTCGGCAATGCCAATAGTGACCGATTCGAAAACGGTATGTGTTGGATATTCCAGATGCAGGGCTTCGCCCCCGAGTAAATGTGCCACACCTCTACTTTACGCGGGGCACAGAATAACTCTGATTATGCGAAGTGAGCGCGCTGCGCCGGATAGCTCTACTGGTGCGGTCCGGACGGATGGCTTGGGAGAGTCAGGAGGGTCGACGGACCGCTGGGAATGGTTACCGGTAACCGGTACGAAGGAAAAATGACGCGATGAATATTGTGGGTCTACTCACAAGTATTTATTCGGAGCATCTAGTTTGCAGGGTTAGCGTCCCGCACGCAGAGGGGCGTGGCCGGATGAAGTGCTCGCAGAATCGATCACCAAGAATCGTGCTGTGGCACCGAAGCGGAAGAACCCGTAGCTGTCGCGGCGTTTTACGATTTCACACTGGCGATTGATCGTGGCAGAATAATGTACTGTGCTTCACGGCAACTCTGCCGCAGAAGCACGATCCGCCCTGGTGTAATGGCAACACGCCAGCCTTTGGAGCTGTGCATTCTAGGTTCGAATCCTAGGGGCGGAACTCGTTGCCTTTCTTGGCCTTCATCACTTTGTTCATCTCATATTCATTTGGCGCGTTAGACTATCTCATGGGTTTTTCATTCCAGTCATGAGCTTCTTGAATCTATCTCGCAGGAGAACAAAACTTGAGCGATCAGGTCAACGCACCAGCAGCTGTCATTGTCCTTGCCGCAGGCGCCGGTACCCGGATGAAATCGGCCAAGCCGAAGATCATGCATGAAATCGCTGGACGCTCCATGGTCGTTCACGCACTGCATGCCGCCGCAGCCCTGGAACCAGAGAATTTAGTCGCTGTGGTGCGTCACCAGCGTGACCTCGTTGCTGCGCACATCTTGGATCATTTTCCTCAGCTGACCATTGCCGATCAGGACGACATTCCTGGCACCGGTCGCGCGGTGCAACAGGGTTTGCAGGCGCTGCCGGCGGGTCTTGAAGGAACCGTCGTGGTCACCTACGGGGACGTACCGTTGCTCACCAGCGAGGTTCTGAGCGACCTCGTTGCCACCCATGAGCGCAGCGCAAATGCCGTCACCGTGCTGACAACCGAACTCGATGACCCCAGCGGTTACGGACGAATCCTGCGTGATGCCAACGGTGATGTCACCGCGATCCGCGAACAGAAGGACGCCTCGGCCGAAGAATTGGCTATTAGGGAAGTTAATTCCGGCATTTACGCCTTCGACGGGCAAATGCTCAGCAGCGCACTGGAGGAAGTGACCACCGACAACGCGCAGGGCGAAATGTACCTGACCGACGTGTTGGAAATCGCCCGGGATCGTGGCGGTCGCGTGGCTACCGCGCAGATCTCGGATCGTTGGCAGATTGAAGGGGCCAATGACCGGGTGCAGGTCCAGCGTCTGGCTCAGGTGTTGAATTCGCGTCTGTGCGAGCAGTGGATGCGTCAGGGGGTCACCATCATCGACCCTGCCAGCACCTGGATCGATGTCAGTGTCGTCCTGAGTCAAGATGTCACGATTAAACCTGGCACTCAGCTGCACGGTGACACCATGATTGGTACCGGAGCGGTGATCGGGCCGGACACCACTTTGACCAACGTCATCGTGGGACAAAACGCCACCGTGAAGCGCAGCGATGCCACCGACGCTCGGATCGCCGACGGTGCGACCGTGGGGCCGTTCTCTTACCTGCGTCCGGGAACCGATCTGGGCTCCGACGGTAAAATCGGTGCCTTCTACGAAACCAAAAATGTCACCATTGGGCGTGGCTCTAAACTCTCGCACCTTGGCTACGCCGGGGACGCTGAAATCGGTGAATACTCCAACATCGGTTGTGGGAATATCACCGCGAACTACGACGGCGAAAAGAAGCACCGGACCAAGATTGGGTCCCATGTGCGCACCAGCTCGAACACCGTGTTCGTGGCCCCGGTCGAAATCGGGGATGGCGCGTACACTGGCGCCGGTGCCGTCGTACGCAAGAACGTCCCAGCCGGTGCACTAGCACTGACTGTGGCTCCGCAGCGGAACTCCGAAGGATGGACTCTGGCCAAACGGCCCGGAAGCGCCTCGGCCGACGCTGCATTCAAGGCGGCCCTCGACACCTCGGATGCCGAGTAAGCGAAGACCGCCACAAGTTTCCTCGGAACCCACCTCTTAACGTGAATAGCGAAGCGAGCGAGAAAGCAAACCCATGAGTGAAATTAGCCATAACGTCGACAAGAAGCTGGTGTTGGCTAGCGGCCGCGCACACCCCGAACTAGCCAAGGAAGTAGCCAAGGCCCTAGACACGGAGCTGCTGCCGTTGAACGCCTACGATTTCGCTAATGGTGAGATCTACGTTCGCTCGGATGAATCGGTCCGTGGTAAGGACGTCTTCCTGATCCAGTCCTACCCAGCGCCGTTGAACAACTGGCTGATGGAACAGCTGATCATGATCGATTCGATGAAACGTGCTAGCGCGCAGCGGATCACCGTGGTAGCCCCGTTCTACCCCTACGCTCGTCAGGACAAGAAGGGCCGCGGCCGCGAGCCCATCTCGGCCCGTCTGGTCGCAGACCTGTACAAGACCGCTGGTGCGGACCGTGTGATCTCCTGTGACCTGCACACCGCACAGATCCAGGGTTTCTTCGACGGCCCGGTGGATCACCTCTTCGCTTTCCCACTGCTCGCCGACTACATCCGCGATCTGGTGGGCGACGACGCGATTACCGTGGTCTCCCCAGACACCGGGCGCGTGCGGGTCGCCGAACAGTGGGCTGAGCGTCTTGGCGGCGCACCGCTGGCCTTCGTTCACAAGTCTCGCGATCTGACCGTCCCAAATCAGGCCGAGTCCAAGACTGTGGTTGGTCAGGTTGAGGGCCGTACCGCGATCTTGATCGATGACATGATCGACACCGGTGGCACCATTGCCGGCGCCGTGCGTGTATTGAAGGAAGCCGGGGCAAAGGATGTCATCATTGCCGCGACTCACGCAGTGTTCTCCGATCCGGCCGCGCAGCGTCTGGCCGAGTGCGGTGCCCGCGAAGTTGTGGTCACCAACACCCTGCCAATCCCGGAAGAGAAGCGTTTCGAGAACCTGACGGTGCTGTCCATCGCTCCGTTGCTGGCTCGAGCCATCAGCGAAGTCTTTACCGATGGTTCGGTGACGAACCTCTTCGACGGTCGCGCCTAAAGAATTTTGATGACACCGCGGGTGTAACCTCAGCCAGTTCTGGGGTTGCGCCCGCGGTGCGCTTTAACACGTTCCCTCGGTTCGAGCTGCCGGGCTCGGACTGGTATGATATATGACTGTGCCCAGGCGAGGGAAAAGACTCATAAGAGTCTGGACCGTTATCGACAAGGCCGGAAACGCTCGGTGGTTGCCCAAATCGGACTCCGCCAGGTGCTTCCTTGGTCCACACGAGGGCAACAAAGAAGCAACCTGAATCAAAGGAGAAAACCATGAGCTCGATTAACCTCGATGCAGTCGTCCGCACCGATTTCGGTAAGGGTGCAGCCCGCCAGGCTCGCCGCAATGAGCAGATCCCTGCCGTGATCTACGGTGCCGGCTCGGAACCAGTGCACGTGCTGCTGCCAAACCACGCCACCACCCTGGCTGCCCGCGACCGCTCGATCGTGATGATCCTGAACGTTGATGGCAAGGAAATCAAGACCACCATCAAGGAACTGCAGATCAACGCGCTAACCCGCAACATCGATCACATCGACCTGATGGTCGCTGCCTAAGTTTTTCCAGGCAAAAAAGCTAGTCATCATGAGCGATGAAACCTGGCTGGTAGCCGGGCTCGGGAATCCCGGGCCCGGCTACGCTGGTAATAGGCATAATGTCGGGCAGATGGTGCTCGACGAGTTGGCCGCCCGAGTCGGCGGCAAGTACAAATCACACCCCTCGCGGGCCCAAGTTATTCAGGGACGAATGGGGATCGGTGGTCCACGACTGGTGTTGGCCAAACCCGGAACCTATATGAACCTCTCTGGCGGCCCGGTGGGTCAACTGGCCAAGTTCTTCAACGTCAACCCCGGACACGTGATTGTCGTACATGATGAGGTGGACATCCCCTTCGAACAGATCAAATTGAAACTTGGCGGGGGAGAAGGCGGTCACAACGGTTTGCGGGATATTTCCAAGGTGCTGGGCACCAAGGACTACTTGCGGGTCCGCGTGGGAGTCGGACGTCCTCCGGGCCGGATGGATACCGCGGCTTGGGTGCTGAAGGACTTCTCGAAGGACGAACGCTCGACGCTGCCGCTACATCTGGATCGCGCCGCCGATGCGGTGGAGAGTTTGATCACCCTTGGGTTAGCCAAAGCCCAATTGAAGTTCCATACCAGTTAGTGAAAGCATAGGCCTGCGACGGCGGGCAGTGCTTGGCTGGCATTCCGGGAAGATCCGACAGAATTCCAGTGCCGTGACAAGGTTACGGCGCAGAATTAGCCGGTAGCAGTGCGTTAGATCCACCATGTACGAACGCCTGTTACCGGCTTTTCGTATACCCCTGCGCAACCTAACTAAGGTGCGACTTAGGTGTCAGGCCACGCGATTGGTGGAATAATTAGACTACTTATGCATCTCCTAATCGAAATCTTGTGGATGATGCCTCACTCCGACCTCCGGAAGGCGCGTGCAATTGGCCCAGATGACCGATTCAACCCTGCAGAATCCGCTGACCAGTGCCGAAGTTGCGCGGATCAAAGCCGACTTTGAAATTCTGGAGCGTCCGGTGGGCGGCAATGAACTGGTCTACCTCGATTCAGGTGCAACCAGTCAAAAGCCGCGCTGTGTTTACGAAGCCGAGCAGCACTTTTATGAAACTGCCAACGCCGCGGTTCACCGTGGTGCGCACAGCTTAGCGGTTGAAGCTACCGATGTTTTCGAACAGGCCCGCAGCACCGTGGCGTCGTTCATTGGTGCCCAACCCGAAGAGTTGATCTGGACCTCTAACGCCACCGAAGCCATCAACCTGCTGACTTATTCATTCTCCAACGCGAGTCTCGGTCGTGGCGGGGAAGCCGCCGCCCGATTCGCCCTGCGTGAGGGCGATGAAATCTTGGTCACCGAGCTAGAACACCATGCCAATCTGATTCCCTGGCAGGAGCTAGCTTTTCGAACCGGGGCGACGCTGCGTTACGTACCGGTGGATCCGCAGGGCGGGCTACGTTACGAATTGCTTGACGAACTGGTCACCGAAAAGACCAAAATCGTGGCCTTTACCCACGTGTCCAATGTGTTGGGAACTATTACCGAGGTTGGACGATTCGTCGCCGCGGCCCGCCGTGTTGGTGCGCTGACGGTACTGGATGGGTGCCAGTCGGTTCCACATCTGCCGGTAGACGTGAAACAGCTGGACGTGGACTTCATGGCCTTCTCCGGGCATAAAATGCTCGGGCCCACCGGAATTGGCGGACTTTACGGGCGCCTTGAGCTGCTCAATGACATGCCCCCATTCCTCACCGGCGGATCAATGATCACCTATGTTGATATGGAAAGGGCAGAGTACCTGCCAGCACCGCAACGTTTTGAAGCGGGCACCCAGCGCATTTCGCAAGTACATGGCTTAGCCACTGCGGCTAGCTACCTTGCCGAAACCGGCATGCAGCGCATCGCCGACTGGGAAGAACACCTCGGCCACCTGCTGTACCAAGGCCTTTCCGCTATTGAGGGCGTGCGAGTTTTCGGACCACAGGACGCCGCCCGGATTGGCACCGTACCCTTTGAAGTCATTGGAGTGCACCCACATGACGTGGGACAGTACCTTGATTCTCGGGGCATTGCCGTGCGGGTGGGCCATCACTGTGCACAGCCGCTACACCGCGCCTTAGGTGTCACCTCGACCACCCGAGCCAGCACCTACCTTTACAACACTGAAGAAGACATTGCTCGACTGCTCGAAGTGGTTGGGTCAGTTCGTGAATATTTTGGAGTCTAAGTGAACGATCTAGATCAGCTCTACCAACAGGTGATCCTGGACCATTCCAAAGCGCGTACCGGTAGCCCGTTACAAGCGGTAACTGCTGGACACCGTAACGGTGAATCGCACCAGCACAATCCGATTTGCGGTGACCAGATCACTGTCCGGGTGGAACTTGCGGACAGCGGCACCCTAGAGACGGTTAGCTGGGAGGGTGACGGATGCTCAATCTCCATGGCTTCGGCCTCGGTACTCACCGAGCTAGTCACCGGGCTGAACCGCGACGAATTCTTTGAAAAGCTTGAGGTTTTCCGAGAAATGATGCGTTCGCGCGGAGCCATGGAACCGGATGAAGAGGTACTTGAAGATGCGGCCGCCTTTGTGGGGGTCTCGAAGTTCCCCGCACGCGTCAAGTGCGCGATGCTCTCTTGGGTCGCCGCTGAAGCCGCGCTACTCGCCGCCCAGTAGCTCGCTGCGAGTGTCTGCGGATCGCAGTTTGGCCTAAGAGCTGGCTAAACGGAACGCGACAGGTGGACTCAAGCTATTTTCATAAAGCTGTGCCCTCGTGAACCCCGGCGTGAAAGTGGGGTGCACGAGGGCACAGCTTTAGATCCTTAGCTCAGTACGCTAGTCATCTTCTTGGTACACATCCGGGATACCGTCCTTGTTGGCATCCCTAGTTTCCCGAGCCTGAATCTCCCGGTAGCGGCGGTTGCGCGGGATCAACCACAGCGCGCCGAGCACGGCAGCAACTACGGAGCCGGCAAGAATTGCGACCTTGGCGTGCTCATAGTGGGCAGATTCTAGACCGAAGGAAAGCTCCGAAACCAACAGTGAGACGGTGAATCCGATAGCGGCCAAGAAGGTCACCCCGAGCAGATCTCCCCACTTGGTATCTTCGGACAGTGATGCCTTGGTGAACTTCGTTAGTACCCAAGTGAAGCCCATGATACCGATCGGCTTACCGAGGATCAGACCCAAAACAATACCCCAGAAGACCGGGTCAGTGAACAGCTCCGATGCCGACTCCATGGAGATCACCGAGACACCGGCGGCAAAGAAGGCGAACACCGGAATGGCAAAACCAGAAGACAGCGGACGGAAACGGTGTTCGAACTCCTGTGCCAGACCTCGCCCTCGACCGGGGTGGCGACGCTTAACCGGAACACAGAACCCAAGCACCACACCGGCAATGGTCGCGTGAATGCCGGAACCGTAAACAAAGATCCATGCAACCATACCCAGCGGGAGCAGCAACAACCAGGCCGCCCATGCACGGTTGGCGAAAAGCTTCCCGAAGGCATAGGCCAAGATCGTAAAGATCACGATGGGGATCAACGCGAGACCTAAGAAGTTGATCTTTAGGTCATCGGTGAAAACGAAGGCGATGATGATGATGGCGATCAGGTCGTCAACGACGGCCAACGTGAGCAGGAAAATCCGCAAAGGGGTTGGGAGTGAGGACCCGATAACGGCCAAGACTGCTACGGCGAACGCGATATCTGTTGCGGTCGGGATCGCCCAACCCCGCAAGGTTTCTTCGCCAGCATTAAAGTTGATTGCCACATAAATCAGCGCTGGAACTAAGACACCGCCGAAAGCGGCTGAAACCGGCACAATAGCGGTCTTGAAATGCCGCAAGTCGCCAATCACGAATTCTTTCTTCAACTCCAAACCGGTGAGGAAGAAAAAGATCGCCAAGAGCGCATCCGCAGCCCAATGGCCGAGTGAAAGTTCAAGGTTGACTCCGAAAATTTCGGGACCAAACTTGTAGTCGCGCAATGCGAAGTAGGATTCGTGCCATGGGGAGTTTGCCCAAATCAGGGCCAAAACGGCGCCTGCGATGAGCAGCATGCCGCCCACGGTTTCCTTGCGCAGGATCTTGCCAATTCGAATGAACTCTGGGTAACTCGGCCGAGAGAACAGCGGTTGCTGTTCTGGTGTCGGTGGTTTCGCCATTAAAAACTCGCTAACTACTTAAATCAATATTTACCGCCGACCAGACTTCCCGGCACACCAAGCTCTACAGTATCGATAGGGGGCCTAGGTCACAAGAAAGAGCCCGGTTCCCCCGAAAGTGTCGAGGGAAAACGGGCTCACTCTCACCTAGCTATCGCTACTTTGCTAACCAGCTGTTGACCTGCGCGGCTTGCATATTCAGTGCCTTGCCCAGGTAAGGCTCAGCCGCCGAGGCGATCTTTCCCCCGATGAAGGGGATGGAGGAGGAAACCTTGGCATCGATCGCGAAGACACTACCTTCGGCATTAGCGGTGAGGCTTTCGGAACCGCTCACGCTCACGGGCACACCTGCTACCGAAATATCGACGGTCGCGGTCCGATTGCCGGCCGCGTCCGGAGCGCTCCACTTTTCGGTCTGCGTGACTTCCACGGAGGAGCCCACAAATTTCTTGGCCATGTCAGGGACCCGATCGGTGGGAAGTGCCCGCACCGTGATCAAGGTAAAAGCGCTAGCCGTATCACCTGACACCGAGAAATCCGTCAAGGTTCCTTTGGCCATGGTGGTTAGATGCTCGGCGAACCCGCGGTCGGTGAGCGTATTGATGACGTCTTGTGGTGCGTGGGGCATATGGGTACTTGCGTTCAGTGCCATGGAGCTGTTGCCAATCCTTTGTAAACCTCAGCGGGTATTGGCCGGTTCATCCGAACCGGTCAATCGAACAGAATCAAGCCTACCGGCCATCTCTTGTTAGGTAGGCTAGGAGAGCATGATGAAACACCATTTGTTCCCATTCGCGACCGCCACTTTATTTGCGGTCGCTAGTGGTGTTGGGCAGTGGTGCATGAGTTACCTGTTGCGAGAGGACCGCCAACTCTAATGAACCTGCACGGATTACATGACTTCCTGCGCGATGAGACGTCCTTCAAACGAATTCATGAGAACGCGGTTCGTCCGTACTCCACACGGAGCAATGAAATCGAAATAGCCGCGCCAGCGGGTATGCGCGCGATCCTCGCGGCTCACGTCAGCGATGCGCTGGCCGCCAGTAAAGAACGCGGTCTGGTGCTAGTGGTGACTGCGACCGGTCGTGAAGCCGAAGACGTGTCTACCGCGTTGAATGCTTACTTGGAGCCCGGAAGTGTTGCCGAATTCCCTTCTTGGGAGACTTTGCCGCATGAGCGACTTTCACCTCGCAGTGACACGGTGGGGCGTCGCTTGGAGGTGTTGCGCCGCTTAACAGACCGAGACCCGAACCTGAAAGTCGTGATCGCCCCGATTCGTGCCGTGCTACAACCCTTGGTGGAAGGGTTGGGAGAGTTACGTCCGGTTAAGCTCGAACTGGGTAGTGAACCTGGTTTTGAGACGGTGATCCGTGACTTGACCGCCGCCGCATACGCGCGCGTGGACATGGTGACCCATCGAGGGGAGTTCGCGGTACGTGGTGGGATTATCGATGTGTTCCCGCCCACCTTGGACCACCCGATTCGCATCGATTTCTTTGGCGACGAGATCGACACCATGCGTTACTTCTCCATCGCCGATCAGCGTTCGACCAAAGAAGCAGCTCCGTCATCGGTGATCGCGACTCCGTGCCGCGAATTATTGATTACCCCGAATGTCATGAGCCGGGCCGCTAAACTAGCACCGAACTTTCCTGCAGCGGCTGAGATGCTGACCAAGATCGCCGGCGGCATCGCGGTGGAGGGCATGGAATCGTTGGCACCACTTTTGGTCGATAATATGGTGCCGCTGCTCTCGCTGTTGCCAGCGCACTCCATCGCCTTGGTGATGGAACCCGAACGTGTCCGGACCCGGGCACATGACTTGAACGAAACCAACGCCGAGTTCCTTGCCGCGGCGTGGGCTTCGGCCTCTGACGGGGCCGCGGCACCGTTGGATCTTTCTACCGCTGCGGAGGGCCGCCAACTCAGCGCCGGTGACTTCGTTTCCCTGGCCGAAACCGTGCAAAACGCCGAACAGGCAGAGGTGTCGTGGTGGGCGGTGACATCGCTGGGCGGCGATGAGGATCTAGCAATAGGTGCCGAGACCATTCGCGTGCAAGCTCGTGAACCACGCGGCTACCAAGGCGATGTCGAAGAAATGATGAAGTTCATTTCCGGTCGAATTAAGGACCAATGGCGGGTTGTGGTGGTGACCGACGGACCGGGGCCCGCCGCACGTCTTTCGGAGCTTTTTGCCGAATACCAGATTCCGGCGCATCGGGTGGAACAGATCAGCCAGAGCCCTGCGCAAGGGCTAATCGAGATCACTCAGGCTCAGGCTGGCCGTGGTTTCGCTTTCGACGAGTTGAAGTTTGGCCTGTTAACCGAAGCCGATTTGCTCGGACGCAGTAGCGCCTACAGTCCACGCGGTGGAGCAAAGATGGGGGCTAAACGGAAGCGCAACGCGGTGGACCCGCTGTCCTTGGTCGCCGGTGACTATATTGTTCACGAACAGCACGGTATTGGAAAGTTCGTTGAACTGGTGGCGCGCAAGGTCGCTGGCTCCTCACAAGATGCTAAGCGTGAGTACCTGGTGGTGGAGTATGCCCCGTCCAAACGTGGTGCACCGGGGGACCGGTTATTTGTGCCGATGGAGCAACTGGATACCATCACCCGCTATGTCGGTGGTGAAGCACCAAGCCTGTCGAAGATGGGCGGCTCAGATTGGGCCAGTACCAAGTCCAAAGCGCGTAAGGCCGTTAAGGAGATCGCTGGGGATCTCATCAAGCTCTACTCAGCGCGCATGGCCAGCAGGGGACACTCCTTCGGGCCGGATACCCCGTGGCAGGCGGAACTGGAAGAAGCCTTCGCCTATGTGGAGACCCCTGATCAGTTGACCGCGATTAACGAGGTCAAGGCCGATATGGAAAAAGAAATCCCGATGGACCGGCTGATTTCTGGAGATGTCGGTTTCGGTAAAACCGAAATCGCGGTCCGCGCAGCGTTCAAAGCGGTCCAGGATTCCAAACAAGTGGCCCTGTTGGTGCCGACGACCTTGTTGGCTTCGCAGCATTACCAGACCTTCACCGAGCGTTACTCCGGGTTCCCCGTGCGAGTTAAGGCGCTTTCACGCTTCCAAACCCCAAAACAGGCCAAAGAGGTATTGGCCGGTTTGAAAGATGGCAGCGTGGACATCGTCATCGGCACCCACCGGCTACTGTCCAAATCCATGGAGTTCAAGAACCTCGGTTTGGTTATTATCGATGAAGAGCAGCGCTTCGGGGTGGAACACAAGGAAGAGCTGAAGAAAATGCGTACCAACGTGGATGTGTTGGCCATGAGCGCGACACCGATTCCACGAACTCTTGAAATGAGTCTGACCGGAATTCGTGAAACCTCAACCTTAGCCACCCCGCCCGAGGAACGGCATCCGGTACTCACTTATGTAGGTCCCCGCACGGATAAGCAGATTTCCGCGGCGATTCGTCGTGAACTGATGCGTGATGGGCAAGTTTTCTTCGTCCATAACCGGGTCTCGTCCATTGACCGGGTTGCTGCGGAGCTGCGCGAACTGGTTCCAGAAGCGCGGGTTGAAGTCGCCCACGGCAAAATGAGTGAAGCGCGACTGGAGAAAATCATTCAGGATTTCTGGGAGCGCAAGTTCGATGTGCTGGTTTCCACCACCATTATTGAAACCGGTCTGGACATCGCCAACGCCAACACGTTGATTGTGGACCGCGCGAACAACTATGGCTTGTCTCAGTTGCATCAGCTCCGTGGCCGTGTGGGACGTGCCAGGGAACGCGCCTACGCGTACTTCTTGTGGGACGCCGAAAAGCCGTTGGGTGAAGTGGCTCTGGAACGCTTGAAGGCGGTGGCTGCGCACAACGAATTGGGTTCGGGCTACCAGCTGGCGATGAAGGATCTAGAACTGCGCGGCGCAGGAAATCTGTTGGGCGGAGAACAATCAGGGCATATTGCCGGGGTAGGGTTCGACCTTTACTTACGTTTGGTGGGCGAAGCCGTGGCCGATTTCAAGGGCGAGGGTGAAGCCGAAAGTACCGAAATGAAGATTGAGCTACCGGTTAACGCTCACCTCCCGCACGATTATGTGCCTGGTGAGCGTCTGCGGCTAGAGGCCTACCGCAATATCGCCTCGGCAGAGACCCCTGAGGCGCTGACCGAGGTGAGCGAGGAACTGGTGGACCGGTATGGCAAGCTGCCGTTGCCGGTCGAGAACCTGTTGCGGGTTGCTGCCCTGCGTATTCGTGCCCGGGCCGTGGGGCTAAGTGACATCCAGCAGATCGGTAACCATATTAAGGTGGCTCCAGCGAAGATCGAAGATCTTCCGGCTTCACGTCAGGTACGTTTGGAACGACTGTACCCGGGGGCTGCCAATAAGCCAGCGCTGCAAGCGATTTTCTTTGAGAAGCCACGCACCGCCCCAATTGGTGGTCGACCATTGGCCGACGAAGAAATTCTGGATTGGGCCGAGAAGCTCCTGTACAACCTCTTCGAACCGGCTCCGGCGAACTAGAAAGATCATCTTCATCCGCCGCCACACCCCGAGCTTTCCGGGTGTGGCGGCGGACCACTTGAGGCGAGACAAAGAAATCGGGGTGGGTAGTTCCTTAATGGAACTTACCCACCCCGATTTCTCGGAAGTAGCGCGAGATTACTGTTCCCTCGCTAGCACTAAAGTTTTGTGCTTACTTACTTTCCTCAAATGCTGGCTCCGAGGTATCCGCGCGACCCATCAGGTGCATTGGGATGGCGAAGGCCAGCGAAATCAGTGCAAAGCTAATAATCGACGGGATCCATGCCTGATCCAGCGACCAGAACGACAGGGCGTAAACGCCTGCGCCGAACATGACGAAGAAGATCACGAAGTTGATGATGTTGCCAGCCAGACGCCCCTCGCCGGAGTGGGCGACGTTCTTGCCGTTCGAGTACACTTTTTCTCCTTGTGGAACGAGTGATCGGGCCCGGTTAGTAACCGGATCCGCTTTGTCCTCCCTCTAGGATAGCAACTCCTGAGCTGGAACCCAGACGTGTTGCGCCAGCGGCAATCATGGCCCGGGCAGTTTCAGCGCTGCGCACCCCACCAGAAGCCTTGACGCCCAGCTCCGCGCCAACGGTACGGCGCATCAACGTGACGTCTTCAATTGTGGCACCACCGGTAGAGAAACCGGTGGAGGTCTTCACGAAATCGGCTCCAGCGGTCTTGGCCGCCTCGCAGGCCAGAACCTTTGCTTCTTCATCGAGAAGGCAAGTTTCGATGATCACCTTCAGGATGGCACCCCCATCGTGGGCTGCCTGCGCGATCGCGGAAATGTCATTGACTAGTGCCTCTGCGTCTCCACGCAGGGCGGCGGCAATATCAATGACCATATCGATCTCGTTGGCGCCATCGGCGACGGCCTGCCGGGTTTCGAAAACTTTGGTGGCGGTGGGAGTGGCTCCCAGTGGGAAACCGATCACCGAACAGGTCAGCACCTCGCTGTCGGCGAGCGCACCGGCCACCGTGGCAACCCACACGGGATTGACGCAGACCGATTTAAAGTTGTACTGCTTGGCCTCGGCACAGATCTGTAGGATTTGTTCCCGCGAGGCGTTGGGTGCCAGCAACGTGTGATCGATGTAACCGGCGATTTCTTGGACAGTCAATTCCGACATATTCATCCTTAGGTTAAATGGTTGGTAGCTCGGTGTTGCCCGCAGGTAGATCCGAGAAGAAAGTTGCTAATTCGTTCTTGATCAGAGCGCATTCATTTTGCGCTTCATCGCGTCGGGTCGTCACCGAGTCACCCGGGCCAACGTGGGCCACGGTTTCGATATAGCATTTCAGCTTCGGCTCAGTGCCCGAGGGGCGCACAATGACTCGGGCTTGATTTGCAGTGTGCAAAACCACGGCATCGGTGGCCGGAAGATCCGCGCTGGCGTGGCTCAGATCGATGACATTGTTGATCTTTGAACCCGCCAGTTGTAGCGGTGCGCTGATACGTACACGCTGCATCAGCACCCCGATGTGTGACAGGTCCGTAAAACGCAGGGAAAGCTGGTCGGTCACGTGCACACCGTGTGCCACCGCTAGCTCGTCCAATCGCTGCACCAAGGAGGAGCCCGCCTCCTTGAGCAGACTCGCCAGTTCGGCCAAGACCAGTCCGGCCGAAATACCGTCCTTATCACGCACCAGTTCTGGGGCCACGCAATAGCCTAAGGCTTCTTCATAGCCGAAGCCGAGATCCCGCACCCGGGAGATCCACTTAAAACCGGTGAGCGTTTCGCTATGCGAGCGATTGGCGGCCGCCGCGATGGAGGCCAGCATCCGTGAGGAAACGATCGAGTTAGCCAGCACCTTTTCCGGGGCCATCCGGATGGAGAGGTAGTCGCCGAGCAGCCAACCTACTTCGTCGCCGCGTAACATCCGCCAACCAGCCTCGGTTGCTACCGCTGCGGCACAACGATCCGCGTCTGGGTCATTGGCGATCACCAGATCTGCATCGAGTCGCTGGGCTAAGGCGAGCGAGCGGTCAATGGCACCGGGCTCCTCGGGGTTCGGGAAGCGTACGGTCGGGAAATCCGGGTCTGGCTGCGCTTGCTCGGCCACCTGATGCACATCACTAAACCCGGCGTCGCGCAGAGCCTGTTCCATCGTGTGTCCACCCACACCGTGCATTGCGCTGAGCACAATGCGCAGCTGTTCCCGGGTCTGCGTGTTCTCGGCTGCCGGAGCTGGAATCACCGACGCGATCGACTTCAGATAAGCGGCTTCAATGTCTCCGGGTTCCCCGGCTGCTGGAAGTACTTCCCACCCGTTTTCTGCCAGTTTAATGGCAGAAATGGGTTCGTCGTGGCGGATGAGCGACGCGATTTCCGAGTCGATGGGAGCTACGATCTGCGCCCCGCGACCTTCCTCGTCGCTCACTCTGCCGCCGACATAGACCTTGTACCCGTTATCTTCCGGTGGGTTATGGCTGGCGGTAACCATCACTCCGGCTTCGGCTTCCAAACTTCGCACGGCCCAGGCCAACACGGGGGTGGGTAGCGCCGCGGGCATCAGATAGACGCGGAATCCGGCCGCGGTGAAAATTGCGGCAGAGTCTTCGGCGAATTCGCGCGAGTTGTGTCGGGCATCGAAACCGACGACGACCTTGGGCTGATAGCTTTCAGCGGCGCGATTGCGCAGGAAACGGGCGATGCCGGCCGCCGTCCGGCGCACCACCATCCGGTTCATTCGCATCGGTCCGGCACCCAAGGCCGCACGCAATCCCGCGGTGCCAAAAGCCAGGTTTCCGCTGAAACGATCGATCAGCTCGGCTCTGGCGGCGGTGTCGGCCGAGCGTACCCGGGTGAGCAGTGCGTTGAGTTCGCGGCGCGTCTCGGGGTCCGGGTCGTTCGATGACCAGTTGCCGGCGGTAGCCAGTAACTGCTCAAGTTCAGGGGTGTGCATCGAAAGGTTCCTGCCTTTGCGGTCCTACGGGAGTCTGTGGGGAGGTTCCCCGACTAGAAACGGGCGATAATCTCGGCCAGCAGTTTAGAGATGCGTGGGCCTGCAGCCTGTCCGGCGTCGATGACTTCGTCGTGGCTCAGCGGTACTTCACTGATGCCGGCGGCAAGGTTGGTGACCAACGAGATCCCGAAGATCTCCATCCCGGCGTGGCGAGCGGCAATGGCTTCTAATGCGGTAGACATCCCCACCAGATCCGCTCCAATTACTTTGGCGAAATGGACTTCGGCCGGGGTTTCATAGTGCGGGCCGGTGAACTGTGCGTACACGCCGTCGTCAAGCGTTGGGTCAACTTCGCGGGCGATAGCGCGCATCCGTGAGGAGTACAGGTCCGTGAGGTCTACGAAGGTCGCACCCTCTAGCGGGGAAGTGGCGGTCAGATTGATGTGGTCGGAGATCAGTACCGGGGTACCGGGGGACCAGTTGGGATTCAGTCCTCCACAACCGTTGGTCAGTACCAGCTGCGTACAACCGGCCGCAGCAGCGGTACGGATGGGGTGCACCACCGAACGGACACCGCGTCCCTCATAGAAGTGGGTACGCGCGCCCAATACCAGTACGCGCTTGCCTTCCGGGGTCAGGATTGAGGAGATATGGCCCTTGTGACCAGGAACCGCAGGTGCATGGAAACCTGGAATATTCACCGCATCCAGTGTGTGCGTGGTTTCGCCGATGAGCTCTGCGGCTTGCCCCCAGCCGGAGCCAAGTACTAAGGCGATGTCGTGCTTAGTTACACCGGTGGCCTCAGCGATGGCGGCGGCTGCTTCGCTGGCCAGAACAGTAGGATCAGAATCAAAAGTAGTCACTGTATTACGCTACCGCCCGGTAGGGATTTTGTCAGTTGTGTTCAGTGCTGTAATCGACGGTTCTGGACGAAGATGCGCCGAAGCCGCCAAATGAGAGACAATGGGCATCGTGAGCACACATCGCGAGAATGAAGCAACCAGACTTGTCATTATTGGCGGAGGTCCCGGAGGTTATGAAGCCGCTATCGGTGCCGCCCAGCTCGGTGCCAACGTCACCGTCGTAGAGCGGGCCGGGATGGGCGGGTCAGCGGTGCTAACCGACGTCGTTCCCTCCAAAACTTTGATCGCCACGGCCGATGTGGTGCGCCGGGCCAAACACTCTTCAAGTTTCGGGGTGAAAATTGAGGGTCTCGACAATGCCGAAACCGACTTCGGTGTGGTGAACCGGCGCTTGTTGAGCTTGGCCAAGGAGCAGTCGGCAGACATCCGCAACGGTTTGGAACGCGCCGGAGTGCGCATCATTATCGGCGAGGGGCGTCTGCAGGATTCCCACACCGTTGAAGTGAACCGCCCGGATGGAAGCACTGAAATCCTTGACGCGGACGCGGTTCTATTGGCCACCGGCGCCCACCCCCGTGAGCTTCCCACGGCCAAACCAGATGGCGAACGAATCTTTAACTGGACGCAGATTTATAACATGAACGAGGTGCCTGAGCACCTGATCGTGATCGGTTCCGGTGTGACCGGTGCGGAGTTTGCCTCGGCATATAACGTACTCGGCGCCAAAGTGACTCTTGTCTCATCGCGTGATCGGGTGCTTCCAGGTGAGGATGCGGACGCCGCCGCTGTGCTGGAAGACGTCTTTAAGCGCAATGGGCTGAACGTCGTCGCGCAGGCACGCGCTGAAGCAGTGCGTCGTGAGGGGGACAAAGTCCTAGTTTCCCTGGCCGACGGTCGGGTACTGGAAGGTAGCCACTGTTTGGTCGCGGTTGGCTCGATCCCAAACACCAAGGACTTGGGGCTGGAAGAAGCCGGAGTGCAACTGACCGAGTCCGGTCATATCAAGGTCGACGGGGTATCTCGAACCACCGCCAATAACGTGTATGCGGCCGGCGACTGCACCGGAGTCTTTGCCCTGGCCTCTGTCGCAGCCATGCAGGGGCGTATTGCGGTGGCCCACCTCTTAGGCGATTCGGTCAAGCCGATTAACCTGGATCTCGTCTCCTCAAACATCTTCACCTCACCTGAAATCGCCACCGTCGGAGTGTCGCAGCGAGCCGTGGCAGAAGGTAAGTACCAGGCGAATATCGTCAAGGTCGACCTGGCCACCAACGCCCGAGCCAAGATGATGAACATGGAAGAAGGGTTCGTAAAGATCGTGTCCCGCAAGGGCTCGGGAACCGTTATTGGCGGTGTCGTGGTCGCGCCGCGGGCCAGCGAATTGATTTTCTCGCTAGCGCTCGCCGTGCAGAACAACCTACACGTGGATGATGTGGCCGAAACCTTTACGGTGTATCCGTCATTGGCCGGTTCCTTGGCTGAGGCCGCACGGCGCCTGCACCGACATATGTAAGTCCTGCTCCACAATAGTCGGGAGGGCTGGCCCATTGCTGTGCAAGCTATGGGCCAGCCCTTCAGCTTTAATGCCTGCGACTAGGTTCCCATCTCAGGTAATTGGGCATAGCATTTCGTTCGAGTCCGGGCTTTGCTGGTTGGCTCCAGGTTCGAGAACGTGCATCCGTGCACCCGTGTAGATCACAGCCGTCGCGATAAAATCGATCCCGGCCAAAAATTTGTTCTAGGGTGTCGCCGCTCCGCCCGCCGTAGCGGAAGGCGAAGATCTTCCCACCCGCGGCTCGGGCGAGAAGCTCAGTGCCCGTACGAGGAATGGGGTCCTTCCCCCTCAATAGCGAAACACAGCCCGACAAACCCTCTCGGGAGCATCGGCCCCAAGCCCGTGATCGGTATCCGCTGGCAGGGTATGAACTGAGGCTTTGGCGGACTTTCATGGTTCAACTAGCGTTGAGCTCGGACGTGCGGGGCTGAGTGTCCGCGCCGTTCGTCACCGGATCAGTAGGCGGTTGGGATGATGAAAGACCCTCCGCCGGAATCGCACAGAAGAAGAACGATGATATGGGTGCTAACTTGCGTAGGGGATTCGCGTTTCTCGCGGTAATCACGACCTCAGGCTACGCCCAGCAGATTGCTGACTTCCGGCAATCCGCAACCCACCTCTTGGTAGTTTCTTCGGTGTTCCGTGGTGTGCGGCTGTTGTATCGCGGTACGGCAGTATCGCCGGTGGGGGAGGCTGACCATAATCCCGGCCGTGACCTATATATGGATGGCCAATTCGTTGATATTGCAGTCACCCGCAGCCACCCCTCACACCATCTCGTGGCCCGAGGCAGAACTCCCGGGAACGCACCTTTGCTTGGGATGCGAGAAGCGTCACGTGAAATATGTCCAAATGCTGGACGCGACTATCCAGTGGATGGACATAGAGGGGTAGCCTAAATAAGTACGATTTATGATTCATCACGCACTTTCAAAGGAGACGCACCCCATGTCTCAGGTCAGCAACTCGTCGCCACCGAAGGAGAACACGCGCGGTCGCGTGCTTTTCGCTTCGATGATCGGCACCACGGTCGAATTCTTCGACTTTTACGCCTACGCCACCGCGTCGGTTCTGGTCTTCCCGGTATTGTTCTTCCCGAACGCCTCGACGATCAACGCGATTCTTTCGTCCTTCGCGATTTTCGGTGTGGCCTTCCTGGCCCGCCCACTGGGTTCGATCGTCTTCGGGCACTACGGTGACAAGCTCGGCCGCAAGGGCACATTGGTTGCCTCGCTGCTAACCATGGGTATTGCCACCTTCTTGATCGGTTTCTTGCCGCCAGCAAGCGGAAGCTGGGTAATCCTTGCTCCCACCGCACTGGTGCTGCTTCGTTTCGCCCAAGGCCTGGCCCTAGGTGGCGAGTGGTCTGGTGCAGCGTTGCTGGCCACCGAAAATGCCCCGAAGAACCGCCGCGCGGTCTATGGAACCTTCCCGCAGCTCGGTGCCCCGGTTGGTTTCATCCTGGCCAACCTGATGTTCGTCGTATTGCAGACCCAGCTGACCGATGAGGCCTTCATGGACTGGGGTTGGCGTGTGCCTTTCTGGTTCTCTCTGGTCATGGTCATCATTGGTCTGTGGGTGCGACTAACGCTGGTTGAATCCAACTCGTTCCAGAAGGTTATTGCGCAGAAGAAAGTCGTCAAGTCCCCTATTAAGGTGACTATGCAAAAGCATTGGCGTCCGGTAGTCGCCGGTACCTTCATCATGTTCGCCACCTATGTGTTGTTCTACCTGATGACCTCCTTCACTCTGACCTACGGCACGGCACCGGCCACCGAAGAGCAGGCCCGTGCGGCGGCTGAGGCCGCCGGTAAGACGTTCGATCCAGCCGGGTTCGTTCCGGGGCTAGGTATCGACCGTCCGGAGTTCTTGACGATGTTGATCATCGGTGTGGTCTTCTTCGGGATTTTCACCGTGGTCTCTGGTCCGCTGGCCGAGAAGTATGGTCGCCGGAAGTTCCTGATTTACGTTTCAATTGCAATCCTGATCTTCGGCTTGGCTTGGACTTTGTTCTTCGGTCCGGGCAAGGGCGCGGCGATGGCTGGGCTGATCGTGGGCTTCACACTCATGGGTCTGACCTTCGGGCCGATGGCTGCGTACCTGCCGGAGCTGTTCCCTTCGAATGTTCGGTACACCGGCTCAGCCGTAGCGTACAACCTGTCCTCAGTGCTTGGCGCGGCTCCGGCCTCCTTTGTGGCGATCGCGCTGTGGAACGCCGGTGCTGGTAGCACTCTGGGCGTGGGTATCTATTTGGCTGCCGGTGCGGTAGCAACGTTGATTGCCCTGTTCCTGACGCGAGACACCTCGGATATCGACATGGAGAATTTCGTGGAGTAGTTCACCCACAAACGATTCGTTATTGTGTCATGGCTGGCGGTTCAATACCGTCGGCCATGACAGGTTTAAGAGCACTTTTCCAGTGCGACCGATCAGTGCTCTCTGAGGCCGATAAAGGAGAATATGGTGGAGTTGGTCAAATGCGGGCGGTGAATGCGGAGCACATCATCGCGAGTGTTCCCACTGCCCTTGTCGGGGTTGAGGGGTTGGCGGCTCTTCAGGATTCAGAGTGTAACCGCGGCCTAAACCCGCCAGTCTCCAGCAACGACCGTGCGATATAGTGCGCCAGATTCCTGAACCCCAACGCGATACCTCGCAGGTGTTCTAGCCGGCCATTCAACGCTTCAGTAGGCCCATTCGAACTGCCCACGTGGTCAAAATACGCGAGGATATCAGCCTTCCTGCTCCGCAGGGTCCCGCCGAGCTTCTTCAGCTCCGGTAGACCCTTGGGCACTTTCGTACCGATGTCTTTGATGAGCTGTTCCATAGCCCACCGACCGATCTCGGGTTTCAGTTGCCGGTAGGCGTCCACCATCTTCTGATACACGCTCCACACCAACTGCACCTGTTCATGCGTCTTCGTTGCGAACAATGTTTCGAGCTTGTCCTTCTGCTTCTCCGTGGCCAAATCCAACCCGACGGTCAAGGTACGCCGGCACTGATACAGCGGGTCGTCTTTACGCCCGCGCCGCCCGTGCTGCTCACGCTGCTCACGCTGCACCCGCTGCCTGGTCTTGTCTAACGCGTCAGATCCAAGCTTGACCACATGAAAAGGATCCAAGACTTCCACCGCCGCTGGTAATTCTTCGGCTGCAGCGGTCTTGAACCCGGTGAACCCGTCCATCGCGACCACCTCAATGCCCTGCTTCCACTGCTCGTCACGTTCGGCCAGCCAGGTCTTGAACACCGCTTTGGACCGGCCCTGAACCATGTCGAGCAGGCGTGCGGTGCCGGTGCCGTCGCGCACAGAGGTCAGGTCCACGATGACGGTGACGTATTTGTCTCCAGTCTTGGTATGCCGCCACACATGCTCATCCACACCAAGGACTTTCACCCCGTCGAAACGGTCAGGATCATTGATCAGCAGGCGTTGGCCTTCAGCCAGTACGGCTTCGTTGGCGGTGTTCCAAGTGACCCCCAGCCCTTCGGCGATCCGGGAGACCGACAGGTGCTGGCAGACCAAACCGACCAACGCCCAGCGCAGCCCGGCCCGGCTGATTTTCTGTCGTGGCGCTACTGCTCGAGACAGGTCTTCACGCCATACTCGTCGGCAATGATTGCAGCGGTAGCGGCGGTGTTTGATGACCAAGACGGTGGGCCGCCATCCAAAGGGTTCGTGGGCCAGGCGCCGGGTGATCGTATCGCGGGGGACCCCGGGCTCACCGCAGGTGCGGCACCACGGGTCAGGACTGGTGACTTCGCAAAGGATCTCAGCTTTCGCCGTGCTGAGGTGCTGCCCGATGGCAGTCAGTCCCAGCTGGTCGAGGTTGGCGAACGTCGTGAGATTTGCGGGAGTATAGATAGAATGGTGCACGGTCGAGGTCTCTAGAAATGGCTTGTGTAGGAACTTCCATTCTTCTAGAAGGCCTCGACTTTTTCGCGCTTTGCGACATGCCCGGGATTCGAGGTGTCGGGTTCAGGCGGTTACACTCTCAATCCTGAAGAGCCGGGTTGGCTCATGTGCGATGGGACGCTCTCACCTTGGCCTGCTGGGCGTCTGGGCAAGATCAGCATTACCGAATGGCTGGCAGCGCAATATTCACTGCATGCCAGACAGTAGATGCCGGACTGATCGATGGTGCGGTTGCCCCTTATTGAGAAATGGAAAGAGTCCGGATCCCCGGCAAGGGCGGGAACCCGGACTCCTGATATCGCTAAATTTTAGCTTTCGTCGTTGATCAGCGCGATCACGGCCCCAGCGGACAGGGTCTCGCCCGGGGTGACCTTCAGGCCGGAGACCACACCATCACGGTGGGCGGTGATGGGCTGTTCCATTTTCATGGCTTCCAGAACTACGATCAGATCCCCAGCGGTCACCGGGCTACCGTCTTCCACCGCAACCTTCACAATGGTGCCCTGCATCGGGGACAGCAGTTCGGCGCTGTTGGAACCGCTACCGGCCGCACCCTTACGTGCACCCTTGGCGCGCGCCTTCTTCTTCGCCGTGCCGTTCTTCGTTCCGTTACCGTCGTTGAGCGAGCCGATGGAGGACGGCAAGGTGACTTCCAGACGCTTGCCGCCCACTTCCACCACCACGCTGGTGCGTTCAACGGATTCTTCGCCATCCACCACACCGGCGGTGAATGGTTCGATGTGGGTATCGAATTCGGTTTCAATCCAGCGGGTGTGAACGGTAAACGCGCCCTGCTCCGGGACGAAGGCCGGGTCGCTCATTACCGCGCGGTGGAATGGCAGTACCGTGGCCATGCCTTCGATCTGGAATTCTTCGAGAGCTCGACGGGCACGAGCGGCTGCGACTTCGCGGGTCGGGCCGGTGACGATCAGCTTGGAGATCATCGAGTCAAAGTTCCCCGAAACACTTTCACCAGCCTCAATACCCGAATCGATGCGTACCCCTGGCCCGGCCGGTACGGTCATTGAAGTGATTGTTCCCGGGGTTGGCAAGAAGCCGCGTCCGGCATCTTCACCGTTGATCCGGAATTCAAAAGAGTGGCCGCGGACCTCGGGGTCGGTGTAACCCAGCTCTTCACCGCGGGCGAGACGGAACTGTTCACGCACCAAGTCCAAGCCGGTGACTTCCTCGGATACCGGGTGCTCCACCTGCAGACGGGTGTTCACCTCGAGGAAAGAAATCACTCCGTCTTGGCCGACCAGGAATTCGCAGGTTCCAGCGCCGACATAGCCGGCTTCCTTCAAGATGGCCTTGGATGATTCGTAGAGTCGGGTGACCTGCTCTTCGCTGAGGAATGGGGCTGGGGCTTCCTCAACCAGCTTCTGGTTGCGGCGCTGTAGCGAGCAATCGCGGGTGGAAACTACCACCACATTTCCCGCGGCATCGGCCAGGCACTGGGTTTCCACATGGCGTGGGGCGTCGAGGAAGCGTTCAATGAAGCATTCACCACGGCCGAAGGCTGCGGTTGCTTCACGGACGGCCGAATCGTAGAGCTCACCAATGCTTTCGCGGTCGCGAACCACCTTGATGCCGCGCCCACCGCCACCATAGGCGGCCTTGATGGCCAGTGGTAGTCCATATTCATCGGCGAAGGCATATACTTCCTCGGCCGACGCCACTGGATCCTTGGTCCCGGGCACCAATGGTGCGCCGACCTTCTCAGCGATGTGGCGGGCCTGCACTTTGTCGCCCAGTTGCTCGATGGCGGCTGGGGGAGGGCCGATCCAGGTCAGTCCGGCGTTGATGACGGCCTGCGCGAAATCCGCGTTTTCGGCCAAGAAGCCGTAGCCTGGGTGAACGGCGTCGGCTCCGGAGCGTTCGGCCACGTCCAAAATCTTCTCAATGCGAAGGTACGAGTCGGCGGCAGTGGTGCCGCCCAGCGAGTAGGCCTCGTCGGCCAAACGCACATGCAGTGCATCGCGATCCGAATCGGCGTAAACGGCTACCGATTCGATGCCCTCGTCACGGGCGGCGCGAATGATGCGCACCGCGATCTCGCCACGGTTCGCGATCAGCACCTTCGTCAATGGGTTCATGGGTGAGCCTTGTCTTCAAAGTTACGGTTGACTTCCGTATGGGAGCCTATCGGCTTTGTGGGAACTATATGTACAAACCCGCCCTAGGCTGGTGAAAACGAAGAAATATTTGTAGGAAACCTACAAAGCGTTTCGGTTTGGCGTGAGATGTGGGCAGTATTTGCCCTGACGCTTGGTATCGCGGCATCGCGAACCGGATATCCCAGTGGAGAACAAAATTAAAAACCGGTGGCCTGTCCGCGTAAAAACGCTGACAGGCCACCGGTCAGGGCAGTGCCTAGACCCAGAGATCAGTAATAGCTACCCGATGTTGGGTCAACAAGTCGCGCAGCATGCTTACGTTCAGTCCGATCACGTTCTGGTAGTTACCGTCGATGGACTCGATGAAGGCCGCTCCCAGCCCGTCGACCGTGAAGCCTCCGGCGCAAGGCAGCGGTTCACCGCTGGCCACATAGGCCGCGATTTCCGCGTCGCTGACCGGTGCAAAGCGCACAATGGTACTGGATACCTGGCCGTGTCCGGCTCCGCTGTTGGCATCGATGAGCCAGTGGCCCGAATGCAGCACCCCGTAGCGTCCACGCATCTGTTGCCAGCGTTCGGTAGCCACTTGAGCGGTATGCGGTTTTCCGTAAGCGATCCCGTCGAACTCGAACACCGAATCACAGCCGAGGACCAGTGTCCCGGCACTCGCCTGCCCAGCCACATTCTCCGCCTTGGCGCGGGCCAAGAGCAGTGCCATGTCCTTGGCGTCCAAGGGCCCGTGAGCAGCCTCGGCCGCGGCGGTTACTGCCTGTTCATCTACCGTGGAGACTTTGGTGTCAAAACGGAGCCCCGCATCGGTTAGAACTCGACGGCGTCCCGGGGAAGCCGAGGCAAGGAGCAGGGTGTGGGTGGCTGTGCTCATCAGGCGTTCACATTCTCCTGGGTCTGCTTCGCTGGTTGTGTTTCCGCGGCCTGGGCATCGAGCATGGCGGTGAGGTTCTCACCTTCAACATCGACGTTGGGCAAGATCTTATCCAGCCACTTAGGTAGGTACCAAGCCTTTTCTTCCAACAGGTGCATGACCGCCGGGATGAGGGTCATGCGCACCACGAAGGCGTCGAAGAGCACCCCGACAGCCAAAGCGAAGCCCAGCGGCCGGATCATCGACAGGTGCGAGAAGATAAACCCGGCAAAGACCGAGATCATGATCAGCGCCGCCGCAGTGACCACCGGGGCGGTCATGGAGAACCCACTGCGCACCGCGTCGCGGGCCGACTCACCGTGCACGAAGCGTTCACGCATCGCCGAGACCAAGAAGACCTGATAATCCATGGCCAAACCGAAGAGGATACCGGTCAGCAGGATCGGCAAGAAGCTGAGCAGTGGGCCGGGGACGTTGACTCCGAACAGCTCGGAGAGCCATCCGAACTGGTAGACCGCGGTGCTCGCGCCGAAGGCTGCGGCCAGCGACAGGAGGAACCCGCCAGTGGCGAGGATCGGTACCACCAGGGATCGGAAGACCAGCAACAGCAGAATCAGTGACAGACCCACCACAATGGTCAGATATGGTGCCAGAGCGGCGGTGACTACCTCGGACACGTCAATCTGCGCGGCCACCTGACCGGTTACCGCGAAATCGGTGATTCCGGTGGCGTCCTGGATGCGTTGGGCATCGGCGCGCAAGTCATGCACTAGGTTTTCGGTAGGTTCCGAGGCTGGGCCATCAACCGGTACCACCTGAATGGCCGACAGGGTGCGGTCCTCAGTGAGCTGGACCGGGATTGCGGCAACGACCTGATCGTGGTTGCGTAGTTCATCGGCTACATCCAGCGCCAGAGTTTCGGCTTCACGCTCGTCCAAGCCCTCGGGCAGATCGGCAAGGACCAGCAGTGGGCCGTTGTACCCGGCGCCGAACTTGTCCGCGGTTTGTTCGTAGGCTTGGAAGGCCATCGAGTCGGCGGCCTCCGCGCTGCCGTCGGGGAGGGCGGTGCGCATCTGGGTGGCAGGTAGCGCGATGGTGCCCAAGATGGCCACCACCAGCAAGGTCACCGGGATGGCGGCCTTGGTCAGCCAGCCCACCCAGCGTGCGGACTTTGGTTCCTTGGTGAGCGCGGCTGCTGCCTTGGCGCGAGCCTTCTTGGACAGGATCTTGTTTCCGGCCAGCGAAAGCAAGGCTGGCAGCAGCGTGATGGATAGTAGTACGGCCATCAGCACGGTGAACGCGGCCGACAGACCCAGCACCGCGAGGAACGGCAACCCTGGAACCACCAGCGCGGATAGCGCGATGATCACCGTCAGGCCAGCGAAAACCACGGCATTGCCGCTGGTGCCCACCGCGCGGGCGATGGATTCGCCCACCTCCATGCCATCGAGCAGCTGGGTACGGTGTCGGTGAATGATGAATAGGGCGTAGTCGATCCCTACTGCCAGGCCGAGCATCAACGCCAGAGCGGGGGTAATCGAGGCCATATCCACTAGCGAGGAGAAGGCCAAGGTGGTACCCACGCCGGCGCCGACGCCGAGAATGGCCAGCAGCAGTGGCAACCCGGCGGCGATAAAGGTCCCAAGCATTACCAGCAGGACAATGGCGGCCACCACGATACCCACGACCTCGGCGGCGCCGAAGACCTCGGAAATATCCTGCAGGATCTCCTTGGAGAAGAGCACCTCCACACCGGCGGCCTGTGGCCCGGTCGCGATGGCAGTGATGGCTTCACGATCCGCCGCGGTCAACGCGTCGGTCTGCCCACGGAAAACTACCTGCGCCACGGCGGTAGAGCCGTCCTCGGAGATGAAACGCATATCAGCTGAGGCACCCACCTGCCGGGCGGCGAACTCCAGTTCGGCCCGACCACGTTCCAGTTCACGTTCAGCTTCTGGCAGTTTCGCCTCGGCCTCTGCTAATTCGGCGGTCTTCTCCACAATGGTTGCTTCGCCCTGCTTTAGCTGCTCCTCGGCGGCGGCCAGTTCGGCCTTCCCGGCCTCGAATTCAGCCTTCTGGGCATCAAACTCTGCCTGTCCGGCACTGAGCTCGGCCCGGCCAGCGGCTAGGTCACGTTTGCCGGCATCGAGCTTGGCCTGATTAGCTGCCAGTTCGGCCTGTCCGGCATCAAGCTGTGCCTTGGCTTCTTGCAACTGCTTTTGTGCAGCGTCCAGCTGGCCACGGTTGGCTTCTAAATCGGCGCGGCCTTTTTGCAACTGTTGTTGCCCGGCATCCAATTCCTTGCGTGCCTGATCCAGCTGCTTCAGCCCGGCTTCGGCCTGAGCGATCTGCTCCAGTGCCGCGGTAGCCTGCTGCTTGCCAGCAACAGCTTGCTCACGCTGTTCATTGAGCGTTTCAAGCTGCGCTTGGACGCTTGCGAGCTGCTGTTGCAGTTGGGCGATCTGTTCGGTGTTACCGGCTTCTTCGGCCGCGGCTAGCGCCTGTTGCAACTCAGCCAGCCCGTTTTCGGCCTGAGTGATTCCCTGATCCAGCTGGGCGATGCCCGCTTCGGCCTCTTCCAGACCTTGCTCGGCTTGGGTTTTACCCGCGGTGAGCTGCTGCTCAAATTCTTCGCGGGAAGAATCGCCAATGAGCTGATCCATCCCAGCGCGGTATTGCTTCTCACCGGCGGCAAGGTCCTTGGCAGCGGCATCCAACTGTGCTTCACCGGCTTCGAAGGCCTCGCGGCCCTCACGGTATTCGGCGTACCCCCTGTTGTATTCGGCCAGGCCGGATTCCAACTGCCGAGTTCCGGCATTTAACTGAGCCTGCCCATCACGCAGCTCGGCTTCGCCTTGGCGCAATTCTTGCCACCCTTGAGCCAGCTGACGCTCCGCTGCGGCGATCTGTGGCTCCGCGTCGGCGATGTCCTTCTGCCCGTCAAAGAGCTGGGCCCAGCCATCGGTTAATTCATCGCGAGCATCTTCGAGCTGAATCTTGCCGTCGGCAATCTGCTGCCGCCCATCTTCGAGCTGCTGCTCGCCATCTGCCAACTCTTGGCGCGCCTGATCAAGTTCGGGTTGCGCCGCATCGAGCTGCTCTTGCAATTCGAAGGGACGAGCCACCGAGACGACTTCGGGGTGATGTTCCAGCTGCTCTAAGGCGGCTTCCACCGACCGGGCCTGCTCTGCGCTCAGCTCGCGGTTACTGGATTCACGGAAAACGATTGCTCCGGAGCCACCTGCTAATTCGGGCAGCTCATCCTTCATCCGGTCCATGGTCCGCTGGGTTTCGGTCCCGGGCAGGGTGAAGGTATTGGAGAGCTGACCCATAAAGAGTGCGGCACAGGTGCCGATGGCGATAAAGATCGCCAGCCAGATGGAAATCATGCGCATCCGGTGGCGGTGAGCCCAGGAGGCCAGCCGGTAGAGGAAAGTTGCCATGGGTACTACTGATCCTTGTGGGTGGGGTCGGCGGTTCGCAGCAGGGCGGGGAAACCCTCACTGAGTTGTTCAAGAGCGTGGGTAATAAGCGAATGCAGCAGCCGAATGTGCGCGCTACTTAGCTCCAGGGGGGTGCTTCTGTGATCTGGTGATTGGGCTGCCAGCCGGTGGGTCCATTCTTCGAAAGCAGCCTGACCGGCTCCAAGCACCGTATGTGCGAAGATGCGAATCTCAAAAGGATCCACCTCGGGGGACAGGCGTTCGATGGCGTGCACGACGTCATCGGAGGCGTGCTGCCATTCATTGGACTGGCCGTCCGCAAGCGGTAAACCGCAGGCTTTAGCGTGCAGGTTGAGCTGGGCTACCGGGGCGAGCAGTTCGGGCACCCCGGCGCTGCGTAAGGCCTGAATAGCGGCGGTCAACGGATGCAGGTGGGGGTCGGCATCCAAGAGAGACTCCACCACCTTATCCAGCAGTCGACGCATCGGTTCGGCCATGATGGCATCCACGGTGGGGAAGTAATTAAACAGGGTACGACGGGAAATCCCGGCTGCCTCGGCGATGGCGGAGGCGGTAGTCGCCTCTCGGCCTCCGGTGCGCAACAATTCCAAAGTGGCGGCAACAATCGCCGTCCTGGTCGCCTGCTTATTTAGCTCACGGCGGGTGCCGCTAGTTTCAACAGTCACAAGTTTTACACTACGTGCAAGTTTGCACTCAGTGCAATTCATGGCTTGGTGATCTGCCTCTCAAATGCGAAAGCGGCAAACCTAGTGTGGTTGCTCGCGCCCCACCTGTGACTGAGGAACCATTGCCGCCGCAGCGTCAGCGCAGTTCCTGCTCACCCACCTGTGACTAGCCTGCATCCGTTGTTCGATCGGTGGGAACCCAGGCTGCGGCACGTACCGGAGCTCCATCGCCTTCGGCTAACGGTAGGGGAAAGAAGCCCACTTGGCAGTGCCGCGGTAGCGCCTGCAAGCCGCGCAGATTCTCCACAAGCAACCCATCGGAACCCAGCACAATCTCATGCACCGCAAACTGCTGTTCCTGCGCGGTGTTCACGGTGGCATCCGGGCTCAACGTGTCGACTCCCAGGATCCGCATCCCGCGCTGGCGTAGTTCGGCCGCCGCCTGCGCCTGAAGTACAGGGTGCCGGAGATATAGCTCGGTGCCGTAGTGGCGGTCCCAGCCGGTGGCCAATAGGACGATGCGTGGCACCTGTTGCGGTACCTGGCTGTGCAGCCGCTCCCAACTCACCAGTTCATCTGGCTTCAGTCCGGGCAACTGTAGCACTAGCGCTGGCCCGGTCAGTTCGTCCAAGGGGATCTCTAGGATGCTGCGACCGGCGGCGAAGGAATGTCGTGGCGCATCCAGATGCGTGCCGGTATGCGAGCCCAGCTGGAGGGCGCTAACTAGCACACCGTGGGTGGCGTGGGTCAACGCCGCTTGCACGCTGACCCTTGGGTCGCCCGGGTAGATTTGCATGCCCGAATGGATGGCTTGACTCAGATCAACTACTTGCATGTGGTCTTCTTCCGATACGCCGCTGCTCTAGGCAAGGAAACGCTCCCCGCACTTCAGCCTAGAGGCTTGTCCGACCTGTTGAAAGTACCGGGATAAGTCGCATAGATTGAGCTGGACTTGGCTTTACCAGCGCCCTCGTCACTGACTCACCCGTCCGCGACCCAAACCACCTACACCTCACCCAGGAGAATGGCATGCGTATTTCCCTCACCAGCATTTTCGTCGACGATCAGGCCAAAGCGAAACGCTTTTATACCGAGGTGCTCGGTTTTCAGATCAAACACGACATGCCGGTAGGAGAGCACAGCTGGCTCACCGTCGTTTCGCCTGAAGCGCCCGACGGACCGGAACTCTTGCTGGAGCCGAGCGTGCATCGTGCCGTCCCACCCTATAAACAGGCTTTGTTCGAAGATGGTATTCCCGCAGCCTCCTTCGCTGTTCATGACCTAGTGGCCGAACATCGTCGTTTGAGCGAGGCGGGGGTGGTTTTTACCCAAGAGCCAACCCCCATGGGCCCGGTATCCACCGCGATCTTTAATGACACCTGCGGCAACCTGATCCAGCTGACCAGTTTGACCGATAAATGACTGATGAATTAGCGCAAACGGCAGGGCCGCCCAACGGGCCACGCATTGTGCTGCTTGGGCCGGCTGGGAGTGGGAAAACCACGGTAGCGCAGTTGCTGGCCCGGCGACTGGGGTGCCCTCTGGTCGACCTCGATGCCGTGGCCGAACCCTATTATGCCGAGGCGGGCTGGAGTATGCGCCGGCTGAGCGAGCGGATTGCGCGTGACGGGCGGGTGGCCGCCGAGCGCGCGTGGGAGCCAGCGCGCGCCCATGCCGTGCAGCGAGCGATCGAAGACCATCCCGGGAGCGTACTCGCGCTGGGTGCGGGGCATGGCTCCTTCCATAGCCCGCAAGCGCAGGCGGTGGTGGCCCGCGCCTTGGGGCAGGTGGAATCCGTGGTGCTGCTCTTACCCAGCAGGGAGCGAGCCCTGGCCTTGCGGATCCTGCGGGAACGCTGCAAAGCATCCAAGGGGACCGATTGGATTAGTGAAGGTCATGATTTTCTGGCCGAGTGGCATGATGACCCGTTCACCCGGCAGCTGGCCAGCACCACTGTTTACACCGCGAACCAAACTCCTGCGCAGAGCGCCGCAGCCGTGCTGGCTGCCTGTCAACTGGAGGCCGGTGCGCGCGCCACGCATGCTTAAGCAGAGCGGCATTGGGTGACAGGACGCTGCACGTGCTGTCACCCAATGCCGGACGCTGCCCGCTTCGGCGAGGCGGCTTATGCGCGCTTAGCCCAAGAGTGCGCGCTTGAGGGTATCTAGACCCACCGATCCGATCTTCAGGGCACGGGTGTGGAAGGCCTTGATATCGAACTGTTCGCCTTCGCGGGCGGAGAGCTCATCGCGGATCTGCTCCCACAGGCGCTGACCGACCTTGTAGCTCGGGGCCTGGCCGGGCCATCCCAAATAGCGGGTGAATTCGAATTCCAGCTGACCGGGGGAGTCGTCAAAATTCGCGCGCAGGAACTCAAAGCCCTTCTCACTCGTCCACGTTCCCTCGCCCCAAGTTTCGGGAATCTCCAATTCCAGGTGCACTCCGATGTCGAAGACCACGCGGGCGGCCCGCATCCGTTGGGCTCCGAGCATACCCATATAGTCGCCCGGATCATCCAGATAACCCAGCTGTTGCATGAGTCGTTCCGAATATAGCGCCCAGCCCTCACCGTGCCCGGAAACCCAGCACAGGTTTCGGCGCCAATTATTCAGGGTTTCGGCCTGCAGCTGTGCGGTGCCGATCTGTAGGTGATGGCCCGGCACACCTTCGTGATAGACCGTGGTCAGCTCCGACCACGTGGAGAACTCTTCTTCCCCCGGCGGGATCGACCACCACATGCGGCCCGGGCGCGAAAAGTCCTCGGACGGGCCGGTGTAGTAAATCCCGCCATCCTGGGTAGGGGCGATCATGCATTCGATGCGGTTCATCGGTGCGGGAATCTCAAAGTGGCTTCCGGCCAGCTCGGTCATCGCCGCATCGGCCTTCGACTGCATCCATTCGCGCAGGGCTTGGGTGCCGTGCAGTTTCCGCTGGGGATCGGCGTTGAGGACCGCTTTGGCTTCCTCGATCGTCGCGCCGGGCTTGATCAGCTCAGCCACGCGTTGCTGCTCGGCGATGATCCGATCCAATTCGGCCACGCCCCAGGCATAGGTTTCATCCAGATCCACGGTGGCCCCAAGGAACTGCCGGGAGGCGAGCGCATAATATTCGCGTCCGACGGCATCCTGCTGCGGAGCGAGCGGCAGCAGCTCAGTGTCTAACACCCGGGCCAGCTCACGGTAAGCCTGCTTCGCCGCGGCCGCACCGGTCTCTAGTGCTTCGCTCAGCTCAGGAGCCACCTCGCTGCCAGCCCGGGCTAGCGTGTCGAAGAAGCCGCCGTCCTTGGCATAGTCGGTAGCCTGATCGCTGACCGTCTTCACTTGGCGTTGTGCCGCAATTAGGTTCTTGCTGGCCGAGTGGCGCAATGAGGCGATATAGCCGTCGATGGCCGGCGCCACCCGCGCAAGACGAGCGGCAATGTGGCCGTAGTCAGTGGCGGTTTCTTGGGGCATGAGGTCGAAAATGGAACGGATTTCCTGTGCGGGGCTCGCTAGATTGTTTAGCTCGGTGCGCCCGGTCGCGATGATTTCCAGCTCCAGTCCTAAGCGCTCCCGCATGGCGTCGAGGGTGACCTCGTCCACCTGATCCACCGGATCCAAAGTTTCCAGACGGCTCAGCGTCTGACGGTTGAGTTCTGCTAGGGCTTCGGTGCCCGCCGGGGAGTAATCCCCGTAGCGACTCTCATAACCGGGTAGACCCATGTCGGTGCCCAGTTCCGGGAACAACTCGAGGTACCGGTCAAAATATTCATTCGCGACGGCGTCGATGGCTGAAATCGCGCGCGAGGGTGTGTCGATGCTCATAGTTCAAGAATAGATGACGTGAAACGTATATTGAATAGTTTCTGCGTGGAACATCAGAAATATCTGGCCGCCAAAAATCAGCCTTCGCTAAAGTTGTTCCCGAGTGGGTAAGCGAGCGGCCGGGACGGTGCTCAGCTAGAGAAGTCGCGGATCCCGATATTCGGGTGGATTTCACTCCACGCTGCGTCGCTCAAGGAACTAGTCTGGGCGCCGTCAGGTATCAGCGAGGCCGCCCCGCCAAGAGCCTCCAGGGTGACAATCGGGATACCGGAACCCGGTCGAGTATCGTCAAGTGCGCCACAACCGCCCACGAACTGTTGGGTCCTGTCTTGCGGGACAACAAGGAGGCAGCCCAAAGCACCGGCTTGGGCGGTGGCCAAGTAATAGTCCCGCCCCTGATGGGTGGTCGCCAGTCGAGTGCTTGCCTGGTCAAGATCGGGCACCTGGCTCTGTTGGACTTCCACCGGGAGATGATCTTCGGGAAGCTGTTCGCGTTCCATCGAGAGGAAGGTGCCGGAGCTAGCGGTACATGCGCTCACCGAAAGCAGGGCGGCCGCCATAAGAGCCGTAAGTGCAGGTACGCTGTGTCGCATGATTGTCCCACCTTTACTCCGTGGCACCGACTCAACTTGACCTAGCGAAGTTTGACACCTAGTCAGCGTCAATATCTTGCAAACAGTCCTCGGGCACCAGCTAATGCGGTCAATGGGGCGAGCATGTTTCTGCACGGGGAAGAAGGCTCAGATCTCCAGAATCCCTTCGCGAGCTTCGGACAGAGGGGGAAGATCATGGGTGTCTAGATCTTCCATCAGATGAATGCTGACATACTCGTGAGAGTGAATTCGTCCGGCACTATCAAAGACTTCGATCCGCCGAAGTATACGTCCTGCCGGATAGTACGGGTGAGTAAAACTGACCTCGACCGTGGTTTGTGGCCAAGCGCCGGTCACCTGCAGTTGGGCGTTGGCTAATCCGTCGCTCAGCGGACTGAGCTCATTAGTTTCACTCCGCCAGTACTGTTCGAGATGTTGCAGTTGATCGGTAATAACGGTCAGCGCCTGTTCGCGCTGAATAGCGCTGAGCTCGATCAGTTCCCAGGTGGGAAGCGATGTTGGTGGCAATTCCAGAAATTCTGGCTCGGTGTCTTCGATCTGCAGAAATTCGGCTTCCAAAAGTTCAAAATCCTCCGCCTGCACTGGTTTACCCCAGCCCTGCGGAACCAGATCGCGGAAGCGTAACCGGGCAGGTAGCTGCTCCAGCACAGGCAGCGGCACCGCGCTACAGCGGTATTCATAAGAGGCGCCGCCTTCGCCGTCGGGGTGAACGATCGGAGGTGAAGGATTGACCCAGAGCTCAACACCGTGCTCGTGTTCACGCACGAAATCCAGATGACGATCGAATTCGACGCTGACTGTCGGCTGCTGCGGTCGATGTAGGCACAACGTATCGGGATGGGCGAAAGAATCGGGGAGCTCTCCTCCGTCGTATACGTCATCGATCTCTTGGCTCAACGAACTGCCAGTCCATAGACCATGGCTGGTCATGCCCAAGAATTTCACCCCCTCGGCGCGGACGTAGCCGCGGCTGCCGTCCAAGCCCAGACGGACCGCGGCAAGCACCGCGGGGCTACTTAAGGCCGGATACCGCTGCTCATCGGCCCGCTGGCCATCGGCGCGATACAGCACCCAGAGTGCGTTTGCTGTCGGATGCAGACTCAGCTCCGGGCTGTGAATTCCGGTTTTGAGATCCGGCCAAGAGATCAATTCATCCGGTTGCTGCTCGCGCCGCAATAGCGCTACCGGACGCTCGGTATCGACGAAAAAGGTGCAGTGCTCGATGGTTACTCGTTGCATCGCTCGAATCAGCTCGGTCATTTCCCGAGCCTAGCAGTTGACTTGAGGTTTCCAATCCGACTGACCTCTGATTCCAAGCGATACAACCCACTGCGCTTGCGCATCGGAGGGTTAAAACACTCATCGCGCGAACCAGGTGAGGTTCGCGCGATGAGCAGCTAGCGGGGATACCGCCTAATTAGCGGCGGGCGATGGTCCACGGCAGGCGTGGGACGCTGAGCGCTCGCCGTTTCCGGATGCGGGCGACGCGTTCGGCCGGTTCTTGTTCCTGGGACGCTGCGGTCGCAGCCGAGCCGAGGGTGGTCAGAAGCGCGGTGACCGCGGCGAGCTCCTCGGTGGTCGGATTACCACGGGTGACGCTCAGCGTTGCGGTGCCAGCGGGCTGTTGCTGCTGCAAGGAATTCTCCTTCGGGACGGTGGGAATCGCAATTGAGCGGCCGAGCCGGCCGCTGGACGGTTACAGCGGGATGTTTCCGTGTTTCTTTGGTGGTAGTGAAGCATGCTTTTCGCGCAGTGCCCGCAAACCGCGCACCAGCTGTAGCCGGGTATCGCTCGGGGCGATGACCGCGTCAATGTAGCCCAGTTCGGCGGCCTGATAGGGGTTAAGCAGTTCGGCTTCGTAGCCGTCGATGATTTCCTTGCGGCGAGCTTCCACATCACCACCGGCAGCTTCGACAGCCGCCAATTCGCGACGGTAGAGGATATTGACCGCGCCCTGCGCACCCATCACACCAATTTGCGCGGTAGGCCAGGCGAGGTTCAGGTCGGCACCCAACTTCTTGGAACCCATCACGATGTACGCGCCTCCATAGGCCTTGCGCGTGATGACGGTCAGCTTGGGCACGGTGGCTTCGGCATAGGCATAGAGCAGTTTCGCGCCGCGACGAATAATGCCCTGGAATTCTTGGTCCTTACCCGGCAGGAAGCCTGGCACGTCTACAAAGGTGAGGATGGGATTGTTGAAAGCGTCGCAGTGACGCACGAAGCGGGCGGCCTTCTCGGATGCGGCGATATCTAGGGTGCCAGCGAACTGCATGGGTTGGTTGGCCACAATACCCACGGTGCGGCCCTCGACCCGGCCGTAGCCGATCATCACATTTGGGGCATAGAGTGCTTGCAGTTCGAAGAACTGGGCATCGTCCACCACGGATTCGATGACCGTACGCATGTCATAAGGCTGGTTGGCCGAATCCGGGATCAGGGTATCGAGCTCCAGGTCCTCGTCGGTCAGATCCAATTCCTCATCGTAGTCGGCCAGTGGCGCGTCGGTGAGGTTGGAGGAGGGGAGGAAATCCAGCAGTTCCTTGCAGAACTCGATGGCATCTTCCTCATCGTCGGCTAGGTAGGTGGCCGTACCAGTGTTCGCGTTATGCGCCCGCGCACCACCGAGGGTTTCCATGTCCACATCTTCGCCGGTGACGGTCTTGATGACATCCGGTCCAGTGATGAACATGTGGCTGGTCTTGTCGACCATGATGATGTAGTCGGTCAGGGCAGGGGAGTAGGCCGCGCCACCGGCGCTTGGACCCATGATCAAGGAAATCTGTGGAACGACGCCCGAGGCGTGAACGTTATTGCGGAAAATGTCGGCGAACATTGCCAGTGAGGCCACGCCTTCTTGGATGCGGGCACCGCCACCGTCCAAAATGCCGATGACAGGGCACCCGTTGCGCAGTGCAAACTCCTGCACCTTGACGATCTTCTCGCCGTTGACCTGTGAAAGTGAGCCACCATAGACGGTGAAGTCCTGGGAGTAGACGGCCACCAAGCGGCCATCCACGGTGCCATAGCCGGACACCAAGCCATCGCCCAAAGGCTTCTTTTTCTCCATCCCGAAGGCGCTGGAACGGTGGACCGCTAGCGCATCGAACTCTACGAAGGAGTCCTCATCGAGCAGCATCTCGATGCGTTCGCGGGCGGTGTGCTTGCCCCGGGCATGCTGCTTCGCGACGGCTTCGGCGCCGGAAGGAAGCTGCGCCTGCGCCTCACGGCGGCGGAACTCGGCAAGTTTGCCGGCAGTGGTGGACAGGTCAATCGCTGTTTCCGCCTCGGTTGGCCGCTGCGTCATGCCGTGAACTCCCTATGGTGTGTCAAAAACTCGTGAGCTGGTCCGACTAGTCGGCCCTTTGTGTAGGAATGGCACAAGAAAAATGCCACCTAGGTCAGTGTAACTGGGAAATTCCCCACTTCCTTTGTAGGAAGCCTACAAAACGCTGTGGTCGGTGAAGCGAACATTGCCAGAATAAGTTACTGGTCGGTAGCTAGAAATGTGGATTTACCGTAATCTGGATCACATGAGATCAGTAGAGCGAAATATTATTGCCCCGCAGCCGCAGTCCCTGGCCGGGAAGACCATCGTGATCAGTGGCGGTAGCCGCGGCATCGGACTAGCCATTGCACTCAAGGCCGCCGCAGCCGGGGCGAACATCGCCCTGCTGTCTAAAACCGACACTCCGCACCCGAACCTTGAAGGCACCATCCATACGGCGGTGGAGCAGATTAATGCCGCCGGTGGTCAGGGGTTGGCTGTGGTGGGCGATGTGCGTCAGGACGCCGATGTGCAACGGCTGATCACCGCGGCAGTGGAGCGATTCGGTGGAATCGACATCGTGATCAACAATGCGAGCGCGATCAATCTGGCCAAAACCGATGCCGTGGATATGAAACGCTACGACCTGATGATGGACATTAACGTGCGCGGTGCCTTCTTGCTATCCAAGACGGCATTGCCGCAACTGCGCGCCTCCGCGCACCCACATATCCTGACCCTTTCCCCGCCGCTCAACCTTGAACCACGCTGGGCGGGCGCGCACTTGGCCTACACCATGAGTAAATACGGGATGAGCATGACGACCCTCGGCTTAGCCGAGGAACTGCGCGAAGATGGCGTGGGGGTGAACTCGCTGTGGCCAGCCACCTTGATTGATACCGCAGCGATCCGGAATCTGCCCGGCGGATCCACCATGATTGCCGGAGCACGCGATGCCAGCATCGTGGCAGATGCCGCAGTGGCGATTCTTTCCAGCGACCCGCGGACTTGCAGCGGCAACTTCTTTACCGACGAGCAGGTACTCAAGCTTGCCGGTGTGGAGGATCTGTCCTCTTATGCCCTGGATTCGAGCCAAGAGCTCGTGCCCGATATCTTCCTCTAAATCCGCGAGTGAGCCCGAGTAGCGGGGCCGGGGTGGGTGGCCCAGTAGGTTAGTGAGCTAGCCCGCTGTGCAAAGCCGGTGCCGTGGATTGTGCTACATCTTGTAGAAATTGCGTCACGCTTCGAGGTCAGCACGCCGCGGTGGCCTAGGCTGGAAACTATGAATGCCACGACCGATGCCCCTCGTGCTGCCCTCGATGCCCGGATACTGGCTGCCACCACCGAGCGTTTAGGGATTAGCCCGGTACAAGTGGTGCATTCCACTGGCTCCACCAATGCGGATTTAATCGACGCGATCGTTCGCGGCCAGGCAGCGCATCTCAGTTCGCTCACCTGCGAGTATCAAAGCGCCGGCAAGGGACGGTTGGAGCGTGAATGGCAGGTGCCCGAAGGCGCTGCACTGACCGTGAGTATCGCTATTAACCCAAACCCGGCGCTACCGATCCCGGCACTGTCTTGGTACACGATGCTCGCCGCGCTGGCGTGGTGTCAGGCGATTGAAACTCAGACTGATCTGACGGCCAGCGTTAAATGGCCGAACGATGTACTGCTAGGCTCCCGAAAAGTGTGTGGAATTCTGGCCCAGTTGGCCAGCTCCACAACGGGGCCAGCACTCGTGGTGGGGACCGGGATGAATGTGGATCAAGAGCGGGCTGAGTTACCGGTGGCCACCGCAACCTCGCTACGTCTAGCCAGCGGCCAGCGGATCTCACGTAGCGAATTGCTTGCCAGCTATCTCAGTGCTTTCCACGGGCTGGATGCCGCTTTTCGTGCCGTTGCGGGAGACGCGGGCGCCGGGTTAGCCGCATACGGCGGAAAGAGTCTGCGTGAATTGGTGGCCGCGAAACTGGCCACCCTCGGACATTGGGTGCGGATCGAATACCCGGATGGGACCAGCTTAGAAGCCCAAGCGTTAAATGTGGCCGCCGATGGTGCCCTTGAAGTGCAGGACGCGCAAGGGGGCCAGCATCGGGTGTTGGCCGGGGACGTTCAGCATGTACGACGCAGTGATGGGCAGTATGCCTAAGCACCCTGCGGGCGGCATAACATTTCACGTCGGGACTAGTATTGGACAAGGACTAGGTCTGCGAGCAGGGCAGGAAGGAGCCAGCACGGCAACCATGAAGCTACAGTTAAGTGAAAATGAGCGCGTGGTCATCCGAACCCGCGCACATGCCCGGGTGCTGCTCCAACCACTGTTTTTATTGCTGTTACTCACCGCGCTGTGCGCTTTCGGGTTGGGATATTTCAGCCGCGAGAGCCTGCCGGAATGGTTGGCATCCAATAGCGGAGTGTTATCGTGGCTGTGCCTGCTGCTCTGGATCATGCTGGTGCTGATTTGGTGTGTGACACCGCTGTTGCGATGGGCGCGGGGGTGGATCGTGTTGACTACCGAACGCATCATGTACCGACCGGCCCAAACTTCCGGAACGATGCAATCCATTGGCTTGTATTCGGTGCGTGACCTCGTGGCGCATAGCCGTCGCAAGAACTCCCAAACTCTGTCGGGAAACCTAGATGTTTTGTTGAACCGCGGGTATGTGCGGATTTCCCACGTGCCGGCCGTAGCCTATTTTCGAGAGCTAACCATCGGTGTGATGCACGATGCGGCGGCCCGCAGACCGCTGCTGAACAACGACGGACCCGCAACCGGTGAGGGGAACAACTGATGAGCTCAGATCACACGCTCCCGGCGCGGAACGAAAATAGCCCTCAGGCCGCTAGCGATGCGGCCCTTGAGGCGCGCACCCAAGCGCTACCCAAAATCCGGGTGGCCATGGACCCAATCCAGGAACTGGCCCAAGCGATGGAAAACCCGCTTGAAGTGCCATCCGAAACTCCCCAGAGCGTCAAGGACTCCGTCGCGGAACTTGAACACCGACTCATCGGTGGGAAACGTGAATTCCGGCGCCGTGAGGTGGCCGCCGAAGCCGGGATTTCGATCCTTTCGGCCCGCAAACTCTGGCGTGCGGTGGGTTTCCCAGAACTGGGCGATGATGAGGTGTTCTTCACCAGCCGGGATACCGAAGCACTGCGCACCATGGTGGGGTTAGTGCGTGAAGGCAAACTCACCGAAGAAACCGCCATCTCACTGATGCGCTCGGTGGGACAGATGGCTGACCGGATGGTGGTCTGGCAAGTTGAGGCGCTGATTGAGGACATGGTGACCAATCAGGCAATGAGCGACCGGCAGGCCCGGCGCGAACTGATCAACATTTTGCCGCAGATTATTGAACCCATTGAGGAGCTGCTGCTCTACTCCTGGCGTCGCCAAATGAACTCGGCGATTCACCGGCTGTCGCTGCGTGCCGAAACCGGTGTGGCGGCCTACAACCAACAGACCGGTGAAGTGGACGATGACACCCCGCTACCCTTGGCACGTTCCGTGGGGTTCGCGGATTTGGTCTCCTACACTTCGCTGTCGCGGCGTATGAACGAACGGACACTGGCGCAGCTGGTGCAGCGTTTTGAGGCTAAGAGCGCGGAAATCATCTCCATTGGTGGTGGCCGCCTAGTGAAAACCATCGGCGATGAAGTGCTGTATGTGGCTGAAACCCCACAGGCCGGAGCCCAGATTGCGCTATCGCTCTCACGCGAACTGGGCAATGATGAGCTACTGCCAAGAACTCGTGGCGCGGTGGTCTGGGGCCGACTGCTCTCCCGCTTGGGTGATATTTACGGACCCACCGTGAATCTGGCCGCCCGCTTGACCTCATTGGCCGAACCCGGCACGGTGCTCACCGACGCGAACACCGCGAATACGCTACGTAACGACGCGCGTTTTATTCTCACCGCCCAAGAGATCACCTCGGTGCGTGGATTTGGCGAAATACAACCCTACGAACTTTCCGATGGTGAAGGTGGAAGGCTGGTGATTGACTAATGGACGCACATATTCCAGATAACTCGGCCGCGCAGGCTCGCAGCGAAGAGCTAGAAGCTGGTTTCCGTTTAGCCGCGGCCGGTACCACCGATGTGGGATTGCGCCGCAGTGAAAACCAGGACGCCATCTTGATCACCCCCACCATTTTCGCGGTGGCCGATGGGATGGGCGGGCATGAAGCGGGAGAGTTAGCTAGCGCTCTGGCGGTCGAAACCCTTGAGGAATTGATCTTCCTGAGCGACCGCACCCCGGAGAAACCGTTGCCCACTCAGGAGCAGGTGCGCAAGCAGATTCAGCTTGCCGATGACCGGATCCGCGAGGCCCTAGATGCCCGCGGCGGCACCACGCTGTGTGCGCTGCTGCAGGTCCGTGGCAGTGAAGCGGCCCGTGACACCGTCACCGCCCCGATATCGGTGCCACCGTGGACTGCCAGCTTCTATCGGGAACAGACCCGCACCGACGTGTTGCCTCAGGTCAGTGCGAGCATGATACGTGAACAGTCGGCCACTGTCAGTAGGGCAATGCCGGTCGGACCGCAACCGAGTTTGCTACTAGTCAATGTCGGGGACTCGCGTGGTTACCGGCTGCGCGCCGGTTCCCTGCAACAGCTCACCCGGGATCACTCGGCGGTGCAGGAAATGGTCGACGCCGGACAGATTACCGAACTCGAAGCCCGGAACCACCCGCATCGCAATCTGATCACCCGAGCTCTCGGGGCCGGCGCGGATAGTCAACCAGACACCATGATGCTCAAGGCGCACATCGGGGACCGCTACCTGTTATGCAGCGACGGGCTCAGCGGGGAACTGAGCGAAGAACATCTGCACGCGTTGCTGGAGTCTTATCATGACCCGAACGCGGCAGCCCAGGCTCTCACCCAGGCCGCTTTGGAGGCTGGCGGACGAGACAATATTGCGGTCATCGTCATTGACGTACTGCCGCTGCTTGCCGCGGATCCCTACCCCGACACCGCCGAACTGTCCCTCACCCCAGAGCAACACCCCACCCAGGACTAATTGCCGTCCCGCTCAAACCGCAGTGTGTGACGGCACTATCGCTGACTGCTGGTGTCGTCACAGGTGAACTGTGCGGCTAGCTGAGGCAGAATAAGGGGTGTGAGTCAAAACCCTGTTGCCCCAGCAAATTCCGCCACCACCCCGCCGGTCGAGGTGCGCGAAAAATACGACGAACTTGCCGAGCAGATCCGCACCCATCGACAGGCCTACTATCAGCAGGACGCCCCGCTGATTTCCGATGCCCACTACGATGAACTGTTCCGCGAACTGCGCCTGATCGAGGGGCAATACCCGATCTTGGCCGGGGCCGATTCACCCTCCACGCAGGTCGGGGGCGAGGTCTCTGCGGCATTTTCTCCGGTCACTCACGCCAGCCGAATGTACTCGCTGGAAGACGTGTTTTCGCTTCAGGAGTTGCAGGCCTGGCTGACCCGTGCCGAGGCTAATGCGTTGCGATTACATCCGGATCGCCCGGTGCGTTGGCTATGTGAAGTGAAAATTGATGGGTTAGCGCTCAACCTGAGCTACCGGCAGGGCAAATTGGTGCGTGCGGCCACGCGCGGGGACGGTACCACCGGTGAAGACGTCACCCACAATGCGTTGACTATCCCCGATATCCCGCGTGAACTCAGCGGCAGCGGCTGGCCCGACGAACTTGAGGTGCGCGGTGAGGTGTTCATCGCCACCGCAGACTTCAACACCTATAACGAGGGGCTGATCGAACAGGGGAAAGCCCCGCTGGCCAACCCACGCAACGCCGCAGCAGGTTCGTTACGGCAGAAGGACCCGGCGCAGACTGCGAAGCGGCCGCTGCGAATGTTCGTGCACGGGCTGGGCCGCAACGCAGGACTGGGGATCGAGAATCAGTCCCAAAGTTATGAGCTGATGGCGCAATGGGGGCTGCCGGTTTCGCCCTACAGCAAGGTGGTGGACAACCTTGACGCGGTCAACGAGTTCATCGCCGAACATGGCACCAAACGTCACGAACTGATCCATGACATCGACGGCATCGTGATCAAGGTCGATGACCTAAGCACCCAGGAACAACTGGGGTACACCTCCCGAGTGCCGCGTTGGGCGGTGGCGTATAAGTACCCACCGGAGGAAGTGCACACCCGACTGCTGGACATCGCGGTGCAGGTCGGACGCACCGGCCGGGTGACCCCTTTTGGGATTATGGAACCGGTTTTGGTGGCAGGATCCACCGTCGCTCGCGCCACCTTGCACAACCAAGAGGTGGTCAAGGCGAAGAACGTGCTGATCGGGGACACCGTGATCTTGCGCAAGGCCGGGGATGTGATCCCGGAGATCGTCGGACCGGTGCTGGCGTTGCGTGAAGGCAATGAGCAGAATCTGCGCGAATTCGTGATGCCCACCCACTGCCCGAGTTGCGGGCAACCTTTGGCGCCGGCGAAGGAAGGCGATGTGGACATCCGCTGCCTGAACGCCGAAACATGTCCGGTACAGCTCACCGAACGTGTCGCGTATTTGGGTAGCCGCAGCGCGTTGGATATTGAGGCATTGGGTTATGAGGCTGCCGCCGCACTGACTAGCGGGCCCGGGGAAAACCCGGCTGAACAGGGTGGGATGATCCTACCGGCAGGTCCGGGGCCACTGAAAAATGAGGCCGATCTCTTTGGGCTGAAGGACCGGCTCGACGAGTTGGCCCAGGTACGGGTCTGGCGCGAAAAACGCTCCAAGGGCCAAGGCACCGGCAAATTTGAGCTGGTCCCGTACTTCTTCACCCGGGGCACCGCTGCCAAGCCGCCAGCGCCTACCAAAATGACCTTGAAACTGTTCGACGAGCTGGAAAAGGCCAAGGAACAGCAGCTTTGGCGGGTGCTGGTGGCGCTGTCTATTCGCCATGTGGGCCCCAACGCTTCGCGTGCGCTAGCCACCCGATATGGTTCGATGCAGGCTCTGCTTGAGGTGGTGGACGCCCCGGGTGCCGTGGAAGAACTTTCCCAAATCGATTCGGTCGGATCGATCATCGCAGAGGCAGTGGTGGACTGGTTCCAAGTGCCTTGGCACCGCCAGATCGTCGAGTCCTGGGCCGCGGCCGGGGTGAAGATGCGCGATGAGGTGGATGCCAGTGTGGTAAAACACCTCGAAGGACTGGCCATTGTGGTCACCGGAACCCTGGAGAATTACAGCCGGGATACCGCCAAGGAAGCGATCATTATCCGCGGGGGCAAGGCCACCGGCAGCGTGTCGAAGAAAACCGATTTCCTCGTGGCCGGACAGGCCGCCGGGTCCAAACTAGAGAAGGCGCACTCTCTGGGTGTACCGGTGCTAGACGAGGCGGGGTTCGCTACTTTGTTGGACGCAGGACCAGATGCCGCCCGGGCCGTGGCCCTGCGGGACACCGAAGGAGAGTAATGGGACCGAAACACGCCATCGAGCATGACCCGCTGGTGCTGCTGGCCCGCCGGGCTGCAGCGGCCGGGGCACAGGTGCTCGCCTCACGCACCGGGACTTTTTCGGCGCTCAACACCAAGAGTGAGGCCGGGGACTGGGTGACCGAATTTGATCGCAACGCCGAGGAAGCGATTCGTAACACCATCATCACCATGCGTCCCAACGACGAGTTGACCGGGGAGGAATTCGGGCATCACCGCCCGCTTAAGCCCAGTGGCTACCGCTGGAGCATCGACCCACTGGACGGGACCGCGAACTTTGTGCGCGGCATCGCCTACTACGCATCCTCCGTGGCTGTTTGTCACACCGATGCGTCGGGACAGACCCGCTGGCTGGCTGGGGCAGTGTCCGCTCCGGCGCTCGGGGTGGAGTACTACGCCGGACACGGTTTGGGCGCCTGGAAGCTTGAACACGCTAGACAACAGGTCACCGCGCTGAACGGTCCGCGCGATAGCGACGCGAAGGTGATCGCCACCGGGTTCGGTTACGATGTGGCGCGCCGCCAATTTCAGAGCCAGATGTTAGGTGAACTGCTCACCGACTATGTCAACGTGCGGCGGCTAGGATCCGCAGCGCTGGATCTGTGCCTGGTGGCCGAGGGCGCGCTGGAGGCCTACGCCGAATTCGGAACCCAGGAATGGGATTGGGCCGCTGGGGCGCTGCTTGCCGAGGAGGCCGGGGCGAAGGTCGGACGCCCGCTGGGCTACCCGGGCTGGCAATATGCCGGGGTGATTGATGAAACGAAGCTACGCCTGCCGGACACACAATCCGCGGCACAAACGGAACAGCAGTCCGCAGCGCCCGCTGCGAAGGATGACGCTAGCTAAGACTGCCTCAGGTAGTGGGCAGAATGCGTAATGAGCGCGTGCAATAAAAAACCTCGTGTCCCATTGCCGGTGGGCGGGACACGAGGTTTTTGTTTATGCGGTGCGGGGCGGCCCGACCGGGATGCTTAGAGACTGAGCACCTGAGCGGCAGCGTCGTAGTATTCGCGATGCTTCAGATGCATGGCGGCTTCTTCGTCGATCACCAAGGTCACATCCTGATGTAGCTGCAAGACGGAGGCGGGGCAGGCTGCTGCTAACGGGCCTTCGATTGCCGCGGCAATGGCGTCGGCCTTCGCCTGACCGGTAGCGACCAACACCAGACGTTTGGCGTCCAGCACGGTTCCCAAGCCCTGGGTGACCGAATGGGTGGGAACCTCATCCAGCGAGCCGAAGAATCTGGCGTTGTCGGCCCGGGTGCGCGCGGTCAAACGGGTCATATGGGTGCGGCTGCGCAAGGAGGTTCCGGGCTCGTTGAAACCGATATGACCGTTGGAGCCGATGCCCAGAATCTGTACGTCGACGCCTCCGACAGCGCGGATCGCCTCGTCGTACTGACTTGCGGCGGCTTCCAGCACTTCTAGGGACTCGGCATCGCCCAAAGGCACATTGAGGTTGGCCTCGGGCAGACCCGTTACTTGGCAGAAATCACGAATCAAAGTCTGACGGTAGGACTGTTCATGGGATTGTGGCAGACCCACATACTCATCCAGTGCGAAACCGGTGGCCTGCGAGAAATCAAGCCGCCCGGCCTTAACCAGTTCGGCCAACTTCCCGTACAAGCCCAAGGGGGAGGAACCGGTGGCTAAACCAATGACCGGTGGCCGGTTGCTGACATATCGTTCCAGACCCTCCAGCACGCTGTTGGCCGCCAGTTCGGCGACTTCTTCGTGGGTGGAACCGATGAGTACCTTCAATACGATCTTCCTTAGAGAGTCATGATGACGTGGCTGCCAACGCGCGGCAGAGCATGCGTCCACAGTCCGGTGACGTCCGCGTCTCCCACACCTGCGCGCGAGGCACGCATTGAACCCATTATGTAGATATTACGCGGTTTCGACCGTGGCCGAGTGCGCTTTACCGCACGTTAGCCTCCTTCCAAGCGCTCACTAGGATTTATTCTGCAGTGAGATGCCGCACAGGATCCGATGACAAATCCGAAAATGCGTCCTGCGTGGCGGCTCTAGAACTCGCAGCGGAAGCTGCGGTGACCTGCTTTTTCAAGGTTCTGGGCCGAAGTTCTCGGTGATCTGAATCGCCCGCTAGTGACAAAGCATGACGCGGCGGGTTGTATTCTGGCTCACCTTGTGCGTGTGCGAGGCAGCAAAAGGTGAAACACTGGTTAGATCATGACTGCCTTAGCACCAGATTCCGTAACCCCCGCAGATCTCAGCATCGTTGATGCCAGTGCCAGCGACTACACGCGCATCGGCGACATCACCGTCGACGCCTACCTGGCTGCCGGTCACTTCGATGACCCCAATCACGAGTACCTGCAATTTGTGCGTCAGGTCGGTGCTCGTCATGAGCACAGCCGCATTCTCGTGGCGAAGCGCGGGAGCCAGATCATCGCCAGCATGTCGCTGATGGAATACGGCAGTGCCTATGCCGATGTGGCACGTCCCGGAGAACTAGAAATCCGGATGCTCAGCGTGGACCCTGCCATTCAGCGCACCGGTGCCGGTCGGGCGATGGTCAAAGCTGCCGTGGCGCACGCCCGCAGCCTGCCCGGGGTGCACACCGTGTCGCTAACCACGGGTGGACACTGGGTCGCTGCGCGGGCACTCTATGAGCACATGGGCTTCACCCACCAAAGTGAGCGTGACTGGTTTGTGCCAGACACCGAAATCCGTCTGGTGGTTTACACCTACGCCCTCTAAGCTCGGGGGCGCCAGCTAGCTGTGACGCGGTGGCCGGTGGTGGGATGCTTCCCGCTGTCGGCCACCGCTTTGTCTTCTCCCGCCGCGCACCGCTCGAAGAATCCGAGTTTGTCCTTGCCAGCCACCGGTCTTCTTGGAACACTGAGGCCATGGGAATCATTTACGCAACCACCATGGATCCGACCAAGACCGAACTGTTAACCGCGTGGCTGCCGCACCAAGAGTTCTTTATCGGCGCCGGCACCCCACAATTAGAAACCGTCGGCGGGTTTCGTTTGGAAGATCCTGCCGGCGAAGTGGGCATGGAATTTATTATCGCCATCGATCGGCAGGACTCGGTGACCTATCACCTGCCCTTGAGCTACCGCGGGGCCGCCTTCCCGGGCGGGGAGGCACACCTTTTGGGAACCAGTGAGCACGGGGTCTTGGGATTGCGCTATATCTACGATGGGGCGGGGGATCCGGTCTGGAACCAATGTGTGCGGGACCTCTTCGCCGGGAACAGTACCCCGCAACACCAGAATATTTCCGACACCGACGAGCCCCGGGTGAGCCTAACCAGACCCGCCGCGGCTGCAGGCAGTCTTGAAATCATCCGTCGTCCGGTAACGGGTAGTGGGCCGGGGAGCGAAGTGATTGGGCTCTGGCAGGACCTGGACGGTGTGGAACAACGTGGCGCGGTATTGCGCATGGCGTAACTCTTCGCAACGGAGCTGATGCGTGGCCGCGGCGGTGCAGGGGCTAGAATTGGAGGAGAAATCCAACCGCCCATCCTAGGGAGATATATGTCTGCCATCAGCCGTGAGGACGTAGTGCATTTGGCACGCCTGGCTCACATCGAGATGAGCGACGCAGAGCTGGACAAGATGACCGGTGAACTCGGCGTAATCGTCGATGCCATCGCATCCGTCAGCGAAGTCGCATCCTCCGACATCCCGGCCACCAGCCACCCCATTCCGCTGACCAATGTGTTGCGTGAAGACATCGTGGGACAAACCTTGTCCATCGACGAGGTGCTGGCCAACGCACCGGACTCCGACTCGGACCGCTTCAAGGTCCCGGCCATTCTGGATGGTGAGTAAACCCATGAACGATTTGATTAAGCTATCCGCCACCGACTTGGCCGCCAAACTGCGTGCCGGTGAGGTCACTTCCGTGGCCGCCGTTCAGGCACACTTGGATCGGATCGCCGAGGTTGACGGAACCCTGAACGCCTTCCTGCACGTGAACGCCGAGGAAGCGCTCGCCGTGGCGGCCGAGGTCGACGCCATCCGCGCTGCCGGTGGTGCCGAGGCTGCGGTACTACACCCGCTGGCCGGTGTGCCGATCGCGATCAAGGATCTGATCGTCACCAAGGGCCAGCCCACTACCGCCGCCTCGAAGATGCTCGAAGGTTGGATGAGCCCCTATGACGCGACCGTGATCGAAAAGATCCGTGCCGCAAAGCTGCCGATGCTGGGCAAGACCAACCTGGACGAATTCGCGATGGGTTCCTCCACCGAGCACTCGGCTTACGGGGTCACCCGTAACCCGTGGGATCTGAACCGTATCCCGGGTGGTTCCGGTGGCGGCTCGGCTGCGGCCGTCGCCGCTTTCGAAGCTCCGCTGGCGCTGGGCACCGACACCGGTGGTTCAATCCGCCAGCCAGGTGCGGTTACCGGTACCGTGGGCGTGAAGCCAACCTATGGTGCGGTTTCGCGCTACGGTGCGATCGCTATGGCGTCCTCGCTGGACCAGATCGGCCCAGTTTCTCGCACCGTGCTGGATTCGGCCTACCTGCAGGAACTCATTGGCGGGCATGATCCGAAGGACTCCACCTCGCTGACTAACGCACTGGATGGTCTGGTGGCTGCCGCCGAAGCCGGGGCCACCGGGGACCTGAAGGGCCTGCGCGTCGGGGTGATCAAGGAGCTGACCGGCGACGGTTACCAAGAAGGTGTGCAGGCACGCTTCAACGAGTCGCTGGAGCTGCTCAAGACCGCCGGGGCGGAGATCGTTGAGGTCTCATGCCCGAACTTTAAGTACGCGCTGGGCGCTTACTACCTGATTATGCCTTCGGAAGTTTCCTCCAACCTCGCCAAGTTCGACGGCGTGCGTTATGGCAACCGGGTGCTTCCTCAGGACGGGGCGTTGACCATCGAACGCGTTATGGGTGCCACCCGTGCCGCCGGTTTCGGTGAGGAAGTCAAGCGCCGCATCGTGTTGGGGACCTACGCGTTGAGCGCTGGGTACTACGACGCCTACTACGGTTCGGCACAGAAGGTGCGCACGCTGATTCAGCGTGACTTCGAGGCCGCCTTCCAGCAGGCCGACGTGCTGATTTCCCCGACCGCGCCAACGGTCGCCTTCGAGCTGGGTTCGAACGACGACGATCCGCTGGCAATGTACCTCAACGACGTGGCCACCATCCCGGCCAACCTGGCCGGTATCCCTGGGATCACCGTGCCCGGCGGTCTGTCCGAGGGGCTACCGGTGGGAATCCAGTTCCTGGCACCGGCCTTCGAGGACGCTCGTGTCTACCGGGCCGGTGCCGCACTGGAAGCACTACTGGAAAAGCAGTGGGGTCACAGCCTGATTTCGCAGGCACCGGCCATTGATGCCGTGCAGATCGCGCAGAAGGCCTAAAGGGGGAACACGAAAATGACTACCGAAGAACTAGTCGACTTTGATGTTGCGCTACAAAAGTATGATCCGGTACTGGGCTTTGAGGTCCACGTCGAGCTGAACACCAAGACCAAGATGTTCTCCGATGCGCCCAACGCTTTCGGCGACGATCCAAACACCAACGTCACCCCGGTGGATTTGGGTCTGCCCGGCGTGCTGCCCGTGGTCAACAAGACCGCGGTGGAATACTCCATCCTGATTGGTCTGGCGCTGAACTGCCAGATCGCCCAGACGTGCGGTTTCGCCCGGAAGAATTACTTCTACCCGGACACCCCGAAGAACTTCCAGACTTCACAGTACGATGACCCCATCGCTCACGACGGCTGGTTGGACATCGAGCTGGAGGACGGCGAAGTCTTCCGTGTGGAGATCGAACGCGCTCACATGGAAGAGGACGCGGGCAAGCTGACCCACATGGGCGGCGCCGCAGGCCGTATTCAGGGCGCGGACTACTCGCTGGTGGACTACAACCGCGCCGGTGTGCCGCTGGTGGAAATTGTCACCAAGCCCATCGTGGGTGCCGGTAAGCGCGCGCCGGAATTGGCTCGCGCCTATGTGGCCGCGATCCGCGAAATCGTCAAGAACTTGGGTGTTTCTGATGCGAAGATGGAGCGTGGCAACGTGCGTTGCGACGCTAACGTTTCGCTGATGCCCAAGGGTGCACAGAAGTTCGGCACGCGGACCGAAACCAAGAACGTGAACTCGCTGCGCGCCGTGGAGCACGCGGTACGTTTTGAAATCGAGCGCCATGCCGCCGTGCTGGACTCCGGCGAGAAGATTGTGCAGGAAACCCGTCACTGGCATGAGGACACCCGTTCGACTACTTCGGGTCGCCCGAAGTCGGATGCCGATGACTACCGCTACTTCCCGGAGCCAGACTTGGTGCCAATCGTCACCACCGTCGAATGGATCGAAGAGCTGCGCGCCCGTCTGCCGGAGCCACCTGCCGAACGCCGCAAACGCCTGAAGGCCGAATGGGGTTATGCGGATAAGGAATTCCGTGACGTGGTCAACGCCGGGGTGCTCGACGAGATCGAGCAGACCATTGCTGCCGGTGCCACCGCGGCTGTAGCCCGCAAGTGGTGGATGGGTGAAATCGCCCGCCTCGCCAAGGCTGCCGATAAGGAGATCGCGGATCTGGGCGTCACCCCAGAAACCATCGTTGAACTGAACTCGCTGATCACCGCGAAGAAGATCAATGACAAGATCGCCCGCCAGGTGTTGGAATTCGTGCTGGCCGGTGAAGGCACCCCAAGCGAAATCGTTGAGCAGCGTTCGCTGGCCGTCGTGAATGATGACGATGCGCTGGGTAAGGCCGTGGATGATGCCATGGCCGCCATGCCGGATGTCGTTGAGAAGATCAAGGGCGGCAAGATGCAGGCCATCGGCGCCCTGATGGGTCCTGTAATGAAGGCGACCCGCGGTCAGGCCGATGCCGGTCGCGTACGCGAAATCGTGATGGAGAAGCTCGGACTCTAAGTCTTGAGTTTTAACCCGCCTCTGCTGCCATGCCTCCGTCAAGGAGGCATGGCAGCAGTTGTTTAAGGCTATTGCCCACGCTAGCGGACGGGTTAGCGCAAAAAATCTTGGCAACCCTTTCGCGAAGCAGGTTCCTGTAGCTAAGGCTCCTGAAGTGAAATCCGCTGAAGTTATTAGAGGACGCTGAGCTCCAAATACTTGATCCGGCTTGTCTAGTAAATATTTTTAGCTGTTGTTATGCTAAGTACCTGCTTGGGGCGGAAGGAGTAGGACATGCGTTCTTGGTCGCGGTTCGCCGCACTCGTCGTCTTGTTGATTGCAATGCTTGCCTTAATGATTTTCCAGTGGTTGCCCGCGCTGGCCTTCCTGCCGGTCGCCGGAGGTCTTCTAATCTGGGAGAACACCGAAGAGCTGAAATCCTCAACGGATTCTGCCTCCGCACACCGAGGTAGGTAAAGCTGGACACAATTGCCAGAGGAGAATGATTCACTCGACCATGAGACTACGCCGCGCAACAGCCAATGATGTTCCAGCAATTCAAACCATAGGGTTGCTCACTTGGCCAGCAACTTATCTACCGTTTGCTTCGCCCAATTTTGTTTTGGCTAATCTGAATTCCTGGTGGACTGAGGAAGAAGTGCAGCGAAGTATCGCGGAAGATGTAACGATTCTTGCGTGCGAAGAAAATCAGGTTCTGGGCATGTTAACTCTAGGGATGTTCGAGTCGGAACCGGTGATCTGGAAAATCTATGTTCTTCCAGCGGCACAGGGCAAGGGCATTGGTCGACGTCTGCTGAACGCGGCATTCGAGCAGGTGGGTGATTCGGCCGATATTAGACTCGAATTCGTGAAGGGTAATGAGCGGGCCCGGGCTTTCTACGAACGTGCTGGATTCGAGCTTGATTTTGAAGAAGACCCGGGCGATGGGACGACTACCGTATGGATGCGGCGTAAGGCGCTCAACGCTGTGCGCTGAGTGTCTTGAACAATAGGGTCATCGGCAAAGTGCTCAAGACAGGAATAGAGTAGGGCGATGAGCACCTCATCCGCTGGCGACCCTGCGTTGCCCGCATCCGAAGTCACCATTGACCTTGCGCTGGTCCGACAGCTCATTCGTGCCCAAGCACCGCAGTGGGGGCACGAGGAGATCAGTTATCTAGCTACCGGGTGGGATAACGAGGTTTACCGTTTGGGGCCGAAGCTGATTATCCGCCTACCGCGTCGGCAGCTTGGCCAGATCCTTGGGGACAAGGAGCGCAAGTGGCTTCCGCGGCTGGCTGTTGCCACCGGGGTGGACCTAGGTCTGGCGCTTTTTGTAGGGAAACCAACCGCGGCGTATCCATTCACGTTTTCCGTCTATCCCTTTGTGCCAGGTCGTAGTGCTGCAGAGTTGCCTCGACACAGACGAGATGAATACGCACGCGAATTCTCAGACCTCCTGCGTAGCTTGCATCAGAAAGCTGAGCCTTCGGCCCCCACCAGTGAGTTTCGAGGATGCCCGCTGGCTACGCTCAATGCGCGAACACACAAGCAAATTGCAACCCTTGGACGAGAAGCGCAAGCTCCGGCAAAAACGATTTGGGAAGCAGCGCTTGCCGCGGCTCCTTTCTTCGGAGCACAGGTCTGGCTGCATGGTGATCCACATCCCCAAAACACCATCGTGAATCATTCTGACCCCGCCGCACTTTCGATATCGTTGATCGACTTCGGTGACCTTTGTGCCGGTGACCCGGCCAGTGATTTGGGTATGTTCTGGATGCATTTCAGCCCCGCTGGCGTGGCTGAGGCCTTTGCTGCTTACGGTGTGGCAGAGGGTAGCTCGCGCTGGTTGCGGTCACGCGGCTGGGCACTAAGATATGCGTTGATCACTTGTGGGTTGGATAAGAACGACCCGCTAGGCCGTGTGGGGTGTGAAACTCTGGAGATCCTTCTAGCTGGCGAGAGAGCGCGACGCAGCTGAGAAATCAACCGATCACCAGACGCTTTACGGTATTTCTAATCGCCTCGATGACCTCTTCGACAGTGCCGCGGTGAAGGTGCTCCGCTCGCACAAGAAGGTCGATTTGTCTACCTGAATTTAGGTTCTTAATTGGTCGTAAAGTCACCTGTTCGTTTAGCGTTTGACGTGCGGTAAAACGAGGGAGGATGCCCAAGCAGCCGCTGGCCTGAATAAGCGCACCTGCGGTGGCGTAATCATTGACTCGATGCTCAACCCGTGGGGCCTTACCAGCTAGCGCGGCGATCGTTTCTAGGACATCGGCAGGTGAATAACCGGAACGCGAGACGACCCAGCGTTCATCGATGACTTGCTCGGGGGAGAGCTCTTCGAAGTTAGCTAATGGATGGTCGCGACGAATTGCGATATCTAATGGCTCGAAGGCTAAAGGAATCACGGCAATGCGATCCTCTGGCCAGGCGGCGGTGTGCGGCATGCGGTGCGCCAAGACCAAATCGTAGGACGAGGTCAACGCCGGAAAATCTTGCTGGGAGACGTCTTCGTCGGAGAAGTGAAGTGGTGGCAGTTGACCATGCGGGTAGCTGAGCAGGGGAGCGAAAATTGTTTGACCGATGGAATGGAACCCCGCAATTCTAATTGGAACATTCTGGTCTTGTTCTTGGGTGCGGATCTTCGCAGCTACCTCGGCCAAAGTGGAGGCCACCGATGCGGCGGCGGCGGCGAGAAGCTTCCCCTCAGCCGTCAGTACTAAGCGGCGGCCGTCCTTCTGCGTAAGTGGTGCGGGGAAGCTGCGTTGCAGCTGGGCCAAGTGCTGGGACACCGCTGAAGGTGAGACGAATAGGGCCTTGGCTACGGCATTGACACTACCTAGATCCGCGAGCTCACGCAGGATACGTAACTGATGCAACTCCATGAAGTAAATACTAAATCGTCGCATCAGTAAATCGATGATCTTCTAAGGTTTAGTCTTTCGCTGTCGGGTGCGAGACTTGAAGCAACGTCAGAACTGTCGCGCAGCCATTTGCCCGATCTAAGGAACCCATATGAAAGCACTGTACAAATCTGGTCCGCATGCCGGATTGGAACTTGTTGATCGTCCTGAGCCGGAAACCGGCGCACACGATGTCAAAATCCGGGTCATGACCACTGGCATTTGCGGTACCGACCTGCATATCGAAGCCTATGACGAAGCCGCTAAGGCGATGATCAACACGCCGTTGATTCCGGGACACGAGTTCTACGGCGAGGTCGTGGAAGTTGGTGACTTCGTCCACGGGGTCAAGGTGGGGGACCGGGTTTCGGGTGAAGGGCATGTCGTGTGCGGGATTTGCCGCAACTGCCGCGCGGGACGCAAACAAATGTGTATCAACGTGGACTCGGTCGGTGTCCAACGTGACGGAGCGTTCGCGCAATACGTGGTGATCCCCGAAAATAATGTCTACATCCACCGTGATGAGCGCATTACGCCGTTGCTAGGGGCGATCTTTGATCCGTTCGGTAACGCGGTGCACACCGCGCTGCAGTTCCCCATGGTGGGCGAGGATGTCCTCATTACCGGAGCCGGCCCGATCGGACTCATGGCTGCCGCCGTCGCCCGCCATATTGGTGCGCGCAATATTGCCATTACCGATGTCTCTGATTCTCGCCTTGAATTGGCCAAGAGCATGGGCGTAGATCTTGCGGTGAATGTGGGGAGCACTCGGATTAGCGAAGCGCAGCTGCAACTCGGGATGGTCGAGGGATTCGACTACGGCATGGAAATGTCCGGGCACCAGTCGGCGCTGCCGGAAATGATCGAGAACATGAACCACGGCGGCAAAATCTGTTTGCTCGGTTTGCCCAGTACCACCATCGACATTAATTGGGGAAAGGTCGTCACCCACATGCTCACACTACGTGGTATTTACGGCCGTGAAATGTTCGAAACCTGGTACGCGATGAGTGCCATGCTCACCTCCTCTGATCTCATGCGCGAACGAATCTCTTCGGTGGTCACCGACTTCCTACCCGCCACCGACTGGCAGCAAGGGTTCACCGCCGCCCGAAGTGGCAACGGTGGCAAGGTCGTGTTGGACTGGACCGTTTTCGGAAACTAAGAATTTCTCGTTACAACAAGGAGTATTTGCAGATGTACACGGATTTGAAAGACCAGCTGGCCGCGGAACTAGAGGACTTGAAGAACTCCGGGCTATATAAGGCTGAACGGCATATCGACTCGCCACAATCGGCCAGTATTCAGGCCGGGGAGTTGGGCAATGAAGCACGTGCGGTGCTCAATTTCTGCGCCAATAACTATCTTGGTCTGGCCGATGACGAGCGGATTATCAATGCTGCCAAACAGGCCATGGACGATCGTGGGTTCGGTATGGCATCGGTGCGATTCATTTGTGGAACGCAGGATATTCATCTTCAGCTAGAACACAAGCTCTCGGAGTTCCTCGGAACCGAGGGCACCATTTTGTTCTCTAGCTGCTTTGATGCGAACGGCGGGGTGTTCGAATCCCTTTTTGGCAAGGAAGACGCCATTATCTCCGATGCGTTGAATCACGCCTCGATTATTGACGGGATCCGCCTATCCAAGGCCGCACGCTTCCGCTACGCCAACCGCGACATGGCCGATCTTGAAGCCCAGCTGCAGGCCGTGAGCCAACTGAATGACGGAGCCGGAGCTCGACGTACCATCATCGTCACCGACGGTGTGTTCTCGATGGACGGCTACTTGGCACCGTTGGAAGAGATCTGCGATCTGGCCGAGAAATACAATGCCCTAGTGATGGTTGATGACTCGCACGCCGTAGGCTTTATGGGGCCCACCGGAGCCGGAACCCCGGAACATGCCGGAGTGTCACACCGGGTGGATATCTACACCGGAACCTTCGGTAAGGCCCTCGGCGGGGCCTCGGGTGGGTACGTTTCGGGTCGTGCCGAGATCGTGGAGATGCTGCGTCAAAAAGCTCGTCCCTACCTGTTCTCCAACTCGCTGGCCCCATCCATTGTGGCCGCGACCCTCAAGGCGCTGGAGTTGGTGGCCGGGAGCGGGGAATTGCGCAGCAAACTGGAGAGCAATGCGTCGCTGTTCCGTTCGAAGATGGCCGAGGCGGGTTTCGAATTGCTCGACGGTGAGCACGCCATTATTCCAGTGATGTTCGGCGACGCGGTCCTGGCCGGGCAGATCGCGGCGCAGATGCTTGAACGCGGAGTTTTTGTTACGGCCTTTAGCTACCCGGTGGTGCCGCAGAATGAAGCGCGAATCCGGGTGCAGCTGTCCGCGGCACATAGTGCACAAGATATTGAGCGTTGTGTTCAGGCCTTTATCGATAGCAGGGAAGCGGTAGCCTAAACAGTTCACGGTGTGTCCCATCGACCGCCGCAGGAGACCTGGGGTCGTGTCTGAATTTTCGTGGTTCGGGCATGGCCCCAAAGTGCTTAAACCCGCTCCGGACCTTCCGAATCCAGGTGAGACTTTTGCGCGAGAGTGTGTGAGAGCATTCCTCCGTCCGAAATACCGGATGCGATTTGCAGGCTGGGTGAGGCGGGAACTTGCACAGCACACTACGGTCGAAGATAACGGGACAGGACTGCCGCCGACTCCGACTTGAGCGATGTAGCGGCGGTCGCCAACCCGGGAGCTGAAACCGTGGCACCCGAGTCTAGGAAGTGACGATGAGCAGCCTGCTACTACGCAATATTGCCCAACTATCGACTGTCGATGCGCAAGGCACGGTGTTTCATGACGCTGCCGTTCTCATCCAAGATGGTTTTATCGTGTGGATAGGGCAGGATGCCGAAGCTCCGGAAGCTACCGAAATCCATGACCTCGGCGGCCGAGCCGTGCTTCCGGGCTGGGTGGACTCACATACTCACCTCATCTTTGGTGGAGATCGTGCCGAGGAGTTTGTCGCCCGCATGGCCGGTGAGTCCTATACTGCTGGCGGGATCGCGCAGACTACCAGTGCGACGGCCGCGCTGAGTGATGCCGAACTTCTGGCCGCGGTGAACGCACGACGTACCGAGGCACTGAGCATGGGTACCACCTGGATGGAGACCAAAAGCGGCTACGGACTGAGTCACGCCGAAGAAGTCAGGCACGTTCGGTTGATCCGGCCGGTGATCGATCAACTGACCTTTCTGGGTGCACATCTGGTACCGAAGGGTATGGATGCGGAGCAGTACACCGATCTAGTGGCTGGCCCGATGCTGGCCGATGTGATTGGTCAGGTCGACTTTGTGGACGTTTTCTGTGAACGCGGTGCCTTCGACCAAGCACAGAGCCGACGCGTCTTAGCGGCCGCAACCCGTGCTGGGCTTGCCACGAAGGTGCATGGAAATCAGCTCGGACCAGGCCCCGGAGTGCAGCTGGCCGTGGAATTTTCCAGCCATTCGGTAGACCACGTCAATTACCTTGAACCCGAGGATCTGCAGGCGCTCGCCAGCAGCTGGTCTGGCTGGGAGCGGCATACTCGCAGCGGTCTACGTGGCGTGGTCGCAACGTGCCTCCCTGCCTGCGACTTGTCTACTAGGCAGCCGTTTGCGCCAGCACGCGCCCTCGTGGACGCGGGAGTGGAGATCGCGTTGGCGTCGAACTGTAACCCCGGGACGAGTTACACCTGCAATATGAACTTCGTGGTTGCTACCGCGGTCTTACAAATGGGGTTGACCCTGCCAGAGGCCATTGCCGCGGCCACCTATGGTGGCGCGCTGGCCTTAGGTGTGGAATCGCAGGTGGGAAGCATTGAGATAGGCAAGCGCGCGGACCTTCAGGTTTTGGACGCACCCAGCGCAGCACATCTGGCCTATCGTCCGGGGATGGCGCTGACCTATGCGGTGTACCGGGCAGGTGAGCATCACCGCGGCATTGCGGATCGCGGACTGGAGAAGTAGCCCCACAAAACCTAGGCAAGCAGCTCGCTGTGCCAGTAGGCATTGCGTCGCGGCGTTTGCGAGGCGTCAAGATGCGTCGGCAACAGCACATGGGGTAAACCCTGATGCATGATCACTTTGATGATGCCAGCCTGTTCGGCGGTGTGATGGTTCCGGCAGAGTAGGCAGCCATAACGGATGTCGGTGGGACACCCTCCTTGCCAGCCACCCTGCGCTGCATGGTGCACATCGCAATTCCCCGGTGGTTGACTGCAGCCAGGAACCAGACAACCTCGATCCCGCGCAATGATGCCCTTTTTGAGGTAATCCGGGTAGAAGCGGCTGCTGCGGCCCAAGTCCAAGACTTGTCCATCTCCGCCAAAGACGACGGGAAGAATTTTGGAGCGACAGAGTAGTTGACGAAGATCCGTGGCGGATAGTTCTACCCCGTGTGCGGTAACGCCCTCGGCGGTAGACAAGTCCTGGAGATCCTGCAGTTTCATAAAGACCAGCAGTTCTGGTTCAACCGTTTTCGTTGGAGGCTGCTCACTGTGGGATACCGGAAGTAGGTCTTGGTTCTCGTCGCTCCGCTGGCGCGGCGGGCGGTTGTTACGCTGTTCGAGCAGCGCCAGCAGGGCATTCAGCCGTCGTAAGGATGGCGGAAGGTGTTCGTCGATTTGCTCCGCGAGATCCGTGGCGGTTATCGCTAGGGGGCCGTCCTGGACTGAATCCTTGGCGCTTTCGTCGGCTGCAGGGTTTTCGTTTGCTTCCATGGGGTCGATTCCCGCCCAGTCAGGTGCCGGATTCTCGCTCTTAAGCCATTCGGGAGTAGCAACCTCTGAAGCAGCTGGTGTGTGTTTCGGGTTCTGTGGGGAATCCGCGGTGGTTGAGGGGTTGGAACGGCGTTTACGCGCTGCCTGCCCGGCAAGAGTTCGAGCCTTATCGGCACCGGCCAACAGCGAACGAAGCAGCTCGGCATTGATGCCCCTAACCCGTAGCCGGTATTCATCGAGCCCATTGACGGTGCGTACTTTCACCAACCCTTCCTCCAGCGTGATTAGCTCGCTATGAGACTTACGGTATTTGCTCACGAGGGCATTGGTACGTTTGCGGCAACTACGTGGGTCATCTGAGCGCAACAGTTCGCTGGCATGTTCTTCTAGACTGCGTCCGTCACGGTGCCGAGCCGCGGGCGCCAAAGGTACGCCCTGCGCAATGGTGTCGGCCGGCTCTAGCCGGTTGAGAGCCCGCGCAGATTGCAAAACGCTGCGCGGATCGCAGTGTGGATCCAGCCACCGGGTAGCAAGTTGCGGGAAACGCGCGGTGGTGAGTGTTCCGGCCATAGTGATGCGCCCGACGACAAGTTGCGCGTCGGTGAGCATTCCGGCGGCCTCGTGGTAGTCGATGCGTAGCCAGGCCGACAGGAAGTCGGTAGGAGTTTTGTAACAGGGCCGCCCAGCCGCGAAACGCGCGTCACGTTCGTAGTCGGTACGTTGTTCGCGTAGCGCATCGTATTCGCTCATTTCGAGCGAATGCGCCCCGGTGGCGGCGGCCTGCAGGGCTAGTTGGAGACGGGCACGGTGCGCCAGATGCGCCAGCTGTTCGATATGACTCAGGTATGCCACGACCAGTCGTGGATCTTCGCGTTCTAGGCACTGCGCAACATTCTGCTGCAGCAATTGCAGCGTCAACGCGGTAGTGCGTTCGAGCATTTGGGCTGAAAACCGGTGACCCTGCTGCTGTGTGGCATCGAGCAGGGTTTGCAGTGCGAGGTCCAAAGATGTTTGGGTCATGCGTTCATCATCGGGTAGCAGCAGGAAAGTCAGGCGAGGATAAGGGAAAATGTGGATAACTTGACTTGGGGCTACGTAGACACGCTCAGAGCTAAATTCACGTCTTGTTTGCCCGAAAACATGGTTAGTGCTGGTGAGGTCGTGATAGACAAGGACTATGGCTACTACTGCAATTGATGGAAACCCAGTTCAGACCGTAGGCGAGCTGCCAGCCGTTGGCACCAAGGCTCCCGAATTCACTTTGACCGACACCGGTCTTGGCGACTTGACCAGCGCATCGCTGGCAGGCCGTCGTGTTGTACTCAACATCTTCCCCTCGGTTGACACCGGGGTTTGTGCAGATAGCGTGCGCAAGTTCAATGAGCTGGCTGCCGGGCTGGAGAACACCACCGTGGTGTGCGCCTCCAAGGACCTGCCGTTCGCGCTGGCTCGCTTCTGCGGTGCCGAAGGCCTAGAGAACGTAGTTGCCGCCTCGGCATTCCGTTCCAGCTTTGGCGAGGACTTTGGCCTGACTCAGGCCGATGGACCACTGCGCGGGCTGTTGGCTCGCACCGTGATTGTGCTCGATGAAGAAGGCAAGGTCATCTACAGCCAGCTGGTTGACGAGATCAAAACCGAACCTAACTACGATGCCGCGATTGCCGCGCTGAGCTAAACTCAAGTCGAATTCTTTCCGGCGTTTGCCCTACTGAAATATTCGGTGTGGCAAACGCCGGTTTTTATTGCCCGCGCTCCGACTCTTAGCTAACTGCGCGGGCGGCGGCATGGATCCGTGGGGCGATCTTGCGCAGTAACTTATCGAGTTTTGGCTCATCGGTGCGTGAGACCGTATCCGAGAATCGCTCCAAGCTCATCAACCCAAGCCAAATCCGGGCTCGGTGCGCCTGGTCGGCATCCGGTGCCACCTGGTCAATCAGCTCCTGGCCATGCCACAGGCATAGGTATGCCGTGTTCAGCGCCGGATCCCAGGCTGCGGCCAGATCCCAGTCCAAGATCCCGCTTAGCCGTCCATGGAGCCAGTGCACATTGTGCCCGGCCAGATCCCCATGGACCAACCCCGCCGGCACCTGTGCCAAGCGTGGCAGTTGCCCCCACAGCACGCGGGCCGGGGCACGTAAATCTTCTGGCAGTGCCTGGTAACTGGCGGCAATCCGTGCCTGCGTCCACGGGCCCCGGAACGCAAAAGGCTCCGCCAACAAGGGGCGCAAGGGCTCCACCGGGACTTCGGCCAACATTTTCACGATGTCCCGCAGGACCTTCGGGTCTCCCGAATGCGGGGGATGGGCAGCACCGGGGATGTAGCTCATCCCCACCGCGGCCTGTCCCTGATGTTCCACTAGCTCGGTGAGCTGCCGAGGAACCGGTACGGGAAGCAGATCGGCCAAGGCATTATGTAAGGCCACACTGCGCGGAAGCTGGGCGCTGGCCGGAGCGTCGCGTGCCATCCGTATCACCGCCGTCGGCGGTAGCAGCAACACCCGATGAAACTGCCCACCTTCCTCAACCCGGGCAGTTTCGGTGCTCATGTGGGGGAAGAGCCGTCGAGCCAGCTGGAGTTCGTTCACGGTGGCGGCACGGCTCATCGGCGGTCCTCTATGGTAAAAACAAGAATAATGGCTGGTTTCTACGCTAGTGCACAACTGGCGGCCAAAAAATCAGCCGCGACACAGTGTCACGACCTAGGATCGAATGCGTGCAAAGCAATCTGGAAAAGAATGGACTTCTCGGGGCGCTACCCAAGCCCCGGCAACTGAGATTTGAGGTCTTCCTAGTACTGGCGCTGTGCTTGGGGCAGTCGGCGGTGTACTCAATTGTCAGCTTCTTGGACAAGGTGAGTCGAGCGCCGCTCGGGGAGCAGACTACCTCGATGAATAACCCGCGCAGTGTCCGGCCGTGGTTCGATCTGACCTACCAGCTTTTGGACATTTTCTTTGCGTTGATCCCGGTGGTGTTGGCACTGTACTTATTGCTGCGCACCTTGGGGATCGGGCCGCGGCAGCTAGGACTTGACTTTGCCAAACCCTGGCGTGATCTAGCGTGGGGAACCGGACTGTTTCTGGTGATGGGGCTGGGCACCCTCGGGATTTACGCTGCCGGCCGGACACTGGGAGTGACGACGGCGTTGTCGGTGGTGAATCTCGACGACTATTGGTGGACCATCCCGGTGCTCTTACTCTCGGCGGTGCGGCACGCGGTGCTAGAAGAAGTCATTATGCTGGGCTTCCTTTTCGCTTATGGCAAGGCCTTGCGCCTTTCACCGTGGTTCATCGTGATTGCCTCGGCGCTACTACGTGGCAGCTACCACCTGTATCAGGGTGTGGGGCCGTTTATCGGTAATGCGCTCATGGGTGCGATCTTCGGGTGGTTTTACCTCAAATACGGACGGGTGATGCCGCTGGTGATCGCTCATTTCCTGCTCGATGCGGTCGGTTTTGTTGGGTTTGCGCTGCTGGGTCCGGCCATCGGCATCGGCGCTTAAAACGCACAAGGCAGGGTTGCGTGGTTCAACTGCTCCACGCAACCCTGCCTTGTCATGCTGCGGCCGGTGACCGGGACATACTCGGTCAGCGGAAGCACTATAGGACGACTTCACCCTTGCCAGTTTGGAAGGTTACCGACAAGATCCCCGGGGTTCCATTGGGCGCTTGGTAGTTCATGCTGACCTCGCCCAGTTGCACCTGATCGGGTTTGCCCAGCCACTCCAATACCCGGTCCCGGGACCCGGCAATGGTGATCTCATCGATGTAACCCGTGGGTTCCAAGGCACGCGATGGATGCAGATCCTCGGTGCCCTCATCCCAACGCAAGAGGTAGGGAACCTGTGGGTCTGCGATCAGACCCTTAATGCCAATCTGCTGCCAGGTCAGTTCTCGTCCATCGGGGAACTTTCGGTTGCCCGGAACTGCCTGACGGCCCAGGCGCTGCTCGGCGTCGGACATATCGTCGAGTGACACGCACCAACCCATCCAACCGCCACCCAGTTCGGAACGGGCGCGAACGGCCTGACCGAAGGGGGCTTTGAGGCTGGCAGGGTGGTTCAGTACCTCGACCACTTCGAGGTACTGGTTATGCTTCAGCGGGAAAATTACATTGCGCGTTCCGAAACGCGGGTGTACTCCGCCTTTGACGAATTCCAGGCCTAGCGCCTCGGAAATCTTCTCGGCGGTTTCCAGTAGTCCCTCGGGACCACATGCGTACGAAACGTGATCTAGCCTCATCATGCGCCCATCATGCCACCAATGTGATCCTAGTCTCGACTTAGGCATACCTAAGTATGTCTCCGGTTGTTGACGATGAGATTCGAGCGAAGAAAAACGGGCCGGGTTTTATGACCGATTACGACAGTTATCCCGCGCTGAAGATTGCATCGCTGCACCCGGTCAGTCAGACTGGACACTAGGTCATGAGTCCCAGTATTGAAGCCCCGGCTTGCTGGGCGGCAACCCTCCACCGCGGTGGGGTGCCCCGGGTGAAGACCTGGCCCTGTGCGCAAAAGCGTACGAAGGACAAGCGCGGGTTACACCCTGAATGCTGGCAATAGATGCCCGCCCCACGAAGGGTGTTCATCAGTGGTGTATCCCCGAATAGTTGATGAACTATGGGAGGACTACCGATGAGCGATAATTGGTCATTCGAAACACGTCAGATTCATGCCGGCCAGACACCAGATCCGCAGACCGGTGCTCGGGCCCTACCGATTTATCAGAGTACTTCCTTCGTGTTTCCCGATGCGCAGACTGCGGCCGACCGCTTCGCGCTACAGGACCTCGGACCGATTTACACCCGTATTGGTAATCCCACCCAGGAAGCGGTGGAGAACCGGATCGCCAGCCTAGAAGGCGGCGTGGGCGCGTTGCTGCTGGCTTCGGGGCAAGCGGCCACCACTTTTGCCATCCTCAATCTCGCCGAGACCGGTGACCACATCGTGGCCAGCCCAAGTCTCTATGGCGGAACCCAGAACTTGTTCAAGCACACCCTGAAAAAACTGGGTATTGCGGTGACTTTCGTCAGCGACCCGGACGATCTTCAAGCGTGGAAGGCCGCCATCCAGCCCAACACCAAAGCGCTCTTTGGTGAGGTGGTCTCCAACCCCCGCCAGGATGTGCTCGAAATTTCCGCCATCGCCGAGATTGCACATGCGGCCGGTATCCCACTGCTGGTCGATAACACCCTGTCCACCCCGTTCTTGATCCGTCCGATCGAATTCGGTGCCGACATTGTGATTCACTCGGCCACCAAGTATCTCGGTGGGCACGGAACGGCCATAGCCGGGGTCATCGTGGACTCGGGGAATTTCGACTTTGCCGCCAACCCAGAAAAGTTCCCGGGCTTCAACACCCCTGATGAGTCCTACAACAACTTGGTGTTCGCCCGCGATCTGGGGGTGAACGGAATTTTGGGTGCCAACTTGGCCTACATTCTCAAGGCGCGCGTACAGCTACTACGCGACCTCGGCTCAGCTGTATCGCCATTCAACGCCTTCCTGATCGCCCAAGGCTTGGAAACACTGTCGCTGCGCATGGAGCGTCACGTGTCCAACGCGGTGCTGACCGCGCGCTGGTTGGAAGCTCACCCGCAGGTCGAGCAGGTCGCCTACGCCGGGTTGGAATCCTCGCCGTGGTTTGAACGCGGCCGCAAATATGGTCCGAATGGGACCGGCGCGATCGTATCCTTCGATCTGGCCGGCGGGGCCGAGGCTGGCAGGGCCTTCGTCGACGCGCTGGAATTGCACTCAAATGTGGCCAACTTGGGAGATGTGCGGTCCTTGGTCGTGCACCCGGCCTCCACCACCCACGCCCAGCTCACCGCAGAGGAGCGTGCCGCCGCAGGCGTGCGTGACGGTTTGGTGCGGCTGAGTGTTGGACTGGAGAACGTGAAGGACATTCTGGCTGATCTGGAATTAGGTTTCGCCGCGGTGGCGGCGCAGCAAGCGAACAACTTGGCTGAATCGCACTAGCCCATGACTACGACCGTGACTACTGAAAAATCTCTGACCAGCTCCCGGCATGGAGTTTCTGGCCTGCGCCGGCACCTTGCCGTGGGCGAGTACCGCTTCGAAACCGGAGGGTACTTGCCGCAGGTGACCCTCGCCTATGAAACTTGGGGTCAGCTCAACGCCGAAGCCTCCAACGCCGTGCTGGTCACCCACGCCTTGACCGGCGACGCCCACGTGAGTCAGGGGGAGTCGGACTACGCCGGATGGTGGGAAGATTTCGTTGGACCGGACCGGGCCATCGACACCAATAAATACTTTGTGGTGGCGGTCAATATTATTGGCGGCTGCAACGGCAGTACTGGCCCGGGCTCCCCGGACTCGGCGGGAGTAGCGTGGGGGTCGCGTTTTCCCTTCACCACGATCAAGGATTCGGTGCACCTGGAGACTCGTCTGGCCGACGCGCTAGGTGTTCCGGCGTGGCACACCGTCATCGGTGGCTCGATGGGTGGAGCGCGTGCCTTGGAATGGGCGGTGCTCTATCCGCAGCGGGTTCGCAACTTAGTGGTGATGGCCGCGTGTGCCCAGGCGACAGCAGAACAGATTGGCTTCGCCCAGGTGCAGAGCGAATCGATTCGTTTAGATCCGCACTTCGCCGGCGGAGATTACTACGCTACCGGTCAGGCCCCGGATGCCGGGTTGGGGGTAGCACGCCGGCTGGCGCACCTGACCTACCGTTCCGAGGCCGAGCTACAAACTCGTTTTGGGCGCTTGAGCCAGGGCTCCGAAGATCCTTTGGGATCGGCGAGTTGGCCCCGCGGACGCTATATGGTTGAAAGCTACCTGGATCATCAGGCGGCTAAGCTGGCCCGACGCTTTGACGCGAATAGTTATTTGGTGCTGACCGAAGCTCTAATGAGTCACGACGTGGCGCGCGGATTCGGCTCGCTGAGCGAAGCTTTGGGTCGGTTGGCCTCGGTCAATACGGTGATTGCGGCGGTCACCTCGGACCGGTTGTACTTACCGGAACAGTCTGAAGAACTGGCCTTGCTGATCCCTTCCGCAGGGCAGGTGCACTATATCGACTCACCGATCGGTCACGATGGGTTCCTGACCGACGCGCATCAATTGGCCGAGGTACTGGCCGAGCGAGTCTTTACCGAGTAGGCCCCTGCATTGTTTGAGCGACTTAGCTAAGCGGCGCGCACGGTAACAACGCGGTGGGGGGCTCCCAGTCCACGATGGGCTGGGAGCCCGCACACTTTAACCGGTGCGGATCTACTGTCCGGCACCCAGCGAATCGTTGGGCGCCGGGCTGCTAAAGGGCACGGGTTCTGGGCGTTTGGGTGTGATGCCATCTCCCGAGGACTGATGGCGTAGCCGACGCAACACCCAAGGGGCCAAATGTTCGCGGGCCCATTGTAAATCTTCGAGCCGAGCGGTGCGCCAGGTGCGGGTGTCGGGTTCGAAATCGATCTCGGGCACCAACTGGTGCGGCACATTCAGCGCGTCCAGAGCCATCGCGGCAATGCTTTGGTGACCGAGCGGGGAGAAATGCAGCCGATCTTCGGACCACATCGCGGGGTGGCGCAATTCGCGCAGCGCCCACAAATCGGCCACGACGGCATCGTAACGTGCCGCTACCGCACGAACGTTCTCGTTGTAGATTGCCACTTTGCCACGAATCCCGCCCAGCACTGGGGTATCGCGAATATCTGGGCCGTTGAAGATCAGCAAGGTGGCCCCGGTGCCGGCTAGCTTCGCAATCGCGGCATCGAGCTGATCGGCAATCTTATCCGGGTCTCCGCCGGGGCGCAGGACATCGTTGCCGCCAGCGCAAATGCTGATCAAGTCGGGGTTCAGGGCGATGGCTGGTTCGAGCTGTTCATCGACGATCTGTTTGATCAAACGGCCGCGGATTGCCAAGTTGGCGTAGGAAAAATTTTCGACGCTGGAGCTGAGCTGTTCGGCCACCCGGTCGGCCCACCCGCGATGTCGGCCGGGGTTGCTCTCATCGGGGTCTCCGATACCTTCGGTAAAGGAGTCACCTAAGGCGATATAGCGCCGCCAAGGGTGGGGCATGAGGTTATCCGAAGCTGCCGAGGTTTCCTTGGAATTCTGTACCACACACCCATGATTACTGCTGAGTAACCAAAGTTCAAGGAGGCGGAGAAAATATCATCCTTGGGGAGTAGCGCGTAGGCTGGAAGACACTATGGACGATACAGCTGTTGCCCCCGTTGCGTTGATTTCCCGCTCTGCAGCCGACCGTGCTGGCACCCCACTGTTGGTGCTCTTGCACGGGTACGGTTCCAATGAAGAGGACCTGATGGGTCTGATGCGGATGCTGCCCGAAGAGTTCACCTATCTGTCGGTGCGTGCTCCGTTACCTGCCGGTCCGGGATATTCTTGGTTCCCGCTCACTCAAGAGATCGGTTACAGCATCGAATCGGTGGAAGCCAGTGTGGTGCAACTCTGGGAATTTCTCGGCCCGGTGCTGGAAGAGTTTTCCTCGGTCACGCTTCTGGGCTTTTCCCAAGGTATGGCAATGGCCACTTCGCTGGCTCGCTACCAGCGCGAGGCGTTCCGTGCCGTGGTAGGGCTCTCCGGGTTCGTCGTGGATTCCCCCGAATCAAAAATTTTCGATGATGCGGCACTAGAAACTCATCCGTTGCCCTTGTTCTGGGGACGGGACCTAGCTGACCCGGTCATTACCTACGACAAGATTGATTACACCATGGGGTGGGTGCCGCAACATACCGAGCTGACCCATGAAACCTACCCACAGATTGGGCACTCGGTGTCAGCTCAGGAGCTTGCAGACGTCAGCGATTTCCTGCGCAAATACGTGCTGGACTTGCCGAAGTAGCGCAAACCGGTATCCGCGGCCCTGCCGGGAGCATCGCCGGTGGGCTACTGGGCGCGTTCCACGGTGACACACTCACCGTGGACGCACACCACCTCGCCGCCACGCAACTGGGCACCGCGACGGGTTTCGACTTCACCGTCGACGGTCACCAGACCCTCGGCAATAAGTTCTTTGGCATGCAGCCCATCTTCGGCCAGATTGGCCAGTTTTAGTAGCTGTCCAAGGCGGATGGACTCATCACGGATTTCAATAGGGAAGTTCTCTGCGGAGCTCATAACACCATTGTTCCCCATCACCTGCGGGGTCGCGGTCTCACGGTGCCTAATGAGTTGCACGTCTCACCCAGCCGTCACGATGCTACGCCGCGGGGCAATGGGAGCTAACCTTGAAAGGTATGTTTCCACCTGCGGACCGCAACCAGCGGCCTCGTGATACCCATGGAGTTGATATGGCGCCACAGTCCAAGCTTGATCAAGTCATTTCCCTCGCCAAACGGCGTGGTTTCGTCTTCCAGGCCGGTGAGATTTACGGCGGTTCCCGTTCCGCATGGGATTATGGACCGCTAGGTACCGAGCTGAAAGAAAACATTAAGCGCGAATGGTGGCAGACCTTCGTGCGTGGGCGCGAAGATATGGTGGGTCTGGATTCCTCCATCATCCTGCCAAAGGCCGTCTGGGAAGCCTCCGGTCACGTCGCAACCTTCACCGACCCGTTGGTCGAATGCACCCAGTGCCATAAGCGTCACCGTCAGGATCACCTGCTGGAGGCCTTCGAGAGCAAGAAGGGCCGTCCAGCCCAAGACGGGATGAGCGAAATCGCCTGCCCGGATTGCGGCACCAAGGGTCAGTTCACCGACCCGCAGCTGTTCTCCGGGCTGGTTAAGACCTACCTCGGCCCGGTGGATAACGAAGCGGGCCTGCACTACATGCGTCCCGAAACCGCGCAGGGCATCTTCGTGAACTTTGCAAATGTGCTCACCGCCAGCCGGAAGAAGCCCCCCTTTGGCATCGGCCAGATCGGTAAGGCTTTCCGCAACGAAATCACCCCGGGTAACTTCATCTTCCGTACCCGCGAGTTCGAACAGATGGAAATTGAGTTCTTCACCGCACCGGAAGATGCCGACCATTTCTTCAACGAATGGGTTGAAGCCTGCTGGGCCTGGTTCTTGGATCTGGGAATCACCGAGGAAAACTTGCGTCGCTTCGACGTGCCGGATTCCGAACGCGCCCACTACTCAGCCGGAACCATCGACTTTGAATACCGCTTCGGCTTCCAAGGCTCGGAATGGGGAGAGCTGATGGGCGTCGCGAACCGCACCGATTACGACCTGTCGAGCCACACCAAGGCATCGGGCAGCGAGCTGAGCTACTTTAACCAAGCCACCGGGGAACGCTACACCCCCTATGTGATCGAACCATCCTTCGGCCTGACCCGGTCGATGATGGCGTTCTTGGTGGATGCTTACACCGAAGATGAAGCTCCGAACACCAAGGGCGGGGTGGATAAGCGCACCGTGCTGAAGCTGGATCCACGCTTGGCTCCGGTGAAGGCCGCCGTACTACCGCTAAGCCGCAACGCCGATTTGTCCCCGAAGGCCAAGGATCTGGCCAACGAGCTGCGTAAGCGTTGGAACATCGACTTCGATGACGCCGGGGCGATCGGCCGTCGTTACCGTCGTCAGGATGAAATCGGTACTCCGTTCTGCATCACCGTGGACTTCGACACCCTTGAGGACAATGCGGTGACCATCCGTGAGCGTGACACCATGAGCCAGGAGCGCATCGCCCTGGACCAGGTCACCAGCTACCTTTCCGAGCGGTTGAACGGAGCCTAGGGGCATGACCGAAGTGAACTTCCGCTCCTGGCGTTCGGGCGATGACCTGGAATTGCTGCAGGTTTTCGGTGACCCGCGCTCGCCGCAGGCGCACCAGGACCGCACCATGTTGCGCGCCGATTCCGACGCACCGTTCTCGCGCTGCTTGGTGGCAACGATCCAGGACGTAGCGGTTGGCGCCGGGGTGGTGTTTGCTTCCTCGCTGCACCCGCAGCGACTGTGGCTCTATGTTGAGGTGGCGCCGACTCATCGTCGGCAGGGGATTGGGCGTGCGCTGGTTGAGCAGTTACGTGCGCTCATCCCTGCCTCGCAGACTCAGGCCCTGAAAGCCCGGTACACGGTGACTCCCGGGGATAGTGCCCAGGCTCCGGCCGGTTTCGTCGCCGCACTGGGGCTGCGCAGCATTCAGATCTCACGGGACGTGATTTTGGAACCCGGGGCGTTAGCCGAACCGGATTTCGAAAGTAATGAGCGGGTGATCGAGGAGATCGCCACCGGCAGCGTTGAGCTGACCACGGTGGTGATGGACTTCTACAACGCCGTTCACGACTGGGATCCAGCCAAGATGACCGTTGGTTCGGCGCAGCAGATGCTGCTCAACGATGCCACCGGGGCCCAAGGTGCCTTGGTACTGCGCGATAAGCCCAAGAGTGCTGGAGGGAAGATTTTGGCCTTCGCGGTCAGCTATGTTCCTGCTCGGGCCGAGGCTCCCACGGACGTGCTGGTCGGGCATAATCCGGCCTTCACCGATGATGAGGTGGCCGAGGCGGTGCGTGACATGGTGGCGATGCTGATCCACCAGTATCCGGTGCAACTCGAGGTGGATTCTTCGATGTTTGTGCTTTCTTCCTTGGTGGATGCACTGGAGAAAGTTGAACAGGCCACGGTAATTTCCACTACACACATTATGGCCAGTGACGCATAAGTTTTGTGCGGCATAGTTTCAAGCCTTGGCCGGGTCCTTAGGGCCTCGCCAAGGCTTTTAAGTCGCCGGATGGCATTGGCTGTTGAACATGGCGTGAGATGACTTGGACGGTGGGCTCGAAGTGAGAACTGCCCCGAACTGAGCGTAGGATCAGCCCCGAAAGCAATCAAGGAGTTCCATGGCGAACACACCCACCGCTAAGTTCGGTGCACCGAGTAAACGCGGACTGCTACTTGGCCTCCTGCTGGCCGTATTTGGTGGGGCAACCATGCCCTTGCAGAGCCGGATTAATGGGGCGTTGGGGCAAGAAATGGGTTCACCCGTGGGGGCGGCCCTGATCAGCTTCATCGGTGGGCTGGCTCTGCTCATCCTGATGTGCCTGCTTGTTGCGCCTTACCGCAAGGCAGCACTCAAGATCGTTCCGGTGCTGCATGAACGCCGCTTTCCGTGGTGGTATTTGATCGCCGGAGCGGTCGGTGCCAGCACCATCATCTCCCAAGCGGTAGCCGTGCCGCTGGTTGGTGTGGCGCTTTTTACCGTCTGCTTGGTGACCGGACAAACTATCGGCTCCCTGCTGGTAGACCGTGTGGGTTTCGCCTTAGGGGTGCGCCGCAGGATCAGCCCGCTGCGTTTACTCGGTGCGATCCTCACGATCGCCGGGGTGCTCTGGGCCGCTAGTCCACGACTTTCGGTGGACAGCAGCGTGCTGCAGCTACTTCCGGCGCTGCTCTTTGCGATTTTCATCGGCACGGCCATGGGGTTTCAAGCCGCATCCAACGGGGTGCAAGCCCGAGAGTTTGGGTCCCCGGTGGCTGCGACGCTGGTGAACTTCACCGTGGGAACGATAATGTTAGCGGTCAGTTTTGCGCTATTGCGCCCGGCTGAACTGGGGCTGGCAGACTTGCCAGGTCAATGGTGGTACTACATCGGCGGGATTTTCGGGGTGTGCTTCGTGGTCATCTCCTCGTTGCTGGTGCGTTACCTCGGTGTGCTGTTGACCGGGTTGGGGATGATCGGTGGGCAATTGGTGGGTTCCTTGTTGCTGGATATGTTCTTTCCCAGCGCCGGGACGTTGCTGCACCCGGCTACCGTTGCCGGGACGATCCTGACCTTGTTGGCGATCGCCTTAGCGTCGATCTCCGGTTCCCGCTCCGGGCCCCGCCGTCCAACAACCTCATGAGTGCAGCGGGGAACCGGCTTGCCATCTAAGCGCTTTGCGCCGCAACAACAACTCGGTCTGCGTGCCACGGCCGGGGCCATCACTCTGGCCCGGAACCGTGGCGTTTAGCGCCATCCCAGCTGCGGGGCCACGTACTTCAAGATGGACTCGATGACGTGGGCGTTGTAGTCCACACCCAGCTGGTTGGGAACCGTGAGCAATAGCGTATCGGCCGCGGCGATAGCCTCATCCTCGGCCAGCTTTTGTGCCAATTCATCCGGCTCCCCAGCATAGGACTTGCCGAAGACCGCGCGGGTCTTCGCATCGATGTTGCCCACCTGATCCGAGCTGTAGCGGTCGCGACCAAAATACTGCCAGTCGCGTTCATCGGTCAGCGCGAAGATGCTGCGGCTGACCGAGACCCGCGCTTCGCGCTGATGTCCCGCCTCTTTCCATGCCTGACGGTAGAGTTCGATCTGCTCGGCCTGCTGAACGTGGAACGGCTTGCCCGATTCGTCGTCCTTCAGTGTGGAGCTCTGCAGATTCATGCCTAGCTTGGCAGCCCACACGGCGGTGGCGTTGGAACCCGAACCCCACCAGATGCGTTCACGCAACGTATCCGAGTGCGGTTCGACGCGTAGCAACCCTGGCGGATTGGGGAACATCGGCTTGGGGCTGGGCTGGGCAAAACCTTCCCCGGAGAGGACTTCAAGGAAGCGCTCGGCATGGCGTCGACCGATGTCAGCATCGGACTCGCCATCCTGCGGTGTAAATCCGAAGTGCCGCCAGCCGTCGATCACTTGCTCGGGTGAACCGCGGCTGAGGCCCAGCTGCAGCCGGCGTTTGGAGATCAGGTCGGCCGCACCGGCATCTTCGGCCATATACAGCGGGTTCTCATAGCGCATATCGATGACACCGGTACCGATTTCAATGCGGTTGGTGCGTGCGCCGATGGCGGCCAGCAGCGGGAATGGGGAGGCATACTGCTGGGCAAAGTGATGCACCCGGAAGTAGGCTCCGTCGGCGCCCAGCTCCTCGGCGGCCACGGCCAGATCGATGGCCTGCAAGAGGGCATCGGAAGCGCTGCGTGTGCCTGATTGTGGATGGTCGGTCCAATGGCCGAAGGACAAGAATCCGATCTTCTTCATACTTGAGGCAACAAGTAATTTTCGGGGGTTATTCCGTTGCGTGCTCCCGCAGGCTGAGTGGGCGAGCCGCTTGCGTAGTTGTTTTCGAGCATCATCGACGACGAGGGGCCGACGTGGGTGAATCGAGTGGGCATCGGGTTAGCCGCAGCTAAGGAAGGTGCCGGAGGTAAGGCCATAGGCAGACGCGCTACTTGGCGCGTTGAGCATCGCACCGTACCGCACCTGGCACAACGTCTTACTGTGCTTCTACCGGAACGATGAGCACCTCTTCGCCGTGGAGGAGGAGCAGCGCCTGCCTGGTTCCGGGAGGCAGTTCATCCAGACGGGTACTTAGCTCCACGGCGTCGGTGACCGGTTTGGCGCTGGCATCGGTGCGTACTAGATGTTGCACCGGCAACCCGGTCAGCTGCTGCAGTTGCGCGGCCAAGTGGGCATTGCCCTGATCGGTCACCAAGGTCAGTGCGCTCAGCGAGTCGTTGCGTGCCGGGGCAGCTGTGAATTCCGACGCTGTTGGCGATCCGGCGACTGGTCGACGCAGTTGGCTCCGGTCGCTACGCCACACCGCGAAGTGGTATCCGGCGACCACGGTGGTCGCAATGAGTAGACCCAAGGCGGCACGAACTTCACCGAGCAGGGTGGGTCCCACTTGCTCCGGGGTGAGGAAGTAGGCAAAGATCCGGTAACCGACGACGATGAGCGCGACCAGCGCAACCAGGGCGCTCACCCCGAATACTAGGGTCAGGTAGACGCGTCGGTGCTCGGCGGGCGCGTGGATCGCTGGGCGCCAAAAGACTAGCCATGACACCATGCCCACCAGCAACAGCGCGGTGCCCACCCGTAAGATCTCGCTGGCGGAGTTTCCCATCAGCGGGGCATTAAACGCGGTGAGCAGGGCATTGATGATCATCCCGAAACCGCTGGCCGCCAGCACCAACGCGATGCCACTAACGACCTGACGCCCGGCCTCGCGCAGCCACGCATTGGCTTGAGCCAGTACCGCGGCAAAGTAAACCCAGGCGAGCGCACCAGCCAAGGCGAATCCTGCGGCAAGCGGTAGGTCTTGAGCGATCCGACCCGACACACTGTCCGCGTCCATTGGCAGGGGCAGAACGCTGGCGAGACTGAAGACGCTACCGAGCAGGCAAGCCAGCGATGCCACCGCGCTGGCCACGACCAACGCCAGCTGCGCCACAGCGTCTTGAGCAAACCGTAACCGCAGCCCAAACCAATGCCAAGCCCACATCAGGGCATTGATCAGCACCCAGACACAGATATTGACCAGCATCGGCAAGTTTGCGGCGCCATAAATATGGGTCAGCGCATCGTGCGGGAGAATTGAGCCGAGTCCGAGATATAGCAACGCGGCAAGACTGAGCGCTGCCACCAGCAGGAAGTAATAGCTGGCCACTTGCCAGCCAAGATTCGGGAGCCGTCGCGGCGCGATTTCTGGTTGGCGCAGAATCCGGTGCTGCCAGAAAGCCAACACACCCCACGCCACACCCAGGCCCAGCTGATCTTGCCAATAGCCCGGACGACCCGCGGCCAATTGACCGAAAAGCACGCTGAAGTTGTGAACCGAGATCATGGCCGCCAGCGCATAGACCGCCGCGGCCTGCACAGACCAGACCAGTGAAGAATTCTCCCGCTGGATGCTCAAGAACCGGCGCAATTGGCGCCACAGAATCCAGGCCAGAGGGCCTGCGATAATGGTCTGTGCCAAAGCTAGCGGAAGCTGGGTGGACCCGAACTCGTCCACCGCGAAACCCTGAAAAACCGAGGTCAGCAGACTAGCGAGCCCACTGGTGAAAACCATCAGCAAGATAAAGAACAGCAGGTGTAGCACCAATTGGCGCACGGTGCTGAGGATCGGGGCCGGGGCCATCCCGGTGGCGGTGCTCATCTCAGTACCCCAGCTCTGCAGCGGTGCACATGGACAGCGGGTACGGGGCGAGGGTGACCTTCCACGCGCCGTCTTTGCGCTCTAATTCAAAGACATCTTCATAGCTGCCCTGCCAGGTAGCGAATGGGCCACCGAGGTAGGAGTCGTTCATCTGCACCTGCACGGTAGCCCGGTCACCATTTTCCCGCACGCTGAGAAGATCGATCCCCTGCTGGCTGTCCACGTGGTACAAATTGCACGGACGGTCACCGGGTTGTGCCGAGAGTGCGTTGGCCTCATCCCAGCGTTCCTCCATGTATGCCAGCGTGTAACCTTGCACCGCGGCCTGGGGCGTTCCGGTTTCGAGGGGAGCTTGGCCCGGGCGCGACAGAACCACCACGAACGCCGTGATGATCACCACCGCACAGAAGGTGGCCAACACCCATAAGGTTCGCCGCGCGGGCGAAGCAATCCTAGTCATACGATCATTCTGAGCCCTTAACGGGTGCTTCACCAGCAGGCTGCGGTATCGGTTTGATCAAGATCTCATCTGTAAACCAAAAGTCTTTGAGATAATAGGTCGGTGACCCTGTTGACTGAAACTTCCGCTGACGCCCAGACACCAATGAAACTCGAGCTACCACCCCTACAGTTGGGTAAGTACCGCATCGAGACTCCAGTGGTGCTCGCGCCCATGGCTGGCATTACCAATCGCGCTTTCCGTCGGCTCTGCCGAGAATACGGTGGCGGGGTGTATGTCACTGAGATGGTGACCGCCCGCGCGTTGGTGGAGCGCAATCCAGAGTCTATGCGCATCATTTCCCACGATGCCGATGAGGAGCTCCGTTCCATCCAGATTTACGGGGTGGACCCAAAGACCGTGCGCGCCGCGGTACGCATGGTGGTTGACGAAGATTTGGCAGATCACATCGATTTGAACTTTGGTTGCCCAGTTCCCAAGGTCACCCGTAAGGGCGGGGGAGCGGCCCTGCCCTGGAAGACTGGGTTGTTCACCTCGATCATCGAGGCTGCCACCTCCGAGGCGGCCAAGGGTGAGGTTCCGTTGACGATCAAGATGCGCAAGGGCATCGACGAGGATCACCTGACGTATTTGGACTCGGCGAAAATCGCCCGGGACCACGGGGTCGCCGCGGTGGCACTACACGGCCGTACCGCGCGTCAGCACTATTCCGGTCAAGCGGACTGGGATGCCATCGCCACCCTGCGTGAGGCACTACCGGATGTTCCGGTGCTGGGCAACGGGGATATTTTTTCGGCCGAAGACGCCGTACAGATGGTTCAGCAGACCGGCATTGACGGGATCGTCGTGGGGCGCGGCTGTCAGGGCCGCCCATGGCTTTTCGGTGACCTGCAGGCCGCGTTTGAAGGGCGTGCGGATCGTTTCCGTCCGGGACTACGCAAGGTTGCCGACACCGTCTATCGGCACGGGGAGCTGCTCAGCGAATACTTTGAAGACGAAGGCAAGGGGATGCGCGACATCCGCAAGCACATGGCCTGGTACTTCAAGGGTTACCCGGTGGGCGGCGAAATTCGTTCCGAACTGGCCAAGGTGCCATCCTTGGCCGTATTGCGTGAGCTGTTGGACTCACTGGATTTGGATATGCCATATCCCGGAGTGGATGCCGAAGGAACTCGTGGCCGTGCTGGTCACCCGAAAAAAACCCATCTACCAGACGGATGGTTAGACAGCCGGGACATGGATGAGAAGCATCGGGCAATGATCGCTGCCGCCGAACTGGACATCTCCGGGGGATAACCCCGCAAGCCAGCGCCAAAAACTCACTAGACTGGGATGTATGACCGAACTATACGGGTATACCGAAGCCGATCAGGAACGCTGGGTCCCCGAACCGGCTAAGAAGGCCTACCGGACCGCATTTGAGCGAGATCGTGCCCGCGTGCTGCATTCCTCGGCCTTGCGTCGACTGGGTGCTAAGACTCAAGTGGTTGCCCCGTATTCGCATGACTTTGTCCGTACTCGACTCACCCACTCACTGGAGGTAGCGCAGGTCGGCCGCGAATTGGGGGCAGCCTTGGGCTGTGACCCGAACGTGGTGGATACCGCCTGTCTGGCTCACGACTTAGGTCACCCACCCTTTGGACACAACGGGGAGAAGGCGCTGGATCAGCTGTGTGAGCAGATCGGCGGTTTCGAAGGTAATGCGCAGACGCTACGCCTGCTGACTCGGTTGGAAACTAAAACCTTCCGGCACAACGGTGCCTCGGCCGGGTTGAACTTGACCCGAGCCTCGCTAGATGCCTCGTCCAAATATCCGTGGACCCGAGACGACGCACCCATTCGCAACGGCAAGAAAACTGGGAAGTTTGGCGCCTACGTCGATGATCTGCCGGTGTTTAGCTGGCTACGGGAGGGACTGGACACGGTTCCCGAACAGGTGTGCATGGAAGGCCAGGTCATGGATCTAGCCGATGACATTTCCTACTCGGTGCATGACGTGGAAGACGCCATCGTGGGCGGCAACCTGCAATTGCGCTGGCTCCGCGATACAGGGCAGCGCGACCGGGCGTTAGAAGTGACCAAGCAGTGGTACTTACCGGGGACCGCGGAGAGCGAGATCGAGTCGGCGCTTACCCGGTTGGAGCACACCGTGGAATGGGTGCCACATGCCGACGGGTCGCGTCGATCGATGGCGGCGCTGAAGGACATGACAAGCCAGTTCATCGGACGTTTTTGTCAGGCCGCGATGGATGCGACCCGCGCCGAATACGGTACGGGGGCATTGACCCGCTACAACGCGCAGTTGATCGTTCCCGAGCAGACGGCTCACGAAATCGCGGTGATGAAGGGGATTGCTGCCTCCTATGTGATGACCGATGAGGACCGGCAGCCACTTTACGCCGAACAGCGGGAATTACTAACTGACCTTGTGGGTTTCCTGATGGAGACCGAAGAGAAGTATTTGGAACCGATTTTCGCCGCCGATTGGCATGACGCCGCTGATGACAGCGCCCGATTGCGGGTAGTGGTGGATCAGGTGGCTTCCTTGACCGATGCCTCGGCGAAGGAATGGCATGCCACCTTGATCAAGGGTGAAAGTTTTAACGAACGCCTGTTCTAGGTGCAGGGTCAGGGTGCGTTCCGCGCAGAATACTGCGTCCACAACGCGAAGATGGCTAAGGGGTAAGGGTGGGCAACCACCTCTAAAGTGAGGGTCATGGCAGGGCTAATTAGACGTGAAGATATCGACGAGGTGCGTAACCGCATCGATCTGAAGGAGATCGTCGAGTCCTACGTGACGCTGAAATCCGCAGGAGTAGGCTCCTATAAGGGCCTATGCCCTTTCCACGATGAACGCAGTCCTTCCTTCCACATTCGTCCTCAGCTAGGGACTTTTCACTGCTTTGGCTGTGGCGAGTCTGGTGACGTGATCGCGTTTATTCAGAAGATGGATCACTCCTCCTTCAGCGAGACGGTCGAGGGCTTAGCCTCCCGAATTGGCTACGAATTACGCTACGAAGATGGGGGCAGCGGACCTCGCAAGGAAGAGTACGGTAAACGCCAGCGTCTGGTGGACGCGCACAAAATCGCCGAAGAGTTCTTTCGCAGCCAGCTGGGTAGTGAAGAAGCCTCGATTGCCCGGGAGTTCTTGACCGGTCGGGGTTTCGACTCGCAGGCTGCGGCACAATTTTCCGTCGGCTACGCGCCTAAGGGCTGGGACGGGCTGTTGAAGCACCTGCGGTCCAAGAGCTTCGTCGATGAAGAACTGAAGCTCACGGGCATGTTTTCGGAAGGCAACCGCGGTATCTATGACCGCTTCCGCGGTCGGCTGATCTGGCCGATCCGTGATTTGGCCGGAGCCACCATCGGTTTTGGGGCACGCAAACTACACGAGGATGATCAGGGACCGAAGTACCTCAACACCCCGGAAACTCAGCTGTATAAAAAATCCCAAGTTCTTTACGGCATAGATCTGGCGAAAAAACAGATCTCCAAAGAGCGGCAAATCGTGGTTGTGGAAGGCTACACCGACGTCATGGCCTGCCATTTAGCCGGGATCACCACCGCCGTTGCTACCTGCGGTACAGCCTTCGGCACCGACCACATTAAGATTGCCCGTCGGCTTTTGCAGGATGATGGCAGTGGTGGTGAAGTCATCTTCACCTTTGACGGAGATGAAGCCGGACAGAAGGCGGCGCTGCGTGCCTTCGAGGAAGATCAACGTTTCATTGCCCAGACTTACGTGTGCGTTGAACCCTCTGGAGCTGACCCTTGCGACCTGCGGCTGGCACGAGGGGATGAGGCAGTACGTGAACTAATCGAACTCAAGCGCCCACTGTTTGAATTTGCGATCCGCGCCGAACTGAAGAAGTTCAACCTCAATACCGTCGAAGGCCGGGTACAGGCGCTCCGCAAAACTGCCCCGATCGTTGGGCAAATCAGGGATTCGGCAATTCGTCCTGGGTATTCTCGTGAATTGGCCGGTTGGTTGGGGATGGATAACGATGATGTGAACCGTGCCGTCGGTGCCGCGATCCGGCGTTCCCGGCTCCCGCGTTCCACTGTCCAATCCGCAGAACCGGTGGCTGAAACTGATGTGCCGGCTCAGGATGCTGGGCCGGGCTTTGAACGTCCAGATCATCGGGACCCGGTTGTGCGTTTGGAGCGACAGGCCCTGGAAGTGATTGTTCAACAGCCGCAACGCTTGGGTAACGAGCAGTGGCAGGCCTTTTACGAGGCGAGGTTCATGGCACCAGCACATGCAGCGATCCACTCGGCGATCGTCGCGGCTAGTGCCGCCGGCGCTTCGGCTACCGCTTGGGTAGAAGTTATCCGTGAAGAGGTTCCGGAGCAGCTCCGGTCGTTAGTTTCGGAAATCGCGGTGACTTCGATCCCTGCCTCGGACGAAAATAGCTTGGCACGCTATTGCACCGACATTATTAACGGATTGATTGAGCTACAAATCACACACCGCAAAGCAGAACTTATTGGACGCCTGCAGCGTTCCGAAATGAACCCCGAAGGTGAGGAATACTCCCAGATCAACCGGGAGTTAATGGAACTGGAGATGCGTCGAAGGATCCTTCGCGGCAACTAGGAACCTCGTTTTGGTTTTTGGTTGATGCTCGGGTAAAGTTATATCTCGTTGCAATCCTCCATAGCTCAATTGGCAGAGCATTCGACTGTTAATCGAAGGGTTACTGGTTCAAGTCCAGTTGGAGGAGCTTTCAAGAGGTTCCGACTTGTTTCACACGAGTCGGAACCTTTTCCTTTTCCTTCAACCTGCCCTACCCCATGGGAGTCTCTCGGTCAGCGTGCTGCGGGTGAATTCCGCTTGCGGCTACCAGCTGGATTTGAGCCCCCACCAGATGCCCGCAACGGTCACCGCGAGTGCAACGAAAAGATCCGGAGCCGGTCCGCCAGCTGTTTGGCTTCATTCGGGTATTGGGTGGGCAGCGTGGCGGTGGTGCAGAAGGTCGTCATCTCACGGATGCTGTTCCAGACCTGGACCCTCGACTGCGGATCAAGCCCGGTGGCGGGCTCGTCGAGCAAGATGGCTGGCTCATTGCATGCTGATCCCACGGTGATGTCTAACCGCAGCAGCGTGTCCCTGCATGGGCTGAGGCATTGCCCCTGCCTCTCGGCTCAGGTCAAAGCAGTCAAAAAAGCTCACCGGTGACTCACTCCAGTCCGTGCAATGGGAGCGAGCAGTGCCTAGATGCTTCTGGATTCTCCGCTCAGGCCCACACCGCGTAGCCCTGCAAATCCCTGTAGGACTTGTGCAGCCCCCGAACTTTTATTGCGTGGATAGCTGATCATCTTCTTTCTTTTGCTCGGCCCGAGCGATTGCCTCGATCAGTCGGGCTCGTTCCTTGTCGATCCAACGCCTTCAGCCTAGCGATGTTGAGCTTGTACTGTTTCTTCTGTTCCAGTGATCCGGTCATCATTTCAATCCATTTGGTAGCCATGATTCAGTGTCCTTTGCTGTCGTGGGGGAGAGCGTTGATTCGGTCGACCAGTTCGTTCCAGGATGACCAGAAACCCTTGAGTTGGGCCCTGCCGGTTTCATTCAGGGTGAAGACCTTGCGTGGCGGTCCCTTGGCGGAAGGCACTTTTTCCACGGAGACGAACTTCTTTGTTTCGATCCGAACCAGTAGTGCATATATCGTGCCTTCTGCGATATCGGTGAATCCGCGTTCGCGTAATTCTGCGGTGATCTCATAGCCGTACGCGGGGCGTTCGGTGAGGATCGATAGCACAATGCCTTCGAGGGTGCCTTTCAGCATTTCGGTCATTTGGGTTCCCACCGCCCCTCCTATCTACTTAGCGATGTTAGGTACAAGTAGATAGTAGAACTAGGTAGCGGTAGGTAGCAATACTTATTAGTCACGTTTTTTCTGAGGACCGCAATAGCGAGGACGATATGGGAACGAACAGTCAAAAAATATTGCGGAAAGAATGGGCGCATGCCGAGTAGGATGGCTCGCATGGACGATGCAGCCAGATGGCGGTTGATTGACGAAGAACGGCAACGGCTAGGCGAGGTGCTCCAAGCTCTGGAGCCCGACAAGTGGGGGTCGCAGACCCTTTGCGGGAACTGGGATGTGCGCCAGACCGTAGCTCACCTCAGTGCAGCCGGCTCCACAGGAACTGGAGGCTGGCTGGCTAATATGGTGCGCTCCGGCTTTGACACGAACCGTCACAACGAACGCCTCTTGACCCGCAACCTGAGTCAGGATTGGCAGGAAACCTTGGCGCGCTATCAATCGTTGTCCACGAGTCGAGTTGCACCGTTGGGGTCGGTGCGAGGAATGCTCGGCGAAGTTCTGGTCCACGGACAAGACATTGCTCGGCCGCTGGAAATCGAGTTGATGCCTTCCATCCGTGCGGTTCGAGAGGTTGCCGAATTCTTCGCCGCTAAAAACTTCGCGGTGAACAGTAAGACCATGATCAAGGATATTTCCTTGATTGCAGTTGACGATGAATTCACCACCGGTTCTGGACCGGAGGTCCGTGGCTCGCTACTGGATCTAGTGATGGCCATGGCAGGACGGGGTGAGGTCTGTAGCAAGCTGGAGGGAAGCGGCGTCGCAATACTCGTCTCCCGGATCCGCTAGCGCACAGCGCCAAACGTCAGCTTTAATTCCATTGCCGTGACAACCGCACGGGGCTGCTGGCTGGTTCGAGGCGGCAGGAAGCCAAGGGTGGCAGTCGAGTAGCTGTCACACGTCAGGCGTGCCGCCATTCGTATGAGACAAAATGGATCGGCGACTTTCCCGTGGAACTCTTGTTCGTCGGCAAATGGGCGGCGAACGCATTTGATATGAGGTTGCCCAACACTCTGCGAACTTTGGTGTCCGTGATCGCCATTCAGCCTTCTCAGATCCATGAGCATCGTACTGGGGCTGATCCTGTCGACGCTACTGGGATTCTGCAGCGTCGTCACGGATATGAAGTCGCCCGGTGCTCCAAGCACTGACCTAGTCCGTTGTGTTCTCTCAATTGGGACTGCCTGCTGGTTCAACGGTTGAAAGCCTATGTATCACCCCTGACCTCGGATTGGGTGTCACCTGTTTCGCTGTGTATCCATTTCTCGGGGGACTGTTCGCCTTTGGCGCCATGATCTTGGCTGGACCGCTAGGCGTGGGTATCGGGATGGACTTCGGGATCCGGGGCCTTGCGCACATGGGTTTTAGCGCGCCTAGCGGGGGTGGTTTACTTCTTGCTGCTATTGACAAAGGATCGGAGTGTTCAAGACCCGTCTGTCGATGGAGAAGTCCACGAGTCCAAGCAGGTAGGCTTGAATTCTGATTAGCTGCCCACCTCAAAGGCCACTCACCTCGTGAAACTCGTTATCGATGCCCGGTATACCCGTATAACCCATCATGACGGGATCAGTCGTTTCACGGCGGGCCTTATTGAAGCTGCTTCCCAGCTGGCCGACGTTACTATGCTGATTAATGACGTCCGGCAGCTGCCTATGCTTCCGGAGGTTCCCTACCTGAAGGTATCGTCCCCGACCAGCGTCCTCGAGCCGTTGGTTGCGTTGCAGGTCAACAAACTGCATCCCGACGTTGTGTTCTCTCCCATGCAGACCATGGGTACCTTCGGGCGGAAGTATCCGGTGATCCTGACCCTGCATGACCTGATCTACTACTCGCACCCTCGCGCCCCGAAATTTCTACCGGCGCCGATCCGGCTGGGCTGGTTCCTCTTCCATCAGGTGTATTGGCCGCAAAGAATGTTGCTCAATCGCCCCGACGCGGTTGCGACGGTCTCGCAGACCACCGCACAACTGATCAAGCGTCATCGGTTGACCCGAAAGCATATCGGAGTGGTCTCCAATGCCCCCAGCGGAGACTCTCAGGTACGTGATTCATCGCTACGACCTGATAAGACCCTGCTCTATATGGGTTCCTTCATGGAATATAAAAACGTTGAGACGCTGATCCACGCGATGCGCTTCCTTCCGGACTTCGAATTGCATTTACTGAGCCAGATAAGTGACCAGCGGCGTGCCGAGCTTACAGCGTTACTCCCAAATGATGCCAAGGTGATCTTTCATTCCGGGGTGGATGAAGCACAGTATCAACAATTGCTCAGCCGGTGTACTGCCTTGGTGACACTCTCGCGGGAGGAGGGCTACGGATTGCCGTTGGTCGAAGCAATGAATGTCGGTACGCCCGTGGTAGTCACCGATATGCCGATTTTCCGGGAGGTCGCAGCCGATGCGGCACTCTACGCGGGTGCGGACGATGCGTACGGCTTTGCACAACAAGTCCAGCTATTGGCAGATCAGGAACGTTGGCAGGAATACTCGCAGCGTGCCGCGCAGCGGGCTACGGAGTACTCTTGGGACAAATCCGCACAGCAATTGCTTGAGCTGGCAGAGTACGCGATAGACCACTATAAGAAGTGAGCTCTAGGCGGAGGAGCTCGGTACGATGACGTCGTTTCAACGCTCATGCGTTGCTGTCGAAAACCGGTCCGGAGCAAGGTAACCACCCGATTTGAAAACCGTGGTTGGCCAGTGCTAAGGTATTACTCGTTGCGATCCTCCATAGCTCAATTGGCAGAGCATTCGACTGTTAATCGAAGGGTTGTTGGTTCAAGTCCAACTGGAGGAGCTCATTCTGGCCCTGATCCGCATTACGCGGGTCGGGGCCAGACTCGTTTAAGATCTCTTCCCCTAAGAGCTGCCCGAGGGTAATGCCAAGACGACCCGAGATGGCCATTAGCTGCGACAAGGTGAACGGCGTCTTGCCATTTAGGCGCGATGAAATGGCTGGTTGCGTAAGGTCGAACATCGCGGCAATTTCTGCCTGGGTGACCTTCTTGCGCATCAGCCAAACTTTCACCTCCATGCCCACGGCCTGGTCGACATGTGCTCGGTTGGTAACCTCTATAGTCATGCCTTCACTGTATAAGGATTATCGTCACTAGTCCACGGTATGCCTGAAATTTATCGTGTCAGCTTATATTTGGGGGTTGCTTAATATTATTTGAGCTTATAAATTGAAACTATGGCTACTGAATATCAGCGATATCTTCGCGCCAACATCACCAGCGAGATGTTGAAACAAGGTCTAGAGCAAGAACAGCTTGCCCGATGGATAAATCGGTCACAGCCAGCTTTAAACGATCGGCTACTTGGGCGAACAGACTTTCGCATTGGCGAGCTAATTCTCATTGCTGAGCACCTCAGCGTTCCACTGCAGAGATTCTTCGACGGAATCCACACTGAGGATGCGCAATCAAAGGTACGGGCCTCATGAGCTCAACACACGAAGTCGAGATCATCGTTGAGGACGAGGGGCTGCCAGCTGGCCAAACAAAGGCTTTGGCTGCCAATGAAGCACGCGAGGTAACGGACAAGATTCGGCAGGCGCTGTCATTCACATGGGAATTGGTCAAGATTGCCTACCAAGGCCGCGCATGGGATGCACTCGGCTATTCGTCGTGGAACGACTACTGCATACGTGAGTTCGGTACACACCACATCAAGATACCGATGGAAGACCGACAGGAAATTGTTGGATCCCTCCGTGAAGCAGGGATGAGCATTAGGGCCATCGGCACCGCCACTGGCCTCGGACGGGGAACCATTGACCGAGAGATCCAGAAGTCCAAACATGCAGGTGTCCCAAATGGGACACCTGCCGACGAGCCGAACGTTACGGCTGAAAACAAGGCAGAATCCACGATTTCAGAAGAATCGCCTGCGTCAAAGATCCAAGGCATTGACGGCAAATTCTATGACCGTGAAGTGCCGAAACCAGCAACTCCAACGTCTGCTTCTTCGTTCGATGAGGATCAGGCACCCGAGGACGGCGGGATTTTTCCTCTTGACGCTACAGAAGTTCTAAATCGCAACGCGAAAGCCCGCGCGCAGAACATCCAACGCCTCACCGGCTCCAACGGCAAGTACTCCCAGGCGCCATTGCCCATGGTGATCCAGCTCGCCGGTCAGATCGCATACACCAGTGCGGGCGCTGACGACCTTGATCTGGAAGAAGCCACCTCACTGGCCGACAACGGGTCTCGTGCGGTGCTCGTACTCACCCAGCTACTGAAAACCGTGGACACGACCGTGATTGTCGACGCGGGCACCATAGAGAAAATCCGGGCCAACCTCAACGACGCGCAAGAAACCATCGATGAGGTTCTGACCATTCTCGAGGAAGGCTAACCATGAGTGAGAACGAAAAAAGCCCCTCGAACGAACTGCAATCGTTCGAGGGACCAAACACTTCGGTAAGCGTTTCGAAGTACGACCAGTATACGCACAACACCGTTGCATCCACCATCAAAGATCAACCGCGCCGAATCGACCCCGATTCGCACAAGATGCTGTGGATCGCTGTCGGGCTGGTCGGGTTTGTCGGTGCGATCAGCTTCATGGTCTCGTACTCCGGTCTGGTGGCTGTGGCCGAATGGGCCGGACTGCCGCCGGCGATGCGATGGGCCGTGCCGATCTTTATCGATACGGCCATCCTCGTCTATTCGATCGCGGTGCTGATTCATCGCTCCCGTGGCGAAAAGACCTGGGCCTCCTGGACCTCACTGGCCGCGTTCACTCTGGTCTCGGTGCTGGCCAATGTCGGGCACGTCTTGTTGGATGAGCGGAGCATGGATGATTTCCGTACCTGGATCGGCGCCCTGGTTGCGGGGATGGCACCCATTGGTGTGTTCGCCGCGACGGAAGAGCTTGGCAGGCTGGCCATTGCCCGCCCACACGAACGCCAAGCCTTCGATGCTGGTCTCGTGCCGGTGGGGGATGATCGACCGAATCCGACCCCGCCAACACCACGACCCGATAGCGACCAGAGTGCATTGAACGACGTGACACCCGTAGCCGCCGCGGAGCACGCAAGGAGGCCTGTCAAGGGCCAGCGCAGCCCTGACCTGGTCCCGGCATCAGCCAACCTTGGCGAGGCACTGGGCAAGGTGGAATCTACCGTAGCGGAATGGGGTCGAGCCCAGGCAGTAGAGCCATCTCACGACACGACACGTGCTCCACGAATTTCTGCGACGGTGTCTGCCGGGATGGCCTCAAGTAACGGTCAGGTCGATCCATGGCGCAACACACTGCCCGTGGCAGACACAGTAGCCATTCCGGTCGAAGAGCCTGCAGGTGCTTCCGTGACTGGTTCTGCGGTATCGGGTGACGGGGATCAGCCGCGGTCGATGTCCAGCGTGCGTTATCTGGACCCGGCGGCCGAGGAAGAACGCATCCTCCACGCCCTGCTGACCGAGCATGGGCGGGACTTGACCGCCAAGCACATCGCTAACGCCCTGGGCAAGGTCGTGCGCACCGGCCAGCGGAAACTCGCGAAACTGCAGAAGCAACACCCCGAAATCTTCACTTCCGACGCTCAGGAAGAGGCCTAACCATGACCCACGAATTCTGCCACTCAAAACACAGACGTAGAGGCTTACGAATGATGGGAATTGGCGATGAGTAACGAAGCACAATCGCTGGTCAGGAAGCTGGGCGGCTCAGGTGACTTCTCCTCAAGTCAGGTCATGATCCTGCTGTTGTTGGCGGACCATGCTGATGAGAAATGGGAATGCTGGCCCAGCCTGGCGCTCTTGTGCCACCACAGCCAGTTCAGCGAGCGCACGGTCCGCAGCAGCATTCGGGCGCTACGTGAAAAAGGAGTGCTCACCGTCAGGGAGCAGCGCTCACAGGCCACCGGGGCCCGCCTGGAGAACCGGTACCGGCTGAACAAGGCCGTCATCGAACCGTTCGCGCTGCGCGGCGACCAGCGGTGGGAGCAGACCAAAACCAGGCGTGCCGGACGCAGTGCCGCGGTACGCTCCCAGGTTCTTCCGGTGAGTGAAGAACCCGATGGGTTCATCGCCGATGGCCCCGCCTACGGGGTGCTGGTCGCCGCCGGACCATACCCGGCAACAGTTGCCGGGTATCTAGATCCGCATGATTGTGCCCCGGCAACTACTGCCGGGCATCAACCGGCAACTGCTGCCGGGTATCCGAATCCGCGTGATTCTGCCCCGGCACCTGTTGCCGGGTATCGGGATGCCCGGCAAATAACGACCGGATGCCCGGCAAATAACGACCAAAAACCTGTGGTGCCTCTTAAAGGAACCCGCGCGGATTTAACCATCAATCATCAATCATCAATCAGCACGGTCCCCGACCCGGTGCCCGCGGCATCCACCTCGGGCGACGAGACGATGATGGACGACGATGATCATAATCCGGGTTCTTCGGGGAAGGCTGAGATTCATCGGGGAGTGAATCTTGCCCAGCTGTTCGCTCTGATGCCCGAACCACTCCGGATGCTGGATGCGCTGCAAGCTCGTCGGTTGATTGATCTGGTGTTGGCCCGGGCCGGAACCATTTCGGTGAAAAGTCCGCTGCGGTACGTGGCCAAGGCCTGTCAACAAGACCCCGAAGGGTTGGCCTGGTTGATCACGGCACCCGAAGCCCAACCCACGGCTGGGTTCCTCACCCCTCCGGAAACCTCGCCCACACGGGCGGTTCCGGCGGATCCGATGGTCGCCGAATGCGACGAGCATCTGTGGGCGCATCCGAACCCGCAAGCGATCTGTCCGGGATGCCGCGCTGATGCGCTCTCGGCCCCGGAACCAGACCAAGAACGGCCGCCCATGCCGCAACCTGGTGACTTCCGCACCGACCTCCGGTTGCGGCTCTCAGTGGGGGACTGTGCCGGTGAGAGTGTGGGGGAGCTGCCGTGGGGTTCTGATGATGAGCCGGGATTCTAGGTGGGTGAGCGGGATGAAAACCACCACGCGAACCAGCCAGCCGTGCTCGCATAAACGTCCGGTGACCGGCCAAGCCCACGGGGAAATCACTCTGTCGGTTGATTCTGAATCTCTGGAACAACGCGACGAAGCATTGTGGAGGACAGGCAGCATGAGTCAGCCACAACCACGCACCGACCCCGCCCCAGCCAAGCGCAATGAGGTGAGTGAGGAGCAGTTGGCCCAGGCGGTGCAGAAATCCGAGCCAGCGATCCGTTCCATCCTTGGCCCGGCCCTGCGCGAAGACTGGGCGGATGTCTTGCAAGAAACCTACATTTCCGCAGCCCACGCGTTGCCTCGGTTTGATGGGGCCTCCCTGCAGGCTTGGGTGAACACGATCGCCCGGCGCAGGGCGTACGACCATATCAGCAGTGCGAGTCGGCGGAAGAAGCATCAGGACCATTTTGAGGTGGCATCGGTGGGACGAACCCAGAGCGCGGTGTCGCTCATCGCAGAAGACTTTTCCGAACACATCGATGACCGTCTGGACGCGGCCGCCCAGCTTGCGGGAGTGATCGACCAGGTTGAAGCGTTCATCCAGAACCAGGCCACGAGCCACCGGGCGCTGGAACTGATCACGACGTTCGGGGATGACGTGGAAACGGCGGCGCGGGCGATGGTGATCAGCGAAGACGCGTTACGGGCCTGTCGCAGGGAGTTCGTTCGTTGCGCGATTGTCGTCGCCAAAGCCACCGGTTGTCGTGACCAGGGGCTGAAGCCCACCATGGGGGTGCTGATCGAATGCATGCCCGCTGGCGGTGAGTCTGGTGAATGGGTGGCCGAGTTCGTGCAGCAGGTGCTGGCCAGCGGCGGCTTCGGCAATGTTGATTTACAGCGGCTGATGATCCGCACCGGGCTGTCGTACAACACGGTGCGGCAGTACCTCAAGGAAGCCAAGTGGTTGATGCAGATCGCAGCGACCGTCCTGTCACAACCTCCCTACAACAACAAACCATGAGGCTGTCGCTGGAGCGATGACACCGATGACATACGTCGAATGCGGATACGACACCGAGAACGACGGGTACGACAACCCCTGATATGACACACCGAGTCCGACACCGGAGGAGTACTGGCGATGAGCATGAAACAAAGGCGCAGCATCCGTTCGGTGTCGTTCACTGTCCAGGAACTGGGCATCGTGTCGTGGGGGCTGAAACGCGCCGGACAGACCCGGGCGATGCTCCCGTCCACGCAGCCCTTGGGCACCAGCGTGTCGTGCCCCGAGGAGTTTTGGGCCCGCCTGCAACGGGATGTGGAAGACACCTGGTCCGAGGATGATGGCGTACTGGATGACGCCGTGGGTGTCATCCACGCGCTGAGGGACCTGGATCTGCTGTTCACGCGCTACCTGGCTCCAGGCGATGCGCAGAGCGCGGAGCGGTCGATCGGTGGGGCTGAGGTGGTGAATCAGCATCATCAGGTGATGTTGTGCCTGTGGGTGCTTCCCAGGATTTCTGCTGAGGTGGCCACCGGTGGTGGGCAGTTCACCGGCCGTGAACTGTCTACCGCCATCGAGGTGCAGCGCAAGCTCCAGGTGTTGCAGGATGACTTGTTTTCCGGGGTGGTCGGGGAACCGGCGAGGCCGAGGCCACGCTCGTTCTCGGGGAGGATCGCGTGGGCTGCTGCGGTGCGGTTCAACCGGTGGGTGGCGACCTCTTTCCCGGACGACCGCCATGCCGCGTTCTCTGATACTTCGGTGTTCGGGCGGTTGATGCGCCGGTTGACCCGGGACCCGCACCGGGCGGTACGGGTGCGCTGGATCCTGGGCGCCGGCAGTGTCCTGGTGATGTTTGGCCTGGGGTCACTGGTGCTCCTGCTATGACACGGCGGCTGATGTCACGGTTGGGAAGTTTCGTAGTTCACGGTGGAGGTAGATCACGATGAGGCAGGCACTGGTCAGAGCGGATCTGGGCAGGATCGATGTTCAGACCGGGCAATTCGATACGGTCGCCTCCTGGGCGTTGGGGTCGGCGATCGTGTTGGTGGCGATTTCCATGATCATGTGGGCGATGGTGATCCCGGTGATGCGGCGCAACGGCCGGTCCACGATGGCCGAGGGGATCAACAAGCTCGCCCTGGGTGTGGTCGCGGCCGCGCTGCTCAGCGGCGCGGTGTCCTTCGCAACCTGGAACAGTACCTCGGCAACCACCACGGGCCTGATGCCGGTCGAAGCCCGCACCGGAAGCCTGACGATAGAGAAAAGGCCGGCGTTGTCCACGTGCCCGTCGGGGGTGGTGCGGAACTTCGACTGGTGGGAGGAAGAGATCCATGGGGTCAGCTATGAGGTGCTCCGGTCCCTGATTGGGGATGGCGCGGCCGCGCAGTTCAAGGACCAGGTCGCCGACACCACCGGCAACGGGGTCACCCGGACCGAGAATGCGGTGGCGTCGGTTCATTGGATTCCCACGGGTCCTGATTGCACGTCGAACAATTTTGAGGCGCAACCCGCCTCGACGGTGACAGTGATGTACTACACCACGGACAAGCCTTGGGTGAGATTGTCGGCGATCCAGCCACCCCCACAACGCTTGGACGTCACAGCAAAATAACCCCCACACCAGGCCCCAGACACTAAGTTCCAAGCACGAGGCTCCAGGCTCGGGGGTTCCGGCTGATAGCGCCGGACGGCGCACCCGCGGCGATCAGGCGTTCTACTCATGGCCTTCAGCTCTGCGTGAGCTGGGGCCATTTGCTCAGGAACCCCCAGAAAACCCGTGTCCCGGTGGGGGCGGTGACATACGTGGGGGCTTGTTGTCTTGATTCGTTGGTGTCCGCATTGTTTGCCCGTTCGAAGGAGAGCACGATGACCGTGTCAGTGGCACAGAAACTATTCGAGATGTCGTGGGGTGTGGGGCAGGGCACCGCCCTGGCGCAGACGATTGATCCGGGAATCACCCCGAAGACCGATGCCCCCTGGATCACCTTCCTGCAGGACATCGGCGGCTGGCTACAAACCACCGCGATCGTGATCGGCGGCATCGTGGCGATCATTCTGATGATTCAGATGATGTTCGCCAAGCTGAACAAGCGGTCGATGGATGATGAGACCGTCTCCAAATTCATGTGGGTGCTGGTAGCCTGCGCGATCATCACCGCGGTGTCCTCGGTGATCCGCTGGGCCTCGGGCCTCTCGGTCCTGTTCGTGTTCAACTAACATGGGGGCCGGGCCATGAATTCCCATGATTTCCATGACCTGTTCTGGGGGTCGATTCAGGCGTTCGCCCAGTGGGCGTGGTTCATGCTTGAATCCTCGTTCCGGAACACGGAAATGGACTCACGCTGGTGGATCTCGGTCATTGGCGGTGACATGACCGTCACCACCGGGGCAGACACCGTGGTGCAGCACATCCCGGGCATGCTCAACATCATTGTGGTGGCCGCGATCCCGCTGCTGATCGTGTTCGCCGCGATCCAGATCGTCATCTCGGTGTTTCGCGGGTCCACGGTGGGCATGGTTCGGGCCTTTGTTTCGCTGATCATGGGTATCCCCGCGGTCTATATCGTCGCCGGGCTGCTCTACACGGTATCGATCGGCATGGATCAGGTCAGCCTCTCCATTTTGTCGATCGGTGGCGGGGACACCACGGGCACCGAAGCGGTGATGCAGCTGTTCGGGATCACCTTCGACACGGCCTCCAACCGGGTGTTGATGGATGAGAACTACCAGCAGTGGGCGATGTCGCGGGATCGCGGGAATATCGGTGGGGTGTTGTTCGGGGTGTTGATCGCCCTGATCGTGTTCCTGGCCGCGTTCTTCCTCACCGCCATGATGGTGCTACGCCTGGTCGCAATCCTGCTGTTGGCGGTCTTCTTGCCGATCGCGGTCTATGGGATGACCCTGGACGCGGCGAAGGGCATGTTCAACCGGTGGCTGGGCATCGTGGTGGGGTTACTGCTGGCCAAACCGGCCGCTGCGGTCACTATCAAGATGGGGATGACCATTTCAACGACCGCCCCGGACGCGTGGCAGTTCGCGGCCGGGATCGTGTGCCTGTTCGCGGCCGCGTTCATGCCGTTGTTGCTCACCCAGTTCGTCTCGTTCATTACCTCCGGCCAAGACTCCCTGGACCGTGCCGCCCTGGCTGGGGCTAGCGGCGGGTATCGGCAAGGGGTCGCCTTGGTGCGTGGCGGGCGTACCGGGTTCACCCGGACGGTGCGCAGCACCGGCCGGTTCATGCGCAGCACCGTGGGCCGCGGCGGCGCACGCCGATAGAAGAGGAGGGACAGACATGTCTGAGCAGTTCGAAGAGTCGCCGGTGCATTTCGGGTCGCATTCGCGTAACGGCGTGTACCTGGGACTGGATGCCACGCAGGTGACGATCGTCGGCAGCGGGGCCGGCGTGTTCGTGTTGTGCTGCATGGTCTCTGGCACGGTGCCGGACCCGATGCGGATCCTGGGCCTCGGGCTGGTCGTGCTGCTGGTGTCCTTGGGCGTTGGTGTGCCGCGGTTCGCTGACCAGACGATCCCGCGGTGGATGCGCATTATCGGCAGCCGGCTGATCCGCGGCACCCGGAACCACCTGGTGTATTTGCGGAAATTCGATGAGGAAGGCCACACCATGGACACCCACCAGCCCCCAACAGCCCAGTTGCGTGACCCGTTGGACCCGTTGTTCCTGCGTGATGTGAAAGGCCGGTTGAAACTGGGCGCGCCGCAGCGGTTGAGCCTGGGCGGTTCGGAAGCCGACAACCTGGTGATCTACGAAGGGCCCAGGAGGATCGCGTTCATCTATGACCCCCGCCGCGGGACGGGGACGGTGGTGGCCCGTACCCGGTCCACCAAGGCGCTGGATTTGGAATCAGATGAGGCGGCCAGTCAACGCGTGGAGTCATTTTCGCGGCTGCTCAACGGTGCGTCCTCGGTCCAGGGCCTGTTGGGTATGCAGTTCGGTGACCAGGGCCGGAAGGTGTCCGGCTCGAAGATCCTTGAATACTATGACGAGCGGATCCAGGTCGCCGGGTCGGGGGCGGGGGATGAAATCAACGTGTTCGCGGATCAAAGCTACCGGGACCTGATCACCACGGCCAGTTCCTCCTACATCCATGAGACGTGGGTGGCGTTCATTTTCAGCCGCGGGCATTCCGGGATTGAGCGTAGCGTGAAAAAGAAGGGCGGCGGGGTGGCCGGGTTCTTTGACGCGGTGCTGGATAAGCTCTCGGCGCTGGAGGACATGATCGATGAATGCGGCGCCCACGTCACCGAATGGCATTCGCCCCGGTCGATCAGCGAGGTGATTCGGGTCGCGTTCGACCCGCAGGCCAGCACGGTACTCACGGATCGTCGCGGTGACTTCGCCGGGGTGGCTGTGGCTTCGGCCGGGCCGATGGCGGTGGATGATCGGCAGTGGGATCACTTGCGCACCGATACCGGGTTCCACCGGGTGTATCGGGTGATGGAGTGGCCGCGGCAGCGCGCGGAGCTGGGGTTCATGCAGAACCTGATCCTCACCGGCGGGCACCGTCAGACGGTGACGATCATGATGATGCTCAAAGACCAGGAGAAAGCCTACCGGGAGATCGATAGCCAGAAAGCCGACTGGGAAACCACGCACAAGACGCACGTGAAGATGAAGAAGATGTTCTCCCGCCGGCAGGCCAAAGAACTCGAAGACATCGAAAACCGTGAAGAGGAACTGGTGGCCGGGCACGCAGCCTACACGTTGGGTGCGTTCGTGACGGTGTCCAGTGAGAGCCTGGCTGATCTGGAGGCGGATTGCGCGGCCATGTCCGGGGGTGCGTCCAACGCCAAAACCGAACTGCGGGCCTTGTATGGGCAGCAGTTGACGGGGTTCATCGCCGGGGCGTTGCCCCTGGCCCGCGGCCATATCGGCCACTAAACGAAAGCACAGGAACAAACCATGAACACGCGATCCGCCGTCGAAACCAACCCACCTCGGGCCTGGAACCTGGCCGGCAGCCGTTCGAACGCCGAGAATTCGTTGCCCAGGGTGGTGAGGTAGCCGATGGCACGCCAAGGAATAGCCGACCACGTTCGTGGGTGGTTCACTCTCGGTCGTCACCGGCAGCTGGGGGTGGTTGGAGTCTATGACCGGGCCACCAGCAAACAGTTCGCCATCGCCGGCAAGAGCCTGGCCCGACAAACCCTGCGCGCTGAGCGCACCGCCCAGAACCTTGGTGATCAGGGATACCCCACACCCCGGTACGGCGGCAAGGGTCGGAACAAGCGGTTCCACCTCTACGGGGCGGCGAAAGTCGCCCAACGGTTCCTACCCACCACTTCGGGGACCGGGGCGATGGTGTATCCGTGGGTGGCCGGCCCTTCACTGGGGCTACGTGGCCCTTATATCGGGGATGACATGTATGGTGGCGGCGCGTTCTGCCTGGATCCCTGGGACCTGTACAAGCGCGGGATCATCCGGGGGATGTCGATGATCGTGCTGGGCAGCGTGGGCATGGGCAAATCCTCTTGCGTGAAAAGCTTCGCCGCCCGCCACGTGCTGCACGGCCGGAAACTGGCGGTGCTCAGTGACCGGAAGGGCGAATGGACCCCGGTGGTGCGGTGGCTTGGCGGCAGCACCATCAAGGTTGCTCCCGGTGGGGTCCAGCGGATCAATCCGTTGGATGCCGGGAACCGGCCCTCGGTGAACTCCGAAGGCCGGCTGTTGTCCGATGAGGAATGGTGTCACATGGTCCGTGACCGCCGCCTCGGGCTACTCGAAGCTTTGGGGGCAATCCTCAAAGGCCGGGCGATGGATTCGGAGGAAAAACGCGGCCTATCCTTGGCCCTGGATCATGTGGTGGACCTGCGCGGGGATGACGCGGTGCTACCGGATATCGTCGCGTTCCTGTTGCAGCCGCCCGCGTCATTGACCGGGACGCTCCGATCGGCGGCCGAGTCGTTGGGCAACGCGTTTACCCGGTGCACCGATGGGCGGTTGCGTGGCATGTTTGATGGGCCCTCCAACGTGGAGTTCGATCAGGAACTGTCGGCCGTGTCGGTGGATACCAGCTCCTTTGGCGGAACCAGCGGCGAGGTCCGCGCCATCGTCAACGCCTGCGTGGGGTCGTGGGTGGAAGCGATGATCACCAACCCCGATAACGGACAACGGATCTGTGTGTATGAGGAAGGGTGGGACAACATATCCTCGGACGCCGACCTACAGCGCATGGTCGACGCCTGGAAACTGGCCCGGCATTACGGCATCTTCAACATCCTGGTGCTGCACAAGCTTACCGACCTGGACATGGCCGGGGACAGCGGCTCGGCCATGTACGCCAAAGCAAAATCCCTGCTGGGCGATGCCCCGTACAAGGTGGTGTACCAGCAGCCCGCGGTGGAGGACCCGATGCTCCGCGACGGGCTGGGCCTCTCTGACCGGGAGATCCGCACCATCCACACACTACCGATGGGCACCGGGCTGTGGATGGTCGGGGAAACCGACCGGTACAAGGTCCGCAACCGGCTAACGCGGGAGGAAATGCCGATCTTTGACACGAACACGCGCATGGACGTGAAGGAAGCGGTCCCGGCATGAGTACCTCACACCCGAACACCAGCAACGGGATGCTGACACCCGTCCTGATTTTGAGCGGGTTCGCCCTGGTCGGGTTCTATGTCCTGGTGGGCATGATCGTGTACCGGGCCACCTGCGGCGTACCCTTCCAACCGGAATCCTGGTTGGCGACGCTCCGGTTCCTGTGGACCAGCGACACCACCGCGTTCACCACCCCAGGCGTACCCTGCACCATCCCGGCCGCCACCCTGTGGGCGTCACTGATCGGGGTGATCTTGGTGCTCGCGGCCGGTATCACCTGGGGCGGTGTGGCCTATGCCCGGTATAAGGAATCCGATGAGTTCTTCGTAAGGGACTTGAAGTCTCGTCCGGGGGTGGCCCGAGCCCATGAAATCCGCAAATTCTATGGGAAACGCGCCACGGTCAAGAAGGCGCCGACGATCCGCCCCAGCCTCACCAAACAGAAGACCACAGCAGCCACAAAGAAATCCAAGCCCAAGATCGGGAAGCCGAACCCCAACACCGCAGTGGTTTCGCGGGCCCTGGGTAGCTCCCTAACGCCCGTGGAGCCACCGAAAAGAGCCCAGCCGGGTGATGTGGCGTTGCTGGCCGGCACCAGCCAGGGCACCCCGGTGTGGCTGCTGATGGAAGAATCCATCCTCCTGATCGGGGCACCCCGCTCCGGCAAAGGCGTGCACCTGGTGATCTCCTCGATCATTGACGCACCCGGCACCGTGGTGACCACCTCAACCCGCGCGGATAACTATGCGGCGACCTACAAGGTGAGGCAGGACAAAGGCTCCACCGTGGTGTTGTTCGACCCGCAAGGGCTGACCGGCCAGAAAACAACCCTGAAATGGTCCCCGATTGCCGGGTGTGATGACCCGATGAAAGCCCAACAACGCGCCAACTCGCTGATATCCGCCACCGGGCTGGGCAAAGGCGGCTCCAATGAGGAATGGCGGGCCCCGGCCGTGCTGATCTTGCAGTCGCTGCTGCATGCGGCTGCCGTGGATGACCGGTCGATCGATGACCTGATCCGTTGGGGCAACGACCTGGGCGCGGCCCGCGAAGCCGTAGACATCCTGGAACGCAACCCCCGAGCCGCGGAAGGCTGGTCGAACTCGCTCAAAGATGTCATCGAAGGGGATGCGAAGATGGCCGGGTCTAAATGGTTCGGCGTCTCTAACGTCATGGTCGGGCTCTCTGTTCCGACGGTGCGTGCGGCCATGGACCCCAAGCACCCTTCCGAGGTGTTCGATATCGATGACTTCATCAACACGAAGGGCACCTTGTACCTGGTCGGCACCAAAACCGGTGGGGGAGCGGCTGGTGCGTTTCTGATCGCGATGATGGATGAGATCACCGAACGGGCCCGCGAAATTGCGGCCAAACTCCCTGGGAACCGGTTGGACCCGCCGATCGCGTTGATTCTTGATGAGATCGCCAACATGGCCGGGTCATGGCCAGGACTGACCACGTTGATGTCCGACGGCGGGGGAGTGGGGATTTGTCCGATGCCGGTCTGTCAGGATGTGGCGCAGTTCCGCGATAACTGGGGCGACCAGGCGGCGCAGACGATCTTCGGGTCGGCGACCATCAAAATCCTGCTCGGTGGGTCCTCGAATCCCGAGGATTTACGGAAGTTCGAGTCCCTGCTGGGTAACCGTGAGGTGTCGCGGCGGTCCAGGTCGTGGGGTTCGGGGCAACGCTCGACTTCGGAGCAGTCCCACGAGGTGCCGTTGATGAGCGTCAAGGAACTGCGCATGCTGCCGTTCGGGACCGGGATGCTGTTGGCCCCGCGCCGCCAGCCGATCCTTCTGGAAATGGACGGGTACTGGAAGCGCAAAGATTCCGCGCAGATCGAGGTGTCCAAGAAGTCGTACGACCCGGCCGCGAACATCAACGAAAGTGACCATGGTGCAGCGCGGTCACAGGAGCATGATGTTGAGAAGGTGTGGTGATCCGAGGTGGGTTGGTCGTTGCGCCGGTCCGGGCGCGAAGAGCACCGACACTTATTTGCGTTCCCGTGGGTGGGGGTGGCGAAGGCTCCGCTGGTTCAGGGATTGCCGCTGCGGCGGGAGGGAACCGGCCTGTCAGGTGTGTGGTGCCCGTCTGGATGAGACGGGCACCCTGGATTTACACTGCGCCTCCTATACGGGAGTGACCCAAGATGTGTCTGGCCGGTGGCAGGCTCGCGAAGCAGACGCGGACCTGTTGCCGCTGTGCCGGGAGCATCACGAAGAGCTGCACCGTATCTTGGATCAGTACGGCCGGGACTACATGGGGTGGAACCGCCGACGTGCCAGTGTCGTGATCATTGCAAGGCTCCGGACAAATCACTCGTAAATGAAGGACAACACGGAATGAATCCAGAGAACCGGTGCCACGTATGCGGTACGACCAACCGAGACCGCTACTGGCATACCACCAGCGGCACCTATCTTGATCGGGCCGTTTGCCGGAGGGCGGATCGTGAGCAGGGGGTGTGGTTATGCACGATCTGTGAAGACGGCGTTCACCGGTGGATGAAAGACTACCCAGATGACCCGCAAGCCGCCAAAGAAGGGGTGAAGGAAATGGTGCGACGCCTCAGAACTGCAATCTTCACCCCGCGCCGCACTAAACGCCGCCGCACCGACAGAAAAGGAAAGGATTAGATCGTGAGTGATCAAGACACCACCAATGGAGTGGATGGCCAGTGGGGTGATGACGAGGACTGGAACTTTGAACCGCTGGAGCAAACCGCCATACTGCCGATTCAGGGTGGTGGCTCAGTTCCGGCCACTTCACCAACCCCCACGATTCAGGGAACACCCTTGCCTGCCCATGTGGATGACGATGTCGTTGAAGCGGTCGAAGATGCCCCGGCCGTGTGGTTCGGGATCCAGTTTCAGCGGATCCCACCCGAACTGAAGCAAGACGCCTGGATCGGACTACGGCGGTGGGTCGACTGCTTCGTGGTACAGCACAACATGTCCAAGGAAGTCCGCCCGTGCTGGTTTGAGCACCCTGATGTGGTCAACGAGCTGTATGCGACGATGTGCGCCGAATATAAGGTGTGGGAGGAAGGAGCACCCGGGGTGGGCCCGTTCCTGTCGTTCCACACCTATCTGCCGGGTCTGCGGCAAAGGCTGGTGGAGTCAACGCAAAAGTTCTGTAGTGCGACCGAACACAAATGGGAGCAGCCCGAACCCATGAAGTACGACGAGGCGCGGTGGAGTCATGTGCGCGACACCGTACAAACCACCAAAACGATTCCACGCGACGAGTCGGCGACTGTCAGCGTCCGCGTCACGACAGATGAAGGCAACAAGACATCGAATGTCGTCAAGGTCGGCGCGGTCACCACGCCACACCTTGTCGCCCCCACTCTGGAAGTACTTGAACGAGCAGCCCCGGACGAAGTCAGCGTGTCAGCGACATGTCACCGCAAAGACCCGGTGTCGTGGCAAATTTCCGCAGGCAATGATTGGGTTGACGTTGAACCGGAGATCGAGGACGACGTCTCATAAATCAGGGCATCTGAGACCTTTTGACTTCACCGAGATGTCAATTTGACTTGGTGAGTTTGAACGAAAGTCCTTGATCCACTGACGAGGTTAAGGTCCGCCTTAGCGCCCTTGGCCTGTCGATTCGCAGTCCCGGAGCACATAATTGACTACCCGATAAACAACCTGCAATAAACAACCCTCAGGACATGAAGAGCTTCGTCTGATTCGGTAGGCGTTCAATGACGATGCAACAGTCAATGCTGTTCGCCAGAACAGTGCGCGTGATTTCGATTTCTGAATTCAGGTATGTTCTATTTTTATCGAACAAATTTTCGCCTAGTAGATTATTCTAATGCAATCTATGATGCGTGAATAAGTTCGGCAAATGTTGGGGTGAGAAATCGAGTCGATCTTGGATTTAGGAATCTGCGAGTATCATGAAAACCTTGGGGGAAAGATGCGATCGGAAGACAAATCCAACGATGCCTGGACAATAATCTCCACAGGACCCAATTCATACATAGTTACGCGTAAGAAGACACCTTCTTCCTGGTGGCGTAGAGCCATTCGTTGGTTATGGAAAAGGAAGGCTTGGTTTGTAACCACGGTAATTTCCCTGGCAGCATTGGGTGCGGCTATTGCTCCGATGGTCTACGATGATGCCGATGATTTTTGTACCCATCAGAATCCCGGAAGTCTCTCAACAGACCAAAGCGAGGAGTGGAACCCGGTTCAAGGGTATATGGATTGGTATATCGGTAAATTCGTTTACAAATGTAGTTTTTTGTCTGAATCCCAGGCACTCAAAGCCATCACATCTTATAAGGGCAGATCGGCTGGAGCTGATCTGGTTGGGTCCCTTTAAGCAGTCCAGCAGCTATGCGATAGCTAACTGATTCTCTCTAACCCATTCATCCCAAAACCGGGACGGCGTCAACCCATCCAAAGACCCATGGGGACGCTCATGATTGTAAATGTCTTTCCATTCATCAGCCAAATACTTCGCTTCCACCATAGTGTCCATATTTTCCCCGGAAAGCTGTTCACGCCGGAACTGCGCATTGAACGACTCAATAAAACCGTTCTGCCAAGGTGAGCCCGGATCGATAAACGCAGTGGACACCCCCACAGTATTGCACCATTCCACCAGCGCGTCAGCAGTGAACTCAGGCCCGTTATCACACCGCACAAACGTTGGCTGGATCCCAGTTTCAGCAATGATGTCCTCCAAAACAGCCACCACATCAGCAGCTTTGAAAGACCTGCGGGGAATGATCGCCAAAGCGGTCCGCGTGTACTCATCAATGACATTGAAGAACCGGATATGACGGCCACAAGAGGTGACATCCGACTGGAAATCAAAGCTCAGTACATGCATCGGGTACTCGGCGGTCAACCGCTTCTGTTCCCCAGCGTCTGGGCCGGTGCGCCGCTTCTTTCGACGCTTGGGCTTACAGACCAGGCCTTCTTCTCGCCATAATCGTCGGATGCGCTTGCTGTTCAAGGCAGTGTCTTTCCATCGTTCGGTGGCCAGCAAGTGCCAGCGGGCTTTGCGCCATCCCCACGTTGGATGCTTAGACGCGACAGCCCTCAAGTCGGCTCGTAGCTGCGCTTCGTCAAAGCTCATCGGTGTTTTTTTCTTACGTAGTGCAGAGCGGTTCTGGCCCAGAACTTGGCAAGCGAAGCGTTCGGACGCCCCGAATTTTTCCATCGCCATCCGTACAGCACGGCGGCGTGGTTCGGGGCTTAGAATTTTCCCTTGGCAACCTCAGTAAGGATGTCGTTGGCGAGCATCTGATCGGCGAGCAGCTTCTTGAGGCGGGCGTTTTCCTTCTCTAGCTCTTTGGTGCGTTTGCTGGCTTCAGCGTTTTTCTCGGACCCGTACTGGTTGATCCAGCGGTACCAAGTAGCTTCAGTGATCTGCAGTTCCTTGATGACCTCGATCATCGGGTGGCCTTCATTGAGCATCTTCTGTCCTTGGCGGACTTTAGCGATGACCTGGTCTGGTGTGTGTCTGCGTGCCATTTTTCTGTGATTCCTCCTGTGTCCATTGTCGGACACGAGTACTCACATAGTCACTGGACTACTTTCCGGGGACCCAACCAGATCCTTTTCGTGGGTGGGAGAAACTCTCAACCAATCTGCAATCCATTTGGTCTTATGATTCCTTCATGGCGCGTTGGGATCACGTGGGCTACGCAGAGGTAACGTACGCATCGCAGCATCGAAAAAGCAAAAAAATCGTAGGCTTGGTGATCAATGATGGTGACAATGTCGAGGTTTCGAATCCTGAAGAAGATGAGTCTGATGTTGAAGCTGGTGGCAATAGTGAGCTTTCGTTCAACACTTTTGAAGTTGAAGTGAGGCTCTACCAGCTGGCACCGGAGGAAGGCACAGTCGAGAGTCAGCTTCAATCTGGATGGATCGGCACGTACTACTACGATATTCACCTCGTGCAGGAAGAAAATTCATGGTCTATTGACAGTATTATTAGCCTCGACCAAACAGGCGGGGAGCGCGAACGAGCTCAATACGGACGTATTCTTCTAGCATATAAAGCAAGCACATGGGCGGCACCGGACAAGAGCGATGACAGAGACAAGCGGCATACCAAGACTATAAAAAGTACCTCAGTAGGGGGGCTTCCCGTCTACTGCAAGATCGATGATGATAGTGGAACTCCTGACTCGTTCTGGTATCGCACATCTCTTGGATGGGTGCATGAACTCGATATAGAGACGCATGAGATAAGGAACGACCGAATGTGCCACGCTAAGATGTCATCCTTCACGGTCCACGAGTGAAAGAAGCAGTATCGTGGCCAGACTCAACGAGTCTTCAACGCGAAACCTTAGGGCAACCTATGGCGAATACACCGTGGCGAAACGCGTAAGTAGAGGAGAAGATCAAAAAGTTGTCTACGATCGACTATGCATTGGTCTCCCAGCTGGCCGCGCGACAGCCTGCCCGCTTCCAGGAAACAGCTGTTGCTTGTCTGCTACGTGAGTGGACGAACGCCTATGAGCAAACAAGTCCAGACGCAGATGTGGTCACGATGTCTGACGGCAATGTGACCTTCCTTTTTGACATGGGAAGCGATGACATTTCAAGACCCGCAGCACGAACGATCGCTGCATTTGGGTCCGTTGAGAAGCCTCTGCTCTCCCGGGATCTCGTCTATCAGGCTGGGTTTCCCACGAAGAAGGTGGGCAGCTCAACCCTCGATCGTGGACACATGATGCCATACACGGGAGGCGGTCAATTCGGTCCCAACATTTTCTTGCAAGATCGTGCGCTAAATAGAGGATGGTCGGCTCAAGGCCGTCGTTACCGTGCGTTAGAAACCACCGCGACGACCATTCCTCACGCCATGCTGTTCTGCCATCTCATTTACCAAGACAACACCGATGTCCCAGCACGAATAGAACTAGGCTATGTATCAACTAGTGAACTTGTAGTAGATGCCTTTATCAACAGAACCGATACTTTCATCAAGGACTTTTTCAATGACGATGCAAAGTCAGTCGCAAAGCTTCCGGCTGTCCTTGATACCCTTACCAAAAGCCAGTTCGGCGACATTGGAGAAGAAACAGCACGAGCCTACCTCGAGGATGTCGACGCAACGATAGTCTCTCTTGGCGACAGCGGCCTTCCTCGGGACTCTTCCAGACAGGATCTTGATATCGTCGCCCTTCTCGATGATGAACTAATCGCATTCGAGATCAAAACAACCTTCTTCAGCAAAAATGCGGGTAGGCTAACGAAGAAGGGGGACTTGTACCGGCCGAGGTTAGGTAGAGCAAAGGTTCGCGGGGATTCGCAACCCTCATTCGATCAAGGAAGTTTCGCCTACACCAAACAGCGCCTGCAAGAGACTATCGCTGTCGATGGAATGATCGAATCGCGGGTTATAGCCGTCGACTTCAAAGCCTTTAAAATCCAGCAATTCCTTCTAAACTCCAAGGGCCGGATAATTCATCCCTGTTCGCCAGTCACTGACTGCGCCGATTTTGCGCTTCATGGCATGTCCGAAATCTTCAAACACCGTGGCTACCTATAGCGTGAACGGAAAATTGGGTGTTTAAGACGCAAGAACGCTCACGGTTAATAGAGGTTAATAAAGAGGGTTCACTCTCGAATTCCGCAGCCTTGAGTTTGACGATCTACCTTTGCAGAGCTCATTTCGATCATCAGGAGTGGCGCTCACCTTCCTAAGGGGGGATGGTCCGCGGGAATAGCGTCTTGGCCACTGAAGCCCTTTCGGGCAAAGAATGACCGGGGTATGGGGGCGGTTGGCTCAATGACGAGACCTTTGGCCGGGGATGGTCCTTCGTGTGTCAAGTCGGCGTTTTGTGACTTTGACTGATTCTTCGGTGCATGCACACTACACACGAAGGGGTAGGGCGATGAAGATTGGACCGAAGACAGTCACTGGGAATCTGGCTGAAGATCCGGTATGGCGTACCAATGCAGGTAGCGGCGAGAACTTTTTGACGTTGAAGCTTCTAGAGACCCAACGGGTCCAGAACCGCGAAACCCGTCAGTGGGAAGACGGGGAGACGATCGCTTATGACATTGCGGTGCGGGAACAACGGATGGCGCAGCACATCGCCAACTCGGTGCACAAGGGCGACCGGCTGACGGTGGTCGGAAACTACCAGGTTGAGCCTTATACGAGTCGGGATGGTAAAGCGGGGCTCGGGCATCGGATCTACGCCCATGAGGTCGCAGCCAGTCTGAGGTTCACCGACGCCCAGTTGCCGGAACGGCACCCCGAACCAAAGGCTGACCGGCAGGTTGATCGGAACCCCTCCGGGCCGCAGCAGTCCCCGCAATCCCCGACAGCAACGCCCGCGCCCGCGCCTGCACCTGCAGTGGCTTCAGCGGTGAATCCACAATCGGATGGCATGGTGCAGTCTGCGTCGGAATCGTGGGCCAGGATGATGACCAGTAAGTTCCAGAGTCAGCCGTCGGCCGGCCACCAGGGGCCGTCGCGATAGGTGCGACTTGCACTTCAAAACCTCACGTCCAAGACGGAGGTAGCCTGACGATCAAGAAGATCGTCGGGCTACCTTGACATTCATCCGTGTCCATCATGTTATGTAAAGTAAGCAGGCGAACATGGCTCGAAGGAAATCTTTTGAGAACCAAGCAGCACTATTCTCAATGGTCGGCGATGAGTACGAAATCAACCAGGAGCTGATAGACCATGAACCAGTCAACGCATCCACTGGTGAACCAGGAATCAGTACCAACCACTCAGAGCGTGACCCGCGATTGGGGCCAGCAGCGGTTCCTGGACAACCAGAACTGGCAGGCGGACCGCGAAACCCAGTGGGAGAGAAACCCGCACTCGTGGATGACCCCGGAGCTGTGCCCCTGGAACGAGTCCCTCAGCGAGAGGTTCGAAAGGGAGTATACGGAGGTTCCGACCCTGTTGGACGCCATGGCCACCATCCTGTACCCGGAGATGACCGAAGAGTTCATGGCGGCCATGATCCAGAATCTGATGTTCAAGAAGGGCACGGCGGATCCGGGCTTCCCGGGCCTGTTCGAGATGAGTCAGTACCAGCGCGCGACACCAGCCCAGAACCGGGCCAGCAACGAGCAGATGGATCTGATCGCCCAGGAAGTCATCAACCACCTGAGCCAGAAGTGCATTCGGTTCTCGACGTTGGAGGATTCGGTGTTCCCGTCGCTGGTGGCGAAGATGAAGTATCAGCCGAGGACGTAACGGCCCTGGACGTAGCAGCCGAGAAAGTTGCGGTCGTTGAGGCAACGATCTCCGACGCTGTTCCGGCTCGTGTGCGTCAAGGCCCGGTTCCCCCACGGTATGTGGGCGAACCGGGCCTTGGTGCACCTCGGAATGAGCGTGAACGAGTCCGCGCGAACCTTGACGCACTGAGACTGCTCACGGTGCTGGAGGAAGAGTATCGGTGGCCCAGCATGGGGGAGCAGGCGGTGCTGGCCCAGTATGCCTCCTGGGGTGGCGCATCCAAGGTGTTCGAGGAATGGCGTGGGGACTGGGCCGCCGAGCACGACGAACTACGGTTCCTGGTGGATGAGCCGACGTATCGTGAGCTGGCGGCAAGTACGCTGAACGCGCACTTCACTCCCGATGATCTGGCCGCGTCCATGTGGGCGGCACTGACCCATGCCGGTTTCACCGACGGGCAAGTTCTTGAACCAGGGTCGGGGAAGGGAACCTTCATCAAGCACGCACCCGCAGGGGCCGACATGGTGGGTGTTGAGATCGACTCGGTGACCGCGCGGATTTCGAGTTTTCTGGCGCCGGATGCGCAGATCCACCGTGAATCCTTCGGAACCTACCAGCGATCGAAGCAGAGTTTTCATGCGGTGATCGGCAATGTCCCGTTTGGGGACTTCAAGGTCCGGGATCCGAAGCACAACCCGGGTCGGCATTCGATCCACAACCATTTCATTCTCAAATCCCTGCAGCTCACCGCTCCTGGCGGGTATGCTGCCGTGGTTACCAGCTCCTACACGATGGATAGCCGCCGGGGGACGGCCCGGGCCGAGATGCAACGCCACGGCGATCTGCTCGGCGCGCTCCGGCTGCCCAATGGTGCATTCAAGAGCACTGTTGGGACCGATGTGCTCACCGACATCTTGATCTTCCGGGCCCGGGCCAAAGACCAACAGCCTGCCAACCGTGAACCGACCAGCAGCATAGCGTGGTTGACGTTGGGTGAGCTGGACGTGGGGGAGCACACGGTCGAGGTCAACCAGTACTTCCTGGACAACCCCGAGCATGTGCTGGGCCGTTGGGCCACCGCATCCACACCGTACGGTGGCCGTACCGCCGCCGTGACCGCAGACGACCTGAGTTTACTGGGCGCAGACGTGCAGCGGGCGATGGTGCAGATCGTTGATCAGGCCCGGGCGGAGGGGCTGGGGTATGAGCCCATCTTGGGTGTGGAGGCCCCGGTGTTTGATCCTGGGCTGCATCAGGAAACCGTGCTGACCCACACCGTCGGACACGTCCGCTACGAGGGCAACGGGTTCGAGCAGTATGAGCCCGACGGGTCCTGGGCCCCGGTCCGAGTGGCGAAAAAGAACGTCCCCGAATCGATCAAGCTACTGGAACTGCGTGACAGGGTCTCGACGTTGTTGGACATGCAGCGCACCCACCAGGACCCGGACCGTATCGCCGAATACCGTGACACTGTGGCGGCCCGCTATACGGAGTATGTCCACGAGTATGGGGCACTGAACCGCACCGAGGACGTGTTCCGCACCCCCACCTCCCGGCAAATCGCCGCGAAAATCCAGGACGCGACCACTCAGTGGCGCCAAACCCTTCCCACCGACGGGGATATCGCCCCGGTCGACGTTCCCGTCCCGGAGGAGCTGCTGGAAGTGTGGACCGAAGAGTTCTCGGCCCGGGAGCTGGTTCGCAGCGAACAGAAACACTTGAAGTTCCTCGCCGGGGACTCAATCCTCGGCCTTCTCACTGCCGCTGAGACCTATTCAGCGCAGACCGGGGAAGCGGCACCGGGGGCGATCCTCACCCGGAATGTCATTGATCTGCGGACCAGACCTGATACGGCGGATACTGCTGAGTCGGCGGTGGCGATCAGTATGGATGAGCTGGGGCGGATCGACATCGAGCGAGTCGCCCAGCTGCTGGGACTGGAGGTTGACCAGGCCAGAGCGGCGATTGAGCCGTTGTCGTTTACGGACCCCGAAACACGAAACTTGATCCCCGCCCAGGTGTACTTGTCCGGGCTGGTCCGCGACAAGCTCGACCTCGCCGTCGACGCCGCTGCCCAGGATCCAGAGTTCCACCGCAACGTGGCCGCGCTGCAGGAGGTGCTGCCACCGGTGGTGCCGATCGATGACATCTCCCTGAACCCCGGCGTCCGCTACGTGACGGAGGAAATGTACTCCCAGTTCGTGCGCGAGACGTTCCACCTTGATGCCCAAGCCTCATGGAACAACGCCACCGAAGCGTGGGAACTGAAGCTGCCCAAGAAGCGTGGGCCGTGGGATCCAAAAGTGCTGGCGGACTTCGGCACGGAGGATAAGAAACCCGACGCCCTGTTGGTGGATGCACTCAACGGTAGGGCCCCGGTGATCACCTGGGTGGATGATGACGGTAAACGGCACAAGGATGACCAAGCGACCACGGCCGTGCGCGAGAAACTGGACAAGCTCAAGGCAGAGTTCCGGGCCTGGGCGGTATCGGTCCCGGAGCGGGCCCAGGCCATCCAGGACCAGTACAACCGCGACTTCAATTCATTGGTCGCCCCGGACTACTCGGCCCTGGCGGAGAAAATGAGCTTCCCGGGCTTGGCCGAAGGAAGGACACCGTATGGGTACCAGCGGGCCGCGGTGGCGCGGATCGTCAATGAGCCGGCGGTGTTGATTGATCATGTGGTGGGGGCCGGGAAAACCGGGACGATGATCATGTCCTGTATGGAGCTTCGCCGCACGGGTATCACCCAGAAGCCGGCGATCGTAGTGCCGAACCATCTGGTGGAGCAGGTGGGCCGGGAGTTCAACCAGTGGTATCCCGGGGCGAAGGTTCTCACAGTCGGGTCGGGGCTCACCGTGGATGAGCGGATCCGGGTGGTGGCCCAAGCCGCTGCGGGGGACTGGGACGCGGTGATCATGCCGATGACCACCTTCGAGAAGATCCAGATTGACCCGCTCCGCACCGCAGCCTGGCTGGAAGAAGACATGGACAAGCTGCGTGCCGAGGTTCCGGGGGCCGACGACAAATACGAGAAGCAACTTCAAAAACAGCTGAAGCAACTTCAGACCCGGTACGAGAAAATCACGGCCGGGAAGGATCCCGGGGTGATCTGGGAGCAAACCGGCATTGACTACCTGTTCGTTGATGAGGCCCACAACTATAAGAATCTGGGCCGCACCGCACCCTTGCAGGAGCTGAGCTGTGCTGCGACGAATCGGGCGTCGGATTTGGATTACAAGCTGCGCGCCATGCGTGAAGCCAAGACCGAGGTGGCCATCGCTTCGGGCCGGTATTCCTCGTCCTACATTCCGGCGGTGTGCAGTTTCGCGACCGGGACACCGGTGGCGAACAACATGTCAGAGATGTGGGTGATGCAGCATTACCTGCGCCCGGACCTGTTGCACCGGGCCCAGGTCGAGCAGATTGGGGCGTGGGCGACCGCATTCACCATCCAAGGACAGGTGATCCGACCTAAGCCTGCGGGAGGCGGGTACGACCAAGTCATGAAGGTCAAAGAATATGTGAACGTGCCGGAACTGGTCGGTCTCTCTGCCCAGTTCACCGACGTGGTCACCACCGAGGATCTGAGCGCGAAAATCCCCACACTACGATCCGGTGAACGGCTGCTGCTGCGCAGGGAGCCCAGTGGCCCGGTGGAAGACTACGTGCTGGCGCTGCAAGACCGGGCCGAAGCGTTGAAGGGGGTGCGCCCCGAGAAGGGTGGGGATAACATGCTCTCGGTCGTCAATGACGGACGCAATGTCGCATTGGATGCCCGGCTGGCAGGCTTGGCGGCAGAACCTGACGGTGGCCGGGCCAGGCAACTGGCCCACACCATCATGGACGAACACCGAGCCACCGCAGACAAGGTCTACCAGGATGCCCACGGGAACCGGCACCCTGTACCCGGTGGGCTGCAACTGGTGTTCTGTGATCGGGCAATCCCCACGAGCGACGGCTCGTTTTCGATGTATCACGCCACCAAGGCCGAACTCGTCCGGTTGGGGATGCCGGCGGAGACGATCTCGTTCATCCATGACGCGACCACTGATCAGCAGCGCTCGGAGCTGTTCGAGAAGTGCCGGGTCGGGCAGATCAACGTGTTGATGGGCTCGACCACCAAGATGGGGACCGGCACGAACATCCAGGACCGTGCCATCGCGTTACATCATGTGGACTTGCCGTGGCGGCCCTCGGATATTGAGCAACGTGAAGGACGGATACTGCGCCAAGGCAACCAGAACGAGTCCGTGGAAATCTATCAGTACGCCACCGATCAGACCTTTGACATCTACATGAACGACGTCATCGCGAAGAAAGCCACGTTCATCAAACAACTCAAAGTCGGCCAACAGCTCGAACGCTCGCTGGAGGACCCCTTCGGCGGGCTGGACATGTCCGCCTCCCGGGCCGCAGCAGCCCTGAGTGGTGATCCGCGGTTGGAACAGCTGGCCAACCTGGAAATGGACGTCACCCGACTCAAACAACTCCACGCCGCACACCAAACAGAGAAATCCAGGGCGCGCCTGAAACTGGCCGGCAGCAAGACCACCCTTGACCACGTCACCGCGATCATTGCCGACCTTGAACCGCGCATCACCACCACCGTGCGCACCGACGGCGACGCATTCCGTTTCATCAGTGGGCAGGGCGAAGTCTTCACCAACCGGGGTCAGGCTGCCGATCATGTGCGTGAACAGATCACCGCAGCTTTGTCCCCTGCGGCCATGCCCGGTGAGCGGGTGCTGGGCATCCTGGGTGGACACCGGCTGGTGTTCACCGTCGACCAGGGGCGCGGGGACACCCGATACCACTTCGAAGACTCTCCCTATCTGCGTACGCTGGGTCGTGACAATCTGGGACAACCCGGCTCCTATGGGTTGATGACGAGGATCGAGAATTATGTGGCGAACATGCCGGCCGAACTCGCATTCCTGAAGAAACGTCAGCAGTTCTTGACCGAAGAGATCGCTTCCTTCGATAGCCTCATCCATCGTGACTTCGACAAGGCCGCCGAACTCACCGCCCGGTCCGAAGAGCTGACCGCACTCAAGGATGCGATGGGCGAAACAGACGAAAAGAACACCACTGATAGAGAACTGAACCGTGAAGAGATGGAGCTGCTCTACGGCGGCCTACCCAAGGGGGCACTGAACTTCGTAGCCCGGGCGGGGGACAGGGTGGTGCACCAGCAACGAGAATACCGGATCCACGACCTCGACGGAACCTTGTACGGCTTCACGAAGGGTGACGAACCAGCCGAAGAGAACATCAAGGTCAAGCCCTACGATGAACTCAGTGTCGTGGGGCGTTCCCGAGAGTTGTTGACGGGGCATGAACTGCGGGTTCTTGGCCATGACAGGGAGCATGATGTGGTGACCCACGACCGGTATTCGCTCCAGCCCGGTGACCGGGTGTCTGCGGAGTTGAGGATCCAGGGCGGGGGTATCCGGTCGATGACCGGGACGGTGCATACGAAGTACGGGGGATTCGACTTCCAACCCGACGGCCACACCGACCGGATCTCCTTCACCACCACTGGTGCGATTCTCCGGATCGACGCGACCACTCCGGAGCTGATTGCCCATAAGAAGGCTGAGGCCGAAGCGTTGAAAAACCGCGTGGGGGTTCGTGACCTGCAGCCAGGGGACGTGTTGTGTGTTGATGTGCCGTCCCTCGGGGCGGTGGCCGGGGATGTGATTAGGCTCCATGCCTCACGTTTCGGCCGGGCGGAGAAGGTCGCGGTGTCCCCGGACACCGGCCAACGACGCGACAAACCACCCTACCGGTACGGACGTGAGCATCAGGATCCCGAAAGTATCGACCGGGTGGTCGGCCGAGACCTGGAACAACATGAGCTGGCCATGATCCTAGCCACGACTACGGTTTCGTTGGTTCGTGTGCGGGAAGGGGACGCGGTGCCAATGAACCAACTGGATACCAGCAGAACGAACCCAGCACCGGTCCGGATCGTTGACGTGCACGGTCGCGGCGGAGAACGCCTGGACATCACCTACGTAGACGAAGATGGTGACCGGCACGAGGTGAAACGCAACGCCGACCAGGAAATCGAGATCCTCGGCCGCCGCCATGGCGCCTTGACGGTGTCCGAAGTCGCCTACGTGGCCACCGCTGGCCGTGGGGCGCAGCTGAAGCCCGCGAAGAATCTCGGGGAAACGGATGTGGGCTCATACGTCACCGGGTCCTCCCCGCGCACGGGTGAGAGTTTTCATGGCATCTTGCACCAGGTCGACCCGGATCAGGGAGAGCTTGTGCTGATGGATGATGCGTTTGAGATCTCGCGGTACCAGGTCGCGTCGAACACGGCAGTGACCGTCTGCCACGAGAATGTACCGTTGTCGCAGTTGTCGTGGTGCCAAACGAGCATGCAAACAACGGAACCAGCCGGTCATCAGGCCGAACCGGAACGAGTGAACGCCGAGGTCGAAGAACGCACACCGGAGCCAAAAACAGTGGCTCTTCTTGCTCGCGCGTCCCGGGTGGCATCATTGTCATCTAACGCGGGCCAACCACGATTGCCGGATCGGAACGGACAGGAACACCATGGACCACCCTTGGCATGGCGGCCGCACCAAACCGGGCCGTCGCTGGACCTCTAGAAGCGAACCCGGGCAGGCCGCGAACCACCAGAATCGATTCGCGGACCAATGTCATGCCGCACGCATTAGCGTCACCAGCGAATGTACCCGGGGCAAACAACCCGGCGGCCAGGTAAACGGACGATGGGCAGGCATGTGACATGAACCAAAGAAAACCTGCCAGCCGAAGTATGAGACTGAAATTCAAACAGTGGGAGAACACGACCACCGATACGGTCATGCTCGGATTCGTCGAGCTGTTCAGGATCAACCGCATCCCCACGAAACCAGATTGGTCCGGCTCACTCTGGCGAACCGTCATGATCCTGATCGTTATCGGGACGCTCATCGCCTCCGGCTGGGGCTCATCGACAATCCGCGCCATGAAGGTTCTCTTTGCCGGTGAACGCCCAGCCCCATTCATCGACGCGTCGAAGGTCGAGTTGTACGCCGCCAGCGTGCGGGATGACGTGCTGTTGACAGTCCTTGCCGTTGGCGTCTTCTTGATTTTCCGTGGCCCTGAACGGGCACGGCCGAAGTTGAGCATATCGGTCAAGGCCTATTTCGTCTATCCGCTCCTGGTCACGCTGGGAACCCTCACCCAGCGCCTATTTGCATGGATTCCGGGCTTTGATGTCACCATTCGCGGAGAACCCTACCTCGAACCGGGTGTGCCGCAGACGTTGTACATCGCGGATGCGGCGCTGGCCGGGCCGACCGAAGAACTGGTGCTGATGGCCATTCTTGTCGTCGCCGGCCGGCGACTCGGATACTCATGGGCGATGATTCTCCTGGCGGCCGTAATCGTGCGCGTACCGTTCCATCTGTATTACGGGTGGGCGGCGCTGGGTTTGTCGGTGTGGGCGGTCCTTGTTGTGCTTCTGTACCGTCGCACGAACGCTCTGCTTCCCCTGGTCTTGGGGCATACGACGTGGAACGTCATGGTCGACCTAGAACTGGGTATTGTTCTTGGACTCTTCTCTGCGGCCGGGCTGGTCATCGCCGGACTTAGTCTGCATCGATGCGGAAAAACTGTTGTTGAATCTCGTCAGGTAGGTTCGTGAGCGACCTAATGGATTCACAGGAGTCACTGAAGATCGAATGATACACGGAGGTTCAATGCTCAGCCTGTTGTTTCGATTACGAAGGTGGTCGTTCCCAGTCTTTTCAAACAGCGTCGTTTGCGTACGACACGTTCTCGTCCTGGAAGAATCCCTGAAGCGCCGGGTGTACTTCTGGAGCTGGCGTAACGTCCGCACCACGATTGACGTGATCTGATCCTGTGTGGTCGCCCGCGAATGGCTCACGTTTTCGTGTTAATCGTTCTTCCACCCCGATTGTCTTTGGTTCAGCTGCGGAGACTATAACGGCAGATGGTGCATGGTGAATTGCCCGTCGGTGGAGCCTGTCCAGTTCTTTACCGCACCCGGAGCGGTGCGGCCGGGTCACCCATCCATGGTCCTACTGTCCACGAGATATTGGTCTGTGGGCAGCTTCTACGGTTCAATGCAGGTATACGAATTTCTCCCTCTAGAACGAAGGCCAATGCATGACTCCGCTTCTCGTAAGCATTGCGATCGGAACTCTTGGTTCGATCCTGCTCCACTTAACGTTTCGAATGCTAAAGAGTGATTGGCCAACAAGCTATTCTGATATGAAAACTGTTGTTGATTCGGCATCTCAACGCAACGCGTGGTTATACGTAGCGATGAGATTCGTTCCGGTCTACGTAGTTTCTGTATTAGTGGCTTCAATGACTAATTCTGCCGAGGCGAATCCGTTTATAGCACTCACAGTTTGTGCTGTATTGCATATTTGCAGGACCAACCTTAGACCATCGGTATTACGTAGAGTATTCAGATCTTCACGAAACCGACCTCGTTACCTGGCAGCTTTTTTCTCATCGATAACCTTCATTGTTCTTGCAACCTTTTTAGCCTCCAAAACTTGGTCTTATTGGGAATCACTTCTGCCGGAACCAGATCAACTGGTTCAGGCGATATGGACAAGCCTGTTCGTTGGCCTTGTTGTAGTCTTAGTACGCTCTATAGGTACATTCGAAAATAATCTTGATGCGCAGATTAAGCGTGCCCTTGATGATTTGGGCAAGTCTCTTCAAAAGAAAATTCGAGAAGAGGCTCTGGCGAATAAAGTCTCTGCGGATTTCATTGAAGCCATCGTTTTGACTGAATGCATTCAGCGCCCAAAATGGGTGCGTCGAGCAGAATATATCAAAGGTCGTTTCATCGCGCCCGGTTCATATGGCGTTGCCCAGGTTTCTTCTTCCTCTCCCATCTCTGATGAAATGTCCATCGAGCTAATCTGCAAGAAATATGCTGGCTATTATCCTGTGCAGAACGAATATGGAAGTTATAATCAGACCCTGCTCCGGGTAGCTCTCGAATCGCATAATCCTGACCCCATATTCGTCGACCAAGCGAAAGAAATACTCGAGGCAAGACGCTCGGACATAGTTGAGAGTTCTTCGATTTGGGCCGAAGACGGACGAAAACTAATTGAAGTCACACATCTGAGGCGCGAAGGCCAAGAATGGGTTATCGTGCTGACCCATAGCCCTGATATTGATGGTCTGTGTATGACCACGTTCGCCAGAGACGGGGGAGAGGAGGAATCTTGCATCGACAGAGACATTCAAGAAGGTACTCGCAGCCAGAACGAAATAAGACTATCTATTCAGGTTCGGAAGGTTGAATTTAAAGGTGTTGATACTAAAAATAGCACCCAAGAGCTTGATTCTCTTACCCTCGACCTTGAAGACCCGCATATAGATTGATGCTTTACACGCTCTGTGGAAACCCTTGTCAAGATAAAGTCCTGGAGTTCATTTCAATTCTGGGTTCTCCTGATGTCGGCTTACTTCCACAGGCGGGGCAGTGCGAGCAAGCGATTCCTCTCGGGTGTGAATTGGCGGTTTGATACTCCACCTCAATGGGGTGAGTGGGTCCAATGTTTCTTCGCCAATTGGTGGCCCGTCGGTGAACAAGGACTCCCAGGACTCGCCACTCGGAAGCTGGTTCCATGCGCCTGCCTCGGATGTAGGTCCTTCGGTTGAAAACGGTTGGGGAGTGGATGACAGCGTAGCTGTCTTTACCATGATGGGTGATCCGAATCCTGGCTGCGGAGAACAGTGTGCTGGTTCAGGCGTCCTCGGGTTCTGTCGCAAGGCGCGCAGTTCGGTTTGAAACCGAGTGTAGAACCCATGCATGTATCTGTATCCTTGCTGATCAGGGATTGTCCCGACCGGTTTTGTTGCGTCGTCTTGGTCTGAGACGCTACGCCAAGCGCAGTGAAGCCTGACGGCGTCATACTCGACGGTGGGGTATTGGCTCTTGACGGTTTTCACCCAGTCAGGGTTCTCGAAGAGTGCTTGGCGAGTCATTTCATCCAACCGGTCGTCCATACGTCTGGTGAGATCAACTTTCAGTTCGGCTTGAGGGCCGCTTCCTGGGGCATAGTCGGGGACGATCGCACCGATACGCGGGGTGGCTTGTTGAGGTTCTTGGACGTGGAGTAGGAGTTCGGCGATGGTGATGTCCTCGACCTGGGGTGCGTGTTTGATGGTGTGGGCTGGGTCGGCGCGCACTAGGGATTGCCATTGCTCGCAGGATTGCAGTGTGGTGAGCTGCTCTTCGCCGTAGTGCTTGGTGATCCAGGCGATGGTGCGGGTGCTGCGGGCGACATCTGCCAGATAGATTGCCTCGTGGGCCATCCGTCCGTAGTCTTTGGCCCATCCGTGCTCGGCGTTCTGGATTACGTGGGCGGTTTTGGTGGCGGTTTCGTTGCGGAGAATCCCGGCAAGTACCTCCAGCTTCGCTTCCGGTTGGATCTTCTTCATGATGTTCCAGTGGTCTGGGGTGTCGTCCTGGTCGTCGGGGATGTTGACGTAGGCGTAGTTTCCGTATTTCCCGCGGGTCATGGCCACGTAGAACAATTCGCGGGGGACACCGCTGTCGGCGATGGTGTGGCAGGTGTCAACGGTGACACCTTGCGCCCGGTGCGCGGTGGAGGCATAACCGAGTTCGACTGATTCGGCCAGGTACTCCTTGTCGAGGCTGATGGTGGCATCGGTGTCGGTGCGGTGCCCCATCGCGGAGCCGTCAGTGTTGATGTGGGTGATGCGGATGCGCACTCCGTTGGCGATGAAGGCGCCGTCGGAGTCTCTGAGGTTGCGGTTGTTCTTCCGGGCCAGGATGACATCCCCGAGGCCGGCTTCTGCTCCCTCACGCAACGTGACAACGGTTTCGAGGTTCACGTGGCCGGCGTCGACCAGGTCGAGCTGTGCCTTGGCGTTCAGGCCGTGTACTTGGTCGTTGGTGGCCCCAATCATGAGCGACTCGGCCCCGTTGAGGGTGTCTATGATCCAGGCGCGGTAGGCGGTGTCTGCCGCGTCGACGCCTTGCTCTCCGATGAGGCGGCCTTCGTTGTCGTAGGTGGCCAACACCTTCTCATCGCCGATCCGGAGTTTCAGGGAGGCTTTGGCTTCCCAATGCTCCGGGGACGGAGCCGTGCCCCAGTCCCGGAATCGCCAGACCTGGTTGAGTATAGCGGGAGACTTTTCGCGTTCCATCCAGCCGAGGAATCCTCCGGCGTCAATGGAGTCCAGCTGGCGTGGGTCACCGACGAGCAGGACCTTGGCACCTGCGTTGGCGGCTTGACGGTTCAGTTCGGCCAGGGTGGCGGTGCCGACCATGGACGCTTCGTCGATGATGACCAGCTGGTTGGGTTTCATGCTGTAGTTGGCGTGGGTCGCATAGTCGGCGGCGAGCTTGGTGGTCACTGCGTCGATCTGCCGTAGCAGCCGTGCCTTGTAGGCGCCGGTGGCTTGGCCCAGGCGGTGGTTGAGGGTATCGAGTTCGGCTTGTTTCTGGTGCATTCGTGCGACGCGGCGTGCTGCCCCGTCGCCAACGGATTCATAGATCCATTTGGCGGTGTTGTCGGTGGGGGAGTCGAGTTCATCGCCGAGTACCCCGGCCGCGACGGCAGAGGGGGCCAGCCCAATGACCGACCCGGTCCCGTACTTTGCTGCCCAGAGGTCGCGGATGGCTTTCATCGTGGTGGTCTTGCCGGTTCCTGCCGGGCCGATGATTGCCTCCAGGGCTCGACCGCTGGTCAGCACCTGGGTGGCTGCCGCCTGTTGATCCGCGCTCAGCGCGTAACCGTCTTTCGTACGTAGATAACCGAGCTTGTCACCAATTTCGGCCGTGGAGAGTGCTGCTGTGTCGGTGTCTGTGCGGCTCATGAGGAAGTTTTCATCGTCTATGACTTGGTGGGTGGTGTAGAGGCCGGCGTGGGGTCTGTGTTCAAAGATGGAGTGTCCGCGGTGGGTGACTGCCGGGTCGATACCCATGCGTGGGGTTTTGGTGCGGGTGGGGGTGAGGTTGACCGCTTGGCTGAGGGCCGCTTCCACGATCCGGTTGGCGAGTTCTTCGCGGTCGGTGGCACTGGTGCAGCGTACCGCACGGAGGATGCGTTCGGTGCCGGCGAGCAGGTTGGCGCGGGTGAAGGTGCTGCGCCGCATCCCCGCGTCGGTGAGCACCCAGTGTCCCAGGCGTTCCACCGCGGTGTTGGTGAGCATGGTGGCGGTGATGACCGGGGCGTCATGTCCGGTCGCTTGACGCACCAGCTGTGCTGGGTCGTAGTGCAGGTCGCGGACCCGGTCACGCCACCCGGTCATCTTGTCCGTCAACGACAGGGGGCGGCTGGTGTCTTTGGGGGTCCTGGTTTCCAGGGTGGCTTGTTGTCGTAGGCGCAGCAGGACATGACGTGGCGGGGTGTCCTGCCCGGTGGTTCCGGACCATTGGGCCACCAGTTCGTTGGTGCGGTGCTCGATCAGGCGTGAGCGGGTGGAGAATTCTTCGATGAGTTCGTCGGGGATGCCTACCAGTTCGACCCGCGCGTTGTAGGGCTCGTACTGCGCCGAAGCGGTGTCGTGGTCGTGTTGGTCGATGGCTTGGGTGAGCATGTCAGCGGTGAGGTTCAGGTGATCGTCGCGGACTTCGGCTAACGCCCCTGCGGTTTGGAACAGCCGATCATAGAGTAACGAGTTGTAGCGTTCCGAGATCGCGACCACGTGCCGGTAGAGGGTGTAGGAGTCGATGGTGGTCCATTGCCCGTCACTGGTTCTTTGGACCCGGTTGTGGATGACCGCGTGGCTGTGCAGTTGCGGGTCGCCTTCCCGGGAGTCGGAATGGTCAAACAGGCTGCCGACGATGCCCGTCACCGGAACGTGGGCGACGCCGCCGTGTCCGGCTCTGGTTTGGATGACGTTTTTCTCGGCCCAGGTGAGGGTTTCTGCGATCGCGTCCTTGTGGGCTTGGTGGATGCGTGCCTGGAGTTCGGGGTCGGCCATGGCCCACAGTGTGGACACTGATTTGGGGGCGCTGAAGGTCAGGTCGAATCCGTGAACAGGTTTGCGGGTGTTCTTGGCCAGTTCACCTTTCGGGGTTTTCGCGCCTTCCGGTGTCTTTTGTTCCTTGATGGGTGGTCGTCCGAGTTTCTTGCCGGTGTAGGGGTCGGTCATGTCTTCGTAGAGTTTCTTCGCCGCCCACTTCTCTACTTGCTGGCCGTGGGTGATGCCGGTTCCGGTGAGCCCGGTGCCGAACCAGGTTCCGGGTGGGTCTTCGGACTCAGTGTAGTAGCTGGTCAGGTCCCTGGCGTTGCCGATCACGGCACCGTCGCCGCCGGCGGCGGTGGTCAGGTAGTAGTCGATGCTCATCTTGGAGATGCTGACGGTCATGATCCGGTGCCTGCTTTCGCCCAGGTTTCGTATTGTTGCCAGGTGGCGATGATGGTTTGGTGATGCTTTTCGGTCGGTCGCCCACTGGTGCGGCGGTAGAGTTCGCGGGCCAGGATCAGCCATTGCCGGATGATGATCTTGGTGTGCTCCCGGTCGGTGATCAGCTGCTCGATCAGTTGCCGCTGGTGGGCGTAGTGTTCGCGCAGTGTGGAGTGAGCGTTCTTGGCCAGGAGCATCTGTTCTCGCTGCTTGGCGATGACCGCCCGGGCGGTGTCCAGATCGGAGCGTAGCTGCTCGGCCTCGGGGTGCGGGGTGGTCACGTCGCTGTCGGGTGTCGGTGTTGCCGGACCGGTTGTCATCCCGCCGGGTGGGGTGTTGCGTCGGGTGCGGGACTGGTGGTGCGACAAGCCGATCACCTCGTCGAGCTGTGTCATAGTGTCCGCGACAAGATGGGTCAGTGTCGCGGCGTTGTCCTTGTCGCTGGGCAGGGGACGCCGCAGCATGTCACCTGGCGCGTGCTCGGTGACGTGCCAGGCTGTCGTCACTGGGGGAGTTGTGCCGCTCAGGTGGGCGAGGTGTTGTCCGAGCCTGGTGATCAGCAGGTGGGCCTGCCGATAGGTCGCGCGCAGCTGCTGATGCTGGGTGTGGAAGTGCAGCAGGGATTGCCGGCGGACGTCAAGGATGGTGTCTGTTTCGCGGCGTAGGGTGTGGGTTTCTCGGCGGTAGCCCATGGCCCGGTCATGGACTTTGGCCAGCTCGGCCTGAAGCCGTGAGACCTGTTGACGAAGCGCGGTGTTCTGGATGGCGAGCTGGTCTGTGCTGTTGGGGCCGGTTTTGGTGGTTCGTTGCTGGGTGCGGGCCCGGCGCATCCGGCAGGCGTCGTTGCAGTACTTGCGGCGCTTGCTCGTTCCGTCGGGGAACAGTGTGTTGCAGGCCTGGCAACGGTGTACGGTTTCCATACCCGTGTATCGGCAGAGACTGGCAACTGTGTATGTCGAGGCGAACGCGCAGCGTTCGGGTAGTGCACCTCGGTGCCAGAGGTGTGATGGCTATTTTCGTGAGTTGGGGAGGTGGGGGCTACCGCGGGAACGTGTTTCTCTGGACAGTAGATTGTTGGCGAGTACGAGTTGGTGCCAGTAGAGGTCCTGGCGGGTGCAGCACGCAGCTGGTGAGGGAATGAACGCGGCGCCTATTACCCCGACGAGGTACATGACGTGATGTTAGAGGATGATTGATGCATGGCGAACACCACCTGGACAGATGAAGCGCTCCGCGATAGTCGGGGTGACACTCTCGGACGCCTGCCGTACGCACAGCGGGCCGCGGAGCTTATTCATTCCACTCACTCGTTCGAATCCAGCGCAGTCTTCGGACTCAGCGGACCTTGGGGTAGCGGCAAGACGTCACTGGTGAACATGATCATAGAAGAACTCCAGAAGAAGCACAGCGAGTGGAGAATAGCCAGGTTTACTCCTTGGGCCACAAGTGATGTGGTGGGGTTATTGGGCGAGTTCCACTCGTCCATTGCCGAGGTACTCCCCAAGAAGAAGAGCCGGCAGGTGCGACGGGCGCTTGCTGTAACAGCGTCGGTCGCTGCACCCGCAGCGAACCTCATTCCGTATGCGGGTAGCGCAGCCGCCGAAGGCGTTCGGCTAGCAGGCGACGCGTTAGCTAAGTTGCCTTCGTGGCAGGCTGCATTTAGCAAGGCTTCAAAGGAACTGAAGAATCTTAACATGCCGATCCTGGTGGTGGTCGATGATATTGATCGGCTTCATGGGGATGAGTTACTGGCTCTTTTGAAAGTAGTTCGGCTGCTAGGAAGGTTCGACGGGGTTCAGTACCTGCTCGCTTATGACGACGAAACCCTGTACCGAAGCATGGCCTCAAATGCAGTCAATCCGCATGATGGGTCGGCCGAAAGATTCATGGAAAAAATTGTCCAGTACCCATTATTCGTGCCGCCGTTGTTGCGGCACCAACAAATATCGCGACTGGATAATGGATTTAAGGGCATCTCTCGTGAAACCGCTAACGACGGTTCGTCTGGCTACCGTCGCAGCGGACTAATCGACTCTTATACGGATCTATTGACGACCCCGCGGGCCATTGACCGGTATATCGCTCAATTGCGGCATCACATCCCGCTGCTGCCTCCAGAGGAGGTCGACGATGAGGACGTCCAGCTGCTTACTCTTATCAGAGTCAGTTTCCCGTCCCTCTTCAACTCAATCCCCCGGTATAGAAAGGAACTCATCCTGGGCCACACCGGTGTAATGCAGTGGGATGGCAATTCACGGAAATATGAACGGTTTAATGTGGAGCCATTACTCAAGGTCGTGCCCGATGAGCACCGTCAAAGCGCCCGGAAATTGCTGGTCTCACTGTTTCCAAAGATCGCGAAGGAGGGAACGATCTCGACTTATGGGAGCCGCAGGCGACAAAGTGTCCAGCACGAGGAATACTTCGACCGGTATTTCGCGATGGGTATCCTCGGTCATGATGTCAGCGATCGGAAGGTTGAGGCGGCGGTCACTTCAGCGAGCGATGGAGATGCCGCTCCGTTGAAGGATCTCCTTATCGGACAACCAGACGAAATCCGGAGCCTGGTGCTAAGCAAATGCCTCGACCCAGCAAACCAACCAACTACGGATGCGCAGCGTATCCAATTAACTGAAGTTCTCGCCCCGATTGCGGACGAGCTTTCGACGGCCGATAATGGGTTTCTTAGTGACCAAGACCAGCTTCTCAACTGGATTGCTAACGTGCTCGTTGAAATCGACAAAGAGACACCCGCGGAGAGGATTTGGGTCATCCTCCGGAATTTTAACAGCCCGTATCTGCGCATCCGAGCATGGAGTTTATTAGAGTACAGACTCGACGAGATTCACTCTTCGGAGAAACCCTCTTGGTATGACAAAATGACAGGGATGCTGGTCGATGATGCTGTTGCGGACTTCCTGGAACACCTCAAGCAAGGTGACGACGCGGAGACTCGATCTGGGATCGGTTATCAGGTGCACTTCGTACTTCGCCACCAAGCGGAAAAGCTTCGAACCGGGGTAAGTAAACTTATTGAATCGAAAGAAGCGGATTTATCGCTTCTTGCCTCGAGACTGGTATCAGCTCGAACCATTACCGGTGCCCAGTCTGACTCCCAACTCTCGCCAGATTTCGAGCAGGAGACGTTCAACCAAATCGCACCGCCTGGAGATGACCCTTGGTACCACGAACCAGTTCAACAAGTTGATCCACGTGATCTGAGCTGGGCGAACCGACGCAAGTTTGCTGCCGGCCGAGTTAGCCCGCCACCCTCCGACGTTGCCGAAAGTGGTGAGCCTGAGGGATTCCTTACGGACAGAGATGAGCCCTGAACCGTCTGCGGGCAACGCACGTACCTGGTAGTAGAGCACATGACAATGCCGGATAGTTGAACACGTATTTTTTTGGGGGGTGTTCCTATGTTTTAAGTCAAGGATTCGGTCGAAATTTATTCCAAGTGGTTCTGGACCGGTTTTTGGGCAGGGTTAGCTGGTCGGCGGCTTGTTGCCGTCGACGGGCTGGGGTGGTTGGTTAGGTGGTTTTCGGGGAGGGTGCCTCGTAGAACGTGCCGTCGCGGAGCATCGCGAACAGCACGTCGCAGCGGCGCCTAGCCAGGGCGATGAGCGCCTGGTTGTGCTTCTTACCCTCGGCGCGTTTCTTGTCGTAGTAGGCCCGGGAAAGCGGGTCCTTCAACGCCGCGAACGCGGAGAGGAAGAAAGCCCGTTTTAGGTTCTTATTGCCCTTCCTGGAAGGATGATCGCCGCGGATCGAGGTTCCCGAACGCCAGGTGACCGGCGCGAGCCCGGCGTAGGAGGCCAGATGCCCCGAGCTGTGGAATTCCTTGCCGGCTACTTCGGTGATGATTCGTGCTGCGGTCCTGGCACCCACGGCCGGCATGGAGGTCAGGACCTGGTGAAGAGGGTGGGCCTCCACGAGGTCTTCGACCTGGGTTAGCAGCTCGTTCCTGGCGGTGCGTAGCTGTTTGAGCATCGCGGCCAGTTGTCCCAGCACGATCCCGGCGGCACCGGTACCCGAAACCACCACGCTTTGCTCGCCCAGTGCGGTGAAGATGGCCGCGGCCCAGCGCTGGCCCGCCCGGGGCGCGTGCTTGCTCAGCAGGGTGGCGACCCGGGCCTGTCCGGCCTTGCGGATCTGTTGCGGCGAGGGGTACTTGATCAGCAGCTCCGCCATGGCGGGATGGTCCAGGTGCTCACCGATGGCGCGTTCAAGGGCCGGGTGGATCTGGGTGAGCAGGCCCCGGATACGGTTCGAGGTGGCTGTGGCTTGCTTGGCCAGGTCGTCATCGAAGCCGCAGAGCATGGACAGTTCGGCGGCTTGCTCGTCGGCCAGGACGATGGAACGCAGGGTGTGGGGCAGGGTCCTGGCTGCTTCGGCGATGATCGCCGCGTCACGGTCATCGGTCTTGGCCTCGCCGGGGTGCAGGTCCGCGATGCGGCGCATGGCCAGGCCCGGCAGGTAACCGACCTGTGTGCCCTCGGTGCGGGCCACGGCCACCGGCAGGGCACCGATGGTGGAGGGCTGGTCCACGTCCAGTAGGACGGTGCCTTTGCCTTTGACGGCCTGGATGATGGCCCGGATCTTCGCTTCGTCTTGGGGCAGGGCCCGGTCCAGGAACTTCTTGCCCTTGCGGTCGATGGCGACCGCGTGGTGATTGCTCTTGCCGACGTCACTACCTATGAAGATATCGACTTGTTCGTGGTCAGTGATCAACGCAAACCTCCCAGAATTCATAGTGTTCAGTTCGGTGCTGGCTTGTTCCTCGGCGGCAAGGCTCGGCATCCACGTTACGGCTGACCTGCACCGTGTTGGCTGGTGCTGGTCCGGTCCCCATTAGCGATATCCTTGGCGCCTATCGAGTCCCGGTGGCAACACCCGTTATCTTTTTGATAGTCCCAAATAAGAGGATCATAGGGACTGTCGGCCGACCAGCCTCGGCATGGTGTCTTGCCCCTGTCTAACCAATGATCCGGGGGGTGTTGCCACCGAGGCTGGGATGGCAGCAAGGTGATTGCTAATTAGGGGCGCGGCGCCAGGAAATGGACGCCTGTCATAACGTGGATGTAAGACTTTGCTACCGACGGTTGGTCGACCTTTGAAAGAGGAACTAGTTCAAAGGAGCACTAGTCATGATCAGCACGGATGTTGAGATCTTCCTCGGCCTGAACGTCGGGAAAACCGAGCACTGGGCCTGCGCCGTCACCCAAGACGGAACCAAAATCTGGAACAAGGCCCTGCCCAACGACGAAGCCAAACTCACCACGGTCTACCAGAACCTCAGCGCCAAAGGCACGGTGCTGGTGGTCGTGGACCAGCCGGCCACCATCGGTGCCCTAGCGGTCGCTGTCGCCCAGCATCTAGGCCTCCAGGTCGCCTACCTGCCGGGTCTGACCATGCGCCGCATCGCAGACATGTACCCCGGAACCGCGAAAACTGATGAGAAGGATGCCTTCATCATTGCTGACGCGGCCCGCACCATGCCGCACACCCTACGCAGCCTTCAGCTCTCTGACGAGGAAGAAGCAGCGCTGGGAATGCTCACCGGCTTTGACCTAGACCTGGCCCGGCGAATCACCCAGACCAGCAACCGCATCCGCGGCCTGTTCACCCAGATCCACCCACCACTTGAACGCCTGCTGGGTGCCAAGCTGGACTACAACGCGATCTTGGAAGTCCTAGCCGCATGGCCCACGCCAGCCGCACTGAGGCACACTGGTAAAGCGCGGATTGATGCGAAGCTCAAGAAGCACCATGCCCGCCGGCACACTGCCTGGGCCGAGGCAATCATGGAAGCGCTCGATGAGCAAACAGTGACCGTGGTCGGCACCGACGCGGCCGGGCTGGTCATTCCACACCTGGCCCGGCAACTGATTTCCTTGCATGCCCAACGGGCTGACGTGGCCGCCCATTTAGAAGCCATGGTGGAGGCCCACCCTCTTTACCCGGTCCTGACATCCATGCCAGGGGTCGCCGTCAGGACCGCCGCGATCATCATCGCCGAGATCTCCGGCAAAACCTTCACCAGCTCCGCAGCACTGTCTTCCTACGCGGGGCTGGCGCCGACAACGAGGCAGTCCGGGACATCGATCAAATCCGAACGAGTCAGCCATTCAGGGAACAAACGCCTGAAACGAGCGTTGTTCCTTTCAGCGTTCGCGTCCATCCGCTTCGACCCGACCAGTCGTGACTACTACGACCGGAAACGCGCCCAGGGCAAGCGTCATAACCAGGCCTTGATCGCGCTGGCTCACCGACGACTCACCGTACTGTTCGCCATGATCCGAGATGGTTCACTCTATAACGTACCGGTACCGAAAAACGCTTGACTTTTAACATAGGGGCACCCCCCGGATCATGGGTGACTGGGGGAAAGAACCATGCCGGGACTTACAGGCCAACTACCCCAAGTCTTACCTGATTTCGGGGCTACTAAAAAGGTAACGGGGGTAACGGGATCTGTTTCAGGCGTCTCAAAAACCTTGGTTTTTGAGACACGAACCGTCCTACAAACGAAGCACCCTGCGGACAACTATCTCGAGCCGGGTAAACGACCTCAAACAGAGGGACTGATGAGGGCTGATTCATGCTGGCCCGGTCGTCACCGCACCTTCGTGATCGGATGTCGGAATTGCTCCGACAGCAAAGAGGATGAACATCACCGTTTAGAAGTCACGTACGCCAAGTCCACTAACTCCAGCATCGCGCTTATCGGGGCCAGTTAATCGCCTCTTGAGCCAGCTCGGCAGGCCTGGGCGGTTTGGTGTCTAGTCCAGCGACATAGAGCACGGTGTCTCTGACGTATTCGTACGCGTCTATGATCACTGGGCGAATGGGGAAGTGTCCGCTTCTTTCTTGGTCGTACACCGCCGCGAGCGAGAGTGGCAGATCGAGCGGACTGATTTCGAGGGTCGGAGGCGATATGCCATTGGGCAGGCGAATCTCAAACACAGGATCACCGTCGTGCACTGGGCCGAGTCCAGGAAGAAATTTGATCATCTCGTCAACCTGCTCTTCTGAATGTTGCATCGCAGTGATCGTTGCTGCTAGTTCCACGGGGAGTTGAAAGCTGATACTGCTCAGCTGACGAATCTGGCCGGGGTTCGGAACCAATCCCACCTGGAAGCTGTCCCGGTGTTTGTTGGCATTATCGAGATCAGACAATAATGCTAGGGGATGCTTCGGAAATGGTCCGCGTCGCGGCCGGGCAAACGGCTGGACATCACGTATTCGATCGACGACAGGCTGAGGTAGCTGGGAAAGGCGGTCTTTCACCGCCTTTCTCCAAGAATCCGTTTCTGCAACGACCGGAAAGGCGTTATTGAATAGAACTTTCTCATCCGCGCCCACATGCATGCCGATCTCATGCACCAAATTGTCCAATGCCGTGCGCACATCATTGACAACGTAGCGCAACTTCCGCTCCATGTCCGTATCACGAACCGACGGTCGAATACGGGCAACCCACGTGAGCACGCCCATCTCAGACATGCTCGGCTCGAAACCGACTTCGGCCCTGCGGCAGTAGCCGTCCCAGGCATCAAAGAACTCGCGTAGCGTCTTGCGGGCCTCCTGCAACTTGGCGAGGGGAAGCTTTGTTGCTTCCTCGTAACGAACGGGTGCACTTTGGCCGAATGAGGTCACCATCAAAGCCTTACAGGAAAAGAGAGTCTTTGCAACGCCCCTCCCTCAAGGGCAGCCAGCGCCGAGGCTCGCTACAAAGCAAGTGAGCCTGCAAGATTCACTACCAAGTGCTCGATTCGCCTAGCTTCGTAGAAAGATCCGCGATGAAGGACGAGTTCATCGAAAGCCCAGTGAAACGACGTTCAAAAACGGTCGTTTCTGACACGCTGATCTGTCAGCTTGGCTAAAAATCCTAGACAGTTGAGAACTCAACAGATTTTTCCTCGGAATCGTCGCAATACTTAGTGCCAAAATCTATGTTTCGATCCACCATCGTTCGCACGAGTATTGATACATCTAAGCCCGTGGGACATCTCCTCGGATATGCCAGAATCTCCACGACACGCTGACTAAAGCCAACTGCTATCGCAACTTCACAGATACCGTCTCTGGCGCACTGGAATCACGGCCCGGACACGATAAGCTTTGGACCAGCTCCCCCACGCTCCCGCCGGTCCTCTCTGGCTGGCTCTCCCCAAGTCGGTCTATACGCCGCCCGATCAACCCTAGGGATGCACTGCAGTCTGAAGTGGGATTATTATTTAGCTAGTCCTATTTTCGAGGTCCAGATCATAAGCTTCAGGACAACCTTTCAGCTTCCGATATCCTCAGCGCTACCGGCCATATTCTCAACACTTCACCAAGCTGTCTGCACGAGAAGCCTTTTATAGGACACGCGAGATTTATTTCAGTGGCCCCTACACAGGTAGGTCGTTTGAGCGGCTATTTCGACCCTGTACCTCGGCTTGGTCTACGCTTACTGCGTGCGAAATGATATGGGAAAACGTCTGCGAGATGGAATCACTGCCCGGCTGGAGTATGACTTCGCCTGCGAACGGGGGCATGGTTTCGGTGAATATCACCTTCACGGCGTAATCAACGAGATAGTCACAGCTATTATCGACCCTGCAATTTTCAAGCAGTACGGAGGGTACGCTCACCCGGCCCTCAACAAACCCCCAAGGCGAGCGGGGCGACCTCGCGAGGTCGATTTCTATGTAGAACATCGCGAAACCAAAGAGGGAAGAACATGTCTCGAAGCGAAATGGGCGGGATCAAGCCATTGCACATGGGACAACATTCTTCGGGACCTCTATCGGCTCGCCTTCGTGAAGGAGCACTCGCCCACAATAGAATGCTTGCTCGTCTTGGCTGGTTCCACCGCAAATATGGACCTCATGATGAAAACCATGCCAGCCGTTTGGCAGGACGGCAACATCCAACGCAGGATGCGACCCCTTCAGAAGCCCGAAAACAAGGGACACGCAAGCTTGCGATACTACAATCCTGTGCCTTGGGCTGTTCCTATCGCAGTCAAAGAGGCGTTACCTGGAACCCCGCTTCCTTTCAGTAGCAAGTTGGCGCACAATACCAAATTAAAGGACTCTAGGTGGAGGACGGTGGTTTGGAAAGTTGAGTGATCCATAGCGCCTTAACTACTCAAAAGGACTCTTGGAACTAGGCCTTACCCCGCCTCAGCCCGCTGATCCGCTGAATGAAAAACCTCTTCTAAGATAGGTTTTGATAATGAGAAATTGGCTATCCCTTCATCCCAAAATTCGACTGACGTTCATAGTCGCGGTCTCAGTCATTGCTGGGGCGTTCCTATTCCAGAACATTAAGTTTGTGTCTCCAAACCCCCTCATCAATATCGATCTCATGCCCGTCTGGAAAACACTTGCGGCGGTTATCAGTGACAGTGAGTTCTGGAAAACAGTTCTTCCAGTACTTAGCGTCATTGCTGGCATCTGGCTAACCTCCCAGTTGTCCCACAAACGCGAGCTTCACAAAGATCTTCGCGATCGCCTAATGAGCGCCACTTTCGATAGCTTGACCGCATGCAGAAAACTAACGGAATCCTTGACCGAATTTGGTATCCATGCGCCGCGTGGCGGGGGTCGAACCCGACCCGCCGGTGGCGAAGAAGGTGACTGGGAAGAAATCGACGTGGAGGAAGCCGCGGAATCAGACCAGCGGGGAGCCGAGGCCTTCACAGGCATCGTCAAGGCTCTTGATACTTTACAAGAACGCAACTTAGAACTGTCCATCGTCGCATCTGATGATCTAGGAGAAGCCTTTGAAGCTATCCATCATCGTGTATATGAATACCTAATGAGTCTCGACGGAATGATTAAAGGCAGCGTACTTCAACAAACAATGGACGATGTGGAACAACTTTTTGAAGCAGCTAAGAATAAATCACGCCAAGCAATCCGATCTCCCAAATTCTAGACAGTAGGCGTGCTTATTTGGGGTATCAAATTCTTATCCAATCCCCGGACTGGCGGATGGAATAGAGTCTGTTTATCTATATCGTCTCTGGTACCCGCACATGCCCCGTTTGCCTCAGTGCCCCTGCACATAGACCGAAAGTAGAACCATAATGAGATCCAAACCAGACAGCCGTTCGCCAACTTCCTGATGCCGGGGTTACACCTCAACCTGACGGCTGCGCCTGCCACGGAAATAGGCCATTGGGAGTGGGGCCTCTGCCGAAGCAGCACCTGGCAGTTGCGTGACCCCAGATCCCGGCACAGAATCAAGATTCGACTGATTCGCGCCTTCTCAAAAAGTCGCTTTGGGCCCTTGGTAAAAATCCGACGCTAAGGGAGCACAGGGTCCGTTACCAGGTACACCGGCAACTCGGATAATCTCCATGTAGGCCCAGTATTCGCTGGCGACGAAAGCTTCGAGCAATTAGTGCAAGACCCATGGGGGACCTTTGAACCGCAATGTACAGTTTTGGCGCATCGTAAACGGCGCAGGCGAAGAACTACCAGGAACCTTCCCTGCCAATGCTCTAGTAACGTTACTAGAGCAGGCAGAAAACCGGGGAATGGATAGACATCTCGAATGCCGGAACGGAATGATGGTCTTGGCCCATGCAGGTGGAAATCGACCACTACCAACGGTCTTGCTGGACAAGGTCCGTCGTGAAAACTTTCCAAGCGTTGGAAACTCGCAAGGCCAAAGATCAAGAATTCCGCTAGGCTCCGATGAAGGGCTGTTGGAACCGACCTATTTTTCATTCCTCCCGAATAATGTCGTTGCCGTTCTCGTGGGGGGCCACGGGCCGCACGCGCAAAGACTCTCCGAATACCTCCAGATCAAGTTCGCGACTTCAGTTTCGCTCCAGCCAGTGCTCAGACACGATATGGATCGTATCCTCCAGGAAATGAGGCTGACTCAAATTGAGCTAGCTATCCCCGCCGAAAATATTGATCGAGATCTAATTGGTGGGGACTGGGTCCAAGCCTTAGATGGCGCGAGCACGCTGACCCACGAAGGCGTAATCCGCATTGGCTTATCGGTTGGTAGAAGCGGTGGTGCCAGCTACAAAGAATCCTTCAGCAATCGGCTCAAGGAACTGGTGAGCCATCTTCGCGAGGCAACAGGCATTGGTGTTCTCAAAACGGCGAGAGTTTCAGGAGTGCACAACGGACAGCCGCAATTCATCGATCTAATCAACGATAAATTTGTCGAACGAGTCGAAGTGGATTCAGAGAGGATCAATGACCCAGAAAAGGCCGTTGAGTATGCAAAGCAAGTTCTGTCCTCTGCCGCAGACAAGTCTCGCGAATTTTTGGAGCGCACTGTGCCACCCACCAACTCTGCATCAGTGACGCTCGGAGACTTCAACCCACGCACGTCAAGGTCCTGACATGAATTCTTCTGACGACTCCTCACCTGTATATGGAAAACCTTCCTGGCTAGTCGGCAGAATCTACAGCTGGGTCCGTTATCCAGCATTGGACAATCTCGTTCTTTTACCTTTGCTGATCTGGGCTCTTGCTGCTCATTTCGGCTACGTCCCGCTTTATTTCCACGAGGTGGATCGTGATTCCAAGAAGACTATCTTCCAAACCCTAGCAACGCTGTCAGGAACTACTGCAGGGCTAACTCTCACATCCGTCAGCATCATGATCAATCTCGTGAAGACGCCGTTGAATACTCTAGATCGTCTCTTACCTAAAGAAGACAAGATCAGAGTCGGAGGAGTCTTCCTCGCAGCTCTACCAAAATTGGCATTAACGTTCATCTCAGCATTCATAGGGTTTGTCTTTCAAGGCGTCGCGCACTCGACCTCAAATTGGGTCTTGGAACTACTAGTCCTGTGGTTCGGGTTTGCGTCACTAAGCGCTTTATGCAGGATTGTGTGGGTCCTTAGAAGACTTCTCAAACTCTCAACATGAACATTTGTCTCATCCAACAAAGACTCCTTGGACTGGACACCCATAGAGTGGCCAGGTCACCCATCTATAGGGCTCAGTGCTTATCAGCGTCTTTCTGAGCTCTCTTGATATCGTTGGAACTGACTTTGGGATGTCTTGCAACTCATGGGTTGCAAGACGTCTCATCAGAGCCCTTCTCGCCGAATCGGAATCGTTGAAATATCAATACTTTTGGATTCTCATAACCATGTCTCGCAAGTAATGTCATAGAATCGTGTCAACAACCTGAGTTGCGAGACACTTTTCGAGGATCCATGACCAAGCTGATCGGATACGCCCGCGTATCCACCAAAGTCCAGGACACCGACCGGCAGGTCCAGGACCTGCTCGCGGCCGGCGTGCGCCGCGATGACCTCTATATCGACCACGGACTCTCCGGCGCACTGGCCACCAGGCCGGGGCTGGCCAACGCGCTCCACGCGCTCCACGCTGGCGACACGTTGGTGATCACCACCCTGGACCGGCTCGGCCGGTCCACCCAGAAGATGCTCGACCTGGCCGAAGACCTCCGAGAACGCAACATCGGGTTGCGTGTGTTGAACCTCGGCGGCGGCGACGTGGACACCAAAACCCCCATGGGTGCCATGGTCTTCACCGTCATGGCCGCACTGGCCCAAATGGAGCTGGAAATCAAACGCGAACGGATCACCGACTCCGTCACCAAACGCCGGACCACCGGCGGCGACCTCGGCGGCCGGCGACCCACCTTCACCGACTCCCAAATCCGCACTGCCGCCAAGCTGGTCCAGGGTGGTGAACCGGCAACACAGGTTGCCAAGGATCTGGGCATGTCCCGGGCAACGCTGTATCGAAGGATCAAGGAACTGGCGGGGCCATAACTCGGCGTCAGGCTTTCGGCGCTTACTTTGACACATGGCACGAATACATCGCTACGACCGACTCCGCAGCCTGTCGAAGTCACCGAGAAGCAAAGCAACAGTGGGAAGTGGCAGAATCCTTAAGTGAAACATTGATATTGACCAGCGCCACTGCAGTCAAACAGGTAGTTGAAAAAGGCAGATTCTCATGAGCAAGCACGCGTCCTTCATCTGGGGCATCGCAGATCTCCTCCGCGGCAATTTCAAGGCACACCAGTACGGGGACTTCATTCTTCCCTTCACCGTGTTGCGCCGCCTCGACGCAGTCCTCGCCGAAACCAAACCGCAAGTCCTAGAAGTTGTTGCGGAAGCAGAAGCCAAGGGACTTCCCCTCCGCCCGGTACTGCTTAAGACCAGGGCAGGTCATCAGCACTCGTTCTACAACACCAGCCGCTACGACCTGGGCACCCTCATCGGAGACGCGGATAATCTCCGCGAAAACCTCCTCTCCTACATCAACGCGTTCTCCGAGAACGTGCGCGACATCTTCACCAAATACAAGATCGAAGACCGCATCGAAGAACTAGAAGAAGCCAACCTGCTGCTTCTGGTCCTTCAACGCTTCGCCGAAGTCAACCTGCATCCTCACAAGGTCACCAACGACCAAATGGGCCACATCTTCGAAGAGCTCATCCGCAAATTCGCCGAAGCATCCAACGAAACCGCCGGCGAACACTTCACCCCCCGCGAAGTCATCGAACTCATGGTTGATCTTCTATTTATTGAAGATGACCACGCTCTGCGTGATGGGGATATCGTTAGGTCGGTTTACGACCCCACCGCAGGCACCGGCGGCATGCTCTCCGTCGCCGAAGACCGCCTCATGGACATGAATCCCCGAGCGCGCCTGACACTCGCTGGTCAAGAGCTGAACCCTCAGTCCTACGCGATCTGCAAGGCAGACATGGTCATCAAGGGACAATCGGTCGACGCCATCGTGCACGACGACACACTTGTCAATGACGGCCACGCGGGCGCGACGTTCAACTACTGCCTCTCCAATCCGCCCTTCGGTGTGGACTGGAAGAAGCAGGAAAAAGCCGTCCGCGAAGAACACGCGGAAAAGGGCTTCGCCGGCCGCTTCGGCCCGGGCCTACCCCGCGTCTCCGACGGCTCCATGCTCTTCCTACTTCACCTAATTTCCAAGATGCGCGAACCGGCCCAGGGCTCCACCGGAGGCCGTGCCGCCATCGTCCTGAATGGCTCCCCGCTGTTCACCGGTGGCGCGGGCTCCGGCGAATCCAATATCCGCAAATGGATCATGGAACGCGACTATCTGGAAGCTATCATCGCCCTACCGACCGACATGTTCTACAACACCGGCATCAGCACCTACATCTGGGTGCTCTCGAAGGAAAAGTCCCCGGAGCGCCGCAACAAGGTGCAACTCGTCGATGGGTCCAAGCTGTGCCGCAAGATGCGCAAGGGCCTGGGCTCAAAGCGCAACGAACTGGGCCCGGAAGACATCCAAGCGATCGTGAAACTCTACGGAGACTTCGCGGAAACCGACCAGTCGAAGATCTTCGACACCACGGACTTCTTCTACCGCACCATCACTATCGAACGCCCGCTCAAGCTGAACTTCGCCACCACACCCGACCGCGTAGAGGCAGCCATGGCTGCCAAGGCCTTCGGCAAGCTCGCGCCAGAAGCTATGGCCAGCCTGCGTACCGCACTGGAGTCCATGGACGCCACCGTGCTGTGGAAGAACCGCGACGAATTCACGAAGATGCTGAAGAACCAGCTCAAGATCGACGGCGTCGAATTGAGTGCACCCCAGTTTAAGACACTCGTTGCAGGGCTGTCCGAACGCGATGACACCGCCGATGTGTGCACCGGGGCCAAAGGCAAGATCGAGCCGGATTCCGACCTGCGCGACACCGAAAACGTCCCCTGGACTGAAGACATCCACGCCTATGTCCAACGCGAAGTGAAGCCCTTCGTCCCCGATGCCTGGATCGACGAAGACAAAACCAAGGAAGGCTGCGAAATCCCCTTCACCCGCCACTTCTACCGGTACGTCCCACCGCGTCCCCTGGAAGAGATCGACGCGGACCTCGACGCAGTTCTCGGCCGCATCCGCTCACGCCTCGAACAGGTCAAGGCATGAGCATGGAGCCCTACCCCGAATACAAGGAAAGCGGAGTCAAATGGTTGGGAGAGATACCTGTCGGCTGGCGCATAGCCGCGATCAAGGTTCTTTGCTCTTTCAACGACGAAGTTCTCCCCGAAACTACCGACCCTGACTACCAGTTTCACTACGTTGAGATTTCCGATGTGAGTCACACCGAGGGAATCACATTCAGTGAACCAATCAAGTTTGCCAATGCAGCTTCGAGGGCTCGACGTGTAGTTCGCGAAGGCGATGTTTTGGTATCGACTGTGCGCACCTATCTCCGTGCTATTGCAGGCGCGCGTTCCATCCCCTGCAACACGATTGCTTCCACGGGATTCGCTGTATTACGACCCAGGAATTGCGACGCTCGGTTCTTGGCGTATGGGTTGCTCGCAGAACATTCCATCGGCGAGATCATTGCACGCTCCGTCGGTATTAGTTACCCAGCCATCAATGCAACAGACCTCGTCAATGTGAAACTTCCAGTACCCGAGCAAAATGAACAACACTCCATCGCTGACTACCTCGACCGCGAGACTTCTGAGATTGATGCTTTCATCGCGGACCAGGAAGAACTCATCACGTTGCTGGAAGAGCGCCGTACAGCAACCATCAGCGCTAAAACGTTTCCTTATAAGACGTCACCCGACGACTCGAACCACGCGCCGCTCGTACGTGTTGGACAAGCTTTTTCTGAATCTGATGATCGAGTAGAAAGCGCAAGTCCAGCAGAACTCTTGTCAGTTTCAATTCATTCCGGTGTATTGCCATGGAGCGAGCTGCACGATAAAGAACCGAAGTCGGAGACCCTTAAAAACTACAAGATCGTCATGCCGGGCGATATTGTCTTGAACCGCATGAGGGCTTTCCAAGGCGGCCTTGGCGAATCAAAAAACCATGGAGTAGTCAGTCCCGATTACATGGTCATGCGCATCCGCAAGAATGCAAACAGCAGTTATCTCAGCTACCTCATGAAGTCCCACCGATTTATCGCTGAAATGTCAAGCAGACTTAGAGGAATCGGTTCCGAGGAGCAAGGAACCGTGCGGACTCCACGAATTAACCCCCGGGATCTTTCAAATATTAGAGTCCCTCTCCCACCGCTTAAGGAACAACAGGAAATTGCAGCTTACCTCGACCGGGAGACCGCAGAGATTGACGCGGCGATCACGGATGCCCGTGAGGCAATCGCGTTGTCCAAGGAACGCCGTGCTGCGGTGATCAGTGCTGCAGTAACGGGGAAGATTGATGTCCGCGGACTCACCACCGAACCCACCCCTACCCAGGAGCAGTCTGTTGGCGTTGCATAACGAGATCGAGTTCGAGAACAGCATCTGTGAGCACCTCACCGCCCACGGGTGGCTCTATTCCCCCACCGATGCGGGCTATGACAAGGAACGGGCGCTCTTCCCAGAGGACGTGTTCGCGTGGCTCGAAGACACCGCCCCGGACGAACTGGCCAAGGTCCTGAAGCCCAGGTTAAATCCGACGATGCTGGTCAAGGCCAAACTCCGTATCCTGGACCGCCTGGTCACGGTGATGGGTACCGATCCGGTTAAGGGTGGTGGTACCCTGAACGTCTTGAAGAAGCCTGTCGGGGTGACCCCCGCCATGTTGCGGATGTTTCAATCCAAGCCCGCCGACAGCCTGAACCCCGTTACCCAAGAGCGCTACGGCAAAAACCGGTTACGCGTTATGCGGCAGGTGCACTACTCCACCACCAGCAATAAGTCCCTGGACCTGGTGTTCTTCCTTAACGGGATCCCCGTGGCCACCGCCGAACTGAAAACCGACCTCACTCAGGACGCACAAACAGCACTCGCCCAATACCGGCACGATCGCAACCCCAAGCACGAACCCCTGCTGACCTTCGGCCGCGGCGCGCTGGTGCACTTCGTGGTGTCCAACCGTGAAGTGCACATGACCACCAGACTCGAAGGAACCGTCACCCGGTTCCTGCCTTTCAACACCGGCAACAACAAGGGCGCGGGCAACCCCGAACATGAAGGCACCTCACCCACCGCCTACTTCTGGGAGGAACTGCTCGACCCGGACGCGTGGCTGACCGTGCTGGGCAAGTTCATCCACTACCGGTTCTCCGAGCACACCGACCCGATCACCGGCAAGAAATCCTTCACCACCGCCACACGGTTCCCCCGCTACCACCAATGGCGGGCCGTCAACGCTCTAGCCGATGCCGCACTGGTCGAAGGCCCCGGACACAACTACCTCATCCAGCACTCGGCCGGGTCCGGAAAAACCGATTCCATCGCCTGGACTGCTTACCGGCTCGCGGCCCTGCATCGCGAGGACGGGTCCAAGGTCTTCGACGGAGTCATCGTCATCAGCGACCGGACCGTGCTTGACGGGCAGCTGCAAAAAGCCATCGAACAACTCGAAACCGTGGCCGGTGTCTTCGCCCCGATCACCCATGGCTCCGAAGGCTCCAAATCCAAGCAGCTGGCCGACGCGCTGCTCAAGGGCCGGCAAATCATCGGCGTGACCCTCCAGACCTTCCCGCACGCGATGGAAGAGATCCGCGCCAACCAAGGACTCGCAGACCGCACGTACGCGATCATCGCCGATGAAGCGCACTCCTCCCAAGCAGGTGACGCGGCCAAGGCCCTGAAAAAGGTCCTCACCTCCCTGCATCTGGAGGAGGACGAGGACTACAGCACCGAAGACCTGTTGGCAGCGGAAATGGCGGCCCGTGCCGGCGCGACCGGCAACCTCTCGTTCTTCGCGTTTACCGCCACACCCAAGGCCAAAACGATCGAACTGTTCGGCCGCGAAGACGAGAACGGTGAACCTCAGGTCTTTGACCTGTACCCGATGAAGCAGGCCATCGAGGAAGGATTCATCCTTGATGTCTTGCAGAACTACACCACCTATGAGATGGCTGCGCGCATCGCGCACGCCAACGAAGAAGCCTCTAGCGTGGAGGTCGACCGCGATCAGGGGTCGAAGGCGCTGATGCAGTGGGTGCGTCTGCACCCTTACAATATTGCCCAAAAGGTGCAGATCATCGTGGAGCATTTCCGTGAGAACGTTGCCCACCATCTGGCGGGGCGAGCCAAGGCCATGGTCGTGACCTCCTCGCGTAAGGAAGCCGTCCGCTACAAGATCGCGATCGATGACTACCTGCGTACTAAGGGGTATGACACCGACCTGGCGGCACTGGTGGCGTTCTCGGGTGAAGTCTCCGACCCGGTTTCCGGGCCGGACCCGTTCACCGAACACACCATGAATCCCGGGCTCAAGGGCCGCGGACTGGCCAAGGCCTTCGCCACCGACGAATACCAAATCATGCTGGTGGCCAACAAATTCCAGACCGGGTTCGACCAGCCCCTGCTGGTCGGCATGTACGTGGATAAGAAACTCACCGGCATCGCCGCCGTGCAGACCCTCTCACGACTTAACCGGGTCATCCCCGGCAAGGACCAAACCTTCGTCCTGGACTTCGTTAACGATCCCGGAACCATCCTCGCCGCGTTCCAGGACTACTACGGAGAAGCCACCATCCAGGAAGCGTCCAACCCGGATCTCATCCACGACATGATCATGAAACTGGACGCGACCAGGCTCTACAACGACCGCGACGTGGATCTGCTCGCCGAGAAATGGGTGGCCCAACGCAACCACAACGGCCTGTACTCACATCTGCAGCCGGCCATCGATGTCTTCCACGACCGGTACAAGCAAGCCACCTTCACCGGTAATACCCTGGAGTTGGAGCTGCTCGACGACTTCCGCAAGACCGCAGGAGCGTTTAACAAGTCCTACGATTTCTTCTCGCAGATCATCGACTACGGCAACACCCGCATCGAGAAACTCGCGATCTATCTCAAACTGCTGTCCAAGGCCCTGCGAACCAGCGCGACCGGCAATCGGGTGGACCTCTCAGATGTGGTCCTCACCCACTACGCGCTGAAGAAACAAGAAACCCAGGCGCTGACCCTGACCCCGGGACAAGGCGGCGGCCTGAAAGGCGTCACCGGTGCAGGTTCTTCGACACCCCGGGAGAAAACCACCGGCACCTTCGGGGAGCTGATCGAGCAGATCAACAAGATCTTCGAAGGCACCGGTATCAGTGACAAGGACCAGGTCAGTGCTGTTGAATCGATCATGCGCCACGCGGAAAACCATGAACAGATCCAACGCGAAGCCATCGCGAACGGCCCAGGTGATTTCAATACTTCCCCCACCCTGCCTGAAACCATCGAAGAGCTCATCTACACCGCCGGGGAAGGACACCAGCAAGCAATCACCGCGCTCATGGACATGCAGGGTCCCGCACTACTCGTCGAAGTACTTCTGGCCGCGGGACTCCAAGAGCGCGCGAGAAAGCAAGCCCAAACTGATGCCCTGGCCAATGAGTAAGCGCTTTCTTCGTTTTTCCGTCCATTAGCCATCTCCATGAAAGTTCACTGATAGTTTTGAGGTCAAGTACTTTGTGCCGCGGTGTACTTATTGATGAAGGGGGAACATGCCTGAAGGGTCGGTAACTGCCTCACCACATCGCGCATCGGTGACACTTCCACGATTAACGTGGTAGCATTTTGCCGCCCGGTGTAGTCCTAGGGTTCTAGGTCAGGCAACACTTGCACCCAGTACGAAGGCTCGCTCTGACTGACGATAGTGGTCGGTAGCCGGTCTTCCTGATCAGCGATGATGGCCAGGTATGAGTAGTACGTCGTAGAGGTAGTCTGTGACTTCCCAGCCGAGGTCTGGGTCTTCGCGCATGGCCAGGTAGAAAACCCGTTCTTCGGCGACGAACTGTGAGTCGAAACCTTTGGCTTTCCAACGGTATGTGACGGTGACTTCTACGTTCACGAATTCGTTGTCGGGGTTATCGGATTCTGCGCGGTGTAGGGGCTCTCGGACGTCTACGTTGGGGATGCTGTAGCCGTTTCGTTTGCCCCAGAGAGTCCAATCGTCTCCGGTGGCTGGGCGTTCGGGCAGAATCAGTGTTTGAGCCTTGTCTTCGCTCATGAGTCCGGTGGCGCGTAGTTCGGCGTCGGTGCGGGAATGGTCGCGGGCTGGGTACCAGGTTGTGGCGATTTCCGTGAAGTGTTGGGCTACAGCGTTGCGATTGGTGCGGTCTACACCGGATACGTCGATTGCGTAGGACAGGGGATCGAACGCCAACTCGCTGATTTCAGTGGTTGCTTTAGATTCGGTGCTGCCGCTCTCCGCTGGGATGAATGCACCAAAGAGTGCCCAGGCTGCACCAGCGGCCATGATGAGGCCCATGATTGCCAGCACGGTGATGGTGATCCGGGATGTGACTAGTGATTTGTGGGTTTCCACGGTTAGAGCACTTTCTTGGCGATGAGGATGGGTCGCGGGTCGAGGGTGTTGCGACGGGTTGGTTGGGTAGGGTCTGTGCCGGGTTTGCCGATCTGGAAGTGCAGATGAGCCCCACTGGAATTACCGGTGTTCCCTTCGATACAGAGTGGTGTGCCTGCGCTGACTTTCTGCCCCACAGTTACTTTCAATGAGCCGTGCTCGCAATGGTGAAACTCGAACACGAACTGTTCGCCGCCCATCTGTTGCCCAAGGATCCAGGTGCCGTACCATCTGGCCCAGTAGTCGTTGTTGCTGGTGTAGGTCACTTCCATGTCGGCGGGAGCAAGAACTTTGGCGCCGCCGCCGGTGGAGAGGTCGATGCCTTGGTGGTTCAGGGTGTCGTAGTTGCAGTTCCTGGTCGGGCAGGGCCGTGGGCCGTACCCGGAGGTGAGTCTTCCTCCGGGTAGTGGGCTGGACCATTTCCTTGAGCGGACGAACTCAATGTCATCCTGGTTCAGGGGCAGGCATGCGTCTTTGTATTTGGTTTGCGCCAGGGCTGGGATTTTTTTGATGTAGTTCCTGGTTTCTGCGTTGTTGGGGATTCCGCCAGCGTGGGTGACGTTGCCGATTCCGGCGTTGTATCCGGCCAGGGTGAGTTCGAGCATGTTGTCCGCTTCACGGAAGCCGTTGTTGCTGAGGTAGGTTTTGATCCATTTCATGTACCGGCCGAGGGCAGGGATAGCGTCATTGGGGTTCATCACGTCGCCGCCTTCGCCCTGTTCAGCCCAGGTGTCATCAAGAAATTGTGCGATGCCCTTGGCGCCTTTCGGTGAAACGGCTGTGGGATTCCAGGAGGATTCGGAGTCGATTTGCGCTGCGATGATGGACGGGTCGACTTCCGCGGTGCGTGCAGCCGCGAATACGAGTTCGCGGTATTCTTCGGGGATGTTTCCGGCTCCGGCTCCGGGGGAGCAGGAGATCAGGTCCGGCTGCCCCTCATCGGTATCGGCCTTGTCACCTGGTCGGGTGGTAAAGAGTAATGCAGCGACGACGGCGAGGCCCAGGATCACGGCGATGCAGGCAGCCAGGAGAGTGGCGAGGGTGCTGAATAGTCGCCGCATCAGAAACCCCGACTCAATGGCGGTATGGGCTGGCCGCCGTACACGACGGTGGGAGTGTCACAGTTCTCTGGGGTAACTGACGTGGTCATTAGCGTAGTCCGGTGACGATGGCTGCGGCCGCTTGGAGGTAGGCTTCTTGGGTTTTGGGTTGTAGGGCTTCGAATTCGATTTTTCCTCCGTGGATGAGTGCTTTGTCGAAGGGGATGACCACGACGTCGCGGACATAACTGCGTAGTTCTTGCACGAATTCTTTGGTGCGTCGTTTCGCGTACCGGGGTTCGATCTTTTCGGAGAACACCACGACCGCGTTGGCCAGTTTCTTTTGGTAGCCTTGCCCTTCCAGTGCGTCGATGGTTTTCAGGGAGCCGCGGAAGCCGTCTTCGGCGTTGGCGGAGGCGATGATGACTGCATCGCTGGCCTTGATGCTTGCTTCCCAGGGGCCGGAGTTGGAGGCGTTGCCGGTGTCGACGAGCATGAGGTCGTAGAATCGGCGCAGGATTCCGTACATCCGGTCGAAGGCCGCACCATCGATGACTTGCTTGGTTCCTGCTTCGTTCTGGGAGGGCAGCAGGTAGAAGCGGTTGTCTCCTTGCATGAGGACGTAGCGTTTTAGTAGGTGGGATAGTTCGGCGTTCTCGAATTGGTCGATGTCTTGGTAGAGGTCGACGGCGGCTTTGACCTCGCGTTCTTTCGGGACGATGGCTCGGTCGACGATGTTTCCGGCGTTTTCGTTGTTGTCCCAGTAGAGGATGTTTCCTCCACGGAAGCGTCCCAGGACTGCGCCGAGCAGGTAGACGGAGGTGCTTTTCGCGGCTCCTCCTTTGATGTTGGCCATGGCCAGGGTTCGGTGTGCGCTCAAGGATTTCTGGACGCCGGCTCGGTAGTTGCGGAGTTTTTGCTCGTGGGTGCCGGGGCCAAGTGTTGTTTTGAAGTTGCGGTTTATGGTGCCGCGCCATCCTTCTCGGGCGGGTGCGGCGGCGGTTTTGCGGTTCTCCATGCGGGTGGCGAAGGTCGCGGCCGCATTCTTCGCCTGCGTGTTGCTCGCCAATGGCGTTGACTCGGCTGGTGCCTTGGCTGGTGTGCGTCCTTGTTCCTCGACCGAGTCCGTCAAGGTAGAGAGCGGTTGGATTGGCTCCGGTGCCGTGGCGTCGGTTGACGGTTCGTGCTCTTCATTGTGTTCGGCAGCGTGCCCATCGTTTGTGAGGGGATTGTTTGGGTTGCTGCCCGGCCTGTGGCTGACGAGTCCATTGATGCTCATGTTGAGGCCGTTCTCGGCTTCGGACCGGGAAGGGGTGCCTTGCACGGTTGGGATTGGCTGTTCACCGAGTGTAAGGGCCGGGATGGTCATCCCATTCAGTGCCGGGAAGTCCGAAACAAGATGGAGGGTAGGTGGGTGTCCGTTCGATGTGTTGCGGGCGGCGAGCTGGTGGCCGGCATTGATGGCTTGGTCGAAGGTGGTGAAGCTTCCACCGTTGGGGAAGGCGTATCCGGTCAGGCTGAGAGTGACTGCCTGGCGGCGTTGTTGTGGGTCGATCTTGGTGGAAATTGGTTCAAATATGACGTGCTGTTCGTCGAATGTGACGGTGAATTCGTTGATGGTCCAGGGGGCATCGGCGGTGCGGTCCATGATCAGGTGGAGGGTTTCGTTCGGGTTGTTGCGCTGGTAGCTGCGCAGGATCTTCTCGATCTGGCCCATGTTTTCAGCGTTGATTGAGGTGCCGTCGGGTGTTTCGAGCTGGTAGGCAGTGGGGTTCAACGTCAGGGTGTAGACGGTGCTCATGGTGTGTGCCCTTCACTTGGCAGCGGATAGTTGTGGTTTCGGTGTTGAATCCGACGGGGGAGTGTGTATGTATGTCAACCGTTGGGCCTGTGCACAAGTGGGCCGGTGCGCAAGATAGGGCCGGCTGTGCGAGTACAGCCGGCCCTGTGCTCTTGTGAGTGTGGTTGATCTAGTGCAGTTCGCGTTGGTGCTGGGCGGTGAGCGCACGCTGTTGTTGTTCGAGCCGTTGGAGTTCTTCGGTCCGGTAGTCGAGCACGGATTTCACTTCCAGGTCCTTGCGGCGGCCGCACCAGGCGTTGTTGCTGGTCTCGACGATGGGGGTGCTGCCGAAACCTTGGTCCTTGAGCCGTTGGAGAATGTCGGCGTTCTGCGGGTTGGAGAGGTTCACGTACTGGGTGGGGATGCCGCGGCGTTGGTAGTACTTCATCAGTTCGTCGCAGTAGGCGCAGTCGTCTTGTCCGTAGACGGTGATGTTCATGATGTTGTCCTTAGAAGGGGTTTTCGGATGCGACATGGTTTTGTGCCTGTTCCTTGGCTTTGATGGCCCCGGTGGTGACGACCTCGAACACTTCGTCGGGGTCGGCGTCTTTGTAGTCGATCCACCATCCACACCGGGTGATGGTGCGCGCGGCAGTGATGAGTTCTTGGGCTTCCGGGCTGTCGTGTCCGATGTCGTCCAGGCCGTCGGTCAGCAGCTGGTATCGCACCCGGGTGGCCCAGGGTAGTTGCTTGTCGCTGCCTTCAAGGTCTGGCAGGTCGTGGTGCTGGCCGAACACTTCGGCGTCGGCCAGGGTGTCCGCGTTGAGTTTGTCCAGGTCTTTCCGGTCGGCTGCCTTGAAACATGTCGTGCAGGTGTAGGTGTCGCCCATCCACCGTGCTTTGGATACGCGTTTGCCAGGTGGTGTGGTGCCGAGGTCCTTGATTTCGGTGTGTCCACAGGTGAACTTGATCTTGTACCTTGTCGCGATGGCCATGATCCTGACTCCCTTGTCGTGTGTCGTACACAGGAATCTTCATCAGCATTGATTGGCGCATGTCGCAGGGCGAGCAAGGTCAGGGGTGCAGCGCGTGTTGTCGGATGGTCGTTCGTATCGCTGGTGTTGTCGCGACAGGTGTCGATGTGCGACACCGGGGGCTGGTTAGCTGGCCTTTTTGAGATTGCTTAGGGCGCGCCGGGTGGCCTCAGTGACAGCGTCGCGTCGTGGTAGTGCCCGAACGGCAGGGGCTAGCCTTGAGCTGTCGCCGCGGGTATAGATACGGGTGGTCGCGATGGACGCGTGTCCGAGTAGTTCCTGGATGAGGATCAAATCATGGGTACGAGAATAGAGTTCTGTCGCGAAGTGGTGCCGCAGGCTGTGCCCGCCGGGACCTTCTGGGCCCAGTAGATCGCCGAGGCGTTGACTGATGGACGCAGGTAGGTAGTGTCCGGTGGGGTTCCTTCCGGAGGGAAACACCCATCCCGCCGGGATATGCGGGATCAAGACTTCGAGCATCGCGTGCACTGGGACATAACGGACGCGGCTGCCTTTGCCTTGGACTCGGATCTGACCGTCGTAAATATCGTTGGAATGCAGCGACGCTATTTCTTTGCAGCGCAATCCTGCATAGAGGGCCAAGACGATCATGGTGACGTCGTTGAAGTGCTTGCAGCTTCTGAACGCCTTGTCGATAAAGTCCGGGTGCGTCGGGCGAGGCTGATGAGCTGGTACCCGAATACGTGGGATGGCTTTGACGGGGTCATTGGTCGTTTGTCCGGTGCTGATGCCCCACCTGTAGAGGCAAGTGAGCCCGTCGCGGATGTTCTTCTTCGTTGATGGGGCTTTGCCGCCGTGAATAATGAACTGACTGACATGAGTTGTGGCAGCATCCCATGGCGTGTGGACGCCCTGATTTTCAAGCCAAGCCACAAAACGCCTCGCGTAGTAGTGCCGGTTTTTCACACTAGTTGGTGCGAGGAATGTATCTAACCAGTCCTTGTAAGAGTTGAGATTGATCTTTTCCATGCCTCGATTGTGACCGAAGATCGGCGAAACTCGAACACGTAGATTGCTGCTTGTGGACAAGCCTTGAAAGTGCTATTTGCTTGCTGGGGCCGAGTTGCGCACGGTGGGTTCTATTCAGCGAACATGCGCGCTTTGAGGACCAGGAGTCCGATGAAACCGATGGTTCCACCTGCCGCCCAGAGCAGGTAGTTGTTGGCGTAGGTTCCGGCCCCGACGACGAGAAGCCCGAACCAACCGAACGCCCCAGCGATGAAGGCGGCCAGGATGGCCAGGTTCATCATCACGCGCATCGGGTTGAAAATGACGAAGAGTACGAGCATGACAATACTGACGAGAAGTCCGAGCGCGAGGTACATGATGCTCTCCAGTTCAACTGGTGCTGTTGCTTGCGTTGGGTCTTGTCTATCAGGCCTCCCCGACAGTTCGGCTGCAAGGGTTAAGCCGATTCCTGGCAGGGCATCGAATCGATGAAGACCTGCAGTGTTCCGGTCAGGAGCACTCGGGCGCTGGAAGGGATGTACTGGGGAATGCCAACGTCCTGATGCTTGCGGTAGTTGTCGATCGCATCCGGGTTCAGGATCTTGAGCTGGTCCAGGTGGTACGCCACCTCGGTCGCCAGTCTTTGGAGTGCCAGCGCAAGTTCGTAGGGGTCGGTCTCAGCGTAGCGCTCGGCCTTCAGATCGGCTGCGGCGGCGTTTAATGCACAAATGAGTGGGTTGTTGCTCATGGGATTGCCTTAGTGTGCGCTAATCGGAGTGGAACTGGTGGTCCAGATCATCCAGTACAGGAATGGATCAATGACATCGTTCTGACTTGGGCGTAAAGGAATATCCTCGAACGGATAAACGAAGGGTTACTGGTTCAAGTCCAGTTGGAGGAGCTCAGAGCAAAAGCCTCGAACTATATCTAATAGTTCGGGGCTTTTGGCATTTCGAGTGAACGGTGCTTTGGGTCGGATAATCTGCGCTGACCTCTAAACTGTCGGGTGCCATTGGCAGGATGGGTGACGGATCGAACAGTTGATCCTTTCAGTGTTTCTTTTGGGGAGACATTGAACATCACTCCGGCGCTAACTTGGCGTCTCAAGCACTCGAGGAAAATTCATGAGCATTCAGAGTCCGATTGACCCTGGCCAGATAACCGCAACACCAGCCGCAAAGACCAGCGCAGGGAAAGGTCTGGGGATCGCCGCGCTGGTCATCGCCATCCTTGCTCTATGTTTGTGCTGGGTTCCAATCATCAACAACTTCGCCGCAGTCTTGGGATTCGTGGCACTGATCTTGGGAATCATTTCTCTCGTTATTGCCGCTAAACGCAATGGCAGTAAAGGGATGGGCGTTGCCTCCAGCATCATTGCGGTAGTTGCGATTGTTTTGGTGTTCGTTACTCAGGCAGCCTACGTCGCCGCCATCGATGAGGTTGTTGAAGCCATCGAGGAGGGCGTCGATGGACAGAGCGAGGCCTCGGAGAGTGAAATCACACAGGCAAGTGACGAATCGATGGTCTTGAATATGGGGGATAGCATCGATATTGGCGAATACGCCGTCAGTGTCACTTCAGTAAATCTGGAAGCCGCAGCAGAGATCGAAGCAGCCAATCCGTTCAACGAGAGTGCAAACGGACAGTATGTCCTAGTGGAACTGGAAGTCACCTACAACGGCAATGAAGAAGGCGACGCGTGGATCGATCTAATGATTGAGCTGATGGGCTCGGACGCACGGATTTACAGTAGCTCCACCACCGATGCCATCGTCGAAAACTCTGCCTTCGACCTACCTACGCTCACCACTGGTGGTTCAGGAAGCTTCCAAGTGGTCTTTGATCTGCCAGCAGAAGCCGTGACCGACGCAAAGGTACGGGTTACCGAGACCTTGTCGTTCACTGACGACGCAGGAATCTGGGCCGCCAAGTAGACCTTCCAGTAGGGAAGCTGTCTGACAGCGGTATATCGACAAGAGCATAAGGGCCACGGATCCGAATCGAACGGAACCGTGGCCCTTTGGCATCTTCCAACGGTAACGGGAATTAGACAGGGCACGGCGCTAGAACCATCGAGAAAAGTATTTGAAAGGTGCCGTCCCACGGCTGAACGGTGAACGAATATTAGTGGACCATTAGCTGAAACGGCTAGCGATGAGGTGAGAGCGAAGCGGAGGTTCGACCCGTTACGCCATACTGAGGGGTAATCAGTTTGGGTGACTTGGGCTTTTCGACTAAAAAGAGCCGTGCTTAAGGGGATAGACTTGCAAATCGATGATGCCTACAGCAGCTTGAAGGAAAACTCATACCGTGGGTTTACTCCTTGAGGCTGAGCCGAAAGCAATGTCCGGGGTGTTAGTTTGGAACTACCGGACGCTGAGCGATCGAGAAACTGGAGAAACCATGTCTGAAGATGATTCGACGCAGACGGACGAAAGCTTGAAAATGAGTCTGAAGAACGCCAAGGAACAGGTGGAAGGTCTCAAGGAGCTTGTTCCACAGCAGATCTCCGACGAGATCAAACTGGCGACTACGCTCCTGAAGAGCAAAGGCATCCGACTCGGCGTTGCAGCCGGTTTAGCCGCCGCGGCCCTGGTCGTACTCTTGCTTTTCGTGATAGCTATCGTGGTGACCTTGGTGAATGTACTTTCGCTGTGGATGCCAGGTTGGGCCGCAGGACTCATTGTCGCCGGTTTCTTCCTATTGATTGTTCTCGTCTTGGCTCTGGTTGGGTATAGCAAGATCAAGAAGGCGCTACCACTGACTCCTGACGCTGCAATCCGCGGGATCCGCCACGATATCGGTGTGCTTAAGGAAGGCAGCCAGTTCGACGAGTCGACCTTGGATCAGCCGCGGAAGCCGAAGTCTGAAGACGAGGACTCCGAAGAGCAGAACAAGGAGCCTAAACCACCTGCTCCGAGCGCTGATGAACTTATCCTGCGTACCAAGCGCCGCCGTCGTCAGATTCAGGCACTTCGCGATAACTTGGAGGCGAGTGTTCGCGGCCCAAAAGGAAAAATTGATCGCGCCCGTCGGTTAGCCGACCAAGCGGGATCAAGCGTCAGCGAGATGGCCGCTAAGGCCCGTGGTTTCGTGATGCCTTCAGCCAACCCTGACGAAGAGCTGACCGAGGCGCAACGAGCAAGTCAAGAACGAATCGAGAAAATCCGGCCTGTTGCTCTGATGTCAGCCGGTGCGTTGCTGGTCCTCGGAGTTCTACGCAAGGTCCTACGCAAGTCTTAGACCAAGTTCCCCTTGGGAGCAGGTTCCTAAGAGGAATTTCATTCACGGCACTAGTTCACGCATAGTGCCTCCCACTCTGGAAGCCGCCGAAGTGAAAACCTCGGACTGGGCGCTACTCAAGGAGAACCGCAGTTTTGGTCTGGATTGCCGTTGCCGCCGCACTCTGCGGTGCTGTGGGTCTGGCCTTTGGCGCGCACTGGCAGTCAGCCGCAGTGCGCGAACAGGGGTTGGACAGCAACGTAAGTCTAGGAAATCTGAAGACCTTATTGCGTAGCAGACGCTGGGTTATCGGACTGCTGATGCTGGGGGCCGGAACCCTTCTAAACATCTACGCTTTGGCCAGCGCACCGCTTACGGTAGTTCAACCAATCGGTGCCATCGCCTTGGTAATTACCACCATAGTCACGGCCCGCACGCATCATCTGAAGATGAACACCGCTACGATTCTAGCCATCACGGCCTGCATGATCGGTTCAATTGCGTTCGTTCTCATGGCCATCAACGTCACCAACCCAAATAGCGAAGCGACCCCGCATCAAACACTGATCATTGAAATGATTCTGACGGTGGTAGTCATCATTTTTGCGATCTTCGGGTGGCTGGGACGACACAAGTTCGGTCCCTTCTTCTACATCGTCGGTGCCGGTGTACTTTTCGGATTCGTGGCGGTTCTGGTCCGAACAATTGCTATTGCGTTGATGAACCTCGAAGGAACCGCCGGGCTCTTAGATCTGCCGTGGCTGGCCGTACTCTACGTCGCCATAGCCGGTTTGCTGGGCTCGTACTTCGTGCAAAACGCTTACTCTAAGGGTCCACCTGATCTGGTGATTGCTGGGCTAACTGTTATTGACCCAATTATTGGCATAGCTATTGGCATTAGCATTCTCAATGAGCTCCGACCACAGGTTCCGCCGGTGATGGGTATGCTGATGGGTGTCGCCGGGGTCCTTGCGATTGTCGGTGTCGTTGCACTTTCGAAGCATCATCCAGATGTGCTCAAACGCAAAGCGAGAAAATCGGCTGGGGGAAACCGAGAACACTGATGACAGTATCGAGAATTGCAAGCAACTTTTCAACAGAGAACAAGGAAGCGCCCGTGCCTCAGGAGCAAGCACTGACCATCGTCATTGCCGCAGACACCTACCCGCCGGATATTAATGGGGCCGCGACCTTCTGCTATCGCTTAGCCAGTGCGATGCATGCCCGGGGGCACCGTGTACACGTTCTAGCTACGCGTGGAAATAAAGGCAAAACTTATACTGAGGTGCGTCCAGAAGCTATCGTGCATCGGTTGGAGTCTTACGCCGTGCCGACTCATGAGTACTTCCGCTTAACTCTTCCGCTCAAGATCAATCGGGAGATCTATCGCTTGCTCAAAGACATCCAGCCCGATGCGATTCACGCGCAGAGTCATTACATGATCGGTCGTGCGGCGCTGACCTATGGGAAACGCCGCGGCATCCGAACCGTCGCGACTAATCACCTGATGCCGGAGAACCTCAACCCATTCTTGCCGTTTCCACAGTGGTTCAATGATCTCTACTTCCGCTTCTCGTGGTGGGACATGGGCAGGGTCTTCAATCGGGCTGAGCTAATCACTACCCCCACCCCGTTGGCTGCTAAAGCTATGGAAGAACGTGCCGGATTGAATCATGTCCAGCCGCTGTCAAACGGCATCGAGGTAGGCAATTACGAGTTGGCCGAAAACGAAAGTGTCAAACGTAACGCAGAACCGACCATCCTCTTTGTTGGGCGGCTTGCCGTTGAGAAGAACGTTAACGAGCTCATCGAAGCGCTTGGCATGATGACCAAGGTTCCCAACGCGGTGCTAGAAATTGTCGGAGGCGGCGAACAACGAGTCAAGCTCGAACAATTAGCTAAAGCACAAGGCCTAACTGATCGCGTGAAATTCTTCGGTCATATCAGTGACGCCGAATTGCGTGAAGCGTACCTGCGTTGCGACTTGTTCTGTCAGCCCGGCACCGCCGAATTGCAATCTTTAGTGACCTTAGAGGCTCTCTCGGCCTCCAAACCCGTGGTGCTAGCCAATGCGTTGGCGCTGCCACACCTCGTTGATGAGGGCGTGAACGGGTACATGTTTGAACCAGGAAATCGTGTCGATCTGGCAGAGAAACTGGATCGGGTCCTGTCCCTGCCGCAAATGGAACGTGAGCGGATGGGGAAAGCGGGTCACCACAAAGTGTTGAATCATGCGCAGGAAAAAACTATGCAGGCTTTCGAAGATATTTATCGTCGTAAGACCCCAGTGATTCACTGATCACGAACGCGACATGGCATGGGGCGTTTCATTGTTCTGAGTGTTCATGCTCTAGAATATTTCAAGTGTGCTTGGAGAAGTTGTGGTGGATCCTTGGCACATGGGGGGCGTTAGCTCAGTTGGTTAGAGCAGGGGACTCATAATCCCTTGGTCGCGGGTTCAAGTCCCGCACGCCCTACTACAAAATATCGCTCGGTGACCTGTAAAAAGGTTGCTGGGCGATATTTCGTTAATCCTAGAAGTCTGGCTTAGTGCCTGAAGTTGTTTTCCTAATGGTAAGGCTCGCCAATACTGTCTTCACCGAAATTTAGCTTTGAGGTTGCTTTGCCTTCATTGCCTGAATTTAACGTAGAGAAATGGATCGGCTCTTCGTTGCAATCGGTGACTCCTTTACGGAAGGGGTGGGGGACTGGGAGCCTCGGCTTCCCAACGGGGTGCGAGGATGGGCTGACCGGGTCGCAAAGCAACTTTCTAAGGATGATCCTGGGTGGCGCTACGCCAATCTAGCCATTCGGAGCCGGCGTTTGGATCGGATTGTTTCCGAGCAGATTGAGCCGGCCCTTGCCTTGAAACCGGATGTGATCAGTTTCTACGCCGGGGGAAACGACATCATGGAATTCCGGAAAGATATGGATCAGGTTCTCGCAGACTACTCGCGCGCGGTGCGGTGTCTGGCCGAGTCTGGTTCGCAGATTTTATTGTTCACCGGATTCGATATCCCCGTGCACCCATTGTTAGCCCCAATGAAGCGACGCAACTGGCGTTTTAACGAACGCGTCAGGGAGCTGGCACGCGAATATCCGCAGAGCGTAACACTGGTGGACTACTGGCGTTGGGGAGAATACGCAGATCGCCGGATGTGGGACATCGATAAGTTACATATGAACCGTGCCGGACATCGATACATGGCCATCCAGATTCTGGAGATTCTCGGAGCCCGACACCAACTAACTTTTGAACCCTTTGGTGAAGCGTTGCGGGTGGGGCCGGTACAAGCCATGCGCCGAGACGCCGAATGGGCTCGGCAATGGGTGCTGCCGATGTTTGGTCGCAGAATTCGTGGCGTGACCCTCGGTGATAGTCTGACTCCGCGGTGGCCGGACCCCATTTATCCGGCCGATGGGATGAAAAAGCTAGCCAAACGTATGCGCAAAGTCCACGACGGAGCGTAACTGAGAACTACCGCATACAGTCCGCACAGCTCAACCGAGCGGCAAAAGCACCGAAGGGCGAAGATCCTCGATCAGTAAGGCGGGGTCAATGTACTGGCCATGGAGCCGAACACCCCAGTGCACACAACGCAAGCTGCAGTGAGCCCCGATGGACACTTCGGCAATTAGCTCACGGGCTGCCACCCGTTGCCCCACGGCTAAGTCACTGCTAACCGGTTCAAAGCTGGACTTAAACCCGTGGCCATGATCGATCACGAGAACCTGACGGTCCACCACCTGACCACGAAAACTTACGACCCCGTCCTGAGGCGCCAAGACACTGCGGCCCTCGCTGGCTGCCAAGTCGACGCCGCGGTGACCGGGCAACCAATTCTGGGGTGGGCCGTCAAAGGGACGGAGCACCGCGATATCTCCGGCTAACGGCCACTGCCATTGACTGCTAAACCCCGGAACGATGCGCGCCGGAGCGGTGCTCGCCTGTTGGGGTGAGAGTGCCAACAGCACCGCAAGTAAGGGTAAGAGCGCTACGAGGTGCATCAGAGTTCGTTTTTTCATGGCTCAACCATGCCTCTGAGGTGGAAAGTCTGCAGTGCGGTGCGGTGCCAATTGTGGGTAAGCGGAAACACGTTTATACCTCGGATAGCGCGTCGATCCGGTTCGACGCGGTGTAGTACACTGGACAAAGCGGTTTCGTGTGTCAGGTGTGCCCAAAATGCCTGGCATGTAACGGAATTGACTTCGCGTGTGAAGTAGCACGATTCATTTTGTGTCCTGACCCCAATGGTCCGAGAAATCGGTGGGGTTTGCTTAAGCCTGCTTGCAGGTTTAGTACTTCGCACTAGGGCCGGTAGCCACCAGGGTTACCTGCAATTAACCACAACAACAAGGGCAGTTACCGCGGGCGCGCACGCGTCCGGTCCGCCACTGCTGAAAGGAGTTGCGACATGCCAGTCGTAACCATGCGAGAGCTGCTTGACAGCGGCGTCCACTTCGGCCACCAGACCCGTCGCTGGAACCCAAAGATGAAGCGTTTCATCTTCACCGAGCGCAACGGCATCTACATCATTGACCTGCAGCAGTCGTTGTCGTTCATCGACCGCGCCTACGACTTCGTCAAGCAGACCGTAGCCCACGGTGGCTCGGTACTGTTCGTCGGTACCAAGAAGCAGGCTCAGGAAGCCATCGCCGAGCAGGCTACCCGCGTTGGTCAGCCATATGTGAACCACCGCTGGCTCGGCGGTATGCTGACCAACTTCCAGACCGTCTCCAAGCGCGTTTCGCGCATGAAGGAACTGGAAGAGATCAACTTCGACGATGTTGCCGGTTCGGGCCACACCAAGAAGGAACTGCTGCTGCTCAAGCGCGAGCTGACCAAGCTGCAGAACAACCTCGGTGGTATCCGCAACCTGACCCGTACCCCTTCGGCTATCTGGATCGTTGACACCAAGAAGGAACACTTGGCTATCGACGAAGCTCAGAAGCTGGGCATCCCAGTGGTGGCCATCTTGGACACCAACTGCGATCCAGACGAAGTGACCTACCCAATCCCAGGCAACGACGACGCAATCCGCTCCGTCAACCTGCTGACCCGCGTTGTTGCTGACGCTGTGGCCGAAGGCCTCATCGCCAAGAACAACAAGGCCGCAGGCAAGACCGAGGGTGCAGCTGAGCCAATGGCTGAGTGGGAGCGCGAACTGCTGGAAAAGGGTGCCAAGGAAGAGGCCGCTAAGGCTGAGGAAGCTGCTGAGAAGCCAGCTGCCGAGTAGTCACCCAAATGACTTATGGAGTTTGCCTCACGGTGCTATGTTGCCGTAGGGCGTAACTCCAGACCCTCTCGTGGGACGGGCCGGAATTCCGACCCGTCCCACGAGCGAAATAAACTTGAAACCTCCTAGTGAATGGGGAACGCACGTGGCAAACTACACCGCTGCTGACATCAAGGCACTGCGCGAGCGCACCGGCGCCGGCATGATGGATGTGAAGAAGGCTCTCGACGAGGCTAACGGCGACGCCGAGAAGGCCATCGAGATCATCCGCATCAAGGGCCTGAAGGGCGCGACCAAGCGCGAAGGCCGTTCGACTGCAGAAGGCCTGGTTGCGGCCAAGGTTGATGGCACCGCTGGCGTCATGATCGAGATCAACTGCGAAACCGACTTCGTTGCGAAGAACGATAAGTTCATCGAGCTGGCTAACAAGGTTCTGGAGGCAGCTGTGGCTTCCGCAGCAGCCGACGCAGAAACCCTGCTGGCCTACGAAGTTGACGGCAAAACCGTTGGCGACATCGTCATCGAAGAGGGCGCTATCCTGGGCGAAAAGGTTGTTGTTCGCCGGGTTGCCCGCGTTGAGGGTGCCAAGGTTGCTGCTTACCTGCACAAGACCAGCAAGGACTTGCCTGCACAGGTCGGCGTGCTGATGGCTGTTGACGCCGACTCTGAGGCTGCAGCTACCGCTGCCCACGATGTGGCCGTACACACCGCCGCAATGGCTCCAACCTACCTGTCCCGCGAAGATGTTCCAGCGGAAAAGGTTGAGGACGAGCGTCGTATTGCCGACGAGACCGCACGCGCCGAAGGCAAGCCAGAAGCTGCCCTGACCAAGATCGTTGAAGGCCGTCTGACCGGCTTCTTCAAGGAGATTGTTCTGGTTGACCAGGCATTTGCTAAGGATGCCAAGAAGTCCGTTGGTTCGGTCTTCGAAGAAGCTGGCACCAAGCCAGTTGCGTTCGCACGCTTCCGCGTTGGTGCCTAAGCACTAACCCGCAGCTAGCACACACCGCCTTCTTGAGGCGGTAGGAGAACAGAAGGGAGGTGAGCACCGAGCACACTCGGTGTCTCGCCTCCCTTTTCCTACGCCCTGTCAACAGGGTATTTTTTAGAGCAGTCGCAAGCATTTTTAAGTTCAGGAGCCAGACACCGATGGTCAATAGCGAAACTCCCAAGCGTCGTCGCGTCCTACTGAAGCTCTCCGGGGAAGTCTTCGGCGGCGGGAACGTCGGCGTGGATCCCACCACCGTGCGTGGCGTAGCCGAGCAAATTGCCCAGACCGTCGGAGAAGTTGAAACCGCGATCGTGGTCGGTGGCGGTAACTTCTTCCGTGGTGCCGAACTTTCTGCGGCCGGTATGGACCGTTCCCGTGCAGATTACATGGGGATGCTGGGAACCGTCATGAACTGTCTGGCATTGCAGGATTTTCTGGAGCAGTGCGGGGTCGAGACCCGCGTCCAGTCGGCTATCGCCATGGCTCAGGTTGCCGAGAACTACATTCCGCGCCGTGCCATCCGTCACATGGAAAAGGATCGTGTGGTGATTTTTGGTGCGGGTGCCGGCCTGCCGTACTTCTCCACCGACACCGTGGCCGCGCAGCGTGCCCTCGAAGTCGCTGCCGATGAAGTCTTGATGGCCAAGAGTGGGGTGGACGGGGTATACACCGCTGACCCGAAGAAGGATCCAACCGCGCAGAAGCTGGAAACCCTGACCTACAATGACGCGTTGGTGCGCAACATCCGTGTCATGGATCAGACCGCAATGACCATGTGCCAGGACAACAACCTGAACATGTTGGTCTTCGGGATGGAAGGCGCGGGCAATGTGGCACGCGCGATTCGTGGCGAACGTATCGGCACCACCGTCACACCCTAGCGCTCTTCGTGGCATAGGATTGAACTAGTTTGAACTGCCCAGAGTCTGGTTCGTGTGTCTGCTTACACGGACTCTGGGCCAGATAAATACTTAAAGGAGTACCGGTGATTGACGAAATTCTGGCGGAAGCCGCCGAGAAAATGGAACGCACCATCGAGGCCGCCAAGGAAGATTTCGCGAATATCCGCACCGGCCGTGCCCACCCAGGAATGTATTCCAAGGTCATGGTTGACTACTACGGTTCGCCAACCCCGCTGCAGCAGCTGGCCTCCTTCGCGGTGCCCGAAGCACGCACCATCCTGATCACCCCTTACGATGTCACTGCCTTGCGTGAAATCGAAAAGGCACTAGGCGATTCCGAGGTGGGTGCAAACCCATCGAACGACGGAAAGACCATTCGGGTGACCCTGCCGGTGCTGACCGAGGAGCGTCGTAAGGAATACGTGAAGCTCACCCGGACCAAGGGTGAGGACGCAAAGGTCGGTATCCGTAACCACCGTCGCAAGGCCAAGGAAGCCATTGACAAGCTGGTCAAGGATGGCGAAGTTGGCGAGGATGACGGCAGCCGCGGCGAAAAGGATCTGGACGCCCAGACCAAGAAGTTTACCGAGACCATCGATGATTTGGTCAAGCGTAAAGAAGCCGAGCTGCTGGACGTCTAATGTCTGACTTGCCAGAGCCGGCGGCCGAGACGGGTAAGCCCGCCGCGGCCGCCGCACAGGCCGAGACCCCGCCGCTGACTCGTCGCCAGCTGCGCCAAGTAGCGCAGCAGGCCGAGGCAGCGAAACCTTCTAAAGCCGGGCGCAACCTGCCCGCCGCCATCAGCGTCGGGCTACTGATGCTTGGCGCGGTGCTCGTGGGCCTGTTCTGGTTCCCGTTGGCGCTGCTGGCAATGGTGGTACTGCTTGCCGCCCTGGGAAGCTGGGAAGTGGCCCGGGCTACTAGTCAGGCCCGGGTGCACGTGCCGGTGCTGCCACTGTACTTTGCCGCGCTGCTGCTTCCGGGAGCCGCTTACTTTGGGGGGCTTGAAGCTCTCGGGTTCGCTTATGCCGGCTCCCTGCTGGTGATCGTCCTCAGCCGCATTCTTGAAGGCCTGAAGAACGCCGCCCCCTCGATCATGGCCTCGATCTTCATCATCAGCTGGATCCCGCTGCTACTGAGCTTCGCGATTCTCTTGCTGGCCGATGAAAATGGTACTTGGCTGATTGCCACCGCGTTACTCTTGGTGGTTGCCAACGATACCTTCGGGTACATCGTCGGGGTGCTCTTCGGCAAGCACCCAATGGCACCAAAAATTTCGCCCAAGAAGTCTTGGGAAGGGTTCGCCGGTTCGGTGGCCGGCGCCATCGTCATTGGCGTGCTGGCCGCACACTATGTGCTGGACATGCCGTGGTGGGCCGGATCCATTCTGGCGGTCTTTACGGTGATCGCGGCAACCACGGGGGATCTGTCCGAATCCATGGTCAAACGTGAACTGGGGATCAAGGACATGAGCAACCTGTTGCCTGGTCACGGTGGGGTGATGGACCGGCTGGATTCGGTACTCTTCGCAATCCCACTGGTGTATCTCGTCAGCCACCTGATGACCTGGAGCGCTTCGCTGAGCTAGTCGCCCGCTGGGTGCGCCGAAGCCGGGAATACCCCTAAACAGAACATAGAATATTGCCGGTGGCCGGTGCACAGCTCCGCCACCAGACCTAACGCAGTACAACGAAGGATGAGTCGTGTCGCAGCAACCAGACACTCCGTTTACCCAAGTCTCCGAGCAGGAGTTTGGGTACAACATGAAGCAGGTTGACGCCTTCTTAAACCGTGCACGGGAAACCTTCAACGGGGCCGGAACGGACGAAGCCGTGGTGACCAGCCACCTTGTTCGTCGCACCACTTTCGCCCCGCAAAAGGGCGGCTATGCAGCCCGTGAAGTCGATGGTGCCCTGGACCGCTTGGAAGACGTCTTTGCCAAGCGAGAACGCGATGACCTGATCGCACACCAAGGCGAAGAAGTCTGGTTGCAGCAGGTGGGCCGACTAGCCGCCATCCTGCGCGGCCGACTGCACCGGGCACACGGTGAACGATTCCGCCGCCCCTCACGCAGCAATGCGGCCAGTTACAACGTCGAAGATGTTGACCGGCTCTGCGACCAGCTCATCGATTACTTTGAAAAAGACGTCCCGATGAGCGTGAACTCGGTACGCCGCGTTGAATTCCGAACCGCAGTCGGAACCGAAGGTTATGAAGAGTCACAGGTTGATGCGTTCCTTGATCGCGTGGTCGAACTGATGGCTTCGATCGACTAGCCCAGCATTCCACACTCTAGTTAAGCCGCCACCTACCATCTTCCGCGAAATCGGAACTGGTCGGTGGCGCCTTTCTGTGTGGGCTCCGGGTAGCGACGCGGTATACCGCGGATGGCCGGTAACTAGTCGCGCAGGGTGCTCTGCTCGGGGACATGCAGACGCGCCAAAATACGTTCTACTCCGCGGGGCACCCGATCGCTGGTCGCTAAGGACACCAGCACCATGACCACGAACGCTAAAGGCACACTCCACGCGGCCGGTTGCCGAAGCAGCGCGGCCGCTGGTTCGCTGCTCTCTACCAGTAGCCCACTGATCAGCAGGGATAAAGCACAGCTGATGGCGCCGGTCAGCATCCCGGCGATCGCACCCACCGCGGTTAGTCGCCGCCACCAGATCCCCAAGAGCAGGAGCGGGCAGATGGTGGATGCGGTAAAGGCGAAAACATTACCGATGGCGCCGGCTAAAGCGAGGGAACTGGTCAGCGCGGCCACCAGTACCGGGGCGCTGGTGGCAATCACCGTGGAGATCTTAAAGCCCCGCACGGTGCCGGAGAAGAACTCTTGAGATACCGCCCCGGCCAAGGAGACCACCAAACCGGAGGTGGTAGAAAGAAACGCGGCGAATGCTCCGCCGGCCACCACCGCGGTCAACACATCGGCCGCTACACCCTCCAAAATGGTTCCGGGCAATAACAACACCGTGGCATCCGCATTCCCTTGGGCCCCTGTCACCGGGGTGTAGAGCCGCCCCAGGATCCCCAGGGCTACCGGCCAGATGTAAAAGATCGACAACAGTCCCAACACGATGACGGTGGTGGAACGAGCCGCTTGACCGGTGGGGTTGGTGTAAAAACGCACCAACACATGCGGTAATCCCAGCGTCCCAAAGAGCAGCGCGATGATGATGGAGATGGTCTCATAAAGGCCCAGCGTTCCGTTCCCACCGAGCCGGTCGCCGAGCTGAGTGATCCGCAGTGCCGGATCATCTCCGGGAATGATGCGGGTGAGTAGAAAAATGGTGGGAATGACCAGTGCGGCTAATTTCAGCCAGTACTGGAAAGCCTGAACGAAAGTCACCGAGCGCATGCCACCGGAAATGACGGTAAGACAGACTACCGCGGCGACGAGGATCGGTCCGACCCAGCCAGGTAGCCCCGTGGCTACCGTCAAGGTTAGCGACGCCCCATGCAACTGCGGCACAATGTACAACAGACAGATCACCACGACCAGATAGGTGGTGAGTTTGCGCAAGGCAGTGGAGCGCAACCGGATCTGGGCGAAATCCGGGAGCGTATATGCTCGCGAGCGGCGTAGTGGCGCGGCCACAAAGAGGAGCAGCATCAGGTAGCCGGCGGTGTATCCGATGGGGAACCAGAGCCCGGACTGACCGGAAACCACGATGAGCCCGGCGACCCCAAGAAAGGACGCGGCCGAAAGGTACTCACCGCCAATGGCCGAGGCGTTCCACCAAGGACGCACCGTGCGGCTGGCCACATAGAAGTCGCTGGTGGTGCGTGAGAGCCGCAGGCCGTGCACTGCCACAAGCACCGTGGCCAAACAGACCACCAGCAGAGCAATGACAGAAAAGGTCTGGGTCATCGGGCGATGCTCCGATAACGCCGTTCATTGCGTACCGCGGACAGATTATAAAGAACCCCGGCCAGAATAATCAGCGGGTAGATCCCCACACCCAAGATCCACCACGGCAGCGGGATAGCGGCCAGCGTAATCTCGGAGATTGCCGGCCAAAAGGAGAGCAACACGGTGATGCCCACTAGCAGCACAATGATTCCCGCGGCGACCGAAACCGCCAACCGCAACTGCGAGCGAATGAGCTGACGGACGTAGTAGGCATCGGCACTGTGCTCCACCGCCACCGTAGGTAGCGTTAGTGCTGCATCACTCGGGGCTTGCACGCGCACGCGTTGCGGCCGCTGCTGGGCGAAGGGATCCTCGGAGTGCTGGTTCATAGGGGACGGACCCGGTTCGCTGAGAGTCTTTCGCGCAGGTAGGGCAACGCCCGCCGGGAGACCGGTAGCTCGGTGTGGTTCAGCACCACCGAGGCCTTGCCGGTGGCCAGTTTGACCGTCTCAATTTTCTCCATGTTCACCAGATACGAACGATGGATTCGTACATAGCCTGCGGAGCCCCATTGGGCTTCTAAATCATTGAGCGGCACCCGGATCAGGTAACTGGCATCTTGGGTATGCAGCCGGGCATAGTCGCCGGCAGCCTGCACATAGGCGATGGAATCGCGTTCGATCATTTTAGTGATTCCGCCCTGATCAACGGTGATCATCTCCGGCTTGCTGGGGGCCTCCTGCACCAGCTCGCACACCCGGCGCACCGATTCAGCCAGCCGCTGCGGACGGATCGGTTTCAGCACGTAATCCACGGCCGCCAGGTCAAAGGCTTCCAGCGCTTGGTCCTCATCGGCGGTGACAAAAACGATCTGTGGGGGATTGCTGAATCGTGAGATCACCCGGGCAATATCCAGTCCCGATAGGGCGGGCATATGAATGTCCAGAAAGAGGGCGTCGACGCTGTGCTCTTCCAAGGCTTTGAGTGCCGCGGCTCCGGACGTGGCCCGGTAAATTTTTCCCACCCGTGCGTCTTGGCTCAGCAGATAGGCCAATTCCTCGACGGCGGGTAGTTCGTCGTCGGCTACTACGACATTAATCATTGTTTGAGTGTACCTTTTTGCTTTTTCAGGTTCCCGGCGTGGCATCGACGGAAGGGATAAATTTGGGGATTCGCAGGGTGATCAGCGTCCCGGCGTTCGGCGCCGTTTCAACCACCAAACCATGTCCCGCCCCATAAATTTGGCGCAGTCGAACATCCACATTACGCAATCCCACATGCAGGTTGGTGGTGGTTCCGGCTAACACGCTGGAGAGTTTTTCTGGATCCATGCCCGCCCCATCGTCTTCAACTTGAATCGCGGCGTACTGGCCTTCATCCACGGCGGTGATACTGATCAGCCCACCGTCGGGTTTAGCTTCCAAACCGTGGCGCACCGCGTTTTCCACCAACGGTTGAAGAGCCAAGAAAGGGATCTGGATATTCAGTACTTCCGGGGCGATCTGCAAGGAAACGCGGATTCGGTCCCCGAAGCGGGCTTTCTCTAAGAGTAGGTAGCGGTCTATGGCCTCCAGCTCCTCGGCCAGTGTGGTGAAATCCCCGCGGCGCCGGAAAGAGTAGCGGGTGAAGTCCGCGAACTCGATCACCAGTTCACGGGCGCGCGCTGGATCGGTGTTGATAAATGAGGCAATGGCGTTCAGTGAGTTGTAGATGAAGTGCGGTGAGATTTGGGCGCGTAGCGCCCGGACCTGTGCTTCGAGCAGTTGGGCGCGGGAGGTATCGAGCTCGGCCTGGGAGAGTTGCGCCGAAACAAAGCCGGCCACTTCGCTGACCGCACGCACAAATCCTGCCCCCGCCCGATTGTGCACCGCGCTGACCGCACCCACCGGTTGTCCGGCGACCAATAAGGGGGAACTGACCACGGTGCCTTGGGCTAACTTATTGACTTGTGTTTTATTGGTGGAGATCGCGTCGCCGGCGCTCACCTGCAAGCGGTGCAACAGCTGCGGACTCAACGCGTGGTTGGCATCGCTGCCTAGGACCGAGTTCACGTCCGTGATCACCAAACCCGCGCATCCCAACAAGCGCCGCAAGGCCTTGGAAGCTTTCGCGGCATTGGTGTCGTTCAACCCTTCCGCCAGGTGCGGAATCGCTGCTGACATGTGGTGTAAGGCTTGGAAGGTGGCCTGTTCGGCATCCGTTCCCATTTCTTTGGTGGAGCGTGAAATCTTAAAACCTAAGAAGCCGACGATGGCGATGCCGACGGTCACCACGGTAACGATCAGGGTGATCTGCAGGGCAATTGACATAGGGCAATCCTACTCATTGGTCAGGATCGGTGACCGCTCATCGTGCGTCGAAATGCCGTTGGGCGCAGGAATATATCCGTTGAGCCGCAGCGCTGCGTTAACCCCTATCGGTCACGGAATCGATGAACCATAGTGAAACCAGTCACTTTAAGAGTGTGTGTTCGCTCACATTCCGATTGGTATTCAAGGAGGAGAGCTATGAGCTCCAACCCGCAGCACGACCTGGAGTCATCGGTCGATTTTATCGCGGAACAGAACTCGGAAGAGTTCAAACAGTTACGCAAAACGCATCGTAGTTTCGTGTTCCCCATGGCAGTGGTCTTCTTACTGTGGTATTTCGCCTACGTGATCATGGCCGACTACTTCCACGACTTCATGTCGATCAAGGTGTGGGGCAACATCAACATGGGGATCGTTCTGGGTCTGTTGCAGTTCGTGTCCACTTTCGCGATCACCGCCGCATACGTGCACTTCAGCAATAACAAGTTGGACCCGAAGGCCAAGAAGATCCGCGAGCGCCTCGAGAAGCAGGGGGCCTAAGCCATGATGAGTCCATTGATTCTGGCGCAAGCCGAAACCTCCACCTCAGTGGGCAACCCCTGGGTCAACATCGCGATTTTCGCCGCCTTTGTCGGAGTCACCTTGGTGATCGTGCTGCGCGCCAGCAAGAACAACAAGACCGCTGCCGACTACTACGCCGGCGGCCGGTCGTTCACCGGAACGCAGAACGGTACCGCCATTGCCGGTGACTACCTCTCGGCGGCATCCTTCCTAGGTATTGTCGGCGCCATCGCGATCAACGGTTACGATGGTTTCCTTTATTCCATTGGCTTCTTGGTCGCCTGGTTGGTAGCCCTGCTGCTCGTTGCTGAGCTGCTTCGCAATACCGGTAAGTTCACCATGGCCGATGTGCTCTCCTTCCGGCTACGGCAAAAGCCGGTGCGTATCGCCGCAGCGATTACCACCCTCGCGGTCTGCCTGTTCTACCTGCTGGCCCAGATGGCTGGCGCCGGTGCACTGGTGTCCTTGCTGCTGGGAATTGATGAGAAATTGGGTCAGTCCCTAGTCATCGTGGTTGTCGGCGCACTGATGATTCTGTACGTATTGGTCGGCGGCATGAAGGGCACCACCTGGGTGCAGATCATCAAGGCTTGCCTGCTGATTGCCGGTACCGCGGTGATGACCGTGTGGACGCTGGCACTGTTCGGGTTCAACTTCTCCGAGCTCCTCGGTGCTGCGGCGAACGTCGCCGGAACCGATGCGGTATTGAACCCGGGTCTGCAATACGGGGCAACCAGCGCCTCGAAGCTTGACTTCATTTCCTTGGCCTTGGCTCTGGTATTGGGTACCGCTGGCCTGCCACACGTGCTGATGCGCTTCTACACGGTTCCCACCGCGAAGGAAGCCCGCAAGTCGGTGGTCTGGGCGATCTGGCTGATCGGCGCCTTCTACCTGTTCACCTTGGTACTAGGTTACGGTGCAGGTGCGTTGATTGGTCCAGAGAAGATCAAGGCCGCCCCTGGTGGCGTGAACTCGGCCGCCCCACTGCTGGCCTACGAATTAGGTGGAACCTTGTTGCTGGGTCTGATCTCGGCGGTCGCTTTCGCAACCATCCTCGCAGTGGTTGCCGGGCTAACCATTACCGCGGCAGCATCCTTCGCCCACGACGTGTATGCCTCGGTGCTGGCTAAGGGGCAGACCACCCCGGCTCAGGAGATGAAGGTTGCCCGGCGTACGGTGATCATCATTGGTGTCTTGTCCATCGCTGGCGGTATCGGTGCCCAAGGTCAGAACGTGGCATTCCTGGTGGCTCTGGCCTTCGCCGTGGCAGCCAGCGCGAACCTGCCAACCATCCTGTACTCGCTGTTCTGGAAGAAGTTCACCACCCAGGGTGCAGTATGGTCGATGATTGGTGGTCTGGGATCCGCGATCCTGCTGATCGTCTTCTCGCCGGTCTTCTCCGGCAAGGAAACCTCGATGATCCCTGGCGCAGATTTCGCGTTCTTCCCGCTGGCCAATCCTGGTATTGTCTCCATTCCGCTGGCCTTCTTCCTTGGCTGGTTGGGTTCGGTGCTCGATAAGCGTTCCGAAGACCTTGCCACCGCGGCAGAAATGGAAGTCCGCTCCTTGACCGGTGTCGGAGCCGAAAAGGCTGTCGATCACTAACACGCAGTGAGGGTGATGAGCGAAAATCACTCACGAACGGATCCCGTCAAACCCTGCAGGTTTGGCGGGATCCTTCCTGTTAACGGCACGAACCAAACAGGCCCGCGCGAGGGCCGCCAGCAAATGACCGGGTCGCAGGAAAACTTCGTCGGTCAGCTGACCTTGCGCCAGCTTGATCTGCGATCTTTTCTACGGGACTAAAGACCCTTATCCAGGGTCATTTCGATCAGTTTGGTGACTCGGTAGGGGACAAGCTCGGCCATTGACAGTGCCGAATCGGCGCGTTGTACGCCCTCGATATGCAGCAAGCGGCCGTGCACCCGAAAAAGCTCCTCGGCGTTCGCAGCCGCGACACGCACCAGAATGTCGGCGGTACCGGTTAGTCCATGGGCTTCCAGTACCTCGGGAATCTGACGCAACGCTTCGGTGATCTGATCCAGATGGCGTTGATCGACATGTAATTGAACGAAGGACAAAAGCCCGAATCCCAGGGCGGTGGGCGGGATACGGCGATCCGCCGGGTCAAGCACTTCAGCTTCTAATCGACTCAACCGGGTTTGTACGGTGTTGCGCCCCAAACCCAACGCGCTGGCAATCGAGGAGGCGCTGCGCCGCACCGCCGAGGACAGCGCCAACAAAATGCGGCGATCGGTACTGTCAAGAGGCTGCATAGAGTGCAGAATAACATTCATTTACCCATGGAAATAGGGCATAGTGCTTCTTCTACTTGATAGCCATTGTGCAACTTGCTTGTTGTGAGTAGCATCACAGTAAGGCGGGGTTCGCCGGAGAATCCTGCAGGATAACCAAGCGAGATTAAGGATGCCGATCGTGTCCACCCAACGCATGGACCTTAACGCAGTGGGCCTACCCACGCACCAGCTGCTGACGGTCAACGGAGAACGTGAACCCCATGAGGAGCTCGATCCCTATCTACGGGATATTGACGAGGCCGCCTTGGGGGATTTCCTACGCGACATGATGGTTTTACGTCGCATGGATACCGAGGCCACCGCCCTACAACGGCAGGGCGAACTGGGCCTCTGGGCCCCGCTGCTTGGGCAAGAAGCCGCTCAGATCGGTTCGGTGCGAGCCACCCAGAGTGAAGATTTCATTTTTCCTTCCTACCGCGAACACGGAGTTGCCTGGGCGCGCGGAGTCAAAGCCGAAGACCTGCTCAGCGTGTGGCGCGGGGTCAACCCCAGCGGATGGGATCCCAATGAGGTGAACATCGCCTGCCAACAAATTGTCATCGGTTCCCAAGCGCTACACGCCGCCGGGTACGCGATGGGTATCAAATTCGATGGCGGAAACCAGGTGGCGCTGAGCTACTTTGGGGATGGGGCCACCAGCCAGGGGGATGTCAATGAGGCACTGGTCTTTGCCGCGAGCTATCAGGCTCCAGCGCTCTTCTTCTGCCAAAACAACCATTGGGCCATTTCCGAGCCAGTGGGTCTGCAAAGCCGAACTCAGCTAGCCGACCGAGCCGCCGGGTTTGGGTTGGCGGCCTGGCGTGTGGACGGTAACGACGTTTTGGCGGTGCATGCGGTGACCCGTGCGGCCTTAGAGCATGTGCGTAGCGGGGCAGGCCCGGCATTTATCGAAGCGGTTACCTATCGGATGGGGCCGCACACTACGGCCGATGATCCCACCCGCTACCGGGATGAAGCCGAACTTGAACACTGGCGCACGAAGGACCCGATTCAACGGTTGACCAAGCATTTACAGCTCCTCGGTGCGGACGTCAAGAGCTATGTGCAACGAGGTGAGCAGGCGGCCGATGAATTGGCTGCGGAGCTTCGTCGGGCGATCACCAGCATGCCTGACCCGCAGCCGACGGCGCTTTTCGCCCACGTGTATGCCGAACCCCATGCCGCCTTGGCCCAAGCCGAACACGAGTACCTGCAATACCTCGAAGAATTCGAAACGGGGGAATCACTATGAGCCGGCTGACCATGATTAAGGCGCTCAATACCGCGCTCCGTGAGGCATTGAGCGAAGATCCGTCCGTCGTCTTGCTGGGTGAGGACATCGGGACCTTAGGCGGAGTTTTTCGTGTCACCTCGGAGCTAAAAAAAGAATTCGGGGCACAGCGAGTGATTGACACTCCGTTAGCCGAATCCGGAATCGTCGGAACCGCGGTGGGACTGGCCTATCGCGGGTATCGGCCGGTGGTAGAAATCCAATTCGATGGGTTCACCTACCCAGCCTTTGACCAGTTAGTTTCTCAAGTGGCTAAGTTGCATTACCGTTCCCGGGGTCGACTGAAAATGCCGCTGACGGTACGCATTCCCTACGGCGGGGGGATTGGTTCACCCGAGCATCACTCCGAGTCGCCGGAGGCTTATTTCGCACATACCGCAGGCTTGCGGGTCTTTGCCCCCAGCAGTGTGCAGGACTCGTATAGCATGCTGCGGCAGGCCATCGCCTGTGATGACCCGGTGATCTTCTTCGAACCTAAACGTCGGTATCACGAGTCCGCTGAAATCACCACGGGCGCGGTGGAATCCGGGCCGCTCAAAGCCCATGTGGTTCGACCCGGCGACGATGTGACCGTCATTGCCTACGGGCCCAGCGTTTACACCGTAACTGAGGCCGCGCTGGCGGCGGAGGATGAGGGGATCAGTATGGAGGTGATCGACCTGCGTAGTCTCGATCCGCTAGATATTGAGACGATGGCCGAATCGGTGAGGCACACCGGCCGGGTGGTGATCGTGCACGAAGCCGGTCCCACCGCCGGGCTGGGAGCCGAGATTGCTACGCAGCTCACTGAGCGATGCTTTGATTATCTAGATCATGCCCCGGTAAGGGTGACCGGATTCGACATTCCGTACCCACCGGCGCGTCTAGAAAAGTATCACCTACCGGACCTTGACCGGATCCTTGCGGGGGTCGACCGGGTGCTGCGTCGCACCGACAGCAATGATCAGGTAGGTGCACGATGAACGCGGCACAGATTTTTAAGCTGCCCGATCTAGGCGAGGGGCTGACCGAATCCGAGGTGCTGAAATGGAACATTGAGGTTGGTCAAGAAGTTGCACTCAATCAGGTGATTGCCGAGGTGGAAACCGCCAAGGCCGTGGTGGAACTGCCCTCACCTTACGCCGGCGTGGTGCAACAATTACATGCCCAGCCCGGCGAAACGGTGCCGGTCGGCAGTCCGCTGGTGACTTTTGCCGAACAAACAACCGACTCCGGGGCGAAGCCAACTCCGGTAAAGCCCGAACGCACGCCCACTCTGGTTGGCTACGGGGCGGAGCCTGCCAGTGGGAAGCGCCCGGCACGCAAGGCAAGGCGCGGACATAAGGCAGTGTCTGCACCGACCGCCGAGGCTGCGCCACCGGCGCACGCTCTGGCCGAAGATCAAAGACCGAGCACAGCAGCTCGCTCGACGGTGCCACGCAGTACGCCGCCGGTTCGTAAACTGGCCCGCGATCATGGGGTAGACCTAGCTAGCGTGCGCGGCACCGGACCTCAAGGGTTAATTCTGCGGGCGGACGTGCAAACCTTGATTGACGCCGAATCATCGGGGAGCCATACCCTGCAGGAGGAGCTGAACCAGCAACCGCCATCGCCCGAGACGCAAGACCGGGTGGTCAAGCTCAGCGCACTGCGTCGAGCCACGGCTAAGGCCATGGTGGAGTCGGCTTTTACCGCGCCGCACGCCACGGAGTTCCTGACCGTCGACGTCACCGCATCCTTAGAGTTGATCGAGCAGCTACGCCAGCATCCGAGTCTGCAAGAGCAGCACGTGAACTTCACGACGTTCTTGGCGCTGATCGTCAGCCGGCTGCTGCAAACTCACCGGGTGATGAATTCGAGTTGGGATGGGCCCAACGACCAGATCATTGAACATGGTTCGGTGAATCTGGGCATGGCGGTCTCCAGCGATCGGGGTTTGCTGGTTCCCGTGATTCGCTCGGCCGACCGGTTGAGTTTGAAGGAACTTGCCGGAGAATTGAGCGCGGTGATTGAGCAGGGCCGCGCCGGAACCTTGTCCCCGAGCCAGCTCACGGGAGGGACTTTTTCCATCACGAATCTGGGGGTCTTTGGTGTTGATGCCGGAACTCCGATCCTGCCCCCGGGGCAGTCGGCAATTGTGGCGATCGGACAGATCAAACCCCGGCCTTGGGAGTACCGCGGTGAATTAGCCTTACGGCAGACCGCCACCTTGGCGCTCTCTTTCGATCACCGGCTGATCGATGGGAAGGAAGGCAGTATGTTCCTCGCCGATCTGGGACGAGTTTTGGAGAACCCGGGGTTGATCAATCTCTTCGTTTAACGATTAGGAAACCCATAACACGTTTTTTGCCTTGCCCCAGTGGGGAAGATGCCAAGACGTGCTGATTTATTCGAGTGCCAAACCCTGAAAAGTTTCTAAATAGTCCCTGATGGAGGGGGAGCAAGACACCGGATTTCCCGCGCGGAACCGGTGTCTTGGTCGTGCAGAACGCAACAATTTAAGAAATGCTTCGTATATTTCTCCTCTGAAGTGAATGTTGCAAAAATGTTATAAAGCGTTTGTTTGACGTCCAGCCCGCTTCGCCGATTTCCCATTGATTTTTCCCAATGTGAAAGAGATCCTTGATTTTCCGCGGCTGTGAGGCGGGCGACACGAAACTGCTCGGTAACTTGTGAGCGTGACACATTGTTATCACCCCGCCGATAGTTCGAATCTGAAACGATTTCTTTATATCCATCCCCTCAAAAAACCGCTAGTCTAGTGCCCAGCGGAATACTTCATGTGATCTATTCCACAGGAACGTAGGTTCCAAAACCATTGATCGAACACTCAAGGAGGCGAAATGCGGTTTCAGCGCGTTTCGAAGGCCGTAGCGCTTGGCGCTGTATTGGCCCTGTCCATCACCGCTTGCTCCCCGGGTGGCACCGATGCCCCGGAAACCAGCGAAACCAACGCAACCCAAAACGGCGGTGGCGGCGGTACCGAGGCCAACACCACGGGCTTGGCAGACCTCGGCGACATCACCACCAAGGACGACACCATCAGTGTCTCGGTAGGTGCGCCGGAGTTCATTAGCTACAACGGCTTCACTCCGCAGACCTACTCGACCTACAACTCTGCGATCACCGATCGTATGTTTGCCGGCTTCTCCTACTTCGGTACCGACGGCGCCATCTACCCGAACGAAGACCTGGGTAGCTACGAGAAGGTCAGCGATGACCCGCTGGTCGTGGAATACACGATCGCCGAGGACGCTGTCTGGTCTGATGGCACCCCAATCACCGTGGCAGATGCCGTTCTGGCTTGGGCTGTGCAGAACACCAACCTAGACGCAGGCGATGGCGCCATCTTCAACTCGGTGTCCCAGGATCTTGGCAACACCGTTCCAAACGGTCCTGAGGGCGAAGCTTCGGGCAAGAAGTTCTCCGTCACCTTCAACGCACCGGATCCAGACTGGCAGATTCAGACCTGGATGCTGCACCCAGCCCACGTTGTGGCAGAGCAGGGCGGCCTTTCCGTGGATGAGTTCGTCGAGGCCGTTCGCGGCGGCGACGCAGCAGCACTGAAGGACGCAGCTGACTTCTGGAACACCGGCTGGACCACCGACCCAGGTACCCTGCCAGACGCAGAGCTCATGCCAGTTTCCGGCCCCTACAAGCTCTCCAGCTGGCAGGCCGGCGAGTCGGTGACCATCGAAGCCAACGAGGCATACTATGGCACCCCGGCAGCCACCAAGAACCTGACCTTCCGCTTCTCCGCCGACAACACCATGGTGCAGTCGCTGCAGAACCAGGACTTGAACGTCATCGCTCCACAGCCAACCGTGGATACCTTGACGCAGCTTGAAGCTCTGGGCGATGCAGTAGTCGTTCACCAAGGTGACACCCTGACCTGGGAGCACCTGGACTTCAACTTCATTGAAGGCAATGCCATGACCAACCTAGAACTGCGCAAGGCCTTTGCCATGTGTGTTCCGCGTCAGGACATTGTTGACAACCTGATCAAGCCACTGAACCCAGAGGCTCAGGTGATGAACGCCCGCGAAGTCTTCCCATTCCAGGAAAACTACGAGGAAGTTGTTTCGGCAGCCTATGACGGCCGCTTTGACCAGGTCGACATCGAAGGTGCCAAGGCCATCCTGGAAGAGCAGGATGCTGTGGGCACCGAGGTACGAATCGGCTACTCGGCACCAAACGAGCGCCGTACCAACCAGGTTGCTCAGATCAAGTCCTCCTGTGACGAAGCTGGCTTCGAAGTTGTTGACGCCGGCGACCCACAGTTCTTCGCTCCGGGCGGCACCCAGGAACGCGGTGACTACGAAGTAGCACTGTTCGCGTGGGCAGGATCGGGCCAGATTGCTTCGGGCCAGAACATCTACGCCACCGGCAAGCCCCAGAACTACGGCAAGTTCTCCAACGAACAGGTTGACGCCGAGTGGGAGACCCTAGCCGGATCGCTGGACCCAGCGGTTCACTTGGAGCAGGTCAAGAAGATTGAGAAGCTGCTGTGGGATGAGCTGTACGGTATCCCAATCTTCGCCCACCCAGGTCTGGACGCTTCCAGCGCCGACATCGACAATGTCCGTTTCACCGCGACCCAGAACGGCATCGTATGGAATGCCGAGCAGTGGCTGCGAGCAGAGTAGTTTTTACACCAAAAACTAACTGACTCCAACCGGTGAACGCCTGTGGGGCCCGATCCATCGGTCGGGCCCCACAGCATGTCTAAAGTTCTTCTACCTCAAGGACTTTGACGCGTTGACGGTGACGTAGAGAGTAGGGAAAACACCGTGCTGAAATTCATCCTCAAACGACTGGGCTCAGCCCTGGGCGTCCTGTTAGCAGCCTCGCTGCTGCTATACGTCCTGGTCATCAACTCTGGCGATCCGCTCGAAGATCTGCGTGAGTCCAATGCCGACAACCGTGAATACCTGATGGAACAACGCATCGGGTACATGGAGCTAGACCAACCCTGGTACGCCCGGTATTGGGGATGGCTCAGTGGTGCATCGAAGTGTCTGATCGGTCAGTGTGACCTCGGCCGCAATATCAATGGAATCGAAGTCTCCGGACTGTTGGCCAATGCGGCCTCATCTACCCTGCGTCTGGTGCTACTGGCCACCATCATCGCCGCGATCCTAGGCATCGCCATTGGTGTGCTCACCGCGGTCCGCCAGTACTCGGGTCTGGACTACCTAGTCACCTTCCTGACCTTCTTGTTCTTCTCGCTGCCGGTCTTCTGGGCTGCAGTGCTCCTGAAGAACTACATGGCTATCGAGTTCAATGACTGGCTCGTAGCCCCCGCGATCTCGATAAGTACCTCGATAATCATCGGTGTTGTTGCCGGTCTGGTGATGCAAATGTTGCTGGCCGGCTCCCTGAAACGTCGTGCCTTGACCTTCGTGATCACTGCCGCCTTCGTACCCCTGATGCTGCAGTACACCCTCTGGCTGAACTTCTACCGCTACCCACAAATGGGTCCGGCCGTCATCGTCGTGCTCACCGCGCTACTGGCCTTGAGCGCCACCGCGATGACCGTGGGGTTGAAGGAGCGCCGAGTCTTGATGCCGGCGTTGATCACCGTGGCCCTGGTGCTGGGCATCTACTACGCCAGCTTCAACCTGATGCTGAATCCAAACGTGTGGGTGCTGGTGATCGGCCTGATCCTGGCGGTGGCCATCCCCGCACTCATCGGCAAGCTGATGGGTGGCCGGCTCAGCAAGGTAGCTGCCAGTGTCTCGGCCATTGTTGGTCTGGTGGGCGCCGGGCTTACCCTGATCGATCACCTGTTCCGCGCGTGGCCGGGCTTCTTGCAGATCAAGTCCCGCCCGATCTCCACCATCGGTTCCTCAACCCCGAACCTGCAGGGCGGCTTCTGGGACCACTTCCTAGATAACGCCACCCAGCTGTTGCTGCCCACCATCCTGTTGGCGATCATTTCGCTGGCTAGCTACTCGCGGTACACCCGCTCCTCGATGCTTGAAGTGCAGCAGCAGGATTACATCCGTACCGCACGCTCCAAGGGCTTGGCCGAGCGTACCGTGATCTTCCGCCACGCCTTCCGCAATGCGTTGATCCCTATTGCCACCATTGCCGCCTTCGACTTCGCCGGATTGATCGGCGGAGCAGTGATCACTGAAACCGTGTTCGGTTGGAAGGGAATGGGTGAAATGTTCACCACGGGTCTGAACCATGTGGATCCCAACCCGGTGATGGCCTTCTTCTTAGTGACCGGTTCTGCCGCGATCCTGTTCAACTTATTGGCCGACATTGTGTACGCGCTACTCGATCCGCGAATCAGGGTCTAGTGATGAATCATGGCGAAACACAAGAATTCCGCGTGGCACATTAAGGACACACGATGAGCAATACCAATGAGCAGACTCCCAAGGATCTGACTTCGATCGCCGAAGTCGAAGATGCCAAGCTGGCGAGTCGGGACGAAAAATCAAAAAGCCAAGGACGCATCGTCTTTGAGCGCTTCATCAAGCACAAGCCGGCGATGATCTCCTCGGCGGTGCTGGTGATCATTACCGTGGTGGCGTTCACCTCCATCGGTTACGGGCCGCTACCGGGCTGGTGGGATAAGTCCTACCTCGCCGCCGGTCAGGTAGTCGATGGTGGACGCCCGACGATGAGCCTGCTGCCCACCTGGTTAGGCGGTAGCGGGTTGAGCATCGGTGAACACCCCTTCGGTCAGGATTCGATCGGCAAAGACTACTTCGCACTGGTGATGAACGGCACCCAGAAGTCGATCATCATCGGTTTGGTGGTTGGCCTGGTAGCTACCTTCATCGGTTCGGTGATTGGTGCGGTCGCCGGATACTTCCGCGGCTGGGTCGATGAGATCTTGATGCGCATGACCGACCTGTTCATCGTGATCCCCTTGCTGGTGCTGGCCGCCGTGCTTGGTCAAATGGCCGGTGCATCTTCCGGATCGATTATCACCCTAGCCCTCGTGCTGGGCTTGGTGACCTGGACCGGGTTGGCGCGTCTGGTGCGCGGCGAGGTGCTCTCACTGCGCGAACGCGAATACGTAGCCGCGGCCCAAGCCATGGGTTCGCGCACTGGAAGGGTCATCTTCAAGCATTTGCTGCCCAACACCATCGGTGTCATCGTGGTGAACGCGACCTTCGCGATTGCCGGGGCGATCCTGCTTGAATCCTCCCTATCCTTCCTCGGCTTCGGTGTTCAGGCACCGGAATCCTCGCTCGGGCTACTGATCAGCCAGTACCAGAACGCGTTCGTTTCACGTCCGTGGCTGTTCTGGTGGCCAGGCATGATCATCGTCGCCATCGCGTTGAGCGTGAACTTCCTGGGCGACGGTCTGCGCGATGCGTTCGACCCACGTCAGAGCTCCCGGCCACGTCGCCGGAAGCTGTCGCTGATGAATCGAAAGGGCTAGGTCATGAGCACTGAAGCTACCGAGAATTATGCATTGAGTTTCCAAGACCTGAAGGTCACCTTCGAAACCGAAGCCCGCGATGTGCACGCAGTGAAGGGCCTGAGCCTAGAAGTTCGCCCCGGCGAGGTCGTGGCGCTAGTCGGTGAGTCGGGCTCCGGGAAGTCGGTCACCTCCACCGCCGCGATGGGGCTGCTGCCCGGCAACGCCAACATCACCGGTGAAGCCCGCGTGGGCAACGTCAACGTGGTAGGACTGGATCAAGGTGCGATGCGCAAAATGCGTGCCACCGATATCGCCATGGTCTTCCAAGAACCGATGACGGCGCTGAACCCGGTGTTGACCGTGGAACGTCAGCTCACCGAGGCCTTGGAACTGCACGGAATCGCGTACGGTAAGGAAGCCACGGCCCGCGCGGTGGAGCTGCTGGAAATGGTCGGTATCCCAGAACCCGCCAAACGGATTAAGCAGTACCCGCACCAGTTCTCTGGCGGCCAACGACAGCGCATCGTGATCGCCATGGCGATCTCCTGTGACCCCAAGGTGATCATCGCCGATGAGCCGACCACCGCACTGGATGTGACGGTGCAGGCCGAAATTCTGGACCTGATGCGCGAGCTGAAGGACCGGCTAAACACCGGCATCCTGCTGATTACCCACAACATGGGGGTCGTGGCGGATATGGCCGATCGTGTTGCGGTGATGTTCCAAGGCAATCTGGTGGAGACCGGGAGTGTCGAGCAGGTTCTGCTGCGCCCGCAGCACGAGTACACCCAGCGCCTGTTGGCTGCCGTACCGCGCTTGTCGAAGATTGAACTGACCGAGGCCGGCCCCGCGCAGGCTGAACCGGTAACCCCCAAGGATCGTGAGCTGGTGCTCACTGCCGAGGACCTGGTGTTGGAGTACGACATGCGCGGCTCTAAATACCGGGCGGTGGAAGGAGTTTCCTTCGATATCGCCAAAGGCGAGGTGCTGGGTATCGTGGGCGAATCCGGTTCTGGCAAATCCACTGTGGCCAAGGCCGTGCTGGGGCTATTGCCGGTGGCCGAAGGCAGCTTGCTGGTCAAAGGCCACGATCTGCCTAAGCTCTCACCGCGGCAGGCCCGTGAGGTGCGCAAATCCATTGGGGTGATCTTCCAGGATCCTGCCGCATCGCTGAACCCACGTTTCCCGATCGGCGAGTGCATCACTGAGCCGATGGTGGTGCACAAGGTCGGGACGAAGGCATCGCGAGTGAAGCGCGCTCAGGAGTTGCTCGACGCGGTCAAACTGCCGCGCAACGTGATCAACCGCTATCCGCACGAGCTCTCCGGCGGTCAGCGACAGCGTATCTGCATTGCGCGCGCACTGACCATGAGCCCGGAACTATTGATTGCTGATGAGCCCACCAGTGCGTTGGACGTCTCGGTGCAGGCCGTGGTGTTGGAGATGCTGCAAGACTTGCAGCGCGACTTCAACTTCGCTTGCCTGTTCGTCAGCCATGATCTAGCCGTGGTGGATATGTTGGCCGATTCGGTAGTGGTGATGCAAAGCGGCAAGGCGGTGGAGCAGGGGCCGGTGAAGGAAGTGCTGCACGCGCCACGGCACGACTACACCCGGCGTCTGCTGGCCGCGGCACCGGTACCGGATCCGTACCTGCAGGCCGAACGCCGCGACGCGTGGCGGTTGCTGAACAACCAGCGGTAGGCACCAGCGTTTACTTCCCTGTGCCGTTGTCGCCTTGTCAGGTGACAACGGCACATCCGCCAGTGGCTAAGCTGTGCGGTAGCAAGAAACGAAAAACGAAGAGTCCCGATTCATGGAATCGGGACTCTTCGTTTTGGTGTGCAACGGGTATTAGTCCAGTTGCATAATGTTTTCGGTAACAACCTGCGCACGCGAGTTTGAAAAAACTTCCTCGGTACCCAACAGTTTGAAGCCACGGCGCTCAAGAACCTTGATGGAGCCGACGTTATCGTGCACCACGTGCGCGACTAGCGGACGCTTGGTGTACTGCTCCAAGAACGCTTCCACCGCGGTGGTGGTGATGCCCTTGCCCCAGAACTTTGACGAAGTCCAGAAGGAGATTTCCGGGGTCTTGTCATGTTCGAAGACCAGAATGGACCCGGCAACTTCTCCCTCGTGCTCGATCGTGCGCACGATTACCTTCGGATCGTTGAGGATCGATGACCAATGGTGATCGAAGACCGAACGGTCGGCTGGGTTGCGTGCCTGATAGGCGGCCATCAGGTTAGCCTCTGGTTCCTGCTGCTGAGCGAAGAAGACATCGAGGTCTGAAGGGCGAACTTCACGTAGCTGCACGAGAAAGGCCTTTCGGTTGTGAATGTGTGACCGCAACGGTTGCTGCGGTTGGAAAGCGGCATCTGACACTAGCCTACCGGTGATGTCAGAGCTGCGAGTGCCATCTGAGATAGCAAGAGTTTCAAACCAGACTTTTTGGTCCGCGGGTTATGCACCGAATGTGAGGTCGAATTCAGTAACCCGAATATTGCGTGAGCCCGAAAGCGATTCGTTTGTGCCGTGGACCCGGGGTGTAACTTCTCAAGTTGATCGGTCCATAACGCAATATAAGCATTTTGCAGTTTCCGAACCAGCTGTAGTTCCGTTTTGGGTAAGGATTTCAAGTCTCGGTCCTGAACCTGAATGATGTCCGGGCGCGAGAAGGAAAAATCCGTGTGGTAATCCACCAGACGCCGCAGAACTTCTAGGGGTTCGCCACCGATACCCACCGCTTGCTGACCCCCGGCGAGAATGTCCGTGGACATATCGACCATCAACGCGATGAGAACGGCCTGCTTACCGGAGAAATGTCGATAGACGGCCGGACCGGAAATCCCGCAGGCTGCCCCGAGGTCTTCCAAGGACACCCCGGCGTAACCGTGCAGGGCAAACAGTCGAGTAGCTTCCCGCAGCAGTGAATCACGGCGTTCGGCCTTGGCCCGTTCGCGTTCCGTGGGCTCGCTCAATGACTGATAGCTTCTCGCCATCCTTGCGACCCCCTTTGCTGGCCCGAAACCCTAGACAAGTGTGAGCTGCGACACTAGTCTCGAATTAGTTAATTGATATTAACCATACTGGCTGTGCAGGGCGGTCTCAATGCGTTACGCGCCAGTATTGCCGAGTCTGTTCACCGCGGCAGGTCACCCATATTTCGCCGTCGGGGGAGCGGATAGTGAGATAAGGAGAATAAATGCTGAACCATGATCTGGATGAGCATTATCAAGACCTGATCTCCGTGGTGCGAGAATTTGCCCGCGAGGTCGTCGCCCCGGTTAGCGCGCATCACGATGCGACACACACCTTCCCTTATGAGGTGGTTGCGCAGATGGGGGAGTTGGGTCTTTTCGGGTTGCCGATTAGTGAAGACTACGGCGGCATGGGCGGGGACTATTTTGCGCTCTCGCTGGCACTCGAAGAGCTCGGTAGAGTGGATCAATCCGTGGCCATTACCCTGGAAGCTGGCGTCTCGCTTGGAGCCATGCCCATTTATCGTTTTGGCAGTGAGGCACAAAAGAACCGGTGGCTTCCGGAACTGGCCAGCGGGCAGAAGCTAGGCGGTTTCGGTCTAACTGAGCCGGGAGCCGGCTCGGATGCTTCAGCAACCAAAACCAAGGCCGAACTGGATAACGGACAGTGGAAAATCAATGGGTCAAAGGAGTTCATTACTAACTCCGGGACCACCATCACCTCGCATGTCACCGTCACCGCAGTGACCGGACAGGAAAAGGACACCGGGGCTAAGGAAATCTCTGCCCTGATCGTTCCGAGTGGGAGCGCGGGATTCACTGTTCACCCGGCCTACGACAAGGTTGGCTGGCGGGCAAGTGACACTCATCCACTGAGCTTTGATGATGTCCTGGTGTCCGAGGAGAACCTGCTGGGTGAACGCGGGCGAGGGTATGCCTACTTCTTGGAGATCCTCGATGAGGGGCGAATCGCTATTGCTGCCCTAGCTACCGGTGCGGCCCAGGGGTGTTTGGATGAGGCAGTGGAATATGCCAAGAACCGGATCACCTTTGGAACCCCCATTGGCCGCAACCAAGCGATTTCCTTCACCATCGCACGGATGGCCTCGCGCGTGCATTCAGCCCGACTTGCCTATTACGCGGCCGCTGCACGCATGCTCGCCGGTAAGGATTTCAAAGTTGAAGCCGCACAAGCCAAACTGATTGCCTCCGAAGCAGCCATGGATAATGCCCGGGACGCTACACAAATCTTTGGCGGCTACGGATTCATTAATGAGTCACTGGTGGCTCGCCATTACCGCGACTCAAAGATCTTGGAGATCGGTGAGGGCACCAGCGAAGTACAGCTGATGCTGATTGCCCGCAGTCTGGGACTGTGATTAAGGAGAAGCGAAATGAAACGGATTGAGCAGCGCGGTCTGTATTTCGACGAACTGCAAACCGATGTGCTTTATGTGCACACTCCCGGGCGCACGATGACCGAAGCTGACAACGTCCTATTCACCACGATGACCATGAATACCCAGGGGCTACACCTTGACGAGGTTTTCGCCTCCGCCCAGCCCTTGGGCAAACGCGTGATGAATTCGATGTTCACGCTGGCAACCATGGTCGGCCAATCGGTGACCCAGCTAACCCAAGGAACAATCGTAGGACAGCTGGGACTGGCCAAGATTACCTTTCCGCACCCGTTGTATCCCGGGGATACCTTAACTACCGAGACCACAGTGGTGGCATTGCGCCCCAGCAAGTCGAAGCCGGGTTTGGGGATTGCTACCTTCGCACACACCGGACGCAATCAACACGGCACGGTGGTGGCCACCGCTGAACGCAGTTGCTTGATGTTCACCGCGGAGGCCCACCGGGCAGCGGCGGCGAGCCAAAAACTGGTTTAGAAGATCGAACAGTAATGGTGTTGCGAGCGGCCCTTCGAATCATAGCGTGCTGGCCGGTGGCCTGAGGTTGGGCGACTAGGAACTCTAGATCTAGGTGAACCGAAAGCCCAATTAACCCGAGAGCTTCTGTTTGCTCTTGCGTAGCAAGGTGTTCATCGATCCGGCAAACATTGAGTGATGGCTAACTCGGCACTCTGAGCAACGTGCGCAGTGCAGCTGCGGTCAGCATCAGGCGACGAAGTCGCTGAACCGAGGCCATCAAACTCCACACGTAACCCACACTCTGCTGCCAAAGTGGTGCGTTATCGGCTGCCGCCCGACGCTTTGGGAGCTCACAGTTAAACAGTCCATAATTAACTAAGTGAGCACCCAATCAACTTTTACTCCGCTAGGCCATCCACGCCGCGTCATCCTTTTGGGATCCACCGGCTCTGTGGGAACCCAGGGCTTAGATGTTATTGCCCAAGCGCCGGAACTCTTTAGCGTCGCGGCGCTCGCCGGGGGATACAATCTCAAACTGCTCGCCGAGCAGGCCGTGGCGGTGCGTGCCGAGGTGGTCGGTTGCGCAGCTGAGGATGCGAGCGGGCTGGCCGCTGCCATCGCCGCGGCTGCTGAGGCTGCCGGGGTGAAGAATTTTCATCCCGAACTCGTGGCAGGTAAACACGCGGCCACGCAGATTGCTGGATACGCTCAAGCGGACGTGGTGCTCAACGGGATTACTGGAGCCATCGGGCTGGAACCGACACTCTCCGGGCTGAAAGCCGGGCACCTGATGGCTCTGGCAAATAAGGAATCGTTGATCATTGGTGGCCAGGTGGTGATGGCTGCGGCGCAAGCCGGGCAAATTGCTCCGGTGGACTCGGAACACTCGGCCTTAGCCCAGGCGCTACGATCGGGAAGCAGCGACGAAGTCGCCAAACTCATTGTCACGGCTTCTGGAGGCCCTTTCTTCGGATACACCCGGGAGCAACTTGACCAAGTCACCCCCGCCCAGGCGCTAGCTCACCCGACCTGGGATATGGGCCGTGTGATTACCACGAACTCGGCGACCATGGTCAACAAAGCGCTGGAGATTATCGAGGCTCACCTGCTTTTCGACGTTCCGCTAGAAAAGATTGAACCGGTGGTACACCGGCAATCCATCGTGCACTCGATGGTGGAATTTATCGACGGTTCGGTGATCGCTCAAGCCTCGCCACCTGATATGCGCCTGCCCATTGCCTTGGGGATGAATTGGCCGCACCGGGTGGCCGGAGCCGCGACTCCCTGCGATTTTTCAACAGCAGCGAGCTGGACCTTCGAGCCGTTGGACGGAGAGGTGTTCACCGCGGTCAAACTTGCTAAGCAAGCTGCCAGCACCTCGGGTACCCATATGGCCGTCTATAACGCGGTGAACGAGGTTGCGGTCGACGCTTTCCATGAGGGGCGGATCCGCTTCACTGACATTGTCGATTCGATCGAACGTGCCCTAGATTCTTACCAGGCACCCTCCGGGGAACTCAGCGCCGAATTGGTGCTGGAAACCGATCAGTGGGCCCGGAGCTATGCCAGTGAGTTCATCAAGGAGATGGCATGAGTACGCTGCTGTTCATCGCAGGCGTGTTGGTGATGATCGTGGCGGTTGCCGCTTCGATCGCGCTACACGAAGTCGGGCACCTGTTACCGGCTAAGAAGTTTGGACTGCGCGTACCGCAGTACATGATCGGTTTTGGAAAGACCCTCTTCTCCTTTAAACGCGGGGAAACCGAATACGGGGTTAAAGCCATCCCACTGGGTGGCTATGTCTCCATGGTGGGGATGTACCCGCCGCAGCCTGCCACCGCCACCGAAGGGAAGAAACGGGGTTTCTTCCCGAAAGTGTTCGGGCAGCTTATCGATGATGCTCGTTCGCAGGCTAACGAACAGGTCAAAGTCGAAGATGACGGCCGGATGTTCTATCAGCTGCCGATCTACAAGCGGATTATCATCATGCTCGGCGGACCATTGATGAACCTGCTCATTGGTTTTGTGATGATCGGTATCGTGGTGATGGGTTTCGGGGTATCCACCGCGACTACTACCGTCAGTGAGGTCTACCAGTGCATGGCCACCGCGGAGCGCAGCGACGCCACGGAATGTCACAGTGGCGACCCGGCGGCACCGGCTTACGCCGCCGGACTGCGCCCGGGGGATACCATCACCGCAGTCAACGGGCAGGCCGTGGCTCACGATGCTTGGTATGAACTGACCGGTGTGATTCGTGAACATCCGGGCCAGAGCATTGCTCTGGAATATGAACGTGGTGGCACCGTGCACGCCACCACCCTGACCCCGTATCTGACCGAACGTCCGGTGCTGGATGAGGACGGCTATGCGGTTTCTGGCCCGAATGGGCAAACCTTGACCGAAGAGGTTGGGTTCGTGGGGATGGCTTCCGAGCTGCAGAACCTGCCCCAACCGATTAGTGAAGTTCCGGTGGTGGTGGGGGATCAGCTCTTACGCATCGGCGAAGTGATTCTCCATTTGCCGCAACGCATGGTTGATGTGGCTCAGGCTGCTTTTGGTACCCAAGAACGCGACCCGAACGGGCCAGTCTCAGTAGTGGGGGTGGGGCGTATCGCGGGGGAAATCAATGCCTCGGATCAACTGGAGGTGACCGACAAGGCTGCCTCGCTGGTTTCCCTCATTGGCGGCCTTAATCTTGCGTTGTTTGCTTTCAACCTGATCCCCTTGCTGCCTTTGGACGGCGGGCACGTGGCCGGTGCGCTCTATGAGGGGGTCAAGCGCTTCTTTGGCCGTCTTGCCGGGAAGAAGCATGTTGCTCCGGTAGACACCCTCAAGCTGTTGCCGCTGACCTATGTGGTGGTGGTCGCCATGATGGTGATGGGCGGACTGTTAATATACGCCGACATCTTCAAGCCCATTCAAATCTTCTAAGCTGTGGAGTTATAACCTTAGGTCATGACTGTTTTTGCTGTTGAATACTTGTACGCCGAAAATTCAGTGGAGTTGCGTAACGAACACCGCGCCGCCCACCGCGGCTACCTTTCCGATTTTTTGGACACCACCGCTGCGGTTTCTGTGCTGGCTTCGGGGCCATGCCCGGTGGCCGATAGGGCGCTACTCATTTTCCAAGCAGACTCCGAGGAGCAGCTACGTGAGGTCTTGGAGAACGACCCATTCAATATGGTCGGTGCGCTGGAACAGGTCAAGGTGACCGAGTGGAACCCGGTTACCGGGCTCCTTTCACAGTTCGCCTCCTAGAACCGGACACGTTGGTCCCCACATCCATCCGGGTGTGGGGACTTTGTGCTTTCGGGACGAATACCTAGATACCGGCACGCTACCGATCCGGTCCCTCGCCGCATTCTTTGCTCATGAAGCGAAGTGGATCGCCGATACGTACCAACCGTGGCGAGCATCACTGCTGCCACTGGGAATCGAAATAGCTGACCATCGGTTGTGAAAGTTGAAGTATCACCTATGCGCATCTTAAGAGCGCAATCCCAAGGAGAAATACCCTTATGGCAACTACCGTATTGGCACTCGTCGGCTCGCTACGTCATGGATCCACTAACCGTCAGCTGGCCGAAGCCACCGTCGAAAACGCGCCACAGGGTGTTGACGTGAATGTTTATGCGGGTCTGGAAGAGATCCCGTTCTACAACGAAGACAATGATGTTGAAGGTCAGGTGCCAGAAGCTGCTGTCAAGCTGCGTGCGGCCGTTGCCGAAGCCGACGCCCTGATTCTGGTATCCCCGGAGTACAACGGCACCATGCCAGCGGTACTGAAAAATGCCATTGACTGGCTCTCCCGCCCCTTCGGTGCCTCGGTGGCCAAGGACCTGCCTGCTGCGGTAATCGGTACCGCCTTCGGTCAGTACGGTGGCGTATGGGCCCAGGACGAGGCCCGCAAGGCTCTGGGAATTGCTGGTGCAAAGGTGTTGGAAGACATCAAGATTGCCATCCCGAACTCAGTGGTTCGTTTCGCTGAAACCCACCCGAAGGATGACGCCGAGGTGGCCGAGCAGGTTTCGACCATGCTTAATGAAATTCGTAAGGTCGCCGAAGCAAACTAATTCGTCAGATCTAAAGGATGGTGAGTAGCGATCCGCGGATCGCTACTCACCAGTTCCGTTTTGGCGTTCTACTTCGGCTTCTAGCTGGGAATTTCTCAGGATCAACTGGCTAGTCAGCAGCGTGCTGGTCGCAGCGAGGTACGGAACATAGACAGTGAATCCGGTGGCATCTTCCAAAAGCCAACGGAAGAGGAAAAACACCGTGACGGCCAGAATCAGACATAGTGTCAGTTGTTGCCACCTGCGCCGGCGACCGGTGACGGATTCCGTCTTGGAGCGCCGCGAACCGTTTAAGCCGAAATAGTCGATAAGTCCTGATAGATCCATCAATAACCGTCCTTGGGCTTTCTGTAGCTCACCGTATTTACTCCACTCATCATAATAAACGTCAAGCGTTCGGTGAATCACTCTTAAGGACGAGATGCCAAACCGATGGGATGGACTCTATGTGTGAGTGTCAGTAAGGGTGGCCTAGCTCGCATCCGTACCCTTTAGCCAGCAGACAGTGACATACTTGAAACTGAGACATACCCAAATACTTTTGGAGGCATCCATTGACCTCGGTCAAACTCGGCATGCCGGCAGCACCACCGCCGGTCGTCGCACCACGTCGTAAGACCCGCCAGTTTAATGTTGGCCACGTGGGAATCGGATCAGATTCGTCCATCAGCGTGCAGACGATGACCACCACCAAAACCTACGATATCAACGCAACGCTGCAGCAGATCGCGGAATTGACCGCAGCTGGTTGCGACATTGTGCGTGTTGCTTGCCCTACGGATAAAGATGCCGAAGCGCTAAAAATCATTGCGATGAAATCGCAAATCCCGGTCATCGCCGATATTCACTTCCAGCCAAAGTACGTCTTTGCCGCGATTGAAGCAGGCTGCGGTGCAGTACGTGTTAATCCTGGAAATATCCGTAAGTTCGATGACCAGGTGAAGGAGATCGCTCAGGCGGCCAAGGACCACGGCACCTCGATTCGTATCGGAGTTAACGGTGGATCGCTACATCCAAAACTTCTAAAGAAGTACGGAAAGGCCACTCCGGAGGCCTTGGTCGAATCGGCCATTTGGGAAGCTTCGCTTTTCGAAGAGCACGGTTTCCGTGATTTCAAGATCTCGGTGAAGCACAGTGACCCGGTAATTATGGTTCGTGCCTACCAGTTATTGGCAGAATCTGGTGATTGGCCGTTGCACTTGGGTGTGACTGAGGCCGGACCGGCCTTCCAAGGAACCATCAAGTCTGCGACCGCTTTCGGTGCGCTGTTGTCGCAGGGTATCGGTGACACTATCCGCGTTTCCCTCTCCGCCCCACCGGTGGAAGAGGTCAAGGTGGGCAATCAAATCTTGGAATCGCTGAACTTGCGCCCGCGCAAACTCGATATTGTCTCCTGCCCTTCCTGCGGTCGAGCACAGGTTGATGTGTACACCTTGGCCGAAAAAGTTACCGAGGGCTTGGAAGGCATGGAAGCTCCGTTACGTGTGGCAGTCATGGGTTGTGTAGTCAATGGCCCAGGCGAGGCTCGCGATGCAGACCTTGGTGTGGCCTCAGGCAACGGTAAGGGGCAGATTTTCGTCAAGGGTGAAGTCATCAAGACCGTTCCGGAAGACCAGATCGTCGAAACGCTCATCGCCGAGGCCAACCGTATTGCCAGCGAGATGGAATTGAACAATGGCGAAGATTCTGCCTCGGGTGCTCCCGTGGTTACCGTCAGCTAAAGATGATTCCGATCAGCTAACACGCGTGCTGGGCCGGGAGGATACCCCGGCCCTGCTCGCGATGCTGGACAAAGATCCAGTATCGAATATTTTTCTCCGCGCACAGGTGGATCAGCATGGCACCGCCGCGCCCGACGGATTCGCTCGAATACTCGCTCCTAGCGACCCGGCACAGCTAGTTAACGCGTGCTGGGTCGGAGCAAATATCGTGCCCACGCCCATGGCACCATCTTTGGCACAAATCTATGCGCGCCGAGCCATGGCTACCCGCCAGCGCTTTGCCTCGGTATTCGGTCCAAGTGAGGCCGTGATGGCCATGGAGCCGATTCTGGCTCGGGGATCCCAACAGATTTTTGACGTTCGGCCCAACCAACCATTGTTGGTGATGGATGATCTTTCTCCTGTCGAACCCAGCCCCACGTTGCGCCCGGCCACAATCGATGATTTCGATGCGGTCCTTCCGGCTAGTGCCGCAATGTTTGAAGAAGAGCTTGGTTACTCCCCACTGAGCAGTGGGGGAGGCTACTATCGGAGCCGCGTGCGCCAAATGCTCCGGAACGGGCATACCTTTATCGATGTCGATCAATACGGCGAGATAATTTTCAAAGCCGATTTGGGCACCGTGACGTCCCACGCAACACAGATCCAAGGCGTATGGATCAACCCCCGCTATCGAGGTCAGTCTCTTGCAGCGAACTATATGGCCGCGGTAGTCAATCACGCGCTCACCTTCGCGCCCGTGGTCAGTTTGTACGTCAACGACTACAACGAGCCTGCCTTGCGAACCTATGAACGCGTAGGCTTTCGACAAATTGGTACCTTCGCAACGATTCTGTTCTAGTCTAAATGTTGGACTGAGCCATAGGCGGTTGGGTCGACCGTCACGGAAGGACTGCTGAATGCGCGGGTATCGGACGAAGGTGTTGCTCTCAGCCTTGAGTGCCACCGTATTACTCTTGGCTGGTTGCTCTGTGGCGGAACCAAGCGTCGAGCAATCGACTGAACTCGAAGGCAGCGCCGCAAGTGAGCATACGGCCGAGGAACTTGTTCAAGTTCTGGAAGTGCAGACTACGCAGCATCCGAACAGTCAGGTACTTAGTGATCAACAATTGCGTGAGTCCATCCCCGCGGCGGAAGCTTGGCTTCAAGAGCTTGAAGTGAATCCCGAAGAATGCGGACTCACACTCAGCGCTCCCGTGGCCGAACAGCTTGAACATGCCGTGATGGCAGCCCTTCAAACGGAGGATAGTCTGATCACGCTAGCTTCCTATGAGGACGCCAAACAGTTAGCCGAGAACTTTGATGCAGGGTCCGAACGTACTGAGCGATGCTCGCGCTATACAGTTCTCAACGGTTCCCAACGAGTGGCCTTCCATATGGCTGCCCAAGAAGTATCGACGGAGGCAGAACGTACCGTCGCGCATGTACTCACCAGCAGCGATGGCGCGGCTTCGGAGCAACAGTTACTTCTAAAAGTCGCCGATGGAAATGTGATGATCACGATTAATCAGCCTTTACAAAACAATGCGAAAGACGACCAGTTTCAATCGCTATCGCAACAGGTCAATGAACTATTAGCCGCCTTAGAGTGATCCCTGATTGAAGTTTGACTTCTCGACTTAATCGCAGATCTCCGGGATTTCTTAGGAACAATATCTCCAACATGTGGTCAAATAGTAGGAGTTATAACGCATCCCTACCTAAGGATTTGAGCATGAAGAAGCGTTCGTTGATGATTTTGCCGCTGGCTGCCGCATTCGCCTTGACGGGTTGTTCCGGATCGGACGATAACGGTGGCGCAGAAACTGCACCCGAGGGTACCCAAACTGAGCAGAGCACTCAGAGCGAGGAAACCGCGCAAGCCGAAGCAGCTTCGGGTGAAGCTCTCGACGGAGCTCAGGTTAAGAGTGTCGTTGAGGCGCTCGTAGCTGGTAAGGGCGAAGCCCAGATCCTTGATGGCGATACGATCGCTGCCACCCTGCCACAGGCACAGGCCATGATCGAATCCATGAACATTGAGCCAGCTCAGTGCGCCGAACTGATTTCCCAGCAGGGTTCGTGGGATGTTGAAGGCATTAACATGGCCGTTGCTACCGTACTTGAAGGTACCGATGCAACCAGTTATTCCGTTTCCTCTTACGAGGACGATGCGAAGCTGGATGAAGCACGCACGGCTGCACAGAGCAAGGACATGCAAGGCTGCGAGAGTTTTTCGATGGAAGCCGAAGGTCAGAAACTAGAAGCGTCCGCTGAAATCGTAGATGCTTCCTCAGACGCAGAGATTACCCTGGTGACCAAGACGAACGTGACCATGGACGGCGTTGACATTCCGATGAATTCGATTAGCGTTCAGGCCATTGAAGGTCGCACCGCTGTATCCGTCAGCGCATCCGGTGACGTGTCTGACGAACAGCAGATTATCGATGAGCTGATCTCCGAGGTGAATCGAGCAGTGGCGGAACTCGCCAACGTTCAGTAAACGAGATTGAGAAGTGCCGCTCTGACTGCCGGGTCTTAGCCCGCGGTGAGGGCGGCTTTTTCTTTTCCTTCACAACGGTTCGGCAAGCCGCAGCAGAGTTGAGCGGCTAAGATTGTTCGTGGTCGTGAAATCGGCCAAACAATAAGATTTTGCATTGCTAAGTTCATGGCCTGCCCATTATCCGGCGGTGGCGTGCAACTTACGGAAAAGGATACGAAGCGTGGTCTTGAAGCTTTCCACCATGTTCCTGCGCACCTTGCGCGAAGATCCGGTTGACGCCGAGGTTGCCAGCCACAGGTTGCTGGTGCGTGCCGGTTACATCCGCCGTGCCGCCCCGGGAATCTACACTTGGTTACCGCTTGGCCTGAAGGTGCTGGCCAAGGTCGAGAACATTGTGCGTGAAGAGATGAACGCCATTGGTGCCCAAGAAGTGCATTTCCCGGCGCTGTTACCGCGCGAACCGTATGAGCAGACCGGACGTTGGACCGAATACGGCGAGGGTCTCTTCCGTCTGAAGGACCGCAAAGACGCTGATTACTTGCTAGCGCCGACCCATGAAGAAATGTTCACGCTGCTGGTCAAAGACCTGTACTCCTCGTACAAGGATCTTCCGGTGTACCTTTACCAGATTCAAAATAAGTACCGTGACGAGGCACGTCCACGTGCTGGTCTGCTGCGTGGCCGCGAGTTCATCATGAAGGACTCGTATTCCTTCAACATTGATGACGAGGGTCTAGACGAGGCCTATATGGCTCACCGTGCTGCATACCTAAAGATGTTTGAACGTCTTGGTCTCGAAGTTGTGCCGGTTTTCGCTCAGGCCGGTGCCATGGGTGGGTCGAAGTCCGAAGAGTTCCTGCACCCAACCCCGATTGGTGAGGACACTTTCGTGCGTTCTCCGGGCGGCTATGCTGCAAACGTCGAGGCAGTGACCACAGTTGTTCCAGAAGCCATCGATTACACCGATGCCGCCGCCTTCGAAGTTCTCGATACTCCGGACACTCCAACGATTGACACTTTGGTAGCTGCAGCGAACGAGTTACGTCCGCGTGCAGACCGTGCCTGGGAAGCCAAAGACACACTCAAGAACGTGGTGTTGGCTGTCGTGGACCCTGAGGGCGAACGTCACCTGGTGGTCCTGGGCGTTCCAGGAGACCGGCAGGTAGACGAGAAGCGCGTGGAAGCCACCATTGGTGCTGCCTTGGGGATCAATGGTGAAGTTCAGGTGGAGCAGGCCAGTGCCGAAGACCTAGCGAAGCACCCTGAGATCGTCACCGGTTATCTCGGCCCAGCTCTTGGACTAGATAACCAGCTGCTGGGTAAGGACACCGAGCACGGTATCACCTACCTGGTTGATCCACGCGTGGTGGCCGGAACAGCTTGGATCACCGGTGCCAACGTCAAGGGTCAGCACGTCTTCAACCTTGTCGCCGAGCGTGACTTTAGCTGGGACGGAACCATCGAAGCGGTCAACGTGCTGGACGGAGATCCAGCTCCGGATGGCTCGGGCCCGTTGCGCACCGAACGCGGCATCGAGATGGGGCACATCTTCCAGCTGGGCCGCAAATACGCCGAGGCCCTGGACCTGAAAGTCCTGGACCAGAACGGCAAGCTGCAGGTGGTAACCATGGGTTCATACGGTGTGGGTGTGACCCGTGCCGTAGCTGCTTTGGCCGAAACCTACCACGACGAAAACGGACTGTCCTGGCCGCAGCAGATCGCACCGGCTGACATCCACCTAGTAGTCACCGGCAAGGGCGCAGAACTTTTGGAGGCCGCCGAAAAGCTAGCCAACGAGTTCGAAGCCGCTGGTCTCGATGTCATCTTTGATGATCGCCCGAAGCTTTCGGCTGGAGTGAAGTTCTCGGATGCCGAACTGATCGGTGTACCGACCATTGTGGTTGTCGGTCGTGGCCTGGCCGATGGCTTGGTAGAGGTCAAGGACCGAGCCAGCGGTGAACGTCGGGATGTGAAGCTCGAAGACGTCGTGGCTGAGCTGCGCGGCTAAGAGTCTCTGACTCAAAGGTCATTTGAAAAGGACGTAGCGCGGTGCAAGAGATCATCGACTTCCTGTCGGTCAACGGCGAACCCGTTCCTGTCTGGCCGCTGGCCCTGCTGTTACTAGCGGGCTTTGCGGCTGGATGGGTGGATGCCGTGGTAGGCGGCGGAGGACTAATCCAATTGCCCGCGCTACTACTTTTTCCCGGGATAACCCCGGTGCAGGCCCTAGCGACGAATAAGCTGGGCTCCATTTTCGGCACCACGACCAGTGCCATTACCTACTACCGGCGCACCAGTCCGGATCTCAAAACGGCGATCCCGATGGCCCTGTGCGCGCTCGCCGGAGCTTTTGGTGGTGCCGGAGTTGCCGTCATCCTCCCCAGCGACCTGATCGAACCGATCATTATTGCAGCCTTGGTGGCGGTACTGATTTTCACCATTGCCAAACCCAAAGCGGGAGAACTCTCGAAGCTGAAATACAGCGGACAAGGACATTACCTCAGAGCCATTCTGATTGGAATTGTAATCGGCGGTTATGACGGGATGGTCGGCCCGGGAACCGGTTCTTTCCTGATTATTGCTATGGTCACCGTGCTTGGTTACAGCTTCCTGCAGGCCTCAGCCAAGGCCAAGATCGTCAACTTGGCCACGAATCTAGGGGCCCTGCTCCTCTTCCTGCCCGGAGGCCACGTCCTAGTCGGCCTGGGTCTAGCCATGGGTGTGATGAATATGTTGGGTGGTTACCTCGGGGCACGGATGGCCATCTCCCAAGGTAGCAAGTTTATTCGCATCATCTTCGTGATCGTGGTTAGCGCATTAATTCTCAAACTCGGATCGGATCTAATTTTCTAACGCTCTTTAGGAGACCTGGAATCCAATAAATAACCCGGCTATTCAATCCACCACATGGGGGATTGAATAGCCGGGTTAGTAGCTGAGAACCCAATGATTAGGCATTCAGGGTGCCGGTACCGTTGCTGCCTTTGTTATCTCCGATACCGCGAGGAATCGGCATACCGGGTTCGGCGTTATCCAGAGCATGGCTTGCCTGCATCATCTCAACCGGGAAGGTTGGTCCGGGCCAAGGGCTGGGTGGCCAGGGAGTGGGCCAAGGGCTCGGAGTCGGCCAAGGTTCAGGCCACGGTGAAGGATGTGGCCACGGGGGATAAGGCACGGTGCGTGAAGTAACTGAGACCGCAGCGACCGCAGTCGCCTCGGCCTTGGGTTCAAGGATCGGCGGCTGGATGGGTCGCGGGATCCTCGGTGGGGTCGGTGGCAAGACAATATCGCAGTACAGTGGTCTGACCATCGGCTCCGGCACCACCGGTCCCGGGCACAGGTCCCGTGGGGGTTTGATCGGATTGATTCGCTCGTGCGGGCTCTTGCTCGCGTTCTCAGTGGTATCGGCCAAAGCCGGTGTTGCCCCTAAGCAGAGGGCTGCGGTGGCCAGAAGCAGGGAAGCTTTGCCCACGACTCGTGATGCACTGCGCATGATGACTCCATTGGGTTGCGGTGAGAGAGAACTATTTCTCTCGGTTGCTGATGTCTCAATCGTTCCGCAGAAGCTCTGCCGGACAATCACCGTGCCGGGGTAACTTCAATACCGCGACGGAATGACTTAGCTCAGCTCGGGGATGGAGTGCAGCAGGACAACTACCATCTAGACCTAAACAGCCTCAAAGGTGTAGGTACCTGGATCGGGCAATACATCGTGTATTTCGTCATTATCGTGCGGGATGTAGTCCACAGAATGTAGGAATCCGTCCACTACCCACAGGTGCACCAACCCCACACCTTCACCCTCGCGAATCGCCTCAAGCGTAGCGAAGGGCCCGCCGCCAAACTTAATCGGAGTCAGTGAAGTTTTGCCGGTGACACCGATTAGTGGGCAGGCGCAGTCTGCGATTTGATTGCCGGCCCAGTAGGCTCGTTCCAATTGCGCCCGGGCTTGCACGAACCGAGAATCCTGTCCAGCACATAGCATGGTGAGTAGCTGGAATTCGGTGGTAGAGAGTTCATCGCCGACTTGGCGCTGTGAAGTGGGGTGCATAGGCACAGCCTATCGAAACACTGACGGTCCTAGGGGCACGATGTCGTTGCTCGGATTGGTCTGCTGAGAGTTGCCATCAAACGCAAGGAAGCCCATGGTCTAACCGATGGAGCGTCGGCTAAACCATGGGCCTATGACTTCCTCCCCCAAGAAAGTCACCTCAGATTCCGGGATATCGGGTTCGCAACAAGCAACAGCTGTGGCGAATCGGTGAAGAGTACACGATCTGGAATCTAACCCTTTACTCATGGATAGTCACTGCGACGGTGTGCCGCGACTATCGAAATGATGCGCGCGGTATCAAATTCCTGAGCGCGCGTTTGCATTTCGACTTCAGTATGACAGTGCCTCGCGGGGTGCGCATCATCCCAGCACGGTATCTTTAGTACCCCAGAGGATGATTTTGCTCAGCTCGCCGGAACTGGGTCGTCGGGGTGGACAAATCCGGAGCGGTAAGCCAGCGCCACCACTGCCGCCCTGTCGCGCGATCCAGTTTTGAACAGGATCCGCGCCACATGTGTCTTGACGGTGGCTTCACTGAGCACCAAGGCATCACGGATTTCTCGATTGGACAGCCCCGCGGCGACGAAGCGCAGCACCTCTTGCTCACGTGGTGTCAGTAATTCGGTGACATCCGGGTGCTCGGCGCTTTTGGTGCGTAGCCGTTGCACTAAACGGGTGGCAGCGGTGGCGTCCAGCCAAGTGTCCCCGGCTGCCACTCGGCGTATCGCATCAGCAATTTCGGTGGGGGAGGCATGCTTGAGCAGATACCCGCTGGCACCGGCTTGGAGGGCTTCGACCACAACATCTTCATCATCGAACGTAGTCATAATGAGCACTCTGACTAGCCGGTCGGGATGAGTGAGCGATTCTCGGACCAGTTCGCGGGTGGCGGTCACGCCGTCCATTCCTGGCATCCTCACGTCCATCAGCACAACCTCGGGTCGGGTGCTGCGCACTAGATCCAAGGCTTCCTGCCCGGAGCCGGCCTCTCCAACGACTTCGAGGTCCGGTTCGGCCGAAAGCAACATGGAAATCCCGGCGCGAACCATTGGCTGGTCATCAACGATTAGAACGGCGGTCATGATCCCTCATTCACTCTTCGATAATTGCTGGTGTACTGCCACTTCCCTGAGCCCCGGTGACCGGCAGGGTGGCTTTGAGTAAGAACCCGTCGCGGGTGGGGCCATGCTGCAGGGTTCCGCCCGAGACACTGATTCGTTCGCGTAAGCCCAGAAGTCCGTAGCCGCCAGAGATCGCTTGGTGAGTTTCGACTCCGGAAATTGAGCGGAGGCTGAGCGTGAGCTTGCCGGGAGACCACTCCTGGGATAGCTCTACCCGGGCTCCCTCCCCGGCATGTTTCATGGCGTTGGCAAGGCCTTCTTGGACTACCCGGTAGGCGGCATGGGCCACACTTGGATCTAGCGGCTGTTCATGGCCGTGGGTGGTGGCGACAACGTCCAATCCGGAGTCGCGTGCCGAGCTGATCAGGCTGGCGGTGTTGGCCAAGGTGTGTGAGTCCTCGGCTTCGGTCGGGCTTTCGCTACGCAGCATTCCGAGTAACCGGTGCAGTTCGCGCATGCTTTGTTCCGCGGTCGCTTGAATGTCGGCCAGCACTCGATCAACGTCGACGCCGGGTTTCTGACTTTTGATGACGGTGCGCACTCCAGCCACCTGCAACACAATCGCGGTCATCGAGTGGGCCACCGAATCGTGTAGGTCACGGCTAATTCGCAGGCGTTCAACCGCGGTTGCTTCGTCGCGGGCTTCTTCAGCCCAACGTCTTTCGGTGGACAAGCGGTGCGCATTGCGGGCTAACGCTCGTCCGGCGATCCAGGACGCGAGCACTACAGCACTCCATAATCCCGCGTTGATCAGAACAAAGAGCACCGTGACACTGTCGTAGTAGGAAACACCGTTATAGGTGGTGATCCCAATCGGCACCACAGAGCTGGCTAATGCTAGCCACGCATGACGTTTGGATGCGTGCCGCGCCATCAGGAACAGCGCCATCATGAACCCGGCCATGCACTCGGCCGCAGGTAGCGTCAACGAGGCTAGCGCAAGTAGCAGCATCGCGAAGTACCCCGGTACCGGGGAACGCGGAATCGCTAACCAACTATAGGTGGCGACACCTACGCCCAGCACGAGCCAGAGCGGAAGCTCGGCTCCGGTGAAGCTATGGGTGTCTCCACCCCAGATGAGCAGATCGATACCAAACACGGCCAGGGCCATGACCGTGCGCACTACGCGGTGGTGTTTCAGCACCCGCGAATCCGGGGAAACAAACGGCACCAGAAGGCGTAAGTGGCTGGCATCCCGCGCGAATGCTCGGGTTCCATGCCTGGCGGGTAGGCTTCGGCCCCGACGTTCAGGGTGCCCTCGGGTAGCTGCAGTGCGCTCAGTGGCTCCCATCGCTCAAACCCCTTGGTGGTCTCGTAGATCTCTTCCACACCGATGCGTTGGCCATCGACAGTGACCTCGACAGAGGCATCAAGTCCACCGGCCAGCACCACGACCACATCGTTCTTGACCGCCCACCCGGTGAGCAGGAGTTTTCCTTGGTGTACCGCTACGGTTTGGGCAGTGCGTTCTGGGGTTGCGGGGGACGAACCGGGGGAGGATGCTGATTGCTCGGTGGTGCCCGCAGGCTCGGATGATTCGGTCACGGTGAACTCCTCGGTAGGCATGCAAGTGACTACATCTTGGCACATGCGTTACTGACTAGTCATCATCCGTAAACGGTACGTCATGTCATTCCGTAGGATCACACACGGCTCCGGCCTCGGATCAGTGAGGCGTACCAGCCTTGGCTGCCGGAGAGTTCTTCCGGGGTGCCGCGTTCGGTAATTTGTCCATGATTTACGACCCAGATTTCATCTGCGTCCGCCGCGACATCTAAACGGTGGGTGATCACGATTCGGGTGATAGATAGTTCGCGTAGAACCTGTTCGATCATTGCCTCGGTGTGTGCATCTAATGCGCTCGTGGGCTCGTCGAGGATCAGAATTTTCGGGTCGGCGAGTAACGCCCGAGCCCACGCGAGCCGTTGCCGCTGCCCACCGGAGAGCCCGGTACCCGAAGACCCTAGCCGCGTGTCGATGCCAAGAGGCAATTCGATGATCTCTGCGGCGAGCTGTGCCCGAGCCAAAGCCCGCCAGACGCTCTCATCGTCATATCCTTCGCGTCCGGCAAGTACCGCGTCACGGATGGTGCCACGACTGAGCCAGTTGTCTTGGAAAACCACACCGATCTGTGGGCGCAAGGATTCGGGCGTTAACTCGCGCAGATCTTGTTCGTCGATTAAGACGCGTCCGACGCTTGGTGTCTGCAACCCGGCCATTAGCTGCGCAAGGGTGCTTTTTCCGCCACCGGTGGGACCCAGGATGCACAGCTTCGAGCCAGCGGCAACCTCGCCACTGATCTGACTGAGCACCTCGCGCCCGTGTCGTTCGTGCCGAAAGCTCACGGACTCTAAACGCAGCTGACCGCTCAGGGTACCTGCCGACAGCTGACCAATTTCCGCGGCCGGAGCCGAATCTAAATCCTCGACACGATCCAACAGCGGGCGGAGATCTGCCGCCCCCACCAGCTGGGTGGCCAGTGAGGTAACCGGCGTGAGTGTAGCTGCGGCCAAGCCCATCAAACCCAGTGCTGCACCGGGGGAGATTTGGTTAAAGAGTCCCAGCGATGTGGTCGAACTGGCCTGCAACAAGATGATCAGTGGCGTGATCACTGCCATGGCCGCCAGTAACGCCAACGCGAGCGCATTGAGTCGAGTGCGGCTGCGGGTGAGTGCCAGTCGGCGTTGTAACAGTTCCTGCCACTCTTTCAGCGCTCCTTGTTCTGCCTGATAGGCCCGCAGCGTGTTCATCCCGTTAATGCTGTCGACCATCAACGTGGAAGATTCCGCGGTCACCAAGATTTCTTCGCGACGCAGCGCAGCACATTTCGCTGCGACCCACAGTGCCAGACCAAGCCCGCTGAATATAATCACGCCGGTGGTCAAGGCCAGTGAGGGGGCAATGAGTAGCAGGGCCACCAGATAGCTGATGGTCAGAATTGCGTCGAGTGCGGCGCCCAGTAACGTGACGCTAAGTAAGGAGTGGATTGCATGAGCCGAATCAACCCGCCCCACCATGTCACCAACCGAACGCCGGTCAAAGAATTTCATGCTCCGACTAAAAAGTGTGGAAGCCACCCGTTTGCTTAGTGAGCCTGCCAAACGGTACTGCAGAGTGGACAATATCCAGTAGCGGGCGAGGGAGAGCACACCGACCACTGCGGCCAGACCGATACCTAAAACCATCCACCGCTGTTGCGGTAAATCGTTGGCGATCATGGAATCGACAATCAGTGCGGTGGCGACCGGAAGTGCGAGTCCGAAGACCGCGAGTAACGCTGAGAGCGTCGCCGCCCAGCCGAAATCGCGGCGCACCGAAAGCAAAATGTCTTTCAAGAGACTGAGCGTCCGTTGCCGTGATTCGGGTGGAAGCTGATCCGAGCTGAGCTTTTGCTCTTCGGCGATAATCAGCACCATACCGCTAGCTTCCTCGGCGAGTTCTTCGGCCGCGATCGTTCGCCTGCCTACCGCCGGATCCATGACAAAGATCTGCGAGCCCCGAGCCCCTTCAACAACCACGTAGTGCCCACGAGAAAGATGCATGATCAGTGGTAGTTGTAATTCGGTGATGCGGGAAACCAATTCCTCCGGGTCGGCCAGCAAAGCCTTTAGGCCTAGACCCCACCGAGCGGCGGAAGCCCGGATAATCCGCCCCGATGACCCATCACGGCCGGGATCCATTTCGGCTCGCACACCGGCCAGTGACACGGTATGCCCCTTGAACCGGAGAATAGCGCTCAGACATGCTGCCGCACAGTCGGTATCGGCGGTCTGCAAGATGACGGGAGGACGGGACATGGCAAGGGCCAGCCTTTCAGGATCGTCGGTGGATTTGGTCGAGTCACGAAGCACTGATTGTTTTGCGCAGCATCGACGGGGATGAAGCGAAGCACGGAAGGTGCCGCAAGGGTAATACTGGCCGATGAACCGCTTCGGGCCCCGGTAGCGCTAGGCTGCCGGGGCCCCTAAATCCATGAGCTTTATTGCGGGTTCAGGTTGATCACGATGCCGTCGCACTGGCCGATGGTTTTGATGCCAATAACTTGGCCATTGCCGTTACGGATAATGGTGATTTCACATGATCCGCCGTGAAAGCTCTCCAGCTCGCTGTCGTTGAGTTCGCGAGTGAATTCGGTCGATGTTCTCATGGTCAGTTCTCCTAAATGTGGAAAGAGTAATGGTGGATGTGGAATCGAGCTGCGAAGGCCGGTATTGGCCAAGGGCTAGCGTCGATGGGCAGTGTGTTTAAGCGGCGCGGGTTTTGACTTCGCAGTCCCCGACGGTGGCATATCCGAGGAATTTCCCGGTTTCGCCGTCGATAATGATGTAGACGGTGCATGCTGCAGCGCCGTGGAACTCATCGAGCTGTTCATCGGTGAGTTCGCGACCTAGTGGAGCGAGGGTGGTGGTCATGATCTTCTCCATCTCTTGCGTGTGACCTGCCCGGATAGCTGGCCATCTGCTCTCCATCCTTCCGCTCGTCGAGACCGGAAACATCGGCCGTTTGCGGGTCGCGCAGCACCGAAGCTGGGGTAGTGAGAATCATCTTGTGGGAGCACCTGTGTACCACCGCGGATGCACTGGCTCTTGCTGGCAAGGTGCTGAAAATATTGAAGAAAACTTCGTACCCTGTTTGAATAACGGCAGATGAGGCAACTCATTGTCGCGACACAAGCTAGAGGTGGAACATGGCCAATAACCAAGAAACCGGAAGCCCAGCCGACATGGTCGACAAGTATACGAATGCCCCGGATGCGGATGCGGCCCGCAAACCAAAGATGCCCACGGATCTACGTCTGCGTTCATGGCGGTATACCTTCAAACGTTCCGTAAACGAGTTTTCGCGCAAGAAATGCACGGACTTGGCTGCAGCATTGACTTACTTCACGATGCTTTCGATCTTCCCGGCATTATTGGCGATGGTGTCGCTGCTCGGTGTCGTGGGACAAGCCGAGACAACAACTCAAAACTTGTTGGGGATGCTCAAGGAAATCGCCAGTGAGCAAGTCGTAACGACCTTAGAACAACCCATCGAACAACTCACCTCTGCGCCGTCGGCCGGGTTCGCGTTAGTTGCCGGTATTCTCGGTGCCCTGTGGAGTGCCTCGGGTTATGTCGGGGCCTTTGGGCGTGCGATGAACCAAATTTATGACGTACAAGAGGGCCGGCCCTTTTATAAGCTGAAGCCAATTTTGCTCTTGATCACCCTGGTTATGTTGGTCGCCGCGGCAGTGATGGCGGTGCTCTTGGTCGTTTCCGGGCCGATCGCCGGCACCATCGGACAGGCCATCGGTCTGGGGGAGCAGGGACTATTGATCTGGAACATTGCCAAGTGGCCGGTGGTCGTGATTTTTGCGATCATCCTCGTGGCAGTGTTGTACTACGGAACCCCGAATGTGAAACAACCAAAGTTCCAATGGATCAGCGTGGGGTCGGCCATCGCGTTGCTGGTGCTCGCCTTGGCGACTTGGGGATTCTTCTACTACGTCTCGAACTTTGGAAACTATAACGCTACCTATGGCGCCATCGGTGGTGTGATCGTCTTGCTGCTGTGGATCTGGATTGCTAATCTTTCACTCTTGTTCGGGGCGGTATTCGATGCCGAACTGGAACGTGCACGGGAACTTCAAGCCGGAATCGAGGCCGAAGAATCGATTCAACTGCCGCCGCGTGACCTGACAGCCGTGGAAAAAATGGCCCAGAAGGAAGCCGAGGACATCCGCCAAGGTGAGGCCCTGCGTTATTCGAGCGAACTCGCAGCCGAGGAAGCCGCTGAGCAGACCAAAACAAAAAACTCCGCAGACTAGACACGTAATTAGCTCTTCTTGCTCCCTGCGAAGTCCACAAGGTGAGATTTTATGAATCTGATTTAATAAATACTCTGCTCCCGCATAAAGTGTGGATGACGAATTCTTAACATCAGAATTTGGGATCCGAGAAATCTTGCCTTTGGGGCAGTGCGTAGGGAGTAATAGAGATGCGGCGAGTATTGGTGCTGGGTGCCTGTCTGACCTTAGCTTTGAGCATGAGTGCCTGTGGCCAACAGACAATGACTGATTCCGAGTCCGCTGCAACCAGCACACCCAAGAACGTTGAGCCGAGTGCGGCATCCTCGGCGCCTGACAGCGCTCCGGCTGAAGCAAGCGAAGCGGTTAAGAGTGAAGAGTCGGCCCAAACCTACCGGGACACTATCGATACCAAGACCGGTGGACTCGGTGCGGCCCTATTACATGAAGAACTAACCGAGCTAGCAGCAGCCACCTCACCCCAGAAGTTCGAGTTGCTGTTCCACCGCTCGGGCGACACAGGGGGAGATATCAATCTCCTGGGTGATCAGGTGCAACTTTCGCTACCGTATACCGATGCCGCAGGCCGCGAAACCTACTTCAGCATTCTGGCAGACGACAAGGTACTGGACTACGCCAACGCCGGCCAGTGGCTTCAACTGCGTGGCGTATTCACCGCGGCGATTTCCCCGGAAAATGAGCGCCAGTTCGAGATTACACTCGTCGATGAATTGGTAGCCAACAAAGCCCACGACGAACAACGCTGCCAACAAACCTCGACCATCGAGGCCGAAGTGTTTGCTGCGGCCGAAGAGCTTCAAGAGGGCCGACGCGGTGAAATATGCCGAACTTCGCGATGAGTGGGAAGAATCCCCACAAGTTTGGTGGGCCGTGAAGTCTACGTCCCAAACGATGGCGCAATCCGCCGGTCAAGTCGGTGGGGATGCCCTAGCGCAAGTCTGCGGCGACTACTGGTTCTAAGCCAATCCGTATCCGGTCAGGCAGGGAGGTCAGTCAGGGATGTGTCCACACCTCGAATACTGGCCGGTGATGAGCCGAACTGCCGCTGCGGCCAACCCGAGCGGTGATTTACTGGGTGGCCAGTAAATCCCGGGCGGGGGAGTCAGCCGGCTGGGTGGCCAGCATCTGCCAAACTGTGCTGGCTAAGGTGGACCGGGCTTCAGCACTGGTCAAGGCAGTGGCGCTAAGGAGCTCGTTGACGAAGTCCCGCTCAAGCTGTGCCGAAAGCTGGGCTAGGTTGTCTAGGGACCCCTCCGGCAAATCGTAGGCCAGCTGACGCAGGTCGGAACAATCCTCTGCGAAAACCGTCCGGATCGCGGCCAATCGGTCATTTAAATCGCGACGTTCGGCTTCGATCGACGTGGCTGCTTCACTGTCCCCGCGGGCCGCCTGCAATTGCAACACATAATCCAGTGCGTAGCCACGATCCAAGGCGCGCGCGGCACGAACCGGGGCGGTATCAACCTCTGCTGACATAGGTTGACCTGGCTCCAATAGGGCCGGGTTGCTCAAGCAACTCAGTGGCGCGGCGCCCATCGTGGGGTCAGCTGCGTCCTGCGGGCTCGCGCTGCTAGGAATAGTGAATTCAAGCTCATCGGTCTGCGGATCTTCGGCGAGAATCACCGCGCGGGCTTCCAGGCTGGTCGCGAAGGCCACCCGAACAATCAACGAAGCAGCTTCGCCGTCCAACTGTGCAGCGACCGGCTGCTCATTGAGCGCCAGAACTTCATTCGCTAATGCCTTGGTCGCCTCGTCGGACTCGGGGCTGGGTGATACCTGGCCGGTGGACGCCGTGCGGACTTCGCCCAGCAATGCTGCCCCATTGGCCAGTGACTCATGCAAAGCCTGCAGTTGCTCAGCCGATTGTTCGTGAGCGTGCTGACTGAGTGCTTCGGCACGTCCGGCGAGATCCGCTAAACGAGTACCGTACTGCCAGAGTGCGAACTGCTCGGCGGAGGAACCACGAATTTCTTCGGGTAAACCACGCTCTTCTAAAGCATCACGAAAGACCGTCACACCTAAGGTCCACACAAGGGCGATAACACCCAGAACTATCAAGACGGACGTCAACCACGCCGGATATTTGGAACGTGAAACGGATGAGGAATTGTTCATGGCACTCATGATCATTTCACGATTCCCCACCTTTGAGCTGCAAGGCGATGGCTGTGGCACAGATCTTCGTGAGTTCCTTCACCTAGAGGGCTAAACTCGTATCCAGGCTTGGCCCGATAGCGTTACGCTTAGAGGTACAACAACGAATAACGTGGGAGGATATCCATGACCGGCAAGCCGGCCGATACCGAACAAGAAGCAAAGCGGTTGATGACCGTGCTGCACAAGGACGTTGAATCCCACGGGCTGGTTCTCGAAGACATTACTCTTCGGCCAGCGGGCAAACAGCAGATCCTGCAGATTACCGTCGACTTGCCAACCGGCACCGCCAGTGTCAATCTCGACCAGCTCGGAGAAGTTACCGAGACTATCTCCAAAGTCCTGGATGCAGACGCGGTCTATGCCAATGCCGCTCCCTATGAACTTGAAGTGAGCTCCCCGGGGCTCTCGCGTCCTTTGACCGAGGCACGCCATTGGGTACGCGCCCAGTCTCGACTCGTAAAGTTCTCGCTTACCGATGGCAGCAAGCTGCGCGGTCGGATCGTCGAGGTGGCCCAAGACGAGGTCTCCATCGAGCTGCACCATGAGGCACCGAAGAAGGGCATGAAAGAAAAAATTGACCCTGCCCGCAGCTTCGCCCTAGCCGACATTCGCAAAGCGGTGGTTGATGTTGAATTCAACCGTTCCGACGACGAACTAGAGATCATCGACTTAGAAAACCCGGAGGACTGAGCATGGACATCGATATGGATGCACTGCGCACCTTGGAAAAAAGCCGCGACATTCCGATGGATGTCTTGATCAACACCATCGAATCCGCGCTGCTGTTGGCCTACAACAAAACCGATGGTGCCATGCCTAATGCTCGCGCGCAGATCGAACGCCGTACCGGACACGTGAGCATCATGGTTGAAGACTATGACGAACACGGTGTGCTGTTGGGCGAATTCGACGACACTCCGCTGGGCTTCGGCCGAATTGCCGCGTCCACCGCTCGTCAGGTGATCATGCAGCGTCTGCGTGAAGCCGAAGATGATCAGGTGGTCGGCGAATACCGGGATCGGGTGGGCGGTCTGATTTCCGGAACCATCCAACAGGGCCACAGCGCCCACATGATTCAGGTGAACATCGGTGAAGTGGAAGCTCTGCTTCCGCCCCCGGAGCAGGTTCCCGGTGAAAAGTACAAGCACGGCGAACGCTTACGTGCCTTCGTCGTTTCGGCCGAGCGTGGCCCTAAGGGTCCGGCGATCACCATTTCGCGTTCGCACCCGTCGCTGGTCCGAAAGCTTTTCGAAATGGAAGTTCCGGAAATCGCTGACGGCGTTGTGGTAATCGAGGCTTTGGCTCGTGAAGCCGGACACCGCACCAAGATTGCGGTTCACGCCACCCAAGCCGGGGTTAACGCCAAGGGCGCGTGCATCGGTGAAATGGGAACGCGTGTGCGTGCAGTGATGAATGAACTGAATGACGAGAAGATCGACATTGTCGACTATGACACCAATCCGGTGAAGTTCATCGCCTCGGCACTATCACCCTCGAAGGTGCTCTCGGTTGAGATCCTCAGCGAAGATGAGCGCCGGGCGCGGGTTATTGTTCCCGATTCACAGCTGTCCTTGGCGATCGGCAAGGAAGGGCAGAACGCTCGTCTGGCTGCCAAACTCACCGGCTGGCGGATCGATATCATCGCCGAATCCGGCGGTAAGGAACCGCGGTACTAGGTCTAATGACGCGCCTTGGCGTACGTGATAGTTAGCTCACACGAACGCCGAGGCATAAACGCGCTAGACTAGTAGTTGGCTCTTTTGAAGAATATGTGAAGGTGGGATATCTCAGCGCATGAAGCTGCAACAGCAACGCACATGTATGGGATGCCGCATCACAACGTCTAAGGAAGAGCTTATTCGCTGGGTGGTAGAACAAACCGCACCACAACCACAGGTTCGACTGGACTTCACCGGTCGGGCTCACGGACGTGGTGCCTGGACCCACCCGGTATCAAAGTGTGTGCAACAAACGGTACACCGCAAGGGGTTCGCCCGTGCATTTCGCGCGGCGGTGGACACCGGTGCGGTGTTACAGGATTTTGCGGCATACGAAGATCGTCTGGCACCGAGCCAGCGAACTGGCAGAGATAAGGAAAGCGGGTCAGAAATCTGATGGCTACCCGATGAGTCCGCAACGATGAGCGCCAAACGATGAGCAATCAGTTTTGCGTCTTCCACCTTGCGGCGGAAAACAACGACGAATTTTTATCCTGATCTGCCGAAACCCCATTTCCCCTGTGATATGGAGTGTCGGTTGATCACACTGACACAGGAGAGATGTGGCAAAACTCCGCGTTCACGAGCTCGCTAAAGAGCTCGGAATCACTTCTAAAGATGCATTGAATAAATTGCAGGAAATGGGCGAATTCGTTCGTTCAGCTTCCTCCACTGTGGAACCACCGGTAGTGCGCAAGCTGCGCGATGCCTTTGGTGGCTCGACGGCTGCCCCGGCTAAGGCTCCGGCAGCACGCCCGGCAGCACCTGCGGCGCCGACCGCAACCCCCAAGGCCGGTTCCGCACCAAAGCCCGGAGCCGCTGCTCCGAAGCCAAACCCAGCACCAAAGCCAGCGCAGAAGCCTGCTTCCGAAGCGCCAGCGGCCCCAGCCGCACCGGCTGCACCGGCCGCTAAGGCTCCTGCTGCCCCGGCCGCTAAGGCTCCTGCTGCCCCGGCACCGGGCGGACCAAAGCCAGGTCCTAAGCCGGCTCCCAAGCCAGCTGCTGGTCCACGTCCAGGTAACAACCCCTTCGCTTCGCAGCAAGGGATGCGTTCGGGCGATGCCCCGGCACCACGTCCCGGTGGCGGCCAGCGCGGTCCCCGTCCGGGTGGCCCACGTCCAGGTAACAACCCCTTCGCTTCGCAGCAGGGGATGCGTACCGGTGACGGCCGCGGTCCACGCCCCGAGGGTGGCCGCGGGCCACGTCCCGGTGGTGCCCCACGTCCAGGCCGCGATGCTCAGGGCGGCGCACCACGTCCACCACGCCCAGCAGGTCAGGGCGGTCCCCGTCCGGCAGCGGGCCAGGGCGGTCCACGCCCAACCGCGGGTCAGGGCGGTCCACGCCCAGCCAGCCCACGCACCCCATCGGGTGCTAAGGCCACTCCGGGCATGATGCCTAACCGCACCGAACGTCCGGCTCCGGCTGGCGCCGGACGCCCAGGCGGCGGCGGTGCAGGTCGCGGTCGTCCAGGTGCCGGTGGCGGCGCTGGTGCCGGCGGCGGTACCGGTGGCGGTTTCCGTCCAGGTGCTCCACGTGGTCGCGGCGGCGTTGGCGGTGCCTTCGGTCGCGGTGGCGGCGGACGCGGCAAGCAGCGCAAGTCGAAGCGCGCGAAGCGCCAGGAATTGGAGCAGATGAGTGCTCCGTCGCTGGGCGGCGTGAATGTTCCACGCGGCAACGGTGACACCGAGATTCGCATGCGCCGTGGCGCAACCATCACCGATTTCGCTGACAAGATCGGCGCAAACCCGGCCGCACTGGTGACCGTACTGTTCCACCTTGGTGAAATGGCTACCGCAACCCAGTCGCTGGATGAAGCGACCTTCGAGGTCCTCGGTGAGGAACTTGGCTACAAGGTTTCGGTTGTTTCCCCAGAGGACGAGGACCGCGAACTCCTTGAAGGTTTCGGTCTGGATCTGGAAGCCGAGCTTGAGGCCGAAGGTGAGGACGTGCTCGAAGAGCGCGCCCCAGTGATCACCATTATGGGTCACGTTGACCACGGTAAGACTCGACTGCTCGATGCGATCCGTAAGTCCAACGTGATCGAGGGCGAGCACGGTGGTATTACCCAGCACATCGGTGCCTACCAGATCGTTCACGAGCATGAGGGCCGCGATCGTGCGATGACCTTCATCGATACCCCGGGTCACGAGGCGTTCACCGCCATGCGTGCCCGTGGTGCCAAGGTCACCGACCTGGCCGTGCTGGTGGTTGCCGCTGATGACGGTGTCATGCCTCAGACGGTGGAAGCTTTGAACCACGCCCAGTCGGCCGGTGTGCCGATTATCGTGGCCGTCAACAAGGTTGATAAACCAGCCGCGAACCCTGACAAGGTCAAGGGCCAGCTTGCCGAGTACGGTCTGGTACCCGAGGAATACGGTGGCGACACCATGTTCGTGCACGTTTCTGCATTGCAGAAGGTGGGTATCGATGACTTGCTGGACGCCCTGTTGCTCACCGCCGACGCTGGCATGGAACTGACCGCTAACCCGGACAAGTCCGCTCGTGGTGTGGCCATTGAAGCGAACCTGGATAAGGGTCGCGGCGCCGTGGCTACCGTGCTGGTTCAGTCCGGTACGCTCTGCGTGGGTGACACCATGGTTGTGGGCACCGCTCACGGCCGTGTGCGTGCCATGTTCAACGAGAACGGTGAGAACTTGGACGTGGCCCTGCCATCGCGTCCGGTTCAGGTGCTGGGTCTGTCTTCCGTGCCACGCGCCGGTGACAGCTTCTTGGTCACCGAAGATGAGCGCACCGCTCGTCAGATCGCTGACAAGCGCGAAGCCGCCGAGCGTAACGCCCTGCTGGCCAAGCGTCGCAAGCGCATCACCCTGGAAGACTTCGACCAGGCTGTGGCCGAGGGCAAGATCGATACCCTGAACCTGATCCTCAAGGGCGACGTCTCCGGTGCTGTCGAAGCACTGGAAGACTCGCTGATGAAGATCGACGTAGGCGAGGAAGTTCAGCTGCGCGTTATTCACCGCGGCGTGGGTGCCATCACCCAGAACGACGTCAACTTGGCCACCGTGGACAACGCCATCATCATTGGCTTCAACGTCCGCCCGGCCGAGCGTGTGGCAGAAATGGCCGACAAGGAAGGCGTGGACATGCGCTTCTACTCGGTCATCTACGGTGCCATCGACGATATCGAGTCGGCGCTCAAGGGTATGCTCAAGCCAATCTACGAAGAAGTCGCTTTGGGTACCGCAGAAGTCCGTCAGGTCTTCCGCTCCTCGAAGTTCGGCAACATCGCTGGTTCGCTTATCCGTAACGGAAGCGTCAAGCGTAACTCCAAGGCTCGCCTGGTGCGTGATGGAGCCGTGGTGGCTGAGAACCTGGCCATCGATTCGCTGCGTCGTGAAAAGGACGATGTCACCGAGGTCCGCGAGGGCTTCGAATGTGGTATCGGTCTGGGATCGTTCAACGACATCAAGGAAGGCGACCTCATCGAGACCTTCGAGATGCGCGAAAAGCCGCGCGACTAAGGTATCGAGGAAGTACACCTCTCGTGTGGGCGCGCCCCGGAAGCTTATACTTCCGGTGTGCGCCCATGCGCCTTTTGACTCAAAGACTCATTAAAGGAGTAGTTCATGGCTGACTCAGCCCGTGCCGCCCGGCTGGCCCAACGTGTCAAGGTGCTTATGGCCCAGTCGCTGCGCACCGTGATCAAGGACGAGCGGATTGACAATGTCACCGTAACCGATGCTCGGGTAACCAATGACCTGCAGCACGCCACCGTGTACTACACGGTCTTCGGTGAAGCCGAGCTGAAGGAAGAAGTGGCTCAGATTCTCGCCAAGCGCACTGGTGCGCTGCGCAAGGAGCTGGGGCGCAACCTCACCATCCGCTTGACCCCCACTTTGGAATTTGTGGCGGATGAAATCCCGGAAAGCGCCTCACATCTCGATGAGCTGCTGGCCAAGGCCCGTGAAAAGGACGCCGAAGTTGCGGCCCTTCGCGAAGGTAAAGCCCACGCCGGGGACGCTGACCCGTACAAGAAGGACGAGGACGACGAGGACTAATTACTAGTCCACTGAGTCACGTGTGAAAAACTGCTAAGGACCGACTTCGAAATGAAGTCGGTCCTTAGCAGTTTAAGAGCTCAAGGCGAATCCTCGGTCGATTACCCCGCCGACTCTTCGTCATCCTCCGCGGGGAAGAGGCTCTCATCAACAAATTCGTCCACGAGTTCTTGGTGAGCTTCAACCGTCGTTACCCCCGCGTAAATGCCTGTCTGCCGGTACACCGGCGCATATACGGTATAGGCGGCAGGGGGTAGTTGTGTGATGTCATTTCGGAGCACTGTTTGTAGCCTAGGGTGTGCAGATTGGTGGTGGGCTTGAGCCGCCATGTCTACGCCTTTCCCTGGTTCCGCTCTGTCGCCGCTTGGCCTGCGTTGGGAGGACTCAGTATAGCGCCGTCAGGCATACGCCATGCCTTAGCAGTAAGTTCTCATCTCGATTACGTGCCATAGTCCCGGCTGCCCCAGCCCCAATGCTTGGCTCCACGGGCAATGTCAGCACAACAGCACGGCGGGCCACGCCAGAACGAGCACGCTGCGGTGAACCCATGCGTTTGCGGCAAGAAAAGTGATCTTAGTACCCTGCCTCCAGCGAAGCACGCCGATCACACTTCACTGGATGACACCACGGGAATTAGGAATTATCCGCGAGCCAGCTACGCAGTGAGAACGATCGAAAAAACTCCAAGGGAAAGTAAATCTGCCGTCCCACCGCAGAGTCTGTGTTGGATGTGTCGCGGAACATCGGTCTCTCTTCGACGAATTCACCTTCACGCATGGCATTTACCGAACCTGTACCAAGTCTGAGCAGGCGGGTAGAGCGTGCTCAGCACATGACTGGCGTCACGCCAGCTCAAAGATGAGAAACATCTATACTGGAAGGCGTGAGTAAAGCCGGGCAAAACACTGAAGAGCAGGCCTCGGGCCTGGTACTAGTCGACAAAGATCAGGGTATGACCTCCCATGATGTGGTGGGTCGCATTCGGCGACTGGCCGGTACACGGAAAGTCGGTCACGCCGGAACCCTAGATCCGATGGCCACCGGTGTCTTAGTCATCGGTGTTAACAAGGCCACCCGACTGCTGACCTACATTGTCGGCCACGACAAAACCTACACCGCCACCATTCGTTTAGGGCAAAGCACCGTTACCGATGATGCCGAAGGTGAGATCCTCCAAGAACGGATTGCGGCCGCGGTGACCGACGCGGACATTGAACGCGAAGTGGCTAAACTACGCGGCGAGATCGAGCAGGTACCCAGCCAGGTTTCGGCTATCAAAGTTGACGGGAAGCGCTCCTACGCCCGGGTACGTGCCGGCGAACAAGTTGAGCTCAAAGCCCGGCCGGTGACTATCAGCCGCTTTCAGATCCACGAGGTACGCCGCGAATCGGCCGGAAAAGTGCTCGACGTTGATGTCACCGTTTCCTGCAGTTCCGGCACCTATATTCGAGCCTTAGCTCGCGACCTAGGCGAAGCTTTGAATGTGGGAGGACACCTGACGGCGCTGCGTCGCACCGAGGTTGGTCCCTACACGATTTCCCAAGCCAAGAAGCTGGCCGAGTTGGCCGAAGAATTTTCCATGCTGCCACTGGATCGGGCCGCCGCCGCACTCTTCCCGAATCGCACGGTGAGTGTCGATGAGGCCGTGGAACTCTCCTTCGGGCGCACTATCGCTGCCTCCGGCACGGTCATGGACAACCCGAACAATGAACTTGTAGCCGCCTTTGCCCCCAACGGTACGCTGGTTGCTTTACTGAAAGACCAAGCGGATAAAGCCCGCGCCCAACTTGTTTTCACCGCCAAGTGATGCTCGGCCAACTGTGTAGCGAAAGGGCTAGCGCCTGTGATTATTGTTGACGGATTCTTTATTGCCGGTGCCATCATTTGTGCTGTGGCCGCGCTACTGGGGTTGATCGCCACCATCATCCGCACCTACCCGGATGACTTCGCACTGATTGCGACCGGGCTGTCTTGGGTTTACCTGCTGGTGTACGGTATTGCCGCTGGAGTGCGGCAAGCCGGTGGGGAAGTGGTGACCGGGGAGGTTTGGGAATTCTGGGGATATTTCATTACGGCGCTGATCATCCCCCCGATCGCCTTCTTTTGGGCGATCAGTGACAAGAGCCGCTGGGCGAATGCGGTGCTGACTGCCAGCGCGCTGATCGTTTTCGTCATGATTTTCCGTATGGAGCAGATCTGGGATGCAGGAGTAATGGCATGATTCAAAAACAGCGTACCTCTCGAATCGTCGATGCCGCGGCTCGGCGCAAACCACAGCGCGCCGCCAAGCCTGGCCGTTCGACTGGCCTAGGCCGAATCATTATCGCCGTCTATGGGGTGCTGGCGCTGTCGGCCACCATTCGCGCGCTCTACCAGATGTTTTTCCGCGACTTCTCCGAAGCTGCCTTAGCCTACAGCCTGTCGCTCGTCGCCGGTCTGGTTTATATTTTGGCCACACTCTGCCTTGCTTCATCCAAACCGCGGGCTTGGTACCTGTCCTTGTACGCGGTGGTGTTTGAGTTTGTGGGTGTCCTTGTCGTAGGGACCTTGTCGTTCACTCACTCGGAACTTTTCGGTCATGACGCGGTCTGGAGCTACTTCGGCCAGGGCTATGGTTATGTGCCGTTGGTGCTCCCAATAGTGGGGCTGTGGTGGCTCTACCGTAACCGAGATGAACGTCTGAGCGTTTAAACGTGTAAGAATTGCTGAGGCAACACATTATTGCCATAGATCACACCTAAGGAGCATTGTGCACTATTGGAAGGGCCTCGAGGCGGTCCCGGCAGCTGTTGGGCCCACCGTGGTGACCATTGGTAACTTCGATGGTGTCCATCGCGGACACTGCGAAGTGCTGGAACAGGTGGTTCAGCGCGCCAATGAACTCGACGCGAAATCGGTGGCGATCACCTTTGATCCGCACCCGGCGTTGGTGCACCGCCCGGATAACCCACCCGAACTCATTATGGGTCTGGCAGATCGGATCGATCTGCTGGCTGCGGTGGGTTTGGACGCAGTGCTGATGATCCATTACACCCTTGAATTTGCGCAGAGTACCGCGGAAGAGTTTGTGCGCCAGATTTTCGTGGAAAAGCTCGGAGCCGTTGCCGTGGTGATCGGCCACGATGTGCGTTTCGGCCAAGGTAATTCCGGGGACTTCGAGCTCATGCAGGAACTGGGTAAAAAGTACGGTTTCGAAGTCATCGGGGTAGAGGACGTGGGGGACAAGCGTCGGCTGTCCTCGACCTGGGTGCGCGAAGAACTTGCCGCCGGGAACGTTGAGGCGGCCGCTAAAATTCTTGGACGCCCACACCGGATGCGCGGAGAAGTGGTTCATGGTGCCGCTCGCGGCCGCGAATTGGGTTTCCCCACCGCCAACCTTGCCTCCGACGCCTCGGGAATTATTCCGGCCGACGGCGTGTACGCTGGCTGGTTGGTGGATGAAGCTCTGGTGCGCTGGCCCGCCGCGATTTCCGTGGGCTCCAACCCGACCTTCGACGGTGTCTCTCGGGTCGTGGAATCTCACGTGATCGATCGACCCACCGAGGACTTTGGCGACTTTGACCTCTACGGCCAGCAGGTCGTGGTTGAATTCGTGAAGCATCTGCGGCCCATGGTTGCCTATCGCGGCATCGAAGCCTTGGTCGATCAGATGAATGAAGACGTGGAACAAACTCGAAGCGTGCTTGCCAAGCAGGTCTAACGGTGTCAGAGATTCCTTCACTGCCGCAACGCGCCTTTACCGTCAACGCGCAGCGCCGGAGCGACATGGCCACGGCCTATCAAACGGACGCCAAGGACTATGACAAGATCCGTCCCGCTTATCCGAATGCGGCACTCGACTTCGCCCTAGCGCATCAGCCGAAGCAGGCTGTAGACATCGGCTGTGGTTCAGGGATCTTCACCGAACAGCTGGTCTCTCGTGGCCTGATGGTGACGGCCGTTGATCCGTCTCAGGATATGCTCGACGTGCTCCACAGCCGACTACCGACAGTAGCTACTGTGTGCGCTGGAGCCGAAGACACTGGGCTGGCAGCACAGAGTGTCCAACTCATTAGCTGTGCTCAAGCGTGGCATTGGGTGGATCCTGAGCTAGCGAGTGTGGAAGCGGCACGACTGCTCGAAGATGATGGCTGGTTAGTGTTGCTGTGGAACCAGCTGGATGTAGCGGTTGACTGGGTGCACCGCCTGGCGCGGATTATGCATGCCGGTGATGTGCACCGGCCGGATCACGTCCCGCCATTGGGTAAACAGTTCAGGATACCGGAGCAGGGACTGTGGCACTGGACGATGCCCTTAGACCTGGCAGAAATCATCGAGCTGACCAAGAGTCGCAGCTACTACCGAAAATCCAGTGATGCCACCCGCGCCAAGGTGGAAGCAAACCTGCGCTGGTACTGGGGCGAACACTTAGGACATGTAGCTACTGCGAAAGTGGACGTGCCCTATCTCACCCATGCTTGGAGGGCGCGCAAACGCCCTCGTAGGTGATAGCATTAACGCTGGCTTACGCTGCAGTCCGCGGTTGCGCGAGCTATGCCCGGGTTAGTTTTCGGGCAAGAATTTGTTATCGCGGTCCAACTCTAGGAGTTTGTTATGGCATTGGATGCCGCTATTAAGAACGAAATCATCAAGGCTTACGCCACCCACGAGGGTGACACCGGTTCGCCTGAGGTTCAGATTGCTGTGATGTCCCGTCGCATTTCGGATCTGACCGAGCACCTGAAGATGCACAAGCATGATCACCACACCCGCCGTGGCCTGATGGCTCTGGTTGGTCGTCGTCGTCGTATGCTCGGCTACCTGAAGAACACCGACATCGAGCGCTACCGTGCGCTGATCGAACGTCTGGGACTGCGTAAGTAGTTCCTTCTCGGTTTGGAAATCCCCGGCGCCGCCGTGGGTGAGTCAATGAACGTTGACGAGCCTATTGCGGTGTCGGGGATTTCTGTTTTAACCGGTGGCGCTTTAAGCGCTTTTGCAAGATAACTTCCCGACCTCCCTTCCAGAGTGGGCGCGCGCATCATTCAATCCCTAGCCCGAGAAATTCGGCTTGCTGTAGGGTGAACACAACATGTTGCATTTGGGAGGGGAGCGGGCTCATGAATGATGCTGACGCTGTCACACAGACTACAACTGTTCCACTGAATAAACTCTCGGTGCTTGCCTTCGCATGCGCGGTGGTAGCCCTGGCCGCACTGGTGTTTCTGGGGCTCAGCGCCACCGCTGTATTCGCCGTGGGATGCGGGCACTTAGCGCTGCAGCAACTGTCAACGGGCCAGCAACGCGGACACCTTCTGGCCAGACTGGCACTAGTGGCGGGTTACGGCATCGGTATTTTCGCGTTGCTGAGCGCCGCCGGATTACTGCTTTGGCGCTGAGCAAGCTTCACCGAGACTCGAACAACAGAAAACTACGCCGGTAGTGGATCTGACATCGAGGCTGTGCACATAATCCTGAAGATCCTTTCGGCGGAGGAGGGGTGGTTTAGAGATAGATCTTCATTGATAGTTCACCGGAACTTGCCGCGCTAAACGATGTAGCATTAACTAGTTTGTCCAAAGGTTAGTGTAAAGTCGAATGCGACATCATCACTCCATGAGAAAGCGAGAAGTCCGTGAAGGCGCTCTTCGATTTAGAATTCCGAAAGTTTGTCACCCCGACCATTATCAAGATTATTTATGTCTTGATCATGGCCCTGCTGGGTGTTGGTTACATTGCTTCCGTGATTGCGGCATTCCAAGCCAGCAGCGGGTTCGGCATTTTTGTGCTGCTGATCCTTGGGCCACTCTTCGTGCTCATTTACCTGGCACTGGCACGCGCTGGCCTTGAATCGCTGATCGCGCAGATCCGCACCGCAGAGAATACCGCGGAGCTAGTTCGCCTCGCCGGCGGAAACACTCCGGGTCCGGTGAGCGATCAGGGCGGCCCAGTTCCACCAGCTAATCCGTACCAGCCGTAGCGGCCTTCAGCAGTGCGCCAGCCGAAAGGTTGGCGCGCTGTCGTATTTAATCGGTGAAATTTCAAGGCGACGCCCGCTGGATCGGCGAAGCAATTAATTGCCCACAGTCTGCCGAATATCGTTGTGCGGAATTTCAATATCGTTTTTGTGAACGTAAAGGGATATGGTTGGAGAAGCCATCACACAAATTCAGGGAAAGTGAGCAACCATGTCCCAGCCTGTTATTGCGCGCCAGCTCTTCGGACCAGGCCCCTGCAACCCCTATCCCGAAGCCACGGCAGCGCTCGGGTTGCCGTTATTGGGTCACCTAGACCCCGAATTCATTGCACGGATGGACCGGGTGGCTCAAGGGTTGCGCACACTTTGGGGTACGAACAATGCTCGGACCCTTCCGCTGAGCGCCACCGGTTCTGCCGGCATGGAGGCTGCCTTCGTCAATACCGTCACGCCGGGCGACGTGGCAGTCATCGCGGTCAATGGCTTATTTGGTGAGCGCATGTGCGAGGTCGCCGCACGCGTGGGCGCCGAGGTAATTCGGGTTGATCATGAATACGGCACGCCAATCGATGCCGAACGTGTTGCTGCGGCCCACCCCAATCCCACGGTCATTGCCGGTGTACATGCTGAAACAAGTACCGGTGTCGTATCCGACATTGCTGCCTTGGGCGCCATTAAGGGCGATGCCCTACTGATCACCGACGCGGTGACCTCCATCGGCGGGATGCCGGTCTTGGCCGACGAGTGGGGAATCGACATTGGATACGCCGGGACCCAGAAGTGCATCGGTGTAGCTCCCGGGCTGGCACCCTTCACGATCTCGGACCGGGCATTCGAGCGCCGGGTCAAGAAGCCCACGTCCTGGTATCTCGACTTGGGGCTGCTCGGTGGTTACACAACTGGCGGCAGTGGTGGTGGACGTACTTATCACCACACCGCACCGGTGGCGATGGTGGCTTCACTGGAAGCTGGTATTGATCGGATTCTGGCCGAAGGTCTGGATGCGGTGACCACGCGCCATCAGGACGCGGGTAAATCGTTGCAGGATGGCATTCAGGAGATGGGCCTTGAGCTCTTTGCCCAGGAAGGTTACCGACTGCCACAGCTGACCACCGTCAAGGTGCCCGAAGGCGTGGATTCGGCCAAAGTCCGCGGCTACCTGCTGGATCGTTTCAACATCGAAATCGGTGGAGGCGTCGGACAGTACGCAAACACCGTATGGCGTATTGGGCTGATGGGTCCGAACGCTAACCCGGCTTCCGTAGCCTTGATTTTGTCATCGCTCAAGGAAGCCATAGACAAAGCCTAGTTATCGCAGCGAAGAGGCGATCCTGCATGCAGGATCGCCTCTTCGCTCCATGCTCAGCACATACCGGGATGGAACCTGACCTCGCACCGCCTCAGATTTCTCGATGTGCAGGTCACTGCTGAGTTCAACAAAGCCACCCAAGAAATCCCGGTATTTTTGACAGTGACTTATGGCTTCCCAGAGTCTCTAGACTCACGCAAAGCCTGAGCATCGTGTTGCTCTTCGTCCTTTTCTTGGTGGATCATTTCGGCGAAGAGCTTTTCCATTTCCTTGGCAACGCCTCCGGCCGAAGCGGGGTTCTGACCGGTGATGAGTCGATCAGAGACAATCACATTCTCGGTGAAGTTCTCAGCGGGAATATGTGTAGCACCGTTCTCCACAAGCCGGTCCGCCAATAAGAACGGAACTATTTTTTCCTTGCCAACGGCGATTTCCTCATCATTAGTAAAGGCAGCTACTTCACGCCCGGAGAGCAGGTGCACACCATTGGCGAGCCGAACATTGAGCAACCCGGCAGGGCCATGGCAGACAGCACCAACTAAGCCACCGCGGTCATAAATGTTGGCCACTAGCTGTTGCAGTCCTTCACTCTCGGGGAAGTCCCACATTGTGCCGTGACCACCTACCAGATAGATGCCATCGTATTGCTCGGGATCAACGACGTCCACGCGTGCAGTGTTAAAGAGTCCAGCCCGGGTGGTTTCATCCTGAGTAAAGGCGACCTGGATGGGGTCATCACTATCCACGGTGTCCTGTGGTGGTTGTCCTCCAGCAATGGATGCGAAGTCCACAAAGTGGCCTGAGTCCCGGAACACTTTCCACGGGTGGGCGGCTTCGGCCACGTTGTAGCCGGTCTCCTCGCCAGTATCGGCTAGTTCGGAAACGCTGGTCAGTACCATGAGTATTTTCTTCACGGTTTACTCCTTTCATCCGGTTCACGCCAGCCTAACGGCGGCAGATAGCGAAATATGGGCAATGGTGGGGATTCACTGGAAACGTTGATAGAACTCGGACAACCCTTGTGGATTGGGTGAGGTCATTAACTTCAGGCCGCTGCGTTCTGAGCGAAGCAGCGAGCACAGCTTGCCGGTACCCAACCGGTGGCTTAATGCTGAGCTAGGATCGAACTATGCGACGTGCACGGACACTTGGAGCAACCGACCCCGGTCGGCGTAACGTGGCGCATCACTGGGTGCCACCGATTGCGCCGAATATTCCCACCCTGATTCTCATCGCTCGAAGCCTGAAACACCCGTCAAGGACAGTCCGCGTACTCGCCGAGCTTCACTTCACTGGTCCAAAAGCCGCGGTAAACGGCGCTGATTCGGTGCGATGATGACTGGCATGAAAAACCCCGTCCGCGGAATCGGATACGACGCCGGTGTCATCTATGACCATGATTTTGACTCCCGACCGCATTGGAACCCCACCCAAACGAGGAATGATTTGCGAGTTATCCGTCAGGAGTTGGGCTGCGACAGTGTACTGGTGATGGCCACCGACATTGACCGCCTCATCGACACCTCCCGGCTGGCCCGCGAGGAGGGTCTTAATGTGTGGGTCCAACCACGACTTTTTGACGCAGATCGAGACGTCATCAGCGAGTATCTAGGTAAAGTTGCCGAACGAGCCGAAGCACTACGGATGAGCCATGGAGAGATCTACTTGAACATCGGCTGTGAGCTGAGTTTGTCTGCCCGCGGATTTACTCCAGGCAAGACATTCTCAGCACGTGGTTCGCTCTTGCCCCTCTTCTCGGTGTTTCTCCCGGTGATCAATGTTCGTCTACGGGCCTACTTACGCCAGCTCGTCCACACTGTGCGTACCCGTTTCAATGGTCCGATTAGTTATGGCGCAGGTGAATGGGAACGGCCAGACTGGTCACTTTTTGATGTGGTCGGGCTCGATGCGTATCGTGATGCAACCAATGCGTGGCGGTTTGCGCCAGCAATAAGAAATCTTGTGGCAAAGCATCATCGGCAGGGGCGGCCCGTATACATTTTTGAGTTCGGTACCTGCAGCTACGTGGGCGCGGCCGAAAACGCTTCGCAGGCTTCCGGGATTCTCAAGGAGGGACCAGCGGGACTTCGCGTGCCGCGCAGCGCCACCCGAGATGAACAGGTACAAGCCCGGTACCTCGAAGAGATGTTTGAAATCTTCACTGAAGCCGTGGTGGACGGAACCTTCGTGTGGGGATTTAGTGAACCTCAACTAATTCGTTCCACGCAGCCGGGGCAAGATCTAGATTTGGCCAGCTACGGGGTCGTGGCGCCCGCGCCAGATGGCTCGTGGACACCCAAAGCCGCCTTTCACACGGTGGCTAGAAAGTACCGGGACAGCGAATGACTCCACTATCTGAGCAGCCGAACCGAAACAGCACGCTTGGGTTTCTTGCCCGACTTCTTTTACCGCTCATCATCTTGGGGGCCGCACTCTTCGCGTTCGGCAGTATCCTTACCGTAGTTGACCCGGGTGAGCCGGGGACCTTGCTATCTCGCAGTGCGGCGGGAGTACTGCTCTCACTTTTCGCCATACTCTTAGCCACCAGTCGGTTCGCTGAATCGGCTGGCGGGCCGAACCAAAGCCTTGGAAGAATCCGCTTTCACGGTGCGGGTCGAGGGCTCGGCCTGGGCGTAGCGCTATGGCTGACTCCGGCAGCCGTGGTCTTCATTGTGCTGGGCATGTTCGGTAGTCCGCTACAGTTTGTCGGATCCGTTGCTGAGATCTTGCTGGTTGGGGCGCTGGTGGCTTTGGCGGTATTGCTCAGTGAGGCTTTGCCGGAAGAGCTGGTGTTTCGTGGACAGCTAATGAACGTGCTCAGCGAGAAGTTCACGGGTTGGTGGATTATTTTGATTCAAGCCGGATTGTTTACGCTTTTCGCGCTCGCACTTCGCGGGTGGACTGGATTTGCAGATTTATCGCTCTTTGTAGGTATGGGAATCGGTCTGGGCTATATCCGTGTGATTACCGGTTCGGTCTGGGTCGCGATTGGATTCCACGCGGCGTTCCAAACGGGGTCTCAGCTCCTACTGACTCATGAGGTCGCAAGTTTTGACGGGTCACAGACCCTGAACATGATGGCCTTAGGAGCCGTGCCTTTCGCCTTCGCCGCGATCTTTGTAGCATTATGTGCTCCCAAATACCCGAGACTGTTTACTGCAACCAAGCGTCCGTAGTTTAACCATCACGCGACGGGGGAGCAGGGACTTGATCAGGCCGGTTATCCGAGCTGAGCTTTAGCGGTTGCGCGATGTGCCGAGGAAGATGGAAATATGCTCATGAAACTCACCGTATTGACGGCGACGCAGTGACCGCCACGTACCGGCCACACCATCTCGCTTTGGCTCATGGGGTAGAAATCAAACGCAGTGACCACCGAAATCTTTGACAGGATCGACGGCTTGTGGCGCGGCCGTGGTTGCCAGATGCACTTTTTCGACCCGAAAGCCAAGTTCTTCTGCTCGTGGTTCAACGGCGAAGGTTTAGTATCAGAGTGTCGCTGGCTAATAGTATGCTTGATTGAAATCTCAATGATATTGAGATTTCAATCAAACTCGGAAAAAGTCCTTCCATGCGGTTGACAAAAATGAGGGGAAACGTTGAACGCCAGAGTACTAGCAAGTTTTGCGCTAACTATCACCGCAACATTAGCGCTGACATCGTGCGCGTCAGACGGGGCTTCAGAAAGTCGCACTGATAAAGGCGGGTTCGCTTCGACTGTATGTAATGTCATTGATTCCGCAACAATTTTTTCTCTATCCTCATGCACCACCAGTGAAGTTTCTTCCTCTCATTTATCAAATCTAGATGTGGACATTGAAAAGCTGCCCGAGGTGGTCAACGAGGAATCATTTTTGAAGTCCTCAGGAAATACCCAAGACTTGGGAGCGCAAACCGTAGTAGATGGAAAGATTGGTCAACAACTTGTTAATGGGCGAGTCTCGTTAACTGTTGTCAAAGCCGAAATTGTTGATTCCGTTCCGATGAACAGGTCGGGTTATGTAGAGGAAGAGTTCATGGTGATCACACACGACAAGCCAAGCAAAGGCGCAAAGTTTGTCAGGGTCGACACGCTGATCAAAAACACGGGTGATACGTCCATGGATCTTACTTGCGATTGGGTGATCGAAAATAAACTCCTCGACTCGGAAAATCGAGCCTTCGATCCGATTGATGAGCTTTACCTGTTATTAGACAACCCGCAATGTAATGTCAAACTCCAACCGGGACTTGAAACCGACATGAGTTACGTTTACATGATCCCTGAGAGCGCATCGGTCGAAACGTTCTCCTTCAGAGATACCTCGAATAAGTCTAACGAGGTTTTCACCAACGCTTCATTGCGATGAGCTCGGTGGGACGAGGAAATAAGACAATCCATAGTCCGAATTTCCATTTTGATGCTCGTAACTGCGGAACTAGGCTTCGTATTTCATCAATCTGGCAACCGGCCAAGCTTAAAATATGTAAAGGCTAACGAAACTGGAAAAATAGTGGTTTCTAATCATCCTTGGTTCTTGTTCAAAGACGATGGACTGAAACTTATGCCCTATCTTCCGTCGACAGCGATTGCTTACATTTTAATTTCACCAATATCGAATTGTGCGTAAACTGATAATTGCTTTCATAATCACCAAGGAGTACGAACATGCTGAACCCGCTCGACCTCGGCTCAACTGGATCACCTCAAGCAGAGAGACCACTGGAATTGGTACCACCAACTCCTCCCGCAGAGGTGGAGGTGCACACTCCAGAGAAGGTCGGCGGATTCATCCTCGTAGACGAAGAAACCCAAGAAAAACATGCGGAAACGGCCAATAAATTTCTAGATGATTTGCTCACATCTGATCCGCATAGTCCAGAGTTCCAAACTAAGTTGGAGCAGCTCGTTCGCTTGGGCGAAGGGACGATGCATGAAACTAATGCAGCTTCCAATCGTATGATGCAGAGACCTGCAGCAGCGTTGGCAGCCACAGGCAGCGATCCTGCCTCCCGCACAGGGAAAACTCTGGTGGAACTCCGTCAAATTATCACTGAGTTAGATCCTAAACGTCATGATTTGACAGGAGCCAAACGCTTTTTACGTTTCATGCCGGGTGGCAGCGCGATACAGCGATACTTTATGAAGTACGAGACAGCGCAGGAACAGCTTGATGCAATAACGAAGGCGCTCAAAGGCGGGCAAGACGAGCTTCGCCAAGACAATGCTGCTATTCAGACGGAACGAGACGGGCTTTGGGTAGCGATGGGGCAGCTAGCTAACTATGCTGTACTAGCCAACCACCTGGGAAATGGTCTAGAACAACGCATCATCGTTCTACGCAATGCTGGCAAGTCCGATGACGCAACGGCGCTCGAAGCTGATGCGCTGTTCTACGTGCGCCAGCGTCACCAAGACTTGCTTACGCAGTTGGCTGTGTCGATCCAAGGGTATCTGGCACTTGATGTTGTTAGGAAGAATAATTCTGAACTGATCAAGGGCGTTGACCGCGCCTTAGACACCACTCTGGCAGCACTGCGCGTTGCTGTTATTGTTGCTCAAGCGTTGGCTCAGCAAAAGATCGTCCTGTCGCAAATCGATGCACTCAACTCGACTACATCTGATTTGATTGTTGCGACTTCAGAACTTCTTCGTTCGCAAGGGACGGCGATCCAAGCTCAAGCATCACGTTCCACCATTGATCCGTCCAAGTTACAACAGGCATTCGATAACATTTATCAAGCCATGGACGAGATCGACAGGTTTAAGATTGAAGCAACGAAGTCGATGAAGCAAACTGTCCATATAATGGAAGGGCAAGTTGCGAAAGCGCACCACCAAATTCAGCGAAGCCGTGCTTCGGACGCAACCGGTTCTTTTAAAGGAAGGGCATAGAATTGTCCCGTCTTACGGCACCTAATCTGGTCAAAATAGGACTGGCCGTTCTATTTTTCCCCTTTATTGCTTTACTCGTACTTTTGATTGGTATCGGTGCGAAGAACAAAAAAGTTATCATCGAGGGAACGGTTTACGCGGTTTTATTCTTCGCCGCGCTTTCAATTACGGGTGATGTTTCCGCTTTCGCAGGTCTAGGGAGCATGGTCTTTTCTGCCGTACGCTCGTACATGCTCCGCGATCTTTGGTTGCCTCTACGAAATCGGAAATCGAGTGTCAAAAATCAGCCCAATGCTGCTTTAGTGACCCTACCGACTTCGATTCAAGAGCCGGATACTGCGCTACCGTCGTTCAGTCCAGTGAAGAGTTCATTGGCATCGGCAATTTCTGCTGTCAGTGCAGAAGCAAAGATGAATAAGCACCGACTTCCCGGTGATACCTACGTGACTATCTTGGAGACATGCCAACTATTGGATGCTGTTGTAGATGCTGAGGAACAGCAGCCTGGGTCCGATGCTCGTTTTGAGTACGAGCTGTCCGCGCTCACCAAAGAGTATCTTCCGGCAGTCCTTCAAGGGTATCTAGCTATACCACCGAGCCTAGTTCAAGATCGACAGCCAAATGGGAAGAGCTCCAATGATGAACTGGCCGAACAGCTAGAGCTTCTCCACGCGCAAGCAGAAAAGTTACATGCCGTGCGGTACCGTCAGTCCTCCGTCGACTTGACGACTACGGGGAACTTCCTACGTGAACGGTTCAGTCACCATGTAAAGGATGGATTCGACTTCGGAATCAAGTAAGTCGCTTGATCTAGAATTGCTGTAAAAAGTTATTCTAGATCAAAGCGCAATGTTTGATGCCTTTATTCTCCTAGTTTAATTCACTCCTTTGTTCTTAATTTCTGCTAGTAGGATGCGCTGCCATGACGTGCCCGGGGTTTGTGAACGGTAGTATTTTCCCGCAGATTTCAAGTTACGGGTGGATTGGAAGCTAGATCCTCAGTGGGGACCTCCTCCGGCGGCTGGTATGTGGGAGGCAATAAAGAAGATGATAGTTCGGTCAAACAGCCGCCGGCGTATACGCAGAATCCATATCTTTACATGTACGTCATGCCTCCTTCGCCTATTGGAACCTCCCCAACTGGTTCACTGTCAACATATGCTATGGCCAACCATTCTGGATCAGTCTAAAAACACCAAAGAAGATGAGTAAAGGTGTTAGATCGGGCTTGGTGCAGCTGCCGTTCTGGTTATTTTTGCGTTTGCCAGTGCCTTAGCCGGTGTAAACGAACAACCCACTAGCTCGCCTGAATCATCTACCACCATATTGAATAGCCCGCAGTCAGTTGCGGAAAGTGCAACTTCTGCGAATCGTGCGGAAGACGATCAAGTTGCGCAAGAAGCCGAGTCCAGGGCCGCCGCCGAAGCGTCAGGGCTCTGTATATCGGGTGAAAATTAATGCGACACTCACAAGCCTTTAACTCGGTACCGCAACACCCGGTCAGTCCCCGGGAACACCGTCCCCGTCTCCGTCAGCCGCTCACATAACCTAGCTAACGCCCGGGTATCCCGGCCGGTACCCATCGGGTCAAGCACCACCTCCAAAAAGCCCTCCCGCCGCGGATCGATATCCCCGGTGACGCTGAGCGCCTGCCGGATAAAGTTATGGGTTTCATTCTGTGCGGCTGAGTACCCGGTTTGGGTGCGGACCTCGGTCGCTAGGATCATCGAAATGTTGTACGCGGCCATCCGGAACGCGTGTAACAACTGTTTCAACTCGGTATCTAACACCACCTGCCCCGGACTGACCTCACCTAACGGGAGCCGGGCCGGGATCTTCTGGTACGCCGCATTCGCTTTGGCTAATTGCTTCTCGAGCTTGATCACCGGGGCGTTAACATCATTGAGCATCTTATTAGTCACTAACAAGGTTTCTCCCGGCTGCGGGGTACTTAACGCGACTTCTTGGGCTTGCACCACCCCCACCAACCCATTCAGCTGCGCCGCGAGCACATCACGCTTCCGCTTCGCTTGCTCCTTCGCCGGATTCGGCACACTCCGCCGAGCATCATCAGCCACTGCCTGGTACGTATCATGAGCATCCAGGGCGAAGTGTTCCCGGGCGAACCGGAAATAATTCTCATGCCGCCACCGCCGACTCATCACATGCAACAACTCAGCCGCCGGGGCCTGCGTGTTACTGGTCAGCAAATGAATCTGTCGGGTGTCATCCCCGGTGGCTTCTTGGGTATGTTTCCCGGCCGCCACGATCCGGCTGATCTGCCGCATCGGCACCAGCGTAGGATTCTTCACTGACCCGTACGTCAGGTTCACCCGGGTGTCAGCGACCTGCCCATACGTTGTGGTCACACCCCACCGATCCGTATATTCACATTCGGCGAACAGGTCCTGGTTGACTGGTTCGATCTCACCTTTGCGCCAGGTCAACGGGTCAAGCCCGGCCTCGATCAGATGCTCAAAGAGCTGCGGGGACCACCCTTCCCGGTCAAAACCGATCAACACCCGCCGTTGATCACCAATCATCTCCCGCAACGTCGGGGTCAGCCGGCGCAGTTCGCTCACCAAGGACGAGTTCGGTTCAGCCATCACCATAAAGATCGGGGCCCCGTTCCCGTCAGCGACCCAGGTCTCCATGGTGGCGGGGGTGGGGAACTTCAACCGGGTCGAGTACTGTTTGCCCGTCTTCTTCTTCCCTTGGTAGGAGCGCACGTGCCCATCCACGTACACCACCAACCCCAGATCTTCACTCCCACCGCTCGCGTCTTTCGTCGGTGCCGTGCTCCCGCCTGGCTCCGTACCGGAATCTTGGCGGGCCTGCCTCGTATCGGTGTCTTGGCTGGTGTTGAGGGTGTTGACCAGACCGGCCAGGTGGTGACGACCTAACGCTTCAAGCAACGCCCCGGCCAGGCCTTGGGAGGCCAGTTCCTGATGTTTCCGGCGGACCGTGCGCACTTGAGGGGCCCGGTCCATGCCCAGGATCCGGCCGAACCCGACCGGGTCCAACCGGGCAGCACCCTCAGCCCGATGCTCCCCAGCAAGGGTGCGTAACACGGTTTCCAGGATCATGGTGTCTAACCCGTAAAACCCGGGCTTCAGCGACCCATACACCTGGTGTATGCAACCGCGTAACCCGGTGGCTTCCAAGGCTGGTAAAGCTAAGAGCAGGCCAGCGTACGGGACACGAGCTGCCGGGGTGAACACCGGGGTAGCTTCCCCCAGCCCGCCAATACTTGCTTCCATCCGGTGCGTGGTGCGTGGTTCCGGGTCCGCGAGTAACGGTAAGGGTTCCTGCGCCGGTAACACCCCAACCCCCACACCAGCCTCAGCCTCCTTACCAGTGGCCGGCTGGGATGCGGTTGGTGCTGGCGAAACCGGTGCTTGCCCGGTCACCGGGTCCAGGCTCATAGCTCGGCGCACACTGAATTCAGATACCCCGGCCTGCTCGGCCGCGGCACGGTTCGATAACCCGGCAGCTTTCAACTCATGAATCCGAACAATCAGTGCAGGGCTGAGCTTTGAGTTGCCTTGCGGGCCTCGTTTCTCCACCAAGAGTCCGGCCACACCTTGAACAGCGACCAGGGCTTTCCACCGCCAGAGGGTGCCCACAGAGACACCGAAAGCCGAAGCAATGATCCCGGCTCGTGCCGCGTGTAAATTCAGCAGGTTCACGGCCGCGAAACGGCGGCTCTCTTGATCTGCGGCTTCCCACACGTGGGTGAGCTGACCATAGATGAAGACCTGCCCACCGTCAGTGTCTTCGATCAGCTGGGCGGCAGCACCGATCAAGGTCCCGGATCCGGTAGGTGCGATAGCAAGGGGTGGTTGCGTGCTCATCAAACCCATTCTTCCACCACACCAAAACAACCCGAATCGTCTTAATAATTATATTTCAGAGATTGGGTGATTAAAAGGGTTTTGTGGGTTCTTTTCAGCGGTTTTCCGGGGATCTTCGAAGGCTACGGGAGCACCGATGTACAGAGCCCTGAGCGTAGGCCAAAGCTAAGCGGGAAGGGGAGGCGCAAGGGAGCCGAAGCTAGTGCGCGTGCCGAAGAAGAACGTGAAAAGGCTGAAGCCGGAACCGTTAGCCAGCAAAATGCATTGCGTACGGCGGAGAATTATCTATCCTTCACTGCTTTCTCTCGCGAAGGGCTCATCGACCAACTAGAGTTCGAGCAGTTCTCAAACGCTGATGCCACGTGGGCTGTCGACCGGTCGAAGTCGACTGGAATGAACAGGCCGCCAAATCCGCCGAAAATTACCTAAACTTCACATCGTTTTCCAAAGCGGGTTTAATCGATCAGTTGATCTTCGAAGGATTCACTCGAAAACAAGCTGAATTCGGGGTCAGCCAGACAGGTCTTTAATTGACGTTGCGAGGGGCGGGATAGGGAGACTTTTTGCTCTAATATCCGTCCTATTCCCGTGGCCCTCGGCTGACAGAATTTTCAGGACAATACGCGGTGCTCATAGTGGTGCTTGAGCGCGACGAGACCTTCATCGATGCTGACTTCCGGCTTCCAGTCTAAGACTTCTTGGGTTTCGCGTTGATCGAACCAATGCGCGGTTGAAAGCTGTTCAGCCAAGAACCGCGTCATGGGTGGTTCATCGTGCACCAGGTTCCGAGAACCGGCGGCCAACCACAGCTTTTCGATGACACTGCCGGCCGCTCGGGCTAAGGAACCAGGTACGTTCAGCTTCGGCGCGGGAGCTCCGCCAGCCCGGCAGATCCCGGCAATAAGTTCACCGACCGGCCGCGGTTCCCCGTTGGTGACCACTAGAGCGCGTCCGTGTGCGTGATCCATACGTTCTAAGCCGCGAACGATGGAGGCAGCAGCATTGTCAATGTAAATCGTATCGATCAGCGCAGCCCCGTGATCGAGTAAGGGCAGACGTCCGGCTTTGGCTCGCTGAACCACCCGCTCCACTAGTTGCGTGTCGCCTGGGCCCCACACCACATGGGGACGAATGGCAGTGACCCGAAAATCGGCAGAGTCCATGGCCAAGGCATTGAGTTCTGCAGCAGCCTTGGAACGGGCATAATTTCCTCGGGCACGCGAAGGGTCAGCAACTCCGGCTCCGGCTCCGCTGAGAGAATCTCCAAAGTGAGCCACTGAAGGTGAAGAGACAAAGACGAAGTCTTTGGTTCCCGTGGATTGCGCGGCATCAAGCAGGATCGAGGTGCCCACGATATTGGTGGCAACGAAGTCGCTCCATTTACCGGTGAACGAGACCTTTGCTGCCAGATGGATGACCGCATCCATCGACTCCACAGCTCTGGCTACAGCTTGACGATCCAGCAGCGACCCGAGGATTTCATCTGTGGCACCCTGAAATGGTCGGCGCTGGAGGGTTCGCACATAGTGGCCCTTATCGCGCAGTAATTGAGCCACGGCGCCTCCCAGCAGGCCGCTTGCTCCGGTGACCAGAATCCGTCGTGACGGTGTCGACTGATTAGCGCTCACGGGTTACGGATCCTTCCACCATTCAACGTCTTGCTGGCCCACTGCGCCAAGGCGGCGCGATCAATTTTGGAATTATGCCGGATATCCGTTGGTAGATCCGGCACCAGCAGGACAGCGGCAACCTCCACACCCACCTCGGCTACCACCGAACGTACTCGTTGCGTGAGTTCAAGGGGAGCGGGGCTTGCCTTTTTCACCGCTGGAGTCGCTTCGGCCACGATCACTGCAGCCTGGGTGCCTTCAGGACCTACACCCACCAGCGCCGCCCGAGAAATTCCAGCCACGGTTTGAGCAGCATGCTCTGCGGCAACCGGAGTCACCGGACCGGAGGATGTATGCACCAGATGGGCTAGACGACCCTCCACCCATAACCGACCTTCGGAGTCGAAATGCCCCACGTCTCCGGTACGATGCCAACCCGGAATGGAGGTGCTGAGTTCTTCGGTTATCCAAAGCCGGTCATATCGGTCCTTGACGTGCGGGGCACGGACCAAGATTTCACCGGTGGTGTTGATCGTGTTTTGTGGCTCTGCTGCCGGTTGACCAGCATCGTCCAACGCAGCAATGGCAACCTTCGCGCCATAGACTGCCGTGCCCACGCACACGCCGTTACCTTGACCCGCGTCGCTGATCTGCGCCAAATTGATGTCGGTGACCGGTAGCGCTTCGGTCATCCCGTAGGGGGTATGGATCTGCGCATGGGGGACCAGCAGTTGAACTTCGTTTAACAGCCGCTCAGGAATCGGCGCTCCGGCGGAGAGCATGAGCGAAACCTTGTTCAATGCGGCTTGTTGTGCCCCGGAGAGTTCCCCCCGAGTGGCCAAAACATTGGTCAGCGCGGCTGGAGAGGCAAAAACTGCCGTGGCATCGACAGCTGCAGCAGCATCCGCCAGTGCGCTCGCCGTCAAGGTGCGCGGTGCAGTGACATCCATGTCGGGAGTTACTGACGTGGCACCCAAGGCCGGCCCGAGGAGCGCGAATGGGGCAAAGCCCGCGACAAGGGCCGAACCGGTTTTCAGATCGTAGGTTTGTTGTAAAGTATCGCGCATGGCGGCCAACTGACGGTGGGTGTACACCACACCCTTCGCCGGACCGGTGGAACCCGAGGTAAACAGCACAGCGGCATCGGCATCCGGATCCGCGGCAGTGAATGTCTCGGCCGTCGGGGCGAGCCTCTTCCCGGAGTCCAGGAGCTCGGAGACCGTATGGCGAACCCCGAGTGCCGTGCGTTGCGCCTTGGGCAGATCGTTGAGCGCGATTCGCGTTCCAGGCCATCCGAACATTTTGGCTCCGACCAAAGCACGGTCGATTCCAATCAGGAAATCCGGTCCGGCTCCACGAATAGCACGGCCCATTCCCTTGGTCCCTAGACCTGCATCGGCAACGACGATCACCGCACCTAAGCGAAGGCATGCGTAGATCAGGCAGGTCAGGTCCACACCAGGGGGCACCAGAAGATTGACTCGGGAATTCGAACGCACACCGACCTGCTGCAGACCGGCGGCCAGTGCATTGATCCGCTCACTCAGCTCGGCCCAGGACAAGGAACGTGGGGGATTGACATCGACCACCGCAAGGCTCTGATCCGTGGTGCGTGAATCAACCTCGGCGAGCATGGGCCGGTACTGTGCGCCGTTGGCGCGTGCTGCGCTTTGCGGGGTGGGCTCATCCGCCGAAGCCTGATCCAGCCAAGTGAAAATGGGTGTGGCTACATCGCGGTCTTCTGGGAGCAGATGGCTGGCACCTTCAAAGCGGTGCACTTGAGCTTGCGGTAGCCGTTCGATGAGGTCTCGCAGGTAACGGTCGGAGAATACTGGGTCTTTAGGGCCCCAGAGTAAGAGTGCCGGAACGTTCAGCGAACGGATGCCGCGCGAGATCTGATCCAGCGTTGGACGACTGGGGTGATCGCTGGCGAAGGGGATATCTGCGACGAAATTTCCTACGCCTGCGCGCTTGACCGCCGTGGTGTAGGGAGCCATGAAGGCTTGACGGACCTCCGGGTCAAGAGCCGGCTGCGCTAAGGAGTGTGTCACACGCAAGAACGCGGCGGTGGTCTTGGTACCCCAGCCATGAACTGCCGGGTTGCTGGCAAGTTTTAGGGCCGCCGGCAATTCGAAACCAGCAGGATGAACGGCGGTGTTGGTCAATACCACGTTGGCTAACTGGTCCTGGTGGGCTAGCGCCCAACCCAGTGAGATGATCCCACCCCAGTCGTGTCCCACAGTGGTGACCGGCCCGGTGAGATCCAAGGCCTTGGTCAGGTCAGAGAGGTCATTGACGCGATCGGCGAGTCGGCGGAATTGACCGGTGCGAGCCGAGAGTCCCATATCTAGTTGATCCACGGCAATTATTCGCCACGGCAAGTTCTGTTCGGCCACATGGTTGAATAGGCTGCGCCACAGATAGGACCAGGTGGGATTCCCGTGCACACAAAGGAGTGTGCCTTGCGGGGTAAATCCGCGTTCGGTGAGTTCTTGCTGATTATCCAGTAAGTGCCACAGATGAACGCTTCCGGGGGTATCTACCGTGGAGGTTGAGGGGGCTTGTACGTAGTGCGAGTAGCGCTCGTCTAGGCCGGGGAACATCTCACTCACCAGGCGATCTCCATCATGGTGGTGTTTAGTCCGGAACCAACCCCCATGCACAGGACTCGGTCTCCAGGTTTGAGGGTCTTTGATTCTTGCCAAAGCGTCATTGGTAGCGAAGCCGGACCCACATTGCCCCATTTAGAAAAGGTCACCGGCACCCGGTCGCGCACCAAGCCCACGGCTTTGACGATGGCGTTGGTGTAGGACTTGGACACCTGGTGGGTGACGTAGCGGTCCATGCCGTTCCAGTTCCACCCATCGCTGTGTGCTTCGTTCCAGGCATCGACTACCAGTTCCAGCCCGTTATCCAGCAGTCCCTTGGTGTCGGTGTACATGCCATCGGGGCCACCCACACAGAGCTCGTGGTGCTTGGTGCCAGCACGTGAGACGCCCCCGAGGATTCGGTGACTGCCCGGGTGGGCATCGGCCGGGCCGATGACGGCGGCCGCAGCCCCGGATCCGAGCGTGAGCGTGGCGAACTCACGCATATAGTCTTCACGCGTCGAGTTCGGGTCGTTGAGCCGGCGAAAAGTAGTTTCTTGGGTAGGCTGGGCATCTTCCCCGGCAACGATCAGCGCGTAGTTGATTTGCCCGGAGTCGATCATATTTGCGGCCAAAGTAATGCCGTTGACGAAGCCAAGGCAGGCGTTGGCCACATCAAAGTTCATGGCTGATGATGGCAAACCCAAGCCGTTGTGCACTTTGGAAGCTACCGAGGGCTCCAAGTTGCGGCGGGTCACGGAAGTGTTGATCAGTAATCCAATTTGCCCAGGCTCAACTCCGGCCTGCGCGAGGGCTTTCTTTCCAGCCAGAATGGCAGCGTCATCGAAACTCATGCCCTCGGACCACCAGCGGCGTTCCTTCACGCCGGAGACACGTTCAAGTAGCTTCTTGGACAACTTCAGTCGTTTCAAACTGGGCGCGAGCCGCTCGTCGAACTCCGCGGAGCTCATGATCTCTGGGGCAAGCACGCTGTCAACAGACAAAAGCCCCACGTTGTTATGCTTGAAGGTCGCGTTACCGTTCAAAATGATGCCTTTAGTTCGATGTCGCCGTCACGGGGTAGGGAAACGACGAAGAATGATCGTTCGAGCAGTAAATGCATTCCAACGACAGAATCTTCTATCCTCTACCGTATTGCCTGCGCCTGTGAGTTCGCTAACCGAACTTTCGTATTCCGCTAATAGCGCGAGATCTTCGAACGCTCCCGCGAACGCGTGCAGCGCGCCAGCGCTACTCAACACCACACCTCTAGGATTCTTGGTCGTGGCTGTTCAGCGGGAGGTAGGAGGGGCCCGAATCCTGCGGTAATTAACGTTCCAGACGCGGTTGCGGGGTGATGCTCGGCACAATTTCAGGCATTCCCATGCTTGCGGAGGAACCGACGCCGCAGAAAACTGCGGTGCACAGTATTAAACGGTAGGCTTGTCATTGGGTTTACGTATCTCGCGCGAACCCCATAGAAGAACAATTCCCTTGACCACGTGACCGTTGGTCCTGTACCGCCAGCATCGCGGTCCTCGGTAGTGGCTTTCGCAGGGTAACTCCGTCTGGAGTCCACGCGCGAGTCTCGATCGAAGACCAGATCTGGGTGGGACCACAACGGTTCGTCGTGATCGCTCAGGGATGGATCGAAAGGAGAACCCCCTTACATGGAGGGTCCAGAAATTCAATTTGCCGAAGCAGTGATCGACAACGGTCGCTTCGGCCAGCGCACCATCCGCTTTGAAACCGGCCGTCTAGCCAAGCAGGCCGCAGGTTCGGCCATGGTGTACATCGACGAAGAGACCGCACTGCTCTCGGCCACCACTGCCGGCAAGAACCCACGCGAAGGCTTTGACTTCTTCCCGCTGACCGTGGACGTCGAAGAGCGCATGTATGCTGCCGGCCGCATCCCCGGGAGCTTCTTCCGTCGCGAAGGTCGCCCATCGACCGAAGCCATCCTGGCTTGCCGTCTGATGGACCGCCCGCTGCGCCCAGCCTTCGTCAAGGGCCTGCGCAACGAGGTTCAGGTTGTTGTCACCGTCATGTCCATCCACCCGGATGAGCTTTACGACGTGGTGGCTATCAATGCCTCTTCGATGTCCACCCAGCTTTCCGGCCTGCCGTTCTCCGGCCCGATCGGTGGCGTACGTGTGGCATTGGTCGATGACGGAAACGGTGCCCAGTGGGTCGCTTTCCCACGTCACTCCGAGCTGAAGAACGCCGTGTTCAACATGGTGGTTGCCGGTCGTGTCGCTGGCGATGACGTTGCCATCATGATGGTGGAAGCTGAAGCCACCGACAACGCCTGGGAACTGATCAAGGAACGCGGCGTAACCGCGCCAACCGAAGAGGTTGTGGCCCAGGGTCTGGAAGCCGCTAAGCCTTTCATCAAGGTATTGTGCGATGCGCAGTCCGATTTAGCTTCGCGTGCCGCCAAGGAAACCGTGGACTTCCCGGTCTTCCGCGACTTCGAAGATGACGTTTACGCCGCTGTCGAGGGTGCCGCAACCGCACGCTTGACCGAGATCTACCAGATCGCCGACAAGCAGACTCGCGACAACACTGCCAGCGAGTACAAGGACGAGATCCTGGCACAGTTGGCCGGCGAGGACAAGGAATTTGCTGGTCGTGACTCCGAGGTCTCCAAGGCTTTCGGTGCAGTGACCAAGCACGTGGTTCGCCAGCGCATTTTGACCGATCAGGTCCGCATCGACGGACGTGGCTTGGCTGACATCCGTCAGTTGTCGGCCGAGGTCGAGGTACTGCCACGCGTTCACGGTTCGGCTATCTTCGAGCGTGGCGAAACCCAGATCATGGGTGTGACCACTCTGAACATGCTGAAGATGGAGCAGCAGATCGACTCGCTGAGCCCGGTCACCTCCAAGCGCTATATGCACAACTACAACTTCCCGCCATACTCGACCGGTGAAACTGGCCGTGTGGGCTCGCCGAAGCGCCGCGAAATCGGTCACGGTGCCCTTGCTGAACGTGCTTTGGTTCCAGTACTGCCTTCGCGTGAAGAGTTCCCATACGCGATCCGTCAGGTCTCCGAGGCTTTGGGCTCCAACGGTTCGACCTCCATGGGCTCGGTCTGCGCCTCGACCCTGTCGCTGCTGAACGCCGGTGTGCCGCTGAAGGCCGCCGTCGCCGGTATCGCCATGGGCTTGGTTTCGGACACCGTGGACGGCGAAACTCGTTACGCTGCGCTGACCGACATCCTGGGCGCCGAAGACGCAATGGGTGACATGGACTTCAAGGTGGCCGGTACTTCCGAGTTCATCACCGCGATCCAGTTGGACACCAAGCTTGACGGTCTGCCTGCTTCGGTGCTCGGCGCAGCCCTGACCCAGGCTCGTGAAGCTCGCCTGCACATCCTGAACGTGATCAACCAGGCCATCGATACCCCGGATGAGCTGAGCGTCAATGCTCCACGCATCATCTCGGTGAAGATCCCGGTTGACAAGATCGGTGAGGTCATCGGCCCTAAGGGCAAGATGATCAACCAGATTCAGGAAGACACCGGCGCAGACATCTCGATCGAAGATGACGGCACCGTACTGATCGGCGCCACTGACGGCACCGCCGCGGAAGCCGCCCGTTCGGCCATTAACGCAATCGCCAACCCACAGGTTCCTGAGGTCGGCGAGCGCTACCTGGGTACCGTCGTGAAGCTGACCACCTTCGGTGCGTTCGTTTCGCTGACCCCGGGCAAGGACGGTCTGCTGCACATCTCCGAGCTGCGTAAGATCAACGACGGCAAGCGCGTGGATGATGTGGAAGATGTTGTCTCGGTGGGTCAGAAGATTCAGGTTGAGATCACCAAGATTGATGACCGTGGCAAGCTGTCGCTGGCCCCGGTTGTTGAGGAAGAAGCAGTAGCCGCAGCCGAGTAATCGGTGTAGCTACGGCGACTAAAGCCATAAAGCCCCGTTCCACCATGTGGTGGGACGGGGCTTTTCTCGTCCCCAGAGTCTAAGAGCTCGGTGGCGTCGGCTCCCGGGCAGGTAACGACATCGAACTAAATTGCCCTCTGTGCCCAAGCGGTATTTTTGGCAAACGTACTTTCACGCCAGCCAGCGTGCTGCAGCGGCAGCACCATCTGCTAGGGCAGAGCCCAACAATCGGGGAATGCACCTCCCAGCAACACAGCGTTTTCATCCTTGCACAGGACTCTCATCGGGGCTGGGGTGTGCGTTAAACTCCAACACAATGCGCTAATGCGGGGATTGCTCAGTACAGTGGGGGCAAGATCCAAGGTATGAGGAATGGGGAAATGAACATGCAGCAAGAACTACCCGCGTCAACAGTCTCCAGCGTGGTCGCCAACATCGTCGCGGAGCATGTGGATGAAATCTTTGCGGTGATGGGTAACGGGAACGCGTATTTCCTTGATGCCCTCGCGGGACGTGAAGACGTGCGGATCACGACGCTGCGTCATGAGACGGCAACTGTTGCCTCCGCAGATTCCTACTACCGGATCAGCCGGAAGGTCGCCGCGGCCAGCACCACCTTTGGTCCCGGCTACACCAATGCCATCACCTCGATTGCCGAAGCGGTTTGTTCGCGCACCCCTATGGTGATGATCGTGGGCGGACCACCTACCAGCGGATTACGTCCGTGGGATGTTGAGCAAGGGGTTCTTGCCGAGGCGGTCGGTGCGATTAGCTTGACCATTGAGGCGGAACGGGTCACTGAAATCACCGAACTGGCCTTCGCCCGAGCCCGGGCTGAACGTTTGCCGGTGATTCTCTCGATCCCTTTCGACCTGGCTAAGACCAGCGTGCAAGTTTCAAAAACCAGGCAACCGCTACCGCCCGCGGCGGTCGTACCCGAGGCGAGTGCCGCCGAGCTAACAAAACTGGTCAGCATGATTTCGCAGGCGCGGCGTCCGCTACTTTTGGCAGGCCGCGGGGCAGCACTGGCTGCTGAGCCTTTGGGGCAGGTGGCCGATCAGATCGGTGCGCTCACCGCCAGTTCGGCACCCGCCCGTGGAACCTTCGCCGGCCGTGAATGGGATCTTGGTGTTTGTGGCGGTTTCGCGTCCGAAGCCAGCTCTGCACTGATCGCTCAGGCTGACCTGGTCCTCGCGGTCGGGGTGGCACTGAACCAGTTCACCACCGCCTTTGGCTCGCAGTTCGCAGAGACCGCGACGCTTGTGCAGGTCGATATCCACCAGAGAGCTACTACCCCTAGAGTTGATCAGTTCATCCAAGCTGACGCGGCACATTTTAGCACCCAGCTCTTAGAACGACTCGTGGAGGTTGCTCCACCGACCCAACGCTGGGAGGGCGCGGCAGAACATGCGCGCAGTTCGCAGCTGAACTTCGAACGTCCCATCGGCGAAGGCCTAGCCGCGGACGGCCGTCTCGATCCACGATCGGCGATGCATGCTTTGAACAGAATCTTGCCGGCCGAGCGTCAGGTGGTATCCGACGGCGGGCACTTTATCGGCTGGTCCAGTTACTACTTCGAGCTCCCGCAACCCGATGCGCTGACCATGGTCGGCACCCAATTCCAATCAATCGGGCTGGGACTACCCTCGGCTGCCGGGGCGGCCCGCGCGCGGCCGGAGGCGACCACTATTGTGGTTTCCGGCGACGGCGGGGGACTGATGGGAATCAGTGACCTTGATTCACTGGTGCGGGTGGCCAAGAGTGCGGCCGTGATCATCTTTAACGATGCCTGTTATGGGGCTGAGATCCACCAATACGGATCTCAGGGACTTGATGAACAGGTGATGGAAATCGAGCCAGTGAACTTTGCTCAGATGGCCCAAGGAATGCGCGCGACCGGGGTGGAGGTGCACAGCATGGAAGACCTTGCGCAGGTGCAACGATGGGTCGAGGATGGAGCCCACGGCACGATTCTGATCGATCTGCACATCTCACGCAGCATTATCGCCCCGTATATTGTGGAGATTATCGAGAAAACTCTCAAGAAGTAGCAATCCGTCGCGACCGTGCTCGGTGCTGAAAACTTCGCCGGTTTAGTTCAGTTGGGCATCCCAAAAGGCCCGCAATTGTGCGCTTTTGCGGGCCACCACGGCGAACCAGTCATCGATTGTGGTGTTGCTGTCGGCAAAGTCCGAGGGAACCTTGAAGATCTGTAACGGCACATCAAAGCGTTCACAGATACTCGTGTAGGCATAGCCTTCCATGTCCACGAGCGTTGCGCCCAGGGAAGCAATGCGAATCCGTTGCTGATCATCGCTGACAAAGACGTCACCGGTGGCCATGGTTAATTGCTGATTGGGCAACAGGATTTCGCCACGCGGACGCAGCACCTCGGTGGGCAGCGGGAAGTCATGCTGCAACACCTCGGTGATTTGGTAGACCGTATCCATATTGGGACGCTGTTCGCCGTCTGCCACCACGCCGGCAGTACCAAGCACCACCACGCGATCGTACTGACCGCTGGCCAACTCACTGGCCAGCGACACCGCGGCGTTAATTTTGCCGATACCGGTCACCACGTGGGGAACATCGGCGAAAGCGGTGGCCTCGCCCTGATGAGCGAATACGTGCAGGGGTTTTGAACCGGACATACATTTCCCTTGGACCTAAAATGGGTGCAACCGTCCTATCCTATCCGCGCGGTGCCGTCCTTCGGGAACTGCGTGCCCGATACCACGTCGCATTGCTGGCGGTGAGTCGCCACACCCCGGCCAGAGGTCCCAGTGGGCGCACCGAGGATCTTCCAAAGCACCTGATGAAAATCTGTCAACCACCGTTTTATGTGGGACTTTATGCCCACGGAATGGAATAACATGAAGGTGTGTGAGGTACCTTACCCACGGGTTGTACGAAGGGAACGCAGGTGCTGCTGACTATCGAATTAGCTGCCACGACGGGGCCGAATGCGGATACGCGGGCGCTGTCCCATTTGCTGCGAAAACATCCGGATAAGGTTCAAGATTTCGAGCTTCCGGTGGGAAACGCTCACGTGTTTTATCCCGAACTGAGCGAGGAACGCACCACTGCGGCGCTGCTCGTGGAAATCGACCCGGTCGCTTTAGTTCGCAGTAAACGTTTTCGGGGTGATCACGGACTACTGAACTATTACGTCAATGACCGACCCTACACCGCTAGTAGTTTGCTCTCCGTGGCGATCGGGCGAGTCTTCCGCAGTGCCATGAGCCCAGTGAGTGAAAGCCATCCCGAACTGGCTGGCATGAAACTTCCCCTGACACTGCGGATTCCGGTGGTTGCTACCCGAGGCGTCGCCGGAACGGAGCTGAGCCGAAGACTTTTTGAACCCTTGGGCTGGGAAGTGAGCGAGCAGCCCCTTGCGCTTGATCCCAACTACCCGCAGTGGGGTAACTCCCCGTATAGTCAGCTCACGCTTTGCGGGCAAGTGCGGCTGGATCAGGCACTGCGCCAGCTTTACATCCTGTTGCCCGTCTTAGATAACTCCAAACACTATTGGGTGAGTGAAGATGAGGTGGACAAACTAACCCGTCATGGTGCGGGATGGCTGGAAGCCCATCCGGAGCGAGATCTCATTACCCAGCGATACCTCATCCATCAGAAGTCCCTGGTGGAATTGAGCGAAAAGGCTTTGGATGCGTTATTGCCCGAAGTCGAAGAGAAGCCGATATCGAAGGGAGCCGAAGAACGTACCTCCGAGCCGCCGTTACGGGTCCAACGCGCAACTGAAGTGCTGCGCGCTCTTAGCGACTACGGTGTACAACGCGTCGCCGACGTGGGTTGTGGGCCCGGTGCACTCTTGCGCCGGCTCTTCGAAGATCGGTCTTTCACCCAGATTATCGGCACCGATGTATCGGTGCGAGCCTTGGAACAAGCAGCCAGGGCACTTAACCTCGATGAACTCTCCGACACCGAACGCCAACGAATCCAGTTACTGCATGGGTCGGTGATGTACCGCGACGAACGCTTGCAGGGGGTGGAGGGGATCGTCCTGATGGAGGTCATTGAGCATATTGACCAATCCAGACTCGGGGCGTTGGAAGATTCCATCTTTGGCGCAGTGGCACCGCGGGTGGTCGTAGTAACCACACCGAATTCCGAATTCAACGTGCACTACCCGACCCTTGCTGCCGGGAGCATGCGCCACACTGACCACCGCTTTGAATGGACCCGCGAGGAACTACGGGCCTGGGCGCAACCTGTGGCCGAGCGTTATGGATACCAGCTTGAATATCGCGGAGTTGGCGGCGAATCTGCCAAGCATGGATTCGCCACGCAGATGGTCATTTTTTCTAAGGAGCGCTCATGAGCCAGCTACAGCTTCCCGAAAGCGGATTAGTACTCCTGGTCGGGGTTTCCGGTTCCGGAAAATCCAGTTTCGCGGCCAAACACTTCCAGAAGTTTGAGGTGCTCTCCAGCGATTTCTTCCGGGGCCTGGTTAGTAACGATGAAACTAACCAGAGCGTGACCGCAGCTGCTTTTGAGGCACTACATTTTGTGGCGGCCAAACGCTTGGAGGCCGGGCTACTGACCGTGGTTGATGCGACCAACGTGCAACGTGCGGCCCGGCAATCACTGATCCAACTGGCCAAGGAACACGATGTGCTGGTTTCAGCCATTGTGTTGGATCTGCCGGTGGAAACCTGTTTGGCTCGAAACGCCGATCGAGGGGCCAAACGGGTCCCCGCCTCAGCGATTGTTCGGCAACATCAACAACTGCGCAAATCCATGCGCTCACTGCGCAAGGAAGGCTTCGCCCGAGTTCACATACTCCACGGCGAGGAAGAAATCAGCGCGGCGAATATCCACCGGCATAAGCTGCTCAACGACTATCGGGAGCACCACGGCCCCTTCGACGTCATTGGCGATGTCCATGGATGTTTGACCGAGCTCGTGCAACTGCTGCAGCTTCTGGACTACACCCTGACCCATGATGACTCCGGAAAACCTGTAGATGCCCATCATCCGGAAGGACGCAGGGTGATCTTCGTCGGAGACCTCATAGATCGTGGACCGGATTCTGCCGGGGTACTGCGCCTTGCCATGGGAATGGTCAACTCCGGGAACGCGCTCGCCGTGCCCGGTAACCACGAACACAAACTTGTGCGAGCCCTCCGCGGACAGAAAGTTACGCTGAAACACGGTTTAGAACAAACCCTGCAGGAACTTGAGGCGGCAGGGCCCGAATTCACCGCCCAAGTCAAGAAATTCTGCGATTCCTTGGTTTCGCATTTGGTGCTTGACGATGGGAAACTCGTTATCGCGCACGCCGGATTGATCGAAAAATATCATGGCCGGGCCTCGGGCAGAGTTCGAGCGTTTGCACTGTACGGTCAAGTTACCGGCGAGACCGATGAGTACGGTTTGCCAGTACGTTATCCGTGGGCCAAAGACTACCGGGGTGAGGCCGCGGTCTTGTACGGGCATACGCCAGTGACCGAAGTTGCGTGGATTAACAACACAGCGTGTCTGGATACCGGCTGTGTCTTCGGCGGACAGCTCAGTGCCATGCGTTATCCGGAACGTGAAGTCGTTGCCGTTGACGCCTTGCAAGAATGGAGTCCGTCGATCCGGCCTCTGGAATCACCGCACGGTCCGCAGCGTGAACCCGGAGTGCTGCAATTAACGGATGTGACCGGCCGACAGCATTTGAAGACCTCCTCCTTCGGGACGGTGCGAATCGATGAACAGCAGGCCGCTGGGGCGTTGGAAACAATGAGCCGTTATGCCACCGACCCGCGATGGCTACGCTATCTGCCTCCCACCATGTCTCCTGCCGAATCTTCGGCGCGTGCAGACTATTTGGAACATCCTGACGAAGCCTTCGCCTATTATCAGAAGCATGGCGTATCCGAGCTGATCTGCGAAGAGAAGCACATGGGTTCGCGTGCGGTGCTTCTTCTGAGCCGAAACCCCGAACGCTTTAGCGCTCCCGAGGGATGGCTGGGCAGTCTGCAGACCCGCACCGGGCGGGATTTCTTGGAGGCGGAGCAAGAACATCAGCTGCTTCAACGGGCCCATCAGATCTGTGATGCCATCGGACTCTGGGACACTCTCGAATCGGATTGGGTGATCTTTGACGGCGAGCTGCTGCCATGGTCGCTCAAAGCCGAAGCACTGATCAAGGACACCTATGCGACAGTGGCCACCTCAGGGAGCGCTGCCAGCCAGAGCACTATCAACATTCTGGAGCAGGCTCAAGAGCGTGGTTTGGAGGTTGCCCAGTTACTGCAGCGCGCACGAGACCGGTCGCGGAATGTGAAGAATTTCCAAGCAGCCTACCGGCGTTACATTGCACCAGCGGATCAGCTGCGTTTTGCGACCTTCCAAATTCTTGCAGCGGAAGGGCAGAGTTTTGAAGAACGGGATCACGGGTGGCACTTGGCGATCGCAGACAAACTGGCCGAAGCTGGTCCGGATTTGTTCACCGGCACTCGGTCGGTGCGGGTGAACCTGAACGAGGCGAACAGCGTGGCACAGGCGATTGCCTGGTGGGAGGAATTGACCGAATCCGGTGGTGAAGGAACGGTTGTTAAACCTTGGAATAACCTCACCCGCGGTCCCAAGGGGTGGATCCAGCCCGGCATCAAAGTCCGTGGCCGTGAATACTTGCGGCTGATCTATGGGCCTGACTATTTAGAGCCTGCCAACCTCCCACGTTTGCGTCAACGTTCCACCGACCGAAAACGTGCTCGAGCCATCCAGGAGTACATTCTGGGGATCGAAGCGCTGCGACTCACAGCTGTCGGCGAACCTTTGTGGAAGGTTCACCAGCTGGTGTTCGGAATCTTGGCGTTGGAATCTGAACCGATTGATCCGCGGCTGTAAAACTCACGCAGTTCACGGTGCTGAGCACCGTTGCCTAGGTTAGGGACACGTTCGGGCAAGGCAGAGCAAGAATATGGAGGAACGAATCAGGTGACCGTAGAAGGCCTGAGGGAGGTATGTCCATTGCGTTCGTTAACATGAACGCTGTCGAGGACTACGCATTTTTCAGCCGGGAGTTTGAAGAGCGAGTCACGGTTGGCTCCATACCGATGTCCTGCATGAGTGAGACAGTGGTCGCTACCGGCAATGCCCCACCGTGTGCGCGAACAGAAAGTCCGAAGAGGGGGAGGATAACCTGATGATGTTCAGGGCCAGTAGTTTCCGCGGCGCTGGCACGCACACTGGTTTGCATCGTCACGAGGCGACTGCCTTTACAATGCAGGGACGAAGTATTTTATATGCACTAGATGACGGCGGTCACAGATCTGGCGTTGCTAGGGTCTATGCGAGCCCTTCCTCCCTTATGAGCAAGTAATTCCAAAGGTCTACCCTGCCCTACGGTTCGGTGCGACGCAGAGTGCCGCATCCGGTGAAAATACAAGTTTCCGGTCTTGAGATTCGAGCTATCCCGCGCGAAGCAGCCGGCTTCCTAGTGTCAGTGAGAGCTTCCTCCTACACTCAGCTCTAACACAGTGCGCTATGCGAGAATAAGAGCAAGCTTTAATGCGGTGCGAGGGCACCATATAGGTCAATTTCTCCCAGCTCTAAAGGACGTTTTCTGTGGTCATGATTCCGTTGCCGTTGCATTCACTGTCGACCAGTGAGTTCTCTTCGGTTGATCCGGCGGATCCAAGTTTGGTGCACCGTGGCGAAGGTGGCTCAGAGGTACGGCGCAGTATTTTGCCAGGTGGCGTTCGGGTACTGACCGAAGCTATGCCCGGACAACGCTCAACCACCGTGGGGTTCTGGGTTCCGGTCGGCTCACGTGACGAAACCGAAGGACATCACGGTTCCACACACTTCCTTGAGCACCTGCTTTTCAAGGGAACCAAAAAGCGCAATGCGTTAGAAATTGCTCAGGCATTTGATGAAGTGGGCGGGGAAGCAAATGCCGCCACCGCCAAGGAGTCGACCTGTTACTACGCCCGGGTGTTGGACGTTGATTTGCCCTTGGCCATGGATGTTATTGCCGATATGGTCACCTCTGCCGTCATCGATCCACAGGAATTGGAGCAAGAACGCGGGGTGATCATCGAAGAGATCGCCATGGACGCCGATGATGCCACGGACGTGGTGCACGAGAAATTCGTTGAAGCGGTACTCGGTGATCACCCGCTGGGCCGCCCCATTGGTGGCACCCCGGCAGAGATCATGAGCACCACCCGCGAAGCCGTGATGGAACACTACCGCCAGCACTACCGGCCGGAAGAGTTGATCATTACTGCCGCCGGGTCACTTCAGCATGATGAGGTGTGCCGAATGGTACTGGAGGCACTGACCGAAGCCGGCTGGCAGCTAGACCCCTTGGCAACCCCCACCCCGCGTCGCAGTGGCGAACCAGCAGAAATCACCAGCAAACCTGGTCTGCAAGTCATCAACCGTCCGGTAGAGCAAGCCAATATCATTGTTGGTTGCGCCGGTATTACCGGGCATGACAAGCGTCGCCACACCCTGGCAGTACTGAATTCGGTCCTCGGTGGCGGAATGAGCTCCCGGCTTTTCCAAGAGATCCGCGAAAAACGCGGTTTGGTGTATTCCACCTACTCCTTCTCGGCCGCCTACTCGGATGCCGGCTATTTTGGCATGTACGCCGGATGCACCCCCGCCAAGAGCGGGGAAGTTATCAAGCTGCTGATCGCCGAACTGGAAAAATTGGCGGATGAAGGCATCAGCGAAGAGGAATTGCGCAAGGCCAAGGGACAGCTTTCGGGTGGAACCGTGCTCGCCCTGGAGGACCCAGGTAGCCGCATGTCACGTCTGGGGCGCGCCGAAATGATCACCGGAGAGTTCCAGGACCTTGATGAATCCTTGGCCCGGGTAGCCGCTGTGCAATGTGTCGATGTTCAGGACCTGGCTAAGGAATTGGTTGGCCGGCCACGTGTGATCACAGTGGTCGGACCCTTCGAATCCGAAGCTGAACTCGGACTCTAAGTTACAGTTCTCCGGCGCCGCCGTGTTAGTTACTATCCGGCGTCGGAGAATAAACGCCCGAGTACTGTTCGATCGTCGAGTGTAGATCTGCGGGGAAAAGCCGTTCTAGATCTTCGGAATACTGTGCGCCATCTTCGGGGACCTGAACGGTATCGCCTTCGGCACGGAATGGCGCACTGTGAGCCTGTTCGAACTGGTCGTTATCGATACTTGGCAGATTGCTGCACTCGGCCCAACCGTAGGTGATCTCACCTTCTTGCCGGAAAACCTCGACATTGCACACTGCGTCCTCGATCCAACTCGCTTGCGCAACGATCTGCGCGAGTCGGTCCCGTTCCTGATCGCTGATAGCCTGCGGTTCAGCGCCATCGCCACAGCCGGTTAAGCACGCCGCCAAGCCGAGCAAAAGCATACTTACCGTTAGCCCCGGATTCTTGCTTTTCACGGGATTTCCATTCGTAGATCCAATTCTTCCCACAGCTTTTCATCCAACGTGTGGAGTTGGCAAACAACCGGCCCGAATCGACGGAAGATGACGTTTTCCGCGCTGCACACGGAGCTTTGACCCTAGTATATTTCCGATCGAAAACCTGCGCTTCTCGGGCTCGTAGTCAACGACTGGTGCGTCATCACCGGGGCAGCTCACTTAACCCAAGTCCGGCAGGGGCGTACGAAAAGGATATTCTAGAAACCATGAGTGCACAGATAAAGGTCGCCGTGATTGGCGCGAAGGGCCGGATGGGGGCCGAAGCGGTTAAAGCCGTGGAAGCCGCCGAAGATATGGAACTGGTTGCCGCGTTAGGCCGCGGGGATGAACTGTCCAGCATTATCGAGGCCGGTGCCACGCACGTTGTAGACCTTTCTGTCCCCAGTTCTACCGAGAGCAACGTTCGATTCGCCGTGGAGAACGGGCTGCATGCCGTGGTGGGTACCACCGGCTGGGATGATACTAAGCGTGCCGCGCTCAGTGAACTATTGGGGACCCGACCGGATGTTGGTGTGCTGATCGCACCAAACTTTGCGCTGGGATCGGTGTTGGCCAGTGCCTTCGCCGCCACCGCAGCCAAATATTTTGAATCGGTGGAAATCATTGAACTGCATCACCCAAATAAGGTCGATGCACCTAGCGGCACCGCGGTACGCACCGCCGAACTGATTGCTGCGGCGCGCACCAAGGCTGGTCTCGGACCGAGCCCGGATGCCACCGAGACTCAGCTGGACGGGGCGCGCGGCGCGGTGGTTGATTCGGTCAACGTGCATTCGGTGCGCCTTCGTGGATTGGTCGCTCACCAAGAAGTCTTGCTGGGCTCCGCAGGCGAACAATTGACACTTCGTCACGATTCCTACGATCGGGCCTCTTTCATGCCGGGCGTCCTGTTGGGACTGCGTACCGTGGCTGACCGTGCGGGACTGACCTATGGCTTAGACGGTTATTTGGAGCTCGGCGCATGAAAACCAAACTCTGGGTTGCCGGCATTCTGGCCCTCTTTGTGCTTTACCTGATCATGACCTTCAATCAGGCCTACCGCTTTATTACCAGTGGTGAGCTGATCGCTCAGGTGATGGGTGTGGCCGTATTGGTCATCCCGACTCTGGGTGTGTGGATCCTCATCCGCGAGATTATCTTTGGACTGCGCACCCAGAAAATGGGCAAGCAGTTGGCTGAGGCCGGTGAGCTTCCCGAGGATCTGCCCAGGATGCCTTCGGGACGTTTTGTTCGGGAAGCTGCTGACGCGGACTTCCCTAATCATCAGGCCGACGTGGAAGCTCACCCCGAGTCGTGGAAGTCTTGGTACCGCTTGGCACTGGCCTACGATGCCTGTGGGGATCGGCGCCGCGCCCGAACTTCGATGCGCACCTCCATCAACTACTGGGTGCAAGAACAAAAAACTAAATAACTTACGCAGTCACCGATCCAGACTCGTACCTGCCATTTGGGGGTACGGGTCTGAGTCATTTCTGGGCTAGTTATTCTCCGTGCAAAAGCAGTGAACTCTCCACAGGTTGCGTATGCTCAGCAGCTTCCACATCGGGAACGCCACGCCCACGGTGAAAGCAGCCGATTAGGCTTCCTCATTTACTCCGCAGAGCTCAATGATCAGGGTTTTGGTCAGTCGCGACCCGGCATGACCAACCCCTGACCGATTTCCTCAATCACTATTGTGCAGGCTGGTGAGTTTGGCGGAGCGCGCTGAACTCACCGGCAGAGGTTTGTGGTTTCAGCGTTCATGCGCTGAGCATCGGCGACGCGCCCCCGAGCGTGATGGTGCGCAGCCAGCGTATGCCACGGAACGTTAGCTGACGGGGATCAGCGTGGTGTAGTTGCTGCTCCTGAAAGGTACTTCACTCCCGCTTCCAAAGGTGCCGACCGACCGGTGCGTTTCAAGACCACGGCGGTCAATGCCACCAGAACGCATAGCACCCACCAAATCGTCCATTCGGAGGCGAAGCTTTGCAGAATCGGAAGCAGGATCAGATGCCCGGTGTACAGGGTCAAGGGGGCACGTCCAGCTGCAGCCACTAGCCCGCCGAGATACCCTAACCGGTCGGTGACCAGTAGGCACAGACCCAAAAGCGCTACCGCGCAACCGGCCGTATGAAGGGTATTGATCAACGAGGTGGAATGCGGGGCCGGCAACCACAAATAGAAAGTGCTGGAGAGCAGTGAGTCGATGTTGCCGCCTGGGGCGCGGCCAGCCTGCATGGCCACACTGGCTGCTTCGGTGCTCCAGCCGGTAGCCCGAGCGATTTGCGTCAGCAACGGTCCGGTCAGCGCCCACCCGATCAGCTGTGTGGCTACCGCCAATAAGGCGCCACCAGCTAATAACCATCCGGCGGTGGTGGCCCGGTGCAGCGGCAAACGGCTCAGCGATAATCCCAACAGGCCATAACCACACCACACCAATAATGGGTAGTAGCCGCTAATACTCAGATCCATGAATAACAGGATTGGGTCCTGCAGGTCCAAGAAGGAGGGATTATGTCCCAATGTCTGATCCTGCCAACGGTCGGCCAGTGGACGCCAGCATACTGGGGTCGCGACTAACCAGAGCCCAGCTAACGGGGCAAGCGCCTTCGTTGGGAGTAATACTGCGACACTGAGCAGGGCAAATAACACCCCGTAATGCACCAGAATATTGGCGATACCCTCATTAAAAGGCCCAATGAGCATGCCAAGCACGGCAATGACTAATGCTCTGCGAAGAATCACCAGTATCCGCTGTGCGGTGCCCATGCCCCGGCGTTGCAAACCGCCAGCGAACAGCCCCAAGGACACCCCGGCTAACACCATAAACAGTACCGAAGCGCGGCCGGAGGCTACGAGCCCGGTGGTTGTCGCCTGTAGCTCACCGGAAGCATCGGTGAGATACAGCGGGAAGATGTGTGCCGCAAACATCCCCAGAATTGCCAACGTTCGTGCGGCATCGAGACCGGCTAGCCGGTTAGTTGTGCTCATTCGCATAGCCATAATGGCATCACAGAACCGCAAGAAGATGCTAACGGCGGTCCTTGACGTGTAGATTTGAATTATGGCTTCGAATGCATCAAAAAATACTGCGTACCCATTTGGCACCGTGCTGACCGCCATGGTCACGCCCTTCACCGTGGACGATGAAGTTGACTACGATGCAGCGGCAAAACTTGCCACGAAGTTGGTGGACGAGGGCTGCGATGGCCTCGTGGTCACCGGTACTACCGGTGAAACTTCCACACTGACCGATGAAGAGAACATTGGGATGTTCCGTACCGTGGTGCAAGCCGTAGGCGATCGTGCTGCGGTGATTGCAGGCTCCACTACGAACGATACCCGTCACTCCATCGCGCTGAGCCTGGCGGCCAAGGAAGCTGGGGTCGACGGTATCTTGGTGACCGCACCCTACTACAACAAGCCAAGTCAGGCCGGAGTAATCGCCCACACCAAGGCTATCGCCGAGGCGGTAGACCTGCCGATCATGATGTACGACATTCCGGGCCGCTCCGGAATCGAAATTACCGCCGAAACCTTGATCGCCTTGGCCCAGATCCCACAGGTGATTGCCCTGAAGGATGCCAAGGCCGACTACCAGTCCACCACCACCGTGCTGGCCAACACCGACTTGCACGTGTACTCGGGTGATGACGGGCTGACCTTGCCACTGATGGCCGCCGGTGCGGTCGGCGTGGTGTCGGTGTCCGCGCATGTGGCCACCGCCCAGTACCGCAAGCTGGTTGACGCCATGCTCGCCGGGGATCTGGAAACCGCGCGTGCCACACACTTTGAGCTGGATCCCATCCAGCGTGCCGTGATGAGCCACATTCAAGGTGCCGTCGCAGCGAAAAACATACTTCATTGGCAGGGTGTCCTGCCGAACAACATCGTCCGTTTGCCGCTCTTTGCGCCATCGGACGCCGAACTTGAGACCATCCGCGCTGATCTTCGTGAGGCGGGCTGGGATCTATAACCAGAAAGGGCGTTATCGTTCATGACCGAAGCATCCGTAGGCAAGGCTGATACTGCACGATTGCAGCTGCCCGCCAAACTCAAGCCGGGAACCTTGCGTGTTGTCCCGCTCGGTGGTCTGGGCGAGGTAGGCCGAAATATGGCGGTCTTCGAAATCGATTCGAAGCTGCTGATTGTGGACTGTGGTGTGCTCTTCCCCGAGGAGCACCAGCCTGGCGTGGATCTGATCCTGCCGGACTTCTCCTATATCAAGGATCGCCTTGATGATGTGGTGGGCTTGGTGCTCACCCACGGTCACGAAGACCATATCGGTGCGGTTCCGTACCTGCTGCGGTTGCGTGAGGATATCCCGATCTACGGTTCGAAGCTGACCTTGGCTTTTGTTGAGGCGAAGCTGGCTGAACACCGGTTGAAGGCCAACTCCACCATTGTGGTGGAAGGTGAAGTCAGCCAAATCGGCCCGTTCGAGTGCGAATACGTGGCAGTGAACCACTCGATTCCGGACGCACTAGCGGTCTTCATCCGTACCGCGGCCGGTACCGTGCTGCACACCGGCGACTTCAAAATGGACCAGCTGCCACTGGATGGGCGCATCACCGATCTGCGTCACTTCGCGCGACTGGGTGAGGAAGGTGTGGACTTGTTCCTGCCAGACTCCACCAACGCCGAGGTGCCAGGCTTCACCGTGGCTGAGAAGGATATTGGCCCGGTCCTTGAAGCACAGTTCGCCAAGGCTCGCCGCCGGATTATCGTCGCTTCCTTCTCCTCCCACGTACACCGTGTCCAGCAGGTCTTAGATGCCGCGGCCCTGCACGGGCGGAAGGTGGCGTTCATTGGCCGTTCGATGGTTCGTAATATGGGAATCGCCGAACGTCTGGGATACCTGCATGTTCCACAAGACGTGCTGGTGGATCTGAAACAGGTCGAACAGCTGCCCGAGAACAAGATTGTACTGATGTCTACCGGTTCGCAAGGCGAGCCGATGGCTGCGCTGTCCCGGATGGCTAACGGCAGCCACAAGGTTGAGGTGGGTGCCGGGGATACCGTCATCCTGGCTTCTAGCCTGATCCCGGGCAATGAGAACGCGGTCTTCCGGGTGATCAATGGGTTGATGCGCCTGGGCGCCGAGGTCATCCACAAGGGGATGGCCAAGGTTCACGTGTCGGGGCATGCTTCGGCCGGTGAATTGCTGTACTGCTACAACATTTTGCGTCCCAAGAACGTCTTGCCGGTGCACGGCGAAACCCGCCACCTGATTGCCAACGGCCGACTGGCCGCGCAGTCTGGTGTTCCGGAAGAAAACGTGATCCTCGCCGAGGACGGTTCGGTGATCGATTTGAAGGACGGCATCGCCCAGCTGGTAGGCCAAGTGGATTGCGGCTACGTGTATGTGGACGGTTCAAAGGTCGGCACCATCACCGATGACGATCTGAAAGATCGTGTGGTCCTTGGCGAAGAGGGCTTCATCTCGGTGATCACCGTGATCAACCGCCAAAATGGCACAGTCATTACCGGTCCGGAGATCAACGCCCGCGGTGTGGCTGAAGACGATTCGGTCTTTGACGAGATTAAACCCAAGATCGAAGCTGCGATCCTGGAAGCGGTGGCGAATAATCCAACGCATACCACTCACCAGTTGCAGCAGATTGTCCGCCGGGTGATCGGTTCATGGGTGTCGCGCAAACTGCGTCGTCGCCCCATGATCGTCCCGGTGGTTCTCGAAGCCTAGGAACGCTGGCTCATCACTTAGTACAGCATCAAGCCCCGTGCGAGCGCACGGGGCTTTGTGCTGCTCCGGCCGAAATTCCGTCGCATCAACCTTGAGCGTCACTTAGCCCGGATCCGGTAGCGGTATCAGCTCGCAACTTTTTGTCGAAGTCGCGAATTAATCACCTAGGATCTAGAGTATGAAGCCGCTGCAAGCTCAGGACTACGCGAATTCCCTCATCGGTCCATTGATCGTTGCCGGGCTGTGTAGCGGAACCGTGTTAGGAATGGCCAGCGCAATGCTGTTTTTCCTCCCCGAGCTGCTCTGGTTTCCCGAAGAGGATGTGCTTGGGTCTTTGGCCAGTTTCCTGGAGATGACCTTGTTGATCCTCGGGGTCAGTGGATTATTGGGGTTCCTTGCCTCGCTCGCGCCGGTGGCGGGGGCTTTGCTGGCTTTAAAGCTCGCGTTCAACCGTGCGTCCTTTCCATCGCGGGCTCGGCAATTACTTGCTACTGGCCTCGGCGGACTTGCTGGAGGATTAGTCTCTGCTTTCGGCTTGCAGATGTTCTTATTCGCCGGTGACGTACGCATGCCTAACCTGGTGTTCGCCGGTGCCGTGGTGTTGGTCAGCGGGATTGGTGGGTTAGTGATTCTTCATTGCATTCTGCGACGTCGGGAACGGAAAACCGGCTCGCAGCCGCCCGCGTATACCTGAACATGGTTCATTACCGACTCTTCCACTGAGGCTAGATCCGTTGACTTAATAGGCGTAGGATCAAAACCGCTAGATTAGGTGTACCCGGTAGCGGGGGAGCAGCGCCTGCTTAAGACACGCTCGGCGGTGATACGGTCATGTCCCACATCCCGCAACCGGATCCTGCCCAGCACCGGCCAACAGCACCAGATTCCGGGTTTACGTGCGAACTGACAGATATTAGTGTCAGTTTTGGTGAGCTGGATGTGCTTTCCGAGGTCAACCTTCGTCTCAATGCGTCGGAGAAGCTGGTAATCGTGGGTGACAATGGTTCGGGGAAATCGACGTTACTCAAGGTTCTGGCCGGCCTCAGTGCACCCAACCACGGTCAACGAACCCTCCACACGCCGGCCGGGATGGCCTATGCCGCGCAAAACCCGGTTTTCGCGGCGCAAGAAACCGTGCAACAGGTGATCGATTCCTACCACCACCGATTCCGCCGGCTTGAAGAGCTCCTCGAAACAATCGGGCAGCGCCTGCAGGACGCAACCGGTGAGAATGTCGAGCGCTTGCTCGCCCAGCTGCAACAGGTCACGGACCTATACGAAGCCGCCGAGGGGTACAGCTTAGAACAACGTGTGGCCAATGCCTTGGAACAGCTAGGGCTAGGTGGCCTAGACCGACAACGGGAGATCAACACGCTTTCGGGTGGGCAACGTGCCAGACTTTCACTAGCCTGCGTATTGTGCTCCGGAGCTGAGCTGCTGTTACTGGATGAGCCGACCAATGACTTGGATGAAAACGCGCTGCTTTGGCTGGAGCATACCTTGCAGACTTACCAGGGGGCACTGGTGGTCGTGAGTCACGACCGAGTATTTCTTGCTAGCTTTGCAACCACGATCGTTGAGATTTCAGGCGGGAAACTGCGCAGATATCCGGGGGACTACCGTTCCTATTTGAACGCGAAGGCCAAGGAGCGCGCCGATGCGGTGCGAGCTTATGAATTGTGGGAGCAAGAAATGCACCGGGTGGGCACCTTGGTGAAGAAAAACGCGGACCGGGTTGCGGCGATTCCACGCAAACTTGAGAAAGCTGGCTTTGGGCACGGCTCCTTTCGGGCGCGCAGCCGAACCCATGGCTCGACCTCGAAGATAAGGCAGGCCAAATCGCGCATCGCAGAGCTCACCGCCGACCCGGTTACGCGTCCCGCCGCCAAACTGGAGTTTGCGATCCCGCAGGAGAAGTCTGTCCCGCTTCCGGGCACGGCACTTCTGAACATCAGCGACATTCGCCGCGAACAGCCGCCACGTTTGAAACTCGACGAACTTCAGATCTCCCGCGCCGAACGCTGGTTAATTAGCGGTCCGAACGGTGCCGGTAAGAGTACCTTGCTCCGGCTCTTGGCGGGGGAGCTGGCTGTACCGGAAGGCAAAATATGGCGGCTGCCTGGGCTGCGGGTCGGTTGGCTGCGACAGGACGTGGCTCATCCACCCGCGGGTACTACGCTATTGGAAGCTTTTGCCCGCGCTACGCAGAGCCATCTTGAGCAGGCCCTTGAAGTATTGATTGAGCTGGGACTGTTTGTACCCCAAGACCTCACCCGGCATCCGGCAAGCCTTTCGGTAGGGCAACGGCGGCGCCTCGAATTGTCGATCGCGTTGAGCATGGAAGCCGACCTGTTACTACTGGATGAACCGACCAATCATTTGGCCCCGGCACTCATCGAACAGCTCGAAGACGCTCTGGGGAGCTATCCGGGGACGGTGATTACCGTGACACATGACCGGCGCTGGCGGGAACAATTATTGGCTCAAGGACAGGTACATCGGTTGCAGGTCGTTGAAGGAACCGTGAAAGCACAAGACTGAGCGAATTTCTGCATGCTGCGCAAGCTACCTGAATAGAAACCGAAAGGTTCACCCGCAGACTGTGCACCAGATCATGACTAGGGCAGAATGGGCACAAGATCCCCGCTAGGAGGCAGCAGATGTTCGAGGTTGTCAGAGAAAGAATTCACACGAGCCACGGTGTGCCTCAATGATCGAGTTTCACTCGGTATTCAAAAACTATCCCGACGGCACCCAAGCGGTGTCGGACTTTAGCCTGCAAATTCCGCCGCGGCAGACCACCGTCTTCGTCGGTTCCTCAGGCTGCGGCAAAACCACCCTTTTGCGCATGATCAACCGGATGGTAGAGCCCAGCGGCGGAATGCTAAGTATTGACGGAACCGACATTTCCACCCGAGACGCGGTTCAATTGCGTCGAAGTATCGGTTATGTCATGCAAAACGCCGGGTTATTGCCTCACTTCACCGTGGAACAGAATATTTCCACGGTTCCCCGATTGCAGGGGCAGACCCGGCGGTCCGCTCGGAAGCGTTCGCTGGAACTGATGGAAACGGTTGGTCTGGACACCTCGATGGCTGACCGGTACCCTCACCAACTGTCCGGGGGACAACAACAGCGCGTGGGCGTGGCTCGTGCGCTCGCCGCGGATCCGAACATTCTGTTGATGGACGAGCCCTTCGGGGCGGTAGACCCGATCGTCCGAGCCGAACTTCAAGAAGAGCTGCTCCGCTTGCAACGTGAACTGGATAAAACCGTGGTGTTTGTAACCCACGATATTGACGAAGCCTTCCTGCTGGGCGACCAAGTGGTGATTCTCGCGGCCGGGGCGCAGAAACTTCAAGTGGGCAGCCCCAGCAGCATCATCGAAAAACCAGCCAACGACTTTGTATCCAGCTTCATCGGAGCCGAACGCGGCGCCCGGGCCTTGTCGATCAAACACACCCCGGACGGTACGGTTCTGGTTGATCAGCAGGGCCGAACCCAGGGGCGTCTTATTCAGGACGAGCAGACACTATGAACTGGATTGGACAGAATCTTGAGCTGATTTTCTCGTTGGCTGGGATCCACCTACGTCAAAGCTTGATCGCGATTCTGGCTGGTTTCGTACTTTCCATTCCCTTAGGTTGGCTTGCCTGGCGTTACCGGGTGGTGCGAGTCCCGCTGGTGACCGGCACTGGGCTGCTTTACACCATCCCTTCACTGGCGCTACTGATGATTCTTCCGGTGCTCACCGGAATGAGCGCGATCAGTGAAGCGAACCTCATTTTAGCGCTCATCATTTACGCGATCGCCATTATGGTGCGTGGGGTGGTTGACGGACTGGACTCGGTGGACCCGGCGACTCGATCCGCGGCCACCGCCATGGGCTACGGGCCACGACGTCGCTTCTTTAGCGTGGAGTTACCACTGGCTGGGCCGGTGATACTAGCCGCGCTGAGAGTGACTGCCGTCAGCACGATCTCGCTGGCCACCGTCGGTATTTTGGTTGGGGTCACAAATCTTGGATATCTCTTCACCAACGGACTGCAACGGCGGATCATCGCCGAAGTCTTTGCGGGAATTCTTGCAGTCGCACTCATCGCGCTGCTGATCGACCTACTGTTGGTGTGGCTTAGTCGAGTACTGCTCCCATGGGCCACCACCTCACACCGTGCAACGAAAAGCCGGAAAGTCACCCAAAGCTCGGTGATGAACCGATGAATTTACTCGGCGAAGCGGTGAACTGGATCCTTGCCCCCGAACAGTGGCAGGGAGCAAATTCCCTACTGATCATGCTGCTACAACATTTGGGCTATACCGCGGTGGCGGTGGCACTGGCAGCGTTGATCGGTATTCCGATCGGCTGGTGGATCGGACACACCGGCAAAGGTAGGGAAATCGCAGTCAGCATCTCCGGACTGGCCCGTGCGGTGCCTTCCTTTGGATTGCTCATTCTGTTGGTGCTGCTCTTTGGTGTCTTGCACAAACCGGAGGCCGCGATCCTAACCTTCGTACTGTTGGCCGTCCCCTCGATCTTGGCCGGTGCTTATACCGGCTTCGAAGCGATCGATCGTAAAACCCTTGACGCGGCCCGGGCGGTGGGGATGACTGAAAGCGAAATTCTGCGCAAAGTGGAGATCCCACTGGGACTGCCGCTACTGGTTGGCGGTCTACGCTCGGCAATTCTTCAAGTAGTCGCCACGGTGACAATCGCCGCATACGTGAATCTCGGTGGGCTTGGATTGCCGATTATCACGGGCTTGAACTTGCGCCGCTACGACATGGTGCTCGGTGGGGCCCTGTTGGTCGCAGTGTTAGCACTCGTTCTTGACCTACTACTAGCCGGGGCTCAAAAACTCAGCGTCCCACACGGCACGCGACCCACCAAAGATAAGCCGCGAGCCGCGAACACCGATAACCCAAGGTCAATCAATCAAAGTGAACCAGAAAGTCTCCCCAACGAAAGGTCAGCAAGATGAAAACTTCATCCTCCAAAGCTCTGCTGGGACTAGCGGTCTTGGCAGCCGGCAGCCTCACGCTCGCAAGTTGCAGCAATTCCGATCCGTTAGCACAGGAATCCTCACAGCCAGGGGAAACTTCCGAAGCGATTGTCGTTGGCTCGCAAGCCTATTACTCCAATGAGATCATCGCCGAAATCTACGCCCAAGCCCTAGAACGCTCTGGGATGGAGGTGGAGCGTCAATTCAACATCGGTCAACGAGACGCCTACATCCCACAGCTGGAGAACGGAAGTATCGATCTGATGCCGGAATATACCGGAAACCTCCTGCAGTATTTTGATCCGGACACGACGGTGCGGGCCTCCGAGGAAGTCTATGCAGCGCTAGAGGATGCCCTACCCGAAGGCTTGAGTGTTTTGGACATGGCTCAGGCCACTGACCAAGATTCCTACACCGTGACCGCGGCCTTTGCGCAAGAGCAAAATCTCACCAGCATCGCTGATCTGACGCTCTCGAGTGTGCCGCTGGTACTGGGCGGGCCGCCAGAACTGGCCGAGCGTCCCTACGGACCAAAGGGGTTGGAAGAAACCTACGCGCTGGGAGTGGAGTTCTCCGCTACCGGAGACACGACCGTGGAAGATCTGGTGGCCGGAACCGTGAACGTGGCTAATGTGTTCACGGCCGATCCGCGAATCCAAACCGAAGATTTGGTGGTCCTTGAGGATCCAGAAGCACTCTTCCTCGCATCCAACGTGGTTCCGGTTGTTGACGAAGCAATGGCCGCGCAACTGGCTGAGGTCATCAACCCGGTGAGTGCCGAACTGTCCGCACAGGACTTGGTCGAGCTAAACGTCAAGAGTACGGTGGATCAGCAATCCGCTGAAACTATCGCTAGTGAATGGTTGGATTCCGTGGGAATCGTTGAGTAAGCGCATAGCCACGATACGCGGGTGACCGGTTGTCTTAGCGCTTTCCAGTAAACCTGTCACCTACTCATCAGGTTCTGGCAGCAACACCAAGTAGCGCTCAGGCAGCTGTGTGCCACCGGGCATCACATACGGCGCGACGCGTAGAAAACCGGACATATGCATACTCACCAAACTCACCGTCTCGGTCTGTCGAAGAATTATCCGGAGCTGGTCTGATGGCCACTTTTTATAGCATTGGGCATTCGAACCGGTCATGGGAGGAGTTCGTCGAGCTACTGCAAGAGAATCAGATTCAGCAGCTTGTAGACGTCCGCAAACTGACCGGGTCAACAAAGTACCCGCAGTTTAACGCTGACAATCTCGATCTCGCACTGCAAGAAATCGCTGTGAACTATGTGCATCTGCCCGAGCTGGCCGGCCGACGGCCGGCCAGCAAAAACGTCCCCATCGAGCGCAACGCGTGGTGGACCAACCGCAGTTTTCAGAACTATGCGGACTATGCGTTATCTAGCGAATTTGAGCATGGGCTAGGCCAGCTGATCGAGCGTGGAGAAAAACTAACCGTGGCGGTCATGTGCTCCGAAGCGGTGTGGTGGCGGTGCCACCGACGGATCATCACCGACTATTTGCTCATCCGGCAACACTCGGTTCACCATATTCTTGGTCCCCGGCAGGTTAAACCCGCCGAATTGAGTGCGGGGGCAATTCCCCAAAATACGAGGCAGGTCTACTACCCGAAGGGTCACTAACCGGTGTGCTTGGTTCGCCCTTGTACCACCAGCGGGGTATACACCCAAGCACCGGAGGAAGGGGGCGACGGGTATCGCGACTTTCGGCGAGCCGCCCAAGTCCACGACCTGAGATCCCGGGCCTATTGCCTTTCGGTTTGCACCCAAGGGGCTCTAAATCTGCGTGGTTAGATGCTGAACTGATGTGTTCTAGGCCCAGTGATGGCCCGGTCGGCGCGGTTGAAGATGTACACGGCGGTCGCACTTAAGCCGGTGCACACCATCCGAATGATTCTCCGAGCTAGGTTTGTGCTTCATGACTCAACCGGCATGCAGTGACCGTTCTTGGCCTCTGGAAACAGAGAAATGTCAGGTCAACTACTCTTACCTTGCTCGATTAGTACCTAGGGCGTGAAACAGGTCCGAAGCCCGCTGTTCCGTGTAAATTCAGCTTCCGTCCAAACCGGGGCGATACTCTAGATACATGGCTCCACGTACCCAATCCAAGGGCGCGAAAACTTCACCAGCGCGTAAGCCGCGCGGTTCAGGCAACGCGACCACCAAGAAAACACCGCAGAATCCCGAGCACGAGTTGGCATTGCCACTTCGCCTGATCTTGGGATTCTGGATGGGCATTGCCCGGGTGGTGGGCGGTGCTTTCCGTAAAATCGGTCGCAATGTGCGCCCGGACTACGAAGTTCGTCGAGACGGTACGGGCCTATTCCTCACCCTCGTTGCGCTGACCGTGGCGATCGTTGAGTGGTGGGGGCTGCGTGATGTTGGCTGGTTCGGACGCGGTGTGCACGCGTTCGCCGGTGGAACCTTTGGTTTTATGGCTGCGTTGCTGCCACCGATCCTACTCATCGGTGCCGCCCGACTTTTCCGGTATCCGGAGAATGATGCGGCAAATAATCGTATCGGGATTGGTCTAGCGATCCTTACCTCCGCGGGAGCCGCCACCGCGAATCTGGTCGCCGGTGCCCCCAGCGTCACCGCCGACTTCGAAACCTTGTGGGAATCCGGAGGCATGGTCGGGGCGATTCTTGGCACCCCGCTGGCGGCATTGATCTCGGTGCCCGGAGCCATGGCGGTGTTCATCCTGCTGCTCTTGATGTCAGTGCTGATCATCACCGCCACCCCGGTATTACAAATCCCGGCACGGATTCGCACCGGATACAACAAATTGCTGGGACAGGACCCGGACGCGGTGCGCAGCAAACCGGTGCGCGAAACTCAAGACCTCGACCCGCATGCCGAGGAACACGATCAGACTTATCTTTACGGACAAGATGAGCCAGTCGCGCCGGAGAAGCCGAAGAAGAAGCGGCAGAACTTCTTCAAACCCAAGTCTAAGAAGACCAGTGAAGTCTATGATGTGGACGGGGATGTCATCTCGGAGCATGCTGGTGACGTTGCCTATGACACCGCGGTGATAGCCGGTGAAGACGCCACGGTGGCTTTGGATGAAGAGGTCTTAGCCCAGGGTCGCAAGGGTGATCCGGAGCCTGCCACTGAAGCAATGGCAGTACCAGAACTAGCCCCGGACACCCCGCCGCCAGGGGTGAAACGTCCCACCAAGGCCGAAACTGAAATGGCTGCGATCATGGAGGAAATCGGGCTGGGCAAGAACGAGCCTGAAACAGCTACCGATGCCATGAACACCGTGGCGATGGATCACACCAAGCCCGCGCCGCCGTTAGCCCCAATCCCTGCACGCACCGAACAATTACAGCTCTCGGGGGACGTGACCTATACGCTTCCTTCCGATACTTACCTGCCGGCCGGACCGCCGGCCAAGGAACATTCCGAGGCCAACGACGCGGTTGTGGCGGCGCTGACCAACACCCTCACCCAGTTCAAGGTGGATGCTCAGGTTACTGGGTTCTCCCGTGGACCGACGGTGACCCGCTACGAGATTGAGCTCTCCCCGGGCACCAAGGTGGAGAAGGTGACCGCCCTATCCAAGAATATCTCCTACGCGGTGGCGTCCTCGGATGTGCGCATTCTGTCTCCGATCCCGGGCAAGAGCGCCATCGGTATCGAAATCCCGAACGCCGATAAGGAAATTGTCGCGCTCGGTGATGTGCTGCGCAGCCACAACGCCCGTAAGACTGAACACCCAATGGTGATGGGCGTGGGTAAGGACGTTGAAGGTGGGTTCGTAGTCGCGAACTTGGCCAAGATGCCGCACCTGTTGGTGGCCGGTGCCACCGGTGCCGGTAAGTCCTCCTTCGTGAACTCCATGATCACCTCGATCCTGATGCGTGCCACCCCCGATCAAGTGCGCATGGTGATGGTAGACCCCAAGCGTGTGGAACTCACCGCCTACGAAGGGGTGCCGCACCTGATCACCCCGATTATCACCAACCCTAAGAAGGCTGCCGAAGCCTTAGCCTGGGTGGTGCGGGAAATGGATGCGCGCTACGACGACCTGGCGAACTTCGGGTTCAAGCACATCGATGACTTCAATAAGGCTGTGCGCGCCGGCAAGGTTCAGGTCCCCGCCGGATCCGAACGCGTGCTCAAGCCTTACCCGTACTTGCTGGTCATCGTTGACGAGCTGGCGGATTTGATGATGGTGGCCCCACGCGATGTGGAAGACGCGATCGTGCGTATTACTCAGTTGGCCCGTGCCGCCGGTATTCACTTGGTCTTGGCCACCCAGCGTCCGTCGGTGGATGTGGTGACCGGTCTGATTAAGGCCAACGTGCCCTCTCGCATGGCCTTTGCTACCTCCTCGGTCACCGACTCCCGGGTGGTGCTCGACCAGCCCGGTGCGGAAAAGCTCTTGGGTCAGGGTGACGCGCTCTTCCTCCCGATGGGCCAGTCCAAGCCCATGCGTGTCCAGGGTGCTTGGGTGACCGAATCCGAGATTCAACGCGTGGTGAAACACGTGAAGGAACAGCTGCAACCCGAATACCGCGAAGACGTGGTCCCGGTGGCGGAAAAGAAAAAGATTGACGAAGACATCGGTGACGATCTTGATCTGCTGTTGCAGGCTACCGAATTGGTGGTCACCAGCCAGTTTGGTTCCACCTCAATGCTGCAGCGTAAATTACGCGTCGGCTTTGCCAAGGCCGGACGTTTGATGGACCTGATGGAATCGCGTGGCGTAGTAGGTCCCTCTGAGGGATCCAAGGCCCGCGACGTGCTGGTCAAACCCGATGATCTGCCGGCTGTGCTGGCCGCAATGCGCGGGGATGATGCAACCAGTCATCAGGCGACCGCCAGTGAACAGGCTTTGGTCACTGAGGCCAAGGTCAACCACGCCGCTCCGGTAGATCTGGTCGCCGAGGATTTGGAATCCCGTCCACAGGCGGTTGACTACTTTGATGGCAATGATGATGAAGACTCTGGCGAAGACGCCTGGAACCTGACAGGAAGATAATCAATGACTCACCCCGCCAGTGGCGAACAGCCGGTTCCAACCCTCAATATTGCCAATGTGCTCACCACACTGCGTATTTTGATGGTGCCATTTTTCGTGTGGGCACTGTTGGCCGATGCGTCGGAACAGGGACTCTGGCGGTGGGTAGCCGTGGCCATCTTCGCAGTGGCCATGTACACCGACAAACTTGACGGGGATTTGGCACGTAGCCGTGGACTGATTACTAACTTCGGCAAAATTGCCGATCCGATTGCCGACAAGTTGCTCACCGGTTCGGCGTTGGTGGTCTTTTCGATTCTCACCGAACTTCCCTGGTGGGTCACCATCGCCATTTTGGTTCGTGAATGGGGGATTACCCTCCTGCGTTTCGCAGTGATTCGTTATGGGGTGATCGCCGCGGATATGGGTGGAAAGATCAAGACGGTGCTCCAAGCGGTGGTCATCATCATCTACTTATTGCCATTCACCCACACCATTGAATGGTTGAATATCGCCGCGTGGTACTTGATGCTGTTGACGCTGGTCGTGACGGTAGTAACCGGATTGGATTATGTGCTCAAAGCGGTCAAGCTGGTGCTTGCCGCGAATCGAAACAATCAGGATTAGCCGATGCCGCAAGATATCGCCAATAAAGTTATTCAGCGTGCGGTGCAAGCCAATATGCAACTGGCCACTGCTGAGTCACTGACTGCTGGGCAAATCAGTGCGGCTCTCGCTACCGTCGCCGGTGCCTCGGCGGTGTTACGCGGGGGCGTGGTTAGTTACTCTTCCGAAGTTAAACATCAACTTTTAGGTGTGTCGGCAGAGCTCCTGCAGCGCAAAGGATCGGTTGATCCCGAGGTGGCGGCCGCCATGGCGCGTGGTGCCCGTGAGGTCTGCGGTGCGGACCTGGCTGTGTCAGCCACGGGCGTGGCCGGGCCTTCGGCCCATGACGGAAAATCGGTCGGTACGGTCTTTATCGGTTGGGCTACTGCAACCCAGGACGGAGCCATCGAGCACCATTTCGTCGGGGATCGAGAACAAATTCGGGCCCGAGCCACACAGATGGCACTTCAACAGCTGCTTGTCATCCTGAACCAAGAAAATTCACAGCAAATCTCGTAATACTGTAGCTAGCGAACACATAACGCAATAGTTCTGATTAATAGGCTGTGTATGTGGCATTCGTCGCATTGGATTGATTAGGCTAAAGATATCGGGAACAAAAACCCGGTTCGCACCGTTGAAACAGGTGTCGGGTCAAGAACACGACCCGGGTCTGAAGAAGACCGATGATGAACCTAGGAGCAGAGGCACACACATGGTTAAGCAACCCGTAACGGTCAATGGAGTTGTCCGTTGGCGCGACATGGGCGAACCAGCCGAAGTCCAGCGCGAGAAGGAGGAGCACAAAATGGTAGTACTCCGTCACGAAATCGGTGATGTCCTACGCGACGTTCGACAGCGTCAGGGCCGTACCCTACGCGAGGTCTCGCATAGCGCACGCGTCTCCCTCGGCTACCTCTCGGAGGTGGAGCGCGGTCAGAAGGAAGCATCCAGTGAGTTGCTGTCTTCGATCTGCGTGGCTTTAGAAGTTCCCCTATCGCTGATGCTGCGCGAAGTTTCCGACCGTATCGCACTGGCCGAAGGAATTGCCATCCCGGATACCGTACCTTCCGAATTCTCCAACGAGTTTGGTAGCGACTTGCCAGAGCGGTTTGATAACCCACTGGCTTCGGCATCCCACTAATACATAGAAGTAACTTCGAATCCGCGAGACTCCCGCCAAGGCGGGGGTCTCACGTGGTTAATGGGAGAATAGAGCCTGTGCGATTGAGTGACTTTTGGCGAAATATGGATCACGAATTCGGTCCGCGGTATTCGCGGGTACTGGCTGAGACCTTAGCCCTGTCCGAATTCAACAGCATGACCGCCAACGAGGCTTTGAACCGCGGGGTGCAGCCGCGAGAGGTCTGGCAGGCCATCTGTAAGGCCCAAGACGTTCCCAGTGAGCGTTGGCTCGGACCAGATATCGAAATCAAAGAATAAAAATCCGCCATATTCGAAGCAACGGACTTTGCATTCGAATACGTGTTCGGATAGCGTTGTTCTCGTGCACACGTAAGGCACAAAAATTTTCCACAGTTGGATCCAGTGAATCCAAAATGTCGGAGTGCCGTCGTACTATCGAGGGCAGTAAGAAAAATATCGATAGGCATACACCACGTAGCCACGACGACTAAAGGTGAACCATGGCAGCAAAGAATGATCGCGAGAAGGCGCTTGAATCCGTCCTAGGCCAAATTGATAAGCAATTCGGTAAGGGATCGGTTATGCGCCTCGGGGATGATACCCGCGCGCCGATTGAAGCCATCCCCACCGGTTCGGTCGCTCTGGACGTGGCGCTGGGCATTGGAGGTCTGCCACGCGGACGCGTGGTGGAGATCTATGGCCCAGAATCCTCGGGTAAAACCACCGTGGCACTGCATGCTGTGGCCAGCGCTCAGCGCGCCGGCGGAATCGCGGCCTTCATCGACGCTGAGCACGCATTGGATCCGGAATACGCTAAGAAGCTCGGTGTAGACACGGACGCCTTGTTGGTGTCTCAGCCAGACACCGGTGAACAGGCTCTGGAAATCATGGATATGCTGGTCGGCTCTGGAGCCCTCGATATCATCGTGATCGACTCGGTCGCAGCCTTGGTTCCTCGCGCCGAAATTGAAGGCGAAATGGGTGACAGCCATGTGGGTCTGCAAGCTCGCCTGATGTCTCAGGCGCTGCGTAAGATTACTGGTCGCCTCTCCGCTTCGAAGACCACCGCAATTTTCATTAACCAGTTGCGTGAAAAGATTGGTGTCTTCTTCGGTAGCCCAGAAACCACCACCGGTGGTAAGGCGCTGAAGTTCTATGCTTCGGTACGCCTGGACATTCGCCGTATTGAAACGCTGAAGGAAGGTGCCAACCCCGTTGGTAACCGTACTCGCGTGAAGGTCGTCAAGAACAAGATGGCCCCTCCGTTCAAGCAAGCCGAATTCGACATCCTCTACGGCGTGGGTATTTCACGCGAAGGTAGTTTGATCGACATGGGAGTCGAGCATGGTTTGGTGAAGAAGTCTGGTGCTTGGTTCACCTACGACGGAGATCAGCTGGGCCAAGGTAAGGAAAACGCGCGCCGCTTCCTGAAGGACAACCCTGATCTGGCCAATGAGCTGGAACTGCAGATTAAGCAGAAGCTCGGAATTGTTGAAAAGCCCGAAGACGCTGAAACCGGCACCGAGGGTCTGCGCGTGGTCGAAGGCGAGTAAACGTGACGCCACGTAGTCACCGTAGCGCCGTACCTGGGAAGAATCCCGGGTACGGCGCTACGCCCGTTTCCGATGAATTTTATGGCGACCCTGAGCAAATGCCCGACTGGGCCAAGCCGGCTCCGGAGGAGGTGCCTGAACCGCCCGAACCCACACGGGAGCCGAGCCCACCCACACCCAAGCGCTCTACGGTCAAAGACACCAGCGAGCCGGAAGCACCAGCCAAACCCGCCTCGGTGGATGAACTGCGTGAAGCCATGCAGGAAATCATGCTCAACCCGGTCTCGACAAAGAGTTCACCGAAGAAACGAAGCAAGCAGCGCGAACGCCGGGCCGATACGAAGAGTACCGAACCAGAAGAGCTTACCGATGATCAATGGCGTGAAAAGGCCCGCGCAATACTGCTCCGCCAGCTGACCGCCAGCGACAAATCCGCCAAGCAACTTAAAGATAAGTTGCTAGCCAAGGAATGCCCCGAGGTTATCGCCGACGAAGTGATCGAAAGATTCGTCGAGGTCGACCTGGTGGATGACGAAAAGTTCGCTCAGGCCTGGGTCCGCGCTAGAACCCGGACCCGCGGGCTCGCTCGCGGCGCCCTGAAACATGAACTCCGTTCCAAGGGGATTGCCGACGAAATCGCCCAACTCGCCTTGGAACAGGTGGATGACCAAGACGAAGAGGAACGCGCCCGCGAACTGGTTCGCGTGAAACTCCGTCCACAATCGATGGGTGTCGATCGAGACAAGGCGTTACGCCGATTAGTGGGCATGCTCGGACGTAAAGGCTATAACGGCTCGCTAGCCTTCCGCGTGGCACGCGAAGAATGGGATGCGCGATTCGGTGAGTCCTGAGCCGCCGGCAAGACCAGCGGCTAAGTAGCCGCTTAGTCGTTTGGCTGCATCGGGATGCGTACTCCGCGTTCTTCAGCCACTTCCAATGCCCGCTCATACCCGGCATCAACATGGCGGAATACACCCATGGCCGGATCATTGGTGAGCAGGGCCTCTAATTTTGCCGCCGCCAACTCCGATCCATCAGCCAAGGACACCTGACCGGCATGGATAGATCTCCCCATCCCCACACCACCGCCATGGTGGATGGACACCCAGCTGGCCCCTGAACTCGTTGCGGTCAGTGCATTGAGCAACGGCCAATCGGCTACGGCATCACTGCCATCGAGCATGGCCTCGGTTTCGCGGTAGGGGGAGGCCACCGAACCCGAATCAAGATGATCACGCCCAATTACGATTGGAGCCGAAACCTTGCCCTCGGCGACGAGCTGGTTGAAGAGTAGTCCGGCGCGATGCCGTTCGCCATAACCGAGCCAGCAAATGCGGGCGGGCAACCCCTCAAACTCCACACGTTCCGCCGCCGCATCCAGCCAGCGGTGCAGATGCTCATTCTCGGGAAACAGTTGCTTCAACGCCTCATCGGTCACTCGAATGTCCTCCGGGTCTCCGGAGAGCGCCACCCAGCGGAAAGGACCTAGCCCTTCACAAAACAACGGACGGATATAGGCCGGGACGAAACCTGGAAACTCGAAAGCCCGGTCATAGCCACCTTTGCGCGCTTCATCGCGAATGGAGTTGCCATAGTCAAAGACTTCAACACCCAGATCTTGAAACTCCACCATCGCCTGTACCTGCTTAGCCATAGATAGCTGTGCTTGGCGAGTGAAGTCCTCGGGGTTCTCGGCCGCTGCCTGCTGCCACTGATCTAAGGAATAACCGACAGGTAGATAGCTAAGCGGGTCATGTGCACTGGTCTGATCGGTGACGATATCGATCTGGATTTCCCCAGCACGTTGCCTCCGCAGGAGCTCGGGAAATACCTTGGCGGCATTACCCACATAGCCAACCGACAGCCCTTGTCCTGCGGCCTTAGCTTCCATAACGCGCGAGATCGCGGTATCCAAATCCAGCTGAACCTCATCGAGGTAGCGCTTTGAGACCCGTCGGCGGAGCCGCGACTCATCAACATCAACGATTAGCACCGCCCCATCGTTGAGGCTTACTGCCAGCGGTTGGGCTCCACCCATGCCACCACAACCCCCAGTAAGGGTCAAGGTGCCGGCTAACGAGCCATTAAAACGCTTCCGAGCAATGGCAGCAAAGGTTTCAAAAGTGCCCTGCAAGATTCCTTGGGTTCCAATGTAAATCCATGAACCAGCGGTCATCTGGCCATACATCATCAACCCTTCGGCTTCGAGTGCCCGAAAATGCTCCCAGGTCGCCCAATCACCAACCAAGTTTGAGTTGGCGATCAAGACGCGAGGCGCCCACTTATTGGTGGTCACAACCCCGACCGGCTTTCCCGACTGAATCAGCAGGGTTTCGTTCTCTTCCAAATCTTTCAACGTCGCCACGATCGCGTCAAAAGCTTGCCAATCGCGGACCGCTTTTCCGGTTCCACCGTAAACCACGAGGTCATCGGGCCGTTCGGCGACCTCCGGGTCCAAGTTATTCATCAGCATCCGCAGTGGCGCTTCAGTTGCCCAGGATTTGGCAGTGAGCTGTGTCCCGCGCGGGGCGCGCACCGGGCGAGGCAGATGTGACATGAATGCTCCTATTGGATCAGGTCGTTCTCGTGTTGTTTTCATCATTGGACAATCTGGGCAGGCAATCCATGTGGCAATCGATGCTCCTGTCCGGGATATCAGACGATTTGATCGGGTGCTGACGGGCCGAATAGCTAGCCGCGTGCCGCGCGAGGTCAAATGGTTCATCCCGTGGGCAGCATCTTGAGTAGTGCGCAAGGTTTCTTCCGTGACGTGCGGTGCGCGCCGCCCATCCTAGGGTTGCCTTCGTTTCGATGGCCCCGAATTTTCGGTAATCTAGAGTGGTGACTGAGCTAGCATCAAAGACCCCCAATGACACTGACGTCCCACAACGTACCTACGAGGTGCGGACCTTCGGATGCCAGATGAATGTGCACGATTCCGAGCGCCTCTCTGGCCTCTTGGAGGACGCTGGGTTGACTCGTAAAGCGGAGCAAGCCAGTAACCAGGTCGCTGACGTCGTGGTGTTCAATACCTGCGCGGTTCGCGAAAATGCTGATAATAAGCTTTACGGAAATCTGGGCATTCTCAAGGCCGTCAAGGACGAACGCCCAGGGATGCAAATCGCAGTGGGTGGGTGCTTGGCCCAAAAAGACCGGGACACCATTCTGAAGAAGGCTCCATGGGTCGACGTAGTTTTTGGTACCCATAACATTGGCTCGCTACCCACCTTGTTGGCACGCTCGGCACACAACCAGCAGGCAGAACTTGAAATCCTCGAGTCTTTGGATGTCTTTCCCTCGACCTTGCCCACCCGACGCGAGTCGGTCTATGCGGGCTGGGTATCGATTTCCGTAGGCTGCAACAACACCTGCACTTTCTGCATTGTGCCCTCCCTGCGTGGCAAGGAACGCGACCGCCGCCCTGGCGAGATTCTGGCCGAAATTCAGGCGCTCGTTGACGACGGAGCTATTGAAGTCACCCTGCTGGGACAGAACGTGAACTCCTACGGCGTTGAATTCGGAGACCGTCTTGCCTTCGGTAAACTACTGCGCGCCTGCGGTGAGATTGAAGGTTTGGAGCGGGTGCGTTTCACCAGCCCGCACCCAGCGGCTTTCACCGATGATGTCATTGATGCCATGGCCGAGACTCCGAACGTGATGCCACAGCTGCACATGCCATTGCAGTCGGGTTCGGACAAGGTGCTTAAGGATATGCGTCGCTCCTATCGTTCGAAGAAGTTCTTGGGCATTCTCGATCGGGTTCGTGAACGTATCCCACACGCTGCGATCACCACCGACATTATCGTCGGATTCCCTGGGGAAACCGAAGAGGATTTCCAAGCCACCCTCGACATCGTGGAGGCTTCACGCTTTTCCTCGGCCTACACCTTCCAGTACTCCAAGCGCCCGGGAACCCCTGCGGCCACCATGGAGGACCAGCTGCCCAAGGAAGTTGTTCAGGAGCGCTATGAACGCCTGACCGACTTACAAGACCGCATTGCCAAGGAAGAAAACGCCAAGCAGCTCGGTCGCACCGTGGAGGTCATGGTTACCGAACAATCCGGTCGTAAAGCCGCCGAAACCCATCGTTTGGCTGGCCGCGCGCAGGACCAGCGACTGGTGCACTTCTCGGTCCCCGAGGGGGCGGAAACCCCGCGCCCGGGTGACTTAGTCACGCTACCAATCACCGAGGTTGCAGCCTTCCACCTGGTTTCGGATCCAAACCTGGACCAGTATTCCTTGCGCCGCTCCCGTGCAGGGGACGCGTGGGATCGTGCCCAAGCCGAGAGCTGTGGCGTGCCCACCCCCGGTGGTGCCAGCAGCGTGGGCAAGACCAATCTGGGAATGCCGACCTTGAAGGTGCGCAGCTAAGTTCATGGAGTCCCGGAATCTGCCGGTGATCGCGGTCGTCGGTCCGACCGGAACGGGTAAATCGGATTTGGCGATTGCCTTGGCCCAACGCCTCGGTGGGGAAATCGTTAACGCTGATGCCCTGCAGTTCTACCGCGGGATGGATATTGGCACCGCCAAATTAGCCATGGAACAACGCGGCGGAATCCAGCACCATTTGATGGACATCATGGACCTGCGTGAAGAAGCCTCCGTGGCACAGTTCCAGTTCCAAGCCCGTGAATGTTTTGCACAGATTTTTTCACGCGGAAAGGTCCCGGTGCTGGTGGGTGGATCCGGGCTATATGTGCGGGCGGCCCTAGATGTGATTGACTTCCCACCCACTGACCCTGCGGTTCGCACCCGTTTAGAACACGAAGTGCAACGGGACGGTGAGCAAACGCTCCGGGACCATTTGGCACGGATAGACCCGGTGTCAGCTGCCCGCAAGCTGGATTTACGCCGAGCCATCCGCGCCGTTGAGGTGTTCGAGATTTCCGGGCGCCCCTTTAGTTCCTACATGCCCGAACGTAAGTACGTTCAACCGGCGATACAGTTGGGCCTCAACCTTGACCGAGCGTCGCTTCACGAACGGCTGGCGCAACGGGTTCATCTTATGGATGCTCAGGGTTTAGCAAACGAAGTCCGCCAACTGATCCCGCGAGGACTACGCGAGGGCAAAACCTCCTCCCGCGCCATCGGCTACCAGCAGTATCTAGATTTCATTGACGGGCACATCTCCCGTGCGGAAGCGATCGAACAGACTATTGTTGCCACCCGACAATTTGCTCGGCGCCAAATTACTTGGTTCAACGCAGATGACAGGGTCACTTGGTTCGACCCGAGTGAAGATGGAATGATTGAGCGCGCGTTGGAACATCTCCGGCAGGCAACCAGTAACAGCTAAGGACACCCAGCATGGCTCATGAACCGCTCGAACAGCTCAGTGCACTGGCCTACGCCAAGGGACATGCCACCGGCAACGATTTCGTCATGTTGGCCGATCCTGAAGGACAGTTGGATCTGAGCGCTGAGCAGGTGGCAGCGTTGTCCGATCGGCACTTCGGGCTAGGCGCCGATGGTGTGATCCGTGCGGTGCCCACCAGCAAGCTCCCGGAATATGCCTATCAGGTTCAATCAGATCAGGACGCGTACTGGTTTATGGACTACCGCAACGCCGATGGCTCGATCGCGGAAATGTGCGGTAATGGGGTGCGGCTTTTCGTACACTTCTTGGTCCAAGAGAAACTCGTGGATCTTCCGGTCGGCTCCTCGCTACGGATAGGCAGCCGGGCCGGAGTCAAAGAAGTGACCCGACTTCCCGAGGGTTATGCGGTAAATCTTGGCCCGTGGGGGCTGATCCATGCCGAACAAGCCGCATCCTCCGCACTGGATAGCACGGTCCAATTGGCTTTCTGGGATCAAGCTCGCCCAGCACTGTCCATCACCATGGGCAACCCACATACAGTCGTTGCCTTAGCCGAAAACGCGGAGCTCGAAGAGCTTAACCTAAACGAGCAACCAGAAGTGTTTCCATCCCCGGACAACGGCACCAATGTTGAATTCGTTGTGCCCGCTGACCCGCTGGTGCTCGACGGGATCGGTCAGGTGAGCATGCGGGTATATGAACGTGGGGTAGGGGAGACGCTCTCTTGCGGAACCGGAGCCTGCGCCGCGGCGGCCGCGGTACGTTTTTGGGCGCGCAGTACCCTCATCGTCGATGATTGGGTGGTCAACATCCCGGGCGGCCAAGTAAGCGTGTCATTCCGAAAGAATGAGGAAGGGACCGAAGATGTGATCTTGGCAGGTCCGGCCCAATTGATTTCGCGCGGAGTTATCACCCGACAGTAGCGTTACGCAGTCTTCGGGGCGCGGCTGCGGCCGGGGCCTGAGTTAGTCCAGTGGACGCGAAATCTTCAGGATTCGGAAGCCCTTGGAGCTGGTCACCCGGGTGATAGTCCAAGCCTGTGGCAACTGCTCACCCAGCCACTTCTGAAGTGAATCGCTACCGAGATTCTTCTGGACTACTAACCAAGCTTGGCCACCGGGCGCTAACCGAGGCAACCACAAAAGCAGTAGTTCGTGGAGAGCTTCCTTGCCGATGCGGATCGGTGGATTGGACCAGATGGTGTCGAATTCCAGCTGCGCATCGATAGCCTCGGGACGAGCAATCTGCACATTGGATAGTCCCAGAGACTCGACATTGAGTCGAGCCAGCTCGATGGACCGGTCATTGACCTCCACCCCGTAGACACGCCCTTCGGGATTCTGTAACGCGGCGGTGAGTGCGATCGGGCCCCAGCCACAGCCAATGTCTAAGACGGTCCCGCGCGGAGTGGGGACATGGTCGAGTAAAACTGCGGTTCCCTTGTCCAAACCCGATGGTGAGAAGATCCCGGCGGCGGTCTGTACCTTCACGGATTGACCATTCAGCTGCACCGTGATGGTGCGCCGTTCATCGGCGGAAGCAGGCGTGGAGCTGAAGTAGTGATCCGAGGTCATAAAGGAAGGTTATCCCGCGGAGCCTAGGGGCAACAAACGATGTGGGATACGCAATATAGTCACCGCTACCGATTACTGATAGAGTTTTCCCTATGACTTTGATTTACGCCTAATTCCGTATCTTTACGGTAACTCAGGGATCCCGCCGAACTTCTGCACGCGCTTTTCACGCGCCACCGGCCGGAATGATCCCGGGGCGAACTCAAGTCTTTTCCCTTGCAACCCTTTTCTGCGGTACTGCTCAAGGTTTTAACACTTTTTCGTCCCATGTTGTTGCCATCCGCACATATCGACATCGAGATCAACACCTCAGGGGCCAACATGCCAAAACACTCAGAACCCTCTCGTGGCACATCGCCAATCGGGGGTAGCGCACACTATTCTGGAAAGTACAGCACTTCAAAGGGGAACATGACCAACACCGAGTCAAACGAGAACGACCTGCCTATGGATGAGCAGCAGATTCAGTCTGCCATCGAACGCATTCTTGCTGCAGATAATCAGCAAGCACCGGCGACCCACCGATTCGAAGCCGAGGACGAGGACCATATCTTCTCCAACCGGGCTACCGCACTGGACAGCTTCGTCCAAGATCACACGGAGTTCGATGGGTTTCAAGAAGATCTAGCCGAGCGTCGGGCGCTGCGTCGTGTTGCCGGGCTTTCCACGGAACTCGAAGACGTTACCGAGGTTGAAAATCGTCAGTTGCGCCTCGAACGTGTGGTGCTAGCCGGTATTTGGTCTGACGGTTCATCGGTTGATGCCGAAAATTCCTTGCGAGAACTGGCTGCGTTGGCTGAAACCGCAGGCTCGGAGGTCCTTGACGGGCTGGTTCAACGTCGGATGAAGGCCGACCCAAGCACCTATCTTGGCTCCGGTAAAGCTGAGGAACTACGCGCTATCGTTGCCGAGACCGGCGCAGACACGGTGATCGTGGACGATGAAATTTCCCCGTCGCAGCGTCGTGCGCTGGAAGACATTGTCAAGGTCAAGGTCATTGACCGGACAGCTTTGATTCTGGATATTTTCGCCCAGCATGCTAAATCCCGTGAAGGTAAGGCCCAGGTTGAACTGGCCCAGCTGGAGTATTTGCTTCCCCGCCTGCGTGGTTGGGGTGAGTCGATGTCCCGTCAGGCCGGTGGCCGGGTGGGTGCCGCTGGTGGAGGTATCGGTTCCCGCGGCCCGGGTGAAACGAAGATCGAAATGGATCGTCGGCGCATTCGCGACCGGATGGCTAAACTGCGGCGCCAGATCAAGGCGATGAAACCGGCTCGCGAGGCCAAACGTGCCAACCGCAAGCGCAACCAGATCCCATCCGTAGCGATCGCCGGGTACACCAATGCTGGTAAGTCGTCGCTACTAAACCGGCTGACTAACGCCGGAGTTTTGGTAGAGAACGCACTGTTTGCCACTTTGGACCCCACGGTGCGCCAATCCGAGACCGACGACGGTTTGACCTACACCTTGGCCGACACGGTCGGGTTCGTGTCAAACTTGCCGACCCAGTTGGTCGAAGCCTTCCGTTCGACTCTGGAAGAGATCGCGGATTCGGATCTGATCTTGCATGTCGTGGACGCTTCACACCCAGATCCGGAAGGGCAGATCGCAGCGGTCCGTAAGGTGTTGACCGAAGTTGACGCGATGAACATTCCGGAAATTATCGTGTTGAATAAGGCCGACGTGGCCGACCCGTTCGTGATTGAACGGGTTCGCAATCGCGAATCAAATTCGGTGGTGGTCTCGGCCTATACCGGTCAAGGAATCGATGAACTACTGGAGAAGATCAGTACCTCGATTCCACGCCCCGACATTCAACTCGAGGTTCTGATCCCTTATCAGCGTGGCGATCTGGTGGCGAAACTGCATCAGGCCGAAGCCGAAATTCTCGAAAGTGAACACCTAGATCAGGGCACTCGCATGATCGTCAAGGTCCGCAAGTCATTGGCTGCGGAATTGGAGCAATACAACATTCATGGATAGGCAGCAGCAGGCGTTGGACCTCCTGGACGCAGCGGTCACCGCGATGGGTGGCCAAAGCCGAACTGGTCAGCAGGAAATGGTTCGTCAGGTGGTTCGTTCTTTGGAAGAAGAAGAACACCTGCTAGTCCAAGCCGGTACCGGGACGGGTAAGTCGATGGGTTACCTGATCCCGGCGCTGGCTCATGCCCAGACCTCGGCCAAACCGGTCATCGTTGCCACCGCAACCCTGGCCCTACAATCCCAGATTGTCAGCCGTGATGTCCCACGCCTGCTCAACGCCTTGAAGGGAAAACTTTCCCGACCCATGGACGTGGCTTTACTCAAAGGCCGCTCAAATTACCTGTGCCAGTACAAGCTGGGCGGCGGCTACCCGGACGATGAAGGGGCCTTATTTTCCATGGATGATGCCCCGGCACCGGGGCAAATCTTCTCTCCTTTAGCCACCGAAGTCATGAAGCTGCGCGAGTGGGCTGAAGAAACCGAGACCGGTGATCGCGACGAACTCATCCCTGGGGTCTCAGACAAAGCCTGGCGTCAGGTGTCGGTCTCGGCCATGGAATGTCTAGGTGCACAAAAGTGCCCCATGGCTGATGAATGTTTCTCCGAAATGGCTCGGGCGCACGCTGGCGAAGCCGACGTGGTGATCACCAACCACGCCCTGCTGGCGGTCTCTGCCTTCGAAGGACTGTCCGTCCTTCCGGACTTCGATGTAGCCATCATTGATGAGGCCCACGAATTGCAGGACCGAGTGACCTCTTCGGTCGCTAGCTCGCTCTCCCCGCGCACGGTGTTGACCGCTGCCGGATCGATGAAACGACACTACGCAATGAATGTGGATGAACTGGTTAATGCGGCCACCCGGTTAGAGAAGTCTCTATCCGGGCAACCCACCGGTCTCTTAGAACGCGGTCTGGACGAAGCAACCGGCATTGCGCTCAACGACATTACCGAGCAGGCTCGGCTAGCGTTATCGTTGTCCAAACCCGAAGCTGGGGACCCGGTTGACGGAGGACGCCAAACCGCGCGTTCCCAGATGCAGGCGGTGCTGGATGATTCACTGCGGATGCTCGAGCATGAGGAGCGTCGTGAAGTCCTTTGGACCTCGCGACCACGAGAGTTTGTCGATGGACGCGGTTATGTCGAAGCGGACGATTCCCAACCTGCGACCCTAAACGTTGCCCCACTATCCGTGGCGGGGAAACTCCGCGAAGGGCTCTTCGATGGTCGGACGGTGATTCTCACCAGCGCGACCTTAGCCATTGGGGCCCAGTTTGATGCGGTGGCGGGCTCGCTAGGGCTGATGGGACAAGGTGCACCATCCTGGCAGGGTGTAGATGTGGGGAGCCCCTTTGATTACCCGAAACAGGGGATTTTGTATGTGGCCAAGCACTTGCCCAAACCGGCCCGGCAGCTTTCGGCCGAAACCCTAGATGAAATCGAAGACCTGATCGAGGCTTCTGGGGGAGGGGCCTTGGTGCTGTTCACCTCACGGCGCTCGGCCGAGGAAGCCGCAGCCATTCTGCGGCCAAAACTTGATGTCCCAATCCTCTGCCAAGGCGAGGCGAGCATGAAGTCGTTGGTTGCCGACTTCAGTGCCGATCGCGACGCTTGCCTTTTTGGCACGATGACTTTGTGGCAGGGCGTTGACGTGCCCGGTGAGGCCTGCCGTTTAGTGATCATTGACAAGATTCCGTTCCCGCGACCGGATGATCCGATCGCCAAGGCACGCACCCAAGATATCGCCCGACACGGAGGTAACGGCTTCATGCAGGTTTCTGCGGCTCATGCCGCGGTCCGTTTAGCGCAGGGTGCAGGCCGGTTGATTCGTTCGGTCAGCGATAAGGGCGTGGTGGCCGTGCTTGACTCTCGGATGGCGACAGCGCGCTACGGTAGCTACCTGAAAGCTTCCTTGCCTCCAATGTGGCCGACACCGGACAAAAAGGTGATCATGGGTGTGTTGAAGCGGATGAACCCGAACAAATAGTGGTTCATCACCAATCCATGGTTCAAGCTGGTTTAGCAACTTCTTTCAAGCACGGGAGGAGCCACCAATGAGCTACTCATGGGGAGAACTAGCAACCGAATCCTTGGACCAGGTGCACCAACAGTTTGGCCATCGGGTGCTGGGAATCGGAGGAACGTGGCTGGGAACACCGAACGCACTTCCCACCGAAGGACGTTTGCGGAGGATTACTGCCTGTCTGCGCAGTGATCTGCCCCCGGCGTTGTGGAACTACTGGTGGCAAGCCCACTATTTAGACGCGATCTGTGATGCTGGCTTCCATTTTTGGCGTGCCGAGAACTTGCAAGCGGCTAGAGTTCAGTTAGTGCGGGGCAAGCAGCTTGTCCGTGGTGTTTGGCTACGAAATCTGCTGCGCTTTTCCAACTATTTCTTTGATGATATGGCCTGGTTGGTGCTCGCCGCCGCACGTTTGGACCAGTTGGCGCTGGCGCTGCACGAGGAACCTAGCAACCTAGCACGCACCGTCCAACGCACCCTAGGCGCAGAACTTTACTCGGCACATGATCAGGTACTTGCCGGTGGTTTGTATTGGTCACGGGCACGGAATTTCAAGAATACGCCAGTGAATTCACCTGCAGCGCTTCATTTTGCCCGCAGCGGCGACACCGCTATGGCCAGAGCACTGGTCGGATGGATGCGTGAGCGACTCTACGATCCTCAGCTTGGACTATATCTGGACGGGATCCATCTGACCCAACACGGACATCGGCTGGACCGCAGAGTCTTCACGTACAACCAAGGACCAATTATTGGGGCTTTATTGGAGCTTGGACAGCCCGAGGATTTGGGACATGTAGCTGAGCTAGTTAGTGCAGTGAATAAGAATCTCGTCACTCCGACATCCGGAATCAGGTTGGAATCCGGGGCAGACGGGGGGCTCTTTACCGGTATCTTATGTCGGTATTTGGCGTTTGCTGCCAGAGATACACGATTGCCCCTCGCAACTCGACAGCTCGCGGCAACTTTAGTGGAACAAACTGCGATGGCTCTGCCAGCGCAGCAACCGTCTCAGTTATCGGGTGCCGTGCAACGTACAACGCTGTTCTTTGCTGCGGCAACCGTACGCTCAAGCCTCACGGAGGGCTAAGCTGCGGACTATCACTTAGGATCGAGGATCATCGTGGGGTGCGAAAACCCCCTGGGTCTTCAGGTTTTTCAGCCAGTGTTTTGCCACCTCCGATAATCTCACTGAAACCCATGAGGTTAGGCGCACGAATGCCACCAAGTACGCCATCGTACACAGCGTGTAGTCGCCGCACGCAGGCTCGATAAGACGAACGTCTTCGCGTGCGTGTGCGGTGATTCTGGTCTAGTGAGTGGCCTTTGCGCCACCTATTGGTTCGCTGTGTGATCCTAGTGGCCGCACATGAACCAGGATGATGTCTGCGGGGCTGTTGATCCTGGCGAAGGCTGTACGGCATTTCTTGGCTGAGACGCAGCCGTTCGTTGGGCCGCTGCTTGACTCATTGAGACCCAGTTGGGGACTTTGAACACCCATGTAGTGAGCTCGGTGAGAATGACCGAGGCCTGTCGCAACTAGAGTGCGTTCCGCTCCCGCAGGTACTACCAAAACGTCCACGACGCGGTCTTCGGCGGCACGGAACCCTGCATTGGCATGGTGCCGATTAGTCTTACTGGACAGCCTATTGCACCGACAATATCTCTCAGTGCGAGCACCGAGAACGCGATTATCACCATCACACGTATGCCGGAAACTTCCGGCCGTAGGCTACGGGCAAGGAGCACCAAAGCTAGGTCACCAAGTCCGAAGCAAGCTAGAAGGAGCGGGCTGATCAGCTCGTCTCACTGAGCTGACTAGAAGACTGTGGATCAGCGGGTGAAGTCTTTGCCCGGTGCTCAGCCGCTGCTGTTTAGAGTGAGCGCATCACCGAAACAACCTTGCCCATGATGGTGGCATTATCGCCAAGGATTGGTTCGTAGCGAGAGTTCTGCGGCAGCAGCCACGTGTGGCCATCGCGTTGGCGGAAGGTTTTGACGGTTGCTTCTTCATCTAGCAAGGCGGCGACGATATCGCCATTCTCAGCCGTCTGCTGGCGGCGTACAACAACCCAGTCGCCGTCGCAGATTGCGGCGTCAACCATGGAATCCCCGGACACACGCAACATAAAAAGTTCACCGTGACCAACTAGTTGACGGGGCAAAGAAAAGACATCTTCGACGCTCTGCTCGGCCAAGATTGGCCCGCCGGCCGCGATCCGACCCACCAGAGGCACCATCGTGGTGTCTGCTGATGAGCTCAGTTCAATAACCTTGTTTTCTTCCACCGGTTCAACTGCCCGTGCCGGAACCTTTTCCGCAGCCTCAGCTTCGTCGTTGAGCTGAAGTGGCAAGAGGATTTCCATCGCACGGGGGCGACGGGGATCTTTGCGAATGTACCCCAGCTTCTCAAGTTGCCCGAGCTGATGGGTTACCGAAGAAAGGCTGGCCAAACCTACTGCGTCGCCAATCTCACGCATCGAGGGCGGGTAGCCGTTATTACCGATGGCACGCTGAATGGTTTCCAGAATCTTTTTCTGCCGAATGGTCAGCGACCGAGCATTTGCACGGGGTGTGCGTTGTGATGCTGACATGTGAGTTCTGCCTTCCCTAGCGTTCGCAAATTTTTTCGATCTCACAAACTGTCGGTAGCGACTGCTGTGATATTCGCATGCTCGATTTACTTCGAAATCTTAGTTGATTTCCTAGTGTCTTTCAAAGATTTGTTCGAATTATGTGGACAAGTGTCGTGATGCTCTGTTAGAAAAGATGTACTAGATCCGAACATATATTCGAATCTGATGTTCGAATGATCGAAACTCGCAATTTGTTCCTTTGGAGAGGATGTCCGCCGTGGCTACGACAGCTTTAGATAAAGATCAGAACAGCACCCCGATGAGAATCAAACTGAACCGTCGTGGCTGGGTTGTTTTGGTGGGGATTCCGGTATTCTTGCTGACCCTGGCAGCAACATTTTTTGTGACCATGTTCAGTAATTCGGTCATGGCTTCGGTTCAGCAGCCGACGGGAGTGGAAGCGGTTGAAGTGACCGTGCTGCCCGGCGATACTCTCTGGGGTTTGGCCAGTGAGTTCTCTGAAGGATATGACATGGAGTCGGCCGTTCGTCAGATCGCTGAACTGAACTCCTTGGAGGGTTCCACCCTGCAAGCCGGGCAAACCCTCTATATTCCGGTAGCGGAGTAGCCCTCGGCCTACGGCTTTATTACCGGCCACGGCGTCACTGATTCACTGCTCAGGGCGCCGCCAACGTAGAATTGTTCCGTGAAAGACCGCAGTGAACTTCTAAGTCAGCTGCCCTTGCGTGAGAATCTCCGCGGGCTCTCCCCCTATGGTGCGCCGCAAATTGACGTGCCAATTCAGCTGAATGTCAACGAAAATACGCACCCCTTGCCACCGGAGGTAGTTACCTCGATCGCTGAAGAAGTGGCAAAGGCGGCGACTACGTTGAACCGCTACCCGGATCGTGAATTCACCGAATTGCGCGAACTTCTTGCCGCCTATCTAGGTCATGGCCTCAGCGCCGACCATATCTGGGCGGCCAATGGGTCGAATGAAATTCTGCAACAGATTCTGCAGGCCTTCGGGGGACCGGGGCGAAGTGTCATGAGCTTTGTGCCGACCTATTCGATGTACCCACTGCTGGCCAGTGGCACCGATACCGCATTTATCGCTGGTACACGTGCTGCAGACTTCACCCTTTCGGCCGAGTCCGCGGCCGCGCAGGTACGTGAACACCGGCCCAACATTGTCATCCTGTGCTCCCCAAATAATCCGACCGGTACTGCTCTAGGCTTAGACGTCATCGAAGCGGTCTACGAAGCGGCCAGTGAGTACGGCGCGATGGTGATCGTAGACGAAGCCTATGCCGAATTCTCCTTGGCCGGAACCAAATCTGCCCTCGCCCTCTTGCCCGGACGCCAACGGCTTATCGTTACCCGGACCATGTCCAAGGCATTCGCGTTGGCCGGCGCCCGGTTGGGCTATCTGGCCGCGGCACCTGAAGTCAGTGATGCGATTCGATTGGTGCGTTTGCCATATCACCTCTCAGCTGTCACCCAAGCAACTGCAATCGCGGCACTCAAGAATGTTGATGCCCTGCTTGCGGAAGTCGAAGAGATCAAGATTCAACGTGACCGGATCGTGAGCCGGCTGAACGAGTTGGGACTGAACCCATCGGTCAGCGATTCGAACTTCGTCTTTTTCGGTGGACTTGAAGATCCCGAAACGATTTGGCAGGGACTGCTCGAAGCAGGGATCATTGTACGTAACAACGGGATCCCTGGCACCCTGCGCGTAACCGCCGGAACCGAAGCCGAAACTACTGCATTTCTCGATCGGCTCAGCGAGCTACTCGAATCCGGAAAATAGCCAACTGCCAGCAGCAAGCGAAGGAAAAAGATGTCTGCCGAATCATTGGGTGGCCGCCGCGCCCGTATGGAACGTGTGACGAGCGAATCGTCGGTGTTCGTCGAACTCGACCTGGACGGCACCGGCCAGTCCGAGATCAGCACTCAGGTGCCATTCTTTGACCACATGCTCACCGCCCTGTCCAAGCACTCGCTGATCGACCTGACGGTACGTGCCACCGGAGATGTGCATATCGATGTTCACCACACCGTGGAAGACACCGCGATCACGCTTGGCGAAGTACTCCGGACCGCTTTGGGGACTAAAGTCGGCATTCGCCGCTTTGGCACCGCCTACGCGCCACTAGATGAAGCGCTGGCCCGTGCGGTCGTCGATATCTCTGGGCGCCCGTACCTAGTGCACGGCGGGGAACCAGCTGGCCAGGAGTACCACCTGATCGGTGGTCACTTCACCGGATCAATGACCCGACATGTCTTCGAATCGCTGACCTTCCACGCACAGATTTGCGCGCATATCGAAGTACTCTCCGGTCGCGATCCTCACCACATTGTGGAAGCACAGTTCAAGGCTTTGGCCCGAGCGCTGCGCGAAGCCGTTGAGGTCGACTCACGCATGGGAGATCAGATTCCGTCCACGAAGGGTGCGCTGTAGGTGGAAGCTAAGAACGTAGTCGTTCTTGACTACGGTTCGGGCAATGTCCGCTCCGCAGTACGAGCACTTGAAGCCGCCGGTGCAAAGGTTGAATTGACCGCTGATTCCCGAGCTATTTTGGAAGCCGACGGATTGCTGGTGCCCGGTGTTGGGGCCTACGCGTCGGTGATGGAGCAGCTCAAGGCCATCGACGCCCCACGTTGGATTGGCCGCCGGGTCGCCGGTGGACGCCCGGTATTGGGTATTTGCGTGGGCCACCAGGTGTTCTTTGAAGAAGGCGTGGAACACGGGGTACGTACCGAAGGGTTGGCCGAATGGCCCGGGGTCGTGGAACGACTAGAGGCCGAGGTCATCCCACATATGGGCTGGAACACGATTGCTGCGCCTGAAGGTAGCAAACTTTTCGCCGGAATCGAGAACGAACGTTTCTATTTTGTGCACTCCTACGCGGTGCAGCAGTGGGCCTTTGACATTACACAGCCAGCGATGACCGCACCGAAGGTAACCTGGTCTACCCACGGTAAGCCGTTTGTTGCCGCGGTAGAAAATGGGCCGCTCAGCGCGGTGCAGTTCCACCCGGAGAAGTCCGGTGCCGCGGGCAACCGGTTGCTGCGTAACTGGTTGGAGACGCTCTAATGATCTGGACCGTTGTATTAATGGGGATCGGCGCGTTCCTGGCTGGCGGTGCAATTTCCTTACGCCGCCAGAACGCCCATATTTCTTGGATCATCACCTGTTGGGCGCTGGCAGTCGGGTGCATTGTGGCCGGTTGGGTACTTACTCTCTAGCTAGACGAAGCTATTTCACTACACCTCAAAGGAAAAAATGAGCGAGCAAGCAAATCTTGAACTGCTACCAGCGGTTGATATTGCCGATGGTCAAGCGGTGCGACTGGTTCAGGGCGAAGCCGGTTCCGAAACCGGGTACGGGGATCCGCTGGAAGCTGCCCTGTCCTGGCAGACTCAGGGTGCCGAATGGCTGCACCTGGTGGATCTAGACGCGGCATTTGACCGCGGCCATAACACCGGCATCGTGCAGCGTATCGCCGAAGAGCTAAAGATCAAGGTCGAACTCTCCGGAGGCATCCGAGACGACGCCTCGCTAGAGCGGGCATTGGAATTTGGGGCGACCCGGGTCAACCTCGGAACTGCGGCACTGGAAAATCCGGAATGGACCGCACGTGCTATCGAGCGTTTTGGTGATCAGATCGCGGTAGGTCTCGACGTGCGCGGTACCACCCTTTCTGGACGTGGCTGGACCAAGGAAGGCGGCGATATCTGGGAGGTACTGGCTCGCTTAGAGGATGCCGGTTGCGCCCGATACGTCGTCACCGACGTGACCAAGGACGGTACTTTGCGCGGACCAAATGTGCAGCTGCTGCGGGAAATGTGCGCCAAGACGGACAAGCCGATCGTTGCTTCGGGCGGCATCTCCTCCCTGGATGACCTGCGGGCCTTGCGTGAGTTGGTGCCACTGGGTGTGGAAGGTGCGATTATGGGTAAAGCACTGTATGCCGGACGCTTCACGCTTGCTGAAGCTCTGGCCGTAGCCGCCGGCGAAGCTTAAAGTCAAAGCCGCCAGAAGGCCATTGAATGGGCCGAACCCAGAGATTTTCTCCGGGTTCGGCCCACATCACATTTAAAGCCTGAAGAATCGGCTCGAAGTCCTTGCGGGAGCTTATAGCATGGGAGGATGAACACCCAGCCTTCCGCACCTGAACCCAAACGTCACTTGCCCGGCCATATTGTTGCCGCCTTGGCGCAAGCGGGATCTGCCGCCGACTCCGCAGGTCAGTCGTGGGAAGGTCGTGACCTGAGCGGGGAAGGTAACCCGCTACACAACTTTGACAAGGATGACGGCAAAGCCGACGCCGCAGTGACCGAGGCATTGCTGGGGTTGCGCGCGGGAACTGGCGACGAGAGCGTGGTGCATCAGGCCCTAGCGAATGCGCGAGTATTTGTTGCTGTGGTGGCACAATTGGGCGAAGAAGCGATGACCGAACACGGGTTCGCCTCCGATAAGGAAGCGGATATGGCTTTGATCAAAATTAAAGCCCCGGACGGACGGATGGCGCTGCCGGTCTTTACTACCGTTGAACGACTGCAGGCATGGCATCCGGACGCGCGACCGGTAGCGGTCTATGCTCCACGTGCTGCCCTGTCAGCAGTCAGCGAAGAAGCCGAATTACTGGTCTTGGACCCGGGAAGCGACTTCACTTTTGTGCTACGGCGGCCCGGGGTATGGACCCTCGCCAAACAAATCCCCTGGACACCTAGCTATCAGGACGAAACCCTCGCCGCACTGGTTGCCCAAGCCACCGAGGGGCATCGCGAACTGCTTCAAGTTCGGCTAGGCCCAGGTAGGGGAGTAGGGTCCCGAGACGCGCAGAACAATCCGGTCGCCGGTGGCGGGGCAGGCCCCGAGCTTCAACTACAGTTCACCTTCGCGGCTGGAACCAGTGAAGCGAAGGCCCGTGAAATTACCGGGCAAGTACACCAAAAACTATCCACCACCCCAGAATTCGCTGAAGCCGTAGACTCTCTGGAAGTCAGTTTGCTCAGCACCCCAAGCTAAAAACATCAGAAGGGCTATATCACGGCATGAAACGGTACGGGCAGATCCTTAGACAGCCGGCAATTAGCGGGCTACTCATCCTGGGAATGGTTGCCCGACTGCCGCACTCGGCGCTGAGTATGCTGCTGCTACTGCATCTGGTGCTGAACTTGGAACAAACCTGGACCTCGGCAGGCCTAGTGGTCGCGTTGATGACTGTTGGTATTGCCATTGGTGCCCCCTGGCGTGGCAATCGCGTCGACGCGTGGGGTCTGCGTCGGGCATTGATTCCCTCGATCGTGATCGAAGTCGCGGTATGGGCTACCGTACCGCACGTGCCATTGGTCTGGATCTATCCGCTGGCGTTTATCGGCGGACTTTTCGCATTGCCTGTTTTTTCGGTGGTCCGCACCGCGTTGGGGGTGCTGACCACCGGCGAACAACGTAGATCCGCCTTCGCCTTGGATGCGATGGCCACCGAGCTGGTCTTTATTGTTGGACCTGCCTCCGCCGGAATTATCGCCACGCAATTAGACACCACCTTAGGCCTGACCGCCGTGGGAATTTTGGGTTCGCTGGGTGGGCTCGGACTCTACATCCTGAATCCACCGACCCGAACCGATGACCCGAAAGCGGTGGCTAAGCGAGTCAACGCGCACGAAGAACGCTTGGGCGCCGAAGCCAGTTTGGTGGCCGCGGCTCCGGCCGGTGTGCATGAGGTTGAAGGCGAATTGATTCTGGCCGGACGAAAATCCGCTCGCGCCCGGTTGGCCGAACGCGGACGGAAGGTCAAGAGCAACTTCAGCTGGATGAGCGCCTCGGTGTTGGCAGTCTTCATCGTTGCCGGCGGCGCCGGAGCGCTGCTCACTGGCACCGAAGTCAGCATTGTGGCCGAGCTTGAAATGCAGGGTAACCCTGGAGATCTGGGGCTCGTGTTCCTGTTCTGGTGCGGTTTCTCACTGATTGGTGGACTCGCCTATGGGATGCTCGATAAGCGGATCTCCCCGCTGCTATTGCTGCTGGGTATGGCCATCCTGACCGTGCCGATGTACTTTGCTACCGATACCTGGAGTTTGGCGTTACTCTCGGCGCTCCCTGGATTATTGGTGGCTCCAACCCTCTCCGCCGCTTCGGAATGGCTCACCGACCTGGTAGCTGAGCATCGGCGCGGTGAAGCCATGGGCTGGTATGGTTCGGCAATGACCGCAGGGACCTCACTTGGTTCACCGGTGACCGGTGCGCTGGTGGATCTCGCCGGTCCGGCGGTGGCGTTCGCTGGGATCGGGATGATCGCCATCTTGGTGGTGCTTATTGCCTTAGTAGCCCAGCAGATTCGCCGCCGCGTCCACCGCTCACGTAAACGTCGGTTGGAATCGGTCGTCTAGGCAAATGGCCGCAAGCGCGAATGCTCGCCAAACCCCGATTGCTCTCACGTAGTCCACCAGCCGACCTCTATCCGGCCTCCTCGTGAGCAATGGCCTAGGACTGGCTGGAACGCGAGCATGCCTGACGGTGCTGGCGATTAGTGAATGCGGTGCTTACGGGTTTACTGCCGGAAGCCGCAGTCGCGCTGGGCCACTGATCGGCTGATCGAGCATTTATGGGATTTCAATCTGCTGTCCGGCCCCGATGAAGGGTCTTCAGACAACAATGGACTCGTTTCCCGAGGGAAACGAGTCCATGAGGTTAATCTCTTAATTTTCCGGCGATTAGTAGTTAGCTGACCGGACCGGTGAACTTTTCGCCTGGACCCTTGCCCGGGGCATCGGGGATGATCGAGGCTTCACGGAATGCCAGCTGCAGACTACGCAAACCATCACGCAATGGGGCGGCATGCTGCGAACCGATTTCCGGTGCACCAGCGGTAACCAGCCCAGCCAGAGCCGTAATCAGCTTGCGTGCCTCATCCAAATCCTTGAGGTCATTGGCGTCTTCGCCCTCGGCCAGTCCGCATTTCACGGCGGCGGCACTCATCAGGTGGACGGCCGCAGTGGTGATGATTTCGACCGCCGGAACCTCGGCGATATCGCGGACCTGATCGGCGACGGCCTGCTGCTGTGAATTGGAATCTTCGGTACTCATACTGCTAAGCTTGTCATAGACCGACTCGATACGGTTACTTGGTTATGGTCCAAATATGGATTTGTGACCAACATGATTAGTGTTGAGACATGCAAGTGGAGGCCATCTCCCACCCGCCGTCGCCGCCTAGGCGTCCGGGTTTCTCGGCCGGGTAAGCGTAAGCCTACCCGTGGTAACTCTTCTTTAGAGCTACCCTGTCGACCCGTGGCCTTCGCCTGCATCAGCAGCCGGAGGCCTTTTCGTTTGCTGGGACTACCAAGTTTTTCTACTAACAGGAGTTACACATCAGCGATCCACGCATTAACGAGCGCATTCGCGTACCAGAGGTACGTCTCGTTGGCCCGAACGGTGAACAGGTAGGAATCGTCCGCATTGAGGACGCACTTCGCCTGGCTCACGAGTCCGATCTGGACTTGGTCGAGGTGGCCCCGAACGCCAAGCCTCCAGTGTGCAAGCTGATGGACTTCGGCAAGTACAAGTACGAGGCGGCCGTCAAGGCGCGTGAAGCCCGGAAGAACCAGACCAATACGGTTCTGAAGGAAGTTCGCTTCCGTTTGAAGATCGACACCCACGACTATGAAACCAAGGTCGGCCACGCACTGCGCTTCTTGGGCGCAGGCGACAAGGTCAAGGCCATGATCCAGTTCCGTGGTCGTGAGCAGCAGCGCCCAGAGATGGGCATTCGTCTGCTGGAAAAGTTTGCAGAGGACGTTGCGGAAGTCGGGATCGTAGAGTCCAGCCCGCGCATCGATGGCCGAAATATGGTCATGGTTGTTGGTCCACTGAAGAACAAGGCTGAGGCCCGCCGCGAACAGCAGCAGAAGTCCAGTGGCCGTGGCTCGAAGCGCCGCGTACCGACCGATGCTCCTGCGGAGACTTCGGAACAGAACGTTGCCTCCTCCATGGACGACGAGGCTCGCGCAAAGCTTGAGCAGGCACGGGCTCAAGCCGAAGGTGACGCGTAAGCGAAGCCGAGTGGATTCACCCGAATCCACGCCGCTCTTTTCGAGCGGAAGATCCTTCCCCCGGAAGGATCGGACCTGTAAACATAGCGGTCACCTCAGTTGCGAGGGGCCCGCTCGGATGATTCCCTGGCAGATCCTCACGGATCGGACCGGGAGCACGTAAGGAGAACGGCAGCTATGCCGAAGTTCAAGACTCATAGTGGCGCCAAGAAGCGCTTCAAGGTGACCGGCAGCGGAAAGCTGCAGCGCCAGCAGGCTAACCGCCGCCACTACCTGGAGCACAAGTCTTCCCGCATCACCCGTCGTCTGAAAAGCGATCAGCTTGTTGCCAAGGCCGATGTGAAGACCATCAAGCGGATGCTGGGCCTCTAAGCCTCCCCTTCGCAAGAACACCGGGGAAGCTTTACCCCAACCAACCACTAGATTTCACCGTCACCAAAGATTCGTCATGACGGGGACAGACTTGAAGGAGTACACACGTGGCACGTGTGAAGCGGGCAGTAAACGCCCATAAGAAGCGTCGCGTCGTAATGGAACGCGCCAAGGGTTACCGCGGTCAGCGTTCGCGCCTATACCGTAAGGCCAAGGAGCAGCTGCTCCATTCGTTCGTATACAGCTACAACGACCGTCGCAAGCGCAAGGGTGACTTCCGTCGCCTGTGGATCCAGCGCATCAACGCTGCATCCCGCGCCAACGGCATGACCTACAACCGCCTGATCCAGGGCCTGAAGGCCGCTCAGGTAGAGGTTGACCGCCGTATGTTGGCCGAACTGGCTGTTTCGGATGCCAACGCATTCTCCGCACTGGTTCAGGTAGCAAAGGGTGCCCTGCCGGCTGACGTCAACGCCCCAAAAGTAACTGAGGCAGTAGCTTCGGCTCCAAAGGCCGCCGCCAAGAAGGCTGCAGCCCCAAAGGCTGAGAAGGCTCCTGCCGCCGCCTCCAACGCTACCCCGGCCGCCAAGGCTGAAGCTGCTGGCGCTGTTAAGGCCGTTGACGGCCAAGACGCACCAGAGGGCTTCGTCATCAAGGGCAACGCCGGTTCGAACAAGTACCACGTCCCAGGCTCGACCTGGTACGAGCAGACCGTTGCTGAGTACTGGTTCAACTCCATCGAGTCCGCCAAGGCTGCAGGTTTCGAACCTGCCGGTGGCGAAAATCGTCAGAAGATGAAGTAAATACTGTTGGTTCCTAAGCGACGCTGGCCAGTGGCCAGCTAGCTACCCAACATCCCCTTAGCGGGTGGTTTTTCGAAAATGCGAAAACCACCCGCTAAGTCGTTTAAATACCACCGCAGCACCGGCCCGCTGTGAAGATCTTCACTTGAAGATGGGCCGAAGCTGAAACTCACGCGGTCAGTGCCTCACGCCGTTGTAAAGCGCGGTGAAAAGACCGGTATTCTCGAGCCATGACCAGTTACAACCACACGGTGATGTCCAACCCCCGCGCCGACAAGGTGAAAGCGGTGGCCCGTCTGGCTACCCGAGCCGGGCGCAAAGCCACCGGACATTATCTGGTCGAAGGGCCACAAGCGGTCCGTGAAGCCCTAAAAGCCGAAGCCACCACCGGCTCGGTCATTGTCTCGGTCTACGCTACCGAGACATTTCTCGACAATTCCAATGAATTTCGTGACCTGCTGCACGCGGCACAGCTGGATGCCCGTGAAGTCACCGAAGATGTTCTGTCCGCCATGGCAGACACCATCACCCCGCAAGGAATTATTGCGGTGGCCCGGATACAAGAGCACAGCCTAGCCGACCTGCTAGCAAGCAAACCTAGACTGATTGCGGTGCTGTGCCGGGTACAGGATCCGGGCAACGCCGGAACCATCCTGCGCGCCGCGGATGCCGCCGGTGCCGACGCGGTCATCTTCACTCAGGGCAGCGTAGATATCTATAACCCGAAAACGGTTCGTTCAACCGTGGGCTCACTGTTCCACCTGCCGGTGCTAGGCCAGATCAACTTCACTGACCTCGTCGATGCCGCCAGCACCCAGGGGATTCAGCTACTGGCCGCTGACGGGTACGCCGAACAGGACCTAGATCTGTTGCAGGACGCTGCGGTACATCGTCGAAGTGGGGTCGCGGTAGAACCAACGGGCCCGGAACCCGACCTGAGTGCCCCCAGCGCCTGGTTTTTCGGTAATGAAGGACAGGGGCTGAGCTCGGAAGAAAAAGCCGCAGCGGACTTCAGCATCGCGGCCCCGCTCTACGGAGTGGCCGAATCGCTGAACGTGAGCACCGCGGCCACCCTTTGCCTTTATGCCTCGGCTCGCGCCCAACGCACACTTTCGTCCTAGTCCCGGAAAGGTCAACTCCATGCGCCTGAAACAGATTGTGGCTGTCGCCCTAGTCGACTCGCTGAAGCAGCCCACCCAGCTCTTGGCCGCACGCCGCGACCGTCCTGCCGCGCTCACTGGGCAATGGGAATTCCCCGGCGGCAAAGTAGAACCCGGTGAGCAACCGCTGCAGGCCTTACACCGCGAAATTCGCGAAGAGCTGGGTATCGAGATTGAGCTGGGCGAGGAAATCTACGGCCCACTGGATCAAGGCTGGGGGTTGAACGAGACAACTGCCATGCGAGTCTGGTTCGCCGAAATCCGTTCTGGCAACCCCCGGCCACTGGATGGCCACGACGAACTGCGCTGGCTACCACTACAGGCCGATCTGGCCACGCAGGTAGCTTGGATTCCGGCCGATGCGCCCATCGTGGCCGCTTGCCTCGCCGATGCCAAGGAGCCGGTTAATCTCGACGTGAAGTGATTCACAATACGCTCGATGGGCGTGGCAGTTTTTATCCGCGTAAGCTGGATTAGGGACATGCCTTAAGCGGTGTGCCCGAAGGACGAGACGAAACCGTAGCTGAGGAGAAACCGCGTGAAGAAACTTGTAGGTGTACTGGCGATGATGTTCGCCGCCATGTTGGCATTGGCCGGCTGTGTGGACATGAGCGCACACGTCACCATCGAGGGCGAGGATAAAGCGCGCGGGGCCGTTGACGTCACCATGGACGCTGCACTATTGCAGGGCGCGAGCTTGGAAGAAGCGCTGGGTTCGCAGATTGACACCCAAGAACTGGAACAGATTACCGGTGAGAACTGGACCTACAGCCAGATCGATGACGGGCAGCGAGCCGGGCTCCGGTTTGAAACCGTGGATTCGATGAACTTCATCCAGTTGCAAGACGCATTCGCCAGCTTTGAACTGCCCATTACGCTGAGCAATACCGCAGATGGTTTCGCCTTCTCGATGCCGGGTAACGCACCAGGCTCCACCGAGCCGGGCGCAGGAACCGCCTCGATGGCCGTGACCTTCCCCGGTTCGGTCTCCAGTGCCTCGGAAACCGGAGTTATCGACGGGACCACCGTGACCTTCGATATGATCCAGGGCACTGAGGTCTACGAAGCTACCGGCACGGCCAATAATGCGTTGTTCTATTCCATCGTCTTCGGCGGCGCGATCTTGGTGCTGACCTTGGTCATCGCGATCAGCATGGCTCCAAAGGCTTCGAAGGACGAGGCTGCGCACTAGCCTGACCCCGTTTTTAGCTTGTCGGCCCGTCACCGAATCATTCGTTGACGGGCCTTGCTAATAGAATGGGTTTTAAGAGAAATTACAGCGAAGAGAAGGATCACCAGATCCCCATGTCTGATCAGACAATTCAAGAAGCGCAGCCGGACTCGGCTGCACCTCCACATCCCACGGATGAAGCGGCAATTAACGCGGCCATCGACGCTGCGCTGGCTGCTTTTGAGTCCGCGAAGGACCTCAACGAGCTGAAAGACGCGCGGCTGGCCCACACGGGAGATAAGTCCCCGCTGTCCTTGGCCAACCGCCAGATTGGCAAGTTGGACAAGTCCGAAAAGGCGGTGGCCGGTAAGCTCGTGGGCGCTGCCCGCGGACGGGTGAACAAGGCCCTAGCCGCTCGCACCCTCATCCTTGAAGAAGAGGAAGCCGCGCGCATCCTGGTGGAGGAGACCGTTGATGTGACCGCGGCGCCGGTCCGCCGTCCACTGGGTGCCCGGCACCCGCTATCGGTGCTGCAGGACCGTGTCTCGGACATCTTCGTGGGCATGGGCTGGGAAATCGCCGAGGGGCCAGAGGTGGAATCCGAATGGTTCAACTTCGATGCGTTGAACTTCAAGCCGGATCACCCGGCGCGCGAAATGCAAGATACCTTCTTCATTGAGCCTGCCGATGCACACCTGGTATTGCGCACCCACACCTCCCCGGTACAGATGCGTTCCATGCTGGAGCGCGAGGTTCCGGTGTACGTGCTCTGCCCGGGACGTACCTTCCGCACCGATGAGCTAGATGCTACCCACACCCCGGTGTTCCACCAGTTTGAGGGTCTAGCCGTGGATAAGGGCCTGACCATGGCCGACTTGCGCGGCACCCTAGAGCACTTTGCCCGGCAGATGTTTGGTGCCGAAGCCCAGATCCGGCTGCGTCCGGCCTACTTCCCGTTCACCGAACCATCGGCCGAACTCGATATCTGGCACCCCGGGGCCAAGGGCGGCCCACAGTGGATCGAATGGGGCGGCTGCGGCATGGTTCACCCGAACCTCCTGCGTGCCGCCGGGCTGGATCCGGAAGTTTACTCCGGCTTCGCCTTCGGCATGGGTATTGAGCGCACGCTCATGTTCCGCAACGATGTGCCTGACATGCACGACATGATCGAAGGCGACATCCGTTTCAGCCAGCACTTCGGGATGGAGATCTAAGCAGATGCGAGTACCACTGTCATGGTTGCGCGAATACGCGCAGGTACCAGCCGAGGCCACGGCTGAAGACATCATGGCCGACCTCGTTAAGGTCGGCCTCGAAGAAGAAGATGTGCACCGTCCGAGCGACGAACTGTCCGGACCCATTGTGGTCGGCCAGGTGCTCTCCATTGAAAAGGAAGAGCAAAAGAACGGCAAAACCATTAATTGGTGCCAGGTGCGCGTGGTCCCCGAAGGGACCGAGCAGACGCTCAGCGCCGAGGGTATCGACCCCTCCGGCGTACAGGGCATCATTTGCGGTGCGCATAACTTCGTGGAGGGTGACAAGGTTGTTGTCACGCTGCCCGGAGCGGTGCTACCCGGAGATTTCCGCATCACCCCGCGTAAGACCTACGGTCATATTTCCGCTGGCATGATCGCCTCGGCCCGTGAACTGGGCATCGGTGAAGATCACGACGGAATTATTGTGCTTTCCCGCCTCGGCTTGGACCCGGAACTGGGCACCGACGTGATGGAACTCTTCGGCCTCTATGATCAGGCTGCCGAGATCAACGTAACCCCGGACCGTGGATACTGCTTCTCCATCCGCGGTGTGGCACGCGAGTACGCGCTAGCCACCGGCACCTCTTTCACCGACCCGGCTAGCCTCATTACTCTGGATCAGGACACCGCGGCAGGTCACCCGGTCCGGGTGGAAGACGCTGCACCAATCTACGGTGTCACTGGCTGCTCCCGCTTCGTTACCCGTGAGGTAACCGGAATCGACCCAACCCTGCCCACCCCACGCTGGATGGCCTCCCGCCTAGCGTTGGCCGGGATGCGCTCGATCTCGCTAGTGGTGGACATTTCCAACTATGTGATGTTGGAACTGGGCCAGCCACTGCACTTCTACGATGCGGACAAGCTCAGCGGTCCGATCGTGGTTCGTCGTGCGACCAGCGGCGAAAAGCTCACCACACTAGATGACAAGACCCGCGAACTGCACGTTGAAGATCTGCTGATCACCGATGATTCCGGGGCCATCGGTATCGCCGGTGTGATGGGTGGCGCCGCCACCGAAGTCTCGATGGACACCACCCGGGTGCTGATCGAATCGGCAAACTTCGAACCGGTCTCCATTGCCCGCTCCCGCCGTCGCCACAAGCTGCCTTCGGAAGCGTCGAAGCGGTACGAACGTGGAGTGGACCCCATGGTGGCCGACATTGCTGCGCAGCGTGCCGTGAACCTGCTGGTCGAACTGGCAGGCGGGAGCGCCACCACAAACATCACCGATGCCGGAACCCCAGCAACTCCAGCGACCATCAACTTGCCCGCCGGCTACGCCAACGCACTGGTGGGTGTGGACTACAGTGACGAGCAGATCATCACCGCACTGGAAGGTATCGGCGGCACCGTCACCCGCACCACCGAAGGTTTTGAGGTCAGCGCCCCGAGCTGGCGTCCAGATCTGGGTGCTAAAGAAGACTTGGTGGAAGAAGTGGCCCGCATTGTGGGCTATGACAAGATCCCTTCCACCTTGCCGGTGGCCCCACCGGGGCGTGGCCTGACCCGGATCCAGGCACAGCGTCGTCGGATCCTGCAGGGTCTGGCTGATGCCGGGCTAACCGAGGTGCTGGCTTACCCATTCGTCTCCGCGGCACAGAACCAGAGCTTCGGGAGCGCGCAGGCTGAGACCGAAGTGGCGTCGGTGAAACTGGCCAACCCGATCTCTTCCGAATACGGACTGCTACGCACCAGCCTGCTGCCGGGTCTATTGGACATTGTCCGCCGCAACCTCGGCCGTGGTTTCCGCGACCTCGCCCTGTACGAGGGTGGTCTGGTGTTCCTGCCGAAGGAACAGCTCGGCTCCTCCTACCTTCCACCGTTGGGTATTAAGCCAAGCGATGAGGTGTTGGCAGACCTGAACGCCGGTATCCCCGAGCAGCCTTGGCATATTGCCGCGGTCCTCACCGGTCACGAGGCGCGAGCCGGAGTGGAGTACGCGCCACGAGCCTGGGACTGGGCCGATGCGCTGAGCACCGCGCAGAGCGTCGCAGGGATTCTAGGGGTTGAACTTGAGGTTGCCCAGGGCAGCCATCAGGCCTTCCACCCGGGACGTACCGCTGTCCTGAAGCTGAACGATGAGGTCGTCGGTTACGCCGGTGAACTGCACCCAGCCTTGCTCAAGGACCTGGACCTGCCAGCTCGCACCGTGGCCATGGAACTGAACGCCGAAGCGCTGATGCTCGCGGCCCCAGAGGTCGTCGTGGCCCAGCAGCTGACCACCCAGCCGCTGGCCACCCAGGACGTGGCGCTGGTGGTGGATCAAGCTGTGGTCGCCGGTGAGGTATTGGCCGCGCTGCGTGAAGGCGCCGGAGATCTTCTCGAAGACATCGCGCTGTTTGATGTGTACTCGGGCAAGGGCATCGAGGACGGTAAGAAGTCGCTGGCCTTCGGTCTGCGCTTCCGTGCCACCGATCGTACGCTGACCGCGGATGAAGCCTCCGAAGCACGTGCTGCCGCCGTTGCCGTGGCCGCCGAACGTTTTGGGGCTGTCCAGCGCTAAGTACCTGAGTCAAAGAACCCCGCAGCACCACCTGTTTCGCTGGTGTTGCGGGGTTCTTTGTATCTTTTCTCGGGATTTGCGCCAAAGAATACCGGCAAGCTCCGCGCGCTTAGGCGGTCGATGTCGACTCGATGTTTTCGGGAACCTTCCGCCATGAACGTATTTGGCTGCAAAGAATCGGTAAGGCCGAAAGTGCGGCACAGAGCACCCACCCCCACAGTGCGCTCACCGGACCGAATACGGTGGCCACTAGCCCACCGAGCAGACTGGCGAGCGGCATGAAACCTAGCACGAAGAACCGGTTGGTGGCGGTGACCCGGGCCAACATGCTCGGATCGGTGAGCTTAGGGATGACATCGGCACCCGCGACGGTGTGCACCACCACCAGTGCGGCCCAGCCAAAGTTCGTCCACAGTAGCCACAGCACCGCGGGCCCCGGCAAATGAAGCGCCAACGGAAAGAGTGCCAGAAAACCAATCGCGCTCACCGAAGAAAGAATCTTGACCCGACCCAGTCCGAAACGTTGCAGGGCAGGAGCAGCCACCACCGAACCGAGCAATCCGCCACAAGCCGACGCGGTGCCAGCTAAGGCAAAACCGGACGGGGTGATCCCCAGATGGTTCAGGGCATAGACCGCCGAGGCCGCATTGCCGAACATGGCACCGCAGTTCACCAGCAACGCGCTGAGCATCATCGCTCGCAGATATTTGTTACGCAAACAATAACTAAATCCCTGCCGGGCCTCGCGTAGCGGATGGCGCCGAGCCACAGGGGTGTGGCTCGGCTCCTCACGGATCTTTGCGATTGACCACGCCGAGAAGAGATAGGACAGGACACTGGGGAGAAAAGCGAAGGGCACGGCGAATAATTTCAGCAATACGCCAGCCACTGTGGGGGTTGCCAATCCCACCACGCTGCGCACCGAATGCAAACGGGCCGTGGCCAAGGAAACCAGGTCCTTGCCGAGCACAGTTGGTAATAAAGTGGCATGGGCTGTCGTGAACAGCACATCGGCAATGCCAAGCAAGCCCACGACCACCAGCAAAAAGCTCAGACTCAGCAGGTCCATCAGATAGGCCAGCGGGAGACTGATGACCAACAGGGCTCTGAACAGCGTGGAAAAGATCAGCACCTGCTTCTTCCGCCGACGCTCCACCCATACGCCTACTGGGATCGAACACACCAAGAAGGCGGCTAAACCCAAGGCATTGAGCAGACTCACGCTCATGGCTCCGGCCCCCAGTACACTCACCGCCAGCAGCGGGACCAGCGTGCGCAGCAGTGAATCCCCGAGAGTTTCGGCGGCATCCGAACCCAGCAACCAGCGAAATGCCGGGGTATGACGAAGCATCCGCGGGGAGGCAGAGGCGGGTTCATTCAAACTTTCATGTAAGGCCATGCCTGACAGATTGTCAGGTTAATCCTGACGAGTCAAGTAGGATGGGATCTCAAATGGGAGGTACCTAACCATAGAGTGAAGGGGATGAGCGGTATGCAGCTCACGAGCTTGGATCCGGCTCCGGAATTTTGTAGTTTTTGTGGCACCGCAAAGAGTGCGCAGTTGCGCTTTGTGGGCGGACCGGGCGTGGCAATTTGCGCGCGTTGCGTGCAGCGCATCGGCACCATGCTAGCGGCCGCTACCGATGAACCGGTGAGCGGATCAGCTATGCCCTGGGTGACGATGAGTGATAACGAAGTGCTTGAACACCTACCTGAGGTTGCGGCGGTTCAGCAGCGGGTAGAAAAATCCTTGGCCGGATGGGTAGCGATCGCTCGGGAGCGCAAAATCAGCTGGGAGAAAATCGGCGCCGCCCTGGGGATGACTAGGCAATCCGCCTGGGAGCGCTTCCGGCACGCCAGCTAAATGGGGCAGAAATGCGCCGGCATTCCAAGCTGCCCCGCACAGAAACCTCCGTCTTGCGGATGACCGGCTCGCGCTACTTATCTGGTTACCATAGAGAAAGACCATCAGACGGATGAACTCGTCAGCTCTCGGGAGGAACCCCTCATGCGCAAGATCCAGATCGTTACCCGGGGTGCGGCCGCCGCGGCACTCGTTATGGCCGGTTCGCTGAGCCTTGCCCCGGCTGGGCAGGCCACCGGCGCAGCTGTCACCGTGCCCACCGGCCAGAATCTTGAATCGGTGAGCGTGGATGACGGGGCGGGAGTCATCAACGAGCAACGCTTGCGTGATGCCCTTGAAGAGATTGACTTCAACGAGCCGACGAAGGTCGCGATCTACACTCGTGAGGGTAAGTATTCGGATAACATCAACACCGAAACCCTGAAGTATGCCCGAGATGTACACCCGGAGTGGATCTCGCAGAAGGAAGAAGACTACGGGGATTACTGGGCGGACGGGATTTTCATTATCACGCTGTCCATTGAGGGGGAGCGCACCGGGCAGGTAGGAACCTACTACGGTGAGGACCGCAAGGTTAGTACCTCACAAATGGAGACCATCCACGAAGCCGGGTTCGCTGACTTCAAAGTGGCTCGCTGGACCGACGGGGTCATCGAGATCGCCGATCAAGGCGCACGTATTATGAATCGTCCGTGGTACCTCTCGCCCGGACTTTGGTGGACGACCGCAATCGGTGGCGGTGGTGGCCTTTTGATCTGGTGGGCGGCTCTAGCAATGCGTGCTTCACGCCGGAAGAACTTTGCGTCGGCTTTCGAGAAGGGACGCAATCACCTCACCAATGTGACCCTGGACCTGCAAAGCACCGAGTTGGCTGCTCGGACGTTGCCCACCGGTTCACGTCACGCCGCTGATCTTGAGCGTCGATTCGCAGACTTCATGGCCAAGTACCGGGTCTCCTTTGAGGCCCAGCAAGAGCTGGAAGCCGCCGACAAGAAGCTACGCTCCTCATCTAAGGGAGTAAATCGTGCCGAAGTCTTTAGTAGCACGGCCGCGAATCTAGATGCCACCGATGACGCGATTATTGCCGCCGCCGCGCTCTATACCCGCTCGGCCAGCTGGGAGGATGCTTGGCGGGCACAAACCGCCCCACTACTCGAAGACCTCGCGGAACTTCCCGAACTCACCAGCGATTCCGCCCAAGGCACCGAACCAGCGCGGGCGGCGCTGGACTCCTTTGGGCACAGCGCTAAGCAGCGAGTCGAACAGATCGGTACCGATTTGAAGTCCGAAACCATTGACGTGGATACGGCTCTTGACCAGCTTGCTGAACTACGTCAGGAACTGACCGAGAAGCTCGAGGTGCTGTCCGCAGCGCAAATTGAGGCCTTTGCCAAAACCAAGGACGAAAAGGAAGATATGCGCCGTCAGATGGCCAAGGCCCGGGACAAACGCGACAGCGTGCACGCCGGCGGCTCAATCTTGGATGTCACCGGATCCGCAGGCTTCTTCTGGCGCGTGAACGCCTACAACATTGGTTACAACTCCGGTGTCGACGCCGTGAAATCCTCCCGCCAAGCGGCTAGCTCCTCCTCGAGCGGGATCTCCAGCGGCTACTCCGGGGGCGGCGGCAGCTTCTCTGGAGCCGGTGGCTCCTCACGCTTCTAGAACTCCTCACCCAGATCGATGACATCGGCAGCCCGACCCACGATGCGTGGGTCGGGGGTACCAACCAGTTCGTGATCCTTGCCGGTGTATTCAAACTTGTTCAGCACATGACGCATCGCCTGGAGACGGGCACGCTTCTTGTCGTTGGATTTCACCACGGTCCACGGTGCAAAGTCGGTGTCCGTGGCCAAGAACATTTCTTCCTTGGCCCGGGTGTACTCATCCCATTTGTCCAGCGACGCCAAATCGGTGGGGGAGAGCTTCCACTGCCGCACCGGATCGATACGCCGAATGGTGAAGCGGGTGAGTTGTTCTCCGGAAGATACCGAGAACCAGAACTTCACCAGATCGATCCCCTCATCAACCAAGAGCTTTTCAAACTGTGGGGTTTGAGACAAACAATGTTGGTGCTGTTCCGCGGTGCAAAAACCCATCACCGGCTCCACCCCAGCCCGGTTATACCAAGACCGGTCAAAGAGCACGATTTCGCCGGCCGCCGGAAAATGCTGAATATACCGCTGGTAATACCATTGGCTGGACTCGCGTTCGCTGGGCTTTTCCAAAGCCACCACCCGCGCACCACGCGGATTCAGGTGCTCGGTAAAACGCTTGATAGTGCCACCCTTGCCCGCGGCATCGCGCCCCTCAAAAACCAGCATTAGCCGCCGATTATTGGCTTTAATCCACTTTTGGAGTTTGAGTAGCTCGATCTGCAGCGCCCGTTTCTCCCGCTCATAGGTCGACCGATCAAGACGCTCGGCGTACGGGTAATCTTCACGCCAGGTATCGACGATAGTTCCGTCGGCGCGCACCAACACCGGATCATCGTCGTCATTGTCCAATACGGTGTAACCGCGGAAGGCCTCATCAAGCAGCGGCAGTTCGATAGTCATGAGGCCAAGGTAGGTTTCTCGGGTTAACACAAGGTGAACCCCGAGCAAACCTGATGGTGCGATCCCGGTTTAGGACGCCGATGTGTGGGAAGCTTCACTGGGCCAGGCCAGCGTTCCCTAGTTTGCGGTACCGACGGGCCGGGGAGATACCGCCGGTAGCTCCTTGGCGAAGATATCTGTCGCTGTAAGGGCCCATGATCCAACTGCAAGTAGGTGAACCAGCGCATCCGGGCCAAAATAAACAAGGGGACCGAAGCGCGGATAGTCATAGAGACCCGCAACGCGGATACTGGGGCACACGGTGCCGCAAAGCCGAGACCCGATAAGCGGCACTCAGTGAGCCGCCACCGGACGTTCTTCGGGACCCAGCGGGCTGGCAGGCAGATCTGAGCCTCGGCAATGCCGGGCCGGAAGGTGGGTGACCGCCACGCCCTTAGGTTTACCGGTGGATCCGGAGCTAAAAGCGGCCCCTGCGTTATCGCTCAGTTAGCGAGTCCGAACGGCAGGGGAGCGGGACGCGAGCCGAGCACGGTGATCTTTGCGGTGTCGGAAACCACCCCGGTGGCCTGAGCTTCTTCAAAGAACACCCGGGCCCGTTCATCGAGGTCAGCGGCCTTAACCGGCACATAGGTGGCGCCAACCCAAAGGATGGCAAGGATCTTCAGCTATGAGTCGGCGGTTCCCGAGGGGACACGCACACCGATCTCATCTCCGGCACCTAGCCGAGCCCAAGGCAGCTGCCGGGTAGCGGCCTTGACCTCAATAGGTAACTCGGCATAACTCAGGCTGCGCGTGCCATCGTTAAGAACCGGGGCGTCCGGGTAACGGTCCGTCGTGGCCTAGATGACCTCGATCGGAGTGCGTGGAGCCGGGCTCAGCTAGCTGCCGCAAATTGTGCCTGGTAGGGGCCGGGCACAGGCAGTGTTGCGGCGCTGGATTGAACCATGACCTAGGGTGATCCGTTCCTTCACAGGCCTGTCAGGCAGACGCCCGAGACACCGTCAGGGGGATGACGGTGTCAAAGGAGTGGATCCTGGAGGGTAGAAACCATAAAGATTTCCGTTTCAAGTACATCATTGTTTTGTGCGCGCCGGTACTGGTGAGCCAGTGAATTTCGGCACCACCGCCTTGCAGAACGGTTTAAGGAATCAATAGGACTTTGCCGGTGGTCTCACGAGCTTCTAAGGCGCGGTGGGCTTCGCCGGCTTCGGCCAAGGGGTATTCGGCTGCAATACGAACATCAATTTTGCCTTCGGCGACCCAACCGAATACGTCACCTAGCCGCCAGCCGCGCTCCTGTGGGGTGGTCATAAAGTCAGCTAGATTGGGGCGCGTCACCGTCAGTGAGCCTCCGGCGTTCAAACGTTGCAAATCAAAAGGTGGCACCTGACCGCTGGCCCCGCCAAAGAGCACTAGCGTGCCGCGGCGCTTCAGTGCGTTGAGCGACATCTCGAAGGTGTCCTTTCCGATCCCGTCATAGACCGCATTGACTCCCGCACCACCGGTGACATCCTTGACGGTCTGCGGAACCTGATCGTAATCCACCACATAGTCGGCACCGGCAGCCTTGGCCAGATCCTTCTTCTCTTGGGTGGATGCGGTGGTGATCACGGTGGCGCCCATCAATTTCAGCATTTGGGTCAATAGCAGTCCCACCCCGCCGGCACCGGCATAGGTCAAAATGACATCCTTGGAACGCACCATGTAGCTCGAATGCGTCAGGTAATGGGCAGTGCATCCTTGCAGCGGTAGGGCACCGGCCAAACGCAGATCGATCGAATCCGGGACCTTGCCCAGTAGCTCGGCATCCACCACCGCATATTGCGAATAGCTGCGGGTAGCTTCGGCGGTAGCCACCCGGTCGCCGACTTTCAGATGCTTGACCCCGGGGCCTAGCTCGGTGACGGTTCCGGAGAATTCGGTGCCCGGAGTGAAGGGATAATCCACCTCATACACGCCCGAACGCTGATAGGTTTCAATGAAATTCAATCCGGCGGCCGCCACCTGCACCAGCACTTGACCTTCGCCCGGGGTAGGAATATCGGCTTCGACGTATTCAAGAACCTCAGGTCCGCCGGCCTGTGCAACCTGAATCTGGAATTGCTTCATTTTCTGCTAAGTCCCTTCGTTCAACGTCTTGGAGGATCTGCCCTGTCTTGGTGCGGTTCATTTCTCCTTCATCAGTTTATGACCCTCGCCCTAACGGGTGCTGAGAGTGCGACATGATGCGACTTAAGCCCACGGAAAGAGTGAATATTTATTAGGTTTCATGCATATTCAGCGGTAGAGTTAGCCCATGACGATTTCAGTAGCTGTCTCTGGTGCCAGCGGCTATGCCGGTGGCGAAGTTCTGCGCATTCTAGCCAACCACCCGCAGGTGCAAGTTGGGGCGGTCACCGCACATTCCCAAGCCGGTTCTCGTTTGGGTGCGATCGCTCCGCACCTGCATAAATACGCCGATAAAGTCTTGGTTGAGACCACGGTGGAGAATCTCTCCGGCCACGATGTCGTATTTCTGGCCTTGCCGCACGGAGCTAGCGCGCAGATTGCCGCGCAACTTCCGGCCGACACCCTAGTCATTGACGCCGGAGCCGATCACCGCCTGACCTCCGCGGACGCCTGGGCCAAGTTTTATGGCGAAGGGTACGCTGGGCATTGGCCGTACGGGCTTCCCGAATTACCAGGACATCGCGAGGCACTGCGCGTCAGTAAGCGTATCGCGGTACCCGGATGCTACCCCACCGGAGCTCAGCTGGGTCTGGCCCCAGGATATTCGGCCGGACTGCTGGAACCGCAGGATGTGGTGATTGTGGCAGCCTCTGGCACCTCCGGGGCCGGAAAGAGCCTGAAACCGCACCTGCTGGGCAGTGAAACCATGGGCTCCATGAGCCCTTATGGGGTGGGTGGCTCGCACCGCCACACCCCAGAAATTGAGCAGGGACTGTCGCTGGTGGCCGGCGAACCGGTGCAGATTTCCTTCACCCCCACCTTGGCGCCGATGCCACGGGGCATCCTGACTACCGCCACCGCACGCGTGAAGCCTGGCGTCACTGAGGATCAGCTGCGCTCGGCTTGGCAGCGCGCCTACGCGAACGAACCGTTTGTCACCCTGCTGCCCGAGGGGCAGTGGCCGGGGACCGGCAACGTCTTGGGCACCAACCAGGTGCACTTGCAGTTGGCATTGGACCCGCACGCCTCGCGCGTGATCGTGAGTGCCGCCATTGATAACCTCACCAAGGGCACCGCCGGCGGAGCTGTGCAGTCCATGAATATTGCCCTTGGGCTGGAAGAAACTACCGGACTAACCATGCAAGGAGTCGCACCGTGAGTTCAGCTACCGCCACCACCGGCATCACCGCCCCCGCCGGCTTTAGCGCCGCAGGAGTACCTGCCGGACTGAAAAGCACCGGCGCCAATGACGTCGTGCTGATCCGTAATCACGGACCAGAATTCGCCGCCGCCGCGGTGTTCACCTCTAACCGTGTGGCCGCCGCCCCGGTGCACTGGTCACGACAGGTCATCAGCGATGGCCGGGCGGACGCGATCATCCTGAACTCCGGCGGCGCCAACGCCTGCACCGGTGCCGAGGGATTCGGTAATACGCACCGCACCGCCGAATACACCGCGCAGCTCTTAGGGGTTTCAGCCTCGGACGTGCTGGTGGCATCCACCGGGTTGATCGGTGTGCAGCTGCCCATGGAGAAACTGTTGCCGGGGGTTGAAGCCGCTAGCCAACAACTGGGTAGCGGTGAGGAAGCAGGCCTGTCGGCCGCCACGGGCATCATGACCACCGACACCGTGCCTAAGCAGGCGGTACGGCAGGGCAATGGCTACCGCATCGGCGGTATTGCCAAGGGTGCGGGCATGCTCGCCCCCGGCCTGGCCACCATGCTGGTGGTGTTGACCACCGACGCCAAACTCAGCCCGAGTGAGCTGGATACCGCGTTGCGTCAGGCCACGGCGGTGAGCTTTGACCGGGCCGATTCCGATGGTTGTATGTCTACCAACGACACCGTGGCCCTCTTGGCCTCCGGTGCCAGTTCGGTGACCCCACAGCTTGCCGAATTCACCGAGCTGCTCACCGAACTGTGTCAAGAACTGGCCCGCGCACTGATCGATGACGCCGAAGGTGCGGATCACACCATCGCGGTGCGCACCTTCAACGCCGCCAGTGAGGCCGACGCCCTCGAAGTCTCCCGTGCGGTGTCCCGCTCCAACCTGGTCAAAACCGCCATTTTTGGCCGCGACCCAAACTGGGGCCGGGTACTGAGCGAAGTGGGCACCACCCAGGCTGCCTTCGAACCCGACGAACTGAATGTCTCGATCAACGGTGTCATGGTCTGCCGCGCCGGTGGGGTCGGTGAGGACCGTGAGCTGGTGAACCTGGACGCACGCGAGGTATCGATCGATATCGATCTGAACGCCGGCAGTGCTGAAGCCACCATTCTCACCAACGATCTAACCCACGATTACGTCCACGAAAACTCCGCCTATTCCAGCTAGGCCAACGCCCACCGCGGCGAGGAGCTGAAAGAGAAATCATGACTGAAACCAAACCCACCCCGATGGACGAGGCTCACCGCAAAGCCGAGGCCCTGATTGAGGCTCTGCCGTGGATCCAGCGCTTTGCCGGATCCACCATGGTGATCAAATACGGCGGCAACGCGATGGTCAACGATGAGCTGCGTCGGGCCTTCGCTGAAGACATCGTTTTTCTGCGCCATGTGGGGATCAATCCGGTGGTGGTACACGGGGGCGGACCACAAATTAATAAGATGCTGGAGAAATTGGGCATCGAGTCGGAATTCCGTGGCGGGCTGCGGGTCACCACCCCGGAAGCGATGGACGTGGTCCGGATGGTGCTTACCGGTCAGGTGCAACGCGACCTGATCGGACTGATCAACTCCCACGGACCCTACGCAGTGGGACTCTCCGGTGAAGATGGGGCCACCTTACAAGCGGTTCGCACCGGCACCGTCGTGGACGGTGTCCAAGTTGATCTGGGATTGGTCGGCGAAGTGACCGGGGTACGCACCACACAGGTGGATAACCTACTCAGCGCCCGCATGATTCCGGTGATTTCCACTGTGGCTCCGGAATTTGATGCTGCGGGGGAGCCCACCGGGGCGGTGCTGAACGTCAACGCTGATACCGCCGCGGCCTCCCTAGCCGCCGCCTTGGGGGCCTCCAAGCTGGTCATCCTCACGGACGTTGAGGGCCTCTACGCGGCCTGGCCGGACAAATCCTCGCTGATCACCTCGCTGACCGCAGCTGAACTACGGCAGATGCTACCTTCCTTGCAATCCGGGATGATCCCGAAGATGGCAGCCTGCCTGGCGGCGGTGGATGCCGGGGTAGCCCGGGCGCACATTGTCGACGGACGCCAACCGCACTCGATGCTGCTCGAAGTATTTACTACCGCCGGGGTCGGCACCCAGGTGGTACCTGGAAAGGACGACTAATGCCACTACCCAATGATGAGGCACAATCCTCGGCCGATGCGCTCTCCGCGTTGAGCGTACTGCCCGGGTCAGCGCTCACCTCCACCGCACTGACCGAACGCTACAAGAGCGCCCTGCTGGGGGTTTTCGGCACCCCGCAACGCGTATTGGTGCGCGGTTCGGGATCGCACGTCTGGGATGCCGACGGACGCCAATACCTCGATCTGCTCGGCGGCATCGCGGTGAACACGCTGGGCCATGCCCACCCGCTGCTCTCCTCGGTGATCACCTCGCAGCTTGCTACCCTCGGTCACGTTTCGAACTTCTTCACCTCCCCGGCCCAGATCACCTTGGCCGAACAACTGCTCAAGATTTCCGGTGCTCCCGGTGGGTCCAAGGTGTTCTTCACCAACTCGGGTACTGAAGCCAACGAAGCAGCGCTGAAACTGTCGCGGCGCAATCGGGGCACTGCAGATAAACCGCGCACTAAGGTGATCGCCCTAGAAAACGCATTTCATGGGCGGAGTCTCGGCGCCCTGTCGCTGACTTGGAAGCAGGCCTACCGCGAACCCTTCGAACCCTTGCCGGGCAATGTGCAATGGATCCCCGCCGGGGATATTGACGCATTGCGTGCGGCGGTCGACGAAACCGTGCAAGCGGTCTTCATTGAGCCGATTCAAGGTGAAGCCGGGGTGCGGGAACTGGACGTGGACTACCTTCGGGCAGCCCGCGCCATCACCCATGAAGCCGGAGCCTTGCTGATTTTTGATGAGGTACAGACCGGGATGGGACGCACCGGACAGTACTTCGCCTCGGCCCCGATCGTGCCGGATGTGATGACCTTGGCCAAGGGCTTGGGCGGTGGGTTCCCGATCGGTGCGATGATCACCTTTGGTCACCAGACCAGTGACCTGTTGAACCCGGGAGATCACGGAACCACCTTCGGCGGCAACCCGGTGGCAACCGCTGCCGCCTTGGCCACCATCCACGTGATCGACAAGGACAACCTGCTCACTCATGTGGCCGACACCGGACAATGGCTGACCGAGCAATTGCGGGCGATCAGCGGTATTACCGCCGTGCGCGGCCGCGGTCTGCTGGTGGCTTTTGATCTGGAGAAACCAATTGCCGCGCAGCTGGTGAGCGCGGCCCTTGATGCTGGATTCATCGTGAACACCACCGGCCCGCATACCGTCAGGCTGGCCCCGCCGCTGATCATTACCCGTGAACAGCTGGCCACCTTCATCGCTAAGCTACCTGCGCTGATCGGCCAGGGGCTTATGACCTACAAGGAGAACTAGCCCATGGCTACCACCCGTCACTTTTTGACCGATCTTGACCTTTCACCTCAAGAATTGGACGAGGTTCTCGACCTGGCTCTAGAGATGAAGGCCGACAAGTACGGTTTCACCCCCTATGCCGGTCCGCAGACCGTTGCCGTGTTCTTCGACAAGACGTCCACCCGCACCCGGGTGTCCTTCCACGCCGGCATCGCCGAACTGGGCGGTTCACCGCTGATCATCAACTCCGGCGAATCGCAGCTGGGCCACAAGGAATCGATCTCCGACTCGGCCCAGGTCCTCGAACGCATGGTTTCCACCATTGTGTGGCGGACGTACGCTCAGTCGGGGTTGGAAGAAATGGCCGCCAACAGCTCGGTACCGGTGATTAACGCGTTATCCGATGACTACCATCCCTGCCAGTTGTTGGCTGACCTGCTGACCGTGCGCGAACACAAGGGTCAGCTCGCCGGATTAACCATGAGCTATCTGGGGGACGCAGCTAACAATATGGCTAACTCCTACCTACTGGCCGGGGTCAACGCTGGGATGCACGTGCGGATCGCCGGACCCGCAGGCTACCTACCGGAACCACGGATCATTGCGGCCGCCGAGGAACGTGCGGCACACACCGGGGGGTCGGTGCTGATCACCAGCGACCCGGCCGAAGCCTTGGATGGAGCCGATGTGATCGCCACCGACACTTGGGTTTCGATGGGCCAAGAAGATGAGAAGGAAGCCCGCTTGAAGCTCTTCACCGATTATGCGGTGACGAGCAAGGCGCTGAAGCTGGCAAAGGACGATGCGATCGTGCTGCACTGCTTGCCAGCGTACCGCGGCTATGAAATCGAGGCGGAGGTCATCGACGGGCCACAGTCGGTGGTCTTTGATGAGGCCGAAAACCGGGTACACGCGCAGAAGGCGATTATGGCTTGGCTGATGAGTGCTTCGGGGCTGGCACGCAGCCCTCGGGAAGCCAAGTAAATGGCTACCCAACCCAGCACCAAGACAGCGCGGCAGGCACGTATCCGAACCTTCTTGGGTAATCATTCGGTCAAGTCGCAAGCCGAGTTGTTAGCGCTGCTCAAAGACGATGGGCTGGAAGTTACCCAGGCGACGCTCTCCCGCGACCTAGTGGAGATCGGTGCGGTGCGAATTCGGGATGCCTCCGGGCAGCTGATCTACGCGGTGCGTCAAGAAGGCGGGGATCGCTCCCCACAGTCGGCGCTCACCCAAGAAGTTCTGGACGCCCGGCTAGCGAAAATCTGTCAGGAACAGCTCGTGACAGCCGAAGCTTCGGGAAATATTGTGGTGCTACGTACCCCTCCCGGCGCCGCGAATTTACTGGCCTTGGCCATCGATCACTCGCAAATGCCTTCGATCCTGGGGTGTATCGCTGGGGATGACACGATCATGGTCATCACTCGCAGTGCTGAAGGTGGCGCAGAAGTAGCCAGTCGCTTCCTGCAGCTGGCCGACACTAACTGAATTACCTCACCCGTTAAAACGCTGGGCCCGGACAGTTCAACTGTCCGGGCCCAGCGTTTTAGGCTGCTATTTCGTCGATACTTTCCATACCGAACGAGGTCTCGAATGCCCGTTGCACCTCGTCGGTATGCGAAACCATAATAATTTTGTGGATCGAGGTGATGTGTTTATTAGTGCTCACCCATTCACTAATCGCCTTGACCGCGATTTCTGCGACCTGTTCTGCCGGCCATCCGAAGGCCCCAGCACCAATCGCCGGGAAGGCAATGGAATGCGCGTCGTGTCGGGAAGCGACGTAGAGGGAATTGGTGAAGCAATCGGCCAGAATCTTCGGGTTGGCCTTTCCCAACTTGAGGTTCGGGGCTGCCGTATGAATCACCCAGCGGGCATCTAGCTGACCGGCCTTGGTCGCGACCGCGATCCCCGACGGAATGCCATTGGGGTATTGGTTGTTGCGAATTGTGCGGCAGGCCGCTAACAATTCGGGCCCAGCTGCCTCATGGATAGCACCGTCCACACCGCCGCCTCCAAGCAACGAGGGGTTTGCAGCATTGACGATGGCTTCGGCACCCACCCGAATAATGTCGCCTCGAATGAGCTGGATTTCCATGGTCGTACCTCCAAAGAAGTATCCGTATTCCTCTGTGTAAGCTCACCTTACGCGCAGCTGTGCGCCAGTGGAAGAGGCTCCCGACGAAGTGAGGGGAAAACTATGCCCCCACCGGGCCTAAGCGGTGAGGGCATTAGTTGGTCGGAAACCGCGACTCGGCAAGCACCTGATTACAGGTACTGCTCGATCAACTCACGGAACTTGGGAAGATCGAACATCTCGGTGACGGCAAGCGCGTTCTGTGGTCCGAGCCGGGGATCCGCGCCGGCTTCTAAGAGCAGCTTCGTGCTTTCTTCATCCTGTTTGAATACCGCGCAGGTCAACGCGTTTTGACCACGGGCATTGAGCTGATTCAGATCGGCACCACGCTCAATCAGCGCCTTGACCACCTCTGGCTGAGAATTGTAAGCCGCCAAAATGAGCAGCGAGTCTCCCTTGCCGTCGGTGAGGTTCACCGGGATACCTTGGTCGATGACGGAGCTGAGCATTTGTACCTTGCCCTGACGGGCCATATCCAAAATCTGGTTGAGGAACTCAATTTGCTCATCGGACAGCTCGGGCTGTGCAGGGTTTTCAGTCATAAAAACAGTGTAACGACCCGGGTGCGCTAGCCCGAAGTAGCGCGCGGCAAAGAATCCAGATAACCCGAAGTCTGCCCGTTCTCCAGCCTGGACGACGGTCGAAGCCGAGGTAGCAAGGAAATCCACACAAACAAGATTGAATATTTATAAGTATCCATGCATAAGATTTGCTAGAGTGTACTGCAGAGAAAGAATCGTATCCGTCGACTCTGCGGAGTGTGCTGAAAGGAACAGGTCATGACCTCTTCAACCAATGAAGGTTCGCTATGGGGTGGACGCTTTTCCGGCGGCCCGGCAGACGCCATGGCGGCGCTGAGTAAGTCCACGCATTTCGACTGGCGGCTAGCCAGCTACGACATTGCCGGATCACGGGCCCACGCCAAAGTTCTACACCGCTCGAACCTGCTCAACGATGACGAGCTTCAGGGCATGCTGGCCGCATTGGACCAACTTGAAGCGGATGTCCGAGACGAAGTGTACGTAGCCGCCGAATCCGATGAGGACGTTCATGGCTCGTTGGAGCGAGGCTTGCTCGAACGCGCCGGGGTGCAGCTTGGCGGCAAACTTCGTGCCGGACGTTCGCGCAATGACCAGATCGCCACCCTGGGCCGAATGTTCCTGCGCGATCATGCACGCATCATCTCCCACGGACTGGTCGAGACCATAGATGCTCTGGTCGCTCAGGCCAAGGCGCACCCTTATGCGCCGATGCCCGGACGCACCCACCTGCAGCACGCTCAGCCGATCCTGCTCTCTCATCTGCTCTTGGCTTACGCCTGGCCGATGCTCCGTGACGTGCAGCGTTTTGTTGATTGGGATAAGCGTGCCGCCGTGTCGCCCTACGGTTCTGGGGCGCTCGCCGGTCAGACCTTGGGCCTTGACCCGAACTTTGTCGCCGCCGAACTAGGTTTTGATTCCGCGGTACACAACTCCATCGACGGCACCGCGGCACGTGATGTCTTTGCCGAGTTCTCGTGGATCACCGCCATGATCGGTGTTGACCTGTCGCGCATCAGCGAGGAAATCATCCTCTGGGCCACCAAGGAATTCTCCTTCGTGACTTTGCACGACGCGTTCTCCACTGGCTCGTCGATCATGCCGCAAAAGAAGAATCCGGATATTGCCGAACTTGCTCGCGGCAAAGCCGGGCGGCTAATTGGCGACCTTACCGGTTTGTTGGCAACCCTCAAGGCGCTTCCGTTGGCCTATAACCGTGACCTGCAAGAGGACAAGGAACCGGTCTTTGACGCTGCCGACACCTTGGAAATCTTGCTTCCGGCAGTCTCTGGCATGATCGCCACACTGAGCTTCAACACCGAGCGGATGGCGGAGTTGGCCCCGCAAGGCTTTGCGCTGGCCACCGATATCGCTGAATGGCTGGTCCGTCAGGGTGTTCCATTCCGTGACGCCCATGAAATTTCCGGCGCCGCGGTGAAGCTTGCCGAATCGCGCGGTGTTGAACTGTGGGATCTGACTGATACGGACTATGCGCAAATCTCTGAGCATCTGACCCCCGCAGTGCGCGAGGTTCTGTCCACCGAGGGCTCGCTGAACGCGCGCAACGGTCAAGGCGGTACCGCTCCGAGCGCGGTCGCCGCTCAGTTGGTGGAGTTCGAGCGCCAGCTAGAGGAGGTTCGAAGCTGGCTGAACTCCAAGTAGGAGACTAGTCATATAGATGACTTGGTTCGCGATGTAGAGCGAATCGACCCCGTGGCCCGCGCTGCACGTGCTGGATAGTTGATCCGGCACCGGTGGTGCGGGCTGCGTTCGCTTAACAGGCTAAATCCGCCCCTCGGCGACACTGGAAGCGGGCAGATGGAGGCGGGATTACTTTTCCTGTGAGAGGACTAGTGCCTTGCCAGCGTCATCTCGGCTAGAGTGTGAATCATGACACAGGAACTGCCGCACGATATCTTGATCGAAGAGGTCACCAAGGCTTTAGGCGAGCTGGAAGATCAGTTGCGCGAGCTGCCGGAGGAAGAGTTTACTAAGCCTAGCTCACTGCCAGACTGGTCGATTTCCCAACTAGTTGCACATTTGCATTCCTTTGCGCGGGCAGTGCTTCGACAATTCGCGCAGGCGGGGACTGACAGCCCACCGGAAATGTACGACGGTGGGATGGCCGGACGCATCGAATCGATCAATATGACCGCGCTAATGCGTCCGGAGTCCTTGCGCGATATGGTGTTGGAATCCTTGGCGGAACTGCGCGAGGTGCTTCCCACGACGGCCCAGAAGCTGGACCTTGCGGTGGGTTATCGGCCCGGCGGCACCGTGGTGGATATGCTGTACGCAACTTGGCGGGAACTGCTGATTCACGCGACCGACCTCGATGAATACCGCCGCCCGGCCGCCAGTTGGCCCCGGGCATTTAGCGAACATCTCATCCGGGCCCTCGGACCCAGAGTGGCAGAGAGTGACCGCATCGTCCTGCAACCACATGGCATGCAACCCATCGTCTTAGGGCACGGACCGCATTCCTACGTACTCACCGGAACCGAATTTGACTTGGCTGCTTGGCTGGCAGGGCGTCCGGCGCAAGGGGTGCTTCAAGCATCTTCGGACGCCGAACTATCTGATTTTCCAACGCTCAAACCTTGGCCACAAGGGCAGTTGCTTCCGCGTTAATTTCTCCTCGGAAAGCCGCAGGCCGGTGAGGTAAAGCCCACACCGGTCCGCGGCTTGTTCCGGCAGGGACTAAAATTGTGTGGTGACTACAAAGGAAAATATCTGCGACCTATTGGATCGCATGTGCGAAATCGTGCCCGATTATCCGCAAGCTGGGGTTTCGTTTAAGGACCTGACCCCGGTATTCGCTGACCCGGTCGGTCTGCGCCGGATCGTTGACGAGCTTGTTGAACGTTTTGCCGGTCAGTTCGATATCGTCGCTGGGTTGGAAGCCCGCGGTTTTGTGTTAGCGGCGGCCGCAGCCTACGCCGCGGGTACCGGAATGCTCACCATCCGTAAGGCCGGGAAGCTGCCACGCGAGGTCTACCGTGATGATTACACCCTGGAATACGGTTCGGCATCCCTGGAAATTCACAAGGATGAGATTGTTCCTGGCACCCGCGTCCTGATTCTCGATGACGTGCTGGCTACCGGCGGTACCGTCGGTTCCGCCGCCCGGTTGATCGAGCGTGCCGGCGGTGTGGTTGCCGGGGTAGGGGTCGTACTGGAATTGGGGGATCTCGGGGGACGTGCAAACCTGGGTGGCCGACACATTGAAAGCCTGCAGCTCGTCTAATCGCTCAACGCCGGATTCGTCACATCTTTGGTATGAGCGCCGGTAAACCTGAGTAGAATGGTCTGTCTCGTATTTGGCAGGGTGAGGGGAACTAGGTGTCGGGCACGATCGAGCAGGATCTGTTGGATGAGTCGGCATATGTCGGCATGCTGTACCAACGGTTGGATGAACTACGAGCCGAAAAAATTGAGCAGCTTAGCCGCACTCGAGCTACCGGCGCGGTGGGTTCTTTCCAGAATCAGTCCGAACGTGACTCCTTTGCCACCCTCTATGAGGACCGCATCGCGCAGCTTGAAGCGGTGGAAGAGCGCCTAGTTTTCGGTCGGCTGGACCTCAACGGTACGAAGCACGATCAGGAATCCGGAGTCCAGGGGCCACGCTACATTGGCCGCATCGGCATCAGCGATGAGGACCTGAACCGGCTCATGGTGGACTGGCGGGCTTCCGAAGCCGCCCCCTTTTATCAAGCGACCGCCTTGCAACCAATGGGTGTGCGCCGCCGTCGTCACTTGATTCTCAAGGGTCGAACCGTGGCCGGGGTGGAAGATGATGTGCTGGACCCAACCTGGCTGGATGAGGGGCACACTCACCACGGTGAGGGGGCGCTCATGGCGGCCTTGCGGGAAAAACGTACCGGGCGCATGGGCGACATTGTTGGCACCATTCAGTCTGAACAGGACGCGATTATCCGCTCCGAACTTGCTGGCACCATTGTTGTCCAGGGTGGTCCCGGTACTGGTAAGACCGCGGTTGCGCTACACCGTGCGGCCTACCTCTTGTACGAATACCGCGAACGTCTGAAGAACGCAGGCGTACTGATCGTCGGCCCTTCTACCTCTTTCATGCGCTACATTGAGCGCGTACTACCTTCGCTGGGTGAAACCGGCGTGGTGATGAGTTCCCTCGGTGAGCTCTATCCAGGGTTGCATGCGATATCCGAAACTCGGCGCGACACCGCCGCGGTCAAGGGTCGACTTTCAATGGCGAAGGTGATCGCACAGGCGGTGCGTAATCGTCAGCGTCTGCTCAGTGCGGACCGCACCGTGGTTGTTGAAGGAACCCGGTTGACCTTGACCCGGCAAATGGTGCGTCATGCCCGCGACCGGGCCCGCCATACGAAGAAACCTTATAACCAGGCGCGCGAAACCTTCGTGAAGACGCTGGTGGGCGAATTAGCCGAGCAGATGAAACGCCAGCTCGAAGAATCATCCGGTCAGATTTCTGCGGCCGACCGGAGCTATCTGCCGCAGGAAGTACGCGAATCCGAGGATGTGCGGATCGCACTGAATTTGTGCTGGATGCCTTTGACACCGCAACGACTGCTCGAAGAGCTTTATGCCAAGCCGTATCTTATGGAGGCCGCGGCACCGCAGCTATCCGCTGTGGAACGTGCCAGCCTGTACCGTCCGGCAGGATCTGCCTTCACCGAGGCTGATATACCGCTGCTTGACGAAGCAGCCGAACTGCTCGGGGAGTTCATCGATCCGCGCGATGCGCTGAACACCGCGCAGTATGACCGTGACGTGGAAAATGCCACGGCAGCCTTGGCAAATATGGACACCATGCTGAAAAATGCTGGAATTGACGGGGTAGTCACTGCGGAACAGATTGCCGCGGTGAATCAGGAAACCGCTGTGCGGCGTACCGCGGCCGAGCGTGCTGCCGCGGATCGGACCTGGGCCTATGGCCATATTGTGGTGGATGAAGCGCAGGAGCTTTCCCCAATGCAATGGCGCTTACTGATGCGGCGGTGCCCGATGAAGTCCTTCACCATTGTCGGTGACATCGCCCAGACATCGGCGGCCTCCGGTGCGCTGAGTTGGGGCGAAGCATTGGAACCATTCATGGGGGACCGTTTCCGTCTTGATGAATTAACCGTGAACTATCGCACCCCGGCCCAGATTGCTGAGGCCGCTACCGCGGTGGCGCAGGCTGCCGGGTTGCGGATCACCACCCCGCAAGCTGTCCGCGAAGGGGACTGGCCACCGCTTTTCACGTCCACTGAAGAGCAGTACCTACTGGATGAACTTCAACGGGTGCTTCCCACCGAACTGGAGTATGCCGCCGGTGGACTGCAGGCCGTCATCGTGCCGCAGGACAAGCTCGAAGCATACCGCGATGCCTTGCAGAAGGAATATGGCGAACGGGTCGGTACCGGTTCCGGTGGCATCGTGCAGAACATCGTCGTCATCTCCGCACGTGAGTCCAAGGGTCTGGAATTTGACGGGGTCATCATAGTGGAGCCGGCCGAGCTGGTGAGCGAAATCGATGGCGGCGTGGGTGATCTCTATGTGGCCATGACACGCACCACGCAGCGGCTACACGTGGTGCACGCCAAAGCGCTACCCGCAGGCTTCGCCGTAAAGCAACGCACGAACTAAGCACCGCGTGCGGATTTTGCTAATCTTGACTCGTGTCTGAAATTAAGCAGAATCCCGCACTAGCGGAACAAAGTAACGATCCAAGCTTCGAGAATATTTGGCAGGAACTGAAGTGGCGTGGCTTGATCCATGTATCCACCGATGAAGCCGCGCTAGAAAAGGCTCTGGCCACGGAGACGATCACTTACTATTGCGGGTTCGACCCCACCGCTTCGTCACTGCACTTGGGGCACCTGGTGCAGCTGCTCAATATGCGACGGATGCAGCTGGCCGGCCACAAGCCGTTGGCTCTGGTGGGTGGTTCCACCGGTTTGATCGGGGATCCGCGCCAGACCGCCGAACGCACATTGAACACCCGCGAAACCGTTGCCGAGTGGGTCTCCAGCCTGCAGGAACAAGTCTCGAACTACCTGTCCTTTGAGGGTGAGAACGCCGTCCGTCTGGTTAACAACCTCGACTGGACTCGTGATGTCAGCGCGCTGGATTTCCTGCGTGACATTGGAAAGTACTTCCGTGTGGGCACCATGATCAAAAAAGAGATCGTGGCAGCACGCCTGAACTCGGATGAAGGCATCAGCTACACCGAATTCTCCTACCAGGTTTTGCAAGGCTTCGACTTCTTGGAACTCAACCGTCAGTACGGTTGCACCTTGCAGACCGGTGGTTCCGATCAGTGGGGCAACCTCACCAGCGGTACCGAGCTGATCCGCAAGGTTGAAGGTAAGCACGTCCACGCCTTTGGTACCCCATTGATTACCAACTCGGATGGCACAAAGTTTGGAAAGTCCGAGGGCAACGCTATCTGGTTGGATCCGGAGCTTTGTAGCCCGTACACCTTCTACCAGTTCTGGTTGAATACCGCCGATGCCGATGTGCTGGAGCGGCTGAAGGTCTTCACCTTTATGACGCGTGCGGAAATCGAAGCCATGGCGACCGAAGTTGCCGAGCGTCCACATCAGCGCAAGGCACAACGCGAGCTTGCATGGCGCGTGACCAGTTTGGTTCACGGCGTCGAAGCCACCGAGAAGGTTATTGCCGCCTCGGCAGCAGTCTTTGGTAACGGCGAACTAAACGAAATTGATCTGCCAACCTTGCAGGCGGTTATCGCAGAGTTGCCTACCGCAACGATTTCGGTAGATAGTCTGGGCATCCTCAACGTCCTGCAGACCAGTGGGTTGAGTAAGTCGCAGTCCGAAGCACGTCGTACCGTTTCCGAAGGTGGTGCCTACGTCAATAACGCAAAAGTTAGTGGCCCTGACACCGAGTTGAGTGAGGCTGACTTCCTGCACGGACGTTATGCCATCATTCGTCGAGGCAAGAAGAACATGGCAGTGCTCGAACTGGCCTAAGCCCCGGTACAAACATTCCTCGGAATGAACAAAGCGATAAAACCGCCGAAATCCTGTGAACCACAGCACATTCTCGGCGGTTTTTCGCTATCTAGTTCCCGTAAACCCGGTTTTGCCCCGGAATCTCGCGGATTCTGCTGAGGCAAGGCTCGATTTGCGTGGTGGTGGAAACCTGCGTATAGTTTTTCTTTGTTGCCAGCGAGGAACACGCCGCGAAAGCGGGAAGTTCACCTGGTCTTCACAAAGACTTTCCTTGCTAGTCACTGAGGGTTCCGGTTTGGTTTGAACCGGGTTCACGGTGTGGTAAGGTTGGGAAGTTGCTCCGAAGCGAAGCGCTCACCTTTGGTGGTGGGTTGTGGTGTCGGAAGTGTTTGTTGTTTGAGAACTCAATAGTGTGCCAAGTTTGTTGATACCGAATGTTTTTTGTTTGGTGAATACGAAACATTTTTTGCTTGAGGATGCCGCACCCCCGTGTGGTGTTTCTTGAGTGGTTTTTATTCGCCAGGACTACATCAACGTTGTGGTTCCCTGATTTTCCTTGGGGGGCTTGTTGGTGGCTTTTTATTTTTTTATGGAGAGTTTGATCCTGGCTCAGGATGAACGCTGGCGGCGTGCTTAACACATGCAAGTCGAACGATGAAGCCTAGCTTGCTGGGTGGATTAGTGGCGAACGGGTGAGTAACACGTGAGTAACCTGCCCCTGACTTCGGGATAAGCCTGGGAAACTGGGTCTAATACCGGATATCACTTCCTTCCGCATGGTGGGTGGTTGAAAGATTTATCGGTTGGGGATGGACTCGCGGCCTATCAGCTTGTTGGTGAGGTAATGGCTCACCAAGGCGACGACGGGTAGCCGGCCTGAGAGGGTGACCGGCCACACTGGGACTGAGACACGGCCCAGACTCCTACGGGAGGCAGCAGTGGGGAATATTGCACAATGGGCGAAAGCCTGATGCAGCGACGCCGCGTGAGGGATGACGGCCTTCGGGTTGTAAACCTCTTTCAGTAGGGAAGAAGCGTAAGTGACGGTACCTGCAGAAGAAGCGCCGGCTAACTACGTGCCAGCAGCCGCGGTAATACGTAGGGCGCGAGCGTTATCCGGATTTATTGGGCGTAAAGAGCTCGTAGGCGGTTTGTCGCGTCTGCCGTGAAAGACCAGGGCTCAACCCTGGTTCTGCGGTGGGTACGGGCAGACTAGAGTGATGTAGGGGAGACTGGAATTCCTGGTGTAGCGGTGAAATGCGCAGATATCAGGAGGAACACCGATGGCGAAGGCAGGTCTCTGGGCATTTACTGACGCTGAGGAGCGAAAGCATGGGGAGCGAACAGGATTAGATACCCTGGTAGTCCATGCCGTAAACGTTGGGCACTAGGTGTGGGGGACATTCCACGTTTTCCGCGCCGTAGCTAACGCATTAAGTGCCCCGCCTGGGGAGTACGGCCGCAAGGCTAAAACTCAAAGGAATTGACGGGGGCCCGCACAAGCGGCGGAGCATGCGGATTAATTCGATGCAACGCGAAGAACCTTACCAAGGCTTGACATGTTCCAGACCGGGCTAGAGATAGTCCTTCCCTTCGGGGCTGGTTCACAGGTGGTGCATGGTTGTCGTCAGCTCGTGTCGTGAGATGTTGGGTTAAGTCCCGCAACGAGCGCAACCCTCGTTCCATGTTGCCAGCGGGTTATGCCGGGGACTCATGGGAGACTGCCGGGGTCAACTCGGAGGAAGGTGGGGATGACGTCAAATCATCATGCCCCTTATGTCTTGGGCTTCACGCATGCTACAATGGCAGGTACAATGGGTTGCGATACTGTGAGGTGGAGCTAATCCCTAAAAGCCGGTCTCAGTTCGGATTGGGGTCTGCAACTCGACCCCATGAAGTCGGAGTCGCTAGTAATCGCAGATCAGCAACGCTGCGGTGAATACGTTCCCGGGCCTTGTACACACCGCCCGTCAAGTCACGAAAGTTGGTAACACCCGAAGCCGATGGCCTAACCACCTTGTGTGGGGGGAGTCGTCGAAGGTGGGACTGGCGATTGGGACTAAGTCGTAACAAGGTAGCCGTACCGGAAGGTGCGGCTGGATCACCTCCTTTCTAAGGAGCTAACCATTTTTTGGTTGCTCATGCCAGACACGAGTGTTGTTTGGGTGGGTTGCTCATGGGTGGAATATCAATGAACTCAACACTGGGAAACATGCGCCGTTGGTGGTGTGTGGGTGTTGGCTGTGGCTGTGTCGCGTTTTTTGCTTGTGAGTACGCATGATCGTCCCTCTTGGGGTGGTGGTGTGGGAAAGCGGGTGAGGGGTGTGGTGTGGTTTGTGTGGTTTGGCATGCTGTTGGGTTTTGAGGCAACAAGCTTTCATGGCCCCCCTTTTTTGGTGTCTGGTTTTGGCTGGGTGCTGGGGGGGTTGTGCTGGTTTTGGTGTGGCCTTGTCCTGTGTCTTTGAGATTATTGCCCCGGTTTGTGGGTGGTGGTTTTGGGGGTGTGGGGTTGTTGTTTGGGAACTGTATAGTGAACGCGAGCATCTTATAGAACGAGATGAGTTGCATGGGCCTGTTGTCGCGGGTTTGTGTGATGTTTGAGTCTTGTTTTGTGATTTTGTTGATTGTTTTGTTGCTCAATTATTTTTGAGGCTTTTTGCAAAGTGTTTTGTTGAAAGTTTTTAAGGGCGCACGGTGGATGCCTTGGCATTAGGAGCCGATGAAGGACGTGGGAATCTGCGATAAGCCTGGTGGAGTCGATAACCGGACGTTGAGGCCAGGATTTCCGAATGGGGAAACCCCGCACCATGTTATGTGGTGTGACCCGTGACTGAATGTATAGGTTGCGTGGAGGGAACGCGGGGAAGTGAAACATCTCAGTACCCGCAGGAAGAGAAAACAATAGTGATTCCGTTAGTAGTGGCGAGCGAACGCGGATGGGGCTAAACCGGTTGGTGTGTGATAGCGGATAGGCGTTGCATCATCGGGGTTGTGGGGCTTATATGTGCTGACTCTATCTAGTTGGCGGAGCGAGGTGCGGGCGTATAGGTGAATCGGTTGGAATGCCGGACCAGAGAGGGTGATAGTCCCGTAGGTGTAATGCGTGTCTGCCGTTCTTGTATAGGTGCCCGAGTAGCACGGGGCTCGAGGAATCCCGTGTGAATCTGCCAGGACCACCTGGTAAGCCTGAATACTACCTGATGACCGATAGTGAATCAGTACCGTGAGGGAATGGTGAAAAGTACCCCGGGAGGGGAGTGAAATAGTACCTGAAACCGTGTGCTTACAAACCGTTAGAGCATGGGCTTGTCCTGTGTGATGGCGTGCCTTTTGAAGAATGAGCCTGCGAGTTAGTGCTGTGTCGCGAGGTTAACCCGTGTGGGGTAGTCGTAGCGAAAGCGAGTCTGAATAGGGCGTTTGAGTGGCACGGTCTAGACCCGAAGCGAAGTGATCTACCCATGGCCAGGTTGAAGCGCGTGTAAGAGCGTGTGGAGGACCGAACCCACTTCAGTTGAAAATGGAGGGGATGAGCTGTGGGTAGGGGTGAAAGGCCAATCAAACTTCGTGATAGCTGGTTCTCCCCGAAATGCATTTAGGTGCAGCGTTGCGTGTTTCTTACTGGAGGTAGAGCTACTGGATAGGCGATGGGCCCTACAAGGTTACTGACCTTAGCCAAACTCCGAATGCCGGTAAGTTAGAGCGTAGCAGTGAGACTGTGGGGGATAAGCTTCATAGTCGAGAGGGAAACAGCCCAGAACGCCAACTAAGGCCCCTAAGCGTGTGCTAAGTGGAAAAGGATGTGGAGTTGCTGTGACAACCAGGAGGTTGGCTTAGAAGCAGCCACCCTTGAAAGAGTGCGTAATAGCTCACTGGTCAAGTGATTCCGCGCCGATAATGTAGCGGGGCTCAAGCACACCGCCGAAGTTGCGTCATTCAAACATGTCATAGGCCTTTGTGGTCCAGTGGTTTGGATGGGTAGGGGAGCGTCGTGTGGCCGGTGAAGCCGCGGTGGAAACCAGTGGTGGAGGCTACACGAGTGAGAATGCAGGCATGAGTAGCGAATGACGGGTGAGAAACCCGTCCGCCGAATGATCAAGGGTTCCAGGGTCAAGTTAATCTGCCCTGGGTTAGTCGGGACCTAAGGCGAGGCCGACAGGCGTAGTCGATGGACAACGGGTTGATATTCCCGTACCGGCGAAGGACCGCCCATACTGAGCAGTTGATGCTAACCACCTCCAATCATTGCGTACGGCGCCCTTGTGGTGTTGTTGTGGTGTGCGGGGCTGGGAACCGAGGCTGTGAGGTCAGCGTATTAACAGGTGTGACGCAGGAAGGTAGCCGAGCCAGGCAATGGAATTGACCTGGTCCAAGGGTGTAGGAAGAACGGTAGGTAAATCCGCTGTTCATGTTTCTGAGACCTGATAGGCGCCCACTTTGGTGGGTGATTTGGTGATCCTATGCTGCCTAGAAAAGCATCGGCGTGAGGTCCCAGTCCGCCCGTACCCGAAACCGACACAGGTGATCAGGTAGAGAATACCAAGGCGATCGAGAGAATCATGGTTAAGGAACTCGGCAAAATGCCCCCGTAACTTCGGAAGAAGGGGGGCCTGCCCCGTGAAGAGGACTTGCTCCTTGGAGGCGGGTGTGGGCCGCAGAGACCAGTGGGAAGCGACTGTTTACTAAAAACACAGGTCCGTGCGAAGTCGCAAGACGATGTATACGGACTGACTCCTGCCCGGTGCTGGAAGGTTAAGAGGACTGGTTAGCAGTAATGCGAAGCTAAGAATTTAAGCCCCAGTAAACGGCGGTGGTAACTATAACCATCCTAAGGTAGCGAAATTCCTTGTCGGGTAAGTTCCGACCTGCACGAATGGAGTAACGACTTCCCAGCTGTCTCAACCATGAACTCGGCGAAATTGCAGTACGAGTAAAGATGCTCGTTACGCGCAGCAGGACGGAAAGACCCCGAGACCTTTACTATAGTTTGGTATTGGTGTTCGGTGCAGCTTGTGTAGGATAGGTGGGAGACTGTGAAGCTTGGACGCTAGTTCAGGTGGAGTCATCGTTGAAATACCACTCTGGCTGTACCGGTCACCTAACTTCGGACCATGATCTGGTTCAGGGACAGTGCCTGATGGGTAGTTTAACTGGGGCGGTTGCCTCCTAAAGAGTAACGGAGGCGCCCAAAGGTTCCCTCAGCCTGGTTGGCAATCAGGTGTTGAGTGTAAGTGCACAAGGGAGCTTGACTGTGAGAGTGACAGCTCGAGCAGGGACGAAAGTCGGGACTAGTGATCCGGCGGCACCGTGTGGAAGGGCCGTCGCTCAACGGATAAAAGGTACCTCGGGGATAACAGGCTGATCTTGCCCAAGAGTCCATATCGACGGCATGGTTTGGCACCTCGATGTCGGCTCGTCGCATCCTGGGGCTGGAGTAGGTCCCAAGGGTTGGGCTGTTCGCCCATTAAAGCGGTACGCGAGCTGGGTTTAGAACGTCGTGAGACAGTTCGGTCCCTATCCGCTGCGCGCGTTGGAAATTTGAGAAGGGCTGTCCTTAGTACGAGAGGACCGGGACGGACGAACCTCTGGTGTGTCAGTTGTACTGCCAAGTGCATCGCTGATTAGCTACGTTTGGAAGGGATAACCGCTGAAAGCATCTAAGCGGGAAGCCTGCTTCGAGATGAGATTTCCATGCACCCTTGTGGTGTGAGAGGCCCCCAGCTAGACCACTGGGTTGATAGGCAGGATGTGGAAGCAAGGACTGAAGACTTGTGTAGCTGACCTGTACTAATAGGCCGATGACTTATCAACACCAACAAAACACCCGACCACCCTCTTTTGTGGTGGGTTGGGTAGACAGAATTCTTTTGTGTGTTCGCGTTCACTATATGGTTACGAGATAACAACCTCACCAACCACACACGCTTGTGTGTGTGGTTGCAGGGTTGGTCGTGTTTGTTTGTTGTTTCGAGGCTGTTACGGCGGTCATAGCGTGGGGGAAACGCCCGGTCCCATACCGAACCCGGAAGCTAAGGCCCATTGCGCCGATGGTACTGCACTCGTGAGGGTGTGGGAGAGTAGGACACCGCCGGACTATTATTGTGGTTTGAGGCCCTGATACTTGTGTGTCAGGGCCTCACCCATTTAACCGGGTGGTATTCATTCCCGGGACGCTTTGATTCGAATTGTGGGCTGTTGAGTATCTCGACACACTTTCTCGATTTCTGGATTCATCTAGGGAATACTCACCTAGACTTGTAGGGAGCTTCCGCGCGTTTGCGCGGATTATATAGTTAATAGTGAAGTGTCCCGACATTCGGGCACGAAGGTTGCGGTGAATACTTAGGGCCGCTGAAAGGATTACTTTTCATGTCAAATGAATTTCGCCGTAACTCTGATGGAGAGCGCAACGACTCACGCGGCTCAGGCCCACGCAGTTCTGATGGAAACCGTGGTGGATACCGCGGGGACCGCGACAGCTTCCGCCGTAACGATGACAACCGTGGTGGCTTCCGCCGCGATGGCGAGAAACGCGATAACTTCCGCCGCAACGATGACAACCGCGGTGGATACCGTGGGGACCGCGACAGCTTCCGCCGTAACGATGACAACCGTGGTGGCTTCCGTCGTGATGGTGAGAAGCGGGACAGCTTCCGCCGCAACGACGATAACCGCGGTGGATACCGTGGCGATCGTGACAACAACCGCGACAGCTTCCGCCGAAATGATGACAACCGTGGTGGCTTCCGCCGCGATGGTGAGAAGCGGGACAGCTTCCGTCGCAATGACGATAATCGCGGTGGATACCGTGGCGATCGCGATAGCAACCGTCGCAACGACGATAACCGCGGTGGCTTCCGTCGTGATGGTGAGAAGCGCGATAACTTCCGCCGCAACGATGACAATCGCGGCGGATACCGCGGGAACCGTGAGAACAACAATCGTGATGGGTTCCGCCGCAACGACGATAACCGCGGTGGATACCGTGGAGATCGCGACAGCAACCGTCGCAACGATGACAACCGTGGTGGCTTCCGCCGCGATGGCGAGAAGCGCGATAACTTCCGCCGCAACGACGACAACCGCGGCGGATACCGCGGCGACCGCGACAACAACCGCGATAGCTTCCGCCGTAACGACGATAATCGTGGTGGTTTCCGCCGTGATGGCGAGAAGCGGGATAACTTCCGCCGCAATGACGATAACGGTGGTGGTTACCGTGGGGACCGCGAGAACAACAATCGTGATGGGTTCCGCCGTAACGACGATAATCGTGGTGGCTTCCGCCGCGATGGCGAGAAGCGCGATAACTTCCGCCGCAATGACGATAACCGCGGTGGATACCGTGGCGATCGCGAGAACAACCGTGGTCGTGATGATAACCGTGGTGGCTTCCGTCGCGATGGTGAAAAGCGCGATAACTTCCGCCGCAACGATGACAACCGTGGCGGATACCGTGGGGACCGTGAGAACAACCGTGGTCGTGATGATCGCCGTGATGATTCTGCTAAGACTGCACCAGCTCACAACCCTGGCGACCTGCGTATCTCCAACCGTCCGGACCGAAATGCCTCACCAGATATTGACGAGGACGTGACTGGCAAGGAACTAGACAAGGTTGCACGAGCACAGCTGCGTTACTTGGAAGAACGTAGCCAGAGCTGGGTCGCTAAGCACCTAGTCATGGCTGGACGCCTGCTTGAAGACGATCCCGAGTTGGCCTATGAGCACACTCTGGCAGCTTCCCGACGTGGTGGCCGAGTTGCTGTTGTGCGCGAAGCCGTAGGTATCGCTGCCTACCATGCGGGCAAGTTCGCTGATTCCTTGCGTGAACTGCGCACCCACCGGCGCATCAGCGGTTCGGACTACAACCTGCCATTGATTGCTGACTCATTGCGTGGTCTGGGACGTGCCGAGAAGGCCATTGAACTTGCGCATAGTGAGGAATGTGCGGAACTGGACACCGCGATCAAGGTCGAAATGACCATCGTGGCCGCCGGCGCTTACGCTGACCTCGGCCAGCTGGATAAGGCCCTGGCCGAGCTGGAAGCTCTTCCGCAGCTGGACTTCAACCGTGCTTTTAAGTTCACCCCACGTTTGTTCAGCGCCTACGCGGATCTGCTGCTTGAAGCTGGCCGGAACGAGGAAGCTCAGCAGTGGCGCAAGCAGATCACTGTGGCTGAACGTGCCCTAGGAGTCGAAGCAGATAATGACGATTCCTTCATCTACGATCTGGCCCCAGAACTCGACGAAGAAACTGAACGTCCACGGGCCAAAGACCTGCTGGACCCGGCAACCGAGACCGCCGAGACTCCTGCACAGGCAGCAGCCGAGGACGAGCTGACCGTGGTTTCCGAGGACGATCAGATGCTCGAGGAAGAATCTTCTTCTTTCACTGCACAGGAGAGCGATGAAGATGAAGACGATGAGCCGGAAGACGAACTGGAATCCGAACTAGGCCGTGAAAACGACGAACTTGATATTGAAGAGTTCGATGCTGAGGACCAAAAGTAGGGGATAGATAGTTCCATGCTAATTTCCGGTTTCGATTCGGTACTTTCAGATCTTGACGGCGTCGTATACGCCGGACCGAACGCCATCGCTGGCGCCGTTTCGGCGCTGAACATGCTGGCAGATGTCCAAGTAACGCTCGCCTTCATAACCAACAATGCGGGACGTTCACCTATGGCAGTCGCAGCTCACCTGCGGCAGCTAGGTGTGAACACCAATGCCGAACATGTTTTCGGTTCCGCAGACGCGGGGGCTGAGTTACTCGCCAAGGAATTAAATCTTGGGAGCAAAGTCCTCGTCGTGGGTTCCCCGTACCTTCGCGAATGCGTGAGCGTCCGGGGGATGGAAGTGGTCGAATCGCACCGGGAACAGCCGGTGGCGGTGATCCAAGGGTTCTATCCAGAAGTTTCATGGAATGACCTCGCCGAGGCCAGCTATGCAATCGCAGCTGGCGCTCGGTGGGTGGCCACCAACACCGATCTAACGATTCCTCGAGCCGAGGGCATCGCACCAGGTAACGGCTCGCTGGTCAATACCGTGCGTGCCGCAACCGGGATGGAACCACAGATCGCCGGCAAGCCGCAGTCCTACCTCTTTACTCGCGCTGCGGAACGTCTAGACTCTCGCAGGCCACTGGTAGTGGGCGATCGGCTGGATACCGATATCTTGGGCGCCAACAGGGCTGGATTTAGCAGCGCGCTGGTACTGACCGGTGTTGATACCGCGCAGACCGCTCTTGGCGCACCTGCGGATGAACGTCCCACCTATGTGATTCAACGACTCGATGACCTTTATCGCCCGTACCCCACCACGGAAGTGTTGGGGTACGGAGTGAAAGTAGGAGACGCAGTAGCCAGCGTCAGCGAGGATCTCATACGAATTACCGGCAGCGAGTCTGACTTGAACAGCTGGCGGGCAGCCTGCCACGCTTGGTGGTTAGCAAATCCGCGCCAAATCGATCACCAGAACCCGCGCCTAGAATTTGCATCTCATGGAGTCGACGAACTGCAGCGTACGCTGAGGAGCTAAGCGTGAATATTCCGATGCCCAAACCTAATGACGATCCGATGCACCGCAATCAAGGACGGGTCACGGATCAGGAGGTAGATGACCAGTTGCAGACGCTCGCATCCCGAGATATTTCGGAGCATGCCCAGATCTATGAAACGTTGTTGACCGAACTGCAGCAAGATCTCAATCAGACAGGTCGCGGCGCGCAATGAAAAGAATCGATCAAGAATTGGTCTCCCGCTCATTGGCCCGTTCACGGACCGAAGCTGTACGGTTCTTGGAATCCTCTCGGGTCCTTCTCGACGGACAAGTCGTGACAAAGTCCGCGAAGAAGGTTGGCCCGCAACAGGCCCTCGAAGTCTTGCCCAGCGAAGAGACTGAATATGTGAGCCGTGCTGGACATAAATTGGCCGGCGCATTGGATGTCTTCAGCGATATCCAGCCGCATAATCTGCGTTGCCTCGATGCAGGTGCCTCGACCGGAGGATTCACCGATGTCCTATTGCGACGTGGGGCCGCAACGGTGGTGGCCGTGGACGTGGGGCACGACCAGCTGGTTGAGGTTATTCGGCAACACCCGCAAGTAGTGGTCCATGAAGGGATGAATGTCCGGTACATGACACCGGAAGATATTGGGGGAGAAGTCGATTTGGTCGTCGCTGACCTATCCTTCATTTCTTTACGTCTCGTAATGCCGGCACTGGCTAACGCGACGCGTCCTGGCGGCGCACTGTTGCTGATGGCCAAACCTCAGTTCGAAGTGGGACGCGAACACTTGGCGCGCACCGGCGTGGTGACCTCCGCGAAGCTACGCCGTTCAGCGGTCGAGAATGTCATCGCCAGTGCCCGAAGCGTCGGCTTAAACCTTGCAGGGTTGGCTCGAAGCCCATTACCGGGGCAGGATGGAAATGTAGAGTTTTTTCTGCGCCTAGCCAAGCCGCTGGAAAACAATCCACAAGTAGCAATCGATGCCCTGATGTTGGATCGCGTTGACTATTCTTAGAAGATAGAGCTGTCCTGGCTGTTGATCCAGCTAGTAGCTACATTCCCAAGCCTGAGGGGGCTTCTTGACCTTGCGCCGGATCCTAGTGTTCACCCATACCGGACGGAAGGACGCGATTGCCGCGGCCATCGAAACCTGTCGGCAATTCCGGCGTGCCGGAATCATGCCGGTGATGCGCCAACAGGATCAAGAAGCCGTGGTGGGTGCTAGTGCTGATGAAACACTGCAAGTAGAAATCCTCGGCCACGACTGTTCGATGCAGGACGTAGACCTGGGGGTGGTCCTCGGTGGTGATGGATCGGTACTACATGCGGCCGAACAAGTCCGGGAAGCCGATATTCCACTGGTAGGGGTTAACTTGGGCCACGTCGGCTTCCTCGCCGAAAGTGAACGAACCGAACTGGTGAACTCGGTCCAGCAGCTCGTTGCCCGGAACTACACGGTCGAAGAACGAATGGCGATCGAAGTCAAAGTTTGGCTGGACAATGTTTGTTTGGCGGAAACTTGGGCGCTGAATGAAGCCGCGGTGGAAAAAGCCAACCGGGAGCGCATGGTCGAAGTCGTCATCGAGGTTGATGGGCGCCCGATTTCAACCTTCGGCTGTGATGGGGTAGTCATGGCAACCTCTACCGGGTCCACCGCCTACGCTTTTTCGGCTGGCGGACCGGTGGTCTGGCCCGAAGTGGCCGCGTTGATTATGGTGCCGATTAGTGCCCATGCGCTGTTCGCTAAGCCGTTAGTGATTTCCCCGAACTCCACGATGGCCGTAGAAACACTCACCCGTACCGACGCCGAAGCAGTGCTTTGGTGTGATGGTCGGCGTACGATAGACCTGCCGCCGGGTGCGCGTGTCGAGGTCACCCGCAGTAACAAACCGGTGAAGCTGGCTCGGCTGAACACCACGCCGTTCTCCGAACGACTTGTCAACAAGTTCGAACTTCCCATTCAAGGGTGGCGCGGGCCGGCACGTGAAGCCGACCGACGGACCGCAACAACAGCATTGCCGGTGATCAACCCCGAAGTGAAAGTCATCGAACCGCACCATAAAGATGAGCCGGGAATTCCCATGGTGGCTCGTGACGACTCCACCAGCTAAAAACCTAATATTCGAATACGTGTACTATTACTTGAGTAAGATGGGCAAAGATCGGGAACGAACTACCTAAACGACTGGGAGTGCGCGATGCTTCAAGAAATATCGATCTCCAACCTCGGGGTGATTACCCAAGCTACGCTGCCGCTAGGGCCAGGGCTAACGGTTGTTACCGGTGAGACCGGAGCGGGTAAGACCATGGTGATCACCGCACTCTCGCTGCTGTTGGGTCGTCGTGCGGATGCCGGCGCGGTGCGCAACGGGGCCAAGCACGCATTGGCCGAAGCCGTAGTCCACCTCGATCCCGATCATCACGTATTGGAAGCCGCCAGCCAATCCGGAGCATTTATTGAACCGGCCGGCGCCCATAGTGAGCTGTTGCTAACCCGATCGTTATCAGCTCAGGGCCGCTCCAAGGCCACCATCGGTGGGCGCAGTGCTCCGGTAGGACTTCTTGGAGAACTTGGCGCAGATTTGGTCGCAGTCCACGGCCAGTCGGATCAAATTCGACTGAAAGAACCGGCGGCACAGCGCGATGCGCTCGACCGTTTCGCCGGGGAAGGGTTTTCGCGAACCCTGTCGCGTTATCAGCGTGCGTACCGGCAGTGGCGTGAAGTGACCCGTCAACTTTCATCTCTCAAACAAGACTCCCGTGATCGTATGCGTGAGGCTGAAAATCTTCGGTTAGCCTTAGCGGAAATTGATGCGCTGGATCCACAGCCGGGAGAAGATGAGCAATTACGGGAAGCCGCGACGAAGCTTGGCAACGTAGAATCCTTGCGCACTGCTGCAGCGCAAGCCCGAGGAATCCTGGACAGTGAAGACTTTGAAACGCCGGGTGTGACCACCATGGTGGAAACTGCGCGCGGAGTCTTGGCGCAGGCGGGAGCCGATGATCAGGCGTTGCAAACATTCGCGGACCGCATGGCGGAACTGGGGATCTTAGCCTCCGAGCTGTCCAGCGACGTCGCCGCTTATCTGGCAGATCTCGACGAGGAAGGGCCCGAACGACTGGCCCAGATCGAAGTGCGCCGAGCTGAACTGAATAAGCTGATCCGCAAATACGCGCCCACCATCGATGAGGTTTTAGCTTGGGCAGAATCCTCACGAATCCGGTTGGAGGAACTCGGCGGGGACGATACGCGGATTGTCGAGTTAGCGGAACAAAGCGCCAAGCTGCATGATCAGGTGGTCTCTCTCGCCGCCGACTTGACCAAGTCTCGCAACAAAGCTGCCAAGATGCTCTCCAAACGCGTCAGTGAAGAGCTCACTGCGCTAGCGATGCCCGATGCCCGGTTGATCGTGGAAGTGCAAGAACTTGATGAACCCGGTGCCTATGGGCAGGACGGGATCTCCATGCTGCTCGCTCCTCACGCAGGTGCGGCACCGCGACCACTAGGTAAGGGCGCATCCGGTGGTGAACTTTCACGTGTCATGCTGGCCATCGAAGTTGTCTTAGCGGCGGTTGACCCAGTGCCCACTTTTGTCTTCGATGAAGTCGATCAGGGGGTCGGTGGTAAAGCGGCGGTGGCGATCGGTGAGCGCCTAGCGATGCTGGCCCGGCACGTTCAGGTTATTGTAGTCACCCACCTGCCGCAGGTCGCCGCATATGCCGATCGCCACATCCGTGTGATCAAGAACTCCGATGCCGCGGCACAAGCTGGCAAAGGCTTTACCGCAAGTGACGTTGTGGCCCTAGATGACGGGGATCGAGTACGTGAATTGGCTCGCATGTTGGCCGGACAAGAAGAGTCAGATACGGCTCAAGCGCACGCCGAAGAACTATTGGCAGATGCCCAACGACTGGTAGATTCACTGACAAAGGCTGCCGAGGGCAAGTAGCGGCCGCATCTTCTTGGTTAGCAATGCAGCAACCGCTACCTAACGTTTTTGAATTGTTAGCTTCTGGAATGGTGATAGGATGAAATCCCGTGGTGCAGCGTAATTTATCTCGTGATTCTCGGTCGTCTGAAACGACAAAGCATATCTTCGTCACCGGCGGTGTCGCTTCTTCCTTAGGTAAGGGGCTAACGGCATCCAGCCTTGGACATCTACTTCGGGCTCGTGGTCTGTCTGTGACCATGCAGAAGCTCGATCCCTACCTGAACGTCGATCCAGGTACGATGAACCCCTTCCAGCACGGTGAAGTTTTCGTCACCGACGATGGGGCAGAAACCGATCTGGACATTGGGCACTACGAGCGTTTTCTGGACGAAAACCTCCCCGGTAGCGCCAACGTTACGACCGGACAGGTGTACTCCACCGTTCTTGAACGCGAACGTCGCGGTGAATACCTCGGGGACACCGTACAGGTCATCCCGCACATCACCGACGAAATCAAGCGTCGCATGCGTTTGCCGGCCATCGAGCCAGGCGAGGGCAAGAGCGCGCCAGATGTGATCATCACCGAAATCGGTGGCACCGTGGGCGATATCGAATCTCAGCCCTTCCTCGAATCGGCTCGCCAGGTTCGCCAGGACATCGGTCGAAAGAACGCCTTCTTCGTCCACGTGTCCTTGGTTCCGTACATCGGCCCAAGCCAGGAACTGAAGACCAAGCCCACCCAGCATTCGGTGGCGGCTTTGCGCTCGATCGGTATCCAGCCCGATTCATTAGTTATCCGCTCCGACCGCCCCATCCCTGATGAGATGCGCGCCAAGCTTGGCCGCACCTGCGATGTGGACACCGAAGCCGTTATCAACTGCGCAGATGCAGCAAGCATTTACGAAGTTCCTAAGATCATCCACGCCCAGGGCTTGGACGCATACATTGTGCAGACCCTGGACCTGAAGTTCCGTGATGTTGATTGGGAAGACTGGGATCGTTTACTGCAGGTCGTCAACAACCCCGCACACCAGCTGACCGTGGCACTGGTAGGCAAGTATGTGGATCTGCCAGATGCTTACCTGTCGGTCACTGAAGCGCTGAAGGCCGGCGGCTTCGCCAACAACGCCAAGGTTAACCTGCGTTGGGTACCTGCCGATGATTGCGCAACCGAGGCAGGGGCTTCCAAAGCATTGGCCGATGTCGATGCCATCTGTGTTCCTGGCGGATTCGGTATCCGTGGGTTGGAAGGCAAACTGGGCGCTTTGAAGTTCGCCCGGGAAAAGCAGATTCCAACCCTCGGCTTGTGCCTAGGTTTGCAGTCGATGGTTATCGAGTACGCGCGCAATGTCGCCGGATTGGCCGATGCCTCCTCGACCGAGTTCGATCCAGAGACCACCACCCCGGTGATCGCGACCATGGAAGAACAGCTGGCAATTGTGGACGGTCAGGGAGATCTGGGCGGAACCATGCGCTTGGGCCTTTACCCGGCCACCCTACTGGACGGTTCGGTCGTTGCTGAGACTTACGGTGCCACCGAGGTATCCGAACGTCACCGTCACCGCTACGAGGTCAACAACGCCTACCGGAAGCAGCTGGAAGAAGCCGGTTTGGTTTTTTCCGGAACCTCTCCGGACGGCACTCTGGTTGAGTTCGTGGAGCTGTCAAAGGACGTCCACCCGTACTACGTCTCGACTCAGGCTCACCCGGAGCTCTCCAGCCGACCAACACGTCCGCATGCCTTGTTTAGTGGCCTGATAGCCGCTGCTCTGGCCAAACGCGGTAACTAACGCTCAAGCACACCAGCCATGGGGCCGGTACCACGGCACTTGTCGCGGCACCGGTCCCATGCTGGTTTAACCTTTTGCTCCCTACCTTCGGAAGGATAACCGCCGTGGACCAGAATCTATATCCCACCGACGAATTCTCTGCGCGAAATGTGGTGTCTTCCGAAACCGTTTATGATGGCCGGATTTGGAATGTGGTCCATGAGGAAGTCGAGCTGGCCAGCGATGGTCCACGGATTGCCCGAGACTTCGTTGCTCATCCCGGCGCAGTCGCCGTGGTCGTCTTAGACGAAACCGACCGAATTTTGTTAGTAAACCAATACCGCCATCCGGTCGGCATGACACTCTGGGAGCTCCCGGCTGGGCTACTAGATGTCGCCGGGGAAGCACCGTTGGATGCTGCCAAACGTGAACTCTGGGAAGAAGCAGACCGCCGAGCTGAAGACTGGGCGGTACTCACCGACTTCTTCCTCTCACCGGGATCTTCCTCCGAAGCCATGCGAATCTTCTTGGCTCGCAACAGCGCACTTGTTCCACCCACCGAACGGCACGAACGGACCGAAGAGGAAGCTGAAATGAAATTCGGCTGGGTGCCTTTGGACCAAGCCGTCAATGCGGTGCTTACCGGGCGAATCCACAATCCCTCGGCGGTGGTCGGGATTCTGGCGACTCAGGCCGCCAAAGCCCAAGGCTTCGCGCAGCTGCGTGAGGCCGACGCGCCCTTCGAAGCTCATCCGGGCCTGCGCTCGGGGTAGTGGAAAAATCTCGTGCCACAACGCAGCGAACACGACATCCCAGTTGACCTGAAACGAGCCATCGACCGGTATTTGCAGCACCTGTCCTTGGAACGTGGCCTGTCGGCGAACACCTTGGCCGCCTACCGCCGTGATCTTTCGCGCTACGGCACCGCCTTGGGGCAAGCCGGAGTGAACACCCCACAGGGCATTAGCGCCGAACATGTGGGGACCTACCTCGAAACGCTGGCCCGCGGGACCGCCGAAACACCCGGTTTAGCGGCTCGCTCAGTGGCTCGACATACTGTGGCAGTTCGTCAGCTACATAAGTTCTGGGAATTGGAATCTTTGTGTATCCCGAACCCGGCGCGGGACATCCAGCCACCCAGCTTCGGTAACTCGCTTCCTAAAGCCATTAGTATCGCCGAAGTCACCGCGTTGCTTGAATCTATCCCTACGCATCATCCAGCGGGGCTCCGGGACCGGGCCATGCTGGAATTTCTGTACTCCACCGGCGCACGCATCTCCGAAGTGATTGACTTGGATGTGGATGACGTCCATTTTGCTGCACTCGATGATGGTGAATCCGTGGTGCGATTGTTCGGGAAAGGCTCGAAGGAACGAGTCGTTCCCTTGGGATCCTATGCACGCAAGGCCCTCAACGAGTATCTGGTGCGAGCCCGACCCGGGATGGCGGCTAAGGGTAAAGGTAACCCAGCGCTCTTTCTTAATCAGCGCGGCGGCCGGATTTCTCGTCAAGCAGTATGGATGATTCTGAACAAAGCCGCGGAACAAGCCGAACTGGGCGTTGAGATCTCTCCGCACACCTTGCGGCATTCCTTCGCTACGCACCTGCTGGAAGGCGGCGCCGATGTGCGTGTCGTCCAAGAACTACTGGGCCATGCCTCGGTCACCACGACACAGATTTATACCAAGGTGACAGTGGACGCCTTACGCGAAGCCTACCTGGGAGCGCACCCCCGGGTGCACTAGTTTCCGGAGCATACTGAACACTATTTCACGCGTGAACACCCGGGTTCATCACTGGAGGAGCAAATGACAGATATGTGGCAAAGCACGCCGACACCGGTGGTGTTAATGCTGGTTCTGCGCGAAGGTCCGAGCGGTTCCGAATTACTCCTCGGACGGAAACTCACCGGGTTCGGGGCGGGAAATATCGTGGCTCCGGGTGGCAAGATCGAACCCGGGGAAAGCGCGCTTCAGGCCGCGGTACGCGAATTGGCCGAAGAAACCTCGGTGCGGGTTGACCCCGCGGCAGCAGAGTTGCGGGCCACCTTGCTCTTTCGATTCCCCGCAAGCCCCAAATCCGATATGGACTGCCAGGTTTTCCTGAGTCAACGCAGTACAGGCGAAGCCCGTGATAGCCGAGAACTGCAGATCGCTTGGTACCCCAGCACGGGACTGCCCGTGGCACAGATGTGGCAGGATGCGCAAAGCTGGTTGAGAAAAATATTGGATGGCCAACGCTTCACGGCCACCATCACCATGGCTACGGATAATGTGTCGGTGGACTCACTGAACTACGAATTTTGGGCTTGAAACCTGCATCCGAGTTATCTTGCACCGTTTTCATGATCACCTGGTGACACGTCACAGGCTAGAGGCAGCTTAACGACCGCTGGCGAGATCCGGCCGGAATCGACCGAATCTCGCCAGCGGCGAGAAGAGACATTAGAGTGCTCGTTGCTCCGGACCGTTATATGCAGACAGCGGACGAATCAAGGAATTCGAGGCACGCTGCTCCATAATGTGGCTGGTCCAGCCAGTGATCCGTGAAGCGATGAACAACGGGGTGAACATCTCCGTGTCGAAGCCCATCAGATGGTAGGTCGGTCCTGCCGGATAGTCGAGGTTTGGCTTGATGGCTTTGGCCTCATCCATCGCAGCTTCCAACCCGTCATAGAGTCCGAGCATTTCCGAACGACCGTAGTGCTCAATCATTCGGTCCAGCGCGGCTTTCATGGTTGGCACACGGCTATCACCGTTCTTGTAGACACGGTGTCCGAAGCCCATGACCTTCTTCTTCGCGGCCAAGGCTTCCTCCATCCAGGCTTTGGCTCGTGCGGCGGCTTGGTCCCGGGATTCGTTCTTATCGATCCCGATCTCATCGAAGGTGTGCATGACCGCTTCGTTGGCGCCACCGTGTAGTGGCCCCTTCAACGCGCCGATGGCTCCGGTCACTGCCGAATGTAAATCGGACAAGGTCGAGGTGATCACGCGGGCGGTGAACGTTGAGGCGTTGAAGGAGTGTTCAGCGTAGAGCACCATGGACACCCGAAAAGCATCGACAACTTCCGGCGCGGCCTCTTCACCGAAGGTCATCCACAAAAAGTTCTGCGAATAATCGAGGTCATCGCGGGCTTCCACCACGTCTAGCCCGCGTCGGCGTCGCTGATCGTAAGCCACTACTGCGGGGAAGGCCGCAAACAGTTCCTTAGCCTTGCGCAGCTCGGCTTCCGGTGAAGAGTCCTCGGCGAGCGGGTTATTAGCCCCAAGCACCGAAACCGCGGTGCGTCCCACATCCATCGGGTGGCAGTCGGTTGGCATGAGGTCAATCGCGGCCTTGATACGCTCATCAAGGTTGCGGTTAGCCCGCTCGTAGGCGGTAAATTCAGTGAGTTCACTTTCACTGGGTAACTCACCAGTCCACAGCAGCAGGGCCACTTCTTCAAAGGATTTCTGTGCCGCTAAGTCCTGAACCGGGTAGCCGCGGTAGAGCAGCGAATTCGTCTCAGGGTTCACCTTCGAAATCGCGGTGTAATCCACCACGACTCCGGCTAGGCCCTTTTTGATCTCGTCGGTAGTCGTCATTGTCTAACTCCTGTCAGGGCTACAGATTGGCGTTGTTTGTTCCGATGTCCAAGGTCGGCACCTGAAAATTGAAAATTCCGGTGTCGAAGCGGTTGTACGCTTCATAGTCAACCAGCTCATAGAGGCGTGACCTAGTTAACATGTTATCCACTTCACGCTGCTGTGTACCGTCTTCGCTAATTGCGTCGAGGACCCGTTCGGCGGCTCCCATCGCACTACGCAACAAGGTGACCGGATAAATGATCACTGCCACCCCGGCATCGGCCAGCTGCTGACGGCTAAACAACTCGGACTTGCCGAACTCCGTCATATTGGCCAGCACCGGAACATTGACCGCGTTGCAGACTGCCTCAAACTCCGAGACATCCTTCATCGCCTCGGGGAAAATCGCATCGGCGCCAGCATCAACCATGGCCTTGGCCCGGTCGATTGCCGAATCCAGACCTTCCACGGCACGAATGTCCGTACGTGCCATGATCAAGAAATTCTCGTCGATGCGGGCATCGGCCGCGGCTGCAATGCGTTTGAGCATGGTGTCGGTATCCACCACATTCTTTCCATCCAAGTGGCCGCACCGCTTCGGATTGAACTGGTCCTCGATATGGCATCCGGCCAGCCCAGCATATTCCAGCTCTTGGATCGTGCGAGCCACGTTCATCGGCTCACCAAATCCGGTATCCGCGTCCACGATGGCCGGCAGGTCGGTCATTCGAGCGATCTGCCCGGCCCGGGTGGCTACCTCTGTTAAGGAAGTCAAACCGATATCGGGAAGCCCTAATTCGTTGGCCAACACGGCACCAGAAATGTAGATGCCGTCGAAACCTTTTTCACTGATGAGTTTCGCCGATAGCGGGTTGAAAGCTCCCGGGAACTGGCGTGCTGCACCTGGAACAAGCATTTCGCGCAGGTCAATGCGCTTCTGCGCGGGGGTACGGGTCGAATACAGCATTAGAACAGACCCTTCGGTGCCTGTGCTGCGTCAATGACCCCAGGGGCAGCCAGAATATTGAGCTGATCCAGCTCCCCGGCACCAAGATTCTCCACGTTTTCGGCGGCTGCGATGAAACGCTCGATTTCCTCTTCCGCAACGAGGCCGGCGGCCAGAGTGCGGAATTTGTTGATGTACTGCTCGCGAGCGAAGGGACGGGCGCCCAAGGGGTGAGCGTCAGCAACAGCGATTTCATCGGTGATGACGGTTCCATCGTTCAGGGTGATCTCCACTGAGCCACCGAACGCCTTTTCGCTGATATCCAGCGAGTGGTAGCGGCGAGTCCACTCCTGATCTTCCTCGGTAGTGACCTTCTGCCACAGCTCGACGGTGTCCGCACGGCCGGCACGCTCTGGGGCGTAGGAATCCACGTGGTGCCACGCGCCGTCCTGCAAGGCGACGGTGAAGATGTACGGGATCGAGTGGTCTAGTGTCTCGCGGCTGGCGGTCGGATCGTATTTCTGTGGATCGTTCGCACCGGAGCCAATGACATAGTGGGTGTGGTGGCTGGTCTTGATCAGCACCGACTTCACATTCTTCGGATCCGTGGCTTCTGGGTGCTCGCCGTGTAGCTTGCGAGCCAGGTCGATCCAGGCCTGAGCCTGGTATTCGGCCGAATGCTCCTTGGTGTAGGTGTCCAAGATGGCGCGCTTGGCTTCACCAGCTTCCGGTAGCGGGACCTCATAGGCGGCATCCTTGCCGTCGAGCATCCAAGCGATGACACCGTCTTCGCCTTCGTAGATTGGCACGGGGGAGGTCTGTCCGCGCATCGCGCGGTCGGCGGCCTCGACGGCCATCTTGCCAGCGAAAGCCGGGGCATGGGCCTTCCATGTGGAGATTTCGCCCTTACGCGACTGGCGGGTGGCGGTGGTGGTATGCAATCCCTGCCCAACGGCCTGGAAGATGGTTTCGACATCGAGACCCAGGAGGGTGCCGATGCCGGCAGCGGCCGAAGGACCCAAGTGAGCTACGTGGTCGATCTTGTGCTTGTGGAGGCAGATAGCCTTGACCAGATTTACTTGGATTTCATACCCGGTGGCAATGCCGCGCAACAGGTCCTTACCCGAGGCACCGGTGTGCTGGGCGACGGCAAGAATGGGCGGAATATTATCGCCGGGGTGTGAGTAATCGGCAGCGAGGAAGGTGTCGTGATAGTCCAGTTCACGCACCGCCACACCGTTGGCCCAGGCCGCCCACTCGGGGGAGACCTTCTCCTGAATACCGAATACCGAGGCACCGCTGCCGCCGGTGGATGGGGCGTGGGTAAGTGCCTGCGCCCGAGCTGCGACGATCGGGCCACGGTTCAGGGAAGCGACCGCCACCGAGGCGTTATCGATGATCCGGTTGATGATCATGTCTTTGACTTCTTCGGTGAGCTCCACCGGGTCGGTGGCAACCTTGGCAATCTTGTGTGCCAGCTGGTCTTCGCGAGCTAGATTCTCTTCGGAACGGTAGACGCGTACTGGGTGATTAATCATTGGTGCCTTTCAATTCGGTGGCGTACTTGGTGATGTGTTGAAAAGACTGATGTAGATGCAAGGTCACGGCAGCTTGCGCTAGTGTCGCATCCCCGCGGGCAATGGCTTGTGCAATCTGCGCGTGTTCGTTCGCGGAGGACGCTAGCCGGGCCGGGTGATCCTTGGCGAGCCGCCGGACCCGCTGCAGGTGTACCCGTAGACTGCGCAGCGCACTGGCTAGGTAGCTGTTATTCGCCGCCAGATCGGTGAGCTCATCAAGACGGGCCACGAGGTGGTAATACTCTTCGGCACGCTGTTCCAGATCCGTAGTGCTGGCTGCCGCGGCAAAAAGTTCAGCAAGTTCGGTAAACTCCGCTGCCCGCTGACTGTGACAAGCCAAGCGCGCCGCTTCGCACTCCAAAGCCCGACGCAGGTCGAATAAATCGGTGAGGTGATCGAGGGACACTTCGGAAACAACGACCCCGCGCCCGCGTTGCTGGATAGCTAAACCGTCGGCAACTAACCGCGCCAGCGCTTCACGCACCGGAGTGCGTGAAACTCCCAAGCGTGCGGACTGTTCCACTTCGGCCAGTACGGTGCCGGGAACTAGCCGCCAAGACACAATGTCTTGGCGCAGGCTCTCGTAAGCTTTGTCACTGGCTCTCATACCCTCAGTGTATACATAGAATGAAAAATTTGGGGCAAAATCAAAAAAATGCCGCAAATCATTTAATTCATGTATACAAAAGCCTTGAAAAGGTGGTGACTTACCTCATAGGCTTTTCTTGTCGGGTACGGTAGCGCATTGCGTCCGTGACGCAATGCAGGGCTAATAACCGAGGAGTAGGCATGACACAGGGGTATCGGCAGAACTACGCGGCGGCGATCAACGATCCCGCGGCATTCTGGCTCACGAATTCCGCGGATGTCCAGTGGCAGAATCCTCCGCAGACCGCGCTGGACGAGTCACGGGCCCCCTTATATTCGTGGTTTCCCGATGGCACGCTGAACTTGACGGTCTCGGCACTAGATCGACACGTGGCGGCCGGCCGCGGGGAACAGACCGCGTTAATCTATGATTCGGCAATGCTGGGTACGGTCCAAAAATACTCCTACGCCGAACTGTTGGCGCAGGTTGAAAAGTTCGCCGGGGTTCTTCGGGATCGCGGAGTCAGTACGGGGGACCGGGTACTGATTTATCTGCCAATGATCCCGCAGGCGGTCGTTGCGATGCTGGCCTGTGCGCGGCTCGGCGCGGTGCATTCGGTGGTTTTTGGCGGATTCGCGCCCAAAGAACTCGCCTCCCGGATTGACGATGCCACCCCGGTGGCAGTGATCACCGCCAGCGGCGGAATCGAACCAAGCCGTCGCATCGAATATCTTCCGGCGGTGGCTGAAGCTTTGGACCGTTCGCAAGGCAGTGTGCGCGACGTGATCGTGGCACACCGCGAAGGCTTCGAACATGCGCTCGCCGAGTATTCGCAGCGGCCGGAAACTTGGTCGGATTGGGATGAGCTGGCTTCTCGGGCGACGGCTGCCGCCGCGGTGCCGGTGCCCAGCACGCACCCGCTTTACGTGCTTTACACCTCCGGTACTACCGGCGCTCCCAAAGGCGTGGTGCGTGATACCGGTGGCTACGCGACCGCGCTGACCTATTCGATGAAGGCCATCTTCGATGTGCGGCCCGGTGACACCATGTTTACCGCCAGTGATGTCGGCTGGGTGGTGGGCCACTCGTATATCGTCTACGCGCCGCTGTTGGCCGGGGCCACCACCGTGCTCTATGAGGGCAAACCCGTGGGAACCCCGGACGCCGGTGTCTTTGGGAGGATCATCGAGCAGCACCGGGTCACCACGATGTTTACTGCACCCACGGCGCTGCGCGCGATTCGCAGGGCGGATCCACAGGGCGAGTTATGGGCGTCCCATGACCTGTCGAGCCTGCGTGCGCTCTTCGTTGCCGGGGAACGGCTCGACCCTGATACCTACCATTACGCGGCGAACTTGCTCAATATCCCGGTGGTGGATAACTGGTGGCAAACCGAATCGGGATGGCCCATCGCGGCCAATCCATTGGGGCTGGATGATCTGGACCGTAAACCTGGTTCTCCGTCCACCCCGGTGCCAGGGTTCAATGTACAGATCCGCGATGCGGTGGGGGAGCCGGTGGAGCAGGGTATTGAAGGCAATATTGTGATTCAATTGCCGCTACCGCCGGGCGCCTTGACCACCTTGTGGGGTAACGATCAACGTTTCATCGATACCTATCTCAGCCAATTGGAAGGTTTCTACCTCACCGGAGATTCGGGGTTTTTCGATCAGGACGGCTACCTCTTTGTGATGGGTCGAACCGACGATGTGATCAACGTGTCGGGGCATCGGCTGTCCACGGGGGCTATGGAGCAGGTACTTTCGGCGCATCCGGCGGTCGCTGAATGCGCCGTGATCGGTGTCAACGATCGGCTCAAGGGACAACGGCCGGTGGGCTACGTGGTGCTGAAGTCCGGGGCGGAAATTGACGAGGTGACACTGCGCAGCGAACTGGTGGCGATGATGCGGGAGCACATCGGTGCGGTGGCCGATTTCCGGGAAGTTTCGGTGGTTGCTGCACTTCCAAAGACCCGCTCGGGCAAGATCTTGCGTAAAACTATGCGGCAGATCGCCGATGGGAAAGAGTTTCAGATCCCGTCGACCATTGAAGATGCCTCAGTGATCGATGAATTGATCCCACTGCTGCGGACGACTAACTAGTCCGGAAGATCTGGCGTGGATCCGCTCATAACGGCGCCACCCCGGGCTCTCGTGAATTCACGAGAGCCCGGGGTGGTTTGAGTCTTGGTTTGTGTAGTCTCGAAATTAGAGGTGTAGACCGAATGCCCACGGCAACAGGGTGTGGATTACTACGACGATCAGAATCAGCGAGGCGACGTTCAGCCAGATGCCGGCGCGTACCATCTGTTTGATGCTGACTTCTCCGGATCCAAAAGCGACCGCGTTGGATGGGGTAGCGACCGGGAGCATGTATGCCGAACTCACGGCAAGGGTCAACACGATGATCATCAGCGTTGGGTCCAGTCCCACGCCCACGGCAACCGCTCCCATGATCGGGAAGAAGGCCGCCGCGGTGGCTGTATTACTGGTCAACTCGGTCAACGCTAACCCGACGATCGCTGCCACTAAGAGAATTGCCAGCGGCGGTAGTCCGGTGAGCGCGCCCACTTGATCACCGATCCACTGCGAGAGTCCGGTGACGGTGAACATCGCCGAGAGCGACAAGCCACCACCGAAGAGCAGGAGCAGGCCCCAAGGAATTTCCTTGGCGGCTTCCCATTTCAGCAAGGGACCGGCGGACTTACCCGAAGGTACCAGGAAGCATGCGATGGCCGCCCCTATAGCTACCTGAGTGTCCGAAATGTTCGCAAGGAACGGAAGAGTCTGTTCGACGATCGAAATCTTGGCGAGGAAGGGCAAAGCGACCCAGCAAAAAATGGCGACTAGGAAGATTGATCCGATGCGGCGTTCAGCCGAGGACATTGACCCCAAGGAAGCCAGCTCGTTGCGGATCATCTCGCGTCCGCCGGGGATGCTCTTGAGCTTCGTGCGGAAGACCAGCTTGGTCAGCACCAGCCAGCCGACAACCAATAGCACCGCGGCCATCGGGATACCGACCAGCATCCAGCGACCGAAAGGCATCGTGTAACCGAGCTCTGATTGCAAGTAGGCGACCATTAAGGCCATCGGCGGCTGCCCAATAATGGTTGCCATCGAGCCCATCGTCACCGCGTAGGCGATGCCCAGCATCATGGCCGCGGCGAATTTCTTATCCACGGCGTCTGGATCGATATTGCGCACCAGCTGCAGGATCGAGACACCGATTGGCACCATAATTACAGCGGTGGCGGTGTTCGAGACCCACATGGAAATGAGGGCCGAGGCCAGCATCAAACCGAAAACGATCTGATCCGGCTTGGTGCCGATCGCCCGAATAGTCATCAGTGCGATGCGCAGATGCAACTGGCTCTTCTCCGTAGCCAAACCCAGAATGACACCACCCATCACGAGGAAGACCACCGGGTTGGCATACGGGGCGGCGACATTGGTCATGCTGTCCATCCCGAACAGCGGGAATAACACTAGTGGCAACAACGAAGTGACGGGGATCGGCGCGGCCTCGGTGACCCACCAGATGGCCATCCATGTTGCGCAACCGGCAACCGCCTGCCCGGCAAAACCGAGGGTGTCCGGTAGCAGCAGGAAGATGATCAGGCCGGCCAGTGGTCCTGCCAGCAGGGAGATAAATTTACTCTTCGAGCGAGCCTGACCGGCTAGCGGCTGGCCGCTACCCGCTGTGGCGGGAGCGGCTTGGCCCGTTGGCCGATGCTGTACATCTTGCGACACGATGTATTCCTCAAAAGTTGGGCGGATGTTACCTAGCCAACATAGTCGCGAGACTTAGATAACAGAAATACTTATTTGCCCACCATTGAGAGGTTTTAGATATTACTAGTAGGTGAGGCATGGTCGACGGGTAGCTATCCCTGACGGGCAGCTGCGAACGCGAGCTTGGGTGAGGTGCAATTACCTCTGCGCGGCACGATACTCGTATTCCGGGCGGCCACGGGTGCCGCTACGCGGTTGTTTCTCCGCCATGTTCGCATCGACCAGATGTTCTAAATAGCGTCTGGCGGTGACCCGGGACATCCCCAGTTCCTCGGCCAGCTCGGTGGCAGAAAATGCGCATTGCGCTTCAGCTGCAAGATGCGCGCGAATCTGTTCTAGGCGCTCGATAATCAGCCCCTTGGGAAGCTCGGCGGCAACCCCGGTGCTGCGCAACTTGGCGAAGGCACTGTCCAGTGCGGCTTGGGAGGTAGCCCCGCCGGCCGAACGCATACTGTCGATAAACAGCCGGTGGTTCTCCAATTTCTCGCTAAAGGCCGCGAAGCTAAATGGTTTGATGAGGTATTGGGTGATGCCGGTGGCCACCGCTGAGCGCACCACAGCAAGATCTCGCACCGCGGTAATCGCGATAATATCCAGCGTCAGCCCGCGTCCACGGATCCGCCGGGCCACATCGATCCCATGCAGGTCCGGCAAAGTCATATCCAACAGCACCAGATCAAAGGGGTCACCCTCGGCCTCGGCTGCTGACAGTAACTGCAAGGCGCTTTGCCCATCCCAGACGATCGCACCGGCACTGAACCCGGGAACACGATTGACGTAGGTGGCATGGGCACGCGCGGTTTCCGGTTCATCATCGACGACTAGGACCTTGAAGGTTGCGCCGTGCTGTGCGGTGCTCATCAAACCTCCCCGGATGAGTTCTCGACACCGGCGGGACCGGCCACTGGCAATGTCACCGTAAAGATGGCCCCGGCATCATTATCTACCGACATTGTTCCATGTAACCTGGTGACCGCCTGCTGAACCAAAGCCAGTCCCAGCCCGCGCGGCTGCGTACCGTTTTTCGTACTGACCCCGAAACGCATCAGATTCTCGATGAATTCCGGTTCGATCCCCGGACCCGAGTCGGCCACCGAGATCATCACCGCATCGTCTAAGGCCGTCACCTCCACCCAGACCGTGGCCTCTTCGGTACCTACCGACACATCCATGGCGTTATCCAGCAGGTTTCCCACGATGGTGACAATGTCGGTGGCTTGAAAGGTATCGGGCCGTACCACGCCTTCGGCGGCGATGTGTAGCTGAATCCCACGTTCGTGTGCCTGAGCGGCTTTGGCCACCAACAGGCTGGCCAAGTACACATCGTCGATATTACGGACGAGCGCATCGGTTAAGGCTTGGGAATTCTGGCGGTCATCCACGGCGAAGGCCAAAGCCTTTTCGGTTTGCCCGTTCTCGATCAAGGTCGCGATGGTATGCAAGCGATTGGCATGTTCGTGGGTTTGCGCGCGTAGGGCGGTGGAAAAGGTTTTCAAGGACTGCACCTCACCGGTCAATTCCTGCACCTCGGTCAGGTCACGCAGCGTCAACACCTGCCCGGTCGGAGGTTGCACGCCCAGCCAACGTAGCGGCAACGCTTTACGCCCAGGCAATTGGGTGCCCGAGAGTCGAGCCTGGGACTGCGAGACCGCCAATACCGTAGTCTCACCCAGATGGATCTCATCGCGTGCCGCCCGCGAACTCAGCATGAGCTCGCGCAGGGTCTGTGGCAGATCCACTGCATCTAAATCCAGCCCGGCCTCCGGAACTTTCGCCGGCAGCCCTAAAAGCCGGGCTGCTTCGGCGTTATAGAGCACGATCCGCTGCTGCCGATCCAACAACACCAGCCCTTCACGCACCGAATGCAAGGCGGAAAAGTAAAAGGCGTAGAGCCGGCGTAGCCCATGCGGACCAAACCCGAGCGTGGCGCGTTGGACATAACGCGAAAAAGACCACGAGGTAAACGCGGCAAAGGCCAGCACCACCGTGGAGACAATCAGGATCTGCGGCAACTGTTCACGGAAAAGCAACTGCAGGTTCTGCATCGTGATGCCGACCGCCACCATGCCCAAGACGGTGCCATCATCATCTAACACCGGGGCGATGGTGCGCACCGATAAGCCCAGGGTTCCCACGGCCTGCTCGTTATGAATCTTCCCGGCCAGCGCTTCGGCGGTCGAACCCGAATAGATCTGCCCGATCTCTTCAGGATCCGGGTGCGTCACCCGCACGGTGTCTGGGGTCATGATCGTGATGAAGTCAATGCTTTCGGCATGCTGCAAAATGTCCTGAGCGTACGGCTGCAGGTCCACGCTCGGATCCGCCTCACGCAGGGAGCTTCGAACAAAGGGATCATTGGCCAAAGTGGTGGCCACCGTGCTGACGGTGGATTGGCGTACATCGAGCACAATCTGTGATTGCTGCAGGTAGGTGGAATAAGCCATCCCAGCCACCACCAGAAGCACCACCAGCATTTGGGCGGCAAAAATTCGTGCCGCGAAGGAAAAAGCCTCACGGGTTAGTGGGGTCGGGGTCTCGTTGGCCACCGAGCTGACTCCGGGTGCCGACATGGGCCTTTACTCCTTACAGAAAATGGCGTGTGAACAATATGAACGCAATGGAGATGTCGCTCACTTTACCGCGCACCATAGATACCAGACGAACCCCAGCGTTGTGGGAAGCACAGGCACTGTATCGGGGAGCGTTGGACTAAACGATCCTCGGATGCCGAATTTTTGGAAGGACACCATGGCTGTCATCGAACAAACCGCCGCGAGCGGTTCCGGCGGGCAGGAACAAGCCCCCGCCCCGAAAAAAGACCGAACTCACTGGCTTTACATTATGGTTATCGCCTCGGTAATCCTCGGTGCGGCAGTCGGGTTGATCTTCCCCGAGTTGGGCAAGGCCCTGAAGCCGTTAGGTACCGGATTCGTGGCCCTGATCAAGATGATCATCGCCCCAGTGATCTTCTGCACCATTGTCCTTGGCATTGGTTCGATTGCCAAAGCGGCCACCGTGGGCAAGGTCGGCGGGCTGGCCATGATCTACTTCCTGGCGATGTCCACCTTCGCACTGGCTATTGGTCTAGTGGTCGGTAACCTGATTCACCCGGGCGAAGGTCTAGAACTCAAGCCATATGATCCTGCAGCCGCCGCCGAAGAAAACGCCACCGTTGCCTTCCTGCTGGGCATGATCCCCAAGGACATTCCGGTCCTGCCAACCCTGGTGCTTGCCATCATTGTCGGGTTCGCCTTGCAGGGGATGGGTAAAGCCGGTGAACCGGTCCTCAACGGGATCAAAGCCATTCAGCTGGTGGTCTTCCGCATCATGATGATGATTATGTGGATCGCCCCGATCGGCGCCTTCGGCGCCATTGCCGCGGTGGTTGGTGCCACCGGTTGGGCCGCCATTGGTTCGATGGCAATCTTGATGGGAGCCTTCTACCTGACCTGCGTTCTCTTCATCGTCGTCGTGTTGGGGACGATGCTGCGTCTGGTGACCGGCCTGAACATTTTCCAGATGCTGAAGTACCTGGCCCGCGAATACCTGCTGATCTTCTCCACCTCGTCCTCCGAGTCGGCTCTGCCACGCCTGATTGCGAAAATGGAGCACGCCGGAGTTTCGAAGCCGGTGGTAGGTATTACCGTGCCAACCGGGTACTCCTTCAACTTGGACGGCACCGCCATCTACCTGACCATGTCGGCCCTGTTTATTTCCACCGCCATGGATATGCCAATGAGCATTGGACAGCAGATTGGTCTGCTGGTCTTTATGATCATCGCTTCCAAGGGCGCCGCCGGTGTCACTGGCGCAGGCTTGGCCACCTTGGCCGCAGGCCTGCAGGCGCATAAGCCGGAATTGCTGGGCGGGATGGGGGTTATCGTGGGTATCGATAAGTTCATGTCCGAGGCCCGCGCGCTAACCAACTTCACCGGTAACGCAGTAGCGACCTTCCTGATCGGTAAGTGGACCGGGGAACTGGACAGCGAGCAGGCACGTGCCGTGCTCTCCGGCAGCCGTCCCTTCGACGAAACCAGCCTGAACCCTGACGGACACTAGAACGTCTGAACCGGCGGCTTGCCCCCGGTGATTAATTGCGAAAATCCGTGATCCGAGAACTCCTCGGGTCACGGATTTTTCTATGGTCACACTCAGTGCCAAGACCAGAAGCCCGGCTCGGCGTTCCTTACTGGATGCACAGGTGCTACCGGGGCTTGGGAAAGCTGGCCGCTGATCCCGTCAACCCCGTGAACTCTTAACGCGCCATACTGAGCTCAACGACAGCGCGCTGCACGGTGAGTTCGGGCATCCAGCTCGCATACAACATTTGAGTTAAGGTTCAAGGTAAAGGCTCGCCGAGAATCGGGGCGAATTGCCCGGTTTGGTCGGGTGTGGCCGATAACCTGTTACTAAGGAAATGACCGATCCGAATGGGAAGTGTGGTTCACCAATCGTGACCGAGGAACAGGGCAGCAAAATTCGCGGAGCCGGTATGCTCAAGGACCCCAAACCGCTGGGTCCCACCGGCAAGCCACTGACCGAATTTCCCGAACCACAACCGTTGCCTTCGCACGGCCCGGCCCGGGTGATCGCGATGGTCAATCAAAAGGGTGGGGTTGGTAAAACCACCTCCACCATCAACCTTGCCGCAGCACTGGCCGAATACGGCCGGAAGGTGCTCTTGGTAGATTTCGACCCACAGGGCGCACTCTCCGCAGGTTTCGGAATGAACCCGCACGAACTGGATGTCACCGTCTACAACGTGCTGATGGAACGCAACACCGGGATCCGCGACGCGATTCGCTCCACCGACGTAGCCAACATCGACCTGCTACCAGCCAACATCGACCTCTCGGCCGCCGAAGTGCAGCTGGTCAACGAGGTTGCTCGGGAACAAGCCCTGGAACGTGCCTTGCGCGAAGTGATCGACGACTACGACGTGGTGCTCATCGACTGCCAGCCCTCGCTGGGACTGCTGACCATCAACGCGCTCACCGCCGCCCACGGGGTGATCATCCCGTTGACCGCCGAATTCTTTGCGCTACGCGCGGTGGCCCTCCTGATGGAAACCATCGACAAGGTCAAGGACCGGCTGAATCAGATGCTGGAGGTCGACGGCGTTCTAGCCACCATGTACGATGCACGCACCCTGCACAGCCGTGAGGTCATCGGCCGGCTGGATGAAGCCTTCGGGGACAAGCTCTTTGAAACGGTCATCAAGCGCACCATCAAATTCGCTGACGCGAACGTGGCCGCCGAACCGATCACCAGTTACGCCAGCAACCACCCCGGAGCCGAGGCCTATCGCAGCCTAGCTAAGGAACTGATCTACCGTGGCGGCGCCCCGTAATGACCAGCACCGTCACCAGCCCGGCTGCCAGTGACGAATTGCCGCCGGCGGATGCGTCCACGCACAAGTTTCATCTGGAGTTGGACAATTTCAACGGCCCCTTTGATGTGCTGTTGCACCTGATCACCGCCCGCGAGCTGGATATTACCGAGGTGGCGCTCGCCGAGGTCACCGACGAATTCATTGCCTATTTGCGCGCACTGCAGGAACGCGGTGGTGACGGACTGAAAGTTTTGGATGAAACCACCGAATTTCTGGTGGTCGCCTCCACCCTGCTGGATCTGAAGGCCGCCCGGCTCTTACCGCGCGGCGAGCTGGCCGATGATGAAGATTTCGAACTACTGGAATCCCGGGACTTACTTTTCGCCCGCCTGTTGCAGTACAAAGCTTTCAAAGAAGCCGCCAATATTTTGGGCAGCAACTATGACGCCGAGTCCGCCCGCGTCCCGCGCGAAGTGTCCCTCGAACCACAATTCGCCGCACTGCTACCCGAACTGGTTTTTAGCATCAGCCCAGAACAGTTCGCGACCATCGCCCGCAAAGCCTTGGAACCGAAACCCGAACCGGTCACCGAGGTGGGTCTGGGGCATCTCCACGGGGCCAATGTCACCATCGCCGAGGAGGCGCTGACCCTACATCAGATGCTCAGCAAACACGGCAGCTTAGACTTTGCGGCCCTGGTCAAAGACGCCGAATCGCAACTGGTGGTGGTGGTGCGTTTCTTAGCGCTACTGGAAATGTTCCGGCAAAAGGTCATCACCTTCGAACAACCCGAACCCTTGGGCCCGCTACAGGTGAGTATGAGCCAAAGCGCCCAGCTGGATACCGATGCGCTGGATGATGACTATGATGCCTCGGCCACCCAGCACCCGCCCCAAGCTCTGGAGGGCGCCGAGCTGGAGCCGGCGAACCGAGGGGGTGATTCGAATCATTGATGAGATCCCACGCATTGAGCAGCTACCCGGGGGACTGGATTCGGGACTTGAAGCGGTCTTGCTGGTTGCGGATCAGCCCGTGTCAGCGGCCCGTTTAGCGCAGATCTTCGAGGTTGAGGAGATCCGTATCACTCAGGCACTTCAGCGGCTGGCAAGCGAGTATGATAGTAAGGATCGTCCGCGTGGATTCGAACTTCGACGCGTCGCCTCGGGGTGGCGTTTGTACACGCGGGCCGATTATGCCGATTTCGTCTCCCAATATGTACTCGACGGGCAAACAGCACGCCTTTCGCAGGCTGCCCTGGAAACCCTGGCTGTCATCGCCTACCGACAGCCTGTCTCGCGTGGACGGATATCGGCGATTCGAGGAGTCAACGTCGATTCAGTGGTGCGTACACTACTGAACCGTGGATTGATCAGTGCGTACCCGGATTTGGGTGACGGCGGGGCGACGCTGTACCAGACCACCGAGTACTTTCTGGAACGCATGGGGCTGTCCTCTGTGGAGGAATTGCCCCCGTTGTCTCCACATCTGCCCGGTGTTGCAGACCTCGAATCGCTGGATTCGGCAATTCTCGACGACTAGGTGGACGCCGGTGTGCGGTTACCAACAGGTCGCGGTGCACCACCAACACAGTGGCAGGCACACACGTGAAACGTAACAGCAAAGGGAAGCAATAACATGAGCAAGGGTTCATCGACCCCCCGCAATTCGCGCGGTCACCAGCCCCGATCCGGTGCAGCAGCCTCCGGGCGTAAGTCGGCCGCCGGCCGCAACAAGTCCGACTCGGCAGCACCCCGGAAAAACTCCGAGCGCGCCTACGGCAAGGATCCGTACAACCGCAACATCAAGGGCGACTACGCCCGCCCCACCCAGCGTGCCCGTGCCGCGGCCCGTGTGGAATCGCAAAATAAACGTGCCGCTACCGGAGAGTCCACCGAGGGCATCCGGCTGCAAAAGGTGATGGCCAACGCCGGGGTCGCCTCGCGGCGTGCCTGCGAGGACATGATCACCGAAGGACGCGTTGAGGTCAACGGGGAACTGGTGGTCGAGCTGGGCGCTCGGGTGAACCCGGACAAAGACATCATTCACGTAGATGGCATGCGTGTGCAGGTGAACAACGCCAACAAGTACTACGTATTCAACAAGCCCAAGCACGTGGTCTCCACCATGGATGACCCCGAGGGCCGCCGCACCATCAGCGACTACTTCAAGAACGAGCACAGCCAGCAGCGCCTCTTCCACGTGGGCCGGCTGGACTACAAGACCGAGGGTCTGCTGATCCTGACCAATGACGGGGAGCTGGCCAACCGCCTGCAACACCCGAAGTACGAGGTCCCCAAAACCTACTTGGTACAAGTCGACGGACCACTGGCCAAGGGCGTGAGCAATAAGCTGCGCGAAGGTGTGAAGCTGGAAGACGGCTGGGCTTCGGTGGATGAATTCCGCATTATCGACATGACCCCCACCAAGGTGATGGTTGAGGTCACGCTGCACTCCGGACGTAACCGGATTGTGCGCCGCATGTTCGACGCCGTGGGCCACCCGGTGCAGCGCCTAGTGCGCGTCTCCATCGGCCCAATCCAGCTGGGCGACCAGAAGCAGGGCACCATCCGCGCTCTGGGTAAGCAGGAAGTCGGCCACCTGATGGCCATGGTGGGGCTCTAGGCCATGAACACCTCGCATCTTGCCGGGCCGGTGCTGATTATTGGCACCGGCTTGCTGGGCACCTCGGTTGGTTTAGGACTGCGTGCCAAGGGTGTGAACGTCTATTTGGACGATATTTCACCCACCGCGCTAGGCGTGGCCCAAGACATCGGCGCCGGAAGTGCACTGGATGAGCACACCCCGATTGCCCCGGAACTGGTGGTGATCGGTGCTCCGCCAGACGTGACCGCCAACTTGGTAGCCCAAGCGTTGCTGAGCTACCCGAACGCGGTAGTGGTGGACATCGCCAGCGTTAAGGGTTCAATCCTGCAGGCCTTGGCCGCCGATGCCCGGCTGGATGCCAGCGCCCTGGCCCGCTATGTGGGAACCCACCCGATGGCAGGACGGGAAAAGTCCGGTCCGGCCGCCGCCCGCGGTGCCCTATTCACCTCGATGCCCTGGGTGATCTGCGCGCATTCGGAAAGTTCGGCTCGCGCGGTAAAAACCGCCGAAGCCCTGGCGATCGATCTGGGTGCGGTGATGCACCGGATGGGTGTCACCGAACATGACGAAGCGGTGGCGTTGATTAGCCATTTCCCGCAGGCCGCCAGTTCGATGATCGCCTCCCGGCTACTGAGCGCCGACGCCCACCAACTGGGTTTGGCCGGCAACGGGTTGCGTGACACCACCCGCATCGCAGCCAGCGATGAGAAACTCTGGATTCAGATTTTCTCGCATAACTCCAAGGCGCTCATCCCGATCCTGACCGGGATGAAGGAAGACCTTGACCGGTTGATCGCCACTTTGGAAAATCCCGCCGAACCCGGCGCCCTGCTGGACTTGTCCCAGCTCATGACCGAAGGCAACGCCGGACAGGCGCGGATTCCGGGCAAGCACGGTGCGCCACCCCAAGCCTTCGCCCAAATCACCGTCGTGGTGGACGACAAACCCGGACAAATCGCCGGGCTGCTGGCCGACATTGGTGAAGCCGGGATCAACCTAGAGGATCTGCGCATGGAACACTCCGCCGGACACCAGGTGGGTTTGGTGGATGTATCCGTGGTCCCCGGACGCCGCGAAGAACTGATTGACGTTTTGACCCACAAGGGATGGAAGGTAGTGCAATGAGCCGCATCGAGAAGCTAGTGGTCGCCATCGATGGTCCCTCGGGATCGGGGAAGTCCTCGGTCTCCAAGGCCGTGGCCCGCACTTTGCAGGCCGCCTACCTCGATACCGGGGCCATGTACCGTGCAGTGACCTACGCGGTCTTGGCCGCCGGCACCGACCTGAACGATGCCGCCGCGATCGGCCAGGCCGTGAAGGACGCTCAACTGCAGCTGTCCACCGACCCGGACGTGGAACGCGTGCTCATTGGCGGGGTCGATGTCACTACCGCTATTCGTGAGCCGCGGATCAGCGAGAACGTCTCAGCTGTGGCGACCAACCTTGAGGCACGCGCCGAATTGGTGCGCCGGCAACGTCAGATCATCGAGGAACATCCACGGATCGTGGCCGAGGGCCGGGATATCACCACCGTGGTGGCCCCCGACGCCGAAGCCCGGATCCTGCTCACCGCCTCCGAAGCGGTCCGGCTGGCCCGCCGTGGACTAGAACTCGGTGGCACCCAGACCAACGAACAGCTGGCCACCCAGGTGCTAGATCGTGACGCGAAGGACTCCACCGTTGTGAACTTCACCCAGGCCGCCGACGGGGTGATCACCGTGGATTCCTCTGAGCTGAACTTCGAGCAAACCATCACCGCGGTGCTTGACGCTATCGGCGTAGGCACCGAAGACTAGCCCCAAGGCCGGAAACCCGGCCACAGAGAATTATTCATCCGTTCCTTCCGGCCGCTGTCGTGAGACATCCGGCTGCCAGTATCGCCTTGAAAGGGAAGACCATGAGCGAGAAACACACTTCCGAGGAAGACTACATCCCGGTAAATGACGACGACATCCTCGAACGCCTCGACGCTTTGAGCGATGAGGAAGCCGAGCAGCGCGCTCAGGCGCTGCGCGCCGGTCTGGCCGACTATGAGCTGGACGACGAAGACGCGGCCTTGCTGGCCGGATTAGATCATGATTTCGAGGATGACTCCGAAATCGGGATCCCCCCGGTACTGGCCGTCATCGGACGACCCAACGTCGGCAAATCCACCTTAGTTAACCGAATTTTGGGCCGCCGCGAAGCAGTGGTGGAGGACGTGCCCGGGGTGACCCGTGACCGCGTGTCCTACAACGCGGAATGGGACGGCCGGAACTTCTCGCTGGTGGACACCGGCGGCTGGGAACACGATGCCAAGGGCATCCACGCCTCGGTGGCCGAGCAGGCCGAAATCGCTGCGGACGTGGCCGATGTGATCCTCTTCGTGGTTGACAGCCACGTGGGTGCCACCGCCACCGACGAAGCCGTGGTGAAGATGCTGCGCCGCAAGGGTAAGCCGGTATTTTTGGTGGCCAATAAGGTCGATGATTTCAACCAGGAAGCCGAAGCTGCGGCCCTGTGGGGTCTGGGCTTCGGGCAACCTTGGCCGGTATCCGCGCTGCACGGTCGCGGGACCGCCGACTTACTGGATGCCGTCATGGAAAAGATGCCGGAATTCTCCGCGTTCGGTGGGGTCATTCCGCGTGGCGGCCCACGTCGTATTGCGCTGATCGGTCGCCCGAACGTGGGTAAGAGCTCGCTGCTGAACAAGCTGGCCGGCTCCGAACGCGTGGTGGTGGACAACTTTGCGGGCACCACCCGTGACCCGGTGGACGAGCTCATTGAGCTCGGTGGCGAAGTCTGGCGCTTCGTGGATACCGCCGGTATCCGACGCCGCCAGCACATGGCCGTCGGCTCGGACTACTACGCCTCGCTGCGCACTCAGGCCGCCTTGGAAAAGGCCGAGGTCGCCGTGATCCTCTTGGCCGCCGATGAAATCGTCTCTGAACAGGATGTGCGGATCATCCAGCTGGCCATCGATGCCGGCCGCGCGGTGGTGGTGGTCTTCAACAAGTGGGACAACATCGACGCCGATCGCCGACTCTACCTTGAGAAGGAAATCGAACGGGATCTGGCCCATATCGAATGGGCGCCACGGGTGAACATTTCGGCGCTCACCGGTTGGCATAAGGACAAGCTGGTTCCGGCCTTGCACACCGCTTTGGAATCCTGGGATAAGCGCATCCCCACTGGCAAGCTCAATGCCTTCCTGGGCGAGCTCGTGGCTGCCCACCCACACCCGGTCCGTGGCGGTAAACAGCCACGCATCCTTTTCGGCACCCAGGCGTCCTCCCGCCCACCGCGGTTCGTCCTGTTCACCACCGGATTCCTCGACCCGGGTTACCGTCGCTTCATCACCCGCCGGTTGCGCGAAACCTTTGGGTTCGACGGCACCCCAATTGAGGTTTCGATGCGTATCCGTGAACGTCGCGGACGTAACAAGTAACCTTTGTTCGATTCGGAACTAGGCCCGTTGTAGTGTAGGGTTATCTAGGAGCTTTTCGCAGGTGGCACCGCTGGTTTTAGGCCAGGGGAGAACGGCTGCGAAAGCAATTCGGGCTATGGCGCAGCTTGGTAGCGCGCCTCACTGGGGGTGAGGAGGCCGTGGGTTCAAATCCCGCTAGCCCGACCAGATAATCACCCGAGAAAACCATCAGGTTTTCTCGGGTGATTTCTTCGTTAAAGCTCCGCACCTTCGTGCCCGTGAGCCCCTGCAACCGCGGCCAGCTAGACGAACTACGGAAAACTACGCTGCGGTTCCTCACCTGTGACCGGGTCAGTTTCCTGCGCCACTTTTGCGGTGTCACGGTTCGCCGTACTACCTGCCCGTGAGCGCTCGTGCGCATCCTTCGAGCACAGTGGCGCAGATTGCTTTGGGGCATCCGATGAGCCGATGAAGTTGAACCGTCATACGGGGCGAATACCGGTAAGTAATTTACTGAACAACAATGTCACCACGATAATTTCTGATCTAGGCTAGGGCCAACGGCGGCGAGTAGGACGCCGAATGCTCAGAAGGAGTGATGCGTGATGACTACCTTGTTTCTCACCGGCGGAGGGTTACCCGGCTGGATTTGGGATCAGGTTCGGGCTCAACTCAAGGAGGGCTCTGAGGTAATCCAGTTTCCCGACGGGAACGGCACCTTAGCAGAGCACGCCCAGCTGGTGATCGATGCGATGCCTCCGGGGGATGAAAAGGTAAACCTCGTCGCCCATTCGGTTTCCGCAGCTGTTGCCGCTGAAGTCGCAGCGCGTGTCCCGGAGCGTCTCGACGGAGTCTTACTCATCGCTTCCCTCCTACCGCAAAGTGGCAAGTCGCTGGTGGATGTTTTGCCACTGGTTGGCCCAAAGCTGGTTGCCCCGCAGTTAGTCAAAAATGGGCTAAAGCTCAGTGAGAAGCGCTTGCGCGCCATGGGGCCGGGAGTGGCCAGCGTGGTGTTGGACAAGCTGGTGCGCGAAACGGGTTCTTTTTCCGGCAAGGTCTTGGCCGAACCCATCGGTGCACCCCTGTGGCCGGCTCGCCGCGGGTATGTGATGACTACCCAAGACACCGCGATCCCGGTGGGTTTTCAAACACGGATTGCCAAACGCCTAGACGCTACCGTGTACACCCTGGCGACCGGACATTTACCGATGCTGACTCGGGCGCGTGAGCTGGCGCGGATCATTGAGCAGTTCACTTCCTAGCGATGAAAAAGTATCGAACGGCAGGGCTAGCGATCCGTGGCATCACCGCGGACGCTGGCTCTGCACCTTCGCAACGCCCGAGCTGTAACGCCCTCTGAACCTCGGCTGCACTTGGGGCGTGGATCGATGCTGCGCAGATCGTTCGATGACTGCCAGCGGCGCGCAAAGGAATCGAGAACGGCAAAAATATTTCGCTGAACTATGCTCTAGGACTTGTGTCTACGCTCACAGGACGCTTATAGTTATTGTGCGATATGCGAATTACGTGTTCGATAATAGAACACCTATAAAGGTTGTTGGTTTTCAGGTTTCACAGAGCAGTGAGGAAAAGCTGTGCAGTTTCACCACAATGGGTATGTATCAACCGATCCACGAGTAGAGGAAGCGGCAGGCTACGGCATTGACCGTGCCACCGAGCTGCCTGATGAGATGGACGTGTTGATCGTTGGTTCGGGTCCGGCCGGGATGATCACCGCCGCCCAGCTGGCCCAGTTCCCTAATGTGAACACCCGCATTATTGACCGCCGCCCGGGTCGCCTAGAAATCGGTCAGGCCGACGGTATCCAAGCTCGCAGTGTGGAAACCTTCCAAGCCTTTGGTTTCGCCGAAGAAATCGTTGCTGAGGCCTACTGGATCACCGAAATGAACTTCTGGGGACCAGATCCGAAGGACCCCAAGAACATCGTGCGCCATTCGCGCACCATGGATGACCCGCAGGGCATCAGCGAATTCAAGCACCTAATTGTGAACCAGGCTCGCGTGCTGGATTACTTTGCGCGGTTCGCCAAGCTGTCTCCGGCACGCATCACCCCCGACTACGGTTACGATTTCAAATCGCTGACCGTCGAGGAGGGTGAAGAGTATCCGGTTCACGCCGTACTGGAATACACCGACGGGCCCAATGCCGGTACCGAACGCGTGGTTCGTGCCAAGTATGTGGTGGGGTCAGATGGAGCCCGTTCTAACGTCCGCCGCTCCATTGGTGCCACCCTCGCCGGTGACCAAGCCTTCCACGCTTGGGGCGTCATGGATACCTTGGCGCTGACTGACTTCCCGGATGTTCGCATCAAGTGTGCCATCCACTCTGAAGCTGGCAGTATTCTGTTGATTCCACGCGAAGGTGGAAACCTCTTCCGCCTCTACGTCGACTTGGGTGAAGTCGCCGCGGACGACAACGGTAAGGTTCGCCAGACCAGCCTGGATGAGATCATCAAGCATGCCCAATCCATCATGCACCCTTACACGCTAGAGGTGAAGGATGTTGCTTGGCATAGCGTCTACGAGGTCGGACACCGACTCACCGACCGCTTCGACGACGTGTTGCTCGAAGACATTGGTAAACGCGATCCTCGCGTCTTCATCACCGGGGATGCCTGCCACACCCACTCGGCCAAGGCTGGCCAGGGCATGAACGTGTCCATGCAGGACGGCTTCAACCTAGCCTGGAAGCTCGGCCACGTGCTAACCGGTCTAGCGCCGGAATCGCTACTGAGCACCTATTCGGCAGAACGTCAGGTGATCGCGAAGAACCTGATCGATTTCGACAAGGAATGGTCGACACTGATGGCGAAGAAGCCAGAGGAGTTCGAAGACCCATCGTTCGTCGCCGATTTCTACGTCCGTACCGCCGAATTCCCTTCCGGTTTCATGACCGAGTACCAGCCATCGGTGCTTACCGGTGAGCGGACACATCAGGAACTGGCTGCCGGTTTCCCCATCGGTAAGCGTTTCAAATCCGCAGAGGTCATGCGTTGCTCCGATACCAACCCGCTACACCTCGGACACCAGCACAAGGCCGATGGGCGCTGGCGGATCTACGTATTCGCTGACCAGGCCGCACCGGGTGCCGCCTCGCCGACTACCGACTTGGCCGAATGGTTGGCTGAATCCCCGGATTCGCCAATCGTGAAGCACACTCCGGCTGGCGCGGACTTCGACTCGGTCTTCGACCTGAAGGTTGTCTACCAGACCGGTTACCGCGATTTTGACATCACCGATGCTCCGGCAGCTTTCCGTCCGAGCTACGGCAAGTTCGGCCTGATGCACTACGAAAAGATTTTCGCTGCCATTGAAGGCAACAGCATCTTCGACGAGCGTCAGGTCAGCAAGGATGGAGCGATTATCGTGGTCCGTCCGGACATGTACGTAGCCAATATTCTTCCGCTTGACGCCAAGGAAGAACTGGCGGCATTCTTCGCACCGCTGTTCAAATAAACTCAACTAGTCGCCCATAGTGCGCGCAACGCAGGCCGAGGTTCCCAGCAGTAACTGCTGGTGGACCTCGGCCTGCGTGGTTCTTAACAGGGCGACCGGAATAGCGGATCGCGCTGTGGGGTTATACCTTGCAGGAAGATTGGCTAAAACAAAGGGTAGAGATGGCTAACGCAAACGAGTTTAAATTCGATCTCCAACAGGTCACGCTCAGTGATCAGGCCTGCGTTGACGGGTCATGTTTTGTCGCGTTGCCGGACCCAGAGGTCGTCAGCCCAGCTGCTCCAGCAGATAGTCTCGAAGCACCACAGCATGATTGATCTGCTCATTCTTGGCGGCGAAGAGCAGCGTTACTCTCTGCTGTGTCTCTAGGAACTCCAAGAATTCATCAACCTGCTCATTGGCATCCAATTCACGGCGATAGTGTTTCGTGAACTCTTCGAATCGCTCGGGGTCATGATTCCAGCTCTTGCGTAAGTCGCTACTCGGGGCCAGGGACTTCATCCACCGATCGAGCTGTGCCTCGACCTTCGTCTGACCGCGCGGCCACAACCGGTCCACCAGGACACGATATCCGTCGGTATCCGAAACTGGGGCATAGATTCGCTTAATCTGAACTGAGACGCTCATTATTCTGGCCTTTCGCTCGGTCCCTTTAGCTTAGAAGATGAAGGCTTGCTTGCCGGATCCAATCCGGATCCAATCTAAGATCCGGGCCTGCTGAACACGCTGCGTCCTTCCACCTCGAAGGGCGCCGACAAAAAACAGCACTCCTGTGCTGGTCGGAGGGTTCAGCTAAAGCGCGGTGCAGAATTGAGGTTTCCGCAAGGAAACTAGGCAATATTTCTTCGCAAACAGCTACCTGCCTGACAGTTCGCCAAACGAGTACCTGAAATTCGCCCCATCTGTTATCTATTGCATGTTGAGTAGGCTAATCTGTAAATAGTTGCGGTGTGATTCGCAACCGACGTTGAACCACCTTGCTTGGCTATATTTGGGCCAAACACACAGTATTCGGGAGGACATCTTATGTCTGACAAAGGGCCGGAGCACGCACAGGCCGAGTCTGTCAACGAAACGACGAGCATTGCGCTGCCCGCACAGAGCCGTCCTTCCGAACCATCGGTAAGCTACAACTTGAATGATGACGAGCGTCGCGCGGTCGCCGCGCTTCCGCAGGGCTCTGCCCTGTTGATCGCACACACCGGACCCAATCAAGGTGCACGTTTCTTACTTGATAAAGAAGAAAACATTGCCGGGCGCCACGTGAACGCGGATATCTTCCTCGATGATGTCACCGTGTCCCGGAAGCATGCGTCCTTTGAACGTGTCGAGAACGGATTCCGTTTGAAAGACATCGGTTCATTGAACGGGACCTACATCAACGGCGATCGAGTCGACAGTGTTCTGCTCGCCAACGGTGTGCAAGTGCAGATCGGAAAGTTCCGGTTGAATTTCTACCAAGGAATTCCGGCGTAAAATTATCGTCGAAGCAAAATTATGAAAGTTGTTGGCAGGTAGAGCCAACGATCGGAAATGTAACTGAGGTGTGGACCCTTGCCGATGTTTGATGCAGCACGAAGCCCCCGGCTCGAGGTAGCGCGTCACGAGTCTAGCCGTGCTGCGGCATTAAATATTGGTGAGGTTCTTTCCGAGCTTAAGCATGAGTTCCCACGCGTCACCGCCTCAAAGATTCGCTTTCTGGAAGATAAGGGACTCATCATCCCGCAACGCACCAGTGCCGGGTACCGTAAATACACTCCGGCGGATGTTAATCGGTTGCGGTTCATTCTTGCGGTGCAACGCGATCAGTATCTACCGCTGAAAGTAATTAAGGATCATCTGGACGCGGTGGATCGCGGGGATGCGCCCGAAACTTTGCCCGGAGGTTCGCCCAACGCGCCAAAGCTGGTCAGCGAGCAAATGGGGGAGCAGGCCGAAAAGCACGGGCGCCCGGTATCCCAGGCCGAGCTCCAAGGACTGACCGGTGCCAGCTTAGAGCTGATCAAAGAGCTGGAAAGCTTCGGGCTCATCGAGCCAGAGGCCGGGCTATATGAAGAGAGCTGTGTGCAGGTCACCAAATCTGCGCTGGCGCTCGCAAGTCATGGCGTGGAACCCCGGCACCTACGTCAATTCCGTTTAGCCGCAGAACGCGAATTTGCGCTCATTGAATCCATTGTGGGCGTCGACGCCAAACGTCCCGACGTCGCGGCGCGGGCCCGAGCCGCCGAGGAAGCCCGAGAAATCGGCGAACAGTGTCTGGCCTTGCACGATGCCTTGGTCCAGCGTGCTATTTCACACCTTGATCGCTAGGCTAGCCACAAGCGTTCACACGCGATTACAAAGGGGTAGGCCATGCTAGAACTAGAGTTCGCGGGGATTAGAATCCAACTGCCCTCTAACCAGCCGCTGCTATTACTCAAACGCCCGGGGGAGAACCTCTATCTCCCGTTGTGGATTGGAGCCCCCGAAGCTTCAGCCATCGCGATGTCGGAACAGGGACTGACCCCACCGCGGCCCATGACCCACGACCTGATGATTAATGTTTTTGAAGCATTAAACGTGCAACTCACCCGCGTGGAAATCGTTTCGGTGGACAACGCGATTTTCGCTGCCGAACTTGTGCTGTCCAGTGGCCAACGGATTGATTCCAGATCCTCCGATGCCGTGGCCCTAGCCGTGCGTGTGCAATGCCCAATCTTGTGCACCGAAGAAGTCCTGCAATCGGCCGGTGTCGCCATCGAAAACACGGAAGATGAAGAGCCTCCGGAAGAGCAAATGCGTGAATTCCGTGAGTTCTTAGACAATATTGACCCCGAAGATTTCTCGACCTAACTCTGAATCCTCTGAGCGGCACTCGACACGCCCTCAAGTAATACTTGAAGGTCTTTGACCTAACCCGGATATGGCCGTAACGTCAATTCATAGGGATTTGCACATTCGAATCTGGTAACGGGCAACACATCACTCGCACGTTTGAACCAGCGATACCATCCCTACCGATTCTGAATGGGCTAGAAACAAGGAGTAATTGGATGGACTCTCGCGACACCGGGGATCAACAGCCGGTTGCTGGGCACATGCAACGATCCAACTCTCAGGGCTTACTATTCACCGATGACCTGCCACAACTAGACGAACATGCCGGTTATCGCGGGCCGATCGTCTGTAAGGCGGCTGGAATCACTTACCGCCAGTTGGACTACTGGGCGCGCACCGGATTGGTAGAACCCGGGGTCCGCGGCGCCAAGGGTTCAGGTTCACAACGCCTGTACTCCTTCCGCGACATCCTGGTACTTAAGGTGGTCAAACGTCTGCTGGATACCGGGGTATCCCTGCAGCAAATCCGAACCGCCGTCCTCCACCTGCGGGAACGTGGTGTTGAGGATTTGGCGCAGATTACCCTGATGAGCGACGGTGCGTCGGTCTATGAGTGCACCAGCGCCGATGAAGTCATTGATTTGGTGCAGGCCGGGCAGGGAGTGTTCGGGATCGCCGTGGGTCGAGTCTGGCGTGAAGTTGAAGGTTCGCTAGCCGCGCTACCGAGCGAAAACTCCAGCGAGCCACATCCGCAAGATGAATTGGCAGCCCGACGGGCCGCGAAGGCTAAACTCAACGCCGGATAACAGAACTTTAGATCGAAAACTCAGGCTGTGCCCACCTTGGCAGGTGGGCACAGCCTGAGCGTTTAAGCGAACGGGAGAATAAGCTTCAAGCACCTAGGATGAGGTGCGAGAGGTCTTATCGGTAGCCATAATTTCCTTTAGCAGCGCATCGAACTGCGCTACGATCGGGCCGGTGGATTTGCTAGGCCAGTAGTGCACAGCATAGGCGGCACCCTGGATCTGCTGCCATTCGGGATGCTCAGGAATTTCCGGGGTGAGCATATTGGTCCCGAACATTTGACGCATCTCGTTGATGCGGAAGGTGTGCTCAGCCGAATCCTTACGGACACGGTTTGCCACGACCTTGACCGGACCAAGCGTCGGGGCGAATTCTTGACGGAAAAGCTCCAGAGCGCGCTGGGTGCGTTCGGTACCGGCCACCGAGAAAAGGCTTGGTTCGGCAACGAGCAATAGTTGATCCGAGGCGCTCCACGCCATCCGAGTCAGACCATTGAGTGATGGTGGGCAGTCGATGAGTACCAGCTGGTAGCCCGAGGTGCGGCTCAGGAGCTGACTCAGCCGGCGAAGATCACGGGTGCGTAGATCCGGGCGATCATAAATCCCGGTGTACGCATCGCCCACGGCCACATCCAGCACCGGGATGCGGGTCCGGGACTTCTTCTCGGCTGCCTTGCTTTGCCAGGCGCTGGCCGCAACATTGTCCTGTAAGCGGGCTCGGCGCGCATTCTTCAGCATTTGGCCGATGGTTTGTTTATTGTCCGCGCGAACCCCTAGGCCGGTACTGGCATCGGCATGCGGGTCCAGATCGATCACGAGGGTAGGAATTCCGGCTGCCAATGCTGCCGAGGCTAAACCGAGAGTCACCGAGGTCTTTCCCACGCCACCCTTGAGGCTGCTGATGCTCACTACGTGCACGGAACAGACCACGCCTTTCACTGCTCGTTGATTGTTGCTATCGCCGGGACTAAATCTCTATTTATCATAGTCGGCTTCTAGCTAAAACCCCGAGTTCGCAACGTGGGATTTACCTCCTAAGTCCACTACTTCGCAAAGTTACGAGAATTGACGCGCGTTAAGCTGTGGTCAGACCACATGCCGTCTTTTTTAGGCATCGTGCCTTGCGCCACTGTATGGTGTTTTTCTAAGAGCTCGAAAACGAGCACCTTCCCGAGCTAGAGGCCAGCGGAAACTTCTGGAATATCCCGAAGAACTCGCGGGTTTTTGAGCCTCCGGGTGCCTCAAACCGATGTAGGAATGCAATGTTTGAAAAGATTCTTGTAGCCAATCGCGGTGAAATCGCGATCCGCGCTTTCCGCGCGTCCAACGAACTTGAAGCCAAGACCGTTGCCGTCTACCCCTACGAAGACCGTAACTCCATTCACCGCCAGAAAGCCGATGAAGCTTACCGGATTGGTGAAGAAGGTCACCCCGTACGCGCTTACCTGGACGTAGAGGAGGTCATCCGCGTTGCCAAGGAAGCCGGCGCGGATGCCATCTACCCGGGTTACGGATTCCTCAGTGAGAATCCAGAACTTTCCCGTGCCGCCGCCGAAAACGGCATCAAGTTCATCGGTCCCTCGGCCGACGTGCTTGAACTGGCCGGCAATAAGGTTGCAGCGCTAAAGGCCGCACGCGACGCCGGGATTCCGGTACTGGCCTCCTCAGAACCCAGCGATGATGTCTCCTGGCTCATCTCCGAAGCCGAAAAGATTGGCTTCCCGATCTTCGTCAAGGCCGTGGCCGGCGGTGGCGGACGCGGTATGCGTCGGGTGGACAAGCGCGAGGATCTGGAAGAAGCGCTGAACGCGGCGATGCGCGAAGCCGGCACCGCTTTCGGTGATCCCACCGTCTTCTTGGAGCAAGCCGTCCTGCGCCCACGTCACATCGAGGTGCAGATTCTGGCCGACGAGCACGGCAACGTCGTTCACCTGCACGAGCGTGACTGCTCGCTACAGCGCCGCCACCAGAAGGTCGTGGAAATCGCCCCAGCACCAAACCTGGATGAATCAATCCGTCAGGCGCTGTTCCGTGATGCGATTAAGTTCGCCAAGGCCCTGGGCTACCAGAACGCCGGAACCGTCGAATTCCTCGTGGACACCATCGGTGAGCGTGCCGGCCAGCATGTCTTCATCGAGATGAACCCGCGTATCCAGGTGGAGCACACGGTGACCGAAGAAGTCACCGATATCGACCTCGTACAGGCCCAGATGCGCATCGCGTCCGGCGCCACCTTGGACGAACTGGGTATCCGTCAGGAAGAAATTCAGGTTCGCGGTTGGGCTTTGCAGTCCCGCATTACTACCGAAGACCCAGCCAACGGCTTCCGCCCAGATGTAGGCACCATTACCGTGTACCGTTCCGCTGGCGGCTCTGGCGTCCGACTGGATGGCGGTACCGTGTACACCGGTGCTGAAATCTCTCCACACTTTGACTCCATGCTGGTCAAGCTCACCTGCCGCGGCCGTGACTTCGCCACCGCGGTGGCTCGTGCCCGCCGTGCGCTGGCCGAATTCCGTATTCGCGGTGTGGCCACCAACATCTCCTTCATTCAGAACGTCCTTGGTGACCCGGAGTTCCTAGCCGGCAACGTCGCCACCGACTTCATCGACAAGCGTCCGGAGCTGCTCACCGCCAACCAGTCACAGGACCGTGGCACCAAGGCGCTGAACTACCTGGCCGCCGTGACCGTAAACCAGCCGCATGGTCCACGCATCGAAGGCATTGACCCACGCAAGAAGCTGCCGAGCTTCCCGGGGGATAAGGCCTCGGAGCCGGAGCGTTCACCATTTGACGGCCCATCGCAGACCGAGCAGCCACCGGCTGGCTGGCGTCAGGTGCTCTTGGAGCAGGGACCCGAAGGTTTTGCCAAGACCCTGCGCAATTCCACCGCACTAGCCGTCACCGACACCACCTTCCGCGACGCTCACCAGTCGCTGTTGGCTACCCGCGTGCGTACCCGCGACCTGCTCCACGCCGCACCAGCCTACGCTCACGTGTTACCACAGCTGTTCTCGATGGAAGCTTGGGGCGGGGCGACGTACGATGTGGCGCTGCGTTTCTTGGGTGAAGACCCATGGAAGCGTCTGGAACTGTTGCGTGCTGAACTGCCGAACATCCCGCTGCAGATGCTGCTGCGCGGCCGGAACACCGTGGGTTACACCCCGTACCCCACCGAAGTGACCGATGTCTTTGTGGCCGAAGCTGCCAAGGCTGGGATCGACATTTTCCGAATCTTCGATGCGCTGAACGACATCGACCAGATGACTCCGGCGATCAAGGCCGTACGCGCCACCGGCACCGCGGTGGCCGAAGTTGCCCTGTGCTACACCGGTAACCTGCTCGATGCCAATGAGAAGCTTTACACGCTGGACTACTACCTGGAGCTCGCGCAGAAGATTGTTGACGCCGGGGCCCACATCCTGGCGATCAAGGACATGGCCGGACTGCTGCGTCCGCAAGCTGCCAAGATCTTGGTCAGCGCCCTGCGTGAACGTTTCGATCTGCCGGTGCACCTGCACACCCACGACACCTCCGGTGGCCAGCTGGCCACCTTGATGGCAGCGGTGGATGCCGGAGTGGACGCGGTCGACGTGGCCAGCGCTTCGATGGCCGGAACCACTTCCCAGCCTTCGGCCTCCGCTCTGGTCGCCGCACTGGAGAACACCGAACGCGATACCGGCATCTCCCTGGATGCCGTGGCCTCCCTGGAACCATATTGGGAAGCCGTTCGCACCATGTACAAACCATTTGAGTCCGGACTGCCAGCCCCGACCGGACGCGTCTACCAACACGAAATTCCTGGTGGTCAGCTCTCGAACCTGCGTCAGCAGGCAATTGCGCTGGGTCTGGGGGAGCGCTTCGAAGCCATTGAGTCGATGTACGCCTCGGTGAACTCGATGCTGGGCAACCTGGTGAAGGTGACCCCATCGTCCAAGGTGGTGGGTGACCTGGCACTGCAGTTGGTGGGTTCCGGTGTGGCCGCGGCCGACTTTGAAGCCAACCCGCAGAACTACGACATCCCCGATTCGGTCATCCAGTTCCTATCCGGTGAATTGGGCGACCCTCCAGGTGGCTGGCCAGAGCCGTTCCGCACGAAGGCGCTCCAGGGCCGCACCGTTCGCCCGCATCTGGAAGAGCTTTCTGCCGAGGACTCGGCCGCGCTGCATGCGGATTCGGATACCGTCCGCGCAACCCTGAACCGGTTGCTTTTCGCCGGTCCGACCCGCGACTTCGAAGCCAGTGTGGAGAACTACGGCGACCTGTCGATCTTGCACACCCGCGACTACCTCTACGGGCTGGTGCCAGGCTACGAGCACGTTGTATCGCTGGGCAAGGGCGTGCGTCTGCTGGTCAAACTGGTTTCGGTCTCCGAGCCAGATGAGAAGGGCATGCGCACCGTGGTGGTCACCCTCAACGGTCAGCAGCGTCAGCTGCTGGCTCGTGATGAGTCCGTGGAATCCACCGTGAAGACTGCTCCGAAGGCCGACGTGAACAACAAGGGCCATGTGGCTGCACCATTTGCTGGTGCGGTGACGGTCAACGTTCAGGTCGGTGACTGGGTCGAAGCCGGTCAGTCGGTCGCGACCATTGAAGCGATGAAGATGGAAGCGGGAATCACCGCCAACGTCTCCGGCGTGGTCACCGAGATCACCTTGGATGGCACCAGCCAAGTTCAAGGTGGCGACCTGCTGCTGGTGATCAAGCCAGAGTAAGCAGACACAATTCCGCAGCAGGCTAAGGGCCCGAAGTACGAGGTATTTCGGGCCCTTAGCCTGTGTTGCACCCTTCGCAGGGGGAATAACTCCGAGCCGTGGCCCGCGTTCCTCGCTCCTAGCACGCGGGGCGGGCAGATAATTTGTTAGCCTAAGGCAGATGTGTGGAACCGTGCTGGGCGCCGGACCGTTTCGCAGCCTCGGCCAGCTTGCCGCGGCGCGTTCTGCGGCTGATCCTGAGGTGCTTCCCGCGCCGGCAGGTCGGCGCCGCACGAACGTTGGACTAGGGAAATGGAGCAGGGGATTATGGGTTGGCTTTCCGCGGCACGCGGTGAGGGATCTGCAGCAAAGTCACAGATCACCGAACTTGGCGCGCAAGTGGCGCAGCAGTATCCAATGTTGCCGATCCTGCTCTTCGCCTTGGATTCAGAGATAGACCCACATCTTTTGCAGGTGCCGCTGGCTGCCCGGCTGGCCGAGCTTGGGATCAAAACCAAAGTTTCGGTGGCTGGACCAGGCCGGGTGCAAGCGGTCATGGATGGTTCGCTCACCCCGGAGGGGCAAGTGTTGCTGGTGCTGGCCAGCAGTACCGCGGATACCGAAGACCGGCTGATGGATCTGGTGGAATGGCTGATCGCCAATGGTCGTGAAGAGCTTGCCCAGCAGATGATTTTTATCCCGGTGGGGCAGCCCCGAAAATCGGTGGGTTCCTATCCGTTCCGCCATGTCCCGCTGGTGAAGTTGGACTCAGCGTTAAACAGCAGAGGTGGTACGTCAAAATCTCGACGTACCACCGCAAACTCCACCGAACCGCTGCTTACCGCGGTGTTAGCTCAGGCTTTGGGCTTGGAGTAAATCTCCTCCACCACGGATTGGAAATCACTAAGAACCTTGGCCCGCTTGATCTTCATCGACGGGGTTAGGTGCCCGGATTCCTCGGTGAAGTCTTGGGCGACGATGCGGAATTCACGAATCTGCTCAGCCCGGGACACCGACTGGTTAGCCTTGTCGATCAGCTTCTGCAGATGTTCGCGCACCTGATCAAGGCGCACCACTTCGTCCATCGGCATTGTCTTATTCTGCTGATGACGTTCCAGCCAGCCTGGGACGGCTTCCGGATCTAGGGTAATGAGTGCGGAAATGAATGGCCGGCTATCGCCAACCACCACGCACTGCGAAACCAGTGCATCGGCACGGATTTGGTCTTCCAACAGCGCCGGAACCACGTTCTTGCCACTGGCGGTGACAATGATTTCCTTCTTGCGCCCGGTAATGGTCAAGAAGCCCTCATCATCAAGTTCACCAATATCCCCGGTGTGGAACCACCCGTCGGTGAAGGACTCCTCCTGCAATTCGGGACGGTTGTAGTAACCGCGCATCACGCAGATGCCCTTAGTCAAAATTTCACCATCGCTGGAAATCTTGACCGCATTACCCGGCAACGGCTTACCCACGGTGCCGATCTTGATTTTCTTCAGCGTATTGACGCTAATCGGTGCCGTGGTTTCGGTCAGCCCGTAACCTTCCAGCACGGTGAGTCCGATGCCGTTGAAGAAGTGGCCCAGACGTTGCCCCAGCGGACCACCCCCGGAGACCGCATGGCGGGTATTGCCACCCATCGCGGCCCGCAGCTTGGCGTAAACCAGCTTGTCAAAGAGCTTATGCTTCAACTTCAGCGGCAACGGCACCTTGCCATCCTGCGCTGCGCGGGAATAGGCCACCGCGGTGTCGGCCGCGGCATGAAAAATCTTGCCCTTGCCGCCATCCTCGGCCTTCAACATGGCCGAGTTGTACACCTTCTCGAACACGCGTGGCACGGCCAAGATGAAGTTTGGCTTGAAGGACTGCAAATCGGCGAGCAGGTTCTTCACATCCGGGGTATGCCCGGTGCGGCAGCCGGCAGCTACGTTGACTACCGAGATGAAGCGTGCGAAGACGTGAGCCAGCGGGAGGAACATAATGGTCGAGGCCCCGGGATAGACCGCTTCGGGGAGCTCCGCCACCGCGTTCTCGGCCAATTCCACAAAGTTTCCATGGGTCAGCTCGCACCCCTTGGGGCGACCGGTCGTGCCGGAGGTGTAGATAATGGTGGCCAGATCGCGCAGCCCGGCGGAGCTGCGCTGCGCTTCGAGTTGCTCATCACTGATCTGCTTGCCGGCCTCGCGTAGTTCATCGAGTCCGCCTTCGAACTGCCACACATGATCCAGTTCGGTCAGTTGCTCCTGATGCCCCGCGTGACGGACCACCGATTCATGTTCCGGGGATTCCACCAGGATCGCCCGAGCGCCGGAGTCGCCCAAGATCCAAGCGACCTGCGAGGGGGAGGAGGTTTCATAAACCGGAACGGTGACTCCGCCGGCGAACCAAATAGCAAAATCAACCAGCGTCCATTCGTAACGGGTCCGGGCCATCAGCCCGATGCGATCCCCGGTCTTCAGACCGTTGGCGATGAACCCCTTGGCAATCGCCGAGGCATCGGCCGCGAATTGTGAAGCGGTGATGTTCTGCCAGCCGCCCCCAGCGATCGGCTTGGAGAACAGGGCAGGGTTAGCGGCCGAATTGGCATGGCGCAACAACAGGTCGGTGATGTTGGAATCTTCGGGGCTATTGATGCGAATGGGGGTGCTGTACTCGAGCATCGGTGCTTCACTCCTGACGTATGTGACCGAGGTAATCGCAGCGAGTGTGCTACGTCACAATATATTACTAGATGGTAACCCAGCTGCAACCTGACGGCCAAGTCGGCTACACCCTAGCTCCATCATCCCCCGGATCCCGATCCTTGGGTAGCCTTCGCAGGAGCATGATCACTCCGATCAGACAGCTCACCGCCAGCACCGAGTAAAGGACTGCCGGTGCATCACGCACAAAGATCACGCACAGTAGCAGGCCCAGTGCACCGCCGGCCGCGGCCACCCAAGACAAGATGAGGCTCGGATCCCCGGCACCCAAGGCCGGCGGTTCCTGCGGGGTGAAATCCTGCTCCTCGGGATCATCTGTCACCTCATAGTCGCGTGGTCCACGGGCTAAGGGGCCGGTGTTGAATAACTTGTGCAGGGCCGCTTCGCGTTCCGCGGCGCTGGGCTCATGCGGGATGGCGGGCGGCTCTTTCTGTTCTCCGGGTAAGAGCTGCGCAGCTGACTCTTGTGATGCGGGGGAGTCCGTGCCCGCACTCGTTTGCGCCTCGGGTGGCGTTTCAGCTTCTTCTCGCTGCTTGGCAGGGGGCTCGGCAGGCTGCGTCGGCGACTCATTTCCGCGCAACCGGGCCACGAGCTCATCCCACTGCGGATCCGGGGTATTGGACGGGGTCTGGTCCTTCTGATTCACAAAACTCTCACTACTTTTGGTCGGCTGGCTGGTCGCGGAGGAATTCGATGGATCGCTGGAAAATCAGCTCGGCATCGTAATCCAAGGTGGCCACGTGTTGACTGCGTTCCAAGGCCACCCGCTGCACCGGAAGCTCGGGGTCCAAACCCGCAAGCAGTGCCTGCACCGAGGCCTCGGAGACCACATTGTCCTTGGTAGAACGGAATAACAATATTGGTGCATCGACCAGCGCAAGGCGCGCCCGGGTCTGTGCAAAAAGCTGGTGCAGCTGGGCCACGGCGGCCACCGGGGTACGCGGGTAGGCCGCTTCGTCGGCCCCGGCTAAGGCAATATCGTTACTGATCGGGGCCACGGAACGAACCATGCGATGAATAAAACGGGCGTAGGGGGCCACCGGCGAATCAATGACGAGCCCCGGATTGACTAAGAGCAGCCCCGCGACGTGGCGCCGGGTCGCCAAATGCAATGCCAGCGCCCCTCCCATCGACAGCCCTGCCACGAAGACGTGATCGTAGGTGGCGGCCAGCTCGTCAAAAGCCTGCTCGGTAGCCTGGATCCACTGCCGGTAAGGAACACGCAGCAGATCCTGCCAACGAGTCTCATGCCCAGGTAGCGCAGGGGCGGCGGTGGGGTACCCGGCCGAATTCAGCGCTTCAGCCCACGGCGCCAAGGAAACACGCGAGCCGGTAAAGCCATGAATTAATAGCACGGCGGTGTCCGCGCTCTGCGCTGCGCGGGCGGGGGAAGTGGTGGAATCGTTGCGCATCGCAGCTCCTTTCTGTCACCCTTCCCCTCGAGACTAGTGCACAATGAGAAGGTATGAGCCACGCGCATGGCGAACGCCGGCTGGCTGATGCACGACCGAATCATCGCTCTCATTGAAGGAATCGAAGAACGTGCTGTATGACTTCCTCAAGCGGTTCGCCGTCCGTCCGCTGCTGAAGATCTTCTTCAAGATTGACCTGCAGGGGTTGGACAACATCCCCGAACAGGGAGCGGCCATCCTCGCCTCGAACCACCTATCCGTATCCGATTCGGTGTTCTTGCCCGCCGTTCTTGAGCGGCCGGTCATCTTCCTGGCCAAGGATGAATACTTCAACGGCAAGGGTCTCAAGGGCCGTTTCACCGCGTGGTTCTTCCGCAATATTAACCAGCTTCCGATGGATCGCTCCGGTGGCGCGAAATCCGCGCAGTCCCTGGCCAGCGCCAATCGCGCCTTGAGCGAAGGCAAAATCTTGGGCATCTACCCCGAAGGCACCCGCTCGCCCGATGGTCGGCTCTACCGTGCCAAACTCGGCGTGGCGAAGCTGGCTTTGGAGACCGGCGCCTCGGTGATCCCCGTGGCGATGATCGATACCCATAAAGTCCAGCCCATCGGACGACGTATCCCACGTCCGGGCCGTATCGGAATCCGCATCGGCGAACCTTTGGACTTCAGCGCCTACGCGGGCGCGCAGAAGGATTCGCAGGTTCTGCGGAAGGTGGCCGATGAGATCCGGGAGTCGATCCAGAAACTTTCGGGCCAACAATACGTGGATGTTTATGCCCCGCGTAAGCGCTAAAACCGCTGCGTTGACCGCTCAGCTCAGGAGGTTCGAAGGCTGAGTGTTACGCCCCTGTGTTACATTCGCTGGGGTTCTTTGTCCGGCAGGGTCGTAGACTTGTGAAGGTGACTGAAGCATTCCGAACCCCACTGCCAGGCTCCTCCGTAGCCGGCCCCGCAATTGACCCAGATCTGGACCTGTGGCGCGAGATGCCTATCGCCCAGCAGCCAACCTGGAGTGAGCATGCGGACTATAACTCCTCAATCGCCGAGCTGGGTTCGCGACCACCGCTAGTCTTCGCCGGTGAAGTGGACATTCTGCGCGAACGGCTCGCGGCCGCCGCGCAAGGCAAAGCTTTCCTGCTGCAGGGCGGCGATTGTGCCGAAACTTTCGACGGGGCGACCGCCGATAAGATCTCCGCACGCGTGCGCACCATCCTGCAGATGGCCGTTGTGCTCACCTATGGTGCCTCCATGCCGGTGATCAAGATGGGCCGGATGGCCGGGCAGTTCGCCAAACCACGTTCTTCGAACGATGAGACCCGCGACGGGATCACCCTGCCGGCCTTCCGTGGCGAGATCGTCAACGGTTTTGAGTTCACTGCCGAATCCCGCGCCCATGACCCCAAGCGGATGGTGCAGGCCTACAACACCTCGGCCGCAACCCTGAACCTGATCCGTGCCTTCACTCAGGGTGGCTTCGCCGACCTGCGCAGCGTGCACTCCTGGAACCAGGGCTTCATGGCCAACCCAGCGCACTCGGCCTACGAGCAGCTGGCCGGCGAAATCGATTCGGCCATGCGATTCATGGACGCTTGCGGGGCGGATTTCGAGGCTCTGAAGCGCACCGAGTTCTTCGCCAGCCACGAGGCGCTCCTGCTGGACTATGAGCGTGCGTTGACCCGCACCGACTCACGCACCGGCCAGCCTTACGATACCTCCGGCCACTTCCTCTGGATTGGCGAGCGTACCCGTCAGCTGGACCACGCCCACGTGGACTTCCTGTCCCGGGTGCGTAACCCCATCGGCGTGAAGCTGGGACCAACGACCTCCGCCGAAGACGCACTGGCACTGATCGACAAGCTCGATCCGCAGCGCGAGCCAGGACGTTTGACCTTCATCACCCGCATGGGTGCGAAGAACATTCGCGAGAAGCTGCCGTCGCTGGTGGAAAAGGTCACCGCTAGCGGTGCTCAGGTCCTCTGGGTTACCGACCCCATGCACGGGAACACGGTGACCAGCCAAAACGGTTACAAGACCCGTAACTTCGATGACGTGATGGACGAAGTCCGCGGATTCTTTGAGGTCCACGACCAGCTGGGTACCGTCCCAGGTGGCGTGCACGTCGAGATGACCGGTGACGATGTGGCCGAGTGCCTCGGTGGCGCCGATCCAATCCGCGAAGAAGATTTCGATTCGCTCTACGAGTCGGTTTGTGATCCGCGGTTGAACCACCGCCAGTCCCTGGAAATGGCGTTCTTGATCTCCACCGCGCTGAAGGCACGCCGCCGCTAGGTAGCGCCCGGAACCCCAAAAAACTTATCCCCGCGTTCGACCTGCACTGTGCAGTGATCGATCGCGGGGATAAGTTTTTAACCACCCGGCAAGAGTAGGTGTGCTAGAACAGGTAGATGGTGATCGTAGACCCGCGTTCTGCCCGCTGATTCAGCGGCGTCTGCAGGCGGACGGTCTGTGAACGCTCACCGAGCATCTTGCGGGTATCGACCGCGAAACCGGCATCTTCCAAGGTCGCCACCGCCTCATCCACGGGCTGACCCATCACCGATGGGATCTGAATGTACTCGGGACCCTTGGAAACTTGGACGCGCACAGTGGAACCGGCGGCAACCGTGCCCTGCTCTGGGGTCTGCACCGCCACGTGGCCGGCAGGAATCTCGGAGGAGTAGACCTCTTCGTCCACGGCGAGCTGTAGTCCTAGCTCGTTCAGAGCCGCTTCGGCTTCGGCCTGCCGCATCGAAAGTAGATTTGGTACGTCGATCGGTGCCGGGCCGGCGGAGACTACTAACGCGGTGGCGCTCTTCCGAGTCAGCTGTTCCCCGGCCTGCGGGCTACTGGAAATCACCGTGCCCTCCGGCACACTTTCCGAGTATTCTTCGCTGATCTTGGGGGCGCGGAGTTGTAGGGATTCCAGTTTGCTGCGGGCCGCGGCGGGGTCTAGCCCGGCCACCTGTGGCATCTGGAAAATTTCCGGGCCACGCGACACGCTGAGCTCCACACCTTGGAAGCGCATAATGTTCTGTCCCTGGGTGGGTGAGGAGGCAATCACCCGTCCCACGGCGACGTCGTCGTGGTGGACATTGCTGACCCGCACGGGAACCCCGGCCTGATCCAACTTTTCGACCGCTTGGTCCTGCAACATGCCGCTCAATTGCGGAATGCTGATGATACTTCCCGGACCCCGGCCAAAGAACCAGGCAGCCACCGCCACGACGGCCACGGCCAACAGAATCAGCAGAGTCAGCAGCACCCGACGCCCGGCACTCATCGGCTGGGCCAACTTATGCGTGGGGATTTGTGCCTGCCGGCGCCATTGTTTTTGAGCGCGCTGTTGTTCGCGTTTGCTTAGCGGTGCTTCCTCGGGTTCCGACTGCTGCGCCGAGTCAAGCGAAAACGCCATAGTCGGCTGCGGGGTGAAAGGCTGAGCCGCCGGAGGGGTGGGGGCCTGGTGAGGATCCGGATACGCCTGGGTCGGGCTCTGATCCATGGGCTGCGTTCGGCCCGCATAGGCCTGGGTGGCTGCTTCGGTGGCGTTGAAAGCCTCGGTGGGGTGCTCGTTGAGGTTTAGCACCGTGGTGGCTTCGGTCTCCTGCTGCTCGGTCCACCACGGGTCGGGCTCTTGCTTGCGTTCGGATGCCTCCCATTGGCCTAAGCGTTGCTGCACCGACGTGGCATGTGGGGCATCGTGAACTACCAAATCCGCTAACCCGCCATATAGCTCAGCGCCCAAATCTAACTGCTCATCACTGAGCGTGTGCTGTATCTGCATCACTTCGGCGAGCAGAAAGGCCGCGTTTTGGGGACGGTTCTCTGGTTCTTTTTCGGTACAGAATCGCACCAACTCATCCAAATCCTCCGCGATACGCGCAATCCGGGTCGAAGGTAGCGGCATTTCGGTGTGCAGATGATGGTGGATCAGCGTGGGAATCGATGCTTCAGGGAACGGCAGTTGACCGGTGAGCATCTGGTAAATCATCACTCCGACCGCGTAGATGTCACTACGCGCATCGGCGGGCCGACCGGAGACCAGCTCCGGTGAAGCGTACTGCAAGGTGGCAAGGAGCGTGGATGACTGGGTGTGGGCGCTCGCCGCGCGTGCCAATCCGAAATCCGCGATCTGCACCGTGCCCGCATCGGAAATCAGCACGTTGGCGGGTTTGATATCCCGATGCACAATTTCCTCGGCATGCGCCGCGGCCAGACCCCGGCAGATCGATTCCAGCAAACTCAAGGTTTGCCGCGGAGTTAACCTGCCCCGGGTGGTGATCAGCTTGTGGAGGTTTTGTCCGCGCACAAACTCCATCACCAGGTAGACCAGTTGGCCGGACACATTGTGATCCAGCACCCTGAGCACGTTGGGGTGATTGAGATTCGCCGCGATGACCGCCTCGGCGGCGAAACGTTTACGTACCTCGGGTTCTGCGGCATAGTCCTCTTTGAGGATTTTCACCGCGACGCTACGATGCAGCCGCAAATCTAAGGCTTTGTAGATTTTGGACATGCCCCCGTAACCGACCAGCTCTTCGAGAACATAGCGTTCTTCCAAGCAGCGGCCGATCAACGGATCCGATGGTGCTGAGCTCATAATAGGCCCGCGCAGTCCTGCGCAACCGGTGCGCCGGGGGCACTGCGACGCGGGCGGCTCCTTTCGTGGCGTGAAACTACTTTCAATCTACCCAGTCCAGCTGAGAATTTGACCAGTTAAAGTCAAGATCCGTCAGAACAACGAGATAAGTTCTGACGGATCTGGGCAGATTCCTGAGATTCGCCGGGCAGGCGATCGCTGGGAACCCTTAGACGTAATTAAGACGCACGACGGGCACGAGCGGCGCGACGTTTCAGCGCACGACGCTCATCTTCACTCATACCGCCCCAAACTCCGGCGTCCTGGCCGGACTCAATGGCCCACTGCAAGCAGGTTTCGGTGACATCGCAACGACGGCACACACTTTTGGCTTCTTCGATTTGCAATAGCGCCGGACCGGTATTTCCAACGGGGAAGAATAGCTCGGGATCCTTGTCCAGACACGCTGCGCGGCTACGCCAATCCATGCTTCTTGATGCTCCTTGAAATTGGGGGAAGGTTCATCCTGCGCGAAGTCCAACGGAGCAACATGGTGATGTTATTCCACGGCATGGAGCTACTCTGGTGGTAGCAGGGTGAACCAAAATCTTGGTGGTGTCCGGCAGAACTCGTCGCCGGAACTAACTTCATAAGGTTTTCATGTTACAGATAAGTAAACAAGGGTGGTCATGACGAAACCTCGGCAAAAAGCTGAGCTGTTTGTCACAAACTGGATTTCCTGACTCTGGCTAGCCTATTGTCAGAAATTTGACAATGGGTTGCTGAATCACATTTCTGTTTGATCAGTAGCGCAAGCTGCACGTAGATTGTTTGATGTGAGCAATCGAGAACTGGCTGGTGCCAGAGTACTAACCGTCAAGGTCGTCGCCCTATTGGTGTTCGTGGAAGCCTTGGCCGTTTTGGCCTACGGCATTAACTACCTCATCCACATTTCCGATCCTGGGGCGCTAAACATGCCCGGTCGGATCTTCATGGTGGGGTTGTGTTTTGCCGGGGCGCTGTGGCAAGGCTGGGTTGCCTTTAGTTTCTTTCAAGGCCGCGCCTGGACCCGGGCCCCGATCGTGGCTTGGCAGCTATTTCAGGTCATTCTCGCCACCACTTACTTCCAGACCGATCTGATCGGGCTCGCCGTGCTGGCTTTCTTCATTGCCGCCGGAACCTTGTTACTACTGTTCGCCCCGCAAACCACTGCCTTCCTAGGCGATCGCAAGCGTACGGAATAACGCCGGATTCACTCTTGCGGGATCAGCACCTCGGCCGGCTGTCCGCCGATGAGCTTCACCGCTCGCCACACCCCAGCTATTTCGGACTCGGGCTGCTCGGCCAAGGCGGGCCATAGCAGCGGTTGCATGTCATAGGGATGGGTTGCTTCAACAACGAGCACATCGCGCTCATCTAAACTCAGCGAAGGTAGTGCGAACTCATAGGCCAGCCGGGCCGAGGGGGCACAAAAAACGACCGGTCTAGCCCCTTGGGCAGCCAGGGAATTCAACAGCTGCGCGAGCGGCGGTGTCGGTGCAACATCGCAAATCAGCGCCGGTGACTCACTGGAGGCGAGTTCCTGCTGGTCACGGCAAAGCTGCAAATCCCAGCGTGCACAGAGAGTCCTGGCTAGGTGCTGGCGCAATACCGCGTCCGGAACAATAATGAACCCGATGCCACTGGGGCAGAATTTCGCGGGTTTGGCAGCTAGCCCGTGCACCCCTAACCACCACCGGGTGTCGGTGGGCACCGATAAAGCAGGCGCTCTCCAGCACTGCGGGGACAGGACGGGTTCGTGGCTGAGCTTGGTGAGCTGAATGCTATGCAGCTGGCCGTCCTCACTGACTTGCACCCCACGCCCCACCAGGGTGCTGACCGGCGGGAGCTTGGGCCAGCTCATGCTTAATCCCATGGGTGCTCCGAGCGGGAAATACCAACGCCGGGTGCATAAACTGCTTGCCTTGAGTAGTGAGAGATCGCGATCCCCAAGGATGATCACCTGTGCCCCGGTGCGCGAACCGGAACGGATCAGGTTGGCTAGCAGCTCATCAAAGCGGGCCCAAAGATTCGGTGGGAGCGCCGCCACTAATCCGGCCACCTGACGCACGATGATCAGCAGGCCGGCTAGCTGCTCGGGGTCGGCAAGATAGTCCAGTGCCTGACGGAACAGGTACGTATCTCGTCCGGTGATCAGTAGCTGCTGCGCTGGCGCTGTCCACCCCGGATCCGGGGCCGCATCGAAACACAGTGCCTTGACCCCGCTGCGAAGTAATTGCTGCACCAGGTGGGTAGGTCCGGCCTCCGGCAGACCGGCCACCAGCAAGGCCGGTGAATGTTTACCGGCTAGCGGCAACGGCGCCAAACAGCCGGCCTCCAGCTGATCCAGCACCCCGCAGATGACTTGGCCGTGCTCGGGTTGACCCGGCGGTTCCTCCAGCACGTTCTGCGGTAGCGGGGGAGCGAAGGGGCTGGGAAGCGGTGGCAGTGCGCCCCACTGCGTATGCACGCGGAGCAGCTTTTCGCGCAGGCCGTCCATCGCCGAGCCGCTCATCGATTCCGGGCCCAGTGGTTTGCGGTGGTACTCGCCCAGCCCGCTGGATGCCCGCTCGGCCAGGTATCCGGTGGGCTTCCCGGGAGCGGCCCGATAAAAACGAAGTAGCAGCGGACCGCGGAGCGCAGTGCGCAATATCGCTTCCCCGGGGTGGGCCAGCTGTGCGGCTTGTGGGCAGTCCACGAGGTCGCTGGATTCGCTGGCATCACGAACGCGCAGGGCGATCACGGTGTTGATGTTGGCCCGGGTCTGTGAGCTGAGCGTACCGGTAGGTTTCTGCGTAGAAAGTAGTAAGTGAATTCCTAAGGCTCGCCCCACCGTCGCAATCCGGTCAATCCGGGCGCTGGCCTCGGCGAGTTGGTCGATGAATACCCGAAACTCATCCACGACAACCAGCAGTCGTGGCAGAGCCGGGGCATCCTCGGGCTGTGGTGGGTAGTCGGCGATGTCGCTGCACCCGGCGCTCTGGAGCAGCCTCTCGCGACGTCGAATTTCGAGGTCAAGCTGATCCAGCATCCGTTGCGCGGCGGCGCCATCGAGGTCAGAAACAAATAGCTGGGTGTGCGGCACCGCGGCGAAGACCGAAAGGCTCGCCCCACCCTTGAAATCCACCAGCGCCAAGGCCAACTCTCGGGGGCTTTGCTGGCTTACCAGTTCGCTAACAATCCTGCGCAAAGCCTCGGATTTGCCTGAACCGGTCGTCCCGGCAACGAGGAAGTGTGGGCCGTCGGCATCCAGATCAAGTTCCACCGCCTGACCCTGTTCGTCATCGCCGATGACACACCGGATTCTCCCGGGCACATGACTCAGTGCCCGGGGCAGGGCCGCTGGCCGGGGCCGAGTCAGCCACGACTCAACCAGCCTGGTGAAATGGGGCAGACTAAGCCAATCCAGCTGCTCCAAGAGCGCCTGCGGGTCATCAAGTTGGCTGCCCGGGGCCGCACTATGCCCACTGAGCTCAACCCACCCATCCACTGTGGGCGCGCGATGTAGTCCGAGTCCGAGCACCAGCGCACCCGCGATCGGGTAAGCGGTACCGGCGATGACGTAAATCACTTCGCAAGCCGTCTTCTGCGCACGGTCGGGGACGGGACCTGCCGCAGGCGGGGGTAACCCTAAACTTACCCCGGGCAACAGTAAGAGATTCGCCGGTAACAGGGGGATCGCCGGGTCCAACACTAGGGCCGGCCCACCGCCGAGCACTGCGGGTAAGAACCGAGCGAGGATGGCGCACAGCACCTCAACCGCTGCTGGCCCAGGTTCTGCGACCAGCTGCCATGTCCCGGTAGCTTTCAGGGCAAAGATCGCACTGGGTTCTCCGGGACCAACGCGTTGACCGGTACGCTCCTGAAGCTGTGCGTACCAGCGACCTCGGCCGAGCACTAAGCGGGCTTCGCCGACCGGGAAGGCTTCGCGCAGTGGATCCGCTGCCGCAGCCAAAACCGTGCCCAAAGGCGGGGCCACCCGGGTACGAGCCGCCAAACAGTTTTCGGTATGTTCGCGCAGCGCCCGACGGTACCCCCGGCGGGAGCGCCACATGCCCACCGCCGGGAAGATGGCCAGCAGGGCACTGAGCGTGGAAAGCAGCAGAAAAATTACGGACCCGCTCAACACCGCCAACAAAATGCCGATCGCTACCGGCAGCAACGCGGCGGCCAGCATCGTCAGTAAGCGTTGCAACTGAGGTTTCTCCGGCAAGCCCGGTAAATCCAGTGGCCAGCTGATACCGGTCTGATCCAGCTCAGCCAGCGGGTCTTGCACGCGTAGCGTACTGTCTCCCAACTGAATCGTTGATCCGCGCTGCAAACGCACTGCCCCCGTGACCTCGGCACCCGGCCCGGGAAGTAAGCGTACCTGGCGCCCCGGTTCTGGGTAGAGCATAATGTGCCGGTCATCGACCACGACGGTGGCGTGTACCCTAGCCACAGCTGGATCCTCCAACCATAATGGCGCGGTCCGACCGATCCGGTAATGGCCAGGGCGTAAGCTCAGCTGGGCCCCGGCGTTAGGCCCATCCAACACATAGAGTTTGAGCGAGGCGTCTTCACGCGGTGTGGGACAGACCGGCATATCGGTGATGATCACGATGTCCTGCTCCGTGAATTCGGGGTGTTCTACTAAGGCTCGACCCGCGTAAAACCACGGTCCCGCACCGAAATGTTCGCTCAGCAGCGTGTTGAGAAGTGCCCCAGTGAACCGACGATCACTGTGCACCACGAACTGGCGTGGCCGGGCGAAATGGTGAGTACACAACAAAAATTCCAGTGCCACGATCCGAGTCCTTCCGTAACCTTGCTCCACGCAGTATCCCGCTGCTCAACCCATCAACCCACGGGTTGAGATGCGACGTTCCGCAACAAGGGAGAAATGTGGACTGTTGGCCAGACCACTGAGTTATCCACACACTTAGATAAACCCTCTTGCAACGCCTAGCCGGTGGTACTAGCATCCGTGGACAAAGCAGTACACGATGCGGTAGCAGGTGGGGGTGCATCGTGTGGTTGGAGCCGGTGGAACTTGGGGCCGGCCGGTACCCCGCGCAGACGGGTGGCAGACGCAGCAGTTGCCGAAGGGACCGGATCGTGAATGCGTTGTCAGTGGTTGAGGATGAGGTACGCGAACTGGTCCGCCGGCATGGTTTGGACCCGGCCACTGAACCGGCTCGGGTCCGTCGGCTGATCGATGAGGTGATCCGGGATTACGATGAACGGGCCCTGCTGGGGGCGGTACCGCAACTTGGCGAATTAGAGACGGCTAAACGCCGGGTTTATGACAACGTCGTCGGGTTCGGCCCCCTGCAACCGTTGCTGGATGACCCCACGGTGGAAGAATTATGGATCAACGCGCCACACCAGGTTTTCTGTGCCCGCGGCGGACGTAGCGAACTGACCGGGATTCAGCTCGATGCGCAGCAGATCGCGGCGCTGGTTGAACGGATGCTCAAAGCCTCGGGACGCCGCCTAGATCTTTCCCAGCCTTTCGTGGATTGCCAACTACCTGATGGTTCCCGCCTGCACGTGGTCATCCCGGATATCACCCGCGAACATTGGGCGGTGAACATTCGCAAATTCATCGCCAAAGCCAACCGGTTGGAGGATCTGGTAGAACTGGGGTCGCTGAGCGAGACCGCGGCGTTCTATTTGGGCGGTGCCGTCGCCGCGGGCATGAACGTGATCGTCACCGGCCCCACCCAAGCCGGGAAAACCACCATGCTCAACTGTTTATCGTCAGCCATTGGCCCCCGCGAACGGGTCATCACCATCGAGGAAATTTTTGAACTGAACTTCGCCCTACGTGATCAGGTAGCGATGCAGACTCGCCTGCCCAATTTGGAGGGCACCGGGGAAATCACCATGCGTCGACTGGTCAAAGAGGCGCTGCGGATGCGCCCCGAGCGGTTAATCGTCGGAGAGGTACGCGAGGCGGAGGCGCTGGATCTATTGATCGCGCTAAATTCGGGGATTGCCGGGCTCTGCACTTTGCACGCCAATTCGGCGCGCGACGCCATCATCAAAATGTGTACTTTGCCATTGCTGGCCGGCCCGAACATCACCAGCGACTTCGTAATTCGTACCGTGGCCACCTGCGTGGACGTGGTGGTGCACTGTACCCGCGATGCCCAAGGTCAACGGCACGTGCAGGAAATCCTTGCGGTGCCCGGCCGGGTGGAGGAAGACCAGATCGAAACCTCCACGCTGTTCTATCGCACCCAAGGACGGCTTGCCGTGGCCGCCGGCGCGGACTGGGCGCACCAGAAATTCGAAATCGCCGGAGTAAAAATGGCCGAGCTGATAGGGGAGCGGCAATGATGTTGATTTGGGCGCTCAGCGGCGGGTTAGGGTTGGCATTAATCGTCGATGCCTTCCTCTACGAACCGTGGCCACGCCGAAAAACCGGGCAGGGGCGGATCCGCACCGCTCTGCTGCAAGCCGGGATCGTCTCGGTCACACCCGGCCGATTCCTCATCGTGTGTACCTGCACAGCACTCACCGCCGCGCTGCTCACCCTGGCGGTCACCGGCTCCTTCCTTTTCGCCGCCCTCTTCGGCGGTTTCGGGGCCTTCGCCCCATGGGTTTACTTGCGCTACCAAGCCAATAAACGTCGCAACCTGCTCCGCGAACAATGGCCGGAAGTTGTTGACCATCTGCGCAGCGCGGTGCGTGCCGGGCTCTCCCTGCCCGAGTCGCTCAGCCAATTGGCACACGCCGGGCCCGAAACCTTGCGCCCGGCTTTCCGCGACTTCGCCCTGGATTACCGGGCCACCGCGAACTTTGCGTTGGCGTTAGACCATCTCTCGCTGCGCCTTTCCGACCCGGTGGCGGATAAGATCCTGACCACCCTCAGGATCACCCGAGAGGTCGGCGGCACCGAACTAGGTCACACCCTTGGCACACTGGCTGCTTTCTTGCGCGACGATGTTAAAACCCGTGGCGAACTGGCCGCCCGACAATCCTGGATCATCTCCGCCGCCCGGCTCGCGGTCGCTGCACCCTGGATCGTACTGCTGGTCCTTGGCACGCAACCCGCGGCGATCGGCGCCTACTCCACACCCGCCGGGGTGATCTTACTGGGGGCGGGGCTGCTGGTTAGCTTCATCTGTTACCGGATTATGCTGCGGCTGGGCACCTTACCGGTGGAAGAGCGGGTGCTGATATGAGTAACCCGATTCCGTGGGCGATCGCCTTGGGCACCATGCTGGGGCTTGGAGTGTGGACGCTAATTTTCTGGATGCCTTTCTTCCGCCAGCCCACGCTGGAACAACGCATCGCCCCACATTTACGTGTGGGAATGCGCTCGTCCAGAATGTTGGAAGATTCCTGGCGGCAAGATTCCACAACCAGCACGCTCAGCCAACTCGCCCGACCGGTGTTCAACCAATTGCGCCGGATCGCCAAATTGCACAGTCCAGGCTCCGACACGGTACGGCGTCGGCTCAACAGTGCGGGGCTCAAGACCAGCGTATTGGACTACCGGGCCCAAGAAATTGCTTGTGCCCTGCTCGGGCTATTGATCGGCAGCATTCTGGTCTCGGTGCTGGCCACCTCACGCGGCATCGCGATCCCGCTGGCCACCATACTGATTCTCGGCTGTGGTTTTGCCGGATTTCTGCTCCGCGGATGGTGGTTATCGGAACAAATCCAGCAACGTTCTCGCCGCATCCTCACCCAATTTCCCACGGTGGCGGACATCCTCGCACTGACCGTCGGCGCCGGAGAGTCCACCACCGGTGCACTGGAACGTATTTCACGGATCTGTCGTGGCGCCATTGGGGAAGAATTCACTATTACGACCAATGAGATCCGGGCCGGGACACCAACCGCCCAAGCGATGGAACGGATGGCCGACCGGATCCAGATCGGTGCGATGACTCGGTTCGTCGACGCCATCAGTGTGGCCACCGAACGCGGAACCCCACTGGCTCAGGTGCTACGCGATCAAGCCCAGGACGTGCGCGATGCCTCGAAACGGGAGCTGATGGAATTAGCTGGCAAACGTGAGGTAGCAATGCTGGCACCCATCGTTTTCGGGATCCTGCCGCTAACCGTGGTCTTTGCCGTATTCCCAGGTCTATCGCTATTGGAGATGAGTTATTGACCCCACCAGATCTAGACAGTGGCGCAGACGCTGCTCGCACTTAAACCCCAGCTAACCACCCACCCGCTTTGGAAGGTACCACCATGAAAGCCCTCGAACAACAGATCACAATGTTGCTGCTCACACTCGCCCAGATACTCCGACGCGGCTGGGAGCGGCTCTGGCCAAAACTCAAGGAGGACCGCGGAGATGTGCCTGGTTGGGTAATGATAACCCTCATGTCAGCCCTGTTGGTGGCCGCGCTCCTAGCGGTGGCAGGCCCACGACTTCAAGAACTCTTCAACCAGGCCATCGACCGGGTTTCGAATATGAACTAAGTCAAGGTCTACGATGCGATACCGTTCAGCAGTAATCCACGCGGACCGCCGAGCCGGGGCCGATACCGGTTCGGCGGTAGCAGAATTTGTGATGGTCAGTACCCTGCTCATTGTGCTTGGACTCTCCATCATCCAACTGGCCTTGATTCTGCACGTGCGCAACACGCTTACCGATGCGGCCAGCCACGGGGCACGCTACGGGGCGCTGGCCAACCGCAGCATTCAGGACGGCGCGGAACGGACCCGAAGCATGATCACCCAAAGTCTCCACGCCGGTTTTGCCGGACAGGTGCAAGCCAGCACCAGTATTTTGGAGGACCAGCAACTGGTGATCGTCACCGTCCGCACCCAGGTCCCATTACTGGGGCTCATCCCCAACGGTTGGGAACTGCAAGTTCGTGGGCAGGCGGTACGTTATGGCTAACATTCGGTTTTGGCATGCCGTTCGCCCCAAAACCAAACCCCGCGCCGCGACCCACCACTCAGCAATAGCCGATGAAACCGGCAGTGCCATCGTCGAGTTCATCTTCACCAGCACACTGATCATGATCCCGATGATTTACTTGGTGCTAGCGGCCGGACAATTGCAAGGGGCAAGCTACGCGGCCGTCGGTGCGGCAGACCAGGCCGCGAAGGTTTTCGCCGCGTCTGAACAACCCGCCCAAGCCGATACCCACGCCCGAGACGCAGTCAGTCGCACCTTGAGTGACTTCGGGATCGCCACTTCACGCAGCACCACCGAAATCGCTTGTACGCCGGCGTGCTTGGAACCGGGCAGCACTGTCACCGTCGCGGTGCGGATTCAGGTACCTCTTCCGTTCTTACCCGAAAGCTTCGGCACCTCGGTATTCAGTGTGGATTCAACGGCTACCCAGCGAGTTGATCGTTTTGGCTAAGCACCTGAGATCAGCCACCGGCCGACCCAGCCGGCGCGCTCGCCGGTCCGCCAGAGCGAATAGTTCGCGCTGGGGTGGGTGGCGGCGAGTGTTAACGCGTCTTTCAGGAGAATCCGGCCAAAGTTTGGTGTTGGCGATTGGTTTAGTCGCCATCACGTTGCTGGTCATTAGCGCAGTATTGGCCGCCAGTGCCGTCAATCTCAAAGCACGGCAACTATTAGCCGCCGCCGACGGTGCAGTGATTGCCGCCGTCGACGAGTTTGAGTTACTCCAAGGCGGCCCTACCCCGCGGATCGAATTGGATCCGCAGCGGCTCTCCCATGCAGTCCAGCGTTATTTATCGGATACCGGCGCCGCGGCACGCTTCGATAACCTGAGCGTAGGCGGTATCCAAGTGCTGAGCGACGGACAGGGTGCCAGCATTACGCTGCACGCCACGGTCTCTCCACCCATTATCGGCTGGGTGATCCCGCAGGGCATTCCCATCCACGTTGACTCCACCGCCCGAACCGTTCTGAGCCGTTGAATCCGTACAACAAATGTGTTTGCCGCACCCGTGATGACGTAGGCTTAGAAGATCATGGCTAAAACAGATTTCTCTGCTGAATTACGTTCGCTGCGTTCCACTTACGACTCCATTGAGGCTGTCAGCGACGTGGCACAGATCAAGGCTGATATCGCCGCATTGTCGGAGGAAGCCGGTGCCCCGGACCTGTGGGATGACCCTGCCGCCGCGCAAAAAGTCACCTCCCGACTCTCCCACCGGCAGTCCGAATTGGAGCGTCTTCAGCGGCTGACCACCCGGATGGATGATCTGGAAGTCCTTGTCGAACTGGCCGAAATGGAAGACGACGAGGACACCTTAGCGGAGGCTGATCGCGAACTGCTCTCGATCCGCAAGGCACTAGCCGAGTTAGAAATCGTGACGCTGCTCAGCGGAGAATTCGATGCCCGCGGAGCCGTTGTCACCATTCGTTCGGGTGCTGGCGGTGTCGACGCGGCAGATTTCGCCGAGATGCTTTTGCGCATGTACACCCGCTGGGCCGAAAAACGCGGCTACTCGGCGAGGATCATGGACACGCATTATGCCGAAGAAGCCGGACTGAAGTCCGCGACTTTCGAAATCGATGAGCCTTACGCGTTCGGTACCCTCTCTGTCGAGGCCGGAACTCACCGCTTGGTGCGCATCTCGCCGTTCGATAACCAGGGCCGGCGACAGACCTCCTTCGCGGCGGTGGAAGTCGTGCCGTTGATCGAATCCACCGACAGCATTGAGATCCCCGACGCGGAAATTAAAGTCGATGTCTTCCGCTCCTCGGGTCCCGGCGGACAGAGCGTGAACACCACCGACTCCGCTGTGCGCATGACTCACCTTCCCACCGGCATCGTGGTATCCATGCAGAACGAAAAGTCGCAGATCCAGAACCGTGCCGCCGCCTTGCGCGTACTGCAGTCCCGCCTGCTGTTGCTGAAAAAGGAGCAGGAAGACGCACAGAAAAAGGAACTTGCGGGCGATGTGAAAGCGTCCTGGGGCGATCAGATGCGCTCCTATGTGCTCAACCCGTACCAGATGGTGAAAGATCTGCGCACCGAGCACGAGGTGGGCAACACTCAGGCGGTGCTCGACGGGGAAATTGATGACTTCATCGATGCCGGTATTCGCTGGCGCGCCGGGCAGCGTCGCCCGTCCTAAGCCCAAACAGCTATACCCCGAAGGTTCCATCTGGCGACCTTCGGGGTATATTTATGCACTTTGCCCGGTTACCACGACCGGCAAGTCCGTTTTGGGATAACGCGCTCAGCTCCCGCAGTCCTCCGGATGTGCCATTCTCCGCAGAGCTGGCCGGTAGCCACCGGCAACTTCGGCCGTATAAATACCCCAGAGGCCAACCAGCACAAATTTCCGCGGTACCTAGGGATATTTGATTGGGTCATGGTTCATTCGGGGGCGCAACAGCAGAAATAATAACGCTCCCCGCGGCGGTATCGGTCCCGGGATCAACTCTGAAAGAGAAGTTGCAGGGTCACGAAAACCATGCGTTTTTCGAGTCGCGAGGGATGTCTGACCAGCACTTTCACTCGGTTCGACGAGAATATATTCGCATTCATGCTAATGTTTATTCTGAGTTGATGTACATATCAACTTGGTCGAGATCAATCCTTCGCAGTGCGGTGAAGCCGCCCGAGGGTGAAGCGAAATGTACTCCGTGCCGCAGTGGTACGTTGAGTCGCTGATTGATCCGCTGGTTCTCGAACCGTCGGAACCTGGTCTGCTGTCTGCGACCGAATGGCTGTTCGAGAATGACCCGAAGGCGGACTGTGCCCGGTAAACGCCGGCTGCACCGTAGTCACGCTGACGAAGGTTGGGTAGTGCTGTTGTAGAACCCAATCTGCCTTGCCGCAGTATTGCATTGCGCAGCGAGGTTTTCCCAAGACTAGGGATGAACGAAACGAATGAGAAACGAACGAAACTTGAGTGTAGGGAAGTGGTTAATGAACCCAGGGCTTGTGCGCGTCAGCTGATACATTCCCCTGTGGAGTACCCCCACGGGAACAGACGTGCAGACACAGCATCGGCAACATCTCTTATGTGTGCCGAGCGTATCTCATCACCGTCTATTTGAGGGAGGTGGCGCGTGAATAACCCTGAAACAGTGCAGTTCAGCGCCTTAGTTGTTGTTTTACTCTTACTGTTCTTCTACGGAGGAACCTTCTTTATTTCCACCCGAATCGGAAAGAAGAAGGAAAACGCCGACGGCTACATGACCGCCGGGAACAAAATTGGATTCGGAATTTCTGCGGCGAGTATGACCGCCACCTGGATTTGGGCCTCATCGATGTATGCCTCGGCCACATCCGGTTACACCTACGGAATCTCGGGCCCCATCCACTACGGATTATGGGGCGCCTTGATGATCCTGTTCATTTACCCTTTTGGCAAGCGTATCCGCAAAGTGGCTCCGCGAGCCCACACCTTGGCTGAAGTCATGCACGCCCGGCACGGCCGTTCCAGCCAGTTGATGCTCGCCGGCTCCAACGTGGTCGGCTCCGTGATTAGTTTGATGTCGAACTTCATCGCCGGTGGTGTACTGATTTCGATGCTCTCGCCGTTCAACTTCATTCAGGGCGTGCTATTTGTTGCAGCCGGTGTGCTGCTGTATACCCTCTGGTCTGGTTTCCGCGCCTCGGTATTGACCGACTTCGTCCAAGTGATGGCGATGCTCGGCGCGGTGGCCATCATCGTCCCGGTGATTTTCTTTGCCGCAGGATTCCCTGCAGCCTTTGAAACCGGCGCCCAAAACCTCACTCCGCAGCAGTCCAACTTCTTCTCCTCCGAGGCTTTCCTCGGCCAGGGTGCACCATACATTGCGGCCGTCCTGGCATACGCCATCGGTAACCAGACCATTGCGCAGCGCTTGTTCGCGGTGCGTGAGGACCTGATCAAACCAACCTTCATCACCGCCACTATCGGCTATGGGGCGATGGTCATCGGCGTAGGAATGCTCGGTGTCCTTGCGCTCTACGTCGGCTTCGAACCGACCGGTGGGGATATGAACAACCTCATCCCAGAGATGGCCGCTAGCTACCTGCCCGGAGTGCTGGTAGCGCTGTTCTTCATTATGATCATCGGCGCGTTGTCCTCGACCGCGGACTCCGATCTGTCCGCGTTGTCCTCGATTATGATGGCCGATGTCTACGGGCAGAACATCGCCGGCAAGAGCAAGGCTGATCCGAAAAAGATGCTCCTGGTGGGTCGCGCCACCATGGTGGTGGCCACCGCCCTGGCCGTGGCTTTCGCCAGCATGCAACTAAATATTCTGGATCTGCTTGTCTTCGTTGGCGCACTTTGGGGCGCCCTCGTCTTCCCGGTGCTGGCCAGCTTCTACTGGAAGAAGGTCACGAACAAGGCCTTCACCGTCGCGGTGCTGACCGCGTTGGCCATCTTCATTCCGGTGCGATTCGAACTGATCCCAATTAATAACGTCACCGGGATCGTCATTGAACTGCTGTCGGTTATTGGTATCGGCGTGGTGCTGGCGCTCATGTGCTTCGGTTTCTTCGGACTGCGTGTGGCCAAGATCGTCGGTGTTGTCGCGATGCTGATCAGTGCGCCGTTCGTCTTCGGATTCCTCCGTGACTACACCACCCTCAGCGCCTCTCTTATCGCTTATGCGGTGAGTACGATGGTCTGCTATTTCATGTCGGTGCGTTCGAAGATGGACTTCGACTTCTCGGTGATCGCCGAACGGACTGGCAACTTCGATGTGGAAGCAGAAGTTGCCGAGGTCGCTCAGGGCGGTTCAGCCACCGCCAACAAGAACTTAGGAGGTAAGTAAATGTCCGTGCTTGGATTGACAATCTATGTACTGGTTTGGCCGGTGATCGTGGCCTTGGTGATGTTTTTCATCGGCCGGGCATTCTTGAAGGAATGGGCCGAAGCCCGTCGCAACGGCGAAGATCTGATTTGAGCCCCTGCTTCTCCGATATAACTCAATAGTGTTGCCGAGCCCCCGAACTTCCGTCAAAGGTCGCTTTCGGGGGCTCGGTTCCATTGCGGCGTGGCACCGGTGATCCCAGGAAGCGGCAACGAATTCGGGCCGGGTATTGCTCGATTGGTCCCGCTAGCGCATGCTGCCCTAGCCTAGACACGTCTGCCGAACTAGTCCGCGGGCAGATGGATGTTGGCTGTGTAACGTCCAAGAATCGAGCAACACGCGCCCTAATTCGGACAGTTGGGCGTGGTGCGCCGATAGGGTTTCTGTTAACTGGTGCACGTAGACCCGTGGTAAGTTCCTTCCGCGGGATCGTCGCATCCCACCGTTAGCTAGCGATTGAAGACATGATTAAATTCGAAAATGTCTCGATGGTCTATGAAACAAAGCAGGGTAATGCCGCTTTGCGTGATGTGAGCATCGAGATTGACCGAGGCGAATTCGCGTTCCTCGTCGGCGAATCAGGATCCGGCAAGTCGACCTTCTTGAGTCTGATCCTGCGCGAAAAACGCTCCACTAGCGGGGCGGTCTACGTGGCGGGACAGAACCTGAACCGCATTCCCAGCTGGCGTGTGCCCAAATTGCGTCGCGATATTGGTTTCGTCTTTCAGGACTTCCGACTGCTGCGCGAACGCACGGTCTTCGATAACGTGGCCTTCGCCATGGAAGTAATCGGAGCCTCGCGTAACCAGATTCGTGAACGTGTCCCGGAGGCCCTGAAACTGGTGGGACTGGTGGATAAGGCCCGCCGAAAGCCCACCGAACTATCCGGTGGTGAGCAGCAGCGTGTGGGTATCGCCCGCGCCATCGTTAATAAACCATCGATCCTCTTGGCCGATGAGCCCACCGGTAACTTGGACCGGAAGAACAGTCTGGACGTGATGAACGTTCTTGACCGGATTAATCAGAACGGCACCACCGTGCTGATGGCTACCCACGCCCACGAACTGGTCAGCGACTATAAACGCCGGGTGATCGAGCTGAGCAAGGGTGAAGTGATTCGCGATGAGTCCGGCGGCTCTTACATGCCGATGACCACCGTCATCAAGCAAGATGGTTCGCGCGAAGTACTGTTTGGTGAGACCAAACAACCCGCCGCCGACGAAGCAACGGAGACTCCGCAGCTGCCTGCAACCGAGACGAAGGACGATGAGAAATGAGGCCAGGATTCATCCTCCGCGAGGCAGGAAAGAGTCTGAAGCAGAACATCGTCATGGTGGTTTCGGTGGTTCTGGTGACCTTCGTATCGCTGACCTTCGTTGGTGCCTCGGTATTGCTCCAGTTGCAGATTAACCAGATGAAGGGCTACTGGTATGACCGGATGGAAGTGGCGGTATTCCTCTGCGACACCACCTCCCAGGAACTGAACTGCGCTGGCGAAGCCGTCACCGATGAGCAGCGGCAGAACATTGAGGCGATGCTCTCCAGCCCCGAACTCGAACCGTATATTAAAGAATTTGCGTATGAGTCGAAGGCCGAGGCGTTCGAGCACTTCCAGGAACAGTTCGAAAACTCACCGCTGCTTAATCAGTTGCAGGAGGGACAACTTCCCGAGTCCTTCCGGATTGCACTGAACGATCCGGAAAAGTATCCGGTCATTAACGAAACTTTCTCCACCGTGCCCGGGGTAGAGTCGGTCATCGACCAGCGAGAACTGTTGGAAAAGGTCTTCCAACTGGTGCGCGTTGCTTCTGCTTCAGCCGCGGTTGTCGCCGGAGTGATGATCGTTTGTGCGGTGCTGCTGACCGGTACGACCATCCAGCTTTCGGCTATGCATCGACGACTGGAAACCACGATTATGCGTTTGGTCGGCGCGTCAAAGACCTCGATCCAGTTACCGTTCATCATCGAAGGGGTAATTGCCGCGGTGATTGGTAGCCTGCTTGCTTCGGGGACGCTCTGGCTGTTGATGAAGTTCTTGGTCGAGGACAAATTAGCTAGCGAAAACCTTGGCGTAGCGTTCATTTCAACAAGCGAAGTACTTCTGATCGCACCCGGACTGTTGCTTATAGGTATCGTTTTGGCAACAATTTCATCAGTGGTAACGTTGAAGCGGTACCTGAAGGTCTAGCCTGACCCTCAGCCACCCCAAGAGCTCGATCATTCAAACTCGGTAAGGAGCACTATGCTGTCTCACGCGGTGCGAAGTAAATTTCTCCGCGCGGCCATCGGCGGCGCTCTAGCCCTGACGATGTTGGTCCCAGCAACCATCGTCGCGGCCGATGAGCTTGATGAACGTAAGAAACAGATCGAGCAGAACCTCGATTCGCTTGAAGAGGATATGGAAATCCTCGATGCGAATATTCTTGAAACCGACCGAGAGCTTCGTGAGCAGCAGTCCCGGTTGCCAGGTTTGGAACAAGCCTTGGCCGATGCGCAAAGCCGGGTGGCTAATGCCCAGGCAACCGTCGCCGATCTCAATGATCGACTGATTTCCGCCCAAGCCACGCGTGATCAGTTGGTGGCCGAAATTGAAGAAAATGCGCTGAAGCTGGAAGAAACCCAGTCGACGATCTCGCAGATCGCGGCCGAAGCCTACAAGCGTGGCGGGATGTCCGATGGTTTGGACATGATCCTCAATATCGAATCGGCAACCGAAATCGCTGATGGGATCACATTGGCCACGAAGGCGCTGCAGTCGCAAAATAGCGTGTATAACGATTTGGCACAGCAGAAAGCCACCGACGAGAACAACCAGCTGCGCCTTGAAGCGGTCGAGAAACAGATCGCGTCGCTGAAGTCCGAAGCTGAAGCCGCTTTGGCGCAGGAAGAAATTGCCCGCGATGAAGCCTCCCAACATAAAGCAGAACTGGATCAGTTGATATCCAGCACGCAAGCGCTCAGCAGCCAGTTGGAGGCGGAAAAGCCGCGTATTCAGCAGCGCATCGCCACCCAGCAGCAAGAACAGTCCGCGGTGAACGCTCAAATCAAGGAACGGCAAGAGCGTCTGATTCGGGAAGCGGCTGAGCGAAAGAAACGCGAGGAAGAAGCCGAGCGTAAGCGTCAGGCCGAAGCCAAAAAGAAGTGGGAAGCTGAACAGCAGCGCAAGGAAGAAGAAGCCAAACGTAAAGCCGAACGCGAGGGTACCAAGAACAACTACCAACGCCCGAAATACCAAGCTCCGGAACCGAAGACGGTTACCGAGCCTAGCAGTTGGGGACTGATCAAGCCGGTCAATAGTGGTCGTATAACTTCCGGATTCGGTTGGCGGCCAACTCCGGCGGGAACTATCGACTACGGTGGACGCGGAGGCTATGTCCATGCCGGTATCGACTGGGGCTTCGGTGGGCGCTGTGGTGAACCAATTCGTGCCGCGGCCGATGGCCAAGTCTGGATGGCCGGCTGGGGTGGTTCCTCGGGAAATAAGGTCACCGTCTCTCATGGTGTCGTCAAGGGCAAGGCTCTTGCGACCAATTACCACCACATGTCACGGGTCGCCGCCCGCGTCGGTCAGTCGGTGAAACAGGGCGAGGTCATCGGCTATGTGGGTACCACCGGTAACTCCACCGGCTGCCACCTACACTTCGAAACTGTGATTAACGGCCGAGCCGTGAACCCATTGGGACTTCTCTAGGGCTAGACTTGATCGATGTGTGCGAACAAATCGTATGCACACTTCAAGGAGTGCCATGGCTAAGAAGAATGAAGTAAACAAGGTCATCGCCAGTAACCGCAAGGCGCGGCATGATTTTGAGATTCTCGATACCTATGAGGCCGGAATGGTGTTGACTGGTACCGAGGTTAAGTCTCTGCGTGAAGGTAAAGCCTCGTTGGTGGACGGTTTCGGCCAGTTTTACCGCGACGAGCTGTACATCGAGAATATTTACATTCCGGAGTATCTGAACGGTTCGTGGACCAATCACGCGGCCCGTCGACGACGCAAGTTGTTGCTGCACCGTCAGGAACTGCAGAAGATTGAACGTAAAATTTCCGAAGCTGGACTGACCGTTGTGCCGCTCAGCCTGTATTTCAAGGACGGCCGAGCCAAGCTGGAAATCGGTGTGGCCCGCGGTAAGCGCGAGTTCGACAAGCGACAGACATTGCGTGAAAAACAGGATAATCGTGAGGCGCTACGTGCGATGCGTGAACGAAACCGCGGATCGGTGTGATCTGTCACCTAGTGAGTGGGATTCTCAACCTCGGTGAGCTAAGATGGAATATCGCATCATTTGATGCAGTTGTCTTTGAGCGATCAAAGGTTGACAACAAAATACGGGGATGATCGGTTTCGACGGTGTGAGTCGCGACAGATGAAGCGGGCCGAGGACGCAAAGTTATCTCGTAAACGCTCTTTGCAAAACAATAAGTGCCGAATCTAAGCGCACTGACTTCGCTCTCGCTGCCTAAGCAGCCAGACAGTCCGTTAGCCAGGGGATGCTATCGCCCCTGTTCCTAACGTCATTTAGATAGCCACTGCGTCGAGTGAGGGTTACCGGCACCTGACGCACAATTTAGGTAACTGTGCCTGGATCAGCCACTTGTTTGCGTGATGGCTGGGGCAGAGAAAATCCGCAGCAAACTGCGCCCGGAGAAGACCTGGCAACACCACAGCGGACGGGAGTTCAATTCTCCCCATCTCCACAGAGTATGGCCTCGGAATTACGATAATTCCGGGGCCATTTTCGTGTTTACTCAGAATGCGTCGGGTCAGAGCTACAGCCGTGTTGAGGACAAGCTCAGCTGCGTTCCTTCCCCACTTGTCCACCCATAGTTCACCGGATTGCCGAGCAGGCTCTCCCCTTGCGTTGCGAGCGCGCAATGCCCCAAAGCGAGGCGAGGCAAATTACTTCCGGGTGGGGTTCTAAGATGTAGGTGAACTTTGTTTTTTGGGGAGGCCAGGATGAAGAAGCTGAGCGGTTCGGTGCTCTTGATGCTGTTTTTTGTTGTGGTGGCGGTTGCTGGTGCGGCCGCGCTAGCCATCGGCGGTATTAATGTGGTGCAACGCGCGGTGGGTGCGCACACTCAGGAAGCGCGTGTCGCGGCAGAGGAACGCAGCCCGGAACCCAAAACCGCAGCTCAGGGAACCGAGTCGCTGCCCACTGAGCGCGCGAGCGGAGCGCAGGGCTCAGAGTGGGCGAACGATCAGGTGAATGCTTGGCTGCAGGCCCACGGCGCCGCGGACGTCGCAGAGCTGGCCGAACCTTACCGCCAGGTGCAGGCCTGGTATAGCTCGGCGCCCGGTGAGCTGGCTCTGCTAGCCGACTCCGCTACGCTCAGCGACGTCGAAGAGCTGGAACAGATCGCCGAGGATGTTTTGCAACGCTTGGCCGCAAAACCTCAACTGCAATCGGTCAGTGTCTCCACCAGCGATGGCAAGCTGACGGCGGAGGCACACCGCTAATGATCAAATGTGGCGTAGTAACCAGCGCTCCACGGTGTGGAGTGCTCGCGGAGCCCGGGTAGAAGCCATAGACTAGGAAGCGCGCGTAAATAGCGGAACTGTGCCGAAACGGAGTGGGAATAGAGCGATGGGAATGAAGAAGTCCTCGCAGGTGTCTTCCGGTTTACTGGCTACCTATGCGGCGGTGTCCTTCACCCTCGAAGTTGGACTCTTGGTTGCCGCCGGTTTTGCCGCCCTGACCTTCTTGAATTTCGCGCCCATAGTCTCCGCATTGATCATCGTGATCCCACTGCTGCTGCTCTGGTCTCTGCTGCTTTCCCCGAAGGCCGTGGTGAAACTGCGGTTGCGCACCCGGCTGGTGCTGATTCATCTGGTGTACGTGATCGGTGCCTATGTGCTGTGGCTGAGTATCGCCCACACCGGATACACCCAGTATCTATTCTGGCCAGCGGTGATGCTGGGGCTAACCGTCCTGAGCGTCGTACTCATTTTCCTGTCTAGGGGACGGGTGGTGCCGCATCCGCGAGCCGAACGCAAGGCGGAGGCTGAGATTCGGAAGGCTCGCAACCTCACGGCCGCTAAGCCCAGCGGACGACGCGCGGCCCGCTAACTCGCGAACAGTGGGCACCGGGTTTTGGTTGCACCGCAGGTTTGTGGTGGCCGCAGTCGGAGCTATCCCCACACCGTGCCGAGTGCGTAGCCGAGCCACGCACTGAGTAGTCCGAAACTCAACGTCGCGGCCAGGTAACACCAGCCACGACTACGCTGCTGCGCTAACAGGGTGCTGACGCCGAGGAAAAGCGTGCTCACCGTGCTCAAGGCGGCGCACAGGCCGGTGGCCACGATCCAGAGTCCAGCTTGGGCACTGAAGGCCTGAGCGCTTGCCGCCCACTGCTGGGGCAGCACCGAGATCCCGTGCTGTCGGGCATAGCCAAGCACTAGCCCGAGCACGAAGGTGCCGGCCAGATTGGCCAGCAAAATACCTACCGGCCAGCCCCGCCACGGACTTTGCCCGGCAGGGGAGCGTGGCGTAAAACGCTGTTCCAGCAGCAACCGGAGAACCGCACCCAGAGCGCCAGCGACCAACAACAATATCCAGCTCAGCATCAGGCACCCCGGACAAAGAACGTCGTCGTGAGTTTTTGGGTCAGCCATACCGCCAGCAGGCAGCACCACACCGTGATCGCCAGATAGACCACATACGTCCAGATCGGGAGTTGGGCAAAGAGCAGCATTATGCTGGAGAAGGTCGTGAACGCTCCGGCGAATCCGGTGCCGATTCCGGCCCGGAGCCAATCCGGCAGCTGGCGGTACTTCGCGTAGGTGCTGAGCCAGGCCAACAGTACACAGCCTAGAACGTTGATTCCCAAGGTGGAGATGGACCACGGATCGTCGCGAAACACCCACCAGAGGCCGGCGCGTGCCCCGGTACCCAGCGCACCGCCCAAGGCCACCGCGGCGACCACTACCGGGGTCAACGGTTGTGCGGGTGTGCCGGGGGTGGCATCAGGCATGGGCGTATCTTCCCGTCACGCGAGCGAACAGCCGATGCGCACTGACTTGCCCGGGATAGTCTGCCACAGCGCGGGATTATTTAGTTGGCGCGCAGGTACGGCAGGATCGCCTCGTGCAGCTGGCCATTGCTTGCCAGCGCGTTACCCCCGGCCAACCCGTCGACCCCTTCAATGGAGCTGAAACGTCCGCCGGCTTCACGCACAATCGGGACCAGGGCAGCCATATCGTAGAGTTCCAATTCTGGTTCGAAGGCCGCATCCAGAGCGCCTTCGGCCAACAGCATGTAGCTGAAGAAATCTCCATAGGCGCGCGTGCGCCAGACGCGATCAAAAAGTTCCAAGAGGCGCTCCCGGCGACCCAATTCCTTCCACCCACCCAAGGAGGCGTAGGACAGCGATGCATCGGCCAGTTCCGCGACCTTGGAGACATGTAGCCGGCGGGGTTCGGCCAGCCCCGGTTCGGTAGCCCAAGCACCCAGCCCGCGGCCGGCGAACCAGCGCCGACCCAGGGCTGGTGCGGAAACCACACCAAGCACCGGTTCCTCATCGACGGTCAACGCAATCAGCGTGGCCCACACTGGAACCTTGCGCACGAAGTTCTTGGTGCCGTCGATCGGGTCGATCACCCAGCGTCGGGCGCTGGAGCCGTGCACGCCGAATTCCTCGCCAAGCACCGAATCCCCGGGGCGCAGCGCGGCCAGTTCGGCCAGGATGAGCTCTTCGGCGCCACGGTCGGCATCGGAAACCGGGGTCATATCCGGTTTGGTCTCAACCTGCAGATTATTCGAATGGTAGCGTGCCAGCGTCAACGCATCGACCTTGTCGGCCAACGCGAGTGCCATGTCCAGATCTTGATCGAGGGTGTAAGTCATTGTGCGGTGTGGTGCTAGAGGGCACCGAGCTCCTTTTCGTGGGTGGTTTCATCGGTGCTGACTAGTCGTCGGTAGGAGGCTAGTCGGGCGCTGGCCGAATCCGGGGAGTCGGGGGACTGCGCCCAGCTTTCCACCGCGCAGCCAGGTGTCTGCGCCAGATGGGTGCAACCGCGCGGACAGGCGGTGGCTACCTCGGCGAGCTCCTCGAAAGCGGCCAGAATGTGCTCATGGTCCACCAGCCCGAGCCCGAAGGAACGGATGCCGGGGGTGTCGATGAGCCAACTGCCGGGCGCCTCGGGGATTCTCAAGGCTAAAGCGTTCGATGAGGTGTGCCGGCCGCGGCCGGTGACGGCGTTGACCCCACCGGTGGCGCGTTGCGCCCCGGTGAGCGCGTTGACGAGCGTGGATTTGCCCACCCCGGAATGCCCCAGGACCACCGAAACCTTGCCGGTGAGCAGGGCCCGCAGTGCTTCCAGGGCTGCCACATCGAGTCGGGCGCTGGAACCGTCGGCACCGCGCGCATCGACCCCGGCATCATCGGCGGTGGTCCGCGAGATCACCACCGGGAAGTCCAACCCCGTGTAGTGGGCCAGAAAATCTGCCGGGTCAGCCACATCGGCCTTGGTCACACACAAGATCGGGGCGATCCCCGCATCGTAGGCAGCGACCAGGGCACGGTCCACGAACCCGGTGCGGGGCTCCGGATTGGCCGCGGCCACCACAATCACTAGTTGATCCACATTGGCCACCACCACCCGTTCGGTGGCATCGGTGTCATCGGCGCTGCGTCGCAATAAGGTGTGACGATTTTCGATGCGCACCAGTCGGGCGAGCGTGTCCGGGTTGCCGGAAGTATCACCGACCAACGCCACCAAATCCCCGGGGACGATGGCTTGGCGACGCAGTTCGCGGGCCCGGGCAGCGATCACGATGCGTTCGCTGGGGGTATCTTCGTCCAGGATTGCGGTGTAACGCCCACGATCAACGGTAATAATCCGCCCGGTTTGTGCCTTGTCATAGCTGGGGCGTTCCTTGGTGCGCGGGCGGCTGCCCTTTTTATTCGGGCGGATGCGCACATCGGATTCATCCCACTCCCGGTAACGACTCATTGCCCAGGCTCCGCCACCGACGGATCCGCGTCCGGGCCCGGGTCCGTCGTTGAGATGCCGGTGGCGCCCGCGGTATCCACCATGGCCTGCCACATCTGCGGGAAATCGGGCATGGTTTTGGCGGTGGTGGCGATGTTTTCCACGCGGATCCCGGGGATGACGAGCCCCAAGATAGCGCCGGCGGTGGCCATGCGGTGATCTTCGTAGCTCAGCAGGTCTGCCGGCCGCGGTGCCCCGGGGGTGATGCTCAGGCTGTCGGCATCCGCGTGAACCGTGGCGCCGATGCGTCCCAGTTCGCGTTGTAGCGCATCGAGCCGGTCGGTTTCATGTCCACGCAGGTGCCCGATCCCGGTGAGTTTGCTCGGCCCCTCGGCCAGTGCGCAAAGCGCGGCCAGAGTCGGGGTGAGTTCGGCAGCGTCCGCGTAGTCGATGGGCTTGATCACCCCGTTGCCGTGCACGGTCAGCGTCGAATCCTCGGCTAACTGCACCGTGGCACCCATGCTGCGCAGGATCTGTACCCAGCGTCCGCCGATCTGCGTGGTGCTTTGCGGCCAGTGCGGGATTCGCACGGTGCCGCCGGTCACCAGCGCCGCGGCCAAAAACGGTCCGGCGTTGGAGAGATCTGGTTCCACGCTCACGGTAAACGCCGGAACCTTCGCTTCGGGAATGCTCCAACCCCGCCCGTCGGCATCGGTTTGGACATTGACCCCCAAATCACGCAGGGTCTGCACGGTCATTTCAATATGTTCGGGGCTGGCCACCGGTCCTTGCGCAGCGCGTAAATTCAATCCCCCCGGCATCCCCGGGGCGGCGAGCAGCATCGCCGAAATAAATTGCGAGGACCCTGAAGCGTCGATGAGTAGCTCATCGCGTGCGGTGAACGTCGCCGGGTCGATGCTGAAGGGTAGGTAGCCCGGTTCGTTGCCGTAGCTCACGCTGACCCCCAAACCGGCCAGCGCATCGAGCACCGGTTTCATCGGGCGCACCCTGGCCCCGGCATCGCCATCAAAACTCACCTGGGCTCCCAACGCGGCTGCCAGCGCCGGAACGAAACGCATCACGGTTCCGGCCAGTCCGCAGTCGACATGTAATTGCCCCCCGGGGGCAGCGGTCGGCGGGGTGAGGTACACGGTGGTGCTGCCATCGGGCTGATTCTCCCGGGTGATCCGGGCCCCCAGCGCGGTCAGAGCGCTGAGCATTAGTTCACTGTCGCGGGAGATGAGCGTGTTGTGAATGGTGCACGGGCCGTCGGCCAATGCGGCAAGTACCAAATATCGGTTGGTCAGCGACTTCGACGCGGGCACCAGCACGGTGGCGTCGATGGGTTCGGTGGGGGAGGGTGCTTCCCACAGCGGATGATCGCTTACAGGGGCCGATGCGGTGTTGATGGGACTTCCTCCATTTGACGCTTCTACGGACGGTGCGGACGGTGACAGAAACCATCCTCCACGCAAAATTCTACCGCGGGGTGCGGGAATTTTCCGCTGTGCGACCGCGTTGTAACGGTTGTCAGCACTTGGGAAGGAAATATGGGACAAACTGCATGCGCCAAGCCGCAACTGGCGGCCACACCCCAAAATGCGCCGCAACGCGTAGACTGGGCGGTGATGACCGAGCATACTGCGGGTTCCGGCTTGCCCGACCCCACCCAGGAGACCGAAGCTGAGCGTCGTGAACGTTTTGAGCGCGACGCGATGGCCTATGTGGACCAGTTGTACTCCGCAGCACTGCGGATGGCACGTAACCCGGCCGATGCCGAGGATCTTGTCCAAGAGGCTTACACCAAGGCTTACTCCGCCTTCCACCAGTACAAGCCAGGTACCAATCTGAAAGCCTGGTTGTACCGGATCCTGACCAACACCTACATCAATCTGTACCGGAAACGGCAACGCGAACCGCTGCGTACCTCCACGGACACGGTTGAGGACTGGCAGATGGCCAAAGCCGCGGAACACACTCCCTCCGGTTTACGTTCGGCCGAGACCGTCGCGCTGGATCGGTTGCCGGATTCCGATGTGAAAGCCGCGCTGCAATCCATCGGCGAAGATTTCCGTTTGGCCGTCTACTTTGTGGATGTGGAGGGTTTCAGCTATAAGGAAGCCGCCGAAATTCTCGGGGTGCCGATCGGTACTGTGATGTCCCGGCTGCATCGTGGCCGCAAGAATTTGCGTGAACTGTTAGCCGATTACGCTAAAGATCGCGGATTGTCCGCGGCTGCGACATCGGCGACCGGCAAGGCCAGCTCCGCTGAGCAGGCCGCATCTAAGGGAGGAGCGAAATAACGTGGACTGTTATTCACTGGGCGACTGCGCCGATTCCCGCTTGCTGCGGATCTACGACTACTTGGACGGGGCTTTGACCCTGCAGGACATCAAAGAGGTCAAGCTGCACCTTGAACATTGTCCGGAATGTACCGAGCAGTACGATCTAGAGTGCATTATTCGTTCGGTGGTGCGCCGCAGCTGTCAGGAGCATGCCCCGAACCAGCTCAAGGATAAGATCATGTTGCGGATTTCGCAGATTCGGATCGAATCCGGCCACTAGTTCGTCTCCTCGGCCCGTCTTCCGGTGGCCGCTGGAGCGATCGCTTCGGGTCGTCGTGCGTGGCCACCGGGGGATCAGGCCCTACGCTGGAATGGTCCGTGCCGCTGCGGCCCGGGAATCCTTGTGCGCTGAAAACCCGCTCAAACCAGCTCACACTGGGTCGACCCGGGCTTAGAAATGGATGATGTCCTTCGTTCGGGTGCGCGCTACCAACCTTGCCCGCACCGCATGGTGCAACCGCCTCGGCACACCCGCACCGAAGACATTCGAAAAAAAGATTAAAACACTAGTCCCCGAAAAACGTAGCCACCGACTGTTGGGTCGCTAAGTCTTTCGGGGACTGGCATGCACTAGCTATTTAGCAGTTTGGGCGCTTACCGTGGTTGGCACCGCGCTTGCGACGGTCCTTACGCTTACGTGAACGCTTCGACATGGTGTCTCCTCGGTTCGAATTGAGATTCGGGTTGAACCCTGAATGAGTGGTTCGTCACAAAGTCTTTCACATTCATCCGGGGTTTGTCCTACCGCGGCACGCCGTTTACGCCGTGGGCTAAGCCTCGGAAGGTTCGGGTAATTCCATCCAGTGATACCAACCGCGGTGCAACACCAGCCAGGCCATCAACCCGTAGCCAGCCTGACCGGGAACCCCGCCATTGGCGTTGAGATCCGCACGCCACTGGGTGTGTGAACGCAGTGGCGTGAAGGTATCGATGTAGTGATGGTTACGCCGTAGAGCCACATCGGCAAAAATCCGGTTTAACTCCGCGACTTTTTCGTTGCGTGCATCGTCCAGCCCGGGGGCGGGGCCCACCAGCAGTGCCTTGATGGACATCTGGCTGGCGGAGTCGAGAATATTGGCCAGATTCAGCCGGCTGCGCGCGGTAGAGACTTCGAGATCTACATCGCGATCTGACAGGGCGATCACCAAACGGTTCTCCACCATATCCCCAAAGCGTCGGCTGGCTTCGCCCAACCAGCGTTCGGCGAGGGCCTCGGAGCCTTCGGCCGGGGCGGCAAGGACGTAGGACTGCAAGCGGAGCGCGGGATCCTGCGTGCGGGCCAAGACCCGGCCAAACCAACCCAGGGCCCGGGGGTCACCATGTCCGGCCAGCAGTTCGTCGCCGATTGCGGTGATTCGGATGGTGCGTAACTCCAACAGGGGACCTTTCGTATGCCGGATGCTTAGATCCTTACCTTAGCAGTCGGAACGGGCAGTTCCCCGGCATTTGAGTTTGCTAAACCCGATGGGCTGAAGCCAAATGCCGCGCCTTGGTGCAGTTTAAATGCCACACGCCGGCCCCGACCCGTGTTTCGGGCACAGTGTGCAGCAAAACAATCGGGTACGGAACCGGCGTGCGACAACTATCGCAAGGTTAGTTGCGAGTTTAGCGGGCGAAGGCCTGCTGCAGCAGCACAGCCTGCTCGGCTTCGTGGCGCTTGGAGGTACCGGCACTGGTGGCGGCCGATGCCGGGCGAGAGACCAAGTTGACCTTCTGCTCCAGCTCGGTAGCCACATTCAGCGCGAAGAACGGCCATGGACCCTGGTTGGCAGGCTCGTCCTGCACCCAGCTGACCTTGGCGTTCGGGTACTTCGCCAGCTCGGCAGCGATCTGTTCGGTCGGTGCCGGGTAGAGCTGCTCGACGCGGATGATCGCGGTCTTCTCGTCCTTGGCCTTGGCGCGGGTGGAGAGCAGGTCGTAGTACAGCCGGCCGGACACCAATAGCACCTTGTCAACCGCAGCTGGGTTGCTGATCGACGCATCGCCGATGACCTCGCGGAAACCACCGGTGGTGAAGTCCTCAACCGAGGTGGCCGCGGCCTTCAGGCGCAGCAGCTGCTTCGGGGTGAAGACGACCAAGGGCTTGCGTGGGCGGGCATAAGCCTGACGACGCAACAGGTGGAAGTGGTTGGCACCGGTGGATGGCTGGGCCACCACCATGTTGTTCTCCGCACACATCTGCAGGAACCGCTCGATGCGGGCGCTGGAGTGATCCGGGCCCTGACCCTCGTAGCCGTGTGGCAGCAGCATCACTAGTGAGGAGGACTGCGACCACTTCTGCTCGGCCGAGGAGATGAACTCGTCGATCACGGTCTGCGCGCCGTTGACGAAGTCACCGAACTGCGCTTCCCAGAGCACCAAGGCATCCGGACGTTCCACGGAGTAACCGTATTCGAAGCCCAACGCGGCGTATTCACTGAGCAGTGAGTCGTAGATCCAGATCGGAGCCTGGTCTTCGCTCAGGTGGTTCAGCGGGTACCACTCATCGTCGTTGACTCGGTCGTGGAACATCGAGTGACGCTGCACGAAGGTGCCGCGACGCGAATCCTGACCGGCCAGACGCACCGGCACGCCTTCCATGGACAGCGAACCGAAGGCCGCCAATTCGGCGAAGCCCCAGTCGATACCGCCTTCGCGGCTCATCTTTTCCCGGCGCTCCAGCAGCGACTTGAGCTTATTGTGGACGTTGAAGCCCTCCGGCACGGCCAGGTGCGCCGCACCGATCTGAGCCAGCGTCTGCGCGGAGATCGCCGAGGGGCGAGCCGCGTCGCGGGTGAGTTCATCCTCGGCCTGAGCGAAAGGCTTCTCCAGGTCGTTGATGGTCGAACCCGGGGTGACGATCGGGATTGGTGAAGTCTGCGCGGCATGGGTCTCGGAGAAGATGCGCTCCAGCGACCCGCGGTACTCAGCCAACGCGTTGTCCGCTTCTTCCTGCGTGATGTCCCCACGGCCCACCAGCGATTCGGTGTACAGCTTGCGGGTCGAACGCTTGGCTTCGATCAGGTTGTACATCATCGGCTGGGTCATCGATGGGTCATCGCCCTCGTTGTGACCACGGCGGCGGTAGCACACCAGGTCGATCACAACGTCCTTGCCGAACTTCTGGCGGTATTCGAATGCCAGCTGACCGGTGCGCACGACGTCTTCCGGATCATCGCCGTTGACGTGGAAGACCGGTGCCTGAACTGCGCGGGCCACGTCGGTGGAGTACTCGGAGGAGCGTGAGGAGCTAGGCGCGGTGGTGAAACCGATCTGGTTGTTCACGATCACGTGGACCGTGCCACCGGTGCGGTATCCCGGCAGTTGGCTCATCGCCAGCACCTCGGAGACTACACCCTGACCGGCGAACGCGGCATCGCCGTGCACCAGAATCGGCAGCACGGAGTTGCTGGTGCCCAAACGGTCCAGCTTGGCGCGGGTGATGCCCTCGAGCACCGGATCCACGGCTTCCAAGTGCGATGGGTTGGCCGCGAGGTACACCTTGGTTTCGTTGCCGGCATCCGAGGTGTAGGAACCTTCGGTGCCCAGGTGGTACTTCACATCGCCCGAGCCCTGCACCGAGCCAGGGGTGGCGGTGCCCTCAAATTCGCGGAAGACCTGCGCGTAGGTCTTGCCGGCGATGTTGGTCAGCACGTTGAGCCGGCCGCGGTGGGCCATGCCGATGGCTACCTCGTCCAAATGCTCATCGGCGGCGTCGGAGATAATCGCGTCCAGCAATGGAATCAGCGACTCGCCACCTTCCAAGCTGAAGCGCTTCTGCCCGACGAACTTGGTCTGCAGGAAGGTTTCAAAAGCTTCGGCCGCGTTGAGCTTGGACAGGATCCGCTTCTGCTCTTCGGTGCTTGGCTTGCGGTACGGGGTTTCTAGCTTGGTCTGGAACCATTCACGCTCGGCAGGTTCCTGCAGGTGCATGTATTCGATGCCGGTGGTGCGACAATAGGCGTCGCGCAGCACACCGAGGATGTCGCGCAGCAACATCCGGTCCTTGCCGCCCAGCCCACCGGTGATCCATTCACGATCCAGGTCCCACAGGGTCAGCCCGTAGGTCTTGATGTCGAGGTCCGGGTGCTTGCGCTGCACATATTCCAGCGGGTTGATGTCCGCCATCAGGTGACCGCGCACGCGGTAGGAGTGGATCAGCTGCTGGATGCGAGCGACCTTGTTGACGTGCAACTCGGCATCGACCTGGTTATCCACGGCCCAACGAATCGGCTCATAGGGGATACGCAGCTGTTCGAAAATCTCATCGTAGAAGCTCTGTTCGCCCAAAAGCAGCGACTCAACGAGCTTCAGGAACTCACCGGAACCGGCCCCCTGGATCACGCGGTGATCGTAGGTGCTGGTCAGCGTGATGTGCTTGCCGATGCCCAGCCCGGCCACGGTCTTCTCCGAGGCGCCGCGGTATTCGGCAGGGTATTCCAGAGCGCCCACGCCGATGATCGCGGCCTGGCCCTTGGACAGTCGTGGCACCGAGTGCACGGTACCGATGCCGCCGGGGTTGGTCAGCGAGACCGTGGTGCCGGCGTAGTCATCGGCGGTGAGCTTATTGTTGCGCGCACGCTTGATTAGGTCTTCGTAGGTGGCCCAGAACTCGTTGAAGCTCAGGGTCTCGGCGGCCTTGATATTCGGCACGGCCAACATGCGGGTTCCGTCGGGCTTTGGCATGTCGATGGCGATGCCAAAGTTCACGTGCGCTGGCTGAATGGCGGTGGGCTTCTTGTCCACCACGTCGTAGGTCACGTTCATCGACGGGAACTGCTGCAGTGCCCGCACCACGGCGAAACCGATCAGGTGGGTGAAGGAGATCTTGCCGCCACGGGTGCGCTTGAGATGGTTGTTGATGACGATGCGGTTATCGATCATCACCTTGGCGGGAACCGCGCGCACGGTGGTGGCGGTAGGTACGGTGAGGCTGGCATCCATGTTGGTGGCGATGGCCTTCATTGGCCCGCGCAACACGCTACGCTTCTCTTCACCGTAGGCCTGGTTGGAAGTTTGTGGCTTTGGGGCCTGAGCCGGAATAGGGGCGGTCTTAGGTGCCGCCTCGGAGCTCTTTGCTGGCTCTGGCTTGGTGGCTTCCGGCTTTGCGGCCACCGGTTCGCTGGTGCGTGCGGCAGTGGCTGCGCGAGGCGCTCCCTGCGCCTCGGTAGCCGGGGACTGCGCAGGCTGGGCAGCGGGCTTGGCCGGCTCGGGGGCCGCCTTTGTCGCTGTGGATCCTGCCGAATCCGTTGTCAGGGACTCGAAAATGTCCCACCATTTTTTGTCGACCGAGTTCTTATCGACGAGATACTGCTGGTATAGCTCGTCTACTAGCCACTCGTTTCCACCGAATTCTTCCGTCAGCCGGTGGTGTGCTTGATCTGGCACGTGCAACGCCTCTCCCTGATTTTCTTCGCTGTGCTAGCTTGGGCGGGCGGCGGCCGAGGACGCAAATAATTAGCCACCGTGCACACAAGATTTCTAGACCTCCCCAATAGTCTAGTAACAATTTGGTCAACATTGCGAAGACGCGTCGTGGATCACATCGGTGGTTTCTCACACTCTGGCCGCTGACCGCGTGTTTAGCGCCGTTCAAATATTTAAAGTGTCGTTGGTGCAAAGTTCTTCTTCCTTGGCTAAACTGATCTGCACTATGGACAGTCATTCTCGATGCCGGCCCGTCGCCAATGCGCGCAGTGCCGGCTGCCCCAGACATCATCAACTTGGCTCCACCTCTCGATCGGAGCCTTCTAGTTGCCCCTGGCAAAGAACTAGAACCTACTCACTGACGCCAGCCCGAGGGTGGAGATAACCCTCGATGGAATGGTTATATATCGCTTTTGGTCTGCTGCTGATCCTTGGAACCGGATTCTTCGTCGCCGTTGAATTCGCTCTGGTTGCCTTGGACAAATCTACTGTGGCGCAGGCCGTGGAAGCTGGCGAACGCGGCGCGAAGCCGCTCTATCAATGTCTCACTTCGCTTTCTACGCAACTTTCTGCCTGCCAGCTGGGCATCACTCTGACCACCCTGCTCACCGGTTATGTGATGGAACCGGCGATGAGCGCGTTGTTGCGCCCCTTGCTTGAAAACATTGGGGTCACCGGGGGCAGTGCTGCAGCGGTTTCGGTTATTGCCTCGATGACCGTGGCCACATTGCTCTCGATGCTGATCGGAGAGCTGATCCCCAAGAACCTGGCGATCGCCCGGGCCATGGCCGTGGGTAAGGTCTTAGCCCGCCCGCAGCTGCTGTTTACCGCGATTTTCAAACCCGCCATTGTGGGGTTGAACGGTTTTTCCAACCAGGTACTCAAGCGTTTTTTCAATCTGGAAGCCAAGGAAGAAATTTCTGCTGCGCGTAGCGCCCGCGAATTGGCTTCGCTGGTGCGCCGCTCGGCAGAACTTGGCACGCTGGATAACCTGACCGCCAAGTTCGTCGAATCCACTATCGAATTCTCCGAACGTACCGCCGCCGATGTGATGACTCCGCGCACCACGATGGCCACCATCGACTCCGAAGCGCCACTGTCTGAGCTGATTGCGCTGAGCGCTGAAACCGGGTTCTCCCGCTTCCCGGTCATCGAGGGTTCCAGTGACGTGATTCAGGGCGTTTGCCATATCAAACGCGTGGTGTCGGTGCCTCGTGAGCGCCGTGCCGCGTTACAGGTGGGCGAATTCGCCATGGAAACGCTCTACGTCCCGGAGACCATTCACCTTGATGTGCTGCTTGAGCAGTTGCGCGAGGCCGAATATCAGGTGGCCGTGGTGATGGATGAGTACGGTGGAACCGCCGGTTTCGTCACCCTGGAGGACCTCATCGAGGAAATCGTCGGGGAAGTGTCCGACGAGCACGATGAGGATGAAGAAGAAGTTATTTCACAGTCCGATGGCTCCTGGCTCCTGCCCGGGATGCTCCGCCCCGATCAGGTCAACGAGCAGCTCGGCGCTAATGTAATTCCTGAAGAAGCGGTCTACGACACCATCGGTGGGTTTATGCTCGCAGAGCTGGGTCGACTAGCCGAGTTGGGCGATGAGGTGCGTACCGAGCACGGTAACTTCGCGGTGACCGAACTGGATGGGCGACGTATCGCGCAGATCAGTTTCACCCCGGCCATGAAGACCGAGGGGGCCACCGATGAGTGATTTCATGGGTCTGATTTGGCTGGTGGTACTGCTCCTAGCCAACGCGTTCTTCGTCGGCGGCGAATTCGCGGTGATGAGTGCACGTCGTTCGCAGATTGAACCGTTGGTTGAAGCGGGCAATAAGCGCGCCAAGGTGGCGTTGTGGGCGATGGAACACGTTTCGGTGATGCTGGCGGTCTGTCAGCTGGGTATTACCGTGTGTTCGCTGCTGATTTTGAATATTTCCGAACCGGCGATTCACCACCTGTTAGTTGTGCCGCTGGAAGCCGTGGGCGTGCCGGAAGCGATCGCCGATACCTCGGCCTTCCTGATCGCCCTGGTGCTGGTGACATTCTTGCACGTGACCTTTGGTGAGATGGTTCCGAAAAATATTTCGGTCTCCATCGCCGATAAGGCGGTTTTGGCCCTAGCGGCCCCGCTGGTCTGGGTTTCTAAGCTGCTGCACCCGATTATTTGGTTGCTCAATGGCATCGCCAACTCTTTCCTACGCTTATTTGGGATTCAACCGCAGAACGAGGTTTCCAGCGCTTATACCGCCGCGGAGGTGCGCTCAATTATTCAGTCCTCCTCCGAGGAGGGAACCTTGGAAGACGACGACGCGGTGCGTTTGAGCAAGGCCTTGGAATTCACCTCGGTGACCGCCGGGACGTGCATGGTCTCGCTGGACCAGCTTTTCACCCTGGAATGGGGGCAGACCACCGCGCGTGAATTCGAATCCAAGGTGGCGAAAACCGGGTACTCGCGCATGCTGATTACCCGTGACTCGGTGCCGGTGGGGTACTGGCATGTGAAGGATGTGATGCTCATCGACGACGAGCATTCCACCCAACCACTGCGCCACCTGCCCTTGCACCGGCTGGGTCAGGTTCCCGCCGATGCGGAAATCGAGGTGGCGCTGGAATCGATGCGGCAGCAGGGTAACCACCTGTCGACCGTGATCGATGAGCGCGGCAAAGCCATCGGCGTGCTGTTCCTCGAAGACATTATCGAGGTGCTGGTCGGGGAGATTAGCGATACCACGCGAAAGCGCCACGCCCCACCGGGGATGGCCCGCGAGCAGTGATGAGCTTCTCACGGTTTAGCAACCCCGTGATAATGAGAACGAGTCTCAACTAGGTTAGACTGACTGTGGTGCCACCGGGAGACCGGGGGCACCACAGTCTTTATTTTCTCCGTGCACCACACGGTATCGAACGAGAATTCATGAAAGGTGGGAAGATGCCAGGGGACGCCATCGTTTCCTTCGAAGGCGCGCGACTTGCCTACGGGCCTCGTGTGCTCTGGCAAGATCTGGACCTGCAGGTCCGTCCGGGGGAGTTCCTGGCGGTGCTGGGGCCGAACGGTTCGGGGAAAACCAGCTTCATGAATACCATGTTGGGCACCACCGCGCTGCAAGCCGGGCGGGTGCTGATCGATAACAAACCTGTGCGTCGCGGTTCGGATCTGGTGGGATTGATCCCCCAACAGCGCCCGATCGGCGACCACGTCCCCTTACGCGCCCGCGACTTGGTGGCTTTGGGGGTGGATGGCAACCGTTGGGGGGTGCGGCTCAAACACCGTGAAGTGACCCAGCGGGTGGATGAACTGCTTGAGCGGGTCGGCGCCAGCGATTATGCCGATCGTGCGGTCTCTGATCTGTCCGGCGGTGAACAGCAACGTTTACGCGCCGCCCAAGCCTTAGCCAGTAACCCGCGGGTCTTGCTTTGCGATGAGCCGTTGCTGAGCTTGGACTTGCACCATCAGCAGGCCATCAGCGAGGTCATTCACCGGCAGGCCGTGGATGCCGGGGCCGCGGTCATCTTCGTCACCCACGAAATTAACCCGATCCTGCCCTATGTGGACCGGGTGCTTTACCTTGCCGGGGGACGTTTCCACATCGGCACCGTCGACGAGGTGATGCGCAGCGAGGTGTTGAGTGAACTGTACGGTTCGCGCGTGGAAGTTTTGCGCGTCAACGGGCGCATCGTGGTGGTGACCGGTGACGGCGAACGCCAGCTGCCGGGAACCGCAGGGAAGTAGGAACCGGGGATGGAAAACTTTCTTGAGCGCGTGGTGAACTTTCAGGATTACGATCAGCTTTTGCCGCTGGTGAGTAACTCGCTGATCGCCGGGGCGCTGCTGGGTGTGGTCGGCGGGCTCATCGGCATTTTCATTATGATGCGCGATATGGCCTTCGCCGTGCACGGAATCGCCGAATTGTCCTTCGCCGGTGCCTCTTTTGCGCTGCTGATTGGTGCCGATGTGGTGACCGGATCGGTGCTGGGTTCGCTGGTGGCGGCGCTGGTGCTGGGGGTTTTGGGAACCCGAGCGAAGGACCGTAATTCGATCACCGGGGTCTTGATGCCCTTCGGGTTGGGACTGGGGATCCTCTTTCTCTCACTCTATGAAGGGCGCAGTGCGAATAAGTTTGGCCTGCTGACCGGGCAGATTGTTGCCGTGGACGATGTGCAACTCTCCGGGATGCTGCTGCTGAGCGCCGGAGTGATCCTGGCCTTGCTGGTGATGTGGCGGCCACTGACCTTCGCCAGCGTGGATCCCGTGCTGGCCCGGGCGCGCGGAGTGCGAACCTCCGGCTTATCCATCGCGTTCATGGTGGTGCTGGCGGTGGCGGTGGCCATGGCCATTCAGGTGGTCGGGGCGTTGCTGGTGCTGGCGCTGCTGATCACCCCCAGCGCCGCGGCGTTGCGGGTGAGTAGTAATCCGCTGCTGACGGTGATTCTCTCGGTGAGTTTCGCGCTGCTCAGTGTGCTGGGCGGGATTCTGCTGGCCTTGGGCGGGTCGTTGCCGATCAGTCCCTATGTGACCACGATTTCCTTTGTGATCTACCTGATCTGCCGGTTTGTTGAAAAGGCGCGTTCCCCGCGGCGGCATCAGGTCTGACATCCCGAATTTTCACCCCGGCACCGGATGCGCTTCCGTCACTGAGATGAGCTCGACGCTACCCGGGACTTGCGCCGGGTCTTGCTCCGCGGCGGTTTGTTGCGGCGGGTTTGCGCCAGGCAATTGACGACGCCCCGGCTTCGCGGTGCGAACCGCGGAGTCGGGGCGTAGTTGCTGCGGGGTTTATTTCACGTCGATGCGTGGTTGGTCTGCGCTACCTTGTTTGCGGCAGGCGGAGCACAGCCCGTAGATTTCCACGGTGTGTTCCGGATCCGCGAAGCCGTGTTCCTCGGCCACCCGGGCCGCCCAACGCTCCACCGAGGGCGCGGAGACCTCCACGGTCTTGGCGCAGACCCGGCACACCAGATGGTGGTGGTGTCCCTCGGTGACACATTGCCGGTAACGCGCTTCACCGTCGCCCGAATGCAATACATCGACCAAACCGTCTTCGGCCATCGATTGTAAGAGCCGGTAGACCGTGGCCAGCGAAACTTTGTAATCGGCCTCTTGCAGCCAACGATGTAACTGTTGCGCCGTGGCAAAGTCGTTGACCTGAACTAACGCCTCGTTCACAGCCACGCGCTGCTTGGTGACCCGGGTTTCCCCGGAACGCGCGGTCGACGGTTGCGTCATAAACGGACACCGCTCCTAACTGGTGATGACGTGGCCAAAGGCAACGCAGGAAGTATTTCCCTAATTTTAGCCAACTTCCTGCGGTAATGCCCGCCGATGACTGGATTCGGGCGTGCTGTGCGACCTAGGCTATGGGGTATGCGCATAGTTACTCGTGGTCATTCATGTGTTGAGGTTTCCACCGTCGACGGGTCGATCCTGATTGATCCGGGGGGCTTCTCGGATCTGCAGGGAGCCTTCGACGGGAAACAAGCGGTGCTGATCACCCACGAGCACGCCGATCACATCACCCCGCAGGCGGTGGCGGACGCGGTCATCGCCAACTCGACCCTGCAGGTCTATGCCCCGCAGAGCGTCGTGCATACGCTGCATGAGCTACTTCCCGAGGTGGCGCGTTCGCGGGTGGACCCGATTCTGCCCGGCACCCAAGTGACGGCCGCTGGAATCCAGATCCAGACCTTCGGCGGGACGCACGCCACCATCCACCACACCCTGCCGATCGTGGCGAATATCGGGTACCTGCTCGGTGGACGGGTTTTCCATCCGGGGGACAGTCTGCAAGTCCCGGTGGACATTAAGCCCGAGGTGCTGCTGGTGCCGGCGATGGCTCCGTGGTCCAAGGTTGCCGAGGTGCTGGATTTTGCGACCGCTGTGGATGCGCCGGTGTGGGTCCCGATTCATGACGGGCTGCTCAACGACCGCGGGTTGGCCCTTTTTGACGGGCAGCTGAACCGGGTCGCTGGGCTTCAGGGGCGCAGCTACCAACGGTTGGAGCCACTGCGCAGCTATGACATCGCCGAACTATTAGCCAAGGAGTAACGCCGATGACGGCTTTGATCCAAGCTCAGGACCTCGCTGCGAAACTTCAAGACCCGGATCTAGTGCTCCTTGACGTGCGCTGGTCCTTAGGGGCAACGGATCACCAGCAGCGTTATCTGGAAGGGCATATTCCTGCCGCGCGTTTCGTCGACCTGGAAACCGAGCTGAGTGGGGCGGTCGGGGAGCATACCGGACGCCACCCATTGCCGCTGCCGGAGGATTTTGAGGCGGCTGCCCGAAGTTGGGGAATTAACCCCAACAGTTCGGTGGTGGTGTACGACGACTCCGGTTCGTTGGCCGCGGCCCGTGCCTGGTGGCTGTTGCGGCATGCCGGCTTTGAGCGAGTGCAAGTCCTCGATGGTGGGTTGCAAGCCTGGCAGGAAGCCAAATTTGTGCTCTCCACACAAGCTCCAAGTCCCACCCCGGGCACCGTTTCACTATCTTGGGGCGCGATGCCGGTGCTTGAGATTGATCAGCTGCAGGAATTTAGCGGCCTACTCATCGACTCCCGAGCCACCGCACGCTACCTCGGGTTGGAAGAACCCGTTGACCCAGTGGCCGGACACATCCCCGGGGCGTTGAACCGTCCCACCACCGAAAACCTCGATAGTGGGGCACATTTCAAATCCACCGAGCAGTTGCGCCAGGGTTTCGCCGCGTTGGGTGTGACGCCACAGCAGCCCGCGGTGGCCGCTTATTGTGGTTCGGGGATCACCGCCGCGCACCAAGTCTTGGCATTGCATGAGGCCGGGATTAGCGCGGCGCTGTATCCGGGGTCCTGGTCCCAATACTGCTCCTACCGCGACCTACCGGTGGCCACCAGCGATGAAACCCACCGCACCTAACTCGTCGCCCGCGCACGAGCAAGCCCGAATTAACCGTGAAAGGTCCACATGAGCACGTTATTTACCAAAATTATTGACGGCGAGATTCCGGGTCGCTTTGTCTGGAAGGATGAGCTCTGCGTCGCCTTCTTGACCATCGGACCACTGGCGCAAGGGCACACACTGGTGGTGCCGCGCGTCGAAATTGACGAGTTTACCGATGCCAGCGACGAATTGATGACGCATCTGATGCAGGTGGTGGGAAAGATTGGGCGAGCCCAGAAACGTGCTTTCGGCTCGGCCCGGGCCGGAGTGATGATCGCCGGTTTTGAAGTTCCACATCTGCATGTGCATGTGTGGCCGAGTAATTCGCTGTCCGATTTTGATCTTTCCCGGGTCGATGAGAACCCGGACCCGGCCACCATGGATGCCAGCGCCCAGACGCTGCGTGCCGCTCTGCGGGAAGATGGCCACCCAGAAGTTCCTGCCGAATAGCTTCACACACCCGCCGCGGGGTGCCGGTCACTCAGTGCACCCTCGGTTCGGCGCAATGCCTCCGCTCAGGGCGGGGTGTGTTGTGCCTGACTAGGAGGGGAGCCCGGTGACCGGCAAGCGCGATACCCGAGAAGACTTGGGTGCTAGCCGGTGTCGGGCACAGCTGGTGGTGCTCCGGACTGAGGGAGCGGTGGGGCTGTGCTTTCACCGGGTACTGCTTCGTGGTGTCCGAACCAGTACTTATTCCGCCGTGGGGTTTGGCTAGGATCCAGGTACGCCGCCTCCAGCACGTGCGGTAGCCCGCTGACTTCCACAATCTCAAATTTGCCGGCGTGGTAGTCGTCGTGATCAATAGGGCACAACAGCACCCCGTCCCGAACATTGGTGGGACAGCCGCCGGCCCAGCCGCCCTGCGCCCAATGATGCGCCTCGGCTAACTCCGGCGGGTAGGTGCACTCGGGGCGGATGCACCCGCGATCTCTGGCGAGTAAGGATTGGCGTTGGACCTTGGTGAAGGTGCGACGGGCACGGCCCTGATCGAGGATCTGGCCCTGACCGCCAAGCACATGCGGGATGATGTTCGCCTCGCACAATAATTGGCGCAGCCGTGCCGGGGCGAGGTGCACTCCGTGGGTGGTGATGCCGTGAGCGGTGGCTAAATCCATGAGCTGTGCCAGTGGCAGGTAGACGTTGATGGTGGGCACGATCTGCGTGGTGCTGCCCTGAGCCGTGAAGCGTTGCCGGAGCATGGCCATAAAAGCGTTGAATCGACGTTTGGCTACCGGAACACCCTCGGGCTGGGCAGCCTCGGCGTTGGATCGCTGAGCGGTGCTTTCATCCGCGGCCAGCGCCGTGAGCTGTCGCGGGCCTGCGCCGGCAGGGCTGCTCGGGGGCGGGGCGGGTGGAGCATCGCCCAAGGCGTTGGTGCTTTCTGTCGGCGGTTCGCCGGTGGGTTGCTCGGCTGGATCGATGGCCCAGTCGGGGGCGGGGTCAGCGCTCTGCAACCATGCCGGTGTGGGCGGAATATCGTGGGGTGACCCAAGGACCGGAACAGTGGGATCCGCGGCGCTGTCCGGGCGTGATGCTGCCGGTGTGGCGGGAGCGCTGGCGAGGGGATCCGCGCCGCAGGCCTGTCGTGCGGCTTTGCCTAGCAAGGTATTGGGGTTATCCAAGTGTCCGAGGGTGGAACGCAGGAACTCGGCGTTCTCATTGGCCGCGGCCAGTTCATAAATATCACTCCCACCCACGGTGCGCACCAGTCGGATGTATTCCTCGGGGGTGCTCGTTTCGGTGTGCGCTTGCTTGTAGGCAGTGCACAGTTCGGAGATCCGTTTGGACGCGGTAACTCGGTCATGGTGCTGCAACAGTCGTACCGCGTGCTCTTCCAGAACGATGCCGTCCGGTCCGGCCGCGCGTGGTGGGAGCGGGGTGCCGGTCGCGATTTGGTCTTCGGGCTCAAATTTTTCCAGTCGGCGTGCCGCATCTCGGGCCGGGCGGGGACCCCGGGCTGGGTCAAGGAAGAGGGCGGAGAGCTTTTCATAGCGGGGGCTGGCCGGGGTGCCGGCCATGGTGCGGCGAGCCACCACCCGGTGCGCATCGTGCACCCGATTACGCGTTTCAAAAAAGTTCAGCCCCAGCCATGCGGCCAGTACCGCGGCGGTGTCCTTATGCGCGGTGCGTCCCGGGCTGTGTTCGGCCGGTTGATCCCAGCGGGTGGTGCGCTGCTTAAGCCGGTTGTACTCCTCGGTGCTCAGCGTGTGCGCCCCGGTGGCCTCGGCCGCGGCGGCCAGACGCAGCTGGGCGCGCAGGATAGTCCGGTAGTGTGCTTCGATCAGCTCGGCCCCTTGCAACACCAGCCGGGGGTCTTCGCTGTGCGTCAGGTCATCGACGAGGGACTCTAACAGGCCCAGGGTCAGCTCTCCGAGCTCGCGACGCAGCGCCGGGTGTAACGCCGTGCCGTGGGCGCGCACCGTTTCGCGGAGGGTGCCGAGGGCCGAAGCCAAGTCCGTCGAAGTCATGCCACCGATGATCCGCGCTTGCGCGAGGTGCTGGCGCAACAAGCTGCCTGGATGTGGATAACCGGCCCAGGGCCAGAAATCCCAGCGCAGAGGGTCTAGCCGGCGGCCAGCGCGTCCTTCATCGCCTTGCGGATCCGCTTTTCACTGACCGAATAGGCGGTGCCGAGTTCTTGGGCGAAGAGCGAAACGCGCATTTCCTCCAGCATCCATTTCACCTCGCGGAGGGCATGGGGCACCGGCGTCCCGCTGGGAACCTTTTCCAGCGCCCGATCGTATTCGTCCTCCAGACCTTGGATGAGCATGGTGTTTTGCGCATCGCGTTGGACGGCTCCGGCGTTCAGCTTCTCCAAACGTTTTTCCACACCCTGCAAGTAGCGGGGCAGCTGCAGCAGATGGGTGGCGCCGGTGGCGGCGATGAACCCGGGGTAAATCAGTTGCTCCAGCTGCGAACGGATGTCAGCGACTGCGGTGAACATCGCCAGCGATTTGCTGGCCTTCAAAGCCTTGCTGATCTGCGTGTAACTGGTGAAGACCTTGGCGATGATGGCGGTGAGGCTAAAGACGGTGTCGATCTGTTCGGCGCGCACTTTCTGGAAAAGCGTTTCGAAACCGGTCGCGTCCATTGGCAGGGTGGCGGGCACCAATTTGTCCACGGCCGCCATCGTGCAATCTTCAATGAGTTGCTCGATGGAGCCGTGTGGGCTTTGGGTGAACACCAGTTTTTCGGCGTTGTTCAGGTGCGAGATGACGAATTTGCTGGCCGCGGGCAGGCGTAAGAGCAACAGCCGGATGATCCCGGCACGGTGCGCTGCCTCGCGTTCGGTGCGGGTGCGGAAGACGGTCAGTCGCACGCTATCGCGGGTGTCGGTTAACCCCGGGTAGGCGGTAATTTCCTGCCCCATCACGGTGGTGCTGACCTTATCCGGCAGCTGGTTCCCGCCTCCGGCGAGTGTGGGCCAGCTGGTGAGGTGCTCTTGCTCCCACTCGCCCGCCGGAGCAGACCCGCTCCCGCCTCCGGCACCGCGTGCGGCACCCCGGGTGTTGGAGGCTTGCTTCTTCGAGGCGTGCTTGCCTTTCAGCGCCGCGGGGCTTGGGCCGGAAGCCGCAGCACCCGGAGCGTTCACCCCGGCGGCTAACGCTCGACGGTTTTCCGCGGCCAGTCGGTGCTGCAGTGCGGCCAGATCATCGCCGCGGCCCAGCACTTTACCCGAGGCATCGTGCACTTCGAAACCGAAACGCAAGTGTGCCGGCAGGCTGTGGAAGTTAAACAACGCCGGATCCACCACCACCCCGCGCAGCCGGCGCAGCACCAGTGCGAGCGAGCTGGCCAGATCGTCGGCGGCCGGATCAAAATCCGCTTCCAGCGCGCTGAGAGCTTGGCCAGCCACATCGGGGGCGGGCACAAAATTCTTGCGCACCGCCTTGGGCAGCGAGCGGATCAGCGCGGTGAGCAGCTCGTGGCGCAGCCCCGGAATCAGCCAGCTGAACCGCGCCGGATCCAGCTGGTTGAGGAAGATCACCGGAACCTTCAGGCTCACCCCATCACCTTCCCCGGCGGTGGCCGCCGGGTTGTACTGGTAGCTCAGCGGCAACTCGATATTGCCGTGGTGCCAGGTGGTGGGGAAGGCCTGCTGATCCAGCTCCTGGGCGTCGGGTTCTAAGAGTGCTTCGGGGTCGAAATCCAGCAACCCGGGCTCACTGGCGCGAGTTTTCTTCCACCAGCGGTCAAAGTGGCGTTCGGAGACAATGTTCTGCGGGAGCCGCGCATCGTAAAAATCGAACAGATCCTCATCGGACACCCGCAAATCGCGGCGGCGCAGCCGGGTTTCCAGCTCGTCAATCTCCGCCAACACCTTGCGGTTGCGGGCAAAGAACCGGTGATGGGTGCGCCAATCCCCATCCACCAGCGCATGCCGGATGAACAGGTCACGGGCCAGCACCGGGTCCACCTTCCAGTACTGGATGCGTCGGGCCGGGATGACGGGCAGACCGAATAGCGTGAGCTTCTCCGAGCCGAGCACCGAACCGGCATTTTTGGACCAGTGCGGTTCGGAATAGCTGCGTTTAATCAGGTGAGCGCCTACTTCTTCAACCCATTCGGGGTCGATGACCGCCACGGTGCGCGCCCAGAGTCGCGACGTTTCCACCAGTTCAGCGGCCATCACCCAGCTCGGGGATTTTTTGAACAGCCCGGAGCCGGGGAAAATTGCGAACCGGGTGCCGCGGGCGCCCAAATAGTCACGTTTCCGCTCATCATAGAGCCCGATGTGGCTCAGCAACCCCGCCAGCAGCGAAATATGCACCGCCTGCTGGTTCGCGGCCGGGTTGATCGGTTCGGCGGCCACGGTGATGCCTAAAGGTTTGGCCAACTGGCGAAGTTGCGCGAACAGGTCCTGCCATTCGCGCACCCGCAGGTAGTTGATATGTTCGGCCTTGCACAGTCGCCGGAAGGCGGAGGAGGAGAGCTGCTTTTGTTGCTCCTGCAGATACGCCCAAAGGTTCAGCAGCGCCAAAAAGTCCGAGGTTTCATCGTTAAAGCGGGCGTGTAATTCTTGGGCGCGGGCACGCTGCCCGGTCTCCTCGCTGGGCCGCTCCCGCGGATCTTGGATGCTCAGCGCCGCGGTGAGCACCATCAGCTCCTTGGTCACCGAACGCGCGGCACCTTCCAGAATCATCCGGCCCAGGCGCACATCCAGCGGCAGTTGGGCCAATTTACGCCCGATGTCGGTCACCGCGGCCGCCTTGTCACTGCCCAGTGCCCCAAGTTCGCGCAGCAAATTCACCCCGTCGCTGATCGCCCGGGATTCGGGAGGCTGCACAAAGGGGAACGAAGCGACCTGCGCGGCCGAGGACACCACCCCGAGCGAAATCATCTGCAGGATCACACTGGCCAGATTGGTGCGGCGAATCTCCGGGTCGGTAAATTCCGGACGAGAGTCGAAATCCTCGGCGGAATACAGCCGGATGGCGATACCCTCGGAGACTCGGCCACAACGCCCCGAACGCTGATTCGCGCTGGCCTGCGACACCCGCTCAATGGGCAGACGCTGCACCTTGGTGCGGTGCGAGTACCGGGAAATCCTGGCGGTCCCGGTATCGATCACGTACTTAATCCCGGGCACGGTCAGCGAGGTTTCGGCCACATTGGTGGCCAAGACGATGCGCGGGGCAGACCCGGGGTGGAACACCCGGTGCTGTTCGGCCAGGGAGAGGCGGGCGAACAGCGGCAGAATCTCATAGTTGCGCAGCTTGCGTTCGCTACTGACCATGGCTCGCAGCGCATCTGCGGCATCGCGGATTTCGCGCTCGCCGGAGAAGAAGATCAAAATGTCTCCGGGGTCTTCCGCCGACAGTTCGCGGACCGCATCACAGACCGCATCCAGCGGGTCGCGTTCCTCGCTCAGCTCGCTCGCATCGGAGTCCTCATCGCCGCCGGAGAGTTCTTCCTGCAGGGGGCGGTAGCGAATCTCAACCGGGAAGGTGCGCCCGGATACCTCCAGAATCGGGGCGGGGACCAGCTGCCCGTGGGCATCCAACGTCCCAAAATGCGCGGCGAAGCGTTCGGGGTCGATGGTGGCTGAGGTAATGATGATTTTCAGCTCCGGGCGCCGCGGCATGATCTGTTTGAGGTAGCCGAGCAAGAAGTCGATGTTCAGGCTGCGCTCATGTGCCTCGTCGATGATGATCGCCGAGTAGCGGCGCAGCAGCCGGTCGCGCTGGATTTCGGCCAGCAGGATCCCGTCGGTCATCACCTTGAGCTGGGTCCGGGCGGACACTTCGCCGGTGAAACGCACCTGGAAACCCACCTCTTCGCCGATGCTGCAGCCCAGCTCTTCGGCGATGCGTTCGGCTACGGTGCGGGCGGCTAGCCGACGCGGCTGGGTGTGTCCGATCATCCCGCGCTCGGCCAACCCCAGCTCGATGAGCATCTTCGGTAGCTGGGTGGTTTTACCCGAGCCGGTCTCCCCGGCGATGATCACGACCTGATTGGCGGCAATCGCTTCGAGAATGTCTTCGCGACGGGCGGAAACGGGCAGAGCTTCGGGATAGGAAATCTTGAGCGCCATGATGAAGCTAATTCTAGGCCGGGATCCGCCCAAAGAGTTAAGCCGCCACTAGTGCCGCAATGACAAGGGGAAACTTTGTGCGGGATAGAATGATTCTTGTTGAGCCAAATCACAGTGGGCAAAAGTCAAGAAATCAGTTTGTCCACGAAGCGTGAATCAGTCTTCGGTTTGTTTATACGAAACCTTTGGTTGCAGCGCAGACTGCGAGCGATTTTCACCGAATAAGAGGTGAACGGTGAAAAAATGTCTACGTTGAGACGTTGAGCGTAGTCAAGGTGAGTTGGTTCACATGTAAGATCATACGTAATCACCATCACGTTTTGCGGATGCGCTGAGGCCACGGTCTATGACCCGTTGGGCTTGCAGTGTGCAGGACGTGGCGGGTTGGTTCACTCGCATAGGGGACTTTGAAAGGAAGACGATGAAAAGCTTCACCACCATGAAATTCGCCGCCCTGGCCGCAGCCGGCGCGCTGGCACTGACCGCGTGCGGTGGCTCCGAAACCACTGGAGACAATGGTTCGGCAGCTCCGGCGGAGCAGGAGACCGTGAAGATCGGCATCTCCCAGATCGTGTCGCACCCATCGCTGGACGCAGTAGTGACCGGGTTCAAAGCTGGGATGGCCGCCGCCGGTTACGAGGGTGACGCGGTGGAGTACGACGATAACAACGCCCAGGGCGATCAGGCGACCAACACCTCGATCGTGGGTAAGTTCGCCTCCGATTCGAACATGGACCTGGTGCTAGCCATCGCCACCCCAACCGCGCAGGCTGCCGCCCAGTCGATCACCAACATTCCGGTGCTCTTCTCCGCGGTCACCGATCCGGTTGATGCCAAGCTGGTGGCTTCCAACGAGGCTCCGGGCGGCAATGTCACCGGTACTTCGGACCGTAACCCGGTGGATGAGCAGCTGGCGTTGCTCAAGGAGCTGGCACCGGATGCCAAGAGCGTGGGCATCGTCTACTCCTCGGGTGAAGCAAATTCCGTGGTTCAGGTGGCCTGGGCCAAGGAAGCCGCCGAGAAGTTGGGTCTGACCATCGAAGAAGCCGCCATCTCCGCTTCCAGTGAAGTGCAGCAGGCAGCTAACTCGCTCGACGTCGACGCCTTCTACGTGCCAACCGACAACGCCGTGGTTTCCGCATTGGAAGGCTTGCTGCAGACCGCAGAAACCAAGCAGATTCCAGTGATCGCCGCCGATGGTGACTCCGTGGAGCGTGGCGCGACCGCCACCTACGGCATCAACTACGAGAAGTTGGGCGAGCAGACCGCAGCCATGGCCGTGAAGCTACTCAAGGGCGAAGCCGAGCCAGCAACCATGCCGGTGGAAACCCTCACCGAAGTGGATCTGTACCTGAACCAGGACGCTGCCGAGAAGATCGGTATCGAGTTCTCCGAGCAGATGCTGGAAGAAGCCACCGAGGTTTTCTAAACCACCGGTGATGTGAACCATTCGCGGTGAAACTCACCGATGTAGCACCAGCGATGAGGGCGGGGCGAGGGCAGTTGTTGCCTCGCCTTCGTCGTGACCAAGAACTTTTATAGCAACTCAAGGATCCCAACATGATCACAGCGGTTGAACTCGGCCTGATTTATGCCGTGATGGCCCTCGGGGTGTACCTCACCTTCCGAATTCTCAATTTCCCCGATCTGACGGTGGACGGCTCGTTCACCACCGGCGCTGCCGTCGCCTCGATTAGCATCGTCAACGGGATGAACCCCTTCTTGGCCACCGCGTTGGCCTTCCTGATCGGCGCGGTCGCCGGCGTGATTACCGGTCTGCTGCACACTAAGGGCAAGATCGATGGCCTGCTGGCCGGTATTTTGACCATGATCGCGCTGTACTCGATCAACTTGCGCATTATGGGTAAAGCCAATGTGCCCTTGCTGGGCGAGGACACGCTGATCAGCCCGCTGCGCACCGCCGGGATCTTGGGGACCTGGACCTCGGTGGCTTTGATGTTCCTCGGCTGCCTGGTGGCCGTGGCCATCGTCGTCTGGTTCCTGCACACCCAACTGGGTATGGCCATGCGGGCCACCGGTGACAATGAGGAAATGATCCGTTCCTTCGGGGTGAGCACCGATAACCAAAAGATTCTGGGGCTGGCCATCTCCAACGGCTTCGTCGGACTCTCCGGCGCGTTGATCGCCCAGTTCCAGGGTTTCGCCGACATCGGCATGGGTATCGGTTTGATTCTGATCGGTTTGGCTTCGGTGATCGTGGGTCAGGCGATCTTCTCGCAGCGCTGGATCTGGTTGGCCGCGCTGGCCGTGGTTCTCGGTGCGGTGATCTACCGTCTGGTGATCCAGTTCGCGCTGATGGCCGGCCTGGAGGTCAACGACATGAAGCTGATCTCCGCGGTGCTGGTGGTGGTGGCCTTGCTGCTGCCGAAGTGGAAGGGCTTCCAGAAGCTGGTCAGAATGTTTAAGCGACCAGAGAAGACCGAAATCGTGGATACCACCAAGGATGCGCAGGTAGGTAGCAATGCTTGAAATTACTAATCTTTCACGCACTTTCTTCCCCGGAACGGTCAATGAGCGCAAGGCACTGCGCAATATCAACCTGAACTTGGCCGCCGGGGAGTTCGTCACCGTCATCGGTTCCAATGGTGCCGGTAAATCTACGGTGCTGAATATGGTGGCCGGGAAGCTGCAACCCGATGTGGGAACCGTGAAGATCGCTGGGAAGGATGTCACCCGGCTGGCCGACTACACCCGGGCACGGTTCGTCGGACGCGTATTCCAGGACCCGATGGCAGGGACCGCACCGACCATGAGCATTGAAGAGAACATGGCCTTGGCGTGGGCCCGCGGCAAGTTCCGCGGGCTGAACCTGGGGGTGACCCCGAAGAAGCGTGAGCTTTTTGTGGAGGAACTGGCCAGCTTGGAACTCGGGCTGGAAAACCGCTTGAAGACCAAGGTTGGGCTGCTCTCCGGTGGTCAGCGTCAGGCCTTGAGCCTGTTGATGGCGACCTTCTCGCAACCCAAGATTCTCCTGCTCGATGAGCACACCGCGGCGCTGGATCCGCAACGCGCGGCCTTGGTCTCCCGGCTGACCAATGAAATTGTCGAACGCCACCAGCTGACCACGCTGATGGTGACCCACAATATGGAACAGGCCTTGCAGCTGGGGACCCGGCTGATCATGATGCACGACGGACGGATCATTCTGGATTTGAATCAGGAAGAGAAGTCCCGGATGACCGTGCAGGGTCTGCTCGATGAATTCGCGAAGATCAAGGGCGCACAGCTGGACGATAAGACCATGCTGCAGTAACCACCGCAGCGCATTGCACCGCAGGCTCCACACCAGAGATGGTGTGGAGCCTGCGGTGTTTTTGTTCGCGGACGGTGGTTCGTGGCCACCGCCGTGTCTCGGCCTGGCCACCGCCCTGTCTAAACCTAGCCGAGCGGCCACGGGGTGCGCGCGCAAGTCACGCTGGTCGTGCACCCGTTCGCTGCTCGGGCACACTGATGACTTATGGACACTTCTCAAGCTTTGCTGAATGCCGCACGGGACAAGATCCGCACCCGGTTGCCGGAGGCATAGTACGCGGTGGCTGCCGCGGTGTTACTCGATGACGGGTCAATACTGAGCAGCATCGGTTTGGACAATATTAACGCCGCGGCCAATCTCTGCGCTGAAACCGGTGCGCTGTGCGAAGCGTTCAACCGGGATCGGCGGGTGCTCGCCAGCCTTTGCGTCGTTCGGCAGCTGGGCGTCTCGGGTGATCGGGTGTTGGCACCGTGCGGGATCTGTCAGGAACGCTTGGCGCTCTGGGGCCCGGACGTCTTGGTCGGGGTGGCCGATCCCGGCGCAGCGGACGGCTGGAGCATGAAAACCCTGTCCGAGGTCAACCCGTTCTATTGGGCTGCCGAATTTGCGCGCGAGGGGGCTTGGCCGAGCGCCGCGCAGCACAGTGATTAACAAAAAATTGCAGGTCCTGAGCTGACTCAGGACCTGCAATTGGGCTGGTGCCCTCGAAAGGAATCGAACCTTCGGCCTTCTGCTCCGGAGGCAGACGCTCTATCCACTGAGCTACGAGGGCGGACGCATTAGCGACAGAGAAGAGCTTATCAGGTTGGGGCACCGGTTACGCAAATCGAGGGCGCGGTGATTAACCGAACAGCAAATTCGGCGATGACTAGCGCCGTGGCCATGTCACGAGCGGGCAGGAACGGGCGGTGAACCGTTATTCTGTTAAGCGTGACTCCTGAAGAACTCTCCGCAGCCATATCCGCATGCCTCACCCAGGCCGTAGCAGACGGTGAAATCTCGGTCGAGATTCCCGATTCCGTGCGGGTTGAGCGACCTAAGAGCCGTGAGCACGGTGACTGGGCCACCAACATCGCCCTCCAACTGGGCAAGAAGGCCGGCATGGCGCCGCGCGACCTTGCCAACCTGCTGGCCGCTCGGCTCAGCCACGTTCCCGGGGTGGGTTCGGTGGACATCGCAGGTCCGGGCTTTTTGAACATTACTCTCGATGCGGCCGCCGCCGGTGAACTGGCCCGCAGCATCGTCGAGGCCGGGGCACAGTTCGGGCACAATGCCGCGCTGAGTGGGCATGTGGTGAACATGGAATTTGTGTCCGCCAACCCCACCGGCCCACTACATATTGGCCACACCCGCTGGGCCGCCTTGGGGGACGCGATCGCTCGTGTGCTGCGCGCCTCGGGCGCACAGGTGACAAGCGAGTACTACATCAACGACGCCGGCAACCAAATGAACGTCTTCGCCCGCTCGGTGTACAACCGCATCCACGGGCTGCCGGTCCCGGAGGGTGGCTACCCGGGGGAGTACATCAAGGAACTTGGCGAGGTCATCCTGGCCGAGAACCCGGAACTTGCCCAGCTGGAGGAGGCCGAAGCCATCCCCGCGATGCGCGAAGCGGCGTACCGGGCGCAGATGGCAGACATCAAGCAGACCTTGGCCGACTTCGGGGTCAGTTTCGACGTGTTCTTCTCCGAGACCGACCTGCATGAGGGCGGGGCGGTGGCCGACGCCGTGGCCCGGCTGCGCGAGCAGGGTCACATTTTCGATGACGGGGGCGCGGTCTGGCTGCGCACCACCGACTTCGGCGATGACAAGGATCGCGTGCTGATCCGCGCCAATGGCGAGCCAACCTACTTCGCCGCGGATGCCGCCTACTACCTGTCCAAGAAGGACCGCGGCTTCATCGAAAAGATCTACCTGCTGGGCGCGGACCATCACGGTTACGTCAACCGGCTCAAAGCCATCGCCGCCTGCGCCGGGGATGACAAGGATGCAAACATTGAGGTGCTGATCGGGCAGCTGATCTCGGTCAACGGCGCCAAGCTCTCCAAGCGTGCCGGCAACATTATTGAGCTGCGTGATCTGATTAATTGGTTGGGTTCGGACGCGTTGCGCTATTCGCTGGCGCGCTACCCGGCCGATTCGCCGATCTCGCTGGATCCGGAGCTGCTGAAGAAGAACACCAACGACAACCCGGTGTTCTACGTGCAGTACGCCCACGCCCGTTCGGCCGCCGCGGCGCGCACCGCCGCCGAACGTCAGGTGGTGCGCGATGCACAGACCTTTGACGCCGCGCTGCTGACCCACGCCACCGAAAACGAGTTGTTGGCCATGCTTGGGCAGTTCCCCTCGATCGTTGCCTCGGCCGCAGAACTACGCGAACCACACCGCATCGCCCGCTACCTGGAACAGGTGGCCGGTGCGTACCACTCCTGGTACGCCGCCTGCCGGGTGACCCCGATCGGGGAAAATCCGGTGGAGCCGATCCACGCCACCCGGCTGATGTTGAACGATGCCACCACCACCGTGCTGGCCAACGGGTTGAACCTGTTGGGCGTCACTGCTCCGGAAAGGATGTAACGCGATGACCGCTTCACCTCTTGCCCCTAACTGGTTGAGCTACCCACAGGACGTCAATCAATTGCGCGCCATTCAGTGGCCGGCGGGGGTGGGCCGCGACAGCGAAGGTGAACTCACCGTGCAAGGACTGCGGGTGAGTGACCTGGCCAAGGAATTTGGTACCCCGGTCTTTATTCTCGACGAGAATGACTTCCGCGCCCGCGCCGCCGAATTCAAGCGCGCCTTTGATACCGCCTTCGCTGAGCTGTGCGGTGGGGTGGATGTCTACTACGCCGGGAAGGCGTTTTTGTGCACCGAGGTGGCCCGCTGGGTCACCGCCGAAGGTTTGCGGCTAGATACCTCTTCCGGTGGGGAGCTGGCCGTGGCCCAGGCTGCCGGGGTGCCGGCCGAAAACCTGTCACTGCACGGGAACAATAAGTCGGTGGCGGAGATCGCGCGCGCCATCGAACTGGGCGTGGGTCGCATCGTGGTGGACTCACTGGATGAACTTGAACGGGTGTCGGTGCTGGCCCGCAAGACCGAAACCAAGGCGAATGTGATGCTGCGGTTGACCCCCGGGGTGCACGCCTCCACCCACGAATTCATCGCCACCGCCCATGAGGATCAGAAGTTCGGACTGTCGATTCAGCCCGGAACCTCGGGCATCTCCCCGGCGCTGAGCGCCATCGGCTTCGCCGCGAAGCACGAGTGGATTAACCTGCTGGGGTTGCACGCGCATATCGGGTCGCAGATTTTTGAGGCCGACGGTTTCGCACTGGCCGCCCAGAAGATGCTGGCGGTGATCGCCGACGCCAAGGAACGTTTCGACGTGCAGCTGCCGGAGCTGGACTTGGGGGGCGGCTACGGGATTGCTTATACCGAGGTCGATGAGCCTTCCACCGCCGAACGGATCGCCGAGCAATTAGCTCAGGTAGTGGGGGACACCTGTGCGGAACTGGGTCTTCAGGTGCCGCGGATTTCCATCGAACCGGGCCGCGCCATTGCCGGTCCGTCCACCTTCACCCTCTACGAGGTGGGGGTGCGCAAGGACGTGCATGTGGAAGACGCCGAAGGCAACACCAATCCGCGCCGCTATGTTTCGGTCAATGGGGGGATGAGTGATAACGCCCGTCCGGTGCTGTACGACGCGGATTACACCGCGGTGCTGGCCAACCGTGTGACGCAAAGCGAAGCAATTATTTCCCGCGTAGTTGGGAAACACTGCGAGTCAGGTGACATAGTCGTACGAGACGTTTACCTGCCCGAGGATGTGTCCTACGGGGATTTGCTAGCTGTTCCGGCAACCGGCGCGTACTGCTGGGCGCTGTCGAGCAACTACAACTACCTCACCCGTCCGCCGGTGGTTGCCATCAAGGATGGGCAAGCTCGCCTGATCGTGCGCAGGGAAACCGAATCCGATTTGTTGGCCCGCGACATGGGAGTTTAAGTGAGCGGTGTGAAAAGCCTGAAAATCGCGCTATTGGGGTGCGGTACGGTCGGTGCCCAGGTGGCACGAATCTTGCTGGAGGACCAGACCGAAATTACCGCTCGCAGCGGTGCCCAACTGGAATTGATCGGTATCGCGGTACGCAATCTGTCCGCGCAGCGTGATGTGCAATTGCCAGACGGGCTTTTCACCACCGACGCCGAGGCGCTGATCGATGCGGCCGACGTGGTCATCGAACTACTTGGCGGGTTGGATCCGGCCGGCGCGTACATCGCCCGGGCCCTAGAGCGTGGGGCGAGCGTGATCACCGGTAATAAGGCGCTGATCGCCGCCGAGGGGGCAACCCTGAACGCGTTGGCTGCCGCGAACGGTGCGCAGCTGCGCTACGAAGCCGCGGTGGCCGGAGCCATCCCGATTCTGCGCCCGATCGCCGACTCGCTGGCCGGGGACCACATCACCAAGGTGATGGGCATCGTCAACGGCACCACCAACTTCATCCTCGACGCCATGGATTCCACCGGGGCAGCCTTTGACGATGTGCTCGCCGAAGCGCAGGCACTGGGATACGCCGAAGCCGACCCGACCGCCGACGTGGGCGGCCACGACGCCGCCGCAAAAGCCGCGATCCTCGCCTCACTGGCCTTCCACACCACGGTGAACATGGATCAGGTGCACTGCCAAGGAATCACCGAGATCACCGCCGCGGATGTGAGCGAAGCGCGCAAGACCGGGTACGTGATCAAGCTATTGGCTATTGCCGAGCAGACCGAGGCCGGGATTTCGGCACGCGTCTACCCGGCGCTGCTGAAGCGCGACCATCCCTTAGCTAGTGTGCGCGGGGCCTTTAACGCGGTTTTCGTCGAAGCCGAAAACGCCGGCGATTTGATGTTCTACGGGGCCGGGGCCGGGGGAGCGCCCACCGCCAGCGCGGTGATGGGCGACGTGGTTTCCGTGGCCCGGGTACTGGCCAGCGGTGCCAGCCTGCCTGCCGCCTCACAGCTGCGCGAACCGGTGCTCAGTGAGTTCACTGAAGTCACCACCCGCTACTGGGTGGGTCTGGCGGTCAACGACCAGCCCGGGATGCTGGCCCGGATCGCTTCGGTATTCGCCGAGCACGGGGTCTCCATCGAAGCCATGAACCAGTCGGCCGCCGAATCCGGGACCGCCCAGTTGCGTATCCTCACCCATGAGGGTTCGGAGGCTGCGCTGAGCTCCACCGTCAGCGCACTGGAAGCCCTAGACACCGTCGCATCCGTAACATCCGTACTTCGAGTTGAAGGAAACTAACGTGGCCCATCAGTGGCGCGGAGTCATCCGCGAATATGCCGACCGCCTGCCCGTGACCGAAAACACCCGGGTGATCACCCTGGGTGAGGGTGGTACCCCGCTGGTTTACGCTCCGGCGTTGAGCGAAAAGACCGGCAATGAGGTGTACCTGAAGGTTGAGGGGATGAACCCCACCGGATCCTTCAAGGACCGCGGAATGACCATGGCGATCACCGCAGCGGTGGAAGCCGGAGCCAAGGCCGTGGTGTGTGCCTCCACCGGTAACACCTCGGCCTCTGCCGCGGCCTACGCCACCCAGGCCGGGCTGAAGTGCGCCGTCTTGGTGCCCGAAGGCAAGATCTCGATGGGCAAAATGTCCCAGGCGATCGCCCACGGCGCGGACATCATCCAGATCAATGGCAACTTCGATAACTGCCTTGAGGTGGCTCGGAAGCTGAGCGAAAACTACCCGGTGTTCCTGGTGAACTCGGTGAACCCGGCCCGCATCGAAGGCCAGAAAACCGGTGCCTTTGAGGTCGTGGATTTCTTGGGCGACGCCCCGGACTACCACCTACTGCCCGTGGGTAACGCCGGAAATATCACCGCCTACTGGAAGGGCTACCAGGAGTACGCCTCCGCATACACCAACACCGCCGGGGTGGAGTTGGCTGCAGTTGCCAGCAAGACCCCGATCATGTGGGGTTTCCAGGCCGAAGGGGCTTCCCCCATCGTCAAGGGCCACCCCGTGACCGAACCAGACACCATCGCCACCGCGATTCGCATCGGTAACCCGGCTTCTTGGCAGCAGGCTGAAGCGGCTCGCGATGAGTCCGGTGGGCTGATCGACTCGGTCACCGACACGGAAATTCTGGCCGCACACCGCTGGCTCTCCTCCCGTGAAGGCGTGTTCGTGGAGCCTGCCTCGGCAGCTGGGGTCGCCGGGCTGCTCAAGCACCACGCTGCGGGCAACGTGCCGACCGGTAAGAAGATCGTGATCACCGTGACCGGTCACGGTCTGAAGGACCCGGATTGGGCGTTGCAGAAGCTGGACGGCTCCGCAGTCACCCCCACCAAGGTCGACTTCGACGTGTTGGCCGTCGCCAAGGCGCTGGACCTGGCCTAAAAAGCAGAAAATACCCTTGTCCGATGCCCGTCTAAGGCCAGCACACCAGCGGTGTGCGAGGTCTTTGGCGGGCATCGGCCGCATTGAGAACTAGGACTAATGACAGCTTCGATCGCTCTGGGCCAATCCCTGCGTGTTGCCCCGCCTGCCACCTCAGCGAACCTCGGACCGGGTTTTGACTCCTTCGGGTTGGCCCTCGAATTCCGTGATGAACTGCGCATCCGCACCGTGCAGCACACTCAGGTGGTGCTCACTGGCGAAGGTGCCGAGAACCTGCCACGCGATGAATCGCACTTGATCATCGCCAAAATGCGGGAATACTGGGCGGCGCGCGGCTTTGCCCCGGTCGGAATCGAACTCCAAGCGGTTAACCGGATCCCGCATGCCCGCGGGATGGGCTCTTCCGCCGCGGCGATCGTGGCTGCCTATGCTGCGGCCGACGCCCTGCTGCCGGAAGCGGCGCGCGGGGGAACCGAAGCGATCTTCCAGGCCGCCGCAGCCTGGGAGGGCCACCCGGACAATGTGGCTCCGGCCGTGTACGGCGGGTTGTCGATTTCCTTCACTCGCGCCGATGGGAGCTTCGCCGCAACCCAGGTGCCGGTTCATGAGTCGGTGCGCGCGCTGGTGGCGATCCCGGCCAGTGGGTTGTCCACAGAGGTGGCCCGCGGAGTGTTACCCGAGGCGGTTCCGCACGCTCAGGCCGCCGCGAACTCGGCACGGGCCGCGCTGCTCATCCACGCGCTGAGCCATGAGCCGAACCAGCTGTTGAGCGGAACCGAGGACTTCTTGCATCAGTCCTATCGGGCCGCGGCCATGCCCGAAAGCACCGCGCTGATGCAAAAATTGCGCGCGGCCGGGATTGCCGCGGTGATTTCCGGGGCCGGACCGACCGTGCTGGCGCTGGTGTCGAACAGTGCGCAATTGGCCGCCGCCGGTGAGCTGGTGGGAAGCTTTGACCGGGATTCGTCGGTGTCTTGGCGCTACGAAATTCCCGCCATAGCGACATCGGGTGTTAGAGTAGAAGTGCTGTAACGCTCAGAGCGGGTCGGGAGTTTGAACGCCGTCTGGTTGAAAAACTCCTGTTGACAGTATTTCTCAAATCTTTTCGGTGTAATCATGAACGGATTTGTCATTTTTCCCGCATCTTTTTCGCTGTTTACAGCAAGCTAGTTTGATATCCCACATTCATACACAGCCTCGTGTCGTCGAGATATCTCGCTTTTCAATCCACCGTTCGGACGCTTGCGGACATGTATTACCTCACAAGCCCCGACGCAGATGGTGCGACAGAGCACCCTATTCTGGGGCGTCGCACCCCTTATACGGCACAGTGGGTCGGTTAGACCGACCCGCCCCAACCAGTCAGAAGGAACATTCGTGACCGAAACCACGAGCCTCTCAGAAGGCGTGGAGAACAAGACTTCCACCAAGAGCGCCGGACTGGCATCCCTGAAGATGGTGCAGCTGCAGCAGCTGGCCTCTCAGCTTGGCATCACCGGCGGCTCGCGACTTCGCAAGGCCGAACTGGTTGCCGCGATTGCAGACCACCAGCGTGGCGGCGCAGTAGCTAAACGCGAAACCAAGCCAGCCGATGCCGCTGCCGAACCAGCAAAGAAGCCAGCGAGCACCCGCAGCACCAAGGCTGCCGCTGCAGAAGCTACCGAGCAAGGCGAGCAGGAGCCTGCCACCCGCACCCGGCGGACCACCAAGGCCGCCCCAGCCGAGGCCAGCACCGAAGAAGCTGCGGCACCGGCTGCCGAGGAGAAACCAGCCACCCGCACCCGTCGCACCTCCCGCCGGGTCACCGATTCGGGCAAGGTCGGCGAGAGTGCCACCGCGGAGCAGGCCAGCTCAGCTCAGGCCCCCGCAACCCCAGTAGCAGCCGGTGAACCCAGCGCTACCAGCGAGAACCCCAGCGAAGCCGAGAAGCAGCCAGCGACTCGCACCTCACGCACGCGTCGAACCAGCACCCGCAGCAGCGCCAGTGAGGCCACCACCGAATCGGCCGCAGCGACCGAAGCGAAGACCGAGGACGAGACGGAAAAGGATGCGAGCCGTGAGGAGCGCAGCCGGAACCGCAACGACCGGAACCGTTCGCGTAACTCGCGTCGCACCGAGACCGCAGAGTCGGCGCCGGCTGCCGAGGAATCGGAGCAGAACGAGGAAGCTAGCGCACCGACCGAACGCAGCGAGCGCAGCGATCGGGGACGTGGACGCAATGGCCGTCGCACCGAGCAGCAGGACAGCACTTCTGAGGATTCCACCGAGTCCGATGCGCAGTCTTCCTCCGATCGTCATGACCGGAACGATCGCAATCGCAACCGTCGGGACCGTAACCGCGACCGCAACGAGCAACAGGATAGCAACTCCGAGGATTCGACCGAGTCCGATGAGCAGTCCTCCTCCGATCGCCATGACCGGAACGACCGCAACCGCAACCGTCGGGACCGCAACCGTGAGCGCAATGAGCGCAACCAGGATCGTAACGACCGCAATAACCGCAACCGGCGTAACCGCCGCGGGGATAACGACGAACCGCAGCTGAGCGAAGACGATGTGCTGCTGCCGATCGCCGGCATCCTGGATGTGCTGGAAAACTACGCGTTTGTGCGCACCAGCGGTTACCTGCCGGGCAATAACGACGTGTACGTCACCCTGGGCCAGGTCAAGAAGTACAACCTGCGCAAGGGCGATGCGATCGTCGGCGCGATCCGCCAGCCACGCGAGGGTGAAGCACCGAACCCACGCCAGAAGTTCAATGCACTGGTTCAGCTGACCTCGGTTAACGGCAAGAAGCCCGAGGACAACAAGGAACGCGTCGAATTCAACAAGCTGGTTCCGCTGTACCCGACCGAGCGTCTGCGCCTAGAAACCGAAGCCAAGAAGATCGGTCCACGTGTGATCGATCTGGTCGCACCGATCGGCAAGGGTCAGCGTGGTCTGATCGTTTCGCCACCCAAGGCCGGTAAGACCCTGATCTTGCAGTCGATCGCCAATGCGATCACCATCAACAACCCGGAAGTGCACCTGATGATGGTGCTCGTGGACGAACGTCCCGAGGAAGTCACCGACATGCAGCGCACCGTCAAGGGTGAGGTTATCGCCTCCACCTTTGACCGTCCGGCCGATGACCACACCACCGTGGCCGAACTGGCCATCGAACGCGCCAAGCGTCTGGTGGAAATGGGCATGGACGTTGTGGTGTTGCTGGACTCGATGACCCGCCTGGGTCGCGCCTACAACCTGGCCGCCCCCGCCTCGGGCCGCATCCTCTCCGGTGGTGTGGACTCCGCCGCGCTGTACCCGCCGAAGCGTTTCTTCGGTGCCGCGCGCAACATCGAAAACGGTGGCTCGCTGACCATCCTGGCCACCGCCTTGGTGGAGACCGGGTCGAAGATGGATGAAGTGATCTTCGAAGAGTTCAAGGGCACCGGCAATATGGAACTGCGCCTGAGCCGTCAGCTGGCCGAAAAGCGCATCTTCCCGGCCGTGGACGTCAACGCTTCCTCCACCCGTCGTGAGGAATCGCTGCTCTCGGGCGACGAGGTTCGCATCATGTGGCGGTTGCGTCGCATGCTGGCCGGGCTGGATACCCAGCAGGCGCTGGAACTGCTGACCAAGAAGATCCGGGACACCGAATCCAATGCGGAGTTCTTGATGCTGGTCAACAAGACCACCCCGCAGCAGAACTAGCAATACGCACCCCAGTGACGTCCAGCTACACGGTTCAACCGTGCGGCTGGACGTCACTGGCACTTGAAAGCACCTACAATCTTTGTGAAGGCTTTTCGCTCACCGAGACGCCACCGATCCACGTATCGAAAGAAGTACCGCCACCATGTTCGAATCCGTCAAGTCGCTACTTGAGGAACACGCCGATATCCAGGCGCAGCTTTCCGACCCCGCCGTTTACGCAGATCAGGGGCGTGCCCGAAAGCTCGGCCGCCGTTCGGCGCAGCTCAACGGCATCGTCGAAGCCTACAAGCGCTGGAATCAGGCGACCGAGGACCTGGAGGCAGCCAGTGAAATGGCCGACGAGGACCCAGATTTCGCCGCCGAGGTGGAAGAACTGCAGGAACAGTTGCCAGAGCTGGAAGAGAAGCTGCGCCGCCTGCTGATCCCACGTGATGAAAACGATTCACGCAACGTGATTCTGGAAGTCAAGGGTGGCGAAGGTGGCGATGAGGCGGCACTGTTCGCCGCCGATTTGCTGCGCATGTACACCCGGTACGCGGAACACAAGGGCTGGAAGGTGGAGATGATCTCCTTCAACGAGTCCGATCTGGGTGGCTACAAGGATGCCCAGGTCGCCATCAAGGGCAACTCCAATGACCCGGCCGAAGGCGTCTACGCGCACCTGAAGTTTGAAGGTGGCGTGCACCGTGTGCAGCGTGTCCCGGTCACCGAATCCCAGGGCCGGATTCACACCTCGGCCGCCGGCGTGCTGGTGCTGCCGGAAGTTGATGAGCCCGAAGAAGTAGAAATTCACGCCAATGACTTGAAGGTGGACGTGTATCGTTCCTCCGGTCCTGGCGGCCAGTCGGTGAACACCACCGACTCCGCGGTGCGCCTGACCCACCTTCCCACCGGCATTGTGGTGGCGATGCAGAACGAAAAGTCGCAGATTCAGAACCGTGAAGCGGCCATGCGCGTGCTGCGTTCACGTCTCTTGGCACACCAGCAGGAGCAGATCGACGCCGAGAACTCCGCCCAGCGTGCCAGCCAGATCCGCACCATGGACCGTTCGGAGCGCATCCGCACCTACAACTACCCGGAGAACCGCATCGCGGATCACCGCACCGGCTACAAGGCTTATAACTTGGATGCGGTCATGGACGGGGAACTGGGTCCGGTGATTGACTCGTGCATCGCGATGGATGAGGAAGAGCGGCTCGCCGCGCTGGGTGAGAACTAAACCATGAAATTCGCCGAGGCGCGCGCGAACGCCGAGCAGGTGTTGGCCGCCGCGGCGGTTCCCACCCCGCGGGTGGATGCCGAACTCTTACTGGCCTATGTCATCGACGCTGACCGCTCGGCGGTGCAGCTCGGTGAATTGCTCGGTCGCGAGCTGGCTGCGCAGCAGCACCAGCACTTTAGCGAACTGGTCACCCGGCGCGCGGCGCGCATTCCCTTACAGCACCTCACCGGGCAGGCGCACTTTCGCCAACTCACCTTGGCGGTAGGCCCCGGGGTGTTCATCCCGCGCCCGGAAACCGAGTCGGTGGTGCAGATCGGTCTGGACTTCATCGGCGCGCAACAAGGTGCTCGGGTTGTGGATTTGTGTTCCGGGTCCGGAGCCATCGCCGCGGCGCTGGCCACCGAACTGCAGGCACCGCAAGTGTGGGCCGTGGAATTATCCGAGGACGCCATCGGCTACACCCGCATAAACTGCGAACCCCACGGGGTCACCGTGCTCCAGGGTGATGCCGGGGCAGTGGACCCGGCACTGATTGAACCGGGCAGTATCGATCTGGTCGTCAGTAACCCACCATATATTCCACCCAACGCCGTGCCGCGCGAGATCGAAGTGAAGGATCACGATCCGCCGCTGGCGCTCTATGGTTTAGGCACCGATGGGTTGCAGGTTCCGCGTGCGGTGGCCGCCCAAGCCCTGCGCCTACTCAAGCCTGGAGGCTTGTTTGTGATGGAGCACGCCGAGGTGCAAGAGCACCCCGCCGCACAGCTGCTGGATATGGTGGGCTTTGAAAAGGTCACCGGGCATTTAGACCTGACCGGACGGCCACGCGCCACCAGCGGCCTAGCCCCGAAAAAATAATCGATCATGAAAGAATAGGCATCGTGAGCTCACGATTTGATGTCAGCAACGAAAGTGAACGCACCGCGGGAATCACCGCGGCACGTTTCGCGCTACAAAATCAACGCTGTGTTGTGCTACCTACCGACACCGTCTACGGCATTGGCGCCGATGCCTTTAGCGCCCAAGGGGTGTCGATGCTTTTGGCCGCCAAGGGCCGCTCACGCACTATGCCGCCACCGGTTTTGATCGCTCAGCTGGCCACCATGGACGGGCTGGCCACCGACATTCCCGAGGCGGCACGCGCCTTAGCCGAGGCTTTTTGGCCCGGGGCGTTGACCCTGATTCTGCACGCCCAACCGTCGTTGACCTGGGATCTGGGAGAGACCAAGGGGACGGTGGCACTGCGTGTGCCCAATGATGCGATGGCATTAGAGCTGCTCGGGCAGACCGGCCCGCTAGCGGTCTCCTCGGCCAACCGCACCGGCAACCCGGCGGCGCTGTCGGCTGAAGCGGCCGAAGCTCAGCTGGGGGAGTCGGTGGATGTTTACCTCAGTGATGGCGAACGCGGCACCGGGGAGCAAACCCTGGCCTCGACCATCGTGGATGCAACCCTGAGCCCACCGCGGGTGGTGCGCCAAGGGGCGATCAGCTTAGCGGAACTGCGCGCCGTGGTCCCGGAAATTCTGGGCTTCGGAGAGAGCACACCGAGCCAGGACGCATGAGAAGCTACGTTCTGCTGATCGCTTTCAGCTTTGCCGTCTCTTACCTGCTCACCCCGCTGGTGCGCAGCACCGGGGCGCGATTTATTGCCAACCAGCAGCTGCGCGATCGGGATATGCACAGTGTCCCGGTCGTGAAATTTGGTGGCCTGGCGATGATCGCCGCAATCCTTGCCGGAATTGGGTTAGCGAGTCAGCTCAGTTTTTTCTCTGGGGTTTTTTCCAACAGCGAATATATTCTGGCCATCGTCTGTGCCTTGCTCGTGGTGGTCATTCTGGGGTTGGCCGATGATCTGCGTGACATCAAGTGGTACTGGAAATTCGCCGGGCAGCTGTTGATCGGGCTGATCATCGCGCAAAGCGGGATCGTGATCAAGGCCCTGCCGGTAGGTACCTGGGCGATCGACTCCGAGCTCATGCAACACCTGGTCACCATGGGGTTGATCGTGCTGACCATGAACGCGATCAATTTCTCTGACGGTCTGGACGGGTTGGCCGCCGGGCTGACCGCGATCGGTGCGGTGACCTTCTTCCTCTACTCTTACGTACTGACCACCCATGTCAGCGCCCAAGACTATGCGAATCTCGCGGCCTTGCTCTGTGCGGTGCTCTTCGGGGCGTGTCTGGGGTTCTTGCCGCATAACTTCAACCCGGCGAATATTTTCATGGGGGAGACCGGGGTGCTGGCCCTGGGGCTGATCCTCTCGGTATCCACCATCTTGGTCACCGGTGACGTGCAAGGTCTGGAAGCCCACCGCTTCCGCAACGTGCCAGCCTATATGCCCATGGCGCTACCGCTGGTGATCGTGTTCTTCCCGGCGCTGGATTTGTTGCTCTCGGTGATCCGCCGGCTCTCCAAACGCAGCTCGCCCTTCAAACCGGACTCGCTGCACATCCACCACCGGATGTTGGCCCAAGGGCACTCGGTACGTAAGAGTGTGCTTTTGCTTTACCTTTGGGCATTTCTGGTGGCCGCCGGTGTGGTGCTCATCGCATTTATTCCGCTGCAGTTGTTAATTCCATTGTTCATTTTGTTGCTCATCGGGGCCGGCATGCTGACATGGTGGCCGATTGTTTCGGGACGTTACGCCTCATTAACTCAACGCTTTAAACGCCGGTGAATTACCCCGCTTCTATCTCGTGTAGAATTTAGTGTGGATCTTCTGCCGCGAGCTTTCGAGTGGGCGGCAAAAGACAGTTTTCACACAGCACGAGGTCCAGGTAGACACTGCCCGATGGACGTAACGCAAAGGACTGACATGCCACAGACTTCCGGCTCCGGCCACGTCTCGGCATCGAAGGCCCCCGATTCCATCTGGATGCCCGTACTGGGTAAGTCATTGCTGTATGCATTGTTGGCAAGCACCGCATTTTTCCCGATTTCGTGGTTGATTGCCGATATTGCCTACGCAAGCTCCGGGCTTCTGGCTGCAGCGTTGGTGATCGGTTTCTTCGCAATGGGCTTGCTCGTTGCCGAGGGAGCCGGACGGATCCGTCGAAGCTGGGCCATGCCCGCGTTTCTGGCAGCTTTCATTCTGAAGGTATTCGGTCTGGCGTTCGTGTTGTTGTCCTGGGGGTTGCCCGGCTGGGCAAACACTCAGGGATTCATCCTAGGGTCGGCCATCTCTTTGGTGGCGTGGCAGGTCGGCGAAATTCGTGCCTTCTCCAAGGCGCGACTAGCGATTTATCACGAGAATTAAAGCGATCGGCCTACGGTACTGAATGTCAGTACCAGCCCCCGAGTTTGATAGGCTGTCTTCGGGTCATTTTTGAGGTGGCTGCAGATGATGCAGCGGCCAAGGAAAATATGCCTCCACGCATCATCGGAGGTAGCAGCGTGTCAGCGCGGATACGACAGTAAATCCTGCGCTGAAGTGCGAGCCCGATAGATCTTTTTCTACACGGTGAGAGGCAGTTACGCCAGTCACCGCCTTTTGCCCGTGACCGCTACTGCAGAGAGGACAGCGCGTTGATCGCGTTTGCGCTCCCAATGGCCTCAAGTGAGGGCGGATTTGTCCCGCCAACCGTATCCGATGCCCACCTGCCAGATATTTTCCCCTGGTTTGCTGAGTACGGCACCGGTGTCGGCAAGCAGATGATCATGATCGTACTGTCGATCATTCTCATCACCTGGTTCTTCACCGCGGCTATCAAGAATCCGAAGCTGGTTCCCGGAAAGATGCAGTACCTCGCGGAGAGCGGCTACGCTTTCGTGCGCAACGGCATCGGCCGCGACATCATCGGCGAAAAGAACTTCCGCCCCTGGGTCCCGTTGCTCTTCGCAACGTTCTTCTTCGTCCTATTGAATAACCTCTTCGGTGCTATCCCGTTCTTGCAGCTTCCGTCGTTCTCACACGCCGGCTCTGCATACGCGATGGCAATCATCATCTACGGCACCTGGATTGGTGTGGGTCTGAAGAATCACGGCCTGCGCTACTTCAAGCTGGCAGTGACCCCTTCCGGTGTACCGGGCTGGATCATGCCACTGATGATCCCGTTGGAGATCATCTCGAACTTCATCGTTCGCCCACTGACGCACTCGCTGCGTCTGATGGCAACGATGTTGGCCGGTCACATCATCGTGATGCTGGCAGCTTCCGGTGCCCGCTACCTGATCACCGTCCAAGAAGGGCTTGCCTACAGCGGCCTGGGCGTCGGTGTGATTATCGGTTCGGTAGCGATGTACTTCCTGGAACTGTTGATCATGTGCCTGCAGGCGTTCGTTTTCGCCCTGCTGACCGCGATCTACATCCAGGGTGCACTCGACGCCGACGCGCACTAGGTCATTTAGTCTCAACCAACCATAGATTTTCCCTACTCCACCAGGGAATACCTCACAACCTACCGAAAAAGAACTCGGTATCTTGAAAGGAATAAACAAATGCACGGCTCCTTGAATATGATCGGCTACGGCCTGGCTGCAATCGGTTCGGCAATCGGCGTGGGTCTGATCTTCGCTGCCTACATCAACGGTGTGGCACGTCAGCCAGAAGCACAGCGCATCCTGCAGCCAATCGCCATGCTTGGCTTCGCACTGGCTGAAGCACTGGCCATCTTGGGCCTGGTTTTCGCTTTCGTCGTCGGCGCCTAGTCTCTTCGCCAATGTAGTGGCCCTGCCACTATGCGTAGGGCCCATACATCAAGCGAAACTAGTAGATAAGGAAAAGTGAGAATGAACAGCACAGATTTCATCCTCGCTGCGGGCGAAGGTGCAAACCCGCTGTTGCCAAACCCGTGGGAAATTCTCGTCACGGGCGTAGGCTTCGCGGTTCTGCTCTTCATCGTCATCAAGGTCATTGCTCCAAAGTTTGAGCAGGCTTATGAAGACCGCGTAACCGCGATCGAAGGCGGACTAGAAAAGGCCGAGGCCGCGCAGAAGGAAGCAGAGGAGACCTTGGCACAGTACAAGGCTCAGCTTCTGGAAGCACGCACCGAAGCCAACCGCATTCGTGAGGAAGCACGTAGTGAAGGTGCTCAGATCCTTGCCGATCTGAAGGCTAAGGCCAGCGACGAGGCCGCTCGGATTACCGAGCAGGCACAGCGTCAGATTGAAGCCGAGCGCTCCAGCGCCCTGGCATCGCTGCGCAGCGACGTTGGCTCCTTGGCAACCGAGCTGGCTAGCAAGATTGTTGACGAGGCACTGCAGGAAGATGCTCGTTCGCAGCGCGTAGTTGACCAGTTCTTGGCCGACTTGGAAAATCAGCAGGCAGGTGCATCGAACTAATGGCAAGTGTATCGAGCGAGTCATTGGCAAAGGCCTTGGAGTCCTTGGAACCCAAGCTTGCGCTAGCAACCCTTGACCTTTCCAAGGAACTGTTTGCGGTTCTGGAAGTTCTGGATAACAATTCCGGTCTTCGCCGCGCACTGACTGATCCGGCCCGCGAAGCCGCCGAAAAGGAAGCCCTGCTGGCTTCACTGCTGCACGGGAAGGTCTCGGCTGATACCGAGGACACCCTCAAGCAGTTGGCTTCCGCTCGCTGGAGCTCGGAACGCGACATTAGCGATACGCTGGAAACCTTGGCCGTTATTTCGGTAGCAGCCGTGGCTGAACAGCAGGCCAATAAAGCGGGATTGGACAAGCTGCAGAAGGACCTGTTCGACTTCACCGAGGTCGTATCCGCAAGTCATGAGCTACAGGCTGCACTGACCGATGCCCAGGCACCGGCCGAATCCAAGGCCACCTTGGCCAGCAAGCTGGTTCCGGGCGCTTCGGCCCCGGCACAGTTGCTGATTCGTCAGGCGGTCACCGCACCGCGAGGTCTGAAGCCGGTTCGTCTGGTTGAGCGATTCATGGAACTGGTGGCCAAGCGTCAGCAGCGCTGGATTGCACAGATCGTTAGCTCGCGGGAGCTGACTACGTCGCAGGTGGAGCGTTTGGAAGCCAGCCTGAATAAGCTTTACGGCCGCGATTTGAAGATCAACGTCTCGATCGATCCTGCATTGGTCGGTGGCTTGATCGTCAAGGTTGGTGACGACATTGTCGACGCCTCCGTGGCAACTCGTGTGGCCGATTTGCGCCGCTCCCTGGCAGGCTAGGACTCCACCTACCGGTGGGGTCCAGCCTTCCAGGACCACTACAGACTTCAAACACATCAGATCCGTTGCTTAGCCTACGGATCATAATTTAGGAGAGCAGGGACTGCAGATGGCCGATTTGACCATCAACGCTGATGACGTCCGTAATGCCCTAAACGAGTTCGCAGCGTCCTACGAACCGGGCAAGGCATCGCGTACCGAAGTTGGACGCGTCATTACAGCGAGCGACGGCATTGCAAAGGTGGAAGGTCTTCCTTCCGTCATGGCAAACGAGCTGCTTCGTTTCGAAGACGGCACCCTGGGCCTGGCCCAGAACCTCGACACCCGCGAAATCGGTGTTGTGATCCTCGGTGACTTCACCGGCATTGAAGAAGGCCAGAAGGTCGAGCGCACCGGCGAGATCCTCTCGGTTCCAGTGGGCGACGGCTACTTGGGCCGCGTGGTTGACCCACTGGGTGAGCCAATGGACAACCTGGGCCCGATCGAGTCCGAGGGCCGCCGTGCTCTGGAACTCCAGGCACCTGGTGTGACCCAGCGTAAGAGTGTGCACGAGCCACTGCAGACCGGTTTGAAGGCCATCGACGCGATGATCCCTATCGGTCGCGGCCAGCGCCAGCTGATCATTGGTGACCGCCAGACCGGTAAGACCGCCATCGCGGTTGACACCATTCTGAACCAGAAGGCTAACTGGGAATCCGGCGACGTCAACAAGCAGGTTCGCTGCATCTACGTCGCAGTGGGCCAGAAGGCTTCGACCATCGCCGCCGTGCGTCAGACCCTGGAAGAGCAGGGTGCGCTGCAGTACACCACCATCGTGGCGTCCCCAGCATCTGACCCAGCAGGCTTCAAGTACCTGGCACCATACGCCGGCTCGGCCATCGGCCAGCACTGGATGTACGGTGGCAAGCACGTTCTGATCATCTTTGATGACCTGTCCAAGCAGGCCGAAGCTTACCGTGCCGTGTCCTTGCTGCTGCGTCGTCCGCCGGGACGTGAAGCCTACCCAGGTGACGTCTTCTACCTACACTCCCGTCTGCTTGAGCGTTGTGCCAAGCTCTCCGACGAGCTGGGCGCAGGTTCGATGACCGGTCTGCCGATCATTGAGACCAAGGCTAACGACGTGGGCGCGTTCATCCCGACCAACGTTATTTCGATCACCGACGGTCAGATCTTCTTGCAGTCCGACCTCTTCAACGCCAACCAGCGTCCAGCTGTCGACGTGGGTATCTCGGTTTCCCGCGTGGGTGGCTCGGCTCAGGTCAAGGCCATGAAGAAGGTTTCCGGTACCTTGAAGCTGGAACTGGCTCAGTACCGCGATATGCAGGCCTTCGCCATGTTCGCTTCGGATCTGGATGCCGCTTCCAAGCAGCAGCTGACCCGTGGTGCACGTCTGATGGAACTGCTCAAGCAGGGTCAGTACACCCCGTACCCGGTTGAAGAGCAGGTCGTTTCGGTTTGGGCCGGCACCAACGGCTACCTGGACGATGTCCCAGTGGAAGATGTGCGCCGCTTTGAGTCGGAGTTCATCGACTACCTGCGTCACCGCACCGAGGTGCTGACCGTGATCGGTCAGACCGGCAAGCTGGAGGACGAGACCGTCGAGGCCATGAAGGGCGCAGTCAGCGACTTCAAGGCTGGTTTCTTCGGCGAGGGTGACAGCCAGCTGGTTGCCGCCGGTCATGAGGAGCACGATGCTCTTGACGCCGAGTCCGTCGACCAGGAACAGATCGTCAAGCAGAAGCGCTGACATTTTCCTTCGCGCAAGGAGTGTGGCAGCTGAACAAGTTGCCACACCCCTTGCCTAGGGAATAAGGAAAGGACACACATGGGAGCCCAGATTCGGGTCTACCGCCAGAAGATCAACTCGACCTCGTCGATGCGTAAGATCTTCAAGGCGATGGAACTGATCGCTGCATCCCGCATCGGCAAGGCACGTACCCGTGTCGCGGCGTCACTGCCTTATGCCAATGCGATTACCCGTGCAGTTACCGCCGTCGCGTCCCAGGCCGATGTCGATCACCCACTGACCACCGAGCCGGCGCAAATTCGCCGTGCCGCGGTCTTGGTAATGACTTCGGACCGAGGCCTCGCCGGGTCCTACTCCGCCAGCATTCTGAAGCAGGCAGAGCATCTCGTGGAACTCCTGCGTGAAGAAGGCAAGGAAGTGAAGACCTACCTGGTAGGCCGCAAGGCTCAGGCATACTTCGACTTCCGTTCACGCGAGTACGCCCGAGTGTGGACCGGGGAAACTGATTCTCCGCGTTTCGAAACCGCACGCGAGCTGCGCGAAGTTCTTCTCGAAGACTTCGCAACCGATTACGAGCAGGGTGGCGTGGATGAAATCCACGTCGTATACACCCAGTTCAAGTCGATGGTCACGCAGGAACCGACGGTCATCCGTCTGTTGCCGTTGGAGGTTGTCGAGGGTGAAACCGAGACTCCAGCCAACGAGCTGTTGCCACTGTACGAATTCGAGCCATCGGCAGAAGAAGTGCTAGACGCACTGCTTCCGCGGTACATCGATTCACGCCTGTTCAACGCTCAGCTACAGTCCGCGGCTTCCGAGCTCGCTGCCCGTCAGCGTGCGATGAAGGCTGCCGGCGATAACGCGGGCGAATTGATCAAGAAGTACACGCGATTGCTCAATAATGCCCGTCAGGCTGAAATCACCCAGGAGCTTTCGGAAATTATTGCCGGCGCCGACGCGCTGAGCAGCTAGACATCCGAAACCTCCGATCAGACAAGAAGTGAGAAAGATGACTGCCCAACTCAACGAGCAGGTTACCGCAGGGGCCACCGGTCGTATTGCCCGCGTGATTGGCCCGGTCGTGGACGTCGAGTTCCCTGCCAATAGCCTGCCTGCTATCTACAACGCACTGACCGCTGAGCTGACCCTCAACGGTGAAACCAAGACCATTACCTTCGAAACTAGCCAGCACCTTGGTGACAACCTGGTTCGTGCTATCTCGCTGCAGGCCACTGACGGCCTGGTGCGTGGCACCCAGGTGAAGGACACCGGCGCTTCGATCTCCGTGCCAGTTGGCGACGGGGTCAAGGGCCACATCTTCAACGTGTTGGGCGACGCCCTGGACGTTGATAACTCGGAGATCCAGGTCACCGAGCGCTGGCCAATCCACCGCCAGGCCCCGAAGTTCTCCGAACTTGAGGGTTCCACCGAAATGCTGGAAACCGGCATTAAGTCGATCGACTTGCTCACCCCATACATCAAGGGTGGAAAGATTGGTCTCTTCGGTGGTGCAGGCGTGGGTAAGACCGTGCTGATCCAGGAAATGATCACCCGTGTGGCACGTAACTTCGGTGGTACCTCGGTATTCGCCGGTGTGGGCGAGCGCACCCGTGAAGGTAACGACCTCTGGGTCGAAATGGACGAAGCCAACGTGCTGAAGGACACCGCCTTGGTGTTCGGTCAGATGGATGAGCCACCGGGCACCCGTCTGCGCGTGGCCCTGTCGGCACTGACCATGGCGGAGTACTTCCGCGATGTGCAGAACCAGGACGTGCTGTTGTTCATCGACAACATCTTCCGTTTCACCCAGGCCGGTTCCGAGGTGTCGACCCTGCTGGGCCGCATGCCTTCGGCCGTGGGTTACCAGCCGAACCTGGCTGACGAAATGGGTCTGTTGCAGGAACGCATCACCTCCACCAAGGGTCGCTCGATTACCTCGATGCAGGCCGTTTACGTGCCAGCAGATGACTACACCGACCCGGCACCAGCCGCGACCTTCGCACACCTGGACGCCACCACCGAACTGTCGCGTGAAATTGCTTCGCGCGGTCTGTACCCGGCGATCGATCCACTGACCTCGACCTCGCGCATCTTGGATCCGCAGTACATCGGTCAGGATCACTACGACACCGCCATTCGCGTGAAGGCGATCCTGCAGAAGAACAAGGAACTGCAGGACATCATCGCGATTCTGGGTATCGACGAACTGGGCGAAGAGGACAAGATCGTTGTATCGCGTGCTCGCCGCATCCAGCAGTTCCTGTCGCAGAACACCTACACCGCGAAGCAGTTCACCGGTGTTGAGGGTTCGACCGTTTCCATCAAGGACACCATCGAAGGCTTCAAGGCCATCTGCGATGGCGACCTAGACCACATTGCAGAGCAGGCGTTCTTCAACGTCGGTGGTTTGGATGACGTCGAGCGCCAGTGGGCTGAGATCCAGAAGGCCAGCAAGTAGCATGGCCGAGCTTCAGGTCGAAATCGTCGCAGCGGATCACTTCGTGTGGTCCGGTGCCGCGAAAATGGTCAAGGGCCGTTCAGTGGATGGTGAGATCGGAGTTCTGCCCGGTCACATTCCAACCCTGACCGTCCTTGCCGCGGGGGATCTGGAAATCGATCCGGTCTCCGAGGCTCGTTTCACGGTTCAGGTCGACGGGGGATTCTTCTCCGTAGACTCGGATCGCGTGGTCATCGTCGCCGATAACGCAGTGGTCAACGCAGCGTAGGCAGCATTGATCGAGATAACCGCACCAGTTCTGATTGCGTTGCTGGTCTTGGCCGGCATTGCAGCGTTCTACGGTGCCATGGGGGTGCGTCGCTTTCAACTGCGACGCACTCTGGGCACCTTCGATGTCTCCATTCGCACGCCCAAGGGGCGGTGGATGTTGTGCATGGGCCGCTACGGCGGAGCGCATTTGGATCTGTTGCGGTTTTTCTCTGTCTCCCCGATCCCCGCGGTCGTCATTGAACGCAAAGGATTGGATCTGGGAGGCTGGCGTGAGCCGGAAGATGATGAGCGCGGGCGGATCCCGCCGGGGTTCATTATCGTCACCCTGCTGCGCGGGGAAGAGAAGATCGAACTGGCCATGGCGTATCCGGATTACACCGGGTTTTCCGCCTGGTTAGAAGCCGGTCCGATCGCCGGTTCCTGGCAAATCTGAAAACCACAAAAAATAAACCTTCACCCACGGTGAAGGTTTATTTTTGTTAACCCAACGGTTTAGTCCACGGGTTGACCATTGCGCCACACCTGACGCAACTCTAGCTCGGGATCCAGCACCAGCAGATCGGCCACGAACCCTTGGTGCAGCCGCCCGGCCTCATCGGCCAAACCGATCAGCTCCGCCGGAACCTTGGTCGCCGAAACCACCGCCCGCACCAGCGGGACCCCGCTGGCCACGGTCTGTCGCAGCACCTGCAAGAGCGTGGCGGTACTACCGGCTAAGGTCGTGCCATTGTTCAGCATCGCCTGCCCGTTGCTGACCTGGACCGCCGCCGGACCTAAAATGTACTGGCCATCGGCCAAACCCGTGGCGGCCATCGAGTCACTGACCAGCGCGATATTCTTCGCACCCACCAGCGCAAAAACCATCCGCACGGTGTCATCGGCCAAATGCACCCCATCGGCGATGAGCTCGAGGATGGCGTTGTCATTGGCGGCTAATTCCAATGCGGCGGCCACCGGGCCGGGGTCGCGGTGATGTAGCGGTGGCATCGCGTTGAACAGGTGGGTGACGATCGGGCGTTCGGTAAAACCATCCACCCCCGCGCTTTCTAACTCTTCGCGGGCCTGTTCTAACGCTTGACGGGTTTGCGCGCTCGTGGCCGCCGTATGGCCCACGGCCGGGACGATGCCGTGGGATACCAGCGCTTCGATGAGCTCATCGGTTTCTTCCAGTTCCGGGGCGAAGGTCATGGTGCGCAGCTGACCACGCGCCGCCATCACCAGCTCGTCAACGAATTGTGGGTCCGGATCGGTGAGATACCCCGGATACTGGGCGCCACAGCGCTCGGGGGAGAGGAATGGACCCTCAGCGTGGATGCCGGCCAGCAACCCGGCTTCGGCGAATTCTGCCAAGATTTCACAGGCCTGCAGCATTTGGGTGGGATCGGAGGAGACCAGTGAGGCGATCACCGTGGTGGTACCCGAACGGTGGAGGAATTCGACCGCACGGGTCACCCCATCATGATCGGGACTGGAAAAGTCGCCACCGGCCGCCCCGTGGCAGTGGATGTCAATCAGCCCGGGAATCAGTAGGGAATCTTCCGGCACCGGATACTCGGTGTAGTTCGAAGCCTCGTCCCAAGCGTTAAAGTCATCCCGGTTGCCGGCAAAGGTGATGCGGTCGCCCTCGATGGCCAGAGCGCCATCGGAAACCTGCAGACCGTCGGAGACCAGCCGGGCAAAGAGTACGCTGCGCTGTGAGTTGCTCATAGGAACAGCTTAGGCATAGATCGGCTGCTTGTCTGTGCTTTCGCGCAGTCACGGTTTCCTCCTCGGCTCGGGGATCGCTGCCAACCGGTGGGTGCCCAGCAGCCTTGATGCTCCCGCGGCGCGGGCTGAGAACTGCCGACTTTGACCAGCGAACACACCAGAAGTAGCGGGATTTTCTGGGGACACATTGGGGTACTCAATTGATTGATTCGGTCCTAAAATGAGTCATCAGCGTGCGGTACAGCGAGAAACTTGGGGGTTTTCGTGAGTGCATCAACCGATCCAAAGCTGCTGGAAATCCGGATTCATGGGATCAGGAATTCGCCACCGCACGAGATGCTGGAGACCACCATCGATGACACCGCCGTGGATCGCGGGGATGACTTAGCCGGGTTTAGTTATCGCAAATCCGCCACCGAGGGGCACCGGGTCGAAGCGTATTCCTGGGGGAGGCTGGCACGCTATACCGGACTGCCCGGGGCGGGGCGGATGGCTGACACCGTGGTGCGGGTGCTGTGGTTATTCCTCGCACCCTTCGGGATGACCAACGCCGCCTATTGGGCGCGGCACCGCTTTGGGTCGGGGCGTGCCGGGGAACCAGTGAACGCCGCCGGTCCGACCAGCATTGAAGATCTGGTAGGCCGACGTGGGGCTTCCGGAATGCTGCGGTTACTCGGGTTCTTACTGACCCTGTTGTTCCTGTGCGTCACCTCGGTGCTGGTCTTTGAGATTATCCCCGAATCTCGCCGCGAGATTTTAGGGTTTAGCGTCAACGCGATCCCGGTCGGGGTTCTGGCCATCGTTCCGTTGCTTAACGTGGCAATCATCGGTCTGTTGCCGAACATGGGGCGTACCAGATACCTTCCCGGGTTAGGTACTTCACCCGCACCATCGGCACCCGGGCACGGCCAGCCTTCCACCGGACCTGTCCCGTTGTTGGCACATGTAAGATTTTGGCGGGTGGGAGCCGGGATAGGCCACCTGAGCCTCTTGCACTTTTCCGGTGCATTGGCCGGCGTGGGGCTGATTCTTTGCGCAGATTTGTTCCACGAAACTACTCAGCACTTAGGTCTATCCAGCGCCGCGGACCCAGTGCTCTTCAGCGACTTCCTACTCTGGCTGGCTGTCATTCTGAGCATCGGTTTAGCTTGTCTGCTGCTGATGACCGCGTGGCATGTCTACCGGAGTAACGTCCGGGAAGCTGGAGAGAAAATACGTACATTACATAGGGTGATCTTTTGGCTTAGCCTGGCGCTGTGTGTGGGTAGCGTGATCTGGGCAGGGAAACGCGACGCTGATGTTGCTCAGACGAGCTCGCACGCCGTGGTTCTGGTGAGCATCGCGATTTTTCTGGTGTTGCTCGGCGTATTCGTGCAATGCGTGGTGCTTCCTGGGGTGAACCGGAGCCTGGTGGGCTGGTGGGGATTCGGGCCGTTGGTCTTTGGCCTCTTAGCGGTGGGATTTTCGATCATGCTGTCCCTTGCGGTGGTGAAAGTCGCTGCACTGGCCTTAGACATCGATGCTGCGGGACTGGATCCGAGTCGTTATGGATTGGGATTTTTCGTGATTTTCAGCGGGTTACTCCTGCTGCTGCTCGTCGGTTACTGGCAACATGTTCTTCGCGGGAGAAGGCGGGCACCATATGCCGAGTTGATTGCGGAGCAGTTCGCTGAGGATGGAGTTATCTGGGGCAGTGCCAGCGACCGGATGGCCGCAGCACGGAAAATCGAAAAAAGCCGCCATCTGGGGTCGATGTGGCGCAAAGCCGAATTCTTTGCCGGGGTCTTGGCAGGTCTGGTCGCCTTGGCGCTGTGCTGGGCGGTGGTTTCCGGTACCGTGTGGTTAGTCACCGGAAAGCTCATCTTTGATTTTCCGTTCTTAGGTGCGATAGCCAACTACGGGGTGTGGATGGCCGTGGTTGCCGTGCTGGCGCTGGTGGTGCTCTCCTCGGCTCAAGAACCGCGCCCGGTGGCTTTGCTCTGGGATCTGATGTGTTTCTTACCTACTCAGGCACACCCCTTCGGACCACCGTGCTATACCGAACGTTCTGCGCGGGAACTGGCCGATCGGGTGTGGCTCTGGTTGAATCCCGAGGATGGGGCATCCCATGCCGGAACACAGCAGGCCACCGAACCGCAGCAGAACGAGCGTCGGGTCATTCTGGCGACGCACTCCATGGGATTGATCGTGGCTTTGGCGACCATTTTTCAGTTGCAGGCACGCGGCCTACCCGAGCAAGATCTGCGCAGGATCGGACTGGTCAGTTACGGCGTGCAGGTTCGAAGATATTTCGCGCGTTTCTTTCCGCAGGTTTTCGGGCCGGAAGTGTTGGGAATAGTTCCCGCTCCGGGACCGAGAGTTCGGGGAATGAATCCTTGGCCCTTGGACGTTTCGGGGGAAATTGCTGCCGAGACGCGTCAAGAAGCTATAGACCCACCGGCCCAGGAGTCTGCTTTGGGCGCCATCCTTGGTCATCGGTGGATCAATCTCTACCGACCGAATGATCCGCTGGGCTTCCCGATCCGCTACCGGTTCCCTGCCACGCAGAAACCTTCCGCAGCTGAGCCCATGGATTTTCCGGCCGAGGAGTATCATCCCGAGTCGTATTTGTTCACTGCAGCCGCGCACCGCTTCTATTTACCCACCAACGCTTATGACGTAGCCATTGCCGCGATGTCGAAGCGGTTAGAAGAGCCGTCCGGCTGAGTCATCCACGCCGCGCATCGCGTCGTAGTCCAAGACCAGGCACCGGATGCCGCGGTCTTCGGCCAAGGTTCGGGCCTGCGGTTTGATCTGTTGGGCCGCGAAAATACCTTGCACCGGTTTGAGCAGTGGGTCGCGGTTGAGCAGTTCGAGGTACCGGGTGAGCTGTTCCACCCCGTCAATGTCACCGCGCCGTTTGAGTTCTACCGCGACGGTGGCCCCGGAGTGATCGCGGGCCAGAATGTCTACCGGCCCAATGGCGGTCATGTATTCGCGGCGGATCAGCGTATGTCCGGTGCCGAGCAACTCGATCTGTTCGGCGAGCAAACGCTGTAGATCCGCTTCCACCCCGTCCTTGATCAGGCCGGGGTCGGTGCCCAACTCGTGAGCCGAATCATGTTCGATCTCGTGGAAGTTGATGGTCAACGCATCATCGCTCTTTGCGGCAGCCAAGCGCCAGATCTGCGTGACGCCCTCGGAAACCAGATCTTCCTCGGGCTCCAGGACATGCATAGTCAACGGGGGATTCATCCAGTTCAGCGGCTTATAACTGCCACCATCGGAGTGAATCAGCACCGAGCCGTCGGCCTTGACCATAATCAGGCGTTTGGCCAGGGGCAGATGGGCTCGCAGACGGCCTACATAATCGACAGAACATTTCGCAACAACTAAACGCACCTATCCAACACTACCCGCTCATTTGGAATCGGTGTGTACGGATACGGCATCATAGAACCATGCCTCGTTCTAATCGTCCCCGCCGCAATGGGCGTTCGCGTTCCAACGCACCGCGCCAAACCTCCGGCGAACCACGCTACGAGGAAGATTGGGTCGAACGGGCTCGCTACGGGGTCGTGCGACTGCAAGATGCCCCCGATGGGCAATGGCATGTGCGCAAAATTGGCGCCATGGGGGCCGGAAAGACTTATACCTGCCCCGGATGCCACGGGGTCATCGCGGTCGGGCTGGCACATATTGTGGCCTGGCGTGCCGATCACTGGTCAGGCGATGACGCCAGTGCCGCGGCACGTCGCCACTGGCATGAACGTTGCTGGTCCACACGCTCCTACCGCTACTAAATTCTGCGTATCTGGCCCGCAGACAGGCCCGAAGCGAATTCGTGGCCAGCCTAGTGATGGTTCCGGTGGTTCTTCCGGGCCATATGGCGTAATTGGATGATCCGCACGGCTCCGGCGATAGCGGCCAAGATGCCGCCCGCGACGGCCGCGATAAACAGCGCCAAGCCGAGGCTCACCTGTGCGCTCAAGCCGAAGTACTTGAGCGTCACCTGGTCTTGGTTCTGCACGATGAAGATGATCAGCAACACCAACATGATCAGCCCGGCCACGGTGGCGGTCCAAACCATTCCGGCGCGGGTGACCTTTTTCGCTTCATCCACAGCTGACTGTTCGGAGGCGTAATTTGACTGCGCCACTGGTGCGGACGCGGTCACCGGGGACTGATCGGTGCTCTGGGTCGGGTCTGTCACCACTACCTCCGGCTCGCTGCTCTCGCCCATTCGGTCAAGGTCAGCCTCGGGTTGCGACTCGAATGCGGGATTGTCTTCGGGACGCGGTGGGGTGGAGGTCATCGTATCCTCGTTTCAGGGGGACGGTGCGGGCGCTAAACGCCCTGTTGTTGTCACTATGTCGGTTGCGAATCTACACGTCAAGCGCATACAGCGAACGTTGCGCGAGGCGGGCACGGGGGACTACAGCCGGTCTTGCCGCGCAATGAAGACCTCGCGCAGCAGGATCATGGCGGCCGCGGCCGTCGGGATCGCCACCAGTGCGCCGGTGATTCCCGCCAAGGACCCACCGGCGATCACCGAGATCACCGCCACCGCACCCGGTACGGCTACGGCCTTGTGCATAATGCGTGGCGAGATGACGTAGGCCTCCACCTGCAGATACCCGAAGTAGCAGATGCCGTAAATCAGGGCGGTCTGCCACCCCATGGTGAGGCACAGCGCCGTGACCAAGACCCCGGCAATCACCGCCCCAACCAGTGGGATAAAGGCCAACATGACCACCAATAAGGTGAGCAGCGCGGCAAAGGGGACCTGCAGAATGGTCATCAACAGCAAAGCCACCAGCGCGTTGAGGATGGCTACCGAGGCCTGCCCAATGACGTAGTTACCCACCGAACGGGTAATACGCCCTAAAAGTTCGCCCACGCGTTGTCGTTTCGAACGGGGCGCTAAACGTAGCGAAAACGCGGTGATCGATGGCAGGGAAGCCAAGAAATATACCGCGAGGACCAGAACGATCAAAATGCCAAACATGGACTGCGCTACGGTTTGCGAGACCCCGAGCACCCCACCAAACACCTCGGCCACCGCACCGGAGTCACCGAAGAACTGATCAACCTCGCTGGTGATTCGCTCGGTGACCGCGTATTGCTGGTCCAGCTGCGTCAAGAACTCGCTGGAGAGCAATTCATCGACGAGGCGTGGGGCGTGATTGATAAATTCGGTGATCTGCGTGACCAGCGTAGGGATGATCATGGCCATAAACCCGCCGAAGATCGCAAAGATCGCCACCATGCTGGCCAGCACGGCCACCGGCCGACTCCAACCCCGGCGGGTCAGAAAACGCACGATCGGGTCCAAACCAAGGGCGATGAACATGGCGATCACAATCCAGGTGACCAAAGAACCCACGTTGGTCAGCAGGTAATAGCCGCCCAGCGCCAAGCCGACGCCCAATGTGGCCAAAAACCCAAGTGCTACCGGATGCAGGCCAAGAAGTGGTTCCACTTCGCTTTCCGAACCGAGTGCTGGAACCTCACCTAAAGCGGATTTGCGAGCTGGCCCGCGGAAAAAACGTGCAAGTCGGTCGCCAAGTTTCGGCGAGGCCTGAGTGCTTCCCCGCTGGGGTTCGCTCGCTTGCGACCGCGACTGAGCATCGGGCTGCGGCCGGTCGTTCTCGGCCTCTGGATCGGGCGAAGAGTTCATAATTCTGAGCTTACCCCCAGCTGAGCCATGGATGATGGACGATGGTGCAGTGCAGTAATCAGGGATTGACCATGCTCACAGTGCCATGTCGGAACCAAGATCTAGCCCCACTCGTTAGACTTGTTCTGAAGACCTTGTGACCATGATGCGAATAGGTGAAGTCGTGCGAAAAGTAATTCCGGTGATCGCGATGCTGATCGGGGCCATCGCCCTGTTTATCGGCATCGGACAAAAGACCTTTTGGGCACCTCCCGAAACGGTAACCGCGTCCATGCCTGCCTTTGAGGGCACGGCCCCGTTAACCGTGGTTGAGCCGTCCATTAACGACCCGGAAATTGCCCCGGTAGAGCTGAAAATCCAGTCTGAGGGCGCATTCACCGCATCGCTGGGCCGCAGCTACGACGTGGAAGCCTGGGTTGCAGATGCCCAGCACATTTCCCTCACTGGCATTGACCGTGAAGTTCATCAGCTGCAGGCCGAACTCGTTGAGGGTGAAGCCGAGGTGCCGAACCCGGCCGGTGCTGACATTTTCTTTGACTCACAGGATGCCGAGGGTGAGATGACTTACCGTTGGACCGCACCGGATAACGGTTCCTGGTCGTTGCTGCTGGCCGCCGACGGGAAGGCAGCAGCCCCGGCCACTATTTCGGTCACCTATCTCAACGATGCCACCATGCCGTGGGCTTTGCCGCTGATTATTGTCGGCATTCTACTGATCGTTGGTGGGGTGGCACTGTTGGTGATCCGTCCGAGCAAGTCCACTAACCGTACCCAGCATTCTTTGGCCCTAGTGGCGATCTTGGGTCTGGGTCTCAGCGGGGTGATGATCCCCGCCGCTCCGTCGGAGGACGCGTCCGAAAGCCCGAGCGAATCAGCTGAGCAGAGTGAACAGAGCACCGAAGAAGGGGCCGAGTCCAGCGCACCAGCCTCCGAGGAAGCCGAAGACTCCGCACAGCCTACCGAAGAAGCGCAGCCAAGTGCTTCGGAAGTTCCCGCCGAGCAAACCACCACGACCTTCCCGGTGATCACCGAAGAGCAGCTAGAACGCATCTTGGCTGATACCAAGTCCGTGGTGGCCAAGGCCGATGAGTCGCACGAAGCCAAAGATCTAGAAGCCCGTGCCGCTGGTGGGTTCCGTTGGATGCGCGATAAGCGCTACAGCATCCTGAAGGAAGACATTGAGATCGCTCAGCCCGATGCGTTGAACACCGAAGTGGTTCGTTCCGCTGCGGTACCCAACACTTCCGAGGCGAAATTCCCGCGGGTGATCAATGTGGTCACCGCCAAGGACAGCGATCCCAATACCTTGCCCACGGCGATGACCCTGATCCAGAACGGTCCACGGGATAACTACAAGGTGGTCTTCGCCTCGCAGATGCTGCCCGCCTCCTCGTTCCCGGGTATTGCGGTAGGTGACCCTGCGGTGAAGCAAATGGCTGCCGATGTCGACAGCCTGAGCATCAAGCCACAGGATGCGGTGAAGCAGCTGGCCGAGGTGCTGACCGATGAGAAGTCCGAGCATGCCGAACGATTTGCCGAGTCCGAGTTCATCAAGGCGATCCATGCTGGCCAGAAGGCGGAGAAGGAAGCGGCTAACGAGGCGAACGTGAAGTACACCCGTAAGGCCTCGGATAAGGAGACCTACGTGCTCTCCACTCCGGATGGCGGGGCGATCGTTACCGGGATGATTAACTCGACGACCACCTTCGAACGCACCGAAGACAGTGATCCGCTGGAAGGTACCGACGAACTGACCAAGGCACTGTTGGGAAGTAGCAGTAGCCGCGGTGACGTGGCGATCAACTATGCTGAACCGGTGATGTTCTATATTCCGGCCGGCGGTAGTGAGGACAAAGTTCAGCTGATCGCCGGTGAAGTTGCTCTGCTTGAAGTGAAGCAGGTTGAGGAGGACTAATGACCGAACCGCATATTCCCTCGGCTCGTGGCGCCGTTGACTTAGGTGCGTTGGCATCGACCCCGCAGGAGACCACCGCGGCTCCGCAGGGTGCGACCCCCACCTGGACCACCCGGGTCAACACCGCGGCATTCGAGCAGTTCGTGGGACTCTCGCAGCAGGTGCCGGTACTGGTAAGCCTGGGTGTCACCCGCGTGGCCGCCTCGGTGGAACTGGATAACACGCTGAGTTCCCTGGTGGATCGCCGGGGCGGTCGACTGGTCTTGGGTTTGATCGATGCCGAAGCCGAGCCGCAGATCGCCCAGGCTTTCCAAGCCCAGCAGGTCCCGATGGTGTTGGCCTTGGTCAAGGGCCAGCCGGTGCCGCTGTTCCAAGGTGCTGCTCCGGCCGAGCAGATTGATCAGCTGCTCGATCAGTTACTTGAGCTTGGGGCGCAGCAGGGGCTCAGTGGAGTGGCTCCGGCCTTTGGCGGGGCTAGCGAAGAGCCGGCCCTACCACCGCTGCATCAGAAAGCCGTGGATGCCATCGACGCGGGGGACTACGCCGCCGCCGAGGCAGCCTATATGGAAGCGCTGAATGAGAAGCCGAATGATCACGAGGCGCAGGTCGGGATCTATCAGGTGCGTTTGCTCTCCCGCACGCAGGATAAGGACCTGAATCAGGTGCGCGAAACCGCTGCGCAGAACCCTGATGATCTCAACGCCCAGTTGGATGTGGCGGATCTGGATCTGGTCGGCGGACACGTGGAAGACGCTTTTGCCCGTTTGGTGCGGCTGGTTTCCCGTTTGGCGGACGAGGATCGTGAACGGGTGCGCCGCCGCTTGGTTGAACTCTATGCGGTGGTAGGTAACTCCGATCCGCGGGTGGCTGCTTCGCGACAGAAGCTGGCACGCGTCTTGTTCTAAGAAACCTCACGTCACAATGCCTTAATGGGGCGGTGAACCAGAGCCGAAAATCGGCTGGTTCACCGCCCTAGCTTTTTGAATTAGTTCTTAGGGATGACCCGCAGGCTAGGCTGCGCTTGATACCGTCGTGACTATGAATATCTCCGCGCTGAGTATTAGATCACTAGCCAAACAGTTCGGGCCGAAGGTGGCAGTCAACGAAGTCAGTCTTGAGGTGCCGGCCGGATCCTTCTTCGGATTGGTCGGGCCCAACGGTGCTGGCAAAACCACCATGCTTTCCATGGCCACCGGATTATTGCGTCCGGATGCCGGCAGCGCGTTCGTTCATGGCATTGATGTGTGGGCCAAACCGCAGGAAGCTAAGGCGAACATGGGGGTGCTGGCCGACGGGGTGCGTCAGTTTGACCGCCTCACCGGGCGCCAACTGGTGACCTACTCGGGTCTGCTGCGCGGGATGGACAAGGATGAGGTGGCCACCCGCACCGAAGACCTCTTGCGGGTCATGGACCTGGTCGATGACGGAGACAAACTGGTGGTGGATTACTCCGCGGGAATGACCAAGAAAGTCTCGTTGGCTACCGCAATGATTCACTCCCCGAAACTCTTGGTACTCGATGAACCCTTTGAAGCCGTAGACCCGGTCTCGGCCGCGAACATTCGCGACATTCTTAACGAATACGTCAAGTTCGGCGGAACCGTGATCGTCTCCTCGCACGTGATGGATCTGGTGCAGCGGATGTGTTCGCATGTGGCGGTCATTTCCGATGGCGTGCTGCGCGCCTCGGGCACCGTGGACGAAGTCCGTGACGGAATGAGCCTAGAAGAGCGTTTCGTGGATCTGGTCGGCGGACGTGGCGAAAGCGGGGGACTGTCGTGGTTGCGCACATCCTCAAACTAAAGCTCACCTTGCTGCGCAACGGTTTCAAGCGCAGTGTCTGGCAACTTGTCGGTGTCATCATCGGTTCGCTGTATGCGCTGGGCATAGTCGCCGCGCTGATTCTTGCGGCCTGGTTCTCCGCCGACCTGCAGTGGCTGGGCTACATTTCGGTACTGATTAGCTCGCTGGTGATTCTGGGCTGGGCGATCATTCCACCCTTGCTCACCGGCGTGGATCTCACCTTGGAACCACAACGATTCGTGCACTTCGGGATTGATCAGAAGGTCTTGGGCCGGGCGTTAATCCTCGCCGGATTCATCTCGATCCCGGCGGTGCTGACGCTGTTGGGGATGCTCGGATTCTCGGTACTCTGGCGGCTGAATAGCAGTGCCCTGATCTTAGGTATCATCGCCAATCTTGGCACGGCCTTAGTGGCCATTCTCGCCTGCCAGTACCTGACCATTCAGGCCACCGCCTTGCGCGCCAAGCGGCGGTTCCGCGAGGTGAGCTTTGCGGTTCTTTTCCTGCTGCTTGTCAGTCTCGGACCAATTTTCTCGGTGCTCACCTCGGCGGCCACCACCATTGACGAGTGGATCGAACCGATTGCCCGGGTGCTGTCCTATACCCCCTTCGGGACGTTCGGCGCGGTGGCACCGGCGGTCACCGACGGCAATTGGTTGATGGCAATAGTTCATCTGGTCTACGGCCTCACCGTTCTCGGTGTGCTCTACTGGCTGCTGGTCCGAGCTACCGCTAAGGCGGTAGTGACAGCCCCAGCACCACAACGCGCCAGCAAGACCAAGGGGCTAGGGCCCTTTAAATGGCTGCCAGCAACTCCCACCGGATCGGTTGCCGCCCGGGCGATGGTCTACTGGTTCAAGGATCCGCGCTATGCGATGGGCGTGATCATGGTTCCGGTGCTTCCAGTGATCTTCTACTTCGCCGGAACCCAGTCCGAGAACTTCTTTATGATGTTCTTCCTGGGGCCGCTCTTCGGTTTCTTGTTGGGCTTTTCGATCTCGGCGGATGTCTCTTACGACAACACCGCGTTCTCCTTGCATGTACTGACCGGAGTGTCGGGACGCGATGACCGTCGCGGCCGTGTCCTGGCCTGCTTCCTCATCGGTATTGTTCCGGTCATCTTAGGTGGGGTCCTGCCGGGGCTGCTGACCGATCAGGCGTGGCGGGTCCCGGGGGATCTTGGCCTGTCGTTGGCTGCCTTCCTCGTTGCGTTAGCGATCTCCGCGGTGGTTTCCGCGCGGTACACCTATTCGGTGCCGCTACCGGGGGAGAACCCCATGAAAACCCCGCCGGGCAATGGCATGCGAGTGATGGTCACCCAGTTGGCAACCTTCGCGCTCATGGGTCTGTTGCTCATTCCGGTGGCTGTGCCATTCGGTATCGGGTTGGCCACCGGGGCAACCGGACTGGGCTGGATCACGCTCGGAGCCGGACTGGTTTACGGGGCAGTGCTGCTCTTCTTTGGTATTCGGCTAGGTGGGCGCTGGATGGATAGCCGCCTGCCAGAACTGATGCAAGCAGTCATGCTCAACCGTTAAGCAACGTAATCCGCCGCGTGCCCCGATTCTGTAGAGAACTTCACAGAATCGGGGCACGCGCTGTTTAATCCCCATGTAGGTGAGTTCGAACTTCACACACTCTTCCAAGGGACGCGAAGAGTCAGAGTAATTAGACAGGTCACCGCCCGTATTTCCGGACCATGCAGAAGCTATGCGGGGTGCCGGGTCGCGCTACACGGGCTTGGGTGGCCGCGGAAAAGTACTAGACTTATGAGCATGGTTGATGAGTCTGAAGAAACCCGTGGCGGAACCGCAACAATCACGCGTACCGAGACCCAGCAGAGTGTCGAAGCTGGCGATCACGAACGCTTTGCGCACTATGTCCGCAAGGAAAAGATCATGGAATCGGCGCTTACTGGCGAACCGGTCATTGCCCTGTGCGGCAAAGTTTGGACCCCGGGACGCGACCCGAAGAAGTTCCCCGTGTGCCCGGAGTGCAAGGAAGTTTACGAATCGATGATGGGCGACTAATCGCTCCCGTGTTTTCAGCACAACGTTCGTAGTTCCGCGCCGGGAGAGGTAGATGACCGACACACTTTTCGACATTGGTGACAAGCTTCCACTAGAAGACAAGCTACCGGTGGCATATCCGGAACGAGCGGCCTGGGGAACCGGGCCGAAGCTTCGCGCCTGGCAGGCCGAAGCACTCGCTCTGTACTTCGATTCCGAACCGAAGGACTTTCTGGCCGTGGCGACCCCCGGCGCAGGTAAGACCACCTTCGCGCTGCGCCTAGCCAAGGTGCTCGTCGATTCGAAAAAGATCAACCGCATGATCGTGGTAGCCCCGACCGATCACCTGAAGAAACAGTGGGCGGACGCTGCCGGCCGGGTGGGGTTGGCACTTGACCCGAACTACAAGAACGCCGATGGTCGCCATGGGGATCACTACCTCGGGGTGGTGGTCACCTACGCTCAGGTTGCCCAAAAACCAGCGGTGCACCGCGCGAAGACCGAAGACGCGCGCACCTTGGTGATCATGGACGAAGTACACCACGCCGGAGACGCGCTGTCTTGGGGGGATGGCATTCGCGAAGCCTTCGAACCAGCCACCCGGCGACTAGCCTTGACCGGTACCCCCTTCCGCTCGGACACCGCGCCGATTCCTTTCGTGCAATACGAAGAGGACGGAAACAATATCCGCCGCTCCAAGGCCGACTACACCTACGGTTACGGTAATGCGCTCACCGACCATGTGGTGCGTCCGGTGCTGTTCATGGCGTACTCGGGCAATATGCGCTGGCGTACCGCGGCCGGTGAAGAAATGGAAGCCCAGCTTGGTGCCGGGGCGACCAAGGATATTACCGCTCACGCGTGGCGCACCGCGCTGGATCCGGCCGGAGACTGGATCCCCTCGGTCCTGCGTGCCGCCGACCGCCGCTTGTCCGAAGTGCGGCGGACCGTGAAGGATGCCGGTGGCTTGGTCATTGCCTCCGATATCGAGGACGCTAAGGCTTACGCCCAACAGTTGCAGGCCATCTGCGGGGAAAAGGTCACCACCATTCTTTCCGATGACCCCAGCGCCTCGCAGAAGATCGATGAGTTCTCCGAAGGAGACTCGCGCTGGATGGTTGCGGTGCGTATGGTGTCCGAAGGTGTTGACGTCCCGCGGCTCTGTGTCGGCGTGTATGCCACCAGTACTTCGACACCGCTCTTCTTTGCTCAGGCGGTGGGCCGCTTTGTGCGTAGCCGGAAACGCGGCGAAGTAGCTAGCGTCTTCTTGCCCTCCGTGCCCATCTTGATGGCTTTAGCCAACGAAATGGAAGTGGAACGCGATCACGCACTGGATCGTGAAGGCTCCAAGATCGAGGACGGCCTGGACGATGCCGCGCTGGAAGAAGCTAACCGTGAGGAGAAAGTCAGCGATGAGCTGGTGCGCAACAAGTTTGAGGCACTGAACTCCCAAGCCTCCTTCGACCGCGTGCTCTTTGACGGTGGCGAATTCGGTACCGGGGCAGATATCGGAAGTGACGAGGAACTGGGGTTCCTGGGCATTCCCGGATTGTTGGAACCCGATCAGGTGTCCGCGTTGCTGCGCGAGCAACAAAACAAACAAATTAGTCGCGGGGCAAGCAAACCCGCCCCGGTGTCGGATCATCGACAGCTGATGGATCTGCGGAGTCAGCTCTCCAAGAATGTCTCGGCATGGGCGGCACGTACCGGAACCCCGCACGGGCAGATTCACACGAAGCTGCGGAGCATTTGTGGGGGACCGGCAGTTCCGCAAGCCAATGCGGATCAACTGCGGGCGCGCATCGAAAAATTGCAGGATTGGTTCGTCGGGCGCAAATAGGCGCACCGTAATCCGCGCGAGGACAGGATCCGGTTACACAGCCCGCCGCAGGGTCAGGCTATGGCGTGGACACGGGTGGCTCGGAGCTCGAGCAGTGAGAGTGCCGCAGCTGCCCTCGGTGGCATGACACGAGGCATCAATCACCGGTGACCCACACGGGTGGTTGACGCCCCGATACCGATTCCTGTTTTGTCGATCGATGGAACCGACGACGCTGAGAGCCGAGGACTCACTCCATCTCACGGGCGAGCCGCGCTGGGGCGACCTACCCGTTCAGCACATCTGACATGGCCATCACCCGGATGGCACAACGCTAGCGAGATGCCAACCAAGGGGTAAACGCTGATCATGGCATGCGGGATCCCGCCATGGGGATCGAGCAAAGTTGAGCGCCGAATGATGGCGGTCAGAAGCGGTGGCTACACGCAGGAAACTGAGGCTTAGACCAGGGTAAGGACGGTGACTCCGGCGTCGCGTAATTCCTGATAGACCGCCGGCAAATTCTCGGGCGCGACCGCCGCGGTGAGTGGGGTGAGCACGGTGGTGCTGTAGCCCGCGGCCGCCGCGTCGAGGGCGGTGGCGCGCACGCAATGATCGGTGGCGATTCCCACCACATCTACCGTGGTGATGGCTCGTGCGGTCAACCACTCATCCAAGAGCAGACCGGATTCATCTTCGAGGCTGGCCGCGGGATCAAGTTCGCGCGCTTCGAAGCCCGAGTAGGCCGCGGTAAACCGGCCTTTGGCGAAGTGCGCATCCACTCGTAGCGGAGCAATTTGCGGGTGCAAGGCGGCCCCTGGGGTGCCGGCAACGCAGTGCACCGGCCAAGAATCTACGAAGTCCGGGTTTTGCGAGAAATGGTTTCCCGGATCGATATGCCAGTCCTGGGTGGTGATCACCGCGGAGTACGACTCCCGCCGCGCATTGAGATCGGCGGCAATGGCAGTGGCCACGGCGTTGCCACCGGCCACCCCGAGCGGACCACCTTCACAAAAATCCGGTTGGACATCCACGATCAGCAATGCGCGGGTCATAGCACTTCCTATTCGTTGACAATCTCGGTGGGAATGACCGGTTCGCCGCGCTGGAGGCGACGGGCAATGCCGGGCATTTCCTGAATTGACTCGTAGTGGCGCTGCCGGGCCAATTGCACCCCGGAGGCACCAGTGTACTGCTGATCGATTTCCCCGGCAGTCACCAGGGGCAAGGTTAGGGCACGTTCACGTTCGGCTGGCTGACGCTCACCGAGTACCACGAGCTCATTAATCGCCCGGTTTCGTTCATTGAGCTGACGGAAACCTTGCTTCCGGCCACCGGTGCTGGCTTTATTCGCCGCGACCTTGGCCACCGGTACCCACGTGCCCGAAGCTTCTTGACGGGCCACCAGTTTGTACACCATTGAGGCGGTCGGGTGCCCCGAGCCGGTGACCAGTGCGGTACCTACCCCGTAGGAATCCACCGGGGCGCTGGCCAGCGCGGCAATGGCATATTCATCCAGATCGGAGGTGACGGTGATCTTGGTGTTCCAGTTGCCCAAATCATCGAGCAATTCACGGACCCAGGTAGCCTGCTGGACCAAGTCGCCGGAGTCCAAACGAACCGCACCCAGCTCGGGTCCGGCCACCTCCACCGCGGTACGTACCCCGTTCTCCACGTCATAGGTGTCGACCAACAACGTCGTGTCCACGCCCAGTGCTTCGACCTGAGCCTGGAATGCCGCACGTTCGGTTTCGTGGAGCAAAGTGAAGGAGTGCGCGCTGGTGCCCACGGTAGGGATGCCGTAGCGGGCACCGGCCTCCAAATTGGAGGTGGAGTCGAACCCGGCGATCGTCGCGGCGCGGGCCGAAGCCACCGCGGCCTCTTCATGGGTGCGACGCGAACCCATCTCAATGCAGGGCCGATCCCCGGCCGCAGCGATCATCCGCGAGGCAGCCGAGGCGATGGCAGAGTCATGGTTCAACACCGAGAGCACAAAGGTCTCGATGACACAGGCCTCGGCAAAGGTAGATTCGACGGTGAGGATCGGGGAGTTAGGGAAGTAGAGTTCCCCCTCCTGATACCCAGTGATATTGCCGCTAAACTTGAAGTTCTCCAGATAGTTCAGGGTCTGCTTGTTGACCACCTTGTGATCAGCGAGGAACTTTAATTGTTCATCCTCGAAGCGGAAATTGGCTAAGCCCTCCAGTAGCCGCCCGGTGCCGGCCACCACGCCATAGCGGCGTCCATCGGGCAGTCTGCGGGCGAAAGCCTCGAAGACACTGGGACGCTGAGCTGCGCCGGAAGCCAGCGTGGCCTGCAGCATGGTCAGCTCATAGTGGTCGGTGAACAAGCTGGTGAGCATAGGGTGCTCCTGTGAAAATCGTGGACAAACCTCGACTTACTGTATCCCGCCGCGTACCTAAGTGTGATATCCACGCCTTGGCGTAGGTGCCCGTTGCGCGCCAGAAGGGCGTAAAATGGGGGCCATGACCGTCATGCCCGAAATCCTTGAAGAAGTTAGTGAGCAGGTTCGCCACGATAAAAAGTGGCGCCTGATCGTGTGGAACGATCCGGTAAACCTGATGAGCTATGTCAGCTACGTTTTCCGCAGCCACTTTGGGTTCAGCGCCGAAAAAGCCGAAACCCTGATGATGCAGGTGCATCACGATGGTTTTTCCATCATTCTTTCTGGCACTCGGGAAAAGATCGAAGCCCATGTGCAGGCGATGCACGGCTACGGATTGAACGCAACCATGACTCAGGAGGCCTAGCTTCGTGGCCAAGGCCTTTCGACGGACCTCGCGCGGGATCGCCGGTTCATTGCACGAACCGGAACGTAAACTGCTGCGAGATCTTTTCGCCGATGTCATCACCCTGCTCGAAGAGCGCGACGAGATTCACCAGGTTGATGCCTCCGAAGATTTAGACCCACTCTATGCACTGACCGGGATGAGCCCGGATCGCGGCCCACTACCCGAACCGGCCGACCCGGCGACCGCCCGGTTGCTGCCTACGGCCAGTGATGATGAACAGGTGGCCAATGAGTTCCGCCGCTTTGGTGAACACGATCTGATTACCTCCAAGATCGGCCGGCTGCGTGAGGCGCAGTTCTTGATGGAAAATACCAAGATTGTGCTGGATGAGGCTGCCGCCTCCCGCTTTGCGCAGGCACTGAATGACGTGCGTCTGGTGCTTTCACAGCGGTTGGGGATTGAAAGCGAAGCCGACTCGGCCCGTATCGGTCAGATCAATGACGCCGCGCAAGTGCACACCCCGCAGGATTACATGGCCCTGGTCTACAACCTCATCTCTTGGGTTCAGGACACCGTGATGCAGGCGCTGCTGGACTCGGATTACTAATACATGAATTCTTTTTTCACTAGCGGACCGCAAAGCGTGCCGAACCAAGACACCCCGATCGGAATCTTTGATTCCGGGGTTGGGGGACTGACCGTGGCGCGTGCGGTGATCGACCAGTTACCTGGCGAATCACTGATTTACGTGGGAGATACTAAGAACTCGCCCTATGGCCCGCTGCCGATCGCGCAAGTGCGTGCCAATGCGCTGGGGGTCATGGACGAGCTGGTGGATGCCGGGGTGAAGCTGCTGGTGATCGCCTGCAACTCGGCTTCCTCCGCAGTGCTGCGCGACGCACGCGAACGCTACACCGCCCGGCACGGAATCCCGGTGGTCGAAGTAATTCAGCCCGCGGTACGGCGTGCTGTAGCCGCCACCAAGAACGGCAAGATCGGGTTGATCGGTACCCAAGCCACCGTGGGCTCACGGGCCTATGAGGATGCCTTCGCCGCAGCCCCGAACCTGGAAGTGACTTCCGTAGCCTGCCCCCGATTCGTGGATTTCGTGGAGTCCGGGATCACCGCCGGAAGTGAACTTTTGCAGATTGCCGAGGAATATTTGGCACCCTTGCAGACCGCTGGGGTGGACACCTTGATCCTGGGTTGTACCCACTACCCGTTACTGACCGGGGTGATCTCCTATGTGATGGGTGATTCGGTGAGTCTGGTCTCCAGTGCCGAAGAGACCGCGAAGGACACATTCCGGGCGTTGACAAGTCACGGGCTGTTACGCAGCGATGGAAATGACGCGCGTCACGAATTCCTTGCAACGGGTAACGCTGATAGTTTTGGGGTACTAGCGCGACGCTTCCTCGGTCCTGAGGTTCTGGAAGTCCGTCACGTGGAGAACGTAGCAGCCCACTATCCGACCGGTTCGATTGCCCGCATAACACCGCAGATGATCGCAGCGTCGAAAGGCGAGTGAGAGATGAAGCTGACCATTATCGGTTGTACCGGGTCTTTTCCCGGTCCCGGATCCCCGGCGTCGTGCTATCTGGTCAGCGCCTTCGACGGCACCCGTGACTGGAAGATTCTCTTGGATCTGGGCTCCGGCGCCCTAGGGGTCTTGCAACGCTACACCGACATCAAAGACATTGATGCGATCGCGATTTCCCATCTGCACCCGGATCACTGCATGGATTTGTGTGGTCTGCACGTGGCGATTCGTTGGGATCCGAACGGCTGGGACCGTGAGCGGATGCTGGTCTGGGGTCCGAAGGACACCGCGGATCGGATTGAAACGGCCTATGGGCTTCCCGCCGGTGACACCATGCACAAGGACTATGACTTTAATGTGTGGGCAGAGCGCGAGCCGGTCAATATTGGCCCGTTCACCATCACCCCCTACCCGGTGCGGCATCCCATCGAGGAAGCCTATGCACTACGGGTAGAAGCCCATGAGCCGGGGCCCGATGGGGAAATTCTGACCAGTGTGCTGACCTACTCGGGAGACACCGACACCTGTGAGGGGTTAGTGGAGGCCGCCCGCGGTGCGGACATGTTCCTGTGTGAGGCCGCCTTTGAAGAAGGCCGCGATGACCATATCGACGGAGTACACCTGACCGGCAAACGTGCCGGACAGATGGCCACCGACGCGCAGGTTGAACGCCTGCTGCTGACACACGTCCCGGTGTGGACTTCGATTAACAAGATTGTTGACGAGGCCAAGGAAACCTATGCTGGCGGGATCGCGGTGGCGGTTTCCGGGGTGACGTATGGCGTGTACTCCGGATCGCAACTAGGCACCCCGAAGTCCTTGCCGACCGCACCGGTTTCGGTGATTCGTCCTTCGAAACAGCGTGACTGGAGGGGCACTCGGCCGATCCGGAAAAAGTAGCGCTGCTCTACGTGGTCCGGTGCACGGTATTCCCGGGGCTACGTGGCCAACCTGTAGCCGTTCGCGGCCCCGATTCCCCAAAGACTGTTTACCAGCCTTCAAGGTGAAGAGCCGCAGCAACTAAAACTAACTCGACGAACGTTCTGCCCACCGGCTTAGCTTTCGTCGGTCTGGTGTGCTGACGGGCACTGCGCACCCTCTGCACGATGCCGAAGTGCGGCGAGGAACGGAGTGCTTACTCGCGCTCTTCCAGGACCATGGTTCGTATTTTTTCAATTTCCTCTGCTCGACCGGACCAATACTGCGCGTCAAGACCGAAACCCAATGAGGCTTCTTGAGCTTGGCGCAGAAAATAATCTCTATAATCTTCCAAGGCGTTGGTGAGATCGCGAAACTGATCGTCATTTAACGGGAGGGTAAGGATATGGTGTTTCATAACTAGAGCTTCCGTGTAGGCAATTCTCTACTTGCCTTCCCGATTTTACGAGGAATCATTTGATGTCTCTCCACCGTGGAGAGAATTAACAGATTCCCTAGTTAGAAGCCTGAGTGATAGTTGCACGCACTGTCGAGTCAACTGTCGGTCCACAGACAGTCAAACCTCTTCCCCACACCACTCTATGAGATCTAGGGCAGACCAGTGCAGGAAGGGTGCGCTGACCTCGCGTGGAAACGACAAGACGCGTGCTGTCGCAGCCTCAAAGACTGCCACAGCACGCGTCCGATAGCCTAAGCCTTTAGCTCAGAAGGTCTTCTCGTGCGTGTTCAAAAGAACGTTTGCTTCGGATTTTCCCCTGACCTAGACCCCGCTTCCCACATGACGGTATCCCGCGGAATACTCCGCCTCAAGGCTCGGCACCGGAGGTAAGACATGAGCCACCGCACTGTACTTCCAGTACTTCACCCGGAAGGTCTGATGCCCTTCGTCCCGAACCATGGTGAGGAACTGGGAGACACAAAGTCCATCAGGGACGATGTCAACGATGCGCAGTGAGTCGCAGGTTTCGGAAATATGGAGGAACACAAGCTCATCGTCCTCAATAAGGGCGACGAGAGCCGGTCCCATATGAACCGAAACCAGACCCATGACTTCGTCTACGGTTTCTGTGGGTTGTGTCATGACAATGGGCATTCCCTGGCGCCATCCGCAACTAGTCAAAAAGTTTCGTCCTGTGCGGGAATCCACAAGTTGGGCAACGCGCTGGGCGGTTTGTGATCTGACGATTCGACCTGGCATGGTAGCTTCCTTTACCTCTAACGATAATCTCTGGCTGACCCCATTGGCCTGTCGGTGTGTGCCCCGGTCACCGGAGCAATCGTTACGACGAGGCCCGCTTAATACCCTATCAATGCTACGGAGTGACCGTGGTCATTCATAAATACTCACAGCTTGCCTTCAGGAAGGGACAATGGGCACCACCGAAGGGGGAATTTAAGGGATCATTCGACGCGTTGCGACAGCGCTGGACATCTACCGAAACGCCACGCTAGTGCAGCGTCACATGGCCTGATGCGCAGTGGCTGGTGCGCAGTAGTGCAAGGGGATAGTTAGGATGGAACCATGACTTTACGTGCCGACGGCCGCAGCGCCGAGCAACTTCGAGACATTACCATCACCCGTGGCTGGTCCGCCCAAGCCGAAGGATCAGCACTGATTGAATTCGGTGACACCCGAGTATTGTGCACCGCCTCCTTTACCGAAGGAGTGCCACGCTGGCTGAAGGGGCAGGGGACCGGCTGGGTCACCGCCGAGTACGCCATGCTGCCCCGGGCCACTAATACCCGCAACTCGCGCGAATCGGTCAAGGGCAAACTTTCCGGTCGCACCCATGAGATTTCCCGTCTGATCGGCCGCTCCTTGCGTGCGGTGATTGACACCAGCGCGCTGGGCGAAAACACCATCGTCTTGGACTGCGACGTGTTGCAGGCTGACGGCGGCACCCGCACCGCGGCCATTACCGGCGCCTATGTGGCGTTGGCCGAAGCCGTGGAATGGGCCCGCCGCGAAGGGCTGGTGAAGAAGAACGCTAAGGTGCTCACCGATTCGGTGGCAGCGATCTCGGTCGGCATTATCGACGGCACTCCGATGTTGGACCTGCCCTATGAGGAAGATGTTCGCGCCGAAACCGACATGAACGTGGTGGTCACCGGCTCCGGTGATTTCGTTGAGGTGCAGGGTACCGCCGAGGGCGTGCCCTTCAAACGCGCCGAACTGGACGCCCTATTGGATCTGGCACTGATCGGCACCACCGAATTGGCGCAGATTCAGACTCAAACGCTGCGGGCCGGTGCATGAGCGCCCCGGTGCTGGTGCTCGCCAGCTCCAATCAGGGCAAGCTCCGTGAGCTGCGCGAATTGCTGCGCGACCAAGTTCCCGGCCTAGACGTGGACACTCAGGTGATCGACGCGGCCACCGCGGGAGCCGGGGATGTGGTGGAAGATGCGGTGACCTTCCAAGGCAACGCGCTGAAAAAAGCCCGGGAAATCGCGGCCAGCACCGGACTGATCGCGCTCGCCGACGATTCGGGAATCTCGGTTGATGTGCTCGGCGGAGCACCAGGGATCTTCTCGGCCCGCTGGGCTGGGCGACACGGTGATGACGAAGCGAATATTGATCTGCTGCTGGCCCAGTTGGGCGATATTGCCACCGAACACCGTTCGGCGGCCTTCATCTGTGCCGCGGCGATCGCCTCACCCGATGGGCAAGCCCATGTAGAACTGGGCACGCTGCCCGGGATCTTGCGTACCGAGCGCTCCGGGGACGGCGGGTTTGGTTATGATCCAATCTTCCAGCCCTCTGGCTCGGATCGTTCCCTGGCCGAATATTCGGCGGCGGAGAAGAACGCGATCTCACACCGGGCACGTGCCTTCGCGGCCTTACTCCCGCAGATCGTTGAACGCGTAACGGCACAACTTTCAGCGGGCTAAACCGCATCACGCCCACGCACGCCAAGAGCCGGTCAGCAGCTTATCTTCGGATGGGATGCTGACCGGCTTTTGCATGCCCAGATCTTTGATGCCCCTGCGGGGAACCTGTGGTGCGTGAGCCGGTGGCGTGCAGGCTTCTGACGGTGTTTGCTCGGCGTTTACGCGTAACTGAAACACTGTGCCTAGATCCGGGTCAAGGATGAGCGTGGTCGAAGTTCTAAGGGGGCTGAGGTATGAAACGTTCCGTTGTGATGCTCCGAGTCACCGCGCTCTGTCTCGGCATCGGCTGCTGGCTGTGGGTCTTCAGCCGCTACCTCCTGATCCCCGCCGGGCAACGCGGTACAGCACAGCTGGCTGACCTGGTCCTCGGTCTCGTCGTGGGTGCGCTGATTGTAGTACTGGCCTGGTTCGTCACCCGGCGCCGGGTGCCACCGCAGGATAACTATAGCGAGCTTGCCACGGGTGTGGGGACACTAATCAGCGCCCAGCCCACCGGACGCAACGAGAAAAATCTTCGGCAGCTTGAGCTCGTCATTGAGGTTCATGCGGCGGATGGTAAAAATTTCCCGGCTCGGATCACCGAGTCCTTCAATGCTGCCGCCGCGCGAAGAATGCTGCCAGGGGTGTTGATCCCGCTGAGTTTTCTTTCGGATCACCGCATCATCTATGCGTTGGATGCCGAGGACGAGGAAAGCAACAACGAGCCGCGCCGATAACAAAACGCCCCCACCCTTCTGGGCATTACCGCGCCATGCTAGTGCCACTACCCAGCCTGCTCTCGGCGCGGGAGTGCCTTGACTGCAGAAAAGAAGAGCGAGATCCGAGTCCACGCCCGCAGCTTAAGTAACGAGCGAGGACATGATGCGGAGCTGAACCGTAGTCGTGAGCTGGCCGCGCGATGGATGGTGGCGAACCCGGAGCCCATTGTCTGTGAGCCATTGGTTATGGGGCCGTGGGCAATTCTTCGTCCGCCAAAGGTTCTTCGTGCTCTGGTCGCAGATTGCCGGTGCTACTCGTGACGACAGCGGCATTGCCGGCGGCGGAAGCTACGGACGGAATGGACTGGGCGCCGGGCTGTGCACTGGCTACCGTTGGGCCGGTGGTTCCCAGACTTATCCCGAGGCTAAGCATTGAAATTGAAGCCAGCAAAGTGGTGTAGCGCGAACGATTATTGGCGCGCTGCTCGGCCTGCGAAGGACCCGAATAATTCGAGAAATACATCCGTCGTGTGCTCCTTAGAAGTGGTTTTTGCTCGGCGTAGGTTCATCGCTCATCGTTCGGGTGAACGTGCGAGGTGGGGCTATGAACCTTGAGTAACTAACCTCAATGGGTGCGTACGGCTCCTTTCGTGCTTCCTTGTCCATCATTTCTTCGGAATTTTTGTAGTTGCTGAGCGTGCGCTTCAGATCGGCTGGAGTTGCCGTAGTTCACGGAATTACTCCTAGTCAGATCCTTGACCGGAGAGTTTGGAGAATTCTCTGGGCGGACATCAGCGCGGGTGTTGCAGCGGAAATACGCCCCGAAAAGGTCGATCGGCCAAGAAAATAGATTGTGTCTTAGCCTCGTTAGTTATATGGTTAGTTACATGAGTAACTAACCAAGCAACTTAGGGGTTGATCCGAGTTGTGTTTGACGGACGTAAGGGAGGCGCGCAGTGATCAATGATTCGAAGCCGATCTTCATGCAGATCGCAGAACTGATCGAAGGCGACATCGTCTCCGGGGTACTGGCCGAAGAGTCGCAGGTGCCCTCAACCAATGAATTCGCCGCGTTCTATCGCATTAATCCGGCCACCGCCGCTAAAGGGGTGAACCGACTTGTTGAGAACGGGCTGTTGTACAAGAAACGGGGGATCGGAATGTTTGTCGCGCAAGGGGCACGCAACCAACTGTTAGCAGCACGTCGCCAACAGTTCCACGAACAGTTCATCCGGCCACTGACCGCCGAGGCAGCAAAACTGGGCATCGGGGTAGCAGAACTGGTCTCGATGATTCAGGACTCAACCCACAGTGAACCTAACGCCCAAGGAAGTGTTATCAATGACTAACGCACCAGCCATCAAAGTGACCAACCTCAGCAAAAGGTACAAGGAACTGACCGCGCTAGATGACGTGAATCTGTCCTTGGCCCCTAACCGCATCTACGGGTTGTTGGGGCGAAACGGTGCAGGTAAGACCACGCTGATGTCGATTCTCACCGGGCAGAGTTTTGCCCACTCGGGTAGCGTGGAGATTTTCGGACATAACCCTTACGAGCATGACGCCACACTGTCTCGGATGTGCTTCATTCGTGAGTCGCAAAAGTATCCGGACGATTTTCGTGCTGACCAAGCGTTCAAGGCGGCGGCCCTGTTTTACGAGAACTGGGACGAGGATTTGGCCCAAGATCTAATTCGGGCGTTTCAACTTCCGGTCAAACGCCGGATTAAGAAACTTTCACGCGGTCAGCTTTCAGCCGTGGGGGTCATCCTCGGACTGGCCTCACGCGCCGACATTACCTTCTTTGACGAACCCTATCTAGGCCTTGATGCGGTGGCTCGGCAGGTCTTTTACGACCGACTGGTCCAAGACTTTTCCCTCTTCCCGCGCACTATTGTGCTCTCCAGTCACCTGATTGACGAGGTGGCCAACCTGCTGGAGCACGTGGTGGTGATCGATGGCGGAAAGATCGTGATGGATGATGAAGCGGAAAACCTGCGCGGTGCAGCGGTGACCGTAACCGGCAATGCGGAAAAGGTCGCCGAATTTATCGGTGACTATCCGGTGCTGCACCGAGACGCGCTGGGCTCGCTGGCCAGTATCAGCATTAGGGCCAGATTGAGCGATGCACAACGACAGCAGGCCAAAGATATGGGGCTCGAACTTTCTAGTGTGTCCCTGCAACAGCTGGTGGTGCGCAGCGCCATGGGCCGTGACGAGGACCGAATCAACAATGCGAATGTCGAGGCAATGAAATGAACCGGATTATCAATGTTGCACGAATGCAGCTGATCAATAAATGGACCTTCATTGGGATCCCGTTGGTGATCCTGTTTGGCGCCTTCCTGTTCACCATGGCCATCTTCTGGCTGGTACGGCTCGGAGGCGGAACCGAGGTGATGTTCAGTGGTGGCGCGCAGGCTCCGATGTGGTACTTCTTGGCTTTGGGGATCCAGTCGCTGACGATGACCTTCCCGTTCTCCTTGGCGATGAGCGTTTCGCGCCGCACGTTCTTCCTTGGCACACTGATGCTGTTCGCAGTCAGTGCGCTGGCACTTTCGGCCTTCTATTACGTGATGGGATTGATCGAAACCGCCACGAACGGTTGGGGCCTGGGAGGGCGATTCTTCGCCCTTGATTGGGTGGCCAACAATAACGCGTTCATTCAGATCATGTTCTACTTTGTGCTTATGGTGTTGCTCTTCATCACCGGATTCTGGGCGGCGACCATCTACATGCGCTGGCGCACCACCGGTCTGCTGATCTTCTTCATCGTTCTGGGAGTGGCGCTGTTGGGAGCAGCGTTCTACCTGACCCTCGCGGAGCGCTGGGGAGAAGTATGGAGCTGGATGGTCACCTGGAGCGCGGGAGGCATCGCGCTATGGGGTGGTGTCATAGCTTTGGCCATGGCCGCAGCTTCCTACACCACCTTGCGCAAGGCCACCGCATAGATCGACCGAAGATACGCAATAACGCTGCGCAGTTCTCGCCTCGTCGAGGTGAGAACTGCGCAGCGTTTACGTTAAAAGGGCTGGGCATTAGCGCGCGAATGTGCCTATGCCATTGTGCGGCTTGGGTAATCCTGCTCCGAGAGCATTCTGTTTTCCCTCGTGCAGAACCAACTCTGCGCGGTTCCATGGGGGTTCAGCGTGCCCCACGCGGCCCGAGCTGATTGAATTTCTCGCCTACTCCTCGGACGTATGGCGATCGTCCTTTGCGCCGCAACAATAGATCTCGGGGGTTCTCCTGGATGATCTTGCCTCAGGCCGGCATCGGTGGCATGAGTCGCATGAGCGCATCTCGCGCTACTCCGGGGAATCCGCGCAGTGATGACAGCTGACCGGTCAAGCGTGAAAATCGAAGCATTTTCGCGGTGCGAGCGCGGCGGGCCTTTTCGTAGAGTCGCAAGGCCGCGGGAATATCGTGCGGGCTGGTGCGAAGCGCGTCGATGAGTGCGGTGGCGTCTTCGAATGCTTGACTTGCCCCTTGTCCAAGATCCGGGGTGAGTGCGTGAGCGGCATCCCCGAGTAGCGCCACTCGTCCCGAGGCGAGGGACGCTAGTGGCTTGGCCAGCGAAGCCGTTTCTCGCACGTGGATTCGTTGCGGGTCCGTGGCGGAGAGTAGGTCACCCACGGCTGGATGCCATTCCTCGCGGTCATAGCGCAGCCAGCGCAGAAGAGACACGGTATCGCTGGGCGTCTGCTGTTTCGAATTCCATAGCGCGTACCAGTAGACACTTCCGTCAGCCATGGGCAGTGTTCCAAAACGTCCCCTTGATCGATGGTCGAGCATTTCACCGATAATTGGCGCTACGTCTGGGGTGAAGTTCGGAACGATAGCTTGAGCGGCGTGCTGGCCCGAATGCTTGAGCCCTGGGTGGCCGGGAAAGAGGATTCTGCGCACCCGGCTACGCACGCCATCAGCTGCGAGGATCAGATCCGCCTGTACTGTTCCTCGTCGCTGGATGCTCCTTGGTAGGCGCCGTTGAAGATTCCCTCCGCCCAAGACCGCATGATCCGTCGGTTCGACCTATTTTCTAGGGAAGCGGCCAATTCGACCTGGACCCAGAACCCCAGCGCCTCCTCGCGCAACACGAGTGGCTGTGTCGATGAGCAAGTGCCCACCTCTTGCAGCAACGCCAGCTTGCGTTTCATAGCATTTAGCGTGTCCAGCAGATTCTCTCCGTAGCGGATCCGGCGCTGCCTGCGTGAGCCCCAGAGACTGATAGCCACAGAAATCGCACCGCCTACGACTGCGCCGAGCAGTGTGGAGCCAATGTAGATCAGGGCGTAACTGTCCATCCGTGTCAACTCTTTCGTTTGTGCTCCGACATGCTGTTTTGCTCAGTACTCTACGCTTCGCGGTGGGTCGCATTCGTGGCATTACTGATCAGGGGGTACGACAGCTGCGTAGCAAAAAGATGGCAAGTCAGGGGAATCGCGAGTCCTCACCTTCATCCATTGACCTAAGGCGTCGAAGGGCTGGCGGCAGGTCACGGGCGTGTGAGATGCCCTGCTTCCCGCTGAAGCTAGCCTGCCGTCGGGTGCACCGATCTGCGCAGGTCAACACCGAGAAACCAAATGATTACGAAGATGCGAGCGTACGGTATCAGCAAGTGATCACGGCTCGCGGAAACTCGTTCCCGGGCAGAAGCGAGTATGCTATTGGGCGTGGCATTGGATTTCACGGCAGTAGATTTTGAGACAGCAAACGGATTTATTGGCTCCGCCTGTTCGGTGGGGCTGGTTAAGGTCCGTTCGGGACGCATCGTGGAAACCGAACAATGGCTGCTGAAACCACCGGCCGGTTTTGACCACTTTGATCCACGCAACGTCTCTATTCACCAGATCACCGAAGACATGGTTCTGCAAGCTCCGCGGGTGGGCGAGAAACTCAGTGATCTGCTCGACTTCGTGGGAACTGACGTTCTGGTCGCGCATAACTCGGCTTTTGACTCCGGGGTCATTCGTGCCGCGGCCGAAGCTAGTGAACTGGCCGTGCCAGAAATCCAGCACCTCTGCACCGTGAAGCTCTCCCGCAAGGCCTATAACCTGCCCAGCTATTCGCTGCCCTTCGTGGCCGAAGAAGCCGGGCATCCAATCGAAAACCACCACGAGGCGCTCGCCGATGCCGAAGCCTGTGCCTGGGCCATGATCGATATCGCCGAACGCGGCCAGACCCCTACCGTGCAGAATACCGCCGAACATTATTCGGTGCCCCTAGGTCTGACCCGCGCGTGGCAACCCGGAGATGAACTCTCCCGAGCCATGCGGGATGCGCAAGGCTGGTTGGCCCGCGGAAACTCGTTCCCGCCCCGCGATGCTTTCACCTTCTGGCCGCAGGAGGGGGATAACCCCCGCCCGAACCGTGAGGCTGATCCGAGCCACCCGCTGTTCGGACAGGTTGTGGTGTTCACCGGAAATCTGTCGGTGCCACGTCCCCAAGCTAAACAGTGGGCCGCAAACCGTGGGGCGCAGACTGCTTCCCGGGTTACTCGTGCCACCACGGCACTGGTGGTCGGTGACGGGTTTGTTCCCGAAGACTTGGCCAACGGGCGGCTGACTAACAAGGCGAAGCATGTGCTGCGGCTGCGTGATGCCGGTCAGCGCGTTGAGGTGATCTCCGAGGGTGAGTTCATGCAGCTCGTTGAAGGATTCGCACTGCAGTAATACGGGCTCGGAGACGGTGCGCGGCGGCACCTCATCTGACAAGATGGGCTTATGTCCCGCGCGCAGTTGCTCACCCTGAAAATCGAGCTAGTTGAATCCCAACCGGTCATCTGGAGAACCTTCCAGCTCCCCGACACCGTCATGCTGGATGAAGCCGGCGATCTGATCCAATTGGTGATGGGGTGGGAAGATTGCCATCTGCAGGCCTTCCATTCCGGAATTCCGCTCGAATCATTCCATACTGATCCGCGCTTCCGCAGCTGGTATGACATGTTTTCCATCGATGAGCTGGAAGGCGAAGCGCAGGAAGAAACCACGCTGGCTCAAGCCCTGGAATACTCTGCCGGAGAGCTCTACTACGAATACGATTTCGGTGATAGCTGGCTGCACCGGATCACCGTAGAGCACGCCGAAGAGCTCAGCTACGTACCGGATGCCGCCCGTGCTCTTGACGGTGCCATGCGTGCACCCATTGAGGACAGCGGGGGACTGGGTGGATGGTACTCCAAACTTGCGGACGCAGCAGCACCCCACCCGAATGAGGAACAACAAGAGACCGTGGCCTGGATGCGCTGGCGTGTGGGCGAAAACGGGACGATTGATCCCAACGCCTTCAACTTAGCTGAAATCAATGCACGGCTGGCGACCCGCGGTCTGGAAGAGCACTGGAACAATGTCTTGGCACGCTGGCTCTATTCGCGTCCTCAGCTGCGGCGGCAATTCATTCTAGACCTGGCCAGTAGGGGAGAGGTGCGGCCGTTTAGTGAGCCAAGCGCGCTGCCCGATTGGTTTATCGCCCGCTTAGTGCAGCCGTTGCTGCGGCTCATTGCGTTGTGTGGTGAGAAGGGTGTCAAACTGACGCAGGCCGGAAACCTGCCGTCACTGGCCGTCAGTGCCCTAGTGTCCGATTTGGGTTGGGAATCATTCGACTACTCGCAGGGCAGCCGGATGGTGGAGAGCAATGTCGTCGAGGTGGCCGAACTTCGCGAAGCCGCCACCGCCATGCGACTCGTGCGCAAATATCACGGACGCCTCATCGTGACGAAAAAAGGCCGAGAACTCAGCGAGAAACCAGAAGAGCTGGCTTATCTGATGATCGAACAGGTGTCTTGGGTAGGTAATAATCAGCTGGAAATCGACGAAAACTTCGCCAACTGGCTGACCTGTGTCGGGGTGGGGGACACCAGTTCCCCGGCAGCCCGGGAATCACTGGCTGATGTCATGAACGGTCTGGGCTATGCCAACGGACGAACGAGGATGCCACTGACCGCCGAAGATTATGTTGGATTCAGTTCCCTGGCAGGATTCATGCGACGCGTTGCCACAGCTGAAATGAATTCCGGATACTGGGAGCCGGAAAGTGAACAGGCGCGGGTTCGCGCCCGTGAGCTAGCACGAATCATCCTCTTGAGCGTGGTGCGCGAACCGCACGGTGTTCTAAAGACCGCTTAAATACACGGTTCTGGGCTACCCAGCGCAACCCAGAACCGTGCGAAGAACTGTCGGGTCAGCCGACGAGTTTCATCCAACGCTCATGCAGTTCGGAGATGATTTCATCCATGGCGCTAGCCGGGCGCTCAAGCACCAGATCACTGCCGTGCAGGGCAGCGAGCAGCGCCACAGCATAAGCATCTGCTTCCGGGTCACGTTCCTGATCAGTTGCCGGTTGATCTTCGTCCTCGGAAGCCTGCTCCCCGAAGTAGGCGTTGTAGGCCGCGGTTGGTTCCATGCCTAAGGTGGCGCGCACCGCGTCAATGACCTGGCGCAAGGACTCGGCGGCGTTGCCGCTGAGCTCACCGAGCTCGGAATCCCACGAGTCGGCGGAGGCCGCACCGTTCTCCAATGCGGAGCGCAGGATCAGGGCGGCCGCCTTAGCGGTAGCTGCTGCCTGCTCGCCATGGGTGAGGAACGCGGCCGAGCTAGCTAGGGCGGCGGTGTTGGCCAGCGGGACGCGGGCTACCAATGCGGTCACGGCGGCGCGCGGCAGCACCCCACTGGAATCGTGATCGGCTGCGGTGGGGCGAGCGGCATAGCCCATGTCTGCGGAGTCCAACCCGGCCAGGTTCAGCGGGTCCCCGTCGGCAAGGCCTTCGTAGCGTTCCACCGCCGCAAATTCCGTGTCGATCCAGCGTGGTTGCGGCTCCGGGGCGGAGGCCGGGAACTTCCCGGTCAGTTGCTTGTAGGCACGCAGCCCGGCCAGCCACATGCAGGCGGCTTCATCACTGGCCACCCCGTCATGAGCCCACTCCAGGGCTTCCAAGAGCCCATCGGCCAGGAACAGGGCTAAGATTTCGGTGGCGCCGGGTTCATGTCCGTCACGGGCGTGGACCGCACCGTCGGCCAGACCCAGCAAGACCGCGAAGACCTTATCCGAGTAGTCGTTGGGAAGAGATGCAAATTCACCGTTATCAGTCACAAGCTCATTCTAAAGCGCCCGCTAGCGATACCGGCATTCGCGCTCGCCAAGAGTGGGCAACGGTTCAGTAAATGGGCGTCAAATACGAGCTGTTCCGCGAAACACGTTGGCTGGTAGGCGCAGAACCCCGGCAGGATTTAGGTATTCGGTTACCACCGCGGGGGCATTTCATGAAAAGTTTGGAAGATGCCACTGAAGAAGACCGCCGCAAACGATGCTGCGAAACGGAAGCAGCACTCGGCCGCGCCCTCGCGTTTTGCCGGGCTACGGGGAATGCTCCCCGGGTTGGCGGTGTGCCTCACCGGAGGAGCCCTGGCGCTACTTGCCGCCCAAGTACTTCCGGTCAGCGCCCTGCTGATTGCGATCTTGCTCGGTGCGCTCTGGCGAAATCTTGCCCCCGTCCCGACGGTGCTAGCCCCTGGCGTGCAGCTCTCGGCCAAGCGTCTGCTGCGAATCGGGATTGTGCTCTTGGGACTACAACTGTCCCTGTCCACCATTTTGGGATTGGGACCCGGAGTCTTGGCCGTGGTGGTGCTCTGCGTAACCCTGACCTTCGGTGCATGTCTGCTTCTAGGACGTTGGCTTGGCTTAGAGATGCCGCAACGATTGCTGATCGCGGCAGGATTCTCGATCTGTGGTGCCGCAGCAGTGGCCGCCACCGAAAGCACGGTGAAAGCCAAACAGGAGCAAGTGGCCACGGCCATTGGGTTGGTGGTGCTCTTTGGCACGCTGATGATCCCGCTCGGGCCGGCACTGGGTGCGCTGGTGGGGATGGATGAGCGCTCCACCGGGATGTTCATCGGTGCGGCAACCCATGAGGTGGCCCAGGTGGTTGCCGCCGGGGGTGCGGTCGGCGCGTCGGCGTTGGCGGTCGCTGTGACGGTGAAGCTGGCACGGGTGCTGATGTTGGCCCCGGTGATGGCCGGGGTGGCGCTCTATATGCGGCGGAAACATTCGGTACATTCGGCGCAGCGCCCACCGATCATGCCCCTGTTCGTGGCCGGGTTTATTGCCATGGTCTTAGTGCGCAGCGCCGGATGGCTGCCTCAGACGGTGTTGGAGCTTGCGGCGCTGGCTCAAACCTTCCTGCTGGCCACGGCAATGTTCGCTCTCGGGTTGGGTGTTCACCTGCGCAGCATCTTCCGAACCGGTGGGCGTTCGCTGATTTTGGCGGCCGCCGCAACCGTAGTGATCATCTTGGTCGCTTTGGCCGGCACCGCACTTTTCCCGCCGCTGGGTTAGCGGGCGGCACACAGCGGGGATCGCGATGGCAGAACTGTCGCAATGATTGCCTAAGCTGAAACTATGCGATTGCTTCACACTTCGGATTGGCATTTGGGCCGTTCCTTTCACGGTGCCTCACTGCTCAATGACCAACGTGCCGTCCTGGAACACCTGGTTGAGGTGGTGCGCGAGGAACACATCGACGTGGTGCTGGTCGCCGGAGACATTTATGACCGGGCGCTGCCGCAAATCGACGCGGTGAAACTGTGTAATTCCATCCTGAGGCAGCTTCGGGCCGCCGGCGCGACGGTGATCCTCACCAGCGGAAACCATGATTCGGCGGCCCGGCTGGGTTTCGCCGCGGACCTACTTGATGCCTCCGGTGTGCACATTATTGCCGATACCGAGCGCATGGTTCAGCCCATTGAACTGGATGCCGGGGATCATCAGATCCTTGTTTATGGGATTCCTTATCTGGAACCCCGGATGGTGATGAGTGAGCTGGGTGCCGAAAAGAATTCGCATTCGGCGGTCATTGCGGCCGCGATTCAACGCATCACCGAAGACCTTGAGGCGCGGCGCGCCATCGCCACCCAGCCGATCCTCGCCATGTCGATGGCTCATCTCTTCGCCGCGGGCGGGTTCACTTCCGAATCCGAACGCGATTTGAGTGTGGGAAATCTTGATGTGGTTCCGGTCGAGCTCTTTGAACCCTTTGACTACTCGGCCTTGGGGCATCTGCACGGCAAACAAACATTGCGTCCCGCAGTGCGTTATAGCGGATCGCCGCTGGCCTATTCCTTCTCTGAAGTGAATCAACACAAGGCCGTGTGGATCATTGAGACCCAGACGAGCGGGGTAGAGCAGATTCGCGAGGTGGCCTTACCGGTGCCGCGTCGACTTGCGGTCCTACGCGGCAAATTGGACCACCTGCTCACCGATGCGCAGTACACCTGGGCCGAATCCGCGTGGTGCCAAGTGACACTGACCGACACGGATCGACCCGCCGAAGCGATGGCGCGCATTCGCACGCGTTTCGAACACACCGTGGTCTTGCTCTTTGCTCCGGAAGAATCTACCCGCGAGACGGAGATCAGCTACGCCCAACGTCTGGCGCAGGCCAAAAGTATCGACCAGGTCTGTGAAGACTTTATCGATCACGTCAGGCACCGTCCGGCCGATGATGCCGAACGGGTGTTAGTGAATCAGGTTATTGGGGCAGTACGCGAAGGAGCACACGAACAGTGAGAATCCACCAACTGTCCATTCAAGCCTTTGGACCGTTTGCCGGCACCGAAGAGATCGACTTCGACGATCTCGGTAATGCTGGGCTGTTTCTGCTGGATGGGCCAACGGGAGCCGGTAAATCCAGTATTTTGGATGCCATCTGTTACGCCATTTACGGTTCATTACCCGGAAACCGGCAGGGGAGTCGACAGATTCGTTCGGATCATGCCGCCGAAGGACTGAACCCAGAGGTCAGGCTTAAACTGTCGATTGGTGAGCGTCGATTCGAGCTGACGCGTTCCCCGGCCTGGATGCGTCCGGCGAAGCGGGGGAAGAATAAATTTACCGAGGAGAAGGCCAAAAGCTCGCTGCGCGAACTCGTTGCCGGGCAATGGCAGGCCCTGTCCACCCGAAATGATGAAGTCGGGCAGATGATGGGCTCGGTCCTAGGACTGGACCGGGAACAATTCACCAAGGTCGTGATGCTACCGCAGGGCGGATTCGCCGACTTCTTGCGCGCCAAGGACTCCGAACGCGAAAAATTGCTCTCCCGACTCTTTGACACCAGCGATTACGCCAAAATCGAAGAAGAGTTCGCCACGCGGCTGACTATTTCACGCAAGAACACCGAGGCAATTGAAGCAGAGCTGGCGGCCTTAGCGAACCACATCCGGGAGGATGCCGAGCGGTCGCTACGTCACGAGGGAATTGAACTAGCAGGCGGCCACGAGGGCGAAGAGTATTTTGCGGAACTGGAAGAGCAACTGCTGACAGTGGCTACCGCGAACCAACAGGCATTCCTCGAACGCAAAAAAGGCTATGGTGCGGCCAACCAGAAACACTCAAGTCTCGCGAACCGACAACGGGTCTTTGCCCGGCTGAGCGAGTTGGAGCAGCTGCGCAAGGAACATGAATCCAGTGCCGAACGTGCCGCTGGAGTGAGTGCAGCGCTGATCCTCGATCAGCAGGCGCGACGGATTCGGCCCTACTTCGAACAGTTAGCCGAAGCGCAGAAGCGTGTCGTGGAGCTAGAGATCGCAGCGACGCAAGCTGTCTCCGCCTTACAGGAAAACGAACCCCGGCCTGCGCTGTCGCTGGATCAGCCTACCTTGGTGGCCTTGACAGAAGAACGTGATCAGCTCACCGGGCAGCTTTCGGTGCTTCGTGCAGCGTTGCCGGAGGAACACTCGCGCGTAGCTTTAGCCAAGCAGCACCAAGAGCTGGAGCTACGGGTGGAAAAGGAAAATTCCACGGCTAGTAACGCCCAGAGCCAGCTGGAACAATTCGCGGCCGAACGCACCAACCTGCTCACCCAAGACCTTGATGCGGTGGCCGCGGCGACCACCGTGCTGCAAGCCCAGCAACAGCTAGAGGCCAGTGAAACTGCGGTCGAGCAGGTCAAGCAGCGGGAGACGGCGGAACAGAAGCTGGACACCGCAAAGGACCAGCGCCGCGAAGCAGCAAAGGTGTTGGACGAGCAGCAGAACACCTATCTGCAGGCTCAGCGTCAACTTATGGAGCAAGCAGCGGTTCGATTGGCTGCGGCACTTGAACCAGGCGAACCGTGCCTGGTCTGCGGTGCAAGAGAGCATCCTCAGTTAGCCACTGCAGAAGCCGGGGCACAGCTGATGGATGAAGAACATCTTGACGTGCTCGAAGAGCAATTACAGGCTCAACGGGGCGTTGTGAGCCAGCATGAGATCAAGATCGAATCCTTGCGCACCACCCACCAAGCGCTGGTGGAACAGGTCGGCTCGCTATCGTTGCGTGAAGCCGCAGAGAAACTCGTTGAAGCGCGGGACCAGCTACAGCAAGCGAAGGATAAACAACAACAAATCAGCACCCGGGTGGCCCGGGCGGAAACCTTGGAAACCCAAATCCAGGACATGCAGGCCAAGATCTCTGCCTCGCAGCTCGCCGCCACCACGGCGAGCGAACAATGTGCTGCCGCAGGGGAACAACTGCGCCAACTCGATGAGCGATTAGCGCAGCTGCGAGGTGACTACCCATCTTTGACGGAGCGAACGAAATCCCTCGAACACACCCACCGGTTGGTACAGCAGACGCAGCAAGCGCTCGAACGGTTGCTTGATGCGCAGCAAAGCCGGATAGGGGCTCAGCAACGCTGGGACAGCGAATGTCAGCAGGCCGGGTTTGAAAGTACTCAAGGCTACCAAGACGCCTTGTTGCCGGCCGCAACCCGCACCGAGTACGAAAAGCTCTACAAGGCACGGCAAGAACGTGCCACCACCATCACCACCCTGTCCGAGTCGGCAGATATTGCCGAGGCTCGAAAGTTCGAAGCGCAAGGGCTGAGCACCCCCACCGAGGATGAACTCGAGCGGCTTCGTGCGGAACTCAGTGAGGCCGAACAACTACAAGAGGCGGCACGCCAAGCTGAGGTCGTGGCGCGCAGCGCGTTACAGCGGCTGCGCGACGGCAGGCAACGGCTAGAGAATCGCATTACCCAAGCCGGGCCGGTTATCGAGGACTACCGTCGGTTGAAGGCCCTGGCCGAAGTGATGCGTGGAGGCGGGGAGAACCGGCTCAAAATGACGCTGAGCACCTATGTACTCGCCGCGCGTTTGGAAGAAGTCACGGCGGCGGCCACCGAAAGGTTGCAGGTGATGAGCTCCCAACGTTATTCCTTGCACCATGATGACAGTGCGCGGGGTAATGCGAAATCTGGGTTGGGAATCCGGGTTCATGATGCCTGGACCGGCCGTGACCGGGAAACTCAGACACTCTCTGGAGGCGAGACCTTCATGGCCTCACTGTCCTTGGCTCTCGGATTGGCGGATGTCATCACCCACCATTCCGGGGCAGTGGATATGCAAACGCTCTTCGTTGATGAAGGTTTCGGATCTTTGGATACCGAAACCTTGGAACTGGTGATGGAGTCCTTAGAATCCTTGCGATCTGGTGGTCGGGTGATTGGCGTGGTGTCCCATGTTTCTGAGATGAAACAGCGCATCACCAACCGGCTGACTGTTGAGAAAACCCGCGAAGGCTCCACGATCCGCACTGTCGATGCTGAGGTGTCGCTCGCACTCAGTGGACAGCTTTAGACAAGAAACGTATCTTGAAAGTAGCGCCTAATGGCGTGTCTGGGTAGTTGCGCGTTGCGGGGTGAGGGACAACGCGCTCTTTAGTATGGGAGAAAATTGACCCAATCGTCTGCTTCTGAGGCACAAACCTCTGAGTCAATGAAGTCGACCGGCTACTCGGCGTTACTACCGCTGGTTGGTCGCAGCTACCTACCGCTCGCATTTTTTGCTCGCCTGCCCTTGGCGATGCTGACCATCGGCTCGATGACCCTGGTGACCGCCACGACCGGATCCTACGCCATGGGTGGCCTCGCCGCCGCGATGGTGGGAGTGGGATCCGCAGTGGGAGGTCCGACCATCGGCTATCTCGCCGACCGGCTCGGCCAACGCCGCGTGCTGCTCTGTGCCGCCTTCCTGCACACCATCATGCTGTGTGTGCTTACCTGGTATGGCAACGCGAGTGAACTCATCGCCCCGGGACTGCTCACGCTGATCTCACTGCTGACCGGTGCCACCGGCCCGCAGGTCGGACCCATGTCCCGAGTGCGCTGGATTTCCATGACACGCACCAAGAAAGCCAATCCCAAGGTTTTGGGTGCGGCTTTGGGAGTCGAATCCATGCTCGATGAGCTCGGATTCGTTTTCGGCCCGGTGGCCGTGGGTTTCCTCGCCTCGCTGCTACACCCGGTGTTGCCCTTGATTATTGCCGCGGTCCTCACCGCGGTGTTAGTTCCGATCTTTGGCATGCACCGGACCGAACGCGCGGTGGTGCCGGTACCGAAAAACACCCAACGGGTGAAGGCTACGAAGATCCAGCTCGCTGCCATATCCACACTGGTGTTGGGAATGATCGGGCTAGGCACCGTCTTTGGTGCCTCGGCGGCCGGGACGCTAGCTTTCGCCGGCGCGATGGGGGACTCCAACCGAGGTGGCTTGCTCTATGGTGCGGTGGGGCTCTCCAGTGCGCTTGCGGCGTTGTCGGTGGCTCTGTGGCCAGCCAAGTTCAAGCACACCTCACGCTGGATCGCTTCGGCTTCGTTCTTGGCGCTGAGCAGTATTCTGTTGCAGCTGCCGCAAAGTACCGGGCTGATGCTATTGATGCTGTTTATCGTCGGTTTCGGTGTGGGGCCGATCATTGTCGTGGTGATGACCCTGGGTGGGGAAGTTGCTCCGGCCGGTCGACTGTCCACCGTGATGACCATGCTCTCGGCCGGGATCGTGGTAGGCACCGCGATTGGCAATGGTGTAGCTGGGCTCTTGGCCGAATCCATGGGATATGCCGGCGCCTATTGGGCGTGCACCGTCGCAGCGACAGTTATCGCCTTGGCGGCGATGGCCATGAAACTGCTGGTCCGTCGCTCCACGCAACTGCAGCAAGTGTCCTAAACACAGAAAAGAACACCCATGAATATGGCCGCTTCGGAAGAAGCGGCCATATTCGTTGGTTAACGGGGGAATGTTCCCGCGCGGCGCTTAGCCCAGCTCATCACTAATCGTGATCGCCGATTCCTTCAACGCGCGCACAATCTTCTCGCGGGATTGCACGGTACTGGTGGCAAAAACTACCGCGAGGGCCGCTGGCGCGGTGGTCGTGGTGTCCAGTGGCACGGCAATGGACGTCACTCCGTGGATCACTTCGTTCTCACTGGTTGCATACCCATCTAAGCGTGCCTGACGGACTTGCTCCCGGTAGGGGATGCCATTATTCAGCGCATCCCATTGCGCCGGAGTGTACTTGGACATGATGGCAACCGGTGGGGCTCCCACATCCATGCCGTGAGCGGTGCCCGGACGGTGCACGATCGCGCGGAAGGAATGGGCCGGCTCGACGGAAATTAGCGTGGTGCACATATCGTGTTCCCATACGGCCAGGAACGCGGTCATGGATAGCCCATTGGCCAGCTTCGTCAGTTCCGGCAACGCAGTATTTTGTAGTTCGCGTTGCACCGAACGCGCTAGTGAAGCAAGACCCGAAGCAGAGCGGATCCGTCCGGATTCGTCCCGGGTGAGTAGCCGATGATCCTCGAAGGTTCGCAAAATCCGGTAGGCGATGGAACGGTGGACGTCCATCTTTTCTGCGATTTCCGCAATGGTGAGATTGGTGGGGGAATCCGCGACGATTTCCAACATACGCACGCCACGCGAGAGAGTCTGTGAAGCTGACATAATCCCTTAATTCTCCTTGGAGCCGGTGCACTTTTCGGGGCACAACCTAGAATTCCGCATATGACGGTCATCACCTCTTGCAGTGTATCCGTTCTCAGTTAGAACAGCTAGTTCGTTTTTTGAACGATATTTCGCCCGGTTCAATTACCAGAGCGCGAATGGATCACGTACGGAGCGCGCTGGCACGTAGGTCACGGCACCCAATTCCGTGACCATTCACTGGCGTGAACCTCGGGCTGCGAGGTCATATTCACGCGCATTGCGGGCTTTTCTCAGACTGTAGAAAAAAGACCTTGTGAGCTCTCTCACTCATAAACTATGCTTGGTTTCCGGGATACCGTCCGAACGTTCGGTAATTCTTTTCACCGCAATCTTGAGGGAATCAGATGTCCAACACAATCGTAAATCGTCGGAAGGAAGAGCGCCGCGTTCTGGCTGGCACTTTGGTCGGAACCACCATCGAGTGGTACGACTTCTTCATCTTCGCGCAGCTGACTGCCACGCTGCTCACCCCACTGTTCCTCGCGCCAGTGGGCGAATCCAACCCGGGCTTGGCACAAATTTTGTCTTTCGCCATGATCGGTATTTCCTTCTTCTTCCGCCCGCTGGGTGCGATCGTCGCCGGGCATTTGGGTGACCGCTTTGGACGCAAGAAGATTCTGGTTGCAACCCTGATCCTGATGGGTATCGCCACCTCGCTAATCGGCCTGCTACCAACCTATGCCCAGATTGGCATTGCCGCTCCGATCTTGCTGGTGGTCCTGCGTATTCTGCAGGGCTTTTCGGCTGGTGGTGAATGGGGTGGTGCCGCGCTGATGAGTGTGGAGCACGCTCCGGATAACCGCCGTGGCTACTTTGGATCCTTCCCGCAGATCGGGGTGCCGCTGGGTATGATCCTGGCCACCGGTTTGCTGTACGTCCTACGCGTTTCGATGACCCCCGAACAGTTCCAAGAGTGGGGTTGGCGTATTCCGTTCCTGCTCTCGGTAGTACTGATTCTGGTCGGCCACGTGATCCGCCGCGCCTTGGAAGAGTCACCGGTCTTCCAGGAACTGGCCGAACGCAAGAGCGAGGAACATACCCCGCTGAAGGACCTGATGCGTACGAACGCGAAGCAGGTTGTTCAGGCAGCGCTGATTTTCGTGTCGAATAATGCTGCCGGTTACCTGGTGATTGCTTTCTTCATCGCCTACACCACCAACGTGCTGGGGATGGAACTGGCACCGGTGCTATTGGCCACCACTATCGGTTCCGTTGGCTGGTTGACCTTCACCTTGGTCGGCGGGTGGCTCTCCGACAAGATGGGCCGTCGCAACACCTTCGTGCTGGGTTACGGGATGATCTTCGTGTGGATGATTCCAATGTTCATGCTGGTCGACACCGGCAACATTGTGCTGTACACCGTGGCGATCTTCGTCTTGACCATGGGACTGGGACTGTCCTACGGGCCCCAGTCGGCCATGTACGCCGAAATGTTCCCGGCACATATCCGCTACTCGGGGATCTCCATTGGTTACGCGATTGGTGCGATTCTGGGTGGCGCCTTCGCTGCCACCGTGGCGCAGATCCTTTTGGAAACCACCGGTTGGTCCGGTTCCATTGCCATCTACATCATGGTGCTGACCGTGATCTCCGCGGGTGCGGTGCTCTGGGTCGGTGAGACCCGCCACCGTTCGCTGGGTGTCACCGGATTCCACGCGGATGGCACGGCCAAGATCCCGGGCGTTCATTCCACGGATAACACCAAGGCATAAGTACCCTGTGTCGAGGCTCAAGCCTTGACAGAAGTGAACCCGTTTGTCGGAGAACGAACTCCGGCAAGCGGGTTTACTTGTGCCATATCGGCGCTGCTCACTGCGCGGGATCCCACTCGTGGGCGGTGAAGTGTGAGGCGCATTTGCGGTTAGCTGGTTGAGGATTTGAGTGTTTAGTGGCTTTGATCCTGATTGGCTTGGCGGCGAGTGCTGCCCCGGACGATCAGCCGATGAGTGATTTGGTGACCGGTGGCATCCTTGTGCCCAGCCAGAGTGCGCATCAGCATAGCCACCGCCTGTTCACCCTGCTCGCGCGGGCGTTGCTCTACCGTGGTCAGCGAAAAAACCTCGGCCAGCGGATGGTTGTCGATACCCACTACGGAAACGTCCTGCGGGACCGCAAGACCAAGTTCTCCCGCGGCGAGGATTGCGCCGATGGCCATCTCGTCACTGGCCGCGAAGATCGCGGTGGGCCGGTTTCCGGGGTGGCCAAGGAGTTGTCTAGCTACCTCTCGGGCCTGACCTATCGAGAAGTCGGCACTTCGGTACAAGAAACTGTCCGGTTCCACCCCGGCCTGACGCATGGCGCGTTCATAACCGATGCGTCGATGAGTGGGCATAGAGAAATCGGCATCTGTTTCTCGGCTGCCACCAATATGGGCGATCCGGGTGTGGCCGAGCTCCAGCAGGTGTTCGGTGGCTAGTTGAGCGACCTGTTCATCATCAACATAGAGCGTGGGAACTCCGGGCAGGGGCCCGCCCACGCCAACCAGTGGTTTAGCTAGCGCATGCAGGGCGGCCAACTCCTCGCTGGTCAGTTCCACGCTGATGGTGATCACCGCGTCAACGCGTTGGCGAAGCAGGAAATCGCTGAATACCCGTTCGCGTTCGGCGCGGTCCTTGCTCAGTTGATACAAGGTGGTGTCATAGCCCGCGCGCAGTAGGGCGGCGGAAATCCCTTCTAATACCAGTGCGTAGAACCAATGGCTGATATTGGGCAGGAGCACCCCGATATTGCGGGTACGGCCCGAGGCCAGTCCCGAGGCGCTGGAAGAAACCACATAGCCCAAGTCGTCCGCCGCTTGGCGGACACGTTTCAGCGCCGAGTCAGAGACGTTCCCACGGCCGGACAGGGCGCGAGAAACCGTCGCGATGGAGACTCCAGCGCGCTCAGCCACGTCCTTAATACCGGCCACGGATGTTCCTCTACTCATTCTCAACGTCAGCTAACTCTGGATACCATCCTAGTTTCCGGCACTGAGCCACAGTGCAACCTCGCCGGGAAGCGTGCCGGAGGGCGCAGCCGCATCACTGGAAACGAGCACTTCCAAACCTTGTAGCTGTGTCGGTAGCTCTAGAGGATGCGCGGCGAAGTTCACCAGCACGATGACCGCGCCGTTGCGTAGTGCCAGCAGGTCTGGGTGTCCGGTATCCAGCCACTGCACCGAACCTGCTCCGAGCCGATGACTGCGCCGCAGCGCGAGGAGCTGACGGTAGAGACTCAGCGTGGAATCCTGGTTCTGCTCCTGCACATCCCGAGCATAGGTGTCCCAGTGCGCTGGTTGGGGTAGCCAGGATTCGCCGGTTTGGCTGAATCCGAACGCGGGGGCCGTAGCCTCCCAAGGCAGTGGTACTCGACATCCGTCCCGGCCATAGCGTTCACCCTCGGTACGGAACCAGGTGGGATCCTGACGCGCTGCATCGGGCAGGTCTACGGCTTCGGGAAGTCCCAGCTCCTCGCCTTGGTACAGATAAGCACCACCGGGTAACGCCAGCATGAGGGTGCTGGCTGCCCGGGCACGGCGCAGCCCCACGGCCGGGTCGGGCAGGTTCTCGGTGCGTGGTCCGATCCCGTCACCCTGGGGGTTATCGGCCGTCAGGGCCAGACGGGTGGCATGGCGCACCACGTCATGGTTGGACAGTACCCAGGTGCTGGGAGCTCCCACCTCACCAAAGGCGCGCAGCGACTCATCGATCACCGCGCGGATTTCAGCCGGGTCCCACTGAGTGGATAAATAAGGGAAGTTGAAGGCCTGATGCATCTCATCACTGCGGACCCATTTGGCCATCAGGGTGAGAGGGCTGACCCAGGCTTCGGCGCACAGCACCCGCTCACCGGGGTACTCATCAATGACCTGACGCCAGTCGCGGTAGATTTCATGCACACCCTCCTGACCCCACCACGGGGCCAGTTCCTCGGTACCACCCATGGAAGCGGCAGTTGGATCCGGGGTGAAGTCAGGCAATCCCGCCGCTTTGATCAACCCATGAGCCACGTCAACCCGGAACCCGTCAACTCCGCGATCCAACCAGAAGCGCAGAACCCCGCGGAACATTTCGCGTACTTCGGCGTTATGCCAATTGAAATCTGGTTGCGAGGAATCAAAAATGTGCAGGTACCACTGGCCGTCGGTGCCATCCGGATTGCTGGTTTGGGTCCACATGCTGCCGCCAAATACCGACTCCCAGTTGTTCGGGATCTGCGGGCTATCGCGGAAGATAAACCGATCGCGCTCAGCGGAGCCAGGAGCCGCGGCGAGAGCCTGCTGGAACCACGGGTGTTGATCGGAGCAATGGTTGGGAACCAAATCAATGATCACCCGCAGATTCAGCTCGTGGGCGCGGGCGACCATCGCATCAAAGTCGGCCAAGGTGCCAAAGAGTGGATCCACATCGCAGTAGTCGGACACGTCATAACCGGCATCGCGTTGCGGTGAGGTGAAGAAGGGGGAGAGCCAGACGGCGTCCACGCCCAGCCCAGCCAAGGACTCCAGGCGGGAAGTGATACCGGGCAGATCGCCCATGCCATCCCCGTTGGAATCGGCAAAAGACCGCGGGTAAATCTGGTAGATCACCGAGGTGCGCCACCATTCCAGGGCGTCGGTGTCAGTATCGGTGGAGGCAAGTAGCGGCAAATCGGTCATGACGGTAACCCTAAGTGATTTCCGCCGCCTTGTAAACGCTTCCAGAATTGTCCCGTGAGTGCTCCGCTTCCTCGCCTTAGGAAATTGAAAGATATCAATTCTGCATAGCATCTTGCGAGGAAACATGATCTATGCCACTCTGGAAACGCTTACATTCGATAGATTGACCCCGATTCAATTCCGCACTTCGACCATTCGGGGAGCAGTACCCACTGCGGCGGAATCGATCCCCTTCCTGAAAGGCGCACCCATGAAGCTGAATACTCGCTCACTGCTCACCGGTGGAGCTCTGACCGCCGTGGCCGCACTGACGCTGAGCGCTTGTGGCGGGTCGACCACCCCGGCCGAGAACAGCCCCAGTGCCGCACCGAGTTCCTCGGCCGCCGCAGCCTCCAGTACGCTGACCGTCTGGGTGGACGCTAACCGCGCGCCGGTGCTGACCGAGGCCGCCAAGTCCTTTGAAGAGTCCTCCGGGGTAGCCGTGGAATTGGTGACCAAGGACTTCTCCAAGATCCAGGAAGACTTCCTGCGTCAGGTACCCACGGGCAAGGGCCCGGATATCACCATTGGTGCTCACGACTGGTTGGGTAACCTCGTGAACAACGGTGTGGTGCAGCCCGTTGAGCTCGGTGATACCGCCGGTGATTTCCAACAGGTTGCCGTGGACGCGATGAGCTATGAAGGTAAGGCCTACGGGGTCCCGTACTCGACCGAGAACCTGGCCCTGCTACGCAACACCGAGCTGGCTTCCGAAGCACCGAGTGACTACGCGCAGATGCTGGCCGCCGGCGAAGAATCCGGCGCCGAATTCCCGTTCCTGGTTCAGGTTTCCGAGACTGGGGATCCCTTCCACCTCTACCCCTTCCAGACCTCCTTCGGAGCGCCGGTCTTCGGTACCGATGAAAGCGGCGCCTACGACGCCAGTGACCTGACCTTGGGCAATGAAGGCGGACTAGAGTTCGCGCAGTGGTTGGCCGAGCAGGGTGAAGCAGGCAACCTGAACACCTCGATCGATGCCGATATCGCCAAGGAGAAGTTCGTTGCTGGGGACTCGCCATTCTTGATCACCGGTCCGTGGAATGTTGAGGCCGCTGAAGAAGCCGGTATTGAGCTGGCCATTGACCCGCTGCCAAGCGCCGGTGGGGAACCTGCCCAGCCGTTCGTGGGTGTCCAGGGCTTCTTCGTCTCCTCGAAGACCGAGAACTTGCTAGCCGCCACCGAATTCTTGACCAACTACATTGGAACCGAAGAGGTGCAGACCAAGCTCTACGAGGTGGGCAACCGCCCACCAGCACATAACGCCGCCTTCGAAGCTGCCAAGGGTGATGCCACCATCGCCGCCTTCGGTGAAGTCGGCAAGGACGGCGTACCGATGCCAAACGTCCCTGAAATGGCCGCGGTGTGGGAATTCTGGGGTGTAGCCGAAGCCGATATCATCACCGGCAAGGCTGAACCGGCCGAGCGCTGGACCCAGATGGCCGAGGATATCGAAGCCGCCATCAGCAAGTAGCGAACAGCAAGACACTCACAACGCCGGGGTGTGGGGCAAGCGCCCCCACACCCCGGCGTTGTACCGACACCAGTGGTGAGGGACAATCGATGACACTGACAACCAGCCAGAAGCCCGGTTCGCGGCGCAGCTCGCGTGAGCGTACCGCGGCCCGCTATGTGCGGGAAGCCAGCGGGGGACCGGGAGTGCTGCTGGCGAAAATTGCGATGCTTGCGGTGCTCGATGCCACCGCCGTCTTTGCGGTGTTTACCGCGCTGGTGCGCGATTCGATCCTCATTGCGGTGGTCATCGGGGTGCTGACCCTGGTGATCAACGTGGTGTACTTCAAACGTGGCTGGTTACCGGCCAAGTACCTGATCCCGGGCACAGTTTTCCTGCTGATCTTCCAAGTATTTGTTATCGGGTATACCGGGTACATTGCCTTCACCAATTATGGGTCGGGGCATAACTCGGATAAGGATGACGCGGTGATGTCCCTGCTGCAGTCCACCCAAGAACGAGTTCCAGAATCCACCGGCCTGCCGGTCACCATTCTGAGCGATGGGGAAGACCTCTCGCTGCTGGTGGAACGCGACGGGCAGACTCTCTGGGGTGATACCGAGAACGCGCTGGCCCCCATCGATCCGGCCGAGCTCAGCGAGTACACCCGACTGAATTTCGCTGATCTGCTCTCCCGACAGCAGGAGGTGACCTCCTTGCAGGTGGCCATCTCCGATGACCCGGAGGCCGGGAGCCTGCGAACCACCGATGGACGTACCGCCTATCCGTACACCTCGACCCTGGTGTGGGATGAAGAAGCGGACACCATGACCGATACCCGCACCGGGACCGTGTATTCGGACACCGGTGTGGGAGCCTTTACCGCCGCCGACGGACAACAGTTGATGCCCGGCTGGTCGATTAACGTGGGTTTTGATAACTTCACCCGCGCACTCACCGACCCATCGATCCGCTCTTCCCTATTGTCGGTCACCGTTTGGACCTTCGTCTTTGCGTTCCTGTCGGTGGCCACCACCTTCTTCTTAGGGTTGTTCTTGGCCATTGTCTTCAACGATCAGCGGATGCGGGGGCGGAAGATATACCGGGTGCTCTCGATTCTGCCCTACGCGTTCCCGGCCTTCCTTGGCGGGCTAGTCTGGGCAGGGATGCTTAACCGCGACTTTGGTTTCGTCAACCAAGTGCTCTTTGATGGAAGTTCCATCCCCTGGCTCACCGACCCCTGGCTAGCCAAATTCTCGGTACTCTGGGTGAATCTCTGGCTAGGTTTCCCCTACATGTTCTTAGTCTGTACCGGCGCCTTGCAATCAATCCCGGAAGAACTCTCCGAGGCCGCCAAACTCGATGGCGCCGGCCCCTTTGCGACCTTCCGGCTGATCAAACTGCCCCTGTTACTCGTTTCGGTAGCCCCGCTATTGATCTCCTCCTTCGCCTTTAACTTCAATAACTTCAACGTGATCTACATGCTCACCGAGGGCGGACCACGGCTTGAGACCAGCGGATTGAATGTGGGGTCCACCGACATTCTGATCTCCATGGTCTATAAGGTCGCTTTCGTGGGTGCCCAACGCGATTACGGTCTGGCCAGCGCGTTCTCCATCATCATCTTCCTGGTGGTGGCTGTCATTGGAATCATCAGCTTTAAGCAGACCAAGGCACTGGAGGATCTGAACTAATGACACGCACAGCACTAACGCCTCGCAGCACCGAACGTCCTGGCAAACCACAACCGGTGAAACACCGGAGTTTTGGTGCCTGGTTTGCGGCCACCGGGTGGCGGCACCTGATCGGAGTCGCCCTAGTCATTTATGCGGCTTTCCCACTGCTCTATGTTCTCTCGGCCTCGCTGAATCCCAATGGCACACTGTTATCCTCGAACGGGCTGTTTAGCACCATCGGCTTTGAAAGCTATGCCAAGCTCTTTGATGATCCGCAGCGCCCCTTTGCCGCATGGTTCGGCAATACCCTCGTCATCGGGCTGACCACCGCAGTGGCCTCGGTCTTTCTCGGCGCCTTGGCAGCCTACAGCTTCTCGCGCATGCGTTTCAAAGGACGGCGTTTCGGTCTGGTGACCTTGCTGGTGGTACAGATTTTCCCGCAGCTGCTGGCCGTGGTGGCGATCTTTATTCTGCTCAGCACCCTAGGTGATGCGTTCCCTGCTCTGGGGATTGACAACCAGCTGGCCCTGATTATGGTGTACCTCGGGGGCGCGCTGGGAGTGAACACCTATCTCATGTATGGCTTCTTTAACACCGTCCCGGTCGAAATCGATGAGGCCGCCAAGCTGGATGGGGCCGGCCATGCCCGGATTTTCTTCACCATCATCCTGCGTCTGGTGGCCCCGATCCTGGCGGTGGTGGGACTGTTGTCCTTCATCTCCACCACCAGCGACTTTGTGATCGCCTCCGTGGTGCTGGTCTCGCCGGAAAACCAGACCCTGGCAGTGGGTCTCTACCAATACGTATCCGAAGAATTCACCTCCAACTGGTCGGTCTTCGCTGCTGGCGCGGTGCTGGCCGCCCTGCCGGTGATGGCGCTGTTCCTCTTCCTGCAGAAGTATATTGTTGGTGGGCTGACGGCTGGTTCGGTGAAGTAACCCATCCGGTTCGCTGCATGGAGGGTTGCTCCCCGCAGGGACTGCGATCCTGTGGGAGGCAGTACGGCGTGCTCCGCCTGAACAAGTTCGGGCTGTGGCACCATGAAGAGGAATGCCTCTGCCCGAACGAAGGATCCTTTGATGGCCGCACGTCTGCCCAAAGCCGCCCGCGAGTACCTCGAGCAGCTCAGGATCGCACTCCAAGAGTTGGAACCAGACGAACGTTCACGAATCCTGCGCGAAACCCGTAACCGGCTGGCGACCTTACCGCGGCGCGGCCGCAACCCGCAAGATATTATCGCCGCCCTTGGCCCAGCGGAAAGCTATGCCGCCAACTTTGCCCGGGTACAGCCCGAAGCTCTCCAAGTCTCTAGCGGTCGTCACTTCCTGACCCGGATTTTGGCGTGGCCGACCTTCGCCTTTGCCCTCTTAACCGCCGCGGTACTGCTCTTCGCACCCGGTGCCAGCATCTCGGTCATGTTGGGTTTCGAGGCCTTCAGCTTGGCGGACCTGTCCTTCGGGTATGTCGAGGGAGCGGATCCGAGCTGGATCAATCTGTCCTTGCTCCCGGCGGTGCTCGTCTCACTGGTCCCGGGGCTCTTTAGCCTCACCCCGCTGATGATCGATGGGAAAGCCGGGATCTGGCTGCAACTGCTCGGAGCCGTGGTGATGAGTGTAGTGGCGGTACTAGCCGGGGAGGGTATTGGCTTATTCTTGCTACCTGCGGTGGTGCTGTTGTGGACTCAGGTGCTGGTTCCACCGGTTTTGATACGTAACTCCATGGGACGCCCGGGGTGGACGTGGCGCAGCGTGGGGACCATGCTGGTGGTGTTGCTGGCAGCCAGCGCGGTCTTCGCAGGATGGATGGGGCAAGAACCACTGTGGTTGATGCTGCTGCCAGCACTACTACTGATTCCGGCGATCGGTCACCTCATGCGTGCTCGCTGGGCCGAGATCGCTCTGATTGCCTGCGGCCTAGGCCTCATCCTATATGCCGGGATTGCCCTGACATTGCTCAGTGTCACCTTCTTGAGCGGCGCGCTGCTCTTTATAGTCGGTCACCTCGGATTGGCGGGGAATATGTGGAACCGACGTTCAGCGAATCTTTTGGCGCTGCTCTAGCGTGATTCCAGTGCGGTGATGCCGGGAGCTATGGTGTCGAGTTTTCCAGGATGCACTACGTCGAGTCGCTCGTTTCCCACGTGGCGTAGCGGGACAGCGGATGATCCTCGGAAAACACGGACATCACCCATGGCTGAGGGATAAAGTAAGGTTTTGCTGACTCCGTCAAGAACAGCTCTGGCAGCTTAAATCGCATGAACCCGGCCGATGATTCAGCTAGTCCAACGGTGGGGGCCAACTCAGTACGTGGGAGTGTTCTCCGTACTCGAAGCTCTCGTACCGGACTATGACGCTGACGGTAGGCTCCGCCCACGTGCCGGTGTGCGGCGACCGGACCCCGCCCCATGGGCTCGGAAATTTCGTGCAATGACACGCCCAGCGTCCTCAACTTCGTCATACCCACTGCTCACGTGGGTACATTTACTCTGATTTCCGATAGCCTTCGAATATTAGCAAAACCGAATAGGTGAGCGGCAGCGGGACTGGGTAAGGGGATTTATGGGTCAGCGCGGGGCAATCGGGTCGGAACCACTCTCTTCGGCCGCCCGCTGGAAGATGCTCGTGGTGCTTCTAGCAACCATGTTCATGTCGCTGGTGGGCGTGAGTATCGTCAACGTGGTCCTGCCGGCCATTCAGCATACGCTCGGTGCCACCGAAGCAGACCTGCAATGGGTGCTCTCGGGATATGCGCTGACTTTCGGCGTGGTCTTGGTTGCCGCAGGACGGGCCGGGGATGTCTACGGGCGGGGTCTGATCTTCCTCGCCGGGCTGGTCATCTTCACCGGAGCCTCAATCCTGGCGGGATTCGCCCCCGACGCGACCAGCCTGAATGTTGCCCGCTTCATCCAAGGTTTAGGTTCAGGACTGCTCAACCCACAGGTGCTGGGCATGATTCAGCAACATTTCCACGGTGCCGAACGTGGACGAGCCTATGGCGCCTTGGGAACGATGGTGGGTGTCTCTGTTGCCATTGGCCCGGTGCTGGGCGGTTTCCTTGTCGAAGGATTGGGCGAAGATTTTGGGTGGCGTTCAACGTTCCTAGTGAACGTTCCGATCGGGCTAATCGCCATTCTGCTGGCTATTCGTTGGTTGCCTAAACCCCTCTTCACGCGTTATCAGCCGCAAGTCGAAAAACCCGGTACTGCGCAGGAACCGAAGAAACCAGCGAAGCAGCGGGCAGACCTGGACCCGGTGGGATGCATCATGCTGGGGCTGGCGATCCTCGCGCTCATGATTCCCTTCGTTGTTGCCCGCGATATTCCGTGGACGTGGTGGTTGCTGCCGGTGGCTTTGTTCTTGCTGGCCGGATGGATCCTCTGGGAGAAGAACTACAAAACCCGGGGCCGCGAACCCATGGTAGATCTTCAGCTGTTTAAGATTCGCTCCTTCACTCTGGGAAATATGATTGCCGGGTTCTACTTCATGGGTGTTTCTAGCGTGTGGGTGTTGGTTGCGGTCTATGTGCAGCAGGCGCAGGGGCTCAGCCCGTTGGAAGCCGGGCTGGTCGGCCTACCCGCGGCTCTGGCCTCGGCGTGGAGTTCTCACGTGGCCGGCAAACATGTGGTGTCCTTGGGACGCAAACTGGTGATTTGGGGCATTATTAGCGCCTTACTGGGGTTGTTCAGCACCATGCTGGTCGTGGAGCTTCAGGCCGTTGGAATGGTGAGCATCTGGTGGATGCTCTTGACCCTGAGCTTCATTGGCCTAGCCCAAGGGGCGATTATCTCCCCAAACCAAGCATTGACACTGATGGATGTCCCGGTTGCCAACTCGGGGAGCGCCGGAGGGCTCATGCAGACCTCACAGCGTATCGGTACCGCTGTTGGGCTGGCTGTCATTACCGCCATTTACTATGCCACCGAGCTGATTACCGGTGCCTGGCATACGGCGATGACGGTCGGTTTCGTGGCGATTACCATCATGGTGGTGTTGACGTTGATTGTTGCGATCATCGATCACCGTAAGGGACACGAGTTTGCCGATGTGCTGGGCCACTAGCCGGCAGCACGAAGTAACTGGTGTACTCGCTGCTCGGTGACCTGAGTGAAATCTTCGTAGTAGGCACCCACGGCATTGAATTCTTGGGGCCGAATCAGAGCGAAACTTCGATCCGCATAGCGGCTGAGTTCATCGAGTTCGGTCGGGGCTGCCACCGGAACCGCGGCGATCAACATGGCTGGCTGGAATTTTCTTACAAGCGCCAGTCCCGCCTTCATGGTCGCGCCGGTAGCCAGCCCATCATCACATAGCACGACGATGCGGTCGGTCAGCTCAGGGGCGTAGTCCGCGAACTGGTCGGATAATGCGCTCAGCTTCTGTCGCGCGGCAGTTTCGGTGTCTTCCAGCGAATCGAGCCCGAAGGATCTGCTAGCACGGCGATACAGTTCGGCATTCAGTACCCGGTCTTCTTCGCCCCTGTACTGGGCCAATGCTCCCAGCGCGAGTTCGGGATTGCTCGGTGCCCCGAGCTTGCGTACTGCTAAAGCGCCGAGAGCGGCACCTAAAGCGTGGGCTACTTCGGCGGCGATGGGCACGCCGCCGCGCAGGAGGCCCAACACGACGTATTCGCCGGCTGGCAACTCGGTGGCCAGCGCCAATCCCAATGCGGCGCCAGCCTGTGTCCGATCCGAAAACCCTTGGTGTGCCCGTTGCATACTATTTAGTCTTCCTGATTAAACGTCATAGCAACAGTCAACCGAGGGCTACAGGTCAACGGATTCAGTGCTTGGCGCACGGAAAACCGAGCCAGCCGGAGAATCCGAACGGCGGGGAACACCGGCTGCTTGGCGAAACTCGGCGAAGGGTTTTGGCGTACTAGAACTGGCGGTAGCTGGCGATCATGGGGCAGTCGAAGGGATCGCGGGCCGAGAGTCCGACCTTGTTCAGATAAGTGATCACCGAGGCGTAGGATTGCCGAACCGTAGCCACCGTGTACGGGATCTGATGTTCGGCGCAGTACTTCCGGACAATGTCGGAGACTGCGGCCAGGTTGGCGCGTGGCATTGAGGGGAAGAGGTGGTGTTCGACCTGGAAGTTCAGGCCACCATACACGATGGACAGGATCTCATTGCCCCAACGGCTCTTGGCCATCACATTGCGGCTGGTGAGCACCTGACGGGAGAAGAAATCGATACGCTGTTCCTTCGGCACCATTGGCATGCCCTTATGATTCGGGGCAAAAGACCCACCCATGTACACGCCGAACACGGCCAACTGAACCCCGACGAAGGCGAAAGCCATGCCTACGGGAAGGAACGCAAAAACCAATCCGAGGTAAATGGCAATGCGAAGCGCGATCGCTGTCAGTTCACGTCCACGGTTCTTCACCCGCTCGCCCACAAACAGGTACTTGATGGACTGATAATGCAGGTTCAAGCCCTCTAAGGTCAGCAGCGGGAAGAACAGGTAGCCCTGACGTTCGGTGATCCACTTCAGCAGCCCGCGCTGACGCTGCGCATCAGCGGGCTGAAAGGAAATGGTGTCCCACTCAATGTCCGGGTCCTTGCCCACGGTGTTCGGGGTGGCGTGGTGTTTATTGTGCTTATTCATCCACCACTGGTAGCTGATCCCCACCACCACATTGGCCAGAAAGCGGCCGAGTTTGTCATTGGTTTTCGCTGAGGACAGGATCTGCCGGTGAGCGGCCTCATGAGCCAAGAACGCAAACTGGGTCAGCAAAATACCCAAAGCCGCCGCCATCAGAAGCTGAAACCAACTGTCGCCCAGCAAAATGAACCCGGTAACAATCCCGCCGAAGAGGGCCACTAACACCAAACCCATGATCAGGTAGTGTCCCCGGCGGCGACCGGTCAAACCGGCTTCACCCACCAAAGCTTTGACATGGAAAAAACTCTGCGGATCTCCGGGACGAACAGTTTTCTGTTCTGTACGTGGAGCGGACAATGTGGAAGAGGTGCTACTCAAGTAAAGGTCCTTGGGTGTGTAGCGGCGACTTTTCAGTCGAAAGAACTGAAAGTCTCAACTCCTATGATTGAAGTCTACGGTGAAATGCTGTGTGGTGACTGATCATGACGTGCAATCCAGCTAGCACTTCCAAAGCTCAGCAAGCGTCCGAGACATCGAGGCGCGGGCTAGTACGAATGACGCCGGGCTTTAACCGTTCACACCGACGGTGATCTGACCAGCTTCCACATGCCACCGTTGATCCAAGCACACATTTTCAAGCATCCGCCGATCATGGGTCACCAACACTAAAGCGCCAGTGTAGCTTTCTAAAGCTTCCTCCAGCTGTTCAATGGCGGGCAGATCCAAATGGTTGGTGGGCTCATCAAGAACGAGCAGATTCACCCCGCGAGCCTGTAACAGTGCCATCCCGGCCCGGGTACGCTCGCCAGGGGACAAGTTCTTCACCGGTGACGCGGTTTGATCCGCCTTCAAACCGAACTTCGCGAGCAGTGTGCGCACCTCGGCGGGGGAGAAGTCCGGCACCGCCGCTTCAAATGCCGCACCTAAAAGGTCCTCGGGCGGCAGATAGCTGCGCGCCTGATCAATTTCGCCGATCTGCACGGAGGAACCGAGCGAACTGCTCCCCGCATCAGGGGTCAAACGACCGAGCATGAGTTTGAGTAACGTGGATTTTCCCGCACCGTTGGGTCCGGTGATCCCAATCCGTTCGCCCACATTCAGCTGGGCGGAGATCGGACCTAAGGTGAAATCACCGAGTGTCAGCTGCGCATTGTTCAGGGTGCATACCACCGAGGAGGACCGTGGGGCAGTGGCAATCTCGAACTGCAGTACCCATTCCTTCCGCGGTTCCTCCACTTCCTCCAGACGCGAGATCCGCGATTCCATCTGACGTACCTTCTGTGCCTGCTTCTGCGATGACTCGGTATTGGCACGCCGGCGAATCTTGTCGTTATCCGGGGACTTCTTCATGGCGTTCCGCACGCCCTGTGAAGACCATTCACGTTGAGTGCGGGCCCGGGCCACCAGGTCTGCTTTCTGTCCGGCGAATTGGTCGTAGGCTTCGCGGGCGTGACGCCGGTTAATAGCCCGTTCCTCCAGATAGGATTCGTAGCCGCCGTCATAGACGGCCACGGAATTCTGGGCCAGGTCCAGCTCCACGATCCCGGTGGTGCAGCGGGCTAAGAATTCACGGTCATGGGACACCAATACCACCCCGGTGCGTAAGGAGGTAATAAAGGATTCCAGGCGTTCCAACCCTGCCAGATCCAGGTCATTGGTTGGTTCATCGAGCAACACAATGTCAAAGCGGCTGAGCAGCAAGGCGGCCAACGCCACCCGGGCCACCTGGCCACCGGACAGGGCGGTCATCAGGGTGTCGCCGGGAAGCTCAAGCCCCAGTTCGGCCAACACGGCAGGTGCACGGTCCTCCAGATCGGCAGCCCCACTGGCCATCCAATGATCAAAGGCAGCAGCATAGGCATCATCGGCCCCGGGAGCCCCGGATCCTAGCTGTTCGGCGGTGGACTCCATGGCCTCGGTGGCGTGCGCGCATCCGGTGCGCCGTGAGAGATAGGCGGTGATGCTTTCGCCCGCAATCCGTTCATGTTCCTGCGGCATCCAGCCAATAAAGGCCTGATCCGGGGCGGTGGACACGGTTCCGCCCTGGGGTTCATCTACCCCGGCCAAGAGCCGTAGCAGGGTGGATTTTCCGGCCCCATTGGCACCCATCACACCTAGCACATCCCCGGGGGAGAGAGTGAAGTTGAGGTTGGAAAACAGGGTTCGGTGGGCGTGGCCGCCTGTGAGGTCCTTGGCCACGAGTGTTGCGCTCATAGACCCTATTCTAGGTTTGCTTGGCCCCTGCATCAGTCTGAGGCGTAAGAGAGCTTGCGCACGATGTACCGGCCTTCCTCGGCTACCAGTTGCTGGACTACGCTCGGGATATGAAACAACTAGCGCTTGCTCTGTTGCTACTATCCCTACTAACGGTTGGTGCCGCTTGTGCGGTGAACCAGCCCCAGGAACCACGGATTGTAGGAATCTGGGGGAGTCAAGAACCGGGGCAACCCTGGCTGGAATTTGCGAAGGATGGGACGCTCAGCGGTAGTGATGGCTGTAACAGGGTAATGGGTCAGTGGAGTGTCGCGAGGGCGGAACTGAGTTTAGGTGAAATAGCTTCCACGAAGATGTTTTGCGAAGGGGTGGACACCTGGCTCAACGGAATCCACTCGGCCAGCATTGCGCGCGATACCCTGAAGGTCCGTGACGTGCATGGAACCGAAATTGGAAAATTGCGGCGTACCGATTCCTGACCCCGCCACGTGGTGGTGTGAGGACCTCTCGGAATTGAATACGCTGGCGATACTGTGGAACTTGAGCGCTGGTAGTCAAACGTTGACAAACTGGCACACACGGCCGCCCCACCGTGTTCATCGTGCACAGGCAAAAGAGGCCACTGGGCTGCTCGAACCTCCAGTTCTAGACAGCGCATTGCCCAAAAGTTGCCCAACATTCGAGTAAATAGGCAATAAATCACTAGATAAGACAACGCAGGCAGACGGTGACGGTAGTGGTGGCAGGTCTGGATACTACGATGTAAGCAGCCACGGGTACTATGTCGAGGGGCATGACAGCATCGTGCTACCGATCCTTTGCCATGGCGCACCGAACGTACTATGGATGGAAGCGTGAAAACTAGTCATGATCGAAAGTCTAGATCGGGCCACCAGAATCCTGGATTTGTTTTCTTCCGATATCCCCGAATGGACCGTCAGCGAAGTATCCCGGGCTTTAGGTTTACCGAAAACTACCGCGTGGGAACATCTGAAATCAATGGTGGAATTGGGGCTTCTGCGTAAATCCGGTGCAGCGAACTATCGCTTGGGTTGGCGTTCCTTCCAACTTGGACTGCGGGCCAGGGCGACCTCGGAAATTGCCAGGCCCGCAAGAGCGGAGCTACAGCTGTTAGCTGAGCGCTTTGGTGAGACGGCTCAACTCGTTTCGCGGTATGGGACCGAGGTGGTCTATTTGGAAAAGGTCGTCATCCAGTCAGGGGTCCGCTCCAGTCTCACCCGGGTCGGTGAACGCTTGCCTTCCACCTGCACCGCGGGCGGTAAGGCGTTGCTCGCGCACCTAGCCAGCCCGCAACTCGATGAGCTGTTTCCCGGGCCGGGACTACCTCAAATGACCGAGAAGTCGCTGGATACGGTGGAGAAATTGGCGCGGGATCTCGAGCTGGTGCGTCGGCGCGGCTACGCCGTGGATCACGAGGAAACTCTGGAGGGCATGTGTTGTGTGGCCGCGGTGATCCGCAACAGGCAAGGTGATGCCACCTGGGCGTTGACCTTGAGCTTTCTAGAATACAAATTTGATCAGCATGCCGCAGAATATGCCCAAGCCCTGATCGAAGCCTCCGAGCGATTATCTCATCCTCCACTGCCCGAGTTGGAAGAACGATCCGTACGAAAAACCGGTAACTGACCTGTCTGCGAGTTATTTGCACTGGCCCCGGCACTACCCTTTCGAATTTGTTGGTTCCGAAAATAATCCACGGCTGTTCGGGTAGTCCGAACAAGCCTCTTGTCGGGCATAGTGCTCCAGATTACAGTTTCAACTCAAGATCGAGCCGCGAATCATCCGCATTCTCTGGTCCTGATCGGCACCAGAAGGATAAAAGCCCAAACCACTCTCGGCACTTCACCCTGCCCAATTTTTGACCTAGGGAGCAATCAGTGAGCAAAGCATCCAGCCCAGTCGGCCGTCGCGTCGGAATCGACATTGGTGGAACCTTTACCGACCTGTTCGTCGTGGAAGCCGATGGCACCGGGAAAATCTACAAATCGCCAACTACCCCGCATGACCCCTCCGAGGGGTTGCTCGCCGGGTTGAGTAAGGCGGCTAAGGCGAACGGTGAATCCCTCGAAGTTTTCATGGCCGGGATCACCACCATTGTGCACGGCACCACCATTGCCACCAATGCGGTGCTCACGGGTCAGGGAGCTAAAACCGGGTTCGTGACCAATGAGGGCTTCCGCGACCTGCTGAACATGCGCCGCGGGATCCGGGAACGGCAAAACGATTCCAAATACGGTCCGCCAGCTCCCCTGGTACCTCGCGACCTGGTTGGCACCGTACACGGCAGGATCGACGCCACGGGTACCGAACTTGTGGCCCTGGATGAAGTTGGGGTACGCGAAGTAGCCGCACACTTCCGTGAAACCGGGGTGGAGTCGATAGCTGTTTCCTACCTCTGGTCATTCCTAGACCCCGGCCATGAGCAGCGTACCGCCGAAATTTTGGCTGAAGAACTTCCAGGACGTTTCATCACCCTCTCCAGCGATGTGCTGCCACAGATTAGGGCCTATGAACGACACAGCACCACCACGCTCAACGCTTTTGTGGGACCCAAATTGCGAGGTTACCTGGCCAATATCGAAAAGAAACTCACCGATCGTGGCTTTGCCGGTACCCTGCTGATCGTACAGTCCAATGGCGGGGTCATGTCCCCGCAGGTGGCCAGCGACATGGCGGTTAATGCGTTGATGTCCGGTCCGGCGGCAGCCCCCGAAGCCGCCTTGCAGTATGCGCGCCGTCACGGCTCGCAGAACGTGATCACCGTAGATATGGGCGGCACCAGTTTCGATGTGGCCCTGGTGCGTGATGGGGAACCGTTGCTGACCAGCGACAGCGAAATTGGTGGATACCGGGTGGCGCTACCGATGCTGGATATTCATACGGTCGGAGCCGGGGGCGGCTCCTTGGCCTGGGTAGACTCCGGTGGCATTCTGCGGGTTGGCCCGCAAAGTGCCACCGCAAACCCGGGGCCGGCCTGTTACGGTCGCGGTGGCACCAACCCCACCTCCACCGACGCCGACCTCGTCCTGGGGTACCTGAATCCCACCATGTTTGGTGACGGTGCATTCGACTTGGACGTTGAAGCGGCCCGCAGCGCGATAATGGACAAGGTCGGTACACCACTGGGTCTGGATCTACTGACCGCTGCCGAGGGGATTTTCCGGGTGGTCAATGCCACCATGGCTGAGGCCATCAATGAGGTGTCGGTCAAACGAGGATATGATCCCCGAGAGTTCACCTTAGTGGTGGCCGGTGGAGCCGGACCGATCCATGCGGTGGCCATTGCCCAGGAATTGGGTATCGGCCAGGTGATCGTCCCGCGTGAATCCTCGGTCTTCTGTGCGGTGGGAACCCTACTCACTGACCTGAAGCATATGTATGCCCGAACCTTCGTCTCCGATATCGCGGGTCTCGAAGTAGACAAGGTCAGCGCCGTCTTCCGTGAAATGCGCACCGAGGCTCTTGACACCTTGCGCTCCGAGAAGGTCCAGGAACAAGATATCGAACTGGTATTCTCGGCCGACCTGCGCTACATCGGACAATTCGATGAAATCGAGGTTGAGCTTGCTTTCGATGAATCGCTGACCGAGGAAGACCTGTTCAAGCTGGTGGCAGATTTCGAAGCGCACCACGAGGCACTGAATGGTTATTCAATGCCCGGTGAACAAACTGAACTGATCAACCTGCGTCTGACCGCACTGGGGCGCACCGACAAGCCGGTTCTGCAAGATGACGAACCTGCCGGCGCGGATCCGCAAGCCGCAGCCAAGGGCCCCCGCCTCGCAGTATTTGGCGGGGAACAGATCGAGGTGCCAACATTTGACGGCCTGGCCTTGCGCCGTGGCAACTATGTTGCTGGTCCGGCCATTATCGAACAACCCACTACCACCGTGGTGTTGGTCAAGGGCTACGGATTAACCGTCGATGCCCAAGGCAATTACCTCATCGAGCCAACCAACTAATCTTTTGAAGGAGTCAATAGCCATGACCCAGACACCGACACAGACCAACACGGATCCAATCCTTGTAGCGGTCATCGGAAATGCCCTTGACGGAATCACCCGCGAAATTGGGCAAACCATGTTGCGCACCTCGCGTTCCCCAATTTTCGTGGAAGCACGTGACTTTGCCACCTCGATTTTCAGTGCCGATTGCCGACTGCTGGCTCAGACCCACTACATCCCCGTGATTGGCGGCGCCACTCCCTTTGCCCAGCGCGCCATTGCCGAATTTTTCGTAGGGGATGTGCAGGATGGCGATGTCTTTATCCACAATGATCCATTCAACGGCGGCTCTCATCTGCCCGACATTACGATTACCCGTCCGGTCTTTTGGGAAGGCGAACTGAAATTCTGGGCGATGACCAAGGGGCACAACGCCGACGTGGGCGGCGGGGGAGTCGTCGGGTTCAACCCGGCGGCCACCGATGTTCACGACGAGGGGATTCGGATCCCGCCGACCAAGATTATTGCCGAGGGCAAACTACGCAGGGATGCCTGGGAAATGATTCTCGGAAATGTGCGCATGCGTTCCCTGGTGGAAAGCGTGTTGAACTGTCAGATTGGCGCAACCGCCATTGGCGAACGCCGGCTGCACGGACTGCTTGAAAAGTACGGACCGAGCACCATCGAACAAGCCAGCGACGAACTACTTGCCGCCAGTGCCCGTCAGGTACGGAAGGAAATCGAGCAGATCCCCGATGGTCACTACAGTTCACACGCCCTGGTGGACAACGACGGCATCGAGAAGAACCGGGCCTATCAGATTGCGTTGACCATCAAGGTTCAGGGCTCGAAAATGATCTTCGACTTCAGCGACAGCGATCCGCAGGCCGCAGGCTTTATCAACAGCCCGCTGGCCAATACGGTGGCCTCGGCACACTTGGCACTTTTCGGAGCAATGGATCCGGATATCCGCTACAACAGCGGAGCCATCGAACCACTTGAGCTCATCGCCCCAGCCGGTTCGATCGTGAACCCGCTGGAACCGGCACCCGTAGCAGCTTGCACCGTTCCCACTTGCGAAACCATCGCCGGTGCCGTCTGGTTGGCGTTGGCCCAGGCCATCCCGAGCCGGGCTCACGCCGGCTGGGCGCGCTGGTGCACCCCGGCCACCATGGGGGTGAACCCGCGCACCGGCCGTCCCTTCGGAGACCTGCACTTCCTGGGGAAGGGCGGCAGCGGTGCCACCGAGGGTTTTGACGGCTGGGACCACCTGTCACCGGCCAATACCTTGGGCGGGTTGCGCACTCCAGACCCGGAACTCCACGAACTGGACACCCCCTACCTGCTCGAAGAGCTGGAATACCTGAAAGACAGTGCCGGCGCCGGACAATGGCGTGGCGGCCTGGGAGTTCGCTACCGCTGGAAGGTGCTGGCCGATAAAATTTCCTGCGCCACCTACGGCAGCGGGTTCATGCCAGAAACCGCTCCCTACGGTTTGCTCGGTGGGCAGCCCGGAATTGTCCAAAAATTGACGCTGGCCCAGGGCGAAGCCGAACCTGTAGCCGTAGAAACGAACTCCTTCTACACGCTGAACAAGGGAGACGTTTTTGAGGTCACCGCCAGCGGTGGCGGCGGCTTCGGTCACCCGCACCTGCGCCCCGCCGAACTGGTGGCCCGCGATGTGCGCCAGGAAGTGGTGTCCCTGGATGCGGCACGCACCAACTACGGAGTGGCCATCGACCCGGACACCTTCGAGGTCCTCTCGGAAGAAACCGCACGGCTGCGCGCCGGCAGCACCAAATAATTCCGCCCTGCCCACGGCAGGAACACACCTTTGAAAATCTAAGGAGATAGTCATGGCAGAAATAGTTCTGGCGGTCGCCGCCAGTCATGCTCCGGGCCTCTTGGGCCTATTCGATGAAGCACCCGAGGACTCGCGCCGTATCGTCACCCGCGCCTATGGGGAGATCGCCCGGCAGATCCGCGAAGCCGATCTGGATGTGTTGATTATGGTCGCTAATGACCATATGGCCAATAATCGTATCCGGGAATACCCTGACTTTGTCATTGGGATGGCACCGGTGCATAGCGGTCCGGCCGAGTTCTTCAGGGATTGGCTCAACTGCGGCGATTACGCCGTACCCGGGCGTGCCGACCTGGCCGAGATGGTCTTCAATGGCCTGAACCATCGTGGGGTGCGCGCCACGGCCACGCGCGAGAATCTGAATTTTGATGACAATATTTCGGTGCCGGTGAAGAAAACCGAAATCGACTTGGCCGGGGTGCCGATTATCCCGATATTGCAAAATGTGACCGTGCCACCGGTACCAGATCAGAACCGTTGCTATCAGGTGGGTCAAGAATTGGCCGACGTGATCAAAAATGATCTTCCCGAGGGACTGCGGGTGGGTCTATTCGCCACCGGAGGATTGAGCCACGAGCCCGGTGGAAAGCGTGACTTCTGGATTGATGAGGAGTTCGATAACTGGTTCCTGGGATTGCTGGCTGACGGGGATCACTCCAAGGTATTGACCGAAGCCACGGTGGAAAAGATGGAAGGTGCCGGGAACCATGGCACCGGTGAGTTGCTGAGCTGGATTGTGGTCATGGGTGCCATTGGCGAGAAGGAATGCGACGTGCTGGGCTACACGGCCTGGGATAAGTGGCGCTGCGGAATTGGTGCGGTGAGCTGGAATATGAACACCGCCGTGGTCGCCGGTTAGGAGGGGTGAAAATGAGTTTGGGAAAGATTAACCTGGCCCTGGTTTCACACGATCTGGTGCAGGACCTGAAATGGAGCGCCGAGTTGCGCACCGAATTCGAAATCGACGAAGCCCAAGTCCTGGATAGGTACCCACTACGGGAGGATGAGCGTAAGGCCATCGAGGAGCGGGATTTTCACACCCTCTACGAAATGGGGTTCCACCCCTACCTCGGGGCACAATTTGCCCGAATCCTCTTCGCCAATAACAAGAAGGGCGCGACCAGCGCGGTGGAGCATCTGCTGGCCTCAATCCGCCAGGAAGAAGTGCCGCACACCGAAGACGTAGTGGCAGGTGGGAAGTGACCTCTGCGGAGGTGGTCGGGAAGATCCATGAGCTTCCTGCCACGGAAGCTACGGTCACGGTGGGTCGGATCGACCCGAACGCACCCCCGGCGCTGTGGATCGATCCGGGAGACGAAGTGGTGCTCTCCACCTGGGCTCACTGGGGCAATCGGGTCACACCGCTGACTCAAATCGGTGATTTTGCTGCCATCAAGGCGGGTTTTCCCCAGGCCTTGGGACCGCATTCGCTCACCGGACCCATTCATGTTCGTGGTGCCAATCCCGGGGATGGACTGGTGGTGGAGATCCTCGAAGTGATTCCCGCCGCACATGGCTTCAACCTCGTGGTGGAAAATCCTCGGGGTCGCGGCGTACTGCGCGAACGCTTTGGCCAAGGCATGATCCGGCACTTTGAGCTGGACCGCGAATCCATGAGCACCACCCTCGGTCCGGTGCGGATCCCCTTGAAACCGTTCCTGGGGATCATGGGGGTGGCCCCGGAGTCCGATGAGGTGATCTCCACCGTGGAACCCGGCCCTTTCGGCGGGAATATGGATCTGTCCGCCCTGGTCGCCGGAACCCAGCTGACCCTTCCAGTCTTCCGCGAGGGGGCCGGGTTCTTCTGCGGGGACGCCCACGCGGTGCAGGGGGACGGGGAAGTCAACCAGACGGCCATCGAGACCGCGGCCGAACATGTCCGCTTGCGTTTTAGTCTGGTCCCGGGCGCAGGGTTAAGCACCCCACGAGCCGAAACCGCAACGGAGTTCATCTCCACCGGATTCGGCCAGACCCTGGAGGTCGCCGCCCACGACGCGGTCAATGACATGGTCAACTGGCTGGTTACCGAAGGGTTGGAAGAATCGGAAGCCTACAGCCTGTGTTCGATTGCCGCCGATGTGCGGGTGACCCAAATGGTCAACGGAGTGGTCGGTGTGCATACCGTGATGCGCAAACTGACCCGGTAACGGGACCCGTTACGGTTTCCGCCTCACAGAGGTGAGGCGGAAACCAGCACCGGCTGCTAAGCAGCCGCAAAGTATTTCTCGCTACGTCGTTCAGTCACGGCGAGCAGCGCAAAGTTTTCTTTTCCAGGTATCGATGGGGATATCTGATGTTGCATCACCGCATGACGCGCTGATGAGTGAGCTGAGCCACTACCGCCCAAAAAATGAGGGCAGTACCGGATACAGCCAGGTTGCCCACTAGCTGGCATAAACCTCTACCGGCCGACGTATGTACTGACCGCATGCTCAATGAGGACGTTGCGGGGAAAGTCATCACTTGGCGACCTTTTTGCTGCATCGCACCAGAGGGCCAGATGCAGCCCCTCACCCACATTCGCACCGGGTTCATGTTCGCGGATGCCCATTTCTGGCAAGGAGCGACCGATGTCGCGAATAATTCACTCCACCCTCCCCGAAATGAAGTCGCGTTCCACCGATGATCCACAGGTGGTTGCGGCTCAGCGGGCCAACGACTATAGCAATCACATGGTGCCAATCACCGCTCGGATTGGACGCTGGCAACTCACCATGTCGTACTGGTCACTGCTCAGCGCCATGATCTGGATTTTCTATGGAGCACTGGTGGCCGGCCTGTACGGCAGCGTCAACGCGGTGATCGCAATCGTGCTCAGTGTCGTGACCTATTCGATTATGGGAGGCATCTTTACCCGTTGGGGGATCCGCAGCGGCCTGAATAGCGCCATGCTCACCCGGCGGATGTTCGGCACCGTGGGCGCCCTACTGACCGCGTTTTTGGTCAGCGCCAATACCGTGTACTACGCGGTCTTTGAAAGTAGCACGCTGGCGGTCGCCTTTCAGTACTACACCCCGGATTGGGATATCCGCATCTGGTACGCGATTGTGGTGGTGGCCATGCTGCCGCTGATGCTTGGCGGCGTGCAGACTTGGATGGGCCGGATGAACGGGATTCTGCTGCCCTTCTACGGGCTCGGTTTGATTCTCGTTCTGGTTCTGACTGCGGTGAACTACGACTCCCAGGGCTGGATGGACTTTGCTGGGATCGTTCCCGAGGAGGCTCGCGCCTACCCCGGCTGGCTGCTCGGCTTCGTCCTGTACATGGGGGTTTGGCTGTTGCTGCCGACTACCCAAGATTTCGCTCGTTTCGGCAAAATCGAAGATGAGAAATTCCATACCGTCGTTTCCTTCGGACCGGTTTTCTACTTTTTCCTCTTCCTAGTGAACGGGGTGGCCGGAATCTTCCTGGTCCGCACCGTCGTTCCGAATGAGGCAACGGCGGAAGCCGGCGTGGTGATTGCGATCCTGGGAGCTTCGGGGCTATTAGGTAGGGTATTCATCGCTGTATCGCAGATTCGTATCAATTCGTTAAACTTCTACCAGGCTTCAACGAATTGGAACCGCATTTGGACAGGGGTGACTGGAAAACGAGTTCACCGAGCCATCTGGATCCTGCTCATTGGCACACTGGTCTTCTTATTGATGCTCACCAATGTCTTCAGCTATTTGGAGCGGGCGCTAACGTGGCAGGGTGTCTTCCTCGTGGGATGGGCTACCGTCGCACTGACGCACTATGTGATGGTTCCGAAGGACCGTCGGGTGGGCCCGGAATTTCGGGCCGGACGACTACCCAAGTTCACCTTGGGACTACTGGTGTGGGTTATTGCGGCCGGTGCCGGTATTGCAGTGGCCGAGATTCCGGGAGTTCCTCCCGTATTTAGTGCCGTCCCTGCCCTGGTGACCCTGGTGATTGCCGCGGTACTTTATGCGACATTGCTTGTCCTGAGGCCCGAACCGGTGAAAACCGGAATGCCGGATCCGCACACCGAAGTCAGCGATGCGCAACAGACCTGGATTCAGTGCCATAGTTGCGAGCTATCCTATGTGGCCTGGGAAATGGACCGGGATCCGAACCATGATCTAGAACCAATATGTGATGCCTGTTCCATGAACCATTAGGGATATGTGGGATGGCAATCTAGGAATGTAGAAGACCGGCCTCGAACCATCTTTAGTGGTGTTCGAGGCCGGTCTTCTCAATGCGTCAGGAACGGCTGTGGCCCGGATGGCTCAGGTACAGGATGCCGGCCCATTTGATCAGCTGGAACTGCAGCTCAGAGCGTTCAAGCAACGGGCCGAGGCCAAAGGCAATGGCGACTCCCGCAGAAAAGCATCCAATGGCGTTAGCGAAAACACTTGCTAGTGCGTTGGCGCGACCCTGGCTAAAAGCCCTTCCGACAACGAATATGACACTTGCTCCGGGGACGGCGATCAGGACCATGGAAACCAATATCAAGCCGATCCTTTGGGTCGCGGTCATTAACCGGAAATCCTATAAGGTTTGCAGATGTTTCACACGAGAACATGGGAAAAGTGTCGTCAAACACAAACGCGCTAGTCGCGCGCGGACGGATCATGGGGGAGTCGAGCCGGGATGCCAGCAAGGGCGTACACACCCGGAAGCCCCAGCTGATTACGTCGACTATTTCGTTCCTTTGGAGGTGCACAATAAATGCCGGGAACCGCCAATACTTGTGTATTATTCTAAGGAATAGCCAAAGCCCGGTGCGCTGGTGGCCAAGGATCAGGGAAGAACCTTGGTACCAGCACACCGGGCTAAGAAAACCGTTAGCCGGCTAGCGTGGGTTTAGAGCTGGTTGCCCAGCTTGAAGCCCTTAGCTGCTTCACCGTGGTAGGCGCCATCTTCGTCGCCAGCACGGGTGTAGGAGAAACCGTCGGCACCGATGGTGACGTCAAGCTCCGAGTCATCGGTGCGCTCAACGATTTCCTGCACGTTGCCGTCCAGGTCCAACACCAGCGAGGCCTCGGTGTACCAAGAAGGAACAACTGGGTTGCCCCACCAGTCGCGGCGCTGGTTATCGTGCACATCCCAGGTGATGACTGGGTTGTCTGGATCTCCGGTGTAGTAGTCCTGGGTGTAGATTTCCACGCGGTGGCCATCTGGATCCAGGATGTACAGGTAGAACGCGTTGGACACGCCGTGACGGCCTGGGCCGCGCTCGATGCGGTCGGACATGCGCAGTGCGCCGAGCTTGTCACAGATCTGGATGATGTTGTGCTTCTCGTGGGTGGAGAAGGCCACGTGGTGCATGCGTGGGCCGTTGCCACCGGTGAGTGCGGTGTCGTGCACGGTACCCTTGCGGTGCATCCAGGCGGCGTAGGTGGTGCCCTTGTCGTCCTTGATGTCCTCGGTGACGCGGAAGCCTAGGTCTTCCATGTACTTGCGGCCGCGTGGCACGTCCGGGGTGACCTGGTTGAAGTGGTCCAGACGGACCAGCTCACCGGCCGAGTACAGGTCGTAGCGCATGTGCAGACGCTCAACGTGCTCGGTCTCGAAGAAGAACTCGTACGGGAAGCCCAGCGGATCTTCCACGCGCAGCGAGTCGCCGATACCCTTGACGAAGCCGTCCTTGCGACGCTCGGTGCGGCAGCCCAGCTCCTTGTAGTAAGCCTCGGCCTTGTCCACGTCCTCTGGAGTGCGAACACGGTAGGAGAATGCGGCCACTGCGGCGATTGGGCCTTCGGTCAGCACCAGGTTGTGGTGGATGAACTCTTCGAAGGAACGCAGGTAGATACGCTTGTCATCTTCCTCGGTGACATGCAGACCCAGTACGTCAACGTAGAAGTCACGGGACTTCTTCAAGTCGGTGACGACAATTTCCATGTAGGCGCAGCGCAGGATATCCGGCGCTGGAACTGAAGGCTTAGGGATTTCGTTGCTCATGATGTTGCTCCTTTGCAAGCAGGAATGGTGGGTAAGTTAGGCGCCGAACTTCGGGGTGTGAACATCACCGAGGGTGATGTGAACAGCCTGCTGGTCGGTGTAGAAATCGATGGAGCGGTAGCCGCCCTCGTGGCCCAAGCCCGAGGCCTTCACGCCGCCGAAGGGGCTGCGCAGATCACGCACGTTGTGGGAGTTGAGCCACACCATGCCGGCCTCGATGTTCTGGGCGAAGTTGTGGGCACGCTTCAGGTCATTGGTCCACAGGTAAGCGGCCAAACCGTACTTGGTGTTGTTGGCCAGCTCCAGAGCCTCTTCCTCGGTGTCGAACGGGGTGATCGCCACGACGGGGCCGAAGATTTCTTCCTGGAAGATACGGGCATCTGGGGAGACATCTGCGAACACGGTTGGAGCCACGTAGGAGCCGTTTTCCTGACCTTCTGGCAGGTTCTCTGGGCGACCGCCACCGGCCACCAGACGGCCTTCAGACTTGCCGATCTCGACGTAGCTCATGACCTTGTCGTAGTGCTCTGGGTGAACCAGTGCGCCAACCTGGGTGGCTGGATCGTGTGGATCGCCCACCTTGATGTTCTTGGCACGGGCTGCGTAGGCCTCAACGAACTGATCGTAGATGCCACGCTGAACCAGGATGCGGCTACCGGCGGTGCAACGCTCACCGTTCAGCGAGAAAACACCGAACAGGGTGGAGTCAATCGCAGCGTCAAAGTCGGCATCGTCAAAGACGATGGCTGGGGACTTGCCGCCCAGTTCCATGGACATGCCCTTGAGGTTCTCGGCGCAGTTGCGGTAGATCAGCTGACCGGTGGAGGATTCACCGGTGAAGGAGATCAGTGGCACGTCTGGGTGCTTGACCAGTGCGTCACCGGCGTCTTCGCCGATGCCGTTGACCAGGTTGAACACGCCCTTAGGCAGTCCGGCATCTTCAAAGATCTTGGCCCAGAGGCTGGCCGAGAGTGGGGTGAATTCTGCGGGCTTGAGCACCACGGTGCAGCCCGAGGCGATCGATGGTGCGAGCTTCCAGGATTCAAGCATGAACGGGGTGTTCCAGGGGGTGATCAACCCGGCCACACCGATAGGCTTGCGGTTCACGTAGTTCAGCTGGCTGCCTGGCACCTTCAATGCGGTGTCGTGCTGCGCAACGATCAAATCGGCGAAGAAGCGGAAGTTCTCTGCGGCACGCTGGGCCTGGCCACGAGCCTGGGTGATCGGCAGGCCGGTGTCGAAGGTTTCCATTTCGGCCAGGCGATCTTCCTGAGCCACTACGGCATCAGCGATCTTGTACAGCACGTTGGCGCGCTCGCGTGGCTTCATCTTTGGCCATGGGCCGTTCTTGAAAGCTTCGGTGGCCGCGGCGACGGCGGCGTCGATGTCAGCCTTCTGGCCGGCGGCGGCGTTCACGTAGGGCTTGTTGGTTACTGGATCCAAAACCTCGAAGGTTTCGCCACCGATGGAATCAACGAATTCACCGTTGATGTAGTGCTGAATCTTGCTGGGCAGGTTCTCCGGGACAAAGTGCTTGCTCATTGAGGGATGTTCCTTTCGCTTCGGTGAATCTTAGAAAGTTTTTTTTGCTTCAGTGAAACTAGATGGCCGAGGGTTCCATGCCCGCAGCCGACAGGTACGCGTTGAGCGTGTTGGTGCGGTGGACCCTGGCCGCCTTCTCGATTTCGTTGGCAGGGGCCTTGGCATCGAGTAGATCCAGCAGCTGCTGGTGTTCCTCGACGGACTCGGCTGCCCGGTGCGGGATGTGTGAGAAGGAGCTCGAACGCATGGCTGCCAGGCGCCGCCACCCGCGATGGACCAGATCCAAAATATGCGGGTTGGGGCAGTTGCAGTACAGCAGTTCGTGGAATTCGGTATTCAGTTTGGTGAAGGCCAGCGGGTTGAAATCAACCAGTGATTGGCGCATCTGTTTGTTGACCTCATGGGCTCGGGCGAGCATCTGATCGGTCATCAGCGGGGCGGCCAAGGCGGTGGCCGCCGGTTCGATGACCGCCAGGGTCTGCATGGTGTGCAGATACAAGGTGCCATCGAGCTGAGCCACGGTGGCTCCGACATTGCGGGTGAAGTTCACTAGACCTTCGGCTTCCAGCCGGCGAATTGCTTCACGCACCGGAACCACCGAGCAGCCCAGCTCTTCGGCGATAGTCCCCAGCACGAGTCGATAACCTGGGGAGTAAGCCCCGTTATTGATCCGTTCGGAGACGATCGCGTAAGCTGCTTCGGATTTTGAGGGGGTCATTAGACTTCCCAGCTGGCCAGATCAGGCTTACCGGCATCCTGCCAAGCCTGGTACTTAGCCTTCCACTCGGCGTTCATCGGGAACAGGCCCTCGATGATGTGGCCGCGCTGCACCATGGCGAAGATGAATTCGTCGCTCATTTCGGTGGCTACCGCTGCCTCGGCTACCTCGGCGACCAAGTGTGGTGGAATGACCACAATGCCATCGGAGTCGGCCACGATCACGTCACCCGGCTGTACGGTGACGCCACCGCAAGCCACGGTGATGTCGCTGTCCCATGGCACGTGCTTGCGTCCCAGTACCGCTGGGTGTGCACCGTTGTAGAAGACCGGGACTTCTAGGCCGGTGACAGCCTCCAGGTCGCGAACCCCACCATCGGTGATGATGCCGGCGGCACCAAGAGTCTGGGCACGTAGCGCGAGGATGTCACCTAAGGTGGCCGAACCGGTTTCACCGCGAGCTTCCATGACGAGAATGTCGCCGTCGCCCAGCGAGTCAATGGACTGCTTCTGCATGTTGTAGCCGCCGCCCTTGGACTTGAACAGGTCCTCGCGGTTCGGTACGTAGCGTAGGGTGCGGGCGGTTCCGATGACGCGCTTCATGCCCTTGGTTGAGCCGGGTACTTCGATGTTCACGTTGTTCAGGCCCAGCTTGCGCAGGGTGGCAGACAGGGTAGCGGTAGCTACGGCGCCCAGCTTGGCGCGCACCTCATCGGTGAGTACCGACTTGCCGGTGACCACTGGTTCTAGACCGGCGGACTCGCGGTCTCCGTAAGCGTCTTCCTTGTCCTTTTCGGTGACCTTTGGCTGGTTACCGAATGCGGCAAATGCGGTGTTGCCTTCCACTGCGGTGGTCTTCAGCTTGCCGGTGCTGGCACCGGTTACTAGGTCGGTCACCTCAACTTCAACCACATCGCCAGGGAAGAATACGGAGGAACCAGCTGGAGTGCCGGTGAGGATGACATCACCTGGCAGCAGGGTCATCTGCTGGGAAAGGTCGGCCACGATGGTGGCGAAGGAGAAGAGTAGTTCGGAGGTGTCGGCATCCTGCACTAGCTTGCCGTTGACCCAGGTCTGCACACGCAGCTTGGCGGGATCGATGTCGGCTGCGTCGAGAGCAACTGGACCCATTGGGGTGTAGCCGTCACCGGACTTGGATCGGATGTTCGAACCCTTGTCGGCGTACTTGATGTCATGTACACCCAGATCGTTGGCGGCGGTGACCGAGCCAACGTAGCTCCAGGCGTCTTCGACGGATACGCGGCGGGCTGGTTTGCCAATGATCAAGGCAATTTCACCTTCAAAAGCCAGCAGTTCGGTGCCCGCTGGACGTTCCACGGTGGAACCGGAGACGGCGAGCGAAGAGGAGGCCTTCATGAAGTAGCTAGGGAACTTCGGGGTGCGTCCACGCTGTGTTGCCCGCGAGGAGTAGGACAGGTGTACGGCCAGGACCTTACCTGCCTGGCTGAAGGTCGTCTCGTCAACCGAAACCGAGGTGCTCATTGATTCTCCCACTTCCGTCGTACATCAAATCGTATACGATCAGTGTGCTCCGAATCTCAGCCGGTGTCAAGTGCTTGTGAGAACCAATTGTTGATGCCGAGTTTTTGGCTTGTTTGTGGAGCAACGTGGAATTGTGCGGGATGTTGCGGTGGCTCCAGCCTAGGGCAGCGCATAGGGTTTGGGGAGGACTTGCAGAAATTCCTCGGGTGCAATTCACGGGTGTGGTGTCGATTGAGGGGTTTCGCATCCTTACGGAGTCTGTGGAGCCCGGCCAAGGAGACCCGCTGCACGGCGCGGTTTGCCTCCAGCGCATACCTTCGTTGAATACCGAAGGCGAATAATTGCGGCTAAGTTTTAAGTATCGAGCATGAGTAGGAAGTAGTGCGGAACCTTGTTGATAGGGGCGCAGCTCGTGGAACCACGTCTTGTCATGTCTTCATGGGGACTGACTGTGGATATTAGGACAAGGACTTGCTGCTACTGACACCACGAGGCTCGGCAGCGCGGAAGAGACTGCCTGCCCCCGGAGGTAGCTGACTGTGATTGCTGTCGAAGCCGAGCACAGAAATCCAAGATTAAACGCCCCAGGGTATGACCTCAGTGGACTCCTGAGGTCATACCCTGGGCGAGGTGGTTGGCAAAGAACTGGCTTTGCCAACCACGGATCATATTGAAGATCTACTTGTTGCTGCGCTGGATCTCGTCCTGCGTCTGATCGAGCAGTTCCTCAGTGATCAACCCTGGTTCAGCAATACGTTGGGTGGTACCCGCCGCACCGCTGATGCCTGGTTCATCGGACAGATTGTTCAGAATGACCAGCTGGCCATTCTGGATTCTGAAGACATTCCAGTATAGTTCTTCGTCTCCAGCTGGAACATCAAAATCGGCAATCTTGTTATTGCCCTGGTAGAGCGCCACATTTGCGCCGGACGCCGCAAGCGATGGGAAACCACTGTAATTGTGAATGAAGAAGGTGTAATCACCGGTGCTGGTCACATCAAAAGTTGTTGTTTCCGGCCCGTAGGAGGTGACATCATCGACATCTAATTCAGCAATGATTTCTTCCCAGTTCGCGTCATAGGCTTGTTTCCTACCGTAGTACACGTGGTAGTCGTGTTCGGAGTCCACACCGATCAAATGCGAGTCCAGATCCGATGGTTCGGCACCCCAAGTCAGTACCGCACGGTACTGCGTGCTTTCCAGTTCCCGGGAGAGCTGAATATCTAGGGTTCGCGTTTCGCCTTCGGGAACAGCAATGGTTCGCGAGTACGGGATGTACCCATCGGCAGTGGCGCTGACAAATACTTGGCCATAGGCCAAGGCTACCGAGTATTTACCCTGTGCATCAGGGGTAACGTTATGGGTTTCGCCCTGACTGTCTTTGAAGCTCAACTGCACGTCGGTAAGTGGCTCGGTGGTGGCCGCGTCGGTGACTTGTCCCTCTAGTAGCGAGTCGGCGGCTTCCTCACCGTCGTCATCCTCATCGTCCGGATTTGGGCTGGGCTGCTCGTTGGCGCACAAGTCCAACTGAATGGGTAGCTCATGGTTCAGTTCATAGACGCGTTCAAGCCGTGCCATCTCCCATTCTTCACCGATCTCAACGCCAATGATTTTAATCTTGGCATCGACCTTGAGTGCGGCGGCCAGCACGAGTGCGTTAGTCAGGGCTGCACTGAGTTCGTCTTTGGCGCCATCATAGGTGACATTGAAAGTGGACTTACCCTCAGCAGACACCGAAGCTTTCGGACCTGCCCAGCCAAAGATTTTCACATCGACAGACAACTCCAAACCGCCTTGCCCGGAGACCTCACCTGAAGCCTTGACATTGCTACCCCAGCCAACACATTGGGCAGGCTCCTGAGGCTCTCCTTGGCCCGGGGCGCGAACCGGATTCCACGATCCATCCTTGTATTCCACGCCGTATTCGAAGGTCGGATTGAATTCTTGTCCGTAGGAGAAACTCACCGAGGCATCAAGGTTGCCAATGGCTTTGAGAGAGGCTCCTGGCACGAGAACAACCGGAACCGGTCCAACCATCACTGTGACAGGTGCACCCTTGAGCTTGGTGATTTCATAAGATAGTTCTTCGGAATATGTGCCGGATACTGCAGCCTCATATCCTGCCTTAAAACTACCCTTGAAAACAGACTTGAAGTGCGTCAGTTCGCCTCGTGGAATGCCCCAACTCCACTTGATCTCGACCTTCAACAATGTTTCCAGACCAAGCATGGCCTCAACTTCACCGACGAAGGAGATGCCACCGGAGGACTTAACCTCCTCAATAGCCTCTTCCTTGGTTCCGTCCGAGGCGAAAGACAGGTCGATTCTCTTCGATTCATTACCCTTGGTGAAGGCTAGTTCTGCCTTGCCGCTTAGCTTGTACTCACTCTTGAGGGAATCTTGTTGCGTAGTCTCGGCAGGCTGCACCAAGTTGCTTCGCCCCGAGCCCGGTGCCAGAGCACTTTCCTCAACTTCGATCAGTTCCGCGTTCGGGACACCCTCGTCGATGACCTCGAAGCCTTGATCGCCTTCCGGAGCGATCAGCTCGGTGCCTTCGGTGAACGCAGCCGTGCTACTTTCGTTATCAGCCTGCAAGAAAACATCGGTCAGGGTGGCTTCCTCGGTCTCTACAAGCCAACCCTCATCGGTTTGCTGAATGGAAGTTACTCGGCCCAGCGCGCCTTCGGGAGTGGCCTGCGAGGCATCTGCCACCAGAACATCTCCGGGGGACAACTCAGGCTCGGTGCCGAAGCGGAACGTTCCCTCGGAGTAGCCGTCAAGTTCGTCGGTTTCCACGATGACGACATCCGGGGAGATAACCGTCAGATCCTCGTCGGGGATGGTTACCTGGACCTTGGTCTCCGCGCTGGCTTTGCTCCCATCACGGGCAATAGCCGTTGCCGAGTAGCTGATTTCCCCTTCCTGTGGGGCAGCGGTGCGGAACTGCCAGTTCGCGCCTTCGGGCGAGTAGCGAACCGCGGCAGTGCCAATGTATTGACCGTTACCGTGTAGTTCGACCCGAGAAACCGGGGCATTGCTGGAGATTGAGCCCTGCAGCAGTACTTCACCCTCCGCGCCTAGATCCACCGACTCGGGGGCCTGAATCTCTACCGCGGTATCCCCGGCAGTGTTCGTGGTCTCTCCGACAATGTCACCCAACGCCAGCACGTTGACATCAACGCTGGAACCTTGCACGCTCAGCGCGGCCTGCGTGGTGGAGACTTCAACCAATTCGATCTGTGGCAGCGCGCCCAGCTCGGGATCGACCAGAACTCCTCGGCTACGACCCGAAGCCTCCTGACCAACATTCACAAAGGAGCGCATAGCGCCTTCGGTCGGTTCGGCCGAGACCAGTGCTAGAGCCTGTGCGCGCGTGGTGTGACCGCTGATCTCTACAGTGGTCGGTGCTTCGGCGGACACCTGACCACTAGTCCACTGCGCCTCGGCGGTGGGGACGTAGCTACCAGTGGAGTTCGCCGAGCTGACATTTTGCGCGGATCCCACAACCCAACCGGTGACATCAAGGCGTAAATGACCAGCAACGTTCGAGCTGATTTCAATGGTTCCGGCTTCGCTCACCATCGCGATGGTGGTGATGATGCTCTGGCCCGCGGGTAGTGCAAGGTCCTGACCGGAGATGGTCACGGTTCCGGCCTGCTCCAGCTGCAAGTTCGCCGTCACATAAACCGCGCGAACATCCTGGCTGGGAACTCCGCCGATGCCGACCACGCTAAGTTCTTCTGCGGTGGTGGGAAGCTGATCAAATCCCAATTCATTGATCGACTCGGCACGCTTGACCGCCTCGGGCAATGCAATAGTTGCACCCGGGGTTTGGTTATCGGCGGCGAAGGAAGCCAAAACTTCTACGCGCACCTTGGCTTGCGCGGAGGCGCTGACCGGGATGTGCCCGTTACTCACCGGCACCAAGATGGTGGTCGATGCTTCGCTGTTGCCCGGCACCTGAAGTACCGCGGCGCCAGCAGCAGAAACCTGCGTGGCCGCGTCACTGGCAAATACCGATAAACGGACCAGTGCTGACCCGTCCTCGAGGCCTGCAACAGTGAGCCCGGTTCCGGCAGTGGGAATTGTCCCCACGACGCCCGGCTCAATTTCCGGTAGACGATTCAGTGTATTGAAGCCCACCGTGTCGGAGACATCTTGAATCTGCGGGGTAAAAGTTTCCGATTCGTCGTTCGGAGCGGCCGCGGCGACCGGCGCCAATAGGGACAGTAGCAAGGAGGCGGAGAGCGCAACGCCGCCAGTTTTCCATAGTCGTTTAGTCATGGCTGCGGACTCCTCGCCGACGAATTACCAAAACTCCGAGGCCAACAGTCAACAGGGCCAGAGCCGCTCCAAGCGTCCACATGACCGATGCGCCCGTTACCACCGGGTTGCCCGGATCCTTCGCTTCGTGACGTGGATCTGAAGAATCGGGGCTTTGTTTCGACTCATCGGGACCGGTGTGCGGAGTACCGTCTTCAGAACTGTCCGGAGTGTCATCTGAGGAGTCTGGTCCGGTCTGATTCTGATCTGGATCCGGCTCAGAAGTCGGTTCAGGTTTCGGTGTCTCCTGATCGTTCTGGGCTGGAATGATGGTCGCGGTTCCTTCCTCAGAAAGAATCGCTTGCTGGGCGGTGGCGAAGGTGACCGCTAGTCGAGCGGAAGTTTCGGCCGGTGCAGACAGGGTCAGAGAAAATTCTTGCGGAAACTGATCCAATACCGCAGTGACACCCGATGGTGAAGTGCGGAATTCAAGAGAATTCTCAAAATCATCGCTGGTGATGGTTCCGGTGATCGTCGAAGCGTCGAGATTGCTAGCTTCCACGTCGATCCAGAGGACTTCAGCGTTATCAGGACTGGTAAAGGTGTTTTCGTCAGCCGCGGCGGCACTGCCTGCGGCCAGAATTACCACTGCTGCTGTCACCAGTCCACCGATCGGACGCCACAGCCTGTGGCGTCCGTGAACTTTATTGGGCATTATGCCCCCAAAACTGCACCAAGGTTCCCCCTATTTAGGTGATGATTGAAAACATCGCGTTCGACACCTTAAGAATCGATGCGTTTGACGTATATACAGTGAACGTCGAGCGAATCTTAAGATTATCTTAGGGTTGCCAGACTGACCACGATTATCTAACAAATAGACAGAATATGAAGGTCAATCATCAGTAGCTGATTCGATCGGCATTCCATCGCGGCCGAGGGTCTGTGTCACCAGAAATGCGATGGCTCGGTTCGGTGCAGTTGGAGTTCCACTCACGGGAAGACCTGAGCTTTCAATACACTTGGCGCAGAACTAAGCACCTGGCGCGCCGTGATGCCACGGGGTACTGAATTGGGGTTAGCGAACCTAATAAAGAAAAACCGGCCCTTCGAGGATCGCACCGATTCATCGGTTTGATCCTCGAAGGGCCGGACTCTTCATGGGCTAGGCCATGGTGAGTTTGAGCCTCAACGAGTGCACTTGTTGTGACTAGCGGGCGCTTTCCAGTGCTGCTGCACGCTCATCAGCTTCGCGCAGTGCACGCTCGACGCGATCCACATCGCGAACTGCACCCTTGTCCGCCGACAGCGCCATGGCGGCGTAGGCGCGCAGTGCCGGGGAGACAACGCGTTCGCGGTTGGCTGGGCGGTATCCGGTGGTGGACAACAAGCGTTCGCGGCGTTCAGCCAAGATATCTTCGGAGACATTCAAGGTCAGTTCGCGGGTGGGAATGTCGATGGAGATGATGTCGCCATCTTCTACCAGTGCGATCATGCCGCCGGAGGCAGCTTCGGGGGAGACGTGCCCGATAGACAACCCTGACGTACCGCCGGAGAACCGACCGTCAGTGATCAGTGCACAAGCCTTGCCCAGCCCACGACCCTTGAGGAATGAGGTTGGGTAGAGCATTTCCTGCATGCCCGGCCCACCCTTAGGACCCTCGTAGCGGATGACCACCACGTCCCCTTCCTTCACCTGCTTGTTCAGGATCTTCTCCACGGCCTCATCCTGCGATTCGCAGACCACTGCCGGGCCGGAGAAGGTCCAGATCGAGGGATCTACACCGGCGGTTTTCACCACGGCACCATCCACGGCGATATTGCCGCGCAGCACGGCCAGTCCGCCGTCCTTGGAGTAAGCATGCTCTACCGAACGGATGCATCCCTCTGCGGCGTCGGTATCCAGTGCGGCCCAACGCTCGGACTGCGAGAAGGCGGTGGAAGAGCGGACCCCGCCCGGGGCCGCGTGCCATAGCTCGAAGGATTCTTCGATGGCTTGACCGCTGCGGATATCCCAGGCGTCCAGCCATTCGCCCATGGTCTTGGCATGGACGGTGTGTACGGTTTCATCCAGCAGACCGCCGCGGCGCAGTTCGCCGAGGATGGCTGGGATGCCGCCGGCGCGATGCACGTCTTCCATGTAGTAGATCTTGCCGGCGCCCGCGGCGTTGGGGGCAACCTTGGCCAAGCATGGCACACGGCGGGAAACCTCATCGATTTCATCTAGTCCGAAGTCCACGCCAGCTTCGTGGGCTGCGGCCAGCAGGTGCAAGATGGTGTTGGTTGAACCGCCCATGGCGATATCTAGTGCCATGGCGTTGCCGAAGGCCCGCTTGGTGGCAACGTTGCGCGGCAGGACGGTTTCATCATTTTCACCGTAGTAGCGGTTGGCGATGTCTACCACGAGCTTGCCGGCGTTCTGGTACAGGTCTTTGCGGGCGGTGTGAGTGGCCAGCGTGGAGCCGTTACCTGGCAGAGCCAAACCCATGGCTTCGGTGAGGCAGTTCATCGAGTTCGCGGTGAACATGCCCGAGCAGGAACCGCAGGTTGGGCACGCGGACTCTTCGATGCGCAACAAATCGGCGTCCGAAACGTTTTCATTCACGGCCTCGGAGATGGCATCCACCAGGTCCAAGGTGCGTACGGTGCCGTCCACCAAGGTGGCGCGGCCAGCTTCCATGGGGCCGCCGGAGACAAAGACGGTCGGGATGTTCAGGCGCAGCGCGGCCATGAGCATGCCCGGGGTGATCTTGTCGCAGTTAGAGATACAGATCAACGCGTCGGCGCAGTGCGCGTTGACCATGTACTCCACCGAGTCGGCGATCAGATCGCGTGAGGGTAGCGAGTAGAGCATGCCGCCGTGGCCCATAGCGATGCCATCATCCACGGCGATGGTGTTAAATTCGCGGGGGATGCCGCCAGCGGCTTCGATGGCTTCGGAGACAATTCGTCCCACCGGCTGCAGGTGCGTGTGCCCGGGGACGAACTCGGTGAAGCTATTAGCTACCGCGATAATCGGCTTTTTGCCCAGATCGGCGCCGTTAACGCCGGCGGCGCGGAAGAGTGCGCGGGCTCCAGCCATATTGCGGCCATGGGTGACAGTATGCGAACGAAGTGTGGTCATACCCTAATCTCATCACAGGTTTTGCAGAGAACCGAGACGGTGTCAATACTAGTAGTGGTACTACTAGGAAAAGAGGGTTGCATGGATGCCGCGCAACGGCGCCGTGATGAGCTTGCGGCGTTTCTGAAGGATCGTCGGGCTCGGGCCGAACGTGCCGCGCATGGCCTGCCCGATGTGGGACGAAGTAGAGGCTTTGGGTTGCGCCGCGAGGAGGTGGCCACCTTGGCCGGGATTTCGGTCACTTGGTACACCTGGTTGGAGCAAGCCAGAGACATCAACCCCTCCCGGCAAGTGTTGGAATCCTTGGCCAGACTGTATCGGCTGACCCCGGTGGAAAACACCTATCTGCTCTCCTTGGGTGGGCATGGGCAATCTGGGCCGGCTGGCCCAGGGGCGATGACCCCGGCACTCCAGCGTTTGCTGGATGCCATGGATTTCCCGGCCTTCTTACTGGCCGCCGACTGGACGATCATTGGGTGGAATGCGGCCTATGCGCAGCTCTACCCGCGGATCAACGCACTGGAAGAGAAGGACCGAAACTTATTGTGGCTCGTATTCACCGACACCCAATTACGGCAGATGCTGCCGGACTGGGCGGAACAGAGCCGTGGTTTCGTCGGGAGTTTCCGCGCCGAAACTCGGGGTTGGCTCAGCCCGGCGGGAGAAAGCGGAATCGTTGCTCGGGTCTCGGCTGCCTCCGACGAATTTGCGGCCATCTGGACCGAACGTGATGTGGCCGGTTTCCGGACCCGTGAACGTTTATTCCGACACCCGGACAAGGGCGTGATGCGCTACGAGCAGCACAACCTCACACCGGCCGAAGCCCCCGATCTCACGCTCTTGGTCTACGCACCATTATGCGGAAGCTAACGTCAGTCTTTGCGCGGATGCCTTGAGCTGAACTACGCACTAGCCCGCAGTCACGGTCAGTTGCTACTTCAGCACGGTCGCTTCGCTTCCAAGAACCCCGTCCAAACTCGTTTTGACCGTCAGTGGCGAATGCTGTGCGTCATCGGGCAAAGTGAAGACGTGCGTGGTGGGTGCCAGATCGGCGGTGCAGTCCCTCCCCTCGACCGATTCAAAGGAGATGACTAGTTCCTTCTCGCTGTTCAGCATCATGTCGACGGCGCTCGGTGGACAGCTCGAAGAGCCCCAAGTGGTAACAGTGATGGATTGGGGCTTATATCCCCAGGTCACTAGTGGGGACTGCAGCGGCTGATCGATGGTCACACCCTCGGGTAGTCCACGGAATTGTTCATCGCTGACGGGTTGTGTTGCGCAGGCGCTGACCAGCAAAATGCAGGGCAAGATCAAGAGTGCGGTACGGAACTTGCCAGCTGGCCTTACCGGTGCAGGTGCGGTCATACGGCCGAGTCTACCCAGCAAGAGGTTCTACGGTCAGCGGCAGGCGAATCTTCCCACGTAGTCCACAGAGGGCTATCAGGAGTTGGATCTTACGCAGACCATCCGGGGATTCTCTCATTCGCTGAAAACTCGAGAGGAATCGCTAACAGCCTTGCCATAGCCGAATTATTGTCTCCCGAGCCTGCGCCGGGGAGCGTGCGATCCAGACCCTGGCAGGTACGGACTCTCATGCTTCGTCACCATCTCTGTTTCACAGTAGCGTGGTGAACCCGAAGCAAAGAGTCATGTGATCTGTGTTACGCAGCGTGCATGAAATTTGACGCATACGAATATAAATTTCTGGTAACGCTCTGGCTTCATGTTTCGAAGTGTCCGAATGATGCGCTTCGTGCTGGGCCGACTAACCCATTGGCCAGTTTGAATAGCTAGTTGACTAGCTAATTGTGGGGCGCACGCTGCGTGGCGCCGGTGCGTATCGAAGCAGACGAATGCTGACTCGGTGTAGGGAATTGAGTCAACCGCTTGACTCAGGGAGTGCTCAAGTAAGGCAAAACTGCCCAGTCAAATGCACATCGGTTTGATAAAAGGCGGTCTCACGTCGAATAATGAGTTCAAGTCGAACGAAGCACCCTAGACCTAGAGAGATAGCCGTTGGTTTCCATTGGGGTGGATACTAGCCGGGGATGCATTGGGGGAATGCTTCTCGCTGGGGCTGAGGTGGCTTCGTTCGACGATTAACTTATTCCGCGCAGTCGCCAAGCTTTCTGTTGACGGTCTTTTTGGCGCGTAGTTTTAGCTGACGCTCAGAAATTCTAGAGTCGCATTCTTGAACTCGCGGCTGGTCACCGCATTGGCATGGTTGCGTCCGGCAAGCCAGAGAACCTCACTGGGTGTCCCGGACTGCGCGAGCAAGCGGCGCAATTGTGGCATGGTCGTGGCCAAATCGTCCTGATCGCCAGCGACCAGTAGGGTCGGGGTGCTCGGTACTGCCTCGCCCGGATCATAGGGTTCGTCCTTGATACCCTCAACAAGCTTGAACAGAGCCGAAAAGTCATTTGACGCTTCATTGGTGGCAATCTTCATGACCTTCGCGGTGTACTCATCAGCAATGGATTCGCCGGTAGCCACGAACCGGCGGGCCTCATCTAGTGCTAGTGCCGCCAGTGGGTCGAGGCTGCCGGGCCCGCCAATGACCAGTCGGCGCACCAATTCAGGGTGCTTGGCAGCAAATTCCCAAGCCAGCCGTGCGCCGAGGGAGTAACCCAAAATATCTATGGGAGTATCGATCTCGGCCAGTGCCGAAGCCATCGACTCGCGGATCTTGCTGGGTGTCCACGGGCCCGGGGAGCGGTTCGGCTCAGCGCCGTGCCCTGGGAGGTCAATCAGGGCAACCTTGCGCCCGTGATCGGCTAGATGACGCACCCAGCCTGAACGTTCCCAGTTCAGTTCGGATGACGAAGCGAACCCGTGGATTAGCAGTACGGTCGGTGCGCTGACCTCAGTGTTCGCAGGAATAACTCGAAGATTCAAATCCAAGCTCATAGGTCAAACTATATGTCACTTTGATCACAGCCGTCGTTTCAGTAGAATCTGGTCATAGTTAATGTCAAACTGACTTTAACGACTTGGGTGGGTGACTTCCGCTCAAGTGAATCAAGATATTCCGCGCTAAAGAGGATGACCGTGAGCCTGCCCCTAGGATCCGCCAACGTTGCCGAGCGGCGGAACATGCCGCCGGCACTGGCCGTATCCACCGTGATTTTTGGGATTCGGCCCAACGCGCAAGGCCGGGCGGAACTCTGGCTGCCGTTGGTACGCCGCATCCGCCAGCCCTTCGCCGGGCATTGGGCACTACCCGGTGGGCCGGTGGGCGCTCGGGAATCCCTGGGTGCAGCTGGAGCCCGCACGCTGGCCGAAACGACGGGACTGCGTCCAAGCTATCTGGAGCAGCTCTACACCTTCGGGGACCCGGACCGCTCACCCACTCAACGCCTTGTGACCATTGGCTACTTCGCACTCGTCACCGAACAACAGGTTGGTGCCACCGTGGAAGACGACAACGTTGCCTGGTTCTCTGTCAATGACCGCGAACTGAACCAGCTGGCCTTCGACCACCGAGAAATTATCGACTACGCGCTCTGGCGGCTACGCAACAAAGTCGAATACGGGCAGATCGCCCACCGGCTACTCGGCGAGCGCTTCACCCTCGCTCAGCTACGTTCGGTCTATGAGGCGCTTTTGGGCAAGGAATTAGATCCGGCAAACTTTCGCCGCCAACTCAAAGCCACCGACAGTATTGCGGCCACCGACGAATATCTTGCCGGGGGCCAACACCGACCACCGCGGCTGTACCGCTATGCGGGTACTGGCCATGACCCACTGGAAGTAGACACCACACTATGAGTACACAGACTTTTTCCTCCACCGTCACCCGGTTGACCCTCAAAGCGCCGGGATCGACTTGCTCCTCAGGCTTATCGAGTAACCCGTGGGATACCCCGGCTGGTTACGGTCCCGGGGCTTCAGAGCAGGATGTGGTTCCGGGCGATTATCCACGACAGCAGAAGCTTCCGCAACAGTACATTGATGCCAGTGATGCGGAACTTGATGCTCGGATTCGTGCTGCCAAGGAGACGCTGGGTGATGATGTGGTGCTGCTCGGGCACTTTTATCAGCGTGACGAAGTGGTGAAATACGCCGATTTTGTGGGCGATTCCTTCCAACTGGCTAATGCCGCCCTGACCAAGAAGGACGCGAAATACATTGTGTTCTGCGGGGTGCACTTTATGGCCGAGACCGCTGACGTGCTCTCCGAGGCTGAGCAGGCGGTGATCTTGCCGAACTTGTCTGCCGGATGCTCAATGGCCGATATGGCTGATACCCCCAGTGTGCAGCAGTGCTGGGATGAGTTGATGGAACTGTACAAGGACGAGGAGGATGACGGGCGAGCCCCGGTCATTCCGGTCACTTACATGAACTGTTCGGCGGCGTTGAAGGCGTTCGTGGGCCGTAATGGTGGTTTGGTGTGTACCTCTTCGAATGCCAAGACCGTGTTGGAATGGGCTTTCCAGCGGGGCCGGCGAGTGCTGTTCTTCCCTGACCAGCACTTGGGCCGGAATACGGCGAAGGCCATGGGTGTGCCCTTGGAACAAATGCCGATGTGGACCCCGCGCAAGGCCTTGGGTGGCAATGCGGAGCAGACCATGCGTGATGCTCGGGTGATTCTCTGGCATGGTTTCTGCTCGGTGCATAAGCGTTTCAACACCGCCCAGATCGACAAGGCGCGCGCCGAGCACCCCAATGTGCGGGTGATCGTGCACCCCGAGTGCCCGATGGAAGTGGTGGACGCCGCGGATGAGGCTGGCAGCACCGATTACATCCAAAAGGCGATCGCTAACGCCACCGAGCCGACTACCTTTGCTATCGGTACCGAGATCAATATGGTCAATCGGTTGGCGGCGCAGTACCCGCAGCACACCATCTTCTGTCTGGACCCGGTGATCTGCCCATGCTCCACCATGTATCGGATCCACCCCGGCTACCTGGCTTGGGTGCTTGAAGAACTGGTCGAAGGTCGGATTGTTAATCGGATTCAGGTGCCCGACAGCGACCAGGGCGATGCCAAGATCGCCTTGGAGCGGATGCTGGCTGCCCGGCCATGACCCGGCAACTTCTCATTATCGGTTCCGGGGCGGCCGGGATGCTGGCCGCCTTGGAAGCGGTGTCGCACGGGGTGCACCCGGTCCTGCTGACCAAAGCTGAGCTGGGGGCAGGCAACACCGGTGAGGCGCAAGGTGGGCTGAGTGCGCTTACTGCTCTGGGGGTCTCTCGTGGGGATTCGGTGCAAGCCCATGTGAGTGACACCTTGAACGCCGGAGCCGGACATTGCGCCCCACACGCGGTCAGCACCCTATGCCAGGATTCCCCGGACTTGGTCACCCGCCTTGAAGCCCTGGGTGTGCACTTCGACCGGGATCCAGCCAAGAACTATCAGCTCGGGTTGGAAGCTGCGCATAGTGCGCACCGGATCTTGCATATCGGTGGGGATGCCACCGGTAAGGGGCTCGTCAATGCCCTGGGTGCCGCCTGCCGGTCCCAACAAGAGGCCGGAGCCCTAGAAATCATTGACCATGCCATGGCCACCGAACTGTGCGTGCGCGAAGGACGTGTCAGCGCAGTGCGATACCTGCGTGATGGGCAGCAACAGGTTCGCTCCGCAGATGCGGTATTGGTCGCTACCGGCGGGATCGGACAGCTGTACCAAAGCAGCACCAACCCGGCAGGTGCCACCGGAGATGGGATCGCCTTGGCAGCCCGGGCGGGGGCGGCAATCTCGGATCTAGAATTCGTACAATTCCACCCCACCATGGTGGACCCCGTGAAGTATCCCGGAGTCGGGATGATCAGTGAAGCGGTACGCGGGGAGGGTGCGTGGCTGATCAATGATGCCGGTGAACGGTTCATGCTCCAGATCGATGAGCGCGCCGAGCTCGCCCCACGCGATGTGATCGCCCGGGCCATCCATGCACAGCAGTTGGCTGGGTATCAAGTATTCCTTGACGCACGACATGTCGAAGCGGCGCAAGGTACCGGGTTCCTGGCCAAACGCTTCCCCTCGATCACCGCCCGGCTAGCAGCCTGCGGGCTGGATCTTGCTGCCGACCAGATCCCGGTGACCCCGGCCCAGCACTACTTGATGGGCGGGGTGCTCACCGATCTGGAGGGACGCAGCACCCTGCCGGGACTCTATGCGGCCGGGGAATGCGCTAATTCGCGCGTGCACGGAGCGAACCGCTTGGCCAGTAACTCGCTCTTGGACGCCATGGTCTTCGCCCGGCGCGCCATCCGGGCGATGCTCACCGATAGCGCGGACCAGCATGCCGACCTTCCTCCCACCGACAGTCGCCGATTGCCGGCAGCTAGGACAGGTAAACCCATCGACTTGCCCGAACTACAACGGATTGCGACTCAAACACTGGCCGTGTACCGCGAGGCAAGCGCCCTGCAGCAAACGATCGCGCGGTTGGACGCATCCACCGCGCAGGCCGCTGATGAGCGAACACTGGCCGAGCTGGAAAACCTCCTACTAGTGGCCCGGTTGATCGCTCATGCGGCTTTAGCACGCACTCAGAGCCTAGGCGCCCACTACCGGGTAGAGAATCCCGAACCCCGAACCGGCGAACGCACCAGCTGGCAACTGAGCCCCACCGACGAACGACAACACACCGACGAAGCGAAGGAAATATTCGCCTGATGAAGCAGATCCACCCAGTACCACAGCGCGTCATCGATCAGATCGTGGCCAACGCGCTCGCCGAAGACTGCCCGCGCGGGGACATTACTGCCGGAACGATTCTGCCCGCCGAAGCCCGGGCGACCGCCGCCGTGGTGGCCCGGCAACCCGGTGTGCTGGCCGGGGCGCAGGTCTTTGCTCGGGTTATGCACCAGGTGGATGAACGTATCGAGGTGAACCACCTGCTGGTTGACGGGCAGCCCTTTAGGGTTGGCGATCGCCTGATCGAGGTCACCGGGCCGGCGGCAAGCATTCTTACGGCCGAGCGCGTGGGACTGAACCTCCTGCAGCGTATGAGTGCTATTGCCACCGCCACCGCCGTATTGGTTGAACGTGTGGCACACACCAAGGCGCGGATCGCCGATACCCGGAAAACCACCCCGGGGTTACGTGCCTTAGAACGCTATGCGGTGCGTTGTGGCGGGGGAGTGAACCACCGCGATAATCTCTCTGACGCGTTCATGGCCAAGGACAATCACTTGGCGCTGCTCGGTGGAGGTCAGGCGCTGACCGCCGCACTACAACAGGTGCGTTCCCAACTGGGGCACACCACCGCCATGGAAGTAGAAGTCGATGAGATCTCCCAAATCCCTGCCGTGCTTGCGGCCGGTGTGGATGTAATTATGCTCGATAACTTCGCACCCCAAGATATCCCCGCCGCGATTAAACTCATTGATGGTCAAGCGATGGTGGAAGCTAGCGGTAACGTCTCGGCTCGGACGGTAGCTGAGATCGCCGAAACCGGGGTAGATATTATTTCTTCGGGCGCGATCACCCATTCGGTCGCCGCCATTGATCTGGGATTGGATGTGGTCATCGAGTGATCTATATGGACGCCGCGGCGACCGCACCAACACATCAGGGCGTACTAGATGTGATCTCGCCGCTGCTCACCCACGACTTCGGTAACCCTGCCTCACGCCACGAACTGGGCCGCAATGCCGAACGTGCCGTGGACTGGGCCCGCCACGTCATTGCCGAGGAACTCGCGGTGGGGGAGCACGAAATCTACTTCACCTCCGGCGGGACCGAATCGGATAATCTGGCGATTATTGGAGCGGCACTGGCCGCACCACGCGGGAAGAAGATCATTACCAGCGAGATCGAACACCCTGCGGTGAGCGAAGCGGCCAAATATCTGGTGGAATACCACGGTTTCACCCACGAACAGATCCGTGTAGACCGCCAAGGCCTAGTGGATTTAGCGCATGCCGCACAGCTGATCGATCAGGACACCGCAGTGGTCTCAGTATTGGCAGTGAACAATGAGGTCGGTACCGTCCAGCCGATCGCGCAGCTTGGCGCACTGGCGCGTGAAGCCGGTGCGTATATGCACACCGATGCGGTGCAGGCCGCCGGGTGGCTGGATTTAAGCGAATTGACGGCACAAGTTGATGCGCTAAGTATTTCCGGGCACAAGATCGGTGCCTTGAAAGGTAGCGGAGTGCTCTACGCCAGTGCCGCGAGCGAACTGGTGCCGTTGCTCCACGGTGGGGGACAGCAGCGCGGTGTTCGTTCGGGAACCGAAAACCCGGCCGCAGCGGTGGGAATCGCCCGAACGCTGCAACTGATCGCCGAGCAGCGCCAGGCCGGGGCCGCCGAATCCTATGCCTCCTACCTGATCGAACGAATCACCAGCCAACTGAACGACAAGTTCCCCGGCGCGGTGCAACTCACCGGTCATCCGGAACAACGTGTCGGAGGCATTGTCTCCTTCGTCTTCCCGCGCACCGCGGGGGAGACCGTACTGATCGAACTGGAACGCCGCGGCGTGTTGTGCTCTTCCGGGTCGGCCTGTGCTGCTGGCTCCACGGATCCTTCCCCGGTGCTCACCGCCATGGGATACGAGGCGGAATTAGCCCATACCGCGGTACGACTGTCCTTTACCCGCTCCTTGAAAGAAAACGAGATCAGTCAGGTTGCCACCGCTGTCATCACTGCCGTGAGCGGGTTGCTTGGCGGCTAAGTGACCGTGTTGTCGTTTTGGCGGTTCGTTCACTCGGAATCAGGTATGAGGTTGCTCGGTAATCGTTGTAGTCGTCCATCCCCAGCCGTCCGGCTTCTTGGAGAGAACCGTCCCAGAAACGGAATTCAATATCGAAGGATTCCTAGTCGACGTGCTTCCGCGCTCGCTGAGAAATCTAGATCGGTCGACGAGGGACAAAGGATAATCCGTGCCGGTATGCCACCGGCGAATGATGAACTTTAAACTTCATCATTTCGGTGAGGTGGGCACCGCCTCGTTACACTGACTGGGTGCCTGAACCGATGAACGTAAGTGTGGGCACAACCCGTAGCGGATGTTGGAATAGCTGACGCGGCGTAGCGAAGAACCACCACTTGGATTGAGATCATGAGTCAGAAAATTGCGTATCAGGGTGAACCGGGCTCGAATTCGAGTATCGCCTGCACCGAAAAGTACCCACAGATGGTGCCGGTACCCTGCGCGCGTTTCGAAGACGCATTGGCGATGGTGAGTTCGGGTGAAGCGGAGTTGGCCATGATCCCGATCGAGAATTCAATCGCTGGACGAGTTGCCGACATTCATACGTTGTTGCCGCAATCCGATCTGCAGATCATTGATGAGCACTTCCTGCGGATCCGTTTTGATTTACTGGGACTACCCGAGGCGAGTATCGAGGATGCCAAGGAAGTGTATAGTCACGTCCACGCATTGGGACAGTGCCGCGGGCTGACCAACTCCCTGGGACTCACTCCCATGGTGACCGGAGATACCGCCGGATCAGCTCGTGAAATCAAAGAATGGAATGATCCCACCAAGCTTTCCCTTGCCCCTCCGGGCGCCGCGGAAATCTATGGGTTGAAGACCTTGGCTCAGGGCGTGGAAGACGACCAAACGAATACCACCCGGTTCGTTGTTCTGGCCCCCAAACAGGACTTTCCAACGCGCGAAGACCTACCCAGTGCGGTCATGACCAGCCTGCTATTCAGGGTCAACAATATTCCTAGCGCTCTGTACAAGGCCTTGGGTGGCTTTGCCACCACCGGGGTGAACATGGTGCGCCTAGAGAGCTACATGGTCGGATCCGGGTTTACCGCCACCCAATTCATGGCAGATATTGAAGGTCACCCACAGGATGAACCGGTGCGTCTGGCTTTGGAAGAGCTCGCCTTCTTTACTTCCGAGGTCACCATCCTCGGTGTATATCCCGCACACCCGCACCGTCAGCTCGACTCCTCCGATCAGCGCGAATTCGCTGGCGCTTCCAACCGCTAACCAGGGTCCATGCGGGAGAGCATTCTGCGCTCACGGTGAACCTCGGGGAGTCGGCAAAGAGCCAGAAATTTTCCTAACACCCATGTCAGGGGCTAGCTATATGTTACTCAGGGTGGATTCGGCGTGGCCGGGATTCACCTGAGTTTGGTAGGTTAGCCTGCATGGAAGTTCGGCAGGAAGAATTTGATGACAGGGCCGGTGTCTATGCCGTAGTCCACGCAGCATTCGCCTCGGGGGATCAAACTATCGAACCGCCCGAAGTGGGTTTGCTGCAAAAGCTCTTTACCTGCCAAGACTACGACCCACAGTTCTCTCTAGTCGCCCTCGACGAAAACGTGGTGATCGGTCACGTGATCGCCAGTTGGGGAACCCTGGATGGTAAACATCGGTTATTGGGCTTGGGTCCGTTAGCCGTTGCGCCCGAGTATCAGCAGCGAGGCGTAGGCTCGATCCTCATGCAGGCCATTCATGACCGGGCCAAGGAACGGGAGCTACCTGGGATTGTCCTTCTTGGGCATATCGACTACTACCGGCGCTTCGGCTATGAGCCAGCCAGCGCCCACGGAATCACACCCTCGGACCAAGGGTGGGGAGAGCACTTCATGGTCAAGGTACTGAACGCGCAAACGCTCCCCACCGGGGCTTACCGCTACTCCGAACCCTTCGGTTGCTAGCGGGTCATCACATTCTGAGCTGAGCGATCAGATAGCCACTTGAGTAGTAGCGTTGCTATCCTATGGTCATCATGACGAACTATTTGTTGCCGGTGAAGCTTGACCGTGGTCAGGGAACACCCGTGGTGTTATTACACGGTTTAGGAAATAACCACCACAGCTGGGAATTCGTCCTCGAATACCTAGATTTCACCCGTCAGCGGGTGATCGCAGTAGACCTGTTGGGCTTCGGAGATGCACCCAAACCAGATGTGCGTTACACCCTCAAGGATCATTCCAGCGCTGTGGCTAACACCTTGGAATCTCTGGGTGTAAAAGACGCAGTGGTTGTGGGGCATTCCATGGGATGCAATGTGGCTCTGGATTTGGCGACCCGCTCACCCGAACTGGTCAATCGTCTGGTCTTGCTCGGCGCACCGTTATACCGTCGCGAACCACGAGCTAGCCGCCTGCGAAAGTTACTGCGTTCCGAAGGCCTATATTTTTCGCTTTTCGATCTCGTCTCTAGGTCACCGGAGCCGGTGCAAGCTGGGGGAGAGCTTGCCGAGGAATACGTCCCGTTCATTAAGGGCATGGAAATCACCGAAGAAACCTGGCCGGCCTACCGCAAGAGTTTGCAAAACTCGATCATGCAGTACGAGTCCTACCAGCAAGCAGAGAAGCTGAAAATCCCCGCACTCTTCGTTAACGGGATCTTGGATTTCTTCATTATTCGGCGCAATACCGTGCAGGTGCGTATCAAGAATAGGCGAATGATCCGGCTGAAGACTACACGTGGGCCGCACGAATTGACGCCTACACAGGGACAAGTGGCCGCGCGGTTGATTAATCGTGCCGCGGCCTAAGTCGCGGTGAGGAAATCCGTATAGCTCGCGGGTAAGAAATTCTTAGCAGTGCCTCTTGCCGAGGGTAAGGGGGAACTGTTTCCATGGATTATGAGCTCAGAGGATTCCATCGACGAATTGACCTTTACCGTGTCGGGGCATATTTCCAAACCGGTAGATCTGGTCTATGAAGCGGTAGCCGACCCGGAACAACTGTCGAAGTATTTCACTACCGGGGGTGCCCAAGGACGGATGGAAACCGGGGCAGAAGTGAGCTGGGACTTCCATGACTTTCCCGGAGCCTTCCCAGTACAAGTTATCAACGCACAACGCCCACATCGGCTCGAATTTACGTGGGCTGGCAATCACACGGTCGATAATAGTCGGCTTAACCGCGTGCTCTTCGAATTCTCGTCCGTTGATGCCGGAGCGCGAACAAAGGTCAGCATTAGCGAATTTTCGTGGCAACCCACCAAAGCCGGAGCGAGTGCCGCTTTCGATAATTGCGAAGGGTGGGCGAGCATGCTCGCGGCCATGAAAGCGTGGATGGAATACGGAATCAACCTACGTGAAGGGTTCTATAAGTAATTCTGCACCTTGTAGAACCCCTCATCGCGGCTAACCAAGCCGCAAGGTAATTCTTAGGCTTCGACGGCTGCGCGCAATTTTGAACATAAGTGCTGCAGTTGGTCGAACTCTTCTTCGCTGAGGGCGGCACCAAGGAGGTCGTGTAAGTGTCGGACATGTTCACGCCCAATATCACGTTGTACTTCCAACCCTTTGTCGGTCAGTGAGAGGATCATGGCGCGCTGATCCGCAGGATCAGTGATCCGGAAGATCAACCCGCGCTCCTCCAACCGGGTCACCATGCGACTCAATGACGGTTGAGAGATCAGCAGATGCTTATTCAGATCCACCAAACGTGACTTCCCGCCCGGGCAGTTGCGCAGATTGAACAGCACGTCATATTCGCGTAGCGAGAGTCGCTTGAACTCCGGCATGGCAGTGAGATGGCGCATCACCGAAACCTGGGCGCGAAAAAGTGCTTCCCAGGCTTCGATGGTGTTCTTCGCCGTTGCCGGCACCGAAGCTTTCTCAGATTGTGGCACGGGGCTCCTCAGCTCGTTCTTTACCCGCTAATCTTAGCCTTTTTCGCTTCGAGACGACCTGCGTGAGTTGGAGCTGGGGTGAGGTCAGATGGCGCGCGGGAAGCCATTTCCTTGCGCAGTTCGGGCAGTACGTACTCGCCGAACATATCCAGCTGGTTCAGCACGGTCTTCAGCGGCAAACCAGCGTGGTCAATCAGGAACAATTGACGCTGATAAGAGCCAAAGAACTCTTGGAAGGTCAGGGTCTTTTCCAAGACTTCCTGGGGCGAGCCCACGGTCAACGGGGTCTGCGCAGTGAAATCTTCGAGTGATGGGCCGTGACCATATACCGGGGCATTGTCGAAGTATGGGCGGAATTCACTCTTTGCCTGCTGGGTGGTCTTTGCCATGTAGAACTGGCCACCCAGGCCTACGATGGCTTGATCCGCGCGGCCGTGACCGTAATGTTCGTAGCGTTCACGGTATAGGCCGATCAATTGCTGGTAGTGCTCCTTCGGCCAGAAAATGTTGTTGGCAAAGAATCCGTCACCGTAGTAAGCGGCGATCTCTGCCACCTGTGGGGTGCGGATGGAGCCGTGCCACACGAATGGCGCTACGTCATCAAGTGGGCGCGGGGTGGAGGTGAAGTTCTGCAGCGGGGTGCGGTAACGGCCCTCCCAATTCACCACGTCTTCGTCCCACAGGCGGCGTAGTAGGTTGTAGTTCTCGATTGTCAGATTCACCGAGTCCTGCATGTTCTTACCGAACCAAGGGTAAACCGGTGCCGTGTTGCCGCGGCCAAGGACCAGATCCACCCGCCCATTGGACAGGTGCTGCAACATTGCGAAGTCCTCCGCGATTTTCACCGGATCATTCGTGGTGATCAGGGTGGTTGCGGTAGATAGAATGATGCGCTCGGTCTGGGCGGCGATGTACGCCAGCGTGGTTGTGGGGGAGGAGGAGAAGAATGGGCGGTTGTGGTGCTCGCCGATGGCATAGACATCCATGCCGATCTCTTCGACCTTCTTGGCGATGGCTACCTGCGCGTCAATGCGTTCCTTCTCTGTGGGCACCTGACCGGTGGTGGGGTCACGGGTGATGTCACTGACGGAAAAGACTCCGAACTGCATGGTGCTCCTTGAAACTTACCGAGGTATTGACGGGTTCGCGCCACTACCAATTTATATGCGTATGCATGTTAAAACAAGTTGATGCGTCAAATATTCCCCCCTGCTGGTTCTGGCCCCGCATTTGTACGTGACTGTGTGTTGTGGCCGTGCCTTACTGAAGACGCAGACTTATTCGTTCCAGCCAAGTAGAGCCGCAGGATCCTCTCTGATGGCATGTGAGCCACGGGCTGGTCTGAGCTGATGATAAGGACGTCACTGAGCAGAGTTTCGTCAACTTGGTTGGTAAGGTCGCTCCCGTCGTCGGCGGGCGATGGCTTGGGTATCCGTTGTTTGCCGGCAGGAGATGCGATCCTAGATTGAAGAAGATCATTGCATCAGTGAAGTGGGGAAAATTATGACTTTAATTGGGCATCAGGAAGTGTTGCCGGATGGTCAGCTGACGCTGGCTGATTTATGGCCTGACGGTGAGATCGAGATTGTGATTGCCGGTCTTAACCCGGCTCCGCCTAGCGTGGATGCGGGCCACTACTATCAGGGACGCAATGGGAAGCAGATGCTGAAGCGGGTCGCCTCGGCCATGTTCGCCCCAGAGCTGCTAGGGGGCGAGCACTTAGATGATGCTCTCCTAGCTAGGGGCATCGGTTTCACAGACCTAGTGAAAGCTCCGACAGTGGGGGAGAAGGATGTGAGTGAGCAACAGCTCGTGGAATCCTTGCCGGAGTTCGAGCGAAAACTTGCAGACCGGGATGTACGCTTGGTGATCAGCATTTACCGGCATGCCGGCATGCGCCTTCTGCGGAAGAAGAAGCTGGAACGCCCTGGACTACAAAATGAATTGACCAGTTGGGGTGCGCGCGTGTTCATCACTCCGAACCCTTATGGTGCAGCTGAACAGACCCGTCCCGTCTACGAACAGCTAGGGCGCGAAGTTTATAGGATCCAGACTGAGCCGGTGTTCAAAAGGGTGTTGCCGAAGGACTGGGTCGAGTTCTACGAAACGGTGTATAAGGTCGCTGCGTTCAGCTCGCAGAGCTTGGATGAAATCGCATGGGGGATGTATGACGAAGAGGTGAAAGCGAAGCTCGGTGCGTTGCCGACCCCGCCGTGGCACTTAAATAAGTAGCAGTAACGTTTAGAGCGTCGATATGCGCATCAGCTTTTTGGGGCGCTTTGCTTTCACCGATTCTTAGAGTGAGGATATGGTTCGACGGCCCCCGTCGGCTAACCGTGCAAGAGTCTTTCAAGGGAGTTCCCGAAAACTGGTGCCGGGGCTTGTCATAGAGTTCATAAAACCGTTAAAAGCAACCCGGCTACCTCTGATGCGAGTGCCACGAGGTGTCCCTTCAATCCGTGTCAAGCTATTTTCAACTCTTGAACGTCATAGGGTGAACCGTCCCGGATCATCGCAAACAGCACCGTATTCCGCCGGTGAGCCAACGCGATGAGTGCTTGGCTATTGTGTTTACTCTGGGCTTCTTTCCGGTCATAGTACTTACGGCTAGTCATACCGAAACGGATGGACTCGAACACCGAGAGGAACAGTGCCTGTTTCCAGCCCTTTGTTCCGGCTCTTTTAACTAGATTCGATCCGGCACTATCCCAAGGGGTACGGCCCTTCCTCTGAGTATCCTTGCACCGTTCACCAGACCCGCTTGTCCTCGATATTGCAGATCGCCAACCACAGCATCTTCACCGTCGCCGCAACCCAATAGGCAAAGAAGAACCCCATGAGACGCTTAGTCTGACCGACTACCACTCATGGGGTTCGTGCATTACTGCACCACTATTCTGTTTCGGGTTTGTCCTTCTTCAGCATTTCTTCGATCTCCCGACGTTCTTTGCGGCTGACCGGTAATTGTCCGGTCATCGGATTGATCAGTTCTGAATCGCTGTGTTGTGCGCGCTTGGCGGTCTTCTTCGCCTTGGTGAGCACCGGCGTGACACCGGTGTCTGCTTCTGCGGCGTCGGCATTGCTCGCCGGAGCATGTGCTCCCACCGCTGCCGGCACACCGTACTTGGCGTTCAGTCTTGCCTCGCGACGTTCGGCGTTCTTCTCCTTGCGGCTTTCCACCAGTCGGTAGAGCACCGGTACCAGAATCAGGGTCAGCAGGGTTGAGGTTACCAGACCACCAATCACCACAATGGCCAGCGGCTGCGAGATGAACCCGGAGTGTCCGGTAATACCCAAAGCCATGGGGATCAGCGCGAAGATCGTCGCCGCGCTGGTCATCAGAATTGGGCGCAAACGTTGGCGTGCACCATGGGTAATGGCATCCTCCAAGCTCATGGCATCACGTTCCGGTGTCTTCAACCGGTATTGGTTAATCAGGTCGATCAGCACGATCGCGTTGGTGACCACTACGCCGACCAGCATCAGCATGCCGATCAATGATGGTAGACCCAGCGGGGTACCGGTGAGCAGCAGTAAGCCAATGGAACCGGTCGCCGCAAATGGAATGGATACCAAGAGCACCAGCGGCTGAACCAGTGACTTGAAAGTGGCCACCATGATGACGTACACGATCGCTACTGCGGCCAGCAGTGCGAGGTACAGCTGTTCAAAGGATTCGGCCTGTTCGGTCGCAGCGCCACCGAGCTCGGCACTGGCACCTTCGGGTAGTTCCAGAGTCTCAAGTAAGTTGGTGATGTCTGCGGAGACCGTACCGAGCTGGTCAGCTCGTGGTGTCACGCTCACCGTGGCGACACGTTCACCATTGGAGGTGGTGACCACCTGCAAGACTTCGGCGATCTTGACCTCGGCGATGTCCTGCAGTTCCATCATGCCGGTGGCAGTCGGGATCTGCAGTTCACGCAGCTGCTCTTCACTAGTGAGCTGGTCTGGCTGACCGATATTAATGCTTAGATCCGTGTAGTCGATCCGCAACGTACCGGCAGGGATTGGAGAGAGCTGGGAAGCGACCATTCCAGCCAGCTGAGTCTCGGTCAACCCAACCTCAGCAGCCTTCTCAGCATCGATATCCACGGTGACCTGCTCGCGCTTTTCGGAGAGGTTATCGGTGATGCCAATGGTGTTCTCGACGGAGCTCAGTTGCTCCCGAACCGTCGCGGTTGCTTCGGCGAGGATCTCTTCCTGCGGGGCACTGACTTCAACGGTGACATCCGAAGACATCATCATGCCCGAACCCGAGGCCACGGTGATGTCCTGATTATCTGGCAGGCCAAGCTCATCAATGCGATTACGCAGCGAATCAGCCAAGGCTTCCTGGTCCATCTCTGGATCGGTGATCACGGTGAAGCTAGCAGTATCCGCGCCGGAGGAGCCCATCATGGCGCTCATGGCATCCCCTGAGCTACCAATGGTCAGCTGAACGTCCTGCACACCCTCGGCATCAGCCAGGACGCTTTCCACCTTGGTTGCTTCTTCCAAAGTAGTGTCCAATGCGGTGCCCGAAGGTAGCTTCTGGGTGACCTGCAAGGAGTTCTCGCCGGTTCCGCCAAAGAGGTTGGTGTTCAGCAGCGGGGTCATGGCCACCGTACCGGCCAGGATCAGCACCGACACCAGCAGGGTAATCACTGGATGCTTCTGAGTCTTGCGCAGCACCGGGGCATAGGAGCGCTGCAGCAGACCCTTATCCTCGGCGGTGTGGGCGGTCTTCGCAACCCCGGTACCGGGACGGTGGGGGAGGAACCAGTAGGCCAGCACCGGCACAATGGTCAAGGAGACCAAGAGCGAAGCCAGCAGCGCAATGGTCATGGTCATGGCGAACGGACGGAAGAGCTCTCCGGCCATTCCGGCTACGAGCGCAACCGGCAGGAACACCGCTACGGTGGTTAGCGTGGCCGAGGTGATGGCACCGGCCACTTCGCGCACGGCCAGGAGGATCGCGTCCTTTTTCGCCTCACCGTATGACAGGTGGCGCTTGATATTCTCGATCACCACAATCGAGTCATCCACCACGCGGCCAATGGAGATGGTTAGCGCGCCCAAGGTCAGCATATTCAGCGTGTACCCGAAGGTCTGCATACCGATGAAGGTGACCATCAGGGATAGCGGGATCGAAATTGCGGTGACCAGCGTGGAGCGGATCGAGAACAAGAAGATCAGGATCACGATTACCGCAAACACCAGACCCAATAGGCCTTCGGTGGCCAGCGCCTCGATGGACTGCTCAATAAACGGTGCCTGATCGAAAACAGTGGTGATCGTGGCGTTGGAACCCAGTTCGGCTTCCAGCTGCGAGATCATTTCACTGACCGCATGAGAAATCGCTACCGTGTCACCGGCGGGGGTCTTGGTAATGGAGATTGAGAGCGTTTCATCCCCATTGGTGCGGGTAATGCTGGTGGCCTCATCCGCCTCGATGGAGACCTCGGCCAGTTCGGACAGCAGTACCGGGCCAGTGTCAGTCTGTACCGGGATCTGGCGGATCGTCTCTAAACTATCCGGGGCCGAGCCAGCGATAATCGGTAGCTCCATCCCATCGGTGTTCAGTGTTCCCACCGGTAGCGGGGAACCGGCATTCTCAATGGCGTCCTGAAGATCGGCAACGGTCAAACCGGCCTGAGCTAACTCGCTGTCTTCGGGCAGCACCAGAATGTGCTGGGGTGAACCGCCGGATACCGCCGCTTCACGTACTCCGTCGATTTTGCGCAGTTTGGGCAGAGCAATGCGCTCAACGTCGTCATGCAGCTTCTCTAGTGAATCATCTGATGCCACGGCGAGGTAGGCCACGGGAAGGTCAGAAACCGATCCGGCAAAGCTGGTGGGTTCCACATCCTCGGGCAGCTGGCTCTGTGCATTGGCAATGGCTCGCTCCACTTGGGAACGCGCCCGATCCATATCGGTGCCATACTCGAACATCAGCGACAAGGTGGCCATATTGGTGCGTGAGGTGGCAGAGGAAGACTCCAGGCCCTCTACCGCCTGCATGGCCGTTTCCAGTGGTCTGGCTACCTGCTCGTCGACAACCTCAGGGCTAGCCCCGGGTTGTACCGCGATCACGGAGATTTGCGGGAATTCTAGAGAAGGGATGAGTTCCTGCTTGAGGGAACTCATCGATATCAGGCCGAAAATTGCCGAGAAGATCGTGATCAGAGCGATCAGAGCTCGGTTTTTCAGCGAGAGCTGGGCCATACGCTGCATACGGTTGAAGTCCTAGAGGTATCGCGGAAACGAAAAAGGGGCTTACACCTTAATCCTAGTTCGTTGGCAACCAACAACAGAATTGAAGTTGATTTGGCACCGTGAATTTTGGCACAGCCTACCGGAGAAGATCCCGGAAAACACGATCGGCCCGCTACACCAGCAACTGGTGCAACGGGCCGAGGGTACTCCGTGGATTTACTTCAGCTTCAAAACCTTATCGGTGTTGGCGACAACTTCGGCCAACAGCTTCGGGGATTCGTTTAGCTTCTGTCCGTAGGACGGAATGATCTCCTTCAGCTTGGCTTCCCAGCCAGCGAACTGCTTCGGGAAGCAGCGCGAGAGCAGACCAATCATGATCGGGGTAGCCGTGGAGGCGCCAGGGGAGGCCCCGAGCAGACCTGAGATGCTACCGTCCGAGGAGGTGATGACTTCGGTGCCGAACTGCAGCACGCCGCCCTTCTTCGCATCCTTCTTGATGACCTGAACGCGCTGACCGGCAGTGATCAGCTCCCACTTGGAACCATCGGCCTCGGGGAAGTACTCCGCCAGCGTCTGGTCCTTCTTGGCCCGGGACTTCAAAACTTCCTTGATCAGGTAGGAAGTCAGGGCCATATTGTCCTTGCCCACAGCCAACAGCGGGATGATGTTGTGTGGACGAACCGAGAGCGGCAGATCCAACTGGCTGGTGGACTTCAAGAAGTTCATCGAGAATCCGGCGTAGGGGCCGAAGAGCAGCGAACGCTTGCCATCCACGAAACGGGTATCCAAGTGTGGGACCGACATGGGGGGAGCGCCCACCGACGCCTGGCCGTACACCTTGGCGTGGTGCTGTTCGTTGATTGAGGAATCGGTGCAACGCAGGAACTGACCTGAAACCGGAAAACCGCCGTAGCCCTTGATCTCATCGATACCAGCGTTTTGCAGCAGTGGAAGTGCGCCGCCACCGGCGCCGACGAAAACAAACTTCGCGTTGACCTTGAACTTAGCACCGGTGGCCTTGTTCTTGACGGTCAGCTGCCAACCGGCACCCTCACGCGAAAGATTGACAACCTTATGGCCATAGTTGACCTCGGTGCCATTTGCACTCAGCGATGCGGTTAGATCCTTGGTCAGACGGCCAAAGTCCACGTCAGTTCCGCCGACAACACGGGACGCGGCAACCTTCTGTGCTTCGCTGCGACCACGGGCCACCAGTGGGGTCCACTCGTTAATGGTGGAAAGATCCTCGGTGTACTCCATATCGGCGAACAAAGGCTGTGCCTTCATAGCCTCGTAGCGGGTCTTGAGGTACGTGGCATGATCCTGGCCAATCACAAAAGACATATGCGGCAGCGAGTTGATGAATTTCTCTGGTGCACCCACTCGCTGATTTTCCACGGCCCAAGAGAAGAACTGGCGGGAGATGTGGTACTGCTCGTTAATGCCAATGGCCTTGGTGGGATCCACCGAACCGTCGGCTTGAGCCGGAGCGTAGTTCAGCTCGCAGAGAGCCGCGTGACCGGTTCCGGCGTTATTCCACGGGGAGGAAGACTCTTCGCCCGCCTGATCCAGGTTTTCGAATAGTCCGATAGACCAATTCGGTTCAAGCTGGTTGATGAGGGTACCTAAGGTGGCGCTCATAATACCGGCACCAATAAGTACGACGTCAAAATTCTTGGTTGACGCTTCAGAAGGCACGAGGATCTCCATCGACAGTGATACTTTGCTCTTAGGTCAGACTAGACCCATTACGTGAAGGATAAGAAATTCTCAACCCGTCAAATGAGTGTTCCGCTCGAGTTTGATGTCGAGAAACACTTCGTCCAGAACGGGTGAAGATGGGTAAAAGGTCACCGCGGCATCTAGAGCCAGTGCGGAGATCGGAAATACTAGTGGGACTAACGGAAGATCGTGAGTCAGTGTGGTGAGGATGCTGCGGTAGGCGGCCGTCCGCTCTTCGCCCACCGGGATGGAGCGGGCGGTCAGGATTTGAGCATCGAGCAGCGGTGAGGTGTAACCAAACTCATATTGCTTTGCGCTGAGAACACCTGAGATAAAGTCATCCTCGTTGCGGTAGGCGCCGGAGAAGCCTAAGAGGTGCAGTCCCTTGAATCCTTCGCTGCGAACCTTCTGGAGGTATTGACCCTCGATCCAGTCCATGGGGACCGGATTGACCTTGATCCCCACTGCGGCTAGATCCTCGGCAATCAGCGCGAAGGTCCGCTCGGGTAGCGCCATGTAGTTCCGGGCCACATTGCGTGGGTAGGCAAAGTCGATCGGACTGCCGTCATATCCGATCAACTCCAATAGCTTTTTGGCCTCATCCGGAGAATAGAAAATGACGTTGTCCGGGTTCTCCACACCGAAGGTGGAGGGCAAAATGCCTTGCGCGGATTTGGTGCCGTTGATGAATAATTCGCGGCTTAATCGGCCCTTGTCCACGGCGTGAGCGATGGCGCGGCGGAAGGTGGGGTTATCCAGCCAAGCGGCGCCGTGGTGCAATCCGAGGTACAGCACGGAGAAAGGATCTCGGTTGACCACCATCCGGGCATTGCGAACTAAGGTGCGCAAGATGTCCACCGACACCATGTCAAAAGCATCGATATCCCCGGACAATAGGGCCGTCTGCCGGTTCTGAGCCCGGGAAATCGAAGAAATTTCGATACGTTCCGGATGCTGCGGATTGTTGGTCACCCGCGCGGTATTCCAATAGGACTCGTTCAGTTCCAATCGCAGCAGATTGTCCTGGTGTTCCACAAAACGGTATGGCCCGGTACCCACTGGCAGTTCATTCAATGGTGGGACGGGCTGCTCGGCGGATCCACCGCTCAGCGACGCAGGCGAGGCAATGGCCAAACCCGGCAGGGTGAAGGCTTCGATAACTCCGGTAAGGCGCCGGCGCAGGTTGAGCTGCACCGTAAATTCATCCGGTGCCTCCACCGATTCGAAGTAGCTGGCGCTGCCGCCTTGCGAGTCACCGGTGAACAGTTCGCTTTCGAACTGAATGCGCATGGCTTGTAGCTGGGACTCCTGTTGAGCCAACGTAGCTTCCAGCTTTTCGTTGGTTTCGCTGGGGTTGGTCTGCGGAGCCTGAGCGCTCTGATTGTCTTCGGGTAGTTCGGGGACGTCCGATAGGTGGTGGAAGACCTGATAAAAGCCCTGTAGGCCGTTCTCCCGCTGCTCGGCACTGAGGTTAAGCCAGCGTTCAAAGTTTGCCACCACAGCTTGCGCGTTGAATTCGGTCCCGTCGTGGAAGCGTACGCCGCGACGCAGCGCAAAGGTGTAACGCAGACCATCTTCACTTTCGGTCCACGATTCGGCGAGACCTGCCATTGGACCGCCGGTCTGTGGATCGATGGAAACCAGGGTTTCGTAAATCTGTCGTGTCACGCGGAAGGAATCGTTATCCCCGGCGGCCGCCGGGTCTAGAGACAACGCCGGGGCAGCGGCCGCGAACTTGAGCTTTCGAGGTGGGATAGCGCCCGTGGGCGAGCCGCTAACCGGAGCCGGTTCGGGAGTGATGTCGGTGCAACCTGTCAGACCCAGCATGAGAGCCGCAAAAGATCCAGACAGTACGGCTCGGCGAGAGACCTGTTGCGGGGTATGAGATGACAAGATTCTGGCTCGACTTCCTAGGTCACATGGTCACAGGATGCGTGCTCCGAATATCGCGGCCAACACCGACATACGGTGTAGCGGACATGGGAGGATCTTCTCAAAGATAGCGCACCCACCACGCAGCAGGTTCAGAGCTAGCGCCGACTCGCCCTAATTGTGGCCGAACGGTTACCCATTTCACGGGCTATGCACAACATTCTCACCGAGTTCCCCCGCCGACCATGCCTGCAGCTGTCGTTTAAGCAATGCCACCATGCGCGGGAAGAAAGCCTCGGTGTTGCCCCCGTTATGCGGCAGAATCAACGCATTGGGCTGCTTCCACAACTCGTGATCGGCCGGTAGAGGTTCGGGATCAAAGACATCCGAAGCGACAAAGAGCCGGCCCGAAGCTACCTCCCGAGTCAGCGCCTCGGTATCCACCACCGGGCCACGGGCCACGTTGATCACCCGGGCACCATCGGGCAGCAGTGCCAATAGTTCGGCATTAACCAGATGGTGGGTGGAATCGGTGAGCGGCACAATCAGGATCAGTACCTCGATCTGAGGTGCAAGACTCCCAAGTTCTGCAATGCTGTGGATCTGACCATGCTCGTCACTCCGCGATGACGAAGCAAAGCGCAACAGGTTCACTTCAAAGGATTCAAGCCGCCGCCGGATCTGATCCCCGATCCGACCGGCCCCAACGACGGCCACCGTACGGTCGGCAAGCCCGGGCCAACGCTGAGGCGCCCACGTGCCAGTGGCTTGGTTTCGTACCGCATCCGGGAATCCGCGTAAGGAGGCAATGGCCAAGCCTAGAGCCATCTCGGCGGTCGCCGCGGCATGAACGCTTCCCGCAGTGGTGATGCTGGCTCGTTCGCCGACCAGTTCGATGAAGCCGTCATAGCCCGTGGTCTGCGTTTGAACTTGGCTGAGATTAGTGGCGCGGTGGATGCCCTGTAATTGGGACAGATCTGCCATATAAGGCAGCACCGCGATATCGATGGCTTCCACCTCCACCTCCGTCTGCCTATCGCTGACATCCCATACGACACCCCGAAGGTTTTCCGGCAGTGGACCTGCGGCTTCGAGTAGCTCGGCGGAAGGGAAGGACACGATGCGTTGTTCAGTCATAACCCCACCCTAATCAGCACCGGCCTAGGTGTGTAGAACCCCTAGTCATGTCGTGTAATCCAACTCACGCAGAAAAACCCTCTCGCCGATTTGCGTGACCAGAGAAAACTGGTAGAGTTTTATCTCGTTGCGAAAGCGCGAAACGCAAGTTTCTAGACCATCGCAACGGGCGCCTCTAGCTCAATTGGCAGAGCAACTGACTCTTAATCAGTAGGTTCCGGGTTCAAGTCCCGGGGGGCGCACCAACTACCGGCGAGATCTGATCTCGTCGGTTTTTTCATTTGTCCCGGAGCCCGAAGGCATGGCTACCGTGAGTGGGACCTCCAGTTGGAGCGATGCGGCGGCGGGTCATCCAAATAGTCCCCACATCGTCGGTAAATGAATTCGACTGGTGATTCCGGTATTTTGCTGAGCGGCCGGATTGGTTATGGATGCCCATTTTCTTTTCCGGTGTATATTTTCCGTACGGCGTTCCCTTTGGGGTTCCTGCGTTGGGGCAAGTGCTGGGGAAGTGCGCAATCTTGGAGCAGGCCTGAGTGCCCGGGCACGGCGGGAACTAAGTGAACAAGAATCCTGCGCCGGTACCGTTGTGTGACTATCTGGACCCGAGGTATGAAATGGCGTGCCAGTCACCGCAGCCATTAGGCCAGCTTGTAGGTGAACTTCGGTGCCGCGCATATGAATTCAACAAGCCGGAGGTGACGGGGATGAAGGTGTCCTGTGAGCCACTCCACGTATGAATTCTTGGAGAATTTTGCCGATCAGTCCCAAAAATTGCCAAATATAGGGATCTGACTAGGGTCTTTGTGTAAAGTGTTGGTACTTGCCCCCGATTTTTATTTTGGGGCAAAACCTGCGTATGATTATATCCGTCGCACGGACGGGTTCGGAAACGGACTAGTCAGCAACGGTAAGCGCCTCTAGCTCAATTGGCAGAGCAACTGACTCTTAATCAGTAGGTTCCGGGTTCAAGTCCCGGGGGGCGCACAGTGATCCGATCTGAATTATCAGGTCGGATTTTTTGTATACCGCAAACCGGATGAAGGGGATACGCATGACTACCGAAGCAACTGCCAAGCGCCTTGCTGTGGGGGATACCGCACCAGCATTCACTTTGAGTGACTCTGAAGGTAATTCGGTTTCGCTCGCGGATTTCCGCGGCAAGAAGACAATTGTCTACTTCTACCCTGCAGCTTCCACTCCGGGCTGCACCAAGCAGGCCTGCGATTTTAGGGATTCTCTGGAATCACTGCAGGGCTTGGGTTACGCAGTGGTTGGCATCTCCCCGGATCAGACCACCAAATTGGAAAAGTTTGCGAGCAAGGAAGAGCTGAATTTCCCGCTCTTGTCAGATCCGGAACATACTGTCTCGGAGGCCTATGGTGCCTGGGGAGAGAAGAAGAACTACGGGCGAGTCTATGAAGGACTCATTCGTTCCACCATTGTTGTTGACGAAGAAGGCAAGGTCTCCTTGGCGCAGTACAACGTACGGGCCACCGGCCATGTTGCGAAGTTGCGTCGCGACTTGGGGATCGACCCGAAGTAGGGACAAAGGCTCCGATTTTTTATCGGCCGATTTTTCCGCTACACTGATTTAGGTCGCACGGGCCAGAGATGGTCGGTGTAGCGTGAGCGAGTGTGGCGGAATTGGTAGACGCGCTGGATTTAGGTTCCAGTGTCTTCGGACGTGAGAGTTCAAGTCTCTCCACTCGTACAAAACAGGAAAAGCCTTGCAAAGGTGCCGGACGGCGCGAATTGCAAGGCTTTTTTGTCGCCAATTTGATCACTCTGCGTCCCGGAACGTTTGTGGTGGTCGTATGATGGATTGGCACGATCGACAGAGCATAAATGGGACGGAGAGCCAATAATGGAACGTGAGCCTCTGCCCACAACTTTTAGCTTGTCCTCTAGCGATCCGAAAGGTGCACTCGTGGATCGCGCCGGCATGAGCCCCATGGAATTAGAACAAATCGATTTGATCATGGCTCAGATGGGACGCCTGCGTGCGGTCGAACGAAAAATTTCCCAAGCGTCGCAGCGCTTTATGAAGCTCAACGAGACCGACATGCGGGCCCTTCGGCGGCTGATCGTGGCCAAGCATCGAGGAGATTTCGTCACTCCCGGACAACTGGCCAAATATTTAAACGTCAGCTCTGCTTCGGTGACTAAAATGCTGGACCGGTTAGAAAAAGGCGGACACCTTACCCGGCATCCGCATCCTCAGGATCGCCGGTCGCAATACTTGCAGATTACCGCCGAAACTCACCTGGCTGCCCGTGAGCAGGTGGGTAAGATCCACGCCGTGCGTTTTGAAGCCGCACGCAGGCTCAGCGTCGCCGAGCGTGAGATTGTCATCCGATACCTTGCCGAATCCGCCGATGATCTGGAATCGGCGATGATTTCGCTCGATTCCCCGTAAATGGAGCGGGCCGTCAGATTCTGGCACTAGGCTGGAGAGTGTGAGAAAAAATTCCGCACTCAATCTTGTCTGGTTCCGTGATGACCTGCGTCTAGCCGATAATCCAGCATTGGTGGCAGCCATGGAGGCTGGACCGAGTGTCGCGCTCTATATCCTGGATGAACAGAGCACAGGGATTCGACCACTGGGTGGGGCCGCACGTTGGTGGCTGCATCATGCATTAGCGGACCTCTCCGAGGAACTAGCCTCGCACGGTGTTCCGCTGCTGCTCTTTCGCGGGGAAGCGCCAGAAATTTTCCAAAAGCTCAGCGATGAACTCGACATTTCCCAAGTTCATTGGAACCGCAGATACGCGCTAGCCGAGCGGGAGATCGATGCGCAGATTAAATCCGCCTTACAAAACCAAGGCATCGAAGCGCACAGCCATGCGGCAAGTCTTCTGGTTGAACCGTGGCAGCTTAGCAACGGCCAGAACCAGCCCTATAAGGTCTTTGCCGCATTTCACCGACAGATCCTCGCTGCTACTTTCCGGCCCGTGCTGGAAGTGCCGGAAACCCAAGCTCAGGTGGAGTTCGAGGGCGAGCCGCCCGGTGTGAAGCTCGACCAATTAGACTTGCTGCCACAGAAGCCGGACTGGGGCGAGAAACTCCACGCGTGGTGGACACCGGGGGAAAGCTCGGCGCAACAGCGGCTGGAAGACGTCTTAGCCAATATCGCTGAGAACTACACCCAGGAACGTGATCGGCCGGACCGGGAAGGCACCTCGCGGCTGTCACCGGCCCTGCGCTGGGGGCATCTCAGCCCGGTGCAGGTGGTAACTGCGCTGACCAAGCAGATTGGCCAGCACGCAGATCCGGAAGGTGCTGCGGCGCTACGACGCCAAGTGATCTGGCGGGAGTTCTGCTGGCACTTGCTGTACCACTTCCCGCAAATGCCCACCCAGAATTTCCGGCCTGAGTTCGACTCCATGGATTGGACTCGCGCGCAGGATGACGAGCTGGCAGCCGAGTTCCTATCCGCGTGGCAGTCGGGGGAGACCGGCTACGGCTTGGTGGATGCCGGCATGCTAGAACTCTGGGATACCGGGTGGATGCACAATCGGGTGCGGATGGTTACCGCCAGCTTCTTGGTGAAAAATCTCGGGGTGCATTGGAAGGATGGCGAGCAATGGTTCTGGGATACATTGGTTGACGCCGACTTAGCCAGCAACACCGTTAATTGGCAGTGGGTGGCTGGCAGCGGTACCGACGCCGCACCGTTTTTCCGGATCTTCAATCCCGAGTTGCAAGCAAAGAAGTTTGATCCGCAAGGCTCCTATGTGGCGCGGTTTGCCCCGCTCAGTGCTCAGCCACTGGTGGATCTGAAGGAATCGCGAGCTGCGGCCTTAGCGGCCTACGCTCAAATCAAGGACGAGAAGCGGCAGGGCTAGGCACTGCATGGGTGCGGTGTCCGAGTGCGGGCACCGCAAACACTTGAGGACATGTGAACCCATCCAAAGGAGCGGGAACTGTGAAGGAACCAACGATCGAGCGCACGAAGCGGGACGCTGCCGTGGGCCGGGGATACGAAGGTCACTTTGTATTCCATGCCAACGACATTCTGCGGCTGCTGTCTTTGGCGTTAGTTGGGTTCAGTTGGTGGCAGTGGGGAATCCTTGAAGCGGTGGTGATGCTCCTGGTCAGCGGTGGCACCTGGGCGTTGCGCTTTTATAGTCTGACGCGCTGGCGGGACTTCTTCGGACAAATCGTGCTTCTGGCCTCGGGGTTGTTCAGCGTCATGGGCACCTACCAGCAGGTGAGCTGGCTAGATCTGGCCGTGCACACCACCATGCTCTGGGTGCTGACCCTCTTACTGCATGATGCTTTGCGCACGCACCGGTGGATTACCGCGCCGGAGACCCGTCAAACCCGATGGGGACAGGCCCTGATGATGCTCTCTGTCGGCTCGCTGCTGGCCGTGTTGTGGGAGATTGGGGAGTGGTTCGGCCACGACTTCATCGATTCGGCGGTAGGCGTGGGATACCGCGACACCATTGGCGATCTGGGTGCGGGATTGCTCGGCGCAGCCGCCGCGGCAGTGCTGATGTTACGGCGCCCGCACGGTAGGCGGGATGGACTGTGATCGGTCTGAGCGTGGTGATTCCAGTCCTCAACGATCAGGCACACTTAAAGAATCTCTTGCAAGCATTAGCCCTGCAGACTTATCAGCCGCAACAGATCATCGTTGTCGATAACGGCAGTACCGATCACAGTGCCGAGCTAGCTCACAGCACCGCCGGAACTACAGTGATCTTTGAGCCGCGTCCAGGTATCGCATCCGCCTCCGCCGCTGGTTACAACCAGGCACACGAAGCGGTGATTGTGCGCTGTGACGCCGATACTTTGCCGGATGCGCAGTGGTTAGAACGGATTGCCGCCCGATTTGCGGAAGACCCCGAATTGGATGCACTGACCGGTCCGGGCTACTTCACGGACTTACCCCGGTGGGCCAGGAGCATCGGATCTGGATTCTACGCTGCCGCCTACTTTGGTGGGTTCGGCGCAGCTTTGGCCCGCGTTCCCCTCTGGGGCTCCAATATGGCGTTTCGGCGCGAACTCTGGGCGCAGGTTGAACCGAACCTGCATCTGGATGAGGCGGCTCTCCATGATGATCTGGACATCAGCTGCAATTTACCGGACAGTGTCCGAGTGGTCTTTGATGCCAGACTTCGCGTGCGCGCCGCGGGGCGCGTTTTCCTTCGCGACGGTGCGTTGCGTGATTCGATGAGTCGGGCGTGGCGAACCTTGCAGGCCAACGGTGGACGGGAACTTATCTTTCGGCGTTGGCACACCCGGCTTGGCCTGCCTTCGGGACGTTAACCCGCGCCCGACCCATGAACGATCACGGTCAGTCAGCAGCCGGGTCCGCTGGCGCTTGAGCGCTCAGCTCTTCGGCTGCTGTGACGACGCGGCGTGCCATGGAGGAGAAGATCAGCCCGTGAAAGGGCATCATGGACCACCAATAGAGCCTGCCGGCTAAGGACCGGGGGAAGAAAATTGCGCGCTGGGTATAACGTGTCTTTCCTTCCTCCGGGCTCAGGCTGAATTCCAGCCAAGCCCGGCCTGGCACGCGCATTTCGGCGCGGAGGCGCAGCATCCGTGACTCTTCGAGGGCTTCGACCTTCCACCAGTCCACGACATCTCCCAAGACTAAATTATTGGGATTGCGTCGGCCGCGAATGAGTCCCACTCCGCCGACGAGTTTGTCGAGCACTCCGCGCAAGCGCCACGCCACGGGTAAGGAGTAATAGCCGCGATCCCCGCCTAAACCACAGATGACCGTAAACAGTTCCTTGCTCCCGGCGGTGGTGAGGCGTTCGCGACGGTCCTGATAAACCCGACGACCGGCCCACTGCGGGTCCGAGGGGAGGGGTTCACCTGGGGCGCTGACCGGGTGAGCGGTGGCCCAACTGGTTTGGACCGCATCGGCGCGGATCTTTTCCAGGGCTAGGTTCACGGCCTGCCGGTAATCGGTCAGTCCTTCCTTCGGAGGTGGGATGAGCTGGTGGATCTCCCAGTTTCGGACCACACAATCATGTTGTAGCGAGCCCACCAAGGGCACGGCCAAGGATCGCGGGATCGGGGTGACCAGATTGACCCACTGGGCGGCCAGCCACGGAGTTAACACTGGCAGAGCCAGTATGCGCGGCCTTCTAATGCCGGCCGCGTCCGCGTAGATACGCATCAGGTCCGCATAGCTATGGGCTTGCGGTCCACCCACATCGACACAGGCGTTCACCGGTTCGGGCAGTTTGGCTGCCTGAGCTAAGTAATACAAAATATCGCGGACCGCGATCGGCTGCACCTCATTGAGCACCCAGCGTGGGGCCGGCATCACGGGCAGCACATCACACAGGTGCCGGACCATTTCAAAGCTGGCCGACCCCGAACCAATGACCAGACCTGCCTGCAAGATGAGGGTGGGTACCGAACTGTCTTGAAGGATTTCTCCTACGGCTACCCGCGAGCTCAGGTGCGGACTCAACTCCCCGTCGGGGTGTAACCCGGAGAGGTAAACCAGCTGTTTCACCCCGGCTTCACGAGCGGCGGTGGCTACCGTGTGGGCGCATTCGCGTTCTAGTTGGGCAAAATTCGAGGAGGTGGCCATCGAATGAACCAGATAGAAGAACACCTCACTCTGCGCACAGAGTTGCGCGGCAGCTTCCGGGTCGCTCAGATCTCCCTGGATTACTTCAACCTGATCTTTCCAGGGAATATCGCGAAGTATCTCAGGGCGGCGGGAGAGCACCTTCACACGGTGCCCCTGTTCAAGGAGCAAAGGTACGAGACGTCCGCCGATATACCCGGTAGCACCCGTGACGGCTACGACGCTCATTGGTCAATTCCCTGAGCTGCGCGCCGAGGCAGCAGGAAACGCAAGGCCAACGCGCCCAGCACGATTACCCCACTGGCAATGAACGCGCAGATCGAGACCAGCTCGGAGGCATTGGGCTCGCTTTGCCGGCTGATGCCGATCCAGAAGATGCCCCAGGCCATGGCAGCGGCTACTCCAAGATGTCCCCGGTTGTACCAGGTGGTGAGCAAAGCGATGAGCGCGGCCACAGCCAATAAGGCCACCGCGGCCCCGGTGATCCACGATTCTCCTTCGCCTACTCCTAGCGAGCCCAGCAGCGCCGAAGTGTTGGCAATGGCTGCCACATTAACCCAGCCCAAGTACACCCCGAAGACAATCCACATCAGCCAGCGTTCGAAGGTGGTGTTCGCAGGGGTGCGGATCAGTAGCAGCATGATGCGAATCAAAGTCACCAACAGCAAGAGGATGACCACGAGGGATCCAGGCAGGGAATCCAGCTGCACCACGCCGATCCAGGCGGCGTTCAGCAATGCCGAGGCGATGATCCACGCCCGAAGTTCACGCTGCAGGGCCGAGGAACGTGCTTGCGGGAAGAACTGCCAGATCGCGTACACCACGAGCCCAAGATAGATGAAACTCCAGATGCTAAATGCGGTCCCGGCCGGCGAAAGCAGTGTGGAGTTGGTGTCGAGCCAGCCGCCGGCGGAATCGTTGACTGATGTTCCGCCAAGCGCTCCACTTCCGAGGAACGCGCCGAAAATCGCTACCGCCATAGCCAGTGCCGTTAGGATGCTCACCCCGAGAGAGGCGGGTCGCGTCGAATTGCTCGTTTGTTCCATCTGTCTTCTCCTTCGGTGAAACTCTGTGAGTTTGGGAAATACGCTGGACATATGAAATTATCTAAACAATGATGTATCTAACTTAGCTAACAATCAACCATGTAAGAGATTTTGTCATGGAACGTACAGGAAAGACCACAAGGGAGGCGGCCCGTTTGTTTCAAGAAATTATTGACCACTGTCAAGCCGCCGACACCGTCACCCGAGACCAGTTGGGCTTGAATATCACCGATTTCAAGGCCTTGAAGCTTTTATGCGAACACGGGGACTTTGGACCTGGACAGTTAGCGGCGGAGCTGAACATCAGTACCGCTGCCACCACGACGGTGCTCGATCGTTTAGAGACACGCGGTTACATCACACGTACCATGCACCCCACGGATCGCCGCCGAAGTAGTATTGCCGTCAATGGAGAACTTATTGCGGACCCATTCCTCGCGGCGAAGGCCCTGCTGCGTGATGCTGATGCCGCCATTTGTCGGATGCCGGAGTCTGCGCGAGAGCAGATGCTGATTTTCTTGCGGGATCTAAGTTCTCGAATGGAACGAACGATCCTGCAGCTGACCGTACCCAGCCCCCACCAGCGAAATGATCAGAAATGACAACCCTTCATCTTGGACCTAACTCAACCCGGCAAAGCAGTACTGCTGACGCTCGTGGCGCCGAGGAAGACCTGATCCGTCAACAGCTGGATCGACTCCTAACGGATCAGATTCACCGAGCAGCACGCTTCTCCTCCGAAACCGCAGCCCTCTGGAGGCTGGTGGCACCGACCGTGGGGGCCGGAAAACTCACTCGTCCTAAACTCGTTGGACTCGGTTACCGCAGCTTCGGCGGTCAAGATCCCGCCCGCAGCGTGGCCCTAGGGTGCGCCTTTGAACTTCTGCACTCAGCGCTACTGATTCATGATGACGTGATCGATCGCGACTTCATTCGACGCGGCGAGCCCACTCTCTCGGCGCATTACCGGGATCGCGCCCAAGAAGCATCGATGTCCGTGCCGGACGCCGAGCATGTGGGGGCAAGCGCCGCAATCATTGCCGGAGATTTGCTCTTGTCTGCAGCAATCAGGCAGGCCGGACAGGCCGCGGCCGGATTACCGATGGCGGATACGATCGCCCAATTTTTCGACCTTGCCGTGGTGCAAGCCGGGGCAGGGGAGTTAGAAGACCTGCTGTATTCCGTGCAAAGTAGCCCGGCCAACACCGCCGAAGTGCTACGCATGGAAGAGCTGAAAACCGCCGGGTATTCCTTCCAGCTGCCGTTGCTCTGTGGTGCCTTGCTCGCCGGAGCCAGTGAAAGTGATGCTGCGGGACTCAGTGAAATCGGCTGTCGGCTGGGTGTGGCCTACCAGATCGTGGATGACATCCTGGGGTGTTTTGGCGACCCACAAACTACCGGAAAATCGGTGGAATCGGATCTGCGGGAAGGCAAAAGCACGGTACTCACTGCCCTGGCTGCCGAAGATCCAGAATTTAGCGCCGAACTTGCCTCCTTTCGTGCCGGGCAAAGCAGCCTCGAACAATTGCGTCTCGCGCTGCAGGCCTCCGGGGCTGCGCAGACCGCGCGCATGCTTGCCGAGTCACTGTGCACCGCGGCACTGCAATCCACGCATTTCATGAGACTGCCGCAACAAACACAAGATGAGTTGCGCGCCTACGCCACGTTTATCTTGGAACGGAAAGCCTAAGAGCATGAGTATCAGTGCATTACATCTGTATACGCGCACCGCATCACGCAGCGCACGGGTGGTCATCGGACAGTACTCAACCTCTTTTTCCTTAGCCTGCAGGCTACTGGGCAAAGAAACCCGCGAGCACATCTCCAATATCTACGCCTTGGTCAGGCTCGCCGACGAGGTCGTTGACGGGGTGGCCAGCGAAGCGGGTCTAGCCACACCGGCCATTGCTCAGGCGCTGGATCGGTTGGAAGAAGAAACCACCGCGGCGCTGCACAGCGGGTACAGCACGAACCTGGTTGTGCATGCCTTTGCCTGCACCGCCCGCGAACATGGGATCGGTCTGGATCTGACGACTCCCTTCTTTGCCTCCATGCGCCAAGACCTTTCACGCAAAGACCACAACAGCGATTCCTTGCAGGACTACATTTACGGTTCGGCGGAAGTCGTCGGCCTAATGTGCCTAAAGGTATTCCAAAAAATGCCCGGAGCCCGGCCAGACCCCGAGGGGATTACCGTCCAGGCCGCCAAACGCTTAGGCGCAGCCTTCCAAAAAGTGAACTTTCTGCGCGACCTGGCGACCGACAGCGAAGAATTGGGTCGGAACTACTTACCGGGAACCCAGCCCACCCAATTTGATGAGAGCGCCAAACGAGCACTGGTCCAAGAAATCAATGATGACCTCGCCGCAGCCCTGAAAGGGGTTGCCTACCTGGCTCCGCGGGCAGCCCAAGCGGTACGCATGGCCCACGGACTCTTTAGCGAACTCAACGACAAACTGGCGCGCACCCCTGCGGACGAACTGCTCCAACGCAGAATTTCAGTTTCCAACGGACGCAAGGCGCTGATCGCCGCCGGCACTTTCCTCCCGGCTAAACACAGGAGCCACGTATGAGCACACCCCAGACACAATCCGTGATCGTCATTGGCGGTGGATTCGCCGGTCTGGCCAGCGCAGGTCTGCTCGCCGCAGCCGGACACCGGGTGACCCTGCTAGAACAGGGAGAACATTTAGGTGGCCGCGCCGGACGCCTGCACCGTGACGGATTCACCTTCGATACCGGGCCCTCCTGGTATCTCATGCCGGAAGTCTTTGAGCATTGGTTTGAGCTCATGGGCACCTCCGTGGACCAAGCCTTAGACCTCAAAGAATTAGCGACCTCCTATCGCACCTTCTTTGAAGGTGAAGAACCAGTGGATTTGAACCCGGCCAACGCTGTCGAAGTTTTTGAATCACTGGAAACCGGTGCCGGAGCGCAACTGCAAAAGTATCTGGCACAGGCCAGCGATAGCTATCGGCTGGCCCTGGACTATTTCCTTTACGATGACTTCGCCAAGCTCACCAACCTCATCCAGGGGCCAATACTCAGCAGGCTTCCGCAGTTGCTACCTTTACTGACGGGGTCTTTGCACCGGCACGCCGCCACTCGTTTTAACGACTGGCGCCTCCGCCAAATTTTGGGTTACCCCTCCGTTTTTCTGGGCAGTAGTCCGCGGCGCACCCCGGCCCTATATCACCTGATGAGCCACCTCGACTTGGTTGAGGGAGTCCGTTACCCGATGGGCGGTTTCAATGCGTTGGTTGATGCGATGGCCGACACCACCAGTCAGGCCGGCGCACGGCTCGAAACCAATTCACGGGTGATCGGTCTATCGACCGACGGCCCGAACGGTGCGGTCAGTGCGGTGCAGTGGAGCGACGCCGATGGAAAAATCCATCAGCAAGAGGTGGATGTAGTGGTCGGGGCGGCGGATCTGCATCACCTAGAGCATCACTTATTGGACCCGAAGCTACATACGCGTTCCAAACGACAATGGACGCGTGCGGATCCCGGACCCAGCGCCGTCCTGCTCTGTCTAGGAGTCCGTGGAAAGCTACCCCAGCTGGAACACCACAACCTGTTTTTCACCAAAGATTGGGACGAGAACTTTTCGCGCATCCACAACGGGCAACCGTTGGAACAAGAGACCAGCATCTATGTGTGCATGCCCAGCCATAGCGATTCGAGTGTGGCACCCGAGGGACATGAAAACCTCTTTGTTTTGGTCCCGGCCCCGGCAAACCTCGCCTGGGGGCGCGGTGGCAGCGAGGGGAGTGGTGACCCAATGGTGGAACGAGTCGCTGAGGCCGCCATTGATCAAATAGCCGCTTGGGCAGGGATTGCGGATTTGCGCGACCGGATTGTGCTGCGGCAAAGTTACGGTCCCGCCGACTTCGCGCAGAATGTCGGCGCATGGCAGGGTGGCGCCTTAGGGCTAGCCCACACGCTTGGGCAAAGTGCGTTCTTCCGCCCGGGGAATCACAACCCGAAGGTGCCAGGCTTGTACTATGCCGGTTCCTCGGTGCGTCCGGGCATTGGTATTCCCATGTGCCTGATTAGTGCGGAACTGGTGACCAAGGCCGTTTCGAAGATCACCACGCCCGGTCCGTTAACCGCAGTGCCCACGACGCGAAGGTTGGAACAGCACCAATGACCTATCTGCTGATCCTGCTGGCTTTGATCGGCTGCATGCTGGCGCTTGATGCCCGCTTCAAACTATTCGTCTTTGACCGGCCCATACCTGCCCTGCTCTCGCTGGCCGCGGGCACTGGAATTTTTGTTCTCTGGGATGTCCTAGCCATCGCCGAAGGGATCTTCCTGCACCGCGATTCCCAGTGGATGACCGGAGTGATGGTGGCTGACCAACTGCCACTGGAAGAGATCTTTTTTCTCCTCTTCCTGTGCTATCAAGTCATGATTTTGGTGAACGGTTGGCCAGTCTTGCGTAAGGCTCGGGCCAAGACTCAGCTCCGGGAGGACGCATGAGCTTTATTCAGATGGGGCTATTTTTCGTGGCCGGATCCTTACTCCTGCTCATACTTGCCCTCCGGTTGCGGCGAATCCCGATTCGCCGGGTGCTCAGTTCATTAATCGTGGCCACCGTGACACTCTTTGTGCTCACCGCGATCTTTGACAATGTCATGATCGCCTCCGGGCTCTTCGATTACGGACAGCACCTCCTCGTGGGCGTGCACCTGGGGCTGGCTCCAGTGGAAGATTTCCTCTACCCGCTGTGTGCGGTGATGTTCATGCCAGCATTGTGGTGGCTCTTTGGCGGACGCAAACCGCAACAAGTTGAGGAGCAGGCATGACACAGCTGTTGAAATCCCTGACGCTCACATCCAGGCCAGTGTCTTGGATCAATACCGCCTATCCCTTTGCCGCCGCCTACCTCTTAGCAGGTGGAGGGCTCGATTGGTTATGGATCGTCGGAACCATCTTCTTCCTAGTGCCCTATAACTTGGTCATGTACGGCATCAATGATGTCTTTGATTACGAGTCGGACCTACGCAACCCGCGCAAGGGTGGAGCCGAAGGAGCCTTACTGGAACGCGCGGTCCATCGTAAGGTGCTGTGGGCCTGCGCCATCGTGGCACTGCCATTTCTGCTGGTTCTGCTCTGGGGTGGGAACGCGGAAGCTAACCTCGCGTTGAGTATTTCGGTGTTTGCACTCCTGGCGTACAGTGCTCCACGGTTGCGCTTCAAAGAACGTCCGTTCTTAGACTCGGTGACCAGCGCGACCCACTTTGTCTCTCCGGGTGTCTACGGGTGGTTGCTCGCGGACAGCTCCTTGGGTGGGGCTGCTTTGGCAGCATTCGGGGCCTTCTTCCTCTGGGGAATGGCTTCGCATGCGCTGGGGGCAATCCAAGATATTGAACCGGATCGACAAGCCGGTCTGGGGTCAATCGCCACGGTACTCGGCGCACAGACCACCGCCCGCCTGGTAGCTGTGTGGTACGTGATCGCCGCGATCTTGGTCCTGTTCCTCTCCGGAGCCGAACGCTGGGCGGCCGTGTTGGCGCTCCCATATCTGCTCAACGTGTTGCCCTACCTGAACCTGAGCGATCAGGATTCGGCCCGCGCACACCGTGGCTGGGTTCGTTTTCTCTGGTTGAACTACCTGTGTGGGTTCCTGCTGACCATGTTGCTGATTTACATCGCACTAACCCAGTGACCGGCACCACCTCCAAATTCGTGAGCCCGAAGACCGGGCTATGGTTGAAGAACCGTTCAAAGTATAAGAAAGCTGGCTGATACACGGTGGAAGAATTAGATGTGGTACTGCTCTCCGACACCGGGGAACCGATCGGATCGCAGAGTAAGGCATTAGTCCACACCACAGATACCGCCCTACACCTGGCCTTTTCCTGCCACCTGTTTAACGATCAGGGACAGGTACTGGTCACGCGCCGGGCAATGTCCAAAATCACCTGGCCCGGAGTATGGACCAACTCTTTCTGCGGTCACCCACAACCCGGGGAAGACCCACTGGATGCGATACGACGCCACGCTGAAGTGGAGTTGGGCTGCAAGATTGAGGATCTGCAGATTCAGCTACCCGACTTCCGATACCGCGCCGTAGATGCCTCGGGCATTGTGGAGAATGAAATTTGCCCGGTCTACACCGCGCGCCTGGTGGGGGAGCTTCAGCCTAATCCCGCCGAGGTGGTGGATTGGCAGTGGGTTAACCCGCAAGATCTGGCGCAGTCCGTGGACGCCACCCCGTGGGCTTTCAGCCCCTGGTTGGTCGAGCAGCGCCCACAACTGCGGATCTATCACGCAGGCCTGTAGGAGCGGCTCCAGCTACTGGGTATTCAGTACAGTGCCCCCGGACCGTAGAACGAATCTACGGTCCGGGGGCACTGCTCTAAGCACTAACGGATACCAATGCGCTTACGTCGATCCTCAGAGCCACGCAGGTCACGATTGAGGCGCCGATCGCCCTGATAAAGGATCGTGGCCCAGTCGGTTGATTCGGGGGTGGCTTGTGGGTATTCCGGTGCGGGCTGTGCTTTGGTCCGCGGAGTGACAAACAGCCAGGAAACGATGCCCAATACCAAGTCGGCAATCGAGTTCTTCACGCCGATATAGGACCGGATGGCGTAGGCGGCCAAGGTGGCGTTAATGGCAGCAAACGCCGCATTGCCCCAGTTCTGTTGTTCCAGGTCCCGCCACAGGGTGAACAGCGAGAAGAACACGATCAGGTAGGGTACTGCCACATGCAGGGCAGGGGCAGCGGTGCGGTTACGTACCTTCGGAGTACGCGCAAAGGGGATCTTCTGGCCGGTGAAGGCCTGTTGGATGGATTTGAGGACACCGGCCAGATTGACCACCAGCAGCACCAAGTTAAAGCCATAGATACGGAAAATATCACTGAATCTGTGTCCACAATCCCGCAGGTCGCTACCCATGCACAGGAAGTAAGGGATGGCCGCGGCAAAGATCATGGGGCTGAGCAGGCGGCTGTCATAGGGGTAAGCCAGCAGGAACACCAAACCGAAACTTGCCCAGGCAATGGATGCCATGTAATTGATCCGCACCAAGAATTCACGCAACCGCATAGGATTATCGGTGCGCCTGCGGCTTCGTGCTTGTTGCCACAGTTTGGGAAGGATCAGCAACCCACCATTAGCCCAGCGACGGCGCTGCACGACCAAGGAACCGAAATCCGGGGGAGTGGCGCTGTAACTGAGCCGTTCCGGGTAATTCGCGAGGGTCCAACCATAGACCCCCAGGTCGATACTCGACTCGGTATCTTCAATCACTGTCCGGTCTTGGACATAGGTGTGAATCTGATAACCGCCCACCGTGCTGATCTGTTCAATGTCCTGCAGTGCGCGTTTGCGAATGACAGCGTTCGCGCCAACCCAGAACGTGGCGTCATAGTGGGTCATGCCCTGATGCAAAATATGCTGAATGTCCGTGGTGGCTCCGGCGACACGTTCAATGCGGGTGGGTGCGCCGCGAAAGGACGAATAGGGGGTCTGGACCACGGCGACCTGGGAGTTCTCCTCGGATTCCAAGAAGTACACCAGACGCAGACAGTAGTCCCGTAAGAGCAGTGAGTCGGCATCCAGGGTGAGGATATAGGCGCTATCGGGCACGCGCAGAACATCTTCCGGAACATCCTCTGGGGCCAGATCGGTGGTGTCATAGGGTTGCAAGATCAGCGCATCGCCGCGTTGCTCGGGCAACCAATCCTTGCCCATGACACTGATATAGGAGTTCAGGTTCATTGCCTTATTCGCTTCCTGCGACAGGCTGGCATACCTTTTGCGTTCGAAGTAGTCCATCTCCGCTTCGAAAATGCGCACCAGACGAAGATGCAATTCCTCCATACGCAAAAGATCCGGGTACTGATGTTGTGCGGCAGCCGCGTCCAAGGCTAATAACGTCAAGCGCAGCTCACGAGCCAAGCCCATGAGCACTGAATCGACGAAAAACTCCTCTACGTGATCCGTGACTTCTTCGGCTTGTGCCAGAGATTCCAGCCATTCGGCTGACCACCGGTAGCTAACGCGTAGCCGGTCGAGTAGAACTTCAGGAGCTTGTTCCCGGGCTACGTCAGCCAGAAAAGACTCTAGCGCCGCTCGATTGTAATCAGCTGGTTCGCTCAGTGCCTGAGCGATGTCAGCACCCAAAGCGCGAGTTGCGTTCAACTTGGTCAGAGTCTGCGGATCGCTGGGATTGGGATGGTCATCGAGGAGCAACACCACCCGTAAGTTGGGGAACTCTTGGAGGGCTGCTGACCACAGCGTGGCTCGAACTACCGATGGTTCCTCAGCATAGCTAGGAACCAGAACGGTCATTCCCTCGGAATAGCGATGAAAGTGTCGATCCAACTCACCACGAGGTACGCGCTGATGAGCGGCAAAACGTTGCATGGCCCCTTGTCGCGCGGTGAGATACATGAGCGCTGAGAAGGTCAGGAAGGTCACCACGATCAGGTACATGATCGCTTCGAACTGGAAACGGAAGCCAGCGCCGGGATTATTCGCAAATTGCCGGAAAATGGTAGTGATCAGATAACCCACCCACGCCAGGACGGTCGCGGTAATCGCGACACGCCCCCACGCCAATTTGCGGGTAGATGGCTTGGGATGCACGATCGACAGCGGTTCGGAGCGCTTCTCGGAACCCCACTGGCGACGCTGCGGAAGTGTCACATTGTCATTGGAATGTTTGGCTGCGCCCATGCGGGTTCCCTTCACGGAGCTAGGCTAGTTCCGTTTTGCGCTACGGTGAATTAGTCCCGAGCTGCCGGAGTTCTGTGATCTCGAGTTAAGCACATCAAGTTTTCGAATTCGGCTAATTCTAGAACACACCCTTAGGATATTTACAACATCAGCTTAATATAGACTGACAATGTCTTTGGCTGGGCTCCGATTCATGATTTCGAGGTGCCTGCGGGTACTGGAGACGTCCGTATTTTCACGAAGGTTACCGATGGCCATTGAATTCCAAGGACGCAGACTCTCATGGTTGCGCCTGAGCGTACTGCTCATCATCATTTCGCTACTCATTGCCGTGGGCTACGGGCTCTGGTTCCGAGCCAAAGATAGCCAAGCAGCTAACCAAAGTGAACAATGGTTCGGCGCTTATGTCGATGCGAGCTCCACACCCTTTTACGATATTGGATCGAACATTTCCAGGGGTGAGCGGGTGGTCTTAGGCTTCATGGTGGCCCATCCGGAGGCGGGCTGTACTCCCAGCTGGGGCGGCTACTACACCATGGACGAAGCCAATGAGACTTTCGATTTGGAACGCAAAGTAGCCCGCGTCCATGACGCGGGTGGCCAGGTGGTGGTTTCTTCCGGGGGATTACTCAACGATGAGTTAGCAACGGCCTGCGAAGATGTCACTCAAATTGCTCAGGGCTACCGACAGGTTCTTGAACGCTACGATTCGCGGATCCTTGATCTGGATATCGAAGCAGATGATTTGACCAATCTGGACGGCGGATTACGCCGGGCCGAAGCGGTTGCGCTGCTTCAAGAACAAACTCCAGTCGAAGTCTGGTTGACCCTTCCTGCGGCTACCTTCGGGATGGCGCCTGAAGGTCTGGCCGAGGTCGAACGGGTACTGGCGGCGGGCGTAGAACTTGCTGGTGTGAACCTGATGACCATGAACTTTGGCGAAACCCGAGACGCCAGGCAGAGCATGGGTCAGGCCTCCATTGAGGCCGCCGAATCCGCGCACCGACAGCTGGATGCGATATACGCCAAGCATTCTCAGCAGCTCGGTGAACAGAGTCTCTGGCGCAAAATTGGGGTGACCCCGATGATTGGCCAAAATGACTTGCTCGGTGAAGTCTTTGACTTGCAGGATGCCGAGCAGCTCAACGCCTTCGTCCAGGAAAAGGGTTTGGGACGCATCTCCTTCTGGTCCGCCAACCGCGATCAGTCCTGCGGGGAAAATTTCCCGGACCTTACCCGGGTATCCAATAATTGCAGCGGTGTGCAGCAGGCCCCCGGTGAATTTGCGCAGCGCCTCGCCGTGTTGGAGGGGCACACCCCGTCACCGGCTCCCTCGCCCACACCGAGTGCGGCAGTGCAGTCAGCGCCGGTTGAAACGGAAATCGCGGACGATCCTGCGACAAGCCCCTACCCGATCTGGAGTGATCTAGCAGCCTACGTCGAAGGTGACCGGATCGTGTGGCGCAAGAACGTCTACGAAGCCAAGTGGTGGAACCAGAACAACGCCCCGGACGCTCCGGCGACCAATGGGCAACCCTCGCCATGGCAGCTAGTCGGTCCAGTGCTGCCGGGTGATAAACCGCTGACGGTGCTCAAGGCGCCCGAGGGAATCTACCCGCAGTGGGATCCGGAAGAAACTTACACTGAAGGCGATCGGGTCTGGTTCGAGGATCGTATCTTGCAGGCCCGCTGGTGGAATACAGCTCAGTCGCCGCAGGCCGCCTTGCAGGGGGCCGCGGCCTCACCGTGGCAGGTGTTGGACAATGCGGAGGTTCAAAAAATCTTAGATGAGCAGGCGAATCCGTCCGCAACCGCATCTGCAGACGCGCAGCCTTCAGCTACCACGGACTGAGTCACTAGATTCAGTACGGTGCGAACCCGAGAGACCTTGGGTTCACACCTTTGGAGTCCGGCAGTCGGCTTGCTGATGGCAGCTTCGAAGACCGGGGCACGCAGTGGCTAGAGTGTGCGGAAGTGTTCTTCCGCTTCGGCGACGCTGGTGACGTACTTGGCGATCTGGGGATTCTTCAGATCACAGATCATGAAACCGGCCAAGACTTGATCCATATGGCTTGAGCCGAGCAAGGCCAGCCGTGTTGACGGATGCGAGGCAGCCAAGCGCGTGGACGCTTCAGGACGCACATCACTGATCCCAGCGATGAGAATCAACAGATGGATGGGGTTTTTGGCCTGAATTTCCAGAAGGTGTTCAGCTATGTCCTGGACAAGCTCTTCGGTAATTACGGTGCCCTCGGTGAAACCCAGCTGGAACCAGCCAGCGTCACTAGCTCTCAGTTCCCAGCACTGATGGCCTGAGCCGTGTTCGAGCTCCGCCGACTGCACATTCATTATTCCCCCCAGCAATATCCAACCGAACCGTCGAAGCTACACCTGAAGGTTACGACGAGTTCAACATCACAATATTTGTGTAAGCCAAAGTCTACCCAAAGATTTTACTTATTTGGGACTTTGTTCGAAGATGTGAAGGGACCGGGCCACCCGTAGAGGTACCCCTGAACCAGATTCGCACCAACCTCGCTCAGAGTGCGCGCTTGTTCAGGAGTTTCCACGCCCTCCACGATGCATTCCAGACCGCAGGTGGCTGCTAGGTCGATCACCGATTTCATAACCGCGCGCTGCTGTTTATTGGAGTCCACGCCAGTGGTGATGGTGCGATCGATCTTAATACCGGCAATGGGTAGCTTGCTGAGGTAGCCGAAGGAAGCGTATCCCGCGCCAAAGTCGTCAATATAAACGCGCACGCCCAACTCGCGTAGGGCAATGAAGGAATACATGTCGAGTTTGTCGCCCGAAATGAAATCTTCCTCGGTCACTTCGATAATGAGTGCGTGTGCCGGGACATTGTGCCAGCGCAAAAGTTCGGTGACTAAATCGGGAAAGCTGAGATCGCGCAGTTCCTTGGGTTTGACGTTGACTTGAACTCGGAAGTCATCGTCCACTGCGCTCTGCGCACGCCAGCGAGCTAAGTCTCGCAGTGCGTCGTCGAGGAGCCGTCGGGTGAGCTGGTTGAGCAAGCCGGCTTTTTCCAATAAGGGGAGGAATATCGCCGGCGGAAGGACACCGAGGGTGGGGTGGTTCCACCGCGCCAGCGCTTCGACTGCCACCGGTTGTTGGTCTTCGAGTCGTATCACCGGTTGATAAATCGGAGCGATTTGCCCGTCGCTCAGTGCGGTCGCTAATTCGGCACTCAACGCGGCGCGGCGGTGACGTTCCTGCAACATATAATCGGCGAAATTTCGCAGCTTATGGTTCGGATCGCGTTTGGCCACGTACATGGCCGTGTCCGCGCACTCTAACCAATCCTCGGCGGTAAAGGATTCGATTCCGAGACAAAAACCAATGCTGCATCCGGCGGTAATGACTGCCGGGCCCACTTGAATGGGACTGTTCAGGACTTGCAACAGGCGCTGACCTAAAGCACGAGCCGACGCGGTATCGGCCTGAACCAACACGGCGAATTCATCTCCACCCAGACGGGCCGCCATGTCTTGCGGGCGTAGGCTGGAAACGAGTCGCCGTGCAATTTCTTGCAGCACCTTATCGCCGGCACTATGCCCGTGAATATCGTTAATCGGTTTGAAGCCGTCCAAGTCCAAAAGGAACAGCGTGACCGGCGGTTCACCACGCCGAATGCCATCTAAGCGAGCCGCCAGTTCGCGGAGCAATGCCGGACGATTCGCTAGCGACGTCAAGGCATCGGTATATGCCAAGACTTCCAATCGATCGCGTGCTGCTTCTAGCAACGCGGTGCGCTGGCGTACACGTTTTTCGAGCTCGTCGTAGGTGGCCGAGAGCCTGATAGCCATGGAACGGATACCCACGATAATGGCATCTAAGTCGTCGCGTTCACGGCTGGGGGTCAAGCTCACGGAGAAGTCGCCCCGCGATATTTGGAGGACGGATTCGACGATTTGTTCTAATCGTGGGTCGGGCAGTTCCGCAGTCATTTAGTGACCCTTTGTACTGATTCGCGTGGCCTGAGCTCGTTTGTCCTCAGCACCGGACCAATCCTGTCTGGACTCCAAGAGTTCAGCCCACCACTGCAACAGGGGGACCAGATGGACCGGCTCTCCGCTGTATTGGGCCGTAAACCGTTCGAGTCTCTCCAAGGCCTGATCGTCCTGGCGCTGGGCCGAGAGCATGCGGGATTCGGTTAATGCCAGTCCTACCGCATCCAGATCCCCGGGCTCGATGAGCATGAACGCGAGCTTCGCGCGTTTGAGGCAGTCGAGGGTTGCTTCATCAGTGATATCGGCTTGAAGCCGAAACTCTGCGCTTGCACGATTGAAGCGGGCCCACATCAGCATGTCATTTGCCGGAGTCATCAGGCTGGCCGCCTGTTGATGATACTGCACACCTTGGGCCGGTTTACCGACCATGAAGGCCAAATTTCCAAGCGTCCAGTAGCCTTTGGCTTGCTCTTGCGAGGCGGCAACCAGCCGCAACGAACTAGCCAGATCGGTATGGAAACTCCATGCCTGATCAAGGTCACCGATCTCGACCAGCGCAGCCATGATCACCTGATAAATCCGTACCCAATCTGGTGAGTCTTGGGGCAGTTCGCGGGCGAGCCGCAGCGCCAGCTGGGCTGTATTCAGCGAAGCCTGGTGCTCAAAGGCGCAACGTTCAGCGGTCGAGCGTTCCAGCAAAGCCAAGATTTCATACTCGGTGCTCTGCGCTTGACGAGCGATATCGATCATCAGCTCGGCGACCCGTTTCATCAACGCATAATCGTCCACCGCATGGGCCGCTGTACCCCACGCGTCCAGCACAAGCCAGAGGTCTTTAACATCCGGGTGCTGATCAGCTTGATCGAGCACCAGTGGAGCGAATTCTAGTACGCGCGGGTAGTCACCATCACTGGCAGCGGCGAGCACTTCACCGATGATGGATTGTCCTCCGAGGACGCGTGGATGTTCTTGCACAGAATAAGTATTGCACTATTGCCTCAAGGAACCCTGAAGCCGTAAAGTTATCTCGGCCAGGATGAGCGTGCTTCACCTGCCAATGACCAGTCAATTCGATCATGTCAAGAAGGACTACATATGAAGAAGAGCTTCCTCAAGATTGCCGCACTGACGGGAATCGCCGCGGCGGTTCTTGCCGGCGCAGTGGTCGATAACAATGCAGATTCCGAGGTTAACGCCGGTGGGCTGTGGCCATACAGTTCGGTGATTAGCGTTCCTGCCGGCGGTCTGTGGCCTTACTAAGCTGGTGAATTCATCGCGACGACTCGCGATGAGATAAATGCCGTATTCAGTCCGTGACTGAATACGGCATTTCTATATCTACAAACCACACACGATCCATTGATTCCCGGATAGCCGGTTCAGATCTGCCGGATTAATGCGGCGAGATTCGACGCTGCGTTCACGGGCAACAGGTGAATTAGCCTACGGCTCAAGGCATTCCTGCGCCTTTCGTGACAGAAAGCTTCCAAGCTGTGCCCGGGAAGATGTGGACCTACGCTTCCGACTGTCCCCGTTATGCATCGTAGAAGACGATCCTGATGGTTATAGCGTCGAAAGATCACTTCGCTCCAGCGACAGCCTGCAATCCGCTGCTGCGGCGACTTTTTCTCTAAACTGCGGGCGAATTCTCTTATGAAACGTAATAGTCTCTCTAAAGACGTAATAGTTTGAAAGATGAGGGATTCTTGGGAACGTCGTTGGATAACTCAAACTCAAAGGTGAGCATCACTGGGTAGATCTTAAGGTGATATTGATCCACCCAAGTAGACGTAAGCGGCATACGCAACTGATGCTCTGCCTGTCAATAAAATACGCTAAGCCTTAGCCGGTTGTGCGCGTGCAGGAGGCGTAGAGTTTTTGAGGGCATGTCACTGTATCGAGGTTTCGTGGCTGTCTCAGTGGGTCAAAACATGATCCTCTAGAGATAGAGCTGGTTCGCCAGCTCTGCGCCCTAGCACCATCTTTGGGGGATCTGTCGTCGGTGGATGGCAGTTGTGTGTCGCTAGTGAAAGCCAAACTTCACTGGGGTGTGTCTTGCTGGGTGCCCGGTCGTCATTGACGATCGGGCACCCAGCGCGGCAAATGCTGCCGGGCCGCAGTATCCAGCGGAATCGGACCTGAGCCGTAATGAGGTACCTAGAAGCTCGTATCTCAGCGCTCTGTGCGCAACGTGCTAAACGAAGTTTTCGGTACCTTCAATGGTGTTCATGAAGTGGTTCATGAAATCTGCGAAATCCTCGGCATCTGAAACCTGATCCAACTCCACGCTATGTACTACGGCATCATCGATATGCAGATCAATGCTGGGCCGTTCGGCGATATTAAAACGGAAGACACGTCCAGTCGAGGTGGCAATTTCGTAGCCACCGTCATTGATGACCGCCAGCTGATTGACGTTGGTGTTATTGATGGTGATGGCTGCTTCCGAAGCCGATAAGTCCGTTGGTCGGATGGGTGCAATCACTAATTCGGCTGGTTGACGCCGATAGCCAATAATCTTTAGCCCGCCGCTACCTGCCAAACCCCCGGCTGCCACAAGGTTGTAGCTGGCGAAGTTTGGGATCTGCTGATCAAAAGTCTCATGTAGGAGACGCTTGACACTCTCGCTGGGATTCTCGGTGGGGCTACTGTCCATGATTCCCACTGTACTAATGTTGATCCGCATTCGGGGGAAGGCAAGCTCTAGGCGAAACAATCCGCAAAGTGGTGGCGGTACGTGGTCAGTGCAGTGCTAATGCCTCGAATTACTAGTCACTGCACGCCGTGAATAGGTCACCTGCGAGCTATTCGGTTGCTTATTAGCTGGCCGAGTAGATGATTGCTCGCCACGCTCGCAGCGACGGCTACATCCCTTTCGGCGCTGTAATCCGCTTGTGCTGGGCAGATTGATCAATAGTTTCCGAAAAAGATTTGTGTCGTTGCCGCGTCATGGGTTCCCCGATTGGTCATATTGACTTCTAGAATGAAAAACATGAGCCAGGACACTACGCCAGATATCAAGCCCCGTTCCCGGGCAGTGACCGACGGTATCCATGCAGCGCCTTCACGCGGAATGCTCCGTGCGGTTGGCATGGGGGATGAAGACTTCGTCAAGCCGCAGATCGGTATCGCCAGCTCGTGGAATGAAATCACCCCTTGTAACCTCTCGTTGAACCGCTTGGCGCAGGGCGCCAAGGAAGGTGTTCATGCCGGGGGAGGTTTTCCGATGCAGTTCGGAACCATCTCTGTTTCCGACGGCATTTCCATGGGGCATGAAGGGATGCACTTCTCCTTGGTATCTCGAGAAGTCATTGCCGACTCGGTGGAAACCGTCATGATGGCCGAGCGCCTCGATGGCTCGGTCCTGCTGGCTGGCTGCGATAAGTCGCTACCGGGCATGCTCATGGCAGCCGCCCGGCTCAACCTCTCCTCGGTATTCCTCTACGCCGGATCCACCATGCCTGGCTGGGTCAAGCTCGAAGATGGCACCGAGAAGGATGTCACCCTGATTGACGCCTTCGAGGCGGTAGGTGCTTGTGCCGCCGGCAAGATGAGCGAAGAGGACCTTGGCCGGATCGAACGGGCGATCTGCCCCGGTGAAGGCGCCTGCGGTGGCATGTATACCGCAAACACCATGGCCTCGATCGGTGAAGCCCTGGGGATGAGCCTTCCGGGTTCCGCCGCTCCACCTTCGGCCGACCGCCGCCGCGATGTCTTCGCTAAGCGTTCGGGTGAAGCGGTAGTAGAAATGTTGCGCAAGGGTATCCGTGCCCGCGACATCATGACCAAGAAAGCCTTCGAAAACGCCATCGCCGTGACCATGGCCTTCGGCGGCTCGACCAATGCTGTGCTGCACTTGCTAGCTATTGCCCGCGAGGCAGACGTTGAACTGAGCCTGGCCGACTTCAACCGAATCGGTGATAAGGTGCCACACTTGGCGGACCTGAAACCATTCGGACGCTATGTGATGACCGATCTGGATCGCATCGGTGGGGTGCCCGTGGTGATGAAGGCGCTGCTCGATGCTGGCCTGCTTCACGGGGACTGCCTTACCGTCACCGGCAAGACCGTAGCCGAAAACTTGGCACATATTGCCCCACCGGACCCGGATGGCAAGATCCTGCGCGCCATGAACGATCCGATTCACAAGACCGGTGGCGTGACCATCTTGCACGGAACCCTAGCTCCGGAAGGTGCGGTCGTGAAGTCCGCGGGCTTCGACGCCGATGTTTTTGAAGGTACCGCACGCGTCTTCGAGCGCGAGCAGGGTGCCCTGGAAGCTCTGGACAAGGGCGAGCTGCAGGCCGGGGATGTGGTGGTGATCCGCTACGAGGGCCCTAAGGGCGGCCCGGGAATGCGCGAAATGCTGGCCATCACCGGCGCCATCAAGGGCGCAGGATTGGGCAAGGACGTGCTGCTGCTGACCGACGGACGCTTCTCCGGGGGCACTACCGGATTGTGCATCGGCCACGTGGCACCCGAAGCCGCCGATGGCGGTCCGATCGCCTTCGTGCAGGACGGGGATAAGATCCGCGTGGATATTCAAGCACGCAGCTTCGATCTACTGGTGGATCCCGCAGAGCTTGCAGCCCGCAAGGTGGGTTGGGAACCGCTGCCGGCGAAGTTCAACTCCGGTGTACTGGCCAAGTACGCCAAGCTGGTCAACTCGGCATCAACCGGTGCCTACTGCGGCTAAAACCGAGCTGTGGGCGATGGGTGGACGGCTCCGGTATGTCCACCCATCGAACAGTAGTCTCATATATTGAGATAAGATAAGGGTCTTGTTGAACTTTTTCCGTACTTCGACAAGACTGGGTACATGCAAACAAGAACCAATGTTCTACTAGTTATCAGGCGCGGAGCCTGAATCACTGTCTGATACTAGACAGAACATTCGGTGACGCGCAGAGCCCCCTTTCGTCAGTAGTGACGGCCGCGGGGCGTTTTTTATGCGCAAACGAAGAGATAGAGAAGGAAGGATCCCGATGAGCAACGGAAAACCTGCCAATCCGGCTACGGTTGCTAAATCATTGAACCGCAGCAAGGATGCCACCGCTGTCTCTTCCGTCGTGGAAGCTTCGAACCCAGTTCAGGGTCCGAATAATATCGTCGCTCCCACACAGATGACGGGCTCACAAGCCATCGTCCGCTCGTTGGAAGAACTAGGCGTCAAGGACGTCTTCGGGTTACCAGGTGGGGCCATCCTTCCCACCTATGACCCACTGATGGATTCATCCAAGATCAATCACATCTTGGTACGCCATGAACAGGGTGCAGGCCATGCCGCACAGGGTTACGCGATGGTGACCGGGGAAGTGGGCGTCTGCATCGCCACCTCGGGTCCGGGCGCAACCAACCTCGTCACCGCGCTAGCCGATGCCAATATGGACTCGGTACCGATGGTGGCAATTACCGGTCAGGTCAACAGCAACTTCATTGGCACCGACGCATTCCAGGAAGCGGACATTGTTGGCATTACGATGCCAATCACCAAGCACGCCTTCCTGGTTACCAAGGCCGAGGATATTCCCCGGGTAATGGCTAGCGCCTTCTACCTGGCCCAGACCGGCCGTCCCGGCCCGGTACTGGTGGATATTTCCAAGGATGCCCAGACCGCTGACACTGTTTTCTCCTGGCCGCCAAAGATCGATTTGCCCGGCTACCGGGTCGTGACCAAGGGACATAACAAGCAGCTGCGCGAAGCTGCGAAGTTGATCTCCGGGGCCACCCGTCCAGTGTTCTACGTGGGCGGCGGGGTCATCAAGGCCAATGCCCATGAAGAGTTGAAGAAGTTTGCCGAGTACATTGGCGCCCCGGTGGTCACCACGCTGACCGCCCGTGGCGCATTCCCGGATTCACACCCCCAGCACGTGGGGATGCCAGGCATGCACGGCTCGGTGTCCGCGGTCACCGCATTGCAGCAGGCCGATCTGCTGATCACTCTCGGTGCCCGATTCGATGACCGAGTCACCGGGGTGCTCTCAAGTTTCGCACCCAATGCCAAGGTGATTCACGCCGATATTGACCCGGCGGAAATTTCCAAGAACCGCACCGCGGATGTGCCGATCGTTGGCTCGCTGGATGAGATCATCCCGCAGCTGCACGCGGCCTGTGAAACCCGCTTCGAAAGCGAAGCTCCGCAGGATCTGAAGCCTTGGTGGGATCTGATCTCGCGCTTGCGTGACACTTACCCGATTGGTTACACCCCGACCCATGATGGGTTGACCGCCCCGCAGAAGGTGATCGAACGGATCGGTGCGATGACCGGTCCGGAAGGCGTCTATGTGGCCGGTGTGGGACAGCACCAGATGTGGGCCGCACAGTTTGTGAAGTACGAGCGTCCGCGCTCGTGGCTGAACTCGGCTGGCCTGGGAACCATGGGCTACTCGGTGCCAGCAGCCATGGGTGCCAAGGTCGCCCAGCCGGACCGTGTGGTCTGGGCAATCGACGGAGATGGTTGTTTCCAGATGACCAACCAAGAGTTGGCCACCTGTGTCATTAACCAGATCCCGATCAAGGTGGCGGTGATCAATAACTCCTCCTTGGGCATGGTTCGTCAGTGGCAGACGCTGTTCTATGATTCACGCTATTCCAACACCGATCTGAACACCGGTCACGGAACCGCGCGGATCCCGGACTTCGTGAAGCTGGCTGACGCTTACGGTTGCGTGGGTCTGCGCTGCGAACGTGAAGAGGACATTGATGCCACCATCGCTAAGGCGCTGGAAATCAATGACCGCCCGGTAGTGATCGACTTCGTGGTCTCGGCCGACTCAATGGTGTGGCCAATGGTCCCCGCCGGAGTGAGTAACGACCAGATCCAGATCGCCCGGGGCATGACCCCCGAATGGGAAGAGGAGGACTAGGAACATGGCAAAGCACACCCTATCGGTGCTCGTCGAAGACGTTCCCGGTGTACTAACCCGAGTGGCTGGCCTTTTTGCCCGCCGCGCCTTCAACATCCACTCATTGGCCGTAGGCCCCACCGAGCTGGACGGCATCAGCCGCATCACCGTGGTGGTTGACGCTGAGGGGGACTCGCTGGAGCAGGTGACCAAGCAGCTCAACAAGCTGATCAATGTCATCAAGATCGTGGAACTACTCCCCGAAGCCTCGGTACAACGCGACCACATTATGGTCAAGGTTCGCGCCGATGCCGCAACCCGGTTGCAGGTCACGCAGGCCGCGGAGCTCTTCCGCGCATCAATCATTGACGTGGGTCCGGAATCGCTGGTGGTGGAAGCCACCGGCAACTCCTCGAAGATCGAAGCCCTGCTGGCAGTGCTCGAACCCTTCGGGATCCGCGAGATCGTGCAGGCCGGAACCCTGGCTGTGGGCCGCGGTGCCAAGTCGATGAGCGACCGGGCACTGAAAACCCTGTCCGCCTAAGGACATCAAAACTTAAGCTTTAAACACTTCTGAAACGAAGAAAACCATAAGGAGAAATACAGTGGCTGATTTGTACTATGACGACGATGCGGATCTGTCGATCATCCAGGGCAAGAAGGTTGCCATTATCGGCTACGGCTCGCAGGGTCATGCCCACGCACTGAGCCTGCGCGACTCGGGTGTAGATGTTACCGTTGGTCTGGCCGAGGGCTCTAAGTCCCGCGCCAAGGCCGAGGCCGAGGGCCTGAAGGTTGCTTCGGTTTCCGAGGCTGCCAAGTGGGCCGATGTCATCATGATCCTGACCCCGGACCAGGTTCAGGCCAAGGTCTACGCCGAGTCGATCGCCGAGAATCTGGAAGAGGGCAACGCCCTGTTCTTCGGCCACGGCTTCAACATCCGCTTCGGTTTCATCCAGCCTCCAGCCAACGTTGACGTGGCTCTGGTTGCTCCCAAGGCTCCAGGCCACACCGTGCGCCGCGAATTCGAGGCCGGCCGTGGTATCCCTGACTTGATCGCTATCGAGCAGAACCACACCGGTGGCGCCAAGGAACTGGCACTGTCCTACGCCAAGGGCATCGGTGGCACCCGTGCCGGTGTTATCGAAACCACCTTCACCGAAGAGACCGAAACCGACCTGTTCGGTGAGCAGGCTGTACTCTGTGGCGGTACTTCACAGCTGGTTCAGTACGGCTTCGAAGTTCTGACCGAAGCTGGCTACAAGCCGGAGATCGCCTACTTCGAGGTGCTGCACGAGCTGAAGCTGATTGTGGACTTGATGTGGGAAGGTGGCATCGCCAAGCAGCGCTGGTCGATCTCCGACACCGCTGAGTACGGTGACTACGTTTCCGGCCCACGCGTGATCACTCCAGAGGTCAAGGAAAACATGAAGGAAGTTCTGGCTGACATTCAGTCCGGTGCTTTCGCCAAGCGCTTCATGGATGACCAGAACAACGGTGGCAAGGAATTCAAGGAGCTGCGCGCCAAGGGTGAGCAGCACCCAATCGAGACCACCGGCCGCGAACTGCGTTCGCTGTTCTCCTGGATCTCTGATTCTTCCTCGGATGACTACGTGGACGGTTCGGTCGCCCGCTAAGCGCGGCTGAGCACACTGAAACCAAGGCTGCGGTACCCCAACGTTGGGGCACCGCAGCCTTGGTTTTTTTAAACCCTGCGGGAGAGTTTTACCTCAGTATCTTGCGTCCGCTCATCCTTGCAGAACCGCTCTGCGTCTGAGGATCAGCCCACTTTGGAAAGCTCACGGACCGACTTAAGATCCCAATAGCCACTCAGAAAATAATTTTTAGCCAGTTGGTCAATTTTGTCGTTTAGAGGGTGAGATGTGGTCATTGTGATCACACTTTCTACTTCCGGGCTAGAAATCTTAGGGAATACGCCCTCCAGTACGGTCCGTTATTCCCAATAAATCAGATATCCACCCACTGTTATGCCGATAAGTCAAGAAATTTCTGAGAGCCTCGGGGTGGGAGCTGTTTTTGCTCCGCGTGTAACTGCGTTAGTGTAATCGGCGAGTACCCTTTGTAGAGCATTTGAATCCTTTCAATAATTCCTGAAATTGATTTATGCCTTCGGTGTTTGCTCTGCCCCACCGTTACGTAGAATGTAAGCGGACATGAAAAACTGCCCATAGGTGGCCAAATAAATGCCCACACACGGACAACAAAACTGCCCGCTGACGGACAGCAGAATTACCCGCTCATGGCCAGCACTCTTTGCCCACTGATTTCATAACCAACCTTGTTCTCACCCTGATGCCACCTCGGCGAGGGAAGAGAGCGGGGCTCCTTTCCATCGGGTTTGATGAAAAGTACCAACAACTCATCAACCCATGGTTCTGAAAGGAGCCCCTCTATGAAGTCTGACGGAGAAATCATGGAAATTCTTGCAGCGTACGACCGAACCGGTTCGTTTCGCGCAGCCGCCGAACTTGCCGGCTGCTCACACCACACCGTTGCTAAGCACGTCAAAGCCCGTAATTCAGGCGCTCCGATTCCTGGGATGAAACCCCGCACAAAAATCACCGATGAGTACCGGGTAATAATTGAGCAGCTCATTGGTGAGTCTTCGGGCCTGATCCGTGCCGATAAAGTCCACGAAAAACTCATCAGCATGGGCTACACCGGTTCTGAACGTTCCACCCGCCGATCGGTGGCCGAGCTGAAGCGTTCCTATCGGCTAGGCAATCAGCGCAATCATCTGCCGTGGGTGACCGAGCCAGGGTTGTGGCTTCAGTACGATTTCGGTGATGGGCCAGTGGTGAACGGCGTGAAAACCGTGCTGTTCGTCGCCTGGTTGGCTTGGTCTCGCTTCCGGGTTGTGCTCGCGTTGCCTGACCGGCAGGGGCCTACCGTGTTCGCCGCTTTGGACCGCACCTTCCGGCTGTTGGGTGGTGCGCCGACGTATGTGTTGACCGATAACGAGAAAACCGTGACGGTGATGCATGTAGCCGGTATCCCGGTGCGTAACAGGTCGGCGGTGACGTTCGCCCGCTACTACTCGGTGAGCGTATTGACCTGTGAACCACGAGATCCAGCAACGAAGGGCGGAGTGGAGAACGCGGTGAAAATCGCGAAGGCGGATCTCGTACCCACAGAGACGAACTTGCGCCCCGCTTACAACTCTTTTGAAGAGCTTGAGGAGGCTTGCGACCAGTTCATGGCGCAGGTGAATCAGAAGAAACACCGGTCCACTGGGCAAGCACCGATGGACCTGCTCACCGCTACAGAGCAGGGTGCGCTGCACCGGATCCCGGATGAGCCGTTCACCCTCGCGCTGGGCGAAAGCCGTAAGGTGCCGATGAACACTTCCATGATCAGTTATGAGAACGCACGCTACTCAGTGCCCGGACGGTTGCTCGGTGAAACGGTGTGGGTGCGCACCGTGGGAGTCGGTTTACAAGCCACCGTGGTCATTGTTCATCAAGGTGTTGACGGGCCAGAACAGGTGGCCTCGCACTTGAAGCTGGGCCCGGGGATGGTGGCGGTGAAATCCGAGCATTTCTCCGGGAATCAAGAGCAGAAGATTCCGGGAGTGAAAGAGCCTAAGCCCCGTACCCAGGCAGAACGAGATTTCTGCGCCATCGGTGCCGGAGCCACCACCTGGCTGTGTGAAGCGGCCGCGGTAGGCACGGACCGGATCTTGGTGAAAATGGCTGAAGCGGTCAGCCTTGCCAAGTTACATGGCACTGCTGCGGTGGACCGGGCCCTCGGGTTAGCTGCGACGCATCATCGGTTCGGTTATGAAGACTTACGCTCCATCTTGGCCTGTGAAGTCGTTGGCAATCAGCCCGTGAAGCATCAGGGTAGTGAGCAGAGTTCCTTGACGCAAGGAACCAGATCATGGGCCGATTTCGGGGCCACTGAACCGACAGGAGAACAGTAGAAATGGTGATCAGCATCAATTCCGCACCACCGCTTCCAGAAGACCTCGAAGCCCAGTTCCGTGCCCTAAGGATGCCACACGCCCGCCTCGCGGCCCCCGAACTACTCGCCACGGCAAAGTCCCAGCGGTGGGAACCGGCCGAGGTGCTGCGGGCCTTACTTCAGGAGGAAACAACCGGCCGTTCCCGGTCGGTGATCGCTAGCAGGCGCAAAGCCGCAGGGTTTCCCACTGGGAAAACGTTCGATACATGGGATCCAACGCTTTCAACCATCCCGGTTGCGACGCAGCAGGCCTTACGAACTTTGGAATGGGTTCAGCGTGCGGAAAACCTTGTGCTGGCAGGCCCTTCTGGCACTGGTAAAACGTTCTTCCTCGAAGCGTTGGGGCAGCACGCGGTGGATGAAGGGCTGAAAGTTGCGTGGTTTACCCTTGAACGCCTTGCCGGGATCGTGCGCTCACACCGGGTCGACGCGTCAGTGAGCAAAGCCGTGGACAAGATTCTGCGTTCTGACCTGGTCATTATTGATGATATTGGGTTGTTACCGGTGCCTGAAGACGCTGCTGAAGCGCTTTACCGGGTGGTTGATGCCGCGTATGAGAAGAGCTCGGTAGCGATTTCCTCGAACTTGCACCCCGCGGGGTTTGACGAGTTGATGCCAAAGACTCTTGCTACCGCGACAGTGGACAGGTTGCTACACCATGCCCATATTTGCCAGACCAGTGGTGACTCGGTCCGACTGACTCAGGCGCTGGCCGGGGCGGGGGTGAGCGCGTTGCACTAGGACGAGTTCCCGGGGTGGACTGCTGTTGGTCACCGCCAGGCTGGAAATTACTTTCACAGTGGGCAGTGGTGGTGGCCGTCAGCGGGCAGTTTTGTTGGCCAATGGTGGGCATTTTTCGTGGCCGCCCGTGGGCAGAAACCAATGTCCCTTGACATAGAACTCGGATTTATGAATTACCACTTCGCTAACGTGTCCGCTGCAAGGCCTAGTCCCGCGAAAAGAGTGCTGTGCGCTTTGCTCGCCGCGATTCTTGTCCTCCTGGGTTTGCAGGCCGTTGAGTTTGTCGCTCCACCCAAAGCCCAAGCCACATACGCCACGGGGGGAAGTGGTGAGTATCGAGGGCTAATTGACTGGCTTGAGTGGGGTACGCATAATCAGGTCGTTCGCAATGGACGAGTCGCAACCACGCAGCGAACTATTGGGGGACAAACGCTGCTGACCACCTGCTCGCTTAGTGGAATCAGCGGAGGGGGAGTTGATCCGTGATCAGCCTATCGGCCAGGCACATGGACCAACGATGCATTTGACAATGTCTATAACATTGGTGGACAAAACAATGCCAACCAGCTGATTGCTGGTCTGACAAATACTAATAATGGGCAGCTAGTTAATCTCTCTGTCTCCTGCCAGACCACGCTCGATGGGCGACAGGCACCGATGGCAGGACTCGTCATTGCCGATGCTGAGGCTAGTAACGCGAGACAAAGCGAATATATTCAAGCCACCCCGCATCAGAATGCGAGCTGGCGGCTCATTGAGCGATTTCGCTCGTGCAGTCACCCGATGAATTCGGTCGTCTGGTCGGCCTAGGTTTTTCGGACAGTAGCCCCGAGTAAAATCTGGGTCAACTACCGAAGGAAGAACACACCAATGACAGCACCACGCCGTCGATACCCGCAGTCCCTCAAAGACGAGGTCGTCAAGAACATCATCGACACCTCACGCCCCATCAAAGACGTCGCCGCAGAGTACGGCGTCGGAGCTGAAACAGCCCGCGTGCTCAATGATTTGCGGATCTACTGGAATTCGGAAACACCTAAGCATTGCTGGTCGATGAACTCGGTGGCCAATCCCGCCGAGAATCCAGCTGTCTAACGCAAAATTCACTGATTATTTCAACACGTCGTTTGCTTCTTCAAGGTTTCTAACCTTGCTTTCAACGCTTTGATTTCAGCGATCTCTTCTCTGGTTGAACCGATGCATGCACCTGCGTGTATTTGGATTCGGAGGACTCAACGAATCGGAGCCTCCTTGCCCACATTGATCTTTGGATCCATGTCCGTGGAGGCTGCGAAGACCGACTTGTAGTTGGCGATGGGTTCCCGTGCGTGGTCCGGTGCACGGCCTTGGACAATGGGCGTGTACTACTGGGCTATGTTGTTGCTCGTCGCAAGCGAAGACATTATGAAACCAGGGGTGAATCACCAAGGGAGTTCTTACTCTGCGCTATCAACTCATGAGATCCAGTAGCCGGATGTGCATCAACAATACGTTGCATGGAATTGTTGAATCGACCTGAGTTAAACGCTGGCGTACCGGAAGCAGGTCACCTAGACTGGCCACGGACTAGCCTTTAAAGATTGGGGACTCTAATGGCTCGTGATCTACCTTTCGTTGTTAAATCTGGGCTTTGTGTGGGCTGCGGCGCCTGTGCGGTAGCTGAACCACAAGCCATTAGCATGGAATTGGGCGAACTTGGGGCCTATTTACCAGTACGAAAAGACGGAGGGGATCTCGAAGAGCTTCCCCCGGATGTATTGACTCGCGCTAGTGCTGTGTGCCCGTTCTCTAATAATGCGCGGAATGAAGACTCCATTGGACAGGAACTGTTCGACAAAGACGACGCGCGGCACCACTCCGCACTTGGTTTTCATCAGAAAATTGTCGCGGGGTACGTGAACGAAGAGCAATACCGAGAGCTCGGCACCTCGGGTGGCTTGACTTCATGGGTGCTCACGCAATTGTTGATCGACGGAGAAATAGATGCTGTCGTTCACGTCGCCTCGACTTTGGAAGGACTACCAAATCCCCTATCTCGATACACCATCTCAAGATCAGTGGATGAGCTTCTTGCAGGACGGAAGTCTCGGTATCACGTACAGACCTTAAACGAAGTCATGGCCGAAGTTCGTGAGATTCCCGGTCGCTATGCCATCGTCGGCGTACCCTGCTTTATCAAGGCGGTCCGGCTCCTTGCCGACCAAGATGAGACCATCAGGGATAGAGTCGTTTTCGGTGCCTCACTCTTTTGCGGTCACATGAAATCCACTTTGTACTCGGATTATCTTGCCCAATCTATGGGACTTGAAACACCCAATGTTAAAGACATTGATTATCGTCATAAAGAGCCAGGCCGGCCACCTAATAGGTACTGTTCGAAAATTTCCACCTTTGATCATCAAGAAGTGATTCGTGGTTCGGAGCAGATTCCCATGGCTAATTGGGGGATCGGCATTTTTAAGCTCGGTGCATGTGATTACTGTGATGACATCACCGGGGAGACTGCCGACATCAGTTTCGGTGATGCTTGGCTACCACCGTTCATGTCTGATTGGCAAGGAACCAATGTTGCCGTGGCGCGCTCTAAGATCGCAGCGAAAATCCTAGAACGGGGGGAGACCTCCGGAGCCTTGGAGGTCATTGATTGGTCGGCAGAAAAAGTGGCCGAATCCCAAGCTGGGGCAGTACGCCATCGTCGCCTAGGTTTGGCCATAAGGCTTGCTAATAGGATCAAAATGGGTCTATGGGTACCGAAAAAGCGTGTTTCTCCTGCATCAGACAAAGACCTGAAAAGTCTCTTCGGTCAGCGAATGATCAACCGGGAAGCCATCGCGCTGGCCTCTGGACCGACCTATTTGCGTGCCCGAAGAGCCGGTAACCTGAGCATTTTTATTGACGAAATGAGGCCCTACATCCGAAAGTACGATGGGTCTCGTTCATCAACATTATGGCGCCGAGCAGCCACGTGGGTTGTACTACGACTACCCACACCGCTGGAAGCTGCAGCGCGACGAGTTGCCCGGATATTGAAATTTAGCTAATGGGTGATGCACTGTTCAACTAACGCCAGCCGTGTTTTTTTACCGCATCTACAGCGAACGATAATTCACCCAAGTTCGCACACTAAAAATGCCGATGCGTATGCCCTCGCCATAGGATCTCTTGTAGGAAGGGTAGCGGGTCGTGAGATTTTCTAGCTCGACGATGAGCACGGTATAAAAAGCGTTCGGTTAGGCCGAAGACCATGAGTATTCGGTTCCAAGCAAAGAACGATTTCCGAAGGTATCGGTGCCAGCCTAGACCTTTAGTGTGCCCGGTACTGAAGACGAGGGAAGCTTGCTCGCTCGTTCTATTTTGGGTGGCTTCCGCCTAAGAGTGAGTGTTCAGGTCGTTGAGCGGTTTGACTGCGTTAGTTAAGTAGTCGCATGAGCGCTGTTTCTCGAACGCGATAATCTCACCGACACTGTGATAGTCAATCTCAGGTTCGAGAACCATTTCTAAGTCGTGGATCGTGATTAGTTCACGCTGAGGCAATCCCAGAACGTTGAGTAGATAACCGAGTTTTTCGATATTTCCGTATCCATGTCCCTGGCTCGATCGGGTGATGGTGGCAAAACTACGCTTGGAAATGACTGAGAAAATCGTTCCGTGGAATGTATCGGTCACAACGGCTGTTGCTTGTTGGAAGTATCCCAGCAGTTCAAAGGGGGAACAATCGACGAACATATCGCCGCAGGACTGCGCTCCGCCGAAACAAAGTACTTTCAATCCCTGCTTCTTCGCGTAGGCGCGGATATGGTCATTCTCCTCACGGGTGAGCCGTCCCGGATAGGCGTAGACCAACAGGTAGGGATCGCTGGCAATTGGCAAACTCGGGATATCTGCCCAGGTGGATAGGTCGATAATGAGCGTGGGGTCAAGGTGGATAGGTGGCGCGATGCCGGTGAGTTCTTGGACAATCTGTGCCGAATTAGTGTCCCTGACCGAGATGTGGTCAAACTGTGCGAAGGCACTGGCAAGTTCCTGCTCCAGACCGTGTGATCGGATTTTTTTCAGCGTTGTATTTCCGAATGATCCCGCATAGGAAATTAGGCTACGTGCCGACGAATCGATTCCAAATAGGTCTTTGGCATAACCGACATTGGCATTAGCCTGAACACAGTTAAAGACCTCATCGCTACCGATGACTTGCAAGTCAACGGCAAAGTTCTGGTTAGTTTCCGGTTTCAATGAAATCAGGGGAAAATACTTCTTTGCGTAATTGCGTTTATGATTCATGAAGCGCAAAACATCGACCACTCGTGCATCGATGGCGGAGTATTCCCGCAGTTTACCCAACAACCGCCCAACCTGGCCCTGTGTCCGGTGTCCTGTACTCTCATGAATTAGCGGCTTACCCGGTCGATAGTCGAGATAGTCAACCTGTGCCTCCGGCGACAGTTCGGTTAGCAGCGTGCGCAGGGCAAATGCTTGCAAGGATGAGCCGTAATTCAAGATCCGTTGCATGGTCATGATTCCTATGGTTGCCAATTCCCTGCCTCCTGTAGTTTGTGGGATGGTGAGAAGTACCAATTCCGAGCTATCTGGCGCTTGCCTGATGTTATTGAGTGCCGACTGGTCGCGATGAATACGGTATTGCTCATATCGTTGTATTGATGCTTTTGACCATGCTTTGTGTGGCGAACAGGCGCTGTTCGTGACCCTGGAATACTCATCGAGTCATTGCTGTTCAGCTGTCTATCGCACGGCAGGAGGCTGCTGAATTGCCCGAGCGGCCAATGAATACTGCTGGCCAAGGACGCGGCAAAGTGGAGAAATTTTGGCGATATTTCGCTACACGGTGAAGTGTTACTCTGCAGAGCGAACTGACCGTTACGGGTCAATCTCCGCACGGAAGCATCGGTTGTTGCGAACTCCACTCGCACGAACTGGCCCCCCAAGTACCTAGCGTTACGCGCAAATCAAAAGTAGTGAAAAATGTTCCCCAATAATTGCTCACTGATTCATGAGCCTAACCAGTCTGCCCAACGTTGACAAGAGGGTACGCTCGACCGGGAAAGAGTTGTTTGTGAGGAAGGAATCTTTACTCCTCGGAGAATGATTACCTGTCATGGCGGTTGATGTTTGCCAGATGGAACAGATCTGGCCATTTTAGCTGGTTCATGAACTGTGTTGGTGTCTCGATCCCCAGCCCATAAACGAACAAAAAAGAATCCAAAGATTTCCCAAAATCTCGTTTTCGCCAGCAGTAACAGGTAGCATGACTTCAACGAACCTAGCAGCCTATCTTGGGGATTGGCTGACATTATCCGAATCTTTGGGGGGATGGGGTAATTGGGTAATTTTTTGACGACTCATAAATGGGGAAATGAGTGGGATGGTATCCCGGAAAGTTGTGTCAGATTTGACCACGACACTGGGTTTTCACGTTCAGAAATTCACGACCGACTCAAAAAACTGTCCCAAGATCCGGCCAATGGCGGATATATCTTGCAGGGAAGACCAGGGTCCGGAAAGCGCGAGATAGTCCTCGACACCCTAAAACGATCTCGGACTATCTCCGATCCAATCTGGATTACAGGCAGTGAATACGCTAAGCAGTTGCCTTACGGCGCAATCCAATATCTGCTTACAGAATTGTCCGAAGAGCAGCTAGTTTCTCCCTTAGCCGTGTATGGACACCTACATCGTCAATTTCGCGAAACTGATCGCCCAAACGTCGTCATGGAAAATATTTCGGTGATTGATTCAGCTACCACGATGGTGCTGACACAACTTGTGACCAATCGAGTTATCACTTTGTTGGTCATGGATGACCGACAGGGGGAACTCGCTGAAGACTTGCAAGTTCTGGTTCGCAGTGGGGTTCTGAGTTTAGTCCGCCTTGGCGGACTGGGTTTAGAAGAGTCCAAGCATCGTATCGAAGCAAACCTTGGTTATCGGATTTCTTATCTGACAGCGTCTCGCCTCTGGGAGTTTAGTGCAGGAAACCCCGAGTCCATTGACGCGATAGTTGCCGATTGTCGTGAAGCCGATCAGTTTGTCTTTCAGAAAGACTATGCCGCTCTAAAAAATGAGCCACTTCATATCGGCATACATTTGGAACTTCGCGTCGCAGCTCAAATGGAGCGGCTCAATTCAACTCAACAACAGATGTATAAAAAAATAGCTCTGGGCAATTATAAGATGGTTGCCGCTGGAACTACGGGGTTTCAGGAGTTAGATTTCTTGCACGCACAGGGGTTGATTGAGCAAACTTCTACCGGCTGGAAACCTAGTGAACCATGTATGCATCGTGCTTTGCGCTCACTCTGGCCCGAACCGTCGGTTAGCGGAGAAGAAGGCGCAACGGTATCGGATTTCGTCACAGTGATCGACTTTCAACGAGTCGCTCAATCACACTTTGCGGATGTCAGGTCTCACGAGACCGGGCAAACAATCGAGATGAGTGGTGCATCTAATCGCCGGCTACGTGACCGGTTGCAAGAGTTACGAGCTCAGAAAGTGTATACGGCTGAGTTGCAACAAGTCGAACGCATAGACTTGACCCTACGCCTTCTGACTTATTACCTCGAAACTGGAGAAATTTCCCAAGCAGCACCCCTGGTGCGGGATTTTCTTGACCATGGATCGTGGCTCTGGCGATCATTAAGCCAGTGTCAGCAACACTTGGTACTTGCTCAAGCCGCCGAGTTCTACGCTCGGGTCAACGAGCTAGATAAATCCACAGAACTGTTGGATGCTCTCTTGGCGGAGTTACCACAGAATCCTCGATCGTCCAGCGAGTATTGTTTAGCCAATTGCATGGCAATGACTTTACGTTCATTGATTAATACGGCAGCGGCGTTAGCCCGCTGGGCAGAGTGCAGCTCACTTATTGATCTAGTTTTACGTGGGAAAACCAGTAATCCGGAACTGATCGCCCATGCAGAGGTCACCCGGTCCTTGGCGTTGTCTATTACCGGTAACTTTGCTGAGGCCATGGAAAGCATCAATCCATTGCGTCTACAGATTTTTCTCAGTGGCTCGGAATCGGCTAAACGTTGGATCGGCGTGATCTCTGCTGAAGAGGACGATGCTCGGGTCATACCGCAGGATCCCGCTTCCAATCTGACCGAGCAGAGTTCCTTGCCGTTCGAGGAACCGGTGAACACCCAAGAGTGTGTACGCTTGCTCTTTGAAATATTGGCTTCTCGTCAGATAAACCAATATGGAACGATCGTGCCAGACTTGGAAAGACTCGCTAGGTGGGCCTTGGTAAGGGGAGAAAAACTCCTAGCATCGCATATCTGGGCATTGTGTATTCGGGAAGGCCGTTTCGATCGGGCAACGGATCTAGAAAATCTTCAGGTAGCGGTAAAGCATCCGTTGGCTCTTGGGTTCCTTAAGCTAGTCCAAGCAACTAAGGACCTCAGTGCCGCAAGAATTTTTGATGCACTGCATGCCATGGTGTCTTTGGGATATGTTTCATACGCTAATGATCGTTTCAACGCTCTATTTGCTCGGTTATCGGCGCATCAAAATCGCGTTTTGGTTCGCAGCGCCAAACAAGGCATGGGGTCACGGCATCCAGAGATCTCCGAAGCATTTGGATACACGGATCTGGATAAACTAACTGGTTTAACACGACGTGAGATTTTCGTGGCCTCGGCAGCAGCCAACGGGATGACCAATGCGGAAATTGCCCAACGGGCCAACGTATCGGTTCGAACTGTTGAAGGCCACCTTTACCAGGTGTATTCGAAACTGGGCATTGGCAAGCGCGACGAACTTCAGAAACTGGTCGCTAACCAGCGAAAGAGTCATAGCAATGCCACACGGTAAGTTTCAAGCGGAAAGCTGGAAACGAAAAGAATTCCATGACTTGCAACGTGCACTGGTTTCCGACGATAGCAGCGGAGCGATTGTTAGCGGTGAAGTGGGAACCGGCAAGGCGATGCTGCTGCGTTCGGTGCTAGATTCACCATTGGTGACCTTGCCAACGGTGCGATTGATCTGCAGCCCCGGACTACGACAAGTTCCCTATGCAGCCTTGGCACCATTACTGGTAGGTGGGGCAGAACAACTTGATGATTCAAACATAGTTCATCACGCGATGTCCAGCGTACAAAGGATACTGGCAGAGCACCCCGGATCCAAACAAGTACTCATTGTCGTTGATGAAGCTCAGTTCATCGACCCTGCTAGTGTGTTTGTGCTCGGACAACTAGTGAATTCTCGACGCATTAAGTTCGTGGCGCTACGCGATGCTGCACAACACGAGCAGATAGCATCAGATCCTTTGAACTCCGTGATCAGGCTGGAACGAATCGTTTTGTATCCACTTGACGCACACGATGTAGGACATTATGCCTATACGTTGCTGGGAACACGATTAAGCCGGTGCGCGATAGCTCATATTCATCGGGCGACCAGTGGTCTGCAGGTGCTCGTGGAGCAGTATCTCAAGCTACTTGAACGTCAGGGGGCTCTGCAGACTATTGCGCAGCGTACTGTGATCAGGGATAGCCGAACTCTGATTGACAGTGACATGGTTGAAACAGTCCACGACCTACACCGTCGACTAGATGGGTCGCTGGCACGAGCTCTGGAAATACTTAGTTTGGCTGGCCCCGTGGGACAACAGCGACTTAATCAATTGGGCATAACACAACACGTCCATCTCATAACGAGTTCGCTGCTTGTGGTAAGTGAAGGCACAATCAGTATCGGCGGCAAATGCTATGCTCAGGCTCTGCGGAAGAGTATCCGTCCGGGACGAAGCCGAGAGTTATATGAGCTGGTTGCGCCAGTGCTAAACGACACCGAGCGCGCAAATCCAGAATTTGTGTTGTGGGGACTGTCTTTGGGTGAAAAGCCCAATGAAGAACTGGTCTTCCAAGCCATTAAACGGGCAAACTTAAGGGGCGACTTTCAGGCTTCCATGCAGATATGGGAACTTGGCCTAGAGGAGCAAGACAGGAAGAAGTACGTCCCAGATCGCGTACGTAGCCTATTGGGTTCCGGTCAGTACTTTGGAGCACTACATTTCGTGGACGGCCTAGTTTCGGGAACTGCACAGCAAAACCACTTCGTAGACGAGATACGTCAGGTTCTGCAGTGGTTGAACCCGACAGGATTATTCGATCCACCTGAAAGCGTGCAGCCAAGCAACTCACAGTTGCAGGCACTCGTGGAGGCGAGTTCTAATTTTGCCGACATTGCATTGATTTCGAAAATCATTGCGCTACGTCAGCGCTTCAATGCCGGGGATGGATCGTCATTGGTCAGCGAAGCTGATTACCGGAACCTCGATCAAAAACAAACGATACTTCCCGCGATAAGCTACCAAGCAGAAGTCCTGGTACTAGATGTTCGTTATCTTATTGAATCCGGTCATTACTCTAGGGCTCGTGAGCGACTTGCGGATTTCTTGCAGGAGAAAAGCGAAAGTCTAGGTGACTATCGGGGAGCAGTGCAGGCGCTGCAGGCCTACGCGCTAGTACGTCAGGGCAAGATGCGCCTGGCAAAGGACCTAGCCGCCGATGCGCTCGCCGAGCTTAGTGTCAGTGACCCATTGGGGTTGATGCCATTGAGTTTGTTGGTATCAGAATTTGCCGGCGTGCTGACCCCACAGGCGACAATAGACCAGATTTTCGAGATGCCGGGTTCTAGTGATCTTTGCCCAATTAGTACACGCGGTTTCTGGTCCGTGCAGGACAAGGAGATGTTGCGACTACTGCATTTGCTTAATGGTTCCCAAGACGCTGACCAGATCACTGAAGTTCTGCAGGGAATTGATCCGGGAAATATACTCCTTCACCATACCGCGCACTTTCTTGTCTGGCGTCACACCGTGAATCAGGTAGTACGCGATTATGCTGCCGAGATGATGCAGCGGCATACCGAGTCCCTCAGTCCCTTGATGCACCGTCAACGGATAATAGTTCAACAAGTACAGCAAGGTGATCCCGCACAGCTACGCGAGCTTGTCCAAAAGCTCGATACCTGGGGCGAGGTGGTACTCGCACTGGAGGTGCTCACCGATATTGCGCAGATCTGGACAGAGGCCGGTGATGCAAGGAAACGCGGCTTAGTCATCCGACAGATCTTGCTGAGACTTGAAGAACAGGCGCAGGAACCTTGGGGGGTCATTGCGCGAACGGTCAAAGACAGCGAGTTGACGTCGAGGGAAAGCGAAATCGTGGATTTGGTATGTAGCGGATTGAATAACCGAGATATCGCTCGGGAACTTACAGTATCCCAACGCACCGTCGAGGGGCATATGTATCGGATATTCACGAAACTTGGTATCTCGCAGCGTTCGGAGCTTACCCGGCGTGCAGCAGCGGAGACCTCCATGGAACGAGAAGAACTCTGAAGCAGGAGTAGCGTGCTTCGGGGCACCTGCGGGCACACACCAATTCATATCGTGCTTCCTGTACACGCCGCGCCGGCTGCTCTTGTGACATGAGCCGGTGTTTTTCATTGCTCGTGACTCTCGTCTGTTGCCCCACAGGTGCCTTTATTCTGCAGAATACTGCACATTGTTCGGATTTGTCCCGTCGAGCACCCTCGCGGTAGATCTTCCTCAGCACAGCCGGAGGCAGTGAGTGGCAACGAGTATCCAGAATCGAGGAGCACTATGTATACGCGTAGTCAGTACTTGGTTAAAGGGCATGAATACGAGTGTTGGCAGTAGGGAATTTAAAGGCATCTCACAGAAATGGGGTACCTGTTTACCCGTGAGTGCCAAGCTCTGGATTAATAGACTTCAATCAATGGTTGCTTTGCTTTGAAGTGCAAAAAGTAAGGCAAGATATTGGGGAAAATCTAGGCGGTTGGGGAGCCTGCACTCGCAAAAGCACGCTGCGTCGGAAGTGGGAATCCGAAGCACTATTTGCGTTGCCGGACATCGCCGCCGAGGGGGAAGCGTGTCGCAAGCATACGAAACATTGGGCAGTGCCCGATTCGGTGGAAAAGTCAACGACAAGGCCACCGGGACATGGGAGCATATTCTTGAAACACCGCAATCACAGCGGCAAGAAGGCTTCTCGGCAAACCGGTGGAGGCAAAAATTCACTCGAATTCTGGTTGTCTCCGATCTTGGGCTGATGCTGTTGGCTGCCGGAATGGTACATGTTCTTTATATCCCGGGAACTCAAGAAGCTTTGTTGCTTACCGCAGCCGCGCTGACAATCTGGTTGGTCTATCTTGCACTCCTCCGTAGCAGGGCCCCGCAGCGGATCGGCGTAGGGGCTAAAGAGTACAAACGTGTAGTAGATGCGACATTCTTTGCCGCGGGAACCGTGGCACTCGGTGCCAGTGTCTTGAACATTGCCGGGACTCGCGAATTGATCTTGGTTATGTTTCCAGCTGGTCTAAGCCTGTTGTTGCTCGGTAGATGGAGCTGCCGGCGCTGGTTACATGTCAAGTCCGCGCAGGGCTACGCACTATCTCAGGTGGTAGTGGTCGGACAAGCACCTGATGTTTCGTATGTTGTTCGTCAGCTGGAGAAAAAAGCCAGCCCGGCTTATCGGGTTTCGGCTGTGCTCTTTGACGGACAACCGGATCAAGAAATTGGTCACGGGGAATTTCCAGTTTTCGCGAATCTAGAGAACCTCGAGTCATCGGTCAATGCGGTGGGAGCCGACTCCGTCATCGTTGCAGGACCGTTGGCTGGAGGTAGTTCTGCGTTGAAAGATCTGAGTTGGCGACTCGAACAGACGAAAACTAACGTTATTGTGGTGTCTTCGTTGACGAATGTGGCAGGACCACGCATTAGTGTTCGCCCGGTGGAGGGTCTGCCACTGATGCATGTAGATATTCCGAACTTCTCCGGTGGGCACCATGTGGTTAAGCGCGTCATCGACGTGGTTCTCTCCAGCCTAGCTTTAGTGGCATTGTCTCCACTGTTCGTGGTGATTGCGCTGGCAGTGCGTCGCGATAGCCCCGGCCCAATTTTCTTTAGCCAGGAACGCGTTGGACGCAACGGAAGTAGTTTCCGGATGTATAAGTTCCGCTCAATGGTGGTCAATGCCGAAGCTGAATTGGAAAAGCTCAAAGAGCTCAACGAGGGTAGTGGTCCGCTGTTCAAGATGAAGCGTGACCCGCGGGTAACCAAAGTTGGTCAGTGGCTTCGCAAGTTCTCTTTGGATGAACTTCCACAGATATACAACGTCTTACGCGGGGACATGTCGTTGGTTGGTCCGCGTCCCCCCTTGCCGGAAGAAGTGGCAACGTATCAGGGGCATACCAGTCGCCGTCTCTTTATTAAACCTGGTGTTACCGGTCTATGGCAGATCAACGGAAGGTCTGACCTGGACTGGGAGGAAAGCGTACGGCTAGACCTCTACTACGTCGAAAACTGGTCTCTGACCGGAGACATTATGATCATGTGGCGTACATTCAGGGCGATGGTACAACCCGAAGGGGCCTATTAGAGCTCACCTACGTTTCATTGGGGCAATGCATTGACCATACGCAGACCAAATGCCGCAGCGGAATCTAATTCCGCTGCGGCATTTGGTCTGTTTATGCATGTCGGGACGTGATGATCAAAGCGTGCTGCTATCGCAGAGGCATTGCAATTTTCTAAGTACTATTTACTTGAAAGTAGGTGGCGAACAAGTACCGGTTACCCGTGTAAAGCATCAACCATGTACCTAAGGTTGGGTACAAGGTGGAAGCGTTCTCTGGCGGGGGCTGTTGGCAGGGTGTCAACAGGCAGTAGAGGTTCGTCATTGCCCGAGAGGCCTACCATGAAGATCGTTCACCGGCATTCCCCAGAAGTCGGTGGGAAATCCACCTTCTGAAGACGGGATCGGCGGTGAGTAAACGGCCCTAGCGGTCGTTTTATCCCCCAGCCGCCGCCGATCCCTTCGACTCAAAGTTTTGCTTCCGGTGACGGATGAGGACAAGTCGGGTTTAGCGGCTTCAACTCGGTGGTGAAGATGAGTTGTAAAAACGGTAGCTGCGTTCGGCTGGAAGGAGTTAGGTCAACCATCTTTTAAGTTGGTGCAACTAGTAAAGGCGGTGAGAAGGAGGGGGCTGTGGCAGGAATCACGAGGCGGTCCAGTGGGGCCTAATTTTCAAATCGTCTGAGTATTTCGTGAATTCGGCATCGATATCTGATCACGGCATATAGGATCTCTGAATAAAAGATCCTAGTCTAGTGTACAAAATTTGAGGTGGTGGCGAATTAGTGACTTAGGGGCAAATTGTTATCTAAACGTTGCTTTAAGCAATTTCCTCTCTGTAGAGTCGGTGACCGTGCCAGCTTGCCGCGGTTTTCTTCAGCGGTGAGGCCCTCGAAAGATACTTGGAGAAGTTGCTTGACTGTCCCGAACATTTCTAAAACCCATCACGGTTCGCATGCTAAACGTCGCACCGGACGCATCGTGGCCGCTACATTGGCTGTTGGTGTGGTGATCGGCGGCGGTGTTCCACTGACTTCAAATACCCTGCCGGCGGCGTGGGGCGCAGCCCAGCTGGTGAAGAATAGCACCTTTGATTCCGGGGTCAGCGATTGGAAGACCAACGGAAAGAACGAGCTGCTGCGCCACACTAGCAATGGCCGAAGCGGCGGAGCCGCGGAGTTGCGGATTGCCTCCGGTACCGGGCATGTCGCATTGAACGATGCCAAGCCAAGCGCGACCAATGTGAAGGCTGGCGCTCGTTACACCGTGACCGCGTGGGTCAAGGCAAAGAATCCAGGCGTAGGCGGGCACCTCCGCGTGCGGGCTATTTCCTCTGTCACCGAAACTCACCGTCAGTACTTCCAGCTGGATAACACGCAGTGGACCAAGGTCAATTTCACCTTCACCAACAAGAACGCTGGAGCCAAATTTGACTTGAACGTCATTGGCTACGACTTAAAGTCCGATAATGCGCTTTATATTGACGATGTAACTTTGATGGAGGGCGAAAACGAATCGCCTGTCTCACCGCCGTTGAGCAGTGCTGAACCGGAACAAGGCGACCTAAGCCCGGCCCCAGAGACCCCCGAGACTCAGCCGGAAGAGATCGGCGGTTACCTGACTAACAACAGCACCTATTCGAAGATTGGTGTTCCTTCTAAGGGCGCGTACTTTGGTGCAGCCGTTGGTTCAAATACCGATCCTTCAGTTTTTGAGAATGAAGTCGGTGGCAAACTCGGTATTCGCCGGACCTTCTACCAGGCTAATCAGGTTGACAATGCCGTGCGCAACGCAACGACTGATCTAAAGAACAACCGTCTACCGTGGATCAGCTTCAAATTGCCTTACAGCTGGAAAGAAATGGTAGCGGGCAAGGGTGATGCGTGGGCCAAGGACCTGGTGGCTAAGCTAGATGCCCTCAATGGGCCTGTTTGGGTTGCATTCCATCATGAGCCAGAAACTGAGCAGAACATTGCCGACTGGACCGCCATGCAAAAACGCTTGTCCCCAATCGTCAAGAACAACTCCGATAACATCGCGTTTACGACGATCTTGATGGGGTACCACCAGCTGTATGGCGAGGAACAGTACTCGTTAGAAAATACTTGGCCTGGTGACGGCCTAGTTGATGTGATTGGTTTTGACGTGTACAACTATCAGGACACCGTCAAGAATGGCAAAGTTCGTAAAGCAAGCGATATGGATGCCTACTTCGAACATTTCGAAGCTTTTGCCAAGAAGCACAACGTGCGCTGGGGCATAGCCGAGACTGGTCTCAACAATGCCGCGGCTGGCAACAGCCCGGAGTGGATGGAAGAGACCTATCAGCAGATCGTCAAGCGTGGTGGAGTGGCTATGACCTACTTTAATACCCACCTAAATTCGACGACTTCTTGGGAGATTACCGATAGGCTTAAGACGAGGCAATTTGCTGATGTCTTGAGTACATCACCAAAAATGAAGTAGTCCACTGGGGGAGGGCAGCTGCGTGTCAGACTCACCGGCGAACGGCAACGTTCAGCAGGCCGAGGGAGACGTGGCTGCCCTTCGTGCTGTTCTAAAGGACTTGGGAATAGCGGCCGTGTTGGAGCCTGTCCCGCGCCGCGGTGCAAGCTACGGAAACCTGGCGGTGCTTCCCGATGTCCGCAGCCCACGGATCGTGATCCCCACCCAACCTCGTAAGGCCGCACGTTTGGCATTGCAACGCTTCAGCGCAGACCTGTCGTTGAAGTCTAAAGTGCAGCGTTTTGGTGCGGCTCTTGCCTTGGCTGTTATGGGAAGCACTCCACCGCTGGTCAAATATCAACTAACGTTGAAATCCTCAGATGAGCATAATCTGCTAGGGCACTTGGCTGAGATCTTTAGTCAGGAAGTGCTTTTTAGCATGAGTATCGGCAACGAGCGGGTTAACCGTAAGCCGGTGCTGCAGCTTTTCTCCCGGTCCGGGACGTGCCTTGGCTACGCGAAGATTGGCACAACCGCGCTTACTTCCGATTTAGTGCGAACTGAGGCCTCGGCATTAAAGGAGCTGAACAGCAAACGTTGGGAGAACCTGCGAGTTCCCGAATTAATACACTCTGGCACGTGGAATGGGCACGAACTACTGATTATGGGCTATCTGCCGACGACGATTTTCACCCGGCAGGCCACGGTGGAGAAGCTTCGAATTTCGGCCCAAGACGAATTACAACGCACTTTTGCCACGACGGTGTCCCCTCTGGGGGAGCAGGACTGGTGGAAGGAGTTGTGCAGCAGCACGGAAGATTTAGCCGTTCGGTTCGCACCTGCCATCCGACTTAACGAAAACCTGAAACGAATTAACGAACATTATGGACGTCATGAATTGCAGCCAGGAGCATCGCATGGGGACTGGACTGCATGGAATATGGCGGTCCACCGTTCAAAGCTGCAGGTGTGGGATTGGGAACGCTTTAGCCGCGGATTGCCGGTAGGTTTCGACGCATTGCATTATGCGATTCATCATCAGGTTTCGCTCACCAAGGTGAGCAAAAATAGTCTGCTGCGGGGGATAAAGCGCAGCGGCGTGGGGGACTGTGCCACCCAACTGGCTTATCTTGCGCACTTGTGCGGAAGGTATCTTCAAGGGCTGGCACAACTTCAGATAACGGCCACCGAGGATAAAGCTGTGGCCCTGATGGAAACAATCGAGTGCATCTTGGGGGATTTAGCACATGCGAACACAAAACTTACGTCCATGGACGAGTAGGGCAAAGGAAGCACTACCGGATCCAGCGGTGTCAAAAATTCGGGGTGCACTCAGAGCCTGGGGTACGCTGACAGCCCGGTGGCGGGCATTGCCGGACTTTATCGTCATTGGAGCTCAGCGAAGCGGAACAACCACCTTATATCGGCTGTTATCGAGCCATCCGCAGGTGGTGCGACCCACAGCTTCTAAAGGCATCAAGTACTTTGAGGATTATTACCACCGCGGGCCGCGTTGGTATCAAGGACACTTTCCCCTGCGTCTCACGGCAAAATTCTTGGCTCACGGTGAACCTAAAACCTTTGAAAGCAGTGGATATTACAGTTTTCATCCGTTGGCGGCCCAACGAATAGTCAAGGATTTACCGGGCACCAAACTGGTGATGATGCTTCGTGACCCAGTGGACAGGGCATATTCGGCGCACCGCCATGAACTGATGCGCGGGTTTGAGACGGAAGAATTCGAGCGTGCCTTGGAGTTGGAGGCCGGAAGAGTCGACGGTGAGCTAGAACGGATCGAGCAGGACCCCAACTACAGTAGCTACAGCCTGCGTCACCACGCATACCTGTTGCGAGGGAAATATATCGATCAAATCCGTCGGATTCACGATGCTGTTGGTAAAGAGAATCTCTATCTCATGGATGCTGATGATTTCTTTTCTCATCCGCAAGAAGAATTTCGAGCATTGCAGCTGTGGCTGGGACTTGAACCGTGGACACCGGATAATATTCCAGCAGAAAACTCTCAACCACGAGCACCCATGACAGCTCAGCTGCGCGAGAAACTTCGCGAGTACTACGACTCCGCAGATGCTGAGTTAGCGCAGGTCATGGGTAAACAACCTTCATGGCGCCGCTAGGTAGCCAGTTTCAAGACGCATTGGGGCGGGTTGCTAAACCCGCCCCAATGAAATGTACAGATGCCAGTGGATGGTTGTTGTCAGTCCTTTAGCTGGCCCGCAGACGCCTGTTGAGCGCGTAGATCAAGCGTAACGGAGCGCTGATGATGCTGGCCGTCCAACGCTGGATGCGAGGCATCTGGGCGCGCCACTGCTCATCGGTGCTTAGCTGAATCTGTCCCACCTTAAAGCGCATGGGATTACCCGCCACTGTATGGTGCGCGTCGAGTCTCACCGTCTTGTTCGGGCTGATCGCTACCCGGTGCTCGGCTGCATCCAACCCCACAAATTCGAGAATCCGATCAATCGTTGTGGCCGGACTATCCATAAAGTCCTCATAGTGTACGGTTAACACTGGTATCTTGAGCAGACTCAGCGCATGAAACATCAGACTATAGGTCATCCAGTTGCCCATAGAGGATGGAATTGAATAGCGCGGCATCTCTTTGGCTTGCGCACCGGTTTCGGGACGCTGAATAACCTTTAACCACGAAAAAGCCACCCCACGTGGATCGCGTACCACGAGGACGCAGCGCAGTTCAATATCCAATGAACGTAGGAAGTACCCATAGGCCGGATGCTTACTAGAATCGACTAAGACCTCGGCTCCAGTAACCTGCTGGGCTGCACGATACAACTTATTTAATGAACTGATCAGTCGCGTCCGTTGAGCAGATGAGGTTTTGGAACTCCGTTGCAAGGACAACCACGGTAAGTAGCGGTTACGAACAATTGACCACCGGTCGCTGATCACTTGCTCCGTATCTACCGAGGACCATGAACCGAACGCCTTGGCACCGATGTCTTTCCACCGCTGACATTCATGGAAGCTATTGCCACAACCACACAATTCATTATCACGCAGGCCACGCTCCCAGAGATGTAGAACCTCCCCCATGGCTTCTACCCCCTGGCATTGAGCCAAACAGCGTTCCAAGACGGTTGACCCACTGCGCCCAAACCCGCCAAGCATCAATACGCGGGGTTTTTCCACCTTTGCTCCGGTGTGTGGCTTCCGCGGGTGGACAGCTTGATGCGGTTGTGGCTGTGGTTCGTTTGCTTGACTTTCCTGAAACGGTTCCACGAAGTTCCCCCTCAATGACTTCGGTTATGAATGTTGCATCAATGTTTGGTGTTTAGCCCGGTGGCGGCTTTTGACCAATTAGGTGCCGACGGGTTTCTTCTGAGTCAGTGATTTGCCAAGAACGGCAAAGGATTCCAATTGCAGAGGGCGGCGGAAAAGCCACAGCGCCGAAGCATAGAAGAGAATTCCTACAGCGGCTCCTGCGGCAAAGTGTAGGTAGGAATCACTACCGGTCAGTGTCACTGCCACAAGCGGTAAACCCAGACCTGCCACGGCACTTAGCCCTACCAGGAATCCAGCCCGACTCCACGGGTTCATTTTCAGTGTGCCGCGCACGAATATGTAAGTCAGCAGGTTTCGCAAGGTGATCGCCAGAGCCCAGGCCAGTGCTGCTCCGAATAAACCCATCGGTGGGATCAGTACGAAACACAAGAAAATGTTCAGAGTCAGACCGACAAGAGAAATCCAAAGGCTGGTGGTGCTTCGGCCTGCCATGAGAAGCATTGAATCCAAGGGCCCGCAGGCAGTACCGAGCAACATTGCTAAGGCCATCACCCACACTACGGACCGGGCCTCGTCACTGATGTAGTCTGCGCCGAAAACCATCAAGTAGAAATTTACTCCGATACCTGCAACAACGTAGATAGGCCACGAAACAACCATGTTCCATGCTGTGGATGTCTTAAATACTTGTTTGAGTGTGTCGAGTTGTTCGAGTGCCAACATCTGACTAAAACGTGGTTGCAATACCTGTTGAATTGCCTGCACACCGAATTGACCGAGTGCAACGAACCGGGTCGCCGCGGTGTAGATTGCCGCTTCGGCAGGACCTATGAGTGCCGCCACGATGACGATATCGGAGCGTTGCACCAGCGCCTGTGAAATTCGAGAGACCGCTCGCGGCCAAGTGAATTGCCAGAACTCCACACGGAGCCTGCGGGTGGGCGTCTGTGGTTTTTGCCGGGTAACGCGATAATCACGAAACACCGCTCGGAAAAATAGATAGGACAACACAGCGGAAAAGACATAGGGGGCGGCCCAACCAACCGTAAGTAGCAGTAGCCCCCCGCCGCTGGCGGCCACCACCAAGGCTCCCACTGGTTGCAGGGCCGGGCGCATGACTTTTTCGGATAACACCGTGCTACGAAAGGTTCCTAGGGCTCGGGCCGAAGCCATGCAGAACTCGGCAAACACTGCACACGGCAAGAAGCTGAGCAAAAGCATTACTACTTGTGCACCAGAATCAGCCGGTAACCCGATCAGCTCGGCTAGCACGGGAGCCGAAATGAGCCCGAACAATACCACCAGGACGGTTGCGACCATGACGGGTAGCCGGGCAACGCCCAAAACCGGGCGGATGTCACTGGCCCGTCCGGTTGCTTGCAAGCGCAGCAGGTATCGTGAGAGACCCACATCGGTACCCAGCGAACAGATGCTCAAAGCAATCATGAAAACTGAGGTGGCGGAAAAAAGCGCCCCGGCGGTGTGCTGAGAGAAGTACCGGGTCACCGCGATGATCAGCAACAAGTTAAAAACGGCCGATGCCGCAGCACCCAGCAAATTCGCTGTTCCACTTCGCGCAATGGTGCGTAGCTGGCCTTCTAAATGGTTCGGCATGAGTTAGCCAACTTTGCCGGAACTGATTTCCGGAATCTCTTCGGAGTTAGCGGCGTCGTGCCGAGCACTGGCATAGTTACTCTGGTGCGTCCTCCAGTGCGATGCATTCTGCGGGCAGATTAGTGTGCCGTGAACCGGGGCCTGTAGATCGGAACAGATTTGCTGCGCGGCGAGTAACTCGCTACTGCGCGTTGTCCGTAGCCGAACTTCTAAGAGCACACTGTGAACGCCCGACATCAACCACTGTGTCGCGCTATCGCTTGGATCGGCCGCTACGATCACTACCGCATCGTAGCGGCTGGTTGCCTCCGCGAGAAGCTGTGTCAGGAGTCGTTTGTCCTTTACTGCGGTAAAACCATGGCGCCAGGAACCGACACCGAGTACCGATAAATACTCGGAGCGCTGGTCTACCGCACGGGTCAGTGTGATCGTGCCGTCAAGTACTTCACCAAATCCTTCCTTGGGAATCATCGACTGCTCGGGATCAAGCCCCGAACCGGTCGTGTCAATGATCAGCGTTCGGTAATGCGCGCTACTCAATGCCTCAGCCACAGCGATCGAAGAGAGCGGGAAACCTGTTTCTTTCGCAGTGGGAAGAACCATCACAACCCGGTTCTCACCCTGATTGAGTATTCCCAGGAGCTGTGAGCGAAAAGCCGAAAAACTATGGCTTTTGGCGTTTCCTGCCGTACGTGTGGCGGTGCTGATGACCGCGTGGATTGGATTGAGCTCTAAACGCTGTAACTGGCGTTCTACACGGATCTTGCCACGACGGACCGCTAACCAGAGCAAGCCCGCAGCGAGGAATGCTGCGAGGAATAACCCCGCAACGGCACCGAGGAATGGCGGACTGAGCAGTGACGCCCGGTCAGCCAGAGCTGGCGTGACGACCTGCCCAGGATCCACCAGCGTGGTGCTCAAGGAACTCATCCGAGCCCCTAATGCGGCAATCTGGCCGGCCCCGGCTTCCAGCTGAGCCTGCAGAACTGTCTTTTCTACTGCAGGGGTAGTATCGGAGTTAAGCAGAACAGTGTACTCGGCCATGTCACTGCTGAGCTTGTCGATTTCTTCCTGAATTCCAGTAACCTGCCCTTGCAGACTGCGATTGGCCTGTGAGCTGCGGAACTCCAAGTATGCTTCGGCAAATGCTTGCGAGATGCGAACTGCTTCGTTCTTATCTGCATCTGCGTAGGTGATTTCGATCAGCTGAGTGTTGACCGGCACGTTGGTGCTCAGACTTTGCCTGATCTGGCCAGGGGTACCATTCAGCCCGGTAGCTTGGATCACTTGGGAAACTACAGTATCCGATTTGATGACCTGAGCCTCGGTGATGAGATTGACCAGTTGCTCGCCACGGGCACTGGGGTAGAACGGGTTGCCTTCCAGCGGTGCCACGAGAATCACTCCAGTGGCGGAATGATTCTGGGGTATTTGCAGGCCGGCGAAGTAACCGGCACCAGTTCCTCCCAGAAGTAATAGCAGGCAGAAGAACCACAGTCTGCGTAGTTCCAGAAGCCAGCGTTTTAACCGATGACTGGGCGTAGTTGCGATATTCAAGATGAGTCCCCCATGCACTTATCTTTTGAACCGGGGCTTCCCCAAGCACCCTTCTCTGTAATATACCTCTCATTTGACTTAGTGGGCCGACGTTAGCAAATAAATTTCGGACTTCACTGTCCAGCGTTTAGAAAACTGAGTACGCTGTGCCCATGGGGAAATTGATGTTTGTTGGGTCTAGTGGGGGACACCTAGCCCAGATGTTGAGTATGTCTGCGTGGTGGAAAGACCAGCAACGGTGCTGGGTTACTTTTGATACACCTGATGCAATTTCAGCATTGCGAGGTGAGCGTGTGCATTGGGCCTATCACCCGACAACGCGAAACCCGTTAAATGCGCTACGCAATTTCTTGCTCTCGATCAAACTTTTGCGTGTCGAACGTCCCGAGGCGATTATCAGTACGGGAGCCGGGGTTGCCTTGCCATTTTTTCTGACCGCGAAACTGATGCGTATTCCCACCGCGTATGTGGAGGTTTACGACCGCATCGACTCACAGACGTTGACCGGAAAACTTTGTCGCCCGCTGGCCTCAATTTTTTGTGTGCAGTGGGAAGAACAGCTCAAGCACTATCCGGGCGCAGTAGTGATTGGGCCGCTATTATGAGTCGCATACAAAGGGTTCTGGCTCTGGTGGGAACCGACCACCACCCTTTCGATCGATTAGTTCAGGTGTTGGATAAGTGGTATCAAAATCAGGATGCGCCTGACCGCGGGTTGGTGTGCGAAATCCAGTACGGTACCTCCAAACCACCCACGTATGCCACAGGCTACAGCTACCTAGAGCGAGTTGAGCTTGATGAAAAGATGGCCCAAGCCGATCTGGTGATTTGTCATGGCGGTCCGTCCACCATTATCGAGCTCTTGCGCGGCGGAAAGTTCCCACTGGTAATGCCGCGTGATCCGAAGCGTGGGGAGCATGTTGATGGTCATCAGCAACGTTTCGCCGCACATATGCAACGGCGGGGCATGATTGAAATAATTGAGAGTCTTAACGATCTCAATGCGGGGATTCAGCGGGTGCATAGCGGTCACTACGATCGCGTGCTGCAGAATTTAGACTTGCCGGATCCGGCGGTAGCAGCATGGAAACTGGCGGGGTTCGTGGACCGGTTAACCGCCGCCCGAAATGCAAGGAACGTTTCCGGTTAAGACCATTAGACACCGGAACTCATCGTAGATAGTCCGTGACACCACAATCACCAGTGAGGGCGTGGTCTAATTGCAGCCCACGCCCTCACTGGTCTCTCGGGCCTACCGTGTCTAGATTCCGCGGCCGCGCTGGTGCGCTAAGTCCTGTAGTTTTTGAGCGGAGACCAGTCCGAGCGAGACCGCGATCGCTAGATAGGCGCGTCGCTCACGTGCCGAGTGCCGTATTGTCCGCCAGGCGGTACGCAGTGCCGCCTGGCGGTGGCCTAGCGCAGCGTAGGCAAATGCTTGACGCCCGAGTAGACGGGCCTTACCTCGCGGGTCTAAACCGAGCACCGGGTGTTTGTTCAACAGGTAGTCGCAGGCCTGAATGATAATTTCCCAGCGTTGCGAGAATTGTGAGTACCCCCAACGCACTCTTACCAGTGGTTCTTCTGCCACGGCGATCGGTCCCGCTTGGACTGCACGCAAGATCCAGTCGAAGTCCTCTCCATAACTACCTGGCATTTCTTCGTCGACCAAACCTATTTTGTCTAAGAGCGCATCACGTTTGACGATTACTGAGGACGGGTGTCCCTCCATGACGCGTCGTCGAACCATCGGTGCAAGAGTCATATCCTGAGGAGAGGGAATCCGGACATTGGAGTGATCGCCATAGTCAATGATGATCCCCGAGATCGCAGTTAAGGCTTTAGAATTTTCCAGCAGGGCCACCTGCTTAGCGAGTTTGGATGGCAACCAAATATCATCGTCGTCGCAAAATGCAACATAGTGACCTGTCGCCGCCATGATGCCACTGTTACGGGCCCCAGCTAGCCCCGGCGTTTTGGTATTGGTGATTACTCGTATCGATCGACGCTCCTCGGAGGTAACCAAGGAGTTGTCAGGATCGGATTTGTCGAAGACCACGATCAGTTCGATTTCTCCGGCATAGTCTTGTTCAATTACTCCCGCAATGGCGAGCTTCAGTAATTCAGGACGGTTATGCGTGGCAATCACCACGCTCACTCGCCCCGGTTTCGTTGAATCTTGCGCAGATGAGCTAGGGCGTTCTTGAGCCGAGATGTCATACGTCATTTTTCCCCCAAATATTTTCGTTTTCGTATTGCTCACCAGGGCGTCGGGTCCCCGAAAATTCTGCTGGCTTCGAGATCATGGCCATGAAAGGATCAGCATGGCCCGTTGATCCACGGCGGTGCCCCCGCGAATTCGAACTATGCCCACGCGTAGGCCACGGTCAGTGAATGTCCGTTGAATCGTCATCGTTCCTGTCCTGTCCGCCGTGGCTTTGTGCCTCGACTGAGCTGAGACTCAATGGCTGCTGCACTATGATTTCGGAATCGATGAAGTGCTAAGCCGCCTAATAACCCGACCAGTCCGAGTGAAACAATCAAGACCTCTGGCTGATTGCGTGCTGTTTTCCCTTCCGGGGCACGAAGTACCTGACCGGCAGTGGTATCACTAACCGTTAGATCGATAACGGTCTCTTGAAAGACGCGCCTGCTCTCATCCGCAGTCAGATTGGGGTCACCATCCTCTGCTGTATTCACTACATCCAAAGTCAACAACTGATCCTGTAACTCATTGAGTATCTGATTTCTGCGGTCCGTTAAGTATTCCTGTCGCATCTGCAAGTAGTTGCGCGAGAGCATGTCGGTGACATCCACGGCTCGCGCCAAATCTGAATCGGTGAATTTCAGATGCAATATTCGGGTGTTTGCCGTTGCCGTAATTTCTACGCGCTCGCGCAGATCATAGTAACCCAGCTCGGGATACCGGGTTTGAACAGCACGCACCGTACGATCGGCCAACACCAAAGCCGCTTCAGTATCGACGGTGATACTGCGTGGACTGGAAGACTCGATGGCCGATAAGTGCAAGGGCGTGGGCGCAAGAAGGATGGAAGTTTGCGCCGAATACACCGGTGGACGGAGCCCAGTAATTGCCCCACCGACTAGCAACCCGCAGGCTACGGTGCCAGCGACCATGAATTTGCTCGTACGATTATGCGGAAAGTAGGATCCTAATTCGCGTAATGAACCTGGGTGAGTGTCGTGGTATTCACGCCACGCGAGTCCGATTGCCAGCATGATGGTCAGCAGCGGGGTTCCTAAGGTGTCGTAGATGAACATTTGCAAAGCAAAAAAGGTCAACACGGATAAGGCCAAGAGTTGCAGGTGCGTGCGCGCGCGTAGAAAAGCCAATCCTTGGTGCAGAAAAAAGGCTAGGAAAAAGACCAGCCCCACCACACCTTGAGTGAAAACTACCAACCAAATGTGGCCTTGGGTGCCCAAGGGAGGAACTCGGCAGGCCGAACAGTCTGCGCTGCCTCCGCCGGCGATGGAAGCGAAATTTCCTTGAACGTCCCGGGTGGTGCCAAATCCTGCAACTGGAGAACCCGTTGCAGCACTAACTGCCGAGAGCGTCAATAGCTGGGCCCGACGCTCGTTGCTGTGCGCATTATCGAGCCGTTCAGTGGCGCTATCGGCTAGCGGACTCATGGAGAAGCCCACCGCACCAATTATCAACGCGGCACTCAAGGAGGCAATGAGGCGCAGGCGTTGTTTACGTGGGACTCGCAAGATCAGATAGACAACAAGGATCAATGCGCCGACTCCCAGCGACGCCCATAGGCCTCGGTTCATTGAATACACCACCGGGGGTACCGCTGCGATCAAGACGAGCACGCCAAGAATCCGCTGCCAACCGCGACGTCCGATGATCCAGCCCAAGACGAAGAAAGGCAAATACATCGACAGATTGCTACCCCAAGAATTGGCGTAGGAGAAGGGCGCCATGGGCCGAAACTCTTCACGCCCCAAGAAATTCGTCAGGCTCGAAGCTGCGGGATGGACTAAGGAACTAATGAAACTATTGGACCGTATCGAACTAGGCAAAATCATTTCAACTAGCGAGGTCACTTCGAAGCGCGGAGCGATCATTCCTAGCAATCCACCGCCCACGGTGACAACGAACATCCATCCCAGCAGGCGCACAATCCATGAATCGGAGACCTGATCCTTGCGAGCGTTGAGGATCCACAACAAGGCGATGGTGCAGCTGGCGTACCACAGACACCGATAGAAAAATACGAGTAGGCGGCCAGGCCCTCCGCCGGGTACAGCATCCGGTGCATTTGCCCAGAGCAGGAAAACTCCGGCGGCAACCCAGATCAAGAAGAGGATCCACCAGCCGAAACCTCGCGGAACCAGAACCTTTTTTTTGAACAATTGACGGGCGAAGGGGATCGCAATCAGAATTGGCAAGATTGAGCTAAGTCCCAGTAGCCACCACAGTGGAAAACCTAGAAGAACTATTGTCAGTGGTGCATGAGCATGCCGATACCACACAGGTCTGGAACCAGTTTTATCCTCACGTGCTGCGGAAGAGGACCTCAAAAGTATCTGCACGACCTTAGCCCCCCAAGCAAGAAAGTCACAGTGCAACTTGTCGGTGCGGTTACCGGACCCCAATCCGAGCCGCACCAAGATACTTGAGCCTAACCAGTAGTGTGGCCGAAAACAAGTGACCATTGCACAATGAGGTCTTGCGTGCCAAGAAGGTAGCGAACACGGAGCCTAACGGTCATCAGGCCTAATCACAAACCTCACGGCATACTCGACTTTGCTCTTAACTACTTGAATTCACATAGATTCTGGTTTTGCTTCTGGCGCCAAGAGCCTAACGTGAGAGCATCACCACTCTTGGGGATTGGGAAGCATGGAATCTGAGCGAAACCATGTGCCAGGTGAGGTGGGGGATCACAACAACTTATGGGGAGAGTTCTTAATGGAACTACGTCGTGGGAAGCCCAGAGGCCGTCTGGGCCAAATTATTTTGTCCTTAATTGCGGCCATGGCAATGATGGTAGTCACGCTGACGGTACCGACCGTAGCGCAAGGTGCCGAAGTAAGTGAACACCCTAATCTGGTCAGTGACCAACCGTCTAACAACACACCGCATGTAATCGATGGTTACGTCACCGGTGTGGTGCAGGTCGGGGCCAACACCATTGCGGTAGGTAACTTCAGTCAGGTGCGCAATCCGGGAAATAACACCCCGGTGATGACCCGGAATAATATTTTTTCCTTCAATACAGCCAGTGGCCAGATCAACTCCGGCTTCGTACCTGCCGTGGATGGTGAGGTAACCGATGTCATTTCGGCAAATGATGGGGACAATATTTTTATTGCTGGTAACTTCAACTCAGTCAATGGCGACAACGCTCGCAAGGTTGCCAAACTGAATGCCGTGACCGGCAACCGCGTCTCGGGTTTCGGCAATCCCGCATTTAATGGGCGGGTCGCCGAGGTGCAGCTGGCCAACGGTGTTCTCTACGCAGTTGGTCGTTTTACTGCCGTTGGGAGTAATTCACGCACACTGCTGGCAGGACTGGACCCCAATAGCGGGGCTCTCCTTCCGGACGTTAACCTGGTCTTTGCAGAACCCCGCAAGGGTGCCATGACCATTTACGGTATGGACATCAGCCCGGACGGATCACAAATGATTGTGATGGGAAATTTCCAGCAGACTGAGGGGCAAGAACGCCGCCAGATCGCCAAACTCGACCTGGGGTCGAATGGGCAAGCATCCCTCGCGGACTGGTCCACCCAGCGCTACGCACCGGCCTGCGCCGGTGCCTTCAACACCTATATGCGTGATGTCGAGTACTCCCCGGACGGTGAGTTTTTCGTGGTTGTCACCACCGGCGCTTACTTCGCTGGAACCCTGTGTGACACGGCGGCACGTTTTGAAAGCTCACAAACCGGCTCAGGAATCAGCCCCACTTGGGTCGACTACACCGGTGGAGACACACTCACGGCAGTGACGATCACCGACCGTGCCGTCTATGTGGGTGGACATCAGCGTTGGATGAACAATCCCTATGCCGGTGACCGCTGGGGGCCAGGAGCGGTGGAGCGAGAAGGCTTAGCCGCACTTGATGTTCGTAATGGTGTCCCATTCACTTGGGATCCGGGCAGAACCCGCGGATATGGGGTTTACGAGCTGGCGGCTAACACCGGCGGCATGTGGATCACCAGTGACACCGATCGTATCTCTGGATGGCAATACCGAGGTCGCATGGCCTATATGCCACTAGCTGGCGGCGCCGAGTATCCAAATGAGAACATTGGAAGCCTCGACGAGTCGCTCTACGTTATCGGGGCTAGCTCTGAGGACAATGAACAGGTGCTGGTCCAACGAGATTTCTCACCGGCCGGCGTAGCCAGTAGCACCGAGATTGAGACCGGAACTGACTGGTCACAGGTGCGTGCCGGATTCATGATCGACGGAGTGCTCTACACGGCGCACAACGACGGGACCATGCAGCGCCGCTCCTTCAACGGTACGAGCTTTGGTGCTTCCGAAGCGGTTGATACCTTGGGACTAAATGCCTTCGTCAGTGAACTGGCGAACATGACCGGAGCATTTTATGACTCGGAGCGTGCCCGGTTGTATTTCACTCGTAGTGGTTCGAACACCTTGTACTATCGGTATTTCGTCCCCGAAAGCCAGATCATGGGCGCGGAAGTCTATTCTTCCCCATCCAATGGTGCGTCCTTGAACTGGGGACGGACCACCGCGGTATTCCTCTCCGGTGATCAGCTGATGGTAGCCGATAACACAGGTAATCTGTCTTCGTGGCAGTGGGATGCCCAGGCCGGAAATGTGGTTCCGGATTCTAAGCAAACAGAATCCGGGCCGCAGATTGATGGCATTGACTGGAGTGCTAGGGATGCCTTCCTCTACGCGGCTGACGAGCCACAGCAGTCGGTGTCGGTACCGGACCCGCGGGCCGATTTTGACACCACTGTGAGCGGCAGTCTCGTCAACTTTGACGCCTCCTCCAGTAACACCGAGGAAGGCAGCATCAGCTCCTACGAATGGGATCTGGGCGACGGGACAACCGCCACCGGTGAACTTGCACAGCACAGCTATACCGAAACCGGTAACTACACTGTCACGTTGACCATCACCACCAGCACCGGTGAGACCGCTTCTAGTAGCCGGTTGATCCAGCTCGGAGGCGAGTTTAGCGGGCCGGTTGCACCTGCTGATGTCTATGGGGCAGCAGTGTATAACGATCAACCAGATCTGTATTGGCGACTGGGTGAATCAGAGGGTAACACCGCGGCCGATTCCAGTGGAGCCGGCAACGAAGGTACCTATTACCGTTCAGTGAATCGTGGCGCTGAGGGTGCGCTCGCCGGGGTAAGTGACGCGGCTATCGAACTGTCCAATAATCAGTCGTTCAACTACGGCTGGCTGGCCAGTAATCGTACCGCCACCAATCCTGGTCCATTCTCTATTGAAATCTGGTTCAAGACTGATACCACCGGGGGCGGAACATTGGCTTCCTTCGGTAACCGGAATGATCAGCTTTCAAGTCAGCATGACCGTAAGATCTTCATGCTGAATAACGGTCAATTAGTCTTTGGTACCTATCCTGGTTCCGAGGCTCGAGCGACGACCAACGAAACCTTCAATGACAATCAGTGGCACCATGTGGTGGCCACGCAAGGTGTCGAAGGGATGAAGCTCTACGTTGATGGAACTCTGCGTGCTAGCCATGCGGCAACATCCGCGGAGAACTTTACCGGGTACTGGAAAGTCGGGGCTGAAACCAGCTGGTCTGGTCCTAGCAGGGCATGGTTCATTGGTGCGCTGGATGAGTTCGCCATCTACGGCTACCCGATGGATGAGGCAACTATTGCCGAACACTACACACTGGGTAGCAACGAGCCGCCGGCCAATCAGCTGCCCGTTGCAGAATTCTCACTGCAAGCCAATGGACTGCAGATTGGAGTGGATGCTTCGGCTTCTAGCGACCCGGATGGATCGATCACCTCATACTCGTGGGACTTTGGGGATGGCAATACCGCCAATGGAATATTCCTGAACCATACGTACGAACAGGACGGTGAATACCAGGTCAGTCTGACCGTCACGGATAACCGTGGCGATACGGCCACGGTCACTCAAGAAGTCACGGTCGAACAACTGCCGAACCAACTGCCTGAGGCAGCGATCGGTTTGACTGGTGCCGGACTGCAGGTGGCCCTCGATGCCAGCGGATCAACCGATACCGATGGTGCGATTGCCAGTTACGAATGGGATCTGGGCGATGGTACGACCCAGTCTGGAGCAAGCATTGAGCATGAATATGCTGAAGCCGGGACCTACACCATCACCTTGACCGTCACGGACGACCGGAACGGTAGCCATAGCGCCACTGTGGATTATGAAGCGGCGGAAGTCCAACCGCTGGTCTTCATTGATTCCGCCGAGGTGAGTATGACCAGTAACCAGGCAAGGGTCACTTTGCCATCGGGCATCCAGGCCGGTGACGGTTTGCTGCTGCTGACGGCCTCGAACTCTACAGGTCACACCATGGCTGACCCCAGTGGGGTCACCGGATGGGAAGAACTCGGGGAGCAGGCAACCGGTGGAGTGCACTCCCGAGCGTTTAGCAAGGTAGCCGCGGCCACCGATGCCGGTGCTCAGCTTACGCTGGCCACCAGCGGAACCATCAAGACGTCGATCCATGTCTTGGTATACCGCGGGATCGGAGATAACTGGGTGCAGGAAGCCAATGGATTGATCACTTCCAGTAGCAGCACTGAGAAGCAGGCACCGTCGGTGAATGTGGGACAAGCCGGTAGTACCGTGGTCAGTTACTGGGCTGATAAGGGTAGCGTGGAGAATCCGGTGACCCCACCGGAGAGCGACACGGTTCGTGGTACCGCTGCAGGAACCGGTGGTGGTCGAATGACCTCGGCAGTCAGCGATCGTGTGGAAATGGTTGTTGGAGAACACCCCGGAGCGATCGCACAGTTACAGCAGTCCTCTACTCGGACGGCCGTCTGGTCGGTGGTGCTGAACCCAAGCGGTGGAGCGCCAATTGTGCTCAATGAACCCCCAGTGGCTGACTTTACGGTTAGCAGTGACGGGCTGGAAGTAAGTATCGATGCCTCTGCTTCCAGTGACCCAGACGGTGAAGTCGCTGGCTACAGCTGGGACTTCGGGGACGGTAATACCGGGAATGGGGTGAGTGCCAGCCACAATTACGCCGAAGCTGGCACCTACACCATCAGCCTAGTAGTAACCGACAATTCCGGTGCCAGTTCGACGGCAGTGGAACAGGAAGTGACTGTCGAAGAGATCGTCATTGATCCGGAGCCCGAACCGGGAGTCGGTGAGACGGTGGAGTTTGTAGCTGCCTCAGAAACAAACCTTTCCAGCAGCGTTCCGCAGCTAGCAGTGCCGGCTCAAGTGACCGAAGGCGACGGGTTGCTGCTGATGGCTACGGTGAACTCGTCCAATCCCACCGTCAGCGAGCCCAGCGGGGTCACCGGCTGGACGCTGGAGGATTCCTTGATACAGGATGGGACGCAAACCTTCCTGTATTCCAAAGTGGCCGAGGTCTCGGACCCCGAAAGTACCGTAGTTCTGGGACTGAGCTCCATCGCGAAGACCGGCATGCATCTGCTGGCCTATCGCGGGATCGGTGAGGACTGGGTCCAGGACGTGAATATCGAACTGATACGCGATGCCGGAACAGAGAAGTTCACTCCTTCAGCCACTGCTACCGGTGAAGGAGTGCTGGCCATCGGCTTCTGGGCCGATAAAGGTGGCATCACAAATGAGTTGACCCCGGGGCCTGGACTGGTGGCGTTGGGTGCCACCAGTGGTTCTGGTGGAGGTCGAATCACTTCCTTGGTCGCGCATAGTGATGGTCCGGTTGCTGCGGGTACGGTGGGCGACTTGTTGGCTACCACCGATAATTCAGCGCACCGTACGGTGAGCATGATTATCACCTTGAGAGGGAAGGAATAAGCACCATGAGTAGCAAAGTTGAAGAACGCACAAAGCGAGCCACCGGCCACCGACGGATGCGCACGCTTCTGGTGGTGCTTCTCGCCGCTGCGGTCCTGCTCGCCTTGTGGCTAGCTCAAGGAGCCGGGTGGTTTGGTAACCAACAATCGGCATCGGACGGACAGTCAGGAGCTGAGGTAGTCACCATTGCCGAATTGGAGGCCGAAAAACAGGTTCCTCCGGTGTTGAGTTTCGAAGATAGTAAGCCTTCGGACTGGCCCGAAGGTGAGACTACCGGGTGCACGTATGTTCACGAGCAGTTCCAGAAGATCGCCGACGACGTGGACGCGCGAGGGTTGGATGCCATGCGGTATTGGTTAGATGCCCTAGACGAGTTGGAAGGTGATCCAGAAATGGATCAGTACTCCCAGCAGTTTATGGAAATCAAGCGTGAATGGAGTACCGTCCTAGCCGCGGCGGAAGCTGAGGATGCTGATACGGCCTCATTACTGGCCCAGGGCGAAGAATCCTTGGACAAACTGCGGGAAGGAACTGGCTGTGAGTAAGCGGAGCGAAAGTTAGGCACTGGTATCACGAATAATTGGCTGTGTCCCGGAGGCGCGTAGCAAGGCCTCTGGGACACAGCCATGCTCCTGGCTGTCTCGCAGGCCCTTTCTGGGCTGCTTTGCGGAGAAATAAATCCACACCGCATCTGGACGCTGGGGCGATGCTTTGACATGATGAGACACACCGTAGTGGCACGCTTGGGGGAGGGCGTGACCGGTCGGGGGACCGGTTAGCGAAGGGGGTAGCAGACTTTCGCAGCTCGCGGTGCTGACAATACAAGGGGAGTATTGTGGGGATTGACGCGATTTTTACGCTGATCGTTGTGGGTTTGGTGCTAGTTGCCTTGGCCTTGACGAGGCTAGGTGCGGATCTGATCCTTTTGGGTGCCGCTCTGACTCTGATGGTCAGCGGTATCCTCGAACCAGACGAGGCTTTTGTCGGTTTTTCTAATCCCGGCGTCATCACGGTGGCAGTTCTCTACGTGGTAGCGGCCGGGCTGACCGAAACTGGGGCCGTGCAGTGGATTACTCAACACTTTTTAGGCCGGCCAAGCTCCATACGCGGAGCTTACCTGCGCATGTTGCTGCCGGTTGGAGCAATGAGTGCCTTCCTTAACAACACGACAGTGGTAGCCATGCTCTTGCCCGCTATCCAAGATTGGTCATCTCGGCTGCGCATTCCAGCCTCAAAACTGCTGATTCCGTTGAGCTACATGGCAATTATTGGTGGCACCATAACGCTGATTGGAACAAGCACCAATCTTGTGGTTAGTGGCCTACTCCAAAGCGAGAAGGGCGTAACGCTACGAATGTTTGATATAGCCGTTGTCGGAATTCCGGTGACTCTTGCCGGGGGACTGCTACTGTACCTGTTTGGAAATAAGCTTCTGCCAGAACGTCGAAGTGCTCTGGAACAATTACAACAAGCTCGTGAATATGCGGTTGAGTTTAGTGTCGCCGAATCCGGTGGTTTGGCGGGAAAGTCTGTGGCCGATGCCGGACTGCGAAACCTCACCCATGGTTACTTGGCCAAGGTGCAGCGCGGTGGTTGTGAATTGGAGGAAGTTACCCCGGAAACTCTCCTAGAACCCGCAGATGTGTTGATCTTTGTCGGGGCGCCAGAATGCGCTGGAGAGCTTCGCCAAGTCCGCGGACTGAACCCGAACGGTGGGGACGTCACTAAACTTAAGGTTCGGCATTCTCAGCGGCGACTTGTGGAAGCAATTGTAGGACCTGACTTTGCTGGCATTGGTCAAACCGTGAAGGAAAGTAAATTCCGTTCAAACTATCAAGCAGTGATCCTGTCGATCTCTCGATCAGGTGAAATGTTGCGTGGAAAGATCGGGGATGTGAAATTACGGGTAGGCGATACCCTATTGCTGGAAGCCGGGGCGGATTTCGTGCGCCGCTACAGGTTTCGCCGTGACTTTATGCTGGTCAGTAATATCAACAATAATCCGCCGGCAAACTTCCGGAAGGCACCGTGGGCGTTAGGCATTCTCCTGTCCATGATTTTGCTCAATGCCAGCGGAGTTTTGCAGGTAATCGAGGCGGCCATGCTCGCGGCTGCCGCCATGGTATTGTCCGGTTGCCTGGCAGTGGGCAATATTCGACGCTATGTCAACACCCAAGTCATCATAGTTATCGGGGCTTCGTTCGCTTTGGGTGCAGCCATGCTAAAGACTGGTGCCGCCGAATTTATTGCATCAAAAATGCTTTCCGTCGGTGTTGGACCTTGGGGTGCTCTGGCGTTGACTTTCTTACTGACCCTGATCTTTACCGAGATACTAACTAATAACGCAGCGGCGGTCCTGGTCTTTCCTATTGCTATGGCTGTGGCAGACTCGGTGGGAGCCAACTTTATGCCATTTGCAATCACCGTCATGATTGCCGCCTCAGCTAGCTTCATTATCCCGATTGGCTACCAAACGAATCTGATGGTGATGGGTCCTGGGGGGTATCGTGTTAGCGACTTTATTCGTATCGGGATTCCCATGAGCATGGTGACAGCTTTAGTAACTCTCACCGTGGTTCCGGCGGTCTGGCCGTTATAAGGACTGCAGAAGAGCGTAGCAGAGCAGTTGTGGATGTCTTGAAAGACCCGAATACACGTCTGCGCGTCATTCCGTTGAAAGACGCGCACCGACCTGAACACCGACCTGTGTGCCAAATGTGTGGCAGTGCGTTAAGAGTCGGTTTCCGAGGCTAAGAGTTCCATCACTCGCGAGGTTGCCTCCGCGATCGATAATTTTGATAGGTCCAATGACAGGTCTGCATCCATGGGTATTTCATAAGGTGAATCGATACCGGTGAAATCTTTAAGCAGACCGGCGCGAGCTTTGGCGTAGAGTCCCTTGCGATCTCTAGCCTCGCAAACCTCCAGAGGGGTACTGACGTGTATGAGTAGGAAGTTTCCGACTTCCAAAGCGTGCTTACGTACCGTGGCTCGTGTCGTTGCGAAGGGTGCGATGGGAGCGCATAAGGCAATCCCCCCGGATTCACTGATGCGTGCGGCGATCCAGCCGATACGTTCGACATTTGTTTCACGATCTTCGCGGCTAAAGCCCAGCCCTTTGGAGATAAAACGACGAATATCATCACCATCTAGCAGAATCGGCCTATGACTTTGAGCCACTTGAAGTTGCTGGCGCACGGCTCGCGCCAATGTCGATTTACCCGAACCAGATAGACCGGAGAACATAATGACAGTCCCGCTTCTCACTGCCCGCACAGGTTTGGCTACACGCAGGTCCCTAATGATCCGCGGGGAGATTCGTTTCAGTAGTTCAGCAGGACCAACCTCAGCAGGAATAATCACATACCGAGCTCGAACCCCGGTAAAAAGTTGCGCAGCATGTTCTAACTGCTGAATTTGTGATGCCGTGGTGCCCTGCTCGTTGGCTGGGTTAGAGAGAACAAGCAAGAATACCGTGTCAGGCAGCAACATGTTCCGGGTACGTAACTCGGCAAGCTCCGCAAGGGTCGGTGGCTGACTAAAAAGTATCACCGGCGCATCACCCAGTGAGCCAGTGACCCGCAACATCCGAAATACTCCGTGCTCAGGCGCCGCTAGGGCTCGCACTTCGCTAATTCTTGCCGTCTGAGGTGTTGGAACGTCATCACGTACCCACCGCACTAAAGCTAAACCCGTGCCATCCGGATCCGCCAAGATTTCCGGTCCCTCAGGCACGCTCTTCGCCGTGGCGAGTTCTGGTTGTTCGGCGGTCAACCGCGAGGCGAGTACCGACTTTGAAACCAGCCCCCCCAACACTAGTTCCAACAAATCCAGCAGCGGCTCATCCAATTGCCGCAACGGAACATCAATGAGCTCTGGAGCGTCGCTATCCATCCGGTCCCCCCTGAAACATCGCTATGAACACCACACTAGAGAGCATTGGGCATTTCGAACAGAGCTTAGGCGTAAACGCAATGAAATCGCTATACCCCTATGATCCGAGGCACAAACGTGGGTACTATGGCTCAACACGACATGATCTTTGGGGGATCACTCGTGTGAATAACGGGACAAAAGGGGGATGTTCTGTGGGGGACCTAGAGTACGCACGTGCCTTTGCTCAAGGCGCGGGCCAGCGGCTGCTCGAATTGCGAGTAGCCGCTCAAGCACGCGGAGTAACCGGCAAAGAACTCAAAGATGCTGGGGATAGTGCCGCGCAAAAGTACCTCAGTGAGCAGTTGCGTCAGCATTATCCCGATGACGCGGTACTTTCCGAGGAATCCGAAGATACAAAAGAACGCCTGCATAGTAGCCGAGTATGGATCATTGATCCCCTGGACGGGACCCGCGAATACTCTGAATATCGCGGCGACTGGGCAGTACACGTCGCTTTATGGGAGTGCGGGAAGCTGGTGACCGGAGCCGTAGCCTTACCCGGGCTAGGGGTCGTGCTCGGTACTGATGCAGTCATTGAGCGGCAGCCAACAGCGAAGGGGAGCCCCATCCGGGTCGCCGTATCGCGGAGCCGTCCGCCGGCACTGATCCACGAACTTGCGCAACAGCTTGATCTTGATCTGATACCTATGGGCTCAGCTGGATATAAGGTGTGCGCGGTGGTACGCGGTGAGGTCGATGCCTACATCCACGCCGGGGGTCAATATGAATGGGATTCGGCGGCACCGGTAGCCGTGGCCGCCGGCATGGGACTACACACCAGCCGTATTGACGGGAGCGTCCTGCGCTACAACCAAGAAAACCCGTACCTGCCGGACTTGCTCGTGTGCCGGCCCGAACTCAAGGACAGGCTCCTAGAAGCCATCCGGTTCTACAACTAAGCAAATCGAATATCAGTGCACTCATTGACCTTGGGGGATTAATCAATGAAACTCAAAAATTCCGTTGCTACGGGCATGCGCTATCAGCTTGATCAGCTCTCCGCGCTCGAAGCCGAATCGATTTTCATCATTCGTGAAGTCGTCGCCGAACTGGAAAGACCTGGATTACTTTTTTCCGGCGGCAAAGACTCGGCGGTGCTTTTACATTTGGCTGCCAAGGCCTTCGCTCCAGCATCCATCCCATTTCCGGTGGTTCACATTGATACCGGGCATAACTTCCAAGAGGTACTGGACTTTCGCGACGCCGAAGTGGCTCGGCGCGGAGTCCGGCTAATCGTGGGCTCAGTTCAGGAGGCCATTGATGTCGGTGCCGTGGTTGAAGAACGCAATGGTTCGCGCAATCGGATCCAAACCCCGGTACTGCTGGACACCATTGAAAAGTACGAACTGAATGCACTCATGGGTGGTGCTCGCCGGGATGAAGAGAAAGCTCGGGCGAAAGAAAGGGTGTTCTCTTTCCGTGATGAGTTTGGTCAATGGGACCCGAAGAATCAACGGCCGGAGCTGTGGGGGCTCTATAACAGTCGGCTGAACTATGGGGAAAGTATCCGCGTATTCCCGTTATCGAACTGGACCGAGCTGGATATCTGGAACTATATCCACCGCGAGAACGTGCAGATTCCCTCGATTTACTTTGCCCACGAGCGTGAAGTCTTTGAACGCAACGGGATGCTTTTCGGTGTCCACGAGTTCTGTCAGCCACGCCCCACCGAAGAAGTCCGGACCCAGCTGGTGCGCTATCGCACTGTAGGAGATGCCAGTTTGACCGCCGCGGTGGCTTCCGAGGCCAGGACCAGCGCGGAGATTATCGACGAGGTGGCAATTACACGGATCACCGAACGTGGGGCTACGCGTGGTGATGACCAAGTCAGCGAAGCGGCGATGGAAGACCGCAAGAAGGAAGGGTACTTCTAAAATGGATCTGCTACGCATTGCTACCGCTGGCTCAGTGGACGATGGAAAGAGTACTCTGATCGGGCGTCTACTCTTTGATTCCAAAGCCATTTTTGCCGACCAATTGGCATCGGTGGAAAAGACCAGCCAAGAACGCGGAACCGAATATACCGACCTTGCGTTACTGACGGACGGGCTACGTGCCGAACGCGAACAAGGGATTACCATCGATGTGGCCTACCGGTACTTTGCTACGCCAAATCGGAAATTCATTGTTGCCGATACACCCGGGCATATTCAATACACCCGCAATATGGTCACTGGTGCGTCAACCTCGGATTTATCGATCATTCTGGTTGATGCCCGCAAAGGACTGGTCGAACAATCTCGGCGGCATGCATTCTTGGTGTCACTGCTGCAAGTACCGCACCTAGTCGTAGCGGTCAATAAAATGGATCTCGTTGACTGGTCGCAAGAGGTGTTTGACCAGATCCGCCGAGAGTTTACGGACTATGCTGCGCGGCTGAATATCGCCGATATTCAAGTGATCCCAGTCTCCGCACTCACCGGAGATAACGTAGTGTCCCGTTCGGAGAATATGCCCTGGTACCAAGGCGCTTCGCTGATGCATCACTTGGAGCATGTACAGATCGCCAGTGATTCGAATCTGGTGGATGTGCGTTTCCCCGTGCAATATGTGATCCGACCGCACAACAATGACTACCACGACTACCGTGGCTATGCCGGCCAAGTAGCCAGCGGGGTGATGAAAGCGGGAGACAAAGTGACGGTATTGCCCAGTGGGCTACCGTCAACGATTAAAGAAATCTCCACCGCCGATGGGCCGGTTGAGGTGGCCTATCCACCCATGTCGGTGACCGTGCGCTTGGACGATGATGTGGATATATCGCGCGGCGACATGATCGTTCGACCCAATAATCAACCGAAGGTGGCACAAAACTTCGAAGCGATGATTTGTTGGATGGGCGAAAAGCCGATGAAAAGCGGGCAGAAACTCGCCATTAAGCACACCACAAAATCGGCCCGAGTGCTGATTAAGGAACTGCGCTATGGTTTGAATATCAACACGCTGCACCGAGACGAGGAAGCTAGCACGCTCAGTTTGAATGAGATTGGACGGGTTTCCTTGCGCAGTACACAGCCACTCTTAGCTGATGAATATCAGAAGAATCGGACTACGGGTGGATTCATCCTGATAGACGAGATCACGAACAACACGGTGGCGGCTGGAATGATTATTGAAGCCGAATAACGAGTAGGACAGATAAATTTCCTGAGCATCTTGTTGCTAAGCCTCGGCGATTAGCAACAAGATGTTCTTCGTGTGAATTGAAGAGTTTCCGGTGTGCGCCGCTGAGAAGAAAAGAATCACTGTTTGTCCGTGCAGGGCTGTGCCGACGGGTGAAATCACAGATGTCAATCGATTATAGCTACTAAGTGAAAGTTTTCACAAAGTCCTTCTGGGATTGCGTAATATCCTGCAAATCGCCCGAAATCAAGGCCTCGGGGCGATAATCTATTGCGTGGGAACGATCCGTAATGGACGCTCCCTGCGCAAGCATCCAGCCCAATGAAATCGCAAAGGTGCCCTCCTGTGTCTGACAACAAGCCCGTAGTACTTCTGGCCGAACAGCTTTCTCCTGCAACCGTGGCTGCACTCGGTCCCGACTTTGAAATTCGTCAGACGGACGGAGCCGACCGCTCCCAGCTGCTCGAAGCCATCGCCGATGTCGACGCGATCCTCGTTCGCTCGGCCACCCAGGTAGATGCCGAAGCGATTGCTGCAGCCAAGAACCTTAAGGTGATTGCTCGCGCTGGTGTTGGTCTGGACAACGTAGACATCAAGGCCGCAACACAGGCCGGCGTCATGGTGGTCAACGCGCCCACCTCTAACATCATCTCTGCAGCGGAACTGACCGTGGGGCACATTGTTTCCCTTGCCCGCCGCATCCCCGCAGCCAACGCTTCGCTCAAATCCGGTGCATGGAAGCGCAGCTCCTTCACCGGTATTGAACTTTTTGAAAAGAAAGCCGGCATTATCGGACTGGGTCGTATTGGTGCACTCGTTGCACAGCGGCTTCAGGGTTTCGGTATGGAGATTGTGGCCTATGATCCATATGTCACCCCCACCCGTGCCCAGCAGCTGGGCGTCACCCTATTGAGCCTAGATGAACTACTGGCTCAGTCCGATTTCATCACCATCCATATGCCACGCACCCCAGAGACCGTCGGCATGTTGGGACAAGAAGCCTTCCGCAAGATGAAGAAGAGCACCTACGTTATCAACGTGGCCCGCGGCGGTCTGGTAGACGAAGACGCACTCTACGAAGCCTTGAAGAACGAAGAAATCGCTGGTGCCGGTATTGACGTATTCGTCAAGGAACCAAGCACCGACCTACCATTCTTCGAGTTTGACAATGTCACCGTCACCCCACACTTGGGCGCATCCACTGATGAAGCCCAGGAAAAGGCCGGTGTATCAGTAGCTAAGTCGGTACGACTGGCGCTGGCCGGAGAACTGGTACCGGATGCGGTCAACGTGGCCGGAGGAGTCATTGACGAGAATGTCCGTCCAGGTATCCCACTGATCGAAAAGCTGGGACGTATCTTCAACGCTTTGGCCACAGGCTCGCTGACCAGCATTGACGTTGAGGTTGCCGGTGAAATCGCTTCCCTCGACGTCAAGGCCCTGGAACTGTCGGCTCTGAAAGGTGTCTTCATGGACGTGGTTTCGGATCAGGTTTCCTACGTCAATGCGCCAGTACTGGCCGAACAGCGTGGCGTTGCCACTCGTTTGATCACCAGCCCGGATTCACCAGAGTACCGTAACCAGCTAACCATCAAGGGTGCTTCCACCGAGGGCACCCAGCTTTCGGTCGCTGGTACCTTGACCGGTCCGAAGCAGATTGAAAAGCTAGTCGGCATCAATGGCTACGAGATCGAAATCCCAATTTCGGATCATATGATCATCGTGCGCTACACCGATCGCCCTGGCATCGTTGGCAGCTTGGGTAACGTTTTGGGGGAGCAGAATGTGAACATCGCCGGTATGCAGGTCTCGCGCGATGAAGCACGTGGCGAAGCTGTCGCGGTGATCAATATTGATTCCGCACTGCCGGCCGGGGTTCTCGACGTCGTTGGCGCAGCAATCGGAGCCAGCGTCGCTCGCGAGATCAACTTGGCAGATTAATCGAAATAGCTTTTTAGAGATTGCTGTTTGACGTTTCTAAATGAACTGCTCCCTGAAAATGGAACTGAGAATTCAGTTCTAAATTCAGGGAGCTTTTCTATTGGTATATTTGGTCGTTCTATCCGCCGATCCTAGTACTTTTGAGCGCTCATCTTTAAACTTGACGGCAGGTACCTCAACAATTTGATGGAATTCAACGAGCAGAGTCACTGGTCGGTCGGCCCTAGGGGTTCAGGCTAGTGTTAGTTAGGCCGGACCTGAGCGGTAGCGTATAACTGCGTCGGTACCGTTACCCCGTCACACAAACACGGATTCGAAGAACTGATCGAATGGGAGAACCTTACTTGAAATCGAAATGGACAAGTTTTGCTGTTGTGCTTCTTACCTGCAGTTTGATCGCAGGCTGTTCGTCGTCAAACACCGAAGCTGATCATATCGATTCTTATGAAGAGGAGTCGTTCACAAGAAGCTCAACGACGCCCACTCCTGGAGCCGAACAATTCTTCTCCCAAAAGTTCAACAGCCATCCCAAGAGACCAGCCGTAAATATTACGATCGAGAACGACGCGTCGGGTACGACCCTTAGCGATGACAATATTGGTCTCTCGTTTGAGGCTGTTGAACTTACGGATCCGCGCTGGGATCCGGACTTTGGCAACCTGGATGAGACGTTGCAACGCTTAGGCAGTCCTGGGTTGCGTTTTGGTGGAAATTCACTGGACCGGCAAGTATTTTGGAGTTCTACCGGGGAAGAAGCTCCGCAAGGAAAGACACTGATTACGCCTGAAGATTTTAAAAAGGTAATGAAGACTGTACAGCTGTTAGACGCAAAGGTCACCATCGGTATCCCCCTTGGCGATTTCGCACCTGAGCGCGGCGCCGACATGGCAAAACATGCTAGTAAAATCTTCGGCGATAATTTAATCGGCATTTCTATTGGAAACGAACCCAATGGTTATACAGCCCAGCATCGGCCCGGATTACAGATTCGCAAATCTGATGATTGGGGAACAGCAGAATACGTCAAACAGGTCGAAGCGTACGCAGAAGAAATTAGAGCCGTGGTAGGGAACGAAACGCCGCTGATTGGGCCCGGAGTATTCGACGGTTCCTGGATGACTGCATTCCTAGACGCAGAAATACCCAATACTGCGGCACTAACACAACATTATTATGCGACTTATGATTGTACAGCTACCGATGTCCCAAGTAGAGGACCTGAATGGCAGAACTTATTAGACCCAATCGTCGAAAACAGCTCCAAGAAAATGCTGGGGATCGGACTTAGCAAAGCTCAAGCAGAGAATTTGCCGTTATGGGTAGAAGAAACCGGTTCAACTAGTTGTCCTGGGACAAATAACACCTCGAAGACTCATGCCACAGCATTGTGGACGGTAGAACAGATTCTTAGCGCGGCTCAACAGGGCGTAGAACGCATGAATATGCATTCCATGCTTGGTGCCTGTCGGGGTGGTGCCCCCATGTCACCAATTTGTTCCGAGACAGGCGACGGATTGGGTGGTACTGGGGAAATTCTTGCACAACCAAACTACATGGCAATGCAGCTGGCCAGTATTAGCGTTGGGGGAGAATTCTTGCGAGTCGCAATGTCCGGAGATAAGGATGTGCATGCTTATGCGGTAAAGACCAGTGAGGGTCGCATTCTCGTAACCATTGTGAACCAAAATGATGCTGCAAAATACTCCTCTAGCCCTGTCACTATTGAAATTCCTGATGGGTATGCTAGGGTGCGTGCTGCCCAGATAAGCGCACCGGAAAATGCTAGTCGCAGCCGGACCAAATTTACCGGCTTGTTGCCCGTAGAAAAGAGCGACGGTAGCCTATCGGTTTCGCAGAAAGGATTGTTGGGGATCGAATTGTTGGCCAGTAGCGCGACAGTGCTTGAATTCGAGAAGTAGTGCAAACGTAGGGTAAACAGGCACTTAAAAGTTTGTGAGTTTTGAGGTGGCTGATCTGGGACTAACATGCAGGATAAGAATCAGCAGTCCCACCCCTAGATCTAACTCATTAAAAGCTTCACTCGCAAGGTGTCTTTCATTTAAACTTTCCATCCCATATGGGTGGGTCGGCCGGTAGCAATGAACCGTCCCGGATTTGATGCCGCTGTCTTTCGAGAGAAAGATAGTAACTATGCCCAAGAGGTACCCTGCCGAAGTTCGTGACCGTGCTGTAGCCATGGTGATGGATCGACTTTCCGAATATCCCTCCATTTATGCTGCATGCAAGGCATTGGCCCCAAAGTTGGACGTTGGTAAAGAATCCTTACGGCGCTGGGTTCTTCAAGCCCAGGTTGATGCCGACCAAAAAGAAGGCTCGACCACCGATGAGCAAGACGAACTCAAGCGTCTGCGGGCCGAAAACAGGGACTTGAAGGAAGCCAACGAAATCTTGAAGGCTGCCTCGATTTTCTTCGCGAGGGAGCTCGACCCTCGCCGCCGCTAATCTGCCGGTTCATTGACGAACAAAGAGCTTTAGGTCATGCGGTCGAGTCGATCTGCGCCGTCCTGCGATCGCAGGGCGTGCAGGTTGCCGCACGAACCTACAGAGCCTGGAAAACACGTTTGCCAGCCCTGCGCGCCTTTGAGGACGCGAAGATCATTGACACGTTACGCAGCCTCAAAGAGTTAGACAGTAAAGGAAGACCGAAACCAGAAATCCTTTACGGCCGGCGGAAAATGACTGCTTGGCTGCGGCGCAACGGTCACGCGGAGGTCTCCAAGCACACCGTGGATCGGCTCATGCGAGATGAAGGCATGAATGGCCTGATTCGTGGACGTAAGACCCGCACCACAATCCCCGGCAAAGACGGCCACAGAGCCGGTGACCTGCTAAATCGAGACTTCAGCGCAGAGGCACCCAACCGGATTTGGGTCACGGACTTCACGTACGTACCGGTGTATTCCGGGTTCGTTTACGTTGCGCTGGTGATTGACTTATATTCACGGGCGATTGTTGGGTGGGAAACCTCCACTGTGAAAGACACGGCCTTCGTGGAACAATGCTTAAAGATAGCTTTATGGCGTCGCAAACACACTAAAAGACCAGTTGACAAGGGGCTTCTGCATCACTCAGATGCAGGATCGCAGTATACTTCGATCCGTTATACCGACACGTTGGAGATTGAAGGCTTGGTTCCTTCCATCGGAAGCGTCGGTTAAGCGTACGATAACGCCGCTGCCGAAACTGTGATGGGTCTATTCAAGAATGAAGCCGTGGCCAAGGGATCGCCATTCAGATCTGGTGCACTGAAGACCGAATCAGATGTCATTGAGATCGTCTTCGACTGGGTGTTTTGGTACAACAATGATCGCTTGCATTCCTCGCTGGATCACCAAACTCCCGAGGAATTTGAGCAAGCCTACTATGATGAAATAACAGGCTCGTTACCCGACGCTGCCGCACATAAGACGGCGGCATGATTTCCGGGACGGTTCAGTTAAAGAGCTTGAACGTCTTGGGTATGACGTTCAGCTGGTACCGTGTGCAGCTTAGGGCAAGTTTGTCCGAAGCCGTATATTTCTGTGAGCACTTGGTCGGCACTGAGTTGTTTACCAAGGTGATATGTTGCGGGCCGTAACCTTGGTCGGCTTGGGAGCATCGCTAAAGTATTCGTGTACTAGATATACAAAGCTCTGATTTCAAGGCTCAACGCCCGTAATAACATACCGGTAAAGGTTTTCGGTCGCAGTATCAGGTCAGTGAGCACGTCGCGTTGGAAATGGATCCGTTAGCGTTGGACCTACCATGTAGGCTGGATCCTTTTAACACTGTGAGTCGGCCTCTACTTCCAGAAATAGCTATTTGTAATTCCAGTCCGGCCACCAAACTGACAGCCCAAAGACTTCCAAGCCATTCACGCATAAGTGACCTACGTACCTTTCGTACGACCTACGTAGTAATCTAATTCCGGTTTGTTAAACCAACAGTCGACGTCAGTTTCTTGTATCGACCCAATTATTGGGATACTAAGTAGGTTCAGATTTAAAAAGGAGTCACCTTGCCCTCGCACCCCTTCTATAAAGTTCCGATTCAGAAACTAAGTTCGTTCGAGTCCTTTCAGCCAGTCGAAGGTGATCGCGAGCAAATCTACACGCTCAACATTGGCGACAACATGGAACTCGGTACCTACGTCGGTTTTTCTAAGACCGGTTCGGACGTGTTGCGCATAGCATTTCATGCCGCTAAGACATCGAAAGAAGCACGTGGGCACAAGTTCTCTCCGCTGGGTATGTCGCGGAACTCGGGTGATTCATTCATTCTCTTCTCGGACCCGACCTTGACGATCAGCGACAGGTCACTTCTTGCTTGGTATCTGGGCACTCCTGACGTCAATCCGGACGACTGGATGGAGCTTCTCGTCCGTCGAATGATGCAAGCTTGTAAGGCAAAGTTCCTCATCGTGGAAGGGTCTTCCGGTGGCGGATATACTTCTTTGCGTTTCGCTTCCAGGTTCAACAACGCTGTTGCAGTACCGAAAATGCCTCAAACGGACCTGTTTCGCTACATGCCTGGGCCTCTTTCTATCGCTCTTCGCGATGCCGGCTGGGGAAATTGGACATACGAACGGATCCTTGAAGAATGCCCGGAGAGGTTTCGTATTGCAGACGTGTATAACGACCCCGCGTGGCATAGAAACAACCTTGTCCAGTACGTGCAGAACATGGGTGACACTTCGCATGTTGATGGCCAGTTGAGGCCGTTCATGCGCGAAGTTGGCGCGTCGCACGAAAGTGCATTCTCAGTGCTGCGGGGGCAATTCGCAATTTCTAGGCCGTTCACTGGCGGGGGGCACGTTAATATGCCGCCAGAGTACTGGCACGCAGAAAATTCTTTCGCAATGAATCGCCTACGTAGCGCTCGCGCCAATGTCACGCCCGAGGATAGGTGGCAACGGCCAGCCAATCGTGTCATTCCTGAGCATCTAAAAGCCGTGCGGGCCGAGAACCTAGCTCAGCATCCAGACCTCAACAAAACTTGGTAAGGTCAGACGCTTCATGATTGACACCTATTTGGACAGGGACTCTGCAAAATGTTAAATCCAAGAAGACGCGACACAGAACAATATATTGACGATGGGGTGTCTCGTTTCAAAAACCTTGAATCCTTTCTATCTAGACGCATCCGACCGGGTTTATCTTCGATCATGGAAACCAACCGCTGGTTTGACTTCTTCTATGAAGATCGTGGATCGAAAGTCACCTTTGTAGTTTTTCCAGCGGCTGTGCCTTCTTCGTTTGAAACGTATCCGTTCTTCACCAGCCGCTCCATGGCCGAAAAGCTCGGCGCGAATTACTTATGCTTTGCTGACCCATCAGTTGGTGGCAACGAAGGCCTATCAACATTCTGGTACTTGAATACTCGAAGAGTCCGAACTCAGACCTTGGTCCCAGCTATTGTGCGTCATGCACTCCAAACCGGTTCTGGTGAGAAGCTTCTATTTTTCGGTTCCTCCGCGGGCGGTTTCGGGGCTCTCATGTACAGTTCGATGTTCCCAAGTTCGTCATGCTTGGTGATGAATCCTCGAATTGATTTATTGGTACCTCCTGTTTGGTTCGACGAATATGCTTCATTCGTGTACCCAGGATGGGACACCGTAAAACTTAGAAACAAGCTTCCTACTAACGTGGCTAAGTTCTATGCTCTCCCTCCAGGTAATCGAGTGGTCTACTTACAAAACAGACAAGACAAGAATTACTTCGAGAACCACTATCCTCAGTTTTCGTCAGTAGTGAAGGGCCGGAGCGATGCCGAGTTCGTACTGGGCGATTGGGGTGTTGGACATGTAGTGCCGCCCCGTGATGAGTACATGCCTCGTCTTCGGAGAATGGTAGCGCGTCTTCTGACATAAGCTAAGCCAAGTAGTGTTCCTAAATAGGTATGGCTTCCTGACTTCGAAAGCGGTTCTGAAAAAGCATTGGTCACGGCGCGTTTAATCCATCCCAGCAATACCGGAATGTTATTTCTAGTGGCAGGTGCAACTCACTGATGAAGAACGTCGGCTACTCAAAGAGTATAAAGCTAATGCACCGCACAAGCTCGTGATGAAAAAGGCCGAAGCGTTGCTCTGACTTTCTCGGGATGTCGCCCCGGAAATTGTTGCGGAATTCGTGGACCGTGAGCCCTCGACCCTTCATGACTGGGTGACAGATTGGCACAAGCCGCGCATGGCCTCGTTGTTAACCGGGCATGCGGGAAACCTGAACCGCAGCTTCCTCACCGAAGAGCAACGAGAAACAGTCACCCAGATGCTCTCGTAACCGCCAGGAGATGAGTATCTTCCTGCCCAGTTCTGGGATGTTCCAAAATTGGATCACTGGTTATCGACCACGTTCAACATCGAGTACGCCTCTGATTCTTCGTATCACTTCCTGTTGCGCATGGGTGGACAGTCCTTCCATAAGCCGGAGAAATTTGACCGCAGACGAGCTGATGCAAAGGCTATTGACCTGCGGATCAAAGAAATCCGTGAAGAATTGGTTGTCCCCTTGGTTGATGAGAACACAGTGGTGTTCACTGCGGATGAGGTGTGTATCGGTCAGGAAGCAGTGGTGCGCAAGGCCTGGTATGAGAAGAACACGAAAACCGTGTTAAAAGTGGAGTGGCAGAACAGTGCCACCATCCTGGAAGCAGTGCAAACGCTGGTAGGGCTGAAGCCAGGGAAGAAAATCATGATCGTGTGGGATAACGCTTCCTGGCATAAGAACAAGCTGATCCAAGCAGAACTGGCCTCGGGGCAGACTTTGCAGGATATTCATTTGATCAATTTCCCGCCCTACGCGCCGGATCATCACCCGATTGAGCATGTGTTCAATGATGGAAGAACGCGATCAGTAATGTGCAGCGTAATGATTTTAAGTCTACGGTTGCGGCAGGGCTGTTGCGTTCTTCGATAAAACACACACCGACTAGGGGAAACCCGTCCATGACACCGGGTTGTTAATCAAGGAAATTCCTGTTAAGAATGTTTGCGACCAAGCAAAACCTTCTCCAACAGGAATTCCGTATGCAAGTATCTCTCGAGAACCTCATCGAACGCTAACACGAACTGCCGGCACTGTCCTACGACACCCTCACCACCATTCCCTCAGGCTTGATCAAAGCCCTCAAAGCCGTTGAAGATCCCCGCAGAAAACAAGGCCAACGCTACGACCTCGCATGGCTACTAGCGATCATGCTCTGCACCATCATGTGCAAACTGACCGGATATCGACAGATGAGCCGCCTCGCCGCCCGACTACCAGGCCGTGGCATCCACCGCATCCCGGATCCTTCCACCTTCCACCGTGTCAAGGGACATTGGTTTCTGCCCACGGGCGGCCACGAAAAATGCCCACCATTGGCCAACAAAACTGCCCGCTGACGGCCACCACCACTGCCCACTGTGAAAGTAATTTCCAGCCTGGCGGTGACCAACAGCAGTCCACCCCGGGAACTCGTCCTAGTGCAACGCGCTCACCCCCGCCCCGGCCAGCGCCTGAGTCAGTCGGACCGAGTCACCACTGGTCTGGCAAATATGGGCATGGTGTAGCAACCTGTCCACTGTCGCGGTAGCAAGAGTCTTTGGCATCAACTCGTCAAACCCCGCGGGGTGCAAGTTCGAGGAAATCGCTACCGAGCTCTTCTCATACGCGGCATCAACCACCCGGTAAAGCGCTTCAGCAGCGTCTTCAGGCACCGGTAACAACCCAATATCATCAATAATGACCAGGTCAGAACGCAGAATCTTGTCCACGGCTTTGCTCACTGACGCGTCGACCCGGTGTGAGCGCACGATCCCGGCAAGGCGTTCAAGGGTAAACCACGCAACTTTCAGCCCTTCATCCACCGCGTGCTGCCCCAACGCTTCGAGGAAGAACGTTTTACCAGTGCCAGAAGGGCCTGCCAGCACAAGGTTTTCCGCACGCTGAACCCATTCCAAAGTTCGTAAGGCCTGCTGCGTCGCAACCGGGATGGTTGAAAGCGTTGGATCCCATGTATCGAACGTTTTCCCAGTGGGAAACCCTGCGGCTTTGCGCCTGCTAGCGATCACCGACCGGGAACGGCCGGTTGTTTCCTCCTGAAGTAAGGCCCGCAGCACCTCGGCCGGTTCCCACCGCTGGGACTTTGCCGTGGCGAGTAGTTCGGGGGCCGCGAGGCGGGCGTGTGGCATCCTTAGGGCACGGAACTGGGCTTCGAGGTCTTCTGGAAGCGGTGGTGCGGAATTGATGCTGATCACCATTTCTACTGTTCTCCTGTCGGTTCAGTGGCCCCGAAATCGGCCCATGATCTGGTTCCTTGCGTCAAGGAACTCTGCTCACTACCCTGATGCTTCACGGGCTGATTGCCAACGACTTCACAGGCCAAGATGGAGCGTAAGTCTTCATAACCGAACCGATGATGCGTCGCAGCTAACCCGAGGGCCCGGTCCACCGCAGCAGTGCCATGTAACTTGGCAAGGCTGACCGCTTCAGCCATTTTCACCAAGATCCGGTCCGTGCCTACCGCGGCCGCTTCACACAGCCAGGTGGTGGCTCCGGCACCGATGGCGCAGAAATCTCGTTCTGCCTGGGTACGGGGCTTAGGCTCTTTCACTCCCGGAATCTTCTGCTCTTGATTCCCGGAGAAATGCTCGGATTTCACCGCCACCATCCCCGGGCCCAGCTTCAAGTGCGAGGCCACCTGTTCTGGCCCGTCAACACCTTGATGAACAATGACCACGGTGGCTTGTAAACCGACTCCCACGGTGCGCACCCACACCGTTTCACCGAGCAACCGTCCGGGCACTGAGTAGCGTGCGTTCTCATAACTGATCATGGAAGTGTTCATCGGCACCTTACGGCTTTCGCCCAGCGCGAGGGTGAACGGCTCATCCGGGATCCGGTGCAGCGCACCCTGCTCTGTAGCGGTGAGCAGGTCCATCGGTGCTTGCCCAGTGGACCGGTGTTTCTTCTGATTCACCTGCGCCATGAACTGGTCGCAAGCCTCCTCAAGCTCTTCAAAAGAGTTGTAAGCGGGGCGCAAGTTCGTCTCTGTGGGTACGAGATCCGCCTTCGCGATTTTCACCGCGTTCTCCACTCCGCCCTTCGTTGCTGGATCTCGTGGTTCACAGGTCAATACGCTCACCGAGTAGTAGCGGGCGAACGTCACCGCCGACCTGTTACGCACCGGGATACCGGCTACATGCATCACCGTCACGGTTTTCTCGTTATCGGTCAACACATACGTCGGCGCACCACCCAACAGCCGGAAGGTGCGGTCCAAAGCGGCGAACACGGTAGGCCCCTGCCGGTCAGGCAACGCGAGCACAACCCGGAAGCGAGACCAAGCCAACCAGGCGACGAACAGCACGGTTTTCACGCCGTTCACCACTGGCCCATCACCGAAATCGTACTGAAGCCACAACCCTGGCTCGGTCACCCACGGCAGATGATTGCGCTGATTGCCTAGCCGATAGGAACGCTTCAGCTCGGCCACCGATCGGCGGGTGGAACGTTCAGAACCGGTGTAGCCCATGCTGATGAGTTTTTCGTGGACTTTATCGGCACGGATCAGGCCCGAAGACTCACCAATGAGCTGCTCAATTATTACCCGGTACTCATCGGTGATTTTTGTGCGGGGTTTCATCCCAGGAATCGGAGCGCCTGAATTACGGGCTTTGACGTGCTTAGCAACGGTGTGGTGTGAGCAGCCGGCAAGTTCGGCGGCTGCGCGAAACGAACCGGTTCGGTCGTACGCTGCAAGAATTTCCATGATTTCTCCGTCAGACTTCATAGAGGGGCTCCTTTCAGAACCATGGGTTGATGAGTTGTTGGTACTTTTCATCAAACCCGATGGAAAGGAGCCCCGCTCTCTTCCCTCGCCGAGGTGGCATCAGGGTGAGAACAAGGTTGGTTATGAAATCAGTGGGCAAAGAGTGCTGGCCATGAGCGGGTAATTCTGCTGTCCGTCAGCGGGCAGTTTTGTTGTCCGTGTGTGGGCATTTATTTGGCCACCTATGGGCAGTTTTTCATGTCCGCTTACACACCGCCTACTGGCGGCTTTGGACCCCTCCAGCGTGCAGAAAGCGCTCACCCGCTGGGTTGCCGAACATGCACAACGGAGCAACACCAGCGCTCTGCTGGCCGAAGCGATCAGCATCGACGGCAAGGAACTACGTAGCGCCAAACATGGTGTTAACCAGCGTGTTCACTTACTCTCAGCCTGCACCCATGACACCGGCACGATCCTGGGACAAGTCGATGTTAACGCGAAAACCAATGAGATCAGTCGGCTACCTGAACTGTTGGAGGACCTCTCCGAGCAATACGATCTGACTGGACGAACCATCACCCTGGATGCTTTACATACTCAGAGGGACACCGCGAAGCTCATTACCCACACGTACCAAGCGCACTACGTATTCACGTTGAAGGGCAACCAACCCACGCTCCATGCTCAAGTTAAAGATTTGCCGTGGAAGCAGGTACCGGTCACGGATACCACGATCGACACGAGTCACGGGCGTTTGGTGATCCGTAAACTGCAGCTCGCGACGGTCAAGGAGCGGATGTTGCCAGCTTGGCCCGGACTCAAGCAGGTCGGACGGATAACCCGAGAACGGATTCGCAACGGGGTGACGAGCACTGAAGTCGTTTACGTGCTCACGAGCCTTCCTTCGTTTCTGGCTGGTCCTGCCTATCTTGCTGACGCTATTCGAGGTCATTGGAGCGTAGAGAACAAAGTGCACTGGGTGCGGGATGTGACGTTCAACGAGGATAAGAATCAGGTGCGTACCGGGTTTGCTCCCCGGAATTTAGCGGCGTTAACCAATGCGGTGCTCACAGCATTTCGGATGATTGGGGTGAAGAATATCGCTGAAACCGCGTCGGAATTGCATGCGTCGCATCGATTGATCCGTCAGGTGTTAGAGGCGGTGTGAGGGATCACTTTTTAGAACGCAACGACCCTGATTCGGGGTGCCATTCGTGCCTTTTTAGGACCCCGGTGTCCACAGGGCTTCCGCAAAGTCGTGAGTGACCTCCACCACTAACCCTCTACGCGGATTTCACCTAACAGCAGCCCGGCCATGAACTCCGGATCCCGCCCAGCCCTGCGCCGCGACTCGGCGACCCGATCAAACCCGGCCAGCCGCAACAACGACAACACCAAATTCGCCAAAGACGCAGCCACCCTCGCCGCCGTTCCACGCCTAATCTGATTCTTGTCCTCATTAAACCCCACGTCACGCACCCAATGGACCTTGTTCTCGATACCCCAATGATTCACCAGCATCCGATTGACCACCGACACATTCGCCATGCCCGGGGCTAGTGAAGTCACCACGTAAACAGTCTCGCTATTCGTTTTCCCGTGTGCTGTCCGTTGGCTGAAACGGGTCAGCTGACCAACCTGCAAAGCCCACGGCCACGCGATCTTCAACGCTCCTACCGGTTGCACCAGTTTCAACTCACGACGTACGTACCGGCCATGATCCCAATCCTCAATCACATCGCTCACTGGGATCTGCTCCCAAGCATGCTCAGCGCATTCAGCCTGCAGGGACGGTTGGTTACCCTTCACCGTCATCACGTATTCACACCCGTAAGAACGAATCAGCATGGCGGTGTCCCTCTGGGTATGCAACGCGTCAACAGTGAGCACCGCACCAGATAGGTAGCCAGGCTGATTCTCATCGATGGTGCGCAACAGGTTCTTCAAGTAGGGGATCTCATTAGACTTTTCCCTTACTGCTACCTGGCCCAGGACAGCACCCGTCTGCTGGTCGGCTGCAGCAAGGTTATGACTCCGAGTGCCGGTACCGTGTTTAGCACTACGTGATTCCTTGCCATCGGCACTGAACGTCTTGAAATCAGCGTATTTCTTCACCCCACGCACCACTTTGCGCGCACCAGGCGACCGTTTGGTCAGTTGGCTGGCGACCCACCCACTGCTGGCCGTGTCCAGCTCATCAGGATTGATCAGTGCGAGGACCCGTTCGAAGGTGTCCTGTGATGGTGGGCCATGAACGAATTGTTCACCCCATGCAGGGTTTCGTTTCCACAGGTCCACCACGTATTCATACATCTGAGTGTAGCTGTGGTGGTTCGCTAGGTACGCGGCAATAGCCAACGTGAGCACCAGCTGTAAAGGGTGGCGGATCCCTCGCCGGCTACGCGGATCTTTGATACCTGCCAGGACGGTGAACAGCGGACCGTTTGGGTGCGGGTCGTGAAGTTCTGTGGCGAGGGTCGCGTCGGTGAATTGGCGTTGGAGCAGGGTGATCAGGGAAGATAGCAAAGGTAAAGGCTTCTGTTTGGTTCTATTGTTTCGCAACTCCAGAATTAACAGAGGCCTTTGCTGTATCGCGATTTAATGACGTTTAATGACTTCACCTAGTCAGATAGTGGTTTGGGGTGTGCGCCCGGACTTTGCGGTAACCCTGTGAACACCGGCGCCCCGGTGGGGTCCGATACCCAGGTTTCCATGCTCGCCGGGGTGGGGAACTTCAACCTGGTGGAGTACTGTTTGCCGGTGTACTTCGTCCCTTGGTAGGTGCGGGCATGCCCATCCACATAAAACAATTCCAACCCGTCCCCGGCGGCGTCCAACCGGTGCAGGTGATGGCGGGCCAACGCTTCAACCAGATCCGTCGCTTTGCCTTCCGCGGCCAGTTCCTGGTGTTTACGGCGCACGGTTTGCACCTCCGGGGCCCGGTCCATGCCCAGGATCCTGCCGAACGCGACCGGGTCTAACTGGGTCGCTCCCTCCGCCCGGGGTTCACCGGCCAGGGTACGGAACACGGTGTCCAGGACCATCGTATCCAGCCCATAGAACCCCGGTTTTAGACACCCATACACCTGGTGCACACACCCGCGCAGGCCCGTGGCCTCCAACACCGGTAACGCCAAGAGCAGTCCGGCGTACGGGACCCTGGCTGCGGCGGTGAACACCGGCGCGGCCTCGGTGAGTGCACCGATGGATGCGGCGACCCGCTCATGGGTTCGGGATTCCGGGGCAGCTAACAACGGCAATTCCTCCTGCACCATTGGCTGGGGTTCCCTACCAAGGGCATCGGTTACCGGGGTGACTGTTGGGTGTTCCTGTGGCCGGTGGCCGGTGGCTGGGTCCAGCCTCATGGCCCGGCGGACACTGAATTCCGAAACCCCCGCCTGTTCGGCGGCGGCACGGTTCGATAGCCCGGAAGCCTTCAGTTCGTGGATCTGGGTGATCAGTTCGGGGGTGAGTTTGGAGTTGCTTTGCGGTCCGGGTTTGTCGCTGATCAATCCGGCGATCCCTGACGTAGTCACCGAGGCTTTCCACCGCCACAAGGTCCCGGTGGAAACACCGAATGCGGTGGCGATCACCCCGGCGCTGGCTGCCCGCAGGGTCAACAGGTTCACAGCCGCGAAGCGGCGGGTTTCCTGATCCTCGGCATCCCACACATGGGTCAGCAGACCATGGATGAACACCTGCCCACCATGTTCATCTTGGACCAGTTCCGTGGCCGCGCCGATCAGGGTTCCCGGCCCGGTAGGAGCGAAGGTCAGGGGTGGTTGTGTCGTCATTAAACCCATTGTTCCACCCCACCAAAACACTAGTAATCGTCTTAATGATTATATCTCAACAGTGGTGGGATTAACAGGCTCGAGCGGGTGAACTTCCCCGAAATCCCGGGGAACTTCAGCAGACGAGGAGGAACCGATAACCAGAGCCCTGATACCCCTGCGGACGTGCATTTCGGGATGACCGGACATGTTGAGGACCAGCGCCTGACCGCGCTGGCGAAGGCGTGGGAGGAACACCCCGAACGGTTCGGTCAGCGACGTGTGCCGAAGAAACTACAACTGCCTGCGGCCGCGTGGATCAACGAACCGGTGAAGCAGGAGGAAGGTGAAGAAATGCTCGCGGTTTAGCACCCTTTGGTCTCACTTGACTTGAAAATTTCCGTACGCGCGGTGGCAGGGAGTTACTCATGCCTTGACTGTCGCAGTATTTCATCGTCAATTTGTTCACGATGTAGTGAGACATCGTGTCCACGATGTCATGAGATCGTGTGTCCACGAAGTGATGAGACAGGACAATCCCAAATAAGGGTACCTGACACCCGATTATGTTGCATGGAACATAATCGGGCACGGTTATAGGAAACCTTTTGGATTTTGATTTCGGTGGACCACACCGGTCAGAAATGCGAAGCTAGCTACAATTCCTCGATTTCTAATCCTAACCGAGCGGTACCAAGCAAGTACTCCAGAATTCGTCGTTCGTTGGCGTGAAGTTCCGCTGATGGTGGAAGCACGATAGTTCCAGCATCCAGATCTTCTGCAAATAGGCAAGCTATCGCAATTAGTGGAAACCAGCCCTTATTTCCGGATGCAACCGTATGTAACCATGCGTTCGAAGCTACGGTAATCCCGTTGACTCGGCGTATTGCGCCACTAGCTTGGTCCGAGCGTAAAATCTCCAAAAAAGCTACTTCTTGGTTGTTCGGCTTCAGCAGCTGTTCAGGAACCGTTTCATTTGAAACGATGCGCAATTTCCGTTCGCCAATAGGTAGAGCTTTTGGGTAGTACTCAATAGGTTGGATGTCGAGCTGAACGGGTTTTGCAGCGGCTTTTATTGCAGTCGCTACAGCAGGAGAAAACTTGTGGGGCATGGATACTGGCCCACCAAAGCTGTCCCCGAAAACTAAGTATGCCGCGATGGCTTGGCGATCCCAATGGCGGTTCTTGGGGGCAGAATCAATCCATAAATGACTAATTCTCGGAGTACCATCATAGTCTTCTGGTTCAGCTAAGAACCCCGTGGGCCCATGTAGTTCACTAAGCCACTTTATAATCATAATATATCGCTCTTTTATTTATTTGAAGTTGATTCCAAAATAGGATATTCTAATTTTTTGTTATTTACAGCCAAAACTGCCCGCTTATCTTCTAATAGCAGATGAAGCATTTCATGAGCAGAGTAACAATTCAAAAATTCGCAATAATTCAACCGATTACCCTGCTTTATTTTTATTATTTCCTTATCTGAATTGACTATACTTTGATATTCTTTTTCACTTATATTTCGAACGATTACTGCGACACAAGTATTGTCCGAATCTTCAAGAAGCATCTGGGCATTTTCAGACAAGTAGTTTTGAATCAATTGCTCCGAATCATCAGAATTATCGTAGAAAGCTGACGTTAAATCATTTCGTAGAACAGCCTCAAATTCATCCACATGCCCTGACTTTGTCAGACTCATCAATTCTGCATATGAAAGTTCATGTGCAGGTGCCAAACTTCCCAAAAGTTCATTGTTGCGCCAAATAGTTGGAAATTCTGGACCTAAATTATTTTTTAAAATTTTAGGGGAAATAAATTTTCTTGCCACAAGATGATCGGGAAGATAAGGCAGCAAAACATTAAGTTGCTCGGCGTGTCGGATTTCTGTCCAGTCATTCGCCCCTCGCTCCTCCTTCATTTTATTCTTGCCCCAAGCTGAAGTCTCGAAAGAGAACATTTGACGCGTCTGACGTGCAGCCAATTTTTGAGTATGTTCATCGGTGACGGTAATTTGTCCTGGATGAAGCCTGCGCAACATTAAAATCTCGCCGCAGTGAACAAATTTGAATCCGCTGCGCACCATACGAAGCGCGAGATTATTGTCCACGCCGCTAGTTAAAGATTCGTCATAGCCGAGCGAACGAATTATATCGGTCTCTACCATCCAAGTGCCATGGCCAGGAGCACCGCCGGTCTCATCAATAGTCCCTGGGTTGAGCGCCTTGGTTCTAAAGAGGTGCATCTGTCCAGTCTCGTCATCGAAGTTAACGAATGCACCGAAAGTCCCATGGATTCCTGCTTCAATGACATCTAGCTGTGCCTGCAACCTCCAAGGTGTCATTAAATCGTCATCATCGTGAACCGCTGTGTAGGTACCGCGAGATTCACGTGCGGCTAGATTGCGAGCAGACGCGACGCCTCGTTGCTCTTGGTAAAAGTACCGAATACGCGGATCGCTAAAACTTTCAACGATGGACTTAGTCTCATCAGTCGAGCCATCGTCAACTACGACAATCTCAAAATCTTGCATGGTTTGCCCAAGCACCGAGAGAATGCTTTGAGTGAGATATTCTGCTCTGTTATGGGTTGCGATGGCCACCGAGACCAGCGGTGGAGCAGATTGAAGACGATGCTCCCACAAATGAGTGTTCCGTATAAAGGTTTTGTCTGAGTAAACTATATCCTTATTAAACTGAATCGCTTCTCGCGCATCAGCTGTCACTTCAATCTGAGCTCGGGTTGGCTGGTGCCACATATGATACATGCGGACCTCAGCATCGTCTATCCAGAGCAACCGTTGACCGGCTCGTTTGGCACGTGTGGCAAAATCGATGTCTTCTCCGCCGTACGTATGCATGCGTTCATCGAGACCGCGGATTTTTGTGAAAACCTCGCGGGAAACTGCCATCATTCCACCCATACCCCAGCGAGGTCTGAGGCGAGAAACAGATTCAAAGGTTTCCCAATCAAATCCAGCCTCATATACCTCTTTGTCGCTCCACGTCGAAGGTAAATCCCTGCATTGCAATAAAATACACAATGATGGGTTCTCAAGGAGGGTTCGGCCGATGATTTCAAATGAACGAGGGCTAAACACCATATCGGCATCGGTCGACACTAGTATTTTTCCACGTGCATGGGAAAAGCCTGCATTTAACGCCCGAGATCGTGACCAGGAACCATCCGTTTCCGTATAAACATAGCGAGCGCCCGTTACTTCGATGCCTTCCTTGGTTACCTGACCGTCATCAGAACCATAGTCTGAGACGATTACTTCTCCCTTCAACGGACCAAATGAGTTGATTATACTCTTAACTGCTAGTTGAAGTCGCCTTTCTCCCCAGTTTCTAAAACCTATAACTACCGAGATATCTATATCAGTCTGCATTTGAAGTTTCTCCTGTAGCGAGCCGGAACAACGAAGAATAAGTGGAGTCTGCGCCCGGCACTATTGAATGTGCGTAAACACTGGTTACCGGATTGTATGCAAGCGGTTTTCTAGAGGGCCAAGAAAGAAACTCTATCTCTAATTTTCCACTGTTAGGTAAGTTTAACAATGGCCCCTTAAAGAGACCTTTTGAGCTGCTTTTTGGAATATAAACAAAATATGAATCTAATGCTGTCGACCAACTTATATTGAGTTTAGACGAAGCGGATTCCAGATGTGGTAACCAGCGAATTAAGGCAACGATAGAGCGCTCGGCAACCGGTCCGTCCAATAGAAATAATAGCTGGAGATCCGATTGTGTATAATTTGAATTAAGACGCAGAGTTTCCTGCGAAGAATTGGACATTCTTGCCCTACTTTCGTATGAATTTACGCAATCGATAGATAATAAATAAATTATTATTACTGTTTTATAAATTTCTTCAAAGATACGATATGCGGATAAGTACCACGAAATGGATCGTGATGCTCACTCGATTTAGTCGCGACCATATATGTCCCGAGTATAGATCTTACTAGAAACGTCATCTAGCTCAGGCGATCTGCGATTCGCTATAATGACACTTGCGCGAGATTTGAAATCATCAAGATTTTGTACTATTTCGGAATTGAAAAAACTCTCCGCATCCAAGTTAGGTTCATAAATAATTACCGGGACACCCTTGGCTTTGATTCTTTTCATGATTCCCTGAATCGCCGACTCTCGAAAATTATCTGATCCTTCCTTCATCACGAGACGGTAGATCCCAACAGTTTTTGGTGAGCGTCTTAGCACATCATCTGCAATGAAATCCTTACGTGTCCGATTGGCATCAACTATGGCGGTGATCAAATTCTGAGGAACTTCGGCGTAATTAGCTAAAAGCTGTTTAGTATCCTTGGGTAAGCAATAACCACCGTAACCAAATGATGGATTGTTATAGTGGTCACCGATGCGTTGGTCTAACCCAACACCGGTAATAATCTGTGCCGAGTCTAAACCTCTCGAAACTGCATAGGTGTCCAGCTCATTGAAATATGCAACTCGCAGGGCGAGATAGGTGTTCGAGAAAAGCTTTATAGCTTCGGCTTCCGTCGAACCCGTCAGAAGTAGCGGAACTTCACTTTTCAGGCTTCCTTGCTTCAGAAGATTTGCGAACTCTATACCCTTTTCGCCCTCATCTCCCACAACAATCCGAGATGGATAGAGATTGTCATAGAGGGCGCGCCCTTCACGTAAAAACTCGGGGGAAAAAATAATGTTCGCATTCTGATGCCTATTACGTAGCATCTCCGTAAAACCCACCGGAATCGTCGATTTAATGACAATGCATGTCTCAGGATTTTCCCTTAATGCCGCGTATGTAACGCCTTCGACGGAGGATGTATCAAAATGATTGGTCTCGGGGTCATAATTAGTGGGTGTCGCTATGACCACAAAATCGGAGTTTGCGTACGCTTCCTTGGCGTCCAGTGTCGCGTGTAGATTTAGTTGCTCCGTGACTAAATACTCAGATAGCTCTACATCGACGATTGGAGACCTCCGTTCATTAACAAGTTTAACGCGGTGTGCGTCGATATCTAGAGCGACAACTTGGTGGTGGCGTGCTAGGAGTACTGCATTTGACATCCCGACATAGCCAGTTCCAACTACGACTATCTTCATATGCTCGTCCTTCTAACATTCGTGAAGCCTTAAAATTGTTCCGTTGTGGACCGGCGTTCCCATGCGACGGTACACAAAGTTTAATTCTAACCTTGTTTGTTTAACCCAGTGGTTTCATGACGGGGCTCCGTCATTAACAAAGAAAAGGTGACCTGAACAGGGTAAATAGGAGTTGTTGAAGCTCTAAAATACCCGTTCGAAGGATCACCTTTTCGATGATCAATTCTACCCTGACTTATCCCACGCCGCGAGTTGAACTCACCGACCAGCACCTGATTTCCCACGCTGGACTGAGCGCTATGGGTGACCTGCTGAACGCTGTGGATTTCAGGGCCCTGTGCGAGGACCGGTTCTCCCAGTTCGTCCCCAAAGCTGCGATTCATCGTCCAGGGAAAATCATCGCAGACCTGGTGCTCACCCTCGCCGCCGGGGGCGAGCAGGCCTGCGATCTGGATATCCTGCGCACCAGTGCCGGGATGTTCGGCCCCGTTAGCTCCGAGGCTACGGTCAGCCGGTTCATGGGGCGGGTCAAACATATGCCCGAGGCGTTCACCTACGGGTACCAGACCATGAGTAAGACCCTGCGCTCCAGGCTCTGGGGGGCGGCCGGTGACCGGAACCCGGCGAAGCGTGCCACGAGGATCAACCCGTTAATCATCGACATTGATGCCACACTCGTTCAGGCACATTCGGACAAACAGGGCGCGGCGGGCACCTATAAGGGCGGGTACGGTTTCGCGCCTATGATCGCGAGCGTGGATTACGGGCAGGGGTATGGCACCGGAGAAATCTTGGCCGTGCTGCTGCGCTCAGGGAACATGGGCGCGAACAGCGCCAAGGACCACATCGAAGTTTTGTCGCAGGCACTGGCCGTGCTGCCCGATGACTTTTACGACGATCACGGCGTGCTGATTGGTGAGAAGCTGCTGGTGCGCACCGATTCAGCTGGTGCTTCCCGGGAATTTTTGAACCACCTGGATTCGTTGGGCCTCCAGTTCAGCACCTCGTATTCCCTGCCCGTGATTAAGGAACGCGAGATCGGGTGGATCAGTCAGAAGAAATACTGGGAACCGGCGGTTGATCAGCATGGTCAGCGGCTGCGTGATGTGTGGGTTGTGGACGCCACCGAGGTGATGAAGCTGAAGGCTTATCCGCCGAACACCCGGATCTATGTGCGGGCTGAGCCCCTGCATTCGGGAGCGAAAGCTTCTTTGTTCGATACGGACGGGAACAGGATCACCGCGTTTCTCACGAACAGCCCGTACTACAACATTGCCGAACTTGATCGCCGACATCGTGCTCGTGGACGCTGCGAGAACCGTATCAAGTCCCTGAAGCATGCCGGGCTGGGTAAGCTGCCCTATTGGTCGTTTGCCGCGAATCAGGCCTGGACGTTACTCGCGGCGCTGGCGGTCAATCTGTTGGCGTGGGTGCAACTGTCGGTGCTGCCGGTCGGGCATCAGGCATCGGTTTGGGACCTGAAGCGGTGGCGGTACCGGTTGTTTAGTATTGCGGGGAAGCTGGTGCGCAGCGGTAGACAGGCGAAGCTGCTCATCCCCAAACATGCTCCGGAAGCTGGGCTGTTCACACTCATCGGTGATGTCTGCCAGAAGCTGCATCAGCGCTGGCGGCAGGGGCACCTTATCGCCTGAATCAGGGTCCTGTTCAATAACCATGACGAGATGAAAGAGCATCAGAAGTTTCGAGGAGGTGGACCTCGACGCCCAAGGGCTGGCGCACCCCAGCCAACGCCAGCCTGCCCGAAAACAAGGATGGCCGCTGACCTACGAGAGTTTCGGGGGGTCAGCGGCCTTCAGGCAACCGATGAAACGGCTGGGTTAGGTGGTTACACTCATTTTCGAAGAGCCTGATTACCGCATGACAACTGTTTCGGCGCGAAGTGTACCAGGGTCTAATACCGAGCGTCACCAGTGAACTGGTGGCATATAGATTTTTCGTGGGTTAGCTCCAATTGCTACCCTGCCAACCTTTACCTCAGTGCGGGGTACGTTTTGAACTGGTGGCAGCAGGATCCTGCCTGACCACCAAGTCTTCTAGATATTACCGAAGAACTAGCTCGTGAGATGATCCATCTTCGAAGCTTCCTGCAACGGCGAAGCCAAAGACCAACACCAAGCAGCTAGCTCCCTAGCTATCGCGGTGTTCGCTTTGACCGGGAGCTTGCCACGCTTATCAAAAGCAATCCACCGGTCAGCAAGCCTACGGTTACCTTTAATGCTCGGCACCTCGTGGAGGAATCCACCAAATCCAATTGACGTTGCAACCGCAGCCCAGGCCGTGAATACGCTCGCTTGTGATGCCATGCAGCTTCGATCAACAGCTTACGCATATGCTTGTTTCCGGCCTTGGTAATCGGTCCCTGCACTCGCTTAGTCCCGGACGAATACTCGCTGGGCGTCAATCCCACATAGGAAGCAATCGTTGCCCCAGTGAACCGGGTGAAGTCACCAATCTCGGCAGTCAACCCAAATGCTGTGGTCGTTTGAATGCCACGCAAGCACATCAGTGCATTGATGACCGCACTGTACTCGCAGGCTTGTGCTTGAGTTTCAATGTGCTCGTCCAAACGGTTCACATGCTCCGTCAACGTCAACACGAGTTCAAGGTCAGCATCATAGGCCAACTGCGTGGCGATCTGTTCGAAGCGCTGCTTCTTCAGAAATTACCGAGCGTATTGGTGGAGAAATCCGTGTGTTGGCAGACGACATAGGTTACGACGCACGAATCGGGCGTAAGTTTTTGAACGCAGGAGTGGGGTTCGGTGGCGGTTGCCTGCCCAAGGATATTCGCGCGCTACAGACCCGCGTCAGCGAACTTGGGATGGATCGCACCATGTCGTTCTTACACGAGATCGATCAGATAAATCTGCGCCTTAGGGAAAGTGTAATAGACCTTACGAAAGCTATTCTCAAGGATGTTGCAGGAAAAAAGTCGCAGTACTGGGTACCACGTTTAAGCCGAACAGCGACGATGTTCGCGATTCTCCGGTACTTGAGGTTGCCTCTCAAATTTATAACGCAGGTGCGGACGTACATGTTTATGACCCGCAGGGGAAGAAAAACTCTGCTTCATTTTCCTAGACTTAGATATAGCGAATCACTCGAGACAGCCTTGCAGGACGCTGACTTGGTGCTCCTTCTGACTGAATGGCAAGTATACAAGGAAATCAACCCTTCACATTCATTGGCACTGGTATCGCAACCTAATATAGTCGACGGAAGGAATGCACTAGACACTTCCGCTTGGGAAATGGCAGGATAAAAATTCTATGCGCTAGGGAAGAAGACGGATGATCTTTGTATTTCGTGAATAACTCCTCGAATAAATATAAAACAATTCACGCTCTGACATACAAAGAAAGCCAAGAACCTTAATTCCTATCAAATATTAAATTAATCAACAGAATTATCAGTTTAACTAAATGACTTAAAATATACTAGGAGAAAGATGTCTGGAGATTATTCTTCTTTGACAAAGTTCGTTCGCGAAACGATTGTTGAACCAAGGCTGGAATTCAATCATCTTAAAACGACGAAATCGGCGATCAATAGTATAATCAATGAATTTCAGAAATTGGGCTGGACTACGGAGCATGTAGAGAACACCAAATCCAAAGTCCCCAAGCACAGAATTATCTCGAAGGATGGAAGCATAATTCTCTCTATGAGCAGTGCGAAAGTTTTTCGTCATCCTATGTATACGGAACAAATTTGTCAGCGAAAGCATCTGACAAAGCGGATGCTAGCTTTTGAAAAATTACCGATTCCTGCTGGATCTGATTTTTCGCCAACGGAAAAAAATATTGCGCGAGCCTTTTTCGGAAAAATCCCAAAACCCGTAGTTATCAAGCCAACCAATTCTGGTGGTTCGCATGGTGTCACAGTTGGGGTATTGACGATAGAGGACTTTGAGTCTGCGTGGAATTTTGCCATCGATGAAGGTGGAAGTAATTCCAGCGTGCTCATTGAAGAGTTTGTTCGGGGTATTGAGTTACGTGTCTTGGTTATCGGCGACCAAGTTGTAAGCATAGTCGCACGGATACAGCCCTTTGTTGTGGGCGACGGTAAATCGGAACTCAGTTTTCTGATCAAGGAAGCAGAAAATGCGCGGAAAGTACACTATAGGGCCATGCAGCTTCCTGTAGTCATCGACTGGAATTTTGTATCTAAACGTGGCTATTCCAGCGAATCGGTCCCTAAGGAAGGAGATATAGTTTTCCTAAATCCCTTGAGTCTCCTTGCCAACGGCGCTTTCTACGTCGACATAACTGATTCGGTTTGCGGTCCGATTAAAAGCATGGCAGTAAACGCCCGAAAGGCAATTCCAGGTTTAGAAGTAGGTGGCATAGATATTCTGGTTGAAGATATCAACGATGTCACCACGGCTGTAATATTGGAGGTGAACACTGCCCCTTCGCTTAATATACATAGATATGCAACTCATGGGCAGCCACGAGCTGTAGATCTCGATATTGTGGAATATTTTCACGCACAGAGCTTAAGTAGTGTTTTAACTAAGTAATGTTCTCTATCGGGACTTCGGTAACAGTTCTGTACCAGGACATCGGTGACTGTTCCGCGATTAAAGTGGTAACACTTCGTCAGGATCTTTAACCCCAAGGGGAACCACACAGCCCACCCAACGGCACAAAGACCAATGGGTGGGCTGATGAACTGGAAAGTGTGAAAAATGATCCAGTTGACCCGACGATACGCCTTGCCATCGCCCGATGGCCAGACGACGCACCCAGAAGGCGCTGTCACCGCCTTCTGCACCGAACACGAAATCAGCCGCAAAACGTTCTACCAAATCCTGAAACGAGCCCGAACCGAAGGCCAAGCCGCAGCGTTGGAGCCCCGCTCACGACGCCCGAAAACCTCCCCGAACACCACAAGCGAAGCCATCAAAGACCAGGCTGTGGCCATGCGCGCGACCCTGGAAAAGTCCGGATGGGATCAGGGTTCTGGTTATCGGTTGAAAATTAATGCGCCACTTCCCGGCCCTTGACCCGATACCGCAGCACCCGGTCCGTGCCCGGATACACGGTCCCAGTCGCGGTGAGTCGTTCACAGAACTCGGCCAAGGCCGCGCTCTGCCTCTTAGTGGGCATGGGGTCCAGGACCACGTCCAGGTAGCCGTCCTGCCGCGGATCGATATCCCCACTGCCGGTCAGTGCTTGGCGGACGAACTGGTGAGTATAGTTGTGCGCCTTCAGGCTGGTGTGCACCCGCACCTCGGTGGCCAGCATCATTGATACGTTATAGGCGGCCATCCGGAACGCGTGCATGAGCTGCTTCAGCTCGGTGTCCAGCACCAATTGCCCCGGGTTCACTTCACCCAACGGCAACCTGGTGGGGATCTTCTTGTACGCCGCTTCGGCCTGATCCAGTTCCTTCTTCGCCTTGGTCACCGGGGCCCACAGGTCGTTATGCATCTGGTTCGTGAACACCAGGTTTTCCCCGGGCTGCGGGGTTGTGAGCCTCAGCTCCTGGGCTTCGACCGCACCAGCCAGGGCGTTCAGCTGCACCGCCAGCAGGTCCCGCTTCCGTTTGGCTTTCTCCTTGGCCGGGTTTGGCACACTACGCTCCACATCATCCAACGAGGCCTGGTAGGAATCGTGGGAGTCCAGGGCGAAGTGTTCCCGGGCGCACCGGAAGTAGTTTTCCTGCCGCCACCGGGAGGCGGCGTGGTACATCAACTCCGCCGCCGGCAGGGTCGTGTTGGTGGTCAACAAATGGATTTGCCGGGTCTTTTCCCCGGTCGCCTCACGGGCTTGTTTCCCGGCGGCCACGATCCGGCTGATCTGCCGGATCGGGAAACTTCTCTGGTTCTCGCCCTTCCCGTAGGTCAACTCCACCATGGTGTCAGCCAACTGCTGATACGTGTACTGCACACCGTGCCGGTCGGTGTGGGTCGCTTCGGCGAACAGGGTTGTGTCCACGTCCTTGGTCTCGCCCTTGCGCCAGGACAGCGGGTCGAACCCCGCCAAGGAGAGGTCATGGAACAGTGCCGGTGACCAGCCATCCCGGTCGAAACACACCAGCACCCGCCGCTCATCACCCACCAGCTCCCGCATCATCGGCACCAACCGGCGCAGCTCACCCACCAACGAGGAATTCGGTTCAGCCATGACCATGAACACCGGCGCCCCGGTGGGGTCCGATACCCAGGTTTCCATGCTCGCCGGGGTGGGGAACTTCAACCTGGTGGAGTACTGTTTGCCGGTGTACTTCGTCCCTTGGTAGGTGCGGGCATGCCCATCCACATAAAACAATTCCAACCCGTCCCCGGCGGCGTCCAACCGGTGCAGGTGATGGCGGGCCAACGCTTCAACCAGATCCGTCGCTTTGCCTTCCGCGGCCAGTTCCTGGTGTTTACGGCGCACGGTTTGCACCTCCGGGGCCCGGTCCATGCCCAGGATCCTGCCGAACGCGACCGGGTCTAACCGGGTCGCTCCCTCCGCCCGGGGTTCACCGGCCAGGGTACGGAACACGGTGTCCAGGACCATCGTATCCAGCCCATAGAACCCCGGTTTTAGACACCCATACACCTGGTGCACACACCCGCGCAGGCCCGTGGCCTCCAACACCGGTAACGCCAAGAGCAGTCCGGCGTACGGGACCCTGGCTGCGGCGGTGAACACCGGCGCGGCCTCGGTGAGTGCACCGATGGATGCGGCGACCCGCTCATGGGTTCGGGATTCCGGGGCAGCTAACAACGGCAATTCCTCCTGCACCATTGGCTGGGGTTCCCTACCAAGGGCATCGGTTACCGGGGTGACTGTTGGGTGTTCCTGTGGCCGGTGGCCGGTGGCTGGGTCCAGCCTCATGGCCCGGCGGACACTGAATTCCGAAACCCCCGCCTGTTCGGCGGCGGCACGGTTCGATAGCCCGGAAGCCTTCAGTTCGTGGATCTGGGTGATCAGTTCGGGGGTGAGTTTGGAGTTGCTTTGCGGTCCGGGTTTGTCGCTGATCAATCCGGCGATCCCTGACGTAGTCACCGAGGCTTTCCACCGCCACAAGGTCCCGGTGGAAACACCGAATGCGGTGGCGATCACCCCGGCGCTGGCTGCCCGCAGGGTCAACAGGTTCACAGCCGCGAAGCGGCGGGTTTCCTGATCCTCGGCATCCCACACATGGGTCAGCAGACCATGGATGAACACCTGCCCACCATGTTCATCTTGGACCAGTTCCGTGGCCGCGCCGATCAGGGTTCCCGGCCCGGTAGGAGCGAAGGTCAGGGGTGGTTGTGTCGTCATTAAACCCATTGTTCCACCCCACCAAAACACTAGTAATCGTCTTAATGATTATATCTCAACAGTGGTGGGATTAACAGGCTCGAGCGGGTGAACTTCCCCGAAATCCCGGGGAACTTCAGCAGACGAGGAGGAACCGATAACCAGAGCCCTGGGGATCACGGACCGATCAGCGTACACGACAAGATGAACAAACTTGGCATGCAAGCCCCCTCGATCGCCGTCCTAGCCCAGCGGTTTCATCTGGGTGCAGGTCGCCGCTGATTTCCGGTTTTTCCGGGAATCAGCGGCTTTCCCCGTATCTGGGCTCGCTTCAGGCACCATGGTCACTGGTGTAGGTGCCGGGCTCCACGATTCCCGGGTATTCTTCTTTCATCTCGTCTGTGGTCAGCGGGTCCGCGGTGTCAGGCCGCGAGGTGGCCGTGTTTCCACTGCTGGTACCAGGCATGGCTGCGATCCAGTAGCTCCATGACCAGTCCGGCCTCCGGCGCGGTTTCCGGGATCAGCAGCCTGGTTTTCCTTCCGCTGGTGGTTAGTTTCCCGGCGATCGCGTACAACCGGTACCGCCACCGCTTCACATCCCAGCAGCCGGCAGGATGCCCCAACGGGAGCATGGCCAATTGAATCCACGCGGTGAGGTTCATGGCCAGTACCGCCAGGTTGATCCAGACCTGGTTCGCGGCAAAGGACCAGTAGGGCAGTTTGCCCATCCCGGTCGCCTTCAGCGTCTTGATCCGGTTTTCACACCGTCCCCGCGCCCGGTGCCGGGCATCAAGAAATGCCGGGTTGTAGCGTGGCGCGTTCGTCAGGAACGCGGTGATGCGGTTCCCATCGGTGTCGAACAGGGAGGCCTTCGCCCCTGGGTGCAGCGGTTCGGCACGCAGATAGATGCGGGTGCCTGGCGGGTAGTTATTCAATACCAACACTTTGCTCGCATCAATCACCCACGCGTCATCGCGCAGGTTGCCGTGCTGGTCCGTGGCAGGTTCCCAGTACTTCTTCTCATCGATCCACCGGATGAACCGCTCATTGACCACCGGCAGCGCATAAGAAGTGGAGAACTGGATCCCCAGCGAGTGAAGGTGGTGCAGGAACTCGCGGGAGGCGCCAGCGCTGTCGGTGCGCACCAGGATCTTCTCACCGAGCAGATGGCCTTCAGCATCGTAGAAGTCCTCCGGTAGCTGGGCCAGGGCCTGGTCCAGGACGGTGATGTGATCCTTGGCTGAGTTCGCGCCCTTGTTCCCGGGGCGTAGCATCACCGCGAGGATTTCCCCTGTCCCGTTCTCTTTGCCGTAATCCACCGAAGCGGTCATCGGGGCGAACCCGAAGCCGCGCTTATAGGTGCCCGTAGCGTGTTCCTTATCGGAGTGCACGTGCACCAAGGTGGCATCGATGTCGAGGGTCAGTGGGTCCTTGGCCGTGGCCCGGGCAGCCGGATTCCTCGCCCCGGCCGCGGCCCAAACCCGGGAGCGCAGCGTGCGGTGCATCGTGGCGAACGCGTAGTCGAACGCCGCCGGCTGGTCCTTGATCCGGGCCATGAATCGGCTGATCGTCGCCTCGAAAGGCCACCGGGCCAAACAGGCCCGGTGAGGAGCTGAGCTGGTCGATATCGGTGACTTGCTCGCCACCGGCAGCGAGCATGATGGCAAGGTCAGCGATCATCTTGCCCGGACGGTGCATCGCGGTGACAGGGACGAACTGGGAGAAGCGGTCCTCGCATAGCCGCCGGAAGTCCAAGGCGTTGAGGAAGCTGGTCAGTACCCCGAGCCCTGCTTGGGACACCAGGGCCTGCCCAGTGAGTTGGGCCGGGACATGCGGGAAACCGCGGGTAGAATGGTGCATCGAAAAGGTGATCCTTTGAACTGGGTGAATGAAGCTTAGATACCTCTATTTTCCCAGTTCAGGTCACCTTTTCCTCGTTAGAGACGGTTAATGACGCCTCAAACGATGAAACCGCCGGGCTAGCGCGGATCTTCCGTGAACGCGGACTGATCGTCCCAGCCCCACAGAAACGCCCGCGTTCCTCCTTCCGATCCTTCCGGTACCCGATGCCCAACGCGTGCTGGCAGCTGGACGCCACCGAGTACGTGCTGGAAGGCGGACGTAAATGCGTGATCTTCCAGCTCATTGATGACCACTCCCGAGTGGCCGTAGCATCCTTGGTCGCCACCACAGAGAACGGCGAGGACGCGGTGAAAGTCTTCCGTACAGGTGTTGCGGCCCGCGGCCTACCGCAACGCTTACTTAGCGACAACGGCGAGGCGCTAAATCCGATCCGTCGAGGCGTGATCAGCGAGCTGGTCGCTTACGCCAACAGCCTGGGTGTTGCCACGATCACCGGCAAACCGTATAAGCCCACGACACAGGGGAAGAATGAGAGGTTCCATTCGACCTTGTTCAAGTGGTTGAAGAAGCAGCCGATCGCCAAAGACCTGGCCGAGTTGCAGGCGCAGGTGAATGTCTTTGACTAGGTATATAACACGCAGCGCGGGCACCAATCCTTTGAGGAGGGCTGCACACCGCAGGAAGCATGGGACGCCACTGAAGCTGCGGAGCCTTTAGCGGAAGGTGAATGGGTGAAGCTGAGCACCACGCCCAGCCCCACCATCGCAGAAACAATACTTGCTACTGCTCCTGTGCCCAGAGGCCGTACCGGGGCCACGGTCCCCAGGGCTCTGGTTATCGGTTCCTCCTCGTCTGCTGAAGTTCCCCGGGAAGCCGTTGCGGCGCAGCCAAGCGGTCATTTTCAGGCGTCCGTAAAGGATCTCCGGTCGCGGCCGCCCCTTGGCGTCTCGGATGTTCAGTCCGCGCAACGTGTCGATGATCTTTGCGTCCTCAATCGCGCGCAGGGCCGGCAACCGTGTTTTCCAGGCCCGGTAGGTTCGTGCGGCAACCCGCACGCCCTGCTGACGCAGGACGACGCAGATCGACTCGACCGCATGGCCTTCGGATCTCAATTCGTCAATGAAACGGCAAATCAGCGGCGGCGAGGGTCGAGTTCCCTCGCGAAGAAAATCGAAGCAGCTTTCAGGATCTCGTTGGCTTCCTTCAAATCCCGTACCTCGGCCCGCAGCGCCTTGAGTTCCTTGAGCTCATCGGTGGTCGGCCCGTCCTTCACACCGGAATCCACCTGGGCCTGAACCACCCAACGGCGCAACGACTCGGGGCCGACGTCAAGCTTCGGTGCCACTGCCTTGCAGGCGGCATACACGGAAGGGTATTCGGAGAGCCGCTCCAGGACCATCCGCACGGCACGTTCACGGACTTCGGCGGGATATTTCTTGGGCATGGTTGCCATCTTTCTCTCGAAAGACAGCGGCATCAAATCAGGGACGGTTCACACTGTATACATGCCGGTGGACCCTGACCACGGGGCAGTCTTCTGCTACAGAACAGCAAGATTGAGGATCTGTTCTAAGTGCCGGAGCATGAACCGGTACAGCTGGTCTGGAGTGCTTATCAGAAGATGGTGGATGCCCACCGGCAGCCGAAACCCGAGATCGGGCGGTGGGCGTTGGAGCCACTAATCAACGAGGTCGGTACGAGGGTCCCGAAGGGATTGCCGGAGTTGAAGAAGCTCGGCGGCACCTTACGCAGGAGGAAGATCGATAGCTTGGCATATTTTGACCATGCGGGAAGCTCGAATGGGCCTACTGAAGCCTTAGATGGCCGGTTGGAACACCTGCGGGGTATCGCGTTGGGGTTCAAGAATTTGACGCACTATAACGCACGGTCTCTATTGGCGGCTGGTGGGTTTAGGCCTCGTTTACATCCTGAATCCTGAAGAGCCGGTAATCAACCCGCGTATATCAGAGTGAAATTGATTTCGTTACGAACGTTCCTGCAGCTATGAAGCACAGTGTGGTGGTACTAGAAAGCAACCTGCCTCGGGCCCACTGAATTAATGGTTCGAGATCGGTCGTCTATGCCCCTTGACTAATGCTTACTACATATCAGATCAGGAGCTTAGAACGCAATGCCCCTGCATCTTCCGTTGGGGAAGATCCGCGCGGACGGTTAGCAATGGAGGTCACCAACCACTTTGCGGAACCCCCGCCGGTGGCGGGGGACTGTCACGCCGGGATCCATGGGAGCCGGAGGGTGAAATCCCCTCCGGCCACCCGACCCTGCTGAGACCAAGGCTAGATTAACCCTTCGTGCCATTGAGACAGAAATTCTATACATTCTCTGTATTCTTCAAAGTCTTCTTCCGTATATAGATCTATTCCAGCATCTAGACACTTACTGTAAACCCGAATCTTCTCACTCGTCGTCCACGATTGAGTGAAGGTTGGATTGAGTCGTTCGTAAAAATTAAGGGATTTTTTGTGCGTGAATTCAAAAACTTTCTTAGGGATATCTTCAGAAATTAAAGATGCAACTTCTATTCCAAATTTCTTTACCATATAAAGCGTACGAAAATCCGATGGCAGATTAGTTCCGAATTTAAGCTCCGGCGTTATATTCTTCATCTGAATGTCGCTTATTTTGCCACCACTATGCAGTGACTCTATAGCGTCAAAAAGGAGTGCTTTACGTTTAAATTTCTCGGATCCTGGCGCGGCGAGTGATTCTAAGCTAGCTTTTGCTAGTCCATGTGAATAGTGTTGCAGAAGCTGGATGGCACCCATTTCTGTTAGCCCTAGGATCGGATTGAACATACGCAATCCTGCCGCCGCAAAAACTGGTTGAGCCTTATTAGCAAAGCGCTTTCTTTGTAGATTCCACACTGATCCTTCCAATATGGAACCGAAACTGTAAGAATGAGCTTTAAAGTAATCGCGCAGAAGAATCGGGGCAACGCCCATAAAAGTCCAATGATTACGCGCAAAGCCCTCTTTTCTAAAGTTCGTTTTGACAGTCGTTGTTTCGAAGCGACTAAAGAATTTAGCTTCACGTTCAAATGCTCCACCGAAATCCATTGAAGCGAGCTTCACCGTATCTGGCATGACAGCTAAAGCCGCGAGTGAATCGAACCCTCCGCTGAAGTTAAGCACATAATTTTCGGATGGTGGCGCACTCTGCGGAAGATCTTGTAATGGTGCTTTGACTGAGGACTTCGTGATCCCCTCTATTGACTTCCTGACTTTTCTCGATATCGGAAGATCAAAGACTATTTCGTCATATTTGGTACCGCATAACGTTGTGAACGCTAATGCAATTAGATCATTTGCCGGAACAAATCTTTCCGGTAGCGAGAATGTAAGAATACGCTCTTCTAGACCGACTGATGTTCTAAACGACAATATCGAATCGTTGTCAACCTCGAAATTATCTACTGTGATTTTCATAAATTCCTTCTATACCCGGGAAGCCTTTCCGGATTGTTGTGTCATCACTGAAACAACCATCTGACATGTTCGTCTTAATATGTGGATACAACTTGAGATGGAGAAAGAGCTTCTGTTAATTCTTGGTTGTCACACACAGAACAACGAAAACCCTTTGCATGCTATCTTCCCTCATTGTTGCCTCTGAACGCCACTCCAAACCTGCCGCAGATCGATATCAACGCACTGACCAGCCCGCAGGTCTCCCTACTCGACGCCCTACGGCTAGTGACCGACCCGCGCTTCAAACACGACATCCGCTACCCCTTCTCCCGGCTGCTGACAGTATGCATCTGTGCAGCTCTATCCGATGACATCTCGTTGCTGCGTATCGCCGAATGCGCAGCATGGCGGACCCTTGGTGCCCGAAAGAGCGCTCCGGCCACCACGACCATCCAACGCGTGGTTCCCCAGAGGCATTGCGTTCTAAGCTCGTGATCTAAACCACTTTGTGGGCTCTTCAGGATTGAGAGTGTAACCGCCTGAACCCGACACCTCGAATCCCGGGCATGTCGCAAAGCGCGAAAAAGTCGAGGCCTTCTAGAAGAATGGAAGTTCCTACACAAGCCATTTCTAGAGACCTCGACCGTGCACCATTCTATCTATACTCCCGCAAATCTCACGACGTTCGCCAACCTCGACCAGCTGGGACTGACTGCCATCGGGCAGCACCTCAGCACGGCGAAAGCTGAGATCCTTTGCGAAGTCACCAGTCCTGACCCGTGGTGCCGCACCTGCGGTGAGCCCGGGGTCCCCCGCGATACGATCACCCGGCGCCTGGCCCACGAACCCTTTGGATGGCGGCCCACCGTCTTGGTCATCAAACACCGCCGCTACCGCTGCAATCATTGCCGACGAGTATGGCGTGAAGACCTGTCTCGAGCAGTAGCGCCACGACAGAAAATCAGCCGGGCCGGGCTGCGCTGGGCGTTGGTCGGTTTGGTCTGCCAGCACCTGTCGGTCTCCCGGATCGCCGAAGGGCTGGGGGTCACTTGGAACACCGCCAACGAAGCCGTACTGGCTGAAGGCCAACGCCTGCTGATCAATGATCCTGCCCGTTTCGACGGGGTGAAAGTCCTTGGTGTGGATGAGCATGTGTGGCGGCATACCAAGACTGGAGACAAATACGTCACCGTCATCGTGGACCTGACCTCTGTGCGCGACGGCACCGGCACCGCACGCCTGCTCGACATGGTTCAGGGCCGGTCCAAAGCGGTGTTCAAGACCTGGCTGGCCGAACGTGACGAGCAGTGGAAGCAGGGCATTGAGGTGGTCGCGATGGACGGGTTCACCGGGTTCAAGACCGCTGCAGCCGAAGAATTACCAGCGGCGGTGGAAGTCTTGGATCCTTTTCATGTGGTCAAGCTTGGATCTGACGCGTTAGACAAGACCAGGCAGCGGGTGCAGCGTGAGCAGCACGGGCGGCGCGGGCGTAAAGACGACCCGCTGTATCAGTGCCGGCGTACCTTGACCGTCGGGTTGGATTTGGCCACGGAGAAGCAGAAGGACAAGCTCGAAACATTGTTCGCAACGAAGACGCATGAACAGGTGCAGTTGGTGTGGAGCGTGTATCAGAAGATGGTGGACGCCTACCGGCAACTGAAACCCGAGATCGGTCGGTGGGCTATGGAACAGCTCATCAAAGCCATCGGTACGAAAGTGCCCAAGGGTCTACCGGAGCTGAAGAAGCTCGGCGGGACCCTGCGGCGCAGGAAGGCTGATATCCTCGCGTATTTTGACCACGTGGGCAGTTCGAATGGGCCTACTGAAGCGTTGAATGGCCGGCTAGAACACCTGCGAGGTATCGCGTTGGGGTTCAGGAATCTGGCGCACTATATCGCACGGTCGTTGCTGGAGACTGGCGGGTTTAGGCCGCGGTTACACTCTGAATCCTGAAGAGCCACTTTGTGCGCCTCGGGTATCAGCTTACACTGAGCATAAAACGCTTCCGTGTTCTCACGGATCTTCAAAAGTCCGGCACTACGAAATGAACCGTCTGTAAGTGTTGAAGGTGGCTGGCCTGAGGCTAGCTGGCAGAGTGGTACTGGTTCCTCCAGCCAAGTGTGACTCATGAACCGTCTGACCCCTACGGGGTGTAATTCCCGGGATCTGTCCACCTGGCTGGAAGGGCCAGCGCCGCCCCGGCCCACCGGGATGGCTTGATTAGAAGCCTGCCCAATCCCTGTGGATTGTGGTCCCTTACAGGCATGCCTCGTAGTGATCTTCTCCCGGGCCGACGCCGGTCACGACGTTCGCACGTTAAAAAGGAGACATCGCATGTCAATTGTGGCAGATCACTATCGATTTATCGTCGGCGTGGATACACACGCCGCAACTCATACCTACGCGATCATGGAGTCTGAACCGTCCCGGAAATCATGCCGCCGTCTTATGTGCGGCAGCGTCGGGTAACGAGCCTGTTATTTCATCATAGTAGGCTTGCTCAAATTCCTCGGGAGTTTGGTGATCCAGCGAGGAATGCAAGCGATCATTGTTGTACCAAAACACCCAGTCGAAGACGATCTCAATGACATCTGATTCGGTCTTCAGTGCACCAGATCTGAATGGCGATCCCTTGGCCACGGCTTCATTCTTGAATAGACCCATCACAGTTTCGGCAGCGGCGTTATCGTACGCTTAACCGACGCTTCCGATGGAAGGAACCAAGCCTTCAATCTCCAACGTGTCGGTATAACGGATCGAAGTATACTGCGATCCTGCATCTGAGTGATGCAGAAGCCCCTTGTCAACTGGTCTTTTAGTGTGTTTGCGACGCCATAAAGCTATCTTTAAGCATTGTTCCACGAAGGCCGTGTCTTTCACAGTGGAGGTTTCCCACCCAACAATCGCCCGTGAATATAAGTCAATCACCAGCGCAACGTAAACGAACCCGGAATACACCGGTACGTACGTGAAGTCCGTGACCCAAATCCGGTTGGGTGCCTCTGCGCTGAAGTCTCGATTTAGCAGGTCACCGGCTCTGTGGCCGTCTTTGCCGGGGATTGTGGTGCGGGTCTTACGTCCACGAATCAGGCCATTCATGCCTTCATCTCGCATGAGCCGATCCGCGGTGTGCTTGGAGACCTCCGCGTGACCGTTGCGCCGCAGCCAAGCAGTCATTTTCCGCCGGCCGTAAAGGATTTCTGGTTTCGGTCTTCCTTTACTGTCTAACTCTTTGAGGCTGCGTAACGTGTCAATGATCTTCGCGTCCTCAAAGGCGCGCAGGGCTGGCAAACGTGTTTTCCAGGCTCTGTAGGTTCGTGCGGCAACCTGCACGCCCTGCGATCGCAGGACGGCGCAGATCGACTCGACCGCATGACCTAAAGCTCTTTGTTCGTCAATGAACCGGCAGATTAGCGGCGGCGAGGGTCGAGCTCCCTCGCGAAGAAAATCGAGGCAGCCTTCAAGATTTCGTTGGCTTCCTTCAAGTCCCTGTTTTCGGCCCGCAGACGCTTGAGTTCGTCTTGCTCATCGGTGGTCGAGCCTTCTTTTTGGTCGGCATCAACCTGGGCTTGAAGAACCCAGCGCCGTAAGGATTCTTTACCAACGTCCAACTTTGGGGCCAATGCCTTGCATGCAGCATAAATGGAGGGATATTCGGAAAGTCGATCCATCACCATGGCTACAGCACGGTCACGAACTTCGGCAGGGTACCTCTTGGGCATAGTTACTATCTTTCTCTCGAAAGACAGCGGCATCAAATCCGGGACGGTTCAAACCGCTTTAATTTTGGAACGCGACTCGTTACGTTGAGCATAGAAATTCGGTCCGAGTTCTTTAAAAACCTCACCATGGGCAAGCAAATGCCAGATAGCCACGATCAAGGCGGGCTCCACAGCGACTAATGTACGGCTCCCGCCACGACGAGCATAAAGCCGTAGGAACTTCGCCGCGAAGAACGTATCTTTCTGCTTCGTGGAGGCTAAAGCGGCAGTTCCCAACGCCGCTTTCAAATACATGTTCCCTCCCCGGGTATGTGATGACTCCGACCGGCCAGCGGACTCATTCTGTCCCGGACAGACACCAGCCCACGAGGCCAGATGCGCAGCATCAGGGAACACTGTCATATCCGCGCCAATCTCCGCCAGAATCACTTGCGCACTGCTTCGGGAGATCCCGGGAATCGTTTCTAACGCTGACCAAACATCATGAAAAGGGCTTATCGCCTCATCGATCTTCCAAGGTCGGGTGGCCGGAGGGAATTTCACCCTCCGGCCACCCGACCCTGGTACAAAGGTGCCCACTAAACGCCAGAGCTCGCAGTGACGTGGTGAGAAGCCGGTGCTCAAAGCTACCGGGCCTGGGCAGATCTAGTCGTGGGATATCACAGATGTGTATTCGCCGTGGCGGAAAATCGTGTTCAAAGTCTATTCTGTGATGGATATTTTCTCCCGCCATATCGTGGGATACAGGGCGGAAGAGCGTGAAGCGGACCATTTGGCGGTAGACATGTTTGAGACGGCGATTGCTCAGCATGGGGCACCGAAAATAATCCACGCTGATTCAGGCCCTTCGATGAAAACTAATTTGCTCCGCGAGGTGTTAACCGCCCATGACGTGGAGATTTCACATAACCGTCGGTACTTGAGTAACGATAATCCTTTCAGCGATTCCGGTTTTCGCACCATGAAATACCGCCCTGCTTACCCACGTATTTTCAGGACCGTTGAAACGGCACGAGCTTACATTGATGAGTACCTGCCTTGGTACAACACGGCGCATAAGCATTCGGGGATCGCGTTGTTCTCTCCTTCTCAGGTCCATGATGGGTCTTGGGTGGATGTCTGGGATGTTCGAGATGCTGCATTGCAGAGTTATTACCGGAAGAATCCTGCACGGTTCCGTCGTCGTCCGGTGACGCCTTCGCCGGCGGATCATGTGGGCATTAACCTGCCCGAAAAAGACTTGGCCTGATTATCGGTTTAGTGGCTCCACACAGCTTGACATTTTTCGCTAGCCGAAACTTAGCCAAGTAAGAATCCCACCTAAGCTATATAGGTCACGCAGTTCCTGTCTTCTGAGATTTCCTTTTGTGGCTAGATGATTAATATATTTTGAGTCCACAATATCTAGAATGGTGTTGCTACCTGATTGCTCAAGAGCATTCGATAGAAGCTCCTGACCGGTGCTCTGATAAGCGACTTGCCAAAAGTTGACGCCTAGAGTATTAGCTTTGTTAACCAGTTCAGCCCTTTCTTTTGCAGTGTGGTTAGGTTCTGAGACCTGAAGATTACGGAGTTTGGAGAGAAACGGACTGTCGTCCGAGTACGTCATCTCTTGGACAGGCTCAAATTTTATCGAGTCGACAGTTTCTGCGAACTGAAGTTGAGATGGGCGCTTCCGTAAGGTCGAGAGCTCGGGACTAAAACGATCGTAGTCGAAAGGAAAACTAAGCAACTCTTTCTTAAGAGCTTCCATGAGATCGAAGCCCAGAACGTTCGCCTTGCGAGCAACGCTTCCGAGACGACGCGACAATTCGTATCCAGCTACGGAATAGAGGGGGTCGAATCTTGAACCAACTCTGCTCCAGAGCAACGACGACTGACCGATGTGGTACCTGTTGCGGACATGCGTGTAATAAGCATCAGGGAGAAACGAAATATCATCGTATAGGTTATCGAGTACGTCAATTCTCGAGGTCAACTTGGATCTAATGTGAGCCATGGCCGACGGTGATATAAACGATGCGTGTGGCGATTCACTTGGCATCAGTCGCTCGCAAAGCTCACTTGTACCGAAAGAATCAGGAATCGGTTCAGGTAGGCGATTGCCGTAAAAGGTGCGCAACACCTCTCCGTACCCTCCGCCCAGTGCGACTACATTTGACTTTAATTCGCGTCCGTAGGGTCCGGTGCTGGTGATACCACCACTTGCAAATAGTGCACCTAAGAGTCGTTCGGTCATATTTGTGGTGGGAGCGTTCGCTAACCCAGCTGAGTCTGTGCGGCGCAGTTTAAGCGTATGTGTTAGCCCATCGGCTATCTTACGATCGGTCGAACCCTCAGGTCCTGAACAGAACATTAGGAACTGGTTTTTCGTCCCAAGTTTGAGAATCGATGCGAGAACAAGTCGGGAATCGAACCCACCCGTCAGATGTGCAATCGCGGTGGAGCTTTCTGATTTCGAGATAGCTGATGTCGAATTAAGTACATCGCTGATCAATTCACCAAAAAGTTCGTGGTTTGAAGCTGAAGATAATTCATCACGAATTGTATAGTTCTCAACGCTGACACATTGATTAGACAATGAATAATATTGGAAGGGTTCAAGCGAAGTCACGCCTTGGTAGCTGGATGGTGTGAGCCCCCCGTTCCCGAAGATTAGCCGCTCAATTTGGAAAAGTGGATCCTTGGACATCGGAATATTGAGTTCCGTAGCTTTTTCCACAATCGACTGTATCGAGGTTGATATGAAAACGCTTCCGTTGGCTGAAAAGCTGTATGCGATTGCGCCGCCTAAAGGATCTGGAAAACAGGCGGCCCATCCCTCGTTTTTGTCTTGAACGTAGAGAGCGCTTGGATTGCTTGCAGAGCTCGACCACCAACGGGCGATCTGGCCCTTGGTCCAGTGGGCCGCTGCGGATGGGAGGACGGATTTCAGATCGGAAGTTCTTCGAATGCATTGGCCTGCAATGATGGCACTGCCGTCAAGCCAAAAATGTCGTTCACCGACTCTCATAGATGGAATCTCGGATTCAATCTGAGGTGCGGCAATTCGACCATTGTGTGATTCGTTTGAGCTTGACCGAATGACTGGTGCTTTCAGCAGCGTTGTATTCATAAAAAAAGACTCTACTTCTTATTATCTCGCTAAGCTGAATCGAGTTGGTTCGGATTCCTGTCGCATGCTGCCGATTTACCTCAGTAAAACGGAATCTAGGGCAAGGCAACGAACGTAAAGAAATTCTGATGGTCTTTCTTCCTAGTTGAAACATCTACGAATAGAAGGTGCGAAGACGGTGCAGGTTCACATCAATATGCTGGTCAAAACTTCGGATCAACATTCCTAAAGCTTGGTGACTGGGATTCAATTCGCATTATCGATTGAGCAATTACACAGTTTTCTAGAGATCTCTGTCGAACCGCTAGAATAAAAGGGTTCGTGAACGTTCGAAATTATTAACGGAGATTCGTAGTTGCGGAATTCTAAGGCAGTAGAACCAGCATCCATCACTTCTAGGGCGCAGAACCGACAACTGCGTCAGCGCTACCTTCGCGGAGGGACGCTAGATGAGGCTTCGCTCTTGCAAGACTTCTTGGAACTGGAGATACGGTACTCTGAAGTCTCGTCTGAAGCTGCCGCATTGAGAACTGGGAAGGTGAAGCTCGAAGGCCTGATTGCAAGATATGATCGGTCGAGCAAAAAAGACGCCACAGAACTTGCGCAACTCAAGAAGAACGTCCGAACACTTGAAGCCAAGCTGAAGAACGAGACGGCGCGCGCAGATAAGTTTAAGAAAGCCTATGACGCGCTTCGCAACCACCCGGTGGTTCGTACAGCACGTAGCCTTAAAACACCTTTCGCCCGTAAGCCGAATACGCCGACTCCAACTTTAGGCGCGGCCGTTCAATCCGAGGCTACTGCGAATAAGGCTAGCGTTGACCCGTCAGTAAATTCTGTGAGCACCGCTGACACCGGTTTCCCGGAACAAAAGACACGTCACGATGACGAATTACTTCAGTCGATAGCAAATCATATCGAGGCATACAGATCAGCCGGAGCAGTCTCTGAACCTGTTGCAAACATTGCTGCATTGCTCGATGGTGCGCAGATTCCTAGTCGATTTGCGAATATGTACCAGCAGATCCAAGGACAATATCGTCTACTGGAGGAGCAACCCTCTATTCCGCCTAAGACGTATTCCCCGGCTTATGTTCCGCAGGCGAACAAGGTGATGTACTGCGCCCATAGCACGGGTGAATACAATAGCAATGGTTATTCGACACGAACTACCGGGCTTACTTCAGCGGTTGTCGACGCCGGCTACGAGCTGTTCATAGCCGCCAGACCTGGCTATCCATGGGATTCGAATGTCAATCGTGCTTTGCCGAAGAAGTCCCGTCTGATTCGTGAGTATCAGGGCGTCAAAACCCATTTTAATCCTGGTGTCTCGCTACGCGATGATCCCCTTGATAAATTTGTCCAGCTTTCAGCAGACATCTATGTGCGAGAAGCCATGATGAATCGCCCTTCAGTGATTTCTGCAGCTTCGAACCACATTACTGCGTTGCCTGCACTGATAGCTGCACGTCGACTCGGCGTTCCCTTCATCTATGAGGTCCGTGGTTTGTGGGAGCTCACTGCGGCATCCGCCAATGAACAATGGGCCGACTCTGAACGCTTCAAACTTGCTGTTGAACTAGAAACACTGGTTGCATCTGAAGCAGATCAGGTATTCGCAATCACCGAAGAAGTACGTGAAGAACTAGTATCGCGTGGCGTCGAGCGGGAACGAATCGAAATACTCCCGAACGCAGCAAATATCTTCCAATACGTGCCGTTACCCAGCGAACGCTCAAGGGCTAAGAAGCAGAAAAGGCCGGGGGAGTACCTGCTCGGGTATGCAGGAAGCCTTGTCGGCTATGAGGGGCTTGACCTGTTGGTTGACGCGATCGCTCAATTACCTGAGTCGCTCGACCACGTTGGTGTAGTAGTGGCAGGCGATGGCGCGGAACTAGCTGCTCTGCGTAGCCGTGCCCAGCGTCTTGGTTTGACGGATCGCGTACGATTTGTAGGCCGAGTGCCGAACGACAGAGTAAACGACTATCTTTCGATATTCGATGCCGTGATTTGCCCACGTAAGTCGAACCAAATTACTGAACTTGTGTCACCCTTGAAACCTATTGAGGCAATGGCAGCTGGGCGCCCGGTTTTGGGTTCAGATGTTGCTCCTATCAAGACGCTGTTGGGAACTGACTCTTCACGTGGACTGCTTTTCACCGCCGATGATGTCGACTCATTGGTCGAGAAAATCACTTATCTTGCAGAGAACCCACAAGTTGGTGAGGAAATTGGCCGCCGTGCGCGCCAATGGACTGTCAAGAACCGTACCTGGCCACTTATAGCCCAGACTTACACCGAGGCGATCCGTAAAATAACCGTCCCAGTTCAGGGTACTGGCAAGAAGCTCTCCGATGTCCGGATGGCCCTAATTGCCGATGAATTCACCACCTCAACGCTCAAACGAGAAATCATAACCGTAAGTCCGACTCCCCAGAACTGGCGTCAGGAACTAGAATCGCAAGAGATCGATGTACTCTTTGTGGAATCTGCTTGGGCCGGTAACGACAAGTCTTGGACTCGAATGGTCGGTTATTACGAGGACGATCAACACTCCGAACTGAAGAAGATTGTTAAGTTCTGTCGTTCTAAGGGGATCCCCACGGTCTTCTGGAATAAGGAAGACCCTGTACATTTCAATCGCTTCCGCTTAACCGCAAAACTGTTCGACGTCGTGCTTACGACGGATGCCAACTGTCTGGAAGACTATTGGAACCATCGTGGTGCAAACCTCAAGGCGTTGGGATCATTACCTTTCTGGGCGCAAGCTGAGATCCATAATCCACTGGCATCACGCCGTGAATACTCACATTCGGTGGCCTACGGTGGATCTTACTATGGGGATCGCTTCGCTGAACGTTCCGCGGAACTACGATCCATCCTCGAAGGAGTAAAGGCTGAGGGCTTGACGATCTACGATCGTCAAGCTGACAATCCTGATTCGCCATACCGTTTCCCTGCAAGCCTTGAACCTTTTGTCCAAGGTGGTCTTACTTACGAAGAGATGGTGCAGGCTTACAAGTCGCACCCGGTTCACATTAACGTGAACTCCGTAAATAATTCGCCAACTATGTTCTCACGCCGTGTGTTCGAAATCTCGGCTTGCGGTACACCGCAAATCAGCGGTAAAAGCTTTGGCGTCAGCTGGTTGTTCGATGGGCATATTCCCGTGGTGCGGTCACGCCGGGAATCCGAATTGATCAGTACGCTGTGGATGCAAAGTGAACGTGACAGGGTTCAAGACGCCTGGGGCCCGCTGCGAGTGACGTTCGAGAAGCACTTGGCGCATCACCGTCTTGCCCTCGCGCTTCGGATGGCGGGAATCCCAGTTGAAATTCCGGTGTTACCAACTTTCGGTCTGGAGCTAGACGCTGTGGACAACGAAACTGTGGAAGCACTGCAGTCCAGCAGCCTTCGCCCAGCAGAGATCCTAGCTCGCAGCGCAACTATTGATGTGGACGTGCAACGCAAAATCACTGCACTTGGCATTCGAATCGTCGCCGACGAAACTGGCCTGAGCTCCGCGGCGCTAATAAAGAACATCGGGGAGATCTTGCATGATGAAAACCTCTTCGAAGACTTGCTGATCGCACTTGTGTATTCTGGTGCCTCCAGCATCGAAGCCTCGGAACGAGACACTGATACACGTGGGCTACCACTGTGGCTTCGTGATGAACCTGACCACGGGACACCAACTATTCAGTGGACTACAGGCGGAGTATCCGCCGGAGACCATGTCCGTCTGCGCAGAGTTTTTGCAGCAGCGGTAGCCGAAGAATCTTCCACGGTAAACGGCATCTTGACAGACAGTAATAAGTCGAAGCAGGTGGTAGTCGCAGGCCACGACCTGAAATTTGCGGGGCAAATTCTGGAGTTCTTGGAACAAGGAAACTCGAAGCTCCAGATCGACAAATGGGCGGGCCACGGACAGCATGATCCAGCGCGCAGCCAAGAGCTAATTGCGGATGCCGATACCATTTTCTGTGAGTGGTCCCTTGGCAACCTTGTCTGGTATTCGAATAACAAAAAGCCAGATCAGAGGTTGATCACCAGATTCCATTCGCAGGAGCTCTTTACCGAATATCCGAGTAAGGTCGATTACCGGCAAGTTGACCTAGTGATATTCGTCAGTGAATTGGTACGTGGAATGGCGATCCACAAGTTCGGAATACCTGAAGACAAGACAGTGGTTATACCGAATCCTGTTGCTGTCGAAGCTCTTGACTTGCCGAAACCGGAAGGTTCAAAGTTCGTACTGGGCTTTGTCGGAATCGTTCCTCAAATGAAGCGTTTCGATCTGGTGCTGGATCTGCTGGAACAGCTTCGAGCCGAAGACCCTAGGTTTACCTTGCGGATCAAGGGCAAACGGCCCGAAGAGTACCCATGGATGGCAAGTCGTGAAGATGAAATGGCCTTCTACAATGCTCAATACGATCGAATTGAGCACTCCCCATTGCTTCAAGGGGCGGTTTTTTTCGACGCTCATGGTGATGACATGCCTCAGTGGTACCAAGGCATTGGAGTCGCAATTTCAACCAGCGATTTCGAATCGTTCCATTTCACCTTGCCTGATGGCGCTGCCTCTGGTGGACTACCTGTCGGCATTGCCTGGCCGGGATCCGAATGGATCTACCCGGAATCCTGGATCTTCCCAGATACTGCTGGGATGGCAAAGCGCATTTTGTCCACAGTTTCCGATGAACAGCTCTATGATGACACCGTGTCTGCGGCGAAGGAATTCACGGCTGGGCATTTCAATCAGAACGACATCGTTGAGAAACTAGCTATTGCCGTTCTAGGGAATTAGCACTTCTCTCCAACTTCATAGCAGTGCAGGTGATCGCACATTTCAAGCATAAAATGGCTGATCATCTGCACTGCTGAGTTGGGTATAATCATATTTTTCCTCTATTTAGATCAATCGTGGTGAGTGGTGCAGTGAAACTGTCAATCGGCGAGGTTCGAAAGGCCCTATGGCATCTACGCAACGGGGGCCCGGCACAGTTACGTGAATGGACCAAACGTCGATCCTACGAGCACAGAACCGGTGCTTTACATCACGGGGATCTATCCGACGTCGAGAAATCCATTGGCATCCGCTTGCCGGACACACTGGTGTCCAAGGGCTATACTCAACGCAAGTCATTTACCGTGGCAGTAATCCTTGACGACTTTAGTGCTAAGGCATGGTCCCCGGAATGGAACTGTGTCTTCATCAAGCCAAATACGTGGGAAGAAGAACTCGCCACAGTTGAATTCGATTTCCTTTTCGTGGAGTCGGCATGGGCAGGTAACGGAAAAGCCTGGCAGTACCACTTAACAGGGCCTACAGCTCCACGTCCCGCGTTCGTTGATATGGTTGAAGCCTTCCAAACACGGAACATACCTACGGTCTTCTGGAACAAAGAGGACCCGCCGCACTTTGAGGACTTCCTTGACACCGCCAAACTGTTCGACTTTGTGTTCACCTCTGACGAGCGCATGATCTCGCGCTATGAGCAGGAGCTAGGGCATGGTCGAATTTACGCTCTTAGTTTCGCTGCGCAGCCAGCCTTCCACAATCCTGTTCGCCCGTTATCCCAACCTCGGCGTGACGTGGCTTTCGCAGGAATGTACTTTGCGCATAAGTTCCCAGAGCGCCGCGAGCAGATGGACATCGTTTTAGGTGGTGCAGCGATGGTTGCTCCCCGCCTGGAATCAGGTTTTGATATTTTCTCCCGCCAATTAGGTGGAGATGAAAAGTACCAGTTTCCGGACCCGTTTAATAAGCATGTTGTGGGGTCGCTGCCGTACGAAAAGATGCTAACTGCCCACAAGTACTACAACGTCTTTCTCAACGTGAACTCGGTAGTCGACTCACCGAGTATGTGTGCTCGACGGATTTTTGAAATTACTGCGGCCGGGGCTGCCGTGGTGTCGGCTCCTAGTACAGCAATCAGCAACTTCTTTGCTCCGAATGAGGTGATCGAAGTTGCTGACCAGGAATCAGCCGCGCATGCGATACGCAGTTTGACCCGAAGCCCGGAGTTAAGGGATCGCACCGTTCACCTGGGACAGAGGAGAATCTGGTCTGAACATACCTACGCGCACCGCGCACGTTCGGTGGCAGAGAAAATCGGTTTGACTGAGGAACAGCCGTATCCGCTCAGCATGGCCAGTAGGCCCTCAGTCAGTGTCGTGGTCTCTACGATTCGCCCACAACAGATTCACCACATTATCCACACGGTGGCAAAGCAATGGGGTGTGCAGGCTCAGCTTATTCTCGTCGCGCATAGGTTCTCCGTGGATGAAAGGGACTTCCAGACCCAGATGACTGTTGCTGGGATTGAGAATTACAAATTGATTCAAGCCGGCGAAGAATTATCTTTGGGCGACTGTTTGAATCAGGCTGTAGCGCTTTGTGATGGTGATTTCATTACAAAAATGGATGATGATGATCTTTATGGCCAGCACTATCTATTCGATCAGGTGGCAGCGCTGCGTTACAGTGGGGCCTCCGTGGTCGGAAAACAAACTCATTACATGTACCTTGGGCAGTCCGACGCGACACTCTTAAGATTTGCCGAGCGGGAGCACCGGTTCACCAACTTGGTGATGGGACCAACGATGTTGGGTCATTCAGAAGTCTTCAAAGCCAACCCCTTTGAATCCCGTAGCCGTGGGGAAGACACCCAATTCCTCCGTGATGTTGCCAATGGCGGTGGCACCATTTATTCTGCAGATCGGTTCAATTTTCTGCAGATGCGTTCCGGAGATGGAAACAATCACACCTGGAATCTGAGCGATGCCGAACTCACAGCCACTGGTACTATTCAATGGTTCGGTAAGAATGACAGTCATATTTTCTTTTAGAAAATTGGCTGATGACGTGGCAACACTGCGGGAGGGAATGTAGCGGATGCGCATACTTCTGCTGACGCATTCCTTTTGGCCAGATATTTCTCCTCCGCAGAGACGGTGGGGGGTCTTTACAAGGGAGTTTGCCACTACTGGCCATCAGGTCGATGTGGTGGCTCCGAAGGTCTTCGATCAAAACCTCATCAAAATCTCGCAACGGCTGGCACCTCCAGAGGGTGTCACGGTACACCGATATCCGTCGATCAGTAAGCCCAGCACTATGGTGGGAAAGCTGACGAAACACGCGCTCGACGCATTGCGAAGCATTCCTACAGCTCTTCGGACATCCAAGCCAGATGTAGTTATTGCCACAGTACCTGCAATTCCCACACTTGCAGTGGGTTATTTAGTTAGCAGATTACGTCGAGTACCGTTTATCGTGGACCTACGTGATGCCTGGCCTGATCTATTGCAGGATTCACAAGTTCTTCGTTTTCCTTGGCTTGAGCCTCTGGTTTCACGAGTTCTGACTTTCATGATTCACCGCAGCGATCTGGTCGTCACCGTTTCCGAAGGGTTCTCGCGAAAACTCGCGTCTGAAGGGGCGCGGAAAGCCATCACTATTTCCAACGGGGTTGATATTGACCGATACGGAATGGATCTTTTGGCCACCCAACGCGGCGAGCGGCTGCGTGTATTGTACTTAGGAAACCTTGGCAGGAGTCAAGGCCTTGATCTGGTGATCCGTGCTGCGGCCATGGCAGGAAACAAGGTTCAATTACGGATCGTTGGTCAAGGAACTGAAAACAGCAGTTTGCAAGAACTTGCTGCTGAACTCGGTGTTGAAGTGGACTTCAGGGACCCTGCGTATGGTCCCAGTGTTCTTGATAATTATGCTTGGGCTGACACTTGTTTAGTGACCTTACGTTCGGACTGGGATAGCTTCGAACATACCATTCCGTCAAAGCTTTATGAGCTATTGTTCCTAGACTGCCATATTACCGGCTTGGTGAAAGGTGAGGCCGCGGCGATCATCCGTGCCTCGGGATCAGGCCAAGTCGTTGAGCAATCGGAGCACGCGTTAGCGCAACACCTTCTGAAACTGCACGCCGAACGTGATCTGCTCACCACAGGTCATGCCGGCTCTGAGTGGGTGCGCCGAAACGCAGCATTGCCTGCCCTGGGACAGCAGTATCTACGAGAAATTAAAATACTGACTGACCAATATCTAGAATCGAAGTAGAGATCTTGCCCATTCACCCACGGACCACTTTGCGTAATTTGGTCAATACCGTTGGTTTGGTATATTCAAATATTTCGGATGATCCAAGCTTTTTCGCCCTGCAGGTTGTGAGGAAATTCAAAAATCCGGTTCTCCGACGGATCTTGAAGTTCCTGCTTAACACGCCAATGAGTAAAACCAGACGTGAAGTACTACTCAATGTGCTCGCTGAAAACACCAGTGGCATACTGTCGGTCTGTGATCAATGGCTCGCGGATAGCACTCACAAAAGTGCAGACGGGGTTTTACTGGCCAATGTGTGCGTAGCAGTGCACCAGTGGGACAAAGCCGAGATTGTCCTCGACCAGCTCGGTGATGATCCGGGTGCGATCCGAGTTCGGGCACGAATGGCATGGCACTTGGGCGACCTGCGCGAAGCGATCAATATTCTTTCCAGCAACGGAACTTCGCGACAATTACGCCATTATGAGAGTGAACTACAGGTGCTTTCTGGATGGCGACCACTGCTTGAGAAACAAGATATCCCCCCTACACATCAGGGCAACCAAGTACTTTACTTCGCAACTAATTCGTTGCCTTATACAGGTAGCGGATATGCGCAACGTACCCATTCCATAGTTACCTCCCTTCCGGGGGCAGGCTGGCCAGCCTCTGTTGCCACGAGGAATAACTATCCAGCGAATATCGGGCATCTACTGGCGCCAGAACGGGAAATGGTTGACACGATTACCTATCGTCGCCTCTTTTCCTTTCCAGCGCGTACCGATATGAAGGGGCGACTCCAGCAGCAGACCGATGAACTGATGAAGCTTGTCCAAGAAATCCGGCCCACGGTACTGCATACAACCACGGACTTCAGTAATGCTGTGTCTATTCGAGCTGTGGCTGAAGCTACTGGCTTGCCATGGGTGTATGAAGTACGCGGTCAGCTGGCCGATACTTGGGCCTCCACCCGTCCGGAATCCGCTCAAACTTCCGAACGCTATCAACTGTTCCAGAAGCGTGAAGCCGAAATGGCTCAGGCAGCGGATCATGTGGTCACCCTGGGTGAGCAGATGAGACACAACCTTATTGCGGCTGGCGTTACGAAGGAAAAAATCACAGTTCTTCCCAACGCAATCGGGGATAAGTTCCTTGAAAAGCCGATAGCACGAACTACTGCGCGCGCCGAGGTCTCTTTGGAACCAGATGCCTTCTTTGTTGGCACGGTTAGCAGTCTTGTTCCGTACGAGGGTCTGGATACGATCCTGAAAGCGGTGGCACTAATTGCGCCAGATTATCCTTCACTGAGAGTGCTAATCGTCGGGGATGGGACCGAACGGGAGAATCTGCGCAGGTTGGCGCAAGAGCTGGGAATTATGGACATTTGCCAGTTCCCCGGACGTGTCCCCAGAGAAAAAGCACATTTCTACCACGCAAGTTTGAATGCGTTTGTTGTGCCGCGTAAGGATCTGGCCGTGACACGCTCGGTAACCCCACTCAAGCCCGTTGAAGCACTAGCTAGCAATGTTCCGGTTTTGGCCTCGGATTTGCCGGCTCTGGGGGAGCTCATAGTAGACGGTGAGAATGGTCACCTGATCCGTGCCGAAGATCCGCAAGCGTGGGCCACTGCTATTGCGAAGCTGATATGCGAACCTGATCAGGCATCTCATATGGGAAGCAAAGGTCGTGACCTAGTACTTCGCACGCGTACGTGGTCTTCTATCGCACATCGATTAGCCGCAATCTACGAGCAGATAATAAATAAAGCTTCGTGACGTGAAAGGTTAGTTTGCGATAGGGTACTTAAGGTTGTGCTGAGGCTGAGCGAGTCTGGACATCACCCATGGTTTACGTCAAGTAAAACATTTACCACGCACCTGAGAGAAAGCGACTTTAGTGAACAGCATTAAAGAAGTTGCCGTTATCGGACTGGGCTACATTGGTCTGCCCACTGCCGCAATCCTGGCATCCAAAGGAATCAAGGTAAAGGGCGTCGATGTTTCGCCTCGAACTGTTGAAGCTGTCAACAAGGGTGAAGTTCCATTCGTCGAACCAGCACTTGGCGAGTTTGTAGCTGAAGCAGTGGCTAAGGGAACCTTAAGCGCTAGCTTTGATACCCCGGAAGCTGAAGCCTACATTGTCGCAGTTCCTACCCCGTTCAACGAGGACCACACTGCAGATCTGTCCTACATTGAGGCAGCAGCAGACGGTATTGCACCGAAGCTCAAGGGTGGCGAGCTGGTCATCCTCGAATCGACCTCTCCTCCAGGTGCCACCGAGCACATGGCCGATTACCTGTTGTCCAAGCGTCCGGACCTGACCAAGGACAGCCTGCTGATCGCTCACTGCCCCGAGCGTGTGCTGCCTGGCTACGTCATGGAAGAGCTTGTCACCAACGACCGTATTGTCGGCGGTATCACCCCGGAAGCCGCTGAAAAGGCTCGCGAACTCTACGAAACCTTCTGCGAAGCCGCGATCCTGACCACCGATGCAAAGACCGCCGAAATGGCAAAGCTCGTGGAAAACTCCTACCGCGACGTGAACATTGCTTTCGCTAATGAACTTTCGGTTATTTCCGACAAGCTTGGCATTGACGTCTGGGAATTGATTAACCTGGCCAACCGCCATCCACGGGTGAACATCCTTCAGCCGGGCCCCGGTGTTGGTGGACACTGCATCGCAGTGGATCCATGGTTCATCGTTTCGGCAGCTCCCGAGGAATCAAACCTCATTAAGATGGCTCGCAATACCAATGACGCCAAGCCGAACTGGGTTATTAACAAGGTCAAGGAAGCAACCAAGTCTGAGAGCTTCAGCGGCAAGGTAGCTATCATGGGTCTGGCGTTCAAAGCCAACATTGACGATATGCGTGAGTCGCCGGCGATTGCGATTACCCGTAAACTCGCTGAAGGGAACCCTGACGTAGAGTTCCTGGCCGTCGAACCACACGTCGAAGAACTTCCCAAGCAGTTGCACGGTATTTCGAACCTGAGCATGGTCTCCACCGAAGAGGCACTACAGGCGGCCAACGTTGTCACCTTGCTGGTCGACCACGACCAGTTCAAGGCAGTTCCTGCGACTGCGCTGGCAGGAAAAGAAGTTGTCGACACCCGCGGCTTGTGGCGCTAAGCCTTTAGAACTGACAAGGTAATCATCCCCCATGAAAAAGATCATGCCGATCTATGGCACTCGCCCCGAGGCCATTAAAGTCGCTCCGATCGTTAAGGCCTTGAAGGAATCGGGAGATTTCGAATGCGTGGTGGCCGTGACCGGCCAGCACCGCGAGATGCTCGATCAAGTCAACGAGTTGTTTGACATCACCCCAGAGTACGATCTTGATGTGATCCAGCCACGCCAGACCCTTAACGGATTGCTGACCAAGACCATTTCAGGTCTTGACGAAATCTTTGAAAAAGAAAAGCCGGATGCAGTTGTAGTGCAGGGTGACACCACCACCTCAACTGCTGGTGCTATCGCCGCGTTCTACCGTGGAATCCCGGTAGTTCATGCCGAGGCTGGACTGCGTAGCTACGACATCACTTCGCCTTTCCCCGAAGAAGCCAATCGTAAGCTCACCAGCCAGATTGCTAGTCTGCACCTTGCTCCAACTTCGTTGAGCAAAAGCAATCTGACCCGCGAAACCTTTGCTGGCCAAGACATTGTCATCACCGGCAATACCGTTATCGATGCGTTGTTGACTGTAGTTGAGAAGAAGGTTCCGTTCAGCGATTCGAAGCTGGAAGAGATCGTCAACTCCGGTAAGCGCATCGTCTTGGTCACCACGCACCGTCGTGAGAACCAGGGCGAGCCAATGCGTGGCATTGGACGGGCTTTGGCACGTTTGTCTGCCGCTGAACCTGACGTGGAATTCATTCTTCCGCTGCACCGTAACCCTGCCGTTCGTGAAGCGTTGCTACCTTCCATTGAAGGGCTTGAAAACGTCACCCTGACCGAGCCTTTGGCTTACGGTGAGTTTACTAGGATTATTGATGCTGCCACCGTGGTTCTCACCGATTCCGGTGGAGTTCAGGAAGAAGCACCTAGCCTGGGTAAACCGGTACTGGTTATGCGCCTGAACACCGAGCGCCCGGAGGCAGTCTCTGCTGGAACGGTGCGACTGATCGGAACTAACGAAGAGCGAATCTTCGATTCAGTAACCGAGCTTTTGCATAATGAAGAAGCATACGAAGAGATGGCCAATGCAGTAAACCCTTATGGGGATGGCAAGGCATCTGAACGTACTGTGGCAGCCATTGCCCAGTTGCTGGGTGTGGGTGCGCGTATCGAAGACTTCGACTCGCGATTGCCTGATGCCGAGGATCTCATGCGCGCTGCCAGCATCTAATCCAGCTCTGTCGAGAAGGACTGAAACCACCGGGTTTCAGTCCTTCTTTTTAATGCCTTGTGATGCCTCAAGTTTCTTGGACTACGACTGAGTAGGATCGAAGTATGATGAATCAAACTGCCATATTTATCGATGCCGGATTCTTATTGTCACTAGGTGGACATAGGGCTGCCGGGACAACGCTAAGATCAGCCTTTACCATCCACTATGAATCCCTGGTCCGAGGTATTGTCCAGACGGTCAAGAAGAACACGGGCCTGAACAATTTGCGGGTTTATTGGTATGACGCGTCCAAAGACGGGTTATTTACCGAGCAGCACAAGCGTATTGGCTTTATTCCGGGGGTGAAAGTCCGTCTGGGGCGGATCTCCTACAATGGCGAACAAAAGGGAGTCGACTTGCGCCTTGCTCTGGATCTCGTCGGTGTGGCCCGCAACGGTTCAGCCTCGGTGGCTTACCTCGTTTCAGGTGACGACGACCTGGCCGAGGCCGTAGAGGAAGCACAGGACCTGGGCATGAAGGTGATCCTCCTGGGTGTGCGCCGGGATGAAAGCAGGCTCGGAGTGGCTTCGGTGGCCGAGCACCTGGCGCTCACCGCGGATGCCATTGAAACGATCCCGGATCAGCTTCTGGATAGCTCCTTTACCAAGGTGATCGAGTGGGATAACGAACACGCGGTGCAGGCCGCCTCGATTGCTTCGGCTCCAGAGGAACACGCCGTGCAACCCACAAAGCCCGCGGCACCGACCCCGGCTGTCATGGCACAAAAGCTCAAGGCCGCCAGCAAAGAGGCCCCCGCCGATAGCGAAGCCGAAGTCGTGTACTCCAGTGGGGGAGAGCATTCGGGGTTCCACGGCAAAGCCGCGTATGAACAGCGTGAATTATCGGTTGCCGAGGAGATCGGTGGAAAAGTGGCCCGATCGTGGTTAGCCAGCACCACGCAGCAGGAGCGGGTCGAGCTCATGGCAGACAGGCCTCAACTTCCTCCGGAGATCGACCGGACCCTACTGAAGGATTGCGCCCAGGTCGTAGGTGAATGGAAAACCGACCAACAGCAGATACGTCGGGTACTTCGTACCGCCTTCTGGGACTGTCTGGATAAGTACTCCTAAGTTCCACCGGCCGTCCCCGAATCCTGAAACCTGACCTACCTAAGGTAAATTATTATCGTGACTTCACAGCAAAAACCCTTTTACATCACTACTGCAATCTCCTACCCGAACGGTACCCCCCATATTGGGCATGCCTACGAGGTGGTAGCTACCGACGCGATGGCGCGCTTCAAGCGCCTGGACGGTTACGACGTGTTCTTCATGACGGGCACCGATGAGCACGGGCAGAAAATGATGCAGACCGCTGAGAAGGAAGGGATCAGCCCGGCCCAACTGGCTCAGCGGAACTCGGATGCGTTCCAGGCCATGAATGACGAGCTGGGGATCAGCTACGACCGATTCATCCGGACCACCGACGCCGATCACCACGCGGCGGCCCAGGAACTGTGGCGCCGTATGGAATCCAACGGAGATATCTACCTGGACGCCTATGCGGGCTGGTACTCGGTACGCGATGAGGCCTTCTATTCCGAGGACCAGACCGAAGTCCGGGAAGACGGTATCCGTTACGCCATAGAGACCGACACTGAAGTCACCTGGACCGAGGAGGAGTCTTACTTCTTCCGGCTGTCCAAGTACCAGGACAAACTGCTGAAACTCTATTCCGAGTCGGAGTCCTTCGGCGCCCCGCAGTCCCGTTTCAACGAGGTGATTCGATTTGTCGAAGGCGGCTTGACCGACCTGTCGATTTCACGTACCACCTTCGACTGGGGGATCCCGGTCCCGGGAAACAACAAACACGTCATGTACGTGTGGGTTGACGCACTGACTAATTACCTGACCGGTGCCGGTTTCCCTGACGTTGATTCGGCGTCCTTCAAGAAGTTCTGGCCGGCAGATGTCCATGTCATCGGCAAGGACATCTCACGGTTCCACGCCATCTACTGGCCGGCCTTCCTGATGTCGGCACGTTTGCCGCTACCGAAGCGCGTCATGATCCATGGCTTCCTTCACAATAACGGTGTGAAGATGTCCAAGTCCCTGGGCAATACGGTGTCACCGGACGACTTCGTCCAGCAGTACGGGCTGGATCAGGTGCGCTACTTCTTCTTGCGTGAAGTGCCCTTTGGCGCGGACGGTAACTACAACCATGAGACCATCGTGGCGCGCATCAACGGCGACCTCGCCAACAATTTCGGCAATCTCGCACAGCGTTCACTGTCCATGGTGGCCAAGAATTGCGGGGGAGTCGTGCCGACTCCCGGCGAGCTCACCGAAGCGGATCGCGCGGAACTCGCGGCTGCCGCTGGTCTGTTGGAGATCAACAGGGAATTCTACTCCCGTCAGGAATTCAGCCGGGCCCTGGAAGCCGTATGGCATGTCCTGGGGGATACCAACGCCTACTTTGCCGACCAGGAACCGTGGAAACTCAAGAAGACCGATCCGGAGCGCATGGAGACCGTGCTCTATGTGACGTTGGAAGTGGTCCGTCAGGTCGCCCTGCTGCTTCAGCCGGTCCTACCGCAGACCACTACCGCCATGTTGGATCTGCTCGGCGTCGGTAGCGGCTCTGCGCGGACCTTCGAGAACTACGGGCGTGCATTGGTGCCCGGTACCGAGTTGCCGGCACCGGCCCCGGTCTTCCCTCGATACGAAGAACCCAAGCAGGACTAGAACGACAAAGGGCGTGGACTAGGAAAAGGGTATTTCCTGGTCCACGCCCTTTCGCATGCCTAGGGGCTGACCACCCCGGTCTGGTAAGCGATCACCACGGCCTGGACCCTATCTCGGGCATCCAGTTTGGCCAAGATGTGGCCGACATGGGTTTTGACCGTGGCTTCCGAGAGGAAGAGGTCCTGGGCGATCTCCGGGTTTGATCGGCCCGAGGCAATGAGCTCGAATACCTCACGTTCTCGCCGTGTCAACGAATCAACCCGCGCCTGTAACCGGGAATTGGGCTGCACATTGCGCTTGAGCATCGGTGCCATATGATCCAGCAGCCGGCGGGTGGTGGACGGGGCAATGACGGCATCCCCGCGATTGACCGTACGTATGGACTCCAGCAACTCCTCGGGCGGGGCATCCTTGAGCAGGAAGCCGCTGGCACCGGCCTGGATCGCACTGAGTGCGTATTCGTCCATATCAAAGGTGGTCAGCACAATGACCTTTGGGGCGGACTCCGGCTTCTGTCCGGCGCCCAGCAGCCGTTCGGTGGTTTCGATCCCATCCATTTCCGGCATGCGCACGTCCATCAACACCACATCCGCAGTGGGCAGCAGGTAGGTGGCCAAGGCCTCGCGTCCGTTGCCGGCCTCGGCAATGACTTCCATATCCTCCTGGGAGTTGATCAGCATCCGAAACCCACTTCGAACGAGTAATTGGTCATCGACCAGGGCCACCTTGATCGGTGTTGGTTCGTTCACTGTTATTAGTCCTCCGAATATGGGATGAAAACTGACACTTGAAATCCTCCGCCGGTAATCGGGCCGGCTTTTGCCCAACCTTCGTAGAGCGAAACCCGCTCACACATTCCCCGAAGGCCTTGCCCCGCACCGTCCTGGGTCAAGGCGCCGGCTCCCCGGCCATTATCCGTGACCAGGATTTCCAGGCCCTTACCGGTCCAGGTCAGGGCCACCTGTGCCGAGGCATTGGCGCCGGCATGCTTCATGACATTGGTCAGGGATTCCTGGACGCACCGGTACGCCGTGAGCTCCGCGCCGGCGGGTAGTTCGCGGCGGGGTGCGCCCTCAACGACCAGGTGGGCTTCCAACCCAGAACGTTGCGTGGTGCCAACCAGGTCATCGATGTCCATCAGCGTTGGTAACGGACGGTTCTCGGCGGCTTCGTCGGTTCGCAGGACGCCGAGTAACCGGCGCATTTCCCGTAGTGAAGAGCGTCCGGTATCGGAGACGGTCTTCAGGGTTTCGATCGCGATCTGCGGATCCTTGGTTGCGGCGTAGCGGGCACCATCGGCTTGGGTGATGATGACCGAGAGGGAATGGGCCACGATATCGTGCATTTCCCTGGCGATGTGGTTGCGTTCGTCCGAGGCCGCCAAATCACGCTCGTATTGGCGTTCCATCTCCAAACGATTGGCCCGGTCTCGCAGGCCTTCCATGGTCAGCCTTCTGGTCCGCGCCAAATCACCGAAGGTCCAGGAAACGAGGACTATCAGTGACAGGCCGACAAAGGAGATGATCATGTCAAAGCTGATCAGCTGACTGTCACTGTATGGTACGAACATCCGGCCAGTGACCAACATGGCGCCAACGATCCCCGTTGCCAGGGTGGCGAATGATTGCCAGCGCTTGCCGTAGACGGCGATGGTGTAAACAAGAATCGGGACCGAGAACTGCGAAGGCAGCAGACCCGGATAGGTCGCGACCTGCAACAAGTGGCCGCCGATCACGATCAGGGTGACGGCCCAAGGGTGCCTGCGCCTGTACATCAGCGGGGCCGTTTGCAACAGGCAGAGTACAAACAGATACCAGGGATTGTAGACCCCGTAGCCCAAGCCAAGCGTTCCAGCCGAGACGACCAGGGTGTAGGCGGCCCCGGCCATGAAATCGACCTTGTGGGGATTGCTTCGAATCCACTGATCGATCCGGCGGTGTGGGCTACGAAGATTCAAAATATCTGCTCAACTGTTCAGGATGGGGACTTGCCTTTCCAGCATACTGAATTCCACCAAGCCCAACCTCCTGCCCAGGTCTGAGATTCGTGACCGCACACAAGTCAAAAATCTCATTATTTGAGATAAGTTCTCACATCTTGGATTCTGTCCGTTAATATCGGGGTATGGGAAACGTCTTAGATATTGCTGTCATTGCCGGAGACGGAATCGGGCCGGAAGTTGTGGCCGAAGCCGTCAAGGTCCTGAAGGTTGCCACTGCCGCGAGCGGTCGCCGGCTGGAACTCACCGACTATAAGCTGGGTGCCGAGCACTGGCTGGAAACCGGTGAGGCGCTGAATCCTGAAACCCTTGAATCCATCAAGAAGCATGACGCCATCCTTTTTGGTGCTGTCGGAGCGGCCCCGGGGGACACCCGGATCCCTTCCGGGGTTATCGAGCGTGAGCTCTTGCTGAAGTTGCGGTTCTCCCTGGACCATTATGTGAACCTGCGTCCGGCCAAGCTGTATCAGGGAATCGAAAGTCCGCTGGCGAACCCCGGAGCGATCGACTTCGTGGTGGTACGCGAAGGAACCGAAGGGCCCTACGTGGGCAACGGCGGCTCGGTGCGTACCGGCACCCCGCAGGAAATTGCCACCGAGGTGTCGGTTAATACCGCCTACGGTGTCGAACGTGTGGTCCGTGACGCGTTCAGCCGCGCTGCACGCCGCCCGCGCAAGCACGTGACCCTGGTCCACAAGCACAATGTGCTGGTGCATGCCGGCCACCTGTGGCGCCGCACCGTCGAAGCCGTTGCCGTGGATTTCCCGGAGGTCACCCACGACTACCTGCATGTGGATGCCGCCACCATCTTCCTGACCACGGACCCCTCCCGGTTCGATGTGATCGTCACCGATAACCTCTTCGGCGACATCCTCACCGACCAGGCAGGTGCCATCACCGGAGGAATCGGGCTGGCTGCCAGCGGCAATATCAACAAGTCCGGCACCTACCCGTCAATGTTCGAACCGGTCCACGGCTCGGCCCCGGATATCGCGGGTCAGCAGAAGGCCGATCCGACTGCCGCGATCCTGTCCGTTGCCCTGATGCTCGACCACCTGGGCCTGGCCAAGGAAGCAGCCGCGGTTGAGCAGGCTGTGGAAACCGAGATCACTTCGCGTCAGGAATTGACCGATCCGCGCACTACCGCCGAGATCGGCGATGCAATTGTGGCATTGCTGGCATAAGCTACTGATAACGGTCTATCTGGCAGAATTGGATGCCAGGTAAGCCAAACCACGAACGGGTGTTCTGCTGATTGCGTGGGACACCCGTTTTACGTCACCCAGTAAGGAAGTCCAAGGTCGAAATGGAATTCACCGAAAATCTCTCAACCAATCGCGCAAGCGACGAGCAACGGGCCCGTATCCTGGCTGACCCCGGTTTTGGAGACTTCTTCACGGACCACACTGCCGTTATCGACTGGAGCGCCAATGAGGACGCAACCGGCGGTAGCTGGCACGATGCCCGTATTGAACCCTATGGCCCGATCGCCTTGGACCCGGCAGCGTCCGTGCTGCATTATGGCCAGGAGATCTTCGAGGGCCTGAAGGCCTACCGTCATGCCGATGGCACCGTCTGGACTTTCCGCCCCTACAAGAACGCGGCACGCCTGAACCGTTCGGCGGCCCGACTGGCCCTGCCGCAGCTGGATGAGGAAGTTTTTGTTGAATCCCTGCGTCGTGTGGTCAAGGCCGACCAGGACTGGGTGCCCGCCGAAGAGGGCGAGTCCCTTTACCTGCGTCCCTTCATGATTGCCACCGAGGCATTCCTCGGGGTTCGCGCAGCACGCAAGGTGTCCTACCGAGTTATCTGCTCGCCGGCTGGCAACTACTTCGGCGGGGAGCTGAAGCCGGTCTCCATCTGGGTATCCACCCAGTACGCCCGTGCCGGCCGCGGCGGTACCGGTAATGCCAAATGCGGTGGCAACTACGCCGCCTCGTTGATAGCGCAAATGGAGGCCGAAGCCAACGGTTGCAAGCAGGTGTTGTTCCTTGACCCGTTCAACAACAATGCCGTGGAAGAGCTTGGTGGGATGAATGTCTTCTTCGTCATGAAAGACGGGACATTGGTCACCCCGGCCTTGACCGGAACCATCCTGGAAGGTGTGACCCGCGAATCAGTACTGCAGCTGGCCAAGGACAGAGGAATGAAGATCGAGGAACGCACCATCACCCTGGATGAATGGCGTGAGGGCGTCAACAGCGGCGCGATTGCCGAGGTCTTCGCTTGCGGTACCGCCGCGGTGATTACCCCGATCGGCGTATTGAAGAACGGCGATGAAATGATCGGAAACCCCGACGCCCCGGCCGGTGAAGTCACCATGGCCATCCGTGAGGAATTGCTGGGGATCCAGCTCGGTACGGTGGAAGACCGACACGGTTGGCTGGAGCAGCTGGCCTAGTCGGAGCCCAAGATCGATAGAATGACCCGGATAAGGAAAACCTGTCCGGGTCATTTCACTTTCCAAGGTAAGGAACCACGTGCGCGTATTGGTGACTGGTGGAGCCGGCTACATCGGCTCCCACACGGTATTGCTCCTTCTCGAAGAGGGACATGATGTCGTTGTCGTAGACAACTTCAGCAATTCTTCGCCCGAATCCCTGCGTCGTGTCGCTGCCCTCTGCAGCAGGGCACCTCGGCTATATCGGGTTGACCTTCTGGAATCAGAGAAGATCAACCAGATAGTCCGGGACCTTGCACCCGATGCAGTCATCCATTTTGCGGGGTTAAAAGCCGTGGGCGAGTCGGTGGCCAAGCCGCTGTCCTATTACCGCAACAACGTGACCGGGACGCTGAACCTGCTGGATGCCATGGAATCGGCTGGATGCCGCAACCTGGTCTTCAGTTCCTCGGCCACCGTCTATGGCGAATCCACCGAGCTACCTCTGGTGGAAACCACCCAACGCAGCGCTACCAACCCCTATGGCCGGACCAAACTGCATATCGAGGAAATGCTGGAGGAACTGGCTGCCGCCGATGAGCGGTGGTCCATCGCCGCATTGCGCTATTTCAACCCCGTCGGGGCCCACGAGTCCGGTCGGATCGGTGAGGATCCACAGGGTATCCCCAATAACCTGATGCCATATGTCGCCCAGGTCGCCGTGGGACGAAGGGAGCAGGTCAATGTCTTCGGTGGCGACTACCCGACAGTGGACGGAACCGGGGTGCGCGATTACATCCACGTTCTCGACCTTGCCGCCGGCCACCTTGCCGCCCTGGACTACCTGACCGATCGGACCGGCAGTTTCGTCTGGAACCTCGGAACAGGCGAAGGGTCCAGTGTGTTGGAGGTCATCCAGGCCTTCGCCCGGGCTGCCGGTAAGGACGTGCCTTACCAGATTGTGGACCGTCGGCCCGGGGACGTTGCCGAGAATTATGCGGATCCAGTTAAAGCTCGTCTTGAACTTGGCTGGAAGGCCGAACGAGGCCTTGAGCAAATGGTCCAGGATATGTGGCGCTGGCAGGAAAACAATCCCTATGGATTCCCGGAGGAAGCGTCTGATTCCTACGACAATGACGAATTGAACGAACAACTCTTGAAGGCGGCATCCACCGTACAGTCGTCATCAAAGCCCAACAACGAGGGGAACCAGAAGTAGCCCATGCGCATCGCACGTTTTGTCGTAGATAGCGACCCACTATACGGAGTCGTCGAAGACCGGAAGGTCCATGTCCTGGCGGGGGACCCGTTTTTCCAGGGAATCAAGCCCACCGGCCAGAGCCATGACCTGGATGATGTGAGACTTGTCGCTCCGATCATCCCACGCTCCAAGGTCGTGGCCTTTGGCAGGACCTACCGCAAGCACGCCGAGGAACTGGGCAACCAGGTGCCGGCCGAACCGATCATGTTCCTGAAGCCCAATACCTCCGTGGTCGGGCACAATGAGCCGGTCACGCTCCCGTCCTTCTCGGATGAGATTTCCTTCGAGGGGGAACTCGCCGTGGTGATCGGTCGCATCTGCAAGGACGTCCCTGCGGAGAAGGTGCCCGAGGTCGTCTTCGGGTACACGGTGGCCAACGACCTGACCGCCCGCGATGCGCAGCGCACCGACCTGCAGTGGGGCCGGGCCAAGGGCTTTGACGGTTCCTGCCCACTGGGGCCATGGATCGAAACCGAACTGGATGATCCCGATAATGTCGGGATCATCACCCGGCTTAACGGGCAGGTGCGCCAGGACGGTGGAACCAATGAACTGATCTGGTCCGTCAATGAACTGGTGGCCCGCGCCTCCGAGGCCTTTACCCTGCTGCCCGGGGACGTGATCCTGACCGGCACACCTGCCGGGGTCGGGGAAGTCCGCGAAGGGGAGAGCATCGAGATCGAGATCGAGGGCATCGGCACCCTGCGTAGCGTTTTCCGCCGCTGAGCCCGGCGTCGACGAACGCACCATGTGGCGGGCATCGGCCCGTGCCAAGGCCCCCGACCAGTGACGGCCGGGGGCCTTGGTGCTACCCAAATGGAGTGCATGGAACTCTGGGCATAGAATGAAGTCATCATGACTGATCTATCGCTGATTCCCCTTGTAACCGAAGACACCCCGGTACGGGTACGTTTTTGCCCGTCGCCGACCGGTACGCCACACGTTGGCCTGATCCGCACGGCCCTGTTCAACTGGGCCTACGCCCGCCACACCGGCGGCAAGATGATTTTCCGCGTGGAGGACACCGACGCCAAGCGCGACTCCGAGGAAAGCTACAACCAGCTGTTGGATGCCCTGGACTGGCTCGGCATCGACTGGGACGAAGGCGTGAATGTCGGTGGACCACACGCACCATACCGTCAGTCGCAGCGTGATGACATCTACCAAGAAGTCATCACCAAGCTTCGCGAAGCCGGTCATCTCTATGAGTCGTTCTCTACCCCGGAAGAGATCGAAGCTCGCCATCGCGCGGCCGGCCGTGACCCGAAACTTGGCTACGACAACTTCGACCGCGAACTTTCAGCCGAGCAGATCGCGGCATTTAAGGCTGAAGGCCGTGAGCCGGTCTTACGTGTACGTATGCCGGATAGCGACCTGACCTTTACCGACTTAGTCCGGGGTGAGATTACCTTCAAGGCCGGTTCTGTTCCGGACTTCGTGGTGGTGCGTGCCAATGGAAAGCCGCTGTACACCCTCGTTAACCCTGTAGATGATGCGCTCATGGGCGTGACCCACGTGCTGCGCGGCGAGGATCTGCTTTCTTCGACCCCACGCCAGATTGCTCTCTATGCGCTGCTGCATGACGTGGGAGTGGCTAAGTACATGCCGCGCTTCGGCCACCTGCCATATGTCATGGGTCAGGGAAATAAGAAGCTATCCAAGCGGGATCCCGAGTCCAGCCTCTTCCTGCACCGTGACCGCGGCTTCATCCCTGAAGGCCTGTTGAACTATCTGGCCCTGCTCGGTTGGTCGCTCAGCGCCGATGAGGACATCTTCAGCCGAGAACAACTGATTGAGGCCTTTGACGTCACCGACGTGCTGTCCAACCCTGCTCGTTTCGACCAAAAGAAGGCCGAAGCCATCAATGGTACGCACGTGCGCATGCTTGAACCGCAGGACTTCCGGGATCGCCTTGTCCCGTACCTGCAGGCCTCAAACCTCGTGGGGGAGCAGCTCACCGAACGGGAAAACAGCATTCTGGATGCTGCTGCACCACTAGTTCAGGAACGCGTTGGGCTGCTGGGCGAAGCCTCAGACATGATGGAATTCCTCTTCCTTGAAGATGCGCAGATCATAGTAGCCGAGGGCGCTATGAAGGGTATGCCAGCAAACCTTGCGGAAGTTGTGGAAGCCACCATTGATGCTCTGACTCCATTACAAGACTGGAACGCGCAGAGCATCCAGGACGCTCTGCGTGCCAAGTTGGTCGAAGAGATGGAGCTCAAGCCGCGTCACGCATTCGGACCTGCACGCGTCGCGGTTTCTGGTAAGAAGGTTTCCCCGCCGTTGTTTGAATCCATGGAAATTTTGGGCAAGGATTCTAGCCTGAATCGCCTACGTGCATTCGCTGCGGGGCTCTGACTCGTCAACGGTTAGAGCTCAGCCGAACTAACAACGCTCTCGATACCAGCCGCCCACGAAGCAGCTTGGTATCGAGGGCGTTGTTTCGTCACAGGGTGTAGCAAGCCGACAGCTACAAGCGTGAACGAGCAGCAATACAACCCCACGTCGGATTCTAATAAGCCGATAACGACATCGAGGCGTCGCGGCCCTGCTGCACTAGCGGCGGTGACTGGTCATTTTGCGGACGCCGTCAATCTTGGTCCTATATTCCCCCTAGTGGCAGCCTAAAATCGTGTGGCAGCTCACAAGAAGGAGTTTGTTTGTGGTGGCAAAAATGTACGCTGAAAAGCAGGTTAAATCCGCGAGAATTCGGCGTTCTTTGAGGGTTTCTTGCCCGAGGGTTCCTCGATTTGTCTCTTCCCAAAAACGTATGTATAGTTATATCTCGTGCTGAGGCAAACAGAACGGTTCAGGAAGCTGAGCTAATCAAAAAGCCGCAAGTCACAGTGGGATATGGTGTAATTGGCAACACAACGGTTTCTGGTTCCGTCATTCTAGGTTCGAGTCCTGGTATCCCAGCGCTTCATCAAATTTTATTTGATGAGCTAAGAAGAAGTTCTTAGCGTGCGGCCCCATCGTATAGCGGCCTAGTACGCCGCCCTCTCACGGCGGTAACGCGGGTTCGAATCCCGCTGGGGTCACAAGTTCTTCTTTATAGGTCCTCCGCCAGCGGAGATATACGGCCCCATCGTATAGCGGCCTAGTACGCCGCCCTCTCACGGCGGTAACGCGGGTTCGAATCCCGCTGGGGTCACGCAAAATAAGCCACGGTTTCCGTGGCTTTTTGCATATCTATGTGCGTGTACCTGCTTGCCTGCGACCGTCTATCGGGCAAGATGGACACTATGGATCCTAATCAACGACCGGCTCAGCCTGCGGGGCGGCAGTCTGAGATCTCTCCTGCTGTTAGCGCATTAGGGCATACTCTTGAAACGCTGGCAACGATCTTACAGCGTATGGTTCTGATCCACGGTCACTCCAGTGATCAAGAAGACCCGGAAACCTTGCGCGTCCAGCTGATCAACCAAATCAATGATTATTTGCTTCCGCGCTCCGCTGATGCTCAGGCACCGCTCTTGACGGTTGTCGGTGGCTCAACAGGAGCAGGCAAATCAACCCTAGTGAATTCATTACTGGGGGAAACAGTTACCTGGGTGGGCGTTGTGCGCCCAACCACGCGCACCCCGGTGTTGATTCATCATCCGGATGAGGCTGACTGGTTCTCAACTACCCGTGTTCTATCCGGCCTATCGCGTCTTCACGGCAGCGGATTCGAATCAGGGGAAGCACTTCAACGCACCGATGCGGTGTTACTTGTCGCTCACCCAGGAGTGCCTGTGGGCTTGGCAATTCTAGATGCCCCAGACATTGATTCGGTGTCGGAGGACAACCGGGCATTGTCCCAGCAACTTTTGAACGCTGCCGATCTGTGGATCTTTGTCACCACCGCTAATCGGTACTCGGACGCTGTGCCCTGGAAACTCTTGGAGAAGGCAGGGGAGCGGGCAGTGACAGTGAGCGTGGTTCTCAACAGGGTCCCCGAAGGGGCCGCCGAACAGATCCGTCCCGATCTCGAAAACATGATGGAGTCCAAGGCGTTGGATCCAGCCTTGTTGCACATTGTCCACGAATCCGAACTCACGACAGATAGACTCATCCCCACGAGCGAACTCACCGAATTACGAGGTTGGTTGGAACAGCTGGGGGCAGATAGCGCGGAACGTCAGCGTGTTGCGGCACAGACGCTCCGCGGTGCACTGGAACAGCTGGCAGTCGACCTGAATCAGCTACAAGATGCCGCCGCCAACCAAGACGCATTTCTTCGTGACCTTGAAGAAGGAACTGTCCGGCGGTTTGGGGTGGCTGTAGAGAACACCCTTGAAGCGCTCAGTGACGGTTCTTTACTCCGCGGAGAAATCTTGGCGCGCTGGCAAGACTTCGTTGGTGCTGGTGAACTGATGCGGGGTATCGAGGGAACTATCGGACGCGTGCGCGATAAGGTTGCTGGGTTCTTCAGTGGCAAGCCGCCAGCAACCCATCGGGTGGAGAGCGCGATCGAAAGTGGACTGCACACCGTTTTGGTCAACGAAATTACCAAGGCCTGTCAGGACGTGGACCGGCAATGGATCGCAACCGCACTTGGAACCGAGTTGCTCCTGGAGACACAGGCACCCCGCCCAGCAACAAACCTTTCCGACCGCGCCTCCGAAGTGATTCGCGCATGGCAAAAAGACGTTCTGGAGATGATCCGCACCGAGGGGGCTGGTAAGCGCAAGACTGCCCGCATAGCCGCATTCGGTGTGAACGGGATTGCAGTCGCTTTGATGGTTCTAGTTTTCGCGTCCACCGCCGGACTCACTGGTTTGGAAATCGGGATCGCTGGCGGGTCAGCAGTCGTAGGACAAAAACTCCTCGAAGCAATCTTCGGAGAAGATGCTGTGCGGCGAATGACTCAGCGGGCCAGCAGCATGCTTCGGGACCACTGCCAAGGGCTTATCAACGAAAATAAGTGGATCTATACGCAGGTCACCTCCCAAGCGCTGAGTGCTAGTGTCACAGCTGAACTCGATGCCCACATCCGAGGACTAGCCGTAGGGGGGAACGCAAAGTGAGCGAACGTCAACGTGCTCGTGCGGCGTCAAAGGTCACCGAACAAATCGAGTTGCTAACGCAGGCGTTCGAAATTTCCGCGCCCTACACCGAACAGCAGGACCTTGAACGCGCCGGCGCAATCCTTCACCGGGCGGAAGAACGCCGAAAACTGTCTACCGACCACACAGTGATTGGCTTATTCGGTGCCACAGGTAGCGGAAAATCGAGTTTGTTCAACGCGTTGGCAGGTGAAGAGATTGCGCGTACTGGGGTAGTCCGACCAACGACCAAGTCCCCTGTGGCAGCCATCTGGGACCCAGAGGATGCTTCCGAGCTCCTCGACTGGCTCAATGTCACCGAGCGTTATACGGTGCGCAAACCTTTGTCCGGTTCAACCAGTAGCCGCCGAGCTGCGCATACCAGCGGTCTACTCTTGCTGGATCTTCCGGACATGGATTCCACCGCTATAGAACACCACGCGATCGCGCAGAAGCTCGCGGGACAGGTAGATTTTCTGATTTGGGTACTTGACCCGCAAAAATATGCTGATGCCTCAATCCACCACGGATACTTATCTACCCTCAGTGCCCAATCCAGTAACTTGCTCGTTGTGCTGAACCAGATTGACACGGTAGCACCGACCGATCGTCCCGCGGTGCTTAGTTCTTTGGAAGCCTTACTCAAAGCCGAGGGGCTTGATGAGGTACCGGTAATTCTCAGTTCTGCACGTACCGGTGAAGGGATTGAGCAGATCCGCGGGCAAATCCTTGCTGTGATGCGCCGCCACGAATTAGCCGTTCAACGGGTGCGCAACGACATCGATGCTTTGGCTACCTCCTGGAGTGCAAAGTTACCGGCCTCCGATATCAAACCACCTGCCAAAGAGCATCAGCAAAATCTTGAGCGAGAGGTCGGTCGAGCACACGGAACTGAACGAATAGCCGATGTGGTCGCTACCTCCTACCGCCTGCGGGCAGCGCGCAATACCGGATGGCCGCTAACCACATGGCTCACCCGGTTACGTAACGACCCGCTCAAGCGCATGAATTTGGGCAGAAACGACAAACCTGTTGAACTATCTTTGACCTCTCGCCCTGAACTCTCGGCGGCTGAATCAGCACAGGTGGAACAAGCCGTAGACCGCTATGTCGCAACGGCGGTGCAAGACCTTCCTGCGTCATGGGCAAACCCGCTAAAGGATAGATTCCGCGACGTGTCACAAACTTTGGCGGGACCGGTCGATCAAGCCATCGCTTCAACCAAACTTGGCGTCGACAAACGTTCCTGGTGGTGGCCATTGATCAAATTTCTGCAGTGGTTCAGCCTTCTCGTCGCTCTGGCCGGCGGGGCTTGGCTCGCCGCGCTTGCCTTGGCTGGCTTCCTGCAATTTTCACTTCCCGAACCCCCTAGAATAGAAGGTATTGCTTATCCCACGCTATTACTGGTGATAGGCGTCCTGACCGGGATTGTATTGGGGATCGGTGGGTCGATTTTTAATCGGCTTATCGCTAAAATCAAGCGCAAGAAGGCAATGGGGAACCTAAATAAATCGGTGGCGTACGTGGTGCGGCAAGAAGTTGTTGATCCTACTCGGGGACATGTGGATCGTTACAACACCTATGCCGGGCTGATACGCCAAGCAGCAAAGAGAGTGCAATAGGTTTCGAGTGACTCACAGCGATCAGACTTCCGACCGAACCATTTCTGAACTGGGCGAGAACGGAATTCTTCAAGTCATTCTGCCCATTTTGAGCAGTAGCAGCCCGAATCTTGGCCCGGGAGATGATGCCGGGGCTCTAGCGGTGAACACCGGTGAGGTGCTCGTATCCGTGGATACGATCGTGGAGAATCAGGATTTTCGGCTGCGGTGGCCCAGCGGGTGGCAGCACCATGCCTTCGATATTGGCTGGAAATCCATGGCGCAAAATCTCTCAGATATCAATGCCATGGGTGGACGCACAACCGGTGTGGTGATTTCCCTTTCGCTGCCGGGGAACACCACAGAATCTTGGATTAAAGGATTTGCGGATGGTGTTGCCCAAGCACTCAAGAGCCTGAGCAGTTCAGTTCCCCCAATATTGGGTGGAGATTTGAGCTTGTCAACCGAAATCTCGGTAACCACCACCGTCTTGGGCGAAGTGAAGGAACATAAGGTCCTGCGTTCGGGAGCACAAGCCGAACAGGTAGTTGCTGTGGCAGGACGGGTGGGGATGTCCGCAGCAGGCTTGGCACTATTGGAGCACCCTGAATCGCAGCAGCATTGGGGACGCTCGATGCGTCGACTGATTGCCTCGCAGTGCCGACCAGTCCCGCCGCTGGAATCCGGGCCTCGAGCTGCGCAGGCCGGAGCCAGTGCCATGCTCGATCTCTCTGACGGTTTGATTATTGATGCCGGACGCTTGGCCGTGGCAAGCGGAGTAGCCATTGAGATTGATTCTGCAGTCCTCGGAGAATTTACCGAACGTTTAGAGCCGGCCGCCGAGCTTTTGGGTATCGAACCATTGCAGTGGGTGCTCTACGGTGGCGAAGATTTCGGGATATTAGCCACCTTCCCAGATGAGGCAGCGGTCCCAGAAGAGTTTGTCATCATCGGTAAAACGATTGCTATGCGCAACGGTTGCCCGGCTGTCTACATTGACGGAGAAAAAATGGCCGAATCCCAAGGATTCGACCATTTCGCCTCAGTTAATCGTTGAGCCTAACGACTGAGCGAGGCGTTAGGATCGTTCTGCGCGCGCAATAGATCGGAAAGTTCATCAGCGGTTCGGACCACCGCTTCGTGATGGATCTTTCCTGGCTGCCGGGTTAAACGCTCAATCGGACCCGACATCGAAAGGGCTGCAATAACACGCCCTGATTGGCCGCGCACCGGAGCCGATACCGAAGCAACTCCCGGCTCACGTTCTCCCAGCGATTGAGCCCAGCCGCGTCGGCGCACCCCGGCCAGAATGGTTGGCGTGAAACGCGCGTTACGCAGCCCATCGATCATCCGCTCATTATCTTCCCAAGCCAAAAGAACCTGAGCGGCGGACCCTGCTTTCATAGATAGTTGGGTGCCCACCGGGATGGTATCGCGAAGACCCACCGGACGTTCGGCGCTGGCGATACAGATACGGTGATCACCCTGCTTACGGAACACCTGCGTGCTTTCGCCGGTCAGATCGCGCAGCTTGATCAAGAGCGGGCCAGCAGTTGTCACGATTCGGTCCTCGCCGGCTGCTCCAGCAAGTTCAACCAAGCGATTTCCCAGTTCAAAACGGCCATGCATGTCCCGCCCGACTAGTCCGTGGACGACCAAGGATTGAGCCAAACGGTGAACAGTCGGCCTTGAGATGCCGGTGATCTCTACTAGCTGAGCCAGTGAGGTGGGGCCATGCTCTAATGCATTTAGAATGGCAGCTGCCTTGTCTAAGACACCTACCCCGCTACTAATCGTCATGAACAAATCCTCTCATCTCATTATTTGAGATTCAAGTCCGCATATTGGAAATCACTTCTCTGAGCGTGGCACACTTAGAGGTGTAGAAAGTACTTATTGAAGGAGTGTGTCTCAATGTCTGCGCAGCAGGTTCCTATGACACTGGCAGAGAAGGTCTGGAACGCCCACGTGGTGCGAAAGGGTGAAGGCGAAGGCGCTGCCCGTCAGCCGGACTTGATTTACATTGACCTACACCTACTTCACGAGGTCACCAGCCCCCAGGCTTTCGAGGGTCTGCGTCTGGCCGGCCGCAAACTGCGCCGTCCCGATCTGACGATCGCCACTGAGGATCACAACACCCCAACCCTTGATATTGATAAGCCAATCGCGGATTTGACCAGCCGCACCCAGATTCACACGCTGCGCGATAACTGCAAAGAATTCGGGGTCCGTCTGCACTCCTTGGGTGACAAGGAACAGGGGATCGTCCACGTTGTTGGACCCCAACTAGGCCTGACACAACCAGGTATGACTGTGGTTTGTGGCGACTCGCACACCTCCACTCACGGCGCATTCGGCGCCTTGGCGTTCGGCATCGGTACCTCCGAAGTGGAACACGTCATGGCAACTCAGTCTTTGAGCCTCAAACCGTTTAAGACCATGGCCATCAATGTTGAAGGCACCCTGAAGCCCGGGGTTACTTCCAAGGACATTATTCTTGCGGTTATTGCCAAGATTGGTACCGGTGGCGGTCAGGGATACGTCTTGGAGTACCGCGGCTCGGCGATTCGTTCCTTGTCCATGGACGCACGCATGACTATTTGCAATATGTCCATCGAGGCCGGCGCTCGTGCAGGAATGATCGCCCCGGACGAGACCACCTTCGAGTACGTCAAGGGACGCCCACATGCTCCTGCCGGAGAGCAATGGGATGCAGCAGTTGAATACTGGAAAACCTTGCACACGGACGAAAACGCAACTTTCGATGCCGAAGTATTCTTGAACGCTGACGAGTTGGAGCCCTTCGTGACTTGGGGCACCAACCCCGGTCAGGGAATCTCATTATCGCAAAGTGTGCCGCATCCGGAGGACTTCCAGGATGAAAACGACCGCCAAGCCTGTGAACGCGCCCTGTCCTATATGGGATTGGAAGCCGGAACCCCGATGAAAGATATCCGTGTGGATACCGTCTTTCTTGGCTCCTGCACGAACTCCCGAATGGAGGACTTGCGAGCTGCAGCAGAGATCATTAAAGGCCGCGAAAAGGATCCGCAAGTTCGGATGATCGTTGTTCCAGGCTCCGCTCGCGTCCGGCTGGAGGCTGAAGCGGAAGGACTGGATCAAGTATTCAAAGAATTCGGTGCTGAATGGCGCTTTGCCGGTTGTTCCATGTGCTTGGGCATGAACCCGGATCAACTAGCCGAGGGGGAGCGCTGCGCCTCGACCTCAAACCGAAACTTTGAAGGGCGCCAGGGCAAGGGTGGACGCACACACCTAGTCTCACCGCTGGTAGCCGCAGCGACCGCCATCCGCGGAACACTGTCTTCGCCATCCGACCTAGCTTCGACTCCAGTCACCGTCTAGAAAGGGAACATTTCGATGGAAAAGTTTGTCACCCATACCGGAATCGGTGTTCCGCTTCGTTCTAGCAACGTAGACACCGACCAAATCATTCCGGCCGTTTACCTCAAGCGGATTACCCGCACCGGGTTCGAAGATGCCCTGTTCGCCGGTTGGCGCAAGGATGAGAACTTCATCCTCAACAAGGAACCCTTCTCCAAGGGATCAGTACTGGTGGCAGGTCCGGACTTTGGGACCGGGTCATCACGTGAACACGCAGTGTGGGCGTTGAAGGATTACGGGTTCAAAGCTGTACTCTCTTCCCGATTCGCCGATATTTTCCGCGGGAACTCTGGAAAGCAGGGTCTGGTAGCAGCGCAAGTAGCTCAGGACGATATCGAGCTGATCTGGAAAGAGCTGGATAACAATCCAGGAACCGAAATCACGGTCAACTTAGAGTCCCGTACGGTCACCTGTGGATCGCTGATTGCGCCTTTTGAAATTGATGACTACACCCGCTGGCGTTTGATGGAAGGGCTGGACGATATTGGCCTGACCTTGAAACACGAGGAAGACATTTCTGAGTACGAGAATACTCGCCCGAGTTTCAAACCACTGACCTTGCCAGCGCGGACAGCGGACTAGAAGCCATCAAGAACTAAACTCTGGCGGTGATGGGACCCAACCTATGTGGGAACCATCACCGCTAGAGTTTTGTCTACATCTTCCCGCAACCTCGGGCTTGTGTGTGAGTTCGCTGATAACTTGAAATATTGTCCGTGGTTCGCATAGTTGTACCTCAAAGGGCTATGTACTTAGCGGTATGCTTACTAAGTCCTATACCCTTTCGAAAAACGAAAGTAGTGGACGTTTTCAACTACGTGATGAGGTTTATTCATTCATGGGCAAGATCCTAACGATCCATGGTGGCGTGCCATTGGTTGGCACCGTACGTGTCGGCGGAGCTAAGAATCTGGTTCCAAAGGCAATGGTTGCCGCACTTTTGGGCAACACACCCTCCATCCTGCGTAATGTACCCGAAATCAAGGATGTTTCGGTGGTTCGCAGTCTGCTCGAGCTTCACGGCGTGACCGTAACTCAAGATAAAGACACCGGGGATCTGACCATGGATCCCGCTGATGCCAAGACTGCGTCAAACCGTGCGATCGATGCCCATGCCGGGGATTCACGTATTCCAATCCTGTTTTGCGGCCCACTCATCCACTCGATTGGCCAAGCCTTTATCCCGGACCTCGGTGGCTGCCGCATTGGTGACCGACCAATCGATTTCCATCTAGACGTACTGCGTGAATTTGGGGCCGTAGTCCACAAGGGCGAAGAGGGCATCCGCATTTCTGCGCCCAACGGACTAACCGGCGCGAAGCTGGAACTTCCTTACCCGTCTGTCGGGACTACCGAACAAGTATTGCTATCCGCAGTGCGAGCACGCGGTGTCACCGAAGTCCGTAACGCTGCGATCGAGCCCGAAATTCTCGACCTGATTGCTCTTCTGCAAAAGATGGGTGCCATCATCTCGGTGCACCGGGACCGCATCATCCGGATTCAGGGTGTTGAGGAGCTACGCGGGTACGAACATGTGGCGCTCCCTGACCGCAACGAAGCCGCTTCTTGGGCTTCAGCGGCGCTGGTGACGAAGGGCGATATTTTTGTTCAGGATGCGCAGCAGCGCGACCTGACAGCTTTCCTTCATGTCTATCGTCAGATTGGTGGCGAGTTTGAGGTGAAGCACAACGGTATCCGTTTCTATCACCCAGGTGGTGACTTGAATCCGCTGATCCTAGAAACCGATGTGCATCCTGGATTTATGACCGACTGGCAGCAGCCACTCGTGGTCGCGTTGACACAGGCCAGCGGCGTTTCGGTGATCCACGAAACGGTCTATGAAAACCGTTTCGGGTTCACCGAGGCTTTGCAGCGCATGGGCGCCACCGTGCAGGTCCACACCGATTGCCTGGGTTCGACTCCGTGCCGTTTCGGACACCGCAACTTCAAGCATTCAGCCGTGATCGTTGGCCCGGTCCAGCTGCAGGGGGCAAATATCGATATCCCTGATCTACGTGGCGGGTTCTCACACCTAATCGCTGCCCTGGCAGCGGAGGGAACCAGTACCGTAACTGGTATCGAAATCATCAATCGTGGCTATGAACACTTCACCGAAAAGCTTCGCGCACTCGGAGCGAACGTGGAATTTAGCGAGTAAAGAGGAGCATCGCTTCGTGGGTGAATCCACCATTGAACAAGAATCGGGAAAGACTAAGGCCGTCTTCGCGGTTCTGGCCGGCATTGTCAGGCCAGCTATGAACGCCTTGATTGGCAAAACCTGGAAGGGTTTTGACACTCTGCCTCAGGGTGGATTCATCCTATGTGTTAATCACACAACCAAGATCGACCCGTTGGTGGTCGGTCATGCCCTTTACAGTCACGGGCGCTTGCCACGGTGGTTGGCTAAAGAGTCTCTGTTCACCGCGCCGGTCATTGGCTGGGTTATGAAGAATACTGGTCAGGTTCCGGTAGCTCGCAAGAGTAGTAGCGCGGGGGATTCTCTAGTCGCCGCTAAACGAGTATTAGATGCTGGTGGCGTCATTGTGATCTATCCCGAGGGCACCTTGACCCGAGACCCCAACCTTTGGCCAATGAAGGGGCATACCGGTGCGGCGCGACTAGCCTTGCAGACTGGTGCTCCGGTAGTGCCCATGGCGCACTGGGGTGACCAGGAATTACTGCCTCGCTATGGCAAGAAAATGAGCCTTTTTCCACGCAAACATGTGGTGGTAACTGTTGGCGAAGAGGTCAATTTAGATGACCTGCGTCAGGGACCTCGTACACGTAGTGTGCTTCAGGAAGCCACCGATCGAATCATGGGACGAATCACTGCTCTGCAGGCCGAACTACGCGGTGAGACTCCACCAACGTCGTTTTGGGATCCGGCCGAACACGGGCAGGCTGCCACAGGATCTAGCTACGAAGCGCCTAAACCGACTCCAGAAGACAAAAACTAATCCAGCTCAGGGAGATAGTTCCGTGACAAAAGCTTTGCCACGAAAGATCGCCGTTATAGGTGCCGGGAGTTGGGGGACAACTTTCGCTAAAGTGATTGCCGACACCGTGGTTGATCAGGGTATCCCGGTAATGATCTGGGCACGCCGCAAGGATGCAGCGGCAGAAATAACCGAACGACATACTAACTCGCGCTATTTGCGTGAGACCAAGCTTCCACGGAATATCAGTGCCTCGGATGACAAGGCGCAGGTGTTGGCGGACGCTGATCTGGTGGTTTTGGCGATCCCGGCGCAGTCCCTGCGTCAAGAGCTGACAGACCTGACACAGTACTTAGAACCCAACGCAGTGTTGTTATCGCTGATGAAGGGCCTAGAGCGCGGAACCGATCTGCGGATGAGTGAAGTCATCGCAGAGGTAACGGGGTTTGCGAGCGAACAAATTGCTGTCCTGTCTGGACCTAACCTAGCCATGGAAATTGCGCGCGAACAACCAACGGCTTCCGTGGTGGCTTGTAGCCATGAAGCAACGGCCAGCTGGATTTCACAGTTGTGCTCCGCCCCCTATTTCCGCCCCTACACGAATGATGATGTCTTGGGTGTAGAGCTAGGCGGCGTCGTTAAGAACGTTATTGCCTTAGCCGTTGGTATCTGTGATGGCCTTGGCTTCGGAGACAACACTAAATCCTCGGTAATCACCCGTGGACTGGCTGAGACTATGCGACTGGTTCTTGCCTTGGGTGGACGCATGGAGACGCTGGCAGGTCTTTCTGGACTGGGCGACTTGGTAGCCACCTGTTCCTCATCACTGTCGCGAAATAATACCGCTGGGCGTCTGCTAGGCCAAGGACTGTTCCTCGAGGAAGTCAATGACCGGATGTCACAGACCGCCGAAGGAATTAAATCGGCTCGTGCGGTCTTAGAGCTGGCATCAGCGCATGAGGTTGAGATGCCCATTACCGAAGCGGTGGTTATGGTGCTGGAAGGCACATTGAGTGTGGAGAACATGGCTCAACGCCTGCTGTCGCGGGAATTGAAAGCTGAAGGAGAATTAGCGACATGATTCAAAAATCGGACGCCAAACAGCGGATCGTCCTGCTATTCGGTGGACGTTCCTCCGAGCATTCGGTTTCCTGTGTGACTGCAGGTGGTGTGATCCAAGCGATCAACACCGAGCGTTTCGAGATCATTCCGGTAGGAATTACCACTCAAGGGGAGTGGACACTCGTCGAAGAAAACCCCCGCGAGTGGAGCCTTTCAGGTGGTTCCTTACCGCAAATCAAGGAAGTAACCACGTCCGTGGCGCTATCCAATAGGGGCGAGCACACGCATTTGATTGCGCGTAACGGGGAGCAGATCACTGACTTGGGTCAGATCGATTTAGTGTTTCCCCTTTTGCACGGCCCTTTCGGTGAAGACGGGTCCATTCAAGGGTTATTAGAGATCAATGGCGTCCCATACGTTGGCTCTGGCATTGCCGCCAGCGCCATTGGCATGGACAAGCATTTCATGAAGGTCGTCTTCGAATCTGCCGGTTTCGCAGTAGGACCCTACGTAGTAATCAACAACAAGGAATGGGTTCGTGACTCCGAAGCCTGTCTAGCGCGATGCCAGAAGCTGGAATACCCGTTATTCGTAAAGCCGGCACGTGCTGGATCTTCCGTAGGAATCACAAAGGTCAGAACCCCGGAACAGTTACGCACTGCCATCGAGACGGCACGCAGCGAAGATCCAAAAGTGATCGTGGAACAAGGAATCGAAGGACGCGAAATCGAATGTGGTGTCCTCGAAGGCATCGGTTCGGCGCCAGCCCGGGCATCGCTGCCAGGTGAAATTGCGGTGGAGAGCGCCGAGAATGACTTCTACGACTTCGAAGCTAAGTACGTTGATGGTGCAGCAGCTACACTGAGTTGCCCGGCCGCACTACCAGAAGAAGCCATCTCTACCTTGCGAGATTTGGCGGTGAAGGCTTTTGACGCAGTCAACGCCGAAGGTCTTTCCCGAGTCGATTTCTTCTACACCCCGCAGGGTGAATGGATCATCAACGAAATCAACACCATGCCAGGCTTCACCGCAACGAGCATGTACCCACATATGTGGCAAAAGTCCGGAATCGACTACCCAGAATTGATCCAGGAATTGATCTCCTTGGCTCTGGCGCGTCCAACTGGGCTTCGCTAGAATCCGAAAAATATGAGCGTGGTATCGATATTCTAATATCGATACCACGCTCATATTCATAAAAGGCTAAATATCAACTGACTTTTCGTAGGAGACGCATTCACGTTCCGCTGGGATTTTAGAGGCCGCATCGCTCAGCGACGCAATCACTGTGCTGGATGGGATCACCTGCGGGTCAAGTAACACTTCCGTGGCTGGGTTGCGACCGTAAGTGGTGAGCGTCCACACGCCATTCTCACCCTCGCGGGCAATCCAATCCACGCCATTAACCGAGACGCACGGATCGGTGGTGGGCCCTGGCACCTCCACACCGCAACGTAGGACTACTTCGGTAGGTTCTCCCCACGCGGCGGTGGCTTGTGAACTAGTGGGGCGTTTCTCTACATCCCCGATGACTTCAGGCAGTAAGACCATCATGTTGGCGCATAGCGGACTAGCTGCGTCTTCAGCCGCCTCAACGGCAACCATGGTCTGACAACCAGTGATCAGTGTGGCAAGGGCCACAGTTCCAGCCAGAATTCCTGCGCGTTTGCTGATACTTGAGACTCGACTTGATAACGGTTTGCTTTGATAACTAAAGATGGCCACCTTATAAGCCTATCGTTCAATTCTGAAAGCTAAGATGTAGGGAGTTCTAACGGCGAAAGGTTGCAAATGTCCCAAGGTTCAACTCACCAGGATGAACTCCAACGTCCACGCAAGAAAAAACGTCGGGGTCTGGCCATCATCATCTCTGTTTTGGCGGTGGTGTTGGTCGCAGCGCTAGTTGCTGGGCTTTATGTACTGAATCTGGGTCGAACCTTTGACCGAAACACCGAGACCCTTCCCACAGTCTTTCCGTCCGAAGATGTCCGGCCGGTAGAGCGGGAAGAGTCCAAAGACGCGGTAAACATCCTGCTACTCGGTAGCGATACCCGAGCCGAACGCGATGAGGACGAAGATGCCGAAGGGTTTGCCACCTTACCCAATGGTGGCCGCTCGGACACTTTGATGATGGTCCACATCCCGACTAATCGTGAGGCGATCTACGTCACCTCCATCATGCGCGATACCTGGCTGGATATCCCCGGAGTAGGTACCGCGAAGATCAACCGTGCGTTTGCCAGCGGAGGGGTTCCTAAAGCAGTCGAAACCCTTGAGGGGCTCTTCGGCGTACGTATCGACCATGTAGCTGCCATTGACTTTGAAGGTTTCAAAGGACTTACCGACGCTCTAGGTGGGGTGACGATCAATAATCCGATCGCCTTCCGCCAATCGCTGACTAACGGCATGTACTTCCCCCAGGGGCAGCAAACTCTTAACGGCGAACAGGCTCTGGCATTTGTTCGTGAGCGGAAGTCATTCCCCGGGAGCGACTATCAGCGCGTGAAAAACCAGCAGCTTTTCGTCCGTGCCATGCTCGGACAAATCTTGTCTCGGGACACATTGACCAATCCGGCGCGTATCTCAGATGTGATCAGCGAAATCTCTCCATTCATTGCCGTGGATGATTCACTAGATTCGAGCACCGTAGCGAAACTAGCTAGTGGCATGCTCAACATCCGCACCTCGGACATGGAGTTTTTCACTCTCCCGAATAACGGACCCGGACGATCAGCGGATGGACAGTCAATCGTCATTCCCGACATGCAAATGATCGAAAAATTCGGTACCGCGCTACAGGAAGATAAGGTTGATGAGTTCGTTGCTTCAACCGACCTGTCACGCTAATTCCAGAAAGACTGATTTCTCATGAGTCACAAACTCGACATCTCTGGACGAGCCATCGCCAGATGGCTGGAGCGGAGTGTAAAGAGTCTGGGCAATCATTCGGACCGACTGAACGCGATCAACGTTTTTCCGGTGGCTGATGGCGACACTGGAAGTAACCTGTACCTGACCACCCGGGCAGGACATGACGCGGTCAGTAAATTGGAGAGCTTGGATGTGGGCGGCTACCTCGAGGTAGCCGCACGCGCAGCCATGGAATCAGCGCGCGGTAATTCCGGCACGCTCCTAGCGGTATTTCTCAGTGGGCTCGCCGAGCCCTTAGCCGGCAAGGAGCGGCTCACCGCCCCCGGTTTAGCAGCGGGCTTGGAACGTGCCAAAGTGCGCGCCTGGTCTGCGTTGAGCGATCCGGTGGACGGCACGATGCTCTCGGTCATCAATGCGGCCGCGCTGGCGGCTGGTACCACGATGATGCATCTGAAACAGGATCCCGAGAGCCGGGCTGCTATGGATACGCTGCTGACCCAGATTGCTCAGGCTGCTAAGTTGGCTGTCCAGGGCACCGAGAATGAACTACCTAGTCTGGCTGCCGCCGGGGTGGTGGATGCCGGTGCGGTGGGCATGCTCATCATCATTGATGAATTATGTGCGGCGATTCGCGGTATTGATGCGAACTTTGATTATTACGAGAACTTCCATGGCTACAACATTCAGGACCCACACGTGCACCTCACCGTGGAGAATGTTGAAGGGGTGGAAGTGATGTGCACGGTAACCTTGGACGCGCTGGGCGCCGCCACCTTGCGTGGACAACTTGATTCAGTGGGGGATTCGGTGATCATGTCCCCGGTTAATCAACAAGGCGAGTTCTTCCGGTGGCGAGTTCATGTACATGTTGCTGAGGCCGAGCAGGCCCTGACCGTGATTAAGGAACACGCCGATCCGGTCAACCTATCGGTCACCGATCTGTGCCACTACAATGCGGGAAGCTAATTCTGGGTTGCTCGAACGCGAGCTGAAACACGTTCTTGGATCCAGCAGCGCCACACAATTGGAGAAGGCCTTCGGCTACAACACCGTTGAGCAGTTTCTACATCACTTTCCGCGCCGCTATGTTGAAGTTGGCGAACTCACCCCGATCGCGGAACTACCCTATGACGAACATGTGACCATCGTTGCTCGGGTAACTAATACCAGCCAGCGACAAATGCACTCGCGCAAAGGGTTTATCTTTGAAGTGACCGTCAGCGACGAGCTAGACAGCAATGGTCAAGAACTTCGGATGACCTTCTTCAATGGGTACCAAGCGCGAAATGAATTACAACTCGACACCGTGGCTATGTTCTCGGGCAAAGTTAGCTGGTATCAAGACCACCTCCAGTTGAGTCAACCAGATTATGCGATTCTGGATGAAGCCTCCGAAGCTGACCCACGCCCGATCCCGATCTATCCCGCTTCGGCGAAGATGCCCAGCAAAAGGGTTCGAGACCTGATGGGATTGGTGCTCGATAGCCTGGGTGAAGAAGACTTGCCCGAATTTATCCCGGACTATTTACTGCAAGAACACGGTTACACGAGGCGATACCAGGCCTACAACGATCGGCACCGGCCCAAGGAGCTCGGTCACGGTTACCGGGCTCGTAGCCGTTTCGCCTATGAAGAAGCATTTCTGCTCACACTCTCGCTCGCAGAGCGCCGTGCCGTGCTCGGACGTCAGCTAGCCGTTGCCAGACCGTACACCTCTCAGGGACTAGCAGACCAATTTGACGAGCGGCTACCCTTTGAGCTGACTGAAGAACAGTTACACGTTGGTCAGGAGATCAGTTCGGATCTATCTAGAAACCATCCCATGCATCGGCTGCTGCAAGGTGAAGTGGGTTCGGGTAAGACGGTGGTGGCGCTGCGGGCGATTTTGCAGGTCATTGATACCGGGGGACAGGCTGCGCTCTTGGCCCCAACCGAGGTGTTGGCCACCCAGCACTTCGAATCGATTCGAAAGATGCTTGGCCCCTTGGCCGAGCCAGGCCTGTTCGGCGAAGGAAACGGGACCGGTGTGGCGCTACTTACCGGTTCGGCGAAAACCGCACAGCGTCGCGAAGCGCTGCTGGGTATAGCTAGTGGACAAACAGGATTGATTATCGGTACTCATGCGCTGCTGGGTGAACAAGTACAGTTCGCGGATCTTGGGTTAGTGGTGGTTGATGAACAACACCGTTTCGGTGTTGAACAACGTGATGCGTTGCGGGCTAAGGCGTATACCGCGGTTCCGCACACTTTGGTGATGACCGCTACCCCTATCCCACGCACGGTCGCTATGACTGTCTTTGGTGACTTGGAGGTTTCAACGATCCGCCGGATGCCCTTTGGGCGTGCCCCGATCACCACGCACCTAGTTCCCATGCAACTTCCCGGGTATCAGCAGCGGCTCTTTCAACGCATGGCCGAAGAAGTTACTAAGGGGCATCAGGTCTATGTGGTGTGCCCCAGAATTAGTGATTCCCGCAAAGAAGCCGGTAGCCAAATTGCCGGTGCGGAGGCCGAGGGCACAGAACCAATGAGTGTCGAATCGATGTTTGAACTCATCCACTCGATTCCATTGTTTAATGATGCTCGGGTTGAAGCCCTGCATTCCCAGCTTCGCACAGAAGATAAGCAAGCAATCATGGAAGAGTTTGCCGACGGTACGGTTGATATCCTGATCTCCACCACCGTCATTGAAGTCGGTGTTGACGTGCACAACGCAACTTTGATGGTGATCATGGATGCCGAAAACTTCGGGATCTCGCAACTACATCAGTTACGTGGCCGAGTAGGCCGTGGTGGTCTACCCGGTACTTGCCTGCTCACCACCTGGCTCGATGCCGATCATCCCTCAGTAAGCCGGCTTCGGACGGTCGAGGCGAGCATCGATGGATTCGAACTTGCCGAGGCCGACCTTGCTGAACGCAAGGAAGGTAATATTCTGGGTGTTCAACAGTCCGGAAGCCGCTCCTCGCTTCGGGTGCTCAGCGTTATGAAGGACCGCAAAATTATCGAACGCGCTCGCCACGATGTTGCTGAGCTTACCCAAGGCAAGCAATGGCGAGCACTTCACCCCCTTTTAGCCGAGACATTGAACTCATGGGTTGATGAATCGACCCGGGAATTCCTTGACAAGAACTAGCTGTAGAGCGCCAAGATCTAAAGAGATAAATACATGAGCAGAATCATTGCTGGCGTGGCCGGGGGCCTGAGCCTCAAATCCGTTCCAGGTGATGCCACCCGACCAACCACGGACCGTGTCAAAGAAGCTTTGTTTTCCCGACTCGAGAGCTGGAATGTGCTTTCCGGTGCCCGGGTGCTCGATCTCTTTGCCGGATCCGGAGCGTTAGGGCTTGAAGCGGCTAGCCGGGGAGCAAGAAGCGTTGTTCTGGTGGAGAAGGCTACCAAAGCTATCGCTGTGTGCCAGCAGAACGCCCAGGCGCTGAACAAAGCTTTGAAAAACGAGACAGTTCAGCTGCGCCGCGGCAGTGTGGACAGCGTCTTAGATGGGTTCTTTAACGAGACAACCCGAACCCCCACGAAGACTTTCGATCTGGTTTTCCTAGATCCTCCCTACCCACTGACCGAGTCCGAACTGGAATCAACTTTGGCTAAGTTAGCACCTGTCCTTGCCGAGGATGCCACCGTGGTAGTTGAAAGGTCAAGCCGCTCAGCAGAGCCGGTCTGGCCAGCCAGCTTGGCAGTGATCGCCGAAAAAAAGTATGGCGAAACTCGGTTATGGTTTGCCGAACCCATCGAGGTCTAAGCCGCTTCTGATCTCCGAAGGGTGTGGGCCGGCTTCTTGGCAGGCAACGATCTGTTCGGTATTGACCGGGAAATTTGCCGCGGTGAGTACCAGGTTGCCAGGGTACTTCCGGGTGAACATCTCCGGTGGTGCACTGAGCGCGACAAAGGAAAAACTCTGACCAGCCGCGGCCACTTGCCGATCGGTAAAGCGTAGGGGTGGATCATCCCCAACATTGACAAACAGCACGCCGCGCGGTGCGAGTTTGTTGGCCAACAAGCCGTAGTATTCCGGGGTGGTCAAGTGCTCCGGGGCGTCTTCGCCAGTAAAAATATCTACAATGATGACGTCGAATTCGTTCTCGGCAAGTTGTTCTAGCAATACATCTTTGGCATCGGCCACGATCGGATGCAGCGCGGTTCCGTCGGGGAACGGTAGATGTTCAATGACAAAATCCATGAGCTCCCGCTCGATATCCACCCCAACCTGTTGGCTCCCCGGATACTTCACGGTGGCCCAACGCGCGAGAGTCAATGCACCAGCACCTAAATGCAAGATCCGGAGCGGCGCATGCTCTGGAAACAACACTGAGATGTGGTTGGCGATACGCGCCAAATATTCGTAGAAAACCTCGCTAGGATGACGCAAATTGACGTGCGATTGTTCGGCCCCGGCAATGGAGAGAACATAGGCTCCGTCAATGAACTGGTCCGGCTCAATCGTGGCGTGGGCTTGGATGCCACCCAACCAGCGACGGACACTTTGAGGCATTATCGGCCCATCTTTTCTGCTAGTCCTTCGAAACGTCTCATGGCTTCATCGAGCACTTCAGGTTTCTTACAAAAAGCAAAGCGCAAGAAGGAAGCATTGTCTTGTCTACCGGCAGGGTGACAAAACGCGGCAAGCGGTATCGCGGCCACACCTATTTTCTCGGGAAGCATCCGGGCGATAGACGTTGCATCGTCAAAACCCAGCGGAGCGAGATCCGCGACCAAGAAATATGTGCCAGCCGGGCGATAGACCTCTAATCCTGCACGTTCTAACCCCGCCGCCAAGTGTTCGCCGCGGGATCCCAGATCCTCCGCAAAAGTCGCGAAGAATGAGTCGGGCAGGTTCAGAGCCTCGGCGATAGCCAGTTGGAAAGCCGGTCCGGAGGAGTAGCTGAGAAATTGTTTGACGGTTTGTACCGGATAGATCAACTGCTGGGGTCCGGTGGCCCAACCAATCTTCCAGCCGGTGAAGGAAAACGACTTACCTGCCGAAGATATGGTGATGGTTCGTTCAAATCCGCCTGGTCGGCTCGCGATAGGAATGTGCGTGGCCCCGAACGTGAGGTGCTCGTAGACCTCGTCGGAAATGATGAGACTGTTGTGCTTGTGCGCGAGTGCGATAATTCGGTCCAAGACTTCGGTGCCAAACACCGCACCGGTGGGATTGTGCGGGTTATTCAAGATGATCAGCCTGGTGCGGTCGTTGACCGCCCGCTCTAACTCGTCAAGATCCGGCTGGAAATCCGGGGCACGTAGCGGGAGCACTTTGTGTTCCGCGTTGGCCAGCTTAATCATGGCTCCGTAGCAGTCGTAGAAGGGTTCGAAAGTCAGCACTTCATCACCGGCCTGGGTAAAGGCCAGAATGGACGCTGCAATGGCTTCGGTGGCGCCAGTGGTCACCACAACCTCTTGCGCAGGATCAACGTTCAAACCATAGAAGCGCTGTTGATGCTCACTGATTGCTTCGCGCAGCGGAAGCAACCCGCTTCCCGGGGCATATTGATTGTGGCCATGACTTATGGCTCGGAGCGCCGCATCGCGAATCTCTGCCGGCCCCTCGGTGTCAGGAAAGCCTTGCCCTAAGTTCACCGCCCCATACTGTCCTGCAAGAGTGGTGATTTCTTCGAAAATGGTCCGGGCATGATTACCGGACTGATCAACCAAATTTGCACCGTAGGCAGTTCTCAACCAAGGGGAATCCGCAGAAGTCATACTTCATATTATGGTGTTTGACGGTTACTCAAGCCCATTGCCCTACCTAGACCCCACTCCTTGCCCCTAAAGTTACGAAGCCAAGTGTCGCGCTGAGCCCCGCCGGGGATAGTTCTTGATAGATTCAGTACATGCGTAGAGCGGTATGCCCTGGATCCTTTGACCCTATTCACAATGGCCACGTCGAAATTATTGCCCGAGCGGCGAGCCTCTTCGACGAAGTGATCGTCGCTGTGTCTACAAATTATTCGAAAAATTATCTATTCGGTGAGGACGAACGCGTCGCCATCATTGAAGAAACCCTTGGCGGACTCCGTGGAGTGAGCGCGGTGGCCATGGGTCCGGGACTCTTGGCTGACTTTTGCAAGGAGCAGGGCGCCGAAGCCATTGTCAAAGGTTTGCGCAGCACTGTAGATTATGCCTACGAAATACCGATGGCTACGATGAATCGGCATTTGACTGGTGTAGAAACCGTATTCTTGCAGGCTGACACGCGATACACTCACTTGTCGTCCTCCCTGTTGAAGGAAGTTTCTTCACTTGGGGGAGATGTCGACGAGTATTTTCCGCGAGCTGTCGTTAAACGGCTTAAGAAGATTTAGCACTCTAACTGAAACTCCCGCAGTGCGGAAGCTCTATTTTCGCTCGCGGTGGGTCTAAACACGAAGGACGGTCTAAGTACAGATGACTTCTCAGAAGAAGATCACCAAAGCCGTGATTCCGGCGGCCGGCTTAGGTACCCGGTTCTTGCCAGCCACGAAGGCGATGCCGAAAGAAATGCTGCCTGTAGTCGATAGGCCGGCAATCCAATATGTGGTTTCAGAAGCTGTCAGTGCCGGACTTAGCGATGTGCTGATGATTACCGGTCGTAGCAAGCGCGCGCTTGAAGACCATTTCGATCGGGTACCTGCGCTGGAACAGAATCTTATCGAAAAAGGGGATGAAGAGAGGCTTCGTTTAGTTCATGAAGCGACGGGGCTTGGTGACATTCACTATGTCCGTCAACAAGACCCGAAGGGTCTGGGACATGCCGTCCTTTGCGCCAAGCAACACGTGGGCAACCAGCCCTTTGCCGTGCTGTTGGGAGATGATTTGATCGATGAACGAGACGAACTACTCTCGACCATGATCGCTGTACAGGAACAAACCGGCGGTTCGGTTATAGCGTTGATGGAAGTTGAACCCGAAAACATCAGTGCCTATGGTTGCGCGGATGTTAGCGACGTTGAAGACTCGGACTACGTAAAGGTTAACCGCTTGGTAGAGAAGCCTTCCGTAGAAGATGCGCCAAGTAATTTGGCGGTTATTGGCCGTTACGTGTTACATCCGCGTGTTTTTGAGGTTCTGGAGCACACCGAACCGGGCCGTGGAAATGAGATTCAGCTTACGGATGCTCTGCAAGAGCTGGCTGCTGCCGAAGGCGAAGGCTCCGGTGTGCACGCAGTTATCTTTAGGGGACGGCGTTACGATACCGGCGATAAACTAAGTTATTTACAGGCGATTATCACCTTAGCGATCGATCACGAAGAGATAGGGGAGCGATTGACCCCTTGGCTTAAGGACTTCGCTCAAACTCTCTAAGAATTATTCATGAAGTGGCTACTCAGCAAGAACACATTTTTGTTGAGTAGCCTTTTTATTTGCCAGAAGACACGAAATCATTCTGATATTCGGGTCAAGGTCAGCATAATCACTAATCGCGAGGTGCAGCATGTCCAATAAGGGAATTGGTGAAGCCACCGAATTCACCTCGCGTAGTGCCCGGTTAGGGTTGGAGCGTAGGAGAAAACGCAAGCGCAAGCTACAGGCCGTTGTTCTCTCTGCTGTTGCTGTAGTTCTAGTAGCCGCTTTGGGGGCTGGCTATTACCTATTTAATTTGGCGCAGAAGTTTAACTCTCAGTCCAGATCGGTAGCTATTTCCTTTACTCCTGAACAAGAAAGATCTCGTCCCATTAAGGATCCAGAGGATGGATCCTTAAATATGCTGTTGCTAGGTGTCGATCATAGCGATGAAAGCACTCCCACTGCTCAGGAGACTGGATTAGAAACTACAGGTCAGCGCAGCGACTCGATGATGTTGGTCCACATTCCAGAAACACGTGACGAAGTATTCGTGATGTCGATCGTTCGCGACACTTGGTTAGAAATTCCCGGCTATGGAATGAATAAGCTCAACGCGGCTGTTTCGCTGGGTGGCCCCGCCCTGTTGATACAGACTGTTGAGGGATTGTTTGACACCAAGATCGATCATGTAGCCATGATCGATTTTCAAGGTTTTCGTGAGCTTAGTACCGCCTTGGGTGGAGTTGAGGTAGAGAATGAACGCGCATTCACGGCTCACAACACCGATTACTTCTATCCGCAGGGGCGGATCACTCTTGAGGGAGATCGTGCGCTGAGTTTTGTGAGAGAACGAAAGTCTTTCTTAGATGGCGATTACCAGCGCGTGAAAAACCAGCGGGAGTTTATTGCTGCTGCGGTCGATCAAATGCTTGCGCCCGGGGTGCTCACGAACCCGGGCAAGGTATACGAATTGGTCGATAAGGTTTCGCCCTATCTGACTTTCGATGATTCTTTTGATGCGGCGACCATGGCTGGCCTGGCTATGCAGCTGAATAATGTCTCGTCCAGTGACATACGAATGTTCACCATGCCAACTGCGGGAAGCGGCACTAGCGCCGACGGGCAAGCAATTGAGTTAGCCAGTGAACTAGCGATCCAGCAGATTAGTGAAGCATTGAAGACCGATACGATGGCCGAGTACATGGAACTGCATATTCTGGAGGAGTAATTTAGTTACTTGCGAGATGAGTCACTATCATCCTGAGAGTTACATCCCGGGGTTGTCCCCTAAGATCAACTAGACTTTGAGCAGTCTGGTTGGAAATTTTAGACTTTTAGACTGAGTCGATAGAGGAAAACACGAACATGACAGTTGCGGAGACGGCCGAGCAGCATGGGTTGCACCGAGTTGGTGCGCGCCCTACGCTCGGTAGGTATCTGAAGCAAACTTGGGAACGTCGTACATTCATTTACGAGCTTGCCAAGGCCCGAGTGCAGTCACAGAACCAGCGCAATCGTCTGGGTATGTTGTGGGTAGTTATCAAGCCGACGTTGAATGCCCTGATGTACGGATTTATTTTCGGCGTCCTGCAGGGTGGAAATAAGCCTGCGGATTTCCCGATCTTCGTTGTCATTGGTGTTTTTCTGTTTGAATTTTTCACCTCATCTATGAATGGTGGTGCCAAGTCCATCACCGGCAACGCCTCGTTCGTTCAATCCCTAGCGTTTCCGCGGCTTGCTTTGCCAGTGGCACAAGTCACTCAAGGCGCCCTCACGCTGATGCCGATGGTCGCCGTGATGTTCATTTACGCGATGATCCTGGGTACCACACCCAAATGGACATGGTTCATGATCATCCCAATCCTCTTGCTATTTACCGTGTTCAACATGGGCGTTGCTCTGGTATGTGCCAGAATCACCGTGCACATTCGTGACTTCACCAATATTCTGCAGATTATTAGTCGGATGCTCTTCTACACCTCCGGAGTCCTCTTCGGAGCAGACCGACTACTAAGCCAATGGCCGTGGATGCTCGCGGTCTTCGATTGGCATCCGATTTATCAGACACTCGAACTAGCGCGTGGCTATATTATGAACGACCACCTGCTTCAGCCACGCGGCTGGATGGTCGTGTCGATCTGGGCGGTTGTAAGCATCGTTGTTGGATTGATTTACTTCTGGAAGGCAGAGGAACGGTACGGTCGTGTCGATTAATTTTGAAGATCTCATTAATCCACGGCTTCACCCCGAGTATGAGCCGGAACCGATTTTTAGTGATGACACCTCCTTCATTGATGTCGTTGAACCAGCCGCAACAGCGGAAACGGAACTGCAGGTAGACCCCACCCGACAGCCAGTGGTCATGGTCGACAACCTGCATGTGAAATATCAGGTTTACTCCAGTGGTAAAGCTGTGGGCAAAGCAGGAGCTCGGCGTTTGTTGCAGACCAACGTCAAAGGTCTACGCACCGTCCACGCACTCAAAGGTATATCCTTCGTTGCTTACGAAAATGAGTCGATCGGTGTTATCGGCACCAACGGGTCCGGAAAGTCCACATTACTCAGAGCCATCACTGGTCTCACCACCCCCGCCTCCGGTGCAGTGTACGCTTCGTCTCGTCCAAGTATGCTCGGTGTGGGCGCAGCCCTGATGCCCGAGATGTCGGGAGATAAGAACATCACGCTCGGAGGGTTGGCACTTGGTTTTAACCGTGAAGAGGTTGAAACCATGCGCGAAGAAATTACCAAATTTGCTGAGCTTGAAGAGTTCATTGATTTGCCCATGCGCACCTATTCCTCGGGTATGAGCGCACGACTTAAATTCGCCATTGCAGCCTCGAAACAGCACGATATTCTCATTATCGATGAGGCCTTAGCCGTCGGTGATGCGAAGTTCCGCAAACGCAGTGAAGCGAAGATTCGTGAAATCCGTGAGAACGCTGGCACTATTTTCTTAGTTTCACACTCGATGAATTCCATCCGAGAAACCTGCAATCGCGTGATCTGGATTGAGAAGGGCGTCCAGAAAATGGATGGTGACCCGGACACCGTGATCAAGGCTTACGAGAAACACAAGAAATAACCTATGAACGAAACGCCTGGCGTCTCCTACGTGATGCCAATTCTTAACGAAGCTGAATATCTCGAAACCGCGGTGAACGCTATTTGGGACCAGGATTATGAGGGTCCCAAGGAACTGGTGCTCGCCTTGGGGCCGAGCAGCGATGCCACCAATGAGGTTGCCCAAAGATTGGCGGCCGCAGATCCACGGATTGTGCTGGTCGATAACCCTCGGGGGCGAACTCCTATTGCCTTGAACCTGGCGATCAAGGCTTCCAGCATGCCGGTCATCGTTCGAGTGGACGCGCACAGCGAAATCCCTCCGTTCTATACCCGCAGAGGGGTAGAAACCCTCTTCCGAGTAGGGGCCCATGATGTGGGTGGACTGATGGATGCCAAAGGTCGGAATACACTGCAGCGCGCGATTGCGGCCGCATACCATTCCCGCTATGGATTCGGAGGTGCCGCATACCATTCAGGAGCGCCCGAAGGGCCGTCGGAATCGGCCTACCTAGGTATTTTCCGACGGGAGATTTTTGACGAGGTTGGCCTCTACGACGAAACCATGTGGCGTGCCCAAGACTGGGAGCTATGTTTCCGCATCCGTTCGGCAGGCTACAAAGTCTGGTTCGACCCGGAACTCAAGGTTGGGTATTATCCGCGAGATAACTACAAAGCTTTGATCGAACAGTCCTATGCATCGGGCACCTGGCGAGGCGAGATCGCCCGCAGGTACCCCAGTGGTAAGTCGCTGCGCCACGACATTCCACCCATGATGGTTTTCGGGGTCACGGTAGGTCTGATCCTGAATCTGCTAGGCCCTCGAAACTCCTCGGTACGGACGCCGCTTGCGCGATTAGCTCTAAAAGTCACAAAAAGTATCCCCGTGCTCTATAGCGGTTTTGTCCTGTATGCGGGTGTCACGGGTAAGGCGAAGTCAGTGAAAGAGAAGTTATTGACCGCCACCGTATTCCCGGCGATACATTTCCCTTGGGCTTTAGGCTACGTGCGCGGACGGATCTTTGGTGCCCAAGGCACAGTGGATAAGGGCAGGGTTAAATAGAAGATGGTTGAACGTCCGAAAAACCCCACCCTGGATCAGCTGCGTGAAGTGTGCCAGCCTCCAGAGGTGCGCTCGCGGCGAAACGCCGAACACTGGACGGCCGAGCTTTACCTACGGCACATCTCCATTTATCTGACGGCGGTTCTGGTACGCACCCGAATCACCGCCAATGGAGTTACCGGTCTGATGATCCTTTCCGGCTGGTGCATGTCTCTGGCGCTGCTAATCCCGGGCATCTGGGGACCGCTGCTAGCGGTATTCTTCTCGCAACTACAGTTGTACTTTGATTGCTCGGACGGTGAAGTGGCTCGGTGGCGTGCCAGTCAGTCACCCAAGGGTATTTTCATTGACATGGTCGGTCACCACACCACCGAAGCGTTGATCCCGATCGCCCTGGGCTACCGGGTGTTTGTGGAGCTCTCTGCCGATGCTGCCACCGAAGCGCAGGCTTGGCCGACCCTATTTTTGGCTGCCTGCCTGTCAGTACTGTTGGTGTTGAACCGTTCACAGTCGCTGATGGTTCACGCCGCACGCGGCATGGCTGGTCTGGGTAAACTTCCTGACACTGCTGCTGCCCGGGCAGTACCCACCACGACTTTGGTTGGACGGCTTCGTTCCATGGCGCGGTTCCTTCCCTTCCATAAGCTACTGCACGCGGTCGAACTGAGCTTAGTGATTCTCGCCTGCGCGGTAATTTCCGCGTTGCTCGGAATGCCAGGAGTAGCCGAGAAATGGATGATCTGGGTTCTACTACCTGCCACCGTCCTGGTGAACATCGGGCACTTCCTGTCCTCGATGGCCTCATCCCGGCTGAAGTAGCCTGGCCGAAAAAATTCTCATCAGATGAAGGAGGGATCAATGCCGTCTGCCGGTAAACCCACTATTGGTGTCGTAGTACTCACCATGGGCACCCGACCAGTAGAGCTTCGCCGAGCCCTTGACTCCCTTCTAGCCCAACAGCATGTCGAGATTGACGCTGTTGTGGTGGGTAACGGATGGGACCCGGTAGATATCCCGGATCCAATCCGGACCCATTATCTGCCCGAAAACCTCGGTATCCCCGCCGGACGTAACGCCGGAGTTAGCGAAGTGTCCGGCGAATTCTTGTGCTTTTTGGATGACGACTCATGGTTCTTAGATGATGACTTCCTGATGACGGCAGTTGAACGCTTTGACCAATACCCACGTATGGGACTTTTACAACCGCGTATTACCGATCCAGAACGTGAAGACGAACCCACCCGGTGGATTCCCCGGCTCAATAAGCGCAGTGCCGAGGAACCAAGCAAAGTTTTTCATGTAGGTGAAACCTGCTTGGTTATGCCGCGAAAGATCTTTGAACAGACCGGTGGGTGGGCCGGGGGATTCTGGTACGCCCATGAAGGAATTGAGTTGGCATGGCGAGTCTGGGATACCGGGCATTACGTGTGGTACGCCGGTGATCTGCGAATTGGACACCCGGTCGTTGATCCACGGCGTCATGATGAATTTTATCGCCTGAATGCCCGGAACCGGGTCTGGTTGGCTCGCCGAAATCTACCGATTCCATTGCGCTGGATTTATACGATTGATTGGGCCTTGGTCGAGTGTCTACGGCTTCGCAAGAACAAGGCTGCGGTACGTCAGTATCTTGCTGGCTGGAAAGCTGGCTGGAAGGGAAGCCCCTGGTATCAGGCTCCGCGTAAACGTATTAGCTGGGCGACAATTCTTCGGATGACAAAGGCCGGACGTCCGCCCGTACTATAGTGAGATACTTCCCCTAATCAGGAAAGCGGTACGTGATACGCCGCAGATAGTAGATTGCAGAATCAAGGTGGCCGATTTTTGAAGACAGTATTGACCTATGGGACGTTCGATTTGTTCCATATTGGACATCTGAATATCCTCAAGCGTTTGAAAGCGCAGGGGGACCGCTTGATTGTTGGTGTCTCAACCGATGATTTCAATGCCATCAAGGGAAAGCGACCGATCGTTCCCTTTGACCAGCGCATTGAAATCGTGCGTTCCATTCGCTTCGTTGATGAGGCCATTCCCGAGGAGTCTTGGGAACAAAAGCGCGAGGATATCCGCAAATACAATGTTGATGTTTTTGGGATTGGTGAAGACTGGAAGGGGAAGTTCGACGACCTCGAAGATGAAGTCGAAGTTATTTACCTTCCGCGCACTACCGGTGTTTCAACCACCGAAATGAAACGAGTGCTCAGCGAATTTGATGAGCGGCATGTGGAATCTTTGAAGAACACACTGGATACGCTAAGCCAGATAGTCAAAGAGCTCAGTTAGGGATTGATAGTTCGAGAGAACTATATCCAAACCACAGTCAGCACATAAAGCGAGTGTGTCGACGCAGGCTTGTGCCGGTGTGAAACTCACAATAAGAAAAGGGTGATCAGCAGTGCTGCATGGTTGGAAAGGCCGGCTCGGGAGAGCGGTCCCTGACTCGGTTCTTCGTAGTTTCCTTGCCAACGAGCGCCGAAAAGGCGGAAGTGTTCAGCAAGTGCAGCGGTTCTCCACGCTGAGAGACAGCAACGTTCAACAAACAAAGCAACTGGCAGATTCTCTCAACTTGTCCTACATACAGGACCCAAACAGTTCCACGTATTGCATTTCGCAAGCGCATTGGCAAGTACTGCGCACGGCGCTCTTACAAGCCAACTTTGACCTCCAGCCGGTAACTCACCATTCGTTTGCCGCCGCCTCCGCCTGGAGTATTTCTCATGGCAACAAAGAGAGCGATTCACGTACCGGAGTCATATGGCAGGTATTTCCTGGGGCGATCGAACCCACCGCGGATGCACAGGACTTTGTTGGTCCCATAGACATCGTTTACACGTGGGTTGACTCTCAAGATCCGCGATGGGAAGCCACCTACCGAGAAGCCGTTGCTTCGCAGGGGCTCACGACGGATCTTAGCGCAACGGATCTGGGCCGCTACACCTCACGCGATGAATTACGCTACTCATTGAGATCCCTTGAGATGTATCTTCCATGGGTGAATCATGTCTATTTGGTGACTGCAGGTCAGAGGCCAGCATGGCTTGATGAAGCACATCCGAAACTCACCCTGGTGGATCATGAGGAGATTTTCACCGAACCCGGTGAGTGTTTGCCGACCTTCAATTCGCACGCCATTGAATCTCAGTTGCACAACATTCCAGGTCTTGCCGAGCACTTTATTTACGTCAATGATGATGTGTTCTTTGGTCGCTATCTCAATCCCAATGTTTTCTATGGTCCTGCTGGTCAGACAAAGTACTGTCTGACTAAAGGGCATTTTGCGGAGGCAGAAGATCCCGATCTTCCAGTTAATAAAGCGGCTGCCAATAACCGTGAGGTAATCGTGAAGCGGTTCGAACGAACCACGTCACGCAAGTTCCAGCATGTGGCGCATCCCCAACGCAAGCAAGTGCATCAGGAGATTGTGGGGGACATGCCCGAACGCATTGCGGAAATTGCTCGGCAGCGGTTTCGATCACCAAGTGATCTATCGATCCCATCCTCCCTGGCGCATCAGTATGCGGCACAGCTGGGACTAGGTTTTCCCACACAGGTTGCCTACCAGTACGTGGATATCGGTTCGGAGAATTTCTATGTGGACATTCTCCGGCTACGGAAGAACAAAATTTTAGATATGTTTTGCATCAATGAAGTGCTCCAGAGTCAGGATGCTCACCGCAGCAAAGTGGTAACCGATAGTTTAGCCGGCCGGTTTCCTCATAAATCATCTTTTGAGCTCTAATCGTCAGGTAACAAAGAATCTGCGCGCCTAGATTTATTGATGACACGAACATGATCGGCGTTCAGGTCAGAACCGATCGTGTTGTTTGTCTAACGTTGTAGGTTCCGCGATGTGAGCATCGAGGCGTTTAGACTTGATAGTTGTGTGGCGCGGGCATGAATAGCTGCTCTAGCCCAAAGGAAAGGACACGACCCTGCTACCGAATCTGTTTGTCAGGTCTCAGTCGCGATTCGAAGTACTCGAGTACTCGTGGTCCGCGCAGGGCCGTTTGAGTTTTCTCCTCACGGATCACACAGAGGCTGCCAACGCGCATCCTCCGCAAGTCCGTCTCACGGTCCCAGACGCAAATGCTGAATTGGTTCCTGCGCGTTTCGTGACCCAGGTACCCAGTGGGTGGCATTTCGAAGTGACAGCACCGGCCGCGCGGGACTACCTTCTGCAGGCCGCCGTTCCCGGCGACTCTTTCAGTGCCGTGAAATTACCTCAAGGGCTCAAAAAGCCAACAGGTGGATTGAGTTTTTTCACCAAACTATTCGGACAAAAAACCGATGCGCTTCAGGTTCAGTCCGCTGAGGTTCCACCCCAAATCGTGGTTCGAAGCCATCACGGTTCGTTGACAGTTTTGGACGAAGGCAAAAAAGATCAAAATCTGTCTTTTGTTTGTCGCTCTACTAAGTCGCAAGTTTCTGGAACGGCGACACCGGAAGGTACACGTTTTTCGATTCAAGAATTTCATGACGCATTAGCTGCTCTGCCGGACGGTGAAAGCTTGTGGGACTGTGTATACACAGCTAACCCGAAGAGCCGAGTCAGCTTTCGTGTAAAGACTCCTTCGGAACGTAAGCCCCGCAATAATTACCTCTACCCATGGTTCTGGATGGTCAATGACCAGGTAGCGGCCAAAGGGAAAGCTTATTGGACCAAAGACTCGCGTTTGGCAGTCAAGATCGTGAAGAAAGGGCTATAACCAGGATGAAGATCTCATTTCTGCTGACCACCGGCGACACCAACGCGGGCACAGAGCACGCCGTTAAGGCTCAAATTCAGGGATTGCTTCAGCGGGGCCACCAGGCTTCGATTATTAGCCTTTACCGGACTGATGGCTCCTTGCAATCGGCGGTACCTTCTGAAGTGGCTGTGACCTACTGGATTGATTCGGATGGGACAGACCTGTCCGGGACGGTGCCAGCCGAGTTAACCTCAACAATTTTTTCTGAACCTTCGTCCTTGGTGCCCTACGCGTGGGACGATCAGTTCAATAAACTTGCCGATATTGTGGCCCAGCAGCAATTGCCGCGCATTGATGCGGACGTCTTGGTGACTACCACCCCGGCCTTGGCCATGTTAGCCTCGCACTTTGCCCCGGATGCCACCGTGATCGTAGCCCAAGAACACCGGGCTAGTATGCGCCGTGGAGTGGGCATCACTCCGCTGGCGAATGTTGCACATAATATTGATGCGATCGTTTCGTTAAACAACGAGAACGAAGATTGGATCTTAGAAGAGTTCGCAGGCAAGGGATTTGTCAGCGCCGTTATCCCCAACTCATTAGAAGATGTCTTTCGCCCGCGTGCTTCGGTTGATAACCGCACCATTATGGCCTCGGGCCGGCTTGCTCCGGGAAAGCAATTTGACCATCTCTTGAAAGCCTTCGCGCTATTCCGCGAAAATCACCCCGATTGGGATTTGAAACTGTATGGTTCCGGTGCTCGTGAGACAGCCTTGCGCACGCTCATGGGCGAGCTGAATTTAAATGATTCGGTGACCATCATTACTGGTCTCAACGATCTACGCACTGAGTGGTCCAAAGCCGGAATTCACGCCATGACTTCCCGAAGTGAGGGGCAGCCACTGGTGATTCTGGAAGCCTTAGCAGCCGGGGTGCCTACCGTTGCTTACGATTGTCCGATCGGTCCGCGCAATATTCTGAGCCATGGTCAGGATGGGTACTTGGTGCCGCTAAACGACACGGAACAGTTTGCTCAGACCTTGGGACAGCTTGCCGAAGACCATGAACTGCGCGCAGCCATGGGACGCAAAGCTTTAGAAACTGCTGTGGCGTATGCGCCGGATACCATCAACGACAAGTGGGTTGAGCTCTACGAACAGCTCCTTGAACGCCGCCATGTCGGTGAATCGCGGATATCGACCAATCTCCGCCATGCCTCAGCAACCGATCAATCCGGGTCTGCAAAGGGCGCGAACGTGGATTCTGTCCACGGACAAGCCTCGGCATCCGGGGATAAGTTCCAGATCACTATCGTTGAACCTGAAGAACTGTCGGTCTCTCGTGTGATGGATGATAACCGTGAGGCAGTGCGCAGCCTGTTGGCCGAAGCCAAAGTGCCTTTCGTGCAGATTCCTGCTTACGGAACGTATCGGCAGAGCTTTGCGGTACGCGAAGGCGACAAAGACGCACTTCTAGCAACTATTGCTACCAACGCACCGGCCAGCCTTTGTTTACGTCCTATGCGGGGCAACCGGCAATTTACCGCGAAGGATTGGCACCCGCGTTTCGCGCCACTGGATCCCTACGCCGAAGATTCACTGGATACGCTGCGCGCGTTTATTCCGATCTCTGACTCCCTGAGGCGGTTCACGTGGGGTTCTGCCATGGGTGTGGACATCGAATTCTGGACGGAAACTGATGAAGGTTATACCCCAGGGCGGCACAACCCGGGTGTGGATCTACTGACCGAAGAGGACTTCACGAACGGACAGATACTGACCGATGTTCCATTATGGGATCACATTCAGTACCCCATTGACGTCGTATACACCTGGGTAGATGATCAAGACCCTCAGTGGCAACAACAAAAGCATGAGTTCACCGCAGACACCAGCGGGCAGCATGAACTCTCAGTGGGACAGATGCGGTTCCGCAACCGGGATGAACTGAAGTACTCGGTCCGTAGCGTGCGCTCCTTTATGCCGTGGGTACGGAATATTTACTTAGTGACAGCCGATCAGTACCCGAAGTGGTTGGCCGAGGAGTCCGAGATCAAAGTCATCACCCATCGTGAGATCTTCCCGGAGCCAGAAGTATTACCGGTATTCAACTCGCACGCGATTGAGTCTTGCTTGCACCGGATCCCGGGTCTTGCCGAACACTTCCTGTACTTCAATGACGACACCATGCTGCTGCGGTTGCAGGATCCCGCAAACTACTTCCACGGTAACGGGTTGGCCAAGTTCTTCATGTCGCCGGTTAAAATCGCTATCCATTCGAAGGATGCCGAACCGCATATGTGGGCCGCGCAGAATAACCGCAAAATGCTGTTTCAACGCTTTGGACGAGTCATCACTCGCGGCATGCTACACACCCCGCAGCCGCACCGAAAGTCTGTGCTCGAACAAATCGAGGCCGACTACCCGGAGGTATTCCAGAAGGTTCGGGCTGCGCGATTCCGTAGCCCGTCGGATATTTCGCTTCTCTCTTCCTTCGCCCAGTACTATGGCTACTTCACTGGGACCTATATGCCTGGAAACTTGAAGTACACCTACTGCTCGCTTTCCACGCCATCGCTGCCGCAGCGGCTACACGATTTGCAGGTCACGCAGAGTTTTGACGTCTTGACCATCGGCGAAGGAGAGAATCCGCAGTGGTCCGGTGAACAGGTGGATGAGATGATTGATCAATTCTTCCGCAGTCGTTTCCCTTACCCCGCCAAGGATGAAATCCATTCAAAGAATGTTCCCGTGCCAAATGGTGAGGGGGTCTAGCGCAGTGCAAATTATTCACACGGTCAAACGTCGTTTGAGCGGGTTGCCAGCGGAAGTTGGGCGCAAGGCGCTTCAGAAGGTCTATGCTGTGCGTACTTCGGCAGAGTCGACGGTACGCGTCAAACGCGGCGGCGCCACAGGAACGTCCTTAGTCAACTTACCCATTGGACCACGTGTTGGATTTGTTAATCCCAGACTTCAATTACCACAGGTTGCCGCGGATAACTACTTGCATCTGGAAACCGTCCTCAAGCGACTAGACCTGAACTTCTGGGCAATAAAGGTTGCGCCTGATCTCAACCCAACGCTCAATCTTCTAGGCGAGGATTTTGCCACCGTCCTTAAAGCTTTAGCCGCGGAAGATAGCTTCGATAACTGGTACTTCCAGCAACTGGCAGAGGATGGGACGGAGACTGGCCCGATCCGCTTCCTGTCGGCCGTCGGAAACAACCTGAACGCTCTGGAAGGTATCCGGATCTGGCGCTACGTCACCCCATCCACCGAATCTTCCTTTTTTGCTAATGGGTTGCAAGGTGTCGATGTGGTGCGTTGGGACACCGGCGAAACAACGTCGGTTATCGCCAGTGGCGTGTGGAACCCTAAGGCCGTCCAATTACCGCACCCGCAACAGAACCCAGACGCCTTCACCAAGGCGCTGGCCGCTGCTAATGAAGCTGCGGGTCATTATTGCGAGTTTCCGGTAGACGCGGTGATCACCTGGGTGGATGGCGACGATCCCGCGTGGCAACAGCGAAAGAACGAAGCTCTCGGGCAAGAGCAAGACTTGCTCATCAAGGACGCCACCGATGACGCGCGCTTTGAACCCCTGGATGAATTGCGTTTTTGTCTGCGATCGATAGAACAATATGCGCCGTGGATCCGTACCATCTACCTGGTCACCGACCGGCAGATCCCTAAGTGGCTGAAACAGTATGAGGGGAGCCGGCTTAAGGTGGTGGACCACGCTGAACTTTGGGAGGACCCACAGCAACTTCCGGTATTCAACTCACACGCCATCGAAGCGAACCTGCACCGAATTGAGGGTCTCTCGGAGAACTTCCTATACTTCAACGATGATGTGATTTTGACTTCCCCGGTCAGCGCCGATCATTTCTTCCACCCTAGCGGTTTAGGAAAAGTGTTCTACTCACGGGCTCTTGTTGATTTCGCCGAAGTATCCGAGGAGGACAACGTCTCTACCGTGGCCTCGAAGAACTCTCGACAAGTTCTTACCGGGGATGGTTTGCCGGCAATGAACCGAAAGTACTATCACACCCCGTACCCATTGAATCGGACCGTAATGCAGGAGATCGCAGAACGGTATCCGCACTTGCACCGGATGACCAGCGGCGCTAAATTCCGCTCAATGTCTGATGTGGCCTTTGCTGGGTCTTTTTACTTCAACTACGCCTTGGCCACGGGACGATCGGTTCCTGGGCGAATTCGCTATGACTACATTGATCCCGCCGATAATGCCGCCTTGGCGCGTTTGCGGGCCATTATTCGGCAACGGAACATGCATTGCGTCGTGGTCAATGACGGCTCACAAGCTATCGATAAGGACGCGCGGGAGCGTTTGAAGCGCCAGGTTCCCAAACTCTTGACCCAATTACTCCCGGTTCCATCCAGCTTTGAAGCCTAATGTGCGGCTTGTCACCCGCTGTTCAGGGGGCTGCTAGCTTGGCTCGATGGTTTATCGTGGGCTAAGATAAGATGTCGGTCTATGTTCAATAGGAGTTATCATCAGCGAAAAGCGTTCTGATCGGTCGTCACAAGACGCCCTAGATCATAACTCTCCTTTGGTTATTTCAACCAAGGAGCTCGGGCGATCACCCGGGTCGATGATCCCTTTAGTTGAGCAGATACCCGCACCCGCTAACGTGGGTGTTGCACTCATTGGTGTTCGCGAAGGATCCGAGATTTCCTTGGATCTGCGGCTCGAATCAGTACATGAGGGTGTTTTGGTTTCTGGAATCGCCACGGTGGAGATCACCGGTGAATGCGGCCGTTGCCTCACACCCATAGAGTATGATTATGAAGCCGATATTCAGGAGCTCTTCTACTACGAAGGGTCCGCTGAATTCGAGCAAGACGATGAAGTAGACCAGTACTGGGTTGTCGGTGATTACATTGACATTGATCCGGTGCTGCGGAACGCGGTGGTAACCGCCCTGCCGTTCCAGCCGGTATGCCGGGAAGATTGTTTAGGCCTTTGCAGCGAATGTGGCAAGAACCTTAACGAGGATCCTGAGCATCACCATGAGGTCGTTGATCCTCGTTGGGCAGCGCTTGCGCAGCTGGCCGACATTGTCGCAGAGGATGCGACACCAAGTAAAACGTCAGACGAGAGAGAAGAGAAGTAGTCGTGGCTGTTCCAAAGCGGAAGATGTCCCGTGCGAATACTCGTGCCCGCCGTTCTCAGTGGAAGGCTACCGCACCGAACCTGGTGAAGACCGTTGAAAACGGCCGCGTCACCTACAGCCTGCCGCACCAGGCCAAGGTCGTAACCGACTCGGCCGGTACCGAGCTGTTCCTTGAGTACAAGGGTCGCAAGGTCGCCGACGTCTAAGCATGTCTTCTATAGAAGAACTTCAGAAGCGTCTCGGAGTCACCATTGACTCCGAGACGCTTCGTCTTGCACTGACCCATCGCTCTTATTCCTTTGAGAACGGCAACGTTCCAACCAATGAACGTTTGGAGTTCTTGGGGGATTCGATCCTTGGGTTCTGTATCGCCGAATACCTGTACGAAACCCAGCCCGATCTGCCCGAAGGCGATCTCGCTAAGCGCCGCTCAGCCGTAGTGAGCATGCGCGCGCTGGCCTCGCTAGCTCGGGATCTGGATCTGGGGCAGCACATTTACTTGGGACGCGGTGAGAAGCAATCGAATGGCGCCAATAAACCTTCGATTCTTGCCGACACCATGGAAGCCATTTTTGGTGCCGTTTACCTACAGCACGGCATGGCTGCGGCCCGCACGCTCATCCTTGGCCTGATTGCTCCTTTATTGGAAGACGAAGACCTGTTAGGTGCCGCCACCGACTGGAAAACCGTAATCCAAGAACAGGCTGCGGCCGAAAAAATGGGTGACGTGTACTATGCGGTCGAAGGTGCTGGGCCCGATCACGCTCGTACCTATGACGCGGTGCTCCATATTGGGGACCGTGTACTTGCCCAAGGAAGCGGCCCCTCCAAGAAGGAAGCCGAGCAGGAAGCAGCCCGCCTCAGCTGGAAAATGCTGCACCCGCCAAAGCAAGTGCCGGCAAAGTAGCCGAAAGACCCGAGAATCTCATGCCTGAACTTCCCGAAGCAGAAGTTGTCCGCCGCGGATTAGAGTCCTGGGTCCGGGGACGCCGGATTGAAGCCGTTGAGGTACTTGATGCACGCTCGGTGCGCCGTCACCTGGATGGTCCCCAAGATTTTCGTGACACCCTGCAAGGCTGCACTGTCGAAGCAGTGGTTCGGCGCGGAAAATTCTTGTGGATGAACCTATCCGGGCTCACGACTCCGGCCGCGCTGGTGGCACATCTGGGTATGAGCGGTCAGTTGTTGGTTGAAGAACCAGACGCGCCGGATGAAAAACATCTCAAGGTGAGACTCTCACTGAGCGAGCGGGGGCAGGATCCCGGTGAGCTGCGCTTTATTGATCAGCGGATCTTCGGCGGGATGTTTCTCTCCGAGCTGGTGCCCACCCCGGATGGTGGCCCCGGCGGTCTTGGAAGCGAATCCCCGCTGATCCCGCACGCAGCAGCCCATATTGCCCGTGACGTGCTAGACCCGGCACGTAGCACTGAAATGCTCTATGCAGCATTGCGCCGCCGGACAACACAGGTCAAACGAGCCATCCTAGATCAAACAGTCATTGCCGGAGTAGGAAACATCTACGCCGATGAAACGCTCTGGCAAGCAGGATTCTCCGGGCTGCGCAATACCGCAACCATCCGCCGCAACGAAGTCATCCGGCTTGATGAGGCACTGAAGGATGTAATGACACGTGCCTTGGCCGCCGGTGGCACCAGCTTCGATGCTCTCTATGTGAACGTCAACGGGGCCAGCGGATACTTCGACCGGTCACTGAATGCTTACGGGAGAGAAGGAAAACCCTGCCAACGCTGCGCCGAGCAGGGGATCACCTCATTGATACGGCGCGATGCGTTCATGGGGCGATCCTCCTTTACTTGTCCGGTATGCCAGCCGCGGCCGCGTAGGCGCTAGCTGCTGGGAGCCGATACACGTCAGTACAGCGAGCCTGACTGCGGCAGCACGACAAATCCGGGTGGAGGCTCTGCCCACGTCTGATGTCTTTTTTACCCCTCTGCGCCATGAACGCTAAGGGGGTGGATCTTCGGTGAACGATCACACCCGGCTCAGACTGCGTGACCGAATACAAAGAAACCTACCTCAGCTACAGGGTATAGGCCGCTGTAACTGACGCAGGTTTCTTTGGGTATCCGAAAGGCCGCTAGGCCATGAGGTGGTTTAGAGCCGACGAGTCACTGTCTAGCAGCGATTTACGTGACCGTTCGTTCGATAGGCTACCGTTTCATCCAGAACCAGCGGACCACCCAGCAAGATGTTGGTCCATCCTTCCAGACCTTCCAAAGTGTCGGCTATGGATCCTGGCAAACAGCGTTTGGTACTCAGTAGCAACGGTGCTTGGTTATAACCCGCAGCGACCGCACCGGTCAGTCCATCCGGGAAGCGTGTGCCGGTCGCGATAAACTGCCGCTGCGAACCATTGGGCCAGAACTTTTTGGCGATCAGAGCACTGGTGTCATAGAGCGTGTCTCCGGCGTGACGGGTAACCTTAGCGTTTGGAACGGCTTGCCGGATCTGTTTCTCAGCAGCGGCAGAAATTGCTATTGGTCCGCCAGCTAGATGTACCTGAGTTGGCTTGAGTCGTTTGAGTTCCTTGATTGTGGGTGCTGGCACCTGTGAGTGCTTGGTCAGTAGCATCGGTGTCTTACGGCCTGCGGCAACCGCGGCCAATGACATGGCATCCTCAAATCGTTCACCGGTGGCTACGAAAACTTCCTTGGAACTCTTCCAGTTAGCGGTGATTTTGGTGCTGGTGTCATAGAGAGTGTTGCCCCAAATACGTTTCACCGGGCCGTAGGATTTCAGTGCTGCGGCTGTTTTATCGCTAATGGTGACCGGTCCACCAAGCACAATGATCTGTTTAGGCTTCAGCCGTCGCAGTTCAGCGGCTACAGCGGCGGGAATCGAATTCTTCTTGATCAATAGCATTGGCCCTGACTTCAGCGTTGCCAAAGATGACCCGGAGAGCGCGTCAGGAAAACGCTCACCCGAGGCAATCACCACGGTTTGAGCCGTACCTGAGAACGTACGCTTGGAAATTGCCACCGGTGTGTCGTAAAGGGTTTGTCCAGAAATCCGTAACGGAGCTAATCGGACTGGCCAGCTGGACGCGTCGCCGCGGTAGTCGGTGATCAAACGGTACGGGGTCGACTGCTTATTCCGGGCAAAATCCTGAAGACTTGTCAGAGTTCCGTTCCACACGTTGGCATCCACATTATTCGAATTGCCTAACAGGTTGGAGTTATCGGTGTACTGCCACACATTAAAGGTAGTCCACCCTGCCGGAAGCTGTCGTGGATTCTTCGCCACATCAGCGGTGGGGAAGATCGAGACATGTAGCGGCCAGTTCTTGAAGGCGCTGGTTTGTCCAATGCAGTCATCCCACCATGACTGGGCGGTATAGATCATCGGCAGTCGACCGGTCGCTGACTTGATGGTTTGCCCGAAGTCCTGAATCCAGGATTGCAGCTGAGCCGAGGTCATACCGTAGCAAGAATCGCCCTTACCGGCGTTATACGTAGTTTCCGGGTAGGGGTTCCACTCAATGTCTAAGAGAGGAGGCATGGTCTGGCCATCTGCGCTCCACCCGCCACCGCGTCCCAGAAATTCGTGGGCTTGAGTTTTGCCTGATGAGTGTGCGGGCATCGCAAAGTGATAGGCCCCGCGAATTACGCCTGCTTGCTGAGCCTGGGTGTAATTGCGATCGAACTGCGGATCTTTGAATACCGTGGTGGGCCAAGACTGGGTGGCTTTGATGTAGGCGAAGCGGGCACCTTGTTGTCGGGCTTGACTCCAGTTCACCGTTCCCTGATGGTGTGAGACATCAATTCCTAGAGTTCCAGGGGCACGCCAGGTGCGCAGATCGGACTGAGAACCGGGGAATGAGAGTTCTGGCCTGTTCGGAACCTGGCCATTGTTCGCGGCGATCTGGGCTAAGAGTTCCAGTTCCTGCACGGTGGGAATCGTCGGGTCGCCAGTTTCTTCCACGCGCTGCTGCCCTTGGCCTAGCTGGGCATCGAGGTACTCCAGATCCAGAGCACTTAGCACGCGATCGGCGAGTTCTCGGCGTTCTTGATTCGAAATATCGGTGTCCGATTCCAACCGAGATTCGATGGCTTGAGCGACTTGGGCGGGTGATTCTGCCTTGGGAGCTGGCGACAGTTGCGCCTCCTCGCTCGGCTGGCTACTGGGGGTCGTCGTCGGTGCGATCGTGGCGCTGGCAGGCTGTTGCGTCAAGTCAACGCTTTCAGCCGTCTCGACGAGATCGTCCTGAGTCGTGCTCACTGCGGCCGAGACCGGTGTGCAGACTGTGGCGGCTAACCCGAGGGATAGCGCTAACGACAATGGGGCACGGCGCGATCGGGTGCCGTTACTTCGGAACACGGGAACTCCTGTGAAGTATGGGATAAGTGCGAGTGCGAATGAGACCAGTCTAACGAGGGGTTTCGTATCGCGAAGTGATTCTGGACCAACAGTCACAAAGTATTCTGTCGAAAGTTGGCCAATGTCGGCCGTCAGAGACCTATATTCCTTAAGACCAGCAATGCGTGTGTGGACGAGCCAACTCTCAGCTGGCTAGCTGTACTGCTGCAGCACTGCCGTGTTGTAGTCCGCCCAACGTTCGGCGGCCCAGCTGCCAAAGGGCTTATCGGTCAGCGTGACGCAAGCCAACCCATGTTCGGGATCCACCCAGAGGAAAGTTCCGGACTGGCCAAAATGGCCAAAGGTGCTCTGTGGGTGATTGGTACCGGTCCAATGTGGGGACTTGTTGCCGCGGATTTCGAAGCCTAGACCCCAATCGTTCGGGTTCTGCCGCCCGTAGCCGGGCAAGATGCCAGCCACTCCGGGGAAGTGAACGGTAGTGGCATCTTCCAAGGTCTGTGGAGCCAATAGTGTGGGGCGTAGTAGTTCGGAAGCGAAGCGGGCAAGATCAGTTCCGGTAGAGACTGCGTCCTTGGCGGCGCTCCCCTCAAGCGTGGTCTGAGTCATTCCCAAGGGTGCCAGGACGGCTTCTTGGAGGTATTGGGCAAAGGACATGCCAGTGGCCTGTTCAAGATGCTCTGCCAAGACCTCAAACCCGGTATTGGAGTAGCCGCGCTTCTTTCCCGGTTCAAAACGGATGGTATCGCTATCAAAGTCATAGCCGGCAGTGTGCGCTAACAAGTGATGCACCGTTGAGCCCTGTGGCCCAGCTGCGTTGCTCAATGCGATGGCTTCTTCCTCTAAAGCGAGCAAGAATGCGTATGCGCTCAGTAACTTGGTGACCGAGGCTAAGGGGTATTGACGTTCCAGATCGCCGCAGGAACCAAGGATCTGGCCAGAGGCACCGATGACCAAACTAACCGCGTTTTCTGCTGGCCATTGTTTGATCTGAGTTAGAACGTCCATAGTGAATCCAATCTCATGCCGGATTCCCACGCCAAAGAACGTGAGAAAGCCGCTGTTTCGGGGGCTTGCTTCGATAGACTTGCTAAGTTGCATCAACCCAGCTTCAACACCAGCCTATAACCGTCTCAACGAACTCAGGAATTTAGCGCCGTGCATCTAAAGACACTCACCGTTCGCGGGTTCAAGTCTTTTGCTTCGGCGACCACATTTGAGTTTGAACCTGGCGTCACCGCTGTGGTCGGGCCTAACGGCTCGGGCAAATCTAACGTGGTGGATGCCTTGGCCTGGGTGATGGGCGAACAAGGGGCAAAGACACTACGCGGCGGCAAAATGGAAGATGTCATCTTCGCCGGCACTGCCGGACGCCCGCCTCTGGGTCGAGCACATGTCTCATTGACCATTGATAACACTGACGGCCAGCTCCCGATCGACTACTCCGAAGTGACTATCTCGCGCACTCTCTTCCGTGCCGGTGGTTCGGAGTACGCCATCAACGGCAGCTCTTGCCGGCTACTTGATATTCAGGAGCTGCTTTCCGACTCGGGGTTGGGCCGCGAAATGCATGTCATTGTCGGTCAGGGGCAACTGGACCGCATTCTGCACGCTACGGCGGAAGATCGCCGTGGTTTCATCGAGGAAGCGGCCGGGGTGCTCAAGCACCGCCGACGCAAGGAAAAAACCTTACGCAAGCTTCAAGCCATGCAAGGCAACTTGGATCGACTCGAGGACCTGAGTGCTGAAGTACGGCGGCAACTAGCGCCTTTGGGGCGGCAAGCCAAAATCGCCCGGCGTGCACAGACTGTGCAATCGGATGTCCGGGATGCCAAGGCTCGGCTGATGGCTGATGACTTGGTGACCCTGAATACCAAGCTGGCCCAAGATATTGATGATGAATCCAAAATTCAGGCCGCTCAGCAGGAAACCTCAGCACGGCTTGAACATGTTAAGCGCCATATCGCGAGCCTCGAAGCGAAGCTGAGCGAAGTCACACCCCGGTTAGGGCAGATCCAACAAACCTGGGTGGAGCTCACCACCTTGCAGGAGCGTTTCCGCTCCTTACAGGCTTTGGCGAAGGAACGCGCCAATTTGCTGGCGAGCAACCAGACGCACTTTGATAGCAGCCGAGACCCGCAAAAGCTCGAAGACCAAGCCACGCGGCTGAGTGAAGAGCTTGAAGAGCTCGAAGAAGCGCTGGAAGATCGGCACGAGATTCTCGCTGAAGCGGTGGAAGCTAAGGAAGAAGCCGAAGAGGCAGCTCGCGCCGAACAACAACGCATGGCAGCCATGTTGCGGGTGGCAGCCGACCGGCGTGAAGGCATGGCACGCTTAGCCGCCCAGGTAGCGTCCGCGCGCAGCCGGGTAGATGTCACCAGCGCGGAGATCGCCCGACTCAAAGACAACGATCAAAACTTTGATGCGACCTTGGCCGCGGAACACAAGTCCTTTGCTGAACTGACCGCAGAGCTTGAAGAGTTCACCGCATCCGAAGAAGAGCTCAACCATGCGTTTGAAATAGCCGAAGAGAAATACTCGCAACTTTCGGCCCAGCAGCGCACCGAACGGGAACGCGAACGTGAGCTGTCGGCCCGCGAAACTGGGCTCAGTGCCCGTCTGGAAGCACTGAAACTCAACGTCAAACGGGATGATGCGTCGCAGTCGTTATTGCAGGAGCATTCTGCGCTGTTAAGTGGACGCCTGGGGGAGCAGCTGAGTATCACCCCCGGTTACGAAAAGGCAATCGCCGCGATCTTGCGTGAAAGCTCCGAAGCGTTGGTAGCCCGGGATAGGGAACAAGCCTGGGATCTTGTGCAAGAACTCTTTTCCGCCGGTGGCGTCAGCGCCTCCCTAGTGCACGCTTCTGGCCAAACTTCGGTGAACACCAGCCAAATCGCCGAAGCGATCCTGGCCAGGGAAGTTGTTCAAGCTGAGGCCGAGATTGAACCGATCCTCGATCAGTTGTTACAAGGTTTTTATGTTGTAGAGGATCTGAAGTCTGCTCGTCAGGTCTTAGCAGCACACCCGCAGGTCGCCGTGGTGACACTGGATGGAATCTTGCTCTCGGCGCAACGCAGTGTCCTTGGTGATTCAGCCGGTGCCTCGCTTATTGCGCAGCAAGCTCTGGTGGAGGCTACCGCCGAAGAATTGACTCAGGTTCGCGAGGAACTTCAAGTATTAGAGCGTTCCTTAGCCGAACGTGAACCGCTGCTCTATGAGTCCGAGAACCGCCATGACGAGGCACTGGCCGCGCTACGCGAATCGGATGTGGCAATCACCGAACTCACCGGGTACTTAGCCGAACTTGGCGAAAAGCTCCGCTGTGCTGAGCACGACCGGAAGACCCAGCGCCTAAAGTTAGCGCAAGCCGAAGAAAAACTGCTGATTGAGCAAGAATCTTTGGAAGAAATCACCGAGCGCATGGAACTGGCCTCGGAAGAGCGTGATGAGGAAGCAATTGATGATGCTTCCCGGGCTGCGCTGGCCGATGCCGCGGCCGCAGCCCGGCAACAAGAATTAGAGGCCCGTCTAGCTCTGCGCAGCAGCGAGGAACGGGTCACCGCGCTACGTAACCGCGTGGAAGGTCTGCGGCGCACCGCCGCGGCCGAACGTAGCCACCGCGAAGTCGCTGCCCGACGGGCCGAAGAACGTCGCGCGCAGGCGCAGAATGCAAGCCGGGTGGAGCAACATACGGTACGAATCCTCCAGTTCATCGAGGTTTCGGTACAGATGGCTGCTAGCGAACGTGAGGAGCTCTCCGAAAGACAACGCGAAACCGAAGAACTACTGACCGGGGAACGCACGGAATCAGAAAAACTCTCCGCGGAACTAACCCGGCTCTCGGACGCCGCCCACCGTGACGAGGTCGCGCGAGCAGAGCTGCGCCTGCGCATCGAGAACCTCGAACAGCGTGCCGTGGAAGAACTCGGTTACACCTCGGATTACCTGATCGCCCATTTTGGGCCCGATCAACTGATCCCTGAAACGCTGGATCCGGAAGATCAGTGGGCCGAATTGCGTCAGAACGTGGACGCGGACGGAAACCCAGTGGGAACCAAACCTTTCGACCGGGTGGAACAAGAAAAACGCCTGAAAAAAGCCGAACGAGACTTGGCCGCTTTGGGAAGGGTTAACCCGCTAGCGCTGGAAGAATTCGCGGCTCTGGAGGATCGTCATAAATTCCTCACCGGGCAACTAGAAGATCTAAAGAAATCCCGGGCCGATCTGCAGCAGATCATTCGGGACGTGGATGAGCATGTGGAGCGGGTCTTCACCGAGGCTTATAACGACACCGCGGTACAGTTCACGCGCATTTTTGATCGGCTCTTCCCCGGCGGGGAGGGGCAATTGGTGCTAACCGACCCAGAGAATATGCTGACCACCGGGATCGAAGTTGAAGCTCGCCCAGCTGGAAAAAAGATTAAGCGGTTGTCCCTGCTCTCCGGTGGCGAACGATCGCTGACCGCGGTGGCACTGCTCGTAGCGATCTTCAAGGCTCGCCCCTCACCCTTTTACGTCATGGATGAGGTGGAGGCGGCTTTGGATGATGTGAACCTTGGTCGATTGATCACTATTTTTGAAGAACTTCGTGAATCTTCGCAGCTAATTGTGATTACCCACCAGAAAAAGACCATGGAAGTAGCCGACGCGCTTTACGGGGTCACCATGCGTGGTGACGGGGTCACCACGGTGATTAGCCAGAAGATGAACCGCGAAGAGACTTCGATAGATCTTTAGCCACCCAGTACTGCATTGTCCTGAGCCCGTCAGGTCTTCGGGGGTCTGCTGGTTGAGGGTGTCGCTGACTCTGTGGTGGGCTGTGCCGGTGTTAAATCGAATTCCACCACCGTGGTCTGTCCCATAGAGCCGAACACTCTGCCGGTGGGACCAACCGCAAGCCGAGCCCCAAATCTGAGCTTTTCCTTAGGGTCGGCGATATTGGCAATGGTGCCATCAACAAAGTCCACGAGGGTCGCAGTGCCATGTGCGCTATGCACCACTTGGGTGCCTTCGCCAATTCGCGCGATATCCGCATTAGCCCAGCCCGGCCGACGCTCTTCATTGCTAATCGGGGTCAGCTGATGTTTCTTCAGCAGCTTGCCGTTCTGTGGATCAATGACGGCAATACCTTCCATGTCTGCAACGACCAGCCACCCGGCGATCAGTGTGGGGGAGTACAACGCCCCAGCATTGGGTATCGGAGTGCTCTGCCAAACGACTTTCCGAGTGGCAATCTCCACTTTGAAGACATGGGCCAAACCCTCGGTGTCAGGAATCCCGTAACCGTTACGAACCGAGCTGACACCGTATAAGTACTTCTCATCGGCAGCAAGCCCGATGATGGATTGCGCCTTGATAAATCCCTGACCGCCACCATCAAGCACCCATTCGACACTATCGCTGTGCGGGTCAATCATTCCGATAACTCCGCCCGCCAGGCCATAATCCGGGACCGTCCCAAAGAATACGTTCCGCGAATTCTTGGCCCACCCGAAAGGACGAGACTGTTGGTATTGCCGGCTGAGCCTCACTAGCCGTTCATAAGCCTGCGGGGTATCTCTATTTGGGAAATCAACGCTGATTATGTCGGCCGAACCATAGGAACCGATGTATAAGTGCTCGGCATCGAATTCAATCATGCCCTCGATCTGGTTCACGACATTCTGCTGATCCGGTGAACTCCAGCGCTGTCCGGTATCAGGGTTAATTGCCGCCAACCCACTACCCATGTAGCCACCAATATAGATATTCCCGTTCGAGTGTCCTAACAGGGATTGAACCGTGAATTCTCCGGACGCCAGATCAATGGACGCGGTACGTTGCACGCGCTTGGTTCGCAAGTCAAAGAACTCCACCTGCACACCATCCGCGGTGGCACTGACAACAAGCACATGAGAATTCAGCGCTAGCAGTGCCAGCGGTGAATCGGCATTGACGGTGCCCAGCTTGGTGTCAGTCCAGGAATCAGTGCTGGTCCTATACAACTCACCCTTGGTCAGCGTGTAAAACCGTGAGGTTGAATCTTGCTCCGACCATGAGCTTTGCCGGGCAGACCATACTCGGTCGATCTTTTTATCCCAGGATTTAGTCTCGCGATTAAGTAGCATCTGCTCAGTCACATTGCTTGCCGAAGCCACCAGGTAATTGCCGTGAACATCTAGACGTGAAATAAAACCCTCATCCATGGGTTGTGGAAGCGGGATTTCGGTGCGTTCCTCGGGATTGCTGGTCGCGAAGGAGAAAACTCGCGGGTTTTGCGACCCGGTGCCCACCCACACGCGATCTTGCTCGTCAATTGCCAAGCGCCGGACATAGTCGGTGTCCTCGGCTACCCGAGAATAGGTCGTGATTTCTTTGGTTCTCGGCATATAACTAAATACCGTGCCGCTGGGATAGGTGCCACCCCAAACATTGCCTAAGGAATCCAGAGTGATGTCATAAAGCGAGGTAGCTTCGGGAACTTCACCGAGGAAGGTGGTGGAATCTGGCGTTGTTGAATCCCAGACATAAAGATACTTCGCGGTGACAATGTAAAGACGTTGCGCCTTTTCATCCCACGCCATCGATTCGATTCCACCATTGTGGCTTTTGGCAAAGACCAAACTGTGGACGAGTTTGCGTTTCGTGGGATCAATAATTTGTAGCTGATTTGCCGGTCCGACAATGGTCAGTGCTAACCAGGGGAGAGCCGCGTTATGCAAACCATACAGCGGAACCACCGATTTGACCTTGATGGCAGGAAAAGCTCCTGGCCAGCTAGTTTTGACTCCCTTAGTTGGGCCCACCCTCGAAAGCGTCTGGACTAATCGTGGATCCTTGGAGCTCAAAATCGAAGGGGTGGGTGGCGGCGAGGGCGAAGGCCCGGACGAGCCTGTTGGCGAAGTCATCGTTTCCGGGGCGCCAACGCTGCAGCCACTGAGTACACCGGTGCCCAGAAGTGCTAAGGCGAGCACCGACCGTCTATTGACTTCACGCGAAAGTGGCGATCGTGGTTCGGACACACAGAACTTTCTCTCGGCATACGGGTGCGGTGGGCGTTTATAGTCCAGTAGCAACCTTAACAACGCCACTTGGAAGATAGCTGAACGCTAGCTGAACCTCTGCGTCCAGCACTCCACTGAGCTCAGTTGGCCTTGGGGGCTTCGGACCCCTTGGGCGCCGGGCGGATCGTGCTTGGAGTGAACAGCCACGCGAAAACACCAATGAGGCAGACGGCGCCGGAGGCACTCAACGCCACCTGGTAGCTAATATTGTCGGCCATCACCCCGGCGATCAACGGCCCAATGATGGCACCCAGATCGGTGGCCATTTGGAAGCCTGCCAAAGCTTTGCCACCGTTGCGTCCCGAACCAATGACATCGGCCACCGCGGCTTGTTGGGCAGGCCCCAGAATGCCGCCACCAAAGCCGGCCAGGATGGAGAGAATAATAAACGCTGGCAAGGACGTGAAGTAACCCATCAGCACAATCGAGGAAAGCAACACGAGCATGCCCACGAGGACCGGGATCTTACGTCCCACGGCATCGGTCAGTCGTCCGGAGAATGTCAGGGCGAGCCCATTACCCACCGCGAAAATCGCCAAGGAAATACCGGCAACTTGTTGACCGGTGCCCTCTCCAAAGATCGCCAAGGCAAACAGCGGAATCATGGAGGTGCGGATACCGAAGGCGAGCCAACCGTAACTGAACCCGGAAGCCAGCGCAGCGCGGAAGGTGGGGGAGCGCAATGCTTCACGGGTGGTGAGCACCTCAACCGGTTTCACCGGCTCGGCATCCGTTGCGGAATCCAGTTTGTTCTTCACCGGCTTACGGGCCAAGGCCACATAGACCACGACAGCTGCGATCACGAGTGCCACACCATAGATCACGAAAGGTAGCCGCATCCCGAAAGGCGCCAGCAAGGTTCCAATAACCGGCCCGGTCACGTTACCCAGCAGGAAAGAGCCAGCATAGAGCCCCGAGATCCGGCCTCGGGATGCCTCCGGAGCTAACCGGGCAATCAAGGCCATCGCCGAAATCGTGAACATGGTGGATCCGAAACCGCCCAGACCACGAGCGATCAACAACTGGGTGTAGTCCTGGACCACCGCACAGAGCAGGGTGGAGAGCGCAACCAGCGACACTCCGGTGACGTAGATCCGTGGTTCACCAAGTTTGGCCGTCAACATACCGGCCACGGGGGCGAAGATCAGCCTCGCAAAGGCGAAAATGCTGACAATGACGCTCGCTGCGGCCGCACCAACATCGAAGCTGACCGCGTACTGCGGCAAGATCGGTGCAATAAGACCGAAACCTACTGCGATGATGAACGCCGCAATCAGTAGAATGGTGATTTCCCGTGGAATTCGCGGACGCACGGTACCCGGAACTTTTTTCGACATGTGTACTTTGCCCGCCCAATCCATTGAGGGCAGCGGGCTAACCAGCTTCCTTGGGGGAGCGTCGGATTGAACTGCCAGCCATCATTCTAGACTGTGAGATGATTTAATCGTGTCTGATCAGCTTTTGACAATAATCATTGTGGTCGCGGTCATAGCGATCATCGGCATTGGAGCCATCGCGTTTGTCTCCAAGGGCCGGAAACCAAAGACTCCCTACACTAGCGAACGCGACGCGAATGATCCGCCAGCGGGGACCGGAACCCTCACCGAAGAACGTGAGGACACCGAAACTCCAAGTGCTCCCGGTGAAGCGGCTGCTACCGAGGTTGTTGAGGCGCCAGCGCCACCTCAGCTCGATGTCCCCGAACCGGTACAGGGACGACTGGCGCGCCTACGTGCCCGCCTCAGCAAATCCAACAACATGTTCTCCAAGGGCCTGCTGGCCCTGCTCAGCCAAGACAAAATCGACGATGACGTCTGGGATGAGATCGAAGAGACCCTGTTGCTCGCCGATCTGGGGACCGAACCAACTCTTGAACTTGTTGATGCGCTGCGCGAACGAGTGAAGATCGAAGGCAGCCGCGACCCACAGGTGGTCAAAGCGATGCTGCGCGAAGAGTTGCTGAAACTCGTCGATCCTTCCATGGACCGTAACTATTTGCCCGAACCTCACCCGGATCGTCCGAGTATCTTGATGGTCGTCGGCGTCAATGGCGTGGGTAAGACCACCACCATTGGCAAAATGGCCCGCGTATTGGTGGCTCAGGACAAGGACGTGCTCTTGGGCGCGGCCGATACCTTCCGTGCCGCCGCTGCCGAGCAGTTAGCCACCTGGGGCGACCGCGTGGGCGTTCCTACCGTCCGTTCGGAAATTGACGGGGCAGATCCGGCCTCGGTGGCTTTTGAAGCCGTTTCGGCTGGCATCGACCAAGAAGTCGATATTGTCATGATCGATACCGCTGGCCGCCTGCAGAACAAGGTCGGGCTGATGGACGAGCTGGGCAAGATCAAGCGCGTGGTGGAAAAGAAAGCCACCGTGGATGAAGTGCTATTGGTCTTGGACGCCACCACCGGACAGAACGGTCTGGCTCAGGCCAAGGTCTTCTCCGAGGTGGTCAACGTGTCTGGCATCGTCTTGACCAAGCTGGACGGTACCGCCAAGGGCGGCATCGTCGTGGCAATTCAGCGTCAGCTGGGTGTGCCGGTGAAGCTTGTTGGTCTGGGTGAAGGCCCGGATGACCTGGCACCGTTTGACCCCGAAGAATTCGTGGACGCACTGCTGGAGGGCTAAAAGTCCTCGGGTTTACCCTTTGAACGCTCCCCCGCGTTACGCTGCAACATCAGCGCAACGCGGGGGAGTATTTTTATGCTCCGGGACAGGACTCGAATTTGCAGTCAGCGCCCTAGCCGATCACGCGGTCGCGAAATGGGGAAACCACCTCAACATGGATAGACTCATTGGCAAGAGACAGTGGCCTTTCGGTGAGGTTAGATTGCCTAGTTCGTAGTGGATTCTGCCCCATCGTTCCAGACACCAATGACTTGCTGGCTAAGTGGAGCGCTGTCTTGAAGCACGAGATGGGCTCGAACTTCAGCGGAAGGCGATCACGGTGAATACGCAACCGTATAAACGGTCATGGGTGACCAAGCACAGTAAGGGACTGCTGTGGCCGCTTTTGACCATGGGTTTTGGAACCTGTGTGGTTTTTCTTTACCGCGGAATTCGGATGAGTAACCCGCGCTGGATAGCTAGCGGTGTGGGATTCTTACTGCTGACGATTGCCACCGTGAGCATTATGCCCGCTGAAACTACCACCGAGGGTGCAGCCCCGAGCTTCGCCGAAGACTTTGCCGTAACCCTGGCCGTGGCGCAGTGGGTTGGCGGCTCCGTCGTGGCTTGTGCTTTCAACCGCACCTGGCTCAAATTTGTGGCGGCACAGGAAGCCCAAGAGTACGCCCCATTCCCTGCTCCGGGAACGTACCACCAGCATCCGCAAGGACTAGGTCAGGCTCCAGGGTACCCGCAGCATTTCCAGCATCCACAACAGCAATCACAGGTACCGAGCTTTACTCCTGAGGTCGAGCAAACCCCAGTGAATCTTCCCTGGCAGCATCGCACGCCGGTTCCTCCGTTACCCACCAACCCGATACACCAGCTGGATGCCAACCGGGCGCGACACGAAGACTTCCTTCGACTGGGCCTTCCCCGCGAAGTAGCCATCCAGCTGTATTCCGCACGCATACGGGTGGGTCACTTTACCAACTTTGAACATATGCTCTTGGTCAGCGCTGCCGACCCGCGGGTGCTGAATCCGTTGCGGGAGCGCTTCAGCTTCTAAGCATTATCTGTTCGGCATAAACTCCCTCGATCCTTGCCACCGACTCAGCTCCTGCGCCACGTCCACCGGCGGTCTGCTCAACAGGTAGCGGCAGGACCGAAAGGGCAGAACTCAGGGGTGCACGGTCGGCACTCTATGAGAGAACCATGGGAATGTGAGCTTTCGCTGTTGTGCCGGTGCCCATCCGATTAACGTGGCAGACACGTGCGAGAACCGGGTCAGTGAATGCCACTGATGCCGTTCTCGGCGCTGTCCGTTACGAATAGTCGCTTGAGCAGGAGCAACGTTATGCAGGACTCATCAGCACCACAACAGGAATCAGCAAGCAACGGCCCACCGAAGGACTATGGCCAGAACTCCGAAACCCTGACTACCAGCCAAGGCGCGCCGGTCACCGATACGGATCATTCACTGAAAGCCGGCGAACGCGGCCCGACCTTATTGCAAGACCATCACCTGCGTGAAAAAATCATGCACTTCGACCACGAGCGAATCCCCGAGCGCGTAGTGCACGCCCGCGGTGCCGGTGCTCACGGCACGTTCACCAGCTACGGCAACGCTGCGGAGCTATGCCGGGCAGACTTTCTGAAACCCGGAAAAGAGACCAGGGTCTTCGTCAGGTTCTCCACCGTGGTGGGTTCGCGAGGCTCCATGGACACCGCGCGAGATACCCGAGGATTCGCAACCAAGTTTTACACCGACGAGGGCGTCTTCGATCTGGTGGGGAACAACATCCCGGTGTTCTTTATCCAAGACGGGATGAAATTCCCGGATGTCGTGCACGCGGTCAAACCGCACCCGGATATCGAGATTCCCCAAGCCCAATCGGCCCATGACACCTTCTGGGATTTTGTCTCACTGCACACCCCGGCCCAAGCCCACACCATGTGGAATATGAGCGACCGCGGTATCCCGCGCTCCTATCGGATGATGGAAGGGTTCGGGGTCCATACCTTTAGATTGATCAATGACTCCGGTGCTTCTTCTTTAGTGAAGTTCCATTGGAAACCACGTCTGGGTGTGCACTCGCTGACTTGGGAAGAAGCTCAGCTGGCGGCCGGTGCGGATCCTGATTTTCACCGGCGGGACTTGGCCGAAGCCATCGATGCCGGTGCTTTCCCGGAATGGGAACTGGGCGTTCAGATCTTCCCTGATGACGGCAGCGCCAGTTTTGCCGGAATCGACCTGTTGGACCCCACCAAGTTCGTACCCGAAGAATTGGCTGCGGTGCAGCCGCTGGGCAAGCTGGTACTGAACCGGAACCCGGAGAATTATTTTGCGCAGACCGAGCAGGTGGCTTTCCACCCCGGACACTTGGTGCCGGGGATCGATGTCACCGACGATCCGCTATTGCAGGCGCGCCTCTTCTCATATTTGGACACCCAACTCACCCGTTTGGGCGGACCAAACTTCGCGCAAATCCCCATCAACCGTCCAGAAGCACCGGTCAACGACATGTTTCGTGATGGCCTGCACCAACACGCGGTTCATTCGGGGATTGCCCCCTACAAGCCGAATTCCCTCGATGGGGGATGCCCCTTCATGGCGGATCTGGCGGCCGGTGAAGTGCCACCATTGGACTTTCCACAAGAAATTCCGGCCGCAGTAAAGGAACGAAGTGAACCGGTCAGTTTCTCGGATCATTACAGCCAAGTACGGATGTTCTACCGCAGCTTGTCAGCGCCGGAACAGCAGCATGTGCAGCAGGCATATGCGTTCGAACTGGGTAAATGTACCGACCTTGCGGTACGCCAACGCCAGGTACAGTGCCTCGCGGAAATCGATGGCACCCTAGCTAAAGTGGTCGCCACGGCCTTGGGGCTGCCGACACCCGAGGCCACGCTCAGCGTGCCAGATGCCGAACCAAGCCCGGCAGTGTCTCAAGTGGGCAACAGCTGGCCGGTGGACGGTCGCAAAGTCGCACTGATTTTTGATCAGGCTGAGGAATCCGCCCTTGTGTCAGCAGTGCAGGCACTCAAAGCCGAAGGTCTAGAACCGCTGCTCGTCTCTGCTCACGGGGGCATGATCAACGAGGAGTTGCCGATAGATCGCAGCTACATGACCGCGCGTTCCATTGAAGCCGATGCGGTTGCACTGCTCGGTCCGCTACCCACGGCCCCTGATGCGCAGGTTCACCTAGATGCCAAGGCCGGGCTCACTCCGCCGCCGGTTGATGTCGACCCCCGCGTCGTGCTGCTGGTGCTGGAGGCCTACCGGCAGTGCAAGGCCATCATCTGCCTGAACGAAGAAGCGGTGCAGGTCCTTGATGCGGCGGCCATCGGTGCGGAGGAACCCGGAATAATCATGGCCGAACTACAGGAGCTCACGCCGCAGGCCAAGCAGCTTTTGGCCACGCACCGGGTGTGGGAGCGTTTCCCCGCAAAATCTATGGATTCCTAACCACTTCGAGAATACTTCGTAAGGTTTCGTCCCTGGTTGGCTCTGAGTCACCAGGGACGAAACTTTGCCCGGGCTCAGCTGGTGCCGAAAAGCTTGGCCTCAAGATCCGCATAGGTTTTCAGCAATTCCAGTGCGTGGGTGGCGTTCGGTCCTTCCTGAGAAAGCGCCTTGCGCATGGAATCCACCGCCGCAACCCCTTGCGGGTAAGGCGGGATCAGGGGGATATCGCGATCGGTGCGTACCTCTAAGATCGTGGGGCGATCAGCACTGAGTGCTTCTTTCCACGCTTTGCTGATATCCCCGGCGAAGCACACTACTTGGGAACGCATCCCGAGCATCTCCGCGTACTCGGCGTAGGGAAAACCCGGTAAGTCTTGGCTTGCGGCAAACCGTGGTTCACCTTCGGTTTCGCGTTGTTCCCAGGAGACTTCGGCCAGATCCTGGTTGTTGAGAATGCACACCACAAACCGTGGGTCGCTCCATTGATGCCATTGCTCACTCAAGGTCACCAGCTCGGCGTTGCCACTCATCTGCATTGCCCCATCCCCGGCCAAAACGATCACCGGTCGATCCGGATGCCGTAATTTTGCCGCCAGACCATAGGGGACGCCGGCACCCATACTGGCCAGGGTGCTACATAAATGGGCTGGCACCCCGGGTGGGAGCCGCAGCTGTCGGGCATACCAGTAGACGCAACTTCCCACATCCACCGCCACTTGGGCATCGCTGGGGAGTAACCCGCTGAGTTCGCGGATCATCCGTTCCGGGTTCACTGAATGGGCTGGAACCATGGCGCGTTGTTCGGCTAACTCGTGCCAATCCTGCACGGTTTGTTCCACACGCTCCCGCCACGGCGCACGGTGTGTCGCATCGGGTGACACCCGCTGAGCCAAGGCTTCGAGGGTGAGGCGCGCATCGCCCACCAATGCCACATCCACCGGGTAGCGGTTACCCGGACGTTGCGCGTTCACGTCAATCTGGATTGCCTTGGCTTGATTCTTCGGGGGATAGAATTCTGTCCACGGGTCATTTGAACCCACAATCAGCAGCAGATCACAGGAGTTCAGTAGCGCGGCGCTGGCCGAGGTGCCCAGATGGCCCATGACTCCGGCGCTGAGCGCTGCGGACTCATCCACATAGGGTTTACCCAAGAGGCTAGTGACGATCCCCGCACCCAGTTGTTCGGCCAGCTGATGCACCTGGGCGGTTGCGGTACGTGCCCCCTGGCCCACCAGCATTACGATCCGTTCGGCACGATCCAGTAATTTGGTGGCTTCATCCAAGGCGGTATCTTGTGCCACCACCAGCGGTGCCTGCCAGAGCGGTGCGGTAGGGATCTGGGCATGTTCGGTTTGTGGGTCGGCGGCTGGTAGTTGCTGCACATCGTGGGGAAGGATAACCACTGCCGGTTGGGAGGAAGCCAATGCCGAACGAATGGCCCGATCAATCACAGGTTGCAACTGTTCGGCGGAGACCACCTCTTCGCAATACACCGCCACATCCTTGAACATGGCTTCGAGATTGATCTCCTGCTGATACCCACTTCCCAGGGCCGTGGTGTTCTGCTGCCCGACAATGGCCAGTACTGGGATCCCATCGAGTTTCGCATCGTAGAGACCGTTGAGTAGATGGACCGCACCAGGTCCTTGAGTGGAGAGCATAACGCCCAGATCTACGCTCTTACTTCCTGTGTCCTCGCCTTGGGCGCCGTATTGGCCCAGACCGTATTTGGAGTGCGCTACCGCCATAAAGGCCGAGTTTTCTTCGTGACGGGATTGAATGAATGTGATTCCCGTGTCGCTACGTCTCAGAGCTCCTAAGACCGGATTAATTCCATCTCCGCTGTAACCGAACAGTCGGGTGATTCCCCAAGTGTTCAGTCGCTCGATGAGCCGGTCAGACACTGTTGCTTCGCTCATTGTTTTGCTCCTGGCTCGTAGAGATAGACTCGGCGCAGAGCCCGCAAGGCCCTGCGCCGAGTAAATCCCAGTACTATGTGTGTCTCTCAGGGGGCCGGAGTACCGGATCGTCGGTTGCTTCGCCGATTTCTTCATCCACCGTGCGGTTGATCGAGTCCACCGACTCGGTGGCCGTGGCCGTGGGATCAATGACAAATTGATCCTCGGCTACCGCTTCCGTGCCGCGTAGCGGATCTGCGGCCGCTAAGCTATCCGGATCGTCCGAAGAACCACCATCGGATGGTTGCCCGTCACGGCCATCTTGCGGTTCGTCGTCGTTGCCCTCGCCAGTGACTTCTAAGAATTCGGAGTCATTGAGTGACATCTGATTCCACCTCGCCTCGTGTTTGGGAGTAACCGTTAGAAACTGACCTACTAGTGTGCCTGCCTGCGCCGAGCTTCCGGACCGCAGGGTCAGACTGAGAATTTTCTAGCTGCGGCTAACCTACTCGCTTTGCTCAGGGCGGGATATGGCGTTGATCAAACTCTCAGTATCCACGGCTGGCTGTCGGTGTTGCTCGGCCAATAATTGCAAGGTGGTCTTTTCGAAATGCGGGTCTTCGGAAGCTACCGCCTGTTTAGCGATGGCTACCCGAAAATTCGCCGCGAACGCATCTCCTGCCGTTGCGGCGATACACGACTGGGAAGATACCCCGGCAATGATCAGTGAGTGAAAACCTAGGGTGCGCAAGGATTGTTCAAGTACGGTTCGGAAAAAGGCGCTGTCACGGTGCTTAATGATTTGTTGACTCCCGCGCAGATCCAATTCGGCCAGATTCTGCGCTTGCGTGGTGCCCTCAAGAACGAATCCTTGATCGTCTTCTAACATGCTCAGCGTCCATGTCGACTTATCCCGGCGGTGCACGGTGCAGATGTTAAACACCGGCAAATCGTACTCATTTGCCGTGTTGATCAGGCGCTGACAATGCTTCAGCAGTGTGGCGCGTTGACGCTCCAAAGCGGGGTACTCAAAAAACGCGTTTTGTAGGTCAATGAGAAGTAGTGCCGGGGATGAGAAATGCTCCGGCTTCCAGATGTTGTTCATCGTTCTCGCCTCCGGGTGAGTAGCGCTCAGCTATTGTCGCGATCTACCGATCAACGTTAAGTGGCACTGCGGATTTCCACTAGCGGGCGGCTGATTCTTTAGGGAAAGACTCAGCGTTAACGATGCTGAGTAGTGCCGAGCTGACCTAGCACATTTTGAACAGCGAGGCACTGGATAGCAACTGATCGGCAGCAAATTCTCCGGGTTCTGGAATCTGATAATCATCCGTGAGTTATGTTCGCTCTCAATAGGGTAGATGTACTCTAAAAGCCATCCAAGGTGTACCGGGACTGTGGCCCGAACAACCTGCTATTTTCGGATAGGACTACTCATGAGCACCTTCGGTATTGAAGAGGAATTTTTCATTTTTGACGCGGAAACCGGGATGCCGGCCCAACCACGTCATGATCCCTTTCAGGAACTCTTAGCCGCGCAGCGGGCCGGGCAAGTCCAGCAAGAATTGTTGGCCTGCCAAATCGAATACGCCAGTACCGTCTGTCAGGACCGGACCGAGGCGCTGAGCGAATTGCGCAACTTTCGGATGGCCTTGGCGTATCACGCGGAACGCGAGAATCTGCGGGTCGCCGGGCTCGGCTCAGCCCCGATGATTCCGCATCAGGCGCCTGTCCTGACCGATAATCAGCGCTATCACGAGATTGGTGAATTTCTCTCCGGAATTACTGATGAACACTACATGTGCGGTCTGCATATTCATGTGTCTATTCCCGATCGAGAGGCTGGGGTGAAGGCCTTGAACTTCCTGCGCCCGTGGCTTCCGCTGCTCTGCGCATTGGCCGCCAATTCACCGTACTGGCATGGGACCGATAGTAAGTTCTCTTCGTGGCGGACCATTCACTATCGCAAGTGGTCGGTTCAGGGTATTCCGCCGCATTTTGGTGATGCTGCCGATTACGAGAGCCGACTGGCCCGGTTGGCCTCCGCCGAGGCGGTACCCGATTTGGGGCATATTGGGTGGGGGATCCGGTTGTCTGAAAACTATCCAACTATTGAGCTTCGGGTGGCCGATTCGCAGATGCGCGCCCACGACTCGGTTCTCTTGGCGGTCCTGACCCGGGCCTTAGTGGACACCGCCATTGAATCAATTACCCCAGAAGAGCCGTTCTACCCGGAGATGCTGGACCTAGCGCTATGGCAAGCGGCCAAAAATGGGGTTCATGCTAACCAGTTGGATCCGCGAAATGGTGCCACGATTTCCACCCGCGATCTGGCCCGGCGTCTATTGAAACTGACGGAACCGGCCTTGCGGGAGAGCAAGGACTATGATTTCGCGGTTCATTCCTTGCGCAATTTGCTGGAAACCGGCAACGGGGCAGTGCGGCAACGCGCGGCCTTCGCCCGGGGTTCCATAAGCCACCTGCTGGAAAACGCGCACGCGGAAATGCAAATGTAGCGTGGCAGCTAAAGACAAAGCTCTGGGGGTCGAAGCAGATGCTTCGACCCCCAGAGCTAGTGGAACTATCGCTTTATGGTTTGCGTGTTTCCGCGCTGATGAACCATGCCTGCTGTTCCAGGGCGGCAATGTATTCGTGCAGGATATCGGCGGTGGTTGGGTCAGCTTCGTCCACGGGATCGTGAACCTTACGCATGACACCGACGGTCGACTCCAGCGCCTTGACCACGATATCGATTGCCGTGGTGGTCAGAATCTCGCCATTAGTGGGCTGATCCAACTCGGTGTATTTACCGATAGTGCCCACCAGCCCGTCCGGGGTGACGTGCATAGCACGCATACGTTCGGCGATCTCATCAGATCCACGCCGGGCAATGTCAACAATCTCATCAAGGTTCTGATGCAAGTCGCGGAAGTTGGGGCCGACCACATTCCAGTGGATTTGTTTGCCTACCAGTTGCAGATCCAGCAACTGAACGAGGACTAACTGCAATGAATCACGCAATTCTGCGGTGGCAACGAAACCCGATTCTGCATTTTCCTTCCGGGTTTTGCTGGCCGGAGTGCTCTTGTTATTCGTCATTGTTTCTCCTTTGCAGTGAGGTTGAAACCTGCGACGGTTGGTTGGTGAACCAGAACCGTTCACTTCGGACGTTACTCCGCTGCAGGGGCGAGAGGGAAACCCTGCGGCAAACTCCCACCCTTTCCTAAGGTTAAGCCCCCTGATCTGGGCGCGAATCTGAGTGTTCCATCCAAATCATTGAGTGTGCCTCATGGTGCTGTTTGACTGTGGCCAGTTCTGAAACCGAACCACGGCTAGAGACTGCGGTGGCCCCCACTGATGCTCAGCCCAACGTGGATTGCTGCACATCATCAGGAATTCGATCTCATGCATGTGCACTTCGGCTTTGATGCTCTGGATCCGCAGACCCTCACACGTTGCATTGAGCAACTTCGGGCGCACGGCAAGCCGCTGGTGTATACGGTCCACGATCTATACAACCCGCATCAGCAGGACCGGCGGGCACATCTAGAGCTACTCAATGTGCTGATCCCTGCGGCGGACGCGCTCATCACCCTCACCGACGGGGCCGCGGCCGAAATTCTGCGCCAGTGGGGCCGCGAAACTTTTGTCTTACCGCACCCGCATGTGGTGGATTTCCCCACCATGGATCGTCTTCGCGCTCACCGTGCAGCAGTCGGCCAAGGGAAGACACCGCGACGTATCGGGGTGCATTTGAAGGGTTTGCGGGAGAATATGTCCCCATCCATACTTGACCCCTTGGCCCGGATTGTGCAGCGCATCGCAGATACGGAACTACAGGTGAACATTCACCGGCAGATTCTCGACCCGCAAAACTCGGAGTATCGCCCCGAATTAGCCCGACACCTGCTCGCTGGGCACGAACAGGGAACTTGGATCCTGGTAGCCCACGAATACTTTACGGAAACCGAACTCTTCGAATACTTAGCCTCCCTGGATATTGCGGTGCTCCCTTACCGCTTTGGCACCCATTCGGGTTGGTTAGAGGCGGCGTTGGATGTGGGCACCAAAGTCATTGTCCCGGACTGTGGGCACTATCTGGATCAGCACCCTTCGCTACTGTCCTATCACTGGGACGGGGATGAGATCTTGGAATCCTCCCTTCGCACGGCGATTGAAGAACAACTGCGCAGAACCCACCTCCCGGGCATGGATTCCGCGCAAAGGAAAATCCAACGCCAAGCGCTCGCCGAAACGCATCAGCGGATCTACTCCACACTGTTGCGCTCCATGGTGCGCTAAACCGCTAGGTTTGGGTCTCACAGATGGTTCGCACGGGGCCTTGAAAGAGCTAGTGGGTTGCGGGTTTCCTGATTGTTTGCCGAGATCAGTAGGCAGTGGGCTGGTTAGTGGCTTAACTTAGCGGCAGATGGGGTTTGTGTGGAAGCGCGGTGTCGTGACGGAAGGACAGAGCACATGGGTAGTACATATTTCTCCCGCGCATATGCTGCGGTAATCGGCGTCGGATGCGCATTAATGTTGGCCGTCTGCGGATGCGCCCAGTTACCTGTGGACCCGGAAGGAACTTTAGAGGGAGTGCGGGCGCACACCTTGCGGGTAGGACTATCTCCCAATCCGGATTTCGTTAATATTCAGGGCAGCGACTATTCCGGTAGCGAGGTGAGTCTGGTGCGGGACTTCGCCGAACATCTGGAAACCGAACCAGAATTCGTAGTGGCCGGGGAGGAAACTTTGGTCAAGCAGCTTGAGACAGGGCAGCTGGATTTGGTGGTCGGTGGAATCAGCAGCAAAACACCGTGGACCGATCAGGTAGGGCTCACCCGCGCGTACCGGGAAACCGTGGATGCGCTCGGTGAAGATGTGAAATTGGTGATTCTGGTCCGTCCGGGGGAGAACGCCTTCCTGTCCGAACTGGAATACTTCCTCGACCAACGGGGGCACACGACATGAGCCAGCGTTATGGAACCCACCTGCCAGCAGAGCAACGCGACCAGTTGCGCAAGGCCGCCCGCTTGGAATGGATCAGTATTGGCTATGCGGCTTGTACAGTCACTCTGGTCGCGCTGGTGGTCGGCAACTCGCAGGCGATGCGTACCGCGTGGGTTGAGGATATGCTCTCGGTGCTGCCACAACTGGCGTTTCTGATCGCTTTGCAGTTCACCCGCAAATCGCGCCGTCCCTCCCATCCCTACGGCTATCACCGGTCCATGGGGGCGGGGCATTTAGTGGCAGGGGTCGCGTTGCTCACGGTGGGTGTGATACTCGCTTACGAAGCTGTGTCGGCGTTACTGAAAGCGGAGCATCCCACGATCGGGACCATGAACCTGTTTGGGTACACCATCTGGCAGGGATGGTTGATGATGGCGGTTATGGCCTTCATTGCTGCCCCGGCGATTGTGCTGGGGCATTTGAAGATCAAGGCGGCCAAGCCACTGCATAATAAACTGCTCTACGCAGATGCTTCCATGGCCAAGGCTGACTGGCATACCAATGTGGCCTCGATTGTTGGTGTGGGCGGGATTGCCATTGGCCTGTGGTGGCTTGATAGCGCGGCAGCATTGGTCATCTCCGCAGGAATTATCTTGGATGGGGTGAAGAACACCCGTTCGGCCACCGTGGATCTGCTTGATCGTCGAGCCAGCGGCATAGATGGTAAGGAAGCGCATCCGGTGCTGGCTGATCTTGAACGCACCGTGGATCGCGTTGCGTGGGTCAAGGAGTCGGCGATCCGTGCCAGAGAGCTGGGCCAAGTCATGCATGTGGAAGTCTTCGTGGTTCCCTCCGCTGAGCAGATCAGTCTTCGGCAACTCAACTCGCTGAAAAAGGAGTTACGTGAGGTGGACTGGAAGGTGTATGACGTGGTGATTACCCCGGTGGTTGAGCTACCCGACTTCGCCAACAGGTAAAAGACGACAAAATCCACATCCCACGCTCCAGAACCGGTGAGGAACCGGCTGGAGCGTGGGATGTCTTTGATCGGTTGCTCGGTAGCCGAGAATTATTCGGCCGGGAAGGGCTGAGCACGCAATAGCTTGGCTAGATGTGCAACGTTCCTGGTGGCAATATCGGTGGCGTTGGCGGTGACCTCGGGGGTTTGCTCTAAGTCCTGATAATCGGTGGTATGCATGGCCTCGCCCACCCAATAGGTGGATCCTTGGCCGGCAATGGTGAAACCAACTTCGGCCAAACCTTGGGATAACTCGGCGATCACGTGGTGCGCCCCGTCCTCATTGCCGACCACCGCAACCATGCCGACCTTGTCGAAAAGGATCGGGCGGCCTTGGTCATCGGTTTCCGCGAGTTCGGCATCTAAGCGTTCCAACACGCGTTGGGCGACACTGGAGGGATGCCCCACCCAAATTGGACTGGCGAGCACCAAAATGTCGCTGGCCAGAAGCTTGTCTCGGAACATCGGCCAGTCATCGCCGGGCCCCATATCTTTAAGCACCCCGGGTTTCACATTGAAGTCCACTAACCGGAATGTCTCGCTTTGCACCCCGTGAGTCGCGAGTTTGTCGGCAACCTGCTGGGCGATGAGCTCGCTACTAGAGTCTTTGGGGGAGGGGGAGAGCGTACAGGTCAGAATCAAGGCTTTAATCGCCGGATCGGTCATGGTAGTACTCCTTAGCTGAAAAGAGAAGGTCGGCTCCGCCTTGGGGGAAACGAAGCCGACCTAAGCAAAGATGCTGCGAAACTAGGGGGAATCTCGCAGCGAGCTTTTATTCGAAGGAAATCAACCTCAACAGATCACCTACCCGATCCTCGGGGTAGTTTTTAGCGATGTCAGCCTGCGAGAGCATCCCGATCAGGGTGTGTCCGTCAATTACCGGTAGGCGGCGGACCTGGTGCTCCTGCATGGTGGTGATGGCTAGCTCGATGCTGTCATCGGCGCCGATGGTCACCGGTTTGCCTTCACCCAGTGAGCCGGCGAGTACCGAGCGCGGATCGTTACCCTGAGCGACTGTCTTCAGCACAATGTCGCGGTCGGTCACCATCCCCTTTAGTCGGTTATCTTCCCCGCAGATGGGTAGGGCGCCCACGTCGAGCTGCGCCATCAGTTGGGCAGCGGCCTCTAGAGTTTCGTTTTCGCCAATGCACTTGGCATTGTCGGTCCTCATTTCGCGTGCGGTCTTCATAACTTCTCCTTGATGCCGTTCAGTAGTTAGATCGTGCTTTTGTGGAGATGTTGGGTTGTTATCACCCGTTCTATTCGCATCGTGAGTAGAGTATCGGCTGGAGCTCTCGCAGCTTCCTGCGCGACACTTTCCACGCTATGAAGTGCAGCCAGAACTGTCGAGGGTCCGCCTATTTTTTGAGGTTTCGCTCAGGTTGATCGGACGGGCGCTGGGCCGCGGATACCCGGCTATTCCTCGTGCCCCTGATCCTGGCTCATGGACCCTTCGGCTGGTGGTGTTTCACCCGGGGGTACACCGCCACCGGGTTCTAGCCCGGTGATCTTCTGTTCCTGCGGATCGGGGTTCGAGGTGGCACCAGCATCGCGTTCGCGCTCGCTGGCCGACTGCGCATCCTTGGCAGCAATTGGTCCCTGCTCACCATTTCTGTTCATTGTCATTCCTCCTCATCTGTTGAGCATTGAGAGCTCGGGGGTATGTAGGCACGCTTTAGGGGGTGGACCTGCCGCCGTTCACGTTCAGCGTTTCGCCCACCACATAGCTGGATTCGGGGGAGGCGAGGAAGACATAGGCCGCTGCGAGTTCCACGGGTTGTCCGGCGCGACCCAGCGGCACATTGTGCCCAAACTTTGGCAACTTATCTTTTGGCTGCCCATCAGAGACCTGAAGCGGAGTCCAGATCGGCCCCGGTGCCACGGCGTTGACCCGGATCCCACGCGGTGCGAGCTGAGTTGCCAGTCCCTTGGTGAAGGCGTTAATTGCGGCCTTCGTGGAGGCATAATCCAACAGCACCGGAGAAGGCTCGTAAGCCTGCACCGAGGTGGTGTTGATGATGCTGGCTCCCTCGGGGAGGTACTTCAACGCGGCCTTAGACAGCGTAAACATGGCCAAGATGTTCACTTGGAAGGTTTCTAAAACCTGTTCGTCGCTCAGATCTTCGATTTGCTCCACGGCAATCTGCTTGCCAGCGTTGTTGACCAAAATATCGAGGCCACCCAGTTCTTTGGCGGCCTGGTCAACCAGCTCGTTGCGGTAATTGGATTCCAGTAAATCTCCGGGCAGCGCCACCGCGGTGCGGCCTTCTTGTTGAATCACCGAGATGATCTTTTGCGCATCTTCCTCTTCCGCGGGCAGGTAGGCGATGGCTACATCGGCACCCTCGCGGGCGAAGGCAATAGCCACCGCCGCGCCGATCCCGGAATCACCGCCGGTAATGAGGGCTTTGCGACCTTTAAGCCGGCCGGTCCCCACGTAGGACTGCTCACCATGGTCGGCTTGCGGCTCGAGTTTGGCATCTAATCCGGGTTCGGGTTGGTCTTGCTTGGGTGGGGAGATTTTGGGGTAACGGTCGACCGGATTATCTAAGGACAGCTGATTGTTGTGGGCCGGTGAGGTTGGATCGGGCATATTCATCGTAATCCTCCTAAGCGGGGTTTATGACTGCTCGGATATTTCACGCTAGGACAGCTATGCCACTCTCTCAACCATGTGGCTAGATTCATGGGGAACGTTCAAGAAGCACCGAACTGTCACAAATTCTTGGTTTCGGGATCATCGGATTCTTCGGACTGCAGACGCAAATATCGGCGTTCGTATTCGCGTTGGCTAAAAGTGGCCTGTTGCACCGAAGCGACCTCATCAAAGCTCGAACCAATGGCACCGCCCAGCGTGCCCAAAGACGCGGCCAGCCACGCGAGATTGACGTATTCGCTCGGAGACACCGGGTGATCGAGCTGGAAGGCCAGGAACTCGTGGTCAATGACAACGAGGGAACCCAGAAGGAGCGCCAAGAACAGCAGACAGTACATCGCCGCGGCCGCAATAATGAGGGTGAGAACCGTGGCGACGTTATAGAGAACAGCTCGTTCCTTGCGACGCTGCCCATGCGGGTTCTCCCATAGCCGGTTATGGAATAACAGCCACAAGCTGAGTACAAGGATGCTGACTAGGGTGATAAAAGCTAGCCGCAGACTACTGAGGTAATCTGCCATGGACCAGATACTGGTGTAGAACACACCAAAGGCGCCGGTGGCCGCCGCTCCGGCGAGCGCCGAGGATAGACGGGGAACGAGCCGCCAGGGCCGATTGCTGCGCACCATTCCGCTGACCAAGAAAATGCGTCCGCGCAAACCCCGAATGCTTTCATATCGATCCCCGCTCTGCCCATCGGTCTGCGGTTCTTGGATGCTGCCGCGCACCGAGAGTGTGCGAGCTAAGCGGGACGGAGGAGTTAGCTGGGGTTCCATGCCAGAGAGTTCACGGAGGACTTCCATAACCACGGTTGACACGTTGCGGGGAAGCGCAAACCCGAGACTGGGCACCACTAGAGTCGCCGCCCCATAGGCTCGGCTAATGATCCGGCTGACCGGCTGTTCATGGCGATACTGCGGGATGTCGGTGAGGTAGATGATGTAATCCCACCCAAACTTTTCGCGCAACATAGCCACATGCTCGTTCAAAAGCACCTGCCCGGAGTCATCCAAGGGAAGGGTTAGGGGGTCTACCTCGACCACCCATTGGTGAGCGTGGTGATCTTCCCGGTGCAGTAAACGTTCGAGCCGTTTCCGTATTTTTCCAGCCAGTGCTTGGGCAATCCCGGGATCGGCCACGAGGCCTACGGTGCGCTGTGCTGGATCTGGTGTGCGAATGGGGTACCTCCGCCAAGGTTGGATTGCCGGGTTCAGCAACGGTAGGTTCGACCCTTCACGGTAAGATCAGGTGATCAGGATGCGCCAGCGGATCCAGATACTTCGCAGGATCCTGTCACCAACTGTTGCGACCTTTTTTAGGTTTTCTGAGTGTAGCCGCAGACTTTCCCGATCCGTCTTGTCCGCCTTCTCTGGCTGTGGAAGTCTCGCAGCATTGCGTGAGCCGAGGAACTGCAGCCGAAGTCGGTCCATCGGGCGGCATACGTATCGTCTTGAACACTGTCCTTATTTAGGAGCAATCCAGATGAAAGCACTGACCTGGCAAGGAAAACGACAAGTTGAATATCGTGAGGTTCCCGATCCACGGATTGAAGAACCAACGGACGCGATCGTGCGCATCACCTCCACCGCCATTTGCGGTTCGGATCTCCACCTCTATGAGCTGCTTGGCCCCTATATGCACCAAGGTGATGTGTTGGGACACGAAGCCATGGGGATCGTGGAAGAAGTCGGTTCGGAAGTGACCGAACTATCGGTGGGGGACCGCGTGGTCATCCCCTTCAACATTGCCTGCGGGGATTGTTGGATGTGCCGCCGCGGGCTGCAATCGCAGTGCGAAACCACCCAAGTCCGAAAGTTCGACAAGGGTGCGGCCCTCTTTGGCTACTCGGAGTTGTATGGTCAGGTGGCCGGGGGACAAGCCGAGTACCTGCGAGTTCCTCACGCACAGTACGGGGCGATCAAAGTGGGTCAGGAACTGCCCGATCACCGCTACCTTTTCTTATCCGATATTTTGCCCACCGCATGGCAAGGCGTGGAGTATGCCAATGTCCCAGACGGTGGAACTCTGGCGGTATTTGGTCTGGGACCGGTAGGGCAGTTAGCGGCACGGATCGGAGCTCACTTGGGACATGAGGTCATCGCGGTCGACCCGGTGCCTGAGCGCCGCGCCATGGCTTCACGTCACGGAATAAAGACCATGGATTTCTCCAAACACACCGTGGGCCAGTTACGCGAAATGACTGGACGCGGCCCGGATGCGGTACTGGACACCGTCGGTATGGAAGCGCACGGTTCCCCGGGAGCCTCCCTTCTGCAATCTGCTGTCGGGTTGCTTCCCGATCCGGTGGCGCAAAAAGCCATGGAAACCATGTCGGTGGATCGCACCGTGGTGCTCCATTCTGCGATCTCCGCAGTACGCCGCGGAGGCACCATTTCGCTCAGTGGGGTGTATTCCGGCGCGGCGACGCCCATGCCGCTATTGGAGATGTTCGATAAGCAGATTCAACTGCGCCAAGGGCAATGCAACGTCAAGAATTGGACGGAGCAGTTGCTGCCGTTCACCGAGGACTCGGCAGACCCGCTAGGGCTGGATGATCTGGTGACCCATCAGGTGAGCCTCGAAGAAGGACCGAAGATGTATGAGACCTTCCAAAAGAAGGAAGATCAGTGCATCAAGGTGGTGATGACCCCGTAGCCGGGGCACCGATATTTTCGAGTCGTGGCCAGAGCTAGCCGCGCCTACGGGAAGGCCCGGGGCTTCAAACTACCGGCGAACGCACTTGCGACGACTGTGCGCTCGCCGAGAGGGTGGAATCCGTTTTCAGCGATTTATGGTTTTTTGCGTCTGCAGTCCTGAGCCTGTGGCGCGCATCGGATGCCCTCGTCCCTTGACCGCCGGTGACGCGGGTGAAGGTCGTGCCCGATTGGAAGCGTTCGGGGCTTACCTGGAACACTGCCTCGCCCACCTGCGGGAGGAGCAGTCGAATGTGAGCGCATCGCACCAGTGAATCCTTGACCGATCAGGCACACCCAGCATAAGGATCACACATCCAGCTTCTTTCCTCGCCTCCGCGACTAACCACAAAGCTTCCTAGGAGTACTGGCTTCTGACCAAGTGGCACGGCAGATTAGTGTGCAGCAGGAAAGGACGGACAAATGGGACACAGGCCACGGACACAGATCGGTGCACAGAGCATCACGCCCAATAATGTGGATGCGGTACTCTGCTCCGTCTGCGGCACCGCCAGAGCGGGGCTGAACCAGAACGTTGGTCGGCGTAACCGGGATTCCCGTGCGGCACACGAGGGATCTTGGCGGTCACTGCGATCCTTCACGACCGTCTGGGCTACGTGCGGCACCCCGCCGCGTCATCCGGTCCCAAGTTGTCGGCTGCGGCCAGCTAGAACGGGTTCCGTCACCGGACACAAGCGTGCCTCACAACCCATCGATCCGCCGTGCCCGCCGTAGGGCAGTCGGCCCCGAAACCGCTGTAAAAACCCGGGAATGCTAGCAACTCACCCTGAGAATGAAGGAGTGCATCATGAAAATACTCGTCAAGATCCTTGGAACCGTCCTCTCCTTACTCACCGGCTGGTTAGGAACCAAAGTCGTTAGCGGGCTATGGAAAACCGTGACCGGTGAGCAGCCTCCGGCACCGAACAATCCCGAAGTTCAGCAGGAATCAACCCTAGGCAAGGTGCTGACTTTCGCCATCATTTCCGGCGCCAGCGCGGCGGTGATTCAAGCGATCACTAAGCGCTGGACCAGAGACTTGGAAGCTAAAGCCGGCTCCCACTAGCACCTAAACTAAAGGATTCCCAGCCCATTGATAAGGACAGGAGATCGGTGAGAACCGCATTAGTGTCTTTTGCCGCAGCGAAAACAAGCAACGGAGTGGTGCCCACCGCCGAGAGCTGGCCCACCGCTGAGCTGATACTGGAGGCCGCCGCGAATGCAGCGGGCGATCCGCAGCCGATTCTGCAGATCCTCGCCGAGGACGCCTACCCGCCACCGACCCCCGGGAATGGACACACACGTGAGCTATGGGAGCTGTTGGCCAGCGTCTCGGTACGGGATCTGAGCGCGGCACGGGCCTTGGAACCACATTTGGATGCCGCCGCAATCCTTTATGAGGCGTCCATCCCTTGGACCGCAAACGGGAGCTGGGCAGTGTATGCGGCCGAAGGCCAAGGGATGCGTCTGGAGGCCGAGCACGTCGGCAACACCTGGATATTGAATGGAACCAAACCGTGGTGCTCACTCTCAACAGCTGTTGACCGGGCCTTAGTCAGCGCACATACGGAACATGGGCGGGCACTGTTCGCAGTGCACATGCGTGATCCGGGAATCATCGGGGTACCGCAACCGTGGGTGAGTCACGGGCTGCACCGGATCCCGAGCGGACCCGTCCAATTCCAACAAATCCGAGCCGAGGCGGTAGAGGAGCCCGGATGGTATCTGCAACGACCAGGGTTCGCGATTGGTGGGGTCGGGGTAGCCGCCTGCTGGTTTGGTGCAGCCGTCGGGATCTTCCGCGACCTGCTGCACCGAGCCGAAAGCCGAGAACCGGATCAGCTGGCCTTAGCGTGGCTGGGCGAAGCAGACCGGCTGTTGGCAGCCGGCGCAAGCACTCTCAAGGATGCGGCCACACTGGCCGATCTGGGTGAATTGGGCGCGGTCCAAGCTTACCGGGCACGCGGGACGATAGCGCAGATCTGCGAACGAATCATCCAGCTCCATGCGCACGCCACAGGCCCGGCACCCTTAGCCTTTGATGAGCCACATGCCCGGCGCGTGGCCGATCTGAGCGTGTATCTACGTCAACACCACGCGGCACGTGACGATGCGGTGCTCGGGAAAATGCTATTGGATCAGCGGCAGAAAGGAGACGTGGAATCATGGTGAGCTTCAGCCACACCCAGCGGGGAACCAGTGCCAGAGAATGGGTCGAACACGGGCTGGGTGAGATTACCAAAATTGAACCGGATGATCTCTTTGCGCACGCCGAGCGGCTTGTGGTCCTGGTGGCTCACCCGGATGATGAGACTCTGGGAGCCGGCGGCTTAATCAACCTCGCGCTGCGACGCGGAATCCAGGTCCAGGTGCTGTTATGTAGCTTCGGCGAAAGATCCCACCCAGATTCTCCGACGCATAGCGCTGCCATGCTCACCGAACGGCGGAAAACCGAGATGGTCCATGCCATGGATGCTCTGCAATCTTCCGCACCCGGTCCAGGCTTATTAGACATTAAGTTCGGGAATTTTCCGGACGGGATGCTCAGTGAATATGTCGACCAGATTGAGATCGTGCTCCACTCAACACTCGGGGACACCGGGTGCATTATCGCTAGCACCTACCGGGATGACGGTCATCCGGATCATGAAACTCTCGCCAACCTCGCGGGCCGCCTAGCCTCCGAACGTGGCCTCTGGCATCTAGAGTTCCCCATCTGGTATTGGCATTGGGCCGAACCGGAGCACGACACACGGTGGAAGCACTGGCATCGGTTGCCACTGGATCGCACCGCAGCAAAGGCCAAGCACCGAGCCATTGGAGCCCACACTTCGCAGATCGAACCACTCTCAGCCCAGCCAGGTGACGAGGCGATCCTGCCTGCGCGGGTTCGTGAACACTTTCTGGCAGGGCAGGAGTTCTTCCGCTGTACTCGACCCGGGCAACGCGATGCTCAATCAGCGAGCACAGTCTTCGAACGCCTCTATCGACAACGCCCCGATCCGTGGGATTACCGCAGCAGCGACTACGAACGGCGTAAACAGCAGATCTTGCTCGCCTGCTTACCCGCAGCACAGTACGCCCGCACCTTGGAGTTGGGTTGCTCGATCGGGGTTCAGAGCGCTGCCCTCGCCCAACGCAGCGCCGAACTGGTCGCCGTGGATGCCAGTGAACGTGCGCTGCATCAGGCCCGGCAGGAGGTGGGCCCCAACGAACTGGTCCGCTTCGAGCATGCCGTCATTCCCCGGCAGTGGCCCGCGCTACCGGCAGAATCGGTGGACTTGGTGGTGTTCAGCGAGATCGGCTACTTCCTCGCCGCCGATGAGCTAGCCCAAGTGTTCGACAAGATTTCCCAAACCCTCCAACCCGGCGGCCACCTCGCACTCTGTCACTGGCTACATCCCATCGAGGGGTGGCCGCTGGATGGGCGGGATGTTCACAAAGTAGCTGAAGAACTGGGCTGGGACCGGCTGGTGATCCATGAGGAAAAGGATTTCATGGTCGAAATCCTCGCCAAACCCGGGGGTCAACAATGAGCAGAAAACTAGCGGCGATTGCCATCGTCGTGCCAGCACACAATGAGCAGGAGCTACTGAACGGGTGCTTGGAATCCATCAGAGACACAATGAATCACTTCGCCCGGTTACATCCCGCAGTGCACTTGTCCTGCACGGTCGTATGTGACGCCTGCACCGATAACAGTGAGCAGTTAGTCGCCCAGATGTGTGCCCGCGATTCGAGGTTCACCCTGGTACGAACCAACCGGCATAACGTGGGCGCGGCGCGGGCACTGGCAGTGGATTGCGCCTTGCAACGGATACCGACACAGATCGCAGCCGAGCAAATGTGGCTTGCCAGCACCGATGCCGACACCCGGGTTCCCGAGCACTGGCTCGAAGAATTTGCATTGCTCCACCGCCACGGGGCACAAGCGGTCACCGGGACCGTGGAGCCGGAATACAGCGACTTAGACCCCGAGCGGTTCGCACGATGGAAAGCCGCCTATCAACCAGTAGCCGGGCACCAGCACATTCACGGGGCGAACCTAGGAGTCATTGCCTCGGCATATCTGGCGGTGGGAGGATTTGCCGCGCTGACCGCGCACGAGGATGTGAAACTCATTGAAGATTTACGTGCCGCGAACTATCGGGTGGTGGGCAGTGAACGTCTGCAAGTGGTGACCTCCGGACGGTTAGAAGGCCGGGTCAATGAAGGGTTCGCCAAGTATCTTGCCGCACTGCAACCGGAGGCGACACCGGTACCTTAGAGACGGTTCACCGGCCTATCGGCTCGCATCGGGCCGCGCCCGGGGGAGTATAGGAATAACTCTCTAGTTTCACGCAGCGGCCGCTGCGTTCAGCAAGCGCTGGAGCGAACTACTAACCCCATTCTGCTCGTGCCTCAGCGATACTTCTTGCCGACCGACCCCACGGCACGCATCAGTGGCTGCTTACTCGGAATGCGCGATCAGATGTTTGCCGTTCTCCGGAAGCGTCGCGATGGAGCCGCTAGCTGGTCCGTCAACCACGACGTTTGAAAAGTGCATCGGAAGGCCTTGACCAGTCCAGAACGACACGCGATCCATCAGCTGCGCATGTACGTGGGGTTTGCTGCTATTGCCCGAGTTACCGCAATAGCCCACGAGCACACCGGCCGCGATACGCTCACCAACAGCCACTCTCACAGACCCCTGCTTCAGGTGCGCGAGAACAGCATAGACACCGTCATCACTGCGAATGATGACATGGTTGCCGATCACAAATCCGGGACCGCCAAGTTCTCGAAGCGCCCCCTCAATCATCATGTAGGTAACGCCCCACATGTTCGATCGGGCCAGATGATCCCGCCGCCAATCCGACGCACGCACCACAGTGCCTTCGATCATGGAGTACACCGGTTGCCCGAAGGCGGGGTATTGATTCGGATCGCGCATCGTCCGCTTACCGAATTCTGGACGCGGCGCGTGGATTTCGTCATATGCCAGGTCAATCGCGTAGGCCTGTACGTAGGCGCGAACGCCGTGACTTGGCACCGCGGACCCCGGGCTATTAAGTGCCTGCCACCGTCCAATGATCGGTGCAAGAACTGCTCGTGAGGGCACTGGTACTAACAGACGCGGACCGGTGTAGGTTAGGACCACGCAGAGCGCTGCCACTGCCATTGCCTCCAGCACCACCGTGGTTCGGTAGGGTGCAGCCGCATCTGCCGTGATGAACCGGCCAAAGATTGCGTTACCGATGAGGATCCCGGCTGCTGCAAAATATCGCGGGCCGCGTACTCGGTAGCTCGCCAGGAGTCCGCGTTTCATCGTTCCGCTCCCGTCAGGCAGGCGAGCAGCGGAACGACGCGGGCTGCCGGAACTTCGTAGCTACCGCGACCGCTCTGCCGTACCCATCCAGCTGCCACGAGCTGTCTGAGATGATGGTGCAGTTTTCCGGTGGATCCCAGCGACGCAACTTCAGCGAGTTCCGCGGTCCCGTGCACTCCCGAGAGAATATGCTTGATGAGCTCCAGGCGTCCCGGATGCCCGAGCGCACTGAACGTTGCGGCGAAGTCTGACCAGTCTGTTTCGAGCAAACCGCTGCTAGCGGCACTTTGTTGCCAGGCCACCGGCGCGCCACTGGTCAAAGTGAGGCTGCCGACAATCATCACCGCGCCATCCGCCGTGCGTGGGTGGTCTGCTAGTCGTTCCCGCAGCCCATGCAATGCCCAGAACTGCTCTTCGTCAGGCACTGGTACTGAAGCCGAGGTTTGAGGCTTGCGATTTCGGTCAGATTCAAGTTGCGCCACCCGCTCTGTCAATTCAGCCAGCGCCTGCCTGAGGTCTTCAAGTTCATTCGCCATGATTCAATAGTGCGATACTCCAAATAAACGTAGTAGGCCGCAGATGCATCAATCCCGCAGTTTGTCGGTACGCGGCCACATCCACCAAACCGCTGATCTGAAGTTCAGGCCAAGGGTTGAGCTGGAAGCTTTTGCAGCGTGAGATCGAGAGCCAAGGTCGGCCCGCGTCCAACCTGTCGACCTTCGAAGAACCCGAGGATCTGACTTCCTCCAGGCTCACGACATCGGGCAATTTCTTGAATGGTTGCGGGTAGCAGCTCCGGAGTCACCCGAATCGCGGAATGCCAGACGGGGATTTCGACTAGGCTAGCCGACTGTACGGGGAGAGCACTCAGATCCGTGAGATGGAACGTGGTTTTCGGAAAGCGGTTCCGAGCACCGTCGAAAAAGGCTGGCACTATATCGACGCCTGCGATACGACCGGAGACATTGCTTCGATAGATCCGAGGAATTTCGTGTACTCGAAGTTCACATCTCCTGCTGAAAGAAAATCAGCCCGCGCCTTCCGGCAACGGGCTGATCATGATGTTAATCATCGTAGCAGGGTGACTGACGGACGGTAATAAGCAGGCCTGAACAGTAGCCCCGCTCCAAACGGCACAGCTAGGGCCGAAACGCGGATAGACGCTAAATCTCCAGTCGCAGAAGGGCCTGCAGTTAACAACCCTTCACCACCAGCTCAGCGCCCAGCCAGCACACAGTAGTGGGCGAGTTCCGGTCCCGAGAATGGGGTGCTTCGAAACTCAAGTGCCTAGAACTCTCGAAACGCTGACGATTGCGCACGTTGAGTCGCTGTTGCTGTCGCATTCAAGTCCGTACACCAGTGGGGATACACGCGAAAGCCGCGCTTGCCAGCCCCTTGGCCGGAGGTGATTCCGAGCTGGGCAAGGTGCGATGCGGTGAAGCGAAAGACTCCGCGCTGACCAAGCTGCTCCACGAACACCAGCAAACCCGCATGCACGGAACCAGCCGAGAAGGGTTCGGTCACGCCGTTCTCATCGCGCGACCAAAACGCCAGAAAAGCACCGGGCTTGGTCGGGGTAGTGCGCGCGGTCCTGATATGCCAGTACTCCTCGCCAATTCTCGCAAGTCCCGACTCGTAGTCACTGTTCTGCGATTCGGGCGTCACCGATGCGGATACTCCAATCGCGGCCACGTAGGCCTCAAATGCACTGAATGACACCCCATGAATCTATCAGTGCGGATCGTCATGGGCTCATGGGCTCATGGGCGGGCCGCTGGCGCTAGAGATTTAAGCGAAACGCGACTAGACGTTTGATCTCCAGTCGCAGACGTCGCCACACATACCAACCCCTAAAAGCGTTACGCAAGTGCCCGCGCCATCACTGCTTGCTGCACAAGCAACAAGAACCGCTTGAACTCATGCCCAATAAAGGCACCGTGCAGGATCGCGTCGGAGCTGACTTCACGCCCCCGAACGAAAGGCGGACATGGTGCGAACCGCGCCCCCTTTGGGGTGAGGCCCAGCAACTCAGAGGTCACTTGATACGGAAAAAGCTGATCTGCGTTTGGGCCCGGTCCATCGGTGATCACAACATCAGCTGTGCGGATCGCGTCACGAAGCACGCCTTTCCAAGGCATGCCTTCAACACGAAGTTCTTCAGGGCAGCTTTGATGAATGTTGAGGTCATATGCTTGCGCTGCTTTCCACCATGCCCTGGCGATATTTCCATCCGCACCCACAAACAGGAAGCGAAGCCGTGTAATATCGGCCTCACGCGAGAGCGCGTAAAAATCCAACAGCACTTCGCAAGGGTGATTGACCGAGGTCATCGCATTGATCACTGGCAGCACGTTTGCCGAAGCGAGCCGCTCTCAGACTCCAATGTCGGACTGTCGAACGACAAGTAGGCTCGCCCATTGACTGAGATATGCGGCCACATCCGTCAGATCCTCGTTCCTATCGAGCGACTCAGGCGGGAACGTGACAGGTTGTATGCCCATTTGCGAGGCACCCCGTTCAAACGACAACCGTGTGCGCAGACTCGAAGGAGGAAAGAACATGGCCGCTGCAGCCTCGAACCGTGGCCCCGCACCAACCGCGTACTGATCGACGACCTCGAAGAGCTCGGCGAGTTCCGGCCTCCCCCAATCGCACAAGGTGAGAAGATGGCCCGCTTCGATAGCTTTCTTGCTCACGCGACCTTCAACGGAGCAATCTCTGCGATCTGATCCCCTGCGATGTCCTCAGCCCGTTCGAGTTCGTAGTGGCTTTGCAAGTTAATCCAGAACTCTGCCGACGTGCCAAAGTACTTTGACAGCCGCAGGGCAGTGTCGGCGCTAATTCCACGCTTGCCATGAACGATCTCATTGATGCGCCTGGGTGGCACCCCAATGTCCACCGCGAGCCGGTTCTGCGTAATCTCGAACCCTTTGATGAAATCTTCCATGAGAATCTCGCCCGGGTGAATGGGGGGAATCTTGTCAATGATAGTCAATGATCTCCACCTCCTCTGGTCCAGTGTCTGTCCAGATAAAGCAGATCCGCCACTGGTTATTAATTCTGATACTGTACTGCCCGGAACGGTCGCCCTTAAGCGCCTCAAGCCGGTTACCTGGCGGGACACGAAGATCGTCGAGAATTTCTGCGGCCCCCACCTGACGAAGCTTGCGCAGAGCGACCGAGTGAATCCGAGGATCAATCGACCGAACACGTTCGCGTCGCCACAATCGTTCGGTGTCTTTGTTTCCGAACGATCTGATCACCACTTAAGCATATAACGCGGCGCGTTAATAACGCTAGACGTTAAACCTCCAGTCGCAAGCTTCGCCTTCCTGCAACTGCTTCGGTGTGGGCTTACGTAGCGCCGAGGAGGGGCATGGTCTGATGTGAAGTGGTCTCGCTGCTGCTGGACACGCAACGGGTTCACACTTCGTCTGCTACCAGTGACACGCTGAACCCGAGGGGCCGAGCCCGACGACGCCGCAGTCGAACGTAGAGTCCGTTGCCGGCGTTCAGTTCTTATGAGCTAGTGACCTGTCGGCGAACGAGTGGCATCGAGTGGCAGGGCTCTGACTGGTTCCGGAATAGAAGCCGGCGTCATCGGGCACGAGAACAGAGACCCGATCTCGATATCGCTGACCGAGTTCCGATTCAGCGTCTGCTGGCTTCAGCCGCGAGTTCGTCGTTGCCGAAACGCGGGCCGCGCTGAGCCCGGTCTTTCGTCTTACCAGAGGCGGTGGTGTGCGGCGGCTCGCTACAGCTCTGGGGTTCGTGCTTGTCTGGGAGCGACTAGCTGACGCATCCCTCGCTTTGTTCCGTGAGCATCCAGCCATCGTGAGTTGAAGTGAGGTGGATGGTCCCGCACTTGCCGGTTCCGATATAGGTAGAGAACAGCGTCGCTTCCGATGCAGTCTCCGAGACGACCTCCACAGTGACCTCAGCGCTTGCCCCGGTAGCTGTGTACATGGCCGCGGTTGTCGTGATCATCGTGTTGCAGTCGGGGAACTGTGTTCCGAGGCTTGCCGAGAACTCGGAGATCATGCGTTTTTGCAGCTCATCGGACATCAGCGAGCACGCCAGTGCTGCGTCCGGTTCCCGTGACGCAGCAAGCCAGGCGAGATAACTCTCGACGGGGGTGGCGCGTACGTCCTCGCTCGGAGCAGCGGTGGCCGGTGCCGCGGGCTCGTCGGTCCGCGTATCCGAAGCGATCGGAGTTTCCGTGGCAGGTGGCGGTTCGGTTCCGCCGGTACATCCGGCGAGCGTCAGTGCGATCACTGCGCAGAAGATTGGAAGAACAGGGCGTGCAGGCATTTTTCTCCAAAGGCTGAGAACGCTCGTGCGAAACTGTCGGCTGAAGCGAAGACAATAACCAAACCATCATATTTGAGCGCGGAGAACGGTCGTACTCAAATCCGTTTCCGCGGTGACCAGGTTGTTCTCCGATCACCAGCAGACCCGGGTGTCCGGCACCGGTCGAGCAGGGTGCGGTTTTGCCGTCCGTATCGCGCGTCCACCACGCGGGAATGACACCGGGCGTGGTCGGCGTGGTGCGTGCATTCCTCACCAAATCTGGTAATTCCCGACTCATATTCACTGCGCCCGAGCCCATCTTATGACTCTGAAACAGGTCTAACCCGAGGTACTTATGGGCAGTTATTACTCGGCTTAGGCATGGCTTTCTGGAGCGGATTAACCTCCTGGAAACACAAACGATCATTGACTGTTACGTATGCCCCCGCTTTGTCATACTCCCGTAACGAAATCTACGTATGACTCGAAACATCCGAGGTCAAAGATGGATACAGCAGGGGTTGTCCCAAGGAAGCGCCATCCCCGCACAGGAAAATACTGAACGCAGTAATGAGGGGAAGAAGGCTGAGATGGAACTAACTACAGCCAGCCTATGGGTTTTGATTGCCGGCGCGTTAGTGCTGCTAATGACCCCGGCGCTGGGATTGTTTTACGGAGGAATGACACGTTCCACCGGCGTCGTGAATATGATGCTGATGAGTTTTTCGGCCGCCGCGATCACTGCGGTGGTCTGGGTGCTCTGGGGGTATTCGCTCTCAGCTGGCCAGCCGGCCATCGCCGGGTTGATCGGCAATCCGCTCAGCGACTTCGGGCTAGCGCAGACCGATCCGGCGGATCTTTTGGACGTTGGTTTCGCCGGGGCGTTTGCGATGATCGCAGTAGCAATTATTTCCGGGGCAATCGCTGACCGTAGCCGCTTTGGGGCCTGGCTCGTTTTCGTGCCGGTTTGGGTTTCTCTGGTCTATGCACCGATCGCCTTCTGGATCTGGGGCGGCGGAATGCTCAGCGCTGAGGGGGTGCTTGGCGGATACTTCGGCGAAGCCATTGACTTTGCTGGTGGCGCGGTGATTCACACCAACGCCGGTGTGGCGGCGCTGGTGTTGGCACTGAAGCTCGGCCAGCGTCACAACTTCCATGATCGTCCACAGCCCCACAACACCCCGTTGGTTATGCTCGGTGCGGCCTTGCTTTGGTTCGGTTGGTTTGGGTTCAACGCTGGTGCCGCCACCACTGTTGAACAGGCCGGGTTGATTTGGGTCAATACTCTGGCAGCCCCCGCCGCCGCGGTTCTGGGATGGATCCTGGTTGAGAAGGTTCGGGGTAACCGGCCATCTTCGGTGGGTGTGGCTTCGGGTCTGGTCGCCGGACTGGTGGCCATCACCCCCGCTTGCGCCAATGTGGCTCCGTGGGCGGCACTGGTCTTGGGGCTTATTAGCGGCGCCGCCGCCGCCTGGGCGGTGGGTCTGAAATGGAAACTCGGCTATGACGACTCGCTGGACGTGGTCGGGGTGCACCTCGTAGCCGGACTGGTGGGCACCCTCGCCTTGGGGTTCATCGCCTTGCCAAGTGAGGAAACCGCTGGTGGCCTATTCTACGGTGGCGGATTCGCACTGCTGATCTCCCAGCTGGTGGCTTGCACCGTGGTGATCATTTTCTCCGCCGTGGTCACTTGGGTGATTGCCAGTGTTGTCGACAAGATCATTCCATGGCGTGTGGCTAGCGACATTGAAGTAGCCGGAATCGATGTTGCCGAACATCAAGAATCTGGTTACCAGCTGATTCGCTAACTGGTTCCGCAGAATCTTAGCGAGTGTCTGGGGCTACCTGCACAGTGGTTGGTGCAGGTAGCCCCAGAGTCGTTTGGCCGGTGCCATCCGCGCACATTTCTAACAGTGGGAAAGATCAGCTGCCGTTGATCAAGTGCTGGCTTGGGTCATATACCCATGCTGGAGCATTGCGTCCGGGCCGGAAACTGGAAATCGATGGCTCGTTCGGGATCCAGAACCGCCACGGGAATTCGGTACTGCCGGCCACCCCGGCCACTCCGACACGGGGACCGCGTGCCACGCGTTCCGGTGGCTGTGATGGGAGCTGGATGTCGAAGGGGTCGGCAAACAAACTCAGCCCATCATGAGTATCGCGAGTGATCCCCAAAGCCTTGCCCAAGTTACCCGGTCCGCGCGCCAATTGTGCATCCGAGATGGTGGATCTGCGTGGCGGATTTGTCGGTTCTGTTGCCACCGAGCGGCGTTGTCTGGCTAAGTCGATTCCTTGGACTACTTCACCGGCGCGGATCAGGACGGCTGAGGCTATTGATTCGGGGGAGCACACCAGATTCAGGGCAAAGTGGATTCCATAGCTCAGATAGACGTAGGCATGCCCCGGTGGGCCGAACATTGAGGCATTACGTGGGGTTTTGCGGTCCTTAGAGTGCGCGCCCGGATCGTAGGGGCCTTCGGTACCCAAGCCGTGATACGCCTCGACCTCGGTGATCCGCACCGTCACCTGACCTTGCGGCGAGTTCACGCCTAATAGACCGCCCAGTAAGCGTGGTGCTACGTCCAAAGCAGGGGAGAGAAACAGCTGCGAATCCATGTCCTCAGTATCTCAACAGCCTTGCTGAAGGCCTACCGTAAATGTGATTTTACGGTGAGTTCTGTAGCGAAGCGGCGAATCCGGCAATGCGGGGGATGGATTATTGATATTCTTGTATGTTGAGTCCTGTGCGTTTTGATGACGCACCACACGACCTACCGAAAGAAGTGCCCGGCACGTGTTTAATTCACTTTCCGATCGCCTGACATCCACCTTCAAGAACCTGCGTGGCAAGGGTAAGCTCTCCGAGGCTGACATTGATGGTACAGTCCGCGAGATTCGCCGCGCCCTGCTTGATGCTGACGTAGCCGTCCCGGTGGTGCGCGCCTTCGTTGCCCAGATTAAGGAACGTGCGCTGGGTGCCGAAGTTTCCGAGGCCTTGAACCCGGGCCAACAGGTCGTCAAGATCGTTAACGAGGAACTGGTAGGCATCCTCGGTGGGGAAACCCGCCGGATCAATCTGGCAAAGACCCCTCCCACGGTGATTATGCTCGCTGGTCTGCAGGGTGCCGGTAAGACCACGCTGGCCGGTAAGTTGGCTAAGCACCTGAAGTCCGAAGGGCACACCCCGATGCTGGTGGCCTGTGACTTGCAGCGCCCGAATGCGGTCAAGCAGCTGCAGATCAACGGTGAACGCGCCGGCGTTCCGGTGTATGCCCCACACCCGGGTGTGTCCAGTGAATTCGACACCCCAACCGGTGATCCGGTAGCCGTAGCCCGTGATGGTGTGGCTGAGGCCAAAGCTAAGCTGCACGACGTCGTGATTGTGGATACCGCTGGTCGTTTGGGTGTGGACACCGAAATGATGGCTCAGGCCGCGAATATTCGTGCCGCCATTGATCCGGATGAAGTGCTGTTCGTCATCGATGCGATGATCGGTCAGGACGCCGTCAATACCGCTCAGGCATTCCATGAGGGCGTGGACTTCACCGGCGTGGTGCTCTCCAAGCTTGATGGTGACGCACGCGGTGGTGCCGCCCTCTCGGTGGCTTCGGTGACCGGTAAGCCGGTCATGTTTGCGTCGACCGGTGAAAATCTGGACGATTTCGAAATCTTCCACCCGGATCGTATGGCCAGCCGAATTCTGGACATGGGCGACATTATGACGCTCATCGAACAGGCCGAGAAGAACTGGGACAAGGGCGAAGCCGAGCGGATGGCGAAGAAGTTCGCCGACCAAGAAGACTTCACGCTGGATGACTTCCTGGCGCAAATGGCCCAGATCAAGAAGATGGGATCGATGAAGAAGCTGCTGGGCATGATGCCCGGTACGCAGATCTCCCGTCAGCAGTTGGAACAGTTTGATGAGCGTCAGATCGACCGGGTTGAGGCGATCGTCCGCTCCATGACCCCGCACGAGCGCAACGCTCCGAAGATCATCAATGGTTCGCGCCGTGCCCGTATTGCTAAGGGCTCCGGCGTATCGGTCTCCGAGGTCAACCAGATGTTGGAACGGTTCACCGAAGCGCAGAAGATGATGAAGAAGATGGCTTCCGGAGGCGGAATGCCAGGCATGCCAGGCTCCGGTCGCGGAGCGGCACGCAAGGCGAAGGCCAAGGGCAAGGGCAAGAAGCAGGTCAAGTACGGCAATCCTGCCAAGGCTGCTCAGGCCGAGTTGGAAGCTAAAAACAAGAAGACTAGCGCTCCAGCCGGTGCGGCCTTCGGCAAGGGCGGGGTTCCGGAGGACTTTGATCCGTCGAGCCTGAACCTGCCCGCAGGGTTTGAGAAGTACCTCGGGAAGTAACCGGGTCAACAAAAACTGAGGGTGCTGATCCGTCACGGATCAGCACCCTCAGTCTTTGTGCCATTGAGCAGGGGACCCCTCGGCTGTTGCTACTGCGCCGATTCTTCCTCGTTCTTGGTAGCCGCCCGTTCTTGCACGATCGCCTCGGCCACACTGGAGACATCGGCAGCGAAGGCATAGAGCTTGGAATCGTTCAGGTGGACCCACCAGCGTCCGCAGAGATTGGTGGTTTTCTCTTCGGTCCCTTCAGGCCACCAGTCAGCCTCTAGGGTGCGGAAGGTGACGAATTCTTGCGGATCCATGTCTTCGGTCCGCGGATCACTGGCATAGGCTTTGGCCAGTTCTTCGTCCGTGGGCTGCCCGACTGTGTCGATCGCGGGACATTCGGCGGGTATCTGCCCGGCGTAGTCCATGATAAAGATCCGCTCATGGCCGGTGCTGCGCTGTTCGAGCTTCACATTGCTTCCACCGGCAGGCACCCACTGCGGCAGCAAACCGGAGCTCACTCCTTCTTCGGAGGTTTTGGCCGACTTGGAGGCCGATGCCTCGTATTTGTTACTCATCGAGTCAGCCAGCGTGCACCCGGTCAGGGTCAGTGCCAGGGGAAGGGCTAAAACAACAGTGGAGAAGAGCTTGGTTTTCATCATGCTTCCAGCCTAGAAATTTACCTGCTCTGCCGCGTCGGGCCGAGGCAGTAACTTCCTTGGGCTCTTTTCCACCCGTGGCATGAACTTCAGCGTACTCAGCTCTGACTCTGGTCTGGGTTTTCGAGCCGTAGCAGGCAGAGGAACCGGGTGCGTGGTGGATTAGGAGCCGCGTAGGCTGGGGAAATCGGTATCCCGGTATTCGTTGGCTGGCGGGTTTCCCTCCCGGTGTGCTTCGTGCTCGTTGTGTCGCAGTTCCACCCGGCGGATCTTTCCGGAAATGGTTTTGGGGAGGTCTGAGAATTCCAACCGCCGAATTCGCTTATACGGTGCTAAATGTTCCCGGCAGTACCCGAGGATGGATTCGGCGACCTCGGCGCTGGGTGCGTAGTTTTCGGCCAGAATCACGAAGGCCTTGGGTACGGTGAGACGCATGGGATCTGGGGCGGGCACCACAGCGGCTTCGGCCACCGCTGGGTGCTCTAGTATTACTGATTCTAGTTCGAAGGGGCTGAGCTTGTAGTCGCTGGATTTGAACACATCATCGGCCCGCCCTACATAGGTCAATACCCCGTGTTCATCTCGTTCGGCGATATCTCCGGTGCGGTAAAAACCGTCGCGAGTGGCCTCTTGAGTGGTCTGCGGATCTTGGAAATACCCCTTCATCAACCCTACGGGTCGTGGGTCCAGCCGAAGACAAATTTCGCCCAGCTCGGCAGGTTCTCCGGTATTCGGATCAAGCAGCTCCACCTCATAGCCGGGCATTGGGCGGCCCATCGCACCGATGGTGATGCGTTCCCCGGGAGGGTTCGCCACCTGTACGGTGGTTTCGGTCTGCCCGTACCCATCGCGAATCATCTGCCCCCAGGCCCGGTGTACTTGGTCGATTACCTCGGCATTCAATGGTTCACCTGCCGACACCAGTTTGCGGGGTGGATTTTTCAGCTGGCTGAGGTCGGCTTGGATCAGGTAGCGCCAAACCGTGGGTGGGGCACAGAAACTGGTGACCGCTTCGCGGTCCATCTGTTGCATCAGTGCTTTCGCATCGAATCGCTCATAGTTGTAAACAAAGATGGTCGCTTCGGCAATCCACGGGGCAAAGAAATTCGACCAGGCGTGTTTACCCCAGCCCGGGGAAGCCACATTCAGGTGCACGTCGCCGGGCTCTAATCCGATCCAATACATGGTGGCCAAATGCCCAACCGGGTACGAGACCTGGGTGTGCTGCACGAGCTTGGCACGTGAGGTGGTTCCCGAGGTGAAGTACAACAGCAGATTTTCATCCGCTGCGGTGGGTTCAGCCAACTGGAAAGCAGGCTCGGCATACCGCGATTGCGCATAATCTAGGGTCTCACCGCTTGTTTCTCCGCCGACCTGCACCAGACGATAGTCACCTGGCACCTGAGCGAACTTCGGGATTTGCTCCGCATTGCTGATAACCCAATTCGCTTGACCTCGTTCAATGCGATCTGCTAGGTCAACCCCGGTCAGCTGGGTGGTGGAAGGGATCAGCACGGCGCTCAATTTCATTCCGGCCAACATGACTTCCCACAGGGCAATCTCATTACCCAACATCACGATCATCGTGTCCAAGCGTTTGAAACCTTGATCGCTGAACCAGCGGGCCACCTGCGCGGACCGCTGAGAAAGCTCAGCCCACGTGTACCGGACACTGTGACCATCGGTTTCGGTGATAATCAGGGCCTCAGTATCTGCGCGGCGAGGATCCTGGGCGATCTGATCAAACCAGTCATAAGCGAAGTTGAAGTCGGTGAACTCGGGCCAACTGAACTCCCGCCGTGCCCGCGAGTAGTCTTCTCGGGCATCCAATAGCATGTCGCGGGCCGCGCGAAATTTCTCGAAATTCGTTGACATGGTCTGATCCTTTTCCCGCAGTTTGAAGAAAACCCGACATCGCAGGCAGCTGATTCTGTTGCCAATATACGCTGCTGACCACTTTTGGCGAAGTGTTGCGTCAATCTGCGGGTTCGAGTTGAGTTTTCCCGACAATCTGTTCAAATTCGGTTGTCGTGGGGGAGGTGAGCTGCCCGGAAAGGGGGAGTTGTTTCTTGAGCCCTGAGAGGTACCGCGTGTGCGGTCTTGGCGTATTTATCCCTCCAAGGGGTGATGCCTCCGCCGCGTTGTGCCCCGTAGGATGAGCAATAGGTGAGATTTTCTCCAACGAAAGAAGTCTATGACTACCGAAGAATTCAACGTCCTCTCCTTGGAGTTTCATTTTCGTGGACAGCACAGTGATGCCGACCAGCGGGTTTTTGAGGCGCTCAGTGCCCTGAACCTAGTGGGGTATTGCGGTAGCGGCGAAGTGTGGGAACAGACGACCCTGGTGAGCGCGGAACTGAGCATTGATGAATATGAGGTGCCGCTGACTGCTGATGCTGCCGGCGAGCTCTCGTTCACCTCGCTGAAGCCCGCTGAACTTGGTGAGGCCTTGCTTCAGGCCAGTGGCGCCGAAGCCATCTACTTTGACGGTGATTTGGTCAGCGGAACGGGTCTCGGGTTAGAAGACGACTCGATCCATGGCGAGTTGCCAGTGGGGCTCACCCCGCAGGTGATCGCAGGACCACGTGTGCCACGCAGCGAATTGGCGCTTTCTGCCATGGGTCACGGCGGTGGCTGGAGAGTCCGCGAGGATGCCCAGGGCATGCTGGCGGTTCGAACTGGCGCGCCCGTGGAACTGACGCTCAACCGCAAGATGGTTCCGGCGCTGGAACTGACCCGGCATGATGCGATGTATCACATCCAGCTTCATGCTCGCAGGGGTGCCCTGAACATCGAGGGTAGTGCCGCCGTCGAATACTGGATGCCGGTGGGTGACCGCCCGGTCCCAGCAGTCGCCGCTGGCAGCCCGGCAGCTAAGTTACAGCAAGACCTAGGACTCTGGCTCAAGGGCGTGGATCAAGATGATCTAGACCAGTTGGCAGAGCTGTGGCCCGAGGCTGTTGCGCCATTGCAAACTTTGAGTGCCGAACGTGATGAGCATGCCTTGCGTGACTTCGTTCAGGCACTGGGTTTGCCCGAGGAGATGGTTGATTTAGCCAACGGGGAGCCGATCCCAGAGGAGTTTGAGCACCTGCGTGCAGGGCTGGTCACCGGGCTGAACCTCGCGGTGGACGAAGAAATCGATTCGGCGCGGGGAGTAATGAAGCTGGTCTACCGCACTGGCTGGAGCCCCACCGCGCTCATTTCTTCCTCACTGGGCGTCCTTGTTGCTGGGTACGCGGCCAACCGGTGGATGAAATCAATCGGAAAGCCCGGAACCGGATGGCGACGAACCATTATGTTCTTCTGGTACTCCGACGCGATCTACTATCTGGCGCGCGGAATCCGTGACGTACTAGGCAAAAGAATCAAGGGTTAGCCAAGCCAAGAGAAGTACGAAAGGCCTCACCCCGGGGCTAGTAGTTTTTAGCTCTGGGTATCGGTATCGGGTGTGGCGTGAACTCGCCGCCACAGATCACGCATTCGGTGCCGCGCTGGGCCCAGTGTCTTGGAGAGGTGCACTTCAAGGGACGGGAAGATGTTCAGTAGTATCTTCAACGCTGGGGCAGCGTATCCTTCACCGACGGAGCCTTTGGCGGTTCCCTTGCGAAAGAGCGGGTGCAACCAAATCCATTCCAGTATCGGTTCATCGCTCTGGTATCCGGAGATTTCCATGGCTCCGATGGCCACACTCTTGGATCCCTGGTGTTTTTCGGGATGCAGAATCAGGAAATACTTACGTCCGGGATAAGTGATCTGCACACCGAAGCCATAACTCGTTTCGTGAAACCAGTAGCGCATAAAAGACTCCACCACTGCGAGCTGCCGAGTGGTTGTAGCTTCCAGAATGAGGCCAGGAGGAACTTTCCCGTGGTCAACAATCTGCGGTGCCAACGAGTAATTCTCGACGAAGCTCTTTAAAGTCTCCATGCTTCGAGTATGCACGATGCGCCCCTTGATCTATCGGACAAATCCGCGTCACCGGCGCGTTGTTTCCCAAGATTGACAATTTTTACTCTGGGCCCGCTGAAATACCGTCAAGAGGTTCGCGCCTATCAGTTCATCGTGCCGACGAACAGTGTTTGGTTGATAGGAATGCTAACTCTCTCGACAAGAACCGTCGATGTGCAGCATAGCTACCAAATTCTCGCTACACGCAAGGTGCAGAAGAAATGATGGAGGTATTGCCTTTTACTCCGGGCATTCGGAGCAGCTGCTTAGCATGGGCGCCAGGTCTTGCCACCAGGAGCGTAGCAGCGTGGTCCGGTGTAATTCGATTTGGTCTTCTTTGGAGTGCTCTTCTGCTTCGATTTGCGGGGCGCGATCGGCGTGGACTTTTTCTGTTTTTGTTTCTTGGCCCGGTTTTGCTCAGCAATGGCGGCCTGCCGCTGTTCTTCCTGCTTGCGCGCTTCTGCTTCCCGCTCTAGACGCTCAGCTTCTGCTTCCCGCTCTAGACGCTCAGCTTCTGCCTTTGCCTTGCGTTCTGCTTCTAGTCGCGCCTCTTCGGCTTGGATCAACTTCTCCTGTTGGTCCAGATGGGAACGTTCCGTGGATTCTACGGTTTCCATCGCTGTAGTCAGTCGAGCCGCTGATCCAGTAAAACGATTAGTTAGTAAAGTATGTGTCACTGGGTGACCATCTGGGGTGAGTGCTTCCATCGCTGACTTTGCGCCATAGCCTATGACTAAGGCTGCTGCGGCTTGGCCGGCAAGGGAGCCAGCTTCATCAATATCGTCACTAAGTTCGTGTGAGACATTATCCAAGGCTTGATAGGCTTCTTCGAACTGAGCAGGAAGCGTGCACTCAATCTGAGGACTGAACAGTCCGCGAGCGTTAGTACTGGCCGATTGCTCAGCGGCCAGAACCTCGTCGTAGAACCTAACATTCGGTTCGTACTTCACTGCGATTCCGAATCCGGCTGCGGCAATATCGGCGTTGACTAGACTGTCGTCCTTGTACACTCCAGCAAGTGTGCGTCCGTAACGATCTGTTCGCTCAATATCGTATTCAAGCTCGACTTCGTCGCCTGGGGCTAGCAGGGTTTTGAGGTACTCGGTAGCCTCTGGCCCGAGGCATTCAATCGCCTTGTTGGGATCCACACTTTCGGGGGTGTCGATATTTAATAGACGAACCCGCGTTTCGTTTCCTGCGATTCGCATATCCACGGTGTCACCGTCGATAATCCGCATGACAATTCCGCGTGAATCATTGGACGGCAGAAAAGAACAACCTGTTCCGGTAATTAGCAAAGCCAACGAGGCCAGTGTGACGATCAGCTTATTTTTAATTTTCATCGAGCACGGACTACTTTCCCCAAGTTCTGCGAGTGATTTGTTGAGTGACCTCAGCACCAATTGAACGACTGACTAGTTTAAAGTTCAACTTAGATCCGATTGTGACGGCCTGTTCGTGCAGTAATGTAGGCCTCCGTAGGTTTATGCTTGAAGCTTCAACTAAATTCTGCTAGGCTTGAAAGCAATCAGGAACTAGCGGAAAGAGGATGACAATGACCACCATCGCCGAAGATAAACTCACCGACCAACTCACCATGAATGCTGTGCAGTTGAAGGTGGGTGACATGAAAACTATGTCCACCTACTATCAGCAGGCTTTGGGCCTTGATGTCCTCTCGGAAAACGCCGAAGGTACTGTGCTGGGACGTGGCAACACGGAACTAATCAACCTGAAAAACGCCGCGGGACTCAAGCTACCTGCGCAGGGTGAAGCTGGACTGTTCCACACCGCGTTGCTGTTCGACAATCAGTCGGACCTGGCCGCCACCGTCTATGCGGCTGCACGCTTTGATCAGACACGCTTCGTTGGTTCCAGCGATCACCTGGTGTCCGAGGCTTTCTACTTCACTGACCCGGAAGGCAACGGTATCGAGCTGTACTGGGACCGCCCACGCGATCAGTGGCAGTGGACGAATGGTGAAGTAGCCATGGACACCATCTACCTCGATCCGAATAAATACTTGAATACCCACTTGAGTGAAGCCGCGGTCTCCAATCTCACTAGCTCCAACGCTGGAGTGGGACACGTGCACCTGCAGGTAGGCGATGTGGCTACCGCCCACCAGTTCTACGTGCAGACACTTGGCTTTGATGCCACCGCAACCTTGGGGAATACCGCGCTCTTCGTGTCCGCCGGTGGCTACCACCACCATATGGCCATGAACGTGTGGAATTCGCGCGGTGCCGGCCCACGCAAGGACACCTTAGGGTTGGGCGAGGTGTTGATCAATGTGCCTACCGCGGACGAGCTGGGCAAGATTGCCGCACGCCTTGATCACGCTAAGGTGGCGAATCACCACACGGGTGCGGAACTACGTTTCCTTGATCCATGGAACAACGCCTTGCGCGTGGCCGTGAACTAACCCTCCGGTGTGCTTGAGGGGTCCTGGGGTGGGTCGACCGTGACGTCCTTGAGCTGGGTGAAGGACGTCATTAAGGTCTTCAGCTGCGCGTATTCCTCAGTCTCCAGGTAAGCGCGCATGCGCTGCGTGCCGTGGAGATTCGGATCTACACTGGTCAGCTCGTCATCCGGGCCGATTTTTCGTTCGAAACTGGCACTGCCACCCTGATAGTTAAAGGCGGTGGACTGTGGCTGAAACTCGGCCTGTTGATCGGGGCTAACTTCAGTCAACGCGATCAGGGCAGTATCCGGGTTTGCGGAGGCAGAAATGAACGCGAAATGTGGTCCCTCGGTGGAATCCAGGCTACTGCCGTCGAGGAGGATATTATTCTCCGGAATGCTCGGCAGAGCGTTCTCGGCGAGAGAGTCCGCTCCGGTGCGCAATGTGGCCATAAGCTGACCCTCGGAATTCAGGAATTCCACACTGGTGGCCGATTCCTGATTGTACTGAAAGTACACCGGTTCAATCTCACGCATGCTCCAATCCTGCGGCAGGTCTACCGAGAAATAGCCATTAGCTAGCTCAACACTGTCAGCAGCGACCGTGGATTGCGCATCCTGATCTTGCTGTTCGTGAACGCCCTGACTCTGCGATTCTTCTGAGTCTAGGCTTGCCGCGGAACAGCCCGCCGCGAGCATTGTGAAAACCAAAACGCCGACAAGCGTGGTGCGTGAACGTGAGATAGAGGGCATCGTGACCTTTCGTTGGCTCAGCTAATCCGTCATAGACCGCACCGCGACGTGGGTAAATTGTCGATGAAACGATCCACATCGGTCACCCCGGATTAGTTCGAATCTATGTCAACCCTACGTGGTGACGTTGATTCAGAGATCCTCTTCTGAAAAGCGTCAAGGAAACTATGATCAGCCTTGCGGCTAATCCGAAGAATCTAGCGCACCGCGAAGAAGTCCAGTTGGACCGCCGTGGGAAGTCTGCGTCCCGAACCGATAAATACGGTGTCGTTAACCCACGCAAAAGGGTTGTCCGCCGCAGTCGTTATTCTCGGGCTAAAGCGAAAGTAAATCCGGTCTGGATGAACTGGTTCACCGCTAACCAACCTGGCTAGGTCCTCAGCAGCACCCGTACGCAGCGCAAGATTGTCAACGAACAGACGACTTCCGTCTTCGGCCTCTAGTACGTACACCGCGTGCAGGTATGCGGTGGTTTTACTGGGGTAGAGCTGGAAATCGGCTCCAGCGTCGAGCACGCGTCCAGTCCACCCTGCACCGTGCACCTTTCCGCCGCGGATCGGAACGACTGTGCGCATTCCATCGATGGTTTGCCCGATGTCGATGGGCGGATCAACCTCCACGGTGACGGAGGCAAAGAATTCAAGCTCTGGGGGTGTGGGCATCTGATGCATGGGACCAGCCTAATCGCCGGCCCGAGGTGGGCGCTGCATGATCTGAGCCCAAACCCAGGTGCCCGCTACGGGCGGGTTAAGGCTAGACGCAACCCGAAACCGATCAGCACGGTACCGGTGATCCGGTCCATGATGCTCACGGCCTTGGAGCTGCGCAACCAACGGCTAGCCAGGCTTGCACCCCAAATCAACACGCTGGCCCACACTAGGGTGAGCAGCACATGTACCGCAGCTAAACCCGCACCCATGAATAGGGCGTTAGCTTCCGGGGGAGTGAACTGCGGGATCACCGCCAAATAGAACACCCCGATTTTCGGGTTGAGCAAGTTTGTCAGTAACCCCATGCCAAAGACGCGTGACTTCTTGCCCGGCACATCCAGCACTACCGTGTCAGTCGAGCCGCGGCGCAAACTGCGATAAATCATCTGGGCACCCAGGAAAATGAGGTAGCCGGCACCCGCATACGTCAACAGCTGGTAAGCCAGCTGGGAGGCAGCAAGGATGGCAGAAGCGCCAGCGGCTGCAATAATTCCCCAGACGAGCACGCCAGTACAGATTCCCGCGGCTGCCAAGAAAGCCTCAGTTCGTGAGCGTGCCACAGCCGTGCGCAAAATGAGTGCGGTATCCACTCCGGGAACCAGAGCCATCAGTCCAGCAACGAGTGCGAAGGACAGTAGGGCCGTGAGAACAGACATGACTCAAGGATAAAGCCGAATGAACCGCGTAGCGGAATGGCGCGTCACTTAGTCCAGCGGTCTAGGCGCGCTTGAGTAACATTGCAATCGCTTGGCCGCCACCGATACACAGGCTAATGACCGCGTAGGTGAGATCTTTGCGTTGTAATTCCATGGCCGCACGCAACGTCAGAATCGCCCCGGTGGCTCCCACCGGATGTCCCAAAGCAATGGCTCCACCATAGGGATTGACCCGTTCGGGGATCAGTTCGGCATCGCGAATCACGGCCAACGCCTGTGACGCAAAGGCCTCGTTGAGTTCCAGCACGTCAATATCCGCGGGTTGCAGACCGGTTTCGTCAAAAAGTTTTCGTAGTGCAAAGGTGGGGGCATAGCCCATATACGCCGGATCCATCGCCGTAACCGTCACCTTTTCAATGGTGGCAAGGCTGCGAAGACCATGGGATTTAACCCATGACTGCCGAGCCAAGACCAAGGCCGCCGCCCCATCGTTGACGCCCGAAGAGTTTCCGGCGGTCACCGAACCTTGCGGATCAAAAACGGGTTTTAGCTCCGCCAAAGACTGAAGCGTGACCGAGGCACGGGGATGCTCATCGATGTCTTGCTGAGCCGAACCACTGAGTGATTGATCCACAATCTCTTCAGAGAAGACCGCACGCGCGGTTGCTGCGGTCGCCAGCTGTTGCGAACGGAGCGCGAAAACGTCCTGCTCCTGACGACTGATCTGGTACTTCGCCGCCACATTTTCCGCGGTGGTACCCATATGCCGATTGCTAAAGGGATCAGTCAGCATGGCCAGGGTTCCATCCAAGAGTTTGCGGTGCCCCAGTTTTCGCCCGGACGCTGCAGAGTAATCTAGATAGGGCATATTCGTCATGGATTCGTTGCCTCCGGCCACCACCACTTCGGTGGCGCCAAAAGCTAGGGACTGTGCGCCGCTGAAAACCGCCTGGACCCCTGAGCCGCAGAGCCGATTGACGTTGAACGCGGTTGTCGATTCCGCTAAACCCGCCGCGAGTGCAACGCGCCGTGCGTTATAGGACTCGGGGCCAACCTGACCGATGCAGCCCATGATGACCTCATTGATCGCATCTTTAGGTACCCCACTGCGCTGTACCGCTCCGGTCGCCGCTGCGGCACCCAAATCAGTGGTCGATAGATCCTTATATAAACCGTTGAAGCGCCCCACCGCGGTTCGTGCTCCGGCGATGATGGTGATTTTGTCATTATTGATCATCTGCTTCTCCTGCACTGGTGACGATTCTGGCTGCCAGTCTACGGGTTAGTACTCCTAAAATCGCCCGGTCGGTGCGCGCATTTACCTCGGGAACGCAGTAGAGGACCAAAGCCTGCTGCCCTTGGCTAGAATCATCTTGAGCCGAAATCTGTGATGCGCTAATCGCGCGGAGTCGTGAATAGCGGATTTCCCCCGCGCTGCGGTGCGGATCTGCACCAGCACAGTTATGCAGGACACAAGCCAACAAGTTGGTTTATATTCACCCGCTCTGGCATAATTGCAGGGTACTCGATTTGATGTGGCCCCTCTCTCCATGTCAGGTCCTGTCCTTAGAGCTGACCTAGTATGGCTTGCCCCACAAGCGCAAAACCGTTGGCTCGACCATGTTGAGAAAACAGGAGTGACCACAAAAGTGGCCGTTAAAATTCGTTTGAAGCGCTTCGGTAAGATGCGCGCCCCTCACTACCGTGTGATCGTCATCGACTCGCGTGCCAAGCGCGATGGCCGTGCGATTGAAGAGATCGGTCTGTACCACCCAACCGAGAACCCATCGCTGATCAAGATCGATTCCGATCGCGCTCAGTACTGGCTGTCGGTAGGCGCTCAGCCAACCGAGCAGGTTCACGCACTGCTGAAGATCACCGGTGACTGGCAGAAGTTCAAGGGCATCGAAGGCCAGGAAGGCACCTTGAAGGTTGCCGAGCCTAAGCCTGAGTTCGTTGCTCCACAGAAGGGTTCGGTTATCCTTCCAGAAGCCGTCACCAAGAAGGCTGAGAAGCCAGCCGAGGCCGAAGCCGAAGCTGCTGAAGCCACCGAGGCTGAGTAACAATGCTCGCAGATGCGCTTGATCATCTGGTGCGTGGCGTGGTTGACGAGCCGGAAGATGTCAGGGTTGCCCTGAAATCTAACCGGCGCGGCGACCTGCTTGAGGTTCGTGTTCATCCCGACGATCTTGGCCGAGTCATCGGTCGACAGGGACGCACCGCCCGGGCACTACGTACCGTGATGGCTGCGCTGGCCAACGAGCCGATTCGTGTCGATGTCATTGACACCGACCGTCGTCGTTAGTCGCGAAACTTTGGGGTTATGCGCAAGATAACTCCGCATGAGAAGGGGTTCCCGCCACAACAGGTGGGGACCCCTTCGCATTTGCCCACTGAGAATCAGTAAGGCGCGAGGCCCGGATCACCCGACCAGCCGCGCCGATGCGGTATTGGCTCCGCATAGAATATTGCTCAGTACCCTACAGACCACCTCTTCTAAGGAGAATGATCACCTCATCATGCGTATGCAGGTAGCACGAATCGGCAAGCCACATGGCATCCGCGGCGAAGTGACTGTGCAGGTATTGACTGATGCTCCCGAGGAGCGTTTTGTTCAGGGCGCGGTATTTCACGTGGTTGACGGGCCGGTTCAGCAGTTGACCATCAAGAACGCGCGCTGGAATAAGGCAATCTTGTTGCTCTCCTTCGAGGAGATCGCGGACCGTAACGCCGCTGAAACCCTGCGTCAGGCCCGGTTGGAATTCGACACCGAGGATGAGGTGGATGAGGATGATGACCAGTGGTACGAGCATGAGCTGGTAGACCTCAAGGTTCTGCTCGATGGCCAGCAGGTCGGTGTGATCACCGAACTGCGCACCGGCACGGCTCAGGACCTTCTCGTTTTTGAGGCCCCGGACGGGGAGGAAGTTTACTTGCCTTTCGTGGAAGAGTTCGTCCCGGAAATCGACATTGAAGCCGGAACCATGACCATCACCCCGCCGGCCGGTTTGTTGGAGATTAACCGCGAAGAAGCCGGGGAGTAATCCGCCGATGCGTATCGACGTTATTTCGATCTTCCCCGAATACCTGGCACCTTTAGATCTGTCGCTGATCGGCAAAGCTCGCACTCAGGGGTTATTGAACCTGAATGTCACGAACTTGCGTGATTACACCTTTGATCGTCACCACAAGGTGGATGACACACCATACGGCGGGGGAGCCGGCATGGTGATGATGCCCGAGCCTTGGGGTCTGGCGCTGGATGCGGTGCGTGAGGCAGAAGGCAGCAGCGCGCGACCAACTCTCATTGTGCCCTCCCCAGCCGGTGCCGTGTTCGATCAACAGATGGCGTACGAGTTGGCTGAGGAAGATCAGCTGGTTTTTGCCTGCGGACGCTATGAAGGTATCGACGAGCGCGTCATCGACTACGCCCACGAACACTTCAACGTCATCCCGGTTTCCATCGGGGACTATGTGCTTAACGGGGGAGAGGTCGCCGTCTTAGTGATGGTTGAAGCCATCGCTCGACTGATTCCCGGGGTCATCGGAAACCCGGAATCACTCGTTGAAGAATCCCATTCCGACATTTTGCTTGAATACCCGGTCTACACAAAACCGGCACAATGGCGCGGACGCGAGGTGCCCGAAGTCCTGCTGGGCGGAAACCACCAGCGGGTGGCACGCTTCCGGCGCGATGAACAGATTAAACGCACCGCGACCCGTCGGCCCGATCTGATCACGCAACTGGACGTCAGTACGCTCAATCGCAAGGACCGCGATCAGCTGTGGCATGCGGGTTTTGCTCTTCAAGATGGCCAGATCATCCCTAAATCCGAACTTGACTGGGACTCCGAGTCCTAGATCACGAATGTCCATGCGGCACTGAACTGGCCTGCTAGGCAGAATCTGTGGCAAAATTGATTCTTGGTGTGTTCTGTTAGCCGCCTGCCGCAGGGGGTGAGGCTAACGCGCGGAACCACTGCGTCAGCATGCTAGAGCCTTGCTGATGGCTAAGACCTTTCAAGGCCACCCTTAGCGGTGGTCCTTGCCACTAAGGACCGGTGACCTGCGGCATTTGTCCTAGGAGATGCAACCATGCATATTCTCGATTCTGTTGACGCAGCCTCGCTGCGTAACGATGTTCCAGAGTTCGGCCCAGGCGACACCTTGAATGTTCACGTGAACATCATCGAAGGTAAGAACTCCCGCGTCCAGGTTTTCAAGGGCTACGTCCTTGGCCGCCAGGGCCGTGGTGTCGGTGAGACCTTCACCGTTCGCAAGGTGTCCTTTGGTGTAGGCATCGAACGTACCTTCCCAGTTCACTCCCCGATCATCGAAAAGATCGAGCTAGTGTCCAAGGGTGACGTGCGCCGCGCCAAGCTGTACTACATGCGCGATCGCCATGGTAAGGCAGCACGCATCCGCGAGAAGCGCGACTTCGGTTCAAAGAAGTAGTCCGTATTCACTCATGAATCGGATTGCCCGCACCGAGCGAGCATCCACAAAGCGCCGGACCTGGTATTGGGTCTGGCGCTTTGTTTTTGCCGCAATTATCCTCGGCTTCCTCGCCACCTTACTGATTCGGGCGACCGTGGTGGATCTCTATCGCATTGAATCGGTTTCCATGCAGCCCACGCTGAATCCGGGTCAGTCGATTATGGTTGACCGTCGCGCCTATCAGGATTCCGAACCACAACGCTCCGACGTTGTGGTCTTTGATGGTCGCGGCTCGTTCCTGCCCTACGAGCGTCAGTCCGTGGGTGATTCCATCTCGCGTGCCTTGCGCTTGAGCGGTGCTCAGAGTACCTACGTCAAACGTGTCATAGCTGTTGCTGGGGACACCCTAGAGTGCTGCGATAGCAGCGGACGACTGCTCCTGAATGGGGAGCCGCTGGATGAGCCATACCTCATGGCTGGTGATGACCCCAGCTTGATCGAATTCGAAGTCGAAGTACCCGCCGGCCGAATCTGGGTGATGGGCGACCATCGGTCACAATCGGAGGACTCGCGCTCGTTGCTCGGGGCTAGCGGCGGCGGGATGATCTCCCTCGAACGGGTCGAAGGCCGGGTGCAAGAAATTATCTGGCCGATGGATGAAAGGTCCGCTGTTCGCTAGAAAATCGCGACACGGAGGGAAATCTTGAAGAAATTTTTGTGATCCCGGGGGACAAATCTGCTTCTTATCCAGTGAGAATGGTGCAATCTTCAATTAGGTGCTTCGATCACGGTTAGTTCACCGATTCGACATTGACGATTCAATGGCTGACTTGGGGATAATAACCAACCGTGGATAGCTAACCGAACAGATGCTTGCGTTTGCATGTAAAAACTTGGAACTTCCTTAATGTTGGCCTTGAGTAACCCTGTGTTTTTGTTTGGCAGAGCTGTGCGTAGCTACTTGAAACTGAATATCTCCTATAGATATTGTTTCAATTTGGTAACACATCTATGCCCAGTGGGATGGCGGATTACGGTCCGGCATCCATCGGGCTTCGCACCAAATAATTGGGAGAAGCATTAATGCCTAATCCGAAGAAAAAGATTGCGCAGCGTGGTGCTGTCGTTGTCGCCTCCACCGCACTGGTGTTTGGCGGCAGCGTTCTGGCCTACCCCGCTTTCGCATCGCAGGCGCCAGAAGCGCCGGTTGATGCAGCGACTCCTGCGCCTTCGCAGGAAGTCGGTGTTGACACCACTGGTCTGGCTGAGGCTATCGAGCGTGACCTCGGTAAGTCTCCAGAGCAGTACCTGAAGGATTCCGAGCTCAACGTCGTCGCGACCGAGCTGAAGAAGCAGCTTCAGGATGCTGAAATTGACCACAACGTCGTCATCGAAGATGGAGTCGTTCTGGTACAGGTTGGCGAAGCTAACCTTGCAGCTGTCGAGAAGATCGTAGCCGCCGTGAATGGCGACTCCGAAGAAGCTCCAGCTACCGCCGAAGCTACTGATGCTGCAACTGAAGCACCAGAGAGTGAAGAGGCAGAAGTAACCGAGGAAGCGCAGGCCCCGGAAGAGGCTGAGGCCACCGAGGAAACCGTCGAAGCAGACGAAGCTGAGATCGAGGTGCAGGCCCTGCCAGAGGGCGAGCCAGCCGTCGTTTCTAGCGTCCACGACGTGCTTGACGAACTCGAAGAGCAGATTGACCCTAGGGAAGTAACCCGCCTGACGTCGATCACTAAGAACGCCAAGGGCGAGATCGTCATCACCGCTGGTGGTCCGGAGAAGGTCGTTGACTCCAAGACTTCCAAGAGCGCCTCGGCCTCGGACGAAGAAGGTCTGACCCTCGAAGAATTCGATGAGGTCGTTGAGGGCGTCAAGCTTGTCACCGAAACTAAGGGTGGCCCAGAGAAGCCTGCCGCGATTGAAGACATCTACGGCGGTATGGGTTACGCATCCACCCCCGATGGTGACTTCACTGGTTCCATCGGAATTTGCTCGATTGGTTTCACCGCCTGGGCTCCGAACGGTGATGACGCATTGGTCACCGCCGGTCACTGCTCGACCGACGGTCTGAACCCACACACCGCAGTGCTCGAGCACAGCGCACCAGATCAGTTCACTTCCATCAGCAACCTGCTGGGCACCTTCGGGTTCAACCAGTTCGGCTTGCCAGGAAATGCCGGGTACGAGGGCACCGATCCTAACTGGGAGAGCTGGGAAGATGGCACCGACATTGCCATCATCGAAGACATCAACCCCGACCTGAACCTGCACCCTGGGGTAACCCAGTGGCCAGCCGGTGAGGACGTGCGTGACCAGACCCTGAACATCACCAACGCTGGTGCCGCCACCGTTGGCGCAGAGGCCTGCAACTCGGGCCGCACCACCGGCTGGCGTTGCGCTCCGATCACCGGTGAAGGCGTCTTCTACGTGATTGGCTTTGACTCCGCTGGCGAGCCAGATATGAATAACATCCGTACCGTTTGGGGTTACACCTCCGAGCTGCCTGATGGCGACCCCATCCTGTTGCCAGGTGACTCCGGCGGTGCCGTAGTCGTGGGTAACCGTGCAGTGGGCGTGAACAGCGCCTACGGTGACGAAGGTCGCCGCGCACAGTACACCGGTTTGGCCGATGCCATGAGCAAGACCGTGGTCGGTGACTACGAGATCAAGTTCTTCGTCAACGCTCCGACCGTGAGCGCTCCAGCTAACGGTAGCGAAATCGAGCCAGGTACCACCATCAGTGGTTCCGTCTCGAACGCTCCAAGCGACGCAGAGGTTGAGGTCATTGTCGACGGCGAAGTCATCACCACCGCAACCGTTGACGGCAGCGGAAACTTCTCGTTCAACGCTCCAGAGACCGAAGGTGAATTCGCCTTCCAGCTGAAGACCACTTCGGGTAACTGGAACGAATCGGAACTGACTTCGGGCAACTACACCATCGTTGCTGCCGAGCCAACCGAGGAGCCAACTCCGACTCCAACTGAGGAGCCGACCCCGACTCCGACTGAGGAGCCGACTCCGACTCCGACTGAGGAGCCGACTCCGACTCCGACTGAGGAGCCGACTCCGACTCCGACTGAGGAGCCGACTCCGACTCCGACTGAGGAGCCGACTCCGACTCCGACTGAGGAGCCGACTCCGACTCCGACTGAGGAGCCAACTCCGACTCCAACCGAGGAGCCGACTCCGACTCCGACTGAGGAGCCAACTCCGACTCCAACCGAGGAGCCGACTCCGACTCCGACTGAGGAGCCAACCGAGGAGCCAACCGAGGAGCCAACTGCTACTCCAACCGAGTCGCAGGAGCCTACCAAGAGCCCTGAGGAAAGCAAGTCCCCAGAAGCAACCCAGTCGCCTAAGCAGGACGATGACGAGGATCCGCTGGTCAACACCGGTTCCGCAGTCACCCCAGTACTGGCAGTTGCCGGTGCACTGGGCTTGGGTGGCGCGCTGCTGCTGATGCTGCGTCGCTCCAACCGTCGCCACGGCTAATCCCCGCCGCGACAGTTGATACCTGGCTCAGGTAGAAACTCAAAAGAAAAGCCCCGGTACTTACCGGGGCTTTTCTCATTCAATACACATGTGCTTCTCGGAAGTCTCTGCGGCAACCAGCATAGGCTGGTTGACAAGGAACTAATCCGAATTCAAGAAGAAGTGAGAGACCGGATGAAGAAACGACAGCTAACTCAAATCCTTGGCGGTGCTGCCATCGCTGCACTAGCCCTATCTGCCTGCGGTAGCACGACCGGACAGACTCCCACTCAAAACCAACCCACTCAGGAACAAACTCAGCCAGCGGAGGAAAACGTGGATCAGGAAGCCTTGCTGAAGATCCAGGATCAGCTATCAGCTTCGCTGGGGACCAGCTTCGTACAGGGCTGGATCCAAGACGGCAAGATGCACATCGCCACCACCGATCAAGCCACAACCCAAGAAATTGAGTCGGCTGGAGCAGTGCCCGTGGTCGTTGACTTCAATGCCCAGCAACTGCGTGAAGGCATTGTGCAGATTATGAACTGGCAAGCTCAACAGCCCGATCCGATCCGGACCGCGATTCATGGTTATGAGCTCAACGGGATGGAAGGCGGTCTGACCCTCCGCGTTGATCCAGGTCATATCGAGGAGCTGAAGCAGCTGCTCGATGAGGCCAAACCGGCGGGGGAGATCCCATTGAACTTCGCTCCAAGCAGCGGAATTTCCACCCCAGCAGCCGGCTAATCAGCGGTGCAGGCTAACAACAGCCGGGTTGTGTCAGAGCTCTTCAGACTCTGCACAACCCGGCTGTGTGACTTTGTGAGGGCCGTGCTTGAGCCCTCGTGGCTGAGAAGCTAGACAGTCACACCAGTCCTGTCAGAATGGAAGCGTGCCGCCAACTGCTGCCGGTTCTTGGTTCCGGTACGCCGGTACAACTTGGTCAGTCGCGCTTCGACGGCACTGACCGAGATATACAGCCGCTTGGCAATGGCCTTATTGGTCATCCCTTCCTGGATCATCTGCACCACTTCGATTTCCTCGCGAGTGAAGTCCATGTCCTGACTAGGCGAAGGCTGTTTACCTCGCGAAGCTAAGGAATTTTCGACATTGATGACCCACGCCTTGGCACCCAATGAGCGATAGAGCGAACGCGCAGCGATCAAATGTTCCCGGGCCGCTTCGGGCTGACCGAGCTCCTGCAACCGGTTACCTAGAGCATGGCGCACCCGAGCCAGCTCAAAGCTGCTATCCGAAGGGGTCCATGTAAGCGGACATGAAAAACTGCCCATAGGTGGCCAAATAAATGCCCACACACGGACAACAAAACTGCCCGCTGACGGACAGCAGAATTACCCGCTCATGGCCAGCACTCTTTGCCCACTGATTTCATAACCAACCTTGTTCTCACCCTGATGCCACCTCGGCGAGGGAAGAGAGCGGGGCTCCTTTCCATCGGGTTTGATGAAAAGTACCAACAACTCATCAACCCATGGTTCTGAAAGGAGCCCCTCTATGAAGTCTGACGGAGAAATCATGGAAATTCTTGCAGCGTACGACCGAACCGGTTCGTTTCGCGCAGCCGCCGAACTTGCCGGCTGCTCACACCACACCGTTGCTAAGCACGTCAAAGCCCGTAATTCAGGCGCTCCGATTCCTGGGATGAAACCCCGCACAAAAATCACCGATGAGTACCGGGTAATAATTGAGCAGCTCATTGGTGAGTCTTCGGGCCTGATCCGTGCCGATAAAGTCCACGAAAAACTCATCAGCATGGGCTACACCGGTTCTGAACGTTCCACCCGCCGATCGGTGGCCGAGCTGAAGCGTTCCTATCGGCTAGGCAATCAGCGCAATCATCTGCCGTGGGTGACCGAGCCAGGGTTGTGGCTTCAGTACGATTTCGGTGATGGGCCAGTGGTGAACGGCGTGAAAACCGTGCTGTTCGTCGCCTGGTTGGCTTGGTCTCGCTTCCGGGTTGTGCTCGCGTTGCCTGACCGGCAGGGGCCTACCGTGTTCGCCGCTTTGGACCGCACCTTCCGGCTGTTGGGTGGTGCGCCGACGTATGTGTTGACCGATAACGAGAAAACCGTGACGGTGATGCATGTAGCCGGTATCCCGGTGCGTAACAGGTCGGCGGTGACGTTCGCCCGCTACTACTCGGTGAGCGTATTGACCTGTGAACCACGAGATCCAGCAACGAAGGGCGGAGTGGAGAACGCGGTGAAAATCGCGAAGGCGGATCTCGTACCCACAGAGACGAACTTGCGCCCCGCTTACAACTCTTTTGAAGAGCTTGAGGAGGCTTGCGACCAGTTCATGGCGCAGGTGAATCAGAAGAAACACCGGTCCACTGGGCAAGCACCGATGGACCTGCTCACCGCTACAGAGCAGGGTGCGCTGCACCGGATCCCGGATGAGCCGTTCACCCTCGCGCTGGGCGAAAGCCGTAAGGTGCCGATGAACACTTCCATGATCAGTTATGAGAACGCACGCTACTCAGTGCCCGGACGGTTGCTCGGTGAAACGGTGTGGGTGCGCACCGTGGGAGTCGGTTTACAAGCCACCGTGGTCATTGTTCATCAAGGTGTTGACGGGCCAGAACAGGTGGCCTCGCACTTGAAGCTGGGCCCGGGGATGGTGGCGGTGAAATCCGAGCATTTCTCCGGGAATCAAGAGCAGAAGATTCCGGGAGTGAAAGAGCCTAAGCCCCGTACCCAGGCAGAACGAGATTTCTGCGCCATCGGTGCCGGAGCCACCACCTGGCTGTGTGAAGCGGCCGCGGTAGGCACGGACCGGATCTTGGTGAAAATGGCTGAAGCGGTCAGCCTTGCCAAGTTACATGGCACTGCTGCGGTGGACCGGGCCCTCGGGTTAGCTGCGACGCATCATCGGTTCGGTTATGAAGACTTACGCTCCATCTTGGCCTGTGAAGTCGTTGGCAATCAGCCCGTGAAGCATCAGGGTAGTGAGCAGAGTTCCTTGACGCAAGGAACCAGATCATGGGCCGATTTCGGGGCCACTGAACCGACAGGAGAACAGTAGAAATGGTGATCAGCATCAATTCCGCACCACCGCTTCCAGAAGACCTCGAAGCCCAGTTCCGTGCCCTAAGGATGCCACACGCCCGCCTCGCGGCCCCCGAACTACTCGCCACGGCAAAGTCCCAGCGGTGGGAACCGGCCGAGGTGCTGCGGGCCTTACTTCAGGAGGAAACAACCGGCCGTTCCCGGTCGGTGATCGCTAGCAGGCGCAAAGCCGCAGGGTTTCCCACTGGGAAAACGTTCGATACATGGGATCCAACGCTTTCAACCATCCCGGTTGCGACGCAGCAGGCCTTACGAACTTTGGAATGGGTTCAGCGTGCGGAAAACCTTGTGCTGGCAGGCCCTTCTGGCACTGGTAAAACGTTCTTCCTCGAAGCGTTGGGGCAGCACGCGGTGGATGAAGGGCTGAAAGTTGCGTGGTTTACCCTTGAACGCCTTGCCGGGATCGTGCGCTCACACCGGGTCGACGCGTCAGTGAGCAAAGCCGTGGACAAGATTCTGCGTTCTGACCTGGTCATTATTGATGATATTGGGTTGTTACCGGTGCCTGAAGACGCTGCTGAAGCGCTTTACCGGGTGGTTGATGCCGCGTATGAGAAGAGCTCGGTAGCGATTTCCTCGAACTTGCACCCCGCGGGGTTTGACGAGTTGATGCCAAAGACTCTTGCTACCGCGACAGTGGACAGGTTGCTACACCATGCCCATATTTGCCAGACCAGTGGTGACTCGGTCCGACTGACTCAGGCGCTGGCCGGGGCGGGGGTGAGCGCGTTGCACTAGGACGAGTTCCCGGGGTGGACTGCTGTTGGTCACCGCCAGGCTGGAAATTACTTTCACAGTGGGCAGTGGTGGTGGCCGTCAGCGGGCAGTTTTGTTGGCCAATGGTGGGCATTTTTCGTGGCCGCCCGTGGGCAGAAACCAATGTCCCTTGACAGTCCATTGCGCAAGCAGTGCCTGAAAGCGGGCAATGGAGTCCGAACCCTGTAGGACCAATGCCTGCGCCAGCCGGATGGTGAGTTTGGCGCGCCGCCCCGGCACCATACTCATCTGCTGATACCGGGCGTGGTATTCGACCGCGGCCTGCTGGGTGCGTCCCAAGAGCAACAACGCCTCGATCAGATGCGTGGTCGCCAAGACATAACGAATATCGGCTTCATCGCCATACGCCTGCAAACTATCTCGATAGGCCTGCAGTGCCCGCTGGGGCTGGGAAAGCATGAGCGCATTGTCTCCGGCCAACATGGAGATTCGTCCCAAGAGTTTGGGGCTCAGCTCCCCGATGACCCGTGGTTGCATGCTCTCGAAAAAAGCATCGGCCATGTCCTGCCGGTTCTTCGTCATCCAATACCACGCTTGGATGAGCTGCGGCAGCGGTTCGAGCAATGCCGGAGTCTGCGCCGAGACCCAGCGTTCCACCAGAGTCATGGCCCGAGGGAGATTTTCGTTTTGGATGGCATTAGCGGCCGAGAGTAAGAGGATGACCTGTTGCGACAAGCGGGTTGGCTCGGCCCCCGAAGGGCTTAAGCGTGCCAAGATTTCCCGTGCCTCATGGTGATAACCGATATTTAGCAGACCGATCACCAACGCTTGGCGAATTTCCACCCCGGCCTGATCCTGAGCGGCGGTCAGCATCTCCTGGTAGGCCTTCAGCAGCTGACCGTAGTCCATCTCCAAAGACGCGAGGATCAACTGAGCCTGCGTCAACAGCCCACTGTCCTGCTCATCAGCTCCCTCCAGCAAGCTGGCGGCCGCGCTCACCGAGGCGCGTGCCGCGTGCGCGTCTTCGCGGATTGCGTGCGCCAAAGCTTCAGCGGACAACAACTGCCCACAGGCCACCGGGTACTGGGCTTGGTGGGTCCGAACGAGACTATGCGTATCAATCAACGGTGCGGTATGTCCGGTCACTGCGGCAATCCGAACTCGCAGCGTGGCAATCGCTAACTCGGTGCGGGCCACCGGTGCCAGATGCTCGGCAAAATTCAAGTAGCGCTGGGCCGCTTCCAATGCCGCGGCATCGAGAAGATCGTGGGCCAGACCAGTCAACAGCTCCGGCAAGTGGGTGTCAAGCATTCGCAGGTTCAACGCACGTTCAATGAGTTCCAGAGCAGCGCTGACATCCCCTCGGTTCACCAGCTGCCGACCATGGGCGATCAGTTCAACCGCCGAGACCTCGGCATCGTCCGCAAAGCTTTGATGAAATAGTTTGAGAGCCAGATCGCTGGAGCTACGCTCCAAATACTGGTGCAATCCACGGCGTTCTTCGGTGCTCAGTGACCAATACACCGCGGAACGGATAGCCGGATCACGGAACTCCAAGTGTTCTTCCACCGGTTCCAATAGCCCCCGATAGACCAGTTCATTAATGCTGTCGGTCCAGATATTTGCCCCGGCTAGTGCCTGCAAGTCGGGCCGTGGACCCATAGCAGCCAAACGCAGCAAGCGCAGCTCGTGGTCGCTAAGCCCAGCCAGTTTGCTGGGCAGAATCGACCGGTAATCCTCGGTGGGCTGCAACGGCAGGCACAAGGGCCCCTGTCCATTGCGTTGGCGAGCACTGAGCAGCTCTAGCTGCTCAAAGATCCGGCCGGGAATCCCATGGGAGTGATCGGTGACCATTCTCAAGACCGAGCGATCTGCCCTAGGACCTGCATGTTCGGCCGACAGATTCAAAGCTTCGGCTTCGGTCAACTCGGGCAAATGAAGTTGGCTCAAGGCCGATAACTCGGCTGGGACGGGGGACAAAGACAAACTACCGACGAATCGGGTGCGCATGCGCTGCAACTTGGTGGCCAAAAAGCTGATCACCTTGAGACTTGCCGGGTCCATCAGATCGATATCATCGAGCAACACTACGGTGCCCGGAGCTAAACGCTCGGGTAATACCTGCTGCAAGTAACGTGCGACCGCATAACTGTCGACTTCGTCTACTGGCCTGGCCGGTAAGAACTCTTCCAAATCGATGGGGGAGCTCAGCGGCACATTCGCGAGCAACATCAGTAATCCGGACAGCGGCCAGTTGGACTCCAGCGCGCTGGTGCGCAGATAGCTGTGCGGTTGGTTGCCTAAACGTTGCGAAAGCTGATCTAGCATCCATGACTTGCCCGAGCCGGGAGCGCCACACAGTAAGACGGCGGCATCCCGTGGCCCACTGATTTTCCCCAGTAGCGTGGTTAGTAGATTTTTCCGGCTACGCAAGGCGCATCACCAACATCTGGGCAACAGCACCTGCCCCGCCTAGGCTAGGCCTGTTCCGTACCAGTCCCATGGACCCAGCAGTCACTTTTCCCCCAAAAAATCCAATTGTCGATAGGCGTTGCCGCGGCGATGACCCCCCAGTACATCGCTCCACCCTTCTGACGAGAACAGAAAATTAACCCCGCTCTCGGCAAAAGAGATGTTAATCAACAAGTATAGACAAATAAGACCGTACCGGCGGGCGCATCCTCACACCAGATGACTCTCAAGGTCACACAAGTGACGGAATCTTGGAGTCAGAATGAGCTGTCTTCGAGGCGCAATTGAAGGTATACGAACTAAATTATGAACCCCGGTTTGGTGCTGGGGCTGTTGGGGATAACCCCAACTTAACCCCGAGATGCTTGGCAAAACCGGGAAGAACGCGAGAGTCTAAAAGTGCCGGATCGCCAAGGTGGGTCCGTGCCGCCCAGACGCCAGTTCTCGGCGGCTCAAGGCAACGGTGTGACAGTGGCAAGTAATTTCTGGGGGGAAACTTGCTCGTGGATCCCGCAACACTGCGGGATCCGCGTCGCACCTAGGTGGAGTTGGCGGTGGCGGATCGCGCAGTTCGGTAAATTATCGAATTTTGGGGGACTTCGCGAATGGTTCGTGACGATGGGGATCTGTCACGAACCTTCCGCCACCACCGCAAATGGGCTAACGAACCCGCTATGGATCACTCGTGGCGTGGCGCCATCGGCGCGCATTCATGGGCTATCGTAAAGTGCACGCACAAAGTACGGCACTAAGGGGATACGTGAGCACCGAATCCGGTGAAACCTATGGCCAGCAACGGCATCTGCTCTCGAAGATGTGGCGGGTGCTGCGTGAGATTCTCATTGTTCTGATCATCGCCGTTGGCTTATCCCTGCTGATCAAAACATTCTTCTTCCGGGCCTACTACATTCCCTCCGGTTCCATGGAACAGACCTTACAGATCGATGACCGGATCTTCGCAAATCTTATGGTGCCTGGCCCCTTTGATTTGCAGCGTGGCGACGTGGTGGTCTTCCGCGACGACGACGCTTGGCTGCCGCCCATCGCCGTAGAACAAAATGGCGTTCAAAAAGCCCTCAGCTTTATCGGCCTGCTGCCCGAACAGGATGAGCAGTATCTGGTCAAACGCATCATTGGGATGCCCGGTGATGTGGTGGAATGCTGCGGTAGCGACGGAAAGCTGACCGTCAACGGGACGGCTATTGACGAACCATATGTGTTCCCGGGTGATGCGCCCAGCGACATCGCCTTCTCGGTCACCGTGCCGGAAGATCATCTATGGGTCCTCGGCGATCATCGCGCGGCCAGCGCAGATTCGCGCTACCACATGGACCGCAATGGGGGGTTCGTGAACATCGCCACCGTGCAGGGTAAGGCGCAGGTGATCTCTTGGCCAATGAACCGCTGGGGTGTGGTCGATGCACATAACGAAGTTTTTGACGCGGTGCCCTCGCCAGCCAGCAACTAACAGCCTGTGTAGCTCTCAAAGGAATCTGCTCCGTGCCACGCAAAACCGAAGGAACTCCCACCACACTCACCCATGAGCGTGCCTTAGCCGTCAGTACCCGCACGCGCTACATTGGGGCGGTGGACGAGGTTGGGCGAGGTTCCCTTGCCGGTCCAGTCAGTGTGGGGATGGTGGTCATTGACGTGGATGCGGTGCACGAATTTCCGCAGCTACGCGATTCCAAGTTACTCTCCGCCCCGGTGCGGGAGAGCCTGGTTGCAGAGATCCAGCGCTGGGCCGTTGGCTATGGTGTCGGACATGCCGCCCCGGCTGAAATTGATGAGTTGGGGATGACCGCAGCTCTAAGGTTGGCTGGTACCCGTGCCGCACACATGTGCTCCATTGCGCCGCAAGCCGCGTTGGTGGATGGTAGCTACGACTGGCTTTCGGCTAAGGAACCAGACCTCTTCGATCTGCTCGAAGACCAGGGCGAACGCACCGGCCTGAGCATCCCGACACGTACCGTGATCAAGGGGGACATGACCTGCCAAGCGATCGCCGCAGCATCAATTCTCGCCAAAGTTGAACGCGACGAGATCATGTTGCGCGCGTCGGAGCAATACCCCAGCTATGGTTGGCAGATCAATAAGGGCTATGCCACCGCAACACACCGGCAGGCTATCGCAGAACACGGGCCCAGTGAATTCCACCGGTTGAGCTGGCGCTTGACTTCGGGTACCGAGAAGGATGAGAGTGAGTCCACAAGAGGGGAGGAAATCTAATGGGCGCAGAAGATCTGGAGAACTACGAATCAAATCTTGAACTCAAGCTTTACCGCGAGTACAAGGATGTTGTTTCACTATTCAATTACGTCGTGGAAACCGAGCGTCGCTTTTATCTGGCGAACCAGGTTGAGCTGAAGACCCTCTCCAATGCCGGTGAAGTCTATTTTGAACTGAACCTGACCGATGCGTGGGTCTGGGATATTTACCGCCAAGGACGTTTTGTGAAATCCGTGAAAGTCTTAACTTTCAAGGACGTGAATATTGAGGAGCTGAACCGCAGCGAGTTGCAGATCCCTAAGGATGGGATCAGCGGCTAGCTAAGCCTCCGATGGAGATCACATACTGTGGCTCGATTCCCTCTATCCGGGGGAGTCGAGCCACAGTTTTTGAATCATCCGATTCGACCGAGCTGCGCATGGTAGAGCTTCTTCAGCAGGCCCCGTCGCCCGGTCACGACCCGCGATCTGCTTCGCAGCTGCTCACCATACGGTGATTTTCGTTTTTGTCCACAACCCGTACGCCCGCCGCGGCATTCCGGTTGTTGCCGCCCGATACTGACGGCGTAACAACGGACTTTTTCGGTGGTGGGTGATGACACAACATAATCAGCGGTTGGGACGGGTCGGTGAAAGGGTGGCCGCAGAGTATTTAGCGAGCATCGGGCACCAAATCATTGCCCGTAATTGGCGTACAACCTTCGGCGAATTAGACCTGATTTCCCTGGACGCCGGTGAGCTAATTGCTATCGAGGTCAAAACCCGCAGTAGCGACAAGTTCGGTACGGCATTCGAGGCCATCCACCCCGAGAAGTTCCGCCGTATTCAGCGCCTGGCGCAGCGTTGGGCCCAGGAAAACCACTGGCAGTACCAGGACATCAGAGTGGACGTGTTGTGCATTTACCGGTGTGATCAGCGGTGGCGCATCGAGCATCATCAGCGGGTGACATCATGACCCTAGCGCGTACCCGCTGCGTCGGACTGGATGGGCTCAACGGTTCAATGGTCGACGTGGAAGCCGACTTGGGAAACGGGATCCCCGGGTTCATCATTCTTGGCTTACCCGATGCTGCACTGCGTGAAGCCCGTGAACGGATTAAGTCGGCGGCCCGAAATAGCGGTATTCCCGTGGCTAACCGCAAACTTACCGTCAACCTGTCCCCGGCCTCGCTGCATAAACGCGGGTCGAGTTTTGACCTTGCCATTGTTTTAGCGGTGCTCGGCGCCGACCAGCAGATTCGGGCCTGCCCCCGCACCGTGTACCTCGCCGAATTAGGGTTGGACGGCAGATTGCGTCCGATCCGCGGGATTCTTCCCGCCATCCTCGTCGCCATGCGCTCGGGGGCACGAAAGTTCGTGGTGAGCCCAGAGAACGCGGACGAAGCCCGTTTGGTTCCCGGTGCGGAGATTCAGGTGGCAACGCATCTGTGCGAGATACTCGAATTCTTTGGCGCTGACCCGCAACGGTTACGCAAGCTCGTGGCGCATCGAGACAACAGCCCAGCGAAGCCACAAACACCGGCCCAAGTACCAGATCTTGCCGAGGTGAGCGGGCAGCACGAAGCGCGGTGGGCCCTGGAAGTCGCGGCGGTCGGGGGCCATCATCTGTTGATGACCGGACCGCCGGGCGCCGGCAAAACTATGCTGGCCCGATGCTTGCCAGGCATCCTGCCACCATTGGATGAAGCACAAGCCATAGAAGCCACCGCCATTCAATCGCTGGTTGTACCCGTTCAGGAACACATCACCGGGCTACGTTATGACCCGCCGTTTATCGCCCCACACCACAGCTCCTCCACCACCGCCCTGCTGGGTGGGGGATCAAATGAAATCAAGCTTGGGGCGATTACCCGGGCGCACCATGGGGTACTGTTCCTCGATGAAGCCGCAGAATTTGCGACCGGGGTACTCGATGCGCTGCGCCAGCCCTTAGAGGATGGCCAGATCATGCTCTCGCGGGCGCGGATCAACACGCGGCTCCCGGCTCGTTTTCAACTACTGTTGGCTACGAATCCGTGCCCCTGCGGTAACAACTATGGCAGCGGCCGATCCTGTAGTTGTACTCCCATGCAGCGCCGGCGCTATTTGCTACGGCTCTCCGGGCCAATTCTTGATCGGGTGGATCTGCAAATCACGGTGGCACCGGTTCCCGCCGAACACATTATGTCGCAAGCGGTCGCCGAAAGTAGCGCCACCGTCAGGTCCCGGGTGATGGCTGCCCGGGAGCGTGCGGCACATCGCTTATCCCGGTGGTCGCTGCACTCGAATGCGCAGATACCCGGCCCGATTCTGCGTCAGGACCTGTCCTATTCCGAGAATTTTATTGCGCAGCTACGAAAGATCGCCCACCGAGCTCAGCTTTCGGCGCGCGGAGTGGACCGGGTTTTGCGCGTGGCCTGGAGTCTTGCCGATATGAATCAGCGTCCAAGCCCCAGCGCTGAAGATCTGGAACTGGCCCTCTATTTGCGACAGAACATCGAAAGGTGAACCCCATGGACGCCGAGATAACCCACACGATGAGTGCAACCTATGCACAGTTGAGTTTTCTGATCGAAGCCAACGATTATGTCGCCGGGGTGCTGATGCGCCGGATCGGCCCCCGGGAGCTGCTGGCACTCATACACCGGGTGGATTGGTATCCGCGGGACCTCAAACACCTAGTGGAAGAGGAACTTGGGGTAGCTAGCTCATCGAGCAGCCGGGTCAGCTTTGAAGCGGCGCTTAGACGCTGGCGACAGCGGCTCCCTTATGCCCCACCTGCGCTGAAACACTTGGATATCATCCGCGAGGTGGGTGGGGGACTGCTGACCCCAGCGGACAAGCTCTGGCCGAAACAGCTTAACGACCTCGGCTACGGTGCACCGCTGTGTCTGTGGTGGCGCAGCAAGGATCCAACGCGTCTAGCGAGCCACGGCATTGAGCGAAATGTCGGCATTGTCGGATCACGTGACAGTAGCGACTACGGCAACCAAATCACCGTCGAGCTCGCTGGAGAACTAGCCCAACGCGGTATTTGTGTGATCAGTGGTGGAGCCTATGGCATCGATGCTGCAGCTCACCGCGCTGCGTTACAGGCCGAGAGGTCAATTACGGACTCAGTGCCCACTATCGGGATTATGGCAGGCGGGCTGGACCGACTCTACCCGGCCGGAAACCACCAGCTACTGCGACAAATCATTGATCAAGGAATCCTACTCTCCGAGGTGCCACCGGGTACCGCCCCAGCCCGATTCCGTTTCCTCAACAGAAACCGGTTAATCGCCGCCTTCTGTCACCTCATCGTCGTGACCGAAGCACGGTTCCGTTCCGGGGCCCTGAACACGGCACGACAAGCAGTCGATCTGGGTCGCGAAGTCGCAGCAGTTCCGGGCAGCGTATTCTCCCCCAATTCAGTGGGTACGCACCGGCTGATTCGTAGTGGCGAAGCCGGGCTGATTACCAACATCGCTGATGCCTTAGAACTCCTCCCGGCGCTACTTCCCGAGGTACCGCAGCAGCTGAGTATTGACCACGAGCGGGCCACCGATGGGCTCAACCCGGAGCAAGCTCTGCTCCTTGACGTGCTTTCCCGCACTCAGGCACTAACCCTCGATGAACTCTGCGCCCGCAGCGGAGTGCCGGTTCCTGTAGCACTGACTGCTCTGCACTATTTGAAGTTGCGCAATCAGGCTAGCGACCTGGGGTCTACGTGGAAACGTGTGGGTAAATAGCGGTTGCGGTGGCCACTCACGGTACATTGAAGAAGATGAATACCAAGTCCGCCGCCTCCCTGCCGCAACCGAATCAAGAACACCGGCAAATCCTGGAAGAATATCTGGGCTATCTGCAGTTTCGGCGCGGTCGCAGCGAGAACACGGTGCGCGCCTACGACGCTGACTTGCGCTCGCTCTTGGGCTATCTGCAAGAGCAGGACATCGCTCAGCTACAGCTCGTGTCACTTGATGAATTACGTGGCTGGCTCGCATCCATGCAATCCCAAGGAGTGAGTCGAACCACGATGGCCCGGAAAATCTCGGCGGCCAAGAACTTTTTTGCCTGGTTAACCCGCAAGAATATGCTGAACGAAGACCCTGCCCTACGTTTGCAAGCCCCCAAGAAAGAACAGCGTTTGCCGCACGTGCTGCAACAGTCCCAAGTCGAACGTTTACTGCAAGAAGTGAAGCAACCACCGGCAAGGTCTACTGCCCAGAGTGAGAAGAAACCAGAATCCGCCACGCCACGAGATGCGGCTCTTGCCATCCGCAACCAAGTTATCGGAGAGATCCTGTACGCCAGCGGGCTACGCATTAGTGAGCTGGTCACACTTGATGTGAGCGATGTTGATTTTGAACGCCGAACCTTGCGAGTGGTCGGTAAGGGTAATAAAGAGCGTATGGTTCCCTTCGGGCGCCCAGCCCAAGGCGCTTTGGAACTGTGGCTGAACGAAGCGCGTCCGGTACTTCAGACCCCAGACAGCGCTCAAGCGCTTCTCTTAGGTTCCCGGGGTGGACGGCTCAACGTGCGTCAGGCTCGTGAAGTGATCGCGCAAGCCTTGCGTCAGTTGGGGGACACCGCGGCAAGTGGGCCGCACGCGCTACGCCATACGGTCGCCACGCATTTGCTTGACGGGGGAGCAGATCTGCGTGCCGTGCAGGAATTCCTAGGCCACTCATCCTTGGCCACCACCCAGCTGTACACCCATGTCTCGGTTGATCGACTGCGCCAAAGTTACCAACAGGCGCACCCGCGAGCCTGAACATTAGCCGAATTATTCGCGATAATCGCCCTTTCGACTGGCTTAAGCGCCCGAAGATCAGGCAAAATAGAAACAGCTCACGTAGCAAGTCGAATCTGTTGTGGTTGACGTAGGGGAAGACGATCAACACGATAACGGAGGATGGCATGTCTGCGTCGATGACCAGGGGAATAGTCTTTATCCACTCGGCCCCTGCTGCGCTATGCCCACATCTGGAATGGGCGATCGGGTCGGTACTTGAACAGCCAGTCAGCCTTGACTGGACCGAACAACTTGCCGCACCCGGACTTCGGCGTGCCGAAATTCAGTGGCGCGCCCCCCAGGGAACCGGCGCGATCCTCGCCTCCGCGATGCGCGGGTGGCAACATCTCCGCTTTGAAATCACCGAAGAACCAAGCCGTGGCTGCGACGGTAGCCGTTGGTCCTTCACCCCAGAGCTCGGCATTTTCCACGCCACCATCGATACCGCCGGAAACATTATGGTCAGCGAGGATCGCATTCGTTGGGCCTATGAGAAGGGCGATGGAAATCCTTCAGTCTTCTATCAAGAAATGTCGATCGCCCTAGGTGAAGCCTGGGATGAAGAGCTCGAACCCTTCAGGCACGCAGGTGATGGTGCGCCTATACGTTGGCTCAACCAGGTGGTTTAGCCAATAGTCACAAAGTCTCCGAGTGAGTTGTCACGAGCCACCCGGATCATTCCCCCACCGTGCGGGGTGTTACCACAGTCAAGAGGCTCCCATCGGGGCCTCTTGACTACGTTAGAGAGCCCGCGACAGATTTTTTGCTAAGGGTGACGAACCACGTCAAAGACCATTTTCTGGATTCCATTGGCGTAGCTCTCGGACTCGACTAGGCGTAACTGCTGGACCGGCAGGGCGCTGTCACTGAACAATCGACGCCCTTCACCCAGCAGCAGCGGGAAGACTAACAAGTGGTATCGGTCGATCAACATGTGTTCCTGTAGGCTATGTACTAGATCCAAACTCCCGTGGACGGTAATGGGTCCACCATCGCCCGCCCGCAACCGTGCCACATCACTAATAGAGCGGAGGATCTTCGTTTCGCCCCAGCGCGGGTGCGTCTCACGCTGTTGCAAGGTGGTGGACACAACATACTTGGGTTGATCGTTGTAGTCGGCGAATTCCTCTTCCATATCGGGCCATACCTCGCTAAAGGCTTGGTAGGACTTCCGCCCGAGCAGCATCGCGGTGGATTCGCACTGCTCGCTGGCCTTGAGCTCATAGGCGGCATCGAGGTGCTCCACCTGATTGAAAGTCCACCCAGCATGACGATAACCGGGTTCACCGCCCGGAGCTTCAGCCACCCCGTCGAGGGAGATGAGTGTTGTCACGATCAAGGTACGCATCATGGGCCTTTCGCAGACTCAGTGGTTGCACCCCAAACTACCGCGAAGCTGGCCGCTTTGAAAGAGCTTGGCCAGAGCCCGCGAAAAAGACTGAGCCCGGGTTTTGCACCGGCTCAGGGCGGCAAAACACGGGCTCAATCCAAGCGGTACTAGAAGCTGCGGATCGCCACCACAGCGTTGTGTCCACCGAAACCGAAGGAGTTATTCAGCGCGACCACCGAACCCTCACGTAGCTTCGCTGGCTCACCGGTCACCACCTTCAATGGGATCAGCGGATCCTGATTGTCCAAGTTGATGGTCACCGGGGCAAGACGATTGTAAATAGCCAAGGTGGTGAGCACCGATTCCACGGCCCCCGAGGCACCCAGCAAGTGACCCATCTGCGACTTGGTAGCCGAAACCCACACATCGTCCAAGGCATCGCCCAGTGCGGCACGCAATGCGGTGTATTCCGGAACGTCACCCACCGGAGTGGAGGTGGCGTGCGCGTTCACATGCACGACATCCTCGGGCTGGATCAGCCCGTCGTACATGGCGGCCTTCAACGCCCGGGTGGCACCTAGACCATCCGGATCTGGGGCGGTGATATGGTGCGCATCCGCGGTGACCGAAGAACCGGCCAGCTCGGCGTAAATCCGTGCCCCACGGGCCAGAGCGTGCTCCTCGGCTTCCAGCACCAAGGCACCGGCACCTTCACCCATGACGAAGCCATCACGGTCCACATCGTAGGGGCGCGAAGCCCGGGCTGGATCATCGTTGCGCTTACTCAACGCCTGCATCGAGGCGAAGGCGGCAATCGGCATCGGGTGGATCGCAGCTTCGGCACCGCCGACCATCACCACATCGGCCTTGCCCGAACGGATCAAATCCAGACCCACATGCATAGCTTCGGTACCCGAGGCGCAAGCCGAAACCGGGGTATGTGCCCCGCCCTTAGCGCCCAGATCCAAGGAGACCGCTGCGGCCGGACCGTTTGGCATCAGCATCGGGACGGTCATTGGCAGGACGCGACGAGGACCCTTTTCCTTCAAGGTGTCCCAAGCGTTCAGCAAAGTCCAGACGCCGCCGATGCCGGTAGCGAAGGCGACCGAGAGTCGATCGGCATCGACCTGCTCGATTCCCGAATCCTTCCACGCCTCACGTGCGGCCACCACAGCGAACTGCGTGGAGGGGTCCATGCGCTTCATTTCCACACGGGACAGGGTTTCACTGGCCGGGTTCGATGCCCGGGCGGCGAAGGTGACCGGTAGCTGGTATTCCTCCACCCAATCGTCGGTCAGTGGGGCTGCCCCGGAGGTACCCTTCAGGGCGTTGGCCCACAGGGTGGGAACATCTCCGCCGATCGGGGTGGTGGCTCCGAGACCGGTGATCACTACTTTGCGCGCCATCGTCTATCTCTCTACTGGGCGGGAATCAAAATCTGAGTCCGTGAAGGTACGCTGACCGCCACGGTGCCTTGCTCGGTGAGCAAGGGCATGGTCCGGCAGGTTGCAACTATGCCGCCGGACCATGCGCACTTAAAAGCGTCGGGTTTGTGCAGACAATCCCGAACTGTCCAGAACCTTAGCCCTGAGCCGAAACGATGAAGTTGACGGCGTCGCCGACGGTCTTCAGGTTCTTGACTTCCTCGTCTGGGATCTTCACGTCGAACTTCTCTTCGGCGTTAACCACAATGGTCATCATCGAGATCGAGTCGATGTCCAGGTCCTCGGTGAAGGACTTGTCCAGCTGCACGTCTGCTTCGTCCAGGCCGGTCTCTTCGTTCACGATTTCGGCAAGACCTGCCAGGATTTCTTCGTTGCTAGCCATGGATGGCTCCTTTTCTTAGGTTGTGCCGGTAGTACCGACGATGATCTGGGCGCGTGCCCACCTCCTGAACGGTGGTGGAGGCACCCGGTCTGGGTGAAATACCTTCACGCTAAACGTGGCGGCTCTCAAATCTTTAGTTTATGGCAGGACGACCACTTGGGCGCCGAAGACAAGCCCGGCACCGAAACCGATTTGCAACGCCAGCCCGCCGGAAAGTTCGGGATGCTCGCGACGCATCCGGTCCATGGCCATCGGGATCGAGGCGGCCGAGGTATTACCGTTTTCGGCAATATCGCGGGCGACCAGCACGCTGTCGGGAAGTTTCAACTGCTTGACCATTTCATCAATGATGCGCATATTGGCCTGGTGTGGCAGGAAGGCGGCCAGATCGCTGGCTTCAATCCCGGCCTCGGTCAGTGCCTTGCGGGCCATCTTCGCCATTTCCCACACGGCCCAACGGAACACGGTTTGTCCGTCCTGACGCAGCGTGGGCCACAATTTAGCTTCGGTGGAAGCCAGTACCGAGTTCCCCTCCGGGGTCTGCTCGGCGTCCACGACGACATCACGCAATTCCAGTTGTGAGTGCGTCATCCCGATGGCCGACCACTTCCCACCATCCGAACCCCACACCGACGGGGAGATGCCCGGGATGTCGCTGGCACCGATGACCGCGGCCCCGGCCCCGTCACCGAGCAGGAAGGAGATGGTGCGTTCGTGATTGTCGATGTAATCCGAGAGCTTCTCCGCGCCGATGACCAGCACGTTTTGCGCCAGCCCGGACCGAACCAGAGCATCGGCTTGAGCCACCGCGTAGCAGTATCCGGCACAGGCCGCGGAAATGTCATAGGCCGGTGCGGGGGTCAGCCCTAACCGGTCGGCCACCGCGGCGGCAGCCGAGGGGGTGGCATGCGGGAAGGTGACGGTTGCGACGATGACCGCGCCGATCTGCTCAGTTTGCAGTCCGGCATCGGCGATGGCGGAGCGTCCGGCAGCCTCACACATATCTAGCAGCGAGGTGTTCTCATCGGCTCGGTGGCGGGTGATGATCCCGGTGCGCTGGCGGATCCACACATCGGAGGAGTCGATCCACTGGCAGACATCCTCGTTGGTAACTACCACGTCGGGCCGGAAGGAACCGGTACCCAGAATACGACTGTGGGCGTTGGGCGTCAGCTGGTTCAATACGGCGCTCATGGCTGCTTCTTTCGTTGAATCCGAATCGGTGGGCAGGAACGGGATGTTGGCTTTAGGCGGTGTGTTCGGCGATGAACTCGGCGGCGCTGGACAGATCGGCGGGAGTCTTTACCGCCAAGGTCTTCACGCCCTTCAGCCCGCGCCGGGCCAAACCGACCAAGGTGCCGGCCGGGGCAAGTTCCAGCACGCCGCTGACTCCGAGACCGGAGAGCTGGTCCATGCACAAATCCCAGCGTACCGGGCGCGAAACCTGAGCCACCAAGGACTGCAGGTTCGCAGCGCCCGAGGCCACCTGCTGCCCGTCGAAATTCGAGAGCATGGGACGGGTTGGGTCGGTGGGGTGCAGTGTTGCCGAAAGCTGCTGGAGCACGCCCACCGCTGGTTCCATGTGCTCGGTGTGGAATGCGCCGGCGACCTTCAAAGGGATCACCCGGGCCTTAGCTGGCGGGTTCTGGTTCAAATCCTCGATTTGTTCCATGGTGCCCGCAGCCACCACCTGACCGCCACCGTTCATATTGGCCGGAGTCAAACCATTGGCTGCAATGGCGGAGAGTACTTCCTCGGGATCCCCACCGAGCACTGCGGCCATTCCGGTGGGGCGGACCGCCGCGGCCTGAGCCATCGCGTTAGCGCGTTCCCGAACGAAGGTCATGGCTTCGGGTTCACTGAGTGCACCGGCCAGCGCGGACGCGGTGATTTCACCGACCGAGTGCCCGGCCAGCACGCTATTGACCGGAAGCTGATCGCCGAAGAGGGCGCGCGCGGTCACCAGACCGGCGGCCACGATCAATGGCTGGGCCACCGCGGTGTCTTTGATGGTCTGCTCATCGGAGACGGTTCCGTGGGTCACCAAATCGCGTCCGGTGATCTGTGAGAGTTCATCAAGATGTTCGCGGACCCCGGCTACTTCGAGCCAGTCGGTCAAGAATCCTGGGGTCTGGGAGCCCTGTCCCGGGCATACAATTGCTAGCACTCTTCAAGCTTTCCAAAGAAGGGGAGGTTTTCGCTCAGTATTTCGGTACCAACCTCATGGCACCTCTTTGTAGGAAGTCTACAAAAGTCTGTAGTGCACTGTCGACAAAACCCCATCAAAAGCCGAGTATGTGTCGCAGCCTACTGTGTGTACCCTCTAAAAATCGTTAGCCTCCACCTAGCTGCGCACCTCACGTAGTCGGCCCACTAATAACGCGGTTTGCAACACGAAGGCATCGCGCGGCACCAAAGGATCCCACCCGGTGACTTCGCTGACCCGTTTGAGCCGGTAGCGCACCGTGTTGGCGTGCACGTAGAGTTCCCGAGCGGTGCCTTCCAGCGAGTGGCCGAGGTTCAAATAACTGGACAGGGTTTCGGTCAACGCATTACTGGCCTGCTGCAAGGGCAGGTAGACCCGCTCGTAGAGCGCCTCGCTGGCTAGCGCGTCACCGTTGATGACACGTTCGGGCAGCAGATCATCGGCTGCTACCGGTTGTTCGGCTTCCGGCCATGCCGGGGCGGCCAAGTATCCGGCCATCGCGGCCGCGGCCCCATAATGCATTTCCTTCACTGAGGGCGCCAACGGGGAATAGACCACCGGGCCGGGACCGAAGTGCTTGGCCAATCGGCTCAAATCCACTTCCTCAAAACGGGTATCGGAAAGCATCAGGATTGCTCGGTCGCCTAGGATCCCGATCAATGAGTCGCGCCCGAAGCGTGGGGCGACCCGGCGTAAGGCCGAGACAAAATTTACCGGCGGAGTTGCTGGGGTGGCCCCGACGATGATCCGAATATTCTGTTGCGACTTCCAACCGATTGCGGCGATCCGCGAGGACAGCGAAGCTTGCGACTCCCCGTGAAGTACCGCATCCACCACGTGGGCCTCCAGCCGGGAGTCCCACGCCCCACGGGTTTCGGCGGCTCGCGCGTACACATCCGCCGCGGCGAACGCGACCTCTCGGGAATAGCGCAGCACCGCCTCGCGCACTGGCCCCTGTTCGGACTCGGCAACAATATCCGGTACTTGGGATTCCACTACTTCCACAATAGTGCGCAGCAAGGCCAAGGCTTTTTGCAAACTGATCGACCGGGTCAACTCGGTGGGCGCCGCACCGAACACATCGGTCATCACCCAGGCCGGGGTGGACTCCGGATGCTCATACCAACTGATGAAGGTGGAAATCCCCTTTTGGGCAACTAACCCCAGGGCCGCACGTTCTCCGGGCTCCAACGAGCGATACCAGGGCAGGGACTGATCTAAGTATTTCAACGCGGCAGTCGACAGCACGCCCTGATGTGTTTTGAGTCTGCGAATGGTTTCCGGGGACGGTTTGCTCAATCGGTTGGTTCGCACCCGGATGGCGGCAGCATCGGCCTTGTCGTTCATAGATACGAGCATACTCATTACCGACTACGCATCGTGTCATCCCTGAGCACCATTATCCGTTGTGCGGCGCAGCATCCCGGGTCGAGCGAGACCAGCGAGCCAGTGTTGCCTAACGCTCAAGCGCGCCGAACCGCCGGGGCCTCAGGAACGCACCTGCGCAGCTTCATCTTGCCTTGTGAATGCGCCGGATGATGAATACTGGTGTTAATCAGCTCAGCATGGCGCGTAACCGAAATGAGGTGGCACGATGACCCAGACATCATCGAAACCCGAACAAAACACCGGGTCCAAAAACACCGGCGGAGGCCTGCGCTTTCTGCGCGAACGGCTACTGATGGTGTTGGTGATTCTGTCCTTGGTTGCCGGAGTCAGCTTGTGGCTGACCGGCCAAGACCTAGCCTTAGCCATCCTCGCCTATCTGATGATCGGTGTGGTGATCGTAGTTACTGCGATCGGCATGGTGCGGGACTTGATGAAGGGGCACTGGGGGCTTGATATTCTCGCCGTGGTGGCGATGATCGCCACCCTCGCGGTGCAGGAATACGTGGCCGGGCTGATTATCGCGCTGATGCTCACCGGCGGTGAAGCGCTGGAAGATCTGGCGGCCCGCCGGGCGAGCCGCGAACTCAATCTGTTGTTGGATCGCACCCCCAGCTACGCCCAGCGGATTCACCCCCAGACCGGCGAAATTGAAAGTATTGCCGTGGAGCTGGTGCAGGTGGGGGATGAGCTGCTGGTCCGTTCCTCGGAGGTCCTGCCCGTTGACGGCATCTTACTGTCCGCGCACGCGGCCATCGATGAGTCCTCGGTGACCGGTGAGCCCGAGCCGGTTACTTGCCGCACCGGGGACGCGCTGCTGTCGGGAACGGTGAACAGCACCGAGAGTTTCACCATGCGGGTACAGAAGATCGCCAGCGAATCCAACTATGCCGCGATCGTGAAACTGGTGGAAGAAGCCGTCGAATCCCGTGCCCCCATGGTACGTCTGGCCGACCGTTACGCGGTGCCTTTCACTCTGGTTGCATTGTTCATCGCGGGCTTGGCCTGGTATCTCAGTGGGGATCCAGTGCGCTTCGCCGAAGTGTTGGTGGTGGCCACTCCGTGTCCACTGCTGATTGCCGCCCCAGTCGCCTTCATGGGTGGGATGAGTTCGGCAGCGAAACTCAATGTCATCATCAAGGACGGGGGAGTGCTTGAAGTCTTAGCCCGGGTGCGTTCGGCGGCCTTCGATAAGACCGGCACGCTCACCCAGGGGCGACCCGAAGTCGTTGAGATCCGACCGGAAATCGGTACTGCGGAGCACACCCTGCAACTGGCTGCGGCCGCCGAACAATTCTCGGTCCACGTCTATGCTGCCCCGATCCTTGCCGCCGCGCACCACAGGGGTCTTGAACTACCCGGCGTGGAACGTGCCGAAGAGATTGCAACGCATGGGGTCAGCGCCCTGCTCAACGACGGTAGACAAGTCCGGGTGGGTAAGCCGGCGTTTATTGAGCAGGTCACCGGGCAGTTACAACGCGCCACACTGCAGGCCGGTCAGACGGCCGTTTATGTCTCGCTGGATAGTGAGCTGGCCGGGGTGATTGTGCTCTCCGACCCGCTGCGGCCGCAGGCGGTTGACACCATCCAGCGGCTACGGGAGCAGGGGGTGAGTGAGTTCGCGATGGTCACTGGCGATGCCACCGCCACCGCGCACTCCGTGGCCCAAGAAGTCGGTATTTCCCACGTACATGCCGAAACTACCCCGCAGTCGAAGGTCGAGATTGTTCAGGCAATGGTCCAGCGTCCGGTGCTGATGGTCGGTGATGGGCTCAATGATGCTCCGGTGCTGGCTGCGGCGGATGTGGGTATCGCTATGGCTGGCCGCGGTGCAACGGTGGCCAGCGAGTCCGCGTCTGCGGTAGTGACCTCCGATGACATTTCACGCGTCGCGGATGTGGTGCAAGTATCCCAACGCACCATCGCTATTGCCTTGCAATCGATTTGGATGGGCATCATCATCTCGGTGGGTCTGATGCTAGTGGCAGCCTTCGGTTTCCTGCCAGCGGTTGTCGGGGCAATGTTGCAGGAAATTGTGGACGTGGTGGCGATCGTCTCGGCCCTTCGCGCACTGGTGATCTACAAGAAAATCAAACGCGAACCTAAAAAGCACTGACTCGCCCCGAAAGTCTCAAGGCTGAAGAGTCCTCGCCGCTGATTAGCCGTAACTAAACACCGTGGGTGCGGGTTGCTTCGAGGATTAAAAACATAGCGGGCGCGAACTCAGTATGAGCTGTGTTCGCGCCCGCTACCGGGAGCTAGACGCTTTAGGCGTCGCCTCCGGCGTTACCCGAGGAGCCCGCGTTCGGGTTGTTCAGGTCATACTTCTGATGCGCTGTGACCGGGGTCTCGGCCGGGATCTCTCCCCGCTTCGCGAGGGTCTGCAGGGTTTTCACCACCAAGGAGTGCGCGTCGATCTTGAAGTAGCGGCGGGCCGCGGCCCGGGTATCACTAAACCCGAACCCGTCCGCGCCCAGGGTATGGAACTCACCAGGCACATACGGGCGTACCTGCTCCAACACCGCGCGCTGGTAATCACTGGTCGCGATCACCGGACCGGTCACTGACTCTAGTTGCTGGGTCAGGTACGGTACCGGTGGCTGGGCGGCCGGGTCATCAAGCCCGGCCCGGTCACAGGTCTGTCCTTCGCGGGCCAGTTCGTTCCACGAAGTCACGGACCACACATCAGCAGACACCCCCCACTCGGTAGCCAGGATTTGTTGGGCTTCTAACGCCCACGGCACCGCGACCCCCGAAGCCAGCAGTTGCGCCCGAGGCCCGTCAATACTCGCTTCCTTCAACAGGTAGATCCCTTTCAGGATCCCGTCCACGTTCACGTTTTCGGGTTCAGCGGGCTGACTGATCGGCTCGTTATACACCGTCAGGTAGTACATCACGTTCGGATCCGGATGCTGCCCCCCGTACATGCGTTCAATCCCGGCCCGCATAATATGCCCGATCTCATACCCATACGCCGGGTCATAGGTGATCACTGCCGGGTTCGTGAGCGCTAACAGCGGGGAATGCCCATCCGCGTGCTGTAGCCCTTCACCGGTCAGGGTGGTGCGGCCAGCGGTCGCACCAATAATGAACCCGCGAGTCATTTGATCCGCGGCCGCCCAGAACGCGTCCCCGGTACGTTGGAACCCGAACATCGAGTAAAACACATAGATCGGGATCAACGCTTCGCCGTGGGTGGCGTACGAGGTCCCGGCGGCGGTGAACGCTGCGACCGCGCCGGCTTCGTTAATGCCGGGGTGGATCAGCTGGCCTTGCGGGGATTCCTTATACGCCAACACCAGGTCCCGGTCTACCGAGAGGTAGTTCTGCCCGGCCGGGTTGTAAATCTTCGCGGTCGGGAAGAAGGAGTCCATGCCGAAGGTGCGGGATTCATCGGGCACGATCGGCACGATGCGGTGACCGAAGTCTTTATCCCGCATCAAGTCTTTGAGTAGACGCACGAACGCCATCGTGGTCGCGGCTAACTGCTTCCCTGACCCGCGTTGCGCGATCGCGTAAGACTTCGCCGCGGGCAGGCTGATCTGCTTCTGTTGGTGGGTTCGACGCTCCGGGATCGCCCCACCCAGCTCAGCCCGTCTGGCCATCAGATACTGGTGCTCTGGCGAGGACGCCTCGGGCCGGTAGTACGGGGGTAGGTACGGGTCAGCTTCTAACTGCTCATCGGTGATCGGGATCCGTAAATGATCCCGGAACCCCTTTAAATCCTCTAAGGTGAGTTTCTTCATCTGGTGGGTCGCGTTACGGGCCTCGAAATGCGGCCCTAACCCGTAGCCCTTCACGGTCTTGGCCAGGATCACCGTGGGTTTGCCCTTGAACTCGGTCGCGGCCTGATACGCGGCATACACCTTGTGGTAATCATGCCCGCCACGCTTCAGATTCCAGATCTGATCATCACTGAGGTGATTGACCATTTCCTTAGTTTCGGGGCGTTGACCGAAGAAGTGTTCACGCACGAACGCGCCGGACTCGGCCTTATAGGTCTGATAATCCCCGTCCGGGGTCTGGTTCATCACTTCAACCAGTGCGTTGCCCTGCTCGGATTCGAGCAGGGTGTCCCATTCGCGGCCCCACACGACCTTGATTACGTTCCACCCGGCACCGCGGAAGAACGCTTCGAGTTCCTGCATGATTTTCCCGTTACCGCGCACCGGCCCGTCCAGGCGTTGCAGGTTACAGTTCACCACGAACGTGAGGTTATCCAGGCGTTCGTTCGCTGCGAGTTGTAAAAAGCCGCGCGATTCTGGTTCGTCCATTTCCCCGTCGCCGAGGAACGCCCACACGTGTTGATCGCTGGTGTCTTTAATCCCCCGGTTATGCAGGTACCGGTTTAGTTGGGCCTGGTAGATCGCGTTAGCTGGGCCTAAGCCCATGGACACGGTAGGGAATTGCCAGAACTCGGGCATGGACCGCGGGTGCGGGTAAGACGGCAGGGCGTGGCCTGCCTTGGACTTTTCTTGCCGGAACCCGTCCAGGTCTTCTTCGGACAGGCGTCCTTCAAGGAACGCGCGAGCGTACATGCCCGGCGAAGCGTGGCCTTGGAAGAAAATCTGATCCCCGCCACCGGGGTGGTCTTGACCGCGGAAGAAGTGGTTAAACCCGACTTCGTACAAGGTCGCGGCCCCCGCGTAGGTGGAGATATGGCCTCCGACCCCGATCTCGGGGTGTTGCCCGCGGTGGACCATGATCGCTGCGTTCCAGCGCATAAAGGCCCGGTAGCGGCGTTCGATTTGCTCATCACCAGGGAATTCGGGTTCTTGATCGACCGGGATCGTGTTCACGTAATCGGTGGTGGTGACCATCGGGACCCCCACGGACTTCGCTCCAGCGCGTTGCAGCAGCGAGCGGATGATGAACTGAGCGCGTTCGGTTCCTTGCGACTCGACCAGTGAATCGAAAGAGTCTAACCATTCCTGGGTCTCTTCCGGGTCTTGATCGGATAACTGATACGTCAGACCACTACGAATCTGAGAAATATGCTCCTCGACAGCCACAGATACTCCTTATATTGAAGCGGCTTCACACCGGAGGTGAGTTTCAGGCACCGGCATGAGTGGATTTACGAGCGGGTGCGCACTGGAGTGGCGTGCTCTGCTCGTTCATCTTCAACTCTAGTTCGATCTGTCATCTTTTGTGGCCAAGATTTCTTCGTTCAGGGCGAAAAAGAGCCAATTTTACGTGAGCTAGGTAACATTGACTAGGGGTATCTATCTTGATGCCCCTGACATCGAGAGATGTAACACTCGTTAGTCGCAGGAAAATACCGGCGTGTTGCAGCGTTAGCGCTTGAATGGTCAGGCAAAAGCGTGTTTCGTTGGTAGTAACGCTTTGCACCAGCAGGAGGAATGAAGTGAGCGACGCCGTATCGGCAAATGTGGAGCCCGCAAAGAAGTTGGGTTTCAAAGATGAAGATCTAGTCCAGGAATTAGGGTACGACGATGATGTGGACTACGACCTTCGTGATTCCATCGAGGATCTGATTGGCTCTGAACTGCTCACGGAAGAAGACCACGATGTTGTAGACGCCGTGATCCTTTGGTGGCGCGATGGCGATGGGGACTTGGCCGATTCCCTGATGGATGCCTTGTCCAATCTTGAAGACAACGGTGTGGTGTGGCTGCTGACCCCTAAGCAGGGTCGTGACGGCCATGTGTCCCCGAGCTTGGTGCAGCAAGATGCGCCAACCGCGGGCCTTCATGTCACCAGTAGCGAAGGTGTCTCCAAGGAGTGGTCCGCCACTCGCTTGGTACAGCGCCGCAAGAACTAATCATGAGGATTGGGGATCGCCTGCCGGCGTTCCAGCTTGAAAATCAGTACGGGGAACGCGTCCTGTCCGACGATCTGTCGTTGGGCAGGACGCTACTCGTGTTTTATCCCTGGGCTTTCTCCCGAGTCTGTGGATCCGAGCTGGCGCAACTGCAGGAAAATCTAAGCTTGTTCCAAGATCGAGATGTGCGTTTACTAGCTATCTCGGTCGATCATAAATTTGCGCTGCGGTCCTATGCCGAGCAAACTGGGATCGAATTCGAGTTGCTAGCTGATTTTTGGCCCCATGGGGGATTAGCTAGTTCCGTGGATGCTTTTGATGCCGAACGCGGTGTGGCGCGACGAGTCAGTCTCTTGAATGAGGGGGGCGTGGTCGTCGATAGGTTCGAATCCGCGCTCACTGAGCCCCGCACTTTGCAGCGGTATGTGCAGGCCTTGGGTCGACTCGGAGTTGAAGAGAGCTAGATCACGGCTTTTCGATTTGCATCAAAGAATAAACCTCAGTAAAGTTATTCCCTGTTGGCAAGGAAATTTTCTTCCAAGACAACAGGTTAGGGCCTTTAGCTCAGCTGGTAGAGCGTCACGTTTACACCGTGAATGTCATCGGTTCGATCCCGGTAGGGCCCACCAGTAGAAACCCCCTCCACTTGGCAGAAATAAGTCAAGCGGAGGGGGTTTTACCTTTTGGTATTGCCCCTGCTTTCGAGCGATCTCTTTTTGAACCACTCCGCTGGCTTACTCAAGCATGAGCGAGAGTGTGTTCACGTTTGCTCGGCTGCTCCTTCGCTTGTTGTGCAGGATGTGCTCTTCGCGCGAGCTCACTGGTTTTATCGGTACCAGCGGTTGGTGGCCGGGCTTGAGAAGCGCGGTCGAGGAGTGCGTGCGTTTCGGGATTTTGCCGCAGTAGATTCAGAAGTCCTGTTACCTCTCGGCGGGGGTGGATCGGGGTAGCCACGGCTCGCGCCGCTAGATCATTGGTGTGCGCCGAGTCGTCGTTTTTATACTTCTCAGTACTCACGGCATTAGTCGGCTCCAAGACCCTGTGGTGGTCGAGACCACAACTGTTCCTCACGCCATCGATCGGGAAACCCCATCTCAGCTACAGTCCGTCCAGGTAACGCAATGAAGGAATCATCGATGAGTGTCCTCATTTTCCACATCCATGTCGTGCCAGGTGATGTGCCTTGCAAGAGATGTCCCATGACGATCAGCGCACCGTAGAGACGTTCGCTCTGACCTTCGGGTAACGAGCGTAGCCTATCCATGGTTCGTAGTCCCGCAGTGCTGACCGGGGTGAAGGATCGATTCCAGACGCGAGTATGGTGGGCGCAGGTGTTTCGTAATACGGTCAAATGTTCAAACCATCGCGCAAGGGGATGGGCTTTGCGTGCCTTTTTCCGTTGGTTCGCGCTGAGGGCAGAGTCGACGATGTTCACGCCGAGTTGCTCAGCGATCATCCACTGTTCTCTCGCGCGGAGTCCGTCGTAGAGTTTCGAGACATCAGTAAAATCCAGTACCTCGGTGAGGACCCAGATCGGTAGTTCACCGCCGTATTTTACTTCGTGGTGACGAATCGGGTCACTGTGGCGACGGGCACGATCGGCGCGGGTACGCGCAATTGCCAGCCACGTAGGATGATCGAAGCTTGGTCGGAACATGGTGCGGTCTCGGTAGGCGAGTGGTCCATTTGATCCGATGAGGTAGCCCAAGTGGCTACGCAGTGTGATTTCGACTCGCTCGATACCGTCGTGGATGAGCGTGCGCAACTTCCGATCGAACTCATACAACTTCACCACGTCATCGAAATTGGCGCCTGATGTGAAGTGATCAAGACGGCCTCTATTTTGCCCATCATCGATCTTATGATAGGGGTACCAATATCCGCTCAGTCTGTAGTAGCCGATGTTCCTCAACCATTGTCCAGCTACTGCATGATCAAGCGTAAGGCCACGTAAGGTAAGCGCGTTGATCTGCTCATCGATGGTTGTGAACGGCTTCACTCGATGTGTCACGTCGGCGCGACCTCCTCGTAAAGGAGATCCAGCCCACACCAGCAAGGCTGGGCGGGCTGAACTATTAACGCCAAATATACCACTAGGTGCGAACAGTAGGGCGTTCGTTCATTCGGGAGTTACGCATTCCGCTGGATCACTATATGTGGCTACCCTGGCTCATAATCGGGCTGCAGGGCGGCTCGCAATCTAGATCGCAGCTATTCACAGAGAACCTGGTGTATGAAGTCGGGGTACTCAATCGATGAGCGAGTCGTCATACGGATCTCGCTAGTCCTCACTGGTGCAAGTGGTTTATTCCCTGACATGAATATTAAAGATTCAGTTCCTTCGCAGATTGCGTTCACCGCAGGATTTGTTGCTGTGTCTCTCAACCAAAACGCTGAAGCTCGCAGAAGGTCGGAACTTATCGCTGCCTTGCATGCACGACGACAACAGGTTTCCCAAGAGCTTTTGACTTACCCGCACAATTCTTTTCAAGGGGACCCCAGCGCAGGAGGCGATCGCAAATGTGTGCCAAGCGACTAAGGGAGAGCTTGCCACTTTAATTGGTCCCGCACCCACGATTACCAAGGAAGTGAACGTGTTCTTCGATGATTACGTGGGCCTATCTAGAGGCATGGGTCATGCGGGTTTAAGCCCAAGGTTCGATACTGAATGAGTTTTGCAACCGGGTTCTAGCTCGCGCGGAGTATTGAGCTGACCCGCGGGGCACTTCGGCGCTCCCTCCACTGCTCCGACACGACCACACCACTCGAACTTTAACTGACTAGAACTCGTTATCGTGGATCACGCCGCTCAGCCCCACTGGGAACTCGGCGAATCTGCGATTTGACCGCTGGGTGATTGTTCGAGGAGCCCTTCAGTGCCACCCCATATTTGACGGTCGGTCCCGGGCAGATGAGAGATACATCTGACCGGAATCGGTTTGCGCATTTTTCCGGCAAAGGACGCGCCAGCCCAGCGGGCCTGGCACGTTCCCCTGCGCAGTTCAGTCTCAGTCGAAAAGTACCGTTACCTTGTCCGCGGCACCGGGTGTCTGGGCGAGTTCAAGCGCCTCCAGCGCCTGGTCGAATGGGAAGCGGTGGCTAATAATCTTCTCGTACTTTTCCCAGTTGGCAACGATGTCATCCGTGACCTCAAAGATCTCGGTCGGGTAGCCCATCGCCCACACGATTGTCAGCTCGGTGGTCAAAATGTTGACAAAGTCTAGCTCGACGGGCTGCTTATGCACCGCCACGATCCCAAGCGTCTTACCATGCCCCGCAATTTGCGTAGCGGTTTGCGGCACCGAGGCCACACCGGCTGCGTCCAGGAAGATATCGGTGTCTGAGCGCTGCCCACGGACCATCGCGGTCTCACCTCTTCCGTGTAGCTCGATCAGTCGGGCGGCCACATCCTCGGTGGCCGAATTGATGACCGCATCTGCACCGATTGCCAGTGCCTTCTCCAGCCGCTCGTCAAGGATATCGATGACGACGATGTGCTTGGCGCCTTTGCTGCGGTATCCGAGCAAAGCGCCCAGCCCAATGGGACCCGCCCCAAAGATCGCGATTTTGTCGCCAGACTTGGGCTGAGTGCGGTTCACCGCATGCAGCGCCACGGCCATCGGTTCGTTCAGGGCGGCCACTTCCCAGGGCACATGCTTCGGGATGACCTTCAGCTGCTTGCCCGGCTGGTAATCCTTGACCAGCACGTACGGAGTGAGGGCTCCCTGCGCACCGCCGGAACCGAGCAGGCCATCGCTAAACATCATGGTGTCGATGACCACGTGGTCCCCAACCTCGATCTGGCTGACCCCGGCACCGATTTCGACCACCTCTGCGGCCGGCTCATGACCGAGGCGAGTATTGCCTTGATGGGGCGGGATGCCTCCCATGTGGGCGTAAAAGGCATCGGAACCGCAAATGCCGCAAGCCCGGATTTTGAGCAACACTTCGCCGTCCCCGGTGGTGAGATCGTCAACTTCGACCCATTCGATTTTGTCTACCCCGGTGACCATGACAGATTTCATGCGAACTCTCCCCATTCTTAAGCTGATTTCGCGGCGTCAAAATTGCGTGTAAGTGCCGCAAGTTTGCGGCATTCACGAATAACCTAACACGGTTCAGTAATTCCTTCTAGCGGTGTGGGAAGATGGCTTTATGAGTGATTCGGGCCCCGGAAGACCACGCGAGACCTCGCATGCGCAGATTCGCGAAATCGCGCGTCGGCTGTTCGCGCAACATGGGTACGCTGCGACTTCCCTCACCCAGATCGCCGCGGAGGCGGGCATCAGCCGCACCACCTTGTTCAGCTATTTTCCGGCCAAACGGGATCTCATCTGGGAGGAGTTCGACGCCGGCCAAGACCGTCTCCTTGCGGCCCTGAGCCAGAACGACGAGTTGCCGGCGGTCGATCTCCTCGCTGAGGCACTGGTAGCAATGGCTGACTATTCACCCGCGGAACACGACGGGCTGAAGTTCCGTTGGGGTATCGTCCTGGAGAATACTGAGCTACGTAGTTACTCCACGGAACGCACCGAGCAGGTATTGCAATTAGCAATCGATACCGCAGCGCAACGAACACAAGTCTCCGATCGGCAGCTGGTTGAACAGGTTGCCCGCGCTCTGGGTGCGGTGGCCGAGCACTGTGTCGAGCGTTGGGCCCGTGCCGATCAACCCGCTGTCGGCCTTGGGGACGAAGTGCGGCTGACGCTCAGTCCTTTTGTTGAGCGGCTGCGCACCCTACTGGACTAAACGGGGCAACTCAGATCTCGTGGTGAGGATCCGAGGAGCTGCCCCAAAATCTTCTGAGTGTTGCCACAGCGAGTCATCGGCATACGCTAGGTGACCCCATATGCGGCGCAAGCTGCTGCGCAGTCTCCAGTCAGGCACAGCAAACCGCGGTGCTGGCAACAGCCCCAAGCGTGCGACTGCTGTGAACCTGACCTGCGGTGATCCATCTGTGAGAAGCTTGGTTTATGAGTAGTGCTCCGAAAGAAAATCTTTGGTTGGCCGCGGTCCGCGCCAATCCCGATCATGCGAAAAACTATGCGGCACGGTGGCGTGGCTTTGTCGATGAAGGGCGCGATATTTACGGTGAGGCGCGGCTGATTGATGCCATGGCCGATCGGGGCAGCCGAATACTGGATGCTGGCTGTGGAACCGGCCGCATCGGCGGGTGGCTTTCCGAGCGCGGACACGAGGTGGCCGGAGTGGATCTGGATCCCGACCTGGTAGCCGTCGCACAAGAAGATTATCCGCAGGTGGACTGGTCCGTGGGCAATTTAGCGCAGTTCCAGTTGACCACGCCTACCGGTGAGCACCGAGAGTTCGATTTAATCGTTTCGGCCGGAAATGTGCTGACTTTTCTCTCCGGTGATGAACGGGTTCCCGCGCTGAAATGTCTGCGGGAACACCTAGCTCCGAACGGTCGACTCATTGTCGGTTTCGGCGGCGGGCGCGGCTATGATTTTGCCGCGTTCGAATCCGATGCGGCTACTGCCGGGTTAGCCATTGACCAACGGTTCTCCAGTTGGCAATTGCATGCACCAGCCGCAGACTTCCTGGTGGCCGTGCTCAGTCAGGTGACTTAGTCGCGGGAGCCGGACGCGACTCGCAAACGCCACAGTGAAGTGACTTCCTTCGACCGTGCGGTGTGCAACAGATCGCTGGTGTCCCGGGCCCGGGAGTGTGTGGGCGTGGTCTGCAGTCGGTCAATGACTTCGAGGCCCGCCTGCGCAATCGTCTGAGTGAGCTCCTCGGGTCGGCGCAGTTCGAGTAGTTCGGCCAGATCAGAGATGATCAGCCAGCCCTCCCCATCTTCGGTGAGGTGCTTGGGTAGGCCAGTGAGAAAATCCTTGAGCATTTTGCTACCGGGGTCATAGACTGCCGCGTCCAAGCTGGTCGGCGCACTGCCGGGTAGCCAGGGCGGATTGCAAATGATCAACGGTGCTTTGATGGTTGGAAACATGTGGGTTAGTTGCGCCTCGGCGTGTTGTTCTATCCCCAGGCGCCGGAAAGTATCGTTAGCGCAATCAACCGCGCGTTGGTGAATGTCGGTGCCGGTCACCTTCGCCACCCCACGTTTCACTAGGAGTGCGGCCAATACCCCCGTTCCAGTGCCGATATCCACGGCGAACTCGTGGCTGGGCAACGGTGCTTGGGCCACGAGGTCCACATACTCATGCCGGGTGGGCAGGAAAGTGCCATAATGCGGGTGGATAGTCTCGCCCAAGGCTGGAACTTCGACACCTTTGATGAACCACTGGTGCGCTCCCTGGACTCCGACGAGTTCCTGCAAGCTCAATACCGCAGTTGACTGGCCGAAACCCGGTTGATCGGCATAGCCAAAGGAGATGGCAGCAGCAAGTTCGGGTGCCCGCGATAGCGGGACCCGCGCGGTTACCGCAGAGCCGGAAAATACCACGGGGACAAGCAGCAGCGAGAGCATCCGGGAACGCTGGGCCCGGGCCTGACGAATCTTGTAGAACTCCTCGGCGGGAGTCGGCTCGACCGGTTGCTTCTTACGTGGAGTCTTGGCTAAACGCCGATCCATCGCGCTGAGCATTTGTTTGGCGTTGTGAAAGTCTCCAACCCAGAGCATTGCCACACCCTGGGCAGCGTACTTCATCGCTTGGATCGCGGTGAGTTGATCATCAACAACGACCAGACTCTTCGGTCGAGGACGCCCATTGCTGGAGTACCAGCTGCCGCTGAGCGCTTGCCCGTCTTGTTCCCAATGCAGCAACTGTTCGGCGCTCGGTGATTGCTCGCTAATAGGACATGACCTCGATCGATAGCTGGTGGGTGCGCGAACCGATAAGCGGTCCAGCAGGTCGTAAATGCTGGTTGGTGGCGCATTACCAGTCTATCCGGTGCAATTACCTACCTCGGTTGTCGCTTTCCGCTTCACCCGCCCAGTCCGCTATGCCCCAACGCGTCAGCGCAAATCTCACCACCTGCGTGAAATTGCTGGTGTCAGGGGCTTGCCGCATACCGAGATTCACTCTCGATATAGCGGTGTGACGTGGAGGTTAGAACGAATGTCATTGGGCTATGCTCGCTCTATGTGCAAATCCATCATCTGGGCAGTGAACTCCAGTGCCTATGATCAAAAATTTAGCGACGAAGCGCGCCGAGTATTGGGAGTGGCACCCGAAACGAGTGAATTTCACATCAAAACCAAGCGGTTACGCAAGAACACTCAGTACTTCACGCTAGTGCGCAATATGTGTAATTGTGGCAGCCTGATCGGGTTGGGTCAGCAGGGTGAACCAAGCGATGAAATCGAAGCCGAGGCGTTATTGAACTGGCTGCGGGGGATGCCCGAACGAGCAAACTGGGTGTCGCGTATCGCCATCTACAACACCTGGTCCCCGCAGGACGAGCAGCTGATTCCGCACACGGCGCGCGGCATCAAGATCTCCGAACTGACTGAAAGTCTGCTGCGCTCCCTAGAGGAGGACGCCCTGCTCACGATTGACTACCCGGTGCATGCCTAAGCGGTGTCCGAAGAGGTCTATGTAGCGCATTTTTCTAGGAAACCACGAGGAGGATTGCGAACCAATGGCACAGAAAACCAGCGATGGTTCCGGCATGGAACAGCTCATGAAAACCGAAAACTCCGGGCCACGGATTCGGCCGCTTCAGCGCATAAAAGACGGCGCCCGCGGTGTACAGCAACCCGCCGGCGATAATAAGCACCATCAGTAGTGGGTTCAGTTGGTAGAACGCCGGAAGGTACATGACCGCACCCCAGCCTAAGAGCAGATACAAGCTCACGGTGAGCCAGCGAGGCGCTGTGGGCCAGAAGATCCGCAATAGTGCCCCGCTGAGTGCGCCAATCCAAATAATTATTAGCAACAAGTTTCGCTGGCCCGGCTCTAAGGCTAGGGATATCGGCGTATAGGTTCCGGCGATCAATAAGAAAATATTCGCGTGGTCGGCCCGACGTAACCAGATTCCCCGTTTCGGCCCCCACGTCCCGCGGTGATAGAGCGCTGAGACCCCGAAGAGGAGCACTGCAGTTAAGGCGAAGACTGCGCTATACCATTCGGCGATGGACGGTTCGGCGAGGACGATCAGGACCATACCCAGCACGATGGCTAGGGGAGTGAACCAGGCGTGCAGTAATCCGCGCCATCGGGTGCGTTCGGTACCGCTTATCAGGTGCTGATCGGGTGCACTGTTAGCGGGATTTTCCGTGTGTGATGAGCTGGCCATGGCGAGTCCTTGCTGCAGGAGATGCCCTGTGAAGCAGAGCTAACTCCCAGTCTAATTTACTGATCAGTAATAAGTTAGCCGCGATCATTTCACACTACCTCTCGACGAGCGGAGGGAGACCTGCTATGTTTAACTTTGTAACGCAAAGTACTTGTCAATAGAAAGCACTTTGTATTTCATTCGCGGTCAACCATCGAGGAGAAGATCGTCATGGACAGCGAAAACAAGAAGTTAGACCCGGCACAGATTCTTGCTGGGATCGATCAAGAATCAGAGCAGGCGCAACAGGCGTTAGCGCCTAACCAGAGATTGCTGTATGCGCTGTGGGGTAGCACCTGGATGATTGGCTTCCTAGCCTTCTACGCGGCCTTTGTCCCAGTTGATGATCCGCTGATCTCACGCTGGGTAGCTGCGGGCATCACCGCTTTTGCACTGATCTTCAGCATAGTTTTTTCTGCGATCCACTCGGCTAAGCGAGCCAGCGGCACTCGCGGACCATCGATGGTACAGGGCGCCATTTATGGAAACTGCTTCTTCCTGAGTTTCCTCTTCGTTGGTTTACTTGGCTGGCGACTGGCCGCGGCAGGGCTGAGCGCCATGGGCCTGCTCTCTTATGCCGTAGCAGCCTGTGCTCTGGTGGTTGGAGCATTGTGTGTCACCGGGGCATTAGTCTGGAATGACCGAACACAACTGATCTTTGGAGGCTGGGTGCTGGTGGTTGGCCTGCTCTCACTGGCATTGCCGGCACCGCATAATCTGTTGGCAGGTGGATTAGGTGGGGCAGGACTGATTGTTCTGGGGATATTGCACGGTGCTGGGAAGAGCGCCGTCACCGGGGCGGTGGTGAGTGGGAATGACTGAGCTTGACCCGGTGATCCACGCCCAAGCCAGGCTTCGGATCATCACGATTCTCAACACCCTGGGTCCGGGGGATTCATTGGCCTTTCCCAGATTGCAGGACTTGCTGAAGATGACCTCGGGTAATCTAGCGACGCATCTACGCAAACTTGAAGATGTCGGTTATGCGCGGGTTGAGAAGGTACTCGAAGGGCGGGCTCCAGTGACCTATGTGGGCATCACCGACCAAGGGCGTAGCGCCTTTCGTAACTACAAGCAGGGGCTACTGCAGTTGCTGGCCACTAATGAGTAGCTCTGCTATCCAGCAAGTCCTGTTGACCTCGGCGTGTGGTGGATGAAGCTTTAGTTCGGTGGAAGAAGCTGATCAAGCGCTTCGTAAAACGCATCATTGTTGAAGTAGGCCCCGTGGTTCCGCGGGAAGGGAGCTCGATTATCTAGCTCGTGATCCTTGACCCGCGGGCCAGCGAGGGCGCCGGCCCGGAAGGACAGCAGATCCTGCCGGTCATAGAAAAAATACGTCAGTGGAAAATTTTGGGGTACCGGGTATCCGTCATGAAATGACGCTGCTGACAAGGCATCGAGCTCAAAGAGCAATCCGCTCTGCGTAGCGACGGCAATCAGGGTGCTGACTTTGGGGATGCGGTTGGTCAAGAGCAGGTCGAAAGCCGCAACCGCACCGAGACTGTGACCAACGATGATGAGTTGGCTTTCGGCGATCTGGTTGATGCGTTTGGCGATCAGCTCGCGCAGTGGGTCGGGGCGGCTGAGATATTTGAGTGCGTCGCCTATCCGTGCCGCGTTCTGTTGAATCAATTTTAATCGATTTTGCGCCGCCCAGTGTGTGATGAGCCGCAGGATTCCGGTCAGTAGCGCGTCTGTAAATTGTGCGTGTACCGTTTCGATCGAGGCCTCACGCTGCATCAAGGCCTGGGCGGTAGTTTCTTCTAGCGCAGTACGATGTACCCCATCTAGTGGGGTGGAACAACCCAGTTCGGCATCGCGTAAAGCGAGCAGGAGGGCAATGAAAGCCCGAGCGAATGCGGCCGTGGTGACTTCCTCGTACGGTCCCGTGGCGGTGGCAAGCTCGGTAAATGGGTCGCTAGCCACAAGCTGGGTGGCCGCGGCCATTGCGGGACCAGCTAGCCCAGCCAAGGCGAGTTGCCGATGCAATTCCGTTCCTGGTTCTAGGCTCAGTCCGAGACGATCGGCGTAGATCCGTGCACGGTGTTCATCCGCAGCGGCTGTTGGTGATCGGCGTTCGGCACACCGTGCTTCAAGTTCCGCTAGGGGAGCGGCATCGAGGATCTCCCAGAGTTGAACTTGTGACCCGGCATTGTGTTCGGATGCGGAGGTCGCCAAAGTCATGGTCCGGAGCGGTTCAATAAATTGCAGGGGAAAATCTTGCGGGATGCTGCTGCCGCCGGCGAGGAGTTCGGCTCCGACGAGGTCGCCCCAGGGTAATCCATAAACATTCAGGGCTGGGCGGATTTTGTGTAGCCCGGCACGAACCTGGTCAAAGTATGCGGTGATTCCATCCCCACGCACACCGGTGCCGTGAATAAAGAGTAGCGCCGTCATAACCGTCCTCCCGGGCTATCTTGCCGGAGACCAGACTAGGCTTATCGACCCCATGTTAAAAAGATGTTCCTGCACAAGTGTGGGTAAATTCAAGGGTGCTTGAGGCCTATCAGGACAGAAAAATCCGCCCCCAACCGGGCTTGATCCGGTTGGGGGCGGATTTCACGCTAAGACTTAGTGCCTTAACCTCAGCCTGAGCTTGCTAGCTAGGCCTTCTTCCGGGTTAGGAAGCCCCAGATCAACAGCACGACGAGCGAGCCGCCGATGGCCAATAGCCAAGTCTGTATGGACCAGAAATTCTCAAGGCTTACATCAAATAGGAGCGAGCCGAGCCAACCGCCGACCACGGCGCCTACGATGCCTAAGAGTAGCGTGGCTAGCCAGCCGCCACCTTGTTCGCCCGGTTTGATGGCTTTGGCGATTGCGCCGGCGATCAGACCTAAAACTATCCATCCTAGAAAACCCATGGGTCACCTCACTGGTTTCAATCTATCGAAGACTCGGTTGAGCCGCTGATACAGACGATACCCTCGACTTCTGATCGAACCTATGGATTATCAGGAAACATTCAGCTATGCCTCAATCGAACAGTATTTTATCTACTGTTCTCGAGGGGTCTGGCGGCTGGCGACAACTGCGAAGAATCGGGATAATCCCTCGTCGGAAGCAAAATTTGAGTAACCCTCGTCACTGTGAGGTGACTGTGCTCTTATCAGTGTCGGCGCCAAGTGCTCCAGTTGTTATTGACTCGCGTGCCATTGCCACCTAGGCTGATTAAATCAGATTTAAACTACTTTGTTTATGTATAAGTCTGACAATATTGTGTGGCACGACGGAGTGAGCAGATGACAGCGCAACTTGCCCCCTTGGTGATTATGGGCGTTTCAGGTAGTGGCAAGTCCACGATTGGGGAACTCTTGGCCACGGCCTTGGACTTGAAATTTGTTGACGGTGACACCCTGCATCCGCAAGCTAACAAGGACAAGATGCGCCGCGGGATACCCTTGGATGATTTCGACCGCACCCCTTGGCTGCACATCATCGGGCAGCATCTAACGCAACGCGATTCGACCGGTCGCCCGGTGATTATTGCGTGTTCCGCGCTGAAGCGCTCCTATCGAGACCTGCTGCGCACCCATGACCCACGAACCCGTTTTGTCTTTCTTATCGGCGGATCCGAACTGATCCAGCAGCGGCTGGATGCGCGGGATCACGAATACATGCCCAGCTCATTGCTGCACAGTCAACTAGAAACTCTTGAAGAACCAAGTGCCGATGAGCAACCGATCCGCGTGGACATTACCCTGTCCCCGCAGGCGATCGTCGCCTCGGTGATCGCTCAGCTATCTCCGGATGCTTCTTAAGACCCCCGGTAAAACTTTCACCATCGCTCAAGGACGAGAATGATTACTGAGATAACCCTGAATTGGCAACTGGGCACATCAGCGCTCTTGGGATTGGCTGCTGCGGCCATCGCGCTATTGCTGGTGCTCATCATCCGCTTCCGGATCCACGCGTTTATCGCATTGGTTGTCACCAGTTTGTTGACCGCCGTGGCCGCAGGCATCCCCGCCGGGGAAATCATTGGCACGCTGACTTCCGGGTTCGGTGGAACGCTGGCCAGCGTTGCCCTGTTAGTTGGTTTGGGTGCGATGCTCGGCCGGATGCTGGAAACCAGTGGGGGAGCACAAGTGCTCACCCAGTGGCTGATCAGCAAGTTCGGGGAGAAACGAGCCCCGCTGGCCCTCTCTGTGGCCTCGCTGCTCTTCGGCTTCCCGATCTTCTTCGACGCCGGACTGGTGGTGATGCTGCCGATTATCTTCACCGTGGCACGCCGATTGGGCGGCTCCCTGCTCTTCTATGCAATTCCCTCGGCTACCGCTTTCTCGGCGATGCATATCTTCGTTCCGCCGCACCCCGGTCCGGTGGCGGCGTCCGGGCTGCTCGAGGCTAACGTTGGTCTGGTGCTCGTCCTTGGTCTCATCGTGGCGATACCGACCTGGTACGTTGCCGGTCACCTCTATGGCAAATTCGTTGGCCGACGCTTCAACATCCCGGTGCCCAGTATTCTCAGCGGAGCAGCTGGTGGGCAGACGAGCGAAGAATTCAAATCAGCACCGAAGGTCAACACTGTCTTCACCTTGCTGCTGTTGCCTTTGCTTCTCATCTTCTTGAATACCGGTCTGAATATGCTCTCCAGTGCCGGGCTGGTGGATGCTGACGCGACTTGGGTGCAGTGGCTGCGGCTGTTGGGTGAAACCCCGGTCGCGTTGATCATCACCGTTTTACTGGGCATGTATCTACTCGGTTTCCGGCAGAAGAAGGACAAGACCCTCATCGAGACCGTGGTGGACTCGGCCTTGGGGCCGGTCTGTTCGATCATCCTGATCACCGGAGCCGGTGGCATGTTCGGTGGGGTTCTGCGAGCCAGCGGCATTGGCCAGGCCATTGCCGATTCGCTGGAAGCGGTGGGAATGCCACTGATTGTGGCAGGCTTCCTGATTGCTGCCGTAGTACGCGTGGCTCAAGGTTCGGCCACCGTGGCCTTGACGACCGCAGCTGCGATCGTGCAGCCAGCGGTACTGGACGATCCAAGCCTCAGCTCCTTGCAAGTGGCCACCATAGTGTTGGCCCTGGCTGCCGGGTCGGTGTTTGCCAGCCACGTCAACGACTCCGGTTTCTGGCTCATTTCACGCTTCTTCCAGATGGATGTACCCACCACCTTAAAGGTGTGGACCGTCGGTCAGGCTTTGGTCTCGGTGGTCGGGTTTGTCTGTGTCCTGCTGCTTTACGCGCTGGCCACAATGATTGCCTAACCCGCCAAAGCGAGAACACTATTAGCCACTGCCCGGCACACGGTGAAATTACCGTATGCCGGGCAGTGGCTGTTCAGTTGAAGATTTTGGCATTCCGGGGGATCAGTGAACCGCTGGCGGGTCGATAAACAGTCGCTCTTGACCTTGCCAGATGCCACAGATTTCGCTGTGCGTGCGGCGCATAATATTGTCCATATTGGCTCGGGCCGCCACCGGATCACGGTTCGACACTGCGTCGGCGACCGCCTGATGCCAAGCTAACGCCTCCTCATGCGGCCGCTCGGGCATCAGACCCAGTTGGGTGCGACCACGCAGGGTCTCGGCGATCGGGATGGAGAGATTGGCGAACATTTCATTGCCCGACGCGGCCAGGAGAGTGGCGTGAAATTTAATATCCAGTTCCAAGAAACGCTGAAGATCCCCGGTGCGCCCGTAATGGTTCATCTGCGCCGAGAGCGTCATGAGTTCTTCACGGAATTTTTCTGGGGCAAACTGAGCCGCCAGCTCCGCGGCCATCGGTTCTACCGAGATGCGTAGCTCGGTCAGTGAGCGTAACTGTTTACCTTGCCCGCCACTGGCTAATCGCCACCGAATCACATGTGAATCAAAGGGATTCCAGCGGGCCATGTCTTGCACCCGAATACCCACGCGTTTGGTGCTGATCACCAGCCCGCACTGAGCTAAGACGCGAACCGCTTCACGGATCACCGAACGAGAAACCTTCAGTTCCTGTTCCAGATCGGCGGCCAACAAAATACTGCCCGGTGCAATGGTTCCGTTAACGATCCGCGAACCAAGCTCTTCGACCACATGCGAGTGCAGACTCATTGCCATTGAACCATCTTATCCAAGATCAGTGCGGCAAAACCGGAGCCACGGAGCAGCAAGCCAAACAAATATGCTTTATTTCCATGGAGTTTCTGGGTATCACTCACGCCCAGCGGTAGAATGAAAACGTCACGAGGCCGTGCGGGTACGGAACATGCGTGCCTGAAAAACACGGCACAGCTTTCCAGTTCAAAATGGAGTACAGAATCTATGCCTGCACAGATTGGCGTTACCGGTCTTGCCGTGATGGGCGCGAACCTCGCCCGGAACTTCGCCCGCAACGGTTACACCGTTGCCCTGCACAACCGCTCGGTGGGGAAGACCGACGCTTTGCTCAACGCGCACGGGGATGAAGGCGACTTTATCCGCACCGAAACGCTCGAAGAACTGGTCGCAAGCCTGGAAACCCCACGCCGCGTGCTGATCATGGTGAAAGCCGGTGCCCCGGTGGACTCGGTTATCGATCAGCTGGTTCCACTGCTGGAAACCGACGACATCATCATTGACGCAGGCAACTCGCACTACACCGACACCCGTCGCCGCGAATCCGCGCTGGCCGAAAAAGGCCTGCACTTTGTGGGCGTGGGCGTCTCCGGCGGTGAAGAAGGCGCACTACTGGGCCCCTCGATCATGCCAGGTGGTTCGGCCCTGTCCTACCAGTCACTGGGTCCCATGCTAGAGAAGATCTCGGCCAAGGCCGATGACGGAACCCCCTGCTGCGCCTGGGTCTCCACCGACGGAGCAGGACACTTCGTGAAGATGGTGCACAACGGCATCGAATATGCCGATATGCAAGTCATCGGTGAAGCCTACGACCTGATGCGTCACGCCGCAGGGATCGAACCAGCCGACCAGGCGAAGATCTTTGCCGATTGGAACACCGGGGAGCTATCCAGCTTCCTGATTGAAATCACCGCCGAGGTGCTCGGACATGTGGATGCCGCCACCGGCAAACCGCTGGTCGACGTTATCCAGGACTCTGCCGGACAGAAGGGAACCGGGCGTTGGACCGTGCAGTCCGGCCTAGATATGGGCTCGCCGGTCTCGGCCATCGCCGAATCGGTGTTCGCCCGCTCGCTCTCCTCCCAGCGGGAGATCCGCGCCGTGGGTCAGCAGGTGCTCCAAGCACAGACCGCCGAGGTGACGCTGCCGGATAACTTTGTCGAAGACGTGCGTCAAGCACTCTTCGCCTCCAAGCTGGTCTCCTACGCGCAGGGCTTGGATATGCTCACCTCCGCGGCCGGCGAATACGGCTGGGAACTGAAGCTGGATGAGATCGCCGGATTGTGGCGCGAAGGGTGCATCATCCGTGCCGCCCTGCTCAAGGACATCACCGCCGCCTATTCGGCCGAGCAGAAGCCAGCGAACCTGCTGTTCGCTCCGGCCTTCGCCGAAGCGATCGCCCAAGCACTGCCAGCTTGGCGCCGGGTAGTCTCGATTGCCGTGCAACTGGGGATCCCCGCCCCGGTCTTCTCCTCGTCGCTGGCCTACTACGATGGCCTGCGTCGCGACCGGTTGCCAGCTGCCCTAACCCAGGGGTTGCGTGACTACTTCGGTGCCCACACCTACCGCCGCGTCGACAAGGAAGGCACCTATCACACCCTGTGGAGCGCGGACCGTAGCGAAATCGCCGCGGAAGACACCCACTAAACTTTTTTAGAGCCACCAGAACCGGCTCGTGACCCAGAAAAATATTCTAGGTTACGAGCCGGTTCTCGTTATAAGTCACGTATTTGCGGTGTAGTGGCGGGGCAGGGCAGGGCAGCTAGCTAGCGCACCATCCGCGCATCGGTGACATTCGGTGCGGTGGCATCGGGCAGTGTCACCCCATCGAGCCGGAAACCGTTGCGTTCATAAAAACGAATGGCCCGAGCATTGGTGTCTTCTACCCAAAGCATGGCCGATTCATCACTCAACACGGACTCCAGCAAGGATTGACCGGCCCCGCCACCATGAAAACTCTGATCCACGTTCAAACTGAAGAGTTGCAGCGGCCAGGACTTCCGGTCTTCTTCTTCGCTCGGCGGGCCGGCGAGCGCGAAACCCACAATGCGATCCGGTGTCGCCGCAATACACACCCGGAGCCCCGGTGTCGGGTTGGTCAGGATTTGGGTCCACATCTGCTGGCGTGAGGCGCGGTGCTCCGCGTTAAAAAAGTCCGCGGGAAACAAATCCCCGTAGGTTTGCTTCCAGACCTCGATATGCAGGTTAACTAGCTGTTCCAGATCCTCGAGCGAGGGTTGGCGAATTGCAAGTTTCATATTTTGTCTTTTCTCGGACTTGTCGACGGATATTTGATCATCATCCTAGTGAACGGTCGGATCTATCGAAAAGACCGAGATATTTGTGAAATAGATTTCGGCTCAGGCGCTGTGAGGTCTATTATTGTGACTCGTGCGTTACGCCACACGTGTTCGACGCACAGTCACTCACCCAACCCGTTGAGAAAAGGAACCGTGTGAACATGCTGAAGAAAATCCCGCTTCTAGGATGGGTGCTTATCGCCATCATCCTGGGCGTTGTGCTCGGCCCGCTGATGCCGGTCTGGCTCGGTAGTGTCTTCCTGACTTATAACTCCATCTTCTCCGGTTTCCTCGGTTTCGTGGTGCCCTTGATCATCTTCGGTTTGGTCACTCCGGCCATCGCCGAATTGGGTAAGGGTGCTGGCAAATGGTTGGGAATTACCGCGGCTATTGCCTATGGTTCGACCATTGCTTCGGGTTTGCTGGCCTATTTTGTCAGCCGCTGGCTCTTCACCGGCGCGCTGTCCGGTGGTGGACTGTCGGAGTTGGATGAGCAAGCGGGTTCGGGTTTCGCCCCGTACTTCTCGATTGTGGGTAGCCCCGGCGAAGGAGCGACCGAGATCGTGCTCTCGCCTTTCTTCGATGTGATGACCGCTCTGGTGTTGGCCTTTATCGTGGGTATCGGGATTACCGCTTTCCATTCCAAGGTGATCTTCCGTGGTGCGGTGGAATTCCGCAGCATCATCGAAGGGGTTATCCGCCGGGTTGTTGTGCCGGCGCTGCCACTGTTCATTTTCGGTATCTTCCTGGATCTGTCGGCCAGCGGTTCGGCAATCACCGTGATTTCTAAGTTCCTGCTGGTGGCCGTGGTGTCCTTTGCGTTGACCGTGGTGGTGCTGCTGATCCAGTACACCGTGGCCGGGGCCATGAATAAGCAGAATCCACTCAAGGCCCTGTGGAATATGCGTGCGGCCTACTTCACCGCGCTGGGTACTTCCTCCTCGGCCGCGACGATTCCGGTCACTTTGGAGTCGACGAAGAAGAACAAGGTCGCGAACGCTGTTGCTGGGTTCGTGGTGCCCTTGTGCGCCACCATCCATCTGTCGGGTTCGATGGTGAAGATTACCGCTTTCTCGATTGCGGTACTGTTGCTGACCGGCGGCGACATTTCCTTCGGCGCGTTCCTGCCGTTCATCCTGATGCTGGGCGTCATGATGATTGCCGCACCGGGTGTTCCCGGTGGCGCGATTGCGGCCGCGGCCGGTCTGCTGGTACAGATGTTGAACTTCGGTGAAGTTGAAGTCGGACTAATGTTCGCCGCCTATATTGCACTGGATAGCTTCGGTACGGCTACCAACGTCACCGGCGACGGCGCCTTGGCGATGATCATGAATAAGCTGACCAAGGGGAACCTGGGTGAGCAGGTGCAGGATCCTGCCGATGAGCAGATCGTTACTGCCGAAGGTGCGACCGAACGCGAGACGCACACTCTGGGTGACTAACTCAGAACCTCAAAACCGTTTCAGGGGTGCCACAAACGAGTAACTCGTTTGTGGCACCCCTGAAGTTTTAAGCGGCCGGTCTCGGTGAAGCTGACGCGGCGGCAGCCGTTGCTTAGGCCGAGCCGCTGACGTACCGAGCCAAATGCTGACCGGTCAGCGTGTCAGATTGTGCCAGCGCGTGGGCGGTCCCTTCGAAGATTACCGACCCGCCCTCATAGCCGGCTCCGGGACCGAGGTCGATCACCCAGTCGGCGTGCGCGATCACGGCCAGATGGTGTTCGATGACAATGATCGTGTTTCCCTCCTCCACCATATGGTCTAAGAGCGCCAGTAATTTATCCACATCCGCCATGTGCAAACCGGTGGTCGGTTCGTCCAGGACGTAGATGCCCGAGCCCTTGCCCAGATTGATCGCTAATTTCAGCCGTTGTCTCTCGCCACCGGACAGTGTGTTCAACGGTTGCCCGAGCTTCAGATACCCCAACCCGACTTGGTTCAGCCTCGAAAGGATCGGCTGGGCCTTGGGGATCTGGAGACGTTCGAGTGCTTCCTCCACGCTCAAGTTGAGCACCTGAGCGATATTCAACCCATCGAGCCGGTATTCGAGCACCTGCGCGGTGTAGCGCTGTCCCGTGCAGGTTTCACACGGCATCGCGACCCCGGCCATCGAGACCAGGTCCGTGTACTGGAACCCGACCCCACCGCAGGCCGGGCAGGCACCGACGGAGTTGGCGCTGAAGAGGCCGGGTTTGACACCGTTGGCCTTGGCGAAGGCGGCACGGATCGCATCAAGCATCCCGGTGTAGGTGGCCGGGTTACTGCGCCGCGAACCGCGGATGGCGGATTGATCCACCACGGCCACATCGCTGCGTTTAGAAATGGTCGAATGGATCAGCGTGGATTTACCGGACCCGGCCACCCCGGTAATCGCGCAGAGCACCCCGCGAGGAATATCAACATTCACATTCTTCAGATTATGCGTGCTCGCCCCACGGATCTCTAACGGCTGCCCACCCTGGCGCGGTGCCTGCTTTAGCGGGACGGTGGCCGAAAAGTGCTGTCCGGTCAGCGTGTTACTGGTCAGCAAGCCTGCCACATCTCCGGCGTAGGTGATGTGCCCGCCGTGGATCCCGGCCCGGGGGCCTAAGTCGATCACATGATCGGCGATCTTAATGACCTCCGGCTTATGCTCCACCACTAAAACCGTATTGCCCTTATCGCGCAGGTTCCCCAGCAACGCATTCATGCGCTGAATATCGTGCGGGTGCAAGCCGACGGTCGGTTCATCAAAAACATAGGTGACATCCGACAGTGCGCTGCCCAGATGACGGACCATCTTCACCCGCTGAGCCTCACCGCCGGAGAGCGTACCGGCCGGCCGGTCCAAAGAGATATATCCCAAGCCGATCTGCACCATGGATTCGAGCACCGCACGCAAATTTGCGAGCAATGGTGCGGCCTGCGGCAGCTGAAAACTATCCAGCACCCCCATCAGGTCGCTGACTTGTAAGGCGCATAAGTCGGCGATGCCATATCCGGCCAGGCGCGAGGCACGGGCCTTGTCACTCAGCCGGGTTCCGGAGCAGACGCTACAGGCGGTGGTGCTGGAGATCCTCTCGATCCACTCACGAATGTGCGCCTGCTTGATCTCGCGGCCGGAGAAAATATAGTTCTCCCGGATCCGAGTCAGCAACCCGGAATAGCTCATATTGGCATCCTTGAGCTTCACCTTGCCGGTCGGGGCGTTGAGCAGCCGATCCAGCATCGGCGCCGGCATATCGCGCAGCTTCACCTCCAAGTCCGCTTCGGTTCCGGCGGTCAGGGTCTGCCACAGCCAGGAACCCGGGGCGAAGTTCGGTGCCTGGATCGCCCCTTCGTTTAGTGTTTTATCCCAATCCAGCAGCTCATCCAGATCGATACTGGCCTCGGTGCCGAAGCCTTCACAGCTGGCACAGGCTCCCTCGCCAAGATTGAAGGAGTACGCTCCCGCGCCACCGGCACTGGGTTCGGAATACCGCGAATAGAGCACCCGAAGAAGCGAATAGGCATCGGTGGCGGTGCCCACGGTGGACCGCGAGTTAGCTCCCATGCGTTCTTGATCCACCACAATCGCTGCCGAGAGGTTCTCCAACACCTCCACATCGGGTCGTGGCATCGCGGGCATGAAGGATTGAATGAAAGCCGTATAGGTTTCGTTGATGAGTCGCTGAGATTCAGCGGCGATGGTGCCAAAGACCAGCGAGGACTTCCCGGAGCCAGAGACACCGGTGAAGGCCGTGATCCGGCGTTTAGGAATGTCGGCGTCGATGCCCTGCAGGTTGTTCTCGCGGGCTTGCCGGACCCGGATCATGTCGTGACCGTCGGCGGGATGTTGGCTCATGGTTTTAAGCCTACCCAGCCGGTGTTCACTTTCCGTGAGTCGGGCACGGATGCTAAGGAAACTTTTTGACGATGCGCCGCAGCAGACGAAAAAGCTGGGGTGGGACACATCTTTCTCGATGTGTCGCACCCCAGCCTGAGTTGCTTAAAGCGGTATGTTGCTTAGATCCACATGGCCGGGTCGATGTATTCGGCCGGATCCACCGCAGGCTTCCGTTCCTCGGGGGAGCGCGGACGGTTACGGGCCGGAATGCCGGTGACAATGGAGCCATTCGGGGCGTCCTTGACCACGACCGCGTTGGCGCCAACCGCCGAATCATCACCGATCAGGATCGGACCCAGGATCTTTGCCCCGGCACCGACCACCACCCGGTCACCGAGGGTGGGGTGGCGCTTGACCTTAGCCAAGGATCGACCACCTAAGGTCACCCCGTGGTACAGCATGACGTCATCACCGATCTCAGCGGTTTCCCCAATCACCACACCCATGCCGTGGTCAATGAAAAACCGTCGACCAATTTTCGCGCCGGGGTGGATTTCAATACCGGTCAGTGCCCGGTTCAGTTGCGAGAGTAAGCGGGCGGGGAAACGTAATGACGGATTCTGCCACATTTTGTGGGCGGCCCGGTGCATCCAGACCGCATGCAACCCGGACATGGCGAAGAAGTTCTCCACGTCGTTACGGGTGGCCGGGTCATGGGTGCGGGCGGTGGCCAGGTCTTCACGAAGCCGAGAGAGAAAACTCATATGTCTACCTTATGGGTCTGTGGCAGGTGTCGCGACTTTAGCACTAGCCATGACAGCAAAACGCTGCGCCGATGATTGGTTCTTAAAGACTCCAACCCATCGGCGCAGCGTTTTATTCAATTTAATTCAAACCGAGACGAAATTAGCCGCGGATGTCATCGAAAAGCAGGGTGGAGATGTAGCGCTCACCGAAGTCGGGAACTACAGCAACGATCAACTTGCCAGCATTTTCTTCGCGGGCAGCAACCTGCAACGCACCCCATACGGCGGCACCGGCGGAAATACCCCCGAGGATACCCTCCTGCACACCCAGCGCACGAGCCACCGAAACCGAATCCTCCACCGGGGCATCCAAGACCTCGTCGTACAGGTCGGTGTCCAGCACCTCGGGGATGAAGTTGGCGCCCAGGCCCTGAATCTTGTGTGGTCCTGGCTTGCCACCGTTGAGGATGGGGGAATCCTTCGGTTCCACGGCCACGATCTTCACATTCGGGTTCTGTGCCTTGAGGTAACGGCCGGCGCCGGTAATGGTACCGCCGGTACCGATACCGGAGACCAGCACGTCGATCTTCCCGTCGGTGTCTTCCCAGATCTCCGGGCCGGTGGTGCTCTCGTGGATCAGAGGGTTGGCTTCGTTGGCGAACTGCTGAGCCCAGATCGCGTTCTCGGTGGTGGCCACGATTTCCTTGGCCTTCTCCACCGCACCGCGCATGCCGTCGGCACCCGGGGTCAACACAATCTCTGCGCCGAAGGCACGCAACATCACTCGACGCTCGGTGCTCATGGTCTCTGGCATGGTCAGCACAACCTTGTAACCGCGAGCCGCACCGACCATTGCCAGGGCGATGCCGGTGTTGCCGCTGGTGCCTTCAACAATGGTGCCACCGGGCTTCAGCGCGCCAGACTTCTCCGCGGCGTCCACGATGGCCACACCGATCCGGTCCTTGACCGAGTTGGCTGGGTTGTAGAACTCGAGCTTAACGGCAACGTTGCCTGGCAAATCCTTATCTAGACGGTTCAGCTTGACCAGTGGGGTACCGCCGATGACCTCGGTGACATTGTTATAGATTTTGCCCATGGTGTCTCAATTCCTTTGCGCACTGCGGCTACGAGTGGTGGTTTCACAGCCCCACGAGGTGAGGCCGCAAAAAGTGTTTCATTACCAAGGGTAGTAAACCCCTCGCTGGCTATGAGCTTTTAAGCCACGAGCCGTAATATTTCTTTACCTTTGCCAGCTTCGGGTCGATGATGACCCGGCAATACCCGGTGGCCGCGTAATTGCTGTAGTAGTCCTGATGCACATCCTCAGCTAACCAGAAGTCGCCCGGCTCCTCGAAGGTGGTCACGATCGGGTCCGGGTAGAGCTTGGCGAACTTGTCGATGGCCTGCTGAAATTCCTGGCGTTGGGTCTCATCCAACGGGAACATGGCGCTGCGGTATTGGGTACCCACATCGTGTCCCTGCCGATTCAAGGTGGTGGGGTCGTGCAGGGTGAAGAACATGTCCAAGATAATCTCGGCCGGCACCACAGCCTCATCGAAGATGACCGCCACGGCCTCGGCGTGACCGCTCATCCCGGAACAGACCTGCTCATAGTTCGGTGCGCTGGTGTGCCCGCCGAGGTAACCGGAAATCACCGCATGGACGCCACGAGTACGCTGATAGATCGCATCCAGACACCAAAAACAGCCTCCGGCCAGAATAAACGTACGTAGTTGGCGTCCTTCATGGGTGATAGTTGGTTCGAATGACAATGCTGGGACGGTATTTGAGGTGCTCACAACCATCCACAACGTCCCGGCGTTGCATTCTGTTCCCGGCCGCCCGCCCCCGCGTAGGCTAGAGGTATGCACAGCAAGGTGAATGACCCCGAGGGCAAAAAGCCAGCGGAGGCAACAGCAAAGCAGCCCCAGGCTTCTGAGGCTCAGCCGCAGGATGTGGAGTCCACGGCGCCGGAGCAATCCGCCGCGGCCAAAAGCCCAACCTTGGGCGATGTTCTTGAAGCGGCCGAGGAACTCTGGCCCCAGTCGCTGGCCGAAGATTGGGACGCGGTCGGTCTGGTCGCCGGACGCACCACCAACCCGGTCAACAAGGTGCTCTTCGCGGTAGATCCGACCCTCAGCGTGATTGAAGATGCCATCGAACGCGGAGCGGATCTGCTGATCACCCACCACCCGCTGCTACTGAAGCCGGTCAATCAGGTGGCGGGAACCAACTTTAAAGGTGAAGCCATTCACCGTTTGATCGAGTCGGGTTGCGCACTACTCACCGCCCACACCAACGCCGACAGCGCCATCGGTGGCGTGAATGATGCGCTCGCCGATGCTTTCGGGCTTAGCGATTGCGTGCCGCTGGTGGGAACTAAGGACGGGTTGCCCGAAGAAGGCCTGGGCCGGGTGGGCTACCTCGAAAACCCGATGAAACTGCAAGACTTTGCCGAACGTGTTTACTCGGTGCTCCCGGCGGTAGCCGGTGGGGTACGCGTCGCCGGGGAACGCAATGCGATCGTGCGCAAAATCGCTTTGTGCGGTGGCGCCGGTGACTCATTGTTTGATGCGGTCCGCTCACATGACGCGGACGTGTATGTCACCGCCGATTTGCGTCATCACCCGGCCAGTGAGGCCCGCGAGGCCGCCGGTAACTCCCACCCGTACCTGATTGACGTCTCACACTTTGCCTCGGAGTGGGTATGGCTTTCGGCCGCGGCACGCGCCCTGCAGAACGTCTTGGTGGATCTTGGATTCGAGTTGGAGGTTGAAGTCTCCCTCATAAACACCGACCCTTGGGACTTTATCCTGACCCCTTAAAACCCTTGTCGGATCCGGAGTTGCTAGGCTCAGCAGCAAGCGAAAACCCGGCCACTGATCGGTTCGAAGAACGCACCGGTCAGTGGCCGGGTTTGAGTCTAAAACAGCCCACCGAATACGTGCTTATCGCCGAGCTGTGCCATGCCTGCGCGTCAGTCCGGCCACCAGCGCGCCCAGCGCAAACAGGCCTACCGCGAGCAGTAGAACCAATGGTTCACTACCAGTATCCGCCAGGTGCGGCGGAAGCACTTCGGGGGCAGGTGAGGGGATACCTGATGTGGGAATTTCGCTGATCTCCACATGCAGGTCAATGGAATCACCCGCTGTTTCAGGCTGGCTCATACATCACTCTCCTGAGTAGCTAGCCGCACTTCGGCTGCTGCCTCGCGTTTGGCCTGTTCCAAGAGTTGTTCGAAGCGTTGCTGCTGCGTTGCTTTGCGCCGCCGCAATCCCACCACGCACAACGTCACGCCGACTAACACCAACAGCTGCGGCAGGGGGAGGGTCCACACCCAGATCCGTTCGGTGAGCACCACCTGTTCGCTCCGTGCCTGATCTGTCCCGGTGATCTTCAAAGTTGCCGGGGTGAGGAAAATTGGCCAGCTCGAATCCAGGGTGAGCGAGATGCGCGATTGATCTCCGGGTAACAGGGAACCGTTGTCTGTCGTGGGGGCCTGCGAATTCATGAAGCTACTCAGCTGGCTGCCCGGATCCAATTGCACATTGCCCGTGTTACTCAGTGCGAAATCCACGGAGATTTCACCGGGGCTGAACGGATTCCACAACTGCGTGTAGCTGGCGTCGATGTCTTCCAGCGCCAGGGCCGGGTGCAACTCGCCTTCCACGCGCGTCATAACACGAAACCCGATCCGGGATTCAAGTCCGACACTTGCACCATCGGGCGACTGGCCCACACTGGTGATTGCCGACGCAACCCCGGCAGCATGATCTCCCGGCGTGGCGTTATCCGGTACCGTGACCTTAAAACTGACGGTTTCACTGGATTTGGGACCCACCGTCACCTCGTCTTGAATGGTGATCCAGGTGCCCGCGGCAGTAGATGGTTCATCCGAGGCGAGCATATTGAACCGTCCGGTATTGGTGAAGTAACCGTCGGCTGCCTGAAGCCCAAAAGTGGCCGCTTGGGTGCTGTGGTTTTTGACCACGAGCTGGCGTTGCACGGTTTGTCCCGGTTCCAAGGACAACTCAACCCACGGCTGTGGGCTCTGGCTTTCGTCCGGCAAGGGGGTCATCGACCAAGTGATGGGTGCCTGGTCGGTGGAGGGGATGGCGCTGGCGGTGGCAGGAAGGCTGCTGGCCAGCCCGAGACCGACGGCCAGCAGCGTTGCTGCGGCGAGGCGGGTGAAACTACGGGGTGTGTGCGGCATGTTCATCCAATGCTGGGGGGGGTGATTCGGGCGGCAAGTCGCCGCCCGAATCACGGTCTTGCGAACTGATTACTCGAACAGTGACAGTGTCAGCTTCGAGCGATAACTGCCCGGCTCCACAGTGCTGGGAGTGCGCAGGAACAGGTCGGCGCTCGCCGTCCAGGAGCCTTCCTCCAACACCTCGTTGGAATCCCAGGCCATGGCCAACAGCTCCTGGTCGACCAGCCCAACGTTGTCTGGGCCCGCATCCAACACGGTATCTACCGTCTCACCTTCGGCGACCCCGCCGGATTCGCCACCATCGATGAGCCGCGGGTTCCAGCCCAGGTGCTCGGCACCGATGCTAGCGCCGGTGTCGCTGGTGAATGCGCTGGCGGTGCCCAGGACATACCAGTAGGCGCCTTCGGCGACATCCTCGGCCGCACGGGTATCGGTGACGCTCACGGCCGGCAGAGTTCCGGTGAATTGGCGCACCAAGTCATCGGAGCCACTTTCGGTCAACGTCATGGAGCTTGCTCCGGCGACGGTCATCGCCAACGCGCCCGGTCCCTCGAGCTTAGCGATATCGACGTTGACCTCAATTTCCTGACTGTCTTTGGCTGACGTATCGGCGATTGCCGCGGTGCCGACACCGGCTAGAAGGGTGCAGCCTGCGGCAAGTGCGAGGGCACGGGGAATAACTTTATTCTTAGTCATGATCGGTGAAAAAACTTTCTACTGAAAATGTATGTGGAATTAGCAGCTCGCGGCCGCGAATTCAACCTGTTGGGTGCTGCGGGTTTCCCCGTCGTAGGCCTCGACGCTCACGGTGCCTTCGCTCAGCTCGCTCTGCCGGGTGGAGAAAGCAGCGGTGCCCTTCTTACCGGCCTCGACCTTCGCGAACTGCTTGGAACCAAAGTCGTTGACAATGTTCAGCGAGATCGGTCCGCTTTCGGCGTTGGTGGCGGCAACCATCAAGGTGGCCTTACCGGCTACGCAGCGAACCGAGGTATCGACCGCAACGTTCAAGGCCGGCTCGGTCTCTTCAGGAACCGCGACTCCGGCCTCGGTGACCCACTTGGTACCGGCAGCATCCTTGGTGATGGTGAATTCATCCCACAGGTCCCCAACATTCAACTCCGTGCTGGCGCTGCTGGTCTTCTCCGCGATATATGACTTGTAAGTCAGCGCATCGGCGGTCACGTCCACGATCTGGTAGGTGGTGAAGCCACGGCCACGCAACACCTGAGTGGCATTGTTCTGCGTCCACACATTGTCCTCGGCGGGAGCCAGCTGGTAGTGCTTCGCTCCGGAGTTAGACACGATGTAGACCGGACCATCGGTCACACCCTCATGCTCGGTCACGTTCTCGTTGTTGTATCCGCGGGCGTAGACGTGGTCGTGACCCATCTGCACCAGATCGATATTGTGCTTCTGGAACACCGGAACCCAGTGTTCGCGCAGGATGGGTTCGTTACGACCCGAGGATGCGGAGTACACCGGCTGGTGGAAGGTGACAACGTTCCACTTGGAGCTGGTTCCTTCCAGGATGTGATCCAACCAGGCGGCCTGAAACTCGATCCACAAGGAGCCCAGATCGTTGGCCGGACAGTCGCTGCCTTCACACGCGGGCAGGTTTTCCGGGGTCAAGAACCCACTGCTGCGCGTTGCGTTGATCGAAATGAAACGCACACCTTGGTAATCGGCGTAGTACACGGTTTCCTGCGCAAATTCAGTCCAGTGCTCGAACAATGCGCGGTACTGCGCAGCCTGTGGGGTATCGCCCACGGTCAGCTGTGCCAGTTCCCCAACGGTCTCCACGCTGGGGTTATTGCGCGGGTACTCGAAGTTGGCCTTCCAGGCGCGGAGCTTGGCATCGCCAGAGTATTCGTGGTTACCCGGAGCGGCCATCACATTGGTGGTTGCAGCGGACTGCTCCATCCCCTTGAACCAGTTCACCCACTGGGTTTCGTTGCTGGCAGTGTCGATCAAGTCACCGGCATGGACCGAACCCACGATATTTGGTGCGGCGGCCATGGCCTGCTCAACGACCTGTGGCCAGGTGGTGTCCAGCCCGATCTGCGCGTCACCGAAGTAGATGTACTGGAAGTTTTCGGCATTCGGGTCGGCGGTGGTGAACGTGAACCACTGGCTATAGGAATCTGCGTTGCCCACCCGGTAGGTGTAGCTGGTGGCCGGTTTCAGCCCGGTGACCTCCACAGAGAAGTGTGGCAGTGGGTTGTTGTTCACCCGGTCCACGAAAGCTGCATCGATGCTGCGCACTTCGCTGCCAGCGGTTTCGCGGATTTCAACCACCCCAGTTTCCTCATCAGCCAGACCGCCGAGCCAGGAGATGTACTGCGAAGTCTCCGGGGTTTGGGTGGGGGTGAGGATGACGCGCGATGGTGGCTCACGATGCTCGGTAGTGTGCAAGCTCAACTGCGGCATGTCCAGGTAGATATCTGAACTGCTAGCGCGGTCCTGGTGAAGGCTCAGCGCCACCGTGTTTTCCCCGTCAACCAGCACCTCGGCTGGGACGCGGAAGGAGCTGGAGATCGGATCTCCATTGGAGGAACCGGCGTACTCCTGATTGCTTTGCCCGGTGAGGCGATCATCCAAGAATCCGGCGACCTTGGTGCCGTTGACCCAGACGACGAGGGCATCGTCGAAGGTGACATCGCCGCTGATCTCCACAAACTGATCCGCTTGACCGGCTTCAAGATCGAAGCTGGTGCGGAAGAAGTAGGTGGGGATCGTGGTGCTTGGCTGATCCGCAAGGTACTGATTCAGCAAGGTTCTCGGGGTGTGCGGACCCACTGGTTCCAGCACTCCGCGTTTAGCGCCGAAGCTGCCCTTAGCGCTCTTCCACGCGCTGTCATCGAAATCAGTTTCGGTCCAAGCGTTCATTGACCCGAGTCCTGCGGCCGGGTCAGTGCCGTCATCAAGGAATTTCCACTCGGTGTCCGCCGTGGTGATCACGGTAAGTTCTGCAAGCTCGTCGGTAGGCGCAGCCGTAGCTGCTTGACCGGTAATAACTGTCGTGCCCAACAGTGCCAGCGCCAAGGCGCCGACTCCCGTACGTGTGAGCCAAGTGCTGGCTCGTGGTTTCTGATGCATCTGAACCTTCAGCGTGAGTTGGATAGATGATGCCCCTGACAGAATTTATTAGGGTGCGGCTCTCATCTAATTCCACGCAGCTAGCCGAACGGTCAACAGCTAGTGAACAGGGGATTTACTAATTGAAGGTTGATGAACTTCAACTTAATTTTTGGCTAGCACTGACCCACGCCGTGCCGCGCAGAGTGCTCGTGACGGCTTAGTTGCCCAGAGGGAGGAGCAAAACGATCCACTGGGCAACCAGGCACGGCTTCTGTGCGTGCTCGACCTCCATGGTCACCTCGTACGTCACCCGGTAACCTTCCCCGCGGGGCTGAACCTCACTAACCAGCAGCCGGATACGGATCCGCTCATCGATGGTCAGCGTGCGCAGAAAACGCACTTGGTCTAAGCCGTAGTTATAGCCGTGCCAGCGCCCGACAAGTTCGGCCACCAAGTAGTCGAGAAGACCTAATTGGTGGAATCCTTCGACTATTCCTTCGGGATACATCTCACCGATACTTGGCCCGTAGGTTTGGTCCAAATAGGTGCCGGTATAAAAGTCCTGTTGTCGTTTCGGGTCGATAGAGAACCACTCACCGACCAGCGTGCGGCCCTGCATACCTGGCCACTGATCTAAAGATTCCGGTAAAGATGGGTGCGGATGGTGTTGCGCCATGAACGTCCTTGATCACTGGGGAAGAGCCGGGGGCGAGATGTTGTTGTGTTCATTCTCGCAGTTGCCGACGCGGGACAGCTGACCGGTTCGCCGATCTAGGCTGCAACGGGCTCTCGCACCATACCGGAAGACATATAGCCCTCGCAGGTGCAACGTGTGGCCCGACGATCACGCGAGCACGCCAGTTGCTCGCTAAGTCATGATGCTTGATCGTTGCCAGAACCTCAGATGTTAGTTGTGATTAGCCGACTTTTGCGGTGGTGAACTGGTGGTCTTCGGCAAGCGCAATATTCAGCGCCACACCCTTCTTGTCCTCGGTCAAATGTGCGTCCCAGCGACTCTCGGTAAGTTTCAGCAGCTGTTCAATGCTGGTGGGCGCTTGGTCCTGCTGGACAAGGAAGCGGGCCACTTCACCGCGGGTGTGCTTCGCGAAGTGTGAGACCACCTTGGGCACCCCGCCGCGTAACTGGTATACATTGACCGCCACGGCATTACCGTTGCTGGGCTTATAGGCTGCAGCGTAGGTGCTAGAGCGAGCATCAACCACCAGCTGGTCACCGATGAGTTCATCAAGCACCGGGGTCAGACGCTTCTTCCACCAACTGGCAAGCTTGCCCAGCTCGGCGAGTTTGGCGTTCATAGACAGCCGGTAGGGCGGAATCCGATCGGCGAAACTGACAGCACCCCACAGTGCGGAGACCACCAATATGGCGTCATCGGCTCGCGCTTGGGAGGCCGCATCGAGGTTCTGGTAGCCCAAAGCTTCAAAGAGCACGCCGGAATAAATGTCGTGTGCCCGCGCGGCTGGTTCGGTATGCAGTGCAATATTTCGAGCGACCTCGTTCGCGAGGGAGGCGCCCACTCCGAGTACTTCCATGGCATCGGGCCGCGCCGAGACCTCGGCCAGCGCATCGAGCACCTCACTACGCGCACCACTGAGCTCGGGGAAACTGAGTTCGGCCAGTTCAAACGGGTCTCCAGTAGCGTGGGCGGTCTTACCTTCGGAGGGTGGAAGCAAAATAAACACGACTTCGAGCTTAGCCGAAGCGTCCGGAGCAAAATGCCTAAGCTCACCTTGCGGCAATGTCAGATTCAGCATCCAACGGGTCTAGACTTAGATGCTGAATGGGATGACCAGACGATCGCGTGTCACCGTGGGTGGCCCGAGGAACGTCCGGGCTCCGCAGAACAGGGTGGTGGGTAACGCCCACTCGGGGAAACCCGCAGGCTAGTGCCACAGAAAATAGACCGCCCGAGGCAACTCGGGTAAGGGTGAAACGGTGGTGTAAGAGACCACCAGCATCTCAAGTGATTGAGGTGGCTTGGTAAACCCCACCCGGAGCAAGGTCAGACAGACTGCGCAATGAGGGTTGTTCGCCCCATGCAGTCGGGTGGACCGCTAGAGGCTGTCGGCAACGCCAGTCGTAGATAGATGATCGTCACCGTCTGAATTGACGGCACAGAACCCGGCGTATCGGTCATCCCATTCGCCCACTTCCGTCGTGTTTTCGGCCATCAAAGCATGAATGAGCAGCTCGCAAGGTAAGTCTCTGGGTGATAGGACTCACAGGGTCACATTCTGTACAGGTTCCCCGAACGTTTATGATGGATATGTATTCAACGGGGAATGATCCTGACACCCCGTGCCACCGTAATGCAATGGTGCTTCTCACGGTGCCAACCGACTTTAAGGATCCGAAAGTCGGCTGAATTGGAAGGGATTTTCTGTGACCCAGCAGTCTGTCGTTGCCCAGGAAGAATGGAGCGGGCGCGAAGAGCTCGCCGAGGCCATGATTCCATTGATCGGACGTCTTTACCGCAAGAACAATGTGGTGACCTCCATCTACGGCCGCAAGTTGATCAACCAGTCGGCTATCGACATCATCAAGGCTCACCGTGTGGTGCGTCGCATCGATGGTGAAGAGCTGGCGCTGACCGCCACCATGCCAATCCTGGAAGCCATCGCCGAACTGAACGTCGGCGCCGTGTCGGTAGATCTGGGACGACTGAACAAGAAGTTCGTCGCCTCTGGTGCCACCGATCTGAAGGCTTTCTTGACCGAAGAACTGGGGGAGAAGGTTGGCAAGGCCGGGCAGGCCGACGCGGAACCACAGGACGTTGTGCTCTACGGTTTCGGTCGTATCGGTCGCCTGCTGGCTCGCATTCTGATCGAACGCGGCGGCTACGGATTGCGTCTGCGCGCCATCGTGGTGCGTAAGGGCAGCGACAATGACCTAGAGAAGCGCGCCAGCCTGCTGCGCCGCGACTCGGTCCACGGCAAGTTCGACGGGTCGATCACCATCGACGAAGAGAACAACACCATCTTGGCCAACGGCACCCTGATTCAGGTCATCTACTCGAACGACCCGGCCAGCGTTGACTACACCTCCTACGGCATCAACAACGCCATCGTGGTGGACAACACCGGCCGCTGGCGCGATGAAGAAGGCCTGGGACAGCACCTGAAGTCCAAGGGCGTGGCCCGGGTACTGCTGACTGCACCAGGTAAGGGCGATGTGAAGAACATCGTTCACGGCATTAACGATTCGTGGATTACCGCCGAAGACAGCATTGTCTCCGCCGCATCCTGCACCACCAACGCCATCACCCCGGTGCTCAAGGCCTTGAACGACAAGTTCGGTGTCAGCCACGGTCACGTGGAAACCGTTCACTCGTTCACCAACGACCAGAACTTGATCGACAACTTCCACAAGGGTGAGCGTCGTGGACGTTCGGCAGCACTGAACATGGTGATCACCGAAACCGGTGCCGCCAAGGCTGTGGCGAAGGCTCTGCCGGAGTTCGCTGGCAAGCTGACCGGTAACGCCATCCGCGTACCGACCCCGAACGTTTCCATGGCGATCCTGAACCTGAACCTGGAAAACGAAACCGACAAGGATGAGCTGAACGCTTACCTGCGCGAAACTTCGTTGACCAGCGAACTGCATAAGCAGATCGATTACATCGATTCGCCAGAGGTTGTCTCCACCGACTTCGTTGGATCCCGCCGTGCCGGCATCGTTGATGGTCTGGCTACCATTGTCTCCGGCAAGAACGCCGTGGTGTACGTGTGGTACGACAACGAGTTCGGTTACTCCTGCCAGGTGGTTCGCGTGATCGAAACCATCGCAGGTACCCACCCGGTCGCCGTTCCAGCTCTTGAGGCTGAAACCGTCACCGCCTAAGGGTTTAGTCCGTGCAGGATAAACGCCGCCCAGATAACTTTGCTTATCTGGGCGGCGTTCTGCCTTTAACCCTTGGGTCGCCGGCAGAAGTCAGCGCTGCGCCAACTACCGCCTCTCGCCGGCGGGGTTGGCCACTTGCTAGGATCAGAGGCATGCGAATCTCCCTCCATAAAGGCCGGGTTCTGGCGGCCCTGAGTGTACTTTCTGCAGTTGGCTTAGTCTTAAGCGGTTGCTCGAACGGGGAGGATCACGGCAAAAGTTCCCCGAGTTCGCCGGTGGCAGCCGAACCCTTAGCTCTGGAAGTGACTTCCGGGGATCCTGCGGCGGTACGGGGTAACTATTCGCTGGGGGAGTCGAGTATGGATGCTCGACTGGAAGGTGAGCTGATCATCGGTGCCGATGGGTGTCTGCAGCTACTGACCGGGCAAGATGAGTCGACGTTGCTGGTCTTTCCGGATGAAGCAGATCCCATCGAGCGAGGACGTCCGGGGATCGAGATCTCTTCAACCCGCATCATGGTCGGTGAGCGGGCGAGTTTTGCAGGCGGTGGCTACGAACTGAGTGAAGAGCAATATGAAACACTTCGCCGCTGTGTACCAAGCGGCGAAGTGTTTCTCGTCCAAGGTTTGGCGGGCTAGTTTCCCGCCGTTGCGCGCGCACTTTCTTGATATAGCTGCCCGAGAATTCCGCGCACTAAATCCTTGAGATCGTGTCGGGTCAATTGGGTCAGCTGTAGATCGTACTTCGCACCAAACCTAAGTTGGCCATCCTGATAGAGATAGGCGTTCGCCTGCGCGGGAATGGGATCGGTAACGGTGGCTCGCGCATCTGCAGAGCCCAACAACACCGTACGGATCTCAGCGGGCCCCCAACCGGGCTTCTTGAAACCCTCGGTGGTTTTCTGAAGCACGGTTTGGTGAGATGCATTGGGTGAGTGCTGAAGAAATTGCTGCAGCGCCGTGTTGCCGAGCAGTTCGAGGGAGTTCATCGCAGCGCTGAAGCAATGACGTTGCGCTTGAGCCAGATTCTCGTACTCGTCGGGGAACGTGCGAATCATGAGCCGCAAGGTCCAGGGCCGGCCGTAGTTGCGGCGGCCCGGTGAGCGCAGATCAATCAGTAGCTAGACCTCGGACAGCTTCGGATGCCTCAGCCGAACTGTGAGCATGGGTGATCCACCGTTATCACGCCCGGCAAAAACGCGCCGATCTTCGGGCGCTGTGGCGGAGAGGTCATCATCTAGATCATCGGCGAGGCGGCGGGTGATCACATCGTGTGCTGCCCAAGCACGAGATTCTCCGATCAATGACTCGGCCTCGGTATCTACTTCGGTCAGGGAATCGAAGAGCAGCCCGCTGAGCCAGGCGCAGTGCGGATTCTGGCTTGAGCGCCACAGGCCCACCAGATCGGCTTGGTTGAGCACCTGCCAATTTGCAACGTTGAGATTCCTCCGGCGATTGAGATCCACGAGGTAACGACCAATGGTGGTACCGGACTTTTCCTCTTGTGCCGCGACCCACCGCTCATACTTTTCCAGTTGGCCCGACCGATCAGTGTCCGAGACCTTAGCTTCGAGCACGGCCAAGACCTCATGCGTATCCCTTGGCGTCACCACCATATCCAATCGACCGGCTGCTGGCTTGGTGAGGACGAACTCTCGTCTGATGACAATGTCCGTTCTGCCTAGGTTGAGGAATTGCGCCAGCGGTAGCGGATCGAGCTCGGCAAGCAGTGCCACCATGTCACTGAGCGGACTCTCATGCGAAGTAAAGCGGGAAATGGCCTGACGGTAAGTCGATTCTCCGATGATTAACCCGATCTGTGCGTCGTGTGAAAGGCGGCGCGGTTGCTGCCAAATTTTAGTCTATTCACGAGGCTGAATCATGCTGGAGACAGTGACATCCGGGTCTAAATCACAGCGACGAAAATCTCACTGTTCAGCCATTAGTAACTTTGCGTTAATCTGCCTACCATTGATCTAGGTCTTTGGCCGTCTACCGAGTTGTTTATTGCAGGAGTTATTCCATGGCAGGTGCCGCCGCACAGTCCCGTCCGTCACGTTGGCCTAGCCGTACCCGTTGGGCCCTGGCGGTACCGGCGCTACTGCTGAGCACCGGGTTGCTTGCCGGTTGCGGTAATGACTACCCATTGGGTGATGCACAGCGGGAAGCCGCCGAGAACAACACCTCCAGCCTCAATGGCACCATCACCGGTGGGGGTTCTACGGCGCAGAACGCGGCAATGAACGCCTGGACTACCAGCTTCTCCAGTGTGCACCCACGCGTGCAGGTGCAATACGCCTCTGTTGGTTCGGGTGCAGGCCGTGCCGGACTATTGGCCGGCGGCACCGAATTCGCTGGGTCGGATGCTTATCTGAAGGATGAGGAAGTTGCTGACTCCATCGCCCGCTGTGGTGCCGACGGTGCGATCAATATCCCTGCCTACATTTCGCCGATTACCGTGGCGTTTAACCTGCCAGGTGTCAGTAGCCTGAACTTCGATGCCGATGCCGTGGCCAAAATTTTCAGTGGAGAGATCACCAGCTGGCAGGACCCAGCCATCGCCGAGCTGAACCCCGGGGTGGAACTTCCAGATGTACCAATGACCGTGGTGGTGCGTTCGGATGACTCCGGGACCACCGAAAACTTCACCGAGTACCTGCATGCCGCAGCCGAAGAACACTGGGGGCACGAGCCGAGCGGATCATGGCCAGGCGGCACCCGGGTGGAACAGGCTCAGGGTAACTCCGGTGTGGTGACTACCGTGGTACGTACCGCCGGCGCAATCACCTACGCCGATGATTCGCTGGTTGATTCCTCGCTAGGTAAGGCAGCGTTGAAGGTTGGCGAAGGTTTCGTGGGAGTGAGCGGCGAAGCTGCGGCCCTGGCCGTGCAAGATGCCGATCGCGTCGAAGGCCGCGGCCCTCACGATGTGTCCTTGCACCTGAATCGCACCACCGAGACTCCGGGCGCCTACCCGCTGGTAATGGTCTCCTACTTCATCTTGTGCAGTAGTTACGAAGACTCTCAGCGTCTGGAACTGCTCAAGGAGTTCGCCCACTATGTGGTGAGCGACGCCGGTCAGCAGGCAGCGGCTGATTCGGCCAAGAGCGCCCCGATGCCCGCAACTCTCGCTCGGGATGCGGCTGAAGCGGTGGATTCCATCACCGTACGAGGCTAAGGGTTTCACACAGACTTCTGATCCAACAAAAAACTCAGGCGGTATTCGAAAGCTACTTTCGAATACCGCCTGAGTTGTTATTACTCGCCGTGGCCGAAGGGATCCTCATCCGTTCCTGGTAGCCAGGTATTGCCCGGAACGCCCCACCCCAGCGATTTCTTGGCTTTGAGCCAGCGCTTATCCCAACGGGGAACGAGCTTATCTACATAGAGGAAGCCATCAAGGTGGTCGAATTCGTGTTGCATGATGCGGGCAAACCACCCATGCGCTTCGAAGCTGACGGGCTTACCGAATTCGTCAACCCCCTCCACCTTGGCGTAGTCCGCACGCTTCAAGGGGAATGAAAGCCCGGGGACCGAGAGGCAACCCTCTGACTCCTCATCGACATCCGGGGTCGCCTGGGAGATCTTGGAGAGGGTGAGCTTTGGGTTGATCAAAACCCCGCGTTCCGGAGCGGTATCCTGTTCGGCGTAAATGTAGGTGAAGATCCGTAGTCCCACACCAATCTGTGGTGCGGCAAGACCCACCCCATGTGCCGCGTCCATGGTCTGATGCATATCGGCGACAAGGGCACGTAATTCCTCATTGAATTCGGTGACCTCAGCGGCGCGTTTGTGGAGTACTGGTTCACCATAGACGGTGATCTGCCGGATTGGCACTGGTTCGGATCCTTTCCAAGAGCCCAGCCGTTGACTCAACCATAATTTCACGCCTGATGTGTCCTGTGCCAATTCAACCGCGTGCTAGGTCGGGGAATGTGATCACTCTGGCATACCCCGGAACCCGTATTCGAAACTGTGTTCTAATACTTGCAATTGGTCGTGAAGTTCTAATGACTCTCGTGGGACACTCGGCGCCTCAGACGAAAACAGCCAGCACCTTTCAGTGCTGGCTGTCCCGGTATCGGCCGAAGAATTCATGGTCCAGCTGCGGCTGCACCTCGAAGGACTGTGGCGTACTCGCGATTTTTCCGCGTGATACGCCCCCCAAAGCGTCTGAGTATCACGCGTTCAATCACCACCAGCCTAGGGGCTAAACCTCGAAAAAACAGTAGCATTAGGTAGTCACAGAAGCAGACTTAGGTAGTAAAAAATGATGCTGGATCAAACGCTTGATGATCCATCGGGCTCCTCGATTAGTTGTCGACGATCTCGAATGCCAAGCTTTCCGTAGGACTTCTGCAAATGACCCTCCACCGTGCGCGGAGAAAGGAACAGGGCTTCGGCAATGACCGTATTACTCTCCCCGCGCGCTGCCCGCGAGCAAGCGGCATACTCTCGGTCGGTCAGCACTTGCGGATTCACCCGGGCCCGACCTAATCGCGGACTATTGACCTGGGTGAGCGGCTGCATGATGCGAGTGCTCAGCGTGAGTAACTGTGAGGAGCGCGCCCGTTTACCGCGAGCCAAGGCAAGTTCTGAGCCATGATTAGCCAATTCCGCAGCATAGAGCAGCCGACCTTGATCGACATGGGACTGCACTAGCGCATCCAACTCGGAATCAAGCTCGCTGAGTGCTTGGGTGTAGCCAGCTAAGGTACGGGCGAGCTCGCCTTCCATCTCGCTGGCCAACACACTGAACCCCAGCGTTTCGTCGTGTAGTTTGAGCCGCCACGCATCATGCTGCACCCGAAGCTGTAGCATTCTGAGGTCTCGGGCACGGGCTTTACTCAGTAGCTGCTCGGTGTGCTCTCGGGCAGACTCGGGGCCGTGAGCAAGCAAAATGACCGGCATCAGCGCCCGCTCGGTCTCCAAGTGCAACCATCTGCCGCCAGTGCTTGCGCTGTTCTTGCTGATATCGAGAAAATCCCGCATTTGTTCAAAATTTCCCACCAATGCCTCGGCCCGCGCTCGCAGGGCGGCAATCAAGCACCACACGCGATCCGGATCGCACCACTGAGCTAACGACATTGCCTGGGCGAAGGATTCAATCGCCTTACTGGCATGGCCCTGATCCAATTCAATAGAGCCGCGAGCTAAAAAGTAACGCGCCGAGTTAACCAAAGGAACCTGATCTTCAATACGAATCAGCATTGAAATCAGATCGTGATGGGCCCCGCCTTCTAAGAGCATGACCGGGTGTAAAGCCACAAAAATGTGGCCGAAACCCCGGACCTTAATCGGATCGCTCAATGTCTCGGTGAGACGCTGGATCAAGAGGTCTAGAGCCTGCGAAGGAGACCCGCGAAAAGCGATATTGACGCAGTAACGTGCCAAGGCCTGAGCCTGAATATTTGGCGCGACTTCCGGATCCGTCGCGTATTGCAGCAGGCGTGAAAAATCTTCGGTGGGCTCATTGGCATTCTCAACAATAAGCCGAAGCGCAGCAATATCACGAGGGTCCTCCGGCAGTGGTTGCAGTAGCTCTAGAGCCCGGCCAACTTCGCCCAGTGTCAGCCGGATTTGGGCGCCCGCCAACCGTAGCACCGGACACGCACTATTGCCGATCGTTTCAATATCGGTCAGCGCAGCTTGAGAAGCTCCAGATTCGTGCAAAGCGGTGGCCCGTGCCGCGATCAGCTGGTGATACTTCCAGGAGGAGTACTGCTCCGGGTCCAGATACTCGGTTAGCGTCAAGACTGCCGCATAGCGTTGGGCAGAAAGCGCCAGAGTCACCGCGCGCAGCAGGTCATCGGGAGCCGATTCAATGCCGACCGCCTGACAATGGACGGTGATATTTGCCCGAACGTACTCGCTCAATTCCAGATCGGCCACCACGGGAAGTAAGTGCTCCAGGATTGCGCGCAGTTCGGCCCGGTCAAGGCTCGCAGTCACACTGGCGGCGGGCAGTTGGTCGGTCAGCCGGATGAGCTTAGCTCCGGTAGATAGCGGACCGTTATGATCCAACTCGGCCAGCCCTTCATCAATCATCGCATCCAACGCGGGAGACCCGAGAATCATGCGTGCTTGCGAGATGGGCAAAGTCCCGGTGATGCTCAGTTTCGCTGTAGCCACTCTTAAGTTCGCTGGTAGTTGCGCTAAGCGTCCAGAAATCTGATTCACCATACGTTCGCCCTTTGGCTCCCACAGCGGGTGAAGAGTCCAATACTCACCGGCAAGCCGAAGTTCCTTAGTTTCGAGCGCATCGTCAACCAATTCACGCAGATATAAAGGATTACCCGCACAACTGCGCAACAACCGCCGGATACTCGGAGCATTCACTTTCCCGCCGAGCTGCCGACTCACCATGAACTGCGCATCCGCGAAGTCCATCGGCGCAATGCTCAGCCGATGGGAGATATGCCGGGCAGATAAATTCTGCAACGCCCCAGGAAGGTGCTGAATCCCGACACCAGCCACCACCAAACGCAGGTGCTCGGAAGTAGCCAACTGCGCCAATACAGCCGCGCTCTGCTCGTCCACCTCCTCGGCACGATCTAAGAAAATATAAGTTTCCTCAGTAGCGACGAGCCCGGTCAACGCAGAAATCATCGAGGTAGGGGATTGAGCGGCCGAACGAATCTGCGAAATCTGCGAACAAAGCCCCGTGAGCAACGCGAAAGGTACGTCATGTAACGCCGCGGCCCCAGTTACCCAATAAAAACGCTTATTCAACTGACCAAAAATCGACAACGCAAAGGTTGTCCGCCCGCTACCATGCGCACCGGCAATAAACACTGTCTCACTGCGCTGCACAGCATGTATCGCATCCTGAAGCGGCTTTCGCCGGGAAGGAAGAATTGGCGGCAGGTGAGTATGGGAGCCAGTCATGTCGAGAAGTGCTTTCGGGTGGAGGGGAAATCCCAAAGACGGTATTCGAAACTATGTTCTAATTTCGCTCCCGTCTCCATCTCCACCCTGACCGGCAAGGATTCACATCAACCCGTGAATCTACACGCCGCGCACGCCAGCTGATCCGCACAGTGACAGATCCAACAGCCAAGACGTTCATTGCACCAGTGTGTCACCGTCCAGATAAAAGCAAAAGAGCCAGCCTTTGCCCGCTGCACGAGCCAAACGCTAGCCGCACCGCGCCACCCCTGGCGCTCGCCGTGGTGTCTGGCAGGTGAGTTCTCTAGAAGTTGTTCCGCGCACCTTGCTGATGCGTCAGTATGCAGCAAAGTCCCTCTTGAGTATTCATTGACCTGCCTCGCAGGGGAATCGTCGCTGCGCGGGAGGTGAGCTTTCGGGTGACGTGGCTGGCCTTGAAGAAGCGTCCAGCACTGCCCATTGACATTGACACTGCGTCAACCTTTAGCGTGGAAGTTATGGAGTGGTCAATACAGCAAATCGCGCGCATTGCAGGCACCAGCAGTCGCACCCTGCGTCACTATGACCATATTGGTTTAGTTCCGCCCAGCCGGATTGGTAGTAACGGGTATCGCTACTATGACGAGTCGGCATTGCTTCGGTTGCAACGTGTATTGCTGCTGCGCGAACTCGGACTTGGGCTCGCGCACATCGCGGATGTGCTGGCCCAAGAAACGGTCGAGAGCGGGGCGCTGACTACCCACCTTGCGGTGCTCAAACAGGAACACCGCAGGCTCGCCCGGCAAATTGCCGCCGTCGAGCACACCATCGCATCTTTGAAAGCAGGGGAATCTCTTATGGCCGAGAAAATGTTCGAAGGTTTCGACCACACGAAGTATAAAGACGAAGTGACACAACGGTGGGGCAAAGCTGCCTACGCCACATCCGATGCCTGGTGGAAGGCGAAGTCCAGCGCGGAACAGGAGCACTGGCTGCAGCAGGTCAAGAACCTGAACGAAGACTGGATTGCTGCGGCAACCGATCCGTCCATCAGCGCGGATTCACCGATCGCTCAGGAGCTCGCCGCACGGCACATTGCGTGGTTGAAATCTGTTTCCGGAACTCCCGCTGCCGAACCACTCGGTGACCTTCGCGGCTATGTTCATGGGCTGGCAGATATGTATGTCTCTGACCCGCGATTCGCTGCGAACTACGGTGGGGTCACGGGTGCGAAATTCGTGCGCGATGCACTCTTGGCGCATCTTCCCTAAACACGGCGGTTACCCCGGCCGACCCCACCGTGCGGCGCGGCAAATTTTCCCGTGCGCCGCGAGGTGATGGTTTTGGTTAGTCATCGGCCCAGACCAGATCGTTCTCTGCCAATGCCGCGGAGAGAAGGTCAATCGCTTTGGGGCCTACCCCGTGCAGGGCGAGCAGCGGTTTCTTACCGAATGCCGCGACTTCGACGAGGCTGGTAATGCCCTGCGCGAGCAAAGCGCTGGTTGCCGGTCGGCCGATTTTCGGTAAGTCACCGATCTGTGCGGGAAAATCTCGGGTGCTCATGGGTTGAGAATAGCAAGAGGGGAGCGCAAAAGGCCGCAGAATGATCATGCATTCTGCGGCCTACTGCCCGGGTTCGGCACCTACGGCCAACGCCACTTTCAGTTCTTGCGTGCCATGCCCTGCCAGATGGTGTCATAGGCGTGCCGCACGCGTTCTCGGGTGGCCGGATCCGCCAGGTTATCCCCACGCACAATGAGCTGGTAGTAGACCACGCCGGCTAGCGCATCGACGGTTGCCGGAACATCGAGGTCCGCGCGCAGTATCCCTTCATCCACCGACTGTTGCAGCGCCGTCTCCAGCGGTTCGCGGCGTCGGGCCACATGAGACTTCCAGTAGGTGCGCTGGAGCTCGCGATTGTCGATGATGAGCTTCAGCCGCTGAAAGAAGCGGTGGGTTGGATAACCGCGAGTAGTCGGGAAGCGTTCACCTTCGGCGGGCATCAAACTGGCGAAGAGCGTGCGGCGCAGGTCATCGCCTGGTTTAATGACTGGGTATTGCGTGCGACCCACATCGAGCGCGGCTGCGGTGAGTTGCGTGATCGAGGGCCACCGGCGATAGAGCGCCGCACGGCTCACCCCGCTGCGACTCACAACCTTAGAGACCGATACTTCTTCGCCGCGCTCCAGTAGCTCAACGGCCGCTTTGAGGATCAGTTCATCAAGTTCTGTATCGCGCGGACGCCCGGGACCGTTGCGAACCTCGGCCCCGGACGTCCTCAAGATCTCTGTCACCGTTTAGGCCTCTGCGGCCCGGCGACGCAGTTGGGCGATCGTGTCCTCCGAGAGTCCGGCAATGCGCAGCGGGGTCAGTGGATCGGTGTACTTGGTCCGTAACTGCTCCAGGAGGAACTGCATGGAGACCTCCATGCCTTCCTTGTGCAGGTTGCCCTCGGCGGAAAGCTTATCCAAGTCGAAACCGAGCTTGCGCATCAACGGTCCGAGCACCGAACGGGTACGCTGCCCGACACCTGGCATGTTCGGGCCGGTCAGCGAGTAGTCGGCCACGATGTCAGCGTCGCTGGCACCGAGCACGAGCAGCAGCGAGGCTGCCAAGACGCCGGTCCGATCGCGTCCTGCAGTACAGTGAAATGCGGTGGTGCCAGGGGAGTAGGCGATGACGTTCAGTGCGGTCACCAGCTGGCTCGATGCACGTTCAACAAGGTTCAGGTACATCTGGCCCATGGACTCGTGGGTCAGCGTCGGGCTGTCACCGCTCAGTGATTCGGACATCTTCCCCATCAGGGGAATGTGGTGGTAGGAAACTGCCTGCCCGCCCAACGGACCTCGACCAGTGACTTGCACCTCTTCAATAGAGCGTAGATCGATGATCGCGGTGAGCCCGTTGGCCACCAATTCCTCAGCGACCTCGCCGGTGACCAATGACAGGTCATCGGTGCGGATCGCCAGCCCCTGGCGAAGGAGCCCACCGGCGATAGCGATGCCGCCTAAATCGCGCAGGTTGGCGGGGGCGCTGAGCGGGTGTTCGGTGGTGATGGTCATGTGATCCTCTTTCGAATAAATGCACTTGCTTGGTCGATGATCGTCACAACGACGATGATGCTAATGATGATGGCGCTCAGATGGCCGTAGTCGTACAGGCGCATGGCGGTGGTCAGTTCCAGACCGATACCGCCGGCACCGACGAGCCCGAGCATGGTTGCCCCGCGCACACTGCCTTCGAAGAGCAGCAGCGTGTAGGACACCAGCAGGGGAGCTGCCTGCGGCAAGACACCGTATTGGATGACTTGGCGGTGCGATGCACCCACAGATTTCATGGCGATGATCGGACCCTTGTCCACCGATTCCATCGCTTCGGCATAGATCTTGCCGATGGAACCGAGCGAGCCCAGGGTCATCGCGAGAATACCGGCGAAGGGTCCCAGACCCACCGCGGACACAAACATCAGCGCGAAGACCAGATCGGGAATCGCACGGATAACGTTCATCGTCCAACGTGCCGGGTAGTACACCCACTTCGGGGCCAGGTTTGACGCCGCGGCCATCGCGACGAACAGGGAGAGCACCGCACCAAGCACGGTGGAGACGATGGCCATCTGCACGGTCTCGATCAGCAGTTCGATGATCAGCCCGATTTTTGAGAAGTCCGGTGGGAAGAGCCGGCTAATGAAGTTAGCCATGTTGACGCTACCCTCGCCGAGCTTTGCAAAGTTGAAGCCCGCGCCCTGAAAGGACCACATCAAGAAAGCGATCGCTACCACGGCGCCAAACATTGAGCGCGCTCGGGGGATGGAAACCGCCCGTTCTAGGCGGGAGTGCTGTTCGGGGTCAAACCCCGGGTTGGTCCTTGCCGAGCCTCTGGCCTTTTTCACGGCTGCCGTATTGCGCGGATTGGTAGGTTTCTTGGTTGGATCAATGATCGCCATCCTCGCCCTCCTGATCGTCATATAGGACGCCCAACGCGGCAGCGTCGAGGGTTGCCGTCGGGGCGGAGACCAACATTTCTCCGTGCTTCAGCCCCACGATGCGATCGCTGTGCCGGAGCGCTAGGGGCAACACATGCAAACTGACGAGCACCGGAATGCCGTCCTCCTTGGCGATGCTGCGGAGTAATTCGAGCACCGAATCCGAGAGCTTGGGGTCAAGCGAGGCCACCGGTTCATCGGCCAGAATCAGCTTCGGGTTTTGCATCAGCGCCCGGGCGATGGCTACGCGCTGCTGCTGCCCGCCACTGAGCGAGCGGGCCTCATCCTTGGCCTTGTGCGCAATCCCGACGCGGTCTAGCAGTTCCAGAGCGCGGGTGCGCTGCTCGGTCTTGAACCCGCCGACCAAATTGAACGGACCGGCCGCGTGCAGGCCGCCGGTGAGGACGTTGGTCAGCACACTGAGCCGTCCCACCAGGTTGAACTGTTGGAACACTTGGCCCGCGCTGGCACGCAGCTGACGGAGCTGTGCGCGGCGCAGATCGTTCAGATCGAAGCCGGCGACCTTCACCGATCCACTGGTGATCGGGGCGAAACCGGTCAGGCTCTTCATCAGGGTCGATTTGCCGGAGCCTGAGGAACCGAGCAGGGCAACCATTTCCCCGGCAAAGAGATCCAGGTTGACTCCGTCAAGAACTAGTCCGTCCTCGGCGTTGTACTGGACTTGCAGATCCCGCACCGTCACCAGGGGTGTAGGTGGGAGCAGTTCGCTATCACGCGGTAAGCGCATACTGCTTAATGCGGCTACCTTCGACGTGGTCTCGGACATTACTGCAGATCCGCAATGTCAACGCCGGCCACCGCGGCTACATCAACCAAGGACTGGAAGATTTCGGGCGATGGTTCAAGGGTCGGGGTAACACCGACGAGGTCGCGGTACACGTCCAGTTCCTCGGCGTTTTCGTCAACAAAGACCTTTGGCAGTGCTTCGAGCAGCGCTGCGCGTTTGGTTTCACTGACTTCCTGGCTTGCGATCACGGCCATGCTCACGTCCATGGTGACGCTCTCGCCAATCACGCGGGTTTCGCCTTCTTCAAAGGGGAAGTAGTCGGTGCCGCCCATCTCCATCAGCATCGAAGCGGTGCAGGAGGCAGCAACTTGGCCTTCCTTGACCGCCAGCGCACTGCGATCATGTCCGCCGGTGAACATCACTTCATAGTCCTCATCACGGGTCAGCCCGTGGCTATCCAGCAGGTGCACCGGCATGAAGAAGCCCGAGCTTGAGCCTGGGGCGGCGAAGGCGACAGTCTTACCCGCCAGATCCTCAATGCTCTGCAACGGTGAATCTTGCAGCACATAGCACTTGGAGACCGGCTCGGGGGAGCCCGGCCAGGTCATGAGTGCGTCGACTTCACCGGTGTTCACGGCCAAGGCGCTAGGGAAGGCACTCATCAGCGCGATATCAACGTGGTCAGCGCGTACCGCCTCAACCACGCCGAGGTAGTCAGGAGCATCGATGACTTCAACCTTCATACCGGTTTCTGCCTCAACGAGTTCGCGAATAACATCTACCGGGTTGACCGCGGTGGGATCATCCCCAGCAGGCAAGGTCGCCATCTTGATGACTTCGGCTTCGTTCGAGTTGCCGCCATCGGGATTGCTGGCGTCGGCATTGCCACCACATCCGGTAAGAACGAGTGCGCCGATCGCGGAGAGTCCGATCAATGTGGTGCTGGTTGCCCGATTGTTTGCGAGTGAGCGGGAGGAGCGCATGGCTACCTTTCAATACAGGGAAGAACTTATGCTCTGGAATTACGAGAACATAAGTATCTAAACCCTTGAAGGTGTCTAGTAATTACGAGACTGCTAGGCCTTGAATGGAACGCTAGGTGAACGATCGGTGAATCCATGCGGGAGGGTCAAAAGTAGAGCCGGAGGCACAACGAAAAGATCTGGTCAGCAGATTTTTCTACTGACCAGATCTTTGGATCTACGGTTTTCTTAACTAAATGATGCGGATTGGGTTTGCTGGGGCGCGGTATTTGCCCTTCGGTAAAAACTTTGCGACAGCGACGTGTCGGGCAGGGGCTGAGCGGATAGATTCCTGCCGGCCTCCCGCGTCATTCTTTGAGCTATGGTGCTTGCGCGTCGGCACAGGTTCTAGCGGTCGCGATTGAGCGCGTGCCGCACCGGAACCCGAACTTGCGCTACCGGGGCTGTGTCATTCGCGCCCAAGCCGCATTCCAGTGGATGCACTTAGAACGGCAACGGGCTCTGGGCCGGGTCGACCAGAAGCAGTCCGACTACGCGGAGCTGATCATCGAAAGCAACGCGACCCATGACCTCTCCCGCCTCGCACTGCAGTGTCGTCACTCCGACCACGGTGCCGAGCAGCTGGTCGTCTTCTTCGATGCGTTCTCCGGCGGGGAAGGAGACGTGCGTGTCGCTGTAGGATTCCTTCGCGCCCACATCGGCTAGTACCCGTGCCCATGTCTCGGCGATCAGCGGCGCTGGTAGTTCGCTCCGAACATCCGGATGCATCAGCGGCTCGAGGCTCTCGTATTCGGCTGCGCTGATGTAATTGAAGACCTGTTCGGTCAGCGTGCGTATTTTCTCGATGGACATGACTGCTCCTTCTATCGTCTGGCCAGTGGCTGGGTTTGTGACCTCACCGAATCTCTTGAACGCAGCCTGACGGCTCATGCCGAGCGTCTGGCCAATGTCGGCCCACGTGCGACCATCGCGGCGGGCTTGCCGTACCGCCTCACGTAACTGTGCTTTCGCAGCGTCGAGGGATGATTTAGCGATCTGAATTTCGTCCACGAACATCAGTCAACCATTGGTTGACATATTGTGTCAACCAAAAGTTGACGTTCAGTGGGCAGGATTGAACACTGTTCGCGGATTTGGTGAAGTGGGACTCCGGGGGTGCGGCCGGGCTAAGGGGGTTACGGCCTTCGTGCGGCAAAAGCGCGGCTTCTTGAGGTGAAGGGGTCAGGTCGTAGCCGAGGGGTTTTAGAGCTCAGGAAAATCCTTGAAGACTTTTTGGCGCCTGGTTAACGGATCAGTGCGTTCGTGGTGGGTGGTACAAGGTACGAATGGCTGGTGGTCTTTTGACTCATCTGTTTTCCGAGAGACGCCCGGGCAGAGGGTGCGTGCACGTTCTGGCTAGCCGATGAGTGGCCCCGCGCACCTAAGCTCAGATTGGTGTGTGAATTGCGGGTTCTCGTCTGCTGGCGACACCTGCTCGGAGAGGGGCGGTCTGAAGCGTGGTTGCAGACGGCCAGGGCTCTGGATGCTCGCTTAACGGCGGTGGGTTGCGTGCTAGGTGGTGGCGTGATGCCTTGCGCGAAGCGTTCTATGGTCTGCTAATGCAAATCACTCTGGTAGGTTTTGCCTCGCGGATCGCCGCTTTGGTGACCTCTGGAGTGTCAACGAACGGGCGGCTCTCGCGCAGCGTAGTCATGCCTTTCCTGAACGCCTGTGGGCAGAGCTGAGTGCTATCTGAGGTGGCCCAGAAGAACCATCCGGCTTCCATGTGCCGAAGGTAAAATGAAACTCGCGAATTCTCACGACTCACGAGCTAGAGGGAAAGGTTCCGCTCCTTTGCGGGTGGAGCACGCTTCTTCGAGCGTCATCGATAGCGAATTCTGGTAGGACGTTGTCACTGGGCTTGCGGCTGCCGGGATGTTCGCTATCTTCACGGCGGGCTTTGCCTTTCGTGCAACTAGGCTAGCGAATGAAACAATTAAGACGCATCCTGAAGGGGAAGAATTGTGGGCTAGAGCCGAGTGGAGTTTCTGTCTTGCCTTGTAAGAAAATCTCGATCAAAAAGTTGTTGGTCGAAAGGCCATTGAAGTTCTCGTAGCGGATGCCTCCGGTAGCGAAGATGCTCCCGTAGCTTCCAACAGGGCATCGGTGGGGATAAAAGCAGATAACTCTTCACGAGTAGGAGAACCGGCAACTAGATGGTCGAAGTCTTTAAACTTGGCTAACTCTGCTAAAGGCTTGAGCCCCAGCCCGCGGGAGATACTTGCAATAGTTGCTGGTAGAACACTGCCGCGACTGACTTGCTGGGTGATGCGAAGCCGGGGTAAAGCAGCGAGTTATGCAAGGCGGACCAAACCAGTGCCTGGAGCTACTTCATCCAGCCACTGTCGAACTTCTGACCGACCTAACTTCACGCCACGTGTCTCCATCGCGTGGCTAAACGCTCAGGTACACGTGCGAAACGCGCACTACTATTCCCCATCTGCTCTAACTTATCGTGTCAGAAACAGCAAAGCATGCGATGACTCGAAATAGGCAGAACACAATTCAGCAACAAATCGAGAATTTGGGCTCAGTCTCGTGATTGAAAGTGGGAGGCATCTTGGTGAAGCGATTCTCCGTAATCGACTGGAGATAGGAAAATTCCTTTATGTCACCGAACGGTGACATAATAGTGTCATGGAGTCCTCTTCGTACACAGCCTCTGCCCTCGGAGCACGAATCAAACACCAGCGTAAGACCCTTGGGCTTACGCAGGCTGAGCTGGCGCGCTCCGTTGGGGTTTCGCGCAAATTCCTTATCGATCTTGAAGCGGGAAAAGAAACCGCAGCTCTGGGGTTGGTGCTGAAGGTGCTTCAGGAATTGGGGTTTGAGGAACCGGGAATGAACCGGATGCAGGATCGCGGAGCGGAAATTGCTCGTGCTTTCCAACAGACTCTGGCCATGCAGGATTACGAATACGCGCTACGTTTGGTCAGCGAATACACGACCGAATCCCTAGAAAAGAGAGGGCCGTTGTTACGCGAAGCCCCAGTGCTGGAGGACCCGCAGTATTTCGTTGCCCTGGCCGCACTGACCCGCTGGATCGCCTCTAAAACACAATCTCACACCCCGCGCTGGGCGCGCCGGGTCTTGCCTTCACCCGAACCAGTCTTCCTTTCGGAAAAAATCTATCCAGTCGGCGACCGCATGAAGGAACTAATCCGCGCCGAGACACCTATCGAGCTCAAGGAATTGAACGTATGGATGCGTGAGCGCAGTTTGGCTACCGCATGACCGGGGAAGGATTGCGCCGAGATCAAGTCATTAATTTACTTAACGATTTAGAGCGACGCTTAACCGAGCGCGGCACCGTACTGGATATACAGATCGTAGGCGGAGCGGCCTTGCTGCTCCACGGGCTGATTGACCGGGCAACCGAGGACATAGACGCCAGATATCAACATTCCACCGCAGTGGACGAGGTTGCAGCGCAAATGGCTAAGGAGTATGGGCTTCCGGACAAATGGTTGAACTCTCATGCGGCAGCATTCCTCCCAGAAAACGTCCAGTGGATGGTCCCGCCAACAGGTTCTTTCTCAGCAGTCAGGTTGGCTGATTTACCGTCCTTGGCCGCAATGAAAGTGGCCGCCGAACGTGAGAAAGACATTATCGATCTAGGGTATCTCGTGAACGCGTTAGGAATCGAAGATCCAGAGGAGCTGGTGGATCTTGCCTATGAGATGTATGGGGAAGATTCAATGCCCTTGTCACAGGGTCGGCTGAATTACGAGATTGTCGCTGACGAAGCTATCGCGGTAGCTCGTCGTCTAAAGAATGGTAAGTAGCTAAATACACTAGAGAATGGGGCATCCCAGAAATGCTCTCTGCGATAGGTGAATATTACGCGGCACAAGACCGCCCAGAGAAACCAACTGGATGCGGGCGCCTCGCATGGATTCGACCCCGGTTAAGCGTGGCTGCGACATCCCGGTAATGCAGCGTCTAAAGCTTCAACTCGCCAGACCCTGAGGGTTCCTTCTGACCTTCGATGGTGCTATCTACGTAGCCACACACTTAAGGCGCGCTCATCTTCCGTAGTGTACGTCCGGTAACGAGGTAGCCGCGCTCTGTTGACCAACCTAAGTGAAGATCTGAAAACTTTTGTTCCCTGACAGGTAAAGATCCAGAGATGCTACTTCCAAATCCACCAGACCATGGTCAAGCACCTGACCCTGAATCCACGCACCGTCCCAGATCGACAGCTTTTGACCCTCACCCGTGCACTAATGAAAGTCAGCACGAAAAAGGAAGCAGCGAACTGGACCGAGCAGTTCAAGCAATGGCAGTCCATGCACGAAGTAACGCTCAAGGAACGCACCTACGCCAAGGACAACACCGCGTCCAGACCCGCCCGCGTGAAGCCACACCAAACCTGGTGGTACACCCATATCAATCTGCGTCGCGGCGAGAAACTCTTCCAGAGCCTGTTAACAGAGAACCAGCTTTTCCAGTGGTTAGACCAGGCAGGAGAAAGCGAGGTGCTGCCTCGGACTACAAGCCCACTCGAAGGTGGCATCAACGCTGGTATCAAGGACCAGCTACGACTACACCGAGGTTTGACGCCTGAACATTCCCTCGCGCTCGTGCGCTGGAAATTGTATCAACATGCAGAAAACCCGAAGGATCCATGGTCATTCGTGCAACGGCGGCATTGGGAGGGGAAAAGCACACCGAAACCCACCAAAGAAGAACCCCTCGGACCGGTGCTTTACGACAACAAGTTCAGTTGGGATGACGGTAACGGAGTGCAAAAAGGGTGGGGCGGGCGTCGATGAACACAGTTCCACGCGTCATCTGTACACACTTTTGGTACTTAACCCGGATTAGATACAACCAAACCGTGCAACGAAAGAACGCCTAGCCAAATAATTACTTATCTGACTAGGTGTTTCCTGGGGTCCCTGCGTAGACAGTTCTCAAACCCCAGCCCGAAGCTGAAATCCTTGATTTCCTGCTGGAAGCGAGGGATGTACCGTGTGTCCCAGCGGGTCGTTAACGACCCAATTCAAGACGTGCGAGGGCCCTGTGTCAGGAGGATTGAGAAACCTCAAACCTTCCTCACCTCTGCCGAAGTAGACCGCCTGGTCGATGACTACCTCGCTGGTCTTAGCGTCGGATATCTTGCACAGAAATATGGGGTGCATCGTGCGACAGTCTCGAAGCACCTCACCCGAAACAACGTTGGTCGTCGCCAACGCGGACTCACAATTGACGAAATCGCTGAAGCCGTGAAGCTTCACGGAGGCGGCATCTCTATGCGCGCAATCGCACTCACGCTTGGAGTCGACCGAAAGCAGGTGCGGGCATCGCTCGTCGCCGCGGGCGCATTGTCTACTTAGTGCTGAGACTTCACCGCTCAAGCATTTGTCTGTGGGGCAATAGGCGATCGCGTATCGGCGGTTCTCGAAGTATCACGCTCGGGAGTGCAGAGTCACATTTCGACAAAGCTATCTTGGCGCATGTTGCACTAAAAGCCCCCGCCTGCCGGGGAACGAGTCGTGTAGCCATCTCGGACAGTCACACGCATGCTGAAGTTCAGCGAGGGGAAGTAGGAGCTGTGGCTACCAGTGGTTCCTACCAGAAAACAGCAAGCCCGACGTTGATCAGGGCCAGGCCGCCCACCGCGTGCGCGATACCGGTGGGAACGGTTTGACCGCGCTTCACCTTCCGTCGCCCAATCCAGGCCGCCACGAGGATCACGATAAGCAACACCAGTTTCACCGTGATCTTGATGTGATTGACGTCGGCATCGCCCATCGACGCCAGACCCACAAGCAACACGCCGGTAATGAGCTGCACCCATGCCCCGATGAACTGAAAGAGACCCACGGATGGTTTCTTGAACGTTGCGAGCCACCCTCCGACGAGCGCGGCTGCTCCGAGGATGTGAAAAAAGACCAGGGTGGCGTGAAGAAGATCCATACCGATCAGCTTATGGTGGTCGATCTGTCGTTGCCGCCATCTGCCCCATAAGGGGCGGGGATTCTCGGTGACCTTTCAGGTTTCTCGACATAGTGTTGACATGTTTTCGACCCTGTGTCGGCAAGATGAAACGATCCGGAAGGAAGTCATGTTTCTTGCAATCCGCGAACTGAAGTTTGCGCGAGGACGGTTTGGGCTGATGGGTGCTGTTGTGTCACTCATCGCCATCCTTATGGTGCTGCTGTCTGGTCTGTCCTCGGGCCTGGTCAACGATGGTGTCTCAGGCCTGAAATCGCTGCCAGTCACGGCGTTTGCTTTCGACGAGGGCACGAAGACCGACAATGCGTTTTCTCGCTCGGTGGTAGACGTTGAACAGGTTGACGCGTGGAAATCACAGCCAGGTGTCAAGCATGCTGACCCCGTCGGCGCTGGGATGACAAACGCCACCACCGACAATGGCACGCAGATTGACCTGTCGCTCTTCGGCATCGAACCCGACTCCTTCCTCAACCCAGCGGTCTCTGAGGGCGAGCAGCTCTCTGGCCTCGCTGGAATCGTCGTATCTGAGACCGCGAAAAATGACGGACTCGAACTCGGCACAATCATCACCCTCGATCGCCTCGACACCGAACTCGAGGTCATCGGCTTCACCGAGGGCCAGGCGACGTTCGGGCACGTCGACATGGCGTACCTCAACCTCGATACGTGGAGATTGATTGCATCGGGTGCGGCGCAGCCTGGTACCCCTTCTCAGGCGCAAGTCGACGCGCTCGACTTCGATGTCGCGAGCGTGGTGGCACTGCAGGCCGAAGACGGCGAGGAAATCGACGTGCTTGCTGGTGATCTAGCGGCTGGCACAACAACGGTCGATCTGAAGGAGTCCTTTAACTCGTCGCCGGGGTACGAGGCAGAAACCCTCACTCTCAGCATGATCCAGGTGTTTCTCTACGGGATCTGTGCACTGGTCGTAGGCGCATTCTTCACGGTGTGGACCATTCAGCGTCAGCACGAGCTGGCAGTGCTCCGCGCTGTCGGTGCCTCGGGCCGGTACCTGCTCCGTGACTCGTTGACGCAGGCGGCAATCCTACTTCTCAGCTTTACAGCGCTCGGCGTGGCGGCCGGTGTCGGTCTCGGTTCAGCTATGCCTGAAGGGATGCCATTCGCGCTTGAAGCAGAGCCTATTCTCACCTCTTCAATCATCACTATTGTTCTGGGTCTTGTAGGTGCCGCTGTCGCGGTGCTTCGCATCACACGCATCGACCCAAATACTGCCCTGGGAGGTCAGCGATAATGGCGACAGAACACGCAATCAAGTCAGCACTTTCACTGCGCAGCGTCACGGTCGAACTGGGTGACGGTGACAGCAAAGTGCGCCCCCTCGACCACGTCGACTTCGAAGTTGCCAGCGGCGAGTTCGTTGGTGTCGTCGGCCCATCAGGCGCTGGAAAATCCTCTTTGCTCGCAGTCGCCGGAGCACTCCTGCAGGCAGACTCGGGAACTGTCGAAGTGTTGGGGCAAGACCTGTCGAAGATCGGTCGCTCTCAGGGGAAACTCGCAAAGTTCCGGCTCCGTAATATCGGCTTCGTCTTCCAATCAGGAAACCTCATCCCGGCGCTGAATTCTGCGGATCAGCTGCGCCTAGTAAACAAACTTTCTGGAGGCCCTACCTCGTTCGACCCGCTACCACTCCTCGACGCAGTCGGCATGGCACACAAAGCGAAGAACCTTCCCGGGCAGCTATCCGGCGGAGAACGCCAGCGTGTGGGAATCGCACGCGCATTTGTCACGAACCCAGGCCTGCTGCTCGTTGACGAGCCGACGTCGGCACTTGATCGTTCACGTAGTCAGCAGATTGTGGCGCTCCTTGCTGAGCAGAGCCACGAACGAGGGGTTGCGACCATTATGGTGACGCATGATCATGACGTGATTGGTCACTGTGACCGCGTGGTAGAGATGGTCGACGGACGCCTAAGCGCGTTTGAAACGAATGTGGCTGCGAGCGTCCACTAGCCCTATCTCCAGAAACCGAGGTGTATGTTCAAGGACAGACGCCACGTGTGGAAAGAGGAGGCGATCGCAGTGCCCAAAATTAGTGCAGCCACGGTCGTGCAACACCGCGCTCAACAAGAGCGCCTCATTCTTGATGCAGCGCACGCGATTCTCGAAGAAACTGGCGATGTCACAAGCATGCGGGAAGTTGCTGAGCGAGCGGGTCTCGCGAGATCTAGTGTCTACCACTACTTCGGTTCCCGTGAGGCGCTCCTCAACGCGCTCGTACAAGATGTGTTCCCGAAGTGGACCGAGCGTGTCACGAACGCGATGGCCGCCGAGCCCGAACCCAGCGGACGAATCATTGCCTATGCGCTGGCCAACGTGCAGCTCGTCGAGGAAGGGGCGCACGCCGTCGGCTCCGCACTCGCCGCCCTCTCACCCGGCGAAGCTCTCAACGAACAAGCCACACAGATGCATCGTGCAATACAAGAGCCATTGATTGAGACCCTTACCGAACTCGGCGTTCAAAACCCTGAGGGGCTCGGTGAGCTTATCAACTCGGTAATACACGCCTCCACACGATTGTTGGAGTCGGGGCAGCAACCTGAGCAAGTGTATGCCGGGCTTACCGCAGTTATCGGGCCGATGGCACGCGAGATGCAATCGCAGAAGGTCCAGGAGATCAAGGGCGCGTAAGACCATCGCAGACGCTCGCTATCGACTCACTAACATGCCCCGGGTTCCAGCCTACGAGGAAGCCGAGATGCGAGAGCTTGAAGAACAGATCCAGGAAGTGCTCTACATCGTTGAGGCGGGCATTTCAACAGGAAGCAGCCCTGAGAGCATCGTTCAAGAGTTCCTCGTCTACAACGATCAGGGCTGACTAGTTCCAAATCTCTAGCTCATTTGGGTGGCCGAGCTCGATCTGCGCCACAACTCCCTCGTAGAGATAGATGTTGCCAGAAGCACAAATGGTTGAGCTGGCAGGGATTGACTCAAGCCACCAATCGCCCCAAATCACAAACGTGAGCCTGTCGTTGGACGGGTAGTCGAGGCCAATATTCACGAACAAACCATAGTCGAGGGCCCGAACACTCTTCAGTGGGCCGCAAACCCGTTGCCAGCTTCCGGCATAGCTTCGTGCTTCATCCCAGCCAAGCCCTCCGTCCGGCCAAGTCGGCTTCGGCATAGCTTCGTGCTTCATCCCAGCCAAGCCCTCCGTCCGGCCAAGTCGGCTTCGGCGGAGCTACAGGCTCAAATGAACAAAGACCGTCTTCCCGAAGCAGCCTAACCGACTCCTCCCCAATTTCGGGAGTCCTCCAGTGGTCGCAACTCTGCATACCCTGCTCAATGGTGCCAATGACTATCTTGATGTAGTCAGTGTAAATCTTGTATTCGTCAGGACAGCTTTTATACATTGCATCAACTTTGTCGAGCAAGTTTCGAGAAGTATTGGGCTGACCCCGTTTTCTAGGTCCATTCGTTATGTGAGTCCAGCACCCCGCTTTTGTGGGGAGAATGGATCACACGATGAGCAATCAAAGAAAGCGTCATACCCCGGAGCAGATCGTTCGGAAGCTCGGTCAAGCCGACCGGCTTCTCGGTGAGGGCAACACGGTCGCCGATGCGTGCCGCGAGCTTGGTGTCACCGAGCAAACCTATTCGGTGGCGCAACCAGTACGGTGGCATGAAAGCCGACGACGCGAAGCGCCTCAAAGAGCTCGAGAAGCAGAACGCGACTCTGAAGCGCTTGCTTGCGGAAGCTGAGCTAGAGAAGGCTGCGCTGAAGGAGTTGGCTGAGGGAAACTTCTAGGCCCGGGCAGACGTCGCGCCGCAATCACGCACCTGATTCGCACATTGCAGATCAGTGAGCGCATGGCGTGCCGCCTGTCCGGGCTCTCTCGCTCCGCCTGGCGCAGACCCTTGAAAGGTGACACCCTGGCAGATCCCGACCAGGCGTTGCGCGACTGGCTCCGAGTATTTGCGAAGAACCACCCGAGGTGGGGATACCGCCGCGCGTATCACGAGGCCCGTGCTGAGGGCTGGAACGTCAACCACAAGAAAGTGCAACGGTTGTGGCGAGAAGAAGGGCTACGGGTTGCGCAACGGCGCAGAAGGAAACGTGTCGGCTCGTCGACGGCCCATGCACCCAAAGCGACCGCTCCGGGCGTCGTGTGGGCGGTCGATTTTCAGTTTGATGTCTGTGAGCGTGGCAAAGCGATCAAGATCTGCTCAATCGTCGATGAGCACACCCGCGAGTGCTTGGGTGGTCTTGTGGAGCGGTCGATCACCGCTGAACGTTTCATCGAGCATCTTGAGGAGCTCGTTGCCGAGCGTGGGGCGCCGATGGTGCTGCGCAGTGACAACGGGCCGGAGTTTATCTCTGACGCCGTCGCAGACTGGGCGGGCATAAGAACCGGGTTGTCGTACATTCCGCCGGGCCAGCCGTGGCGGAATGGGTATGTTGAGTCTTTCAATTCAAGGCTCCGTGACGAGTGTTTGAATATCAATAGCTTCTACTCGCTGCTTCATGCAAGGGTCGTGATCAGCGATTGGAAGCATGAGTACAACTATGATCGTCGGCATTCCTCGCTCGGCTACCGCACCCCGGTCGAGTACGCTCGGTCTTGCACCCACCAGTTAGAAGAAACCGACTCGCATACTGAGCGGACCTAACAACGGGGGCAGCCCAGTATCACCTTGCCGTTCAAGGGCAAGAGCGCTCTCGAAGGTTCGGCGACAGTCCACTGAATCTAATGAGTTCGAACTGGAGGTTCTGTCTCCGTAGGTAGAACAGCCTGCGACTAGAAGCGGGAGAAGGAGGGCTATGGCCATCGACTTGGACCGGATTGAACCGCCGGCTTTTCCCATGTTTTTCCTACCTGCTTAATGCTCGTGGTATTGGCAAGCATAATCAATCGATCATGTCGTGAGAGAAACCGAGAAAGAATGTTCAGTTGGTGGCAGGTCAAACTTGACATATGTGCACGCGAGTCGGGCACGAACAACACTTCGGTTCACTCTGTGACACGGAGCAACAGATGAACCCACTGAACTGGGCAACCGAAGCGAAAATGAGGGAGAGGTTCAAGCCTTTTCAAGAGAGTTTACTCTCGATAAAGGTTTGAACCTCTCCCATACCCGGGTGAGTAACGGGGCTTGAACCCGCGACCTTCTGGACCACAACCAGACGCTCTACCAACTGAGCTATACCCACCATATTCGTGTCCGTCCTTGTCAGGTTGCTTTTGCTTCCTGATTTCGTACCGGGCAACGAGAATTACTATACACGCATTTGGCTGGTGAATGCCAACTCGGAATCAACCGAAAGTGCTGTGTTGTCAATCACCAGCCGTAGATCGGCGTTGCTACTTGCCACTTGGGGATTTCTGGACGATCTTCTTAGCGATCTTCGCGGCCTCAGCCGAGGCCGGACCAGGGGCGGGAACCATGATGGTTTCGCGGTAATAGCGCAACTCATCGATGGAATCCTGAATGTCACCCAAGGCTCGATGATTACCGGTCTTCAGTGGCGCGTTGTAGTGCGCCTTGGTGTACCAGCGGCGGGCTAATTCCTTAATCGTGGACACATCGATGACCCGGTAGTGCAGATGCTCGATTACCGAAGGCATGTCACGGGCCAAGAAGTTCTTATCCATCCCCACCGAGTTGCCACCTAGGAGCGCCTTTTTTGGCTCCGGCACGCGCTGGGTAATGTACTCCAGTACCAGTTGCTCGGCCTGGGCCATCTCCAGCCCATTTTCCAGCTCCGGCAGTAAGCCGCTGGCAATGTGCATATTGCGCACGAAATCGTCCATCTGCGCCAGAGCCGCCGCAGTGGGTTTGATAACCACGCTGATGCCCTCGTCGAGCACATTCAATTCGGCGTCGGTGATCAGCACCGCTACCTCGATCAGCGCATCATGAACCAGATCCAGTCCGGTCATCTCGCAGTCGATCCATACAATCATTTCTGAGTTACTAGCCACAAGTTCCAATCTACCGCGCGGTGCGCAAGATTACTGTTTCATAGCTACCGGCCTGCGGTGTCACTTCGGGGTGCTGGGAAGCCCCAGTGCTAAAATCGTCTGAGGTTTTCCGCGCGCTGGCGCACCACCTGCCCGTTGTGCGATACCAGCTCGCCGGGCCGTCACGGTGCTCCACAGATAGCCAATCCAGCCCTAGTTTCATGAGGTGTATCGGTGTCCATTAATAAGCCAGAGGTCTTGGCCAAGAAACCAGACGCTGGGCTTTCTCATACCCTCTTTAGCGGGGTCATCGGCACCACCCTGATCCTCTTTGGCTCTTTCGGAGTGGGTTGGTTGGCCAGCGTGTCCCCGCTGAACCAAGACCGCTTCTTCATCATGATGCGTACCGAAGCCGCCGGAGTGCTCAGCTCCGTGGTGCTGCTGACGCTCGGATGCTGGGTATTAGTGCGTGCTTGGTGGCGGCTGGGACAAAAACTCTCCGGGTGGCCCGAAGGCTCACTGAAGCTGGTACGCAAGGCGGTGTACCTGTGGAGTGCACCGCTGTTGATCAGTATTCCGATCATGTCCCGCGATGTGTTCGCCTACATCGGGCAGGGTCGTCTGGTAATGGCCGGGCAGGATCCCTATAGCGATGGGATCTCCTCGGTCAGTAACTGGTTCCAACTCGGGACCGACACCATGTGGGCCGAGGACGGAACCCCCTATGGTCCGTTGTTCCTGCTGATCGAATATCTCGTGGTGGCAGCGGTCGGTTATTCCACCGACCTGTCGATCCTGGCCTTTAGGCTGATCGCCTTCGTCGGGGTCATTCTGTGTTTGTATTACGTGCCTCGCCTCGCCAAATTGCATGGGGTTGACCCGGCCAAAGCCACCTGGGTGACGGTCGCGAACCCATTGTTCCTGCTCAACTTTGTGGCCAGTGCGCACAATGACTCGCTGATGGTGGGCTTGTCGGTGATGGCCGTCTACTTAGCCTGCCAACGCCGCGGCGTGCTTGCGGTTATTGTGCTCACCGCCTCCATCGGGATTAAGCCCATCACCCTCGTGCTGCTGCCGTTTATTGGACTGCTCTGGGCTGGCAAGGACGCCAGCTGGCCACGCAGGATCCTGTACTGGTTCTACTCGGGCATGATTCTGCTGGTGCTCATGACCCTCTTCGGATACTTAAACGGTTATTGGTTCGGATGGCTGAAGGTCATGCTCTTCACCGGTACCGGCTTCTCGATCTTCTCGCCGTTGGGTATCGGAGTGATGCTGCTTTCCGCAGCGGTCTCCGCCTTTGGACTGTCCACCGAGTGGATCCTGCCGGCCTTGAAACTCTTTGGCCGGCTGGCCGGGGTGGCCTTGGCGATGGTCGTGATTTTCCGCGGCAAGTATTCGCACCTCGTGCAGCGTCTAGCCATTGGTTTCTCCGCCATCGTGGTACTTTCCCCGGTGATTCACCCTTGGTATCTGTTGTGGTTGCTGCCGTTCTTCGCGGTCACCGGTATTCGCGATGACTGGCAGATGCTCTGGGTGCACATCACGGTGTTGTTCTTCGTGGCCTACCAGGCCGCCGATCAGCTATTTATTTGGCAGTTCCTGCAAGCCGATTTGGTTCCGCTGGCTTCGCTGCTCTCCTGGGCGATCTCGCTACTGGCCATCGCCTACCTAGTCTTTGTTGACCGGCAGACCCGTCAGGTGATGCCGCAACTGCTCAAGAAGACACCATGGCTGAGCAAGAAGCGGTAGAACCGGGTCCCGGTCGCCTCGCTGCCACCCCTACGCTCGGCCCCTTGGTCTGGCAGGGGATGGCGGCCTCCGCGCTGATCACCGCCGCCAGCTGGGGTGTGGGCTGGTTCCCGCGCAACCAGCTCTCGCAGCTGGCCCGAAGCGGGTTCTTCATTGAGTTTCGTACCGAACTGACCGGGGTGCTGCTGTGCATCGCGGCAATGATTATCGGCATCCTCTGGCTGCTTCGCACCTGGCTGCTGGCCCGGCCTTGGGTCAGTAGCACCGAATCCATCAGCGAACGGCAACTGCGCGGCCTGTTAATCGCGTGGGCGGCACCGCTGCTGGTCAGCTTCCCGATTCTCTCGCGAGACGTCTATTCCTATCTGGCCCAAGGGCGGATGCTGCACGCCGGAAAATCCCCGTATAGCGAAGGGGTTTCGGCGCTGCCGGGCTGGTTTGATGGGGGATCGGATGGGCTCTGGGCGCAGTCACCCTCACCCTATGGGGTGCTGTTCTTGGTGCTCAGCCAAGGGGTCTACGTCATTTCCGGCGGGAGCCCAGAAATCGGGGTGGGTCTACTCAGACTCTTGGCGGTGGCCGGTGTCATCGGCTGCTATTACCTCACTGGCTGGCTGGCCAAGAAAATGGGGCATAACCCGCGCTGGGCGCTGTGGGCGATCGTAGGCAACCCACTGTTCTTACTGACCATGATCGGCGGAGTACACAACGATGCGCTGATGATCGCCGTCACCTTCTGGGCCTTTGGATTAGCGCTGTCACGGCGCATGCTCTGGGCCACGCTGGCGCTGATGCTCGCGGTAAGCATTAAACCGATCGTGTTGGTGCTGTTGCCATTCTTGGGTTTGGCGATGCTGCCAGCGAACGCGCCACTGCGCGAACGCATCGTGATGTGGGCGAAAATCAGTGTGCTGAGCTTTGCTTGGCTGCTGCTCTTCGGCGTGCTGACCAACCTGTTCTTCGGCTGGCTACCAGCGATGTTCACCTCCGGCAATGCCGCCTTCCCTTATGCGCCGGTCGGTCTGTTGGGCACCATCATGGGCTACCTCGGCTCGCTGTGGGGTTTGAATGCTGGGATTGTGGCCACCGTGATTTTCACCGGGTTCCGCCTGCTCTCGCTCTATGTGGTGGCGCGCCTAGCGCTGGCCAAGGACACCTCCCGGCCGATCCGGCTGGCCGCGTGGGCGTTGAGCGCGGTGGTGCTCTTAGCCCCGATTATCCAGCCCTGGTACATCCTGTGGCTCTTTGCGTTATTCTTCATTTCCGATCAGATCTCTTGGCCCAGCGAAAAGCTGATGGCGGGTTTGACCATGCTCATCACTCTGGTGGTGTGCGTGGATCAGCTGTCCATCGAACAATGGCACAGCGTGTGGCTGCTGAAGCTCGGTGCAGCGCTCTTAGGATTATCCCTGCTGCTGATCATGGTGCGTCTGGACCGGCCGATCCGGCAGATGCTGCGCTCCGGGCCGCATGCTGCGGACACCCGTGTGAACTAAAGAGCGTTATCTCACAGCGGGCAAGTCAGACCCACGCCCGCAGGGGATTCTAGTCTTGAGAGTATGCAAAGGACATCCGATATGCTCTGGCCCGCTCTGATGGCGGTACTTTCGGCGGCGCTATTCATCGGCGCGGTCGGTATCTTCCTGCTAGCCCTGCAGTACTACAAGCACGGTCGGTTATCTTGGCGCCGGACGATCACCACGCTACTTGCCGTGCTCTACATTTTCGGGCTCTTTAGTTACACCATGCTGCCGCTCCCCGAAACTCGGGATGCTTTCTGCCGTCCCGGCGTCGCCGAGGTGCAGCTGGTGCCCTTCCAATTCCTCGACGATTTTCAGCTGGCTTTAGCTTCCGGCAAACGGGCTTTCCTCACCAGTTTTACCCTCTGGCAGGTGCTGCTCAATGTGCTGCTCTTTATTCCGGTGGGCATCTTTGCGGTGCGTTGGCTGCGTGCCAATGCTGTGCTTGCGACCTTGCTCGGCGCCGGGCTATCGCTACTAATCGAAGCCACTCAGTTTACCGGGGTGTGGGGAATCTACACCTGCGCCTACCGGGTGGCGGATGTGGATGATTTGCTGGCCAACACCACGGGGGCGCTGATCGGCACCCTGCTGGCGTACCTGCCGATCTTTGCTTTCCTCTCCGGGCCACGGGAACCCGACGCGATCCGCCAACCGGCACGGGAGGTGGGCCGTGCACGTCGGGCACTGGCGGCAATTTTCGATCTGGCCTTCATCACCGCCGGTTTCACGCTGGTCAGTCTGCTGGGAGAAATCGGCGACCGGCTCGGAATGCCTGCGCGACAAGCCAGCGGCTGGCAGGTGGCCGGGGAAATAGTCATCGTTCTGGCGGTGCTTGTGCTCCCGGCCGCACTGCCGGGCCGCGCCACCCTGGGCCAACGCTGCAGCTGGTTCCAGTTGCGCGACACGCAGGGTCGTCAAGCTAGCGCGCTGCGTTCCATCGCGCGAACCCTGCTGGGTTTGGGCGGGATTTACTTGGCGTATACGCTGCTTGGGCTACTGCCCACGGAGCATCCGCTGAACCTGTTGCGCCTAGTGGTTGGCGGGTACACGGTGCTGAGTGTGATCTGGTTGATCTTCGACGCCACGGCCCGGGGGTTGTCCGCCCGATTGAGCTCCACCGGCTTCAGCGATCGACGCGCGTAGCGCAGCTCACGGTGCAGATGGGGGTTGACTGGGGCTAAAATGGCTTTGGCATTGTTGACTCGCAGACTATATGCCAGATTTCTTCAGTGACCGTACTCAATTGATCAGTTAGGCCTGCCCGCACGCATGGACAACCAGCCAGAAATTCCACAAGAACCACATCGCGCGGTATTGCGCACCGCGGTAGGCGCCACGGTACTCATCGCGATCGGCGCCTTCGTGCTCTCCTTCGCAGCGCTGACCGACCTCGCCGAACGATCCGGTATCGACCCGTCGTTGGCATGGATCTGGCCAATTATCATCGACGGTATGATCGTGGCCGCCACCGTGGCCATCGTGGCACTCAACGGCTTCCCCCGCAAGGCCATGGTCTACCCGTGGGCGCTGCTTTTCTTCGGCGCAATTGTCTCCACCGCGGCGAACTCCACCCACGCGATCCTGACCGTGGATTCCATTGAGAACGGTGTTCCGGCGCTGGTCTCCGCCTTGGTCGCCGCGATGCCGCCAGTGGTGCTTTTGGCCATCACCCACCTGACCGTTCATATGTACCAGAAGAAATCTGAGGCTGCGAAGCTACGCGAAGCGTACGAATATGATGCCGAGGTCGAAGCCGCAGAGAAGTACGGGGTGGCTTATGACGATGGCTACCAGGCGGCGGTGACTGACACCCAGGTGGCCGAGGCGGAGCGCTTGAAGGAACTGGAACAGCAGCACCAGGATGCGCTGGCTCGGACCCGCGCCGAAACCATGGCTGAGTCCCGCAAGTCCGCAACCGCCAATGCGCAGCCGGTCAACAAGAAGCAGGTCAAGTCCAATGCACAGCCGATGACCGGGGCTACCACCACCGTCATTGAGGACAAAGCCCCACTTTACGATGATCTGGCACAGCGCCTGAACCAGAACTAAATCGGGGACCTTGGCTAGTAGACTCGCAGCAACACCACTTCTTGAGGGGAGCAGCTAATGGCCGAATCCATGGATCGCGTTCTCGATTTCGCGGCGCAGATTGATGAGTCGGCACGCCGCTATGACAAAGTGCGGGACCAGCTAGACGAGGTGCTGGCCGCGATGCTCATCCGTATTCGCGCACTGTTCGATGACTACGGGCAAATTCAGCCCTTGTTTATCACCGGCCGAGTGAAATCGGTGGAATCCTTCCGTTCGAAGGCTTCCCGAGTATTACAAGGGGACCCGCAGGCTGAGCCGGTGCTGGAATTCCCTAACCCCTTGCGTGAAATTCACGACATGGTGGGGGTGCGGATCATCGTGCAACTCCCGGGGGAGATCCAGCAGGTGGCCAACATGATCAAGTCCCAACGAGATGACTTTGATTGCCGCAGTGACCGGGAGAAAGATATCGGTTCGGTCGAATCGGGAACCTACGGTTACTCCTCGCGCCACCTGTTACTCAAAACCCGCAACGAACCCAGCGTGCGACGCTTCCAGGAAAGTTTGGGCAAACCCGTGGTGCCCAGCGGAAACTTCACCTTTGAGGTACAGATCCGCACCATTTTGCAGCATGCGTGGAGCGAGATGGAACACGATATCCGCTTCAAAAACACCGCCAAGCAGGTGTGGAATCCCCAGCTGGATCGGCAGTTCACAGCCACGGCCGCCATGTTGGAAACGGTAGAGAACTACTTCACCGAAATCAGCGACCTGTACGCCACCTTGGGCGAGTACCAAGACCATAACGGGGTGGGCGGTGAACCGTTGAGTAGTGAACGCATCGGAGAAATTTGGCAGACCCTGCTGCCCCATGTGGACCGTAAACGCGATGATGACTGGACCTGGGCGGCCGAACTGCTCGGCGCCCACGATATCCTGGCCACCTGGCAGCTGGCTGAACTGCTCAACCCAGACATTGTCACCGAAGTGCGTGCCGCACTGGACCACCGCTATTCACCGGGCCCGGACCGGCTACTGGATGACATGCTGTTATGGCATTTTGGTGGGGCGCATATCGAAAAAACCAGCGCGAATGACGAACGCCGTCAGGCATCCTTGCGCCGGCGACTGATTCAGATGAACGATCACCGTAACCGCATCAACTAGCGGATTGTCGCGGCGGGACTTGTGCTGCTGCACTGCTCCCGCGCCCATGACAGGGGGCGCTAGCGCGCCGTCTTGGTGTGCCCTCCATTCCCCGGTGGGTTGTTAGCTTGTGCACGTTGTCTTCGGGTTGCTGCTAATCACCGGTAAACTGGGTAAGTTGCCCGAAAGCGGGTAACCACTGCAGCCTGCATCCTTTGAAAGGGGTTCACAGATGATTTCCGTAGCCAACCTTGAGCTACGCGTCGGCGCCCGACTGCTGATGGACGAAGTGAACTTCCGCATCGATAAGGGCGACAAAATCGGCCTCGTGGGGCGCAATGGTGCCGGCAAAACCACGATGACCAAGGTGCTGGCCGGAGAAACCCAGCCCACCGCCGGTGAAGTAGCAACCCGAGGCTCCATCGGTTACCTTCCGCAGGATCCGAAAACCCCGGACATGGAACAGCTGGCCCGCGACCGCATTCTGTCGGCTCGTGGCCTAGACATTGTCATCAATAAGCTGGCCAAAACCCGGTTGGACATGGCCAGCGAGGATCCGGCGATCGCCGCCAAGGCGATGCGCCGCTATGACCGACTGGATGCCGAATTCATCGCTGGCGGCGGGTATGCCGCCGAATCCGAGGCCGCGGCGATCTGTTCAAACCTCGACTTGCCCGACCGCATCTTGAACCAGCCGCTGCGCACCCTGTCCGGTGGTCAGCGCCGCCGTGTGGAGCTAGCTCGAATCCTGTATTCGGATGCCGAAACCTTGCTGTTGGATGAACCGACCAACCACTTGGATGCTGACTCCATCATCTGGTTGCGCGACTTCTTGAAAAACTATGCCGGCGGCGTGCTGATGATTTCGCACGATACCGGACTTCTGGAAGCCACCGTGAACAAGGTGTTCTACCTGGACGCAAACCGCGCCACCGTGGATGTCTACAACATGGGCTGGAAGCGTTATCAGGTGCAGCGTGAAACCGATGAGCAGACCCGGCGTCGTGAACGGGCGAATGTGGAAAAGAAGGCCAGCACCCTATTGGCTCAGGCCAATAAGATGAAGGCTCGCGCCTCCGGTGCCTCGGCCGCCCAATCCATGCTCAAGCGCGTTGACCGGATGTTGGCCGGATTGGAAGAGGAGCGCAGCAGCGACAAGGTCGCGGCACTACGCTTCCCAGACCCGGCCCCGTGTGGCAAAACCCCGCTGATGGCCGAAGGGCTGTCCAAGTCCTACGGTTCCTTGGAAATCTTCACCGATGTGTCCTTGGCCATCGACCGCGGCTCCAAGGTGGTTATCCTGGGGCTGAACGGTGCCGGTAAGACCACCCTGCTGCGCATGCTGGCTGGCGTGAGCGAACCGGACACCGGAAACATCCTGCCCGGTCACGGGCTGAAAATCGGCTACTTCGCTCAGGAACACGACACCCTGGATCCGGACCGTACGGTGCTGGAAAATATGCGCCGCACCGCCCCGAGCGAGTTAGGCGATGCCGACGTGCGTTCGATCCTCGGCTCCTTCCTGTTCGTGGGCGATGACGTCCACAAACCAGCCGGGGTGCTCTCCGGTGGTGAGAAGACCCGTCTGGCTTTGGCAACCATTGTGGCCTCCAGCGCCAACGTATTGCTGCTTGACGAACCGACCAATAACCTGGACCCGGCCTCGCGCGCCGAGGTGCTCGGCGCTTTGTCGAACTTCAGTGGCGCGGTAGTCATGGTTTCGCACGATGAGGGCGCGGTCGCCGCACTGAATCCGGAACGTGTGGTCATCCTGCCCGATGGTGATGAGGACCTGTACAGCGAGGAGTACCTCGAACTGGTGGCGCTGACCTAAAAATCTGCTGCGCGAAGGCCGGTTCCGTCACCCCTCACCGGGTGACGGAACCGGCCTTCGTATGCTTAATTCACAAGATGATCAAGCAGCACGTTCACTGTTCTTATTCCAGCGGCTTCTTACTGGTTTCCACCGAGCAGGCCACCGCGATCAGCGAGATTACGGCAGCACCCATCAGATACCATCCCGGTGCCAATAGGTTTCCGCTAGTGGCAATCAGCAGGGTTGCCACGAACGGTGCGGTCCCGCCAAAGAGCGCGTTGGAGAGGTTGAAAGAGACCGCGAACCCGGAATAGCGCACCCGAGTGGGGAACATTTCTGCCAGATAGCTGGGTAAAGTGCCATCGTTCAAGGTCAGCATGGCCCCGAGCATGATTTGCACCAGAATGATCAACAGGAAACTACCGGTTTCAAGGAGCATGAACGCCGGGACCGTGAGCAGCACGAAGAGGATCGAGGCGCTCATCAGCACCTTCTTGCGTCCAAAGCGATCAGAAAGCATGCCGGTGAGGAAGATGAAACCGATATAGGTTGCCAGCGCCACCGTGGTGGCGATGTAAGACCGGGTTTCATCGAGTCCCAGCTCTTGGGAGAGATAGGTGGGCATATAGGACAGGATGACGTAGAAGCCCACGGCATTCAGCAACACCGCACCGGATGCCAACAGCAGGCGCCGCCAGTGTTCCCTGAACAGCGAACTGACCGGGGCCTTGATCACCTGGTCTTCTTTGGCCAATTCCTTGAACGCTGGAGAATCCTCTAGTTTGGTGCGGATATAGCGGCCGATGAGTCCCATCGGAGCTGCGAGCAGGAACGGAATCCGCCAGCCCCAGCTTTGCATGTCCTCAGCTGAAAGCATGCCGGTGAGTAGCGCGGCCATCAGCGAACCCAGGAGCAGACCGGTGGCGGTACTGGCCGGTACCACTGCGGCGTACAAACCGCGCCGGTTGGCCGGAGCGTATTCCACCAAGAACGCCGAGGCGCCGGCATACTCGCCAGAGGCTGAGAAACCCTGCACCAGACGCATCAGCAACAGTAGAATCGGGGCCCAGATCCCAATCATGTTGTAGCTAGGCAGTAACGCGATGCAGAACGTCGCCCCGGACATCAGCAGAATCGACCAGGACAGAGCTTCTCGTCGGCCGACCCGGTCGCCAATGTGTCCCCAAATAAATCCACCCAAGGGGCGGATCAGGAAGGAAATGGCAAAGAGGGCGAAGGTCATCAGCAGCGCGGTCTGCGGGGCCGATTCGGGGAAGAACACGACCGAGATGGTGACCGCGAGATAACCATAAGCCGCGTAATCAAACCATTCGACGAAGTTGCCGATAAAACTGGCGGTGACCACCTTCCGCCGAGTGGCTTGACCTACTCCTGCGGGATCTGGACGTTGTTGACCGCTCAGTGATGGCCCTAAATCTACGGATGCGGCCGAGCCAGAATGATCGGCCGGGTGTGAAGAGCGTGAATCCAATGGACACTCCCAAAAATACGAATCGTTGCAGACATTGCAACTATGTTGCACATAGCGCATTTGTGGCACGCATCACTGTCAAGAGGTTTCTGGCTGGCTCTGTGCAGAAACACGAAGCCGGTCCACACCTGGGGGGGTGGACCGGCTTTCAGTGCTATGGAGTTACTTGCGTCGCACTCAGATCGTCGCGGCGGAGTTCAATCTCCGCGAGATAATCAGTGGGAACCTTAGTTCACCAAAGAATCCGCGAGTCTGAGTAGATTCTCGCGTGCCAACTTAAGTTCTTCGGGCGTGAGATAGGGCGAATCGGCCGATAAAGCAAGTCCTTCGGCGGCGAAGCGCAAGGTCAGCGCGTTCGCCTCATCCAACCCATCGGCGGTCATCGCTTCCCGCCACCGGGCCGCGTCAGCGAGCATCAGTCGGTGCGGCACTTGTTCACGTCCAAGTATTTGGATCAAGTGCGAGGGGGAGTAGAACTTGCGGATCACTTCACTATCACCGGTGAGTGCACGGATATAGCCACGCAGCAATTTTCCGGGACGATTCTCCGCCAGATCGACCTGGGCGTGAACCTCATCCCAGAACTGCTCGATGGAGTCCTGAACCACGGCATCTTCAAGTGCTTCACGGCTGGGGAAGTGGTGAGTCAGTGCGCCTTTGGAGACCTTGGCCTGGGCAGCAATTTTCGCCATGCTGACTCCGGCGCCATATTCCGAGAGTAAGACGGTGGCCGCGTCCAGTAACGCTCGACGGGTGCGTTCCTTATCGCGGCTCCCCTCGTGGTTGGCGGTGTCCTCACTGGTGCTCATTGACATTCTCCTGGGCTGTGGTGGAAGAAGGAATCAGCTTCCACGCGATAAATGCGGCTACGAGCAATAGTACTGCTGCGATATAGGCGGTGATTTGCATGCCGTGGGTGAAAGCGTTCTGTGCCATGGCCAAGAGATTCGCATCAGCATTGCCGAGCACACTCGCCGCACTAGCCAGCGAATCATTCACCGCGTTTGCAATCGGTTCAGGCGTGCCTTCAGGAATATTGAGGTTGGCGCGATAAAGCGCGGTCTGCAATGAGCCAAGCACGCCAATGCCTAGAGCGATGCCCAGCTCGTAGGCAGTTTCGGAAATCGATGAAGCCGCACCGGCACGTGCCGGTGGCGCGGCCGAGACCACCGCATCAGTGGACAAAGTCATGGCCAGACCAGTGCCCAAGCCAATAATCGCCAATGAAATGCCGAGGCCGAGATAATTCGGTAGACCCTCGCTGACACCCAGTGCCGCCAGTCCGATAGCGCCGATAATCAGGCCCACGGAAATGGCTCGACCCAAGCCCAGCCGGGAGAGCGCCACACCCACTACCAAGACGACCAGCATCGAGGCGATGGTGGCGGGCATTTCGGCCAAACCAGCCCAGAACGGAGAATATCCGCGGACCAGCTGCAGGTACTGGGAGAAGAAGAAAAGCAGGCCAAAGAAGGCGAAGATCGATAGCGCGTTGGATGCTACGGCGCCGCTAAATGCCGGAATCTTGAACAGCGAAATATCTACCAGTGGGGTGGTAAGCGTACGCTGGCGACGTACGAATAGGTAGCCGCAGATCACACCCAGCAAGGCGGTGACGAGCACCGAAAGATCGAAGCCGTTGCTGATGCTGTGCTTAATCGCGTAGACCACGGGCACGATGGTCAGCACCGAGAGGACCGAGGAGACCAGATCGATGTTTCCGGCCTGCGGGTTCTTGGACTCCGGAAGAAGTTTAATGCCCAGCAGTACGATCAGCGCGATGACCGGAACGTTGATGAGGAAGACCGAACCCCACCAGAAGTGCTCCAACAATGCACCGCCAACCAGCGGCCCCACAGCTCCACCGGCCATGGCACCGGCCGACCAAATCGCGATCGCTCGCGAACGCTGGATCTGGTCGTGGAACATATTGCGAATAATCGACAGTGTCGAGGGCATCAAGGTTGCCCCGGCAAGACCCAGCAAGGCGCGTGCGGCAATCAGGGTTTCAGGGTTCGGGGCAAAAGCCGCCAGGACCGAGGCCATGCCAAAGAAAACGCTACCGATGAGCAATAGTTTTTTGCGGCCGATGCGGTCTGCCAGATTGCCCATGGTGACCAGAAATCCGGCCAGCACAAAGGAATAAATGTCGCCGATCCACAGGATCTGGGTGGCGCTCGGGGAAATATCTGCAGTCAGGGCCGGCACGGCCATGTACAGAACAGTTCCGTCGATGGCCAATAGCGTGACGGCCAAGATTAGAACGACTAGTGCGGACCATTCTCTACGTCCGGCACGTGGCGGAGTTGCGGGTGTTGAATTCACCTAACCATGCTAACGGACTATTTGGTTTGTTGTAGGTACTATTAGATTTTTGTGATGAAGATTAACCACTCTGTTTGCGGCGCAGTGAATTTCGGCGCAGTGATGTTGAGCTGAGTTGAGCGTGCAAGTGCTGACCCCAAAAGGGGGCTGGCAACCAGCGGATAAGTACGTTCATAGCGGCCGCGGATCATGAGATTTAGCGTCGGCTTCGATTTCCGCCCGATGATCCAGGTAACCCGAAACGCTCATGACGCTGCGGGCGCAGGTAGCTTCAGGCTCGCCGAAGAGCGCGCGGGTGAGCAGCTAGGCGTGCTACCACGCCTGATTATTTGCGCGAAGCCGCGGCTATCGCGCGCGCAGAATTACCTGTTTTCGTGAATCTCGGTGGAGTCCGCGGCATCAAGCATTGCATCTTCGGCGGCCTCATCGGTCAGGGACCCATCACGGCGATGGGTTTTCACCTGCTTGGCACGAATCTTGCGGACCTTGTGCAGAGGAGCATCGAACCCTGCGGCCTGAGCTTCGGCCAGCTCTTCGGCATCCTCGCGGTTAATCTTGCGTTGTTGCTTGGCCGCGTACCAGAAGCCGATGAAGGCCAGCACGCCGAAGGCGAACCACTGGTAGGAGTAGGACAGGTGCGGTCCCTCATCGGTATCCGGCTCATCCAACGGTTGCGGGGCAGTAGCCGGTGCCGGATTCTCGTGGTACATAATGCCATACGCGGATTGTGAAATCGGGTAATCCAGCACCTGAGCAAAAGTTGGCAAGTTCACCGTGGCCAGCTGGCCTTCGGGGGCATCGCGATCCAAAGTTGGTTCGCTGGGCTTGAGTCGTACCTCAATATCCACCACACCTGTGGGTGCAGCGGGGATTTCATCGGGCCAGCCAGGCCGAACATCGCCAATGGGCAAGTAGCCGCGGTCCACCACCACGGTGGCACCGTCGGTGGTGCGGAAAGGTACCAAGACCTCATAGCCGGGACGGCCAGCCTTAATCCGGTTACGTACCACGCGCGTATCGTCGACCAAATATTCACCGCGTAGCGCCACGGTGGTCCACTTCTTCTCCGCCGGCAGCTCGTCGAATAACGCCACCGCTTCGGGGGAGGAGTCGGCCGGGGCGAAGTAGTTCTGATTCACGTGGGAGATCTCGGTGAGCACCTCGGCGCGCCGATCCATCTGCCAGCGGCCCAAGAAGACACAGGCCCCAGCGAAAATGCAGACCAACAACAGCCAACCGACCCAGCGGGTACTGGCCAAAAAACGATACATGAGGTGCGTTTTACTCCTTTGCCGCAGCAGCGTCGGATGTGCTGGAGGCTTGTGCCGCCTCGGTGATGGGTTCGGTTTCTTTGTAGAGCAGCCGTTCGCGCAGATAGTTTTCCAACCAGCCGCGGTGCTCGGGGCAGGCCAACCAGACCTTGCGACGCTCTGGGGTGTGGATTTTCGGGTTATTCCACAGGATCTTGTCGCTGGCCGGTTGCTTACAACCCTTCCGGCTACAGATCAGTTCGGGTGCGCTGTCGGTGCCGCTGAGGGCGGAAAGTACGTCCAATGATCGACTCCTTACTTCGCTGAATCTTCGGGTTGTTCTCCCGAGGGGTCGCTGGCCCAACTACCGTCGATAATCACCGGATCTGGCTCCTGGGCCTGCGTGGGATCCGCTTCCGGTTCGGCGCCCTCAAGTTGGGCCGGTGCGATGTCGGTGTAGAACTCGGCCGGTGGCTCACGTTTGGTGATGTCGGCCCCGCGGTTGGCGATTACCACCGCGACATAGGGCAACACGATCGCGCCGACGAGCATGATCCACTGCAAGGGCCCGGAGGTGAAAAAGGCGGCGATAAAACACAACACGCGAATAGTCATCGAAATCGTGTATTTGCGTACGCGAGAACTCTGGTCCACGGCGTGTGCCTCGTGGGCCTCGGTGATGCGATGAACCGGCACCGCATGCTGATTGCGGCGTGAATGGGAAGGGGCCATTACCTCAGACTATGTTTCTCTCACGGTGTTCCGTAGACCATTGTCTCATCGAAGTCTGTGAGAATCGCAATTTCTACTCGGCGTCAAAGTAAGAATACTCGCCGGTAAGCAATAAGATGACTGGTGATGCAATTTTTCGCCTCTCACCTGCCCCGCTATCGAATCATGAATGCTGCGCAGGGCCCCAGGCGGGAACAACCGACGGAATTGGAGTACAGATGAGCACTGAAACCACCAGTGGACGCAGCGTCTTGGTGACCGGTGGAAACCGCGGGATCGGGCTGGAAATTGCCCGCGCCTTCCAAGCCAACGGTGACAAGGTGGCGATCACTTACCGCAGTGGTGAAGTGCCCGAAGGATTGCTCGGGGTCAAGGCCGACGTCACCGATGCGGAGTCGATCGACGCCGCATTTACCGAGGTTGAAACCGCCCATGGGCCGGTCGAGGTACTGATCGCCAACGCCGGGGTGACCAAAGATACCCTGCTGCTGCGCATGAGCGAAGACGACTTCACCTCGGTGATTGACACGAACCTCACCGGTGCTTTCCGGGTGATCAAGCGTGCTTCTAAAGGCATGCTCCGCAAGAAGTACGGCCGGGTGGTGCTGATTTCGTCGGTGGTCGGTCTCTACGGCTCACCGGGTCAGATCAACTACGCTGCCTCCAAATCCGGGTTGGTCGGTATCGCCCGCTCGCTGACCCGCGAACTCGGAGCCCGCAATATCACCGCCAACGTCGTGGCCCCGGGTTTCATTAACACCGACATGACCGCCGCCTTGCCCGAGGACGTCCAGAAAAACTACCTGGCCTCCATCCCGGCAGGCCGCTTCGCCGAAGCCGAAGAAGTTGCCAAGGTGGTCCGTTGGGTGGCCAGCGATGAAGCCGCCTACATTTCCGGTGCGGTCATTCCCGTCGACGGCGGCTTGGGCATGGGCCACTAGGCCCCGCAGCGCACATACACAACAGCTTTCAAGGAGATAATTATGAGCGACTACAAGAGCGCCATCGTCACCGGTTCCTCCCGCGGCATCGGAGCGGTCACCGCCCAGCTACTGGCCGAACAAGGTCTGGGTGTGGTCATCAACTACCGCTCCAAGGCTCCACGGGCCAATAAGATCGTGGCAGCCATCGAGGACAAGGGCGGTCGCGCCGTCGCCGTCGGCGCTGACCTGACCAGTGCAGAAGGTCCAGCGGCTCTGGTTGACGCGGCCGTGGAAAACTACGGTTCGCTCGATGTCCTGGTACTGAACGCCTCCGGTGGCATGGAAACCAATATGGGCGAGAACTACGCCCTGCGGCTGAACCGCGACGCTCAGCTGGCCATGCTGCAGGCTGCACTGCCCAAGCTGAGCGAGGGCGGCCGAGTGGTCTTCGTGACCAGTCACCAGGCCCACTTCATCAACGAAGTCTCCACCATGGATGCTTACGACGCGGTGGCCAAGTCCAAGCGTGCCGGCGAGGACGCGCTCCGCGAGATGATCCCGCAGTTGGCGGAAAAGAACATCAGCTTGGTCGTCGTGTCAGGTGACATGATCGAGGGCACCATTACCGCCACCTTGCTCAATCGCATGGAACCAGGTGCCATTGATGCCCGCCGTGAAGCCGCCGGCAAACTGTACTCCGTGGAGGAGTTCGGTGCCGAAGTGGCCAAGATGGTCTTTGCCGAGGTTGAATCCGGCCACACCGAGCTGGTCGGCGGCGCCGGGGACTTCCTGAAAGCCTCGGGCCAGTAAGCAAACGCACTATTAATCCACAGGGGTGTCCGGCATATTGGCCGGGCACCCCTGCGGCGTTTAAACCCCACTATTGGGCGCGATTAGTGATTTCTGCCAGCGCGTTCAGATCACGCACCAGCCGGTCATAGCGGGCCGAACCGAGCCCTTGACGCCACTGCCGCTCGATCCGTTGGATTTCAGCGGCGGCCACTTCGGCGGCAGCTAGACCCCGCTCGGCGGCGAGCACCAGGCTGGCCCGAGCATCTAGTGGATCCGGAACCCGCCTGACATAACCGGTGCGTTCCATCGCGCTGACTAGTGCGCTAGCGGTCTGTTTGGTGACGTAGATGCGGTTGGCCAGCTCGGTGATGCGTGAGCCGTGGGCAGCAAGGCGCTGAAATAACCGGGCCTGCGGCAAGGTCAGATCGGTGAAGCCGGCGGCCTGAATTGCGCCGAAGACCCTTTCCTCTAGCTCGCGATAGGGGATGAACAGTAATAGCCCCACATTAAATGGACCGAGATCCGCACTCTTTTCCCCTTGCATATAGTCAGTATAACGAACTAAAATTAGTCAGTAAAGCTGACCATATTTTGGGGTGGACACAGATGCAACAGAATCTGATGTGGGAGCTGGTCACCGAGCAGCGCGAGCAATTGAGCCAACTGCTCGAGCGCTTGGATGGGCCACAGTGGGATGCTGATTCGTTGTGCCCCGGGTGGCGGGTACGGGACGTGGCGGCTCATGCCATCGCCCCGGCGACCACCGGTCTGGGGCAGGTGGTTCGCGGAATGCTCGCAGCCCGTGGGGACTTCAACCGGATGATCTTGAGTGATGGACGCCGCCGCGGTGAGACGCCAGTGGAGGAGATCCTTGGGGACTACCGGCGCTTTGCCGCCTCATGCCACCGCGCTCCCGGCGCGGTCGGTGTCACCCCGTTGCTGGACATCATGGTTCACGCCCGCGACATCGCCATCGCGCTGCAGCTGCCGTATCCGCCGATGCCGGTGGGTGCGGCCACCGCCGCTGCCGATCTGGTCTGGCGGCTTCCCTTCCCCTTTGCCGCGCGTCGGAGCTTGGCCGGGTACCGGCTTAGGGCCGCCGACACGCAGTGGACGGTGGGCGAAGGCGCCCTAGTTCAGGGGCCCATGGAGGCCCTGCTACTGCTCCTCACCGGCCGGGATGCCTGGCTGGGACGACTCGAAGGTCCCGGTGCGGAGCGTTTGAAAATGAAATGAGAGGCCAAGGAGATGGCCATGGAAACACTAAATATTGTGGGCCAAGTGACGGCCCTGCTCGGTGCGCTGATCCTGATCGTGGTCGCACCCTTGGAAATGTTCTTCTATGGGCACCCGGCGGTTGCGAAGTTCCTGAGCGTGGATGCGCAGCATGTGGACGTGGTGAAGATGTGGGCCTTTTGCATCGGGGCGCGGAACCTGCTCTCGGCGCTGGGCGTCATCGCCGGTCTGATCATGATCTACTGGGCTGATCCGATGCTGGGCACCGTGGTGGTCCTGGCTTTCAGCTGGTACATGCTGTTGGCTAGCCTGGCGATGGCCGCAGCGGATGCGATCGGATATTGGCAACCGCGTGGCGGAAGCATTAAGGGAACTATTGCCGCGAGCGTGCTGCCGCTGGTGGTGATCATCTCGCCGCTGTTCACTTGAGATAAAAATGCTGGCGGGGCGATCCACTTGAATCGCCCCGCCAGCTAAGCAGGTTACGGAGGTTAGTCGTCCTTCTTGGGTCGCTCGCCGCAGATGACCTTATTCCAAGGGGAGTAGGTCCAGGTGTTGGTGTCCGGTGGCAGGGTCTTGGACCCGTCCAAGGCCACCCGGTCGCGGGTGACCGAGATGGTGAAGCCCTCACGCCCACCGGATTCCGGGGTGCAACTATTGGCGGTGTTGTAGATGGTTTCCGGACGGGTGAAGCTGTGCTTCCCGCTGGAGGAATGAGTGACCTTCCAGTACTTGGTGCTCCACAACCGTGTGTGTACCTCGCTACCGGAGACCCAAGCCTGAATCATTACGCCATAAGGGGTGTTGTTCTTCCACTTCATATCCACCTGGCCCTCCCAGAGGGTGGCTTCGCGGCCGGCCGGGTAGCGTTCGAACCAGCGCGAGTGTGGCTTATGTTCGATGTCATCGTAGCCGGCGAAGAACCCGGCGTTATACATCTGCGTGGAAATCTGCGACAGCCCTCCGCCCACTGCTTCGCTGACAAACCCGCTATTGACCACGCCGGAGCTGTAGTAGCCGTTGGCCGTGGTAATGGGAGCCAGCACGTCTAAGAGCGAGAAGGTTTCACCCGGTTCGACGATCACTCCGTTGAGCTTGGCCGAGCCGGCCTTCAAGTTCTTGGTGCGCACCGTGTCATTGGTGGGGTACGGGGTGGTGAAATGAACGATCTCTTCCTTGATGCCCATCTTTTGCGCATCTTCGGTGCTGAATTCCGGTTCCTTGGTTTCCAGAAGCACCTCTGCGGTGCGGTTCTCCGCCTTGGTCGCGGCCAGTACCTTGGCGCCCAGGCCCGCGGTCTCTAGGGCCACCCCGGTCTTCGATTCGATGATCTTCGGTTTACCGTCGGACAGCACGATCTGCGCGTCCTTCGCGGTGCTGCTCAGCTCGGAGTTCTTGGTGGCGGAGTCGTAGAGTTTTTCATCGTCCAAGCTCAGCTGCGGAGCCCCATCGCTGACCTGAAAGCTGGCCGCGGCCGCGATCGAGCCGGCGGAAAGCTCCACGGTCTTATCCTCGGATTTGAGGATGACCGGGCCGTTCAGGAGCGCCTTCACCTCGGATTCGTGGAAGCTGGACAGTTCGGCGGCCGACACCTGAGGCTGCTCGATCTGTGCGGGTAGTTCAATCACCGCACCGTCGGCGCGCCAGTGATCGGTCACTTCCGTTGCGGCTTCGGGCACCTGCAGGGCGATTCCATCCTGCGGTTCTACGAGGCTGGATTTTCCGTCCGCAAAGACGATGTTGCCCTCGGCCACCTCGGCATTCGCTTCTTCGGCTACCCCCTGCAGCGCCGTAGTGAGCTTCTGCTCATCGGCGCGCACCACCGGAGCGGCATCGTAGGAGTCGGTCAGCCGCTGATAGAGCTTCACCGGGTTGATTTCGTAGCCGGTCAGTTCCGCAATGGTGGCGGCGGTGTCGATTTCGAGGCCGGCGGCCACCGGATCTAGCTGGTAGTTCGCGCCGTGAACAGTGACCTCGATGGCCTCTTTGCTGCGCGGAACCAGCTCGGTGTCGAGTTTCTCGATGGCATCGGCCTGATTCAAGGAGCCAATCTGCACCCCGGAGACCGTGGTGTTGGCGGGGATTTGTGAACTAATCCATGCGGCACCACCGAAGTAGAGTCCAGCAACGGCGACCACGGAGCATCCGGTGATAATCCATGGTTTGGCGCTGCGTTTGGATTTCTGCTCAGCTTCTGGAAGCTGGCTTGGATCCTTCTCGGGGGTCTGCACGGGTTCTAGACTCTTTCGCGGGGAATAGGGGTTCGGCTAGCGCCAGCCTTGCCTCGGCTTAAGCGGGCGCGGCTAGCGTAGGCCATCAAAATACTATCGGTTGGAACAACTCCCGAAGGTGCTTTCACACTGTTTTAGCTTGAATCGTTATCCAGTTGTTGGAAAACTTCAACTTCTCTTCGCTGTGATCGTCTGCCGCTTTAGGCGGGTAACACCAGGTCGGCAATCACATCCAGCGCTTTGAAATCCAGTTTTACTTGCGCCCGATCACGCAGGGCCGGCTTGGCGTTGTAGGCCACACCCAATCCGGCGGCGTTGAGCAGATCCAAATCATTGGCCCCGTCACCGGCCGCGATGGTAGCGCCGATCGGAATACCATTCAGCTCGGCCCAAGAACGCAGCATGGTTTCCTTGGTGGCACGATCAACAATCTGCCCGTGCACGGTTCCATCGAGGACTCCGTCGACGATTCCTAAGGTATTAGCCAGTGCATAGTCCAGCTCCAGGTCGGTGGCCAAGGGGTCCAAGATCTGTTGGAAACCACCGGAAACCACCGCCACCAGATGCCCGGCAGCGTGGAAACGCTGCACCAATTCGCGGGCGCCAGGGGAGTATTCGATGCGCTGCTGAACTTCGCTCAGCACCTGCTGATCCAGATCCTTCAAGGTGGCCACACGTTGAATCAGGGACTGCGCGAAATCTAGTTCCCCGCGCATGGCAGCTTCGGTGACCGCGGCAACTTCCGCTTCCCGACCGGCATGAGCGGCCAGCAATTCGATCACTTCCTGCTGAATGAGCGTGGAATCCACATCCATCACCAGCAGCAGCCGTTCGGCTTGGGTGATCGTCTCGGGAACGACCGCCAGGCAAATATCCGCGGCGGAAATGTAATCGCCAGCGAATTCTTCGGCCGCGAAGGCTTCGACTTGGGTGCGTAACTCCTGCTCATCAGCTGGCAGGTGAATACGGGTCACCAAGCGACCGGAGGACTCGGTGATCGGGAAGACCGCGCCTTCGGGCACTGTCAAGGCAACGCCCATTCGAGAAAGAAAGGCCTCAAAGTTGGGGCGGGGCAGCTCAGCACGGGAAACCAGAACAAGAGTTGATGACATGAGACCATTTTGCGCTCAGCCTTGCCCTACGACCAAAAATGACGTGCACAGTGGTGGCAGCAGAGCCCGTGGGATACATAACGCGTGGCAGTTTAGGCAAATCAAGCGGAAAAGTTTAGGGTTTTATCCATGAGCGAAGTGCTATCTTTCAACGATGTCAGCGTGGTGCGCGGACCTAAGGAACTGTTGTCGAACGTTTCCTGGAACGTGGCCGAAGGCGAACGTTGGGTTGTTTTGGGCCCTAACGGCGCGGGCAAGTCAACCCTGATGAATATTGCCGCGGCACGGATGCACCCCAGTCGGGGTAGCGCCGGCATCCTGGGGGAGACCCTGGGCAAGGTTGATGTCTTCGAATTGCGGCCACGCATCGGACTGAGCTCAACATTGATCGCCAACCAGATTCCCTTCCAAGAAACCGCCTTGAACGTCGTTTTGACCGCCGCCTACGGGTTTACCGGTCGCTGGCGCGAAGCGTACGAGAAGATGGACGAGCGTCGTGCCTTCGCCCTGCTGCACGAATGGGGGATGAGCACCTTCATGAACCAGCCCTTCGGCAAACTGTCCGAGGGCGAACGCAAGCGGGTATTGATCGCCCGGGCGATGATGACCGACCCGGAACTGCTCATTCTGGATGAGCCGTCGGCCGGATTGGATGTGGCCGGGCGCGAAGAGCTGGTCTACCAGATGGCCGAACTGGCTGCCGACGAAGACGCTCCGGCGCTGGTTCTGGTGACCCACCACTTGGAGGAGATCCCACCGGGTTTCACCCACGTGCTGCTGCTCAACCGCGGCAAGGTGGTTGCTGCCGGGGAACTTGAAGCGACGCTGACCGAAGCGAACCTCGCGGCCACCTATGAAATGGATCTGCAACTGCGTAACGAGAACGGGCGCTACTCCGCGTTCGCACGCCGTTAGAAAGCTGTAATACACGTTGGCTGAATACTGGCAGGAACTGCTGATCTTCCTCGGTGGTCTGTGGGCCGGCACCATCAACACGGTGGTCGGATCCGGAACCTTGGTCACCTTCCCGATTCTGGTGGCGCTTGGCATCGCCCCGGTCAACGCCGTGGTCTCCAATGCCATGGGTCTGGTGGCCGGCGGCTTCTCCGGAGCCTGGGGGTATCGACGTGAGGTCAGGCAGGTTAAACGCACACTCTTAAAGCTGGTTCCGCTCTCCCTGCTGGGTGGGTTAATCGGTTCTTTGCTCCTGCTGAACCTGCCCGAATCGGTCTTCGGGGTGGTCGCCCCGGTGCTGCTGTTGGCGGCACTGATCCTCGTGATTTTTCAGCCGCGGCTGGCCGCATGGGCTAAGACCCGGCAGGCGCAGCGCAGCGGCACCGACCCGGATGCCGCCGACCAAGCGCGGATCCCACTGATCCTGTACATCCTGGTCTTCCTTATCGGCGTGTACGGCGGGTACTTCACCGCGGCGCAGGGCGTGTTGCTCATGGCGGTCTTCGGGGTATTCCTGCAAGCCTCGCTGCAGCAGTCCAACGCGATCAAAGTGATCCTCTCGCTGCTGGTGAACCTGATCGCCGCGGCCATCTACCTGATCATCGCCCCGGAACGGATCCACTGGATCGTCGTGCTACTCATCGCGGTGGGCTCGTTGATCGGTGGTTTCATCGGTGCGAAGGTTGGGCGCAAACTCTCCCCAGTGTGGCTGCGCGTGGTCATTGTGGCGCTGGGCCTCGTTGCGCTGACCAACATGACCTACAAGCTGGTGGCCGGTGCCTGAATCCGACTACGCGCACCGCGTGCACGATATTAGCGAGCTCTCCGATCCACGGCTCGATGACTACCTGCGCCTGTCCGAGGCGGCGTTGCGAATGCGTAGCGACATCGAGAACGGGATCTACATCGCCGAAAGCACCATGGTGGTGCAACGTGCCATTTCGATGGGGCATGTTCCGCGCAGTTTCCTCCTCGCCCGCAAGTACTTACCGCAACTGGAAGCTGAATTTGCGCGGTTCCCCGAGGTGCCGATCTTTGTGGGCGAAGACGCGCAGCTTCAGGCCCTGACCGGGTTTCACTTGCACCGTGGTGCGCTGGCGGCCATGGAACGGCCAGCTGGGTTGGACTTGGACACGGTCCTGGAAAACAGCATCCGCATCGCTATTTTGGAAGACATCGCCGATCACTCCAACCTCGGTGCGCTGCTGCGTTCGGCCGCCGGGCTTGGGGTGGACGCGGTGCTGATCACCCCGCAGTGCGTGGATCCGCTCTACCGGCGTAGTGTGCGCGTTTCCATGGGCACTGCACTGACCATCGACTGGGTGCGTTTGGAGAGCTGGCCCGGTGACCTGCAGCGGGTGCGTGAGCACGGCTTTAGAATTCTGGCGCTGGAATTGACCGAGAACGCCACCGAGCTCGGTGCTTTGCAGCCGCAGCCGGGGGAAAAGATCGCGATGATTCTAGGCAATGAGGGGCGCGGGGTTCGCGCCGAAACTCTGACGATGGTCGATGAATGCGTGATCATCCCGATGGCTCGCGAGGTAGCTTCGCTGAACGTGGCCGCTGCCAGCGCGGTAGCCTTCTGGCAACTTTGCCGATGAGTAGCGATAGCTCGCGACTCATCGGGTCTACTCCTTCCGATTCCGTTCCAACGGTGCTGGCCCAGACCCTGTCGCAGTCGAGAGCAGCTTGGCTCGGGGAAGAGCCCGAGTCACTGAAACTGTATCCGAGTGCCACTGGACAAAGTGAACCCGATTTCATCAGGGTGACTTACGATGCGACCTTCGCGCGGGTAAGTTCCGGGCTCTACCTACGGCACAACCCGGAATCATTGAGCTCCCGCAAGCGGCAACTCGTCCTCTTCCTGTTCTTGCAGTTATTGGGTTTCGCGTCCATCGCGGTAGCCACTTGGGCTCTGGCTTCCGGATTTGCGGCCAGCAGCACTATGGATGCGGCGGTTGTCGGTGGTTGGTTCGGCCTGCTGATGTTGGGCGGGATCACCCATGCAGTAGTGAACTACCTCTGGCCACTTCGGGCGAAAACAGCGAGTCGGCATTGGATTGCTTTCCTCACGCTCACCGCGGAACATTTTGGTGGAACCATGGCCTCACTGGCTACTGGTTACGCATTGAGTATTTTAGACTTCACGCCCCCAACAGAGATCGAAACCCTGTGGAACCCGCTGCTCATCGCCGCACCGGTACTGGCCTTATCGCTACTCCTTTTCAGTGTCTCCACCTTTGTTTTGCGTCGTACCACGGCCCGGGTAGGGCACCAGCTGGATGTCACCACGCTGGAAGTTGCCGAGGGTATTGACCTGAGTGTGCAGCTGCCGCAAAACGGCTAACCAAGGGGTAGCGGCTACGGGCTGGACAATGTGTTTCTTGCCATGCGGGTTAGGTTCGCTCCGTGACGAAGCATGCGATAAGATGGACTGTCTGTGTGCGCATCGCTGCGGTGCAGACACCAATTTTCCGAGTACGTTGTTGCTGGCAAAATCCAGTGGCAGATAACCAAAGGGTATAAAGCATGAAGGCTGACATCCATCCAAAGTACAATTACGTTGTTTTCAACGACCTGGCATCGGGCGAGAAGTTCCTGACCCGTTCCACCGTTGGTAGCTCCAAGACCATCACCTGGGAGGACGGCAACGAGTACCCAGTCATCGACGTCGAAATCTCGGCCGCTTCGCACCCGTTCTACACCGGTAAGCAGCGCATCATGGACACCGCCGGCCGCGTCGAGCGCTTCAACGCTCGCTTCAAGGGCTTCGGCGGCAAGAAGTAGGTTTTACCTACCCCGCTTTGTGACTCACGGCGGGTGGTATGCGAAATTTTCGTATGCCACCCGCCGTGTGGTTTTAACGCCGATGTCAGCATGCAAAACAGCGGACTGAAGCCGATAGGATGAAGGTATGATGCACCACGGAGAATATAAGGTCGTTGGCGGAAAACTAGTTGTCGCGGATTTACGCAGCAGCGACGGAGTGATTACCGAAGCCTCGATCAATGGGGATTTCTTCTTGGAGCCAGATGAGGCGCTGCAAGACATCAACTATGCCTTGGTGGGACTGCCCACCACTGCCACTAGCGCAATGATCCGTGAGTCGGTCACCAACCATCTGCGCAGCGAAGCGGTGATGTTCGGTTTCGACGCCGACGCCGTCGCTCGGGTGGTTCGTCGCGCGCTGGGCCACGCCACCACCTGGTCCGACCACCAATGGCAGATCATCGCCCCACAACCCATCCCGATCACCGAGCAGGTGGCCCTGGACGAGGTGCTCGCTCGCGAGGTCGCGGCCGGAACCCGGCAGCCCACCATCCGTTTCTGGGACTGGGATGAGCGCGCGGTCGTCATCGGCTCCTTCCAGTCGCTAGCCAATGAGGTTGATATCGTCGCTGCTGAACGTCACGGCGTGCAGCTGGTGCGCCGCATCTCCGGTGGCGGAGCCATGTTTATGGAGGCTGGCAACTGCATCACCTATTCGTTGTACGCCCCCGAGTCGCTAGTTGACGGCATGAGCTTCGCCGACTCCTACCCCTTCCTCGACGCGTGGGTGATGGATGCGCTCAGCCGGATGGGAGTTCAGGCGCATTACAAGCCACTGAACGACATTGCCACCCCCGAAGGTAAAATCGGGGGAGCGGCGCAAAAGCGCTTGGCCCGCGGGGGAATGTTGCATCACGTGACCATGAGCTATGACATTGACGCTGAAAAAATGGTCGATGTGCTGCGGATTGGCCGCGAAAAAATCTCCGACAAGGGGATTGCTAGCGCGGTCAAGCGCGTGGACCCGCTCAAGCGCCAAACCCAGCTGGATCGTGGAGAAATCATCCGCATCATGATGGAAACCTTCACCGAACGCTACGCTGCCACCCCGGCCAGCATTGACGACTCGGTACGTGCCGCCGCGCGTGAACTCGCCGCTACCAAGTTCACCACCGAACAGTGGACCGCGCGCGTACCCTAAACCTGGTATCGTCCCCAGCTCAAAATCGTTCGAAAGTTTATTCGAAAACGGCTTCTCATTTCCCGCAATTCTTGGGATAATTGGATATGGGCATCAAAGAGGTTTTCCAAAGTGAAGACGACTTCAGTCGTCTACCTTTGATGCCTGACGGCACGCGGAAATTCATGGGCGACGCGGGACGGATCTGGGCCGGACATGCGGAACTAGAAATGCTGACTCGCAGCATCGAAGCTAAATGGGAAGAGATTACAGATCTCGATGTGCCCGGTTGGGCTGGGCCCGCTCTGGCCCGGATTCGTTCGATCAACCAGTTGCGTTCGATGCTCGATGCCCTAGAAGCGGTGACCTTAGCCGACGGGCTGGAACTGGCTATCCGTGGACCGCTAGTCCATGAGGTGGAGAATTTCGCGGACGATGTGATTCAGGTGCCTGCCGGGAGCACGTTACCGCAGTTCCTTGAAGAGCGCTGGCAGGTTTCACCAACTGACCATGACTTGGTGCGCTCCAACTACATCACCGAAGTCGCAGTAGCCAGTCGCATCACCACTGCCAAAGCTCGGCAGCGCCTCACTACCGCGTTGGGTCTGCGCGATCTATGCCCGGATACTTTCGACGAACTGAGCAAGGGCAATATCACCTCCAAGGCCGCCGCTACCATCGTCTCTCGGGCTCAGGACTTGCAGCCCGAGCAAATCGCCGAGCTGGAACAGCAGCTGCTGCCCGTTGCGCGACGTGGCGCTGATGATCAAGTGATGGACAAGAGCCGGCGAATCCGCCAAAAGCTACTTCCAGAAAACGTCAACGAGCGCCGGGAAAAGGCGGAGGAAACCCGTCAGATTACCTGCCGCCCGGAACCTAATGGCATGTCAAAAATCGAGTGGCTCCTCACCGCTGAAGACGCCCAGAGTGTGATGTCCACCGTGGATGCGCATGCTAAGGCCCACTTCGCAGACGACGAACGCTCAATGTCCCAGTTGCGTTCGGACATTATGCGAGACGCCCTGATCGACGGCTGGCCAGCAAAGCCTGGTCCCGGACACCGGGTGAAGCTGATCGTGACGATCCCGGCCGTTGAATTATTGACCGATCATGGCAAAGGACTGGCCGAACTTGAAGGGCATGGGCCGATTCCAATGGGCGTGGCTCTCAAATTGGCTGCCAAAGCACCCACCTTCGCCCGGGTTTTGACCGATCCGTGGGATGGTGCCCCTATGGATGTGGGTCGCAAACGTTACCGCCCCAGCCAGGCATTACGTGATTTCGTGGGATTGCGCGACGGCTATTGCACCTTCCCAGGGTGTCGTAGGGAGTCACGCACCTCCGAAGTAGACCACATCGAAGATTGGGCCCAAGGTGGGGAGACCAGCCGAAAGAACACTCGTGAACTTTGCCGCCAGCATCAATTATTCAAACATCTACTCGGCTGGCAGAGTGTGCACCGCAGTGACGGATCAATATTGTGGACCAGCCCCAACGGTGTGGTGAGCGAATCCTTGCCGCGGAGCGTGGCCACCGGACTATGCGCTTCCACGGACATGTCACGACTGGAGCACGGGCCACAGCAACCCCAGATAAAGCTGACCGCTGACGTTCGACGAGTCCTAGCGCTGGGTGACTATGGACCCAAGCCGAAGGTGCAATGGTTTACGCCGGCTGCGGACCAAAAAGTAGTCATTGGTTCGGCTCTGCAGCAACTGGACACCGGCTAGTCAAACTCGATCCACTCCAGTCATGCTTAAGCTGCTATTACCGACCGTGGTGGGCTTCCCGTCAATGTGCAAGAAGCCCACCAAGACCGAAAAACCTAAGCTCGTGCGGTCTGTCGTGATACTAACTGGGCCTCAAGACTACGCTGCAACTCGGCTTGTTCCTCCAACATAATGCGACGTAATGCCCGAGGCGCTGCATGATTCTCCTCCAGCCACGAGGTGACCGCGAACAGAGCAGGATTCTTCCGTGGTTCCTCCGACAGCTCTTGCGAGCGGGGGAATAATCCGCGGATGATCCGAGTGGAAAATTCCATACTCATGGATTCGAAGATACCGCTGATCTCTGACCAGTAGCGATCTTCAAAACCCGCCAAGAGCTCACGCGAGCCAAGGTTGAATCCCTCTGCGATGGAGCTCAGCGCATCGTTGGAAAGTGCACCGTGTTCATCTTGTGCGGTGAGAACTTCTTCAAAAGCTTGGGTCTTCACGGCTTGATCCGGACGGGCAGCAAGCGCAGTGCGCACCGACTTCTGGGCCGTGGCAGTCGGGTTTGCCTCTAGGGCCGCCTGCATCTTCGCAAGGTTCTGCTCATCGAGACCGCCGGTGGCAGCCACCGCGATCCAACTCAACCACAACAGCTGCTCATCAACCTGCACAGCAAAGGAATTAGGCTCAGAAGACAGGAAAGAGTTCACGGTCTGCAGGCCGACACCACTGCGAGCAAGGCGTGCCAAAGTACGTGCGGTGGTGGTTTGGTTGTCACTGCCGGCCGAGAGATCACCAAGCCACTGGACGAGGACCTCAGCGGCACGCTGACGTGTTGCTTGGCGTAATTCCGGAGCCAGGTAGCGGTTCAGGCTCAGCAGTAACTGATCCATCAGAACTGCGAACACACCCGCATCCGAGACGGTAGAACCATGGTCAAGCAAGGCCGCAACATAATGTTGGGCTGGCAAACTTCCGGCGCGTACTGCGTCCCAGAGTGAGGCCCAGCAGGTGGCGCGCGGCAGCGAATCCGTCAGGGACCCGAGGTGGGTCAGCAGAGTGGAAAGTGAACGCTCATCGAATTCAATGACCGCGTAGGTTTCATCCCCATCATTGGGTAGCAATAGATCCGGGGCTTGAGTGCCAACTAAGAAGTCCAGCGCAACGCTTTGTCCGCTCAGCTCCACGCGCTCGCTAAGTTCGCGCACCAGCTTTCCCTCGCGCAGTACATAACCGCCGATGCTCAGCACATGCGGACGGACGATGGGCTCCGCGGTGAGTGGGTCAGTACCGCGCTGCACCAAGCGGGCGGCAGTGATCACCTCTTGGTCATCGTATTCCAGCTCGATGCTCAGCCGGGGCACGCCGCTGGTCCGCAACCAGGCCTGAGCCCAAGCGCTCATATCCCGTCCGCTGGCAGCACCCAACGCTTCGAGGAAGTCATCTAGTGAGGTATTAGAGTATTCGTGCTTCACGAAGTAGGCCCGTGCCGCGTCGCGGAAGGCCTCAGCACCGACGAATGCGGCCAGCTGCTTGAGCACGCTGGCGCCCTTGGCGTAGGTTATGCCATCGAAGTTCTGATCTGCTGCCTGCAAGTCGGTGATATCGGCGACGATCGGGTGAGTGGTGGGCATTTGGTCCGCTACATAAGCCCAAGCTTTGCGGCGTGCGGCGAAAGTGGTCCACGCGGTTTTGAAATCGGTGCCTTCATCATTAGCTAGGGTACCGATGTAGTCGGCGAAGGACTCTTTGAGCCACAGATCATCCCACCACTTCATGGTGACCAAATCGCCGAACCACATATGCGCCATCTCATGCATGATGGTGTTGGCGCGTTGTTCGTGTTGTGCCTCGGTGGCATGCGAAGTAAACACGTAGCTTTCGGTGAAAGTCACCAAACCCGGGTTTTCCATCGCGCCTAAGTTGTACTCCGGGACGAAGGCCGAGTCGTATTTACCCCATGGGTAGGGGTAGTCAAACAGCTCGTGGAAGTAGTCGAGGCCCTGTTTGGTGACCTTGATCAGCTCCGCCGCATCAAAATCAGCAGCCAAGGTAGCCCGGCAGCTGAAGGCCATCGGAATGACCAGCTCGGAGCCATCCTTTTGCGGTAGCCGGTGCTCATCGCGCACTACGTGGTAGGGGCCGGCCAATACCGTGGTGATGTAGGTGGAAATCGGTAGGGTCGGGGCGAAGCTGACCGTTTTGGTTCCATCTTCGTGAATATTCTGCGACTCCGCGGCCTGGTTACTGGCCAGATGCCAAGACTCGGGGCCGCGCACGGTGAAGCGGAAGGAAGTCTTCAAATCTGGCTGTTCGAAACAAGCGTAGACGAGGCGGGCGTCGGCCGGCTCGAACTGAGTATAGAGGTAGGTTTGTTGGTCTTGTGGGTCCACATACCGGTGCATTCCCTCGCCACTTCGCGAATAGCGGGCACGCCCGGTCACGGTTACGACGTTAACCCCGGAAGTGTCCAGATCGCTTAAGTAGATCCGGCTATCGAGCACGGCCTTATCTACCGCGATCATCTGCCCATTGAGCTCAATCTCCTGGATTCCCGCGTGAATGAAATCGAGGAAAGTTTCGTTGTGCTTGGAGGTAAAACGCAGCGTCGTCTGCGAGAGGTAGGTCTCCTGCTCACTGTCGGTGGCGTCACTGACATCTAAGAAGATGTCGGCGGAATGCCAGGTGATATTTGCCTCGCGCCAAGCCGCTTCTTCGCGGGTGAGATTTTCATTCGGGGTATAGCGTTCTAGAGTCTCCACCCTCCCAGCTTAGCTATGAAACGTTTACTTTATAATCCTTTGGTCGATTTAATTCCTACTGAGAAGGGTGCTCTCTCTGATTTTGCTAAAAATACGGCTCAACTGCTGGTGGCTGGCGAGGCATGGGCGTACCCTGAAGCGAACAGTTATCCGCAGTTTCCGGCCAGTGCAAAGGAGCTTGCGAAGTCGCGAGTGCTCAGGTTCGATCACATTGGGATCACCGTGGCCGATTTAGCTCTAGTGACCGATTTCTTTACCCAACTTGGGCTGGAAATTGAAGGGCAGGTCTCGGGCTTAGTGGGCGAATTTTTGGATACCGTCTGTGGGCTGGAAGATGCGCGCACCAATATTGTCATGCTCAAACTGCCTGAAACCCAGCTAAGGATAGAACTGTCGAATTTCGAAAAACCGGCTCCCGGGCCCGTACCGCCTGCGGCAATGGCTAATGAGCTGGGCTTGCGGTCACTTGCCTTCGAAGTCGAGGACCTTGCCGAACTGGTGGCCAAACTCGACGCCCAAGGCTATGGGCTCGTTGGCGGCATCGGCGAATACCAACGAGAGTGGCGGATGGCCTATGTGCGCGGCCCGGAGGGAATTATCGTGGCGCTGGCACAGCGCCTGAGCGACTAAATCACCGCAATATGGCGATGCCCGGATCTAGCTGATGCTAGATCCGGGCAACATTTAGCCGGTGGGGCTAGACTTTGGACTTCTGCAAGGACTTTTCGCTCACTGGAGCTTGATCGCTGGCGCGCAGCTTACGGTAGTACTCCATTGCTTCGTCTTGACGTTCGCCCTCGATGCCGGTGGCGATCTCGGCACGCAGGTGCTCTTGAGTGTAGCCGAAGGCGTCGACCAGATCTTGGGCGTGTGGCCGCAGCCGAGCCAATAGGCGGTTGATGTATTCCGGCAGGGTGCGCGCACGCTGCATCGAGAGTCGGCCGTTGGCCTGGTACCAACCCAGATCCGCTTCGATCACGGTCAGCGCGAACACGTCACGCAGCCAGGTAAGCACCTCGCGAGTGTTCTCATCACTGACCTTCTCCACGGCCCGGGTGAAGGCTTCCCAGCGCAGCAGTTCGCCGTGGGCACGGGCTGCCTGAATGAGTAGATCCTGATTCTCGTTGAACTTCTTGGCAGTCTTGACCGGATCCTTCCCGGCGCTACGCAAGTTGCCGGCCACCTCGGCGACCATGGCATCAACCCGCTCGGCCAGCAGTTCCTTTTGGTTCTCTGGATCCTTGAAGAAGTTAGCGCTCTTGCGTTCATCGTTGACATCGGCAAAGGTCTGGGCGACGGTGCGAAGGCCGGTTCGGTCCAACGCGGTGGTGCCGACCTGTTTGGCCACATAGCGGGCCATCGCGCCGGTATCGAGCTTGCGGAATTCGGCGGCGTAGTCGGTGAGCAGTCGCTTACCCACCAACTGCAGCAGCACGTTGTTATCACCCTCGAAGGTGACATAGATGTCCAGGTCATCGCGTAGCTGGTTGAAGCGGTTCTTGGCCATATAACCCGAACCACCGCAGGCCTCGCGGGCCTCCTGCAGGGTGTCGAGCGCATCCCAGGTGCTCAGCGACTTCAGTGCTGCGGCCAGGGTTTCTAGGTCCTGTCGGTCCTCGTCGGTATCCTCGGCCCCGGAAAAGACCGCGTCGAACTTGGTAAGCAGTTCATCGTGAGCGAAGGACGCGGCGTAGGTGCGAGCCAGCTTGGGCAGCAGACGGCGCTGGTGGCGCTGATAGTCCAGAATGGTGGTTTCCTCGGTGTCCGAGGTGCTGGTGAACTGGCGGCGCTGGTTGGCATAGGTGATGGCGATCTGCAGGGCGATCTTGGAGGCACTGGTGGAAGCTCCATCCAGTGAGACGCGGCCCTGAACCAGGGTGCCGAGCATCGTGAAGAAGCGGCGACCCGGGGACGCGATGGGGGAGGAATAGCTACCGTCGGCGGCAACATCCCCGTAGCGGTTAAGCAGGTTGGTGCGTGGGACGCGGACGTTGCTGAAGTGCAGTCGGCCGTTATCGATGCCGTTTAGGCCGCCCTTGAGCCCATCATCTTCGCCGCCGATGCCTTCCAGGAAATTGCCCTCGGCATCGCGGATGGGCACGTAGAAGCAGTGCACCCCGTGATTCACACCCTTGGTGATCAGCTGGGCGAACACCGTGGCCGCAGTGCCGTGCAGTGCGGCGTTACCCAAGAATTCCTTCCAGGCAGCCTTGAACGGGGTGTGGATGATGAATTCCTCGGTGTTTTCATCGTATGTGGCGGTGGTGGCCACCGAGGCAACGTCCGATCCATGACCGATCTCGGTCATGGCGAAGGCGCCGGGGACCGAGAAGTCTAGAATGCCCGGCAACCACTTCTTGTGATGCTCCTCGGTGCCAAGGTGCAGTACGGCGCCCCCGAACAGACCCCACTGCACACCGGCTTTGATCTGGAGCGAGGGGTCTGCCGCCACCAGCTCCTCGAAGGCCGCGATCGAACCTCCATGGTTGTCGCTGCCGCCGAAGGCTTTAGGGAAGGCGAGCTGGACGGCGCCTTCCTCGGTGAGGGTGCGCAGCTGACCCAAGACCCGCTCGCGGTGTTCATCCATTCCCAAGGCTGGGTCGCGTTGGAGCTCGGGGCGAGCGGCACGAGCACGTGAGTGCTTGCGGATGTCCGACCATGGGCCCAAGAGCTGTTCGGAGAGGGCGGCGACATCAATACGGTTGTGATTCATGAGGGTCATTACCTTTCTGACGGCTTCAGGCGCCGAGTTTGGTGGAAGCAATTCCATGGGTCAGCCAGCTGCACAGGGCTTCGGCAAGTTCTTCTAAAGTAGGCCGGTGTTCATCGGCTGGCTGGCGTAGCCAGAGCTCGCCAGCGGCACGGACCATTCCTAAGGCGGCACGCGGCCACAGCGCCACGGCGCCGGAGTTCTGCTCAGAACCTTTTCTGGCATAGGCCCAGAGGCGTTCGGAAATCAGCAGGGTGATCTCATCGAAGAAGGCCCCCAGGACGCGGGTGGAGTCTTCCTCCACCGCATTCGGTGCGGTGAGTGCATCACTGCTTTGCGCGGTGACGAAGAAGTAGATATTGGGGCTGCTCTGTGCCAGCTGCAGATAGGCGGTAACCATTGCGTGTAGCGCACTTGATTCCGCTTCCTGAGCTTGACCGGCGGCGATTACTTGCTGCCGGAAGTCACCGATGACCACTTCACTGAGTGCTTGGCGCAACCCTTCTTTGTCGCCGAAGTACCGGTAGTAGACCGGTTTGCTGGTGTTGGCGTGGGCCGCAATGTCATCCATGGAGGCCTGCGGTCCCAGATGGTGGATGGCCTTGCGAGCCAAGGACAGCAATTCGAGCCGGCGTTCACTGCGGTGGCGTTCCCACCGTGCGGCGCGACCATCACCTGCCCCGTCGATTCCTGCTGAGATATTCTTCACGTTACTCACAGTATCATGTACTCTTGGTTATAGTAATACTTGTCACAGCCTCTAATTCAGGAGTCAATTCATGACCAGCCCTTCCATCCGCCAGGCCGTAGTGATTGGCGGAAACCGTATTCCCTTTGCTCGCTCCAATACCAAGTACGCCAATGCGTCGAACCAAGACATGTTCACCGCCGCACTGGAAGGCCTTGTGGCCCGCTTCGGTTTGCAAGGAGAACGTATCGGTGCGGTCTCCGGCGGTGCAGTGCTCAAGCATTCCAAGGATTTCAACCTGATTCGTGAATCGGTGCTGGGTAGTTCGCTGGATCCAGCTACCCCGGCCTATGACGTGCAGATGGCTTGCGCTACTGGAATGGAAGCCATCGGTTCGCTGGCCAACAAAATCAAGCTGGGTCAGCTGGACTCGGCCATCGGCGGAGGCGTGGATACCACCAGTGACGCCCCCATCGCGGTATCCGAGGGGCTGCGTCAGGTGCTACTGGAATTGGCTCGTTCCCGCACCACCAAGGCCAAGCTCAGCGCGCTAGCCAAGTTGCGCCCGGCACATCTGGCTCCGAATGCTCCGGGAACCGGCGAACCACGCACCGGACTATCCATGGGAGAGCATCAAGCCAAGACCACCAAGCAGTGGGGGATTACCCGCCAGGCACAGGATGAATTGGCCTTGGCCAGTCACCAAAATCTCGCCGCCGCCTATGAGCGGGGATTCTTCGACGACCTGATGACCAGCTTCAACGGGCTCAGCCGGGACAATAACCTGCGTGCGGAATCCACTTTGGAGAAGCTCGGCAGCCTCAAACCCGCCTTCGGTAAGGCACTGGGCGAGGAAGCCACCATGACCGCCGGTAACTCCACCCCGCTGACCGACGGGGCTTCCACCGTGCTGCTGGGCAGCGAAGAATTCGCCGAAGCACACGGACTGCCAATGCTGGCGAACTTCGTGGACTTCGAGGCGGCCGCGGTGGACTTTGTGCATGGCGCCGAGGGGCTACTGATGGCCCCGGCCTATGCGGTGGCTCGATTGCTCAAACGCAATAACCTCTCTTTGCAAGACTTTGACTTCTACGAGATCCACGAAGCCTTTGCCGGCACCGTGCTGGCCACCTTGAAGGCCTGGGAAGATGAGGAGTTCTGCCGGGAGAAGCTCGGATTGGAACAGCCGCTGGGCTCGATCGATCGCAGCAAACTCAACGTCAACGGCTCATCCTTGGCGGCCGGGCACCCCTTCGCCGCCACCGGAGGCCGGATCGTGGCCTCGCTGGCGAAGATGCTGCACGAAAAGGGGAGCGGCCGGGGACTTATCTCGGTGTGTGCCGCCGGCGGACAGGGTGTCGTAGCGATTCTGGAGGCACGAAACTAATGGCAGATAAGTATTTTGAACTGGTTAATTCCGGCTTTACCGCGACCTTAGCCAAAAAGTTAGGGCTTCCGCGTCCGGCTCGACTGCGCCGTTGGGATGCCAGCGCTGACCTAGTGCCGGGCCCCTTGCTGGTGCTGGGATCCTCGGCACACGGTCAGCAACTGAGCGACACCTTGATGAGTTGGGGGGTGGATGTGCGCCGCAACGACGCCGGAAGCGCCAAGCTAGGCGGCATTATTCTACTGCTCGATGAACTGGAACATCCAGAACAGCTCTCACCCCTGATGCTCAGGGCGGGTAAGGCGTTGCGGCAGCTACTACCCGGCGGGCGCGTCGTCTCAATTTCCCGCCCGGCCCTAGCAACCGATGCGCCAGCAGTGGCGGCGGTGCGCCAAGGAATTGATGGGGCGCTGCGTTCGCTGGGACGCGAACTGCGTGGAGGCGCCATAGCCAATGGTATTTTGCTCAGTGGACCCGCACAGGCCGATAGCCCCAGCGTTCTGTCGGCCATGCACTTCTTCCTTTCCGGGCGTAGCGCCTATGTGGATGGGCAATTTGTTCAAGTCAGTGGGCATGAGGGCGAGTTGCCGCAGAGCTTTGCGAAACCGCTTGAAGGCAAGGTAGTGGTGGTCACCGGCGCTGCCCGCGGAATCGGCGCCGCGATTGCCAAAACCATGGCGCGCGATGGGGCGAAACTGATCGTGGTGGATATGCCGGCCGCGTCGGATGCGCTGAGCAAAGTGGCCAACCAGGTCTCCGGGACGGCGCTGCAATTGGATGTCACCGCAACGGATGCTGGCGAACGGATCATCGAGCATGCCCGCAGCCGTTATGGGACGCTGGACCTGGTGATCCATAACGCCGGAATTACCCGGGATAAGTTGCTGGCCAATATGGATGCGGCACGCTGGGATTCGGTGATTGCCGTCAATATTGCGTCGCAGCTACGGATGAACGAGCAATTATTGGCCGCGGGCCTACCCGGATTACGGGTCGTTTCCTTGGCTTCGACTTCCGGTATTGCCGGAAACCGCGGGCAAACCAACTATGCTGCCTCCAAGGGCGGAGTAATTGGCATGGTTCGGGCCAGCGCCGCAGACTTCGCCGCCAAGGGTGGCACCATCAACGCGGTAGCTCCCGGGTTTATCGAAACTGAAATGACGGCAAAGATTCCACTGGGGACCCGGACCGTCGCCCGGATGGTGCTGCCATCGCTGATGCAAGGCGGGTTGCCGTTGGACGTGGCCGAAGCCATCGGATTCCTCGCGTGGGATGCCTCAGCGGGGATTAACGGTCAAACACTGCGCGTTTGCGGGCAATCCCTGGTAGGTGCCTAATGAACGCCGAAATTGTGAACCAGCTACCGACCATGGCTCAGGTTTATGCCAAGGCGGTGAAAACCCTGCGCCGCAAGGGCAAGAATCCGGTTCTGCCCGAACGCACGTTGGTGTACCGGCAGGCCAGTGCCGATGCCCAGAAGCTCGCCGAATTCCGCCGTGCTGTGGGTGCTGGCATGAACGGGCAATTGCCCAGTCTCTATGTGCACAGCCTCGCTTTCCCCTTGGCGATGTCCCTGATGGTGCGTGATGATTTCCCGCTGCCGCTGCTGGGAATGATTCACCTGACCAATGAGGTTACCGTCAATCGGCCGTTGGGGGAGCAGGAGAGCTTCGACATTGAAGTAAGTGCCGAGAAGCTGCGCGCTCATCGCAAGGGTGTCACCTGTGATTTAGTGGTGCGGATCCTCACCGACGGGAAGCAACGGATGCAGCTGCGTTCCACCTTCCTGTCCACTGCGGCCACCATGGACGGCCCCAAGCCAGCCAAGGAAGAGCATGAAGAGTTTGTCCCCGGTCTGCCGACCGCGCAGTGGCGGCTCTCGGCCGACACCGGCCGAGTATGGGCGGCGGTGGCCGGGGATTACAACCCGATTCACCTGAGCAAACTTTCGGCGAAGGCGTTGGGGATGCCTAAGGCCATCGCTCATGGGATCTATCTGGCAGCACGCGCCCTAGCCGGGATTGAACCGGTGGGCGTGGGCTATGAGTGGGAGATTAAGTTCATGAGCCCGGTGACCTTACCGGCCACGGTGCATCTGCAGTTTGAGGCCGAGGACGATGAGTTCGAGGTGATTGCCTGGAACCCGCGCAAGCTCAAGCCACATTTCGAACTTGAGCTAGAGCTCTTGGACTAATTCGGCAAGAAGTTGCCCGGTGGTAGGGGATTGCGGTCCTGGCGAGCTAGCCGATAGCTGGCCAGGGCCTCCACCGCGGCCCGCTCCCAGGTGAACTTTGCACTGTGTTCCAAAGCCGCGTGGCCAGCCCGCGAAATCAGCCCGGGATTACGGGCGAGTTTCACCAACTGCTCCGCCCAGATTTCCGCATCCGGTTGCGGCATCAGCCACCCGGACTGCTGGTCGTGCACGGCATAATTCAACCCGCCCACCTGATTGGCGATGACCGGTGTTCCGCAGGCTTGGGCCTCTGCGGCAACCAGACCGAAGGTTTCAGACAGCGAAGGCACGGCCACCACATCGGCATTGGCGAAGACCGTAGCCAACCCTTCGGGACTGAGCGGGGCATGGAAGGTCACTTGCTCTGCCAGTCCGGCCGCCGCCACCATGGCCGGCAGATCATAATCAGCCGCCCCGGAAAGCGCCCCGTAGAGATCCGCCGTGATTTTTAGTTCGGGGCGGCTGCGGAGCGCCTGGCCGATCGCTGCAATCAGCAGATGCGCGCCCTTGAGTTTTTGCATCCGCCCGGCATAAACGACATGCAAGTCATCGGAGCCCTCCGGACGACGGAGTTTATCTTGCGTGGGATGGAAGATGCGGTGATCAACCCCGGGCAACACCACATCGAGTTTCGTCGACGCGAGAGCGTAGAACCTAGTCAACTGCCTCGCTTCAACCGGGGTGTTGGCGATCACGCGTGTTGCCGCGGCCAGGAGAGTCTTTTCCGAGTGCTTGCGAAGCACCGGCTCGGCAATTCCCGATTCGTATTCCTTAGCCGCTGCGGAGGTATGCATCGAAAGCACCAGCGGAACCTGCCAGGTTTGAGCTAGGTGTAGCCCCAGCATGCCCGATAGCCAATAGTGCGCGTGGATGACATCAAATGTGAACTCGGCCAGATGTTGCGCGGCGGCGGTTACGGCTTCGGGAATGATGCCCGGTAGTTGCTCCTTGCTCAGCGCCTGCCCGGGCGCGGCTTGCAGATAGTGGATCCAGACATTTTCCCGCACCTCTTCGGTACGCGTTAGCTCGGCGGTTCGGGTGACCAGATGAACCTGATGTCCCAACGCCCCGAGCGCAAACGCCAGATTCTTCACGTACACGTTCATGCCGCCGGCATCCCCAGCACCGGGTTGCTCTAGGGGTGAGGTATGCAAACAGAGCATGGCAATACGCATTCAGTGGTCCTACCGGATCGATAAAGGGGGCTAGAACGATGGTATCAAGCAGCCTGCCAAGCGAAGCCTAGACAGTATGCGGCGACGCTCAGCTTGCTCCGGGGTGCAGGATCACCAGCATGATGCCCACGGCCGCGCCGGCGTTGCCCAACATGCGAAGCACATTCCAGCGATTCCACGGACCCTGAAATAGTCTTCGGGCGCGGCGTGCCTCCCATGGTGCGACGATGCGGCGTTGGGCCAAGAGGCGATTGAGCGGGAAGTTGATCATCGTGCTGATCAGCGTGCTCGCCACCGAGAGCGCACTGCCAAGTACCACTGGCCAACTTTGCGACCAATCATGGAATAACCCCACCGCCGTGATGACCGAAAGTGCCGGGCTCAGCAGGAACAGCGTGAGGAACCCCGGGTTCACTATTGCCGCATTAATTTTGCGGAAAGTATTCACATACTCGGTGTCACTCAGGGTTTTGAATCCCGGGGCGATGGCGCACACGAAGGACGCGTAAATACCAGCGAGCATGGCATTACCCAGCACGCTCAGCACCACCGCCACCTGAAGCCATAGTTGTTCCATCACTCACCTGCCGTGAGTTAATCTTCGCATTAGACTTCGCGGCGGGGATAGGGCGCCGTACCGAAGACCGGTCAAGTGTGAGTCAAGTTGGCGATTAAGCAGTGCGAGCCGGTAGGGGACGGAAGATTCCGTTCACTACCGGCTCGGCACAGAGCGGTGGCTTTACCAGCCCCAGTCCTCATCTGCGGTGGCTTCGGCCTTACCAATGATGTAGGACGATCCGGAACCGGAGAAGAAGTCGTGGTTCTCATCCGAACCCGGGTTCAGCGAAGCCAAGATGGCAGGGGAGACGTTGGTGACCTCGGCCGGGAACATCGCCTCATAGCCCAGGTTCATCAAGGCCTTGTTAGCGTTGTAGTGCAGGAACTTGATCACGTCTTCGGCCCAACCGATGTCATCGTACAGATCGTGGGTGTACTTCACTTCATTTTCGTACAGTTCGAACAAGAGCTCGAAAGTGAAGTTCTTCAGCTCCTCGCGCTCGGCGGTCGAGAGCTGGTTGTGGTCCATCGAACGCTGGAACTTCAGGCCGATGTAATAGCCATGGATGGCTTCATCGCGGATGATCAGACGGATCAGGTCGGCGCTGTTGGTCAGCTTCGACATGGTCGACCAGCGGAGCGGGGTGTAGAAGCCGGAGTAGAACAAGAACGATTCCAGCATGGTGGAAGCGATCTTCTTCTTGTATGGGTCTTTTCCGTCGTAGTAGGAACGGACGATGTTGCCCTTGTTCTGCAGTTCGCGGTTCTCGTTGCTCCAGCGGAAGACTTCGTCGATTTCTCGGGTGGAAGCCAGCGTGGAGAAGATCGAGGAGTAGCTCTTGGCGTGCACCGATTCCATGAAGGCAAAGTTGGTGTAGACCGCTTCCTCATGCGGAGTGAGCGCATCGGGGATCAGCGAGACGGCGCCCACGGTGCCCTGCAGGGTGTCCAGGTAAGTCAGACCAGTAAACACGCGCATGGTCATCAATTTCTCGGCGTCACTGAGCGTGGCCCAAGACTGAATGTCGTTGGACAGTGGAATCTTTTCCGGAAGCCAGAAGTTCGCGGTCACCCGGTTCCAGATTTCGACGTCTTTCTCGTCTTCGATCCGGTTCCAGTTAATGGCCTTGATGGGGGTGGTGGAAACGTTCACTGGCTACTCTCCCTACACTTTCACTGCTCAGCTCTACCCAGACTGCGCTCAATATCGGTTCAGTAGGCGCTGAGTCGAAGCCTGAAAGCGCGCAAGGTGGTGCTTTTGCTGGGTGCGATATTGAGAAGTATCTTTTGGCTGACGACGGGCCATGGTGGCGCCGCGCGGACCAGCCTTAACGCTAGCATCTTAACGGTATTTTTTCTTCCTCCGCGCGCGCTCTGAAGTAAGCGTGTCAAGTGGATAACTTGCTCTTGACAAGGTTGTTTCCACATTATTGCGTGATTTCGCTGGGTGGCGATGCAATGGTCACACTCCCGATGTGCCGTATCGGAAAATCCGCGTGCTAGCAAGCGGAATTAGCGCGGTCGGGCAGCTCTAACCGTGGAGTTCGCGATAAGTTTGTGCGGCCGCCGGATGCAAAGGTTGGCCGGCAGTGGCGACGAGGTTATCGAGGCTGAGGAACTGGATACCAGCGCTGGTGTTCGGGATGAGTTCACCGGCATGTTGAACCAAGACCCGTACCGTGTCTGAGACCAGCTGATCGGGCAAATCAGTGCGCCCGATCAGAAGGTTTGAAACCCCGAGGGTGTGAATGCTGGGCATGCCATGGTAGGTGTCCTGCGGCACGACCACCCGATCGTAGAGTCCTGGGTATTTGGCCCGCAAGGCGGGAATCAACGAACTGAGATCTAGCAGCCGTAGCGGGGTCTGTACATTTGCTTGGGCAATGGCGTGAATCGCGATTCCACCAGAAATCATCATGGCATCGATCCGACGAGAGGTCAGTGCCCGAAGTCCAGCATTTAACCCGAGCTGATACTCGATCGCGCCCTGCCCGGGTTCTTTCAGCCCGGCCGTGTCCAACAGGCGCTGGCCGGTCAGCCAGGTGCCGGCCCCTTTGGCGCCAGCCCCCAGAGGCTTGCCGCGTAGGTCAGCAACCTGATAGATCGGATCCTCAGCGCGCACCAGTAGATGGAAGTAATTTTGATAGACCCGACCCAAGGCGCTGATTTGACCCTCGGCGATCGCGGGGGAGACTGCCACACTGTCGGCCAAGGCCAGGCCCAGTTGTGCCTCTCCCCGAAGTAACAGCTCGATATTCTCGGTGCTCGCTTGGGTCACCAGTGGTTCGGCCGCATCAGCCACCCGGTATCTGACCAGAGCTTGGGCCAAAAGCACCGCGAACTCGTGATACAGCCCGCCTTGTTCGCCTCCGGCAACCCGGACTAAGGCAGCTGCCGGTGGGCGTTGACAACCGGCGAGCGCACCGGTCAAAGCTCCGCCGAGCAGACCGAGAGAGGAAAGACGTAAAACGCTGCGCCGCGACAGCTCACGAGGTTGAGAAGTCATGATCCCTCCGCTGAGTTTCGTTGCTGCACCGTGGGAAAACGTAGCGTGGCCCGCAAGCCACCGCCGGAGGCATTCTCAATCTCTAGGGTTCCACCATTGGCTTCGGCCAGTCGCCCCACAATTGCTAACCCCAAGCCGCTACCTTCAATTTGTTGTTGATTCTCACCGCGCCAAAAACGCATGCCAGCCCGAACTAAGTCGGCAGGATTGAGTCCTGGCCCGTGATCGCGGACGCTGATAGTTACCGCTGTAGCAGCAGTGCTCAGCTGAAGGTCGATGGCCGAACCCTGCCCGTACTTTAGCGCGTTGGTCAGTAATTCACCGATCATTTGCGAAAGCTCAAAACCATTACAGCGGATGCGCAGATCCTCGCGCGCATCATTGAGCAGACGTAATTCGGTGTTGGACTCGTGGGCTTGTGGCTTGATTCGATCCAGTTCCTCACTGAGTACCTCCAGCGGGTCAATTCCCGAATCGTTAATGCTGGGGGTGTCACCGCGGGCCAGAGCGGCACGTTCCGAGGCGCGGTGCTCGGCGCTGGCCAAACGCAAAACCGAAGCTAGGAGGCGTTCCACGGCAAAGAGTTCGGCCTCCACCGCCTGGATGGCCTGGGGCTGCGTTTCGCCCAGTTTGAGTTTGAGCAGATCAACACGAAGTCGCAGGGCAGCAATCGGATTGCGTAGTTGATGCGAGGTTTCGGCAATCAGCTCGCGTTGCGCACCCAAGCTTTCGGTCACTACCGCGGACATCGCCGAAAAAGAGCGTTGGAGTTGCCGAAGTTCCGGGGGACCGTCCTCGGCCACGCGCTTCGGTGTCCCGGTATGTGTGAACTCCTGAACCGCGAGATTCAGCCGGTGTAGCGGGCGAATCACCCAAGAAGTGACCCACCACGCCAGCGACACCAACACCACAGTGGCAACCAGGGCGATCCCCACGATCACCAGCCATCCGGACAGCACCCGATCACGGGTGGCTGCCGGATTGACTTCGAGGATGACTGCACCGAGGACCTGACTGGAGTTACCGAAGGGGCGGGCCAGTAATTCGGTTCCGCTCGCAAAGGGGTTGACGGTCGGCAAATCCGTATCCGCCAAATTCAACCCCGTATTGTGCAAGGCCTCGGACACCCGTGGCTGCTGCGGATCAAGCCCACCGCTGGAAAAGACCTCGTGGCCCACCCGCACAACTACCCCTTCGGAAAAGAGATCCGAGTAGCTTTGCATTTCGGTGAGCAGGTGATCAGGATCTTCTTGAGCCTCAGCCTCCATGGCCAGTTGCACAAAACGGTTCAGCGAGTCCAGCCGGCTGAACTGTAAATCTTGGGTGGCGCTGCGGCTTACCGACTGCATGAGCACCACGCAGCAAACGGCTACCAACACCGCCAGCAGCGCGCCAAGCACCCCGAGCACGCGGAGCCTCACGAGTCGGTGACTTCCAGACGATATCCCACACCGCGAACGTTCACGATCAGTCCCGGGCTAGCTAACTTGGCCCGAAGCCCGGTCAGGTGCACATCTAGGGAACGAGAAACCGCCAAAAAAGCATCGCCCCAGAGTGTGTCTAGGATCTGCTCCCTTGTCACCACGGTTCCGGCGTGCTGCGCTAACAGGGTAAGCAGATCGAATTCCTTTGCGGTCAGACGTAGTTCGTGTCCGTTGAGCCGGGCCGCGCGCCCCTCGATGTCGATAGTCAGCCCTCCGGCAACAATGGAGCGCGCCGTGGCCGAATCCTTGGGCATCCGCCGAGCCACGGTTTCGATCCGCGCTAACAGCTCAACTAAACGGATCGGTTTCACCAGATAGTCATCCGCCCCCAGCCGCAATCCACGCACCACGCTGCGCTCATCGTCCCGGGCAGTGAGGATCAGCACCGGGATCTGGGTGACCTGCCGCAGTTTACGCAGCAACTCCAAGCCGTCCATATCCGGTAGCCCCAAGTCCAGCAGGATCATCCCGGCCTGGCGGTGACGCAACAGGGCATCGGCTCCGCGTCCCACGCGGGTTGGCCGATGGCCGACCGCTTGCACCGCATCGATCAGCGCGGCGGCTACCGCGTCGTCGTCCTCGACGATGAGCAGATCCATACAGTGCAGTGTCCTTTGTCCAAATATCTGGTGGGTCCGGTGGCCTACCGGTCGGTTATAAGGCTACCGGGTAAAACCTAAGGAAGTGTTAGGACTTTGCTTTGGCGTTGGCTGTGGGCTGTGGCACGCCTAGATTGGTAGCTGAGAAATGTGAATTCGTGACGTGTCTCCCACTTCCGCCAATTCACTAGGCAGCCGCTGAGCGAGGACTAATCGCCGCTTTGCTGCTTGATCAATCACGCAACTTGAAGGACAGATATTCGCATGGCTGAAAATACGCCTCCAGTAGTTCCGGAAGGGGCCCGCGAGACCGGGATCGATTCCGCCAGCCCGCCCAAGTGGAAAATCGTTGGCCCGGGCCTGGTGGTTGCGGCCACTGGTGTGGGTGCCGCCGATATGGTCGCCACCCTCGTGGCCGGTAGCCAGTACGGTTACGCACTGCTCTGGGCGGTGGTTCTCGGTGTCATCCTGAAGATCGTGCTGGTTGAAGGCGCCGGACGTTACACGCTGGCCACCGGCAAGACGATCTTCCAGGGGTGGCGTTCGCTGGGTAAGTGGACCACCTGGTACTTCGGGCCGTACATCATGATCTGGGGCTTCGTCTACGGTGCGACCGCCATGAGCTCGGCCGCGATGCCGCTGGCCGCGCTTTTCCCGGCCCTCGATCTGAAAATCTGGGCCGTGCTGATGGGCTTGGCTGGCTTCGCGATGATCTGGTTCGGCAAGTACGCGTTCTTTGAGAAGATCACCGCAGTCTTTGTGGGCATCATGTTCGTCACCGTGGTGGGTCTGGCGTTTATTGCCGCCCCGAACATTGGTGAACTGTTCACCGGTCTGATCCCCATGATCCCGGAAGGCGGCGTGGTGTACACGCTGGCTCTGGCCGGCGGCGTCGGCGGTACCATCACCTTGGCTGCCTACGGGTACTGGCTGCGTGAAAAGGGTTGGTACACCCCCAAGTGGATGCGCGTGATGCGCATCGATAACTCGATGGCTTATGTGGTTACCGGTATTTTCGTGATCGCGATGCTGATCGTGGGTGCCGAAGTGGTTCGTGCCGCCGGGATTTCGCTCTCCGCTGGCGATGCCGGGCTGCTGGAACTGGGAGATGTGCTTAAGCAGAAGTATGGCGAGGTGATTGGCACCGGTTTCTTGGTGGGCTTCTGGGCGGCTTCCTTCTCCTCCATCATTGGTGTGTGGAACGGTGTCTCGCTGATGTTCGCAGACTTCTGGGGCAATATGCGTGGCAAGGAATCTGGTCACCCTGACACCCGCGTGGGCGGCAAATACTTCCGTTTCTATGTCATCTGGCTGACCTTCCCACCGATGGTGCTGTTCCTGATGGATCGCCCGATCGCGCTGATCCTGGCCTACGGTGTTCTGGGCTCGCTGTTCATGCCATTCCTGGCGCTGACACTGTTGGGGCTGCTCAACGGCAAGCGCATCCCGAAGGAATGGAGCAATAAGCTGCACACCAATATCGCGCTGGGAATTACGGCGTTACTCTTCCTCGCCTTGGGTGTCAATGAACTGGTCAAGGCCGTGAGACCGCTCTTTGGTGGTTAGCGGCTAGCTACTAGGACCTAAGTTCACGGGCTGGTGATCGCATTCGCGATTACCAGCCCGTGAGGTCTTTAAAGCGCAGCCAGCCCGGGGGTGTCGGGCTGAGTAGGGTTAAGCTGTGCACGAAGCGCAGTGAAAAACTATTCCAGGGTGGAGTCGGAGATGAACGAAGAGACCGAAGCATCAACTACAGCCATCGACCGTATCGGAATTTTAGGTGCGGGCCGTGCCGGTACCGCCCTCGCGCGGGTAGCCGCGGCAGAAAGCATTCAGGTGCAAATTGCTGCCTCGCGTCCGCCGCGGATGCTGAAATACCATCTGCTGCAATATGCGCCGCAAGCTACCGCCGTGGAGCCCGCGCAGATCGCGCAGAATGTGGACCTAGTGGTGCTGATGGTGCCGCAGGAAGAACTCGATGACGTTGACCCGGAGAGCCTTGCAGGCGTGACGCTGGTTGATGCAACCAATCGCTGGGTAGCCGAACAATTGCCCGAGTGGTTCGAGAAGGCCCTAGCCCGCGGAGCCAGTAGTTCCGAGGCGCTCGCGCAGCGTTTTACGGCCAGCCGGGTAGTCAAAGCACTGAATCATATTAGCCATTGGGATATGGACTCCTTTGGTCGGCGTAGCGCCACACCCCGCCGGGCCTTGGCTGTCGCTTCGGATCACCCGGTCGACGCCCAGCGAGTGGCCGCGCTGATTGAGCGGCTAGGCTACGATCCGGTCGTGCTGAATTCCTTGGCGGACGGCGTAGCACTGGAGCCTGACGGGCAGATCTTCAACCAGCAGCTGGGGGCAGATCAACTGCGCGCAACACTGATGCGGGACGCGCCAGAACCGAAATGATTGTGATCCTCGCCACCGATCAGCGGTTTTGTGGGTCGATTTCACCTACTCAGAGCCGCTTTAGCCGCAAGATTCCGGGAAAAATCAGTAAGGGTGACGCGAATTGGAAAAGGACTTAAACTGGTGCTAGAGTTTTACTTCGTTGCCAGCGATACTTCGCAGACAACAAACAACCTGCGCGGGTGGCGGAATAGGTAGACGCGCTAGCTTGAGGTGCTAGTCCTCGAATAGAGGGTAGGGGTTCAAGTCCCCTTTCGCGCACGCAGGAACCCCCGATTGACTACGGTCTTTCGGGGGTTTGCTTTTTCCCTGATGAGAGCAACAGTAAAAATACTCTGCTGTGGTGCCCGGCCGAGCGACTGCTTGCAACCGCGGCTTCGACGCCGCAACCGATCCGGGAACTCTTGACTCTTTCCATGTCACTCGGGTATCTAGGGCAAGCTGAACCCGCAGGTACGGGGCCGGTTCTGATCGTGTCGTAGGCTGTTCGTTGCGCGGCAAGGGCACTAGGGTTAGCTGTGCGGGAGCTTGCGAATTTCCGCCCCGACAAGCCAACCATCATTGGGAAGGAACCACGCCTCGATGCCGACACCACAAGCAATTGAACTCATGGAATCCGAGGCGGTTGAATTCTGCCGCAAGCTCATCCAGATCGATACCACTAACTATGGCGGAAATAAGGGTGCGGGGGAGCGGGAAGCGGCCGACTACGTTGCCAGCCTGTTAGAAGAGGTCGGTTTAGAAACCAAAATCTACGAATCAGCTCCGGGGCGGGCGAATGTGGTCACCCGGCTAGCCGGGTCAGATAGCACTCTGTCAGCCTTGGTGGTGCACGGACACCTTGATGTGGTGCCGGCCATCGCCGAGGAGTGGAGCGTGGATCCTTTCGGCGCCGAAATCATCGATGGGATGATCTGGGGCCGGGGCGCGGTGGACATGAAGAACATGGACGCGATGATTATCGCCGCGGTGCGGCATCTGCGGCGCGAAAACATTGTCCCGCCCCGCGATCTGATAATCGCATTCTTTGCCGACGAGGAAGCCGGTGGCGAATACGGAGCCGGCTGGATGGTGGAACATCATCCCGAGCTCTTTGCCGGGGCCGGCGAGGCAATCAGTGAGGTGGGCGGGTTCTCGGTAGATATCAATGGGCGGCGAGCCTACATGCTGCAGACCGCGGAGAAGGGCATCGCCTGGATGAAGCTCACCGCTGACGCCGTAGCGGGTCACGGTTCGCAGATCAGCCCAGAGAACGCGGTGACCCGGCTGGCAGCCGCGGTGGCTCGCATCGGTGAACATGAATGGCCGCTGTCTTATACCAAGACCACCCGCTCGCTGATGGAAGAGATGGCCGAGCTGATGGGAATGGAGTTCGACGAAGAGAACCCGCAGCCGATTCTGGATGCCATGGGCACCGTGTCCCGATTCGTCGGGGCCACCTTGCAGAACACCTCAAACCCCACGGCTTTGCAGGCCGGGTACAAACACAATGTGATTCCAGCTCAGGCTGAGGCTCTGATCGACTGCCGCACGCTCCCAGAGGAACACGAGCAGGCCATTGCCAAGATCCGGGAACTGGCCGGGGAGCATGTGGAACTGTCGATGGTGCATGAACAGCAGTCCTTAGAAGCTCCATTCTCCGGCTCGCTGGTGGATCAGATGGTGGATTCGCTGGTGCACGAGGATCCCGAGGCGTTGGTGCTGCCTTATATGCTTTCCGGTGGTACGGATAACAAGTGGCTGGCCACCTTGGGGATCACAGGGTACGGTTTCGCCCCCTTGCAGCTGCCGGCCGAATTGGACTTCACCGGGATGTTCCACGGGGTAGATGAGCGAGTTCCGGTGGACTCCATCAAGTTCGGGGTGCGTGTGCTTGAAAACCTGCTACGCAACTACTAAGGCTGGAACATGCAGATTAACGATGTGCTCGATGCACAATTGCTGGAAACCTTCCGCGCCCGGGCAGCCGAATACGATGCGCAGAACACCTTCTGCACCGAAGACTTCAACGATCTGGTAGATCGGGGTTATCTCAAAGCCTTGCTCCCGGTGAACGCGGGTGGTTTTGGCTGGGATGTGCGCACCCTCGCCTTGGCCCAGCGTCGGCTAGCCACCGCAGCGCCAGCTACCGCCCTCGCGGTGAATATGCACCATGTATGGGCCACGGTGGCGCAAATACTTGAGCGCCGCTCGGATACCCGGCTGCAACTGGTCAACGAGTGGATTGCCGCCGGTGAGGTGCTGGCCTTCGGGATTAGCGAACCAGGTAATGACGCGGTGCTCTTTGACTCGAACACTACTGCGGAAGAACAACCCGATGGTTCGGTGAAATACACCGGGCTGAAGATCTTCACCTCCCTGTCCCCGGCATTCACCCGTTTGGGTGTGTTCGGGAAAAACGCCGATGAGCAGCTGGTGCACGGATTCGTCGCAGCCGGTGACACGGTGCGCTCCGGACAGGACTGGAACACCTTAGGGATGCGGGCCAGCCAATCGCACAGCACCACGCTGGACGGGGCGATTGCCCCAGCAACGTGGGTGCATACCCGCCTGCCCGTGGGACCGAATGCGGACCCGCTGATCTTTGCGATCTTTGCGGCGTTTCTGAGCCTCACCGCCAGCGTGTATGTGGGGATGGCCGAACGTGGCCTGCAGCTGGCCAGCGAGGCGATGCAGCAGCGCAAGCATCAGGACGGTACCGGCTACACCCAGGATGTGCGTGCCAGATCCCTGCTGGCCGATGCCGGGATGCGCGTGATTATGCTCGACGCCCTGCAGCAGCAAGTCACCGGGGACCTGGATCAGCTGGTGGATCACGGCGCGGCCTGGTTCCCGAAGCTAGTGACCCTGCGTACCCACGCCGGGGATATGGCACGGGAGAACATTTCGGTGGCCGGACAGCTATTAGGCGGCGCCGGATACTTCCGCGGCAGCGAATTCGAGCGACTCTACCGGGATGTCCAGGCCAGCTGGTATCACCCTTCGAACGCGGCCTCCGCGGCAAATACCGTCGCGTCTTGGTTAGTAGGTCCGCTGCAGGACTGAATCCTGCAAAGTGCCGGTGACCCGCATTACCCGTCGGCGCAACCAATATTTGGACCCGCCACCCTCATAACGGCAAGTGCGCACCAGTTCCCACTTCCCGTTATCGGCGTGCTCTTTCAGCGCCGAGCGGGCCAGGTGCTTAGGTTCGCCGGGAAAGACCGTGAGGACCAAATACTCGAAGCGGTCGTCGTCCGGTGCGAACAGTGGTGCCTTGATCAGCTGATGGTGCATGTTGCCCCCCTACCTTTTCCTTGACTGCGGTTGTAGCGTAAGGGCATGAGCATCGACCCCCAATACGCCTTGCAGGTCCTGATCGTCCGGCTGGAAAACCACCTCGAAGCGGTCTCCCAAAGCCGTGGCGCCAGTGACGCTGCGGTGGACGCCGCCTTCGGATCCTTGGCCGATGCCTTCGAAGCCTATGACGATGCCATTTATGACAAGTATGGAGAACTCTTGCCGTTTTCGATACCCGGCGACGATGAGTGACTACAACCACGGGCGGATTTAACCTAGACAACGCGTTTTTGATTCCGCAATGCTCGACGCAGTGAAGTAATGTCGAGGGGTGAATTGGTTTGAAGCAGCTTTCTTAGGATTGATTCAGGGACTCACCGAGTTCCTGCCCATTTCCTCATCGGCCCACCTGCGAATTGTGGGCGAAATTTTGCCCAATGCCCAGGATCCCGGTGCGGCTTTTACCGCCATCACCCAGTTGGGTACCGAAACCGCGGTGGTGCTGTTCTTCTGGCGGGACATCGTACGTATTGTCGGTGCGTGGTGTAAGGCGATTGTGGGCAAACTCCCGCATTCTGACCCCGACGCCAAAATGGGTTGGCTGATCATTCTTGGATCGCTACCCATCGGCGTGCTGGGCCTGCTGCTGGAAGACTATATTGACAGTAACTTCCGTTCGCTGTGGGTGGTTGCCACCATGCTGGTGGTTTTCGGCCTGATCCTGGCCGCAGCCGACCACTACGGCAAACAGGTCCGTCCGCTGGAGAAGCTTACCTTCAAGCACGGCATTCTCTATGGTTTTGCCCAAGCCATGGCCCTGATTCCCGGGGTGTCGCGCTCCGGCGGAACCATCACCGCGGGCCTGCTGATGGGTTACACCCGTGAAGCTGCGGCACGCTACTCCTTCTTGTTGGCCATCCCCGCGGTCTACCTTTCCGGGGTGTACAAGCTGATCAAATCTTTCTCAGAACCCATGGTGTACTCCATGGCGCAGACCGGTGTGGCCACCGCGGTGGCCTTCGTGGTGGGTTTCCTCATCGTGGGCTGGTTCCTTAAGTTTGTTTCCTCGCATTCCTACCGACTCTTCGTCTGGTACCGCATCGGATTGGGTCTAGTGATCTTTGTCCTGCTGGGAGCCGGTGTCATCAACGCCTAGTCCGGGAATAAAACCCCCACCTGTGTACTTGGCACAGGTAGAGACCATCTCATCGCGCCTTTGAAAGGAATCTTGCGTGCACGCTTGGACCAGCCCGGAAGTACCGCATATTGTCGGAAGTGCCCCCATCTTGGAGCTTTTTGACACCGCGACCGGCACTAAACGCCCATCCGCTCCGGCTGATCGGGCCAACGCCCCAGCGAGCATGTACGTGTGCGGGATTACCCCGTACGACGCTACCCATATGGGGCACGCCGCCACCTATGTAGCTTTTGACCTGTTGCAGCGCACCTGGCTGGATAACGGCCGGACGGTGACCTATACACAAAACGTCACCGATGTGGATGACCCGCTATTGGAGCGCGCTGCGCAACGCGGATTGGATTGGCGTCAGTTGGCCGAGGAGCAGACCGACCTGTTCCGTGCGGATATGGAAGCGCTGAACGTGATCGCCCCGCAACACTATTTGGGTGCGGTGGAAACCATTGACCTGCTGATCCCATACATTGAAAAGTTCTTGGCTAGCGGTCTGGCGTACACGGTACAGGCCGGCGAGGACGGGGTGGAAGGCGATGTGTACTTCGACTCGCAGGCCGCACAAAATGATGCTTGGAAGCTCGGCAGCGTCAGCGGTTACGAGCGCGAGGTCATGGAACAGTTCTTCGCCGAACGCGGCGGGGATCCGCAACGCGCGGGAAAGCGTGATCCCTTGGATCCGCTGTTATGGCGTGCGGCCCGTGATGGCGAGCCGAGCTGGGATGGCAGTAGCTTGGGCCCGGGTCGTCCGGGGTGGCATATCGAGTGTTCGATTATTGCCCGTTCCACCCTGCCGGCCCCGTTCACCGTGCAAGGTGGCGGTAGCGACCTGATCTTCCCGCACCACGAATTCTCTGCGGCTCACGCTTCCGCGGCTGACGGTAAGCCACTGGCCGAACTATTCGTGCACACCGGGATGGTCGGCTTAGACGGCGAAAAAATGAGTAAGTCACTGGGTAACCTGGTGCTGGTCTCCAAGCTGCGCGAACAGGGTGTCGAACCAGTGGTGATTCGCACCGTCCTGTTGGGCCAGCACTACCGGACCGACTGGTTCTGGACCGATGACTTGCTGAACGACGCGCAAGAGCGCGTCAACCGCTGGCGGGAACGCATCGCCGGCACCGGGTTGGCTGAAGCCACCGCGTTGATCACCCGTATCCGCTCACGGATGGCCGATGATTTGAATTCGCCCGGCGCGTTGGAAGCCATTGACCAGTGGGCTGCTAGTGCGGCCGAAGGCTCCGGGGAAGGCGAGAAGGTTATTCGTCAGGCGTTAGATTCGCTGCTGGGTCTGAAACTCTAAATATCGTAACTTGGTCCTGATTCGCCGCGGCCTGGGTCGCGGCGTTTCAGGTACCGTTCGAATTCGCGGGCAATCGATTCTCCGCTGGCCTCGGGCAGTTCGCTCGCATCGCTGGCCTGTTCCAATTGGCGCACATAGCGGGCCACATCCGGGTCCGCTCCAGCTAATTCATCCACCCCGCGCTGCCAAGCTAAGGCATCATCGCGCAATTGCTCGGCCGGAAAGTGCGTACCTAAGAGTTCTTCGAGGGTTTCAACTAAGGCCAATTGCACCTTCGGGCTGGGCGCTTGAGCCACATAGTGCGGCTGTTGCGCCCAGAGCGACATGGTAGGGATACCCGCGGATTCAAAAAACTGCGTCAAGACCCCGGGAATTCCGGTGGGCCCTTCGTACACCGACGCGGTGAGCTGCAGCTGCTCCTGCAAGCGCGCATGATCCGAATGCAGCAGCGTCGGTACCGATCGGGTATGCGGGACATCGGCCAAGAGCGCCCCCACGGTTAAACAGGCCCCGACATGTTGCGCGGCGGCCAAATGCAGCACCTGCTGGCAGAAGGCTTTCCACCGGTAGGTTGGCTCCACCCCGAGAGCGATCAGCAGATCCGCCGGCTGCTGGGGTAGCGGCAAACGGTAGAGGTCGGTTTGCGGCCAGTCGATCACTGGTTTTCCGCCCTCGCGGCGGACCCGGGGGCGGCTGAACTGGTAATCATAGAACTCGTCTTCACCCACTGTGCCCAGATAACGGGTCTCGGCGCTATCCAGCACCAGACGCACCGCGTCACTGGCGGCCGAACCTGCATCATTCCAACCTTCAAAAGCGCAGACGAGCACCGTTGGACGCGGCGCGTCCTGCGCTAGCGAGTCGGCGACAAACCCGGTCAGGGTTCGCTGGGATCCGTGTTCTTGCATTGCTGCCCCCAAAGGTTATTAGCAAGCTGCCCTGATGCTGAGGCCGAAGCAGCTTTTCATTCTGAGTCTTGCACGCCCCGCTAGGCGGGGCAACGTTCGTTGTGGCTCCGACGCATAGTTCTAGTGGCTGGGGTCAAATTCTTCGCTGTCGATACTGGCTCGCTGCGCCGGGTTATAGCGGTGCCCGGCCACGGTGTCCTGATTGATAATTTTCCCGATCTGGCGCAGTTGCTCGGCGCTGAGCTGCACCGTTGCTGCGGCCATGTTTTCGGCCAGATGCGATAACTTGGTGGTTCCTGGAATCACATGCAGATGTTCGCCCTGAGCCAGCACCCAGGCCAGTGACAGTGCGGCCGCGGTGGTATCCCAGGCCGCGGCTAACGCCACCAACCGGTCAACCAGTGCTAAGTTATGACCGATATTTTCGGCATTGAACCGGGGCATCCGCAGACGCATATCGCCGGCTTCTAGATCGTTGAGTTGGCGTAACTTACCGGTAAGCAGCCCACGGTATAACGGACTAAAGACCACCAATGCGATCTCCAGCTCGGCGCAGGCGCTCAACAGGGCCAATTCTGGATTGCGGGTAGCTAGCGAGTATTCGTTTTGAACCGCCGCGATGGGGTGCACAGTATGGGCCCGATGCAAAGTGGACACCGAAATTTCCGACAACCCGATCCCGCCAATTTTTCCGGCCTGATGCGCTTCTGCCAGGGCCCCGACCGACTCTTCAATGGGGACCTGCGGATCGAGCCGATGCAGATAGTACAGATCGATGTGATCCGTCCGTAACCGCGCGAGTGATTCGTCGATCTGGCGGTGCAGAGTTGCTGGGCGGCCATCGATTTTGCCTCGCCCCTCAACGACGGACAGCCCACCTTTGGAAGCGAGAAAGAATTCTTCGCGGCGTCCGGCAAGGTGCTCTCCAATAAGCTGTTCGCTGCGCGTAGCACCGTACAGCGTGGCGGTGTCCAGATGGTTGACTCCGGCATCGAGCGCAGTATGTAGCAGCTGCGCGGCCTGCGCATCGTTAAGGAAATGCGAATATCCATGAGTTATATTCATGGTTCCCAAACCGAGCGGATTGACCTGTTTACCTGCCAAGATTCGTGTGAGCATGAACTCATTCTTAGCATGTAGGCCGGGCTATTTCGTGGTACATGACACCACATGTGCGCAGCGTATTTACCAGCATCCGATGATCGAGCACAGACACTTTGTCCCAGAGCTTTGGCTCAACGGGTCACTCTCGTAGGGTAGAACTATGAAGTGGATCATTCTGGCCCTGATAATTCTCGTCGTGCTCCTGGTCTTGCAACGCATTACTACGCCGCGAGCCGAAAAAGATCCCTACCAATCATCAAACCTGCGTCCGGGGACTAACCACGACATTGACCAGCTGGTGGCCAATGGTCAAAAGATTGCGGCGGTCAGAAAGTTACGCGCCACCGACCCCACCTTGAGTTTGCGTGATGCCAAAGCGCGGATTGATAGTTGGGAACCGGAAAACAAGCCATATAGCGTCGCGCCCGGAGCCCAACATGCCCCGGATGCGAAGCAACTTCCTCCACACGTGATTGTGGAGATCGATCAGGCGATCGCCGCCGGAGAAACCATTAAAGCGGTCAAAGTGCTGCGCGAGCACACCAACCTAGGTTTGTTGGAAGCCAAAAAACGTATCGACCAGTGGGTTCCGGGACGCAACTAGTTTGCGCCAAACCCGTACGGCCGAGAAAACCGCACGCGCAGCCCGGGCGGAGTTATTTATGCTCACCGGCGGCTCAACCACCGGGTTGGTTTCTCTCACGTAGAATTGACTCATGCCAAATCAACGTTCGACACCCGAGTCAGCTACCTATTCCACCCAGCCCCAGGCCGTGTTGTGGGATATGGACGGAACGCTGATCGACACCGAACCGTATTGGATGGCCGGCGAAGCCAACTTGGTGGCCGAGTTTGGTGGCAGCTGGAGTTCGGAACAAGCCCACGCGTTGGTTGGTGCGGCCCTGCCCGATGCGGCTCGGGTGCTGCAAGAAGCCGGCGTGAAACTGTCGGTGCGAGAAATTATCGATAGCCTCTCCGCCGAGGTGATTGCCGGGATTAAAACGAAGCTCATTTGGCGCCCCGGGGCATTGGAACTCTTGGCAAAGATTTCCGCCGCCGGAATCCCGCAGGCCTTGGTGACCATGAGCGAACGCAGCATCGTTAACGATTTCTTGGCACAGTTGCCCGGCTCTTACTTCGATGTCACCGTCGCCGGCGATGAGGTTCGCGCCGGCAAACCGCACCCGGAACCGTACTTGCGGGGGATCGAATTGCTCAGCGAAAAATTCGAGCAACGGCTGAACCCCGCGAGCTGTGTGGGATTTGAAGACTCGTTGCCGGGGATTACCGCGGCCAGTAGCGCCGGGCTATACGCGGTGCTGGTACCTAATGCCACCGATCCCGGTGTCGGGCGCTGGCGCCGCCTCGAAAGCTTAGAACACCTCACCCTCAGTGACCTCGAAACCTGGTTGGAGCCGATCAACGCGTGAGCGAAACGAAAGAAAAATCACCGGGTCTGAAGCTTGGGCGGATCGCCGGAGTCCCGGTGTACTTGGCCTACTCCTGGTTTCTGATTACTGCGGTCATCACCGTGGTGTTCGGGATGCAACTCCAACGCAGCGGGTGGGTACCTGCTCCCACCGCCTTCCTGCTGGGGTTCAGCTGCGCGATCATGATCGCGCTGGCGGTACTCATTCACGAGGTGGCCCATGCGATGGTGGCCCGCTACTACAAGTGGCCCGACGCGCACATTGTCTTGACGCTCTGGGGAGGCCACACCCAATTCGGTTCCTTCAAAGCCACCCCCGGCGCGTCCCTGGCGGTCGCGCTGGCCGGGCCGCTCAGTAATTTCGTGGTGGCCGCTGCCGCGTGGGGGCTGCAGTCGGTAACCGACTTGCCCTACAGCCCGGCCGCGATCCTCAATTTTGTCATCTACGCCAACCTACTTTTGGGCATCTTTAATATTCTGCCCGGCCTGCCACTGGATGGTGGGCGGCTGGTGGAAAGCGCGGTCTGGAAGATTACCGGTAGCCAAGAACGTGGCACCATTGCCGCGGCTTGGGTCGGCCGGGCGATCGCAGTGGGGATTGTGATCTGGTTTGCGGTGCTCCCGCTGCTCCGTGGCCAATCCCCGGAACTGACCACAATGGTGATCGGCATTATGGTGGCGCTATTCATGTGGCAAGCCACCTCCGCGCTGATCGCACACTCCAAGTTGCGGTTAAAATTGCCGCAGGTACGTGCCGGGAATCTGATGAGTCCGGCCAGCGGGATGCTCAGCACCGCCAGCGTGGCCGATATCCGGCACCGGCAGCAGCAACGCGCCGGACAGATCGTGCTGGTCAGCCCGCAGGGGATGCCGATCGCGGTGGTCGATGAAGGCGCGCTCAGCGCGGTACCGCACGATGCAGCGGCGAGCACTGAGGCAACTGCGGTCAGCCGTGCCCTCGGCGATGGGGCGGTCATCGCCGAGAGCGCCGATGGCGACATCCTGATCCATTACCTAGCAACCGTAGAAACCGCCGAATACGCGGTCATCAACGCCGAAGGGTACATCGTCGGAGTCCTGCACCAGCAACAAATCTTGCGTGCACTGAACGTGCGCTGAAACCCGTTAAACAACTTAGTGATGCAACTAGTCAAAGGATGAGCTTCGTGAGCCAAACAAACATCAGCGAACCCACCGGCGCCGGCGCGCGCCGCGGCCCTTTCCGGGTCGGTGACCGGGTCCAGCTGACCGACGAGAAACGTCGGATTAACACTGTCACCCTCGAAGCTGGCGGAACCTTCCACTCCCATAAGGGCATCCTTTCCCACGACGCGATTATTGGCCTGCCCGACGGCTCGGTGATCGAAAACGCCGATGGCTACCGCTACCAGCTGCTGCGCCCGCTCGCAAAGGACTTTGTGCTGTCCATGCCCCGCGGGGCCGCGGTGATTTACCCGAAGGATGCAGCCCAGATCATCGCCTTCGGCGACATCTTTCCCGGCGCACGCGTGGTGGAAGCCGGCGTAGGTTCCGGTGCGCTATCCATCTCGCTCTTGCGAGCCATCGGCGATCACGGTTCGCTGCATTCCTTTGAACGCCGCGAAGAGTTCGCCGAGATCGCCCGCGGGAATGTTGACACCGTCTTCGGCGGACCGCACCCGGCCTGGCAAATCTCCTTGGGCGACTTCCAAGAAAAAGTTGTTGAACTCGAAGAACCGGGCAGTGTGGACCGCGTGGTCCTCGACATGCTCAGCCCCTGGGAATGCCTCGACGCCGTAGCCACGGTCCTCGCACCGGGCGGAGTGTGGACCAACTATGTGGCGACGGTGCCGCAGATGTCCCGGGTGGTTGAAGCCATCCGCGCCTCGGGCCAGTTCACCGAGCCCGAATGCTTCGAAACCCTGGTTCGTGGGTGGCACGTGGATGGTTTGGCGGTGCGCCCAGATCACCGGATGGTAGCGCATACCGCGTTCCTGATCACCACGCGCCGGCTGGCCGATTCGGCCCAGGGGATCCCAAAAGCCAAGCGGGTGAAGGAACATAACTTCGCTGCCGAGGACGTCACCGCCTGGACCAAGGATCATGATGAGGCTGCTTGGACCGGTGAAGCCTTGGGCGAACGCGGGGTCTCGGATAAGAAATTGCGGCGTGCCGCCCGCGATGCCGCACGCCCAGCACGCACCCGCGAAGCGGAGTAGATTTCAACATGTGGGAAATTTCTGGTCGCCGAATTCCGGTGACCAGTCTTTCCTTCGTAGGATGACCTAAGACGGTTCAAGCAGAATATGGTGCATGGATCGTTGCCGATGTCATGGGAGTGATTAAGTGTCTGAACCAAACGAAACGCAACTTACCGAACGTCTGACCATGAGCGAACGTCAGGTCAACGTGCTGCGCGATAAGAACCGCACCTTGGATCGACAGTTGGCCACTCTCAGCGGAAACAACCAGCGTTTGGTTGCGATGCTGGAACGCACCCGGGAACAAATCATCGATTTGAAGTCGGCGCTGGAACGTGACGGGGACACCCCGTTCTCGCACGGCACCATTGTGGCCAAATTCCCGCGCAAGCACCCCGAAGCAGGACTGGGTATCGAATCCACCGCCGTGCAATCGGTGGATGTCAGCCAGGGTGGTCGTCGACTACGCGTGGGCATTAGCCCGCTGATGGATTTTGACAAGCTGCACATCGGGCAGCAGGTGCTGCTCAACGAGGCGATGGTGGTGGTCGCCGCGCTGGGGTACGAACAAACCGGTGAACTGGTGACCATCAAGGAAGTGCTGGAAAATCACCAGGTTGTGGTCATGGCGCGAGCCGATGACCAGCGGGTGGTCGAACTGGGCCAACCACTACGCGAGGAACACCTGCGTGTCGGGGATCAGGTCACCTTGGATGGACGGACCGGGCTGGCGATGAGCCGGGTACAGCTCACCGATATGCAGTCGCTGGTGTTGGAAGAAGTACCCGATATTTCTTATGCGGATATCGGCGGGTTGAGCAACCAGATCGAGGCCATCCAGGACGCCGTCGAGTTACCCTTCAGTCATCCGGAACTGTACCGTGAACACGGGTTGAGCGCGCCGAAGGGAATCTTGCTCTACGGTCCGCCAGGCTGCGGTAAAACGCTGATCGCTAAGGCCGTGGCGCACTCTCTGGCGCAACGTGCCGCAGCCAAGTCCGGGCGCGAGAATGCGCGCAGCTACTTCCTGAACATCAAGGGCCCGGAACTGCTGGATAAGTACGTGGGCGAAACCGAACGTCACATCCGGCTCATTTTTGCCCGCGCCCGGGAAAAGGCGCTGCACGGGGATCCGGTCGTGGTGTTCTTCGATGAGATGGATTCACTCTTCCGCACCCGCGGCACCGGGGTGTCCTCGGACGTGGAAACCACCATCGTCCCGCAGCTGCTGGCCGAAATTGATGGGGTGGAACGCCTCGATAATGTGATCGTGATTGGTGCTTCTAACCGTGAAGACATGATTGATCCGGCGATTCTGCGCCCGGGTCGACTCGATGTGAAGATCAAGATCCGCCGCCCCAGCGCCCAAGGTGCCGCCGAGATTTTCAGCAAGTACCTCACCACCGATTTGCCCCTGCATGAATCCGAGGTGCAAGCCGACGCGGGGGATAAGCAGGCTACCGTGGAGCGGATGATCGCAGCCACCGTCGAATCCATGTACGCGCTGGAAGAATATAACGAGTACCTCGAAGTCAGTTACGTCAATGGGGACACCGAGATCCTCTACTTCAAGGATTTCGCATCCGGCGCGGTGATCCGCAATGTGGTGGACCGGGCCAAAAAGGAAGCGATCAAAACCCTGTTGACCAGCGGTGAACGTGGTTTGAAGATGGATTACCTGCTCAACGCGGTACGCGATGAGTTCGCCGAACACGAAGATATGCCCAACACCACCAACCCGGATGATTGGGCTCGGATTTCCGGGCGTAAGGGTGAGAAGATCAGCCATATTCGCACCCTGGTGAATTCGCGGAGCAAGGGATGAGTGCCCGCCGTCTGGTCGGTCTAGAGACCGAATACGGGATCATTCGCCCCGGCATGCCGCGCGCCAACGCCACGGTACTGTCGGCACAAATCGTTGACGCCTATGCGCAATTGGTGCGGCAGGGGCAACGCCAGCTCGGTGCCGCACGCTGGGATTACAGCGATGAAAGCCCACTGCAGGATGCCCGCGGTTTTGCCATGAGCCGCGATAGGGCGCATCCCAGCCAACTGACCGACGTGGAACCCAGCGTGGGGGAAGCTACGGTGTGGGATGCCGAATCGGTGGCTTTGGACGCCGGGGATGCCCGGGTAGGGCAAACCCTGTACTCCGAACACAGCAGCGGCGAGGTCGTGATGAACATGGTGCTGGGTAACGGCGCCCGGTTCTACGTGGATCACGCCCACCCGGAATACTCCAGCCCCGAAGTCACCACCCCGCGGGCCGCGGTGCTCTGGGATCAAGCCGGCGATGAAGTGATGCGTCAGGCCGCCGCTCAAGTCAAAGCCTTGGGCGGTGGTGAACTGCTACTGTACAAAAACAATACCGACAATAAGTCCGTCTCCTATGGGGCGCACGAAAACTATCTCGTACCCCGGGCCGTGGACTTCGAGCACCTCGTGACCGGGCTCACCCCGTTCTTCGTGACCCGACAGATCTACTGCGGCTCCGGACGCGTGGGTCGTGGCCAGCTCAACGAACACGCCGAATTTCAGATCTCGCAACGAGCTGACTTTTTCGAGGCCGAGGTGGGCCTGGAAACCACGGTTAATCGCCCGATCATCAACACCCGCGATGAACCGCACGCCAACTGGGACAAATATCGTCGGCTGCACGTCATCATCGGGGATGCGAACCTCGGACAAGTTTCCACCCTGCTGCGGGTGGGCACCACCAACTTGGTACTGAGTCTGATCGAGGCCGGTAGCGCCCCGAAGCTAGAACTCGACGATCCGGTGCAGGCGCTGCGGGTTTTCAGCCACGATACGAGCCTGCGTGCCAGTGTGCGGCTGCGCGACGGACGCCGGATGAGCGCCATTGACATCCAAAATGAGTACCTCAACGCTGCCGAAACCTACTGTGCGGAACGTTCAATCACGGACGCGGACACCACCGAAATCCTTACCCGGTGGCGCCAGACCCTGCAGTTGTTGTCCGGCGATCCGCACTCCGCGGCCAGCACCGTGGATTGGATCGCCAAGCATCAGCTGGTTCAAGGGTTCGCGCAACGCCACGGCGTGGATTTGAGTGATCCGCGCATCGCACTGATGGATCTGCAATGGGCGGATCTGCGCACCGATAAAGGTCTGTATTACCGACTCGCGGCCCGCGGACGGATGGAAACCCTGTTCAACGCCGAAGAAATTGGCCGCGCTGTCAGCACCCCGCCGGAAGACACCCGCGCCTACCTGCGCGGAATGGTGTTGCAACGTTACCCACAGAACGTGGTCGCGGCGAACTGGGACGCGCTGTCCTTCACCTTACCCGGAGCCCGGAAACTGCGCCGCATACCGATGGGCAACCCGTTGGCCGGCACCCGCAAAGATCTGGGAGCCCTGTTTGAGGCGGAGCTAGAAGTCAACGAATTTCTTGACGAGCTGGCCAAGACGCGTCCGGTCGGCTGAGAATGGCCACAGCACAGTTCACTAACCTAAGGAGTACCCGATGAGCCAGGAAAGCATCTCACCACGCAGCAACCGTCAAGCCCAGCAGCAAGACGTGGAGCAGCAGATCACCCAGGTGCAGGGCACCGACGCCGGTGTTGATGACCTGCTTGACGAGATCGACTCGGTGTTGGAATCCAATGCCGAGGAGTTCGTGCGCGGATTCGTGCAAAAGGGCGGCCAGTAGGCTCCCGGGCATAGCGCAGCAACACACTAACCGAAGGGAACGAAGGTGGATCGCAGGATCTTTGGCATCGAGACCGAGTACGGATTAAATTATGTGCCCAATGAAGGTCGTCGGCTCACCCCCGAAGATGCCGCCCGGCACCTGTTTAAACCGGTAGTCGAATGGGGCAAATCCTCCAATGTCTTCCTGAGTAACGGCTCGCGTCTCTACCTGGACGTGGGATCCCACCCGGAATACGCCACCGCAGAATGCGATCAGCTGGACCAGCTGATCGCCCATGACCGGGCCGGTGAAGCGATCCTGCTGGATCTGGTGGAACAGGCCCAGGATGAACTGGCCGAGGCCGGACACGACGGTAAACTTTTCCTCTTCAAAAACAATGTCGACTCGGCCGGGAACTCCTATGGCTGTCACGAGAATTACCTGATTTCCCGGCGTACCGAATTTAAACGGCTGGCCGATATGCTGATTCCGTTTCTCGTTACCCGGCAGCTACTAACCGGTGCGGGACATCTGGTGAAGCTCGAAGACCGGACTGTTTTCGCTTTCTCACAACGCGCCGATCACGTCTGGGAAGGTGTCTCTTCGGCCACCACCCGGTCTCGTCCGATCATTAACACCCGCGATGAACCGCATGCCGATGCCGAGTATTACCGGCGCCTGCATGTGATCGTGGGGGACTCCTCAATGAGCGAGACCACCCAGTTGCTGAAGATCGGGGCCACGGACCTGGTTCTGCGCATGATCGAATCCGGGCAAATCTATCACGATTTACGTCTGGAAAACCCGATTCGCTCCATCCGGCAGATCTCCCACGACTTCACCGGTCAAACCGTGGTGCGGTTGATGGGTGGGGATGAACCCACCGCCTTGCAGATTCAATGGCAGTTGCTGGAATCGGTGAGCAATTTCGTCCAACGCCACGGGGCCCACAACGACTATGTTCCGCAGGTGCTGGAGTTATGGGAGCGCACCCTGAACGCCATCGAAACCCAGAATTTTTCTAGCATTAACCGGGACATCGACTGGGCGATCAAACATCAGCTGCTTACCGGCTATGCGCAGAAAAACGGTTTAGCCCTCGACTCGCATCGGCTGGCGCAACTGAATCTGACCTACCACGATATTGACCCGAACCGCGGGCTCTTCCACCTGCTCGCCCGCCGCGGTCGGGCCAGTTCGCTGGTTACCCCAGAGCAGATCCACGAGGCGATCAACCACCCGCCGGCCAGCACGCGGGCAAAAATTCGCGGAAAATTCATTACTGCGGCGCGCGCCACCGGACGACGCTATTCCACCGACTGGGTCCACATGAAATACGAGGAAGGATCCGGTGGCGTGGTGCTGTGCAAGGATCCCTTTGCCACCGAAGATCCGGCGGTCGATGAGCTGATCGAATTGATGCAACAACCGGTTTAGTCAGCCGAAGATTAGAAGTTTCACAGTTTTCCGCATTAATCTGGAGAGAGTGGGTCGTGGCGCACACCGCGTGAACGACACCAAGGACAACAATCTCCTGTGACGAAAGTAGAACTTGTGCGCAAAGTTTTCGCAGCATCCGCCCTCGCCTCGGTCCTCGCGCTAGCAGCCTGCGGCTCCAGCGGTGGCGGGTCGCTGAGCGACATCGACATCAAGCCCGGTGCCGATGCGAATAGCGAACCAACCGTGACGATTGATGCTCCACTGTTGACGGAAGAGTCCGAAGCAGTGGTGCTGATTGAGGGGGAGGGTGAGCAACTGGCCGAGGGTCAGAACATCAGCCTGAAGTCCGGGATTTACAAGAACATCGATGGCCTGCTCACCGATGAGAATTTCACCGGTGCAGCCGTTCCGATGACGTTGGACTCGGCCATGCAGCAACAAATGCCTGAGCTCTACGAAACCCTGCTCGATGCTAAGGTCGGCTCCTGGATCGCCTACACCACCGTGGATGGTGCCCAGAACCCCGACGGCAGCATGGCTGAGCCGGTAGATGGTGCCCGCGCCGAACGCGTGATCATCATGCACGTGCAGGATGCCAGCAGCCCAAGTAGCGCGCTGAGCCCCGAGGATGTGACCAGCTTGAAGGAGGAAGGTAAACTCCCGAGCGTTGACACCTCCGGGGATGAACCAAAGATCACCATCCCGGCAGACACCCAGGCCCCCGAAGGCCTAGCAGTTGACGTGCTGGAAGAGGGCAGCGGACCGGTTGCCACCGAAAGCGCGGATGTTGAAGCCTTCTACACCGGTGTGCGCTGGGAAGACGGGGAAACCTTCGACGGAAACTTCGGTAGCGGCAATGCCTCCGCGTTCAACCTGCAGGGTGTCATCAAGGGCTGGACTCAGGGCCTAACCGGACTGAAGGAAGGCTCCAAGGTATTGCTGAGCATCCCATCGGATCTGGCCTACGGCGATGACGCCAGCAGCGGACGTCCCACCGGACCTCTGGTGTTCTACGTAGAATTGACCAAGGTAACTAACGCCGAGTAATCGCTCACCTTCACTGTTCGAACAAGAGGAGAACACAGCATGTCTTTTGGTGCACGCAACTATGACCGCAGCAAGCCGGAAATCGACTTCCCGGGGACCGACGCCCCCACCGAACTGGTCATCACCGACCTGATCGAAGGCAGCGGCAAGGAAGTCGCTGCGGGAGACACCGTGCAGGCCCATTACGTGGGTGTTGCCTGGTCCACCGGCGAAGAGTTCGATGCCTCCTGGAACCGTGGCTCAACGCTGGACTTCCCGGTGGGTGTGGGCATGGTCATCCAGGGCTGGGATCAGGGTCTGCTGGGGATGAAGGTTGGCGGACGTCGCCGTCTGGAAATCCCTTCGGATTTGGCCTACGGCGCGGCTGGCGCCGGTGGCGCGATTGGACCCAACGAGGCGTTGATCTTTGTGGTTGACCTGATGGGCATCAAGTAATTTTGCGCTGTGACCTGTGGCTCCGACACCCGTGTCGGAGCCACAGGTGCTTAACCTGCACAAAATCCCGCCGCGGATTCGTTATTGTAGGCTCGTGAGCACTAAGCAAAGTGGTGGGCCCACTCGGGCCGAACGGCTGACCAGCTTGATCTATGCCTTGGCGACCAACGGGCACCGGTGGACCAGCGAACGTATCGGCGACTACCTGAACCCCGAAGGGAATAAGGAAGCGCGTGATAAGGCGATCGAGCGAGCCAAAGAGGAGATCCGCAACGAATTCGGGTTGCAGCTGCTGAGTGAAGATCACGGGGGTGTGACCCACTACCGCATCGACACCAACGACTGGTATTTGCCGGCCATTGAATTCAGTGCCGCCGAGAGTGCGTTGATAGCGCTGGCCGCCAGTCTCTGGAAAGACAGCAAACTGCAGTCACTGGCGCTGAACGCGAGTAGCCGGATCACTGGTGAAACGCCCTCGGAAGCGGATATCGCCCCCTATGTGGGCAGCTATCTGCCACGGCTGTCGATGGACGAACCAAACTTCAAGGATTGTGCGCTGGCGGTATTCAACCGCAAACGCGTGCAATTCGCCTACCGGGATGCCGCCGGTCAACAAAGCCAACGGGTGCTGGACATCTGGGGGATCGGGCAGCGTTTCGGCAACTGGTATTTCACCGGCTGGGACCACAGCCGCAACGCGACCCGGGTCTTCCGGCTCTCCCGCCTCGTCGGTAAGCTCACCATCGTGAACTCGCCGAAGACTGGTAAAGACTATCGGCCACGCCCCAAAGGTTTCTCAATGAGTCAGGTGCTGCAGGACTTCGATCTGCACAACCCGGCACACTTGGCCAGCGTTGAGCTGCGCGGAGCTGCGGCGTTGCCATTACGTGCCCGCGCTCTGGAGAGCAACGCACAGCGGATCACCGTGGGCTATGCCGATCAGGAGGCGTTCGCCGCAGAACTAGCCAGCTATGGGCCGGATGTGAAGGTCCTTGAACCCAAACCCTTGGCCGAACAGGTGCAACAGCTGTTGCACCAAGCCGGTGCCGCCGCAGCGCAGGTGGCCGAACTGCTGGCGGGAAAGACGGTGAAATACCAAAGCACCCGCGCAACCGGGCGGGCCTCCACCGCAACCCAAGTGATGCGCAATATTGACATGATTCAATACGTGGTTGCGCACGGGTCGGCGAGCATCAGCGAGTTGGCCGAACGTTATGCCCTTTCGGAAGCTAAGGTCCGCCAAGAGCTGTCACTCATCATGATGTGCGGGGTGCCCGGTGGGCAGCATGACGAGCTGATCAACGTCAACGATGGTGATCTGGAAGCCGAATCGGTGTCCATCTCCAACGCGGCGCTGCTGGCCGAACCGCAGAAACTGGCTCCGATGGAGGCCGTGGCGATACTTGGCGGACTCAACGCCTTAGCCTCGATCCCTGACTTTGAACACCGCGGCACTCTCGACTCGGCCTTAGCCAAACTCAACGCGGCGGTAGCTCGGTACGAAGGCTGGAACGGCGCACTGGGTTTCGCGCTGAGCCAGGTGCAAGAAGAGGACAGCGATTCCTTATTGGCTTCGGCTATCCGCGAACACCGGGTCATCAATATCGACTACTATTCCCCGAAATCCGGCACCCATCAGGTGCGTGCGGTGGAACCGGTCCGGATCTTCGAAGATGGTCAACTAGGTTATTTGCGCGCCTATTGCCGCACCCGGCAGCAGCTGCTAACTTTCCGGCTGGATCGTATCCTGCACGCTGCGGATGCGCGGGAAACCTTTGAACGCGGTGCTCGACATGAGGATCACGCGCAGATCCAACTACAGTTCAACGCCAGTGCCGAAGACTTGGAAGTTGAACTGTATCTCGGTGCAGAACTGATTCCCGTGATCGAGCCCTACCAGCCGACCGCTTGGTCAACGAAAATAGCCGACGGGTATTTAGCCAAGGTGCGTTTCTCACATGACTCGGTGTTGGCTCCCTTGGTGGCACGCCACGGGGGTAGTATTGCTGTGGTTGCGCCGGATGAAACAGTTACGAGGATCAATCAGTGGCTGGAGAGCGCAAGCAAACTTTACGAGGAAGGTAACTGATGCTCCCGTGGTGGTTCTGGGTTCTCTTGTGGGCCGTATTGGTGTTGCTCACACTGCTGGGCATCGTTTTGGCGGGCATCAGACTCTTCCGCCAAGGTATGCGCGTCGTTGATGCCTTAGGGAACGCCGCCGATAAATTCTCCCAAGACCTGGCTCAAGAGGGCACCGTGGTGGATTACACGCCACGTGGGCGTGTTTACCCCAGTGGAACCGATGCTACCCACGCCGATCCCGAGCAGCTGCGCGAACTTCGTCAGCTCGGGAAACAAGAATGTATCGAGGCCCGGCGGGTACGCCGTGTGGCCCGGCGTCAGGCCCGCGGTCAGGCGCAGAACGTGTACGACCTGAAACTGTTTTAGCGTAGACTTTGAGGCAAGAGATAGAAGGGAAACCCCGTGGGTGGAATTCAAGGATGGCATCTAGTCATCATCATTGTGTTGGCACTGTTGCTGTTTGGTGCCCCCAAGTTGCCAGGCATGGCACGTTCCATGGGTCAGTCCTTGCGCATCTTCAAATCTGAGGTGCGCAAGATGAAAGACGACGACGAGGATCCCAAGGGCGAGACCATTGACGGCCACGTAGTGGATCCTAAGAATGACGAAAAGAACAACTGATCACGCTTCTCAAAGTGGCTAAAACATCAGATTCCACCAGCGCAAAGAAAAAGCGCCCAAAGAACGCCGAAGGGCGGATGGCGCTTCGCGAGCACCTCGCCGAAGCCAGAAACCGCCTGTTTAAATCGCTGATCGCCTTGGCTCTGGCCACGGTCGGCGGATTTTTTCTCTACGACCAGATCCTTGCTCTCTTAATTAGCCCGGTAAATCTTGCCGGGGGAGCGGTCAACTTCGTAGCGGTGATGTCACCCTTTGACATCATGCTCAAGGTGTCATTGTTCGTGGGGTTAGTGCTCTCATCCCCGGTCTGGATCTATCAGATCTGGGCATTTATCGTGCCCGGGTTGAAGAAAAACGAACGTCGTTTAGGGTATTCCTTTGCCGCAGCCGCCGCACCACTGTTTATCGGTGGCGTGGCCATGGCATATTTCATTTTGCCCTACGCCCTGCAGTTCTTTATTAGTTTGGCACCGGAGAACTCCGAGATGCTGGTGAGCATCGACACCTACCTGCCGTTCATCTTCCGCCTGCTGCTCGCCTTTGGCTTAGCCATGCTGGTGCCGGTGCTGATGGTCGGGCTGAACATGGTGGGGGTGCTCAAAGCCAAAGTCATCTTGAAGAACTGGCGAATCACCGTGTTCTTGATCGCGTTGGTGGCGGCCATGGCCGCACCCGGTGGAGATGCGATCACCATGTTCGCACTGGCCGGTCCACTATTCATTACCTTCGCCGGGGCCACCCTGATTTGCTGGTTCAACGACCGCAAACGGGTGAAAAAACTTGCGGCCCAGGAAGCCGAAAACGAACGCATGGCACGCGGCGAGAGCTAGCTATCGGGTCGCGAGTGAAGCCTGAGTTTCATTCCGACCCGCCACACCAACTCAAGGAGACTCCGACACAAAGTGAGCACCCCGGCCGAACGCTACCAGCAGGCTAAAGCACGAACGGTAGAACGCGGAACCGTCCTACCGGACTTTCGGGCCACCCTTGGATTTGATCTTGATCCCTTTCAGGAACAGGGTTGCCAGTCGGTGGCCCAGGGCCATGGGGTGTTGGTGGCGGCACCCACCGGCGCCGGTAAAACTGTGGTCGGTGAATTCGCCATTTTTCAGGCGCTGGCCCAGGGGCGCAAAGCCTTCTACACCACACCGATCAAGGCGCTGAGTAACCAGAAGTACTCCGATCTGGTCAAGGCGCACGGGGCGAAGCAGGTGGGCCTGCTCACCGGAGACACCTCGATCAACTCCGAGGCGCAAATCGTGGTGATGACCACCGAAGTATTGCGCAATATGCTCTATGCCGATTCACAGACCCTGGATGGGCTGGGTTATGTGGTGATGGACGAGGTGCACTATCTAGCCGATAAATTCCGTGGCGCGGTGTGGGAAGAAGTCATCCTGCACCTGCCACAGAACGTCCAAATCATTTCGCTCTCAGCCACCGTCTCCAACGCCGAAGAATTCGGTGGCTGGTTGGATACGGTGCGGGGGAACACGGACATCATCGTCTCCGAACACCGGCCTATCCCACTATTCCAGCATGTGCTGGTTGGGCGTCAGCTGGTCGATTTGTTCGCAGAGGACCTCTCCTTTGACGAAAGTGCCGGGCAAGACGCCGCCAAAACGATCGTGAATCCCGAGCTACGCAAGCTCACTCGCTCCTTCCGTCCCGGCGGCCGTCACCCACGTTCACGTGGGCCGCGAGACCGGATGCGGGACCAGCGGCCCGATACACAGCGCGCCAGTCGTCCAGAAACGATCATTTCCTTGGATCGTGCGGGGATGCTCCCGGCAATCTTCTTCATTTTCTCGCGCAAGGGCTGCGATATGGCGGTGCACCAGTGTGCGATGAGCGACTTGCGGCTGACTACCGCCCAAGAAGCCGCCGAAATCTCCGAGGTTCTCGAGGAGGTCGCCTACCGAATCCCCTCCGATGATCTTGAGGTGCTGGAATTCTGGTCCTGGCGCGATGCCTTGATGCGCGGTTATGCCGCTCACCATGCCGGAATGCTGCCGATTTTCAAGGAAATCGTTGAGGAACTGTTCACCCGGGGCCTGCTAAAGGTGGTTTTCGCCACCGAAACGTTGGCCTTGGGCATCAATATGCCCGCGCGCAGTGTGGTGTTGGAAAAGCTGGTGAAATTCAATGGAGAATCGCATGTGCAGATTTCCGCCGGAGAGTACACCCAGCTCACCGGACGGGCCGGGCGTCGCGGCATTGACGTGGAAGGGCATTCCATCGTCTTATGGACCCCCGAGGTTGAGCCCGAAACCCTGGCCGGTCTGGCCTCGAAGCGCACCTACCCGCTGAACTCCAGTTTCCGTCCGACCTATAACATGTCCACGAATCTTTTGGCCCAGTTCGGCCGGGAACAAACCCGTCAGATCTTGGAATCCTCCTTCGCGCAGTATCAGGCCGACCGCTCGGTGGTGGGTTTGGCTCGTCAGGTCCGCTCCCGAGAAGAATCCTTGGCCGGTTACCAAAAATCCATGGAATGCCACCTCGGGGACTTTTCCGAATATGTGGCGCTGCGTCGCAAACTATCGAAGGTAGAAAAGCACGCCTCGAAATCTCGGGTGCAAGAACGCCGCTCCGCAGCCGAAAAGTCCATGCAGGCCGTGATCCGCGGGGATGTGGTTGATCTACACAGCAGCCGGCTTTCAGGGCGTGCAGTGATCGTGGATCTGGATCCTTCGCTCTACGATCCGCGGCATACCGTGCTGACCGAGGAAGGGCGGTTACGCCGGCTTTCGGTGGGGGATCTGCGCGGGCCGTTGAGCATTGTTTCGCGCATCAAGGTCCCCAAGTCTTTCACCGGTAAGTCACCGAAGGAACGCCGGGATTTGGCCGCCTCATTGCGCAATGCCATCCATGAGCATCGTCCGCCGCGCAAGGATGCGTCAAGTTTCGACTTTGAGGGCTCGGACGACTTCCAGCGTGAGGCCGAGTCTTTGCGCCACGAACTGGCCAACCACCCGTGCCATCACTGCTCGGACCGGGAAAATCACGCCCGCTGGGCCGAACGCTATTGGAAGTTGAAAAAGGAGACCGATCGGCTACGTCGGCAGATCTCCGGGCGCACCAACACCATCGCCAAACAGTTCGACAAAGTGTTCGCGGTATTAGAACACTTTGGCTACCTGCGCGCGGCCGAAGATGAGTCAGATCTGGTCATCACCGATGCCGGACGTCGCTTGCGGCGCATTTATGGGGAGCGGGACCTGTTGACCAGCCGAGTGCTGGAGACCGGGGCACTGGAAAAACTCAACCCCGAAGAACTGTGCGCCGTTGTTGCCTCATTGGTGTATCAGAGCCGGCGTGACTATGAGCGTCCAGACCCCAAAATGCCCACCGAACGGGTCAGTGAGGTGTGGGATGAGCTGGTGCGTTGCTGGGCCGAGCTCTCGGACGTCGAAGAACTCGAAGGGATAGACCCCACTGACCCACCGGAATCCGGGCTGATCTGGCCGATGTATAAGTGGGCCCGTGGCGCCTCGCTCAATAGCTGCCTTCGCGGCTCGGATCTGGCACCGGGCGACTTTGTGCGCTGGGCCAAACAGGTCATTGACACCCTGGATCAGCTGGCAAAAAACGCGCAGTTGCCACCACGTCTCTCGAAGAATGCCCGTAAAGCCACCGACTTGGTTAAACGCGGCGTTGTAGCGTACTCGAATGTTTTGGACTAGGCACCGAGTGCCAGCGAAATTTGTGAAGGACTAATCAGATATGGCTTTGACGCTTTACCGCAATGGTTCGATCTACTCCGCGGCCGATCCTTTTGCCACCGCGATGCTGGTGGATGGGAACACCGTGGCTTGGCTCGGTGGGGAAGATGCCGCGGACCGGCAGGCCAAACGCGCTGACGAGGTGATCGATCTGCAGGGGGCGCTCATCACCCCGGCGTTCGTGGACTCACACACACATCTGGCCGCCCTCGGGGCCCGCTTACGCGGCGCCGATCTGAGCACGGCGAAAAATGCTACGGATCTGCTGGCGCAGGTTGCTGCGCAAAGTAGCGGCGCTGGCGAGCTGATTAGCGGTACCGGGTGGGAGGACACGCGTTGGGACGATCCGACGCTACCGAGCCTCGCGGCTTTGGATCAGGCGGCAGCCGGTAAGGGACTGTATCTGACGCGGGTGGATAAACATAGCGCCATCGTGAACCAGCGGCTGCTTGACCAACTCCACCTGGCAAGCTTAACTCCGGGACTCGTGCGCGGCACCGCGCACGATCAGGTGACCCGAGCACTGCAGCAGGACCCGGCGGTGACCGCTGCCGATCAGAAATGCGCTCTGGAACACTACGCCTCACGCGGTTTCGCCACCGTGGTGGAGATGGCCGGCGAGCACCTGGGCGGGAGCGAGGCGCTGCGCCAGCTCTTGGCCGAGGATGATCCTCAGCTGCCGGAAGTCTATGCCTATTGGGCCGAAGCAGTCAGCACCGCCGAGGCGGCCAGTGGAACCCTCAAGAGCTTCGCGTCCTCGCGCCTCCTTGGGCTCGGTGGCGACCTCAAGGTTGATGGATCGCTGGGCAGCCACACCGCAGCGTTACGCGAACCATACAGCGACGCGCCAGAGCTGCGTGGAGAGCTTTACCTCAGCGAAGAGCGGATCGCCGCACATTTGGTGGCCTGCACCCAGGCGCGGATCCCTGCCGGGTTCCATGTCATCGGGGATGCCGCACTGGATCGGGTGCTTGCCGGGTTTGAGCTGGCTGCCCAAACGGTGGGGGTGCCCGCCTTGCAGGGGGCACGTCACCGGCTGGAGCACGTGGAAATGGTCGATGAGGCGCAGCGTGAGAAACTGTTGAGCTACTCGATCACCGTGTCCATGCAACCGCGCTTTGACGAGTATTGGGGCGGGGAGCAAGGCATGTACCAGAGCCGGGTCGGTGAGCGCGCGCAGCAAATGAATAATGTGGCCGCGATGCTGTCCACCGGGGTTCCGGTGGTCCTCGGCTCCGATGCGCCGGTAACCGAGGTGGATGGCTGGGCCGTGGTGCGTGCGGCCATGTCGCTCAGTAACGTTGCCGGACGGATTTCGGCGCGGGCCGCCTTCTTGGGGCAAAACCGCTCGGCCTACCGCGCCCTGGGCATGATGAACCCATTCTCCGGACAGTTAGTCATCGGTGCCCCCGCCACCTTCGCGGTGTGGAGTGCCTCTGAACTGGCTGTCCAGACACCGGACACGCGTATTTCCTCTTGGTCTACCGACGCCCGCGCCGGCACTCCACTGCTGCCGGTGGTGGATGAGGAAATCCCACACTGTTTACGCACCGTACGTGAGGGCATCACGATTTTTGATGCGCTGGAGCGAAGCGCTTAGCCCTGAGCATAATGCCTTGTTCGGGCAACTGCGTGAAAACGCGGAATCCTAGGGTGACATGGCCGGAATATGTGTACGTTGTGGTCACGTCGTGGTTGACACAACCGGTGGGTAGGGCGCTAGGCTGGTGAGCAGCGCCACGTCGAGGAGTCCCGGTTTTCCGGCTTCGCGCGACGCAGCAAAAAGGGTAATCCCCGGTGACCTTAGATAACATTACTCGTCGGTAGACGCGTAGTAGGGCCGAAGTCACCGGGGATTAGCTGTGTCCAAATCAGTAACCCCCAAGTTTCGGGGCATATACTTTATCTTTGGACTTATTGCCCGCATCTAGTGCTGCGGGCACGTAGTAAGAATTTCGAGAAAGGTGCCGCGTGCGCGTCATTACGATCATCCCCACGTACAACGAACTGGAGTCGCTGCCAATTACGGTGGGGCGGCTGCGCCAAGCGGTCCCGGAGGTTGACGTACTGATTGCCGATGACAACTCACCCGATGGCACCGGTGAACTGGCCGATAAACTGGCCGCAGATGACCCAAAAATCCATGTCATGCACCGTAAGGGTAAGGAAGGTTTGGGCGCGGCTTATATCGCCGGCTTCCGCTGGGCACTAGAGCGCGACTACGACGTCATCGTGGAAATGGATGCCGACGGTTCGCATATGCCCGAACAGTTGCCACGACTCCTCGAGGCGAGCGCCCGTGGCGCGGACCTAGTGATCGGCTCACGCTGGGTTAAGGGCGGGGAAGTGGTGAACTGGCCACTGAGCCGGAAGATCATTTCACGTTGCGGCAGCTTCTACTCGCGCACCCTGCTAGGGCTGCCCCTGAAGGACATCACCGCCGGTTACCGTGCCTTCAAACGCGAAACCTTGGAAGCTATTGATTTCGATGCCATTGAGTCCCGGGGGTATGGCTTCCAGGTAGATATGACCTTCCGCGTGGCCCGGTTGGGTAAGAAGATCGTGGAGGTTCCGGTTACTTTCGTCGAACGTGAACTCGGTGTCTCGAAGATGAGCGGAAATATTGTGCTCGAGGCCATGCTGAATGTCACCCGCTGGGGTTTGACTGCTCGCTGGCAGAAACTGACCGCAAAGAAGCGTTAGTCCACAGACAACACAGCGCCGGTTCCGATCACTACTGATCGGAACCGGCGCTTTGCTGTAGCTGCTGGGCAGTCGCGGTTAGACGGCCTCGCCGCGCGATGCGCGCAGCTGCGTCAGACGGTCGGCCAGAATCTTTTCCAGCTCTTCCTCGGAGCGACGCTCTAGGAGCATATCCCAGTGGCTACGCACTGGCTTCTCATTGCTTGGTTCTTCTTCCTTGGCTTCACCGTGAACCAGCTTGGCTTCCTTGCCGGTCTTGGTCAGCCAGGTTCCAGGAATCTCGGCCTCGGCGGCAAAGACTACGAAGACTCGTTCGCCGTCCTCGCACTGGTACTCCACACGCTGACGTGCTGCCGGCTCGACGCCTGCCTCAGATTCCATGCTCTGTGCGCCAAGGCGCATGCCTCGGAGGCTGCGATCGCTCATGTTACTCCTTACGAGATCCTTCGAATACGCTACATGGTTCAACGGCTGGTGCGGTTAAAAGATTCCCGCCTGACCCGATCCGCGTCCAAAGTATCCATTATACGTGTCAGCGGCGAGACCCGATGACAGGGTCTCGCCGCTGCTTAGCTTTGCTGTGCTCTTCGGCTAGCTGATTGCCTTAGGCTGGGTCTTCGGACGAAGTCTTCTTCGCATCGTTGACCCCACCTAGGGCTCCACCGATGCCCTTGAGCGCATCGGTGACCTCGCTTGGGATCACCCACAGGGTGTTGGAGGTGCCTTCGGCCAGCTTCGGCAGAGTCTGCAGGTACTGGTAAGCCAACAGTTCCTGATCCGGACGGCCAGCGTGAATGGCATCGAAAACCTTCTGAATGGCCTGGGCCTCACCATCGGCGCGCAGGATCGATGCCTGGGCATCACCTTCGGCCTTGAGGATGGAAGCCTGACGTTCACCTTCAGCGGTCAGGATGTCCGACTGCTTGGTGCCCTCCGCGGTGAGGATCGCCGCACGGCGATCACGCTCGGCGCGCATCTGCTTCTCCATCGAATCCTGGATCGACAGTGGTGGATCGATGGCCTTGAGCTCCACGCGGGAGACACGGATGCCCCACTTACCTGTGGCCTCGTCAAGCACCCCACGGAGCTGGCCGTTGATCTGGTCGCGGCTAGTCAGAGCTTCTTCCAGATTCAGGCCGCCGACCACGTTACGCAAGGTAGTGGTGGTCAGCTGTTCAACTGCCTGAATATAGTTGGCAATTTCGTAGGTGGCGGCGCGCGGTTCGGTGATCTGGAAGTACACCACGGTATCGATGGATACCACCAGGTTATCTTCGGTAATCACCGGCTGGGGTGGGAAGGAAACCACCTGTTCGCGCAGATCGAGCAGGGGCAAAAGCCGATCGACAAAGGGGATGAGGATGGTCAACCCGGGGTTGAGTGTGCGGTTGTACTTGCCCAGACGCTCCACAATGCCAGCACGTGCCTGAGGCACGATCCGCACACTGCGCAGCAGGACGACGATCACGAAGATCGCCAGCACCACCAACACAACAATCAGCCCAAAGGAATCGGAATCCATGGGTACTCACTTTCTTGGTGTGTAATGCGAGTGAAAACTAGTGCCAAACTTCTACTGATTATTCTCGGTAGGTAACTTCAGGAAGGCCGTGGCCCCGTCGATGCGGCTCACTACCGCGTAGGTGCCCGGATCCATGGCCGGTTGACTGCTATCGGTCCGTGCAGTCCACACTTCACCAGCGATCTTCGCGCTACCCGAGACCCGCGAGACCGGCTCCAACACCAGAGCGTCTTTACCTATCAGACGTTCAATATTGGTGCGATACCCTTCGGGGGAGCGGCGCAAATGTTTCATGGCGATCGGCCGGACCAAGAAGATCATGGCCAGTGAGAGCAGGCAGAAGACCACCACCTGTAACCAGCCCGGCCCATCGGCCAAAGCCACCGTCAGGCCACCTAAGCTGCCGACGCCGAGCATGATGAAGTAGAGATCCAACGAGAGCATCTCAATGATGGCAAGGAGGAGAAATGCTGCAAGCCAGATGACCCAGGCATTTTCCAAAACCCATTCGGCTGTACTCAATGCTTCATACCTTCGATCGCGAGAATGACCAGCCCCAATAACTGGCTACCTTGGTTCTATTCTGCCGTAACGGACGCAGAATGTCGGTAGTCAATTAGGCGGATATTTCCTTCAGCCTAAACGAATGAATAAATACCGAAGGCCGCACGTACTTCTTGTGTGCCTATTCTGTTCACGCGATGACGCAGCTCATCTGGATCTAGATGATGCCCAGCCGGTCCCATGAAGGCTAGATTAAACAGATCCTGCGGATCTAGCGACATGTCGAAACGTAATTCCTGCACATTGTCCAGACGCAAGTCGTGGTCGCCAAATCGAGCGATCAGTTGATCTTGCTTGGCCTCGGCAATGCCTAACATTCCTAACGGCTCGCGCACCTGCTGCAGATGATCAGGCAACGCTGTGACCACGAGGCAAAGCCCCCCGGGAGCTAATACCCGACGAAATTCTTTGGGGTTGTGTGGGGCGAAACAATTGAGCACTAGATCGCGGGAGGCATCCGCGCTTGGCAAGGTGCGCCAGACATCCCAGACTATGGCGGTGGTGTGTTGCACCTTGGCCGCCCGGCGCATGGCGTAGCGCGAAATATCCAAGGCCACAGCCTCGGTGTCTGGGACGCCCAAATTCTCGACTAGCTCGCTCAGGTAGTACCCGGTTCCAGCCCCAGCATCAAGGATACGGGTGGGGTTTACTGCGCCTTGGCTAGCGGCTTGGGTAATCGCGGTGGCTAGTGGCTGGTAGTGGCCACGCGTTTGAAACTCCGCACGCGCAGCAACCATGGCCGCAGTGTCCTCGGTAAAGTTCGTTCCTTTGCCGGTCAGGAAGTTGTAGTACCCCTGTTTCGCGGCATCAAAGCGGTGACCCTGGTGGCAGCTGAGTGTTTTGCGTTGCGCAGTAGCAAACTCTAGTTGCTGCTGGCAGTGGGGGCAGAGCAATGAACTAGCAAGCATTAGAATCCCAGCAATGTTCGGGCTTGTTCCACGTCGAATCCCGGATACCGTTCGGCTTCTTGCTGCGAGATTAGCGACCGCGTCTCGGCTTTATCGATATACACGCAACCGGCCAAGTGATCGATTTCGTGTTGCACGATCCGAGCCTGCCAGCCGCGGAAGTCGCGCTGGATCTTCTCGCCTTCCCGATTTTGGTAGGCAGCTTTGACGGTCACCGCGCGGGAAACGACTCCTTGGAAACCAGCAAAAGACAGGCAACCCTCGTAGAAGGCAGCTTGGGCGCTGCCTTGCGCGGTGTAGCGCGGATTGATGAACTCGACGTATTCCAAGGGTTCTCGTTCGCGCACCGTGGCGGCTTCCTCGGTGAGCTCGTACTGATCCTCGAGGACTGCCAGCGCTAGGGGGATACCAATTTGCACCGCGGCTAAGCCCACTCCGGGCGCGGCATACATCGTTGCACGCATCACCGTGAAGAGGCGGTCTAGTAGTTCGGGGGAGAGCTGCCCGGTGTAGGTCAGGGCACGTTGACGTAACGCGGGGTGACCCAGCTGCACGATCGGAACGACATCGTCAACGGCTTGGTCCAGTACATTTTCGACCAATGCGGCAATCTGTTCGGCAGTCAGTTGTTGGTAGTCCATGGTCCTAGTATTTCCTACCCTCGATCAAAAGTTGGTTTGACTAGTTGCGCGAGCCGTGAGCTGAGTCGTTCGGCTTCGGTGAGTGGTATCTGGTGGCCCAGCGTCGAAAGTTCATCGCGGCAGTACAGGTCAACGTGAACGTCACGGTCATAAAGGATATCCAAGAGGTTGGCGAAGCGTCGTTCTTCGTCCATTGGAAGATTATCACTGCGTGGAATTCCTACGATGCTCCATCGGTTAAATTTCCGCGCCAACTCAAGGTAATCGCGGGTATTGCGTCGCGTTTGGCACAATAGCTGATAGCTGATCTGAAGGTGCTCACCGTGAATGTACACCGGAGCTAAGTTGTCGTACCCGACTCTCAGAGAAGAAGCCGAAACCTTCTGCATCGGGGGAGTCGCGTCGATCAGTAGCTTCCCGGCCCGGAAACCGCTTCGTGCTGCCGCACTGATCTCAGTCCTGCGGTAGTCCAGCTGGTTATCGAGCGGGAAAACGGTAAAGTCAGCACGGATCTTGGCGATGGTCGGTTCGATGAGATGGTGGAAATACGGGTCATCGAGCAGCTGTTCCGGCGCATAGTTCGAGGTGGTGATCAGGGTGACTTCATGTTCCTGACAGTAGCTAACCAGTCTGGCCATAAACATTGCGTCCCCGGGTTCGACGCAATGAAATTCATCGAAGCACAATATTCTAATGCCTTGAAGTTTGCTGGTTAATCCGCGCATAAAGACCGACCCCATGGCCGCGGAATCTTCTTCACTCGCTCCGGCCTGCTGAACTTCATGAAAGAACTCATGAAAGTGGTATCGGGCCGAGCTTGCCGAATCTAAAATGGCAGCGAATGTATCCAGCAGCAGCGATTTGCCTCTCCCCGGAGGTCCGTAAATATAGCATCCACGAATGGTTGGGGTGTTGGATTTGGGGGAGCCGAGCTGGGCAAGTTCCCAGAGTAGACGTTCTTGTGGTTCATCGGCGGTAACTCCCCGAGCCTGCAAGTCCAGCTGCATGCGATGCAGCCGTTTGATGGGATGATTCCGGGGCAGGAACACAGAAGGAACCAAGGATGTCATGCCTCAAGTTTGCCAGTGAAAAATACCCTCACAAATTTAGCGACTGCAAGAGGCGTGATTCCAAGCGTTAAAAAGCTGCAGAAAAGGTCACTATTGAACATAAAATACCAAGTCAAACCCGTAATAAGGAAGAATTTGGGAGATGCTACAGGGGAGTGTCGCTACTTGATCCGGGTTACGGAGAATAAAGATTCCAGCTGTCCCGCCCTCGCCAAAGTCGGCGTTGCCACCCATAATGGGTACACCTGAAGGGCTGCGCAGTTCCTTGTGAACCGAATCCACTCAGCCCTGGGCCGATGGGAGGACGAAAGTCATGCCGGAGCATGTGACCGCCGAATTTCGCGATGAGATCATCTCGAATGAGCAGCTTGATATGGCCATGACGGTCCTAAAGACTTTGGCCGATCCGGCACGGCTACAAATGCTCTCGGCTTTATCCACCGCGGAGCATACAATTTCGGAGTTGTCCCAGTTTGTTGGAGTTAGCCCGTCGGTGGCCAGTCAACTTTTGTCACCATTGCGCGCCAAAGGTGTGTTGCAGTCACGTAAGGTCGGTCGGCACGTTGTGTACGAAATGACTGACGAGAACCTCAAACGATTTATTGCGCAGACCTTGGAGTATGCGGCGCTACGTTTGGAGGCACGTGGCGCGGAGAGCAACGAACTGGCTGAGTAAACTACCGACGCGTGTTTCAGATGGTTTGGGAGACTTTGCTTTGGCAGTTTTCTTTGCGGGAAAAGCTCTCATTTCAGCCCCTTCCTCGAAGGATAATAAAGAGCCGATAATCCACATTATGTAAAGTAGTGGTTTTCTGGGGTGTCCCCGTTTTGCTCTTCAGGTCAGCTTTTTGTGCAGTAGTGCCAACCTCTCCTTGGATCTCACCCAGTTTCGATCTCACACCGTTTGTTCGTGCCAATGATCGCAGCGTTTACTACGAACCCCGTACAGGAATACCTGCGAACAACCATGCGTACCGCATTGAAGACCACAACAGTGCGACCAGAACGCCTTTGTCTGGTAGCTCATGAGTCGTCCCATTTTGGAATGATTCAGTTAATCCGGTCTCCGTTGCTCGACAAGTCGGCATCTGGGTGAATTTGGTGGACCTCCAGCCCCGGTGTCTCCATCAATTCCCGCACCAGCGACAGGGATCCAGCAATCAGTGTGGAGTCATAGTCGATCTCGGTGGCCATCACCCAAGACCGGTCAGAAGGCCAAAGGATGTTAGGTGATTGTGGCCAGCTTGGGTCGAAGATCCATGGTGCATGTTCAGGCCATGAAACATCGGTGAAGTCGCTCACAGCTGCGTGGAACAGCAGATAGTTGCGACCTGTGCCGGCGTGTAGCTCAAGTCGTGCCGGGACCGGCGCAGAGGCGATATCGGAGTCGAAACCCTGATTCAAGTTTTCATCCGCTGTTCCAGGCGTGACCAGGCTCAGAGGTTCGGATACTTCAACGCCGTTAAAGGCCGGTGGCCCGTCAGCACATTGGACAATGTCGTCGCGGTACCTAGCGGGCATCCTTTCTTCGAAGTACATGACTCCCCCAGTGTTCAGCGGTGAATCCCAGCCTTCCCAGATGGCAATGACTGCAGCGTTAGGTGTTTCGGTATGTTTACTCAGCACCTGGCACAGCGTAGCTAATGAGTCGGTATCTAAGTTTCCCTCGATAGAATCTGCATACCTCCAGCCGTCTTCGGCGATGACCTGGGCGGTCTCACCGTAGTCGCGTTTCAAAAGTCGAGCGAATTGGGCCTCGGGATGCATGATCGTGCCAAAGGCAGTGGCCACGGTAGTCCAGGAAACCATCTCCGTCTCCAGTGCGTCTTCGAGAACATCGGCGGATTCAAAAACACGTGACTCCTCGATTCCATGCCACGAATTGTTCACCCGGGGCCGGTCGCGTTCAACGGGATGAAAGACTCTTGCGTACGCTTCAAATCCCCGGGGTACAACAGACAAGATAGTCCCGAAGGGTTCCGCCTTCAGAGAGCGCAACCACAGGGCTTGGGCGGACTCCCTCAAAGCAACAAACTTTTCTGGCATCGCCACTCCCCTATGCGCATTGATGGATTACGTGATGACTTGCGTTATTGGGCTGAGCATACTGCAGTCTGGCGGACTTCACTTGCGTGGCATAACCCAGACCAACGGTAATTGATGCGAGATCGCGAACTATCAGTCACCGGATAGCTCTGGCCTTACTGTCCGGAGCGGTGGTCGCGGATCAGCTATTGCGTTCTCGAAATTAGCGTGCGAAATCTCCAGCTGCTAGAGCAAATGATTGTAAGGATTCTTAGATGATACGAAGAAGTCCCCAGTTAGCGGCCGCCGCGATAGTTATGGTCAGCGCCTTGGCCGGTTGTGCGGCAAGTGGACCGACAGGCAGAGTGAAATCGAAATTCAGGATATGCCCGCGGGGCTGGAGTACGAAGACCTTGGGGTAACGATTCTCGATGACGCGGGAGACACTTTGGTTTCACACCAACTTTCTGCGGCATCCTCTTATCAGGTAGAAGGCTTACCCATAGGCTGGACGACGGTTGAAATACTAGAGGTATGCGAAGTTTCAAGCGAGCTCACCCAAGATGCATCATCGATGAAACTGATCATCGACGGGGATAAATGCACCCTCGGAAGTTAGAGTGAGTGCGCCGAGGTGAGACGCTCTTGTGAGGGGTAGAACCAACTCAGTGGCTCTCTTGCCAATGACCTGCTCCCCCCGCCTTAGGCGTCATGATCCCCAGTGCATTTTTAGATACTAAGATCGCATCCGAAACCCGGTTGGCGTGCCAGGCATTGAAGCTCAGCAGATAACCGACAACTGAGTGCTCTGCGAGGATCTTTATCCAGAGCAGATTTTGCCGAGTAGAGATTGACAGGGTGTGGCTGTGGAATGTCAGCAGTGCACTGATCATGACTTATGGCACAGCTATGTGATGCGCGAAATGCTCATCGTTGAGCGGCTCATCTCGGATATTGCCTAAGATTGACACATGACTGAAAAAGTACGCTTGTGGCCACTGTGGCTCGCGATTGATGTAGTTCTCATCGTAATTTTTGCGATCTTAGGCCGGAGCGAACATGAGCACGCGCTCTCCCCTATGGGAATCATTCAAACCGCAGGACCCTTTGTGATCGCGTACCTGATCATGGTCTTGATTTCTCGGCCGTGGGTTACCATCAACCGAATTTGGCCAACCGGCTTATTGATTTGGTTTGGCACCGTTGCTGTTGGCCTCTCATTGCGCATCGGTTTCGGGGCGACCGCGGCGGTACCGTTTATTATCGTCACCGCGCTGGTACTTGGCCTGTTCTTGGTCGGACGCCGGGTGATAACGATGTTGCTAGCCCGCCGCTCCGTGGCTCAGTAGCAGCCCGATCCCGTAGGCAGCGCAAGCACACAGCGCACTGGAAAATGTTCCGAGAATGAACTGTTCTGCCGCGCGGTGATTCTTTAGTTCGGAGAAACGTCCAAGACCCTTGATCGCCAAGACCACAGCGACACCCTCTGGCCAGGAAGCCCAGAGGGTGCTCGCGATCGCTGCGCGTTCCAGCAATCCGATCCACAGTCCCCCGCGCAGGGGTGATGCCTCCCCCTGTGCCTCAGCTGACTTAGCCTGCTGATTAGCGGCCAGATGAAAAATGAGCTCGGTGTAGGCGCTACCGCTAGTGATGGCGAAAATCACCGAGACAACAATGATCAGCAGAAGCGGGATGTTGCCGGAGTTTTCGTTCGTAGCGGCAATGCTGCCAAGCAGTGCGGCGGCGACCGCCGTTAGTAGCGAAGCGAGCGTTAACAGCTTTCGCGGCTTGGTGGGCTTCTTTGCTGGACGTAGCAATAGAGTGCTGGCGGCAAAACCCGAAGAGACGATCAGTAGGCTCCACGCAATCCAATCCATTGCTGCTCCTAGGTGTCCAGTAACTTATCCAACGCTTTAGCTGCTTCCAGCATCATCCTATTGGTTTCGAACCACAGGCTGGAGGCCAAGCGCATCGAAACTGCTTGCTGGGAAATACCTAACTGTTCGGCCACTTGTGTCTGGGTCATTCCCTGATCCATCAGTAGGCCGGCTTCCCAAGAGGTGGCTCGTCGCTTGGCAACAATACTTGCGGTGAGCTGTAGTTCGGCTTCCAACCTCTCGGCGTCGGCGACCGCTGCGGCCACCGCAATATTTCCTGGAGCCCGTTTGGCGCGTTCCACTGCATCTCGGGCGTATTCGAAAGCTGGTCCGCGGCCGGCGCGGGTCTCTTCGGGCAAGGGCTCTTCGACCGCGCCGAAGCCCAAACCGACGCTCCAATCTCCCGAAGCAGCCAGCATGACCGCAAGGTGCACGGCTTCCCCGGCATGATCTAGTACGCCTTGGACTTCATCCCCGGCGGTTCGTTGGAAGGGGCGCACCGGTCCCACCGTAGAATTAGCCCGCTGAATCAAGTTCTCAACCTTGTCCTCATTTTTGCGTGAACGACGTTGATCTACGGTCAAAACAATCATGGATACAATTATATAGACTTGTATTTGATACTACAACTTGCAGACATTGTTATTTTTGAAACGTACCAAGTCGATAATGACGCCATCGGAGCGACGTTGTGACGAACAGTGCACTAGACTCACAGTAGACGCACCAATTGGGCCATGGACTGGCCGCAAGACTCATAGAGAGGCACTCATGGTTACCGCTTTTGTCATGATTCAGACCGCCACGGACAGCATTCCGGAATGTGCCCAGAAAATCTCCGAAATTGAGGGCATTAGCGAGGTTTATTCGGTCGCGGGTGACTGGGATCTGATTGCCATCGCGCGTGTGCGTCGTCATGAGGATCTGGCCACGATTATTCCAAACGAGCTATCCAAAGTTCCCGGGGTACGTCAGACCCAGACCCAGATCGCTTTCCGCGCCTACTCCAGCCATGATCTGGAAGCAGCTTTCTCATTGGGTCTCGACGGCTAACTCCAGCCGGAAATTCTCACTTCACGAAAGACGCCGTTCTGCTGCAGCTAAGCAGGAGAACGGCGTCTTTCGTGGTTTATCGGGGCTTAATTGACTTGGACGTGTGCCCGTTGATTAGCATCTGCCCAGCGTTGCAGTGCCTCAGTGGCCGCACCGGAATCAATGGACTGCTCCGCACGCTTGATGGCAGCGGCCACGCGCTCGCTAAAACTGCCCGAAGCTTGCTCGTCGTAGGCCACCATGCCAGCGGCCGCATTGAGAACCACGGTATCTCGGATCGGACCTGGCTTCCCGGCCAGTACCTCGCGTACAACGTCAGCGTTATGTACTGCATCTGCCCCGCGGAGTTGTTCTAGGGTGGTGTGCCCGATCCCAACCTCGGTGCAGTCGAAGCTGAATTCGTGCACTTCTCCGTTGCGCACTTCCCACACTCGGTTAGAAGTGGTCGTTGTCAGCTCATCAAGGCCGTCTTCCCCGCGGAAAACCAGCCCGCGGCTTCCGCGGCTAGCCAGAACGCCAGCCATAATCGGCGCCATGCGCAGATCCGAGCAACCGATGGCCGAGGCGCTAGGGAGCGCCGGGTTGGTCAAGGGACCCAGGAAGTTGAACGCCGTAGGGATGCGCAATTCGCGTCGGGCCACAGCCACATGCCGCATCGAAGGGTGGAAGAGGTTCGCGAAACAAAAGGCAATCCCGGACTCCTCGTAGACCTGCACAAGGCGCTCCACTGGTACATCTAAGTGAACGCCCAGAGCTTCAAGAACATCGGCCGAGCCGGATGCCGAAGAAGAGGCTCGGTTGCCATGCTTAACTATTGAGACGTCGGCACCAGAACAGACCAAAGTAGCCATGGTCGAGATGTTGACCGTGTTCTGTCGGTCTCCCCCGGTTCCTACAATGTCCAGGGTTTGTCCTTCGATGCGAATCTTCCGGGCGTTGTTGACCATAGAGTCGACGAGACCGGTTAATTCGGCCACGGTTTCGCCCTTGGAGCGCAACGCGACGAGGAAGCCGGCGATCTGCACGTCCGAGGCATTGCCGCTCATCATTTCATTCATCGCCCACGCGGCATCATCACGCTGCAAATCCTTGCCGCTGATGAGCGTGGCCAGAAGATTGGGCCAGGTGGGGAACTTTTGGGAAGTCTGGGTCGTTGACACGTGTGTAAGCCTAGCGATTTGCTGGCCGCACCTGCCACTTCGTTGCGTCGCATGAGTCACATCAAAAGCAGCTAAAACAGCGAAAAACCGGCGATAAATAGGTCATTAAAACGTTGCGTAAACCTCGGGTTACGGCAACTCGCGCGACACGGCTCTACAAATTGTAGAAACAGTTTATTCCCTACTTCCGCGAGTTTCCGGGGATGTGGCGAAGATGTGGCGCAAAAAACCATTGTCACGTGCCATTTGCATTGGTAACTTCGGGGCTTTTAGAGACATAATGACAGTGTGACAACTGCGACTCATGCCCCAAATACACCGGTGCCAAGTGCACCGAACCGCCCCAACATGGCGTCGGTGGGAACGATGGTGTGGCTCTCCAGCGAGCTCATGTTCTTCGCCGCCCTCTTCGCTATGTACTTCAGCCTGCGCGCCGCGGCGCCAGAGCTCTGGGCGACTGAAACTGCCAAACTCAACGTGCCATTCGCGCTGACCAACACGCTCATTCTTGTTGCCAGCTCGTTTACCTGCCAGCTCGGTGTTTTCCGTGCCGAAGAGTTCAAGGCCCGCCGTACCGGCGGCCTGCTGAACTTTAAGTCATGGGGAATGATTGAGTGGTTCGTCCTGACTTTCATTATGGGATCGATCTTCGTGGCAGTGCAGGCATATGAATACGTCATCCTCGTTAACGAGGGTGTCGCTATGAATTCCAACTCCTACGCTTCGGCCTTCTACATCACGACAGGCTTCCACGGCCTGCACGTGATCGGCGGTCTGATTGCGTTCCTGCTGATTATCAGCCGCGCGATGCTGGCCAAGCGTTTTGGTCACTTCGAAGCGACTGGCGGCATCGTGGTGTCTTACTACTGGCACTTCGTTGACGTCGTGTGGATCGCACTCTTCGCGATCATCTACTTCCTGAAGTAGGCAACTAACAATCACCGGTTGCCTCCATAGAAGTAGGGCAACACCACACCAAGAAAATAAGTGAGGAACCAGCAAGTGAAGGCTCTTTCGAAAAAGCGCCGCCACCCGCTCGCCGCTGTGGCCCTGCTCTTGTTCGGTCTGCTGATCACCGGCAGCCTGTACACGGCAGCTGGCAGCATCAATGAAGCAAAGGCGGCTACCACGACCGCTTCGGCCGCAGATATCGAGGAAGGTCAGAAGCTGTTCGTTGCGAACTGCGCGACCTGCCACGGCATTAACGCTGAAGGCTCCCCTGCCGGACCATCGCTGATTGGCGTTGGCGCGGCATCGGTTGACTTCCAGGTTGGCACCGGCCGTATGCCGATGCAGATGCAGGGCCCACAGGCTCAGCTGAAGCCTGTACAGTTCGACGACGAGCAGATCTCCCAGCTCTCGGCATACGTGGCTAGCCTAGGCGCCGGACCAAGCATCCCGGACGAGGAATGGCTGGATACCAGCAAGGGTGACGCTGCCCATGGCGGTACCGTCTTCCGCGTGAACTGCGCCATGTGCCACAACGCTGCCGCTTCCGGTGGTGCGTTGACCCGCGGCAAGTTCGCCCCAACCCTGCACGGTGTATCCGAAAAGCACATTTACGAAGCAATGGTTACCGGTCCGCAGAACATGCCTGTGTTCAACGATTCGAACATCACCCCTGAAGAGAAGCGTGACGTGATCACCTTCCTGAAGACCATCGAAGCTAACGGCACCGCCGGTGGCGCTTCCCTTGGTGGTCTTGGTCCAGTGGCTGAAGGTCTGTTCGTTTGGACCGCCGGCCTGGGCATCATCATCGGGTTTGCCGTTTGGTTGACCTCGCGTCCTTCCTAAGACGCCTACGGCTTTTGCCGTAACCATCACTACGTACATTAAATTCTTGAGAGAAGGATGAGAGACAACATGGGCAACCATAGTCACGGCAGTCCCGAGGACTCGGGCACCGTTGCTAAGGCTGACGATGTGGCTCAGGATCGGTTCCCGGATCCGGGTCTACCACCGCACCGTCCGCGCATCGCTGATAGCGATCCGCGTCAAGCCAAGCGACACGAGCGTCAAGTAGCGCTGCTATTCATTATCTCCATCATCGGTACCGCGCTGTTCTTCGTGGCCTACTTCGTCCTGGGTCACCTCGGCGATATGACCTTCGCTGAACTGCGCGTGCAGAACGCGGTTCTTGGTTTGGGAACCACCTTCGCGATGTTGGGCATCGGTGTTGGCATCGTTCACTGGGCCAAAACCCTGATGCCGGACCATGAGCTCGTTGAGGAACGCCACGAAATCCGGTCGGAAGAGGACCGCCAGGATGCCGTGGAAATCATCGACACTATTGTCGAAGAGTCGGGGATCAAGCGTCGTCCGCTGATCCGCAACACCCTGATTGCAGCCATCGCTGTGGCTCCAATCCCAGCGATCTTCATGTTCCGCGATCTGGAGCGTAGCGGTAAGACCGCAAGCCAGATGGTAGACCAGCTTCGTCATACCATGTGGGACACCGGTGTCCGGTTGACCCGCGACCCATCGGGTACTCCGATCAAGGCCGCCGATATTCAGATCGGTAACGCTGTTCACGTTATTCCTGAGGGTTTGAACGAAGCAGAGAACATGCTCAACGAAAAGGCCAAGGCTGTTGTCTTGGTTATGCGCATGAACCCTGCCGATATGAAGATCTCCGAGGGTCGCGAGGACTGGCACGTAGACGGCATCGTCGCCTACTCCAAGATCTGCACCCACGTGGGCTGCCCGATCGCGCTGTACGAACAGCACACCCACCACCTGCTGTGCCCATGCCACCAGTCGACTTTCGACCTGGCACAGGAATGCAAGGTTGTTTTCGGTCCTGCCGGTCACGCATTGCCACAGCTGCCAATCATGGTTGACGATGAGGGCTACCTAGTAGCTCGCAGCGACTTCCAGGAGCCAGTTGGCCCAAGTTACTGGGAGCGTGGTTAATCATGTCGAGCACTACTGAATACACTCCAAAGACAGGCACCGGTCGCATTGCCAACTTCGTGGACTCACGCGTTGGCGGTTCGGCCATGGTCAAGGAATTCGGTCGTAAGATCTTCCCTGACCACTGGTCCTTCATGTTCGGTGAAGTGGCACTGTACACCTTCGTACTGTTGCTGCTCTCAGGTACCTTCCTGACTTTCTTCTTCGATCCATCGATGACCCACATCACCTACAACGGTTCCTATGTTCCGTTGAAGGGTATTGGCATGTCGGTGGCAATGCAGTCGACCATGGATATCTCCTTTGATGTCCGTGGTGGTCTGTTCATGCGTCAGGTACACCACTGGTCCGCACTGCTGTTCGTCGCCTCGGTGTCGGTACACATGCTGCGCGTCTTCTTCACGGGCGCTTTCCGCCGCCCACGTGAACTGAACTGGGTCGTCGGTGGCGTGCTGCTGATTCTGGCTCTGGCCGCTGGCTTCACCGGTTACTCGCTGCCCGATGATCTGCTTTCCGGTAACGGTCTGCGCATTATCGATGGCGTGATCAAGGCGATCCCAATCGTCGGTACCTACATCTCGATGTTCTTCTTCGGTGGAGAATTCCCGGGTATCCACGTGATCCCGCGTCTCTACTCGCTGCACATCATGATCGTGCCGGCCATGATCATCCTGATGATCGTGATTCACTTGTTCATGGTTGTGACCCACAAGCACACCCAGTACCCAGGTCCAGGTCGCCGCAACGACAATGTTGTCGGTTTCCCTGTTGGCCCGGTCTACGCTGCAAAGGCTGGTGGATTCTTCTTCATCATCTTCGGCATCGTGGCCTTCATCTCCGGCTTCTTCCAGATCAACGCAATCTGGAACTACGGTCCATATGACCCATCACCGGTTTCAGCCGGTACCCAGCCGGACTGGTATATCGGGTTCGTCGACGGCGCGCTGCGTTTGATGCCTGGCTTCATCGGCAACTTCCCGTTTGAATGGGTAATCCCATTCCCATGGGGAGATAACACCCTGAACCTGGCAGTGCTACTGCCAGCTCTGGTTCCTGCCGGTATCCTGTTCACCATCATGTTCGCGTGGCCATGGATTGAACGCTGGGTGACCAAGGACGATCGCGAGCACCATGTGCTTGACCGTCCACGCAACGCTCCATTCCGTACCGCTGTTGGTATGGCCGGTGTGGTCTGGTACTGCACCATGTGGGCCGCTGCTTCCTCGGACTTGATCGCAACGCACTTCTTGGTCTCGCTGAACGACGTCACCTACTGGTTGCGCGTACTGTTCATCATTGGCCCGTTCGTCGCCTTCTTCGTCACCCGCCGTATCTGCCTGTCGCTGCAGCGCAAGGATCGCGAGATCGTGCTGCACGGCCGCGAGACCGGTACCATCCAGATGTCGCCTGAGGGTGGCTTCTCGGAGAAGCACGAGGATATCGATGTTTACCGTCGCTACCTGCTGACCAACTTCGAGGATCGCCTGTACATCCCGGCTCAGCCGGATGCTGCAGGGCACATTACCCGCAAGGAGAAGCGCCGCGCGAAGTTCTCGAAGCTGTTCTTCGAAGATCGTGTCGCTCCAGTTACTCCAAAGGAACTGGAAGCAGCTCACGGCCACCATGAGGTCGAAGGTGCCAACGACAGCGATTCAATCGAGAAGTAAGCTCGACACGCAGTAGTCACACCAAAAGCGTGGGATCCGCAACCAGCGGGTCCCACGCTTTTCTTAACCCCCAAAGCCTTTGCGGCTCCGAGCCACGCACCGGTCCTTGCCGGAGCGCATGAGTGCCTAGCGGCATCACAATCACAGGTTCGTGTTGAAAAACTTGTCTGCTTCCCGGCAACGTTCTCCCCCGCAGCCGGCCATGGCCAGCAAGCTACGGCCAGCAAGCTACTCCCCTGGGATCCGCTTCAGTGCGGTGTGTACGGAACATGAAAGCCCTGAACAGAGCACTACCAAAGGAAATACCTAGCAGGCCCTAGAACACGCCATTGTCCAGCTCTGTGTCGCCCCAGCGCTTCGTGATTGGGCAGCGTAGGGCCAACTGGCCTATGGAGCCGCTCCTGATGTCGCTAGTAGCGTTAGGGCGCAGCCTAGCAAGCTGCGGCATGGTGCTCCCCCGATTCCTTTGTGTTTTCGGTAGCTTCGGGTTCTCCCAGGATGAGCAATTGGCTGCTCGCCCAGAGGCGGCACTCGGTGGCATTGGGTTGGTCGGTCTCAGCGACTTCGGCTAGGGTCGGAAGCATGCTAGTTGAGGCTCTTGCGTTGCTCCGAGACGCACGCAAAATTGAGATATTCACCGGTGCCGGGATGAGTGCTGAATCCGGTCTGGAGACCTATCGTGATGCCCAAACAGGTATCTGGGAGAATGTTGACCCTCAGGCCATGGCCAGTATTTCTGCCTGGTCCAAAGATCCCGAACCGATGTGGGCGTGGTATCTCTGGCGGGCAGGACGCGCCGCCCAAGCCACACCCAATGCAGGACATCGTGCCGTGGCCGAGCTCAGCGCGATTCCCGAAATGAAGTGGGTACATGTGACCACCCAGAACATCGACGATCTCCACGAACGAGGAGGGTCGAGGGAAGTCACCCATCTGCACGGCAGCCTCTTTAAATTTCGGTGCACGATCTGTCACCGGCCGTAGCGCAAGATCATTGAATTCCCATCACAACAACACGAACGTCTTACGCCCCCGAAGTGCCCTACCTGCAGCAATGTGATCCGACCGGATATTGTGTGGTTCGGTGAGGGACTGGACGGAGAAACTTGGGAACGTTCAGAGCAGGCGATGCTGGAAGCGGATGCCGTCATCATTATCGGCACCTCCGGAGTAGTCCAACCGGCCGCTTCCCTCCCACGCCTTGCCATGCAGCGAGGGATACCAATCCTGGAAATATCTCCCGCGAGCAGCGAATTTACTCGCTCGGTGGATCTGTTCTGGCAATCCACTGCCGCAACCGCACTACCGGAACTTGTTCAGGCGCTCAAACGGGAGCGTAGCAGGAGCTGAGCACAGGATATGACTTATATCGAGGTGGAATACCTCGGAGTGCGGGTTCCTAACCGCTGTAATGGCACGAAGAGCTTATAGCGATCCGAACGGTACAGCGAGACCGAATAGTCAGCAAGCCGTTCACCGATATAGGCATAGCGGGTGATTTGGAGCAGTGGGAAGCCGGCATCCACACCCAACAGGTGTGCTTGAGCTACCGTAGCAGCGGTACTTTCCACCTGGTCCTCGCCCCATTCCAGCAAGATGCCATAGCGTTCGTGGAGGGTCTGATAGAGCTTGGACGGTGCCGGGCCATCGACGAAGCCGGGGACGAGGTCTGCCGGCATATAGTTTTCATCCAAACTCATGGGTGTACCATCGGCCAAGAGCAGGCGCTTGAAGCGAACCACGTAGGTCCCCTCCTCCACCATCAACTGGGCGGCCAGATGGGCGGAGGCTTTGATCTCATCGAACTCCAGCACCCGGGCATCGGGCACCATACCGCGCCGCATCATATCTTCCGAATAGGAATGCAGACGTACCCGAAGGTCCATCTTCTCCGGCACCACAAAGGTGCCGATCCCCACCACGCGTTTGAGCACTTGCTCATCGACCAGCGCGTCAATGGCCTGACGCAGGGTCTTGCGGGCCACCCCGAAGTGTTCGGCTAGGTCTCGCTCGGGAGGAAGCTTATAGCCGGGCTCACAGGCCTCCCGAGCATGGGTTTTCAGTATCTGACGAATCTGCCGGTACTTACTTTCAGAACTCTGCGGATCCAAGGTAGCCGTGACGGCCGGGGTCGGTGCGTGGCGCACGGTGGGTATCCTTTCCGAGCTGGCTAGCTATTATTCCTATTAAACGCCAAAGGGCGACGAGTAAAAACTCGTCGCCCTGAGACTTAGTTTAATTAGTGAGCGTGATCGCCACGGCTGAACTCGTTGACCCAGCCAACTACACCGATGATGGCCAAGCCAGCACCAATGTAGAAGACCCACCAGCCAACGGCCAGACCCAAGAAGCAGATACCTGCTGCCGAGGCGAGGATCAGTGGCCACCAGCTCCAAGGAGCGAACAGGCCAACGTCACCAGCGTTTTCGTGAATCTCACCGTCAACGCGGTCCTCGGGACGGATACCCACGTTCTTCGCGGTCATCATCAAGTACCAGCCGACCATGCCGGACATACCAGCGAGCATCAGCAGGGCCAGCAAGCCAACCCATTCGCTCCAGTTAGTCATGTAACCGTAGACAACTGCAATCGGGGTGAAGAAGAAGATTCCACCCAGGAAAATCCAGGATTCAATTTTCATTCTTACTTGTCCTTCTGATCAGCAGGGCCGAAGATCTTGGCCACCGGAGTTTCAGGGGTCATCCGACCACTGAGTTCTGGGTGGTGCAGATCCAGCGCTGGGCGCTCGGAACGGATACGTGGGATCGAGTGGAAGTTGTGACGTGGTGGTGGGCAAGAAGTAGCCCACTCCAGCGACGCACCGAAGCCCCATGGATCGTCAACGGTAACCTTCTTGGCCTGACGGTGAGTAATCCAGACGTTCCAGAAGAACGGAATCAGGGACATACCTAGGACGAAGGAGAACACGGTCGAAACCTGGTTCATTAGGGTGAAGCCGTCTTCTGGCATGTAGTCAGCGTAACGACGTGGCATACCGATGACACCCAACCAGTGCTGGATCAGGAAGGTTCCGTGGAAACCGACGAACAGTAACCAGAAGTGGATCTTACCCAGACGCTCGTTGAGCATGTGACCGGTCCACTTTGGCCACCAGAAGTAGAAGCCAGCGAACATAGCGAACACCACGGTACCGAAGACCACGTAGTGGAAGTGAGCCACCACGAAGTAGGTATCCGAAACGTGGAAGTCCAGCGATGGAGCGGACAGGATAATACCGGTCAGACCACCGAACAGGAAGGTCACCAGGAAGCCGATGCTCCACAGCATTGGGGTTTCGAAGGTAATCGAACCCCGCCACAGCGTACCGATCCAGTTGAAGAACTTCACACCGGTCGGAACCGCGATCAACATGGTCATGAACCCGAAGAACGGAAGCATCACAGCGCCGGTGACGTACATGTGGTGTGCCCACACGGCCACGGACAGGGCAGCAATGGCGATGGTCGCGAAAACCAGACCCTTGTAACCGAAGATTGGCTTGCGGCTGAAGACCGGGAAGATCTCCGAAACGATACCGAAGAACGGCAGCGCGATGATGTACACCTCAGGGTGACCAAAGAACCAGAACAAGTGCTGCCATAGGACGGCACCGCCATTATCCGGGTCAAAGATATGTGCACCCAAGCGACGGTCAGCACCCAGAGCGAACAGCGCAGCTGCCAGCGGTGGGAAGGCCATCAGGATCAGGATCGAGGTGATCAGGGTGTTCCAGGTAAAGATCGACATGCGCCACATGGTCATACCAGGTGCACGCAAGCAGATGATGGTGGTGATGAAGTTCACCGCACCAAGAATGGTACCGAAGCCCGAGAGTGCCAGACCGAAGACCCAGAGGTCACCACCGATACCCGGGGAGAATGTCGTATTCGACAACGGGGCATAAGCGAACCAACCGAAGGAGGCTGCACCCTGTGGGGTGAGGTAGCCGGCTAGGGCAATGGTCGAACCCAGCGAGAAGAACCAGAACGCCAGAGCGTTCAGTCGTGGGAAGGCCACATCGGGCGAACCGATATGCAGCGGCATCATGACGTTTGCGAAGCCTGCGAACAGCGGGGTTGCAAACATCAGCAACATAATGGTGCCGTGCATGGTGAACAGCTGGTTGTACTGTTCCTTGGTCTGCACGATCTGCATGCCTGGCTCGAAAAGCTCGGCACGAATCAGCAGCGCCATTACGCCACCGATGCAGAAGAAAATGAACGACGAGATCAGATACATGTATCCGATCTTCTTGTGGTCGGTCGAGGTGATGTAGTCGACGAAGATGCGGCCCTTAGACTTTGGCACTACGGCCGAGTTGACGGCCTTAATATCGTCGGCTGCGTACTCTAAAGTAGTCATAATCGATTACTCCCCTTCCTCAGCACCATGGTGCTCGATGATCTGAGAGTTCACCTTGTTAGGCTGGCGATCGTATTCTTCGCCGATATGACCATCGTTCAGCTGGGCCAGCTGTGCCTTGAATTCGGCCTCGCTGACAACTTCCACGTTGAAGAGCATCTCCGAGTGGTACTCGCCGCACAGTTCGGCACACTTGCCGTCGAAGGTACCTTCAACCTGTGGGGTCAAGTAAATGTAGTTGGTGCGACCTGGGATCATATCCAGCTTCTGCAGGAACGCAGGCACCCAGAACGAGTGGATAACGTCGCGGCTGTTCAGTTCCAAAGTCACGGTCTTGTTGACCGGCAGGTACAAGGTTGGCAGGGTTTCCTGGACTCCAGCGGAACCATCCACTGGCAGGTGAGCCTGCTCGCCGGCGAAGTACTTCTCCTGACCCTCGTAGGAGTAGTTGAAGTCCCATGCCCATTGCTTGGCACGAACGTCAACGACTACCTCGGAATCAACCGGAGTATTCATTGCCTTCTCGGTGCTGTTGTTGAAGCTGAAGAAGACCAGTACCAAGACCAATGGAATGGCCGTGTAGAAGATCTCGATCGGCAGGTTGTAGCTGAGCTGACGCGGGTAGCCAGTATCGTTCTTGCGGCGACGGTAGGCGATGATGCACCAAAGCATCAAACCCCAGGTCAATAGACCGATAAGGGTAACTGCGATCCACGAGTTAACCCACAGGTCCTGAATCATCCCGGTGTGGTTAGTCGTGTCGCGCTCCACATTGGGGAGCCAACCGCGCTTTACCTCCGCTGAACATCCCGTCAACAGCAGTGCGCCAGCGCCGACCAAAGCCATGACTTTGGCTTTGGCTGACCCGCGACTGCCGGTTCGGTCTTGCGAACTCACAGACGGCCCTTCCTCTTTGTTGGTGCAGGTGTGGTCTTCGTAGGTCATCTCGCGTTTACGAGCATGTACCGTGAGCTGGCCCACGAAGCGAAACATAGTTTTACTACTTAATGTAGAGCTTACCCTCTTCAAGGGCCTAATGCAGAAAAAAACACCTCTGTTCGAACGAAAGTTTCTTTAACGTTCGAGCAGAGGTGTTAGTTCCCGGGCTCCTAGTGGAAGGAGTCTCCGCAAGCGCAGGATCCGGAGGCTGCAGGGTTGTCAATGGTGAAGCCCTGTTTGGAAATGGTGTCTTCAAAGTCAATCGACGCGCCGCTGAGATATGGCACGCTCATCTTGTCGACAACAACTTCCACACCTTCGAAATCGCGGATGTGGTCTCCGTCAAGTAGACGCTCGTCAAAGTACAACTGGTAGATCAGGCCCGAGCAGCCCCCTGGCTGTACGGCGATCCGCAGGCGCAGGTCATCACGACCCTCCTGCTCGAGCAGCGAACGTACCTTGTCGGCGGCTACATCACTGAGTTTTACCTCGTGGGTAGGCAGTTCAGCTGAATCGCCCTTGACGTCATTTGCTGGTGCAGTCATGATTCTCCTCCCATACTGCGAAGGTGTCCGCCCGCATCCCGGGAATCCAGAAGCGGTGTGCACCTAATGTTCTATCTTCTATCCTACGACTGATCGGCGCCGATGCACCCATCGATCAATTCACACTATGAGCGTTGTCATAGTCCGTGATTATTCATCCTGGCCAGCAGTAGTGCCTCGGCCACGATGGCGTTCTCAAAGTCCCCCAGATGCAACGACTCGTTAGCCGAATGCGCCCGAGAGTCCGGATCCTCAACCCCGGTCACAAGGATTTGCGCTTGTGGGAAGATATCGAGCAAATCGGCGATGAATGGAATAGACCCTCCTAGTCCCATACTGACCGGCTCGGTTCCCCACGCTTGTTCCAGCGCCCAGTTTGCCGCGGTGGTTGCCGAGCTCTGCGTGGCGGCCTGATAAGCATTACCCGCTTCGGTGGCGGTGAACTTAACCTGTGCGCCGTGCAGATCCTGCTTCAGTAAATGCTCTTCCAGAGCGTTCAGTGCAGAAGCTGGATCCTGTCCCGGGGCCAGACGCATCGAAATCTTGAACCGCACGCTCGGGATCAGGGTATTCGATGACTTATCGACACTGGGCATATCCATACCAATCACGCTTAGCGCTGGTTTATTCCACAGTCGGTCGGTCAGTTTGCCGGTGCCAGCAAGTTTCATCGAGTCCAATATTCCCGAATCGGCCCGGAACTGTTCTTCGGTGTAGTCCACCTCAGCGATATCCTTGGCCACCAAGCCAGGTACTGCCACCGAACCGTCGGCAGTGTGTAACGAGGCGATCAGCTTTGCGGCTAACACTGGGGCATCCAGAACTGGGCCGCCGAACATGCCTGAGTGAACCGCATGCTTCATCGACCGGACCTCAACCTCCGCAGCGGCCATGCCTCGAAGTGAGTTGGTCAAAGCCGGGGTGCCGACGGCCCAGTTCGAAGAATCGGCCACGATGATGACATCGGCAGCCAGTTTTTCTTGATGCGCTTCCAGGAAGTTTCGGAAGGACGGTGAACCCGCTTCCTCTTCCCCTTCGAAGAAGAAAGTCACCCCGACACCAAAGTCCGCGACCTGATCCAGCACAGCACGTAGCGCAGCGATGTGAACCATGATTCCGGCTTTATCATCGGCAGCGCCACGTCCATAGAGACGTTCACCCACGCGCGTTGCTGTAAACGCGGGGGTGTTCCAATCAGCGGGGTCCCCTGGGGGCTGAACGTCGTGGTGTGCGTAGAGCAGTACCGTTGGCTTGCCCGGTTGCGCTGCCCGACGCGCTACCACTGCCGGGCTGCCCATAGTGCCCTGATCGGTGGGTTCGCGCAGGATTTCGACGTTGTCGACTCCAATGGCTTCGACCAGTGCGGCAACGGCCTCGGCACTTCGTTCGAGGTCGGCGGGATCAAAGGAATCCCATGCGATTCCGGGGATTGCCACCAAATCGCTGAGTTCCTGAAGGATAGTGTCGAAGTTTTGGCTCACGTGTTGGCGTAATGCCTGAATATCTACGCCGTGGTTGTTGGCGTATGCCGAAGTATCACTAGTCATACCCCCAGCCTAACAACCCGGCATAGCCTAACCGCAGTTAATTCAAAGAGTCACTTCAGATTCCTCGGAACTTAAGTTGCGGGGTCCAGCGGATCTTATACAAGGCGTAGACGCTGTAGCTTTAAGGCTTTCCTGAGGGTGAATCCATACTAAGCCGTAGCGTGAGTCGCTCAATGTCACATCCGAGGCAGCAAACCGATAAGATAGGCGGGTGTTTGGACGTAAGAAGGATGAACCTCAGCCCCCGCCGGAGCAGCCACAGGCAGCACCGGCCTCCCCCGATGGCCGAAAGACTGGCCCGACCCCAAAGCGCAGTGATCAGCAGGCAAAGCTGCAGCGCCCACTGGTTCCCAGTGACCGTAAGCAGGCCAAGGAACTAGAGCGCAAACGTCGTATCGAGGCCCAAGAGCGCCTGCGGATCGGTAATGAAACCGGCGATGAACGCTACTTGATGCCGCGTGACCAGGGGCCGCAACGCCGTTTTGCACGCAACTTCATTGACTCGCGCTGGATGTTCGGCGAGTTCTTTATGTTCATCATCCTGGCATTCTTGGTGGCTTCCATCGGATTCAGCCAAAACCTCAGTGTTCAGGTTTATGTTCAGTTCGGTTTGTGGATCATCCTGGCCTTGGTGCTTATCGAAGCATTCATGACCGGCTGGCTCCTGAAGCGCGAACTGGTGAAGCGTTTTGGCTCAATGGATCGTGGAGTTCGACTTTATGCGGCCATGCGCGGAATGCAGTTCCGCAAGTTGCGTCTGCCGAAGCCGCAAGTCAAGCGCGGAGAAAAGCTGGACTAAACCAAGCACGTATTATCGTTTTGATAAGGCGAATCCTCAAGGGGATTCGCCTTATCTGCTTAATGTGCTTTACCTGCGCGGCGGCCCCCGTGCAGGGGTGCTGGGAGGGATTCGGTTTAAAACTTAGGTTGAATACCGGATATCTAATACAAGGCAGAAGCCTTGTTTTAGCGAGTACAAGGTTTTACTAGTTGAAGCGTCTATGCGATTGGCGATGCACCTCCCCTACCCGATGCTGATTGCGTTCTTGGCGGCTAGGCGCCGGCGTGAGTAACGAGGTGTTAAAAACTTTTGGCGTGGGTTCTCCTGAAGATGCCTCGTCTGGAGAACCCACGCCTTGTGGAACTGAATCTACTAGCTCAACTTAGCTAGCTCACGATTGATGTTTCGCGCCCAAAACGGTCCCTCATAGAGAAACGCTGTGTACCCTTGGACCAGATCGGCTCCCGCATCGAGGCGTTGCTTCACATCTTGTGCGTTACTGACACCACCCACGGAGATAATCGCCATTTCGGCAGGGACCAGGGCACGTAACTGCCGCAACACCTCAAGCGAACGTTCACGCAACGGTTCACCCGATAAGCCTCCGGCACCAATTTCTTCAACCTTTGCGGAGTCCGAACGCAGTCCGGTGCGGCCAATGGTGGTGTTCGTGGCAATGATTCCATCGAGTTTCAACTCCCCCGCCAGCTCCGCCACTTCGGCAAGATCCTCATCGCTGAGATCAGGAGCAATCTTGACCAACAGCGGAATGTGGCGTCCGGCCACTTCGTCGGCCTTGCTGCCCACTGCTTCCAATAGCGGACGAAGAGACTGCACGCTTTGGAGTAACCGTAGCCCCGGGGTATTTGGACTAGAAACGTTGACGACTAAGTAGTCGGCGTGATTCGCCAACTGTCGGGTGGATGCCAGGTAATCGTCCACGGCATCTTCGAGTTCAACGATCTTGGTCTTCCCAATATTCACCCCGATGACCGGGCGATGCGCAGAATATTCGCGCTTCAGTTGCTGCCGCGAACCGGCCACCCGAGCGGCCACCACTTCGGCACCCTCGTTGTTAAAGCCCATCCGATTAATAACCGCACGGTCTTCGATCAGGCGAAATAGTCGCGGTGAAGGATTACCCTCTTGCGCTTGTCCCGTGACCGTGCCGATTTCGACGTGGCCGAAACCGATATCGCTCAGACACATGATTCCTGTGGCACCCTTGTCGAAACCAGCTGCCAGACCAAAAGGTGAAGGGAAATCGATTCCCATCACGGTACGGCGTAGCACGGGGCTGGGAGCGAAGAATTTGCGAGTGAGTTTGCTCAGACCTACACGCTCAGCAAGTTTCAAAGCATCAAAGGCAAAATGGTGCGCCTTTTCCGGATCCATACGACTAAAAATCTGCTTGAACACGAGGGGGTAAATGCGCATGTATCCAAGTCTCCCCGCTGATTGTGCGACGAGCAAATTCTTTACCGGTTAGGCTAGAGGAATGAAGCAACCGGTTCTCCTACCCTCCGCACAATGGGCAGATTATGGTAGTAGTTCGGGAGTTGGGCAGTGGCTCCCCGACCCACTAGGGCCTGAATATAGCTACACCACCCTAGACTTCGGGTTTGACGCCGAAGGTCCGGCCGTCGCCACAGTGGTCCGCTATCAACCCGCCGGGCTGGTCAAGAAACTACTCAACCGATCACGTGGAGTGGTACTGAGCCTGCACGGTTGGAGCGACTACTTCTATAACCGGCAACTGGCCGAATTCTGGCACGAATTGGGATACCACTTCTACGCCTTGGATTTACGTCGCTATGGACGCAGCCTCCGCGCCGAACATGAACTGCCCGGTTACACTGATGATCTCAGCGAGTATGACCAAGAGATCAATGCCGCCTATGATCTGATCCGCGACGCACACCCCAAATTACCGATCTTATTCATGGGGCACTCCTTGGGTGGTTTGGTGCTGAGTCTGTGGGCGCAGCGCAGTACTCGCAAAATCGACGGTTTGGTGCTCAACGCGCCTTGGCTAGAGTTCCAAGGGACCCAGTTCTTACGGGTGCCCGCGCAGACCATTTTAGAGCCCATGGTCAAACGTTCTCCCCGGCGGAAATTGCATCTGCCGGAACTGGATCACTACTGGACCTCACTATCCCGTGACGGTTCGGGCGAATGGGACCTACATCCACTATGGCGGCCGCGGTATGCGTTCCGACCCACAACCGGATGGATGCGCACCGTGCTCGAGGGGCACGCCCAGGTAGCCAAAGGATTAGATCTCAGCGAGCCGATTGTGGTTCTGACTTCGGAAAAGTCTCATTTTTCAGCTAGCTACGATCAGCTGATGCAACGTACTGACTCCATTGTGGATGTGAATCTGGTGCGCCAGCGTAGCCTCAAATTGGGACGATTCGTGACTAACTTGACGGTGCCTGAGGCCATGCATGATGTGTTCACTTCGGCTGAACCGGCACGCGCCATGGCCTACCGCAACCTAGCCTGCTGGGTGCGGATGCTGCAGCATTAGCCCTGCAGGGGTTGATCCACTGCACCGCCATAACGCCGATCGCGACGAGCATACTGTTCCACCGCATTGAATAGTGTGCGCCGGTCAACATCGGGCCAGAGTTCATCGAGGAAGACCATTTCGGCGTATGCCGATTGCCACAGCAGGAAGTTGCTCGTTCTTTGTTCACCGGAGGTACGCATAAAGAGGTCAACGTCGGGTAGCTCCGGAGCATGCAGGTAGCGTCCAATAGTTTTTTCGCTAATCCCTGAGGGTTTCAGTTTCCCGGCAGCTACATCCTTGGCCATAGCGGACATCGCATCGGCCAACTCCGCCCGTCCACCATAGTTCACACACATCGTGAGCTGACATCCGAGGTTGCTCTTCGTCAGTTCCTCGGCGGCTTTCAGCTCATTGATGACACTCTTCCATAGGCGAGGTTCACGCCCGGCCCACCGGATGCGTACGCCCCAAGAGTTCAGGGTATCGCGCTGCCGACGCAGCACATCACGAGAGAAGCCCATGAGAAAGCGCACTTCCTCCGGGCTACGTTTCCAATTCTCGGTTGAAAAAGCGTAGACCGAAACATATTTGATCCCCAATTCGACCGCGCCAGCCATCACATCAAGCAGTGCTGCCTCACCGGCGCGGTGCCCCTCGGTGCGTGGCAGACCACGCTGGTTAGCCCATCGCCCGTTACCGTCCATCACAATGGCGACATGTTGCGGTAGCACCGCGGCCGGAATCCGCGGAACGGCCGGGTTCTGCTCATGCTTGTAGGGTTTGGCCACACCGGCCGCTCCGGTGATCGGGGCTAGCTTATTCACGTTCTCTCCACATGACGTAGGGATTTCACGGCACGCTCCAGGTGCCATTGCAAGTAATTAGATACGATTTTCGCCGCTTGATCGCGAGCCTTAGGGCCGGCAGTACTCACCGTGTCCCAGTCCCCTTCCAACAGCGCCTGAAGGTAACTGATAGTGATGGGGTGCGGCGAAATGGATCCCGAAGGCCGACAGTTATGGCATACCACCCCACCGAGTTGAACATGGAGCGCGGAATGCGGACCCGGAGCGCCACAACGAATACAGTCGGTGAATGATGGCGCCCAGCCAGCGATGGAGAGCGCACGCAATATATAGGAGTCAAGGATCGCCCCGGGTGCCACAGTCCCCCGCGATAGCAAGGCAATGGCCCCGTGCAGCAGCCGGTATTGCCTTAAGGTCGAATCCGCATCCGCTTCAAGTAACCGTTCGGCGGTTTCCACCATGGCGGTGGCCACCGTATAGGCCGAATAATCCAATACGAGCTTTTGCCCATAAGGGTTGCGCAATTGCGCCTGAGAGATCACATCAAGGGTGCGTCCAACGACTACCTGAGCGTCCACCTCCATAAACGGCTCCAAGGTGGCACCGAGGCGGGAAGAAGTGCGACGTACGCCCTTCGCAACCGCCCGAACCAAGCCGTTGGGGGTGATTAAGGTGATGATGCGATCGGATTCCCCGAGTTTATGGGTTCGCAAAACAATGCCACGAGTGCGGTAACTGCGCGATGCGAATCCTGATCTTGCCACGCAGATGATTATCTCACCTTTCGCCCCGCCGCTGGATCAGCGCGCCGTGTCGGCTGCCATCGCGCCACAGAGGTGCAAAGCCGGCCCGGGGTCAGCCTCACGCTGTGAGACTCACCCCGGGCCGGTGTACGAGAGTTGTTACTTCTGGTCGCGGATCACGCGGTTGACCGCGGAAATCACTGCCTTCAGCGAAGCGATGGTGGTGTTAGCATCCATGCCCACACCCCACAGGATTCGGTCCTCGACGGCGCATTCGACGTAGGCGGCGGCTTGGGCGTTGCCACCTTCGCTCAGCGCATGCTCGGTGTAGTCCAACACGCGCAGGTCCACACCGTCCTCGTTGAGGATCTTCACCAGTGCGGAGATCGGGCCGTTGCCTTCAGCAGTGCGCTCTTGCGCCACGCCGTTCACCAGCAGCTTGGTGCGCAGTACGAAACTGCCGTCCTCGGCCGATTCCGCCGTCGCCGAGCTGATCTTGTAATGACCCCAAGGAGTCAAATCGCCGCCTTCGTGGGCTGGCAGGTACTCGTCCTGGAAAATATTCCAGATGGTGGCCGAAGAAACCTCGCCGCCTTCGGAATCGGTCTTCTTCTGAATCACTCCGGAGAACTCGATCTGGGCACGGCGTGGCAGATCCAAGTTATGGTCGTTCTTCAGCAGGTAGGCCACCCCACCCTTACCGGACTGCGAGTTCACGCGGATTACTGCCTCGTAGGAGCGACCAATATCCTTCGGATCAATCGGCAGGTAAGGAACGGCCCACACCAGCTCGTTCAGGTCCTTACCTTCGGTCGCGGCCTTGGCATCCATGGCTTCCAGACCCTTCTTGATCGCATCCTGGTGCGAACCGGAGAAGGCGGTGAAGACCAGATCGCCACCGTATGGGCTGCGCTCTGGGACGGGCAACTGGTTGCAGTATTCCACGGTGCGACGAATATGATCCATATCGGAGAAATCAATCTCGGGGTCAACGCCCTGTCCGAACATGTTCATGCCCAGGGTGACAAGATCAACGTTGCCGGTACGCTCACCGTTGCCGAACAAGCAACCTTCAATGCGGTCTGCGCCGGCCAGATAGCCCAGTTCAGCTGCCGCGACACCGGTGCCGCGGTCGTTGTGTGGGTGCAGCGACAGGATGATCGAATCCCGGTTAGCCAGGTTCCGGTGCATCCACTCGATCGAGTCGGCATAGACGTTCGGGGTGGCCATCTCCACGGTAGCTGGCAGATTCAAGATCATCTTCTGCTCGGGGCTGGCTTCCAGAATCTCCGCCACTGCCTCGGAAATACGCTTGGCAAACTCCAGTTCGGTTCCGGTGAAGGATTCCGGCGAGTACTGATAAGTAATTTTGGTACCGGTCAGCTGCTCTTCGTACTTCTTGCAGAGCCGAGCACCCTGAACCGCGATATCGACGATACCGTCCATGTCCTGACGGAAAACTACTTCACGCTGCAGGACCGAGGTGGAGTTATACAAGTGAACAATGGCCTGCTTCGCACCTTCCAACGCCTCATAGGTGCGCTCGATCAGATGTTCGCGGGACTGAGTGAGAACCTGGATGGTCACGTCCTCGGGAATGCGATTCTGCTCGATCAGCTGACGGACAAAGTCAAAGTCGGTCTGCGACGCCGAGGGGAAACCGACCTCGATTTCTTTGTAGCCCATCTGTACGAGCAGATCAAACATTTTGTGCTTGCGCTCGGGGCTCATCGGGTCGATCAGAGCTTGGTTTCCATCACGTAGGTCTACCGCACACCAGCGTGGGGCCTTGGTGATGTATTTATCGGGCCACGTGCGATCGGGCAGGTTGACCTCGATCTGGTCCTGGAAGGGAACATACTTGTGGATTGGCATGTTCGAGGGCTTTTGCATGTTTTGCATTTCGGATTTTCCCCTAGAGACGGTGTGGGTTGTTTCATTGGGGCCAGACACGAGCTACTCCGCAACGAGGGGTCGGCCGAAGGACCACTAGCGGTCCGTTGGATCCTCGCAGCGGCTAAGTAGTAGTAGAAGCTCGAAATGCATTTCTCAAACATAGCACCGGTGGTGACGTGAGAAAGACTTATTGCACGAATATGTCATACTCGGCACCGCGTACTGACTAGGTGATACATGGGGTTTAAAAAGTTTGCCGGGAAAGAAAAAAATCTTTCCCGGCAAACTTTTATGCATATTTTCTTAGAAGCCCAAGCGTCCTAGCTGCTTGGGATCACGTTGCCAGTCCTTAGCCACCTTCACATGCAAGTCAAGAAACACTTTCGTGCCCAGCAACTTTTCGATGCCGCTACGCGCGTTGGTGCCGACCTCACGCAACCGTGAGCCGCCCTTGCCAATCACAATGGCTTTCTGGCTTGGACGTTCCACATACAGGCTGACATGGATGTCGATCAGTGGATTGTCCTCGGAACGGCCCTCACGCGGGATCATTTCCTCAACTACCACGGCCAGTGAGTGCGGCAGTTCGTCGCGGACACCTTCCAATGCGGCTTCGCGCACCAGTTCGGCAACCATCACCGATTCCGGCTCATCGGTCAGTTCGCCATCCGGGTACAGCGGTGGGCCCTTGGGCATATTCTCGGCCAAGACGTTGGCTACCTGCTCCACTTGGAAGTCTTTGACGGCACTAACCGGAACGATCGCGACAAAACCTTCCGAACCGAAGCTCTCGATCCCCAGCTCGGAGACGGCAATTAGCTGCGCCGCGAGAGCCTCACGGTCCACCAGATCGGCCTTAGTCACCAACGCGATAATCGGCTTGCGTTGCAGCTGGGCGAGCTGCGAGGCGATAAAACGGTCACCTGGACCAATCTTCTCGTTGGCAGGAATGCAAAAACCGATCGCATCAACCTCGGACAGCGTTTCTGCCACCAAGTCGTTCAGACGCTGCCCGAGCAAGGTACGCGGACGGTGCAGGCCAGGAGTGTCCACGAGAACAAGTTGTGCGTCCTCGCGGTGCACAATTCCCCGGATGGTGTGACGGGTAGTTTGAGGCTTCGCGGAAGTGATGGCAATTTTCTGACCCACCAGCGCGTTGGTGAGCGTGGACTTTCCGGCATTCGGGCGGCCCACAAAGGAGGTGAAGCCCGAACGGAAATGCTCCGGCCACTGGCCAGTGATAGGCGCGATCTTTTTATCAGCCATGAGTTGATTCCTCTGAAATATCAATATCGTCTGAAGCGCTCTGAGTTAGACGCTCTACATGGATTTTGCCGATGCGATTTCGCCGCCCGGCAAGGGTCACGACTTCTAGTCGCAGCCCGTGAGTTTTGGCAACCGAACCCAATACGGGTACGGATTCCAAAGTCTTGGAGAGTAGGCCGCCGACGGTTTCGACATCCTCTTCTTCAATTTCAATCTCGAAGTGATCGGCCAAATCATCAATGGAGACAACGGCTTGAACAGTCACCGAACCGTCGGGGTTCTCTTCGAGTTCCACCCGTGTGCGGTCGTATTCGTCGTCGATTTCTCCGACGATTTCTTCGAGTAAGTCTTCCAGCGTGATCAGTCCGGCGGTGCCGCCGTACTCATCAACCACGATGGCCATATGAATGGCCTCTTGCTGCAGCTCTTGTAATAATTCAGCCGCGTTCTTTGACTCGGGCACGAACCGAATCGGGCGAGCCAAGTCGGCCAAGCTTGAAGCTTGCTGCAATCCGTGTACTTCCCGGATGACATCCTTGAGGTAGATCAAACCCTTGAGATCATCGGCATCTTCCCCAGCCAACGGAATGCGGGAGAACCCGGAGGCCATGAATAGATCCAGCGCCCGGTGAATGGTGGTATCGGCATCGAAATAGACCATCTCAGTACGCGGCACCATGACGGCTCGAATATTGGTTTCTTCCAGGTCCATCACCGAACTGATCAGTTCGGCGGATTCTTCTTCCAATTCGGTGCCCTCGCTGGCGCGATCAACGATGTCACGCAGCCGGTCCTTGTCCAAATATCCTGTCTCGTGGCCAGCTGCTGCCGGCGCTAAAGCGGCACCGATGGAGGCCAGCCAATTGGTGATTGGACCCAAGAGCACCCGCAGGAAGCGCACCATCGGCGCTGAGAAGCGGACTACCTTGGCCGCGTTGGCCTGCCCATACCGGCGCGGGGAAACCGAGACCAACACAAAGCCGATACCGGCCATGGTGATCGTGGCGAACAGGCCGGTTAGCCAGATGTTTTCAATCCAGGACCCATACACCAAGGCGATCGCGACGGCGGCCGCGGTTTCAAACCAGATACGCCAAAACCGGATGGATTGAGCGTGGCTGTTTGTGTCTTCGAGAATTTTGCCCAAAGCACTGGAGCTGTCCTCGGTACGAAGTTTTTCTGCTGCATGTCTGCTGAGCGTATAGAAGGCGGCATCGGCCGCGGTGAGTGTGGCTGCCGAGGCGACAAAAACCACAGCTGCAATGATCAGAACCGTCAACACCGGTTATTCCACCGTCTCCTTCGGGGCTGGGCGACCGAGGAAAGCTTCAAGCAGTTGGCGTTGAATCCCGAACATTTCGGCCTTCTCCGCTGCTTCCTCGTGATCGTATCCCATCAGGTGCAACAGTCCGTGTGTGGTCAGCAGCAAGATTTCATCGGCGAAGGAATGACCACCCTTCGCGGCTTGTTCTTGAGCCACCGGCGGGCAGATGGCAATATCACCCAGAAGTCCGGACTCCGAGGGCTTGTTCTGGGTGCCAGGGCGCAATTCGTCCATCGGGAAGCTCATCACATCGGTGGGACCTTCCAGATCCATCCACTCCACATGCAGATCGCTCATCGCGGCCTCGTCGATGAAGACCACCGAGACTTCCGTGCTGGGATGCAGAAACATCGTATCCAAGACGTGGCGGCAAAGCTTTTCCACCTCGGCTAACGGGATGTCGTAGTCTGTTTCGTTGTTGACTTCAATGCTCATTTACTGCGCCGTCCCCGGGTAGCTTCCTTGCGTTGTTTGTCGTCCCAGCGGTCATAGGCCGAGACAATATCGGCGATCAAACGATGCCGGACCACGTCGCTCGCGTCGAGCTGACAGATCGAAATGTCATCGATTCCCTCAAGCACCTGAGTAACTAAACGCAGCCCACTCATGGCGTTACCTGGCAGGTCGACCTGCGTGATATCCCCGGTGACCACCATTTTGGAACCGAATCCTAAACGCGTGAGGAACATCTTCATTTGTTCGGCCGTGGTGTTCTGCGCCTCGTCGAGAATCACGAAGGCATCATTGAGAGTACGTCCACGCATATAGGCCAGTGGCGCCACCTCGATGGTGCCGGCTTCTAACAGGCGCGGGATGGATTCCGGATCGACCATATCGTGTAGCGCATCATACAGCGGGCGCAGATACGGGTCGATTTTTTCGGTGAGAGTTCCGGGTAGGAATCCCAGCTTCTCCCCCGCTTCGACCGCTGGACGGGTCAGGATGATGCGGTTAACCTGTTTTTCTTGCAATGCCGCTACGGCTTTAGCCATCGCGAGAAAGGTTTTTCCGGTGCCGGCTGGACCCACTCCGAAGGTGATGATCGAGTCATCGATCGCATCCACATAGGATTTCTGATTGATCGTCTTCGGTCGGATCGACTTGCCCCGGGCGGAGAGAATTTTCAAGCCGAGGACTTCTGAAGCCTCGGCACCACCGCTGGAAACCATGCGAATAATCTGTTCAATGGTTTCTACACTCATCCGTGAACCACGGGAAGCCAGGCTGCGGGCCTCTTCTAAAACCCGCTGTGCTCGACGGACTTTCTTTGCCTCACCGAGTAGCGTTAGCCGGGAATCTGCTGGCCGCAGCTCGACCCCCGGGAATGCGCCGTTGAGGATTCGCAGGAGCTCATCATTCGCCCCGAGGGTAGCGATCATATGTTCGGCATGATCAAAGGTAATCGTGACCGAGGCGCGATCGGATTCGCTCGGTGAGTGGTTTGTTTCAACCTGCATACGGTGCTTAGGGCCCCTTTTGGCTTGAACGTCGGGTTTCACAGATGAACCTAGTCTATCGAGAACAGCGGGAACTACGCCTACTATTCCCACTGTTGAAGTGAAATCGGTGGCTTGCTCAAGAGCAAGTAGATATAGATTTGGTTACAGATCGGCTTTTTGGGTGATTTTGGCCCAATCCTCCCAGCTGTATGTGGCAAGGTTTTTAGCGCGGAACATATGTTACCGGTGAGTTCTAAATCACATTAGGGTTGAATAGTTAGGTGTTTGGTTTGGTTACAGCAAGGACGTCACGACGAATCACGGCTGGGTTCGTGGTTCTGGCGCTTGCCGTGGCTGTGGGCTGTACCGCTACCGCTGAGGACGATGAGCACCGCATGCCAGGCACGGCTGCTAGCACTGAAGTCCAACTTCCGGAGGTTCCCGATGAGATTGAGAAACTCTCTGATCAGCAACTGATCCCGGTCTATTGGCTGCAAGCCAGCAACGATGGGGTCTACCTGTACCGCGAATACGCCCAGACTCTCTCCTCCGGAGACCCGGTGACCGACGCGTTGACTTATCTGCTGAACGAAACGCCGGCTAAGGAAGGGTGGCTAACTTTTCTGAAGCCCACCACCGAAATCGGGGTGTCGATGAGTTCGGATAATGTGATCACCCTCGATCTGCCGCAACGAGTCTTCACTGCAAAGCTCGATGAAGGGTTGGCGCAGCGCAGCATTCAACAATTAGTGTTTACCAGCACCGCTGCAGCGGCCAACGCCGGACTCTTTTCCAGCGCTGGCGCACCGCGGGTGCGGATCCTGGTTGACGGGGTCAGTAACGCCACGGTCTTCGAAGACTTCCAGCTGGAGAGCGAGTATCAGCGCGATCCCAGTATTGTGGCTCCCATCTGGATTATCGACCCGCAGAACGGTACCGAAGCCACCAACGGCAAGGTGCTGCTCAACGGGCGTGCGGCCAGCTTTACCGATGGCCTGTACTACCAGCTGGAGAAAGCAACCGAATCAGAGGACTGGGCAGCCCAGGGGGAACCGATGCGGATCGAGTCCAACGAGTTGGCTGAAGACGGCTCCTTTAGCCGGGAACTTGACTTGCCGACTGGTAACTACCGGTTGACCCTGTGGGGCCAAAGTCTTGATTCCGATGCGAAGATCGCTAGGGTCAGTAGCCTGTTTAGCGTGCGCTAGATAGCACCTCAAACTCTAGCTCTTCGTGGTCAGCGCACCGCCGCTGCACTGACGAACCACCGACGGCGCCCCTTAACGCACACAACGCCCAGCAGACCAACCCGTGAGGGCTTATCCGATAGGCGTTGGGCACACCCCACTGAGACTAAATCTGCCCCAAAAGGTGACGGATCAAGACCACCGCGGCGGGACCGGCCGTGGAGGAACGTAGCACATGCTGACCCAAGACCACCAGCTGCGCGCCAGCGGCAGTCAACTGCTCGACCTCGCTGGGGCTAATGCCGCCTTCGGGACCCACAATAATCCAGACACCCGCGGAGTCGTTGGCCTGTTGGCTCCAGGCGGTGACCAATTGGGTCATCGACTGCGAAGCGTCCTCGTGCATGAGCAGCACTAAGTCTCCGCCCGATACCAGGTCTGCAACCTCTGTGGCCAAGGCCTTAGTGCCCAGTGGCGGATGCACGGTGGGTTCGAAACTGCGCCGCGATTGCTTCTGCGCACTCCGAACCAGAGCTTGCCATTTAGCTAACGCCTTGTCGATCTTCGGGCCACTCCAGCGCACGATACTGCGATCGGCCTGCCAAGGGCGAACCGCACCGATTCCAAGCTCTACCCCGGATTCCACCGCCTGCAAGTCACGATCAGACTTTGCCAGAGCTTGAATCAATCCGATGGGGTGCGCTGGTGGGGCTTCGTCAATCACTTCAAGAACCGTGATGTTCATGCCCTGTTTATCGGTGGCTGTGACCTCGATGACCAGCCGTCGGCCCTGCCCAGTGAGCAGATCCAGCTGCTCGCCGACCTGCACACGCTTAACGTTGACCGCGTGGTGCGCCTCAGCGCCTTCGATGCGCAGCTGATCCCCGATGCTGGCCGTGGCGGCCAGCATCGGGTCAATGACGAAGCTGTGGTTGCTCATCCGTTAGCGCTGTCCCAGCTTGTCGCGTAGGCGAGCGAACATGCCGCTGGCATGCTCTACCTGACCTGCGGAGAACTCCTCACCACGCAATTTTGCCAGCTGCTCGAGCAGCTCACGCTGCGCCGCATCAAGCTTGGTGGGGGTTTCCACGCTCAGATGCACAATGATGTCTCCGCGCTTGCCGCCGCGTAAGCGTGGCACCCCGAGGCCTGGCAGAGTCACGGTGTGCCCGTCCTGCGCGCCGGGTTCCACCTGGACCGACTGTTCCCCATCAAAGGTTTCCAGCTTCAGTTCGCAACCTAGCGCCGCAGCGGTCATGGGAATGGTCATCTTGGCGTGGAGGTCGTTTTGGGCTCGCTCGAAGATCTTGTGTCGACGGACCTCAATCTCCACGAACAGATCCCCGTTCGGGCCGCCGCCAGGGCCGGCTTCGCCCTGATCGCGCAACTGAATTCGGGTACCGGAGGCTACACCGGCTGGCACGTTCAGCTGCTTCGACACATGTTCGCGTACCCGGCCATCGCCGTTGCACTCCAGACAAGGATCCGGGATGGTGGTGCCGAAACCACGGCATGCCGCACAGGTTTCCACGGTCATCATCTGGCCCAAGAAGGAGCGAACCGGACGCTGTACCTGGCCCTGCCCGTGGCAGATACTGCAGGTGACCGGACTGGATCCGGCACGGCAGCCCGAACCTTCACAGGTTTTACAGGTGACCGCGGTTTCCATTTCCAATGGGTAGACGGTTCCCTTAACGGCGTCTTCCAGATCGATGGTCACCGTGATCAGCGCGTCGCGGCCACGCTGGGTACGCGAAGCCGGACCTTGGCTGCCTGCCGCCCCACCGAAGAATTGTTCGAAGATGTCACCGAAGCCACCGAAACCGCCACCACCGAAGCCCTGCTGGCCGTTGCCGTTCTCGTCACCGGTTGCATCGTAATTAGCGCGCTTGGTCTCATCCGAAAGCACTTCGTAGGCGCGTGTGACGAGCTTGAACTTTTCCGCGGCATCATCGCCCGGATTAACATCCGGATGAAGTTTGCGGGCCAGTTTGCGGTAGGCGCTCTTAATTTGTTGTTGCGTAGCGTCCTGAGCGACACCCAGCGTCTCGTAATGCGAGCTCACGTCTTCGCGTGTCCTTTCGTAACCGTTGATTGAAGTCTATGTGGGGAAACCCGAAGGTTCCCTAACTGGCCAGAATCTTTGAGAGGTAGCGTGCTACCGCACGTACCGAGGCCATGGAACTTGGGTAATTCATCCGCGTGGGGCCTAATACCCCGAGCTTATTGCGCGAATCGCTGCCATAGCTGGTTGCTATCACTGCTGCTTCGGAAAGCTCACCAATATGTGTTTCGGTGCCGATACTCACCGACAAGCCACGCGAATCCGCTTCTAGTTCGGAGAAGAGCTTGAGTAAAACCACCTGTTCCTCCAGTGCTTCCAGCACCGGGGTGATACTTAAGGGGAAATCCCCACCGGCTCGAGCGAGGTTCGCGGTTCCGGCCATGAGGATTCGTTGCTCGGTAGCCGAGCGTGCCATCTCTCGCAGCGCGTGGAGGATCTCGGCTAAGAGTTCGCGAACCACCGGGGCCACGTCGATCACCGTGGTGCTGATCAGCGCATCCAGATCGGCAAGCCGGTACCCGGCCAAGGCGGAAAGAATACTGGTCTTCAGCCCGACAAGGGTCGCATCGGTGAAGCTTGTGGCACAGTTCAAGACCCGCTGATCCACGCTGCCATTCGAAGCAATAAGTACCAGCAGTACCTGTTGCGGACCCAACCCGACCAACTCAAGATGACGTAACGAAGCGGTGTCGTATTGTGGCACCTGAATCATGGCCACCTGATTGGTGAGCTTAGCCAATAAGCGCACCGTGCTGTGTAGCATCTCTTCAAGATCTTGCGAGGTGTCCAAAATTTTATTGATCGCATCACGTTCGGCCCGCGATAACGGCTTAATCTCGCTGATTTCATCGACAAAGCGTCGATAACCCTTTTCGGTGGGAACTCGCCCGGATGAGGTATGCGGGGCAACGATCAGCCCTTCCTCTTCCAGGGCAGCCATGTCATTGCGAATAGTCGCCGCTGATACGCCAAGATCGTGGCGATCAAGCAGGTTTTTGGAACCGACTGGCTCCCGGGACTGGACATAATCCTCAACGATGGCGCGCAAGACATCTAGTCGCCGCAATTCACTCACGGAAACACCGCCTTTCACTCCTGCTGATGTTTAGCACTCGAACTCTCCAACTGCTAAGTCTAATACCTTTGAGCGTTGCTAGCATGGGAAGTTGAGCGGTATTCGATCACAGCGAAAGGGCATGATCAGTGAGCAACTACCCGTGGGGCGCAGTGGATCTGGGCGCGCCTGCCAAAAAAGTTCTCCGTCAGGTGCCGGTGGAACGCGGACTGATCTTGGAAGATGTTGCCTCCGGATGGGTCGGTGAGCTGATTCGTACCGAAAAATCTGGGGGGATGCGGGTCATCGTGCTCGAAGACCGACACGGTAAGACCAAGTCCTTCCAATCCGGGTTCGGGTTCTTGTTAGAGGGCGAAGCCATCGAATTGGTTGAACCGCAGGCTAAGGCACAAAAACCGGCAACGCTGATCTCAAGTTCTGGTTCGCGTGCGGTGACCGGCCAGAAAGCTCGTACCGCCCGCGCCAGTCGCATTTGGGTGGAAGGTAAGCACGACGCCGAGCTGGTCGAAAAAGTCTGGGGTCACGATTTGCGTGTTGAAGGGATCGTGGTGGAGCCGCTACATGGCGTGGACGATCTGGCCGGGGCAATCGCCGAATTTGCCCCCTCCCCGCAACGCCGCCTTGGAATCCTCGTGGACCACCTGATTTCGGGAACCAAAGAAGAAAAGATCGCGGCCGAAGCGATGCGGGTCCCCGGCGCGGCGCACAACGTACTGATCTTGGGTCATCCGTACGTGGACATTTGGCAGGCAGTGAAACCCGAAGTCTTGGGTATTGCAGCATGGCCGGTGATTCCGCGCGGCACCGACTGGAAGACCGGGGTGCTGCGCAGCTTCGGGTGGCCGCACAATACCGCCGAAGATATCGGATTGGGCTGGCAACGGATCCTCTCGCGGGTGGAACACTATGGACAGCTGCAGCCCGAATTGCTCGGGAAAGTTGAACATCTCATCGATTTCCTGACCACCGAAGATTACGGTTTTCTAACAATCGAAGAATAGTGCTCAGAAGTCGGCGGGTTGGCGTCTGTGCCCCGCAGTGATGGATAGAATCGATGTTGACATTGCCCATCATTCGAGCCCAAGGATTATTTCCCGTGTCATCTCGCCAGACTGAGTCTTCGTCCGAAAACTCACGCTTCGAAGGTTCAAAGGTTAACGCGTTGCCGCTGAGCCCATCCGAAGATCGGCAATGGGCAATGCTGGCACATTTCGGTGGAATTCTCGGCTGTATTCCCTCGGCCATCATCTTCGCGATTTACCGTGATCGTGGCCCCTTCACCGCCCAAGAGTCAAAGGAAGCGTTCAATTTCACCTTCCCGTTGACCTTACTGGCGGTGATCTTGAACATTTTGAGTATTATCCCCGGCATCGGGTGGATCTTCGCCATTGGAGCGGTCGCTCTCTGGGTATTCATGACCCTGATGGGCGCCCGCGCCGGCATCGAAGTGAATAAGGGCCGCCCTTACCGGTACGCCCTCAACCTGCGACTGATGAAGTAACTTTCCTAGAAGTCCAAGAGTTTACGCACCACGAGGTCGGCTAAGAGCCGGCCTCGTTGCGTTAACACGATTTTTCCGGCCAACGCCAGCTTGGGGTCGATGAGTTTATCGGCGATTAAACCAGCCACCGCCTGGCGCCCTGAGGCATCCAACTCCGAAATCTGCATCCCGGTGTTCAAGCGCGTCAATAGCATGGTGCGCTCTAGCTGTACTGCCTGCGCATCAGGGAATTCACGCCCTGCGGCCGGGGAGATTCCGCCGTCGATCCGCTGCTGATAGGCTGCCGGGTGCTTCACATTCCACCAACGTAAACCGCCCACATGCGAGTGTGCTCCGGGGCCAGCTCCCCACCAGTCACCACCCTGCCAGTAGGCCAGATTGTGTCGGCAGGCGTGGGCTTCGCCACGTGACCAGTTCGAAACCTCATACCAATCGAATCCGGCCTGAGCGAAGAGCTCATCGGCAAGCTGGTATTTCTCCGCGTGATCGTCATCGTCGATATTCGGCACCTGGCCACGACGAATCTGAGCCGCTAGTTTGGTGCCCTCTTCGATGATCAAGGCATAGGCGCTGATATGGTCCGGTTCATAGCTCAATGCCGCTTCAACACTCGTGCGCCAATCGGCCACGGACTCCCCCGGCGTGCCGTAGATTAAATCGACACTGACGGCCAACCCGGCTTCGCGCGCCCAGGCCACGGCCTGCGGCACCCGTTCGGGGTTGTGTGTCCGATCCAATACTTTGAGCACATGCGGAACCGCGGACTGCATCCCAAAAGACACCCGGGTGAAACCGGCATCCGCTAGTTCCTGTAAGGATTCACGGCTCACCGAATCCGGGTTAGCCTCGGTGGTAACTTCCGCTCCGGCGGCCATGGTGAAGTTGGCGGTGATGCGCCCCAGTACCTTTGCCAAATCCGAGGCCGGTAACAAAGTGGGCGTTCCCCCGCCAAAGAAGACCGTATCGATCTGCCGAGCGGGAACTCCGGATCGATCCAATACGTGGCGGGCAAAGTCGATCTCGCGACTGACCGTGTCGGCATAGGTTGCTTGGGTGGCTCCGGAACCCAGCTCGGTGGCCGTATAGGTGTTGAAATCGCAATACCCGCACCGCACGGTGCAGAAGGGAATATGGACGTAGAAGGACATGGTCCGCTCCAACGCACCCTGCGCACAGGATGCGGGGAGCAGACCATCGGCCGGAGCCGGATCGCCGTCAGGCAAAACTGATGGCATTTACTTCTTTTTCGGTTCTTCGGTGGACAATGCGGCGATGAACGCTTCCTGGGGAACTTCCACCCGGCCGACCATCTTCATGCGCTTCTTGCCTTCCTTCTGCTTTTCCAGCAGCTTGCGCTTACGGCTGATGTCGCCGCCGTAGCACTTGGCCAAAACGTCCTTGCGGATGGCGCGGATGTTTTCGCGGGCAATAATGCGCGAACCGATGGCCGCCTGGATCGGCACCTCGAACTGCTGGCGTGGGATCAGCTCACGCAGCTTGCCGGTCATCATGGTGCCATAGGAGTACGCCTTGTCGCGGTGGGTGATCGCGGAGAACGCGTCGACCTGGTCGCCCTGCAACAGAATGTCGACCTTGACCAGATCGGCAACCTGCTCGCCGTCGGCCTTCCAGTCCAATGAGGCGTAACCGCGAGTGCGGGACTTGAGGTGATCGAAGAAGTCGAAGACAATTTCGGCCAGCGGCAGGTGGTAGCGCATCTCCACGCGATCCTCGGAGAGGTAGTCCATACCGCGCAACGTGCCACGGCGGTTCTGGCACAGTTCCATCACTGCGCCAATGAACTCACTCGGAGCAAGAATGGTGGCGGCCACCATCGGCTCGTGCACCTCGAGGATCTTGCCATCGGGGAACTCCGAGGGGTTGGTCACGGTGCGCATCACCTTGTCTTCGGTCATCACCTCGTACACGACGTTCGGTGCGGTGGAGATCAAATCCAAGCCGAATTCGCTCTCCAGACGCTGGCGAGTGATTTCCAGGTGCAGAAGTCCGAGGAAGCCCACACGGAAACCGAAGCCGAGCGCCACGGAGGTTTCCGGTTCATAGATCAACGCGGCGTCATTGAGCTGCAGTTTATCCAAGGCATCACGAAGCACCGGGTAGTCGGTGCCGTCCAGCGGGTACAACCCGGAGAACACCATCGGCTTGGGCTCTTCATAGCCGCCCAAGGATTCCTCGGCTGGTTTGATGCTATTGGTGACGGTGTCACCAACCTTGGATTGGCGTACGTCCTTCACACCGGTGATCAGGTAACCTACCTCGCCCACGCTAAGGCCCTTGGTGGGAACCGGGTTCGGTGAAGACACACCAATTTCCAGCAGTTCGTGGGTGGTGTCGGTGGACATCATCTGGATCTTTTCACGCGGCTCCAGTTTGCCGTCGACCACACGTACATAGGTCACCACGCCGCGGTAGGTGTCGTATACCGAGTCGAAGATCATTGCACGAGCCGGGGCATCGGCAACGCCGACCGGTGGCGGAAGCTGCTTGATGACCTCATCGAGCAGCGCTTCCACACCTTCACCGGTTTTGCCCGAAACCTTGAGTACGTCTTCGGGTTCGCAACCGATCAATCCGGCCAGTTCCTCGGCATACTTTTCTGGCTGCGCGTTGGGTAGGTCGATTTTGTTCAAGACCGGAATGATCGTCAGATCACTTTCGATGGCCAGGTACAGGTTGGCCAGGGTCTGCGCCTCGATGCCCTGTGCAGCGTCGACCAGCAGGATGGCGCCTTCGCAGGCGGCCAATGAGCGCGAGACCTCATAGGTGAAGTCCACGTGACCGGGGGTGTCGATCATGTTCAGCGCATAGCTGGTGCCATCAACTTCCCAAGGCATGCGCACGGCCTGAGACTTGATGGTAATTCCGCGTTCCCGCTCAATGTCCATCCGGTCCAGGTACTGGGCTTTCATATCGCGCGCCGCGACCACTCCGGTGAGCTGCAGCATCCGGTCGGCAAGAGTCGACTTGCCGTGGTCGATGTGCGCGATAATGCAGAAGTTCCGGATGATCGAAGGATCAGTCGCGGCGGGCACCGGTGCGGTGCGGGCCATAGGAGACACCTAAACAGACCTCACTAAATAACGTTGAGTACACGTGGATTTAGTCTCTATTCTGTCATGATTTGACCGAAACTACGCTATTGCAGCGGATCGCGCTGATAGTTTGTGCTCTATGGCATTCAACGCACGAAAGTTCTTTTCCGCCCTGAATCGTGTTGTCCGTGAAATCACGCGTGCACAACAGACCGCCAACAAGGGCGGCAGCGGCTCGACCCGGGGCACCGCTAGTAAGTCACCGGCCCCTCGGCCCAGGACAGCAACTCGGGCAACACCGCGAGAAAACCTCAGCGGATATCCTGGCGATTACAGCGGCCGGATCAGTTTTGAATACAGCCCCAAACTCGACGGGCAACCAGATCCGGGCGAGGTGGTCTGGGGGTGGGTTCCTTATGAGGAGGACCATTCTCAGGGCAAGGACCGTCCCGTGCTACTGGTGGGGCGGGATGATCAATGGCTGCTTGGACTTATGCTCACTTCGAAGGACAACACCAACGGCAAGCATCGGGATCCCGATTATGTGGACATCGGTAGCGGTGCCTGGGACCGCCAGGGCCGGCCTAGTGAGGTGAAACTGGACCGGGTGATCCGTTTAGCCCCGGACGCGGTGCGACGTGAAGGTGCCGTGCTTGGTCGGGAGCAGTTCAGCCTCGTTGCCGAACGGTTTAAGTCCCGCTGAGAAGATGCGCTAGATCACGCCGCCGAGCGGGGATACAACTCGAACTGCCCCCACTCTTCTGATAGAGTTTGTAGTTGTGTGTCGCGCAGGTTGGGCGACACGCCCCCTTCGGGTCGCCATAGGTGCCCCACACCGCTCAGTCGATGGCCTGAAGGATGAACCCTCTACCGACCGTATAAGACAATAAACGAGAGAGTTTATTAAGTGGCAAACATCAAGTCCCAGAAGAAGCGCATCCTCACCAACGAAAAGGCTCGCGTCCGCAACGTCGCAGTCCGCTCCGAGGTTAAGACTGTGATCCGCAACGTCAACGCTGCAGTTGCAGCCGGTGACAAGGAAAAGGCAACCGAAGCACTGCAGGTTGCCGGCCGCAAGCTGGATAAGGCAGTTAGCAAGGGTGTTCTGCACAAGAACAACGCAGCTAACCGCAAGTCGGCCATCGCCAAGAAGGTTAACGCCCTCTAAGCTTTAGCAAACTTCAAGAAATCCGGGTTCCCCACAAAGGAACCCGGATTTTTTTGTTGCTCGCTGAGCTATTGGACCTCACGCAGACTCAAGAATTTCTAGAATTCGACCTGAATCCCCAGCAGGGTGGCCAGATCCTCGGCCAAAAGGTTGAATTGTTGACCGCTCATTTTGCTCCCCCGCAAACTTTCTAACCCGTGAACCTGGAGAAAATCCAGACCCCGGATGTCAACCTGCCGTAGTGTGGCTCCCTGCAGGCCCAATTGTTTGGTTCGGCATTGTTCAAAGCTCACACGCTCGATGTTTCCGCCCAGATCAATTTCGTCGAACTGACAGTTTCTGAACAATACGTCTCGCACTTTCGCGCCGCGCAGATTTAACCACCCAAATTTGCAATCCTCGAACACCACCGAGTCAAGGTCTGCTTCCGCAAAATCCGCCGAACCGAAGCGACTATGGTGCACGCGTACCGCGTTGAGGGATGAACCAGCTCCGTGGAGAACTGGGCTATCGATGCGCTCGAGTACGCATTGCCACAGCCGGGTGTCGAGCAAGGACTGCAGGTTGAACGAACTGAACCGGCACTCCTCGAAGCGCAGTTGCGCTGCATCCAGAGGCGCAGCGAATCCTGTGAAATGTAGCAGCTCCAGATATTCACCGGAATTCAGATCTGTGAATTCACCTCGTAGCAACGGAGGTAGTGTGAACGGGCGAATCCGTGGTTGCTTCATCCCAGAAGGCTCCTAAGACCTCGCGTGCCAGCGGGTTTACTAGTGTGGCGCTTTGCCGGCGATAAAAAGTACGGCCTGTTCTAGGGCATAGGCCGCCGAACGGCTACCACCCTTGACCATACTGTCGGTGAGCGCCACCTTCTCGATGCATTCGGCGACATCCTTACGCTTCCACCCGCGTGCCTGCTGTTGCGCGGCTTGGACCTGCCAAGGAGCCATGCCAAGCTCACTGGCCATTTTCGCCACCGGCTCGTTGACCCCTAAGACTTTGGCTAGTTGACGGACCTTCAACGCCAACGTGGCCACCACCGGAATTGGGTCGGTCCCGGTGTCTAAGGCGTGGCGCAAGGTGGCCAGGGCTTGTTGGGCGTTGCCAGCGATGGCAGCGTCCGCTACCTTAAAGGCGGTGGCTTCTACTCGCCCACCGTAATACCGGTCCACCAGATCCTGATCGATGAGCCCGGTGGTGTCAGCAATGAGCTGTTGGCACGATGCCCCCAACTCGGCTAGTGATGAACCGACCGCGGCAACCAAGGCCTTAACCGCATCATTGGTGATCCGGCGTTTGGCGACCTTGAACTCAGCGGTGACGAAATCAACCTTTTCCGCGTCTCGTTTCAAGGGCTGACAATCGACCACCAGTGCACCGGCCTGTTTCAGTGCGTCGATCAGTTTCTTGCCACGCTGCCCCGAATGATGCATGATCAGTACATTTTCTGGTGGCGTATCTTTCAGATAGGCCAGTGCATCACGCAGGAAGTACTCGTTCATGCCGGCCAGATCCTGGATTTCAACGAGGTTGGCGGAGGCGAAGAGCGAGGAACTGGTCGCCATGAGCAGCTCACCGGGTTCATAGGAGGAAGCTGACAGCCGGGTGATTTCGATCCCCTCGCGGGCCGAAGCTTGTTGGCGGAGGATTTCGAAAGCGCGTGAGGCAATATATTCGTCGGGTCCTGAAAGCAGGATCAGTGGTTGTGGGGTGATCTCCCGCCACGAGATGCCGGCTGATTTTTGCGCGCGTGCCATCATGTTCCTTTACAAACCGTTTTCCTGCCTCACTGATCCTATCGAACCGGACCGGCAATTCCGGTGGCGGTGGCTCTGCCGTGCTCAAATGTGATCGTTACCGTGCCGTTAATGTCGCTGCGTAACACTTCGGTGCCCTGCTCATGGGCGGCTTGCAGAATGCTCTCATGGGGGTGGCCGTAGTTATTGCCAGCACCCACCGAAATCAGCAACAGTCGGGGTGTGAAGTGTTCTATGATCTGTGTTCCACCGTTACGTGCCCCATGATGTGAGGCCTTCAGCACGGTGATTTCTTGTTGCGTGAGCTCATCAAGTAGCTTCGACATGGCGTGTTCCTCCATGTCCCCTGCGCTGAGGAAACTATATGTGCGATCCGCAATCCTGAATTCGAGGAGCAATACCAAGGAGGTGTCATTAATGCTTGCCGAGGAGATCCCCTCAGGATCCGGGCCGAGCACCCGAACGGTGGTGCTGCCTTGGGAGAACTCATCACCTTGTTGGACCTGCCGCAGCTGCCGCTGCGGGTTCATGGGAACTGGTGCCGAGGTGAAGATTTCGGCCACGGGCACCGGGCTGGCCAACAGTTCGGGAAGGGCGCCCATATGGTCTTCGTGCGCGTGAGTAATGAATACCGCCTCCAGCTTTTCAATCCCCAATTCATCAAGGCAGTTTAATAGCCCACTGTTGGCGCTTCCGGTATCGATCAGCCAACCCGAATGATTTCCCAAGGAAATCACGAAGGCATCGCCCTGCCCGACATCACACATCGCCAGTTGCCAATGAGGTGGCGTGGGTCGAATTAGTGAGGTGGCAGGAAGCAGCAAGGCGCAGAGTGCGACCATGCCGAAAACGAGAATTTTACTCCCCAGGCGGCGCAACCAAGGGTGTTCTGCGTGCATTACGGTGAGAATGACTATGCCGAACCCGAGTGTGAATCCGGTGGCTAAAAGGACCCCGAACGCACCCGGTGGCCAGGGACGTTGCGCGCCGGGCCAGGACACGGCCCAGAGCGCCAGTTCACCAATCCCCCAGGCTGGAACTCCCGGGATCCAAACCAGCAGATTCACTAAAGCAGGGGCCGCGAGAACCAATGCAACACACAGGATTCCGAGGACCGTGATCAGCGGGATCACTGCGGTCACCAGTAGATTCAGCGGGATCGAGTACAAACTGAATTTCTCGGATAGAGCGATAATGACCGGTAGGCAGGTCAGTTGTGCTGCGGCACAGATCGCGATGGGTTGAGCCACGAACTGTGGCACAGCGCGGGAAAGAAAGACGGTGATCGGTGGAGCGAAAACAATGATTCCTAAGGTGGCCAAGACAGAGAGTGCAAAGGCTGCCTCGGCGGCCAGTTCGGGGCTAATCAGCAGGAGCAAGGTCGCGCTCAGGCATAAGATCCCGAGACTGGCTCGACCACGTCCAAAATGCAGGCTGACGGCGGCGATCGCCCCCATCACCGCGGCCCGCAGCACGCTGGGTTCGGGTCCGACCAGCAAGGTGAACAGCACAAGGCTTACGGCTAGTCCGCTGAGCACTAGCAAACGCATGGCACCCAATGCTCGGAGGATCAGCATGACGATCCCGCCAACGATGGCGCAATTGGACCCACTGACGGCAGTCAGGTGGCTCAACCCGGTGGCTTTCATCGCCTCGGTGAGCCGGTCATCCTGTAGTGACCTATCCCCGTAGAGCATCCCCGGCAATAAGGCTTGAGCCGAGTCCGGTAGTGATTCGACGGCGGCGGCAAACGCTTCTTTAACTCCATCGCTACGACTTGCTACGGCGGCAGTGTGCATGCTTAGTGGCCCGGTGACGGTCCCCCAGTAGCGGATCGCGCTGCGGGCGCCGGTGGATTCTAGCCGCATCAATGAGGTGAAGCTGCGGGCGCCCGCCGGTGGTGGCTGATGCGCAGTGACGTAAATTTGGGCCTCGCAGCTCACCCAGTTCTCTGAATCCCGGTAGCCAAGCAGTTCTGCCCGGCCTTTGAACAGTCCGTCGTCCGAAGTGCGCGGCGTATCGGAGTATTCCCACATCACCCGCAAGGTCGCGGAGTCTGTCAGTGGCAGGTGGCAGGTGGTGTGTCCCAGGTTCCCCACCATCACTGCCACCGCAGCAGTGAGCAACAATAACGGGCCAGTGAACCAGGGTGCAGCATAGCTACGGTCATGCTGGGTGCGTGCGGCCAGTGCAAAAAGCAGGGCAACGCTCAGTAGACAGGGCACTACCACCCAGATCGGTGGGAGGAACCACGCCGCCAACCATGCGCCAGCTAAGAGCCAGAGTCCGCGGAAGTCGATGTTCATGGCACCTGAACCAGATCCTGGAGCTTACCGACCAGCACCGACCCAATCCCGGTAACCTCATCCAATTCCTCGACCGAGGTGAAGGGCCCGTTCGCTTCACGAAAATCGATAATTCGTCCGGCCAGTGCCGGGCCGATCCCCGGTAGCCGGGTCAGGGTCTCGGCATCGGCCTGATTAATGTTAATGAGACCGTCTGCGGGCTGGCCGGACTGGCTGGGCTGGGCGCTACCGGCCGGGGCGAAACCTGGCGGTATCCCCGCATCCTGAGGTCCGGGAAGAAAGATTTGTTGCCCGTCCACCAGCACCGAGGCCAAGTTCAGGAGTTCCGGGCGGGCTTCTGAGTTCATTCCTCCGGCGGCCTGAATAGCATCATTGATGCGCGATCCGCTGGGTAGCTCGTAGACTCCGGGGCGGTTCACCTCGCCGACCACATGCACAGTTAGGGTTTGGGCAGTATCTGGTTCTGGGGGTGGCGTGGAAGGAGGCGCCCCGAGTTGCTCTTGTTCGGTCTCGACGCTCAGTAGCTGCTCGGTGGGTTCGCTGGAATTGAACAGGATTGACAGGCTGACCCAGGTGATGACTGCCAAGACCACGGTGATTGCGGCCGCCCGGGACACGGCGAAGCGGATCCGCGAGGGACGCGGAGCGCTCGTGGAGAAAATATTGTGCCGGCCCATGCCAGCCAGTGTGGCCGGTGAGCGGCAGCCGGGTTACGTACCTTCGGCCGGCTGTGGATAGTTCGGGGCGATACAGGCAGCGACCACTCCGATACCGGTGTGCGCTGCCAAGACCGCAGGCAAATCTTCTAAGACAACCGGCCGATCACTTAAATCCTTGAGCTGTTCGCTGATTTCTTCAGCTTCTTCCAGCGCCCCGAAATGCATGACACCCACATCGAGATCGGTCTGCGCAGTCTCGGCTGCGTCCCGTGCCAGAGCCACAATCCGTGCCAAAGCGCGAGGGAACGTGCGGGGCTTTTCGACCGCCTGAATGGTACCGGCGCTAATCGAAAGAATGGGTTTGACGCTTAGCAGGCTCCCGAGCACCCCTGACAGTGCGCTGATGCGTCCACCGCGGCGCAGTTGCTCCAAGGAGGGGACCGCGAAAAACACTTGGTTATCTTCGGCAGCGCGGGCGATGTCCACGAGTTCTTCGAAACCTGCTCCGGCGGCACGCCGGGAGAGCATTTTGCGTACGGCGAAGCCCAGAGCCAACGCCACGGTGCGGGAGTCCACCACGGTAACCGGAACGTCCACCTCACCGGCGGCGAGGCGGGCGGATTCATAGGTCCCGGACAGTGAAGCGGACATGTGTACCGAGATGATCTTTTCGCATCTGGCGGCGGCCAGTTGCCGGTAGGCGTGGATGAAATGTCCCGGCGAGGGGCGTGAGGTACGCACCGCCTGCCCCATGGCCAGACCCATCAGCAGTGCCTGTGGGTCATCTTGATGAATGACGTCGTCGACGATCACCGGGATGGAGAGCACCGTAAAGTCCGGGTATTCCAGCCAAGGGCCGGATAGGCAGGCCGAGGAATCGGTGACGATCCCAATTTTAGAGCGCGCCGGGTCACGTGCTGGACGGAATTTCGGGAACCATCCGGCACGTGACCCGGTCGAGCGATCACTCATAATTGTCAGCTTACGGCGCTGGCACCACGTTGACGAGCTTTGGAGCGCGCACAATCACCTTCAGCGGAGCCTTGCCATCCAGCATCCGCACCACGTTCTCGTGGGCTAGGGCTGCGGCTTCCAGATCGGCTTCGCTGATGTCCACTGGGACCTCCAGACGTGCCCGAACCTTGCCCTTGATCTGCACCACTGCGGTAATGGTGTCATCGACCAGCAAGGATTCATCCACGGTAGGCCACAGACTGTTGGACACGCTTGGTTCGTAACCGAGCTGGGCCCACATGTCCTCCGCGGTGTACGGGGCGAAGAGGCTGAGCAACTGAGCGACCACGTCGGTGGCTTCGCGGACGGCTGGATCGGCGGCCCCGGCACCGGAGTCGATGGTCTTACGGGTGGCGTTGACCAGCTCCATGGTCTTAGCGATCACCACGTTGAACTTATTCGAATCCAGTAGCTGCGCCGACTCGTGCACGGTGCGATGGGTAATCTGACGTAGCGCCTTGTCCCCGGTGCGGTAGTCCACTCCCGGCGCACTGGTGACATCCTGAGCTAGTCGCCAGGCGCGAGCCAAGAACTTTTGTGAACCGGCTGGCGACACGTCGGCCCAGTCCACGTCGTCCTCCGGTGGGGAGGCGAAAACCATGGTCAGCCGCACGGCGTCCACACCGTACTTGTCCAACTGTTCGCCCAGATCCACACCGTTACCCAAGGACTTACTCATGGCCTTACCGCCGTTGAGTACCTGTCCCTGGTTCAACAGGGCGCTGAATGGTTCGGTGGCGTCAATCAGACCCAGATCGTAGATGACCTTGGTAAAGAAACGGGAGTAGAGCAAGTGCAAGATGGCGTGCTCCACACCACCCACGTACTGACCCACCGGCATCCAGTCACGGACGGCCTGCGGGTCGAATGGGCCCTCGGTGTAGTTCGGCGAGACGAAACGCAGGAAGTACCACGAGGAGTCCACGAAGGTGTCCATGGTGTCGGTGTCGCGCTTGGCGTCCTTGCCACAGGTTGGGCATGCCACGTTGACCCAGTCCTCCGCGGCGGCCAGCGGGCTGGTGCCCTTCGGGGCCAGATCTTCACCGCGCAGGTTATCCGGCAAACGCACCGGCAGCTGATCATCGGGTACCGGGACTTCACCACAGTCGGCGCAGTGAATGATCGGGATGGGGGTGCCCCAGAAACGCTGGCGGGAAAGCAGCCAGTCGCGCAGCCGGAAGTTCACCGTGTGCTTGCCGGTGCCAGCAGTTTCCACGATCTCGATAGCCTTGGCGATCGCCGCTTCCTTGCCCAGCCCATTGAGCTCACCGGAGTTGATCAGTTCACCGTCCCCGGCGGTAGCCACGCCACTAACCTGGGGGTCTTCTTCCCCGGTGTTGACCACTACGCGGACTGGCAGGTCGAAAGTGCGGGCGAAATCCAGGTCGCGCTGATCGTGCGCGGGCACCGCCATGATCGCGCCGGTACCGTAATCGGCCAGCACGTAGTCAGCAGCCCAGATCGGCAGCTTCTCCCCGGATAGCGGGTTGATGCCGTAGCGTCCGGTGAACACGCCGGTCTTCTCCCGCTCGGTGTTCTGGCGCTCAATTTCGGACAGGTGAGTGACCTGCTCCTGGTAGCTTTCCAAGGCAGCACGCTGCTGCTCGGTGACCAGCTCATTAGCCAGCTCAGCGTCGGCGGCCACCACCATGAAGGTTGCCCCGAAGAGCGTGTCCGGACGGGTGGTGTAAACCGGGATGTCCTTGGCTGGCTTATCGTCGGTGGCCTCAATGGTGAAGGTCACCTCGGCGCCTTCGGAACGACCGATCCAGTTCTTCTGCATCAACAGCACACGCTCTGGCCAGTGACCCTTGAGCTGCTCCATGTCCTCAAGCAGACGGTCGGCGTAGTCGGTGATCTTGAAGTACCACTGGTTCAGCGCCTTCTTGGTGACCTCGGTGCCGCACCGTTCACAGGCGCCGTTAACAACCTGCTCGTTGGCCAGCACGGTCTGGTCCTTCGGGCACCAGTTCACCGGGTGGTTCTTGCGGTAGGCCAGACCCTTTTCGTAGAAACGATTAAACAGCCACTGGGTCCACTGGTAGTACTCGGGATCCGAGGTGTGCAGACGGCGGTCCCAGTCCGCGGAAATGGCGTATCTCTTGAAGCTGGCGGCCTGCGTGTCAATGTTGGCGTAAGTCCACTCCGATGGGTGGGCGTTGCGCTTGATCGCGGCGTTCTCGGCCGGCAGACCGAAGGAGTCCCATCCGATTGGGTGCATCACGTCGTAGCCCTTGAGCTTCCAATAACGAGCCACCACATCACCCATGGCGAACGCTTCGGCGTGACCCATATGGAGATCACCGGACGGGTAAGGGAACATGTCTAGCACGTAACGACGTTCGGCCGATCCATCTTCCTTGGGCTTGAAGACCTTAAGATCTTCCCAAATAGGGGCCCATTTGGCTTCCATGGACTGGAAGTCGTACGTATTCGTCTCGTGCGTCGATGATGTCACTTAGCTCGTCTCACAAACTTGCTCAATTGATTGGTCTGACCCAGAGTGCGCGATGACCCGAGCCGAAAAGCTTCGGGGTGCGCCACCTTAGACTAGGTGAAACTGGGAATGCATACCGCGATTCTACCGCAACAGCACGCGCCGAAGCGCATCGAAGACCCGGCCTTGGTGCACTGTCGAGCACGCCTCAGCTCGGTCCTGAACCCCCGGGGCTCGCAAGTGGCTCGTGCGCTGGCGAACGCGGTGGTTAGGAAATTTCGGTGTCTTCATCCACCCAGTCGAAAGTGCGGGTCACCGCCTTCTTCCACACCCGAAGCTTTCGCTCGCGGTCTGCCTCACTCAGCGTAGGTTCCCAGCGTTGATCCTCGGACCAGTTCTTTTCCAGGTCTTCTAGGTTTTCCCAGAACCCGACGGCTAAACCGGCCGCGTAGGCGGCCCCCAGCGCGGTGGTTTCGGTCACCCGGGGCCGCAAGACCGGCACCCCGAGCACATCGGACTGAAATTGCATGAGCTTATCGTTGGCCACCATCCCGCCATCCACCTTCAATTCGGTGAGCGGAACAGCTACGTCGGCGTTGACCGCATCCAACACTTCGCGAGTTTGGAATGCGGTGGCCTCCAGGGCGGCCCGCGAGATATGTGACTTATTCGCATATCGGGTGAGCCCCACAATCACCCCGCGGGCATCGGAGCGCCAATAGGGTGCGTAAAGTCCGGAGAAGGCCGGGACGATATAGACCCCGCCGTTGTCTTCCACCTGTTCGGCCAGCTCTTCAATCTGAGAGGCACGCGAAATCAGACCCAGATTATCGCGCAGCCATTGCACCAGGGATCCGGCGACCGCGATGGAACCTTCCAGCGCGTACACCGGTGCTTGCTCCCCGAGTTGGTAGGCCATCGTGGTCAGTAGCCCATTATCTGAGTGCACGATGTCTTCACCGGTGTTGAAGATCAGGAAACAGCCGGTGCCGTAGGTGTTCTTAGCCTGCCCCGCACTGAAGGCCGCTTGCCCGAAGGTGGCCGCCTGCTGGTCGCCGAGAATACCGCACACCGGGGTGCCGGCCAGTAATTGGCTCTCATGTACCTGCCCGTAGATTTCGGAGGAGGAGCGGATCTCGGGCATCATCGAGCGTGGCACGGTGAAGTCAGCAAGGATCTGCTCATCCCATTGCAGGGTCTCTAAATCCATGAACATGGTGCGCGAGGCGTTGGTGACATCGGTGAGGTGTACTCCCCCGGCTGGGCCGCCGGTCAGGTTCCACAGTACCCAGGTGTCGGTGGTGCCAAAGAGTAAATCTCCGGCTTCGGCCCGGGCTCGCGCATCGTCCACGTTATCGAGGATCCATTTGATTTTGGTACCCGAAAAGTAGGTGGCCAATGGTAACCCGACACGTTGCTTGTAACGATCCACTCCCCCATCAGCGGCCAGCTCATCGACGATTTTCTGGGTGCGGGTGTCCTGCCAAACGATCGCATGGTGGACTGGTTGACCGGTATGGCGGTCCCACACCACGGTGGTCTCACGCTGGTTGGTGATGCCCACGGCCACGATGTCATGCCGAGTCAGGTTCGCGGTGCCCAGCGCTTTACCGATAACCTCCCGGGTGTTGCGCCAGATTTCGGTGGCATCGTGTTCCACCCACCCGGCGGCGGGGAAAATCTGCCGGTGTTCCTGCTGGCCCACCGACACCAGCTGGCCCGCATGATCGAAAATGATCGCCCGGGAACTGGTGGTGCCCTGATCAATGGCTAACACGTATTTCGGGCTCAATCTCGTTATCCTCATCTTCCGCCGTGACCAGTGGTGTTACCGACTACAGTACCGCTGCATCGTGCTGCTGGCTCAGTAGGGCTAAACACTCGCTGACTTGTTCGTGCGTTTGGGTGTGCGACCAATCCAGCTCCGCGCCGAGAATCTCGGCGACTTCTTCGGCCAATTCACGATTCACTAGGCCACGGAAGGCCAGATCGGTGCGGCGAATAAACACGTCGGCAAGCTTTGCCACTTGTTCTTCGCGGACCAGATATTTCAGCTCCTGAACCGAAAGCTCGGGACTGTGCTGTAACACCTGCTCCTCGTGCCCGAGCGCCGCCAACACCTCATCGGCCCGCGTGCCATAGCGTTCTAAGAGCACGCCCGCTCGGAATTCCCCCACCTGCGATGCGCGTTGCTGAACCCAACGATCCATGTCTTCTTGGGTGCGGGGGAAGTTCTTACCGCCACCAATGTGCACACCGACCGTGCTGTGGATCCGGTCGGCTCGCAAATATTTCAGAGCCCGATCACCCAAAGTTTCGGCTAAGGCCCGGAAAGTTGTCCACTTGCCACCGATCAACGAAAACATGACGGTTCGATCGGTGAGCCGGGTTTCTTTGACCTGATAATCCCGCGAGACGAAGCCCGGTGCGGTGTCGTCGTGATGCGGTAGCGGTCGTACCCCGGAGAAACGGTAAACAATGTCTTTGCGATCCACCGTGATGTTCGGGAAGACGTGTTGGATCAACCGGAAAAAATACTCGACTTCTTCCTCGGTGCAAACCGCTGGCTCACGCATATCGTGTTCTAGATCGGTGGTGCCCACCAGCACCCGGTCTAGGAGTGGATAGATCAGCACGATTCGGCCGTCGGAATGCTCGAAAAAGATCTCTCGGCCGCCGGTGGCTGCGAGCAGTTCCGGGTGATCTAAGACAATATGCGAACCCTTGGTTCCACCGGTCCAGTTGGTCTGCATTCCAAGCTGCTCAGTGGTTAAATCCACCCACGCGCCGGTCGCGTTGAAGATGACATCGGCACCAAAGTCAAACTCTTCACCGGTGAGTTCATCGCGTAGCTGGGCCCGTCCGTCGCGGAACCCGGTCAGCGATACGTAGTTGCTGGCTCGAGCCTGAATTGGCTCCGCCAGTCCATCGCGCAGCAAATCCAAGGTCAGGCGTTCGGGGTTATGGACCGATGCGTCAAAGTAGGTGGCGGTGTACTTCACGTCTTGGCGTAGTTCGGGGAGATCTTTGCGTGCGGCCTGACCCCAAGTGAAATTGTGCCACGGGGTATTTCGACCACTAATCCCGGCAAAAATGTCGTACATGACCAGTCCCGCCTTGATCAGCAGGGCACCGCGTTCACTTGCCTTGCCTTGGCGGTGGGTTAAAAAGCGCAGCGGCGCGGAGAAGAGGCCGGAGAAGGTGGAAAAAATCGGGATGGTGGTACGTAAGGGTTTGACATAGTGCGGGGCGATTTCCAAGAGCGTATTGCGTTCTCGCACCGATTCGTGGACGAGCCGGAATTCACCATTCTCCAGATAGCGAATCCCCCCGTGAATCATGTGTGAACTGGCGCCGGATGCTCCCTGACAATAATCGCCCCGTTCGACCAGAGCCACATCGATTCCCTGCATTGCCAGATAGCGGAAAGTCGCTACACCATTGATCCCGCCACCAACGATCAGTACCTGAGCTTCGGGCCGCTCACGTAATCTCTCTAATTGCTCCCGAATCACGATGTGTGGGCTCCCTTCACTGGCCGCTTTCCGTCTCACGTCCAGTCTGCTAGTTGTCGAACGCTCAGGTCAACCAAAATGTAGTGAACCTACCCGCAAGTTGGGATGACAGTGAGGGGCCAGCCGCACTGTCCCCCGAACGGGTCCTTTCCCCCTGCGCTGCTGAGCTTGCGCGTCAGGCCCACTACAGGATTTAGCGACACCACAATCGGTCTTTGGCCGCTGGCGTAAAAATTCGGCTCCGGGGAAGGCAACATCAAATTGTCGGCACCTGCTGGTTAAAATTGAAGATATGAGCTTTCGTGAAGTCCTCGTGTCCACACATCATCATCAAGGTTCGAGCATGAAGGTTTATAGCTACCCCAGCGCCTCCCCCACCCCGGCCGGAGTGATCTTCGCGGTGCATGGATTCCGGGGTGACCACCATGGGCTTGAACGAATCAGCGAAGAGCTTCGCGACTATACCCTGATCATTCCCGATCTGCCTGGCTTCGGCTCCTCCACCGCGATGAACCAAACACACGATGTGGAACAGTACGCGCGGGTGCTTGATGAGTTGTGCGCCGAGTTGGAACTCGGTGGGCACGTGGTGCTGGTGGGACACTCCTTCGGCTCATTAGTGGCCGCTAAGTTAGCAACTTTGCGTGAGTTTGCGGCGCTGGTCCTGATCAACCCGATTTCCGAGCCGCCCCTTGAATCTTCGCAACGACTCGTTGCCACTCTGGCGAGCAAGTTCTATTCGCTCTGCGCCAAAATGCCGGGTAATATCGGTGAGGCGATTCTACGCTCCTCCTTGGTGACCGATGCGATGAGCGCGTTCATGACCAAGAGCAGGGATCCGCAGATCCGCCGTTATGTGCGTGAGCAGCATCGCGCCTATTTCGGTGGGTTCGCCAACCGTCAGACTCTCGCGCAGGCCTATCAGGCATCGATTAGCCACACGGTCCAGCAGTGGGCACCGGGGATCGCCGAGCCAGTCTTAATGGTGGGTGGCGAGCTGGATGAGATGGGAAGCCCCACCACCCAAGAAGAGCTGCGCTCCGTTTTCCCGGACGCGGAACTAGTCATGCTGCCTGAGGTGGGCCATCTGATCCATTACGAAAAGGCCGAAGAAACCGCCACAGCTATCCGCTGCTTCCTTCAGCGACTCGCTGCGTGATCCAGTTCTAGCCCCGAACCATACTCATGCGGGCTTCGAGCCAGCCACTTACAACACTTCGTCGGGGTCAACGGCAAGGTTAACGAGAGGTTCCTTGGCCGCTGACATCCTTGCCCGCAAGGCGCGTAAAGCGCCAGTGACTTCTGGGCCATCCGCATACGAGAAAAACAAGACATAGCGATGCTCATGAGTTTCTTCAGCAATGCTCGGCCCATGAACCCGCACCGGGGCGCTTAAAGCCGAAACGAAGCGTTCAGCTCCGGGTCCGCTGACAATTGCCGATCGCACCGCCGGGGGCAGCCCGATCTGGTGACGTTCAATCAGTTCACGTTCGGCAAATCCGGCAGGATCCCAGCGAACCAGAGCCGCTCCCGCGGGGCTGGGGTTTCCAGTGAGCACCACAGTTCCCTGACTCTGGGCCAGAGCCGCAGCGGTGAACCACCGCGTCAGCACTTGTTCGGCGTTGCGCAGCGAATCGTGGGCCAACATTTTATCGGCATCAAGCAATAACACCGCCCCATAACCGTTCTCTGCGGTGGGTTCGGCGCCCGGGGTCGCAACCACAAGAGCTGGCTTATCTGGGATATTACGGACCGGTTTCGCTCCGGTGGAGGAAATCACCGGAACCTTGGTAAAGGCCTGCCCCAGTTCTTCGGCGGTGCGCTGTGCACCGATGCTCACGGCGCGAAGTCGTGGGGAGGAACAGTTCGCACACCGGTGATTACGGTAATAAATACCGCACCATTTGCAGTTGATTGAACTGTTGGTTCCCGAGATTTGTAACGGGCCTTGGCAGTCGGGGCAGCGTGCGAAGCTACGGCAGTCCTGACAAGCCAGCGCCGGCACGAAACCGGTACGGGCGACCTGGACTAGCACCGGCCCGGTTTCCAGCGCCTTGCTTGCCTCCCGCCACGCTAAAGAAGGTATACGTGCGCGAGCCAGCATGGGATCACGTTCGAGCTCAAAGTCGTTGGTGGTGGCGACAACTCGAGCCACACGAGCACGGAGCAGATCTCGGGGTAGCTTCAGCTCCTCAGCCCACCCAGTGTCCACCAGCCGCTGGGCTTCAACACTGCGCGAGCTGGAGGCAATCAGCAAGGAGCAGTCGCTATGCTGACTGCGGAGCAACGCAACTTCTCGACTGTGCTGGTATGGAGCCCGTTGCTCGCGGTGCGACTGGTCGCTGTCCTGCCAGAGGATGATCAGTTCAAGGTCCGGGACATGGCAAAGGGCCGCGGAACGCGTACCGATGACGAGGGAAACCTCCCCACTAATGGCACGCAAGAAGTTACGGTAGCGCGGAGTCGGCCCATCTTCGGCCTGTAGCCGGGCGTATGCCGCAGAACCGATAGTTGCATCCAGATAGCTGCTCAGCCGCACGAGGTCTGCGGCGTCGGGCACGATGATGAGTACCGCGTGACTACGCCTGAGCACCGGACGAGCGGCATCAACTAGGAATCCGGGCCATGACCCGGCGAAGTTGGGGACCCAGCTGGTAACTGCGCGCACCCGTTCGCCGTGGCCGAGATGTTCAAGGAACCGTTCTCCCCCAGCATAGTGGGACAGCTGATTGTCATCTGGTTCTTCGAGAACCAGCTGGACGACTTCCCGCGTTTCTTTTTCGACCCGGGCGGCCCGGGCAGGAATTGCTGAGCGGACCACATCCCAGAGGGTTCCGGCATAGCGTTCGGCGATAAGCTCGGCACAGCCCAGTATCTCTGGGAAGAGGACTTGGGTGGGTGAGACCAGCTTTCCCAGTTCACGCAGCTTGAACTCGGGGCGCATATCGCGGATGAGCTCGGTGACCAGCCCGTCGAGTTGCCGTCCAGAGAATGGAATTTTGACCCGCATACCCACCCCAATACTTTCATGGAGTGAAGCAGGAACAATGTAGTCAAAGGGCCGGTCCAAGTGTGGGACCGGAGAATCAATCAGCACCCGAGCCACCAGCTTTATGGCTGCTGGCTCGGGTGCTGCGATTAGTGCGTCCTGTGACACGAAGCAGTCCTCAACGGGCTAAACGTTGAACCAAGCGCGTAGCGCCTCAACCTTGTCCAAACGCTCCCAAGTGAAATCGTTATCGTCGCGGCCGAAGTGACCGTGAGCGGCGGTCTTCTGGTAGATCGGGCGCTTCAGATCCAGATCTTCGATGATGCCCAGCGGACGCAGGTCAAAGATTTCGTTGATGGCCCGGGTGATCTTCAACGGGTCAACGGTCTCGGTGCCGAAGGTTTCCACGTAGAGTCCCACCGGACGGGCCACGCCGATCGCGTAGGCGATCTGGACTTCGGCGCGGCGTGCCAAACCAGCGGCCACCACATTCTTGGCTACCCAACGCATGGCGTAAGCGGCCGAACGGTCGACCTTCGAGGGATCCTTACCCGAGAATGCGCCACCACCGTGGCGGGCAAAACCACCGTAGGTGTCCACAATGATCTTTCGTCCGGTCAATCCGGCGTCACCGACCGGTCCGCCGATGATGAACGGGCCGGAAGGGTTCAAGATGATCTTGGTCTGCGAGGTATCCAAACCGGACTTCTCCAAGACCGGGGTGACTACTTCTTCGAGTAAATCGGCTTTCAGCGTCTCCAGCTCGTATTCGGCAGCGTGCTGGCTGGAGACCACCACAGTGTCGATCGAGACTGGCTTGTCTCCGTCGTAACCAATAGTGACCTGAGTTTTACCGTCCGGGCGCAGCAGTGGCAAGCGCGCGTTCTTGCGCACCTGAGTCAACCGTTCGGAAAGTCGGTGAGCCAGGAAGATGGGGGTTGGCATCAGCGAATCGGTTTCATCCGAGGCATAGCCAAACATCAGTCCCTGGTCGCCAGCACCCTGCAAATCACGGGGGTCCTTGGCGGTACCCTGGCGTGACTCCAAGGAGTTGAAAACACCGTCATGGATTTCCTGAGACTGCTGACCAATTGAGACCGACACGCCACAGCGGGCCCCATCGAAACCATTGGCCGAGGAGTCATAGCCGATATCCAAGATGGTGCGGCGGACAATCTCGGGGATTTCTACATAACCGTCGGTGGTTACCTCACCGGCAACATGGACCAGGCCGGTGGTGGTCAGGGTTTCCACCGCGACCTTGGAGTTCGGATCCTGCGCCAGCATGGCATCCAAGATGGCGTCGGAGATCTGATCGCAGATCTTATCCGGGTGTCCCTCGGTTACAGATTCCGAGGTAAACAGGCGTAGTTCTGGGGTAGATGAAGTCACGTAAATACTCTATCTGGTCGGACTGACCCTTTAGCGGCACCCAAGTCGTTGAATGAACTTTCGCGACATGGTTCTGATCACTTATGACACGTGCTTTGCGTTATATTGCGTTAGCCAACTGGTTTATGACGGTGCGCGCCACCTGAAGTTTACTTCCGGCCGCAGTGACCGCTTCACTTCCGTCGGCAAAGAGGATGGTGGCGTCATTGGTTTCGGCGCCGAAGGTTTTAGTTGCGCCCACTTCGTTCACCACCAAGATTTCACAACCCTTTTTCGCCAGCTTCGCCCGGCCGTAGTCCAGCACGCTCCCTTCGGCATCGCCGGTCTCCGCGGCGAAACCGACAATCAGGGCCGGTAGCTGGCTGTCGTTAGCTCGAGCGGCAACAACTTCAGCGAGAATATCCGGGTTACGCACCAGCTCAATGATGGGTGCCGAGTGCTCATCGCGTTTCTTAATTTTAGCTGTCTCGATGCTGGCCGGGCGGAAGTCTGCTACAGCGGCGTTCATGATCAGCACATCTTGACCCGGCGCGTGGGTGAACACGGCCTCCCGCAATTCCAATGCCGAGGAGGCATGGATCAGGGTTACCCCGTGCGGGGCTGCGACTTCCAAATGCGTCGCGATCAGAGTCACGATCGCTCCAGCGTCGCGGGCGGCTTGCGCCAGCGCCACGCCCTGGCGTCCCGAGGAACGGTTGCCTAGGAAACGCACCGGGTCCAAGGGTTCCCGTGTCCCACCGGCGGTAATCAGGATTTTCTTGCCCTTCAGTACCGGATCGTTCAAGTAGCTTTGGATCTGTTCAAAAATCTCTTCGGGTTCTGGAAGTCGTCCAGGCCCGGAATCCTTGCCGGTGAGGCGTCCCACCGCCGGTTCGATAATGTGTACACCGCGTTCGCGCAAGGTAGCAACGTTGGCGGTGGTCGCGGGATGCTGCCACATTTCGGTGTGCATGGCCGGGGCCATCACCACCGGGGCTTGGGTGGCCAACAGGGTGCCGGTGAGCAGATCATCGGCCAACCCGGTCGCGGCCTTAGCCAACAGATCGGCAGTAGCTGGAACCACCAGCACCAGATCGGCCTCTTGCCCCAAGCGCACATGGTTCACGGTGTCCACCGCGTCAAAGACGTTGGAGGTCACTGGGTTACCGCTGAGCGCCTCAAAAGTCGCATTGCCCACGAACTGGGCGACATTATCGGTCGGGATGACATCTACATGGTGTCCGGCTTCGCGCAGCAGGCGGAGCAGGAGCACGGACTTATAGGCAGCGATTCCGGCGGAGACGCCCAGCACAATTCTCTTCAAGAACAATCCTCAAGGTTAAAAGCGGATGGCGCCCACCAATGAAGTGGGACGCCATCCATGCGATGTGGGTACTACTCGGCTTCGGCCGGAGTGACCTTCAGCAGGCCCTCGTTCAGCTCGCGCAGAGCAATAGTCAACGGCTTTTCGTTGAGCTTAGTTTCCACCAGTGGGCCAACGTACTCGAACAGGCCTTCATTCAGCTGTGCGTAGTAGGCGTTGATCTGGCGGGCGCGCTTAGCCGAATTCAGCACCAGCGCGTACTTTGACTCTTCCTTGGTCAGCAATGAGTCAATTGAAGGATTAATGATTCCTTCGAGGTTTTCAGTCACAAGACTCCCCTTATTTTTCGTTTAGCCCCATACGGGCCACAAGCTCTTCGGCGGCACGCGACACACTGTCATTGACAATGGTGACGTCGAATTCGGATTCCGCTGCAAGTTCTAGTTTAGCGGTTTCTAGACGCCGCTGCTGTTCTTCGGTGGTTTCGGTGCCGCGACCGATCAAACGCCGCACCAATTCGTCCCAGGAAGGCGGGGCCAAGAACACGAACTGCGCATCCGGCATGGTCTCTTTGACCTGACGGGCACCTTGCAGATCGATCTCTAACAGGACCTTCTTACCCTCGGCCACAGCCTTTTCGACCGTTGAACGGATCGTGCCGTAACTGTTTTGGCCGTGCACGACCGCCCATTCGAGCATCTCGCCCGATTCGACAAGCTCGCCAAAGCGTTGTGGGCCCACAAAGAAGTAGTGAACCCCTTCCACCTCCCCCGGGCGCGGATCACGGGTCGTTGCCGAAACCGACAACCAGACCTGCGGATAGTTCTCACGGATGTAGGTGGAGACTGTTCCCTTGCCTACGGCCGTGGGGCCGGCTAGAACTGTTACCGACGCTGGGGTCATTGACTACGCTTTCGTTTTGGGTGGCGATTGCTTGAAGTGCTCGGTGATGGCCACACGCTGTTTACGTCCCAGCCCACGCAGTCGGCGCGAAGGGGAAATGCCCAGGCGATCCAACAGGTTGGCGGCACGGACTTCGCCCACGCCGGGTACCGATTCGAGCAGGTCCATGACACGCATGCGCCCTACTGCTTCATCTTCGTACACCAAGTCTAGTACTTCGGTGATGGAGATTTTGCCGGTGCTGAATTGGGCTTTGATTTCGGCACGGCGGGTTCGGGCTGCTAGCGCCTTGGCACGAGCACGGATCCGATCTTCATCTGATAGTTCTCGTAGTACCATTTTTAGCCATCCTTCATCGAGTTGTGGACTAAGGCCATGTTGTCAACGTAACCAGCAATTGCCTCGATTGCAAGAGTAATCGCGCTGTGGCTACCAGAAACTTTAGTTGCCACAGCGCGATCTGACTACCCAAAACGGTTAACTTACAGAGATCAATTCCTCACGGACCGCCACCGCGCGAGCACGCAGAGCGGCAAGGTCCGGTCCGGCCTTGAGAATATCTCGGCTGCTGGTAGCTAACACCTGAGAAAAACACCCGGCGAAAGAGTCGGCAAGATCACGTGCCGTCGCTCCTTGAGCACCGAGCCCCGGAGTCAACAGCGGTGCCTTGCTGGCGGCCAAATCAATACCCAATTTGGCCGGGGCATCGCCCACCGTGGCACCAATGACCAGTCCCACGTGGCCCAACTCATCGGCTTGCGCGTTCTCTGCGGTGACCGCGTCGATGATGCGCTTGGCCACCGAAGCATCCCCGCCCACATGCTGCACGCTAGGACCTTCCGGATTGGAGGTCAGCCCCAAGACGAACACACCCCGGCCAGTTTCTGCGGCTAGGTCAAGGGCCGGGCGCAGCGACTCGTACCCCAGGTACGGGCTGAGCGTCACCGCGTCGGCAGCCAACGGGGACGAATCGCTCAGCCAGGCGCTGGCATACGCAGCCATGGTTGAACCAATATCCCCGCGCTTAGCATCAGCCAAGGTCAGCAGGTTCTTTTCCTTAGCCAGCGCCAAGGTTTCTTCGAGCACCGCAAAACCTGCCGAACCGAAACGCTCATAGAGTGCCACCTGTGGTTTGACGATCGCCGCCACGCCACTCAAAGCTTCGATGGCATCGAGTGAGAAACGGCGCAACCCGGTCACGGTATCCCCCACACCCCAAGCTTCAAGCAGCCCGGGGTGTGGGTCGATGCCCACACAGAGCGGGCCATGGGTGTCCATGGCCACGCGTAGGGTGGTACCGAAATTAGACATTGCTCACATCCGAGAGCAGATCTGGGTGCTCCTGCAAGCTGGTGACATCCCAGTTGTAGTGACGCAGCGCGCTGATCGCCTGCACCGCGGCACCGAATTCGGCCACGGTGGTGATGATCGGGGTGCCCACACTGGTCGCAGCGGCACGGATCTCATAACCGTCCCCGCGGGCCTCGGAGCCCGAAGGGGTGTTCAAGATGAGCCCGATCTCCCCTTCGGTGATCATATCCACGATGGTTTCCCCGCCCTCATGGACCTTCTTCACCACGGTGGTCGGGATACCGTTGCGGCGCAGCACCTGGGCGGTTCCGCCGGTGGAGACGATCTCAAAGCCGTTATCGGCCAGGTGCTTGACCGGCAACACGATCGAACGCTTGTCCCGGTTAGTGACCGAAACGAATACCTTGCCGGCGGTGGGCAGCGGGTTATTGGCTGCTGCCTGGGACTTAGCGAAGGCGGTGTCGAAGTATTTATCGATACCCATCACTTCACCGGTGGAGCGCATTTCCGGGCCGAGCAGCGAGTCGACGACCTTACCTTCTGGGGTGCGGAATCGGCTGAAGGGCAGTACGGCTTCCTTCACAGCTACTGGTGCGGTTTCTGGCAGGTGGGTGCCATCACCGGTGGCTGGCAGCAGTACGCCACGCAGATCCGCGATAGTTTTGCCCACACCGATCATGGCCGCGGCCTTGGCCAGCTGAACGCCGGTGGCCTTGGAAGTGAACGGTACGGTGCGGCTAGCCCGTGGGTTGGCTTCAATCACGTAGAGGATGTCCCCGGCCAGTGCGAACTGGATGTTGATCAGACCACGCACACCCACACCTTCGGCGATGGCGCGGGTTGCTTCGCGCACCTTTTCACGCACATCGTGGCCCAGAGTGATCGGGGGCAGCACACAGGCCGAGTCGCCGGAGTGAATACCGGCTTCCTCGATGTGCTCCATGATGCCGCCCATGTACAGTTCGGTGCCATCAAAGAGTGCATCCACGTCGATTTCGATGGCGTCTTCCAAGAAGCGGTCCACCAATACCGGGTGATCCACGGTGATTTCCGTGGCGTTGGCGATGTAGCGAGCCAGGTTCGCCTCGTCATAGACGATCTCCATGCCGCGCCCGCCCAGCACGTAGCTTGGGCGCACCAGTACCGGGTAACCAATCTCATCGGCGATCCGCTTGGCATCCTTGAAGGAGACGGCCGTGCCGTTCTTCGGGGCCACCAGACCGGCCTGATCCAGCACCTGCTGGAAGGCGCCACGGTGTTCAGCCAAGTCGATGGCCTCTGGGGAGGTGCCCAGGATTGGCACGCCGGCGGCCTTCAGTTCCGCGGCCAGCTTCAGCGGGGTTTGTCCGCCCAGCTGGACGAACACACCGAGCACCCCGCCGGACTGCTCTTCGGCGTGGATGATCTCCAGCACGTCTTCCAAGCTCAACGGCTCGAAGTAGAGACGGTCGGAGATGTCGTAGTCGGTGGAGACGGTTTCCGGGTTGCAGTTGACCATCACGGTCTCGTATCCGGCCTCACGCAAGGCCATCACCGCGTGCACGCAGGAGTAGTCGAACTCGATGCCCTGGCCGATGCGGTTTGGTCCGGAGCCGAGGATGATCACCGACTTCTTCTCGTGGGTTGCCACCTCGTTTTCCTCATCGTAGGAGGAGTACAGGTACGGGGTGTAGGCCTCGAATTCGGCGGCGCACGTGTCCACGGTCTTGTACACCGGGCGGATATCCAGTGCGTGACGCACCCCGCGCACCACGGCCTCGGAGTTGCCGGTGAGCTTGGCGATCTGCGCATCGGAGAAGCCATGACGCTTCGCCTCGCGCAGCACCTCGGCGTTCAGGTTCTTTGATGCGGCCACCATCGCGGCAGTTTCGTTGATCAGCTGCAGCTGATCGAGGAACCAAGGGTCGATGGCGCTGGCTTCGTAGAGGGTTTCGATGGACACCCCGGAGAGCAGCGCGCGCTGCACTAGGGAGAGCCGCTCGGTGGTGCCCACTTCGATCTTCTTCAAGACCTCGGGGATGTCCTCTTCGCGCAGTGGCTCGAAGGACAGTTCGCTGCCCTTCTGCTCCAAGGAGCGCAGCGCCTTCTGCAGCGCCTCGGTGAAGTTACGGCCCAGGCTCATCGCCTCGCCCACCGACTTCATGGTGGTGGTCAGGGTGGCGTCGGCGGCCGGGAACTTCTCAAAGGCGAAGCGTGGGACCTTCACCACGACATAGTCTAAGGCTGGTTCGAAGGAGGCCGGGGTCTTCTTGGTGATATCGTTCTGGATTTCATCCAGGGTGTACCCCAGGGAGACCTTGGTCGCAATCTTGGCGATCGCGAAACCGGTGGCCTTGGAGGCCAGCGCGGAGGAACGCGAAACCCGCGGGTTCATTTCGATGACGACCACACGCCCGGTGTCGGGTTCGATGGCGAACTGGATATTGCAGCCACCGGTGTCCACACCCACCTCGCGGATCACCGCGATGGAGATGTCACGCAGCTTCTGGTATTCGCGGTCGGTCAGCGTCATGGCCGGGGCCACGGTGATCGAATCGCCGGTGTGCACGCCTACCGGGTCAAAGTTTTCGATGGAGCACACGACCACGACATTGTCGTTCTTGTCGCGCATCATCTCCAGCTCGTATTCCTTCCAGCCCAGGATGGACTCCTCCAGGAGCACCTCGGTGGTTGGCGAGTACTGCAGACCGGCGCCGGCGATGCGGCGCAGATCCTCGGGGTTGTAGGCCATACCGGAGCCCAGCCCACCCATGGTGAAGGACGGACGGACCACTACCGGGTACTTCAGCTCCTCCACTGCCGCAAAGGCTTCGTCCATGGTGTGCACGATGATCGACTTGGCCGATTCGGCGCCACAACGCTCCACCACGCCCTTGAACTTCTCGCGGTCTTCACCCAGTTCAATGGCTTCGATGTTCGCGCCAATGAGTTCCACGTCGTACTTCTTCAGCACGCCGTTCTTATCCAGGGCGATCGCGGTGTTCAGTGCGGTCTGCCCACCCAGGGTTGGCAGGATCGCATCCGGGCGTTCCTTGGCAATAATCTGCTCGACCACTTCCGGGGTGATCGGTTCCACGTAGGTGGCGTCGGCGAACTCCGGGTCGGTCATGATGGTGGCCGGGTTGGAGTTGACCAGGATGACCCGCAGGCCCTCCTCCTTCAGCACGCGCAGTGCCTGAGTACCGGAGTAATCAAATTCGGCGGCCTGACCGATGACGATCGGGCCGGAACCGATGACCAATACTGAGTTCAGATCGGTACGCTTTGGCATTACTTGTTGTCCTTACCTGCAAAGTTGTCCAGTACATCGGCGAAGCGGTCAAAGAGGTTTGCCGCATCGTGGGGGCCGGAGGCTGCCTCGGGGTGGTACTGCACCGAGAACGCCGGGATATCCAGGCAGCGCAGTCCCTCAACCACCTGATCGTTCAGCGAGTAGTGAGAGACCTCTACGTTGCCAAAACGCTCGATGGGTGCGGTGAAAGTGCCTTCCAGCGGGGCGTCGACGGCGAAACCGTGATTCTGGCTGGTGATTTCTACCTGCCCGGTTTCCTTCACCTTCACCGGCTGGTTGATCCCGCGGTGACCAAAACGCAGTTTGTAGGTGTCCAAACCTAGCGCACGGCCCAGGATCTGGTTACCGAAGCAGATCCCGAAGTATGGGATACCGGCATCGAGCACTTCGCGGACCAGTTCGATTTGTTCGGTGGCGGTGGCCGGGTCACCGGGGCCGTTGGAGAAGAACACGCCCGAGGCACCGGTGGCCTTGATGTCTTCCAAGTTGGCATCGTGCGGCAGCACGTGCACGCGCATCCCGCGTTCGGCCAAGCGGATCGGGGTCATCGCCTTGATACCTAGGTCGATGGCTGCCACGGTGTGCTTCACTTCTCCGTCCCAGCCATGATCCTTGGGCTCGACGAAGTAGGCTTCATCCACCGATACTTCGGCGGAGATATTGCGTCCGGCCATCGAAGGCTGTGCGGCCACCTCGGCCACCAGTTCGGCCTCCGGACGGTCAGCGGCTGCACCGGAGAAGATCCCAGCCTTCATCGCCCCCGCTTCGCGCAGGTGACGGGTCAGGGCGCGGGTGTCGATGCGTTCGATGCCCACAATGTTGTTGCTGATCAGATCATCTTCCAAGGTGCGCACACTGCGCCAGTTGCTGGGACGGCGGGAGGCTTCACGCACTACGTAGCCGGCGGCCCACATCCGGGTGGACTCCGGGTCTTCGTCGTTCACCCCGGTGTTTCCGATATGCGGGAAGGTCTGCACCACGATCTGGTGGGCGTAGGAGGGATCAGTCAGGGTTTCCTGGTACCCGGTCATGCCGGTGGTGAATACCGCTTCACCGAGGGTTGTGCCCACCGCGCCGTAGCTGCGTCCACGGAAGATGCGACCATCTTCCAACACCAGCACTGCTTCTGGGGTGCTTTGAGTATTCACTAGTTTGTCTCCTGCTCTGCTTCATCATCGATCTGTGATGCAAGCAACTGATAAATCTTTGCGATATCCGTGTGGTAGCGGGCGCGAAACCCGGTGTCGAACTCGGCCTCGTCCTTGGCCCAACCCACAACGACCAGCCCGTCCTTCTCCACAAACTTCCCGGCCATGCCGCTCGCCCGCTTCAACCGGGTTAAGGCGCTGTAGGGGATGTGCACGTCATTGCCGCCGCGCATGAAATGCACTCCGCGTTCACCGATGACCAGGTCCGCGTTGCCGCGCACACCTAGCCCGTGCACCGCGATGCGGTCCAGCCAATCCTCCCCGCCGGTGGTGCAGACATACATCCCTTCGAAGCGGTGCACTTCCACATCTTCGAAGTTCTCATAGGGCGCCGGGACCTGACTTTGGCGGCGGATCCGGTTGCGCCACCCGAGCCAGATCAGCACCACCGCGGCGATGATGACCGCCAGGGTCAGGCCAATGGAAAAGACATACGAGTTCATTTAGTTGCTGCTCCGTGGGGTGGCCAATTCCCCGTCGAGCACCGTGGGGTGACCGTGGTAGAAGGTGGCGCGCACCTGGCCCGGTAGTTCCATGCCGGCAAACGGTGAGTTCCGGCCCTTGGTTTCCATTGCGTAGGGGTCCACGATCCAGCGCACGGCCGGGTCCACCAAGGTCAGGTTCGCCGGTTCACCCACCGCGATGGGGCGGCCCTGATCGGTGAGCCGACCGATGGCGGCCGGGGCGCTGGAAGTAATCCGGGCCACGTCCTTCCAGCCGATCAGCCCGGTGTCCACCAGCGTGTGCTGCACGATTGACAGGGCGGTCTCCAGACCGGTCATCCCCATCGCGGCAGCACCCCACTCGCATTCCTTGGTTTCGGCGGTGTGCGGGGCGTGATCGGTACCGATGACATCGATGGTGCCATCGGCCACAGCCGCGCGCAGCGCCTGCACATCACTGGCCCGGCGCAAGGGCGGGTTCACCTTGTACACCGGGTCGTAGCTGCGCACCAACTCGTCGGTGAGCAGCAGATGGTGTGGGGTGACCTCGGCGGTCACCTGAATTCCGCGGGCCTTGGCCCAACGGATGATCTCCACACTGCCAGCGGTGGACACGTGGCAAATGTGTAGCCGTGCCCCCACATGCTCGGCTAAGAGCACATCGCGGGCGATGATCGATTCCTCGGCTACGGCCGGCCAACCGCCCAAGCCTAAGTCCGCGGAGACTTCACCCTCGTTCATCTGGGCGCCCTCGGTTAGCCGTGGCTCCTGCGCGTGCTGGGCAATCACCCCGTCGAAGGCCTTCACATATTCCAGGGCGCGGCGCATCAACAGCGGATCCCACACGCAGATCCCGTCATCGGAGAACATTTTCACCGCGGCCCGCGAGTCGGCCATCGCCCCGATTTCGCTGAGCTGTTCACCGGCCAGTCCCACGGTGACCGCACCTACCGGGCGCACATCCACCCAGCCAGCACGCCGTCCCAGCTCATAGACCTGCTCCACTACCCCGGCGGTGTCGGCCACCGGGGTGGAGTTGGCCATGGCGTGCACTGCGGTGAAACCGCCCTTGGCTGCGGCCTTGGACCCGGTTTCCACGGTTTCAGCGTCTTCCCGGCCAGGTTCGCGCAGGTGCGTATGCGGATCCACCAGTCCGGGCAGCAGCACCTGGCCGCTGGCATCGATCACGTGGGCGTCTTCGGCCTCCAGCCCGGCGCCGATCTGGGCGATCAGCCCATCAACGATCAACACATCCGCGGTTTCTTCGCCCAAAATGTTGGCGTGACGAATCAGATAGTTCATGGACCTAGCTTTCCTTGATCAAGTCGCCGGAGAGGAGCATATAGAGGCTGGCCATTCGCACGGCCACACCATTGGTGACCTGGTCCAGCACGGTCGAGCGCGGTGAATCCGCGGCGGCCGAAGAGATTTCCAGACCACGATTCATCGGGCCCGGGTGCATAATCAGGGTTTCATCACCCGCAGCATCCAGCGCGGCGAGCCGGGCATCATCCAACCCCCAGTAGCGCGAGTATTCGCGCGGGTTCGGGAAGTAGGCCGCGTGCATCCGCTCCCCCTGCACCCGTAACATCATCAGCGCGTCCACCCCGGAGGCAATGACCTCATCGAGGTCGTAGCTGATGGTGCACGGCCAGGCGTGCGCGCCCACCGGCAGCAGGGTGGGTGGGGCCACCATGGTGACCTCGGCGCCCAGCGTTTTGAGCAGCCACAGGTTGGAGCGGGCCACCCGGCTGTGCAGAATGTCCCCGACAATGGCGACCTTCAGCCCATCCAAGCCCTGACCTTGGGCCTCACGACCATTGCGGAGCGAAAGCTGCCGGCGCAGGGTGAAGGCGTCCAGGAGCGCTTGGGTGGGGTGTTCGTGGGTGCCATCGCCCGCGTTGACAATCGGCAATCCGATCCAGTCGGTGGCGGCCAGCCGTGCCGGGGCGCCGGAGTCCGGGTGTCGAATCACCACGGCATCCGCACCGATGGCCAGCAGGGTTTGTGCGGTGTCTTTCAGCGACTCGCCCTTGGACACCGAGGAGCCCTTGGCGGAGAAGTTGATCACGTCCGCGCTCAAACGTTTGGCGGCAGCCTCAAATGAGATCCGGGTGCGCGTGGAATCTTCGAAGAACAGGTTCACCACGGTGCGTCCGCGCAGCGCCGGAAGCTTCTTTACGTCGCGGGTGCCGTAGGCGCGCATTTCTTCGGCAATATCGAGGATTTGGATCGCTTCGGCACGCGTAAGATCCGCGGTAGAAATCAGGTGTTTCATGCCCCCGCCTCGATGATGACCTCATTGTGTTCATCGGTCTCACGCAAATGAACCCGGACCTTTTCGCTTTTCGCGGTGGGCAGGTTCTTGCCCACATGGTCGGCCCGGATCGGTAGTTCACGGTGTCCACGGTCCACCAACACGGCGAGCCGGACAATCCGCGGCCGGCCCCAGTCCGCGAGTGCGTCCAGTGCCGCGCGGATGGTGCGTCCCGAATAGAGGACGTCATCGACCAGCACTACTACTTTGCCATCGATCCCTTCCGCCGGTAGCCGTGTGGGAGCCGGGGTGCGGGTAGAAGAGTGCCGTAAATCATCGCGGTACATGGTGATATCGAGCTGGCCCACCAGAGATTCGGGGGCGATGCCTTCGGCGGAGGATGCGGCGATGCGTTCGGCCAGCCGTTGGGCTAACGGAAAACCGCGGCGCGGGATGCCCAGTAGGACTAAGTCCTTGGTACCCTTATTGGCCTCAATAATCTCGAAGGCGATGCGTGTGAGGACTCGTTCAATGTCATCGGAATTCAGCACGGTGCGTGCCGCCGGTGACGCTGAGGAAATTTCGCTCATCTGGGTGCATCTCTCCCTTCTTCGCCTCACGGGACGATCTTAAAGGAATATTGCTTCTTAGAAATTATCACGGGCGTGCACTCATCCCCTAGCTGATTACCCATGCATGGCGATGAATAGGCTATGGGATCGCCCACACCGCGCCTAGGTGTGGGTTTCGGCCGGTGCACTTGCGGGCAGCTTAGCCGCTGCGTAATTGGGCTAGGGTGTGCGTGATTTCCGGGCCCGGGCTCATCCCTAAGTCCATTTGCAGCCGGTCGATGAACGCTAAGAGTTCGGCCGCCGCGGCGGCCCGATGCCCTTGGCGTGCCTCGGCCAAAGCGAGCGTGCTGGCGGCCCTTTCGCTCAGCGGGTCCAAAACCAGCGCCTGGCGGGCTAAGCGCACCGCACAGTCCGCGCGGTCGGTGCCCAGTAAGCATCCGGCGCAGTGTTGCAAAGTTTCGGCCCGCAAGGCCCGCCATTGTTGTTGCTCGGGAAGTAACCACAGATCATCCCAGTCCGGCAGTAGCTCCCCGGCCTGCAGGAGCTGCTCCACCTCACCGGGGTGCAACTGACCCACGCTGCCCCAGTGCGTCAGAGACTCTGCCAGTTGCCGGTAATCTATCTGGGTGTGCTCGCTGATTTCCAGCCAACCATCGGAGCAGAGCACCAGGCCCGCGGCTTGTCGATGAATGTGGTGCAGACTCACCCGCAAACTATCCAGCGCCCGCGAATCGGTGCTGTCGGGCCACAGCGTGCCGGCCAGCCGCGGGCGCGGTAAAGCGCCGCGTACGGCCAACAGGGCGAGCACGCGTTGTTCGCGCAGGCATAAGGGGATCCGTCGTCCGCAGGAGGTTAAACCCCACCGAAGAAGTAGCTGTAGCTTAAATTGCGGCCTCATCGCTCGATCCCCCTCGCCCCGCATGGAAGCGCTCAGCACTTTGACCCTCGCCACCGGTCTATCTTTGTACTGTTTCAGCCGCTGTGGGCCGCGTCAATGCATCGAGCGAAGGTGCTGGGGTTATCACCAATAGCTTGTTTTGCGTCTGCGCGATCTGCGCCCACGCTAGTCACCGGTGCGAGCCTGCCGGTGCTCCGGGGCTGCTGCTCCCCAGCGGGACCCCGCGCTAGGCGACATGTTGGTGCGGGCGCGGATCTTTAACGCCAAAGGTCGTGGTGCCCACCCCTTTTTTAGGGTGTACACCACGACCGTTTAAGAGGTGAGGGATTAGTCGATCAAGGTGTCCTTGATCTGCTGGATCCGCCCCAGCACACCGTTGACGAATTCCGGAGAGTCGTCGGTGGACAGTTCACGAACGTTGGCGACCGCCTCGGACACGGCAACCGCGTCGGGAATCTCGTCGTTGTACAACAGTTCCCAAATCCCGATGCGCAGTGCCACCCGGTCGACCGCGGGCATCCGCTCAATGGTCCAGCCGCGAACGTAGCTCTCTAAGATCTCATCGATACGTTCGCGGTGCGCCATCACGCCCTCCATAATGGTCAACGAGTATTCGTTGAGCACAATTTCGGAGTTTTCGCGGCGCGAAATGGCGACCTGCAACGGGTCGGCGTCGCGCTGTTCGGCTTCAAACAGGAATTCCAGGGCCCGCCGGCGAGCCTTGGCGCGGGCACTCACTAGGAGACACGTCCTAGATAATCGCCGGTGCGGGTATCAACCTTGACCTTGGTGTTCTGATCCACGAACAGTGGAACCTGGATTTCCTTACCGGTTTCCAAGGTGGCTGGCTTGGTGCCGGCCGAGGAACGATCGCCCTGCAAGCCAGGCTCGGTGTAGGTAATTTCCAAAACTACCGACGGTGGCAGTTCCACGTACAGTGGGTTGCCATCGTACATGGCGATGGTCAGTTCCTGGTTTTCCAGCATGTAGTCTGCGGCGTCGCCCACGGTGGCGGCAGCGACGGTCACCTGGTCGTAGTCATCCAGGTTCATGAAGACGAAGTCTTCACCGTCCTGGTAGAGGTACTGGTAGTCGCGGCGATCAACGTTGGCGGTCTCAATCTTCGCGCCGGCGTTGTAGGTCTTGTCCTGCACACGGCCGGTGAGCACGTTACGCATCTTGGTGCGCACGAACGCGCCACCCTTGCCCGGCTTTACGTGCTGGAATTCGATGATGGTCCACAGCTGGCCATCGATCTTAATGACCTGACCGTTTTTGATGTCAGTCGTATCTCCCACGAGTCCTCAATCCTCTTATGCAGCCAGCTCGCGCCAGCCTTTGTCAAAAAACCATTGTCCAGTGTAGCGCATTGGCTTAGGCGCTGGCTTGCAAGCGCTCTTGGGCAACTTCTAGGCAGATGCGCGATGCCTGCAACAGGTGTTCGGGCGAATCGATGGCCTGACGCTGTTCCAGTGCCAGCGAAAACCGGGTGATTGCCGCGCGGTAGTCACCGGTTTCGTAGAAAGCCATGCCCAGATGATGCAACATGAGTGCCTCATATTCGGTGCCGGCGAACTCCTCGGCGAGCTTGCGCAACCGGTGGATCGCGCGATGCAAATCACCTTGAATACGGGTTAATTCGGTATCCAATACCCGCAGGTGAGCGTTCATCGGATCGAGCAGACGCTGCTCGGCGATCATTTCGCCGGCCTGTGAGAGTTCACCGCGAGCCAGGTGAATGACCACCTGATCGGTGGGTGAACCCACTTCCATGGAACGCTGGGCGGCGGCTTCGTCGGCCACAAAAGCGCGCATGGTCTGTGGGTCAATCAGAATCCCGGCGATGCTGGTATCCACGCCCTGGCGGTTGACCGAGGCGACGTCGAAGTGCAGAGAATCGTGTCGCACATCCATCATGGTCACTCCCCAATCTCCTGGTATGCGGCGAAGAGCAGCGAGTTATCGGGGACCTCATAAATTCGTGGCCGGCCGATGTCCTCCAAGACCACGAAGCGTAGCTGATCTCCGCGGGCCTTCTTATCGCGTTTCATTCCGTCTAAGAGTGCGGCCCACCGGTCGTTGCGGTAAGTGGTGGGTAGCCCCAAGGAGGAGAGGATGGAGACGTGGCGATCGGCCACAGCATCGGAGGTATAACCCACCGAGCGGCCCAATTCGGCGGCGAAACACAGGCCGATGGACACCGCGGCGCCGTGGCGCATCGCGTAACGTTCGGCCAGTTCAATAGAGTGCGCCAGGGTGTGGCCGTAGTTCAAGAACTCGCGTTCCCCGTTTTCCTTCAGATCCCGGGAGACCACATCGACCTTCACCGCGATGGTGCGCTCGATAATTTCACGTAGCCGGTCACTGGCCGGGTCAATGGCGTCGGCCGGGTCCTCTTCGATGAGTTCCAGGATCCGTTCATCCTTGATGAAACCGCATTTAACCGCTTCGGCTAAACCGGTGACCAGTTCGTTTTTGGGGAGGGTAGCTAGGCTATCGAGGTCTGCCAGCACGGCGGTGGGCGGGTGGAAAGCCCCGACCAGGTTCTTGCCTTCGGCGGTGTTAATTCCGGTTTTACCGCCCACGGCGGCGTCAACCATTCCCAGTAGTGAGGTGGGGATGTGAATGACCTTCACGCCACGCAACCAGGTCGCGGCCACAAAACCGGCCACGTCGGTGACTGCGCCGCCGCCGACGGAAATGATCGCATCGCTGCGGGTGAAATCGTTCTTCCCCAAAACTTCCCAGCAGAAGGCGGCCACCTGAATGTGCTTGCCTTCTTCGGCGTCGGGGATTTCGGCGGTCATTGCCGTGTACCCTTGGGCGTCAAGTTCATCCTTGACCAAGTCCCCGGTGGTGCGTAGGGCACGCGGGTGAATGATCAAAACTTTCTTGACATTAACCGGCAGCAGCCCGGGAAGTTCGCCGAGCAAACCGTTGCCGATCAGAACCGGGTAATTGGCTTCCGGAGTGTTTCCGGTGACCTGAAGTGTGGTGGGTGCTAAAGGCATCCGTTGAGATCCTCCTGTGGTGCTGATCTTTCCAGACTACGCCCGCACGGAGTCATTCGTGCTATCTCGTGTTGCTAATCACATAGTCTTTAATGATCCGAACCAGCTCGCTAACTTCTTGATCGTCGACCTTAACGGTGAAGTCAGCGAGCTGTTCGTAAATATCTTTGCGTTGCGCGTAGAGCTCTTTCCAGCGCGTGAGTACGTCCACCCCGGCCAGTAGCGGGCGGCCTTGACCGCCCGCTAGACGCTTAGTGGCGGTCTGTTCATCCATTTGTAGGTAGATGACCGTCCCGCGGCGTAGCATCTGCTGGTTTTCTTCGCGCAGTACCGCTCCCCCGCCGGTGGCCAACACTCCGGCCTGGGTGGCCCGGATGGTCTCGACCTCCAGTTCGCGGAAGCGGGCTTCGCCGTGGGCGGCAAAAATTTCCGGGATTGAGCCGTGGCTCATGACGATCACCTCGTCGGTATCCAGGAAGGTGGTATCCAGCGCCTTGGCCAGCGACCTGCCAACGGTGGACTTACCGCAGGCCATTGGCCCGATCAGGTAAATCATTTAGACCCCGGTAGATCCCAGATTCTCTGGGATGTTGGCCAGGTAGCCGGCGATATTGCGCTTCACCTCGGCCACCGAGTCGCCACCAAATTTCTCCAATACGGCCTGCGCCAACACCAGGGCGACCATCGCTTCGGCGACCACTCCGGCGGCCGGTACCGCACAGACATCCGAACGCTGGTGGTGCGCGGTGGTGTCTTCACCGCTGGCGATATCAATGGTGCGTAGTGCCCGAGGCACGGTAGCAATAGGTTTCATTGCGGCCCGTACCCGCAGCACCTCACCAATGGACATGCCACCTTCGATGCCGCCGGCCCGGTTGGAGGCGCGCTGGATGCTGCCATCGGCGGCGCGTTCAATCTCATCGTGAGCTGCCGAACCGCGGCGGGCGGCGGTGGCAAAACCGTCACCGACTTCCACTCCCTTGATGGCTTGGATGCCCATCAGCGCCGCGGCAAGCCGGGCGTCGAGTCGGCGATCCCAGTGCACGTAGGAGCCGAGGCCCGGAGGGAGGTTGTAGGCCAGCACTTCCACCACCCCGCCGAGGGTTTCCCCGGCCTTGTGCGCATCGTCCACTTCCAACACCATGGCGTCGGAGGTTTCATGATCAAAGCAGCGCAGCGGGTCGGCATCCAGCCGCTGCACATCGGCGCGGGTGGGTAGCGCCGAATTTTCGGGCACCGCCACGCTACCGATCGCGGTGGTGTGGGACACCAGTTCGATGCCCAGCTGTGCTAAGAATGCCGACGCTACCGAACCGAGGGCGACGCGGGCCGCGGTTTCCCGGGCGCTAGCGCGCTCCAAAACCGGGCGGGCATCCTCAAAACCGTACTTTTGCATGCCGGTGAAATCGGCGTGTCCCGGACGCGGGCGGGTCAAGGGGGCGTTGCGCGCCATTGACGCCAACTGGTCCAAGTCCACCGGGTCGGCGTTCATCACCTTTTCCCACTTGGGCCATTCGGTGTTCCCGATTTCGATGGCGATCGGGCCGCCTTGGGTGCGCCCATGACGCACCCCACCAAGGAAAGTGACTTGGTCCTTTTCAAACTTCATGCGCGCTCCGCGCCCATAACCGAGGCGGCGGCGCGCTAACGCGTCGCGAACAACCTCACTGTCCACCGAAACATCGGCGGGTAGACCTTCAAGAATTCCAACGAGAGCCGGGCCGTGCGATTCGCCCGCGGTTAACCAACGCAACATGACGTTCATTTTGCCATGTCCTTGGCCAATTACTGGCCTCGATGAAGTCCCACGGCGTTAAACATGGCATTTGTGACATTCTGCCGCTGCCGGTCATCAAAATCTTGACCGCTAAAGAAACGCACCTGCTCAACCGCCTGATGCACCAGCATTGCCAGCCCATTAATTACCGGCCCGGACCAGTGCTGCGCCAGCACCGAAGGCCAGGGATCATAAGCCACATCCAGTAGGATTCCTCTCCCGGAGCCCAGTTGCGCCACCCAGTCGTCGGCCGCGGAGGGTGGCAGGGTGGAGATCACCACCGGGGCATCGGTAATTGAACCCAGCAGCCGGGCGTTGGCGCGCATCCCCAGGTTGCGGGCAAAATTCAGGGTGCTGGCGGCGCGTGAGATATCGCGCACGATCAGCTCCAGCTCACGCACCCCGACCTGTGCTAACGCCTCAACTGCGGCCAGCGCGGTGTTCCCGGCACCCAGGATGGTTCCGCGTCTCGAGTGGGTGAGCCCGGCATCGGCCAGCGCCTGCACAATGCCATAAATATCGGTGTTCTCCGCGTGCAACGTCCCATCGGGGCGCACCACAATGGTGTTCAACGCCCCCATCCGGCGCACCGTGTCCGACACACTGTCCATCTGCGCGACAAACACGTCCTTCAGCGGCATGGTGACCGAACAGCCCACCCAGTGCTCGGTGCGTAGCCGTTCGGTGAACGCCACGGCCTGCTCCCGGGACAGTTCAATTCGCTGATAATCGATGGGTACACCTAGCAGCTCATAGGCGGCGCGGTGCAGCGTCGGAGATTTGGAATGGGCGATGGGCTGGCCCAGAACCGCGGCTTTCATCACTGGCACACCCCTTCGTTGGCCGCGCAGTAGTCACGGAACTGTTGATGGTTCCGCTGGTGCTCGGCGTAGCTGCTGGCAAATTTGGTTTCCCCGGTTTCGATGTTCACCGTGACCCAATAGTAGTAATCGTTGGATGCCGGGTTCACCGCCGCGCTAATCGCGCTTTCGGCCGGGGAGCCGATCGGGGTGGGTGGCAACCCGGGGTGCTGGTAGGTGTTGTACGGGTTGGAAGCATCGGCCTTCTCCGCCGGGGTGAACTGTAAGGTGTACCGATCAAGCCCATAGACTACCGCCGAATCCACCTGTAACAACCCGTGGGTTTCCCGATTGTCAGGGGCCAGCCGGTTATTGAGCGCCCCAGCCACCGTGGCGTAGTCCTTAGGCTGGGCCTCCGCTTGCAGGATCGAAGCGATCTTCAACACCCGATAGCCTTCGTTCGGGTCGGTGATCCCCTGCTCAGCCAGCGTCTCGGTGGTGGCACGCACCATCCGGGAGAGCACATCTTCGGCGCTAGTTTCCAGCGGGAAGCGGTAGCCTCCGGGGAACAGGTAGCCTTCCAGGTTCTGCGCACCCTCCGGCAGCCCAAACTTGGCGGGCTGGTTCGCCAGTTCTTGCAGCTCTTGAAGCGGGAGACCGGAACTGTCCGCAATCTCCTGCAGCGCAGCCGACAAACGCACATTTTCCGTGATGCCGACGTAGAAAACCTTCTCGCGCGTGTCATCGACCATAATTGCCGCCGCTTCGGCCGCCGGGATCTGTTTGCGCAGCGCGTAGGTGCCCGGGTGGATCACCTGATCGTCCTGCTCCTCCATCGCCTTGACGAAGAGGCGATCGCTGGCCACCACATCCAACTCGTCGAGTTTGCGTGAAATGATCTGGATCCCCCAGCCATCCTCCACGGTCAACTCCACATTTTCGCCGCCCGGCCCGGGATAATCATCCGGGTTCAGCGACTTGTAGATCCCGCGCACGGTAAACACCGAGGCGGTCACCACCAAGGCAAACACCAGCAGCGCAACCACCATGATCAGGTTGCGTCGACCGCGCTTTCGCCGCCCCACCGGCGCACTAGCGGTCGTGTCCTGCTCCACGGATTCCTGCGCCGCGACCGGTTCCTCACCGACCGGCAGCCGGTCGAAGAGGATCTCCGGGGCACCGGGCGCCGCCACGGGCGTGTTTTGCTGTTCCAGGAACCGCTGGTGCAGCTGCTGGCGTGCCTGGCGGTGAGATTCTCGCCGCGATGCGTCTGGCATGGGGGCCTTCCTGCTGGGGATTAAGGGCGCGAGACTAGCGAACCACTACCCGGCTGGCTTGGATCCGCACCTGATTACGCTGCATCTCCAACACCTGCTGGAGGATCTCGACGGCTGCCGCCTGATCCACCACCGCGCGATGTTTCTCGCTCTTCCGCCCGGCCTCGTGCAACGCCCGGTGGGCGCTGACGGTGCTCAGTCGTTCATCGATCAACCAAATCCCCACCTCGAGCTGCGCCGCATGCGCTTCCTCGGCGAGGCAAATGGCATAGTCACGTGCCATTTTAGTGGATTCGGTGAGGTTACCCGAGAGTGACTTCGGCTCACCAATGTACACGTCGGACACCTCGCGATCAACAATCATCTTCAGCAGGATGCGTCGATCGGAGTTCTTTTTCATATCCCGACGCAGGGTCTGCACCGGCAGTGCCAGCACTCCGCCGGAGGCAGCGACCGCGACGCCGACGCGGGCATTGCCCACGTCGACGCCCAGCAGATTGCTAGCCATTGGCTACAGCCGCCCGGATTGCTTCCAGCGCGGCCGGGATCTTCGAAGCATCCTTACCGCCGCCCTGCGCCATATCGTCCTTGCCGCCGCCCCCGCCACCCAGTACACCGGTGGCGGTGCGTACTAGCGCGCCAGCCTTCTGGCCGGCTGCGCGGGCTGCTTCGGTGGTTGCCGCCAGCACCAGCGGACGGCCGCCGCTGACACCGATCAGCACCACCACGGCGGCCTCGGAGGCCAGCTTGCCGCGCAGGTCCATAGCCAAAGCGCGCAGCGCATCGGCCGAATCGACGCTGCCGGCGTCGTGCGCCAGCAGTTTGATCCCGGAAATGTCCTGGACCTGATTCAACAGGGCTTGGCCTTGCGCCAGCAGCTGGGCGCTTTTCAGCTCAGCAATCTGCTTCTCGGCCGCCTTCAGCTTAGCCACGGTGTCACCCACGCGCTCAGAAATCTGCCCCGAAGGCACCTTGAACATCGAGGACAGCTCGTTGACCAGTGCGCGCTCGGCTGCGCCGTGACGGAAGGCTTCCATCCCGACCAGCGCTTCCACGCGGCGGTTGCCAGAACCCACCGAGGCCTCGGAGAGCAGCGTCAGCTGGCCGATGGTGGCGGTGGATGCGACGTGGGTGCCGCCGCACAGTTCACGGGACCAGTCCCCGTTCATTTCCACCACGCGTACCTGATTGCCGTACTTCTCACCGAAGAGGCCGATCGCCCCGCGGGCCTTGGCCTCGGTCAGCGCCATTTCCTCGGTCAGTACGTGGTGGTTGGCCAGAATCGAGAGGTTGACCACCTCTTCGATTTCCTGGCGGGCCGCCGCGGAGAGCTGCTCGGCCCAGGAGAAGTCGAAGCGCAGGTAGCCGGCCTTGTTGAAGGACCCGGCCTGGGTAGCTTCACCACCCAGGAGTTGCCGCAAGGCGGCGTGTACCAGGTGGGTGGCCGAGTGGGCTTGTTCCCCGGAGTGCCGGCGGATCGCATCGACCTGGGTGCGCACGAGGGCCTCGGCGGGCAGTTCACCTTCGCGCACCACGACCTTATGCACGTTCAAACCCTTCACCGGGGCCTGGGTGTCCAGCACTTCAAGCACGAAACCGTCGCCGGTAATCAACCCAACATCCCCGGCCTGACCGCCGGATTCGGCGTAGAACGGGGTTTCTTCCAGCACCAGGTCAATCTCCTGACCCTGCTCGGCGAAAGGCACTACGGCCCCGTCGTGCACAATCCCGCGGATCTTGGACTCGCCTTCCAGCTGGGTATAACCGGTGAAACGGATCGCCCCGGATTCGGCCAACTGGTTGTAGATGGCCACATCGGCGTGCCCGGACTTCTTCGCCTTGGCGTCCTGCTGCGCCCGGGTGCGCTGTTCATTCATCAGCTCGCGGAAACGGTTCTCATCCACCGTCAGCCCGGCCTCGGCGGCAATCTCCAAGGTCAGGTCGATGGGGAAACCATAGGTGTCATGCAGGGTGAACGCGTCGTCTCCGGAGAGGTTTACCCCAGACTGCTTCGCTTCACCCAAGGCCTCATCCAGCCGGGTGGTGCCCGAGGCAATGGTGCGGCGGAAGGCTCGCTCCTCGGCGTAGGCGATGCGGGAGATGCGGGCGAAGTCCTCTTCCACGATCGGGTAGACACCCTTCATCGCATCACGCGACACCGGCAACAGCTCCGGCAACACTTCGCTATCCACGCCCATCAAACGCATGGCGCGCACCGCACGGCGGATGAGTCGGCGCAACACATAGCCACGGCCCTCATTACCCGGGGTCACCCCATCGGAGATCAGCATGAGTGAGGAGCGGATGTGATCGGCGATCATGCGCAGGCGCACGTCGTTGGCGTGGTTTGGATCGGCCGGATCCTCGGTGGAGGTGTAAGTAATCCCGGCCAGGTCGGCGGCGCGATCCAGCACCGGACGCACCTGGTCGGTTTCGTACATGTTCTCCACGTCCTGCAGGATCATCGCTAGACGTTCCAGACCCAGACCGGTGTCGATATTGCGTTTGGGCAGTTCGCCGGCCACATCGAAATCGGTCTTCGAACGCACCGCGGAAAGCCGGTACTGCATGAACACTAGGTTCCAGATTTCGATGTACCGGGTCTCATCGACCGCTGGCCCACCTTCAATGCCGTACTGTGGGCCGCGGTCGTAGTAGATTTCCGAGCACGGGCCACCGGGGCCGGGCTGGCCGGTGTTCCAGTAGTTATCTTCCTTGCCGGTGCCTACCACGCGTTCAGTGGGGATACCGATCTTTTCTTCCCAGATGCGGCGGGCTTCCAGGTCCTTCTCTTCCCCGTCTTCGTAGACGGTGACCCACAGGCGTTGCGGATCTAGCCCGTAACCACCCTGCTCGATCGGACTGGTCAGCAGCTCCCAGGCCCAAGTGATGGCTTCTTCCTTGAAGTAATCGCCGAAGGAGAAATTGCCGCACATCTGGAAGAAGGTGCCGTGACGCACGGTCTTACCCACTTCTTCAATATCCCCGGTACGGATGCACTTCTGCACCGAGGTGGCGCGGGAGTAGGGCGGCTCTTCCACCGCGGTGAGATAAGGAATGAAAGGCACCATCCCAGCCACCGTGAACAGTAGCGAGGGGTCGGTGGAGACCAGCGAGGCGCTGGGAACCGCGGTATGGCCCTTGGAGACGAAAAAGTCGACCCAGCGGCGGGCAATTTCCTGCGTTTTCATCGTGCTGCGGGTGATCCCTTCATAGTGTCCTGGTCCACGCCCAGGGCGGTACGTAATTCTTCTTCGCGCTGCGACATGCCGGTCTTAAAGGCCTGGGCGATATCGGAGAGCTGGTCGGCGTACTTGCCCACCTGGCGGTTCAGTGCCGCCCCACTGGAAACTTCTTGATATTTTTTGGCGGCTAGCACGCCCACACCGACACCGATGGCAACCCAAAAGATTTTCTTCATGGTGTTTCTCCTAGCGGCTGCGGCGGCCGCTGCTGCGCGGCTTGGCGTTCATCGCGGCCTTCACCCCGGAGGTAAAAGCGGCAATCTTGATCAGTGGTTTGCCCATGGTCGCGGCGGCCAAGGCGGTTAGTGCCGAGGCGTTGGCCGTGGCGTCCGACACGTTGGAAGTAATCGCGTCGACCTTCTTCAGCTGATCATTGGTGGTGGCCACGGTATTGGTCACTTCCCCAATCAGCGGAGTGGTGCCATCGGACAAATCCTTGATGGAGTCGCGAAGCTCATCAAAAACCCGGCCCAATTTGATGATGGGAACAGCCAATAAGGCCACCAGGATGGCGAAGACGCCGGCGGCGATGAGCCCTGCAATATCCGAACCCGACATGTGCTTCCTCTTCTATGTTGTCAGTGCTGCCAATCCACCTTATCGAACCGAGCGGTGCAACAGGTAGTTAAGGGCCAGTGGCCCGCAACCGAAACGGTTACGGGCCACTGGTGGCACACTAGGCTTAGCGTGCGTAGTATTCGACCACGAGGTTCTCTTCGCAGGTCACTGGGATCTCAGCACGCTCTGGGGTGCGCAGGTAGGTGGCCTGCAGGGATTCCAGCTTCACGTCCAAGTAGCCTGGAACAGCAGGAAGCACCTGTGCGTGCTCGCCGGCTGCGGCCATCTGGAATGGAACCATCTTCTCGCTCTTCTCGTGAACGTGGATCATCTGACCCGGCTTCACCTTGAAGGACGGACGGTCCACACGCTGGCCGTTGACCAGGATGTGACGGTGCACTACCAGCTGGCGGGCCTGCTGGATGGTGCGGGCGAAGCCGGCACGCAGAACCAAGGCATCCAAACGGGACTCGAGCAGAGCCAGCAGGTTACCGCCGGTCTCGCCGCCGAGGCGCTTGGCTTCCTTGAAGGCGCTGAGCATCTGAGCTTCACGGATGCCGTACTGGGCGCGCAGACGCTGCTTTTCGCGCAGACGCACTGCGTAGTCGCTGTCCTGCTTCTTGCGGGCGCGACCGTGCTGACCTGGGCCGTAGGGACGGCGTTCCATGTACTTTTCAGCTTTAGGGGTCAGCGCAAGGCCGAGGGCGCGCGACAGGCGCACGGTACGGCGGGCACGGGCGTTAGCCATAATGTGTCCTCTTTCTTAAGCGACGGGTGGTAACTGGCCTCCCGGACGGAGAGTGGTGGGGCGTCGCATCCCGATGATCACTACAACCGCGCGCAGGGCACGGCTTGCCAGCCAAAGATCAAGTTTACACTAGCCGCTGGTGTGCGCCGGGCCGGTGTAAGCAAGCTCGCTATCTTTTGCGCCGAATGATCTGTCGCAGCGTCGCCAGACGGGAGGCGATGGTTTTTTCCGCACCGTTCGCGGTGGGCCGGTAGTAGTCAACCCCGGCTAAGTCATCGGGCGCATATTGCTGACTGGCGATGGAATGCGGCGCATCGTGCGAATAGAGATAACCCACCCCGTGGCCCAAGGCTTGGGCTCCGGGGTAGTGCGCGTCGCGCAGATGATCCGGCACCAGCGACCCCTTTCCGGCCTGCACATCGGCTAGAGCCTCGTTGATCGCGTTGTAGGCGGCATTGGATTTCGGGGCGGTGGCCAGATGCACGGTGGCGTGCCCGAGCATGATCCGCGCCTCGGGCATCCCGGTCAACGCCACCGATTGGGCGGCCGCCACGGCCAGCGGCAGGGCACTGGGATCTGCCATCCCAATGTCCTCGCTGGCCGAAATCATCAGCCGTCGGGCGATGAAACGCGGGTCCTCCCCGGCATGCAGCATCCGCGCCAGATAGTGCAGGGCCGCATCCACATCGGAGCCACGAATGGATTTGATGAATGCGCTGATGATGTCGTAGTGCTGATCCCCGTCGCGGTCATAGCGCGCCACGGCTTGATCCATCGCCAGATGCACGTGCTCCTGGCTGATCAGTACCGGGGTGCTGGCCGATCCGCTGGCGTTCCAGGCCACCGCCCCGGCGGCCTCCAGCACGGTCAGCGCGCGGCGGGCATCGCCCTGAGCCAGTCGCACAATGGTGTCGCGTTGTTCGTCCGGTAGCGCCAGTTCATTGTTGAAACCGCGTTCATCGCCCACCGCACGTTCCAAGAGCGCGGCCACATCCGCCTCACTCAGCGGCCGTAGGGTGAGCAGCAGGGAGCGGGACAACAGCGGTGCCACCACGGAGAAGGAGGGGTTTTCGGTGGTGGCAGCCACCAACACCACCACCCGGTTCTCCACCCCGGGCAGTAACGCGTCCTGTTGCGCCTTGTTGAAGCGGTGAATCTCATCGAGAAAGAGCACCGTGGTGACCCCGCGTAAATCCCGGTCCTCCTTGGCCTGCTCGATCACCCGGCGCACATCCTTCACCCCGGCGGTGATCGCCGACAGCTCCACAAATTTGCGGTCGGTGGCCCGGGCGATGACATGGGCGATGGTGGTTTTTCCAATCCCCGGGGGCCCGTAGAGGATTACGCTGGAAGGCCCGGTGGGGCCACTGACCGGGGATTCGGCCAGCTGCCGCAGGGGTGAGCCGGGGCCGAGCAGGTGCTGCTGGCCCACCAGCTCATCGAGGCTGCGCGGGCGCAAGCGCACGGCTAAGGGTGGGCGAGGGCGCTTGACACTGCCCTCGGTATCATCGGCCAATGCATCGAACAAATCACTCACCCCCTAAGCCTACCGATGATCCCGCCGCACGGTGCCCGGAGCTGAGCTTGGCAGGCCGCGGGTAGTGAAGTTCGGTTGACTCGCCCCGGCAGGTAACCTGTTAGCGGCGAGAGAAAGGATCCGATGCGCGCTGTAGTTCAGGTGGCGAGTGCCGCCCAGGTTGAAGTCGACGGGGAAATCGTGGGGCAGCTGCCCTCCAGCGGTCTGGTGGTGCTCTTGGGCATCACCCACGAGGATGATGCGGCCACCGCCCGCAAGGTGGCGGAAAAAATCTGGCGGCTGCGGATCTTGGATGGTGAAACCAGTTGCGAATCCGAACACGCGCCGCTGCTGGTGGTTAGCCAGTTCACTCTCTACGGGTCGGTGCGTAAGGGCCGACGTCCCTCCTGGACTCAGGCCGCCCCGGCAAGTCACAGCGAGCCGCTCTACGAGTACTTCATTGAGTACCTGCGTTCCCTGGGTGCCAGCGTCTCCAGCGGAGTTTTCGGGGCGATGATGCAGGTGTCGCTGACCAATTCCGGGCCGTTCACTCTCTGGGTGGATTCCGCGGACCTTCCATAATCCACAGCCCGGCCGCTGCTGTGGCAGCAACGCGCAGTTCTGCCCCAACATGGTGGGCATGGACATCACTAGCACGCTACGCGCCTTACAGCGGCTTGGTAGCGAAACGGCAGATCGGGCGCTTGACGCCGGGGTGCTCATGCGTCTGGAGCGACTCTGCCTAGCCTTATTCATCGCCATCGGTCAGCTGGTGGCCCGGTGTAACGACCCGCGGCTGGTGTTAGCTCACGCACAACTTGTCGAAGCCTTTGCCCAACAGGTCCATCATCAGCAGCTGTCGGTGGCCGTGCTCAGTGAGACTACCGGGGCGCACTCGTTGAGCATGGACACCTACGACGCGCTGCGTGAGCCGGACTATGATTTCCCCGGTGAGCCGCAGCGAAGCGCGGGCAGAACCTGCTATCTAGACGCTGCCGATCTACTGTCCCACTGGTTGGGGATTAATTATCATGAGCTGAAGCGGCGGATCGCCGACGCGCACCTGCTGATTGCCCGGCGCGGTCCGGAAGGATCCCTGACCACCCCGCGGTTCACCCGATTGGCCGAACTCTACGCCTCCGGCGCGGCCGACCGGCGCACGGTTGCCCGAGTTGCCCGGCAGTTAGAGAAACTGGAGCCGGTAGATACCGTGTTCGACGGGGTTCCCCTCCCACCCACAGCCACGGCTGCAGATGGCCGGCTGCTGGAGGACCATGCCGCTACCGCGTTGACACAGTTGGGTCCCAAACAAGCCGCCAAACAAATCAGCGCCATCCTGAAGGACTACAAGGTGGGCACGCCCGCCCCGCTCCCCCTGGGTCTCTTCTTGGGCCGGGAGCGCGCGGACGGTTCGCAGGAATTTCTCATGCGCACCCAGGGAGCGGATACCGATATGTTGCTCTCGGTTATGAATCATGCCGATGACCGGCGCACCCAAGCCGGCAAGAGTGCGCGTCTTTCCGAAGCAGAACGCCACTCACGCACCGCTGACCCCGAGGCTTCCCAGGATGAGCTACCCGGGGTGCGGGACGCGGGCAGCGCCCAGTCCTCGGTTCAAGATCCGCTCTGGCTTACTAGCCAAGACCCGATGCCACTGTGGGCCCAAGACCCGGAAGCGGATGATCGAGCAGAACCCGCCGAGCCTCAAGAATCACCCGAACAGTGTGGACCAAGCGTCGCGCAACGTCGTTTGAACGCACTCATGGATATTCTGGCTGCCCCGGCCAGTGGCGGGGCGATCACACCGGTGAGACCAAAAATTGTGGTGTACATGTGGTTGAAGGAACTCGAAGACTTAGCCAACGCCCACGCGGTGACCGCCAATGGGGTGCGTCTGCCCGCCGGTGAACTTCGTCGATTATTGGCCGCCAGTAAGATCATCCCGGTTGTGCTCGGCGGCAACAGCCAACCCTTGGATGTGGGTCGTGCCAATCGATTCCATCAGGGGTCGATCCGCACCGCGATTTTGGCCCGGGACCGCGGCTGCATCCTTCCCGAGTGCAGCACCCCACCAAATCAAGTGGAGATCGATCATTACCGACGACCGTGGTCCGAAGGCGGTGAAACCAGCGTCGACAACGGTGTGGGTTTGTGTCAAGGCGGGCATCACCAACGCCACGCGGGACAAATCCAGATCGTCGACGTTAATGGTTTGCCGCATGTGATCTTGCCCAAACATCTGGACCCGGAGCAAAAGCCGCGGCGAAACACCTATTGGGGAGCCCTACAATTGGGTGATGCCGAACGAGCCGCGGCGGAATGCTGTGCACCATCCGAACCCAATCCTGCAAAGCGCTCCACAGGGAGCACCGATCAGGAAAGTCCACCTGGGGCAGCCGGAGAATAACTCCGCACCGCTGGGCCGCCGTGCCCGCGCGGATTCACCTGCGCTAGAAGATTCTTTGCAGCCGGCTAAAGGCCTGATGATAGTTGCGCAGTTGCCGACGTCCAGCGGCCGTGATTTCATAAACCTTCCGTCCCGGGCCGCCCTGCCCTTCCTCCCAACTGGTGGTCACCAGTTGCTCGGCCTCCAGTTTCCCCAGTGCCGGGTAGAGCGTTGCGCCCTTGATCGGGTTGAATCCGCGTGTCTCTAAACTTCTGGCCAACGCATACCCATGAGCACTGCCCCGCTCCAGCTCGCTCAGGAGCAGAAAACCGAGCATCGCGCGCTGCCATCCGGCGGGGATGGGGCTAGCTGCAGGCTCAGTCATCCTCAACCCCCGCGCCGATGACTTGCGCGTCCCTGCGCCGTTCCGCCAGTTTCTCCGAAATATCCTTTGAGCGGGCCGTCGGGCGCATCAGATATATCGACAACCCAAGTACCGCTAACCAAAAAGCTAATGTGCTGATGCTCCACCAGGTAACACCCCCGCCCATGATCTCAGCGAGCTGGGCAATGACGAAACAGCTAGGAATCAGCAGGTAAAGCACTTGTTTGAGCCACCAGCGACGACGTACCGGCCCTTCCTGAAGTGCGGCTAGTGACACCACGAACTGTGCCGGCGGCCCAAATTCCTCATTCGGATCGGCCGCCGGGTCATGGGCATGCACCTGCTCCCAATGGCTGCGCGCCACAGACAGGGCCGCACGGGCTTCGGCGCGGGTGAACCCGTAGCGGCCCCGGAGAAACCTTTCGGCTAAAGCAAACCATTGCTTGGCTCCAGCTACCGCAATGGGATCGCTATCCGCTTCGGTGAGCGGAAGCAGGAAGAAGCCCACGAGTAAAACCAGACCAAGGATCGGGCCTACCAGATTGGGCATGGGAAGCACCCGTTCACTACCTAGCGTCAGCAGTAGCGCCGCACACCCTAAGGCTCCAACTAATCCTCCAAGGAGAACAAGAAGTGCGGCCCTGAGCCGCGCGGACAGGCGCAGGTACCAAAATGCGTGCCCCGCCCCGGCGATTCCTGCGCCAGCGACCAGACAGGCCAGCTGCCAAACCTGCCAAGATTGTGCCAGCCAACCATCGCGAAAGGCTACGTACAGCCCAAAACCGGCTATGAGTAAGCCGATGACTAGTCCAGCCCCACCCATCAGGCTGCGCATGCTCTCCAGCGGCATCTCGCGACGTGCCACCTGCTCGGCCGGGCGCAGTGCTATAGCTCGTTGCCGGGCGTAGTCGATGGGTTCACCGAAGAGCTCGTGTGGATTCTGAGCACTATCGTTCACCGCGTTCAGGACCCGAATGAGCTCCCGATCGATCTGCGCGGAGGGCGTGTCCTTCCAAAGCAGAGTCGCTTGCACACCCCGCGCCCAGGATTGGTGAGCTGGTTCAAATCGACCAATCAGGTCCTGATCCGCAGCGTCGTTACCGTCGTCTGTCATCAATCCTCCGAACTAGGTTAATTTCCAACCTAGTAGATTCTCTAATGTAGATCAAGGCGCATAAATCTAGATCAGGGGCCGCAAAAGGCCGAAGGGCCGATCGAATCTCGGGAGATTCGATCGGCCCTTCGGGTGAAGTTGAGGAGGCTACTTGGCCTCGGCCACTTCGGCCTTCTTCTCAGGCTTAAAGTCGATACCGGCTTCCTTACGCTGCTGCGCGGTGATCGGGGCCGGAGCCGCGGTCAGCGGATCGAACCCGCCACCGGTCTTCGGGAAAGCGATAACGTCGCGGATCGACTCCGAACCGGTTAACAGCTGCAGCACCCGATCCCAACCGAAGGCGATACCGCCGTGTGGTGGGGCACCGTACTTGAAGCCCTCGAGCAGGAAGCCGAACTGGGTCTGCGCCTGTTCCTCATCCACACCCATGACCTTGAATACGCGTTCCTGCACCTCGCGGTTGTGGATACGGATCGAACCGCCGCCGATTTCGTTGCCGTTGCAGACAATGTCATAGGCGTAGGACAGTGCCGACCCCGGATCGGTGTCGAAGGTGTCCATAAACTCGGGCTTCGGGCTGGTGAAGGCATGGTGCACGGCGGTCCATGCGCCACCACCGACGGCCACGTCGCCGGAGGCAACCGCCGCGGAAGCTGGTTCGAACATCGGGGCATCCACGATCCAGACGAAAGCCCAGTCCCCGTCCTTGATCAGACCCGTGCGGTGACCGATTTCCACGCGCACCGCACCGAGTAGGGCACGGGATTCAGCTTTGTCACCAGCGGAGAAGAAGATGCAGTCCCCCGGCTTGGCGCCGGTGGCCTCGGCCAGCCCAGCCTTCTCGGTCTCCGAGAGGTTCTTGGCAACCGGTCCGGCTAGTTCGCCGTCTTCCTTGTAGAGCACATAGGCCAAACCACGGGCACCGCGCTGCTTAGCAAATTCCTGCCAGGCATCAAGAGTTCGACGCGGCTGGCTGGCACCGCCAGGCATGACCACGGCACCGACGTAGTCGGCCTGGAAGACCTTAAAGGTGGTCTGAGCGAAGTACTCGGTCATTTCGGTCAATTCCAGACCAAAACGCAGATCCGGCTTGTCCGAACCATACTTAGCCATTGCCTCGGCGTACGGCATCCGACGGATCGGGGTGGGGATCTGCACGTCGATCAACGCCCAGAGTTCCTTCACGATCGACTCGCCTAGCGCGATGATGTCATCTTCCTCCACGAAGGAGGCCTCAATGTCCAGCTGGGTGAACTCCGGCTGACGGTCCGCACGGAAGTCCTCGTCGCGGTAGCAACGTGCAATCTGGTAGTACTTTTCGAAGCCGCCGACCTGCAACAGCTGCTTGAACAGCTGCGGCGACTGCGGCAGAGCGTACCAGCTGCCCGGAGTTAGACGCGCCGGAACCACAAAGTCGCGAGCACCTTCCGGGGTCGACCGGGTCAACGTCGGGGTCTCAATTTCGACGTAGCCCTGATCGTGCAGCAGGTTACGCGCGATGCGGTTGGCCTCCGAACGCAGGCGCAGGTTCTTGGCCGGGGCCGGACGGCGCAGGTCTAGGTACCGGTGACGCAGGCGTGCTTCCTCGCCCACCTCCACGTGTTCATCGATCTGGAATGGCAGCGGGGCCGAGGTGTTCAGCACCTCAACGACATCGGCGATGACTTCGATTTCACCGGTCGGGATGGCAGGGTTTTCGTTGCCTTCCGGGCGACGTTCGACCATGCCGGTCACCTTGAGCACGAACTCGTTACGCAGCGGGTTGAAATCCTCCTCGTCGCGCACCACGATCTGGGCGAAACCAGAGGCATCGCGCATATCAAGGAATGCCACACCGCCGTGGTCACGACGACGCGCGACCCAACCGGTGAGGGTAACCTGCTGTCCAATGTGCTCGGCGCTTAGTTCGCCCAGCTTGTGAGTGCGTAGCACTACGGTCCTTTCCGTCGAAAAAGAGTCTTGATCTAGGTGAGAGTTTAGTTCACTTCGTTAGCTCACCGAATTTTGCAGATCCTCGGCCGGTGGGTTCCAGCTGGCCGGGTCGGCGCTCAGCTGCTCGCCGGAGCGGATGTCCTTGACCTCGTGGCTGCCGTCGGCGTGGGTGAACCAGACGAAGGGGATCCCGCGACGATCGGCGTACTTGATCTGTTTTCCGAACTTTTCGGCGCTGGAAGCCACCTCGCAGGCAATCCCGCGTTCGCGCAAAGCCGCGGCCACGTCCTGCGCCTCATGCCAGGAATCTTCATTGGCCAAGGTCACATAAACCACCGAGGGCACCGAGCGTGCCGCGCTGACCAGTTCCTCACCCAGAATACGAGAAACCAGACGGGTGACGCCGATGGACAGACCCACGCCCGGGTAGTTCTTCTTCCCCTTGGAGGCCAAGGATTCGTAGCGTCCGCCGGAGCAGATCGAACCCAGCGACTCGTGCCCCACCAGTACGGTCTCATAAACGGTGCCGGTGTAATAGTCCAGCCCACGGGCGATGGACAAATCGGCGACCACCTTGCCCGGGGCCCGTTTGGAGGCGGCGGAAATCACCTCGGCCAGTTCCGATAAGCCGGTGTCCAAAAGTTCATGTTCCACCCCTAGGGCGCGCACCTGCTCGACGAACGTGGTGTCCGCGGTGCAGATCCCGGCCAGTTTCAGCGCCAGCTCGGCCTGTTCGGCGCTGGCCCCAACCTCGGTCATCAGGATCTCGGTGACCTTTTCCGGCCCAATCTTTTCCAGTTTGTCGATGGCGCGCAGCACCGCATCGGGATCATCCAAGCCCAGCCCGCGGTAGAAACCTTCGGCAAGCTTGCGGTTATTCACCCGGAGCCGGAAGTCCCCAATGGGCAGTGCGGAGAGGGCATCGGCGATGGTCAACGCCAGTTCCACGTCATAGCTGAAGGGCAGCGACCCGTCGCCCACCACATCGATATCGGCCTGCGTGAATTCACGGAAGCGGCCATCTTGCGGGCGCTCCCCACGCCAGACTTTCTGCATCTGGTAGCGGCGGAATGGGAAGGCTAAGTGACCGGCGTTCTCCACCACGTAGCGGGCGAAGGGGACCGTTAAGTCAAAATGCAGCGCGAGGGCGTTCGGGTCATTCTTCTCATCCTCCGCCGCGAGCCGGGACAGACCGTAGACTTCCTTGTCGATGTCGCCCTTGCGTAGCAGCTGAGCGCGGGTCTCTACCGCACGGGTTTCGATGTTGGCAAAACCATGTAACTCAAAGACCCGGCGCAGGGTGTCCAGCACATGCTGCTCAACCACACGTTCGGCGGGAAGCCATTCGGGGAAACCGGACAATGAGGCCTTGCGTGCCATGAAACTCCTTAATTTGTTTGCGCTATCTCCTATAGTAGGGCGCAATAGTAGAGAATACTGTGCGCTGCGGCTTACAAAGAAAGCGACGTCACAGGTACAGTTACTAGAAGCAAGTGCACAGTTAGTGAAAGAGTTTCAGCGGTGACCAGCAGTCAGAAATCCGACGACAAGCAGATAACCCCTACACCGCAGGCCGTAAAGCCTGCCGTGAAGCCGGCAGTTAAGGCCCCTGTGGCCGCCCCGGCCGCGTTCTCCTCCGACCTTGAACAGGCCCGTCAATTCGCTCGTATCACCGAGGATGGGCATGTTTTTGTCATCATCGATGGCAACGAGCATCCGGTGGGCCAGTACCCAGATGCCACCGAAGACGAGGCTCTGGCCTACTTTGTGCGCAAGTATGACGACGTGGTTTCCCAGATCATGTTGCTCGAGCAGCGGGTAGCTGCCAAGGCACCAAGTGGGGATATGAACAAGACCATCGAGTCAATCGCCGCGTTGGTGGCCGAGCGTTCCATGGTCGGCGACATCGCCGCCCTCGAATCCCGCCTGGAGACGCTGCGCAGCGCCGTGGAGGCACTGGCCGCTGATCAGCGTCGCGCGACCGAAGCTGCCCGCGCCGAGCAGCTGAAAGTTCGCGAGGGCATCGTGGAGCAAGCCGAAGAAATGGCGGCGAAGAACCCCGAGCAGATTCAGTGGAAGACCGCCTCGCAGACCATGAATGGTTTGTTCGACGCTTGGAAGGAAGCTCAGCGTTCCTCCGTGCGCCTGCCGCGATCCACCGAAGATGCCCTGTGGAAGCGCTTCCGTGCCGCCCGCACCACTTTCGATCGGCACCGCCGGGCCTACTTCTCGCAGCTTGACGCGGTCAACTCCGAGGCCAAGTCGGTCAAGGAAGGGCTGATTGAGCGCGCCGAGGCCTTGCAGAACTCCACCGACTGGGCGACTACGGCCACCGAGTACCGCAAACTGATGGATGAGTGGAAGAAGTCCCGTCGGGCATCGCGCAAGGATGATGACGCACTGTGGTCGCGCTTCCGTGCCGCGCAGGACGTGTTCTTCCAGGCTCGTGCCGCCGAGAACGCCAAGGTCGATGCCAGCTACCAGGAAAATCTGGTCGTGAAGGAAGCCCTGCTGGAGGAAGCCCGCGCGCTACTTCCCATTCAGGATCTGAACACTGCCAAGAAGGCGCTGGATTCAATCCGTAGCCGCTGGGAAGACGCCGGAAAGGTTCCGCGTGCGGACCTGCCTCGGATCGAAGCAGCCTTGCGCCAGGTCGAAGATGCGGTACGGAGCGCCGAAGAAGAACAGTGGCGTCGTTCCAACCCAGAGACCAAGGCCCGCTCGAACTCGATGTTGACTCAGTTGCAGGACACCATCGCCCAGCTGGAAGACGATCTAGCCACTGCCAAGGCGAAGGGCAATGCGAAGAAGATCGCCGCAGCTCAGGAGGCTTTGGACGCACGCCGGATGTGGTTGAGCACCTTGGAAAAGTCGGCCGCCGACTTCCAGTAATCCACAACTAGCTGATTCTCGTTCCGCGCGGCGGTGCGATCTGTTTCAGTAGCTTCATGAACAAAGCTACCGAGCAGCGCACCGCCGCGTTGCGTATTCCCGAAGATCTATTTGTCATCGGCCAACCCTTCACCCGCAATGAGCTGGGTGCGATGGCCTTCCGCGGCTATTTGCGTGAGACGCTACCTGGCCACTATCTCGGAACTCGGCACCGCTACACACCCACCGTGCGGGCCAAGATCACCGCACACGTGGCTGGAAAGCAGTTGCATAAGTCCGATGTGTTGATCCGCGCCACCGCGGCATGGATTCACGGCCTCATTTCCTACTGCCCCACGCTCAATATTTCTAGCGCGCACTATCGTCGTCCGGCCAACCCGGTCCACGGGGTAGGTTTCGAATTCATGCAGTTGGAGTTGGACGAGTCCGAAACGCTGATTCGGGGCCCGGTATTACTCACCGACACGCTTCGCACCGTGTGCGATATGGCCTGTCATGACCCATTGCCGTGGGCCGTGGAGGCGTTGAATCGGGTGGTGGGCATGCAAGACCCGTATGTGAACCTGCAAACCATCACCGCGAAACTTCGCAACTTTCCGGTCAGTTCCCCGGTACAGCGCGGGCTACGGCTGGTGGAATCGATGGAACAACAGGCCGCTTAGCGCCGACTGGTGGCGGTGGTACGGTACACGTCGTACACTCCATCAATGCGCCTGACCTGATTCAACACGTGGGTCAGGAACTTCGGATCACCCATTTCGAAGGCGAAGCGTGAGATCGCCACGCGTTCACGGGTGGTCTGCACACTGGCCGAGAGAATGTTGAGATGGTTCTCGCTCAAGATCCGAGTCACATCGGAGAGTAGCGATTTCCGGTCCAGGGCCTCAACGATGATTTCGACCCGGAACACCCCGGAATGCTTATCTGCCCAGAGCACGTTGACAATGCGATCGGACTGTTCGTTGAGCTGCCGCAGGTTCAAGCAATCCGATCGGTGAATGGACACCCCGGAACCGCGCGTGACGAAACCGGTGATCTCATCTGGCGGGACTGGAGAACAGCAGCGCGCCAGTTTCACCAGCACATCGCCCACGCCCTCGACCACCACACCGGCCTCGTTGCCCGTGGTGGGCTTCACGATGCGTGGGGCGACCGTGACCTCCTCTTCGACCTGTTCGGCCTCTGGAGGCCCGATCAGGGCTGTGAGATGCTCGATGACGTTCTGTGCACTGGTGTGCCCATCGCCCACCGACTGATAAAGCGCGGAAATATCCTCGTGATGCAGCCCGGTCGCCACGGCGGTAAGCAACTCGTGGGTCATCAATTTCTGCAGCGGCAACTGATTGCGCCGCAGCTCCTTGGTCAGCAGCTCCTTGCCCTTCTCAATGGCCTCTTCGCGACGTTCCTTGGAGAAGAACTGGCGGATCTTGGCTTTAGCGCGAGCTGACCTAACGAAGTTCTGCCAGTCCTGCGAGGGCCCGGCGCCTTCGGCTTTGGAGGTGAAAACTTCCACCACGTCGCCTTGCTTGAGCTCGGTATGCAATGGCACCAGTTTGCCGTTGACCCGACTGCCGATGGTGCGGTGCCCCACATCGGTGTGGACCGAGTACGCGAAGTCCACCGGCGTCGAACCGGCGGGCAAGGACATAATGTCGCCCTTGGGGGTGAAAACATAAACTTCATTAGAGCTTATTGAATAGCGCAGCCCGTCGAGGAACTCCTCGGAGTCCTCGGTGTCCGCCTGCCATTCCATCAGTGAACGCAGCCAGTCCATATTCTGCTTGGGCGATAGCGCGGAATTATCCGGATCCCCATGCTTGTACTGGAAGTGCGCGGCCACACCATACTCGGCACGCACATGCATCTGGTGGGTGCGGATCTGAATTTCTACCGGCTTACCATCTGGCCCCATCACCGTAGTGTGCAAGGACTGATACAGATTCAGCTTCGGCATGGCGATGTAGTCTTTGAAACGGCCCGGAAGCGGGCTCCATTCGGTGTGCACCACACCTAGCGCCCCATAGCAGTCCTTGACCGAATCTACCAGGATGCGCACACCCATCAGATCGTGGATATCGTCAAAGTCTTTCCCTCGGACGATCATCTTCTGATAGATGGAGTAGTAATGCTTCGGGCGGCCGGAAACCTCGGCCTTCAAACCCTGCGCATTCAATTCGCTTTCCAGCAGGTGCCGGACGTTACCCAAGTACTTTTCGCGTTCTGGCGTGCGATCGCCCACCATCCGCACTACTTCTTGGTAGACCTTGGGGTGCAGGGCGGCGAAGGACAGATCCTCCAGTTCCCATTTCACGGTATTCATCCCCAAGCGGTGCGCCAGTGGGGCGAAGATTTCCAAGGTTTCCTTGGCCTTCCGGGCACTGGATTCGGCTGAGACATAGCGCCAGGTCCGGGCGTTGTGGAGGCGGTCGGCTAATTTGATCAGCAGGACCCGGATATCGCGGGACATCGCGATGACCATCTTGCGCACCGTTTCGGCCGGCGCCGCATCCCCATAGTGGACCTTGTCCAGTTTGGTGACACCGTCCACCAGCATCGCGATCTCTTCGGAAAAGTCCGCAGTGACTTGTTCCAAGGAGTAATCGGTATCTTCCACCGTGTCATGCAGCAAGGCTGCGGCAAGGATCGCTCCGGTCATCCCCATTTCGGCCAGAATGGTCGCCACGGCCACCGGGTGGGTAATGTACGGGTCCCCGCTCTTGCGCTTTTGCCCTTCATGGTATTTCTCGGCAACCTGATAGGCGCGCTCCAACAAATCCAAATCGGCCTTGGGGTGCTGGGCTTTGACGGTGCGCAGCAACGGTTCAAGAGTGGGTGAGGTGTTGGTGGTGCCACGTCCGGCGAATCGCACAAGGCGCGAGATGGAGCGTCGTTTCGAATTGTTGAGATTGGATGCCGAGGCCATGCTCAACTCCTTCCACCCGGTTGAGGCGATTAACCGCCAATGCGCCCGGCAGGGTATCGCCGCGACGTGACACGTTGTGCTTAGTTCAATGTTTATAGCACGTTCACGCGTTGACAACTAATTCGGTTGATTGAGGCCGCACGCAAAAAATGCCGCGGAATCCAAAGATTCCGCGGCATTTCGTGCACTATTTTTAACGCTTGCTGAGCACTCGTTCACTCTGGCTGATGACTTCTGGTTCATTGCGGCGCAACCAGGAGTACATCGGAGCCTGTACAAACAAGGTGGACAGGGCCGAGATGATCAACCCGATGAACAGTGCCAAGGACAGGTCCTTGAGCGTACCTGCCCCGAGGAAGAAGGCGCCGATGAACAGAATCGCGGCCACTGGCAGCACCGCCACCACCGAGGTGTTGATCGAACGCACCAAGGTCTGGTTCACCGCAAGGTTCACCAGTTCGTTGAAGGTGCGATCATTGTTCTCGATATAGTTCTGCGTATTTTCGCGTACCTTATCGAAAACCACCACGGTGTCGTAGAGGCAGTAACTCATAATGGTCAAGAAGCCGATGATCGCGCTCGGGGTGATTTCGAAGCCGGAGAGGCTATAAATTCCCATGGTCAACACAATCACGGTCAACAAACCAATCACCGCGGCCACGGACATCTTCCAGGTACGGAAGTATGCGGCCATCAGCACGGTCACCAGCGCCACGAAGACTACCAAGCCCACCAGGGCCTGACGCGAGACGTCCTGGCCCCAGGTTGGGCCAATGAAGGTACTGGTCACCTGATCGGTGCTGACCCCGTAGGCGGAAGCTAGTTCCGCGGCGATGCTCAGGGTTTGATCATCGTCCAGCCGTTCGGTCTGCACCCGCATAGTGTTCGGTGCAATATTAGTGACCGTGGCCTCCTGGCCAGGTACCGCGGTAGCCACAGCCTCTTCACCGATGGTGATGTCGGTGTTTTGCACCGCCGAGACGGTGAATTCGGATCCACCACGGAAATCGATGCCGAGGTTGAAGCCACCCTTGACCACCGGAACCAGAACCGAGAGCAGTAACAGTACCGCCGCGATGCTGAACCAGAGCCTACGCTTTGGAACAAACGGGTAGGAGCGTTTGCCGGTGTAGAGCTGATTGCCCCACTGTGCGAGCTTATTCATTGTCCTGCTCCCCCTTGGCCGCTGCGGCACGGCGTTCGGCGATGGTCATGCGACGTGCTGCCTCGGCTCCGGCCTTGGCATGCTTCTTGCCGCGGTTTGCGTCGACGTTTTCACCAAAGCGGCGCACTTGACCGGCACCGCGGTAGAGCGGCACCGCGCCGAGCAGGGATGGGTCCAGACCCGAGAGGCGGTGTCCGTCGGCGAAGAACTTGGTCCGTGAGAGCACCACCAACAACGGGTGGGTCAGACCATAGACGATGATCAAGTCGATCACCGCGGTCAGACCCAAGGTGAAGGCGAAACCACGCACGTTACCCACGGCCACGATGTACAAGACCACCGCGGCGAGCAGGTTCACGGCTTTGGAGACCAAAATGGTGCGCTTCGCGCGTCCCCAACCCACATCGATAGCACCGGCCAACGGTCGGCCGTCGCGCAACTCATCACGGACACGTTCGAAGTAGACGATGAAGGAGTCAGCGATCAAACCAATGGCCACAATCAGACCGGCTACACCCGCGAGGGACAACCGGTAGTTCATGGTCCAACCCAGTAGCACCACGGCCAGATAGGTCAGTACACCGGAGACCAGCAGCGACAGAATCGTCACTAGGCCCAGCGCCCGGTACTGGAAGAGCGAGTAGATGAACACGACGATCAGGCCGATCACACCGGCAATCAGACCGGCGCGCAGCTGATCGGCACCCAAAGTGGCCGAGATCTGCTGCTCGGACTGAATCTCAAAGCTAATTGGTAGCGCACCGTACTTCAATTGCTCGGCCAAGGCTTGCGAGCTTTCTTCGGTGAAGCCACCGGTGATCTGCGGGCGACCGTCGGTAATGACCGCATTGGTCGTTGGCGCGGAAATCACGGTGCCATCCAGCACAATGGCGAACTGGTTGCGGGAGCCTTCCAAAGAGATCAAACGCTGGGTGGTCGCAGAGAACGCATCGCTGCCCGCACCGTTGAACTCGATCACCACGGCCCACTCGCCGGTCACCGCGCCCTGAGCACCGCGGCTCATCTGGGCGTAGGCGTCGGCGATCTGCTCACCAGGGATTTCCACCGGACCCAAAATGTATTTCACGCCCATGCGTGGATCACAAGATATCATTGGTTCGGCCGGGTCATGCACCTCGGACTCGCGCTCCGCTAAGACGGCGGGGCAATCGAATCCCTCAAACTCTTGGTAGAGCTCGGCGGTGATCCAGTTTGTATCCGAAGGGTCCTGCGGTTCACCTTCCGGGGTCGGAATTTCTTCCGCGGCGGTGCGCTGCTCCTCCGGGATAGCCTCAAAAGGCCCGGTGATCAAGACCGGACGGAATTCCATATTCGCCGAAGCCTGAATCAGCTCACGGGTCCGAGTATCCGGGGTGCCGGGCATCGAGACGACGACATTGCGGCCGGACTGGGTGGTGATTTCGGCTTCCGAAACACCCGAGCCGTTCACACGCTGGCGAATAATTTCTACGGCCTGATCAAGCTGATCCTGGCCGATGCTTTCATCACCCTTCACCCGAGGCGCCAGAATCATCTGGGTGCCGCCTTCGAGGTCGAGTGCTAGTTTGGGGGCGAAGCTGGTCTTACCGGCAGCAACACCGGCAACAAGAATGCCGGTGGCAATGATGGTCAACGCCAACAGCCAGATCATCGCCTTACGCGCCTGTTTTACAGGTCCAATTGATGACATCTAGTGTGCTTTCTCATCCAGAAGCGGGCAGTGGCCCTCACGGGCCAAGGACGAATTAGTTACGTCCGTCCTTGTCCTCTTCGTCCAGACGACGCAGGGTCTCTTCTGGGCTTTCAGTGGTGCTCACGATGTTTTCAGCGGCAGCCTCGGGCTCGATGAACTGGGCGATAGCCTGACGGTGAACGGTCAGGACAACTCCGGGAGCAACTTCCAGCTCCACCCGATCCTGCTCATCAATGCGCACCACGGAACCGAAGATCCCGGAGTTAGTCATCACCTTGGCGCCCGGAACGGTCTTTTCCTTGAGCGTTTCCTGCTGTTTACTGACCTTCTTGCGGCCACGGATCATCATCAGGATCAGCACTGCGAACAGGCCTACCATGAGGATCAACGAAGGATTGAAGCCGCCAGCCGCTGCCTGGCCAAGGGTCACTGAGTACACGTAATTTACCTGCTAACAAGTCGTTTTAATAGAGTGCGTGGCCCCTACCGGCCTCTAACAGAGGCAAGGCACGAGCCACTACAGTCTAGTCGCACCCGAGGAACAGGTGGCAACATTTACGCGGTCAGAAGACTAATCCTCATCAGATTCATAGCTCTGAGTACTGGCGAAGATCGCATCCTTGGGCATGGTGAGCCCCAAGTGTTCCCAAGCGCTAGGCATCGCAATGCGTCCCCGCGGGGTACGACCCATCAGTCCTTCGCGGACCAGATAGGGCTCGGCCACTGTTTCCACGGTCTCGGTTTCTTCCCCTACCGCGATGGCCAGGGTGGATAGGCCCACCGGTCCCCCACCGAATTTTTGGCACAGTGCTTCAAGCACCGAACGATCCAGTCGGTCTAGACCTCTGGCATCGACTTCATACATATCCAGTGCGGCGCTGGCGGCGCGATGATCAATCTCTTCGAGGCGATTGACCAGCGACCAGTCGCGCACGCGACGAAGCAGACGGTTGGCAATACGCGGGGTACCGCGTGAACGCGAGGCAATCTCGGTGAAGGCCGCGGAGGTCACGCGCAGATCCAACATCATCGCCGAACGCCGTAGTACAAGCTCCAGCTCTTGTGAGGAATAAAATTCTAGGTGGCCGGTGAAGCCAAAACGGTCACGTAACGGTCCGGGCAGCAACCCCGCCCGGGTGGTTGCCCCCACCAGCGTGAAAGGTGGCAGTTCCAAGGGAATCGCGGTGGCGCCGGCGCCCTTACCCACGATGATGTCCACGCGGAAGTCTTCCATGGCCATGTAAAGCATTTCTTCGGCCGGCCGGCTCATCCGGTGAATCTCATCTAAGAAGAGCACTTCACCCTCGGTCAGTGAAGATAGGATCGCAGCAAGATCTCCGGCGTGTTGGATGGCCGGGCCCGAGGAGATGCGCAGTGGCGCGTTCATCTCCGAGGCAATAATCATCGACAGCGTGGTCTTGCCCAACCCCGGCGGACCGGAGAGCAGGACGTGATCGGCGGTCCGCTCACGAATTTTTGCAGCTTCCAGTACCATCGAAAGCTGCTGCCGGACCCGGCCTTGGCCGACGAAGTCATCAAAGTTCTTGGGCCGCAGGGCCGCTTCGATGGTTCGTTCTTCGGTGCCGGAGCCGGCATCGGTGAGGCGGGGGGAATCATTCACGTGCTGATCCTATCGGGCGCGAGTGCCGGTGGTCATGCTGCGCAGCGCCGCACGCAGGATCTCGGAAACGTTTCCGGTTTCGACAACTTCCGGGGAGGCCTTCACCAGCTTCGATAAGGTGGATTTGGCGTCCTTTTCGGTCCAGCCCAGGCCCGTCAGCGCCTCGATCACTTGCGATTCCCAGACCCCTGCCGCGGCCGGGGCCGGCCCGGTGCCGCTGGTTTGCGCGCCGGTTGGCACAAGTTTGCCGTTGAGCTCTAGCACGATTCGACTGGCTCCCTTGGGGCCGATCCCCGAAACCTTGGTGAAGGCCGCGGTGTCCTTGGAATTGGCGGCGATACGCACATCTTCTGGGGTATGAACCGCCAATATGGCCAGCCCAGTGCGCGGCCCGATCCCCGAAACCGAGGTGAGTACCTCAAAGACCTCGCGTTCATCGGCCGAGGCGAAACCGTAAAGCGCCATCGAATCTTCGCGAACCACCATCGAGGTATGCACGGTGGCTTCCTCGTTTAACCGCAGCCCGGAGAGCGTATGTGGCGTGGCGTTAATCAGCATGCCGAAACCGTTGACGTTGATCACCGCGGTGTTCAAACCGAGAGATTGGACCTGTCCGGTCAATGAGCTGATCATGCCACTCCTTGGGATGTTGCTGTGCTACATCCAGCATATCGAATATATGTACGAATATCGATTAGCGGCGTGTGCCGCGACGTTTGGCCGAGGCCTCCGCGGCAATCCAGGCCTGCTGGGCGCTGGTGAGTTGGGTGGAGCCAACTTTGCCTGCGCTGGCCGCGGCGTTCGAGCCGACTGCCGCCCCACGCCATGCGTGGGCGATGGCCAGCGCCACGGCATCGGCGGCGTCGGCGGGTTTCGGTGGGGAATCCAGCCGGCAAATTTTGGCCACCATCTTGCCCACGGCGTGTTTATTGGACTGCCCGTTGCCGGTCACCGCGGCCTTCACCTCGGTAGGGGTATGCAAAGCCACCGGAATATTACGTTTCGCGGCGGCAGTGATAACGACCCCGGAGGCTTGAGCGGTGCCGATGACCGTGGTGACGCTCACCGCGGAGAAGACCCGTTCGATGGCCAGGACATCGGGTTGATGCAGATCCAACCACGCGTCGATGGCCTCGGATATTGTCAGGAGCCTGCGATCAAGCGGGGTGCCCGGCGGAGTGCCCGCCACGGACGCGTCGATCAGCGAGACTTTGCGATTAGGTTCGACGTCGACCACGGCCAACCCACAACGGGTTAGTCCGGGGTCGACGCCAACGACACGGAGTGTCAAGTTCGCCGTATTTCCTAGTCTTCTTCCAGAACGGCCATAACCTCTTCGGAAATGTCCGCGTTGGTGTACACGTTCTGCACGTCATCCAGTTCTTCAAGGGCATCGAACAGCCGCATGAACTTCCGGGCGCCCTCGGCGTCCAGGTCAACCTTCATCGACGGCAGGAACTCGATTTCATCGGTTTCATACTCGATCTCGGCCTCGTCTAGCGCGGTAGCGACCGCCCGCAAGTCGGTGGGCTCGCTGATCACTTCGAACTGGTCATCGACCTGTTGCACCTCTTCGGCACCGGCATCCAACACGGCCATCAGCACGTCGTCCTCGCTGAGTTCACCAACCGGCATCCGCACCACGCCCTTGCGGGAGAACAGGTAGTTCACGCTCCCGGGATCGGCGACGGTACCGCCGTTACGGGTGATGGCCACGCGGACCTCGGAGGCGGCGCGGTTCTTATTGTCGGTCAAGCACTCCACCAACAGGGCTGAACCCTGTGGCCCGCGGGCTTCGTAAATAATCTCGGTGTAGTCGATGACCTCACCGGTCAGCCCGGCACCACGCTTGACGGCGCGGTCAATATTGTCATTGGGCACGGAGTTTTTCTTGGCCTTGGAAACGGCCAGTTCCAGCGCCGGGTTGCCGGCGGGGTCGGGGCCACCAGTGCGGGCGGCAACTTCGATGCCCTTGATGTACTTAGCGAAAGCCTTGGCGCGCTTGGCGTCGATTGCGGCTTTCTTGTGTTTGGTGGTTGCCCATTTGGAGTGGCCTGCCATGGTGTTAAGCGTCTCCTCGCGTCATATTAATGAAAAATTCGTGGATGGCATTGCTGCCGGAAACTTCCGGATGGAAGCTCGTTGCCAACAAATTTCCCTGTCGTACCGCAACAATTCTATCGTGAAACCCCGGCAGCTGAGCTGGAACGCTGCACAGCACCTGCACCGTCGGCCCAATTTGCACCGCTTCCGGGGCGCGGATGAACACTGCGTCGAGCTCGATCCCGTTGAACTTTAGCGAAGATTCGAAGGAATCGACCTGCCGCCCAAAGGCGTTACGGCGTACCGTCATGTCGATGCCGCCGAAGCTTTCCTGCACGCGCCCGGTAGCAGAGATGGCCGGATTTTCGATGCGGTCAGCCAGCATGATCATTCCGGCGCAGGACCCATAGACCGGCACCCCGGAAGCAATCAATTCGCGCAGCGGGTCCGTCAAACCGTAACTACGCGCCAGCCGGTCGATCACCGTGGATTCCCCGCCGGGAATCACTAACCCATCCAGCTGGCTGAGCTCCGCGGGGCTGCGCACAGCAGTGGTGCACACCCCTAGCCGGGCTAAAGCCGTGAGATGTTCGCGGAAGTCCCCCTGTAGGGCCAGCACTCCAATATGGCGCATCGTTGGTCTGCCTTTCGAATGTGGCGCGAGTCTAAGCGTAGTGCGCCTCCGCGTTCTTGCTCCGCGCTATGGCGGTGTGTTGGAAAAGTTCGTACCGTTGGGCTTTCCTTTGGATATCCGCGTTGCTAATGGATAGTGCTGCGTCACGTTGCTCAGCGAACATGGCTTGAGCCGACGGGATGTTGGTAGGTTGAAAACATGAACCGTCGACGAGGTAGGAGTCAGCCATGAGCGTGCCGCAGATCCATTTCGAGTTGCCCGGTGCGGTGCAGATGCCGGCTGTGGCTTTGGGGACTTGGCCGATGCAGGGCGGCGAGGCGGCTCAAGCCGTCGAGTCCGCGTTGCGGTTGGGCTACCGGCATATTGACACGGCCGAAAACTATGAAAATGAAGAAGGTGTGGGCGAAGGGATCCGCCGCTCCGGTCTAGAGCGTTCGCAGGTCTTTATCACCACTAAATTCAACAAAAAGTGGCATAGCGTCAAGGGTGCCCGGCAGGCGTGGGAGAACTCGGTACAGCGTCTGGGCGTCGAGTACCTCGATCTGTTCCTCATCCATTGGCCGAACCCGGATCAAGGGACCTACCTTGAGGCCTTCGAGGGGATGGTGAAGTTGCAGGAGGAAGGGAAGGTGCGCGCCATCGGCGTGTCGAACTTTAAACCCACTCACCTGCAGCATCTGCTGAAGGCCGGATTAGAGCCGGCCGTCAACCAGATCCAGATGAACCCCGAATTTGCGAACCCCACTGCGCAGGCTTTTCACCGCGAACATGATATTCGGACCGTGGCCTACAGCCCGCTGGGCCGCGGCAAGGGCCTGTTGGAACAGCCGGTGCTGGTGGAGCTGGGCGAAAAGTACGGCAAGTCGGCCTCGCAGATTGCGTTGCGTTGGTTGGTGCAGCAAGGTATCGGTGCGGCGGCTAAGTCCTCCAGCCCCGAACGGCAGGAAGAGAATCTGGCGATTTTCGACTTTGAGTTGAACTCTGAGGACATCGAGCGGATTAATTCCTTGGATACCGGCCAGCTTGCCAACCTCGATGCGGATAATTTCGGCCACTAATCTCGGCCGGTCAGCTACCGACACCGCGCATCCACAGTTGGATGCGCGGTGTGCTGCTACTGGCGCTGCGCGGCGGGCACCCAGTCAAGTAGGCCATCGGCGATGGCATCGTAAGCGTCAATGGTCTGAGTGCTGCGCTCTAGGGAAGCCGCGGCGCTTTTGGGATCCACACACGTCGATTCGGTGGCTACCTGACACCAGCGCACCGGAGATTCCGTGAGGAAGTGCGGCACCCAGGCTAGCTCGCTCACTTCCCAACTAGCATCGGCCTGCTCGGTGAAAGTAGCTTTGACGCTCACTCCTTCCCGGTTCAGGATATTCGGGGTGGCGTGTTTGGCGACCGAATTACCCAGCCCATACACAATCCAGGTCCCCCGGCGTTTCTCGATGGGCTGGACCGAGTGCGTGTGATGCATGTACACAAAGTCGAAGCTTTGTGAATCGGCCAAATCGCGTCCAAGTTTGCGTTGCGCGGCGGTGGGTGCGGTGGTGTACTCCGCCCCGTTATGCACCGCGGCGACCACGATCTGCGCGCCAGCATCCCGCGCCGCCTCGGCCCGGGCGATCAGACTCTCGGCCGACATATCGGTATTGACTCGCCAATCGGTGTCCGCGCTGAGCCCATTGAGCGAATAGGTGGAGGTGATCACCGCCAGCTTCACCCCGTTTACTTCCAGAATCGGCGGCTGCTGGGACTCTTCTTCGGTGCGGTAGGAGCCGGTGAAAAACATGTCGGCCGCGTCTAAAGTGTCGATGGTGCGGATGACTCCCGCGGTGCCGTCATCCACCGTGTGGTTGGTGGCGGTAGTGCAGCCGTCGTAACCCACGTCTTTGAGGTCGCTGACAATCTGCGGGGGCACGGTGAACATCGGGTAACCGCGGTAAGGCGGTTCACCGATTGGGGTTTCCAGGTTACACAGGGCCACATCGGCGTCCTGAATATAGGGTTCAAGCCCGGCCAGCAGCGGGCCGAAATCGTATTGGTTCTCACCCTGTTCAGCTTCGTCAAGCAAGGTGGGATGCAACAGCACATCCCCGGTGACGGCCAGTGACAAAGTGGCTGGCTCGGGGGTGGGGCTCACGCTCGGCACTGGCGTTGGGCTCGCGCTGGGGCTGCTGGCGGGTGTGGGCGCCGCGGAGGGCACCGTGGAACATCCGGTGAGCAAAAGGAGCGCGGCCACACCTAGTACATGAAGCTTCATGCTTCTCAGCTTACGCAATCTGTGCCCGCGTAAATACCGCATATCGCGGCGCAGATATGGGAACCTTTGATTATGGTCAACCCCCTCTTGCAACGCAGCGAACTGCCCTATCAGTGGCCTGACTTCGCCAAACTTGGTGCCGATGAATACCTTCAGGCCGTGCAGACCGGTGTCACGGTTCAGAATGAGGAAATCCGGGTGATTCTGGACAACTCCGAACCGGCCAGTTTCGCCAATAGTTTCCTGCCCTTGGAACGCAGCGGACAGATCCTGCGTCGGGCGCAGAGCACTTACTTCACCGTGTTGTTGGCTCATGGCACCGAGTCGATGCTCGCCGTGCAGGCCGAGATCACCGGGATCGGCACCCGGCAAGAGGACGAAATTTACCTAAACGCCGCCTTGCACACCCGGCTCAAGCAGGTGGAGCTCAGTGCGCTGAGCGGTGAAGATCTGCGTCTGGCCACCGAAACCCTGAAACGTTTTGAGTTGGCCGGGGCCACCTTGGACGAAGCGAGTAAGACGCGGCTACGCGAACTGAACGCGCAGATCGCGCAGCTTTCCAGTGAATTCTCCAAAGCCGCGCTGGAATCGATGAATGCGCATGCGGTGCTCTTTGACACGGTCGAAGAGTTGGCCGGATTGGACGAAAGCGCCATTGATCAGGCTGCCGAAGCAGCTCGCCGGGCGGGCCATGAGCAAGGATTTTTAATCACCTTGGTCTCCCCCACCCAGCAGCCGGTGATGGCAGAGCTGCAGCTGGCCGCATCTCGGCGCAAGGTGTACGAATCTTCCCTCAGCCGCGGGCTAGATGATGATTCCACGTTGACCTTGGCCAGTGAGATGGCACGTTTGCGTGCCGAACGTGCGCAGCTATTGGGTTATGCCACCCACGCCGATGCCGCGCTGGCCCAAGCTACCGCCCCGGATACTGCCGCCGTGGCCCAGCGCCTGACCGAACTCACCCAGGCCGCGACCGCCAATGCCCGCGCTGAGGCTGAAGCTCTGGCCGAGATCGCGGGAGTGCAGCGCATCGACCCATGGGATTGGCAGTACTACTCGCAAGCGGTCTTGCGCGAAAAGTACGCTTTGGACTCCGCCGCCCTGCGTCCCTATTTTGAGTTGGAACGGGTATTGCACGATGGCGTGTTCGCCACCGCCACCCGTCTCTACGGGCTGAGCTTCAGCGAACGCACCGATTTGCCGCTCTACCACCCGGACTTAAGGGTATGGGAGGTTTTTAACTCCGACGGGAGCGCGCTGGGCCTCTTTGCCGGGGACTTCTTCGCACGTGATACCAAAAAGGGCGGGGCCTGGATGATCTCGCTGCGTGATGCGGCAGCGGACTTGGGCGAACAACCGGTGGTCACCAACACCCTGAATATCAGCAAACCGGTGCAGGGTCAGCCGGCCTTGTTGACCTTGGATGAAACCCGTACGCTCTTCCACGAGTTCGGGCACGCACTGCACGGGCTGTTTTCTAACGGCAAATATGCCTCGCTGGCCGGAACTTCGGTGCCGCGTGACTTTGTCGAGTTCCCTTCACAGGTAAACGAGATGTGGCTGATGCATCCCGAGGTGGTGTCCAACTATGCGGTGCATTACCACACAGGCGAAGCGCTGCCGCAGGAAATCATCGACAAGATCCGCGCCGCCCAGCTTTGGGGCGAAGGATTTGCGACCACCGAATACTTGGCCGCAAGCGTGTTGGACTGGGCGTGGCACACGCTGAAACCCGGAACGCGGGTGGAGGATCCGCTGGCCTTTGAACGCCAAGCGCTCCTGGACTTCGGCTTTGACCCGGATCTGATTCCGCCGCGCTACCGTACCGCCTATTTCCAGCACATTTTCGCCAATGGGTACTCTGCCGGGTACTACTCCTACATTTGGTCCGAGGTGCTGGATGCCGATACCGTGCAGTGGTTCGTGGAAAACGGGGGTCTGACCCGAGCCAATGGGGACCGTTTCCGTGCCGAACTACTTAGCCGCGGCAATACCCGCGAACCGTTGGAGTCTTACGAGCTTTTCCGTGGCCGTCCCGCTGAAGTTGAGCCACTCTTGCAGCGCCGAGGTTTGGTGAAGGCTTAATTATGACGACGATAGCTGTGGCGCAGGATGCGCTGACCCACTGGCACCAGGCGTTAGCGGTGGCCACCGGTGGCAAAATTTTCACCACCCACGGGTGTTCCTGGGTGTGGCAACCGGTCCGCAAACGGCTGCTGTTGCTCTTCCCCGATAATCCGGAAGCCGCAGGGCTGCGCCCCGCCTTGGCCGAGGGACGCCGGCTGGGCGCCCGCCGAGTTGAGGCTTGGCTGAATTCCGGAGCCTCCGCCGCACAGCTGTTGGATGCCGGATTCACCGATAATGCGCAGGTCTCCTGGCATGCCGGATTGCTAGCCATTCCGCATGAACAGTGGAAGGGCAAGATCCGGCTAGGTACCAATGTTCCGGAGGCCTCGGGGGCCGATGCGAAAGAACTGGAAGTCACTAACCTGTGGCGAAATCAGGAAACCGGGCTGCGCTCGGGACACCCGGCCTTGCGCCGCATCGAACATGCGGCAGCGCGTACCGAGGACAACGAGATCGTCGGCCGCGGCTTTGTTCAGCAGGGTTTGACCGGTCAACTGATGGTGCACTCGCTGGCGGTCTCCCCCAGCCACCGTCGACAGGGTGTGGGAACCGCGCTATTGCACGGGCTGTCGCGTTCAATGATCAATCCGTTGAACCCGTTGGATGACACCGAGCCGCAGGAACTGCTGGCCGCAGCCACGCCACGCAGTGCCGAGTTCTTCTCCGCCAACGGGTTACGCCTGTTGGGACGCGGACGGCATCTCGTGCTTCGCTCCTGGAATTAGCTTAAATTCGGCCAACCCGCATCGTCAGAGGTGCGGGTTGGGCTGTCTCTGACAGCGTTTTGACGTTCTCCTGGTAGCTGGTCGCGTGAACCAACCACGCATAGTCCTCAGCCGGAGCACAGCGCAGCAAGTGTCGTTGTGCCGCCGGGACTCTTGGGAGCCACCCGATCTGTTGTAGTTGATCGGTTGATTCGAGACCGTCAGTGTCAGGATGGGCAAGTCGCCGAAAGCTCACTGCACAGAGGGTTATTTGATGCACAGCTCTTGCCAGGCTTGCCAGTTGTTTGCACCCCCGACTGTCGCGGGTAGCTACTGCGGGTTCTGGAACATCGCCGGGGTGCCGGGTGGAGCCGGTTTCTCCCAGCCTGAGGAGCCCTCACTGCGGCGGCTCAGGCATTGGCAATCTGTAGCGCGTGCTAGTCAACGATCTCTGGCTTATCTTTGCGTGACCGAACCTCCGGCGGTTCAATACTGAACCCCTTCGCTAGGCCGGGGTAAAAATCGCGGTGAAAATTCATGGATCAAGAAAGCTATTTTCTCCCCGACGACGGGTCTAGAATGTTCCCACTACGAACCTCGTTTCGTTTTAGGGGGCATCATGAAAAGCACGCTTTCGATGCCGCAGGTTGCACAGGTCGAACATCACTGGGTGCAGCTGAGCGACGGAAAAATTCACCTCGCCACAGTGGGTGCTGGTGAGCCGGTGGTTCTCCTCCCAGGCATGGGTATGTCGTGGTGGCAGTGGCGAGAGTTGATGCCGCTGCTAGCTGACGCAGGTTTTCGAGTGCTAGCCCTGGACTTACGTGGTGAAGCTTGGAGCGACCTGCCCAGCGCGGCACTCACCCGCACTCGGCGCAGCGAGGACGTGTTGGATCTGCTTGACCGGTTAGAACTGGATCGCGCACACCTCGTCAGTCACGATTTGGGGTCGATTGCGGCTTATCAGCTCTGCCTAGAACATCCGGACAGGTTCATTTCGCAAGTTTTGTTGGCGGTACCGCCCCCACAGCTGCAGTTCACGATCCGCATGGTGCCCGGGATGGCTCAACTGTGGCATCAAGAACTCTTGGCCATTCCAGCGCTAGGACCCTGGCTCTTACGTCACGGGCCGTTACCGGGCTGGCTGTTAGGACATTTTGCCGCAAGAGAACTGCCTGCCGAAGTGACGCAGCTTTATACCGAGCTACTGCGGGATCCAGCCACGGCCTCGGGAATTAGTTGTCTTTGTCGTCGGATGCTGCTTCCCGAACTACTACGAATTACCCGTGGTGTCTACCGTGAACAACTTTTCATGATGCCCACGCTCTTCTGTTTCGGCACGCAGGATGGTGCTTTTCCCCCGCCGATCGTCAAGCAGGTTTTTGCCCAGACGACTCGCTACGGCCCAGAAGTGAAACTAGAAATGATCGAGGGTGCTGGCCACTATCTGAGCGACGAACAGCCCACGGAAACGAACCAAGTGATCCTGCAATTTCTGGAAGAAAGCTCCTCCGCGCCCACCTCAACCTAGGGTGTAGCATGGGCGCGGATTGCTTGAATCCTACCAGCCGCGTTCGGCCAGCCGGTGTGGCTGGGGCAGCTCATCGACATTGATGCCCACCATGGCTTCACCCAGTCCGCGGGAAATTTTGGCCAGCTCATCGGGGTTATCGAAGAAGGTGGTGGCCTTCACGATGGCCTGAGCGCGCTCGGCAGGGTTGCCGGACTTGAAGATGCCCGAACCGACGAACACCCCATCGGCCCCCAACTGCATCATCATTGCCGCATCCGCCGGGGTGGCAATGCCGCCGGCGGTGAAGAGCACGACGGGCAGTTTACCGGTGGCGGCAACTTCCTTGACCAGCTCGTATGGGGCCTGCAGCTCCTTGGCCGCGACGTACAGTTCGTCTTCTGGTAGGGCACGCAGCTGAGCGATCTGGGTGCGGATCTTGCGCATATGCCCGGTGGCGTTGGATACGTCCCCGGTGCCGGCTTCACCCTTGGAGCGGATCATCGCCGCGCCTTCGTTGATCCGGCGCAGAGCCTCGCCCAAGTTGGTGGCACCGCACACAAAAGGCACGGTGAAAGGCCACTTGTCGATGTGGTTCTCGTAGTCTGCCGGGGAGAGGACCTCGGATTCATCAATGTAGTCCACGCCGAGGGACTGCAAGACCTGGGCCTCCACGAAGTGACCGATGCGGGCCTTGGCCATCACTGGGATCGACACGGCCTCGATGATGCCGTCGATCATATCCGGGTCGCTCATGCGCGAGACACCGCCCTGCGCACGGATATCGGCCGGCACTCGCTCCAAGGCCATGACCGCCACGGCACCCGCATCTTCGGCGATCCGCGCTTGTTCGGGGGTCACCACATCCATGATCACACCTCCCTTGAGCATTTCAGCCATTCCGCGCTTCACGCGATCGGAACCAACCTGGGGAGTGTTTTCTGGGGTCGACATTGGTGTGCGTCCTTTCCTTGAGGGTTCTGCTACGCCAGTAATCGTAGGATGCGGCGTAACAAAAGCCTTAGGTGTTGCGTCACAAACACCAAGTGGGTGAGCTATCACCCGATTGAGCTATATGACGTAACATTCAGAAGCCAAGAAAAACCCTAGTCAACAAGGGATCGCAGAAATTTAGCAGAGTTTTTGGATACGCCCAAACCTTCTTCCGGTTTAAGGCTGGAAAGCGTGCTGCGGCCAAGGGGTTGGCGAAGAAAAAACACGGCCGCATTGCTCCACCCTAGGGAGCAATGCGGCCGTGTGAGGCGCGCTGGCAGGTGGCCTAGGCCTGTGCCCACGCCTCGGAGATCTGTTGGCGCACCTCATCGAGTGAGGCGCTGATCGCTTTGGTCTGGGCGATGATCGGGAAAAAGTTCCCGTCCCCACCCCAGCGTGGCACCACATGCTGGTGCAGGTGGGCGGAGATTCCCGCTCCCCCGGCCAAGCCCTGATTCATCCCGAGGTTGAACCCGGCCGCGTTAGACACCTGACGCAGCACCCGCATCGCTTGTTGCGCCAAGGCGCCCATCTCCGCGGTTTCCTGCGCGGTGATGTCATCGTAATTTGGCACATGCCGGTAAGGGCAGATGAGCAGGTGTCCCGGGTTGTAGGGATAGAGGTTCAGCAACACATAGGCGGTTTCACCGCGGTGTACGATCAGCGACTGTTCGTCATCGCGCTCCGGGGCCACGCAGAACGGGCAGTCATCCTGGTCCTTGAACTGGTGCTGCCCGCCCTTGACGTAGGCCATCCGGTAGGGGGTCCACAACCGTTGGAAAGAATCCGGCACTCCGGCCAGCTCAAAATCGTCGGTGACGTTTTGATCGTTGTCGTCCTCCATGCCTGACCCCCTCGGTGTGGTGGTTACCTAGTTGTTGTTCTCGCGGTTCCTGATCGCGGTGACGATGCGGGATACCGCAACATCGACCGGCACCTGGTTGTCCTGGGACCCGTCGCGGAAACGGAAGGAGACCGCTCCGGCTTCGGCATCCTCGCCACCGGCGATGAGCGTGAACGGGATCTTGTCCTTGGAGGCGTTGCGGATCTTCTTCGGGAAACGATCCGAGGAGTCATCCAACTCCACGCGCACCCCTTCGGCTTTCAGCTTCGCGACAACCTCGCCGAGGTACTCGTTGAAGGCCTCAGCGACCGGGATGGCGCGAACCTGCACCGGGGAGAGCCAGGCCGGGAAGGCGCCGGCGTAGTGCTCGGTGAGCACACCCAGGAAACGCTCGATGGAACCGAACTTCGCCGCGTGAATCATCACCGGTTCCTGACGGGTGCCGTCGGCCGCCTGGTATTCCAGACCGAAACGGGCCGGCTGGTTGAAGTCGTACTGCACGGTACCCATCTGCCAGGTACGGCCGATGGCATCCTTGGCCTGGACCGAGATCTTCGGACCGTAGAAGGCGGCGCCACCGGGATCGGCGACCAGCTCGACGCCGGTTTCGGTGGCCACCCGTTCCAGTACGGCGGTGGCTTCTTCCCACTGTTCGTTGGTGCCGATGAACTTATCCGATTCCGGATCGCGGGTGGACAGCTCCAGGTAGAAGTCGTCCATGCCGAAGTCCTTGAGCAGCGAGAGCATGAAGTTCAGCAGGTGCTCGACTTCGGCCGGGGCTTGCTCCTTGGTGACATAGGAGTGCGAGTCATCCTGGGCGAAACCACGCACGCGGGTCAGACCGTGGACCACACCGGACTTCTCATAGCGGTAGACGTGACCGAATTCGAACAAGCGCAGCGGCAGTTCGCGGTAGCTGCGGCCGCGGCCGCGGAAGATCAGGTTGTGCATCGGGCAGTTCATCGCCTTCAGCCGGTATTCCTGGCCCTGCTTGGTGATGTTGCCCTCCTCATCGCGCTCTTCGTCGATGTGTAGCGGCGGGAACATGGTGTCCGCGTAGTACGGCAGGTGGCCCGAGGTATGGAACAGCCCGTCCTTGGAGATGTGCGGGGTGCCCACGTACTGGAAGCCCTCTTCTACGTGGCGGTCGCGCACGTAGTCTTCCATCTCGCGCTTGATGATGCCGCCCTTGGGGTGGAACACCGGCAGACCCGAGCCCAGCTCATCCGGGAAGGAGAACAAATCCAGCTCGGCGCCCAGCTTGCGGTGGTCGCGGCGCTCGGCTTCGGCCAGGCGCTCCTGGTAGGCCTTCAGGTCTTCCTTGGTTGGCCAGGCGGTGCCGTAGATGCGTTGTAGCTGCTTGTTCTTTTCGCTGCCCAGCCAGTAGGCGGCAGCCGAACGGGTCAGCGCATAAGCGTTCTTGATCAGCTTGGTGTTGGGCAGGTGCGGACCGCGGCACAGATCCTTCCAGACGGTCTCGCCACTCTTGCGGTCAACGTTGTCATAGATGGTGGTTTCGCCGGCGGCCACTTCAACGGTGACGCCTTCGCCGGAGGTGTCGGCCGAGTCGGCCTTGGCCAGCAGCTCACACTTGTACGGCTCGTTGGCCATTTCGGCCTTGGCTTCCTGAGGGGAAACTTCGCGGCGCACGAACAGCTGGTTCTGGTTGATGATCTTCTGCATCATCTTTTCCAGCTGCTTGAGGTCTTCTGGGGTGAACGGCTCCTCGACATCGAAGTCGAAGTAGAAGCCGTCGGTGATGTAGGGACCGATACCGAGCTTTGAGTCCGGGCGCAGCTGCTGCACGGCCTGAGCCATCACGTGTGCGGTCGAGTGGCGCAGCACCTCCAACCCCTCCGGATCGGTAATGGTGACGCGGGTGACGGTGGTTCCAGCTTCCAGTTCGCGGGCCAGGTCGCGTAAGACGCCGTCGACGTGCATCACAATGACGTCTTTATCCGCGGCGTAGTACTGCAAACCGGTTGTCCCCGCGTCCACCTGTACCTGCTCGCCATCGATGGTGAGAGTCAGCTGCTCGCTCATGAGATCGGGTTCTACCTTTCGTAACGAAAATGGCTTCATAGCTTGCGGCATACCTTGGCCACAGCCAGCCACGCTCCAGTCTAGTTCAGCAGCTCACTGGGATGCGCGTTCACCTTGGGTTTTGTGGCGATTGAGTAGTCTCATGTGATTCGTTCAACAACGATTCGGCATTGATGAGTGTCATAACGTGCCAGACTTCGCGGTCCGAGGCGGGCTGAGAGCTTTCCACTGCGCCATTCTTCAAGTCCTCGCGGAACGCCGGGATGACTTTTTCCAGGCGGCGAACCAGTTCATGCATTTCATCCACTGTGAGCATCAGGTCGCTGGTCATCAGCTGGGCCTTGGCCTCACCCGGTTCCTCTCCGGAGTAGTGGCGTCCCCCGTGGAGCATGGCCGCGTGTAGGCGCCGCTGCTCATCATGTGCGATCTGCCCGAGGTAGGCATCCATGACCACACCGGAAGGATCATCTTCCCGCGCCCCAGCCTCACCGGTGGTATAGGCCGGGGCAACCGTCGTCCACACACGATCGCGCTTGTCCCGAGCCAGCTCGGGATCCTCGGTAATCATTTCGGCCTTAGCCAGTTCACGTAAGTGGAAGCTGACCTTGTTCGCCGGAATATCTAGGGCTTGGGCAAGGTCTGCGGCCCGAGCCGATCCCATGGCCGAGAGGGTGTTCAGAATCTGCCTACGCAAGGGGTTGGCAATGGCCTTCAGCATTGGCGTAGTGAACGTGACCAGCGACTCATTAGTGCTCATGCGCCCAGCATAGCAATCGCCCAAATATTATTGCGCAAATTCTATTGCGCAATAATATTTGCGGGTCTAGTCTTGAGCCATGACCACAACCCCAGCCCCCGCTGCTTCCCCCGTGGAAGCAACCCCCTGTGTGCAGCCTGCGCTGCGCCGGCAGCGTGACTACCGTAATTGGTGGTGCGCCGACACCTCGGCGCTGTTGGCCGGTTCGGTGTACGGGTTCGCCATTCCGCTGCTCTTATTGGCGGTGACCGGGTCCGCGGCTCAGGCCGGAGCACTGGCGGCCATCGGCTCGCTGGCGCGCATCGGATTGCTACTCCTTGGTGGCTCGCTGGCCGATCGCGGCAACCGAGCCCGGCTGATCATGCTGGGTGGTCTGATCGCCGCCACATTGACCGCCAGCTTGGCGCTGATCTCTTGGATCGGTAGGCTCAGCGCAACCATCCTGTGCCTAGGCCACGTTTTATTGGAGTTACGTGGCGGCCTATTTTCCAGCTCCACCGATGCAGCGCTGAAGGATGTTGTGCACCCAACGCAGCTGGGTCGGGCAATGGCCGCAAACCAGGGCCGTGATGCGGTGCTCAGTCTCGGCGGGGCACCCTTGGGTGGGTTACTGATGGCCTTGGGCGCGGCTCCGACGCTAGCCTTTATCGCCTGTTTCCAGTTGCTGACGGCTTTCTTTGGCCGCAAGCTGGCCCCGGCTTTGGCCCGTGCGGAGCGTCAGGCAGCAGCCGAACCGGATTATCAGCCCAGCGCGCAAGGGATTGTCTCGGGGATCCGCTGGTGTTTCGCCCGCCCGCAGCTACGAACCATCCTGTGGCTGATGGTGGCCGTCAATCTGGGCACCAATGGGGTGATGACCGCACTGGTTTACGGGCTGCGAGAACGTGGGGAAAGCACGATCAGCATCGGCCTGGTGACCGCCAGCTTAGGGGTTGGGTTACTACTCGGCTCGTTCGCTGCCGGATGGCTGATTGATCGGGTGCGCACCGGCGTGCTGGCGTGCCTGTCATTGAGCACGCTAAGTCTCTGCCTGCTGTTGCTGGCGGCCGGTGAGCAATTGTGGTGGCTCGGGCTGATGTTGGCCGCAGCGTTCCTCAGTGTTCCGGCGCTGAACGCGGCGATCGGTGGATACTTCATGGCTCTGGTGCCACGGGATCTGATGGGTCGAGCCAACTCGGTGATGATGCTGATGGCGATGCTGGCACTGCCGGTGGGCTTGGTCAGTGCCGGTGCCGGCATTCAACTACTGGGGTTAGCGCCCACGGTAACGCTCTTTGCCCTGCTCACGACGTTGGCAGCCTTGGCCGCCTGGGGCAGTTCGCATATCCGTTCGATCCCGCACCCGGCTGACTGGAGTGCAGCAGCCGCAACACCAAGTCCCACGGCGAGCGCGAGCGCAGCGAAGCGGAAGCTGCGTTGGGATCGTGCGCAAAGTGCTCGGCAAGGACTCGAGCCACATTCTCAGTCGATTTATCTCTAGCGTGCCCGCCGTTCATTTGGTGCCTTCCCCTTGCGGTGACTGCAGGGGGAAGGCACCAAATTGCGTCTAGTGGCTCTTTCGCCACGGCGTGGGTCTCCCTACGCTGGGTGTATGAGCAAAGTTGCCCCGCCGACCATCAGTGCGATTACCCTGGGCGTGCGTGATGTGGCGGTATCTGTGAAGTTCTATACCGAGGGTTTGGGTTTTGAGTTGGTTCAGCCGGCTCATCTGCAGATTGTTTTTGTGCGTGCTGGTCATGGGCTGATGTTGGCGTTGTGGGATGTGGAGCAGATGCCCAGTGAGTATGGGCAGGTGGGTCATTCACCGCTCGGTCCGCCGATTGCTTTGGGCCACAATGTGCGCGATGCTGCTCAGGTGGAGGTGCATTATCGGCGGGCGTTGGAGGCTGGAGCGTCGTCCGTCTCTGCCCCGACCAAACAGTCTTGGGGCGGGACTAGCGCCTGCGTGGCGGATCCGGATGGGTTCCGCTGGGATTTCGTGCATAATCCGACGTTCGTGATCGAAGCCGATGGGCGGGTGAGCTCGGTCTGAGCCGAGGAGCATCTTGTCGCTTTTTAGCTACCAGAAATCGCTGCCCGGGGATCGTTTAGTCTTGACTGGGTCGAGCAAGAACCTATAGGTGTCTAAGAAATTTGGTAACCCGGTCAGAGTTTTGGGTCTCAGCTAGCAGTCACCGGGTGGCGCTGAAGTATCGGTGTTCACGTTCTATCAGTAAGTGTCGGTATGCAACGCCTATTGCTCACCCTGAATTTATGCCCCACGCTGATCCAGGCCTTCGGCATCCATGCGTTTGGCCAGTTGCCCTAGGGTTTCGGTGATTGGTTCGGCCTTTCGCATTCCGCGGGCGTGTGGCCGTTGCGGATCGTCGAGATAGGTACTGGCTGGCCAGGTCTCGGGCTGGTGGAGATCCCAGACGTTCAGTGCTTGCAGGGAGATGCCGCGGGGGCCGGTGCGTCGGGTGGCGCCATGGATGAGCAGCATCCGGGTGTTGAAGAGTAAGGGCCCGGTGCGTTGTTGGACATCGTCGAAGAAGGTGGCATCGATGCAGCCGGTTCCGTCGTCCACCGAAATGAACACCACGCGTTTGCCGCCGCGCATCGGTGGGGTTTGGGTGGCCACGCGTACCCCGGCGACCAGCACCTCACTGCCGTTGCGCAGGTTCAGTAGTTCTACCGCACGGGTCATGGGTAGGTGTTTGAGTACCTGGTTATAGGACTCGATCAGATGCTCACTGACATCTAGGTGCATCAGGTCCAGTTCGGTACGGACTTTTTCGCTGGGGCTGAGTTCGGTTCCGCTGGCTTTGATGGTTTCAAGGTTGCCTAGGGGTAGGGCCAGTTGTCCCTCCCCGGGGCGGTAGCGTGCCGGCAGGCTGCTATGCCCCATGGAACGGGTGTGGGCGATGGTGTCGGCGCGACTGGTTCCGGTGAGTAGCGAATCGAACACGCCTAGGGCGGCGAGGTTTTGGTAGGTGCGTCGGGATAGTCCCGCGCGGTGGCGCACATCGGCCAGTGAATCATAGGGTTGCCCGGCAACTAGGCGTTGTACCTCGCGTTCGCTCATTTGGTGGATCTCGCGGAAGGCTAGGCGGATTCCGTATTGTCCGGGACGTACCGTGCCCTGGGCGCGTGGCACTTGGGGGGCCTGCCGCGCGGTGGAGTCGAAAACACGTTCGACTCGGTAATGTCCGGTGGAGCGGTTCACATCCAATGGCAAGATTGGGATGTTCATCCGTCTGGCTTCGGAAACCAGTAGTCGTTTGGGGTACATACCCGGATCGTGTTCCCAGATACCGGCCAAGAAGGCCTCCGGATGGTGTGCTTTGAGCCAGGCCGAATGGTAGGTGGGTACCGCAAAGGCGGCCCCGTGGGCCTTGCAGAACCCGAAGGAGCCGAATCCGGCCAGCACCTGCCAAACCCGGTCAATCACGTCTTGGCTGTAGCCGCGTTTAGTGGCTTCGGTGCGGAAGATCTTCTCCACTTCCGGCTCACGCTGCGGGTTTCCCAGTAGCCGGCGATAGACGTCGGCCATCCCCAAGTCACAGCCGGTCATCACGTGAAGGATGCGCAGTACCTGTTCATGAAAAACCGTCACCCCGTGGGTTTCGGCGAGCGCAGGGATCAGGTCCGGGTGCAGGTATTGGGCCGGGGCGAAGCCGTGGCGGTGCTCCAAATAGGGTTTGACCATGTTTGATTGCATGGGCCCGGGGCGGAAGAGGGAGATGTCGATGATCAGGTCGTTGAACTCTCGAGGGGCAAGTTTGCCGATCAGTTCGCGCTGGCCCGGGGATTCGATTTGGAAACAGCCCAAGGTGTGGGTGGAGCGGATCAGTTCGAAGGTGATCTCATCATCCAGTGGCACCTTGCTGAAGTCGATGTGCCCGTCGGCGTCGATATAACTGTCATCGCGGTGTCCCCCGGCGCGGGCGACCCCCTGCTTGGTGGTGTGGATCCGTTTGATTTCCTCCAGGGTGTAAGCGATGGCGGATTGCATGCGCACCCCGAGCACATCGAGTTTGATTAACCCCATCAGATCCATATCGTGCTTATCGAATTGGCTCATCTGTAACCCGATGCCCGAGGGTTGCACCGGGGTGCGGTCCAGCAGGCTGGCATCGGAGAGGATCACCCCGCAGGGGTGCATGGAAATATGCCGCGGTAGCCGGTCCAGCCGTTCGGTGATATCCACCAGCTGATCGAGTCGACTATTACCGTTGATCCGTTGCGCCAACAGCGCGAGTTCGGGTTTGTCATCCAGCGCCTCACGGAAGGAGGAGGCGGAAAATCGCCAGAGCTGTTTGGCGATCTCATCAATTTCCTCCTGCTCAACCCCCAGGGCGGCTCCGGCATCGCGTACCGCGCCCCGGGCCCGGTAGGCGTTTTGCATGCTCATCAAACTGACCCGTTCGGCCCCGAAGGTGTTAAAAATCTTGTGGTAGATCTCGTGGCGGCGCGCAGATTCCACGTCGATATCAATATCGGGCAGGGTGGTGCGGGTGGCGGAGAGGAAGCGTTCAAACACCAGGTCGTGTTCCAACGGGTTCACGTGGCTGATCCCCAAGAGGAAGTTCACCAGCGAGGAGGCTCCGGAGCCGCGGGCCGAGACGCGCACCCCCATCTGGGTAATAAGCTTCACGGTTTCGGCCACGGTCAAAAAGTAGCCGGCGAAGTCCAGCTGGCCAATGATTCCTAGTTCCAGATCAAGACGGCGCTGAACCTGTGTGGCATCGGCATCGGGCAGCAGTCGCGACACGGCGGCTTGCACCCGCTGCGTCAACTGATGCTGGGCATCGCCACGGATACCGATAACACGGTGTTCGGGGATTACCGGCTGCTTCCAACCCAGATCGGTGTGGGGATCGAGCATCGCCCAGCGGGCGAGGTCTTCGGTGGAACGTAGCAGCCGCAGCCCCCAGCTACGTTCGGTGACACGGCCGATATCCGCGGCCAGCCGGTGCATTTGCTGTGGGGATTTGAGCCAGCCCTGGCCGGTGGGTTGCAGTTCGGTGAGCGCATCCAAACTATTCAACACCCGTGCCGAGTCCAAAATATCGGCGGTGACCGCACCATCGGGCCCGGCATAACGGACGGCGTTGCTCAGGATTGCTTCAATGCCCATCTCGTGGGCAAGCCGCAGGAATTTGCTGGCGTGCCCTAAGCAGTAGCGTGCCCCTTCGGCCGAGAGATGGGTGGTGATTTCTGCGCGGAGCATCCCGCCGGCCAGGTTGCGCCAGAACTGCAGCTGTTGCCGGGCGCGCTGGTATTTACGTTGCTCAATAGAGCGTCCCACCTCGGACTCGGCACCCAAGAGCACCATCAGTTGCCCACCGGCTAGGTGTTCGCGCAGTTGCTGATAACTCAACCCAACCGTTTTCGTCTTACGGTGCGCGGCACTGACCACTCGGCAGAGCGCCGCATACCCAGCACCCCGCACCTGCCCGCGAGCAAGCAGAATAATCCGCCCGGTACTTTTTCCTTCCCGATCCAATACCGCGAGGTTCACTCCCAAAATCGGGGCCAAAGCTTCCTTCAGGCAAGCAGCTACATGCTTGACCGCACCATAAAGCCCATCGCGGTCACTGAGCCCCAAGGCCACCGCGCCCTCAGCTTTGGCCTGCGCAGCGAGCAGCTCAGGGGTGTCCACCCCATAGTGCGCACTATATGCCGAGCTGACATTAAGGTGGGTGAAACTCATGAGCGCCTAATCCTTCGAAACTTTTCAGAACAATATTAGAACAAAATTTCGAACATTAAGCATGTGCACTACTCAGGCGCTCGCCGGAAGCTCCTGATGCACTTTAATCAAGCGCCAACGTGTGGTTTGCGGATCAAAACTTACATCCACACTCACCCCATCGCCAGTGGCTGAACCCAGGCCAAGCTGCAGTCGCCAGACCTCGTAATCCGCCAATCCGCCGCCACTTCCGCGCGGGACGCGCAGGCCTTCTTCCCACCATTTGCGCCGCTCGAACCAGCGATAAGGCTGGGCAATGAGGCGATATTCCCGTCCGCGCCACCGCACACGCAATGGCAGCCCGGCGGGAGTGCAGGTAACCTCAATCCCCTCGGTAAACATGCCCACGCTCGACTCCTAACTGCCGCACCGTCAATTCTATTCGAACATGTATTCGAATCACTAGTGACAGTAGTCAGCCCGGCGGACAGTTTAGGTGGAATACCGAACGCTCGGGACTAGAGCGATGCCATCCATCGCTCAAAGAGGCTCTTCGAGTTTGCGTGGTGGCCCGAAAAGACATAAGGCCTTGAGCCTCGCACCTGCAGGGACGAACCCGCTGCGGCCAGTCGGTCAGATTCTAGGAAATGCAGATTACATATGCCAGATCGTTCAAAGCTCCACCCCGAAGGATGAGCTGTTGACCTGACGGGTGAATATGATACGCACCCATATACAGCCGCGATTCATGTACAGCATTATTCCCACCTTGCTGCTGGTGATACTGAACTGCCTGAAAAGTGGGGCGACGGAATAACCATGACGATATCGAGAAGCCCACGCGCATGGAGCTATATTGGATTGCCACAGGACAGGCCCATGTACTTGCCGGTGGGCAGGCAGCGTTCTTTGGGCGTATCGGTGGAGGAAACTGTGAGATCGAAATCGGTCATTTTGGTATCTAGCTGGGCAGAGCAAAAAGGAATATTTTCTAATGTCGTGAAGTAGCTTAGGTAATATGTCCCGCTCGTCTCGAATTGCCGTCCGCATTCTCTTACTGTCCGAGTCATCCCGAGTGCTGATGTTCGAAGGACGCGATCTATCTGACTCTTCAGATACCAAACGCTTTTGGTTCACTGCTGGCGGTGGGGTTGAGCCAGGAGAATCGCTGCTGGAAGCCGCTAAGCGTGAACTTTGCGAGGAAACAGGTTTAGTAGACGTTAAATTGGTCGGGCCATTCCATAGACGCGATGCCAACTTCTTAAATCACGGAGAGCCGCTGTCTCAGGTCGAGCATTACTTCGCTGCCCGCACCGACAGGCTGTCGCTAACCCGCAATGGATGGACGGACCTAGAACGAGCGGCCATGACGCAATACCGCTGGTGGTCAACGGAAGAGCTAGAGACGGAGGCTGTGACATTTTTTCCCAGCAACCTCGTTGAACTAGTCAGTTCAGCCACCAATCTGGTCTGATCCGTGAAACCCTGCGGCTGAGCCAACAACGAACGTTTGCGACATGCTGTTCCATGGTTCTATGCATAGACTCCTCAAACCGCACTCGCTCGAGCAAATCGATAACCCTCTCGCCCGCTAATAAGGATGGTGGAGATGGCGTCCGTATAAGGTTCCTTCACCGGGCATTTTCTCGGGCAGGGTATACGGGAATCAGGAATTATTACTACCCCATAGTTTTTAAGTCACTGATAGCCAGCTGAAAAGCGTCCCATATCAGGGCCGGCTTGCGGAACATCTGAAGGGAAGAAGTCACTCCTAACGGACGGGACGCTGCAGAATGCGTTCGACGATTTGCTCAGGAGTTTCGTCAGCAACAATCCGCATCCCCGATACAAACGAAAGAGGTTGCCATCCGTGGTACCAATCTCGCATATCTTTGTCGCTGAACTCAGTAAATTGTGGCCTCGTCGAATGTCGTTTGACAGTCTCTTCGAAAGCGAGGTCAAATGAATAAAATCTGGCATCGGAAGTATGCCCTGCAACTCTTGCCAGCATGCCCCCATATCGGGAGGCGTTAAAGATCCCTTCCAGGATTACATTGTGCCCACGATTTAGACAATGTATGGCAGCAATTTCGAGTAGGTCTGCGTGAGCTAGGCTTTCCTGCTCGCGCTCATGGTAAATAACTCTGCGAAAGTGGTCCTGCTGAAGCACCGCGGTAAGTTTCCCGAGTTTGCTTTGAAGCATGCGCGCGATCGTGCTTTTGCCTGAGCCTGAATTTCCACGAATCACTACCAACACTCACATCACCCGTATTTCTTAAGATCCAAATATGAAACCGCTACGCATCGATGTACGCAGACGGCCTCATTCTAGCTACGAAGTAAACGGCGGCGTCCCGCAGAGGGTGCGGCTTACGGGCGGGCAGTCGATTCCGGTCCGGTGGTTACGTGAGCACCTAGGATTGGATCATGCATGAAGTCATACACGTGCGTCGGCATGACGAGCTTACAGCGACTGAATTAGACGCACTCGCGCACCTTTTTGACAGTGAATACCAGAATGAATATGGGGCTTGGAACCCGGACGAGCCGTACGGATATTCGCCTGCTGACACTCATGTAATGGCGTTTCACAGCCGAGAGCTGATTGCACATGCAGGTTTCCAGCGTCGCCTAATTTCAGTCGGGGACCGTGAGATCCTAGTCGCTGGAACAGGCGGTGTACTGGTCGATAAACGTTCTCGTGGCACAGGCATCGGCGGGCGAACTTTACGCAGTGCTCAAGAAGTGATGCGCGACGAAGCCGGTGTCGATTTCGGTTTCTTAGGATGCAGGGAAGAAGTTGTTCCGTTTTACAAGTCGGCGGGGTGGGTGCAAATTTACGCCACGGAACGATGCTTATCACGTCTCGACCAAATTTCGGTCGTTGTGTCGGAAGGCGGTCCAAACCTAGTTTGTTCGGCCAAGCGCGTTGCGAGTCAGTGGCCGCAAGGCGATATCGATCTGAGGGGCACGCCGTGGTGATCGAGCCGTCCCAGCCAGGGTTCGGCTTGCGGGTATGATTATTCACCCTTGGATTGATTGCCGTTTGACTTGCCGCATGTCAAGATATGGCAATGAATGACGCTTACTGGGACCAGAAGATCGACAACTTTTATAAGTACTCTTTCGACGAATCAGATCCTCCGGCTACCATCGCCATGATGCAAACACTCGCTTCAGAACGACCAGTTGGTGATGCTTCGGCTCTCTTTGAACTCGGTGGTGTCCACGACTCGTTGGGGATGGAAGATGAAGCAATTCACTACTACCGGGCTGCGCTTGAGGCCGGGCTAGAGGGGGAACGCGCGACTCGAGTGTTCATCCAGTTGGCAAGCACACTGAGAAACGTCGGTGCGTCGGCCGAAGCCGTTTCTATACTGGAGTCTGCTCCCTCGTCGAACGTCGACGAAAGCGCGCGTCAAGCATTTCTCGCACTGGCGCTTTACGATGAAGGTCGTTATGGAGATGCTCTGCGGATCGCATTGCTCGCCCTCATCCCCACACTCGATGGATATAAAAGAGCTCTGAGAGAGTATGCGGAGGAACTCCCGAGCAAACAGACAATACGGAAGAGCATCAATCTTGCCTAGGGGTTCCCGTTCTTTGAATTGTCAATGTTCCAGTAGCGCGTTCCCTAAACGGGGTTTTGATCGCAATGCAGAAGAGGTCCGCTAACCTGCACTGATTTAACTCCAACAGACGCTGGACCAGAAAATATTCTCGCGGATCCACAAGGATGCTTTCCCAGTTGCAGCTGAGATCTCAGACTCTGGCCTTTGGGCGGCGATAAGGAAACCCACCTGTTGATGCCTATAAGTGTTCCGACGTATCAACGCCCATCGAACCTGATCAGCCGAAGCACTCCGTGAGAGCTTTTCCCACCCATGCCACACGCCCAAACTAGTTAAGTCAGTTGAGCTGCCGCTCTCCGAAGCTAAATCCCAGTCCAAAATTCCGGATACACGTCCACCATCCCAAAACACGTTATGCCCGCCCCAATCCCCATGCGAGAAAACAAGACTTTCCACACTCAGGCTTGCCAGCGCTTCGACCGATGCCATCGCCAAAATTTTTATCTGAGGATCGAATCGAGGAAGTACCTCCTCGACTTGAATTCGGTACCAATCAGTACCTCCGCAAAATGAAAGAGGATCTGACAACAGACCACGCAACGGGGTCGGGTCTATGGAAGATGATGTTCTAATTCAGAGACGGGTAGGCGCAGCAAAGACCGTATCGACAGCACGCGCGTAAAGCACCGAATCAGGTTCGCGCTGAGCTAGACCTTCAAACCCCGCTAGGGTCAGCAACCGGTCATCCAACGACACGAGTCGCGCGGTCTGCAAGGGCCAGGGCTCGTGGGAGTTGCGGCAATACAATGTCCGCCCCATGTGCCGCTGGTGAAATGCCCATCGCGCGTTGAGAGCAACGGCAATTTGTTGCTCGTCTTCCGACAGCGCTTCGACTCCATCGCTTTGCGGTTCCACGACGAGTTGTGAACGAGCTTCACGGTTCCCATGACGACGTGTCGAGTAGCTCAACTGACCGGCCTGCCGTTCAATGGTCATCGAGGCCCACTGGTATTTCAAACCGAATGCTGCTCTGGCGCAGAGTACCGGCAGCAGATGCGATGCTTCCAAGCTAAGGAATACGACACCGCGGCGGCCCTGTCGATCAACGGAGTAGAGCCGGACATTGACTTCTGGGAAGTCCCCGAGCCATGGAATCCGGGGACCGCCGAAGAACGCACTGCGCGACATCTGGAAGGCAATCTGCCCAACCCATGCACTTCCGTCGACAATGTCGGGAACACAGCCAGCAGGCATATACCGCGCGACTTGGTCAGGTAAAACACGCCAATGCAGAAATGAAGCATCGCTCCACCGTTGGCTCATGATGGATTTCGCCCCCCAGTGGCGGTGGAGCAGGCGAAAATTCTTCCATTTTATTCCTCAGCCATGCGGATTCACTCACTCTACAATAAGACGAACACTCCAGAGACCTCGGTTGATCCGTGCCAACCCTGCCAGATCAAGCGATCTTCCTTGGCACTCGCACTGTCTGCAAATTCCCGGCCCTAACCCATGGGTTACAAGACATCCCACCCTGCCCCACGACAGGATCGAAAACTTTGGAAATTCAGCAACCATGCCTCCTAAGCGGCTTCAAGACAAGCAACAACGGCGTCGATTATGAGCACTGGAGCTTCCAGCTCCACACTGATCATAACCATCCCAAAAGTCCCGGTTAATCATCTCTAGCTTCAAAAATTACCGTTGTCTATGTACCAGCTAACTTAGGTTGCTGAGCCGGCTGCTGAATATGCCCAAACCGAGCTTTGCTCTTCCCTTCCATCCAAAGGATGATGTCCAAGACGCGCAAGATCGACAGATGAACCTGGCCGGACGTCTCGCGGATGGTATGCAAACGGTTAACGAATATACCTCCCGCGTCGTTCTGGAAGGCCTCAAACCATAGTTCCCATTGAGCGCTGCTGTTCGAAATTTGCACTTGAGCTGCGATCACCGAGTCATAGATGGGAATGAGGTGCGGCCGCTTCCGAGCGAGAATCTTGCTGGCTGTTGTTTGACCGATCCCCCAGCTGTCTTCCTTCTGGCGTAACAGTCTCCAAAGTGCGCTGGCTGGTGTATCCCGTTCAAAGAAAACCTCAAAATCGGTGGCGCGCAGATCCTCGATCCGAGTTTCGACGGGTATCTGGGACAGTAGCGACTCGATTTCGCATTCCAGATTCTCCAATATGCCAATGGCAGCCTGCGCGGGAACATGGACGGAAAGCATCGAGACGGCAATAAGATCCGCGGCCGTAACTCGATTCGGCTCATTTATGTCCCCGCCACCACCAAAAGTCTCGAATCTAGAACCGGTGTATCTCGGACGACCGTTGACCTGTTGCCCAAAGTACGTGCGAATGTGCGTAACCGCACGGTCATCCGGAATTGCTGAAAGAACTTGACGTGGCATACATCCCCCAGAATAGTTTTTCGGCATGTTCGCCCCAACTCAAACCAACGTAGCAGGTGAAGAGGTAACCTGCGGACACCATCCATGCGGGTTACGGTCGCAGATTCCACACCCGCAGGTCCCTGTTTCTGATCGTCTCCAGCAAATCGTCCTGACATACCTGTCCAAGAACCAACCGGTACTGTGCCAGGCCAGACACCATCCGTTGACTCCCGGGGTACATCACGACTTAAAGGGTGATCAAGCAACCGCCGTTCGAATTCTGTGTTCTCCACTTTAAGTCCAATATGGTGAAAACTCCCACCTCGCTTCCCGAGGGCTAGCAGTAGCCACCATTATCAGCAGCCGAACAATATACTGTCCACGACAGATTCAGTCATTGATTATGTTCCAAACGAGCATAATCACTCACCGGGCCTCTTACTGTCCACTCAATAACGCTTCACACTATTAAGCCTTCAACGGACAAGACCTCAGCCCATCACCGGTGCCGCGTGTCACACCAGCGATTCCAACCCACCGCGGAGCGCCGGAGCTAGCTTCGACTCACCACTGCCGATAGCATCAAGGAGACCTGAAATATAACGTATCCAAGGGGACCAAACCACATGCCACATAAGGTTAAAGCCGTAGTTTCTCGTGCCAAGGACGCCCCCGTCGAGGTCCTTGACATCATCGTCCCGGACCCAGGCCCGGGCGAGGTCGTCGTTGACGTACTAACCACCGGTGTCTGCCACACCGACCTGCACTACAAGCTCGGCGGAATTGGCGATGAATACCCATACCTGCTGGGTCACGAGTCCACCGCCGTGGTCAGCCAGATCGGCGAGAACGTCACCAACGTCAAGGTGGGCGATCGCGTCATCCTGAACTGGCGTGCAGTCTGTGGCCAGTGCCGCGCCTGCGCCAAGGGTGAGCCAAAGTACTGTTTCAACACCTTCAACGCCACCCAGAAGATGACGCTGGAAGATGGCACCGAGCTCTCCCCTGCGCTAGGCATTGGATCCTTCGCCGAGAAAACTCTGGTTCACTCCGGTCAGTGCACCATCGTCGATGAGGAAGCCGATCCGGCAGCTGTGGGCCTGCTGGGCTGCGGTGTCATGGCCGGTATTGGTGCGGCCATCAACACCGGTGAAGTCAAGCGCGGGGAATCCGTAGCTGTCATCGGTTGTGGCGGGGTGGGCGCGGCAGCCATTGCCGGCGCGCAACTGGCCGGGGCGACCACCATCATTGCGGTGGATGTGAACCCGGAGAAGCTAGAAGGTGCCAAGAAGTTCGGTGCCACCCACACCGTGGACTCCTCCAAGGTCGACGCAGTGCAAGCCATTCAGGAACTTACCGGCGGTTTCGGTGCCGATGTGGTCATCGATGCGGTGGGTCGTCCAGAGACCTACAAGCAGGCCTTCTACGCTCGTGACCTCGCCGGCCGCGTGGTACTGGTCGGTGTACCGACCCCGGAAATGAAGCTCGAACTGCCATTGCTCGATGTCTTCGGCCGTGGTGGCTCACTGAAGAGCTCCTGGTACGGCGACTGCCTCCCAAGCCACGACTTCCCCATGCTCGTCGAACAGTACAAGCTTGGACGTCTGGATCTGGATTCCTTCGTCACCGAGCGCATCAAGCTCGATGAGATCGAGGCAGCTTTCGACAAGATGCACGAAGGTACCGTGCTGCGTTCGGTGGTGGAAATCTAATGAGCGCACAGATCGAAAACATCGTCACTTCCGGAACCTTCTCGCTGGACGGTGGCACCTGGGATGTGGACAACAATGTTTGGCTCATCGGCGATGAGCAAGAAGTGCTGGTCATCGATCCGGCCCACGAACCACAGAAGGTGTTGGACGCGATTGGTGATCGCACGGTGAAGGCCGTGCTACTCACCCACGGGCACGATGATCACATCCGTGCCGCCGGTGAGTTCGCCGATGAGGTAGATGCACCGTTGTACCTGAACCCTGCCGACATGATGCTCTGGGATGCGGTCTACCCGGAACGTCAACCGGATGTCGAGGTCAAGGACGGGGATGAGTACTCGATTGCAGGGGTCACCCTCAAGGCGCTGCACACCCCTGGGCACTCGCCGGGTTCAACCTGCTTCCACGTTCCGGAACTGGATGTACTCTTCAGCGGTGACACCCTGTTCCACGGTGGCCCGGGAGCTACCGGACGCAGCTACTCCAGCTTCGAGACCATCATCGAATCGATCCGTGAACGGCTGTTGACCCTGCCGGAAAAGACCGTGGTCTACACCGGTCATGGGGAGAGCACCAGCATCGGCGCCGAGGCACCAAATCTGGATGAATGGATTGCCCGCGGCCACTAGTCGCCCCCGGGCAAAGAGCCCGCCGGTTGATCGTGCTTCAGCATGGTCAACCGGCGGGCTTTGCCATCTCCGTGCTCACCCGCACCGGATCGGCGGAAAACTACCATGGCGAGGTGATCGACTCAGACCAGCCACTGCTCCAGTGCGATCTGCTGGTGCCGAAAATCCCGCAGGACACACGGTGTCTAGATTGGCTTGGGCTGCTGCCGCGCTGACAAGCCGATCGTTAGAACAGCGAGGAGGAATGCGGCTCGATCAATTCGGCGTAGTTGTTGCGCACATTGCCCACCGCGGGGTCGACTTCATGCAACGTCCAGTGCGCAGCCACGTCGAAAGCGTTGGCGCGTAATTCATCGAGGAGCACTGCGGTGTCGCAGGCCGCCGGATCCAGCCACTGTTTCATGGTCTGCTGATCCATCGGGATGGGCAGCCGGTCGTGTAACTCCGCGAGCTCTGCAAGGACACCTGGCGCATCAGCGGGCGGGGAATCCATGGTCAGGATCGTGGTGGAAAGCACCCAGCTGTCATCCGCATCCTTCCACCACTCATAGAGTCCGGCAAAAAAGATGAGCTCCCCCGCGGGATGATGGACAAAGTACGGGTGTTTCTTCGCGCCGACTTTCTTCCACTCGTAGTACCCCTGCACTGGAACCGCGGCACGCCGTTTCTTCACCGCCGAACGGAAGGTTGGTTTACTTTCCACGGTTTCGCTGCGCGCGTTAAAGGCACGTACCCCCACCGATAAATCTTTAGCCCATCCCGGAACCAGTCCCCAGCGGGCCACATGGATCTGTCGGTGCAGTTCGCCCTCCACCAGACGTTCCAGCACGATCGGAACATCCGTTGTGGGAGCCACATTCCAGGATTGACGCAGTTCAAGGTTCGCGTCTGCTTCGGCTTCAGCCTCGGCAACCAAGTCGCCGATGGCTTTTGCCATCACGTATCTGCCACACATGGGAACAAGTCTGCCACTTAAATGGTTCAATAAAGTATGACTAACGCAGTTAATTACGACCAGTACATCCCGGAAGCCGGGGCCGTCACTATGTTCACCACCAACTGGTGCGGCTATTGCCGAAACCTGAAGCGGATGATGGATCAGAAGGGTGTGAAGTACACCGAGGTGAATATCGAACAGGTCGAAGGCACTGCCGAAATTGTCGAGTTCTTCAACGGCGGCAACCAGACCGTTCCTACCTTAGTCTTCCCCGACGGCACCGCTGCCACTAATCCCGGCATCCAGGAAGTTGTGGAACGCTCCGGGCAGGGGGCCTAGGTTCTTAGCCCGCACCATCTGCGGTGGGGGCTGGTTTTGATCTCGAAGATCGCGGCGGCCAGGTCATCAGTACTCGGCCGCCACGATCTTGTTCGCCACAGTACGAAGCTGAGATTCGGAGGATCACGTGGCTTAGCGCCTGATCTCATATTCCGTTGCGTACTCGGTCAAGAGTTCTTCGAGAAAAACCTCTGGTTTCACTCCGGCTACCAGATCGTCGGCCGCACCCACGGTGCTCGGGTCCATCGGGATCTGCATCTTTTGATACACCTCATCCAGTACTTCACGGATCGGGGCTGAGTCACTGATCACGAAGACGGAGGAAAAGAGCCAGGCCCCAGCAATCACCCGTTGAGCGGTACCCACCAATTTCACCGGCACCGGGGTATTAGAACCAGGCCCGGGGATACCGTGAACAGAATGTTCACCGGCACAGTACTCGCCAGCTAATTCGCCCACCTGAGCCTGCACCCCCAGGCGTTGCAGCGCCCTAGCGTACAGCTGGCCAAAGTGGATAAAACGGGCTTGATGACCCAGCATCGCATCATCGTGCGGTTCAATATGATCCACGATAAGTGTGCCCCGGTGATAGGCTGCCGCTCGCCCGCCTGCCTTACGCACCACTGGCGTGAATCCATGCTTCAGCGCGACTTTAACCGCATCCTCATACCCTGCCAAACGCACATCACGTTGCCCGAAAGCAAGAGTGGGATCCGGACGGTAGATTCGTAGAAGTGCGGGCCGGCTTCCTGCGCGTACCTCCCGTAACAGCTCGACTCCACGTTCTAGATCGGCAACCGCGTCACCACTAGGCTCTTCAGTGAGCACATGCAGGGCCACGGACTGCCGGAAATTTTCACGATCCATGACTTTCAGTCTAGTACCGGCCTGGCCGCCCGAGGTTTGTCTGCCCTAGTGTGGCCAACCGGACGCTTGATTGGTGTCGCAGGCGGCTGCTGTTGAGGAATAATGGAAGGCGTGCCAAATTCTCCTACCGCGGTGATCCTTATAGGCGGCGCTTCCGGATCAGGCAAGTCTTATCTCGCCTCCCGCTTCGGACGACCGCATTTACCCTTGGATGAGTTCTACCGCCAAATCAGTGAGGACGGCTCTCCTGAACTGTTCCCGCGCACAGGGTATGGCGAGATCAATTGGGATCACCCTGCCACATGGAACCGGCAGGCGGCACTGAACGCGATCACCGAATTGTTGGACACCGGCTCAACCATGGTTCCTAACTATTCGATCAGCACCTCCAGCTACAGTGGACACCGCGAAATTCACGGTCTAGGTCCGATTGTGGCCGAAGGGATCTTCTTGGCGGAGCTACTTGAACCGCTCAAAACCATGGGAATCAACGTCCGCGCCTACTATGTTGACGAGCCGGCGTTGTTCACCGCGGTTCGACGATTTATTCGTGACGTTTCCGAACGCCGCAAACCGATTCCTTTTCTTATCAAGCGTGGTTACGCGCTTTTTAGGGCACACCGGTCAGATCGTGAGCATTACCGAACTCAAGGGTTCGACGTTGTTGCCAAGCCCAAGCTGAAGCTACTACTGGCCGATTTGGTTGATGACACTCGCGTTTAGAGCGGACGGACGGTCAGGATCTGCTCGCTGCGGCCAAAAGGGCCGTCAAGATCGTGTAAGACCGCCGAGGTCAACCCGATACCGTCGCTACCGTAGGATTGCTGAGCCTCAAAGCCGAGCCACTGCCCGGCAGGTTCCCGGTACATATGAACCTGCAGATCCACGTTGGGGAACATCCAACTGTTCGGTCCAGGTTCGGATCGTGGCGCCACACCATTGGCCGTATCCGCCATCCCGAGCAGTCGAACCACATCGGGGCTCTGCACATCCTTGACCATAGCGAAGGGGTTACGGATCCACACGATACCCTTGCCCGGTCGGTGGCCGGGGGCGGCACGCATTTCTAGACCGCGGATGTAACCGCCGGGCCACATCTTGGACGCATCATAGGTTTGGCAATCTTCTGGACCCATAATTTTTGCATCTTCTACCCCGGCGACCTGACTGGAGTCTCCGGTTGCCAACCGCCAAGCCCGCGCAACAATGCAGGTTCGACCGTTGGTGATCATTTCCGCCTCAACCAGTTCAATAGTCCGTCCGGGACGCACCATCCGTGTTTTGATCTCGCACTCGCCAGCATGGATCAGCCCGTAGATCTCCAGGCTCATTCGCGCCATGCGCATTCCTTCGCGGGGCTGGAAGTTTATGAGCTCGTGGCTCAGCAATCCGGTTGCAGGAGCCATATGTTGTTCATGTGCATTCCATGCGCCTTGGGCGTGAATGGTGGAACGGTAGCGGCCCTCGCCTAGTGGCTCATAGTAGAAATCGCCGGTAGCTAGGACTTCTGCGAGCTGGTCATCGACCTGATAGGTCATGGTGGTACCTCATTGAAAGATCATCTTTTACGTGCTTTTGCTCACCCTACCGGAGAATACTCTGAGGGGTGAGGCAGCGTACCGGCTGTGTCACGATGATGAGCTGGCATCATCGCGATGAGCATGATGCCCGGCAGGGTCCATAATGCTCAACACCTCGGCTACCTCACCCACCGCCCAAAATGAGTGCGGGGTCATGGTGTCGAACTGCGCCGCTTGTCCCGCTTTGACGTGAAAAATTTTGTCACCCAGACGCAATCTGACTTCGCCACGCAGCACCGTGAACCAATCCTTTCCGGGATGAACCCGCGGCTCCGGTTCGTTAGCGGCTTCCCGCGGATCAATCCGCATTTTCACCACTACACTTCCGTTCAGACCATCGGGATCCGATAAACGCCAGGTTGTCAGTCCGGGAAACTGAATCGGTTCGGGCCGAATGACGGCGTCCTGACCGGCCGCGGGCGCTACTAATTCATCAATGGTCGTATCAAGTGCTCGTGCCAGGGGAACCAGTTGATCTAAAGCGATCCGACGGTTTCCGGTTTCAATTCGGCTCAAGGTCGAGACACTCATCCCCGACCTGCTAGCCAAAGACTCGAGAGACCATCCTTTGGCTTGGCGAAGGCCACGAATGCGCAGCCGAACAATAGCGTCCAAATCCAATTCTTGCGTCATGCGCAAAAGTGTATCCCAATTCAGCAAAGCGCTTCTAGGATTTAAACCACAGAACCCACGCAAGGGAGTACATCATGGAAAAGTTTGACGTCGCTGTCATCGGTGCCGGTGCGGCAGGAATTTCGGCGGCTGTGGCCTTGGCTCGTAGCAAACGGTCGGTGTTGGTGCTCGACGCCGGAAAACCGCGTAATGCGGCTGCTTCCGGTGCACACAATGTCATGGGTATGGAAGGAAGCTCGCCGCAGGAAATCCTCCGGCAATCTCGTGAGAAAGCCGAAGCGTATGGCGTTCAGTTCAGCTCTAGCCAGGTCAAGGAACTGAGCGGAAGCAAAGAGGAAGGATTCTTGGTCAACGGCGGCGAAAGAACCTTCAGCGCCCGGCGGATCCTCTTGGCAACCGGACTCAAGGATGTCCTGCCAGACATTCCAGGTTTATCGGAAGCTTGGGGCAAGAGCGCACTGCATTGCCCCTACTGCCACGGCTGGGAAGTGAGAGATCGACGAATCGCAATCATTGGCATCGGCATGATGAGTGCACATCAGGCTAAGCTTTTCAGCCAACTCAGCGAGCATGTCACCTACATTAATCACACCCCAGAGATGCTTAGCGCTGAGGACCGGCAAGTCCTCACCGCACTATCCATCCCCATCATCGACGCTCAGCTGGAGTCAGTAGACGTAGACACTTCGGGCCAGCTCGATCTGTTGCATCTGAGCACAGGACAGAAGCTCGCTATGGATGCCGTTGTGGTGATGACCCGCCTGCAGGCTAACGCTGAACTCTATGAAGCCTTGGGTGGAGTTCTCTGCGCTAACCCACTAGGAAACTACATCGCCGTCGATCAGATGGGCGCGACCGACATTCCTGGGGTTTATGCCGCGGGCAACGTGGCTGAGCTCAGCGCTATGGTCTTAGCGGCCGCGGCTAGTGGAGTCAGCGCCGGAGCCGGAATCAATTATGATCTCATCGCGCAAAAAATTGAATCCCTCATCAGTTAGAACTCATTTTTGACTAAAACTTACTCCAAAATCAGCTAACCAAACCATATTTTTCGCTTCCAAGAGATGCGATAAAAACCGGGCCGACTTGGGAGAAAGATGATGACGTCGCCACCTAATCTAGATTGTGGTGACGTCATCATGCTACGAACCGGGATAAATCGGTGCTATGCTTGTGGAGTTATCCCGCGTTCCGGAGTAATCCAGAATGCACAAGGTTGAATCTGCATCATAAGTCGCAAGTTCAACCATGCAGCAGCTTGGTTCGCTGACGTAGTTACTACGCGCGAACTCTTATTGAATCGAATCCTTAATTTTTTCTTCTCCACTGCCACTCCGGTCAGCTTCCACGTCTTTCCACCACCTTTCATGGGTGTTCGTAACGCTGCCTCAAATCTTCAGTCCCGGATCTGGCCACACAACCTCACGGAGTTTACGGATTCTTTCCCCTTTACGGAGCAAACTCAGCTCCAGCATCGACAGAATCAGCAATCGATTTTCGATGCTTCGCCTAACCACGGCTGCGCCAACTGCGCACTAAGGTAACCACAAATTTCGTATTGCTCCAGCAATACGGCAGTAACGGTCGCAATGAGTGGCCGAAAATGAATAGGAAATAAATATTATGGCCACTGGCACTGTGAAATGGTTCAACGCTGAAAAGGGCTTCGGCTTCATCGCTCCTAACGATGGTTCGGCTGACGTTTTCGCTCACTACAGCGCAATCCAGAGCTTCGGTTTCCGTAGCCTTGAAGAGGGCCAGACCGTGGAATACGATCTGGAAGCCGGTCCAAAGGGCCCACAGGCAACCAACATCCAGGCTCGCTAAGTCTGAAACATTCTCGCTGCGGTTGAACAAACTAAACCTTTGTTCAACCGCAGCGGTGTTTAACCGCAGGGTTCCGCCTAGGATTTTAGACATGCATCAAACGTCTCAAAACGAGCCCTCTCAAAAAGCCAGCTACGTCATCGATCCTGTCACGTTACGCGAAGTTGTTAACAACGAGGCTCTAGTCCTAGCACGGATTTCTGAGCTGGAGACGGCAGGTGAGTCAGGCGACAAGGAACGTATCGCGTGGCTTCGCATGATCGGACGGTTACAGGATGCTGAGGAGCTGGGCTGGGTGCTGCTGGTCAGGTCGGGCGGGGCTAATGCTATGCACGACATCTTTGCCCCACTTCCGTTTGAGGCGGTTCCCGATGCATTGCGTCTAGCTCACGTCCTGCACTGGCAACGCAACTACACGCAGGCCGAACTCCTCTTCGGCGCAGCTTTGGAAGCTGGAAGACGTGCGGTTGGAGAAATGGACAAAAACTCCCGCATCGCCCGAACGTTGGTAGCTTTTACACACCAACATTTAGGCAAAATGTATTTTGATCAAGGGCAGTTGGCCACAGCACTGAGGTGCTTCGAACATGCTTTAGCCCTTCGGCATGAGCTGCAGAGTCCTGTGGATCAGCTCCAGTCCACGCGGCAAGCTATCGCCACGACTGAATCACGCATGTCCCCAGCCAAAACTTCATTGCCCTGACTAATTTCTAGACGCCAAAATACCCCGACATTTGGCTGAAGAGCCTCTAACTCACTGAGATTCTTAGTGCTACCTCGTTGCCGGGCCCACGCGACCTTCAAAACCATCGGAACGAGTCGCGTCACCTAGGTGGTGGGCATTTGCCAGTGGGACAGGTTGCAAGCGCCAGCTACTCACAACGAACGACCCAGAAAGCAAAGTGGTCTCACCGCAAAGCACTCTGAGGTAGTTAGCTTATCTTCGTGCCGCTTGTGGCGGCCTTTCCCGCAAAAGACCAACACCTAATAATCGTGCAGGGATTCGGCTCAACCACGGAACTCGTTCGAGAACCGTCCCCACCATGGCCGGAAGTGTCAAGCTTGTGTCTTGTTCAAGAATACGGCGTAGCCCGCGGTGCATGATTCGCTGAATCGATTGAATCGTAATCGTCGGCAAGTATCTACGCCGTTGCACCGCAGCGACATCCCGATCCGTGATGTGGCCTGTGGCCAAGGGAGTGGCGAGTAGTCGTGCAGCACATACCGCATCTTGAACCGCAAGATTCACTCCAACCCCACCAGCCGGACTCATCGCGTGGACCGCATCCCCGATGCCAAGAAAGCCACGCCGCCACCATCTCGATGCCAGATTCACCCGGACCTCCAGCAACTTGAGATCCTCAAGTTCGAGCTTCTCTATACCCTGCGCAAGAGCTGGAACATCCTCTCGAAACTCGGCACGAAACTTTTCAATGCCGCGCTGACGAAGGATCCCGTCTTGCCCTTTCAACAACAACCTGGCCGCCTGCACATATCCGCGCCGCGGTATCAATGCATAGACACGTTTCGGTCCAAAAGCCGGCAGTAACGACTCCGCAACGCGATGCGTCCCTGAAACTCTGAACCACCAAACGTCTATGGGTACTTTTGCATCGCGTACCGGTAATTCCGCTTGCTCGCGCATTTTCGACCAGCGGCCATCTGCCGCGATGGTCAGCCTTGCAAAGGCCTCACCCTGTCCCGCTGCGCTCCGGTAACGCACGCCAATGACTTGTTCCTGGTTGAAGAGCAGCTCATCGGCTTCACAATTTAATCGAAGTTCAAAACTCGGTTCCTTGGCGGCAGCTTCGGCTAAGAGGTTGAGGAAATCCCACTGCGGTGCCATCGCAATAAAAGGGTATGGGTGTTTCAACGAGGCCAAATCAACTACGGTCACGCGCTTTCCTTGAGAATCCTCTAGCTGCGCCCGAGCGACCTTAGAAAATCCGATTTTCTGGAATTCATCCATCAGACCAAGTTCGTGCAGGATTTGGAGGGTAGAGGGATGAATCGTGTCACCGCGAAAGTCTCTGAGAAAATCTCCGTGTTTCTCCAATACCAGAACGCGCACCCCACAGCGGGCCAGAAGTAAGCCAGCCATTAATCCGGCTGGTCCTGCCCCGACGATAATGCAGTCCCATGATTCTTGCATGACACTCCCCCGCACTGCTCGGCAGCTACTCCTAGCTTGGCACTACGAATGGTGTCTGGAAAGTTGTTTGGACGAGAAAAAGTCTCGATTGACAAAAATCACCACGACCACCGGCAGGAGCAAGATCAGCGACAGGCCACCGTAACCCAACCACAGCAATAGTGGCCCGGCAAGAAGTCCGCCAGCTGCCCCGAAGAGATTCATGACCAGATCCGAGGTACCTTGAAGTTGAGGTCGCTGTTCAAGGGGCACCGCCCCGGTAACCATCGTGGCACCGGCGACCGTCGCAGCGCTCCATCCCAATCCCAAACAAATCAGCGCAAAGGTCACCAACGCATAATCATCGCGCCAAATCCAAGCCGAAATACTTGCCACGATGAATAACAGCTGTCCAATCAGCACCACTCGTTGTGCGCCAATCAGATCACTCAGCCACCCAAAAACTGGCGAAAGCGCATACATTCCCGCCACGTGTGCCGAAATCGTGATCCCAATCAGCGTCAGACTTGACCCATGATTTTGCAGATGGATCGGCGTCATCGACATCAGAGCCACCATATGCGCATGGCTCAGTGCAACCGTTAAGACCGCTTGTCTGGCTGGGCGCGAAGAACGCAATGTACTAAACCCGCTAGTGCGCTTGCTGATTCCGGTACTAATCTTGCCTTCACGGGCTAAGGCCACATGCATCGGATCGGGCCGCAAACCCAGCCAATAAATGATTAGACCCATGGCTTGAGCACCCATAGCGATAATAAATCCACCGGTAAACTCAGGCAGTCCCCAAGCCTGCGAAATTACTTCGCCAGGTTGAAACAAATTCGGACCGGTTACTGCCCCGACAGTAGTCGCCCACACGACTAAAGACAGGTCACGCCCGCGAGTTTTTGGATCTGAGAGATCTGTTGCGGCAAAACGCGATTGTAAGTTCAGCGCACTTCCGGTTCCTAACAACCCCATCCCGAGCAACAAGACGGGCCACCACTGTTGAACTGCCGCAGCCAGAATCACTAGGACGCCTAAGATCGCGATGAGCGCGCCACACGACAACGCGATGCGACGACCGCGGTTCTGTGCGAGTAGAGCCAACGGCAGAGCCATCGCGGCGGCACCCACCGTGTTCATTGTGGCCGCCATCCCAGCTAAGGATTCGTTGCCCGCGACGTTCACGATCAACAACGATCCAAGCGTCAACGTGGCACCCGAACCCATTCCGCCCAGGACCTGTCCGAGCGCAAGAATGGTGATCGAGCGGCGCCTGACCCGTTGGATCTGTTGGGCGGAGAAAACCCTCGTCATGTTCCTCAGTTCCTCAGCATCTAATTCTGCTCCGATCTTAGCCACTGCCCTGCGCAAACAGAGGTTAACTCAGGCGATTCGCACGAATATAGAGTAATGCTCAACAACTACATGGTCATTGCTCTGCAGACTTACCAAATCCCATGTCCGGACTGATTCCGCTCCCCTTGCAAGCTTGATGATTTAAGTCTGCAGAACCATGTTGGCTCAACCCCAATTACGAATGCCAACATTGCATTGAAGTATGCCATTGTCGGCTCCTTCGTTTCCCGAGAGCCGCTCGTGGATTTGGGTAAAGGTTTGATGGCTCTTCGAGATTTGGCGGGGTGACCCCCAAAAAAAGAAGTGAGTCCGCAGTACCTTCTGAGAATATGGATGTTGACTAAGACAAATTGTGAGTACGGGGACAATTGCTTACTTGATCGACATATTGCCACCTTCGTTATCACTTCACATTCAAAAGAGCCGCAAAATAGGGCCACTCAGAACGGGGCTTCTAGAATTCCCAATCCTCATCTTCGGTATTCACCGCTTTACCAATGACATAAGAGGAACCGGACCCCGAAAAGAAGTCATGATTTTCGTCGGCGTTCGGACTCAGCGCGGCCAGGATTGCTGGTGAGACATTGGTGACTGCGGCCGGGAACATGGCCTCGTATCCCAGGTTCATTAATGCCTTGTTCGCGTTGTAGTGCAGGAATTTCTTCACGTCTTCGCTGAGCCCCACCGGATCGTACAGCTCGTGCGTGTACTGCACCTCATTCTCGTAAAGCTCCATCAGGAGTTCAAAGGTGTAGTCCTTGAGTTCCTCACGACGCTGGGCAGTTTCCTGTTCCAACCCTTTTTGATATTTGTACCCGATGTAATACCCGTGGACCGCCTCATCACGAATGATGAGCCGAATCAGGTCTGCCGTATTAGTCAGCTTTGCCCGGGAGGACCAGTGCATCGGCAGATAGAAACCGGAATAGAAGAGGAATGATTCCAACAGGGTTGAAGCGACTTTACGCTTCAGCGGATCCTTCCCGTAGTAATACCCCTCGATGATTTGTGCTTTCTTCTGCAGATAGGTGTTCTCGGTTGACCAACGGAAGGCGGCTTCGATTTCCTTGGTGGAGGCTAGGGTGGAGAAGATCGAAGAGTAGCTCTTAGCGTGCACCGATTCCATGAAGGCGATATTGGTGTAAACCGCTTCTTCGTGTGCGGTCAACGCATCGGGAATCAGACTGACCGCACCCACGGTACCTTGCAAGGTATCAAGTAGCGTCAATCCGGTGAATACCCGCATAGTCAGAAGCTTTTCGTCCTCGGTCAGCGTTGCCCAAGACTGCAGATCACCGGACAACGGGATTTTTTCAGGTAGCCAGAAATTATTGACCAAACGGTTCCAAACTTCAACGTCTTTCTCATCTTGGATACGATTCCAGTTGATCGCTTGGACGTGATGGGTGAGTCGAGAGTTTTCAGTCATGTTCACCTCTTATCGAAGTTCCGAAAGATTCGGGGTTTCGATTCTAGCGCCGGACGCCCTGCATGGTCAGTAGCCTTATGAGGATACCCGTGTTTTGTGCCGTGGTGTCCGCTTATTTTTGGGACCTACAGCAATAGACCCCCGGAAACGTGATTTGTTTCCGGGGGTCTATCAATCACACTGAGCAGTTAGCTCTGGGGATTGTGCTTAGAGCATGCACGAGACGCAGTTATCGACCTCGGTACCTTCCAGTGCCAGCTGACGCAGGCGGATGTAGTAGAGGGTCTTGATACCCTTACGCCATGCGTAAATCTGTGCCTTGTTGATGTCACGGGTGGTGATGGTGTCCTTGAAGAACAGCGTCAAGGACAGGCCCTGATCCACGTGCTGAGTCGCAGCAGCGTAGGTGTCGATGATCTTCTCGTAGCCGATCTCGTAAGCGTCTTCATAGAACTCGATATTCTCGTTGTTCATGAATGGCGCTGGGTAGTACACGCGCCCGATCTTACCTTCCTTGCGGATCTCGATCTTCGAAGCCACCGGGTGGATCGAGGAGGTCGAGTTGTTGATGTAAGAGATCGAACCGGTGGGTGGGATGGCCTGCAGGTTCTGGTTGTAGATACCGTGCTTCATGACCGAAGCCTTCAGGCTTTGCCAATCTTCCTGAGTTGGAATCTTGATCCCGTCAAAGAGCTCGCGTACTCGCTCGGTAGCTGGCTCCCACACCTGGTTGGTGTACTTGTCGAAGAATTCGCCGGAGGCATACTTCGAGTTCTCGAAACCGTCGAAAGTTACTCCGCGTTCGATAGAGAGCTTATTCGAGGCGCTCAGAGCGTGGAACAGAACGGTGTAGAAGTAGATATTAGTAAAATCAATACCTTCCTCGGAGCCGTAGTGAATGTGTTCACGCGCCAAATAGCCATGCAGGTTCATCTGGCCCAAACCGATGGCATGGGACTTGGAGTTACCGTCAGCGATCGAAGGAACCGAGACAATATCGGACATATCCGACACTGCGGTCAGTGCACGGATGGCGATATCGACTGAACCGGCTAGGTCTTTACCGTCCATGGCCTTGGCGATGTTCATCGAGCCGAGGTTGCAGGAGATGTCCTTACCCACAGTGGAGTAGCTCAAGTCATCGTTGAACTCTGAGGCGGAAGATACCTGCAGAATTTCCGAGCACAAGTTGGACATGGTGATGCGACCGGCAATTGGGTTCGCACGGTTTACCGTATCCTCGAACATAATGTACGGGTAACCAGATTCGAACTGGATCTCGGCGACCGTGGTGAAGAAGTCACGCGCGTTGATCTTCTTCTTGGCAATCCGCGGATCGTCAACCATCTCGTAGTACTTCTCGGTAACCGAGATTTCGCTAAATGGCACTCCATAGACGCGCTGTACATCGTACGGGCTGAAGAGGTACATGTCCTCGTTCTTGCGCGCAATTTCGAAGGTGATATCCGGAACCACTACACCCAGCGACAGGGTCTTAATGCGAATCTTCTCATCAGCATTCTCGCGCTTGGTGTCCAAGAAGCGCAGAATATCCGGGTGGTGGGCATTCAGATAAACCGCGCCGGCACCCTGACGAGCGCCGAGCTGGTTGGCGTAGGAGAAGGAGTCTTCCAACAGTTTCATGACCGGGATAACACCGGAAGACTGGTTCTCAATCTGCTTGATCGGGGCACCGTGCTCACGCAGGTTGGTCAGCGACAGGGCCACACCGCCACCGCGCTTCGAGAGCTGGAGCGAGGAGTTCACAGCACGAGCGATCGATTCCATGTTGTCTTCGATACGCAGCAAGAAGCATGAAACAAGTTCGCCACGCTGGGCCTTACCTGCGTTGAGGAAAGTTGGGGTCGCGGGCTGGAAACGACCCGAAATGATCTCGTCAACGAGGCTCTCAGCTAGGGCTTCTTCACCACGGGCAAGGTGCAGTGCAACCATGCAGACGCGGTCTTCGTAGCGCTCCAGGTAACGCTTGCCGTCGAAGGTCTTGAGCGTGTAGGAAGTGTAGAACTTGTAGGCACCAAGGAAGGTCTGGAACCGAAATTTCTTGTCGTAGGCGCGTTTGAATAGGCCACGAATGAAATTCATCGAGTACTGATCGAGCGTTTCACGCTCGTAGTACTCGTGCTTGACCAGATACTCCAGCTTCTCGTCTAAGTCGTGGAAGAACACGGTGTTGTTGTTGACGTGGTCCAGGAAATACTGGCGCGCAGCGTAACGGTCAACCTCGAACTGAATCTTGCCATCTGGACCGTAGAGGTTCAGCATAGCGTTCAGGTCGTTATAGGTCAGCCCCTGCAGGTGCGCAGGAAGCTCCTTGGAATCGGTGGAGTCCATCGTCATGTCCGCTTCTGAGACTTTAGTGTCCAAAAGGTATCAAGCCCTTCTTTGACTTTGAGAACATCTTCTGACGTTCCCATCAATTCAAATGTGTATAAAACCGGTACGTTGCATTTGGCTGCGACCTTCTTGGCGGCCAAACAATACGCTGCACCAAAATTGGTGTTTCCAGATCCGATGACTCCCTGCAGCAGCCGACGATTTTGTTCGCTTCGAAGGAATCTGAGGATCTGAGGTAAAACTGAACGTTTGCCGTTCTCGCCACCGTAGGTGGGGATCAGCAAGACATAAGGTTCGGTGGCAATCAGCTCTGGTTCAGCGGAATAGAGGGGAATGCGGGCCGAGCTGAGATTAAGTTTTTGCACGAATCGATGCGTGTACTCCGAGGCAGAAGAAAAATAGATCAACTGCTGGTCGGTGTACCGCACTTCGCGACCATCTTTATCCAACTGCCGGTTCTCGGCGAGGGCTGATGGTGGCATGTGAATCGCCTCCACTCACTCGCTTTGCGCGAGCAAGATCGTTGTGGGTCGCAGACCGTTGAACCTAGTTAGCCTGAGCCAAGGTCTCGATCTTGTCCGGACGGAAACCGGACCAGTGATCGTTGTCGGTGATAACGACCGGGGCCTGCATGTAACCCAAGTTGCGGACACGTTCCAAGGCGGCGGCATCCTGCGAGATGTCGACCTTGTTGTACACAATGCCCTTCTTATCCAGCGCACGGTAAGTAGCGTTGCACTGGACGCAAGATGGCTTGGTGTATACGGTGACGGTCATGTCCCTGCTCCCCTGTTAAAAAGTCCCTATTGGCCGTGCGATCAGCCACCTAGGCTTGCCGCTTGCCATCACATCTATCGAGCCCGAAAAACGTGTTTCGGGTATTTTCGACGCTGAGCGTCTCATCGGGTTCAATACTACATCTTGTGTTCGCCCGCGCAAGCAGCCACAACATGATGTATTACAAGTATGTCATTTGGTGGTTGTCAAGTCCACAGCAGCTGTGGATAAATCGGGTCGATTAAACCCCGATTTCTCGCGATCTTGGAGTGCTTGTCCACAGCCGGTGAGTAACCCGTTGTGGGTGAAAAAAACTTCATGTGACTCTTCTTTCGGCGTGTTGCCCGGACCTTATCTAGTGGGTGGATCTGCGCCCCATCCCTACCCCTAGTGTCCGTCGCCGTACCCACATTTTGGATCCGTCGCTGCCAGCTGTGGGCAAGATTCTGTGCTGCGGCACAAAAAATTTCGCGGCCGGAAGGTTTTCCTTCCAACCGCGAAATTCTGCTCCCGCTGCGCTGCTCGGTCGGATCAGTGCTCCGGGCTAAAAAGTGGGTGCTTCCCGCTTAGAGCCGTGGCGGTATCCGCCACCGCCTGTTGCACCGCATCCAAGAGCGTGGAGCCGGTCAGTAGCTGACCGATCAGCAGACCCGCAAAACAGTCCCCCGCCCCTTTGGCTGTTGTTTCAACCAGTGCGGTGTCGACCTGTTCGAAAGTCTCGGAGTCCACCGCTAGCAGCGTCCCAATGAGGCTCGGGACATCGGTCGGAGCCGAGGTGACCAGCACATGGGTGCACCCGCGCTCGATGAGATCGAGCGCCGCATTGGCCGCATCCTGTTCATCGAGCACTGCTTCGCCACTGAGTAGCTCTAGCTCAAAAGCGTTGGGGGTCAGTAGCCACGCCTGGTCCACAAGCTGCTCAGCGTAGGCCTGGGCCACCTCCGGTTGGGTGTAAAGACCCACATCTCGATCCCCCATGGCTGGATCGACAATGAGTTTCAACTGCGGGTACTGCCCGCGGGCACGATCTAACCACTGGGCAATAATCTTCGCTTGCGAGGCTTGGCCCAGATATCCCACAAAGACATACTCGGTGGCCGCAAGAACTTCGCGGGCCAACAGATCATCAAGGAACTCGCCCAGCCATTGATCACTGATTACTCCACCGCCCACGCTGGGATAATGCGGTAGGTTGCTCAGCTGGACGGTTGGCACCTGCACACAGCGCTGCCCGGCGGCTTCGATCATCCGGGCCACGGTATTGTTCCCCACCGCCCCGTACACCAGTTGTGAGCCGATCACCACGACCTTGACCGAACGTTGGTCCAGTTCCAGGGCGCTCATGCGTTGTTCCGTGGCGGATGCTGACGCGCCCCAAAGATCCCTTGTCCGACGCGCACCACGGTGGCACCTTCGGCAATAGCCAGTTCGAAGTCGCCGCTCATACCCATGGAAAGCTCGGTAAACAGCTCGGGATGGGAGACCTTTTGGCGCACCTGTTCGGCACATTGGCGAAGTTCTCGGAAACAGCCGCGAATCACCTGTTCATCGGTGGTGTTGGTGGCCATGGTCATCAGCCCACGCAACACCAAACGGTCCAGGGGTTCGATGGCCTGGGCCAGCTCGGCAACTTCGGAGGCCTGCAGACCGGATTTAGTGTCTTCCCCCGAGGTATTAACCTGGATGTAAACCTCCAGGCTTCGGTCCTGGTCTTCCAATTGCCGTTGGAGGGTCTCGGCCAGCCGCAAGGAATCGAGGGCATGGAATTCATGGGCGAAGCGGGCCACGAACTTGGCTTTATTGCGCTGCAGTGGACCAATAATCGCGTAGCGCAGATCCGGGAGGTCCGCCAGCTCTTCGCTTTTAGCCTGAGCTTCCTGAACCTTGTTCTCCCCTAAGGTGGTGACCCCGGCCGCGATAGCCAGCCGCAAGCGTTCGGAAGGGATGGTTTTGGTGACTGGGAGCAGTCTCACCGAGTCCACCGGACGCCCGGCGGCAAGCGCGGCCGCCTCGATCTTAGACTGCACGGCGTCAAGGTTATGCGCGAAGTCCTCGGTTGTCGCGGCGTGTTCCGCGGCTGGTTGCGAAGTCATGGAGATGTACTGGCCTCTTCTTCCCACGTAATGCCCTAGTCTCGAATCCGGCCGCGCTAGAGAGCGGGCCCGGACATTTCAAGCATAGGGTTCTTGGGCAGCGAGTTCATCTTTCACCGCGGGTTGCCTGGTCTAGAACATGCGCCGCCAGTTAGTTTTGGCCAAATCCAGCAGTTCATCTCCGCGCCCGGACATGACGGTCTTGATGGCGAACAATGCGAAGCCCTTGGCCTGTTCCAGCTTGATGGTCGGCGGCATACTCAATTCCTGCCGGTCGGTGACCACATCGAGCAGCACCGGCCCGTCGTGGGCCAGCATCTCGGCGACCGCTTCGGGCAGCTCATGCGATTCGGTGACCCTGATCCCCTTGATCCCCATGGCGTTGGCTACCGCAGCAAAATCCGGGTTCTCCAGATCGGTGGCGTAGGTCAAATACCCGGCCGCTTTCATTTCCAGTTCAACGAAGTTCAGTGAGGAATTGTTAAACACCACGGTCTTCAGCGGCAGGTCATTCTGGTTGGTGCTGAGCAGTTCCCCAAGCAGCATCGTCAATCCCCCATCCCCGGCCAAGGCGATCACCTGCCGAGTGCGGTCCACCGCTTGGGCTCCCAAGCCGTGGGACAGTGCGTTGGCCATCGACCCATGATTAAAGGAACCGATGAGGCGCCGACGCCCATTCATGGTTATGTAGCGGGCGGCCCACACCGTGGGGGAACCGACATCGGCGGTGAAGATTGCGTCCTCGGCGGCGGCCTGGTCGATGAGCCGGGTCAAATATTGTGGATGGATGGCGGTTCCGGGCTTGGATTCGGTCGCCAGCTCGTCAAGTTTTTCTCGGGTCTTTTCAAAGTGTTTGACCGCTTCGTCCAGGTGTTTGCGGTGTGTGCTGCGCGGCAATACGGCGGCGAGCGCCGCGGCGGTATCCTTGACGGTGCCGACTAACGGGAGGTCAACCTGGGTGCGTCGACCGATTTGTTCACCGCGCAGGTCAACCTGGATCACCGTGGCGTGCTCGGGCAGAAACTGCTGATAGGGGAAGTCGGTGCCCAGCATCAGCAGTACCTCGCATTCGACGATGGCTCGGTAGCCGGAGGCGAATCCGATCAGTCCGGTCAGTCCCACGTCGAAGGGGTTGTTATAGGAAATGTGTTCCTTGCCGCGCAGCGCGTGGACGATGGGGGCCGCGAGCTTATCGGCCAGTTCCAGCACCTCGGTGTGGGCCCCGGCGGTTCCCGCGCCGGCTAGGATCGTGACTTTCTTGGAGGAGCCGAGGATCGCGGCGGCGCGTTCGATTTCCGCTTCGCTGGGTAGGATCCGCGGGTTACTGGCGGTGATAGCGCGAGGAGTGATCTTTGGCATCTCCGCCAAAGCCACATCCCCGGAGATCACCAAGACGGCCACACCCCGTTTTTCGATTGCGGTTCGGATCGCAATGTCTAGGATGCGAGGCATCTGTGAGACATCGCTGACTTGCTCCACATAGACCGAGCATTCACGAAACACTTCCACCGGGTGGGTCTCTTGGAAGTAGTTGGAGCCGATCTCTTCGCTGGGGATGTGCGCGGCGATGGCCAGTACCGGAACCCGTGAACGATTCGCATCGTAGAGTCCGTTGATCAGGTGTAGGTTTCCCGGGCCGCAGGAACCAACACAGACCGCCAGCTGTCCGGTGATCTCTGCTTCGGCCGCCGCAGCGAAGGCCGCGGCCTCCTCATGGCGGTGATGCACCCATTGGATCTCGCCGTTTTCACGCAAGGCGTCGGTTAGCCCGTTCAGCGAATCCCCCGGAATCCCGTAAATGCGCCGCACCCCTTGGGCGTCGAGCTGGCTGATAATGTTCTGGGCCATATTGGGCATGAAAGCTCCTCTACGCAGAAGGTGTGCTGCTTGGCAACAAAGTGCCTGTATCTTTCACCCTATGGCCAACCAGAGACAACGTCCACGGATCCGCTCGGCTTTTTCAGCGGCCACCCAGTAACCGCCAATGGCACACCCAGCGGTTTGACTGTGCCCCTAGTGTGCGAAACCTGGCCAGTAGTGGCTATCGGGTAGTGCCCGGGCCCCAAAAATCGCTTGCCCGACGCGCACCACGGTTGCCCCCTCGGAGATCGCCAGCTCAAAGTCACCGCTCATTCCCATGGACAGTTCCTCCAGACCGATCCCTTCCGGTGCCGTGTCACGCAAGCGGTCACGCAATTCGCGTAAGGTAACAAAGCAGCTGCGCACCTTGGCGGTATCCGAGCTGAAGACGGCCAAGGTCATCAGCCCTTGGACCCGCAACCGGTCAAAGGCCGGAAGTTCCTTGATGAATTGAGCGGTGGCAGCCGGTTCCAAGCCGAATTTCGATTCCTCGGCCGAGGTGTTGACCTGGACGAACACGTCAAGGGTGCGGTCTTCAATTTCGAGTCGGCGTTGCAAGGCGGTGGCTTGCCGCAGATTATCTAGGGCCTGAAACTCGTGGGCGAAGCGGGCCACATACTTGGCCTTGTTAGTCTGCAGGTGCCCAATGACCGAAAATTTCAGTCCGGGGATATCGGCCAGTTCCTCCGCCTTCCGTGCCGCCTCCTGCACCTTGTTTTCGCCCAAGTAGTCCATGCCGGCCGCAATAGCTAAGCGCAGGCGTTCTTCCGGAACAGTTTTGGATACTGGAAGCAGACGTACCGACCCTGCCGGTCGGCCGGCTTGCGTCTCTGCGGCAAGGATACGTTGTTGCACAGCACTGAGGTTAGCTCGAAAATCCTCAACGGTTTGTGCGTGCGCCGCAGCGTTGGGTGCGGGGACCTGCTCACTCATTATCGGAGCCACTCCTTGAAATATCCGATGAACGGCCAATAATCTGATTCTAAGTCTATGCATGTATCCTGCGCGGGGTAGCTCAACGAAACAATCCGCGACTTGAGTCTTTGGAAGGGACCGCACGGCAATGAACCCTAATCCCGAGCAGCTAATCGATGTGCGAGACATTCCCAAGCCGGAACGCCATCCCTTGATCTTCGGTCGCTACCAGCAGCTTCAGGTGGGCGAATCTCTCTACCTGCATGCCGATCATGAGCCGCAGAACCTGCGTCAAGAGTTTGAGCGCGATCATCCCGGAACTTACCGGTGGGAAGCCGAAGAGCTGACGGTCGGGCACTGGCAGGTGCGAATCACTAAGGAAGCTGCCACCCCGGCGCCCCGCATCATGACCAACAGCAAAGATTTAGGCAGCGCCACGTCGGATACGGATCTGAACGGAGCGATCTGGAAGCTTGAGCCCAGCGAACGGCAGCTGGATGCCAATATCATCGCACTGTCCGGCGGCGAAGAAATTGGTGAACACCTCGGCCCGGATCTCGATGTGTTACTGCACATCATCAGTGGCAGCGGCACCCTTGAGACCGAAACCGAGCGGCTCAACCTCACCCCGGGCGATGTGGTGTATCTACCGGCCCGTGCCCGCCGCCGATTTATCGCCGCGGATGAGGGGTTACGCTACTTTTCCGTTCACCAACGCAAACGCACGCTGGGACTGATGCCCACACTCCGCGGTTAAGCCCACGCTCAGTCGCGCCAGCTGCCGGTGGCAAGGAAATGCTCCAGCACCGCATAGTGGGGCTCCAAGTGAAGGTCATTGGCCACCAGCCAGGCATCGTCATAGTAGGTGTTGAGGTAACGCTCGCCCTTGTCACAGATGAGGGTGACCACACTGCCAGTTTCTCCGCGCTGTCGCATCCGAGCGATGAGCTGGAAAGCCGCATACAGGTTGGTGCCGGTGGAACCACCAGCCCAATGGCGGGTGCGGGCCCGCAACAAACGCATGGCGGCGATCGAACCGGCATCCGGGACTTGGAACATCTCATCGATCACCCCGGGCACGAAGGACGGTTCAACGATCGGCCGGCCTATCCCCTCAATCCGTGATCCCTTCCCGGTTTGGTAGCTCATATCAGCCCTGCGCCACCCCTCGTAAAAGGCCGAGTTCTCCGGATCGGCGACAGCCACCTGCGTATGATGCCGCCGGTAACGTACATACCGGCCAAATGTGGCGCTGGTGCCTCCAGTACCGGCGCCCACCACAATCCAAGCCGGCACCGGGTGACGTTCGGCAGACAACTGACTGAACACAGACTCGGCAATATTGTTATTCCCCCGCCAATCGGTGGCCCGCTCGGCATAAGAAAACTGATCCAGATAATAACCACCACTGGACGCAGCCAACTCCCGAGCCGAGTCATAGACCGCCGAAGGGCCATCCACAAAGTGACAACGTCCCCCATAGAACTCGATCAGTTCCACCTTTTCGCTGCTGGTACCGTGCGGCACCACCGCAATAAACGGCAACCCGAGCATCCTAGCGAAGTAAGCCTCAGACACCGCGGTGGACCCGCTAGAGGCCTCCACCAAGGTGGTGCCCGCAGAAATGTGGCCGTTAACCAGCCCATAGAGAATGAGCGAGCGCGCCAAACGATGCTTCAACGACCCGGTAGGATGCACCGACTCATCCTTCAAATACAGGTCGATCCCCCAGTGTGCAGGTAAGGGAAAGACATGCAGGTGCGTATCTGCGCTCCTATTCGCATCGGCGTCTAACAGGGCAATCGCATGGCGGACCCAGTCCGCTCCCAGAAGAGTTGCATCAGTCACAGCATCCACCCTAAACCGGATTCCCACTCAGACCCCACCCCCTGACACCAAACGAGGTGTTTAGCGAGACGCGGCCGACGTAACGGACCGGCTCGCACCACCTGCCGCCGGGTTCCCACGCTGCGCGGTAGCTAGGTGATATGTTGTGAGCACCAAAAGCACGCTGAGCTAAAGACAGGGAAATGTTGCGCCCCAGTGAACCCAAGAATTCGGCGCTCGCCGCCATTTCGAGCGCCGTGCTGGGCTTCGGCTCGCTGCTGTGGGTGTTACTAGCTGGCGGCGCATTCTTTGGCAACACGGTGGCCGAGACGGCCGGTGGGTGGTTAGCCAGCGATGGTACCGCGGCAGCACCGGCGGCACCGGCCTTTTACATCTGGTGGCCGCTCTATCTGGGCTTAGCCGGATACTTCCTCTGGCAACTGTTACCGAGTAACCGTGGGGCCCAACTACACCAGCAGATTCGCGGTTGGGCCGTGGGCTCGATTCTGCTCAATGCGCTCTGGTTGCAGATGATCCAGTGGGACCAACTAGGTTTGTCGCTAGTGGTGATGCTGCTGTTGGTTGCGGTACTCACCACCCTGGTGCGGTTGATTAGCACGCAGGTGCTGTACCGTGCCACCGACCGTTGGGTAACCCGTGCCACCTTCGGGATCTATTATGGCTGGATTCTGATGGCCGCGATCGCCAATGCGGCGGCCTGGTTCAGCAGTTTAGAGAGCCAATCTTTGGATCAGGCCTTGAAACCGCTAACCGCCCTGTTAATCCTCTTGGCGGGGCTCGCAATTTGCGCGCTAACCTTCAAGAATCCCATGGGAATTTATGTGAATGCCGGGTCCTTATGGGCGATCGTCTGGATCGCGGTGGCACGGTTTAGCGGGGCACTGCCCTCAGCCTCGGTCGCCGTGTGCGCCGCGGTGGCCGCAACACTGATGCTGATCTGCTTGGCTACCAGCCTGCGCCATCGCGTAGGTTCTTTGCTCCAGGAGATGCTTCGCCGGGCCAAAGGTGCCGCAGGGTCATAGGACGGCAGATTCTTGCTGTGAATTCGCCAAAAGCATGATTCATTCCTTGAGTCCGAACTTGCCGCTGGCTAGGCTGGAGATTATGGCAACGGGTTGTTCAGCCACCGTGTTGCCGAGGGGAAATCAACGAAAGAGGGAACATGTCCAAGACAAAGACCAAGAAGAGCTTCCAAGAGGTTGAGAAGTCGTTGAAGAAGCTGGCGAAGAACGCTAAGGCCGAGATTCCCAATGATTTGAAGGATAGCTGGAACAAGGCAATCGCTGGCGTCGATGTCAGCGCCATCAGCGACGCCGGAGCGAACTTGGTCAGCAATGTGACCGGAGACTCCAAGGCTGCCAAACGTACCCGCGCTTCGGTGGAAGATGCCGTGTCTCGTGCGCAGAAGGCGCTCAGTGCAGAAACGAAGAAGAGCTCCGGTGGACGCAAGTTCTTCATCTTCCTGCTCCTTGCTGGTGCCGCCGTTGCAGCGATCCTAGCTGCCAGCAAGAAGTCCGCAGCCCACTAATATTCATAAAGCCTAACGTGCCCGGTTTTCCGCCCGCGGAATACCGGGCACGGTTTTTTAAGCTTTGCTATAAGGTGCCGGCTTGACCTGCAGACTAAAACGTGTCTCTGCTCCGGCCATACCGCCGGGCCCCAGCACCTTAGATCGGCCTTGCGCAACGACCTCCGCCTGCACCACATCTTGCGAGAAGTCCTTCTGCCGCAGTCGCGATGCGGTGCCATAAAGCTCAGGACTACTCGGTTCTTCAGAGAAACGTTTGGGTCTCTTGCCCTAAGATGATCTGGTGGCACACATCGACGTCTCAGACATCCAATATTTTCTTTCCGATGGCACCCAGCTTCTTGGTGGGGTCAGTTTCAAGGTCACCGAGGGCTCCAAAACCGCCCTGATCGGGCCGAACGGCACCGGTAAAACAACCCTCTTTAAGATCATCGCCGGAGATCTGAAAGCCGACGAAGGCACGGTCGGCCGCTCCGGTTCACTGGGTATTATGCGCCAGTTTGTGGGGCAGGTACGCGATGAAAGCACGGTGAAGGACCTGCTGCTGACTACCGCGACAACCCAGGTCGTTCAGGTCGCCGACAGGGTTGCCGAACTCGAAGCGAAGATGCTGACTTCTCAGGACGAGAAGGTCCAGATGAAATACGCCGAAGCGATCATCGAGTGGGGTGATGTAGGCGGTTACGAACTGGAAACTGTGTGGGACAAGGTGTGCATGGCAGCACTCGGGATCCCCTTTGACCGGGCTGCCGAGCGGCTGGCCTCAACGCTTTCCGGTGGCGAGCAGAAACGACTGGTATTAGAGGCCCTGTTCGCCGGGAACGACGAGGTACTGTTGCTCGATGAGCCGGATAACTATTTGGATGTGCCCGGCAAACAGTGGCTGGAACGCACGCTCAACACGTCGGAGAAGACGGTACTGTTTATCAGTCACGACCGTGAACTGCTGAATAACGCGGCCACCCGGATTGCGACGCTCGAGCCTGGACATAGTGGGGCAACGGCTTGGGTGCACGGCGGCGCCTTTGGCTCCTATGTGGAGGCGCGGCGCGAACGCAATGAACGGTTCGAGGAGCTGCGTAAACGCTGGGACGAAGAACACGCAAAGCTCAAGGAATTGGTCAACATGTATAAGACCAAGGCCGCGTTCCGTTCGGATATGGCTAATCGTTACCATGCTGCGCAGACACGGTTGGAAAAGTTCCTTCAGGACGGTCCGCCGCAGGCGATTCCGCTGGAGCAGAACGTGAGAATGCGTCTGCAGGGAGGCCGTACCGCCAAACGTGCCGTAGTGGCCGAAGATCTGGAACTGACCGGGCTCATGAAGGCTTTCAGTAATGAAATTTGGTTCGGTGACCGGGTGGCGGTGTTAGGTTCTAACGGCTCGGGTAAGTCGCACTTCTTGCGTTTGCTGGCCGCGGGCGGGACCGATCCTGAAGCCGAACATCTGCCAGTGTCCGACGTGATTTTGGCTCCGGTGGAGCACCGCGGGTCGGTGAAGCTTGGCGCGCGTATCCGCCCGGGCTATTTCGCTCAAACACACACCCGCCCCGATCTCTTCGGTCGTACCCTACTAGAAATTTTGCATCGCGGCGACGAACACCGTTCCGGGTTGCCGCGTGAGGCGGCCGCAGCAGCCCTGGACGGCTATGGCCTGGCTGGGCAGTCCGAACAAAAGTTCGAGTCGCTTTCCGGTGGCCAGCAGGCCAGATTCCAGATTCTGTTATTGCAGCTGTCCGGAGCTACCTTACTTTTGTTGGATGAGCCCACCGACAACTTGGATCTGCATTCGGGCGAAGCTCTGGAGCGTGCCATTGCCGCCTTTGAGGGCAGCGTGGTGGCCGTGACCCATGACCGCTGGTTCGCCAAATCCTTCGACCGCTTCTGGGTTTTCGGGTCCAACGGTCGGGTTTATGAGGCTAATGAACCGGTGTGGGATGAGGGCCGGGTAGAACGCGAGCGCTAAACACTGCTGCCGACTGACCAGATATCTGAGGTCGCCGCGGGATTAAGTCTCAATGGTGGGGCGAAGACATTCATAGGGGTGAATCGAGGGGTGAATCAACCCCAAAAAGCCAAATTCAGCGTCTCACCGTAGGTCAGAATGGGATGACATGGACGTTTCTTGGGGGTCATTCACCAATATCGAATGGAACGTTCGGACTGAACCTCGTACTCGCACGAAAGTCAGTCACGCAGTACTGCCCGTGGTCCAACGCGTGCGGACAAGAGCCTGTGGTCGGTGATATTCCGACTGCAGGCTTCTGTGTTCTCTGCAGTTCAAAAATCTTCGATGACGATCTTGCCCATTTTCATTAGCTTGGCATAGGCCTCGGGTCGATTCATCAGCGCACTCATATTGGCCGGCACGATCTGCCAGCTCACCCCATACCGGTCCCGCAGCCATCCGCATTGTTCCTCGGCAGGATGTGCGGAAAGAGCCAGCCACAACCGGTCAATCTCCGCTTGGTCGCGACAATGCACTTCCAAGGAAATGCCGCCACTAAAGGTAAAGTCTTGCGCGACCCCGGAATCCATCGCGCTGAATCGCTGGCCTGCCAACTCAAAGTCGCTATACATCAGCGAGCTTGCGTTCACCGGCTCGGTCGGATCCGAGTAATAGACCTTCTGCCCCACCGCGCTGTCTTCGAACAATGTGCTGTAGAAGGTTATGGCTTCTTCCGCCAGATTTTGCGCTGCTCCGGCAAAGAGCAAGCTGGGCGTGAGCAGCTGGGCCGGTTCGGCCTGCTGGGCCAGAGACAATTGCCAACTAATACCATAGCGGTCCTCCACCCAACCATAGAGTGGGCTGAAGGGGTAAGCACCCAAATCCATCAGGACTTTTCCATCGCGGACGAACCCCTCCCAGACCTGGCGTAAGACCTGTTCAGCAGAAGTCGAACCGTCATCGAGGAATTTTTGATGGAATTGCAGGGTAAAAGAAATACTGGGGTTTGGAGTAATCTCCGGCCCGGCGTTGATCAGTGACAGGCGATACCCCGCCACGTCTAGGTGAACCACTAACGGTTCTCCGGCGAAGGGCTGCTGAAAATCCAGTAATCCTTCGCTCGGATAATACATACCGATCGAACTCGAAGTCCGAGGCAGTAGCGAAGCATAAAACTCCGCAGCCTCTACGGCGTTAGCGTTATACCAAAGGTTCGGAACAATTTTCTGCATCAGCTATCCCCTCCTTGCATATCGCAGGCCCCGCACATAGCGGCCCGAAAGGCGCCGCGCGATCACCCTCGGATTGTTGTAGACCTAGCGTACTGCGTCGGGTCTCCGATCGTTAGAGCCAACAGCATCTCGGCCCGAAAATTGATCCATTGAACGATAAATCCCCAAAACATGTTGTGCCAGGAAATCCCAGACTGGCCGCGGCAACACACCGCGCAGGAACTGACCGAGTCGGGCAGTCCACGGCATGAGCACCAACGGGGACCCAGCCAGCATCGCTTCCCAAGCCCGATTAGTGACCTCAACCGGTTTCATAATCGGGGTTAACAGCATCTTCTTAGCCCCGGCAAACATCCCGGTACTCACATAGGTGGGGCAAAAAGTGGTCACCCGAACTTGATTACCCGGTACGCGTTGCAGTTCCAACCGCACCGAATCACTCCAAGACATGGCCGCGGCTTTCGATGCGGCGTAAACACTCATATTGGGGTTGGAAACAAATGCCGCCGCCGAGGCTATGGTCAGAATTCGTGCCGGCTCACCTAGTGCGCTCATCGCCGGAAGCAATTCCAAGCTCAAAAGCATGGGCGCCAAGGTGTTGACCTGCATGGTTTGCACTACCTGCGTAGCTTCATGGGCGATGAAGGGCTTACCGGTGACTACTCCAGCGTTATTAATCAGGACCTGCGGTGTCCCTCCGGCGAGCACCTGAGCGGCGGCACGACGGATTTGCTCCGGGTCGCACAGATCCACCGGGGCTGCTTCAACTTGCAGCCGCGGGTAGCGGTCACGTAGCTGATCGGTCAAACGCTGCAACAATGGTTCATTGATATCCCATAAAATTAGCCGTTTTGCGCCCTCTTGGGCGGCTCTGCGTGCGAAGATCTCACCCATGCCCTGTGCGGCACCAGTAATCAGCACCGTTAGCGACTGGACGGATGCCAGACCCTGCGATAAGCCCACCGATTTCACCTTTCAACCTCCAATGTTACTGACCAGTGTATGTTAGCTCACAGTACCGGCATCTCCATCGGCTCTTCGCGCCTTCCGAGGCCGAGCAGCCGCGCTACCCCACGCTTGCCCAAACCACCGTTCAGGCCGAAACAGCCATGCGCATCATGACCTAAAATTGGTTGAGGTTATGCCACAATGCCTAGCTCTTCGCAGTGCATATCCGATCACAAAACGTCAGCGAACAAAGGAAGAAAGTGCAACTGGATGCCCTGGATGTAGGTCTGATCGAGTTATTGACCGACTCCCCCATGCTTCCAGCCATGGAATGCGCCCGACGTCTCGGGGTGGCTCGCGGTACCGTGACCAGCCGGCTAACCCGATTGCAGGAAAACGGGGTGATTCAGGCGATCATTCCACGCATTGAACCCGCCGGTTTTGGCTATCAACTGGTGGCCTTCTGTTCGGTGGAGCTCGATCAGAAGTACGGACATGTGCGAATTACCGACGCGCTGACCGAATCCATTCCGGAAATCATGGACATGTATACGGTGACTGGTGATTTCGATCTACACCTGCGCGTGGTGGCACGCAATGCCTCAGAGCTTCAAGATGTGTTCGATCGCATTTCTCAGGTGCCCGGTGTTGCCCGCACCTCATCCTCCTTAGCACTGCGTGAGCATTTCCAAGGACGCACCATGCCACTGGTCAAGGCCCAAGCAACCCGAAGCGAATAACCGCACCCAGCTATACAACCTGTACAGCAAAATCGTGTTTCAACTAACGTTCGACAGTCGATCTGCCTAGTGTGGTGCGCACCACTTGCATGCGCTCTAGGCTCGCTCCTACGATATCTGAGCGTGAGCGGATTCACTGCTCTGCCACATGTGGCCAATTCATTGCGTCTGGAGAAGAACCCAGACTCGGCGGTGCGGGTGCAACCCACCAGCACCACCGCATGACCAGCACAGCCCAAAGCGACCTACTCGGTGCACCAGCTGCCGGTAGTGCCTTCCGTTCAGAGAGGATCTTGATGACCATCCACACCCGACCAGGGCTCGAAATGGTTCCCGCATATCGACAGGGAAAGGCGGCTTCCCCCGGAGCGTCGAAACTCTCCTCTAATGAATCGCCACACCCACCCTTGGACTCGGTCATCGAGGCGGTTACCGCACGCTTGACTCAGCTGCATCGCTACCCAAATATTGGTGCGGAGACCCTCCGCGCAGCGATCGCGGACAAGAACTCGGTGGCGGCAGAGAATATCGTTTTGGGCGCAGGCTCCGTAGAGGTCGCCTCTCAGCTAATTCACGCGGTGGCCGGTCCGGATGATGAAGTGATGTTTGCGTGGCGGTCCTTTGAGGCTTACCCCTCATTGGTCCGGATCTCTGGCGCGATCCCGGTGGAAGTTCCCCTCAATACGGATGCCGCCCATGACCTGCCGGCCATGCTGGATGCGATCACCGCAAAGACCCGTCTGATTTTCATCTGTAACCCGAACAACCCCACCGGGACAGTCGTCGATGCCGCAGCGCTCGACGCCTTTGTCGACGCGGTTCCGCGTGATGTGCTGGTAGTAATCGATGAAGCCTATGTGCACTTTGACCGTTCGCAGGTGCGCGCCGACGGACTCGCGCTTTTTGCCAAGTACCCGCACGTGGCAGTGCTGCACACCTTCTCCAAGGCCTATGGCTTAGCCGGATTGCGCGTAGGCTACGCCATCGCCCACCCGCCGGTTGCGGAGAATCTGCGCAAAGTGTCGCTTCCTTTTGGGGTGACTGACCTCGCCCAAACCGCGGCAGTGGCGTCCTTGCAGGCCGAAGCGGAACTGAATGTTCGGATCAATGAGGTGGTCCAGCAGCGCGAACGCATGTACGCCGGGCTGATCGCCGCGGGGTACCCGGCGGTGGCTTCCGAGGCCAACTTCGTCTGGGTCAGTGCCGGTGAACATAGCGCCGAGCTGGATGCACTGCTTGCCGCCCACAAGGTGGTCGCTCGCACCTTCCCAGGCGAAGGTGTGCGCATTTCAGCTGGTTCAGCCGAAGACACCGACCGAGTTCTCGCCGCGTTGGCCGCAGCACATGCGGAGGTTGGCGCGTGAGTCATTCCATGCTGAAAAGTACTCCCAAGGGGGCTGAAGCTCCCTCCACCGGCGGATCTAACCAGCTACATAAGGGGTTGAGCCGGGCCCAAATATCGATGATGGGATTGGGCGGTGCCATTGGTGCCGGGCTCTTCGTCGGATCGGGCCAAGCCATCTCCATTGCTGGCCCGGCCGTGCTGATCTCATATCTCCTGGCCGGAACTATTGTCATTGTGATCATGGCGATGCTGGCCGAGATGGTTGCCGCCAATCCCTCGGCCGGAGCTTTTAGTACTTTCGCACACAAGGCCATGGGCCGCAGCGCCGGCAGCACCGTTGGCTGGCTCTACTGGATTCAGCTGGTGGTAGTGATCGCTGCCGAAGCGACCGGAGCCGCGGCGATCCTTTCCGCTTGGGTTCCCGGCATTCCGCAATGGTCCTGGGTACTGCTCTTCGTTGTTGTACTGACCGGCGTGAATCTGCTGGGGGTGCGGAATTACGGGAAATTTGAGTTCTGGTTCGCCTTCATCAAGGTTGCCGCGATTCTGGCTTTCCTCGCCTTTGGTCTGTTGGCGATTCTTGGGATCATCCCCACCAGCCAGCCAGTAGGGTTTGCCAACTTTGTGGAGCACGGCGGTTTCGCGCCCAGCGGCATGGCCGGAATAGCGGCGGCGCTGTTGATCGTGATTTTCTCTTTCGGTGGCACCGAAGTGGTCTCCATCGCCGCTGCCGAATCCGATGACCCGGCGGGGAATATCAAACGCACAGTGTCTCAGGTGATGCTGAGGATCCTGTTCTTCTACTTGGGCTCGATCATCGTGATTCTGGCGGTACTCCCGTGGAACTCCGCAGCAGTCATCGAGGGACCCTTCTCCGCGGTGCTGGCGGTATTGAATGTTCCCGGCGTGGAGCTCATGATGGCACTGTTGATCGTGGTGGCGTTGCTTTCGGCCATGAACGCCAATATCTACGGCGCCTCGCGGATGCTCTACTCCTTGGGCCACCGGAAGATGGCCCCCACTCTGGTAACCACGGTCACTGGTCAGGGGGTTCCGGCTAACGCAGTAATCTGGTCGGTTTCCTTCTCCTTCATCGCTGTGGGGTTGAACTGGGTGTGGCCCGATGCCGTGATGCCGCTCTTGCTGAATATTGTGGGATCCACCATCATCGTGATTTGGAGCTTTATCGCGCTGACCCAGTTCATTTTGCGTCGGCGGGCGCAGCGTGAGGGAACTGACTTACCGATCAAGCTCTGGGGTTTCCCGTTCTTGTCGCTGGCAACGATCGCGGCAATGCTCGGAATTATGGCCATGGCGATGACCGATGCCACTGCTCGTACCCAGTTATTGCTCACTCTGGGTTTGACTGGTGTGCTCTGGCTGGGCATTAAGTATGCCCTGCGAAACCGAAGCGATATCGACGTTCGGTAGTACTTCCTTAGAATCGACCGAAGGCCGGGCCGCGGTGTCTTTTACCAGACATCACGGCCCGGCTTTAGTGTTCCTGCCTCCGCACCATTTCTTCAATCCAAATCGGGGCAAACGGCGAGGTGCAGCCCGGTGAGGTGGGATAGTCGGCGAGCACTTGCAGGTCGTGGCCGATCTGCAGCGCGCGGGGTCGTAACTGCGCGTTGAAGATTCCGATCGTGGCCAGAGTGTTGTTCATGGCCCATTGCAACCGATCTGGTGCGTGGGCCATTTCCGCTTCAATCGTGTCTAACAGCCCGGGTAGATCCAGCAACTCGGGTTTCTTGGTGACCTGAAATGCCGTCAATTCCCACCCGGCGGCAGCCAGCAACGGATTGGTATCGGCGAACCAACGTTGACGTAGCGCTTCAAGATGAACGCTTTTCTTCACCACATAACTGATGAACCAGTCGTTAACCTTGGGCACGACGGCTTCACGCACCCATTGATCAAGCTGCTGTTCATTAAATTTCTTGGGTTGGCAGATCAATAATGCCAACAACCGCAGGATCGTTTCACCGCTATCCCAGAGTTCAACGGCGAGTTCTTGGTTGGCTTTCAACGACTTAGCCACGGCCCGGAGCTTGGTGAGATTGACGCCAAAATCGTTGCCCTGTTTCTCATTGACAGCACGCATCCGCGGATCTTCCAATTCGGCAAGTTCTGCTCGAATCTCATCCACCGTACTTTGTGGATGCAATGTACTCTGCCAGGCCATCGCTACTCCCTTCGAAAATCAGTTTTCCTACCGTCCAGCCTAGGCGAAAAGTGGCGAAGTCTTAGCTGCAAAGCTCCATGGTTAGTTCACGCAATCAGGCACTTTGTCCACGTGTTTTGAAGGCAGCATTGGCTACTAAGTTGTGCTGGAGAGAATGACCACGACGCCCCCGGCAGCGTATTACCACCCTCCGCGAATGGAACGTTCCTGAGCGTAGCGCAGGGTTATCAAGGTTGCAACGGAAATATCTGGGGTCAGCGAATCCACCGGTAGTTGACGATCGGTCAGCGCCTACTCGCAACTTGCAGGTAAATCACTAAACCTGCCTTTGGCAAGAGTCCCCCACCAGGTGATGCTCCTCGACTAGACCGGCCATTCCGATCCCTCTAACTGTGAATCTAGCTTGCTTAGCCAGGCTCAGTTCATCCGCAACACCCCTCAATCCAGGACACTTTCAGCGGTCAAATAGTCAGATAAGGGTCCTTGGATCTACAGAATATTCACAGGAATTTCAAATCATCATTTCTACTCAATGAATGACTTCATGGCGATAAATTGAGTTGGATTTAAGCTTCAATTATTCACTGCAATCTGCTATATCCACGACAGCGGAGGCCGACCACACGATTCCCTAACACAATTCTTAGTCGTGTTCCCTGAAGGTAAAATTTAGGGTCTCACCTAGGCTTTAAGGCGATTTGGTTAGACTTCGATAACCGGAAAAAGTTCACTGAGTAGGACTTTTCCGAGAAACTGTTTTGACGTTCTGTTACACTAGAACTTGTAGGATTTCGTAGCGACGGTTGGATCCTCTGGTATGTGAATGCTGATTTGCATGCCTGACCGGAGGTTGTTGGTCGCACATTTTATGGATTCCACGTGGTGTTTTCAGGTTATTCTGAGTGATTATTTCCGCCACGTGACGTTGGATATTAGGCTGAAAAGCCGGAGAGGTACGCTTGCCAAAACGCGTTGCAATTATTGGAGCAGGACCCAGCGGAATGGCCCAGTTGCGGGCTTTCGAATCAGCCAAGAAATCCGGTCGTGAGATCCCCGAAATTGTCTGCTTCGAAAAGCAGGATGACTGGGGAGGACAGTGGAATTTCAGTTGGCGCACCGGCATTGATCAGCACGGTGAACCAGTACATTCGAGTATGTACCGCAACCTCTGGTCTAACGGGCCGAAGGAAGCACTTGAATTCGCCGAGTACACCTTTGATGAGCATTTCGGGCGGCCCATTTCTTCTTACCCGCCTCGCGAAGTACTTTGGGATTACATCAACGGCCGGGCCGAAAAGTCCGATGTAAAGAAGCATGTACGCTTCTCCACCGTTGTACGTTGGGTCGACTTCGATGTAAACACTGATCTATTCACCGTGACGGTAGAGGATCTGAAGACTGGAAAAACCGAAAGCAGTGAATTCGACCATGTGATCGTAGGATCCGGGCATTTCAGCTTCCCTAACGTTCCAGAATTCGACGGGATCGAGACTTATCCTGGCATCCTTATGCACGCACATGATTTCCGCGGGGCCGAAGGCTTAGCCGATAAGAATGTCTTGCTCATTGGGTCGAGCTACTCCGCGGAAGATATCGGAGTGCAGTGCTTCAAGATGGGCGCAAATTCCGTCACGATTAGCTACCGCAGTGCACCAATGGGCTTCGACTGGCCCGACGGTATCGAAGAAGTACCCTTGATCAAGCGGTTTGACGGATCCACCGTGCATTTCCATAACGGTGAAACTCGCAAGATCGACGCGGTGATTCTGTGCACTGGATACCTGCACCACTATCCATTCCTCCCCTCGGATCTGGCACTGTCTTCGCCGAACAACCTATACCCGGACACCTTGTACCGCGGTGTGGTCAGTGAGGCCAACAACAAGCTGTTTTATCTCGGTGCCCAGGACCAATGGTTCACTTTCAATATGTTTGATGCGCAGGCGTGGTACGTCCGCGACGTCATCCTTGGTGACGCTACGCTGCCTTCGGCAACGGAGCAGCGTCAGGACATTGATCGCTGGCTTCAGCGCTTCGGTGCCCTAGACGGTGCGGCCGACGATATCGGATTCCAAGCCGACTACATTCGTGATCTCATCGAACAGACAGACTACCCCATGTTCGATCTTGACGAGGTCAGCCGGATTTTCTTAGCGTGGAAGGACGATAAGAAGAGCAACATCTTGAATTATCGTGACCAAGTGTACCCGTCAGTCATGACCGGTACGTTGGCAGCTGTGCACCATACTCCGTGGCTGCAGGAGCTTGATGATTCACTAGAGCGTTATCTCTCGACACCGCAGGAAGACGAGATCCAACGAATCGTTCGCGGTGAAGAATCTTCACATAACAAGGCCGCCCAGAAGTAGGCCGGCACGCAAAAGAAATCTCATCCAGGCGGGGAGCACTCAGGTAGGTGCTCCCCGCCTGGATTTTTGGCCGCTACCTTCGCCACAAGTGACCCGCAGCCGAAGCTTCAGATCATTTTCCAGGGATCTTCCGCGCAGTTCAAGATCGCCCAGGTTTCCCGTTGCACCTCGATGATGGACTCAGGTTATTGACCGACGGTTAATGACGCGACTTCCCTAGGTCACTGCATCTTACTCCGAGGGGTCTACGTGGAAAATTTCGAAATCACTTACCGACTGCCAGTAACGGCTGTGACACTTACCGGTACACGCAACGGTGTAGAAAACTGGGTGCTCAGTCCAAGAACGTTCACCATCCGTGTAGCCTGAATCAGCGTCGAAATTGTGGCCGCTCCCGCCGCCGCTCGAACGAATCAAGTCAATAGTGAGTCATGGGCCAAACGCAGCGCCGACATTTCTATGACTGCAAACTGACGTTTGGCGGCGATGAATTCGAGCTACAAGGAGCACTCGAATACCGGATTACTGAATGCACTGCGCCCCGGAGACACGGTAGCCGGATCCTGGGCTCCCCCAGCTACTTGCTCTCATGGGTCCTGCTGGTTCCGCGATGACGGTGGCTGTTGGTTTGGCTGGTACGGTATTCGGGCAATCAAGCGCTATATTTGCATTCGCTGCGAACTACGAAAGGGCATCGGTAGAGCCGGCGACCCTAATAAGCCGGGTATCCATCCTCGCTACAGTCAAGAGCATCCCGAGCGCGCCACACTGTTGGCCAGCCTACGGTTTTCGCAGGCGTTACTGGTCGTCAGACATGGTCGTTGCACCTTCGACCCTGCAGAATCCGCTGCAGGAACGATGAAACCTGGTCTACGGGATCTGAATCAAGCGCTAAAGCATTGGAACGTCGGGCGCCAGAAAGCCGGAGCTCATTACGAGCAATGGGTAGGTGATCTCTGGCAGACGAAGTACATCAACCAGTATCATCAAGCGTTCGTCTTGGATCAGTCACCCACCGATGCGCAGCTGGAACAGGCCGCTACCGAAGGTTTCAAACCCATTGGATCCAACGGATGGCAACATCTGTGTGATCACCTGCGCGTTGGGATCTCCGTGGAGATACTTGGCCGCAAACCGGTCACAGAGAAAGTGCAATGACCGGTCCCTGGCCAAACATTGCCCGGGACGTTGAGCTACCGGAAACCTCAACTGGCCCAACTCACCCAATGACAGAATGCGCCCGAGAAAAACCAGAAATATCGGCTGACCCGTCAGCTGGTGGAGAGCAAAGTCGATGAGCTTCCAGGTGGTGAGTGCAGGTTACCGATTCATCACCAGGATGGAAAGCGAACCTGATTCATCAAATTCAACGCTAACGGCCTATGAACGAACGTTAGTGACGAGCATACCGATGGACGCAGTCATCGAGCCGAACAGTTGATGCAAGCTCCAGAGAGCCTTGCGGGAGCTATCGCCGCCGGGGCTCGCATCGCCAAAGGCTCGAAGCTCTACTCCCGAGCGCTCAGGATCCCTCAGAAGAGCTACGCACCGAGCTGAAAGAAACTGAACTTCGTGCACGGCTGGCCCGCGCCCAGGTCTTGCTAGCAGACCCGACGCGGAGCCTCACACTCTTTACCGTCACGAGACCGAACCCGCGCATTAGCTCAACTTAGCCCGAACCATATCGGACACAGCCTTACCGTCAAAGCGACCGGCGATTTCGGCACCGATCAGTCTCATGGCCTTGCCCATGTCCTTCATTGTTAGTTCGTGATCTGCGGCCAGCTCAGCCATAATCCGATCGACAATACCCTGCGCTTCATCCCGGCTAAGCGCCTTCGGCAAATAAGTTGAAATAAACTCCGCCTCGGCAAGTTCACGTTCTGCGCGCTCGCTCAGTCCCTCGGCGGTGGCGATCTTGGCGGTTTCCTCACGGTTGGCAACTTCTTTGCGCAACAGTGTCTCTACCTCTTGATCGGTCATAGCGGTGGGGTTCTTGCCCGACTTTTCTTTGGTGCCGATTGCACTGAGAATGTTGCGTAGCGTTGTTTTCTCTAGCTCGTTGCCGGCCTTGAGGTGAACAATGCTATCGTCGTGCAAACGTTCTTTGAGACTCATCAGTATTTGACTCCTTGTATTGATACTGGTGAAAACTCTACTCGCTGTTGCCCCGCTTAGTCCGGGGTTTTCGGAATCAGAGCAGGGAAGTGTTGCTTTCGCCTTATCCTCGATACCTTCAAAGTGCAATCCGGAGCGAAAGCAGACATGCCACGCGATAGGCGAAATAAGAAAATCCGCCAAGCATTGCTTGACGGATTTTCTTGGTACGAGCTGTCTCAATTTCTCGAGTGGAGGTAAGGGGATTCGAACCCCTGACCTTCTGCATGCCATGCAGACGCGCTACCAACTGCGCCATACCCCCGAGGACTTGCTACCCTTTCAGGCAACTCATCAATCATAGATGAATTACCCAGTCAGGCGCAAATCAGAGCTTAGCCTGCAGATTTACGCAGTTGCTCGGGAAGCTCGATCACTGGGCAGTCTGCCCAGAGACGTTCAAGGGCATAGAAAACTCGGTCTTCTTGGTGCTGAACGTGAACGACCACGTCTCCGTAGTCCAGCAACACCCAACGTCCGAGTCCAAAACCTTCGCGACGCACTGGACGCAACCCTATTTCTTCGTGAACTTTTGCCTGAATTTCATCAACAATCGCGTTGACCTGTGGCTCCGAATTACCCGAGACAATCAGGAAGGCGTCGGTCACACCCAATCGTTCGGCGACGTCAAGAGCGATGATGTCTTGTGCTTGCTTCTCGTCGGCGGCCAGTGCTGCAATGTGAACCAATGCGATCGAATCGGCGTGTGCGGCCATAAAGGGGTATATCTCCTAGAAGAGGGACTTAATTCTGCTCAATTATACGTCAGCAACTATGGACTAGTTGCTGAACATCATGATGATACCGGCCACCAGTGCAATACCGCCTACCGCGAGGGCTGCAATCATTGCCAAGTACATATTATTCGCACGACGTACGCCCGCGGTCTGGGCATCTAAGGGCTGCAAGCCTTGAGCATCTACTGCGCCAACGCGTGGCAAGTCCACTACGTCAAAGGCAACTTCCTCGGCAACCTCATTGGCTACCGCGGCACTGGCTTGCACCGGCTTTGGCTTCGGAGTTTCCGTCTGGCGCTTGGCAGCAGGTTTTGCTGGGGTCTTGGCGGCAGGTTTCGGCGCGGGTTTAGTGCCAGGTTTTGCAGCGACCGGTTTAGGTGCGGGTTTCGCGGGTGCCGCCTTGCCTGTGGACTCAATATCCAGCGCAACGCTCTCGGTTTTCGGTCCGGAAACGCCCGATCGCGCTACCGAATCTTCGAACTCGCGAATATTACCCAGGGCTCCGGTGAACGGATCCGATGAGGTATCTTCCTTACCAGCCTTGACGTTTTCTTGACGCAACCGCTCACGTTCGGCAGCGCGACGCGAAATGATGGCGGCGCGTGCCGCCATTTCACGTTGATGCGCTAGAACCTCTAAGTCGATTTCACTATCGTCATCGCTGAGCAGGTTCGGGTCAACGGGTGGTGCCGGGGCATGCTGGCGGCGAGCCGCTAGCGCTTCCTCGACGCTCATCACAGTAGTTTCCGGGTCGTCATCTGTGGTCTTAGCGACTGCCGGCTTACTACTTGGGCTCTGAGCTTTCTTCCCTTCGCCAGCAGATGCACTGCCCTTCTGCTGTTCTGCGAGAGCTTGAAGGCGCAATTGGCGACGGGTCAACGGCTTCGGCTCTACCGCTGGTTCTGCCGTAGGAATATTTGTGGTGAGCTCCGAAACTTCTTCCTGCAAACGCCGACGCTCACGTAAGGCTTCGCGGTCGCGTGCCCGGCGTAATGAAGCGCGCTCCCCCAATACCGGCTCGGTGCTTTGAGGTGCTTCACTTTGCGTGGATGCTGGAGCCGCTGGCTTAGCCGCAGCTGCGTCAGCCGGCTTGGCGCCGGGTTTCTCCGCAGCAGTTTTAGCCGCTGTTGCCTTGGGCGCAGAATTCGTCGATTCACTCTTGGCAGTGGAGGACACCGGTTTGGAAGCGGGCTTCGCGGCCGGAGCTGCTGGCTTCGCGGTATTGCTCGGTGCAGGGCTCGCTGGGGCAGGTTTTGCTGGTGTAGCTGCTTTCTTTGCTGCTGGTACCGGGGTAGCTTTCGCGGGCTCTTGTTTGGCAGCTGGCGGCTTGGCAACCTTGGGCTGATTGGAAGGGGATTCGGCTTGAATTTCTTGTTCTTTAGCCGCTTGTTCACGGGCTTCTTGTTCGGCTCTGCTGTTAGCCAGCAGGGCTTCCATTTCTGCCCGCCGCTTTTCACGCAGAGCTCGCCGGCTTGAAGCCGGCTGCGTGTTATCGCTCATCCTGTCCTTCTCCCGACCGCATAGAGGATTATCTACACCCTTATCTAGTGATTATGCCGTGTTGAGGGTGTCACTTGAGGGGTGCGACTCGGTATACAGTCCATATTTTGCAATGTACTGCACCACACCGTCCGGCACTAAATACCATACCGGTTTACCGCCAGCCACGCGGGCACGACAGTCGGTAGAGGAAATCGATAGTGCGGGGATTTCCAGTTCAGAGGCACTGTCCTGCGCCACCTCGGGCATCTGATGTCCGGGTCGGGTGACGCCCACAAAATGCGCTAAGTCCCAGAGCTGATCGGCATCCTTCCAGCTCATAATCTGACTCATTGCGTCAGCGCCGGTGATGAAGAACAACTCCGCCTCGGGACGCTCGGCTTGCAGGTCACGCAGGGTATCGATGGTGTAGGTATCCCCACCACGGTCGATATCTACCCGGCTGACGGTAAAGCGGGGATTTGACGCGGTAGCGATCACCGTCATCAGGTAACGCATTTCAGCGGGAGTCACTGTCCTGTCAGCTTTTTGCCAGGGCTGCCCAGTGGGGACGAACACCACTTCGTCCAGATCATATTCGGCGGCAACCTCGCTGGCAGCTACCAAGTGACCATTGTGGATGGGGTCAAAAGTACCGCCCATTACGCCGAGGCGGAATGGGCGGTGCTGTGCTGAAGAATTCACTAGTGGCTAGTGCTTAGTCTCGTGAACCTTAGTCTGCCGGTGGATGTCTTGTGGTTCAGGCTTTGCTTGGTGACGATTACCAACGTTGGTGTACGACAGGGTCACCAGCAGGCCAATCATCAGGGCAACAAAGATCGCCCCACCGATGAGCAAGGCCCAGGTGTCGCCGGAAAGGCCGGATTCGGTAGCTGCTACAGCTAGGTACAGAGCGTTCAAGTGACTCTCCAGATACTCATAGTGATCAACGGCCAACCATCGATCAACCACTTACGATACGTTCTTCTACATCCTACCGAAAACGGTAGACAGAAACTATTTACGAATATGTCCGTCGCCCTGAACCACCCATTTGGTGGTGGTCAGTTCGCTCAGACCCATCGGCCCGCGAGCGTGAATCTTCTGCGTTGAGATTCCTACTTCGGCACCTAAGCCTAGTTGTCCCCCGTCAGTGAAGCGCGTTGAGGCGTTGACAATCACCGCAGCCGAGTCAATTTCAGCGATAAAACGTTCGGAGTTTTTCAGGTCGCTAGTAATGATTGCTTCGGTATGTCCGGTGGAATACTGGCGAATGTGCTCCAAGGCCTCATCCATGTCGCTGACCAGTTTCACCGCGATATCCAGATCTAGGTATTCATTGGCCCAGTCGCCTTCACCGGCGATTACCGGAGACAGTTCCGCAGCGAGTTCTGCGGCAGCAGCGTCGGTGTGCAAGTTGACCCCCGCCTGGCGCAGTTCTTTGAGTACCGGCAGAGCAGCCGCCGCATTGTGGTGAATGAGTAGGGTTTCCACGGTGTTGCATACACTTGGCCGCTGAGTTTTGGCGTTCAGCAAGATATCAATGGCCATTTCGGTGTCGGCGCTTTGATCAATGTAAATATGCACATTGCCTTCACCGGTTTCGATAACCGGGACCTTGGCGGTGGTGACTACCCGCTGGATTAGTTCCCGGCCGCCGCGTGGAATCAGTACATCGATTTTGCCCCGGGCACCCATCATGGCGTCCGCGCCAGGGCGTCCGTATTCGTCCACCGAGATCACCAGATCCCGGGGCAGTGAAACCTTCTCTAAAGCGTCACGGATCAAACCGACTAGCGCCATGTTGGAGTTCAAAGCAGCTGAGCCACCGCGCAGTAAGACGGCGTTGCCGCTCTTCAGTGACAGTCCGGCAATATCAACGGTGACGTTCGGGCGCGCTTCGTAGATTGTGCCGATCACGCCCATGGGCACGTGTATCTGGCGCATCCGCAACCCATTAGGCAACGTTTCTCCGCGCATGACCCGGCCCACCGGATCTGGGAGTCCGGCTAGCTCTTCAAGGGCGGAGATCAGCCCGTCGATACGTGCGTCATCGAGTTTCAAGCGATCCAGCATCGCCTTGGAGGTTCCGCGTTCGCGACCCTCTTCCAAATCCTTGGCGTTAGCCGCAAGGATCATTGGACGGTTCTGATCTAGGGTTTTTCCGATTTGACGCAGTGCACGGTCTTTCCAGTCCCGGTTTGCCCGGGCAAGAACGCGCGAAGCTTTACGTGCTCGGTCGGCCAAAGAATTAATGGCCGTTACGGTATCGGTGCTGTCGATGTTTACTGCTTCCAGACTCATATATCTATGATAGGAACCGGTCTAGAGCAAGGCTAGATCATCGACATGTATCACCGAGCGTTCGTAACCTTCACCGAGCCAAGTGGTGAGCTGGTTGGTGGTACGTCCCAGCATTGCGGGAAGTTCATGCGAGGCGTAATTCACTAGTCCGCGCGCAAACACTTTGCCGTGCTGATCGCAGATCTCTACGGCGTCACCGGCTTCGAAGTCACCGGACACCGCAGTGATTCCGGCGGCCAACAGCGAATTTTCGCCACTGCGCACCGCACGGGTAGCCCCGGCATCCACGGTCAATTTGCCCTGCGGGCTCGCTAGGTGAGCCAGCCATACATCACGCGCCGAACGACGGGTGTTGCGTGCCGCGAACCAGGTGCCCACGTCGTTCCCAGCTAGAGCTTGAGCGGCATTGTCTGCGGAGGTCACGAGCACGGGGATTCCCGATGAGGAACTCATCACCGCTGCCTCGACCTTGGTGATCATGCCGCCGGTGCCCACCCCGGCCTCCCCCGCGGTACCCAGATTTACGGCATCCAGCTCGCGCGGATGCTTGATCACCGGGATACGGTTTCCTCCGTGACGTGGGTGGGCGTCATAGACCGAGTCCACATCGGAAAGCAGCAGCAGCGCGTCGGCCTTGATCAGGTGGGCGACCAGCGAAGCCAACCGGTCGTTATCCCCGAAGCGGATCTCGTGGGTGGCCACCGCGTCGTTCTCGTTGATGATGGGTAGCACCCCGAGTCCCAGCAGTCGGGTGAGTGAACGCAGCGCGTTGGTGTAGCTTTGCCGGCGGCTCAGATCATCGGCGGTCAGCAGCACCTGAGCGACGGTTAGACCGTGAGTAGCGAACTCGTTGGTGTATTGCGCCAGTAAGAGTCCCTGCCCTACAGCTGCAGCCGCCTGCTGGGTAGCCAGGTCCTTGGGACGCTTGGCTAGACCCAATGGAGCGAAGCCCGCGGCCATGGCCCCGGAAGAGACCAATACGACTTCGGTGCCGCGGCTAGCTACCATAGCGAGCGCGTCGACCAAGGCTTTCAGCCGCTCGTGGGAGATCCCACCTTCCATGGTGGTCAAAGACGAGGACCCCACCTTAACCACCAGCCGCTGCGCCTGCGGCAGCTGGCTGCGCAGGGTGATGGCAGAGAGGGTCTTGGTCGCGCGCAGGCTCATGTGCGTTAGTCTTCCTTCTTTTCGTCCCCGGTGTGTGGGCGCTGCCGCTTGGCCTTAGCCTGGACACTTTCTGTCCAGATCCCGGCCTTGCGTTCGGCTTCTAGCTCCGCTCGTGCGGCAGCCTTCGCCGCCTTACGTTCATCATGTTCGGCACGCTTCTGCTCACGGGTTGGACGGCTGCGGTCTTCCAAGCGCACGTCCTCGCCGCGACGGCCACCGCCAAGAAGCTCCGCTCCAGCGGCCATGGTTGGCTCCCAGTCAAAGACCACCGAGTTTTCCTCGGCACCGATGACTACCGCCTCCCCCGGTTTGGCGCCGGCCCGGAACAGACCATCTTCCACACCCAAGCGGTTCAAACGGTCCGCCAGGTAACCCACGGCTTCATCATTAGAGAAATCGGTCTGCATAATCCAGCGTTCCGGTTTCTCACCGACGACCCGCCACAGTGGTTCAAGGTTCTGTTCCTCGCGGCGGATAAGGAATTCCTTCTTGTTCACCGAGCGTGGACGGATCACCGGCACTTCGACCACCGGTGCTTCATGCTCGACCTTAGCGCGTGCCTCTGAAACTAATTCAGCCATGGCAAAGGACAGTTCACGCAATCCATTACGCGAAAGCGCAGAGATCTCAAAGACCCGATAACCACGTTTTTCGAGTTCTGGACGCACAAATTCGGCCATGTCGGCCCCGTCTGGCATATCTACTTTGTTGAGCGCCACCAATTTTGGTCGCTCGGTGAGCGGCACGATAGTCCCATCGGTTCCGGCGTAGGAGGAATCGACCTCATAGGCGGCCAGTTCGGCTTCAATCACCTCAAGGTCGGTAATGGGGTCACGGTCCGACTCCAGCGAGGCACCGTCAAGCACATGCACGATCGCTGCGCAGCGTTCGACGTGGCGCAGGAACTCATGACCCAGCCCCTTGCCTTCGGAAGCGCCCGGGATGAGACCCGGCACATCGGCCACGGTGTAACGCACTTCACCGGCTTGAACCACGCCGAGATTGGGGACCAGAGTGGTGAATGGGTAGTCGGCGATCTTCGGCCGGGCGGCGGATAGCGCGGCAATCAGCGAGGATTTACCTGCCGAGGGGTAACCGACCAAAGCGATGTCCGCCACGGTCTTCAACTCGAGGACTAGATCATTTTGCTGACCGGGAATACCCAGCAAAGCGAAGCCCGGGGCTTTGCGCTTTTCCGAGGCAATGGCGGCGTTACCCAAACCACCCTGACCACCGGCGGCGGCGAGGTACTCGTCTCCGATATTCACCAAATCGGCAAGGATGTCCCCGTCACGGGTTTTAATGATGGTGCCGGCCGGGACGGGCAGAATCAGGTCCTCGCCCTGCTTACCCGGACGTAACCCGCCCTTGCCTGGTTCACCATTGCCGGCTTTGCGGTGCGGCAGGTGGTGGAAGTCCAACAGGGTGGTGACCTGCGGGGAGACTCGCAGGATGATGTCTCCACCGTTACCCCCGTTGCCTCCGTCGGGTCCACCTAGGGGTTTGAATTTCTCTCGGTGGATGGAAACACAGCCATGTCCACCATTACCGGCGGTGACATGTAGTGTTACGCGATCAACGAATGCGGCCACGGGGGTTCTTCTCCTTGAATAAGGGGATACGAGATCTACTCGTCATTAAGTCTAGCTAAACGCACGCAAGGGGTGAGCCGGAATCCCGGCCCACCCCTTGACGTACTAAAAAAGTTTTGCCTGTTGCCTATACTTAGGCGGCAGAAACCACGTTCACCACGCGGCGACCACGACGGGTGCCGAACTCAACCGCACCAGCGGTCAGGGCGAACAAGGTGTCATCCTTGCCACGTCCAACGCCGGCACCTGGGTGGAAGTGGGTGCCACGCTGACGAACGATGATTTCGCCTGCGTTGACTTCCTGGCCACCGAAGCGCTTAACGCCTAGGAACTGTGGATTCGAGTCGCGACCGTTTTTGGTCGAGCTCGCACCTTTCTTACTTGCCATAGCTTAAACCTCTTTCGCTACAAATATTCTTGTTCTACGATACGCCCAAAATTAGGCGATCGAGGTGACCTTGACCTTGGTCAAAGCGGCACGGAAGCCCTGGCGCTTCTTGTAACCGGTCTTGTTCTTGTACTTCTGGATAACGATCTTCGGGCCGCGAAGGTTTTCAACAACCTCAGCGGTAACCTTGACCTTTGCCAGCTCGTCAGCGGCGGAAGTTACCTTCTCGCCATCAACCAACAGCAGAGCCGGAAGCTCAATGGAGCTGCCTGCGGCAGCCTGAAGACGGTCAACGGTGATGAGGTCTCCAACGGAAACCTTCTCCTGGTGGCCGCCTGCGCGGACAATTGCGTACACCACGTGGGTACTCACTTCTACTCGACGTTTATTGTCTTACCGGCGCAGAAATCTACCCTTATTCCTTCGGCTAGGAACGATCCGGGGATCTCATGCGCTTGTGCCTTGACGCCGAGCGGAAAAACCGTGATCTTGGCGTTTAGCACCGATGAACTAGATTACGCTAGAAAACGCTGCCGGGGCAAATGAAAACCGCTCCGGCGCGCCCTGCGTGATCAGGATCATCTTTTCAGTTCGCGTACCGGAACCCCCACTCCAAGCATCACTGGCGCTGCAGCTGGCTCGGTGGTGGTAACGCTTGGCTTACTGAGTGTCTCCATCTGCACACGGTTACCCGTGGCATTGGCGACGTCGCTCACAACAACCTCTGCGTTCGCATCCCCCTGAGCCGAGGTGGCTCGGCGGCTGCGGCGCTTTGGTTTTGTGGAACTCTGTACTGCGGCAGCAACCGGTGCGGGCACAGTCTCTGCTGCCGGCTGATCTGTGGCCGTGGCCGGCAGCGCGAGACCGGTGAGAACCGGCTGCTCCTGCTCAGTGCGATCGGTAGCCTGGGGCGCGGTGGCGCGTCGGCTGCCGCGTCCGGTCTTCGCCGCTGCTGCGGGAGCCGGATCCGGGCTAGTTTCTGGCTGCTGCTCAACTGCCTGCTCAGCCTCCGAAGCCTGCGTGCTCGACTCTTCAGCGCTCACCGAAGAACGCGAGCGTGAACGAGAGCGTCGCCGCTGCTTGCGGGCCCGGTTGGACTCGCCATTCTCCGTCTGCTCCTGGGCACGTTCTCCCATCGGCAGCACCGCTTCCAGCTCTTCGAGGCTCGCCGGGGTGGCGGCAGGCTTCTGAGCGCCGATAACCTCACCGGCGCCGGGGGTCTCGGTACTGTCGGTCAGGTGTGAGGCTGCGGCAATGTTAGCCAGTGCGCTACGAGTTGCTTCGGTCTTCTCAGCGTTCTGCGACTCGTGCTGCGTGCCTTCTGCGGGCTTAGTGTGCTCGCTCTCCTGCTGTCCTGAGCGACGGCGGCGGCTGGAACGACTGCTGCCGGACTTAGCCTCCTGGCCCTTCTTCGCATGGGACTCCCCGTGCGAGTTAAAGCTCTTGCGGTGCTCAATGGGTTCTTCGTGGGTGATGACACCGCTGCCGGCACAATGTTCGCAAGACTCGCCAAAGACTTCTAACAGGCCGGTGCCCATCCGCTTACGCGTCATCTGCACCAGCCCCAGGCTGGTGACCTCAGCGACCTGGTGCTTGGTCCGGTCACGGCCCAAGCATTCGACCAGGCGGCGCAGCACGAGGTCACGGTTGGCTTCCAAGACCATGTCAATGAAGTCGATCACGATGATCCCACCGATATCGCGCAGGCGCAGCTGACGGACGACTTCTTCGGCCGCTTCCAAGTTGTTCTTGGTCACGGTTTCTTCCAGGTTGCCACCGGAACCGGTGAACTTCCCGGTGTTCACGTCCACCACGGTCATCGCTTCGGTACGATCGATGACCAGCGAGCCACCGGATGGCAGGAAGACCTTGCGGTCTAGGGCCTTGGTGATCTGTTCATCAATCCGGTACTGAGCAAAGATATCCTCATCGGAGGTCCACTGTTCAAGACGACCCAGCAGATCCGGGGCCACGTACATGACATAGGCCTCAATGGTGTCCCAGGCTTGGCTGCCGGAGACGATCAGCTTGGTGAAGTCTTCGTTGAACACATCACGGACCACCTTGATGGTCAGATCCGGTTCCGAATAGAGCAACTCAGGAGCCAGCGTCTTGCTGGAGGTGGACTGAGCTTCGATGCCCTCCCACTGAGCGCGCAGTCGGTTGATGTCGTTCATCAACTCTTCTTCGCTTGCCCCTTCGGCAGCGGTACGCACGATCACACCGGCGTCTTCTGGCAGGTGATCCTTCAGGATCTTCTTCAGCCGCTGACGTTCCACATCGGGCAGCTTGCGGGAGATCCCGGTCATCGAACCGCCGGGAACGTACACCAAATAGCGTCCGGGCAAAGAGACCTGACTGGTCAAGCGGGCACCCTTATGACCCACCGGGTCCTTGGTGACCTGAACCAGCACCGAGTCTCCGGCCTTCAAGGCGTTCTCGATGCGGCGCGGCTGGCCTTCCAACCCGGCAACATCCCAGTTCACTTCGCCGGCATAAAGCACAGCGTTGCGGCCACGGCCAATGTCCACGAACGCGGCTTCCATGGAAGGCAGGACGTTTTGCACCTTACCGAGGTACACGTTGCCAATCAGCGAATCCTGTTGGGTCTTCGACACGAAATGCTCGGCCAGCACCCCATCTTCCAGCACACCAATCTGGATCCGATCTTCACGTTGGCGCACAATCATCTGGCGTTCCACCGACTCGCGGCGAGCTAAGAACTCGGCTTCGGTGATCACATGGCGGCGACGGCCGGTCTCCCGCGATTCACGCCGGCGCTGACGCTTGGCTTCCAAGCGGGTCGAACCGCGCAGCGCGGTGACCTTATTCGAGGCGTGGCTGTCCACGCTGGTGCGTGGGGCACGGACCCGGGTGACGGTATTGGGTGGATCGTCCTGCGATCCCCCTTCCAACTCCAGGTCTACCTCACCGCGACGGCGGCGACGCCGACGGCGTGAGGTCACCTCTTCGGACTCGTGCTCATCATCCTCTGCAGGCTGCTCGGCGCGCACTGGCTTCGCCTTCGGGATGGCGTGACGCACCACGGTATGGGCAGCCTCGGGAACGGCGAACGGGTTGATCATCATGATGCTGCCATGTTCGGCCAAGAGCGCACCGGTGTGATCCTCAACTTCTTCGGGCGCTGCAGGCTGCTCAGCAACCTGTGGCTGGGTCACCGCGGCAGTTTTCACCGGCTGGTCCTGAGCGGTGCCAGGAAGCTTCGCGGCCACTGACTGCTGCTGGTCAGTATCGGTGTTCTGTGCGGCACGTTGCGCGCGGCGTTCGGCTTGACGGTTCATCCGCGCGGTGTCCGGGGTGTTGACCGGGGTGCGGCGCGTAATGCGCAAGCGGTTCAGATTTGGTTCCACACCGGCGGCCGCGTTCAACTCAGCCAAGGTCATTGCCTGACGCAATGGACGGGCCGGGGTGGTGGCAACAGTCGTGCGACGGGCACGAGTCGAGCGGTTACCGCGCTTATTTCCGCCGGAACCACCCTTGCGTTCTTTTGATGCGCTCATCAGGTTCGCGTACTCCTCTAAAACATTTCAACGCCCGCGCTTCCACAGACAGCGCAGCGGTTGAAACTCTATGTATTTATGCCTACAGCCAGCCATTTCAGGCCTACCGGGCAACAAAGTCCTGTGTCATTCCGCCTGACCATATTCGCCGTAGATGCACTATTGCACCGCGGCGAATAAGGCACGGTCAACGGGGTGCTTTAAAACCGACTGTTTTCCTTTACAGTCCTTCGATCCGCGGTCTTCGTCCGGGAGGCGCACTTTAGGGCACTCAACCGGAGCGATACATCGCCTGTCGATCTGTCGTTCAAAGTCTCTCGTTGGGTTGAAAACAGACTGTGGATCCGTGAACAACCACTCATATTCTCTCATATTCATGCGCAACACGTTTCATGGCTCCTAACTTTCACACAGCAAACCCTCTTAGGATGATCAGGACAGCTGCGCTTTGCCGTGCAATTCCACGAACATATGGACTAGACAGAAGATGATTTCTACCCACGAAAAATCCTCTACTCCGGGCGTGTTGCCCTGGTGGAGTAGCAACCGCGGATTCGGTGTCTTGGCCGCACTGACAGGACTGGTGGCTTTTATCGCTTCCGGGATTCTGGTGCTGGAACGTCTTGAGCTATACAAAAACCCGGATTACGTCACCAGCTGTGATTTCAGCCCGTGGGTTTCCTGCGGCACCGTGATGAAGTCTTGGCAAGCTGCCCTCTTCGGCTTCCCTAATCCATTTATCGGCATCGTTGGTTTTGCCATCGTGATCACCGTGGGGATGGCCATGCTGTCCGGGGCTAAGTTCGCCAAGTGGTACTGGCTTGGCTTCCAGCTGGGCATCACCTTCGCCATGGGTTTCATTATCTGGCTTTGGTCTCAGGCGTTATATGACATCAACGCCTTGTGCCTGTACTGCATGGTGGTCTGGGCCATGACCATCCCGTTATTCGTCCACACCACCGCCCGCAACATCATTCATGGTGTCTTGCCGGCCGGAGCCGGGTTGAAGAAGTTCGCCGCCGAGTGGTCCTGGGTGATCACCGTCGTGCTACTCCTCGTGACCGCCGCGAGCATCATGGCACGATTCCCGAATGCGTTCTTCGGCTAGTTCAGTGAAACGACGACTCACCTTGGGGATCACCGCACTCGCGGTGGTCCCCCTTGGTTTATTCCTGCGCTTCTTACCCTTGGGGCTCTTTGCAGATGTAGCTGGCGGGGCACTGTATGCGGTGTTGATCTACTTGTTACTCGGGGTTCTCGCCCCAGCAACCAGCGCCTGGCGGCTTGGCACGCTGGCGTTAGCTTGGTGCTGGGCGATGGAGTTCTTGCAGTTAACAATGCTTCCTGCCATGTGGGCTGCGCAGCTGCCGGTGCTCCGTCTGGTTTTTGGTACCGGCTTCGCCAGCTGGGACCTGCTTGCTTATACCTTCGGGATCCTGCTGGTGATTATCTTTGATCAGCTGCTGGTCAGAAACTACACCAGAGCCAAGCAGCTGAGCTAGACCGGTGTGTCGGAGCGCTGTGCGCCAGGAATTTTCCGCGAGTTCTTCGGGGCAAATAGCTGGGTGTGCACAAGAAATTTCAACCGCAGAAGGTGAGCTATCACCCATATTGCGGAAGAAAAGGACTAGGTTTAAGATATGGCCTCTACGAACTGGAATACAGAAACCGCTCAGGACTACGGCATTAACTTGCTAGTTTCCGAAAATATTCGGCTACGCGAATTACAGGAAGAAGACCTGCCGCTGCTGGCAGGTTGGTGGAATAGCCCGGAATTTATGGCTTTGCAGGGACATATCGTCTTGCCGCATCCGCGCACCGAGGCCGCAGAAATTTTTCGGACGTGGAGTCAAAACAAGGGCATGAAGGACGGCATTGGGCTGTGCATCACCCTGCCAGACGACACGTTGGTTGGTCACACGGCCTTATATGACTACCAAGCGTCCTCCCGCTGCGCGGAACTGATGATCATGATCGGCGGTTCTTATGTGGGTCAGGGGTACGGTTCAGAAGCAACCAAGATGATCGTGGACTTCGGATTCCGCGAAATGGGGCTGAACCGGATCGGTTTGGGCGTCTGGGAATATAACGAACGAGCCCTGCGCACCTTCGCCAAGGCCGGATTCCGCGAAGAAGGACGTATGCGCCAAGCAGGCTTCCACAATGGGAAGTTTCACGACAAGATTCTACTGAGCCAACTGGCCGATGATTACTTCAGCTCGACCACAGCCAGTTCCTAAGCAGATTGCTGCTTATCAGCCGCACTGGGCGGTGGTCCAATGAACCGGTCCCTGATTCTCTGCTCACTATCGAAGCGGCGTACATAGCATGTTGGATTGTTTTTAGAGCTGCTCGTCGTAGCGATATTTAATTCCATCCTTTGGACGTGTCACAAACTGCGTGCCGCTGACTAGCCTATTGTTTAAGGTATTCGTCAGCATTCACGTAGGAGCGAACATGGCTTTCTTCCGCAAAGGCACGACGGCTCGGCGGGCTGCGCAGCATCCGCCCTCCCCCGTCGTCACCGCGGCCAAATCTTCGGATCATCCCGAATTTACCGTGCAGGGCCTCTGGACCGACGTGGCAGGCCGCCTCGGAATTCGTTGTCTGCAGATTCTCATTATCGGCACCGTCGCCAGTTTCCTGATTCTGGGGATGCTGCGGTTGACGATGATCGTGATCCCCACCCTGATCGCACTGATTCTGGCCTGTGCACTGTGGCCGCTGGTGGTTCGGCTGCGTCGGGTCATGTCACCCATGCTCGCCGCGTGGGTCGTTTTCCTCGGCTCGTTACTGGTGCTCGGCGGGATTGGTACCGGCCTAGTGTTCTCGGTGATCAATGAATGGTCCACCTTGGTCAATCAGGCTGTCGAGGGCTTTAACCAGCTCAACGAACTTGTCCAGCGTTTCATCGGAGACATGCCGTTCACCATCGATCAGGCGCAAATCGATAGTGCCGTGGAAACAGTCACCTCCTTCATCACCAGTTCGCAATTTGGTGCGGGAGCGCTCAATACTCTCACCGCCGCGGGCAGCTTTGTGACTGGATTGATCTTGTTGCTGGTGATCTTGTTCTTCTTCTTGAAAGACGGCGACCGGATCTGGGCTTTCTTCATCTCTTGGACCCCCCAGCACTTCCGTCACAAGTGGATCACCTCAGGTGACCGAGCATTGCACACCTTCGGCGGTTACATCCGCGGAACCTCGATTGTGGCAGCCGTGGATGCCGTTGGTATTACCGCTACCCTGCTGATCCTGCAGGTGCCTTTGGCCATCCCGCTAGGTGTGGTGGTCTTCCTCGGTTCATTCATCCCCATGGTCGGTGCCACGGTTGCCGGTATTTTGGCGACCTTGGTGGCGCTAGTGACCAACGGCCCAATCATCGCCTTGATCGTGTTAGCCGCGGTGATTCTGGTGAACCAGCTCGAAGGTAACTTCCTCCAACCGGTGGTGATGGCTCAAGCACTGAACCTGCACGCACTGGTGATTTTGATGGCGCTGACCGCCGGCACCGTGCTCGGCGGCATTGTGGGAGCCGTGCTCGCCGTGCCTTTGACCGCTGTGGGCTGGGGAATTATCAAGGTATGGACCGACCGCGAGAACCCGCATGCGGTGCAACAAGCCAAAGAACAAATCCACCATATGGCACAGTTGCGTAAGGAAGATCAGGCCATTGCGAGCCTCGAAGAAAAGGAAGAGCAAGCCGAGAAGCTCCAAGAAGCGGCCGAAGCGCTTGGCGAATCCGAAGAAAAGACGCAAGGAAAAGACTAACTCTCGGCTCGGCCACTATGCTGCGCTCCGCTGACAAGCAGGCCCAGCATAGTGGCTTTTCTTTGGCTAAAGACTGCTCCAATGCACCAATCGCACAGACGAACCGGATAAACCACGCAAATTGCGACACGTGACTTCTGCCGACCCGCGCCTTGCCTTTTGATAACTGGTTAGGGTTATTATGTGTCAAGCGCATTACTCTGCGGAAGTTTGTGCTCTTTGGGGATGTGGACCGTTATCCAGTGTGAAATGCTGGCAAGGTTCCGGTGAAATGAGAGCACTTGGGGCAACCGGAAGCAGGTATCAGGTATAGCCACGCATTCTATCGAGTTCGTGGACAAGGAAGGTTACCCATGCTGAATTTTAAATATGAGAATGCTCCACAGCAGCAGGCTGCCGGCTCAGATGTACTCGTAAACGAAACCGCTGGCACAAATGCCGGGGACTCTGACTGGGCCGATACCGCCAACACACTGCCGCCAGTGAAGGATTCTGGTAATACCTTGGGCGGCTGGCTCTAGGCCAGCTCCAAGATTCTTAGTGATCAGGCCACGTGCACCTGAGCTAATCACACAATCAGAAAAGCACCCGACATCACCATGATGTCGGGTGCTTTTGACGTTTTGACCCTGGCTTAGTTACCGAACCAGATGCCGATTTCGCGTTCTGCTGATTCGACCGAGTCTGAACCATGAACGAGGTTCTGCTGAACCTTCAGACCCCAGTCGCGACCGAAGTCACCGCGGATGGTTCCCGGGGCTGCGGTCGTTGGGTCGGTCGTGCCAGCCAGCGAACGGAAGCCAGCGATCACACCGTGGCCCTCGGCCACAATGGCCACTACCGGGCCGGAAAGCATGAACTCCACCAGTGGCTCGTAGAATGGTTTGCCTTCGTGTTCGGCGTAGTGCTGGGCCAGCAGCTCACCGGTGGCATCCATTTGCTCCAGCTTGCTGATGGTGTAACCCTTGGCTTCGATACGAGCCAGGATCTGACCGGTCAGACCACGCTTGACACCGTCAGGCTTGACGAGGATCAGAGTACGTTCGGACATTTATTACCTCTTCGACTAGTGAAATTCTTCTCTTAGGATTCTACCGGTGGGTTATTACGTTCCCATTCGGCTTGTTCGGCTGCGCGGCGTTTATTTTCGATATCCATCTGTTCGCCCTTATGCAGCGCGTACCACCAGCAAGCTGCAAAAGCGGCACCTATATAGAACATGTCCCAGGCCACGAAGCCACACAAGATGAATAGCAGCTGAATGATCCAGCCCATGACGATGCCCGCTGGCTTCCGCAGGAAGGCGCAGGTGATAATGCACAGCGCCATCAGCACCGCACCGCCGCTAAGGATCAGCACTTCGGAAACTTCCGAGCGCTTAAGTCCTAGAACGTTCAGCGTGAAGAATAGTGCGACAAACGCTTCTAAACTCAGCACCGAGGAAGCCAGTGTGATTTTCAAAGACCGTGGCTTCTTGGTCATGCCCGGACGCCATTCGCGTTGGGCTCGGGTTAACCGTGCCATGAGTACTACTCACGTCCCTTCAACAACAGAGAGATCTCGCCAACAAGGGTAATCGAACCGGTCACCAGTACACCACCGGCCAGGTCGTCGCCGGCTTCGGCGCGGCCCACACTCCACTCGATGGCATCTTCCAAATCCTCGGTGATATGCAGGTCAGCTTCCGGCCAGCCGGCTTCCACAGCTAGCGTGGCCAGTTCCCCTGCGGGAATCGCCCGCGGTGAAGAGGACTGGGTGAGGCACAGGTCATCGACCAGATCCCCGTACTCTTCACGCAACTGGTAGAGCATGCCTGCCGCATCCTTTTCCTGCAGGATTCCCACCATGAGCACCAAGCGGCTGAATCCGAAAGATTCCTTGACCGCTTGGGCGGTGACACGGATCCCGTCGGGGTTGTGTCCGGCGTCAACCAGCACGGTGGGGGCGCTGCGCACCATTTCCAGGCGTCCTGGGCTTGTCGCGTCGGCAAAGCCCTGACGCACGAGCTCCACGTTCAGTTCGCGTTCACCACCACCGAGGAATGCTTCCACGGCGGCCAAGGCCAAGGTGGCGTTCTGTGCCTGGTGGGCACCATAGAGCGGAAGGAAGATCTCGTCATAACGTGCGGCTTGACCTTCAATTTCCAGCAGCTGTCCGCCGACTGCCACCTTACGCTCCAAGAGTTTGAAGTCGAGGGTTTCAAAGCCGTAGGGTACTTCCAATTCTCTGGCACGGGCCAACAAGACGTCGGCCGCATCCACCGGTTGTACCGCGGAAATCAGATACCCGCCGGGTTTGAGGATGCCGACCTTCTCTTCGGCAATCAGTCCGGGGGTGTCGCCTAGCAGGTCGGTGTGATCCAGTGAGATCGGAGTGATCACCGAGACCGCGGCATCGGCCACGTTGGTGGCATCGGTGATGCCGCCCAAGCCGACCTCGAGGATCAGCACATCCACCGGGGCGTCAGCGAAAATCGCGAAACCCAAGATGGTCACAGCTTCAAAGTAGGTTAGCCGGTTCTCGCCGCGTTCGGCCAGTTCAGCGTCCACAAGATCGAGGTAGGGCGAAATCTCATCCCAGATCCGCACGAAAGTCTCATCATCCACGGGTTCACCGTCGATGCTGATCCGTTCGGTCACCGAAATCAGGTGTGGTGAAGAGTAGCGGCCGGTGCGCAGGTCGTGGGCACGCAGCAGCGACTCGATCATCCGCGCCGTGGAAGTTTTGCCGTTGGTTCCGGTGAGGTGGATAACCGGGCAGGCCTTATTCGGCTCACCCAAGATTTCCATGGCCCGAAACATCGGTTCCATGCGGGGTTCAATCTTGTTTTCTGGCGCGCGAGCTAAAAGCTCGGCGTAGACACGTTGCAATTCGCTCACGCGTTGGTCTCCACCTTGATCTCGGGGTCGGTGATCGCATTATCAATCACCAGGTCTAGGGCATTGGTCAAGGTCTCACCCATCAGCAGTTCACGGTTAGCTTCCAGGGCCGCAATGATCACATCATTGGCCTTGACCGTAGTGTGGATGCGATCCGAGACCTGCAGGTCCGCGTCCTTACGAGCGGCTTGCACCGAACGAACCATGTCGCGAGCGATGCCCTCGGCCGCTAGTTCCTCGGTGACCTCGGTATCCAGCACCAAGAAGCCGCCCTCGATGACTGCGGCGGCGATCTCGGCTTCGGCATCCACCACCGTGTCTAAGGTGTATTCGCCCTCTACTAGTTCCAGACCACCGGCGGTCACCACGCCGTCGGTGACCGACCAGTCCCCGGACTTGGCGCCCTTGATCGCCTGTTGCACGTTCTTGCCCAGTCGTGGGCCGGCCGCGCGGGCATTGACCACCAGCTGCTGGCTGATGCCGTAGCTTGCCGAATCCACGCCTGCGGAGTCGATCAGGCTCACGGTCTTCAAGTTCAGCTCATCCTTGATGATCGACGCGAAGGTGCCCTGCAGTCGTGCGGCGTCGCTGAGCACTACCTTCAGTTCACTCAGCGGCAGGCGCACACGCAGGTTCTTGGCCTTGCGCAGCGAGGAGCCCACCGAACAGATCTTGCGGGTGATCTCCATGGTGTCCAGCATCTGGGTGTCGGTTGGGAACTGACTTGCCTCGGGCCAGTTCGCCAAATGCACCGAGCGTGCCCCGGTCAATCCGCGGTAGATTTCCTCGGTGGCCAGTGGCAGCAATGAGGCGGCAACCTTCACCAGAGTTTCCAGTGCGGTGTACAGGGTGTCGAAGGCCTGGGTGTCCTCGTCGAAGAACCGCTGGCGGGAGCGACGCACGTACCAGTTGGTCAGCGTGTCCATGTAATGGCGCACTGCCTCGGTGGCGTCGGAGACCTCGTAGGAATCCAGTGCTTCGGTCACCTCACGGACCAGCTGTCCGGTGGCGGCCAGCATGTACTGATCCAGCGGGTCGGTGGAACTGGTGGAGAACTTCGCCTCGTATCCGGCCCCGTTGTTGGCGGAATTCGTGTAGAGGTTGAAGAAGTGCCAGACATTCCACAGTGGCAGCAATACTTGACGTACTCCATCACGGATACCCTGCTCGGTAACAACCAAGTTGCCGCCGCGCAGGATTGGACTGGCCATCAGGAACCAGCGCATCGCGTCGGAGCCGTCACGGTCCAACACCTCGGTGACGTCCGGGTAGTTGCGCAGCGACTTAGACATCTTCTGCCCGTCCGAGCCAAGCACGATGCCGTGAGAGATGACATTGGTGTAGGCCGGGCGGTCAAACAGCGCGGTGGACAGCACGTGCATGGTGTAGAACCAGCCGCGGGTCTGGCCAATGTACTCCACAATGAAGTCCGCTGGGTGGTGACCCGAGTCGAACCACTCTTGGTTATTGAAGGGGTAGTGTACCTGCGCATAAGGCATCGAGCCGGAGTCAAACCAGACATCGAGCACATCTTCCACACGTGTGAGGGTACCGCCCTCGGCGCAGCCCTCGTGGGCTTTGGTGAGCTCGTCAATGAATGGGCGGTGCAGGTCCGGTTGGCCTTCGTGGTTCAGTGGCAGGCGGCCGAAGAAGTTCTTGATTTCTTCCAGCGAGCCGAAGACTTCACGGTGGTTGCATTCGGCCCCGTCGCATTCCCAGACCGGGATCGGTGAGCCCCAGTAACGGTTGCGGGAGATCGACCAGTCTCGGGCATTTTCCAGCCACTTGCCGAACTGGCCGTGCTTGACGTTGCCCGGGATCCAGTTGATTTGCTCGTTCAGCTCGACCATGCGGTCCTTGAACTTGGTGACTTCCACGTACCAGGAGGAGATTGCCCGGTAGATCAGTGGGGTGCGGCAGCGCCAGCAGTGTGGGTAGGAGTGCTCGTAGGAGGCCTGCTTAACCAGCTTGGCTTCGTCCTTGAGCACATTGGTGATGGTCTTGTTCGCATCAAAGACCTGCACACCTGCGATGTCGTTGAGTGCTCCGCCAGCGAACACGGGCAGGAACTTGGCACCTTCATCTACCGAGAGGATTACCGGGATGCCATGCTCTTCACAGACCTTCTGGTCATCTTCACCGTAGGCCGGGGCTTGGTGCACGATACCGGTACCGTCGGCGGTGGTAACGTAGTCGGCCGTGACAATCTGCCAGGCGTTCTGGGTGCCGTATTTCTCGGTGTCGGTGTAGGTGTCCCATAGCGGGGCGTAGCGCACGCCGGATAGGTTCGCGCCGGTGTAGCTGGCGGTGATCGCGGCAGCAGCTTCCTTGGCGTCCTTGTACCCCAGGTCCTTGGCGTAGGAACCCAGCAGGTCGCGGGCCAGCAGGAATGGGCCGGTGACGGCAGAGGCCTTCACTCCGGCTTCGCCAGCTGGGACCACAATGTATTCGACCTCGGGGTGCACGGCCAGGGCGAGGTTAGTCGGCAGGGTCCACGGGGTCGTGGTCCAGGCCAGGGCCTGAACCCCGGCCAACGCCCGGGAAACTTCGGTTTCACCGGCAAGAATGCTGAAGCCTACGGTAACGGTCTGGTCCTGACGGTTCTTGTAAACATCGTCATCCATCCGCAGCTCGTGGTTGGACAGTGGAGTTTCGTCTTTCCAACAGTAGGGCAGCACGCGGAAACCCTTGTAGGTCAGCCCCTTGTCCGAGAGCTGTTTGAAAGCCCAGATCACCGACTCCATGAACTCCACGTTCAGGGTCTTGTAGTCATTTTCGAAGTCGACCCAGCGGGCCTGTCGGTTGACATATTCCTTCCACTCATCGGCATATTTCATCACCGAACTGCGGCAGGCGTCGTTGAACTTGTCGATACCCATGGCTTCGATTTGCTGCTTGTCGGTCATGCCCAGCTGCTTCATCGCTTCGAGCTCGGCAGGTAGACCGTGTGTGTCCCAACCGAAACGACGCTCGACACGCTTGCCACGCTGAGTCTGGTAACGGGCTACAAGGTCCTTGACGTACCCGGTGAGCAGGTGGCCATAGTGCGGCAATCCGTTAGCGAAAGGAGGGCCGTCGTAGAAGACGAACTCGTCACCTTCACGCTGGTCAATGGAGGCCTGGAAGGTATTGTCGTTCTTCCAGTATTCCAGTACCCGCTTTTCCAGGTCTGGGAAGCGCGGCGAGGCCGGGGTTGAACCGGTGGGGTCGGTGGTGACCTTCGGGTAGAAGCTCATCGAATGGGCCGTCCTTCAAGCGTAGGGTCGATAAATCCTTGCCTACGAGGACGGCATAAGCCGCGGTACCACCCCGTTTATCCCCCACCAGCGGGTGGGGAATCTCTTCTCATCAGCTGTGACGGGCTGGTCCCGCTTGGTTCTACTGAGCCAGAGGTGGCCGTTCTTCCAAGGACTCCCCGGTGATGGCCGGATCAATGTCAGTTAGATCCAAGTCTAACGCCTTGCTGGCAATGAAAAAATTCCTGAGCCCCTCCGGTGGCTGGCCCTCGGGTGTGATCTTCACCGCGCCGTGGATCGCCAACTGTTGAAAACATTGCTTCGGCACGCGGTGACCCGCTTCCCGAAGAAAGCAGAGTCCTCCGTTATACGGACTTCGAGCCCTTTTTGCGTGTGCCCAATTCGCCGTCCACTTCATCAGCGAATTTGGTTTCAGCGGCCGTCTGCGGCGACTCTTCTTGCCATACCTGTTCCAGATCGGCTGCGAGGTTGGCTTCCTTCTTCTGCTTGCTATTCTCATTGCCCATAGCGCCAGTGTATCCCGCTTTATCCTAGTTGGGCAGGGGTTAGTCCCCCGGCGTGGGCTCTTCTCGCTAGGCGGTGTGATGCTGCGCGGCATACTTCACCGCGCCACGAATACTCGCGCGCTGCTTCGCCGCGTGTTTGCGGCGCAGGTAGAGCATATAGTCCCGATCGTAGCCAGTGAGCGGTTGAATCGGGGCTGTTTTGCGTCCGCCCCAGCGTGCCATTAAGGCCACTAATACCCCGCCTAAGCAGAGCAACTCCACCAGCAACCAACCGAGGTAGGCCACGGAGTACAACGAATTAGTCGGGTTCAACCACATCAGTGGCAGCACCGCCATCGCTGCCGTGGTGGCCAGCTTGGTGAGGATCAGCAGGTAGGCCACGAAGGTCTCCGGGTGAGAGAACCTCGATTCGAAGCGTGAACCGTAGTTGTGGCGGTAAAGCATATTCGCGTGCATTTTGGCTTCAACCACCCGGACGCTGACGTATCCCGAGGTGAGGCAGAGAAACAGGACGATCGGCAGGTGTTGCACCACCCCGCTGGCACCATGCACCAGCAGAATGTAGCCCAGCAAAGCCGTGACGTGGAGCAAGCTGATCAGCGCCAGTGCCGAGAAGTGCCAACGCAGAATCTGCGGGCGTGCAATATTAGCTTCAGCTTGAGGCCGAACACCCCATCGGCTGGCATACCAGCGGTCATAACGCTCCAGTGGGTCATCCCCCAGCTGCTCCAGCACCGGTTCAACTTGGACCGCGTTGACCTCATCTAAGTGCCCCAGTTGCAGCAGGAGAGCACCCAGGGCCAAACACACCAGATGTTCGAAACGTTCCATGCCTTCGGTGAAGATAACCCCGACCGAGTTCAGCCCCAACATGGTGATGATAAATAGCCGGATATTGGATATCAGCCGGGCCTTCATCGGCCGCTCCACCGGGTAAGGGGCCCGGTATGCCAAACGATGCGGTGGTGGGGCGGCCAGTGCCAGCGCAATAACGATCGCCACCAAGACCCCATAGACAGCTAGCACTAACCCGGGGCTGGGAACCCACACATGGGCTAACCAGTTATCTAGTTCGGTCCACACCCCACTTGAAGCAAGCGGCAGTAGCATCGGCAAATACAGGCTTAAGACAAACAGACCCAATGTTTGGCCTGGTTGCTCCCGCCCATAGAGCCGGGTCCCATCCGCTAAATACCGCAAGTTTGTGAGAAACGGATTTTTCACCGCACCCCTTTAACCAGTTTCGGTGCACCTTGGTCAATAAAACGCTCCAGTGCCTGAGATTTCGAGTCTAGGCGACAATAACTGTGCTGACCACGGTTGTTTTCCTCGTCAGTAGCGTTTAACGCACGTTGGCGGTCAATCTCGATAAAGGAGATTAACCGCCAACGATAGAGCCTGGGGTAGGTCTTACAGGCTCTCAGCCAATTTTTTTGCCCGGGCATGCTCCAGCATGTCATCGCGCGAGACGATCTTGATGCGGTCACGAGTCACCTCGCCGAAGCGGGTTTCCACGGTTCCAGCATCCGAACCCAACGTCTTTTCTTGGGTGTCTAGTTCCAGCCAACCTTCCCAGTCGGCGAAGTCGATACCGCGTTCGGTCAGCAATTCAGCGATCGGTTGATCGTTTGTTGGCTGTGGCAGGGATTCCAGATCGGCAAGTAGGTTGTTGATGGTTTCCAGTGCGTCACCCTTGGTGTGACCAATCAGGCCAACCGGGCCACGCTTAATCCAGCCGGTTGCGTACAGGCTAGGAACCTGTTCGCCTTGGGCGTTGAGCACCCGACCAGCAACGTTTGGCAGCACACCCTTGGCCCCGTCGTAGTCGATGCCGTCAACGGCCGAACCGAAGTAACCCACCGCGCGGTACACGGCTTGGACCGGGTAGCTGACAAACTCACCGGTGCCGCGAACATTGCCGGTTCCGTCCAACTCGTTGCGTTCCATCTTCAGGCCGACGACCTTACCGTCCGCACCCTCAATTTCCACGGGCGACTGCAAGAAATGTAGGTGCAGGCGACGTGAGGCACTTGGTGCCTCCTCACGCTCTTCCTGCTCAATCAGCCAGTTGGTCAGCGTGGATACCATGGTTTTGGTCTGGTTGTTGCTCTTAATCGCCTGATCGGAGGCTTCATCAAATTCGAAGTCTTCGGGGTAGAGCACAATGTCGACATCCTTGGAGTGCGAGAGTTCGCGCAGTTCCAAGGGGGTGAACTTCACCTGAGCAGGTCCGCGGCGACCGAAGACGTGCACATCGGTCACGGCGGAGTCATTCAGCAAAGTGTAGATGTGCTCCGGAATCTCAGTTTCCAGCAGCTGGTCCGCGTGCTTGGAGAGGATACGGGCAACGTCCAGGGCTACGTTGCCGTTACCGATCACGGCTACTTCGCGGGCGCTGAGGTCCCAGTGGGTCTCGGCGTCCGGGTGGGCGTCGTACCAAGAGACGAAGTCGGCGCCACCAAAGGAGCCTTCCAGGTTCACGCCTGGGATGTTCAGGTCGGCATCCTTCTGTGCACCGGTTGCGATGATCACCGCGTCATAGCGCTCGTGCAGTTCAGCTAGGGTGATGTCGCGACCCAATCCGACGTTGCCATAGAAGTTGATCCACTCATTGTTCAGCACCTTGTGCAAGGCGGTGATAATGCCCTTGATGCGTGGGTGGTCTGGAGAAACGCCATAGCGGATCAACCCGAAGGGGGTAGGTAGCTCATCGAAGAGATCGATCTTCAGTTCCAGTGCACCAGATGAGACGGTCTCGCTTTTGGCGAGCATATCTGCCGCGTAGATGCCGGCCGGGCCCGCACCCACGATGGCCACACGCAATGGGCGGCTAGTCAGGTGTTCTGGAATGGCAATTTCAGTCATCAAACAACATCCACTTTCTGAGTCAACGAGCAGGGCTCAACTTCACTAAGTGACACCGGTCAGCGGCACCAGAGCGTCCGCGCAACAGCACTAACTCCCCTAGTACCAACCGTGCCGACCCTAGGTTCGAGCCGATTACGTTACTGAAGCCCTTACAGGCGTGCACTACGATCAACTTCTAGGGTACCGATTATTCGGCACCTCGTCTGTGAGAAAGCTCGCCTAATTAGCGAAAATCACCATATTCTTATTCGGACACTACGCCAGCAGCGCGTTTTACTCCCGAATAAGCTTATGGTTGGCCGCTTGCGCCTGCGGACGCATGACGATTTCGTCGAGATTAATATGGTGGGGCAGGCTCACCGCATACCGGATCACTTCGGCCACATCCTCGGCTGTGAGCGGCTGGCTTACCCCGGCATACACTTGTTCCGCGGCATCGGCGCTACCTAGGCGACGCAGAGCGAATTCTTCGGTAGCCACGAGCCCGGGAAGAACTTCGATCACCCGCAACCCATGACCGACTTCTTCTAAACGCAAGGCACTAGTCATGGCTCGTTGCGCCGCTTTGGCCGCGTTGTAACCACTGCCACCTTCATAACTGGCCAGTGCAGCGGTAGACGTGACGTTCAGGACCGTACCGGGCACTTGTCGTAGTTGCGGTAAGAGCGCACGGGTCAGCCGCATGGTTCCCATCACGTTGACCTGATACATGAACTCCCAGTCAGCGTCCTTGGCCTCGCCCAAGTAATCGACGCCGCGGGCTCCGCCAGCGCAGTTGATCAAAGTATCGACGTTTTGCACCTTGTCCCGCAGGGCATCGACATGCTCTTGGTTGCTTACGTCTGCCGCCAAGGCAATCGCGCCGGTCTGTTCGGCGAGTTGTTCCAACCGTTCGGCACGCCTGGCCACCGCATACACCGTCCAGCCTTGCGTTCGAAGAGCCCGAACGGTGGCTTCACCGATGCCGCTCGAAGCGCCGGTGACCACCGCGCAACGTGTATCCGAGTGTTCGTGTTGAGAGGAATTCATGGTTCAAGGTTAAAACACCTCTTGCCCATTGCAGTAGTTCCTAGGCCGTGTCACCGAGCAGTTCCGTTTCCGGTAACTGCCAGCGTCCGGGATTGGCTCCGAGGTAAATCGCTGCAGCTAGGCAGAGGTCAGCCAGCAGGAAAATGAAGGGCCCCGCCGATCCGGCATCTGCTCCGCTCAGGCCGAAGGTGTCGGCCAAGGACATGCCCAGAGGGAAACTAGCCACAAAATATCCGCCACCCATCAGCGCAGCCAGTAAGAACCAACTAGCCATAAACCCGCGCAATTCAGCAAGAAATTTCGGCTGTCCACGGTAGCAGGCGGTGGCGAAACCTACGATGATGGCCAGCCACCCGGTGGCCCAAATTGCCACCATTTGCCACCCGGTCCCCGCACCCGCTTCACGCATCTGCGCATAGACCTTCCCGAGTTCCCATCCGGGCAGTTTCGCCTGCGGGTTCCACCACATAATCTGTGCGATCCCCAACACGATGAAAAGTAGCAGTGTCATAGCTGCTGGCCACGTGATGATCCGGCGGATGCCGGGTTTGAGCATCCGCCGTTCACGGGCAACGAAACGAGCATTATTCATGAGGATCAGCCCGGTGATCAAAGCAGCTAGAAAGAGCAACATTCCTGCTCCGGCATTGGAAGACAAGACGAGGTACACCACGAGAAGCAGTATCAAGATCATGGCTAAGCTGATGAACGAACGTTTTTGGGTCGACACCAAAGCTTGCAATGCCTGGGTGAGCTTACGGTACCCCAACAGCAACAGAATCAGAGAGATCGCCGGTACCACCCATCCGGCGGTTGTCAGAACCCCTCGAACGATCGGCGTCGCGTCATTAGACACCAGATACCCGCCGGTGACTAAGGCTCCCAAAACCAAGACACCACCGGAACCGATGAACGCGACCGCCCACCGAGCATAAAGGTATGCCTGAGCGTCGGGTGCGAGCTCCAGCATGGGGTGGCGTTGCCGGCGAATCTGCCAGCTGCTTCGTAGCGCGCCGGTGACCACTTGGTGTTCAGGGATCCCGATCTCCGCCGCTCCACCAAGGTCAGTCTGCCACTCTTCAAGGTAGCGTGCGCGTTGCACTTCAGGCAGTAGCCAACTAATGCCGCGCAGCAGGATAAACCAGATTTTCATGCCCCAGCACCTGCCACGCGCGGTTTGGACGCAGTCGATTTTTTGGTGCGAGCACGACTGATGACGGCCGGTGCCGCCACGGCCCCCTCGGAAGTCAATTCATACAGTCGGCGCCGGGGTCCGGCCCGCTCACTGTCCGATTCCCAGCTGGAAGTCACCCAATCTAAGCGCTCCAGCCGTTCCAAAATCGGGTACACACTTCCAGGCGGACGGCCAGTTTCTTTGATGATATGCAAACCCCAAGTGGCCTCGGCCGAATTTCTAAGGACTTCCAACACGTCCGCAGTGGCAGGGGTGATCCGTGAGAGTTGCTCCATAGCGCTAAATCTACCTATATCGAGATAGCAGGTCAAGAGTGTTTTCAGGGCAGAATTGCGAAGGTGTCTCAAGCCATGGGCGCTAATGCGAAGCCCTGCGCGGAAACATGAAACAATGAGCTACATGGCAAAAGAAAACTTGGGCACAGACACGCCCATCACGGTTTCCGTTCCCGACAAGCCCGCTTTGGAAGGCCTTGAGGAACGTCTTTCGTCCCGGTGGCGCACCGAGGGCACCTATCACTTCGACGAGAACACCACCCGCGAGGCGGTGTATTCGATCGACACTCCCCCACCCACTGCATCCGGTTCGCTGCACGTAGGACACATGTTCTCCTACACGCAGACCGATGTCTTGGCCCGTTACCAGCGCATGAGCGGGAAGAATGTGTTCTACCCGTTGGGCTGGGATGACAACGGTCTACCCACCGAACGCCGCGTACAGAACTACTACGGTGTGCGCTGCGATCCAACCAAACCCTACATCGAGGGTTACCGTCCACCAGCAACCCCGGCCAAGAACCAGCGTGACTGGGATGTGGTGAGCCGCAAGAACTTCATTGAACTGTGTGAAGAGCTAGCCGTCGAGGACGAGAAGGTTTTCGAACAGCTCTTCACCACCCTGGGCCTATCCGTGGACTGGCGGATGACCTACCGCACCATTGACGATAATTCGCGTGCAGTCTCGCAGCGTGCCTTCCTGGAAAATTTGGCTGCCGGTGATGCCTACATGGCCGAGGCCCCAACGCTGTGGGATGTCACCTTCCGTACCGCGGTGGCACAAGCCGAGCTGGAGGACCGCGAGGTCGCTGGCGCTTACTACCGCTACCCCTTCACCACGGCCGAGGGTGAGCAGATCTTCATTGAGACCACCCGCCCAGAATTGCTGGCAGCCTGCGCGGCTCTGGTCGCCCACCCGGATGACGAACGTTACCAGCACCTGTTCGGCAAGACGGTCACCTCCCCGATTTTCGGTGTTGAGGTGGAAGTTCGCCCACATGCCTTAGCTCAGGCCGACAAGGGGTCGGGTATCGCCATGGTGTGTACCTTCGGCGACTTGACGGACGTGACCTGGTGGCGCGAACTGCAGTTACCAACCCGCGCGATTGTGGGACGTGACGGCCGTATTCTGGCCGAGACCCCCGCGTGGATTAGCAGTGAAGCCGGCATTGCCGCCTACGCCCAGATCGCTGGCAAGACCGTGTTCTCCGCCAAGGAGACTGTGGTTCAGCTCTTGACCGAGGCGAACCTGCTCGATGGAGAGCCGAAGAAGGTCACCCGTCCGGTGAACTTCTTTGAAAAGGGCGATAAGCCGCTGGAAATCGTTTCGTCCCGTCAGTGGTACATCCGTAACGGTGGCCGCGATGAGGACCGCCGCGAGCGCATGATCGCCCGCGGTGAGCAGATCGACTTCCACCCATCATTCATGCGTTCACGCTACGAAAACTGGGTGTCTGGACTGAATGGCGACTGGTTGGTATCGCGTCAGCGTTTCTTCGGCGTGCCCATCCCGGTCTGGTACCAGCTCAATGAGCAGGGCGAACCGAACTATGATGCGCCACTACTGCCCAGCGTCGAGCAGCTGCCGGTCGACCCGGCCGCCGATGTTCCAAACGGATACACCGAAGAGCAGCGTAACCAGCCAGGTGGATTCATCGGTGATGCCGATGTGCTCGACACCTGGGCGACCAGTTCGCTCACCCCACAGATCGCCGGTCGCTGGAACACCGATACGGAGTTTTTCTCCAAGGTTTACCCCTTCGATTTGCGCCCACAGGGCCATGACATCATCCGCACCTGGCTGTTCTCCACTGCCGTGCGTGCCGATGCGCTGCATAAAAACGCCCCATGGAAGCACGCAGCAATTTCCGGCTGGATCCTGGACCCGGACCGAAAGAAAATGTCCAAGTCCAAGGGCAACGTGGTGGTGCCGACCGAGGTGCTGGAGAAATTTGGTTCCGACGCGGTCCGCTACTGGGCTGCCAGCGCGCGGTTGGGCGCGGATACCGCCTACGAGATCAACCAGATGAAGATCGGCCGCCGTCTAGCGATCAAGATCCTCAACGCCTCCAAGTTCGTGTTGAACTTAGGTGCCACCGAAGCGAACATCATCACCGATGACGCCTCGGTGATCAGCAACGGCCTAGACCGTTCATTGCTGGCGCGCCTAGCCGCGGTGATCGATGACGCCAAGCGAGCCTTCGACTCTTATGACTACGCCCGCGCGCTAGATATCACTGAGTCCTTCTTCTGGTCGTTCACCGACGACTACGTGGAATTGATCAAGGACCGCGCCTACGGCGGCCATGGAGCAACCGAGCAGGCAAGCGTGTTGGCCGCACTGGCCACCACTTTGGATTCAATCCTTCGCCTGTTTGCGCCGTTCCTTCCTTTCGCGACCGAAGAGGTCTGGGGATGGTGGCGTGCCGGTTCGGTACACCAAAGCTCCTGGCCAACCGCCAACCATCTGGCGCAGGCGTTGGAAGGTGCGGACACCGCGGTGTTGCCAGTGGTGGGTCAGGCCTTGTCCGGGATCCGTAAGGCCAAGAGTGATGCCAAGGTTAAGCAGCGTACCGAGGTGCTCTTCGGTGAGATTCACGCCCCGGCTACTCAGTTGGCGCAGCTACGCTTGGGCTTCGCCGATTTGAAGTCCGCGGGCAATGCTCGGGATCTGACCTTAGTCGAAAACGATGCCGAACTCATGGTCAGCAACGTCGAATTAGCGCCCGCCGAAGAGGACTAACCCCTAGGGCTAGCTCAAAGCTCATGCCGGGTTTTGCTGTCAGTGACAGCGGAGCCCGGCATGACTTGTTTAACCAGTTCCGCCAATGCCAACCAGAGGTTCGCGCTGGACGTTGCTTAGGCAGCTAATGGCTCCCGGTGCTGAGCTACGCGCGAGATCACGGTTTCAAGCAGAAATAGGCTGGACCCTGCGACAACTGCCAACAGAACCGACACTAACCACGGAGCTGGTACGGTCAGCAGGAAGAGTATGCCCAACAACAGCACGCCGGCGACTCCAAGCAGCAGCCGTACCTGCCCGAGTTTATCTGGCTGATCAGCCCAGAACCAGCACACCAGGTAATACAGTACGGCCACGATAGCCGCCGCGATCGCTAAGCTCCGCAATTGCAGGAACAGTGATGCCGAGAGTTCTGTCACCATTAAGTCCACGAACTCGCTGGAAATCGCAGACTCCTCAGCCCAGTCCCCCACCCAACGTTGCGCCCAGTTGGCCAGCGCGTAGCCCAGCCCAAACACCAGCCCCAGCACGCTCAAGGCTTTACCCAGAAGTTTCCGGTTGATGATTACGCCGGAAACCAGCAACACTAGGCTCACCCAAGGTAGCCACAACGCCGCATTTTGGATGCCATTCGACCAGCTACGCAGCACATCCATGGATTCGTACTCCAGCAATACCACCTGAAGATCGAGCTGCGGGATAAACCGTGCCCAAGGCACCTCTTGCCCGGTCAGATCGGCCTTCACCTGCTCGGCCAAGACCCCGATATCCAGCGCGAAGGATCCGCTGGACGCAGCGGAAGTGGACTCCAGACTCTGCATCAGTTGCCCATGGCTAGAGCGGATTCCCTGTTCCCAGAGTGAATCGAAGACAGAGGTGTTGACTGCCCGATTCATCGCCGCCTGAACACCTTGATTGACCCGCCGTTCCAAAGCTGCCAGCGCATCATCCACAGTGTCACTCACGCGACCGGGCAGCCAGTCTGGTAAGCCCGTCCCGCTGTCCTCACGCCAGGCAGAAACATCGATTTGCGCCAACAGACCATCGGTGGCTTGCTCGGCAACAAATTCTTTGACCACCGGTTCGGTGGACAGTGGACCCATTTTCTCGCTGAACGTCTCGGTATTCAGAAGCTGATGCGATGCCCACACACTGGTAAGCGCCAGCGGTGCGAGCAACGCGCCCAGCCCTATCAGCAGGATGCCTATAGTTGCAGCCAAACGCGTGTGCTTGGCCATACCGCGCGAGCGAACAGGGCGCATCAGTTTACTTCTTTCACTCACACCGTATACAGATTCCGATGCCAGTCAGCATACGCTCCTTTGATCCCACGCAGAAGCATCAATTAACGGCTAGGGCGGTCACCGAATTCGGTGACCGCCCTAGCTATACACAGTTTATTAGTCGAAAGTTGGGCTCTCGGTGCGCGAGCGCTTCATCTCAAAGAAGTGAGGGAAGGAGGCCAATTGCACCGCAGCGTCAAACATCCGTCCGGCATCCTCGCCGGTTGGCACCCGAGTGATCACCGGGCCAAAGAAAGCTACTTCGTTGACCTCAAGAATCGGGGTTCCGACATCTTGACCAACTTTTTCGATTCCGGATTGATGACTTTCGCGCAAGGCAGCGTCATTGGCATCGCTCTGCCCGGCTTCGGCCAGTTCGGCCGGCAGCCCCACCTTCTCCAGCGCTAGGCGAATAACTTCCTCACGGTCTTCATACTTCTCATAGTGGAAGAGTTCACCCATGGCGGTGTACAGCAGATCTTTGTACTGTTCACCGTGGGCAGCAGCTGCCGCTACGATCACCCGCACCGGGGACCATGCGCGGTCCATGGAATCACGGTAATCAGCTGGCAGATCACGGCCCTCATTCAAGACGGCCAGACTCATCACGTTCCACTGAACGTCGATGTCGCGCACCTTCTCAACTTCCTTAACCCACCGGCTGGTGGCCCAAGCAAAAGGACAGATCGGATCGAACCAGAAATCAACTTGCGTGTGTTCTGCCATGAAAAGGCCCAGCTTTCTCTCGGTTTGTACTAATCGTTGGGTTAAGCGGACTTCTTGCCGCGCTTGTCGCTCATTGCCGTGGACACCAATTTTGGTTCGGCCTTATCAATCACGACATCGCGAGAAATCACTACTTCACCAATGCCCTCAAGGCTTGGTAAGTCAAACATGATGGAGGCGAGGGATTCTTCAAGGATTGCGCGCAATCCGCGGGCCCCGGTTTCCCGTTCGATGGCCAGATCCGCAATCGCTTCAAGGGCTGGCTGTTCGAAGCTCAGCGCCACCCCATCCATCTGGAACATCTTCTGGTATTGCTTCACCAGAGCGTTCTTAGGCTCGGTCAGCACCCGCACCAAGGCATCACGATCTAGGTGCTCTACGGTGGTGATCACCGGCAGGCGACCGATAAATTCTGGAATCAACCCGAACTTCAGCAAGTCTTCGGGTCGCACATCGGAATATGAGGCGGTTTCGGACTTCAGCGCCGTCAATGGTGCACCGAAACCAATCCCCTTACGTCCGGCGCGGGAGGAAATGATTTCTTCCAGACCCGCGAAGGCGCCGGCCACGATGAACAAAATGTTGGTGGTGTCCAGCTGCAGGAAGTCTTGGTGTGGATGCTTGCGTCCGCCCTGTGGCGGTACGGCTGCGACGGTACCTTCCAAAATCTTCAACAAGGCCTGCTGCACACCTTCACCCGACACGTCGCGGGTAATCGACGGATTCTCACTCTTGCGCGAGATCTTGTCGATTTCATCAATGTAAATTATGCCGGTCTCGGCCTTCTTCACATCGTAGTCGGCTGCCTGAATCAGTTTCAGCAGGATGTTCTCCACATCCTCGCCCACGTAACCAGCCTCAGTTAGGCTCGTCGCGTCGGCAACCGCGAAAGGTACGTTCAGCTTCTTGGCCAGCGACTGCGCCAAGTAGGTTTTACCGCAACCGGTCGGCCCAATGAGCATAATATTCGACTTGGAGACCTCAACGTCACCGAGCGGATCCTCATTATTCAGCGCGGCAATCGGGTTCTTATCTTGGTTGCCGTGAATACGCTTGTAGTGGTTGTAAACGGCCACCGACAGCGCGCGTTTAGCTGCTTCCTGCCCGATGACGTATTCCTCAAGGGAGTCAAAGATCTCACGTGGTTTAGGCAGCGAGAATTCCTCGTTAGTGAGTTCCTCGGCGAATTCCTCGGCAATGATCTCGTTGCACAACTCGATGCACTCGGTGCAGATGTACACTCCGTGACCGGCGATCAGCTTCTTGACCTGCTTCTGGCTCTTTCCACAGAAAGAACACTTCAACAGGTCCGAACCTTCTCCCATTCGTGCCATCGCGTTGCTCTCCCCTTTAGTTGAGTACCGTGGTCCTTGGTTAATTCTAGGGCAGGACACCTACGGATTAGCGAAAGACGGCGGCCTACCAGCCGTGCCTCACGGTTTAAGACCGCGAGCACACAACCGGTAAACCGCCATCATGCATTACTTATTCCCGTGTCAGATGCTTAGTGGTTGATCTGACGGGACACCTTGCGCGAAGTGAGCACTTCGTCGACGATGCCGTATTCCTTGGCTTCGGCCGCGGTCATGAACAAGTCACGTTCCACGTCGTTGCGGATCTTCTCCACGGTCTGACCGGTGTGGTTGGACAGCGTAGTCTCCAACCATTCACGCATCCGCATCACTTCTTCGGCCTGAATCTGCAGGTCCGAGGCGGTGCCGCGTTCCCCGCCACCCATGGCTGGCTGGTGAATCAGCACGCGAGCGTTCGGCAGGGCCAAACGCTTGCCCGGAGTACCAGCTGCCAGCAGCACTGCCGCTGCCGAGGCTGCCTGACCCAGGCATACGGTCTGCACCTCTGGACGGATGAACTGGATAGTGTCGTAGATCGCGGTCATCGCGGTGAACGAGCCACCTGGCGAATTGATGTACAGGGTGACATCGCGTTCCGGGTCCATGGACTCAAGCACCAGCAACTGGGCCATCACATCATCCGCGGAGGCGTCATCTACCTGGGTACCGAGGAAGATGATGCGATCTTCAAAGAGCTTCGCATATGGGTCCTGACGTTTGAAGCCGTAAGGGGTGCGCTCTTCGAACTGCGGCAGAATATAGCGGGCCGAAGGCATGGACCCAGCGGTGGCATCGGGGTTGAACTGCATGGTATCTCCTACGAAAGTCTAGTAAATCTGGAACAACGAGCGCCGATTAGGACTCGTTACCTACTCCGCCACCACCGCTGACGGTTCCGGCGTGCAATGCGATCTTGTCAAAGAAGCCGTATTCCAGGCCCTGCTCCGCGGTGAACCACTTATCGCGTTCATTATCGGTCAGGATCTGTTCCAAGGTCTGACCGGTCTGCTGGGCGGTCAGCTCACTCATGACCTTCTTCATGTGCATGATCAACTCGGCCTGGATCTTGATATCCGAGGCGGTACCACCGATGCCGCCCGATGGCTGGTGCATCAGGATTCGTGCGTTAGGGGTGGCGTAGCGCTTGCCTGGGGTGCCAGAGGAGAGCAGGAACTGCCCCATCGAGGCGGCCAACCCGGTTGCCACGGTCACCACGTCATTCGGGATGAACTTCATGGTGTCGTAGATGGCCATGCCGGCGGTGATCGAACCACCCGGGGAGTTAATGTACAGGTAGATATCGGCCTCTGGGTCCTCAGCCGAGAGCAACAGCAACTGCGAGCAGATGGCGTTGGCATTCTCGTCGCGAACCTCGGAACCCAGCCAAATGATGCGTTCCTTGAGCAGGCGGTTGTAGATGTAGTCCTCACGGGAGGCCGGGTCAACGCTGGCCATCGTGGGAGTGCGCGAATCATTGGACATGTTCTCTACCTCTTCCGAACGTGTAGATCAGATCGGGAAAACCCGTTTCGGGTCTGCTGCCGATGCGACTGGTTATCTTTGAGATTACTGACTTCAACCGTCTCTTGGCGTGTTTCATGCCCTTGTTTCGCTCACGGCGCATGCATCTGGGCATGGAACAGAGAAAAATGACCGCCGTCCACTGGTTTTCCAGTGGACGGCGGTCATTGATCGTTTAGCGCAATAGCTTACTTGGCGTCTGCTTCTGCAGCTTCCTCGGTAGCTTCGGCGGCAACTTCTTCTTCACCGGCTGGCTTCACGAAGGAGGTCAGGTCAACGGTCTCACCCTTGGAGTCGGTGACCACTGCGTATTCCAGAACCTTGGCCAGTGCCTTGCGGCGACGAACCTCACCCATCAGCATTGGAACCTGGCCGGCGCCATCAAGCATCTGAGCGAACTGGTTTGGATCCATGCCGTACTGACCGGCGGTCTGCACGATGTAGTCGATCAGCTCAGACTGCTCCACGCCAACTTCCTCGGCGTCAGCAACAGCGTCCAGCACCAATTCGTTACGGAAGGCACGCTCGGTGTTTTCGCGGACCTCTGCGCGGTGCTCTTCGGTGTCGTGGCCTTCTTCAGCGTTCGGGTTATCGAAGTGCTGTTCAATCTGCTCTTCGATGACCGACTCTGGCACAGGAACCTCAACCAGTTCCAAAAGCTTGTCCAGAACCAGCTCGCGAGCCTCGACGCCCTGCTCGGTAATCTTGCCCTCAGCTGCGTCCTTGGCCAGCGATTCGCGCAGTTCGGCAATGGTGTCGAACTCGGAAGCCAGCTGAGCGAAGTCATCGTTGGCCTCTGGCAGTTCGCGCTGCTTCACGGCGGTGACGGCAACCTTGACAGTGGCGTCCTTGCCAGCGTGCTCGCCGCCAGCCAACTTGGTTTCGAAGGTAGCGTCTTCGCCTGCGGACAGACCGATGACAGCCTCATCCATGCCCTCAAGCATGTTGCCGGAGCCAACCTGGTAGGACAGACCCTGTGCGTTATCGACTTCTTCGCCCTCAACGGTAGCGACCAGGTCGATGGTGATGAAGGAGTCAGCTGCAGCTGGAGCTTCAACTTCCTTCAGGGTGCCGAAGCGTCCGCGCAGGTCCTCAAGAGCCTTCTCGACGTCCTCGTCGGCAACTTCCTTGGCCTCAACGGAAACTTCCAGACCCTTGTAGTCAGGCAGTTCGATGCTTGGGCGGATGTCAACTTCAAGAGTGAAGACCAGCTGGCCCTCGCCTTCCTTCTCAATCGAAGGCAGCTCGGTGATGTCGACCTCTGGGCGAGAGAGCGGAGTCAGCTCGTTCTCGACCATGGCCTGCTGGTAGTAACCATTCAGACCCTCGTTCACAGCGGTCTCAATGACGTAGCCGCGGCCCACGCGCTGGTCGATCAGACGGGCAGGAACCTTGCCCTTGCGGAAACCTGGGATCTGGATCTGCTGTGCGATGGTCTTGTAGGCCTCGTCAACGCGGGGCTTGAGCTCCTCATAAGGAACTTCAACGGTGAGCTTAACCCGGGTTGGGTTGAGGTTTTCGACGGCGCTCTTCACAGCGTTGTACTCCTGAATTTATCTAAGAATTAGGTCTTGATCTGCAAAAAAACCCCGCAACAAAATATTGTTGCGGGGTTCTTCACACAGAGTCGGGGTGACAGGATTCGAACCTGCGACCTCACGCTCCCAAAGCGCGCGCTCTAGCCAAGCTGAGCTACACCCCGATTAGCAGTGACCAGTCTAACCGTAGTCTGCACCGATCTACTAATCGTTTGTGATTCCTTCCGGCAACCTTTTGAGTTTCCGCTGATCACAAGAACTAAATGAATTAGATCTCATCCGCAACAAACTTGGCAGCTGATTAGTGCCTCATCTAATGCAGAGTCGGGGTGACAGGATTCGAACCTGCGACCTCACGCTCCCAAAGCGCGCGCTCTAGCCAAGCTGAGCTACACCCCGAAAAGTAAATCCTCAAGACTTCAGAAAAAGTCTAAAACTTACGTTTCACATGGTCTTTCTCGGTAACCCGTAGGTTTCCGTGATGACCACAAGAAATAAATTTACACGGGTTCAAAACGAAAGCAAAATCGGGGCCAACTTTCGCCCGCAATCCTGGTCACCAAACGCAAAAACGTTGATTTTTCGGCAAACTTTCGAGCCGAGACCGGGCTGAATTCCGCGCCGGAAGGTTGTTTTTGCGAATTTTCTCGAAAAATCTTTTATGTGACAACCGCAACACTTCACCGCGAGGGCTTCGCCAGCAACCACTCTGCGGGAATAGAAAAAGACCCCATCTTTCGATGAGGTCTTTTCTTCTGGAGGGGATGACGGGAATCGAACCCGCGTCATTAGTTTGGAAGACTAAGGCTTTACCATTAAGCTACATCCCCAGATTTCTCGGCGTCGTTGCCGTGAACAAAATTCAGTCTAGAGCATAGATCTTGTCAAGTGCAAATCGACGCTTCCCCGTTCCGACTTGGGGGCTTTAAAGACGAACTTCTCATGCGCCGGAAGTCTTTTGACTCCCGGTGCATGAGAAGTTCGCGTCAATTACTTGAAGGTATTAGCTACGTTTACGCGGGGGTCGCTGACAGCGGCCACACCAATAAAGTTTGCGGCCAGCAACCTCTGCTAGCGCCACCTGAGCTGAACACCGTCGGCATTTCAGACCTTGCCGCTGATAGACGTAGTAAGCATTATCTGGCCATACCGGACCGAACGGGTCACGATCCGCTTCGCGGGTGGTGATGATTTTGCCTTCACGCACCCCGTCCTCCATCAGCTCCACCAGATCCCACCACATCTTCTTTGCCGCCTGCGTGGAGACCTCGTTCGCGGCCAGCTGTGGATCGACCTTGGCACGAAACAGCGCCTCGGCCCGGTAAATATTTCCTACGCCAGAAATCAGAGCTTGATTCATCAGCACAATGCCGATCGGAGTCTTGGTGCGACTAAGGTTGCGCCGGAACTCGGCATAGCCGCGTTCCAGCTCCTTGAGTGGATCAAGATCTAAATCTCGGCCCTTGGACTGGGCGAAACGCAGTCCGGCGCCAACTAAGGGATCCGGGCCGAGTTTCTGCAACTGCTGCTGTACTTGGTCCCAGTCCAGCACCTCACAGGCGCTAGGACCACGCAAGTCGGCCCAGCCGTGCTCGCTAACAAATCGTGCCCGCACCTGACCCACCGGCTCCGGCGGCCCGCTATAAGGCTGAGCAGCATCTTGGGTTAACTCGCGTTCGCCAATCCGGCGCGGGGCCCCAATGGACGAGGCACCACGAAAATGCTCATCTCCCCCAAAATCCACGGCTCCGTAGAGGCCAAGGTGTACCCGTAAAAACAGCTCATTATCGAACTGGATAAAAAGTTGCTTCCCCTTGGCCCAGGCCGTTTCAAGTCTGCGCCCGTCCAATCGCCTCGCGTCCGTGGCGAATCTGCCCTGAGGCGAGGTAACACTCACGATTTGGTTTCCGAACGCGTCGTCGAACTGCCTAGACAGGCGGTGGAGGGAATGTCCTTCGGGCACGGTTAGTCGATGACCTCGCCGGTCGTTTCGTAGCTAGCAATCTTACCGATTCGACGCTCGTGACGTTCGGCGTTGCTGAAGGGCTCCTTGAGGAAGGCCTCAATAATTTCGGTTGCTTCCTCCACGGAGTGCTGACGTCCACCCACGGCAACAACATTGGCATTATTGTGTTGACGGGCCAGCTGTGCGGTGTCTAGATTCCAAGCCAGCGCCGCACGGATTCCTTCAACCTTATTAGCCGCAATCTGCTCACCGTTGCCTGATCCACCGAGAACAATCCCCAACGCTTCCACTCCGGAACGCTGATCGGCAATGACGGCCTTGGCCGCGTTGATGCAAAATGCCGGGTAATCGTCATCCGGATCATAGGAACTCGGGCCGTGGTTCACCATCTCGTATCCCTTGGTCGACAGGTGCTTAACCAGGTGATCGCTCAGTTCCAGACCAGCGTGGTCGGTCGCAATATGTACGCGCATGTGAGTTCCTCTTCCATTGGGGTGCTCGTCAATTCTGACAGCACCAGCTTAGCGATCCATCCGGGCCGGATTCGAATCTGATCGCTCGATCACTCAGCGGTTCGCCGCAATCTGAATTCTTCGCGCGGAAATAACCGGAAAAGACTTGCATTGCCCCCGGTTCAAAGTGGCAGAATAGGTCTAGTTGTTCAATAAATATTTCACATCTTTAGATGCGGTTATTGCCGCATAGATTCGGAGCCTTTCATGCCCGGAATGAATCTCACGCGCAGCGAAGCAAGCGAGCGTGCAGAACTTCTCAACCTCGACAGTTACCACGTCGAGTTGGACCTCACCACCGGGGAGGAAGTCTTCGCTTCGCGCACCACGGTGCGTTTCTCCGCCCAACCAGGAACATCCACGTTTATCGACGCGGTTACCGCCTCGGTACGTTCCATCACGCTTAATGGGGTGAGCCTTGATCCGGCCGAGCATAGCGATGGGGTGCGGATCAACTTGCCGAATCTGGCGGCAGAAAACCTGTTGGTCATCGACGCCGATGCGCTCTACATGAACACTGGCGAGGGTCTACACCGCTTCGTTGACCCGGTGGATAACGAGGTTTACCTGTACTCACAGTTTGAGGTGGCCGACTGCCGGCGCATGTTCGCCGTGTTCGAGCAACCCGATCTGAAAGCCACCTTCCAATTCACGGTCACCGCGCCAAAACACTGGAACGTGATCTCCAATGCGCCGACCCCACGTCCGGAACTGGTCGGGGAAACCGCTGCCCGGTGGGATTTCCCAGCCACCGAAAGGATCTCCTGCTACATCACCGCGCTGATCGCAGGCCCGTACCAGGTTCAGCGTGATTCGCTGGTTTCCTCCGACGGTCGCACCATCGAACTGGGTGTGTTTGCCCGCGCCTCGATGATGGAATTCCTTGATTTTGAGAACATCATCACGGTGACCCGGCAAGGCTTTGAGTTCTTTGAAAAGAACTTCGGTGTGCCCTACCCCTTCGAGAAGTACGATCAGCTTTTCGTGCCGGAATTCAACGCCGGAGCCATGGAAAACGCTGGAGCCGTAACTTTCCTAGAAGACTACGTATTCCGTTCCCGTCCAACCCACGCCATGGTCGAACGCCGAGCAATCACCATTCTGCATGAATTGGCGCATATGTGGTTCGGTGACCTGGTGACCATGAAGTGGTGGAATGATCTGTGGCTGAACGAGTCCTTCGCCGAATTCATGTCCACCCTCGCCGCCGCGGAAAACACCGAGTTCACCGGCTCCTGGACCACCTTTAACATGCTGGAAAAGAACTGGGCCTACCGCCAGGATCAGCTACCCTCCACGCACCCGGTGGTGGCCGAAATGAATGATCTGGCGGATGTGGAAGTGAACTTTGACGGCATCACCTACGCCAAGGGTGCCAGCGTATTGCGTCAGTTGGTCGCGTTTGTCGGGCAGGACGAGTTCATGGCTGGAGTGCGCAGCTACTTTGCCAAGCACGCCTGGAAGAACACTGAACTGCCAGACCTCCTGCGCGAACTCGAAGCTGCTTCCGGGCGCGATCTAAGCAACTGGTCCGGGCAGTGGCTGGAAACCGCTGGGGTCAACACCCTCAAGGCCACTATGGAGACCGACAACACCGGCAGCATTACCGCCTTCAGCATCGAACAAAGCGCCGTGGCCGAGTACCACACCATCCGCGATCACCGCCTTGCAGTTGGTTTCTACTCACTTGATGAGCAGGGCAAACTGGAGCGCACCCATCGCGAAGAACTAGATATCACCGGAACCAGCACCCCGGTTCCGGCATTGCTGGGCATGGCACGCCCCGACCTGGTGCTACTGAATGATGATGATCTGACCTACGCCAAGATTCGTCTCGATGAGCAGTCATTGTCCACCGCCACCGAACATCTGAAGGATTTCACCGAGTCCTTGCCGCGCACTTTGGTTTGGAGTGCCGCGTGGGATGCGGTGCGCGATGCCGAAACCGGAGCCAGCAGCTACATCCAGCTATTGCTGAACAACATTGGCTATGAAGCAGATTCCTCGGTGATCATGGTGCTGCTGCGCCAACTGAACACCGCTCTGGACTCCTATGTAGCCGAGCAGAAGCAGCAAGAACTGGGGATCTATGCCGCCGATCAGTTGTGGGAACTGGCCGCTGCAGCAACCGCGGGCTCGGATGCTCAATTGCAGTTCACATTGGCTTATGCGACCCGTGCGCGCACGGACGCTCAGGTCGACCGCTTGCAGGGACTGCTCGATGGCACGGTGCTTTTGGATGGGTTAGAGCTGGACACCGACCTCCGCTGGAGTCTGATCATTGCATTGGCCGCTGCGGGCCGAAAAACCCCGGCTCAGTTGGATAAGGAGCTGGCCGCTGACTCAACCTCGCAGGGAAAGACCAACTGGTACACGGCTCGGGCCGCCATGCCGACCCGCGAAGCCAAGACTGAAGCCTTCAACCTGGTGCTTTCGGGCACCTTGTCCAATGACAATCACGCCGGGGTAATTGCCGGTTTCAACAAGGCGCATGATACGGCGCTCCTAGCTGATTTCGCCGAGCCTTACTTCGCGGCAATCATGGATAAATGGTTGACCCTGTCCCATGAGATGGCCAAGCGTATCGTGATTGGCCTCTACCCCAGCGCATCGATCAGCGAACTGACCATCGAACGTACCGATGCGTTCTTGGCAGAGTTGAACGATGAGCATCCGGCACTGCGTCGTCTGCTCGTGGAAAGCCGTGCCGACGTGGTGCGCGCGTTACAGGCTCAGGCGGCAGACGCCTAAGACCGTGTAATCCCCCACCTGATGGCGTGCTCCATGGGCCTGAGCCTGTGGAGCACGCCATAACACTTTGTACGCTAAACATGGGAGAATTAGCCCATGGACCTTTCGCGACATAATTACCAGATCTCCATGCGGTGGACCGGTAATCGCGGTGAAGGTACCCGCAGCTATCGTGGCTACGGCCGGGAGCATATTCTCAGTGCCGAAGGCTTACCCGATATCGCTGGGACCGCCGACCCGACCTTCCACGGGGATGCCGAGCGCTGGAATCCCGAACAGTTGCTACTCGCCGCGCTCAGCCAATGTCATATGCTTTCCTACCTACATCTGGCCGTCAAGCACGGCTTGGTAGTGACCAGCTACACGGATCAGGCCCACGGTACCTTGAAGTTGAACTATGACGGCAGCGGTCAATTTACCGAAGCCACCCTCCAGCCCGCCGTTGGTTTGCTCGAGGAGTCCCAGCGTGAGCTCGCGGATGCACTACACGTACAGGCCAATAAGGTCTGCTTTATTGCACGCTCGGTGAACTTCACAGTCCATCACAAGCCAATTAGCCCTTTTCAGGAAAGAAGCCATGACCAAAGCTAATCCCTTGCCACATCGCGTAGCGAATGATCCCTTCAGCAACCCTGTCGTGACCGGGCCTTCCAGTCAGGAATTCTTGGAGCTGTCGACCGCCGAGGTCGATCTGGCCGAATACGGTGGCACGTTTTATCAGGAAGTAGGCGGTCGTCCGATCTTCGCCGAGCTGGCTCGCCTCTTCTACGCTTCAGTGGCAGAGGACGCCGATTTCCGCAGTATGTATCCAGAAGAAGATCTGTATCCGGCACAGATCCGCCTGCAGCTCTTCCTAGAGCAGTACTGGGGAGGCCCCACCACCTATTCACAACACCGCGGCCACCCCCGCCTACGGATGCGTCATATGCCTTTTCACGTCGATTCGCATAATCGTGATGTATGGCTGGGGCATATGAATAAGGCAATCGACCAGCTAGGCCTTGCCCCCTTGCATGCCGAGACCATGCGCGATTATTTCGATCGGGCCGCCCATTCCTTGGTGAACCGTCCAGACTAAGCGGGCCTGCGCACGAACCAATGCTCCCCACCAGAAGGTGCTGATCCCTCAGCCCAACTCGTGGGGAGCATCACTTTAAGCGCTTCAACAGTTTCTGATTACGGGTTTTCGCAAGGAACAGAACCGACAGCGCAACCGCCGCTTCGTCAGCGGGCGCTGAGCGAATTAAAAGAGTGCAGCATCCTGGCGCAAGAGCACGTGTCCACGCGAACTCGTGACGCGAAGCCATGAACCATTGCGGAACACCGTGCTTTGCCCCTGCGGGGCTAGGAACCCCAAGGTTTCCATTGCAAAGGCTGCTCCCAGCGCAAGCGCAGGTTCGGTGTCGGGCTGGGGTGAGGACCAAATGCGCTGGCGCACCTGAGCAATCACCGGCTTACCGGGGTTTGCCGGCAACGCGTCTGCCACCGCGGTAATCCCGGCACGCGCCGCCTCGGCGAGGACCGCATCACTGATACGCGATAACGGCTCCCACCCGGAAACCGGTACCTGAATCCCCGTCCAGGACGGGAACTCCGGGACCGGAGGGAGCGTAAACTCCCGTGACGTATCGGCCATACGAGCCAACCGGTCCTGAATTGAAGCCACCGAATAACAAGCGGTGAGCTGTGCGGGTTCAGCCAAACGGTGCACTCGCATACCGAGAATAGTAAATTCACCACTGCCCAGATTCGTCGGAGCCAGCACCGGCACATAGACGGCCAAGGCGGCGCCGCGAGCCATTAGTTGTGCGGCCTCCGCATCGATGCTCTTAGCCCGGTTAATCAGGTTCCGCAGATCATGCACCGTGCTGGGGTCATCAAAAATCAGGGCTTCACTAGACATAAATTCATCGTCTCACGATCAAGGATTAGTACGAGACCGGTGTGATGATTTCGTCATCACCGGCATCTGTTGGAAGATGTAGAACAGAGAATTACGTAGCCGGCCACTCCAGAAGTTACCATCAAGTAACAAAATGGTTTTACACGTGACATATATTGAGGGAGCACGCATCGTGACCGATTCCACGCAAAACACCCAACGTTTGATCGAGCTGTTGGACCTCAGTAGCAATCTTCAGGCGCGTACCGACGAGGATATTTTTGTCGGATACACCCCGAAGCAGAGTCGGCCTCGGGTCTTTGGTGGCCAGGTGCTGGGCCAATCCGTGATTGCTGCCACCCGCACCGTGCCGGTCGAGCGGAGCATTCACTCCATGCATGGATATTTCCTTCGACCCGGTGATCCGCATCAGCCAATCACCTTCGGTGTCGAACGCATGCGTGATGGACGTTCTTTTTCCGCGCGGCGCGTGCATGCTTACCAAAACGGCAAACCCATCCTGTCGATGATTGCTTCCTTCCAAGAACCTTCGGTGGGGTTGGATCATCACGATCCCATGCCCGCAGGCATTCCGGATCCAGAATCCCTGCCCACCACCGCGGACCTGATTGGTGATATTGATCATCCGGTAGCCCAAGAGTGGGCATTCGAGCGCCCCTTTGATGTGCGTCATGTGTCGGATCCGATTTATCTCCAAGCCGCCGGTGAACGTACGGCCGAAAGTGCTGTCTGGATTAAGACCACCGCTGCCATGCCTGATGATCCAGCTTTGCACCGTGCCGCACTGGCCTACGCCAGTGACTACACATTGTTAGAACCGGTATTGCGTCGACACGGTATCGGCTGGGTCAGCCCGGACATGAGCGTGGCAAGTCTAGATCACGCCATGTGGTGGCACCGCGATTTCCGCGTGGATGAATGGCTGTTGTACATCCAACGCTCCCCTTCCGCTTCCTCAGCCCGCGGCCTAGGAACCGGCAGCATCTACAACCGCCAGGGCCAGCTCGTTGCGACGGTCGCCCAGGAGGGTATGGTTCGCATGCCCATCGATAAGTTGGGCTAATCGGTTTTCGCCACTGACCCGCAGATCATCAGGTCTGCGGGTCAGTGCTTTCCTGAGTTCTTGGGGCCTAGAGCCACCGGAAATCAACCAGGCCGCACCTCCAACGCTGTCGCGCCGCTCAGGTCCCAGTAGCCGCGGTCTTGGTAAAGCAGGTGTTGAGACTTTGGCCCCTGAAAAACTTCTAGCACCTCCGCGGCGATCAGGCGCGATCCACCCACCTGAAGTGAGCTATGCATGCGGGCGCGGAATGCCACCGGCGCTTCGGCGAAATATGGCTCCCCGTTCTCTAAATGCTGCCAATTCTGTTCCGCGGTAAAGCGCGGGCCATCCGGACGTGCGAAGGCATCGGCCAGCTGACTATGTTCTTGGCCCAGTAAATGGATCAGGAATGTCGGGGCTTGCAACAGGGCACCGGCCGAACCGGAGGATCTGGTCAAGGAAAAGGACACGGCCACGGGGTCAACGGATAGCGACGCCAAACTTGAGACAGTAATGCCCACCGGCCGACCATGTGGATTTGCGGTAATTAAAGCTACACCCGCCGGGTGCGCTCGGAATGCTGCCCGAAAGTCATCGGCCACTGCGCTCATTAACACTACTCACTCTTCTTCACTGCCCCGAGGGGCCACTGTCATCTCGAATGGTCGACAAGTATTCGACACACCCGATCTTAAAACCTCAAGTAAACTTGAGGTCAAGATTTCACTTCCGGAGGTAAGCTATCTCACCTTTATCAGCCGCCGACTCCGAGCCCGCCGAAGAGATGCTTAGCATAGGTCAGATCAGCGAGCGAACCGGTGTAGCCCGATCGGCGTTGCACTACTACGAGGAACTTGGTTTGGTCGGCTCGCTGCGTACTGCAGGGAATCAACGTCGCTACCCGCGACATATGATTCGACGTATCACGCTAATCTCAGTGGGCCGAAATTTGGGTATCCCCTTAGCGGATATCGCGAGAGCACTCGAACCGGTACCACTGGATCATCGACCATCCGAAGCGGATTGGCAACGTGCCTCGCAAGAGTGGATCAGTATCCTGGAAGCCCGACGGAAAACCATTGAACAACTCGAACAGCGGCTCACCGGCTGTATTGGTTGCGGTTGCTTGTCACTAGAGGCTTGCCACCTGCTAAACCCGCGTGATCAGTTGGCTCAGGAAGGTTTTGGCGCCCGCCGCTTGGAGGGCTAAATAAAACGCCCGCCTTCGTGGTGAAAGGCGGGCGTTCATATTCGGACTTAGTCGCGAGTCAGACGGCGGTGCGTCACGCGGTGCGGCTTGGCAGCATCCGGACCCAGACGTTCGACCTTGTTCTGCTCGTAGGAATCGAAGTTACCCTCGAACCAGTACCAGTTCGCGGGATCCTCTTCGGTGCCCTCATAGGCCAGAATGTGGGTGGCCACGCGGTCTAGGAACCAACGGTCGTGAGAGACGACCACGGCACAACCTGGGAATTCCAGTAGCGCATTTTCCAACGAGGACAGGGTTTCCACGTCCAAGTCGTTAGTCGGCTCGTCAAGCAGCAAGAGGTTTCCACCCTGCTTGAGGGTCAGCGCCAAGTTCAGACGGTTACGCTCACCACCGGAAAGCACACCTGCCTTCTTCTGCTGATCCGGGCCCTTGAACCCAAAGGCCGACACATAGGCGCGCGATGGCATTTCAACCTGTCCGACCTGAATGTAATCCAGCCCATCGGAAACAACTTCCCACAGGCTCATCTCTGGGTCGATGTTCTCGCGATTCTGGTCGACGTAGGAAATCTTGACGGTTTCACCGATCTTCAGATCTCCCCCATCGAGCTCTTCGAGGCCAACAATGGTCTTGAAGAGGGTGGACTTGCCTACACCGTTGGGACCAATCACGCCGACGATGCCGTTACGTGGCAGGCTGAAAGACAGTCCGTCGATCAGCACACGATCGCCGAAGCCCTTCTTGAGATTGCTTGCCTCGATGACAACCTGACCCAGCCGTGGGCCCGGTGGGATCTGGATTTCTTCGAAGTCAAGCTTACGAGTGCGCTCGGCCTCCGCAGCCATTTCTTCGTACCGTGCCAGACGAGCCTTGGACTTAGTCTGTCGGCCCTTGGCGTTGGAGCGAACCCATTCAAGTTCTTCGCTCAGACGCTTAGCGAGCTTCTGATCCTTCTTGCCCTGTACTTCCAGACGCTCGCGCTTCTTCTCCAAGTAGGTGGAGTAGTTGCCCTCGTATGGGTGCAGGCGACCGCGGTCGACTTCACAGATCCATTCGGCAACGTGATCCAGGAAGTAGCGGTCGTGGGTGACTGCCAAAACGGCACCTGGGTAGCTTGCCAAGTGCTGTTCCAACCAGAGGACCGACTCGGCATCCAAGTGGTTAGTAGGTTCGTCAAGCAACAACAGGTCAGGCTTCTGCAGCAGGAGCTTACACAGTGCCACGCGGCGGCGCTCACCACCGGAGAGGTGTGTTACCGGCTCGTCACCCGGTGGGCAGCGTAGCGCATCCATGGCCTGCTCCAGCTGGGAATCGATATCCCACGCATCGGCAGCATCAATAGCTTCCTGAAGCTTGCCCATCTCTTCGAGCAAAGAGTCGAAATCGGCCCCATCTTGAGCCATTTCTTCGGAGATCTGATTGAAGCGCTGGATCTTTTCGTAGATTTCTCCAACGCCCTCTTGGACGTTGCCCAAGACGGTCTTTTCTTCGTTCAGTGGGGGTTCCTGCAGAAGGATCCCGACCGAGTAACCCGGTGAAAGCCGTGCTTCACCGTTGGACGGGGTGTCAATCCCCGCCATGATCTTAAGGATTGTGGACTTACCAGCACCGTTTGGACCCACGACGCCAATTTTGGCTCCCGGGTAGAACGACATGCTGACATCGTCAAGAATGACTTTGTCACCAACGGCCTTGCGAGCCTTGGTCATCGTATAAATGAATTCCGCCATGCTGTTAAGGCTAGTCGCTCTAAGGGTGCAAAACCGAATTATCGGCGGATCTATTGCCGTGGCGGTGCCCAGATTCACATCGATATCCAGGCACCGCTAAGCTGTGGCAAATTCAGGCTGCGTCGGACTGCGCATCCGGCCAATGCGTCACGACTGGTTTCTCCGTCTCTGACACCGTTCCCGTTGCGTCTTCATGCGTGCTGGGCCGTGCCGCGGTGGCGCCGTCATGGCGCACCCGTGTGAAGTTCCCGGTACCGAATTTCAGGTCGTGCCCCATCCCGTAAGCTTCTAAGTCGGCGCTCGTTCCAGCGCTGCCATCATTGCGTTCAAATTGGCGGATCTGAAGTTTTCCGAAGATGATGACCCGATCTCCACGGCGCAGGCTTTCCATCGCATTTTCGGCTAATGCCCGAAAGCAGGTCACTGAGAACCAGTTGGTTCCGGCATCACTCCACTCACCGGATTCCGGGTCTCGCTTTCGGTCATGGGTCGCGGCCCGGAATTTGAGCATGGTAGTCCCCTGCGGGGTGATGCTCAGGTGGGGTTCGGTACCCACCACGGCGCGAATCGTCACAAGGTCACTCATGGTGTCCTACTCCTTAGCTTTTTCGCCCCCGGTAGTTTGCGGGGTGAAACTAGGATGTGACCGGTGAAGAGGAATTCCGAGGGCATCTGCACCAGTTGTGCATAACTACCCAGGGGTACCGATTTCGTGAACTGCCCTGTCACTGGCTAAACTATTTTCGGTTATGCCTCCGTAGCTCAGCTGGATAGAGCAAGAGCCTTCTAATCTCTAGGTCGTGGGTTCGAATCCCGCCGGGGGCACCAGCAACAAACTGTGCCACACAGCCGTGTGGCACAGTTTTTCACATGTCATCGAGTAAATGTCCTTGGCGTGCAGCAGCTTCGCCGCGCTTAGCTAGGAAATTTCTTTCGGGACTGCCGAATCGCTTTCTGGCACTCTTTGGGCGTGAACCGTTTCCCGGTCCTGCATCTGGTCTTTGGGTTTGAAGGCACCACACACCAGCATCAGCACAATTACTACCGCCGGCAAGAGCCAACCGCTCCAGCCCATAATGGTCATCTTGCTCGGTTCGAGGAAGGCACCAAAGGCGAGGAACAACGCACTGAATCCCACCGAGGCGTTAAATACTCCGTGAGCGATTGCCACCGGCCAGACGGAGTTGGAGTACATGCGCAGCCAACCCAAAAACGCTCCCACCACAATGCACATTCCGGACATGTATACCAGCGACATCGGCCCTGAGGAATAGGGGTAGTTATAACCCAATAGGAGCAATGGCGCATGCCAAACTCCCCAAATCACGCCGGAAAGGATAATCGCCCGAACGGCCCCGAGGCGAAGTAGTCGCGGCCAAAGCCAGCCGCGCCAGCCGATTTCTTCACCCAGGGCGGGCAAGGCATTGAGAAACCCTCCGAGCACCGCAAAGCTAAACTGCATAGCCAAAAACTGCGCCGTGCTCTGTTCACCGGCCAGGACGCGGACCGCCACAAGGTTCTGGAAATCAGCGGGATATACGCCAAGCACATCGCCGACGAAAAGTGCTTGAAAAATGAGCGCTAAGGGAATCAGGATCCCCAGTACCACTCCCAGCAGAAATTTCCCGATCGGTCGCACCGGCCAGAGCCCAACCTCGCGCCCAAAGCTCTTGATCCGCCGTTCAAAGAGGCTCACGATCACCGCCGCAAACGCTGGCGTCCACATCATCAATGCGGCGATCAACGTAAATTGCGAGTGTCGTAGACCTGGACCCAGCCAGAGTGGAAGAGCCACCAGCCAAGCTAACCCCATACTCAACGCAACAAACCCGATGATCGGAAGTGTCCTTGGCGTTTTCTTCGTTTTCAACCTGGCTAACCTATCTGACGTTTCACTACCCTGCGCTTATACCCTAGTCGGACGACACTACGCTGCCCTCAAGCAGCGCGCAGCGGCCTACCAAGAACTCCCCAGCTACATGCGACGTTCCGGTGCGCTAGTAAGATTTAATTACTTTCAAGTAACCTTCAGCTGTGCAGATCATTAGCTCAGCCTCAACACTTCCCCAATTCGTGGTTCATTAGGTCACTTTTCCACTTTAGCCGACCAGCATTGCGATAAAATCAAAGTAATGTATTTATTAGTAAGGTTTCAGTGATGGTCACACAGGCAGCACCAACACATCGCTTCACCCAGGAACGTTTAGGCATCAGCCTTGTATTCCTGGTAAGCGGTCTGTGGTTTGCCTCATGGGCCGGGCGATTGTCAGTTATTAGCGACGTCTTTTCTTTTAGCGGTACCGGTCTTGGCACGTTCTTGGCCTGCCTGACCGCCGGTTCGCTTATGGGTCTAGGGTTAGCGCCCACGCTGATCCGCAAGGTATCAACCCGTCGCATGTTGACCTTTCTGCCGCTGGCTCTTGCTTTCGGGCTGATCGCACTAGGTCTCGCCGTGTCCATTGTGCGTACCCCCGAGATCGCCTATCTCACGCTATTTTTCAGTGGCATCATCTTCGGAATCCTCGATGTGACCATGAATGTTTACGGGGCCGGAGTAGAACGACGCATCGGACATAGCATCCTGCCCTCACTTCATGGTTTCTTTAGCCTGGGTACACTGCTGGGTGCGGGATTCGCGACACTGACGATCACATGGCAGTGGTACAGTTTCTGGCACTTCGGGGTGGTCGCCTTAGTACTGTGCGCTTTGGCAATCTGGTCGGTTCGGTTGCTATCTTATGAAGCCAAACTTGGAGCGAAACGTCTAACCAGCACGCCAAAACCGACCGGAGCCAGCCCGAAATACATGCTGTTGCTCTTAGGTCTAATGGTGGCCGGGTTGAGCTTCACCGAAGGAGCAGCCAATGATTGGCTCGCGGTAGCCTCTCATGATGGTCACGGATTGCCGCACTCCACCGGTGCCCTGATGTTCACGGTATTTGTGGCCGCGATGACTATCGGACGCTTCGGCGGCGGGACCGTAGTCGACAAGCTCGGCGCGGTACGCGCATTGCTCCTCTTGGGAACCTTTGGCCTCGTCGGCGTGGTGCTATTCATCACCGGCACCTCCGTAGCCCTGATCGCGGTCGGCGCGTTACTGTGGGGACTGGGTAGCTCCTTGGGATTCCCGGTAGGCATGTCCATCGCGGCATCCCGGTCGGAAAAGCTTGGCTCGCGGGCAGTGAGTATTATTAGTACCTTTGGTTATGCCGCCATGCTCGGCGGCCCGCCAGTGATCGGATTCCTCGCCGACTTCATCACAGTACTGCCAGCTCTCTGGCTGGCTGCGGCGGTGCTGGTAGTCTCGCTACTCATCACACCCTTTGCCGGCCGAACGCCCCGGGTATCAAACACTAAACCGGCAAGGTCTTCCGCTCCTTGATATTGCGCATCACGATGGTGCTGGTCAGCTTTTCAATGCCAGGAAGCTGCACCAAGACCTCATCATAGAGTTGTTGATAGCCCGGTAAGTCGGCAGCATACACACGCAAGAGGAAATCAGGTTCGCCAAAGAGCCGCTGCGCTTCGACAATAAAGTCCACTTCCTCCACGGCGGCCTCAAACGCTTTCATTTGCGACCGGTTCTTCAGCGTCACAAAAACCAGTGCTTCGAAACCCAACCCAATCTTCTGTGGATCAATGACGGCTTGGTAGCCGGTGATGACTTGCTCGCGTTCCAGCTCGCGCATCCGACGGTGACAGGGTGCGACGGTCAGTCCGACACGTTCGGCCAGCGTGGTCGCACTCAGCCGGCCGTCCTGTTGCAATTCGGCTAATATTGCTCGGTCTAGTTGATCCATGCTCAGATCCTACCTTTAGAACAAACTTCTTCCCACAAAAACCCAAAATTGGTAACTTTTTTGCTTGGTTACCGTTATTTGAGGAATAAAACGCAAGCACTTTTCGCGACTTTTTCCTTAGAGTGGGGGTTGCTAACGCGCTACACGCTGGGAGGCTGACATGGACTTATCACTCTTTACCGGATTCATAATGGTTTCCTTCACCTTGGCATGCACCCCGGGAGCGGACTGGGCTTACATCATTTCCTCTGCGATCGCTAAGCGCAGTTTCGTGCCAGCAGTCATGGGCCTACTCAGTGGCTATTTGCTCCATACCGCCTTGGTAGCTGCCGGGATCGCCGCCGTAGTCGCCGGTTCACCCGATCTCTTGAATTGGTTGACCGCCGCTGGCGCCCTCTATCTGTTTTGGCTCGGCATCAGCACGCTGCGCAGCTGGAATAAAGCCACGTTCTACCAAAGCCCTGGCGAACGTGTCGAAGTATCCGCGGCTGCGCCAATTGCACGCCCAAGCGATTCGGCCACAACGAATCCGCAAGTGCAGAGAACTAGTGTTGCCACCCTAGAGATCAGCGCCCCCAAGCACTCCACCTCTGTAGATTTCTTCAAAGGGCTGCTCACCAGCTCAACCAACCCCAAAGCCTTATTGCTTTATGTGGCGCTAATTCCGCAATTTATCTCGGCCAGTACCCCGTGGGCGTTGCCGAAGCAGACCATGGTGCTGGGATTAACGCATTTTGCGGTCTCGATAATCATCTACTTTGGCGTGGCGCTGACCGCTCGCGCGTTGTTACGTAGCCGTCCGTTCGCGGCTCGAATTGTTACGATACTCAGCGGGCTGATCATGATTGGCCTGTCCATCGGCCTGATTTTCGAGCAACTCATCTTGCAGTAAGTAATATTTCTGGGCCACGCCCTGGCAGTACCACCCGGCCCTCGAATACCCCTGCGACCTGCTGATTCTACATAGTGAATCATTGGCCATCGATGTCTCTTTCGACCAGATTCTGAACTTTATTGAACACTGATCAAGACAATTGAACAGTGATCAAGTATGCTCGGTACAGCGCAAACCCGAAGCGCTAACCGCAGCAACACCAGATCGACCGAAAGACTCAAGGATGCAGGCTCACCCGCAAGCTGAACGCACAGCTCGTTTCAGCTCCCCCATTGGTATCCGGCTAGAGCGTGTTTCGGTGCAACGGGCCGAGCGAACCATCCTGCAGGATATCTCTCTGACCCTTGATGAAGCGCGGATCGGAATTATTGGACCCAATGGAGCCGGGAAGTCCACCTTGGTGCGACTGCTAAACGCTTTGGTCTTACCCACCTCCGGCGAAGTCCACGTTGCTGCGCGCAGCACGCAGCGTGCCGGAAAAAATATTCGACGCGATGTTGGATTCGTCTTTCAGAACCCGGCAAATCAAATCATCATGCCGCTGGTTCGCGACGATATCTGCTTTGGACTGAAGAATATGGGCTTGCCCCGTGCCAAGCGAGTCGAGCGAGCCGATCAGGTTCTGGCGGAGTTGGGGATTTCGCATCTGGCCGAACGTGAAAGTCACACGCTCTCCGGCGGGGAGCAGCAGATGGTGGCCTTAGCCGCAGTTCTCGCCATGGATCCGAAGGTGATCATCTTTGATGAACCTACCACCATGCTGGATCTGCGTAACCGGCTACGCTTCCAAAAAGAAATTGCGAAATTAGCGCAACAGGCGATCGTGGTCACCCATGATTTGGAGCTGCTTGAAGACTTCGATCGGGTGCTGGTCGTGACCGACGGTGCAATTAGTTTCGACGGATCCCCCGCCCAAGCCATAGATTTCTACCGCCGGTGGAGCGCCCAATGTTAGGAGTACGCAATAATTCTTGGCTTGCTCAGGTGCCCGCTGCGCTGAAGTTCGGCAGCCTGCTAGCGCTCAGCATTGGCATTTACCTGCTGACTCAATGGCTGGTTTTGCTGCTGTGCCTACTTATCGCGGTCGCAGTGTTACTCTCCACCCGCGCCCAGCTTAAACAACTCCTTTGGCCCTTCAGTTCCTTAGCACTCATTGCCGGCCTGATATGGGTGCTGTTGGGCATTCAAACCGGCTGGGAGCAAGGGGCCGTGGCCGCGCTACGCCTGCTCACCCTGTGCGTCTTGGCCTATGCGGTCAGTTTAAGCACCACCTTTGAGCAGATGCTCGACCTTTTCCAAAAGGTCGTCTCTCCGCTACGAGTCCTCGGTGCCAATCCCGCACAGATCTCTCTCGGACTGGCCTTGACTATCCGCTTCATCCCCGAACTACAACGCGTTTACTTCGAGGTTCGCGAGGCCCAACATGCACGGGGGCTGCAGAACAACCCGATGGCGATCAGCGTGCCTTTAGTCATTCGCTCGCTACGCATCGCCGAGGAAACCGCCGAAGCGTTAGACGCCCGCGGCTACGACAGCAACGCAACGCATTAGACACCGCCTGTGAAGCACCTAGATTGAGGACTCTGTATGAATACTTCACCAATCACCCGTCCCGCGCGCAGCGCCAGCGCCACCAAAGACACCGTCCTAGTCGCCATTTTCGCGGCGATGATTGCCGCCATGGGATTGGTTCCGCCGATCACCTTAGGCTTTATCCCCGTGCCAATCACCTTGCAAACTATGGGAGTTATGCTGGCCGGGGCCATGCTCGGGCCGGTGCGTGGCATGCTGTCCGCACTGACCATTGTGGTCTTGGTGGCCGCCGGACTCCCGTTACTCTCCGGAGGTCGTGGTGGTTTGGGAGTATTTGCCGGACCAACCGGTGGATACCTGTTGGGGTGGGTACTGGGCGCCTTAGTGACCGGACTACTCTACAAGTACTGGGCGCTACGCCATCGTTCGAGTGTCGGGCGTTTCCTCAGTGGGTTCCTCTCGGCGATTATCGGCGGGGTCCTGCTGGTGTACTGTGTCGGAATCCCCTGGACCACGATGGTCACCGGAATCCCGATGGGTACCTCCGCCATTGGTTCATTAGGCTTCCTGCCCGGTGATTTGCTCAAGGCTGCAATCACCACTCTGGTTGCCATGACCGTGCATCGCAGTTACTCCGGTTTGATGAAGTAAGCCCCATGGAGCTAGCCACGACTTTCGTTGCGCACGTGCGCAGCCATCCCTCGCAGCTTGCGGTGGTGAGCTGCGTCGAGGCACTGAGCTATGCACAGCTCTACGCCGTGGCAAGTGACCTGGCCGAGAGCTTCACCGCCGCAGCTACTTCCAGAGTGCAGGACAGCTCGCTTCACCGGGTTGGGATACTTTGCGCTGACCCGGTGGATTTCATGGCCGGTTTTCTGGCCGGGATACTGAGTGGCTGCCCCGTTGTTGTCCTTGACCCTAGCTGGCCCGTACAGCGTCTCCACGGCGTGATCGCCGAGCTCGGACTCCAGCATGTCCTCTGCGATTCCTACCATGAACTACTGCTGAAGCGAGCTACACCGACGCTAGAGCTCATTCGTGCTGCCCGGCCGGGCCAACCCCTCAACCCGGCACCGGTGCCGGTCATTGATCCGCGTAGTGAACTCGTAGTCGTGTTCACCTCTGGCACCACCTTGGCGCCCAAAGCCATTAGCCGCTCCCGCAGCTCTTGGGCGCACACCTTGCGGCTAGGGCAACGCATCTTGCACGCGCAGCCAGCAGAAGTTAATCTCATTCCCGGGCCGCTGGCGCACGGGTTGAGCTTGTATGCGGCTTTCGAAACACTGTTGACCGGTGGCACCGCCTTGCTGACCGGGCGCTGGGACGCACAGGCTGCCCACGCGCTACTTCGCGCCCAGCAGTGTACCCGCATCGTCGCGGTTCCTTCGATCCTCAAACTCCTGCTCGATCACTATCCAAGCTTGTTGACAAGTGTGCGTTATGTGGTGAGCGGCGGTGAAGGTTTGCCGCGCTCATTGCGCCAGCAGCTGCAATCCCTGGAGTCGGTCGTCGATGTGGTGGAATACTACGGCACGAGCGAGCACAGCCTGATCGCGTACCGGAATTCCACCGATGCCCCACCCCCCTCGGATGCGCAGTTTGCCGGGCAACTGTTTCCCGAAGTTCAGCTGCGGATCATACCTCCGAAACCGGATGCGACAACCGGTGAAATCTTTGTCCGCAGCCCAATGCTGGCCAGTGACTATCTGAACCCTGACATCACCCTCCGCCGCCAGGACGGATATCTGAGCGTGAATGATTACGGCAAATATTGCGCTGGGCAGCTGCTGCTGAACGGCCGTGCTGGCGGCATGCTGAATCTGGGCGGAAACAATATATACCCCACTGAGATTGCCCAAGGGCTAGGGAAGGTGCTGGCGGTCGATCAGGTACAGGTACTAACTGAGCCGGTCAGCGGCATGGCACCACGGCTCATCGCATTTATTGAGGCTAGCAAGTCCCAAAAGTTCAGCGACCTAACGGACTTAGGTGAACGCTTAAATAACTATCTACCCGCGTACAAAGTGCCGCACGAACTAGTTATTCTCAGCTCCTGGCCGCGAACCGAAAGCGGCAAAATCGCCACTGCTCAGCTACTGAAGGCACGCAGGCAGGCATCCAGCATCCGAATGGTGTTGCGATGAACCGGGTGTACCTGATCGCGGCACGTCGCACACCGATCTTGCGGGTCGGCAAGCAATTCGCGGCACTGGGTCCCGAACGTCTCGCTGCCCCAGTCATCAATGAGCTACTGACGGATAGTGGAATTGCTCCGGCGGCGGTAGATCACGTAATGCTGGGCAACGCTGCCGGACCGGGCGGGAACGTTGCGCGAGTGAGCACGCTGGCCAGCAAGTTGCCCGAAACCACGCCGGCGACCACCCTCGATGCCCAATGTGCCAGTGGCTTAGATGCCATTGCCGGTGCCGCGCGAATGATCGCCGCCGGAGAGGCCGAAGCGGTGATTGCGGGCGGGGTAGAAAGTGCGAGTACAGCTCCTTGGCGGGTTTCGCGGCCGCGTGATCCCTTCGAGCCGGTACGGCAGTATTCGCGGGCACGGTTTACTCCTTCCCCGGACCCCGATCCGAACATGGGTGTGGCGGCGGAGAATATTGCGCGGCGTTTTGGGATCAGCCGCGAACGGCAGGACGCTTTTGCCCTGCAAAGCCAGCAGCGGGCAGTGGCCGCGCAGAGCGCCGGACATTTCAGCGATGAATTAGTTCCTCTCACGGTTAACGGCAGCCTCGTGCAGCAGGACTCCTGCCCTCGCCCGCAACTCACTGCCGAGAAACTCGCGGCCCTACGCCCGGCCTTCGTGCCCGGGGGTACGGTCACCGCGGGAAATTGCTGCCCCATTAATGACGCGGCGGCCGCAGTCCTGCTGGTTTCTGAGGCGCGGCTCCATGAGCTCGGCCCCGAGTTCGCGCTGCGCTATCTGGGCACCGGACATGGTGCCTGTGACCCGCAGGTTTTAGGGATGGCTGCGGTACCGGCCTATCGTCAGCTATTAGCCCGCGTCGGCGAACCGCTCACCACGGCTGGGGCACTCATCGAATTCAACGAGGCATTCGCGGTGCAGGCTTTGGCTTGTCTGGATGAGCTGGGGATTGATTCGAGATCGGTCAACCTTGATGGCGGGGCAATTGCCCTGGGGCACCCTTATGGGGCCAGCGGCGCAATCTTGGTTACCCGACTTTTCTGGCAGGCCCGCCGAAGCCGGCGCTCCCACCGCGCCGCGGTGGCGTTAATGGCAGCCGCCGGCGGGACCGGCACCGCCGTGGGTTTTCAATCCGTGGATTTACGGTATTCGGCAGATTAAACGACGCGACCGATGTGCGAAGAAACGTGTTGTTTCTCCGCACATCGGTCGCGCAGAAGTCAGACGGTCTTAGATGTTGAACCCGAGGGCTCGCATCTGGTCACGTCCATCGTCAGTGATCCGTTCTGGACCCCAAGGTGGCATCCAGACCCAGTTCAGGCGGTGCTCGTCAACAATATTCTCCAGCGTCGAAGACACTTGATCTTCGATAATATCGGTGAGCGGGCAGGCCGCGGTGGTCAGGGTCATGTCAATTAGTAGCGCACCGTCATCGGCGTACTTCAAACCGTACAGCAGACCCAAGTCGACGATATTGACACCCAGTTCCGGGTCAATAACATCCTTGAGCGCTTCCTCGACCTCATCCAGCGGGGTCACTGAGGTGCCCTGCTGTGCTTGTGTTGATTCGCTCATGGTTGATTCCTTAGGCAGTGACGTTCAGGTAACGGTCGTAACCTTCTTCTTCCAAACGGTCGGCCAGTTCTGGGCCGCCCTGTTCGGCGATCTTGCCGTCAACGAAGACGTGCACGTGATCGGGCTTGATGTAACGCAGGATGCGAGTGTAGTGGGTGATCAACAGAACGCCCATGTCGTTTTCTTCCTGAGCGCGGTTTACGCCCTCGGAGACAACCTTCAGTGCGTCCACGTCTAGACCGGAGTCGGTCTCGTCCAATACGGCAAACTTTGGCTTGAACAGTTCCAGCTGCAGGATCTCTACACGCTTCTTCTCACCACCGGAGAAGCCTTCGTTCACATTGCGCTGAGCGAAGGTCGAATCGATCTTCAGCTGTTCCATGGCGTTCTTCACGTCCTTGGTCCAGGTGCGCAGCTTCGGGGCTTCGCCGTCGATAGCAGTCTTGGCGGTACGCAGGAAGTTGGTCATGGACACACCAGGAACCTCAACCGGGTACTGCATAGCCAAGAACAGTCCAGCTTTAGCGCGCTCGTCAACGCTCATCTCCAGCACATCTTCACCGTCAAGGCTGATGCTGCCGCTGGTCACGTTGTAGCGTGGGTGGCCGGCAATGGTGGAGGCCAAGGTCGACTTACCCGAACCGTTAGGACCCATGATTGCGTGGGTTTCCTTGGTGTTGATCACCAGCGAAACACCCTTGAGGATTTCCTTCGCGCCCTGCTCGGTGTCGATCGAGACGTGCAGGTCCTTGATTTCCAAAATAGACATACGTCGTATCCGTTTCTATATCTAAAAAGCTTGTGAATGGTGTCGGCCAACTTAGCTGTTGGTGACTGCCAATTCTTCTTCGATGAGGTCGGTGAGGCGCTCTTCGAGCTGCTCGTCGCCGATCTGCTGCACAACTTCGTTCAAGAAGCCACGTACCACCAGACGGCGGGCGGTCTTCTCATCGATGCCACGGCTCATCAGGTAGAACAGGTGCTCATCATCGAAGCGGCCGGTGGTGGAGGCGTGCCCCGCACCATCGATCAGACCGGTTTCGATTTCCAGGTTTGGAATCGAGTCGGTACGCGTTCCATCGGTGAGCACCAGGTTGCGGTTGGCTTCATAGGAATCGGTGCCGGAGGCTTCCTTGCGGATCAAGACATCGCCTACCCAGACGGTGTGGGCGTCCTGGCCCTGCAGCGCGCCCTTGTACAGCACGTTGGACTTGCAGTTGGGCAGGTTGTGATCCACAAACAGGCGGTGTTCCAGGTGCTGACCGGCGTCGGCGAAGTACAAGCCGTAGAACTCTACTTCACCGCGTTCCCCGGCAAAGCTTGCCGAGGGGTTCACGCGCACCAAGTCGCCACCGAAGCTGATCGCGATGTGCTTGAAGTGGGCATCCTTCGCCACCGAAGCCTGTTGGCTGGAGGCATGAATTGCATCATCTTCCCAGGCCTGCAGTGACACGACGGTCAGTTTGGCGCCGGAGCGAACCTCGAACTCGATGTTCTGCGACAGGACAGCCGAGCCGACGTGATCCAAAACCAGCATCGCTTCGGAGTTCTCCTGAGCGATCACGATGATGTGCTGGGCGCTAGCCTCCAGCGACTCACCGGTAATGCGCAGGGTCGACTTGATGCCTTCGCTGTTGGCCGGAATGGTCAACACGCTTGCTTCCGCAGCGTGCTTCCACGCGTTGGCCGAGACCCGGTCATCCGGGGTGGCGACCACGCCGCGCAGCTTATCGCCGGCGGGCACGGTAGTGATGGTGACCTTCTCTGAACCGCTCAGTTCCAGCTTTGGAGCTGGTCCGGTGAGTTCAGCGGTGTGTAGGCCGCCCATGCGCTTCAACGGGGTGAAACGCCAGTCTTCTTCGCGGCCGGTCAACGGTGCGAAGTCTTCCAGCTTGTAGCTGGCCATACGTCCGGCACGGGAGGAATCGGGAACTCCGGCTCCCCCGCCGTGGCTGTGACCCTTGACGGAGTCGCCGGCCAACGGTGCGGAGGCTGCGGTCTCGTTCAATGGCGAGAGGTTCTCGCCCTCTTCGGTGAAACCAGGGATCGAAGGTGCGCCGATGCGTGCCTTCTCTTCTGGGATACGGGTGGTGGTCTCCGACATTCTTAGCCGACCGATCCTTCCATCTGAAGTTCAATAAGGCGGTTCAGTTCCAGCGCGTATTCCATGGGCAGTTCGCGAGCGATTGGCTCCACGAAGCCACGCACGATCATTGCCATCGCCTCGTCCTCGGCCAGGCCGCGGGACTGCAGGTAGAAGAGCTGATCTTCGGACACGCGGGAAACAGTTGCCTCGTGGCCCATGGTGACGTCGTCTTCACGCACGTCGATGTATGGGTAGGTATCCGAACGCGAGATCTGGTCAACCAGCAACGCGTCACAGACCACCGAGTTTTTGGTGCCCTTGGCACCTTCCTGCACCTGAACCAGACCGCGGTAGGCCGAACGTCCACCGTTACGAGCCACCGACTTAGCCACAATGGCGCTGGAGGTGTTCGGAGCGATGTGTACCATCTTCGAACCGGTGTCCTGGTGCTGGCCTTCGCCGGCGAAAGCGATGGACAGGGTTTCACCCTTGGCGTGCTCGCCAACCAGGTATACGGCTGGGTACTTCATGGTGACCTTCGAACCGATGTTGCCATCGACCCATTCCATGGTGGCGCCTTCTTCACAGACGGCACGCTTGGTCACCAGGTTGTACACGTTGTTCGACCAGTTCTGGATCGTGGTGTAGCGAACGCGGGCGTTCTTCTTCACAATGATCTCAACTACTGCCGAGTGCAGCGAGTCGGACTGGTAGATCGGGGCGGTACAACCCTCGATGTAGTGAACGTAGGATCCTTCATCGGCGATGATCAGGGTACGTTCGAACTGACCCATGTTCTCGGTGTTGATGCGGAAGTAGGCCTGCAGCGGGATTTCCACGTGGACGCCCTTCGGGACGTACACGAAGGAGCCACCGGACCAGACTGCGGTGTTCAACGCGGCGAACTTGTTATCGCCGGCCGGGATGATGGTACCGAAGTACTCCTGGAAGATCTCCGGGTGTTCCTTCAGCGCGGTATCGGTGTCCAGGAAGATGACTCCCTGTTCTTCCAGATCCTCGCGCAGCTGGTGGTAGACGACCTCGGACTCGTACTGAGCCGCGACGCCGGAAACCAGACGCTGCTTTTCAGCCTCGGGGATACCCAGCTTGTCGTAGGTGTTCTTAATATCTTCGGGCAGGTCTTCCCAGCTGGTGGCCTGCTTCTCGGTGGAACGCACGAAGTACTTGATGTTGTCGAAGTCAATGCCAGACAGGTCTGCACCCCAGGTTGGCATGGGTTTGCGGTCAAAGTACTTTAGCGACTTGAGGCGACGCTGCAGCATCCACTCAGGCTCGCTCTTCAACTGGGAAATGTTCTCAACGACGGCCTCGCTTAGGCCACGCTGGGCGGCGGCACCCGCCGCATCGCTGTCAGCCCAACCGTATTCGTAATTACCAATTCCGTGGAGTTCGGGGTTCTTCTCCAGAATTTCGGTAATCACGCCCGGGTCGGCAGACTCATGTGAAATCTGATCCGTCATCGCGGCCTCTCCTGCTTCGTGAACTGAATTCGAGTTCTCTTCTCGGCGCTACGTGGCGCCTTTTCACGCCCCACAGGGATGTGGGTCGTGCACACGTGTCCCCCGCTTGCCAACGTGGACAGTCGACGAACGTCGACTCCCAAGAGGCGAGCAAACATTTCTGTTTCGGTGTCGCAAAACACCGGGAACTCACGTGCCAAATCTTGGATCGGGCAGTGTCCTTGGCACAGCTGGACGCTGCGCATCAGTTCCGTGGACAGTTTGGTGTCCACGGCTCGGGTGTACCCGACAAAACCATCGGTGTTGAGCAGCTCGCCCAACACTTCGGCTCGTTTCTCTAGGCCCTCGGTTCCTTCGAGGGCCTTGGCGTAGCGTTCTTCCATCTCTTTGAATCGGCGACGAGCGAATCCGCGGATCGCGTCTTCTCCCGCTGCTTCGCCCAATTCCTTGAGCGCCAGAGTGGCGATATCCAGGTAGTCATTACCGAGCTTGGTCTGTCCGCGGTGGGACAAGACGTACCGCCGAGATGGGCGTCCGGCTCCGGACTTTTGGTTTGCGACGAGCTTGACCTCAACGAGCCCAGCCTTGGACAGGGCATCGAGGTGGCGTCGAACGGCCGCCGGGGTAAAACCTAGTGTCTTACCCAGCTCCGCTGCGCTGACTGGCCCGTCCTCAAGTACGGCGTACAGCACACGGTCGCGAGTCCGCTCTTCGGTATCCCCAATCGCGCCCACTGCTTTTGTCGGCTGTTCGCCGACCGAGTTTGCTTTAGATGAATACACAACACAAGCATGACCAAATTTTCGCGGTAGGTCTAGTAAGGGAGGACTTACTAAGGTGACCATGCTCAATCCTTGAATAGCCCCTCAAATCTAGGGAAGAATGCCTCGTGAATCCAGTTTATCGCGCTTCGTTCAGTTGCGCCGTGAGCAATGACTCATCTGAGATAACTTCGACCTAGCGTAGAATTGATGGGTGTCTTCCGTATCCCCCAGTCTCATCATCAGTGAGCTGTGTAAAGATCTTGGACCAGTTCCGGCGCTGAATGACCGGATGCTTCGAGTTCTGCACAATATTTCGCTCAAGGCTTTCCCCGGACAGGTAACCACGTTGCTCGGTTCCAACGGTGCCGGAAAATCGACGACCCTCGGGTGTGCGCAGGGCTTGCTCCGCCCGGAAAGTGGCACCGTTGAGTTATTGGGCGAAGACCCCTTCGGGGACAAACCCGAATTGCGCTCTCGGGTAGGTGTGATGCTGCAGGATGGCGGCTTGCCACCCTCGATGCGCCCCATCCCGTTATTGCGACATGTCGCCTCGCTGTATCAGCGGTCATACGATATCGACGCGCTGATCGAACGCTTGGACATTCATTCCTTTGCCTCCCGCAGTATTCGCCGACTCTCCGGAGGACAAAAGCAGCGGGTCGCTCTCGCCGCGGCATTGGCCGGCGATCCCGAGGTCCTCTTCTTGGATGAACCCAGTGCCGGTCTGGACCCGCAGACCCGCCAGGTGGTTTTCGATTTGATTCTGGAGTTGCGCAACGCGGGGAAGACCATCATCCTGACCACACATTTGATGGATGATGCACAGCGTCTGAGCGACTACGTGTACATCATCGATAAGGGTCGTACCGTCGCTCAGGGTACCGTTGCCGAACTGACCGCTCTGGCCGCCGAGGAGCAGGACACTCGCCCAGTGTCCTTCGGCACCCGCCCAGGGCTGAGTCTGCCTGCTGAACTTCCCGCGGGACTGCACCTGAGTGAAACCAGCCCCGGTGAGTACCGTCTGGATGGAGTGCGCTCTCCCGAGCATTTACAGTGGTTGTCTAACTGGTGGGCTCAGGCCGAAGTGCTGCCTACCCATATCTCGCTCCAGGCCCGCAGCCTGGAGGATGTTTTCCTTGAGATTGCACAGAAGGAGTCCGAGGACGCATGAGCTCAACTTTGAGCACCGCACGGAATAACGCGGTGCCGCCGCTGAAACGCATCGTGCTTCACGGCAAATATGAGACCATTCAGATGCTCAGCAACGGCGAACAGCTCGTGCTGGCCATTGTGATGCCGGTAATTGCCCTGTTCGCGCTGACCTTCACCGACCTACTTGACGGCGTAGCTGAGCAGCGAATCGATGCCGCCGCACCGGGCGTTCTGGCGCTGTGCGTGATTTCCACGGCTTTTACCGGTCAGGGAATCGGCACCGGCTTCGACCGCCGCTATGGGGTGCTGCGGATGTTCTCCACCACCCCACTGGGCAAGGCCGGTCTGATCTTTGGCAAGGTCATCGCCGTACTCACCGTTTTGGCGATCCAGGTCGTTTTGATCACCTGTTGCGCCTTACTCATGGGCTGGGAACCACGCTTGGTCGGGATCCTGCCCTCGCTGCTGTTCTTGCTAATCGGTGCCGGCTGCTTCACCGCACTGGGGCTCCTGATTGCCGGAACTGTCCGCCCCGAGGCTACCTTGGCAATCACCAACCTCGCCTGGATCCTGCTGGCGGGCGTTGGTGGGGTACTTTTCCCCGCCTCACTTTCTCCGGACTGGCTGCAGCTACTGCTCTACGCCATGCCGTCGGCCGGCTTGGGTGACGCGCTCCGTGCCGCACTCATCGACGGCTCCTTCCACTTCCCGGCGGCGATCCAGCTACTGGTTTGGACCGGTGTCGCTTCGTTCGCTGCCGTAAAGCTGTTCAAATGGAACTAGAAACCACCCACACCCAAGGGAGAAGTTAATGTCTTCGTCCGCTGCCCGGACTACGAGCTGGTCCGACAGATTGCCGACCAAGGTCACCAAGACCGTGCACGGTTTGGCCATCGCCTCGCTCATCTCGCAGGTAGGCATCATCGTCTCTGGCGGTGCGGTGCGACTGACCAAGTCGGGCTTGGGATGCTCGGAATGGCCCAATTGCATGCCCGGTTCAATGACTCCGGTTCCGGAGATGGGAATTCATGGGCTGATTGAGTTCGGTAACCGCCTGCTGACCTTCGTCTTGATCGCTATTGCGGTGGCTTTCCTCGTCTCGATTTGGAAGCTGCGCCATACTCACCGGCCATTGTTTGTCTTGGGCATTGTGCTCTTGGCTGGCATCCCTTTCCAGGGGGTCATCGGCGGGATCACCGTCTGGACCAAACTGAACCCGTGGGTGGTCTCACTTCACTTCCTGCTCTCTATGGCCTTGGTTGTGCTGGCCACGTTGCTGGTGAACCGTACGGCTGCCGAATACAAGCAGCAGCACATCCCGAGCCAAGAAAAGACCCTTGGGCAGGTTGCGTGGGTCGCCTGGATTGCCGCGATGCTAGCGATCATCTTCGGAACCATTGTCACTGGTACCGGACCACATGCGGGCGACGCTTCGGCTCCGCGGCACATGTTCGACCCGTTGCTGGTTACCCGCATGCACACCGCGCCGGTCTACCTGCTGATCGGCTGTGTGCTGGTGCTGCTGTTCTTAGCGGCTAAACGCCAAGCTGGCCCAAAGTTTAGGAACGCCCTAGTCTGGTTGATTCTCATGATCGCCCTGCAGGCGGCCATCGGGTACATCCAGCACTTCACGGGGCTGCCAATCGGCATGGTGTTGGCTCACATGCTGGGTAGCGCACTGTTGGGTATTGCGGTAACAAATGTCTGGGATCGGGCAACGATGTTGCCGCGCTCCCCCTTGGTTAATCGCTAAGACTGTTCTGCAATACACCGCACGGCGGTTTATTCTCGACGTTCACACTTCGAGAATGAACCGCCGTGAGTGGTTTAAGGAAGCTCCGTTTCGGTAGGTGCTTTGAACTTTGGTGTGGATAGCCGTAGCAGGCCGTAGAGTCCCAAAGCCACCAAGACTCCTCCGCCCACCCAGAATGCGGCAATGAGGATGCCAGCATCGACCACACCGACGCCGAGCACGAAGATTCCATAACCGAGGACCACCCAGTGAGCTAACCGCCAATTCATCGCGTACCCGAGGGCCAATGCGAGGCTAAACAGCCCCCAGATCAACAATGGGATCTGTTCGGCACCTAGATTCCCCAGCACGAGGCCGGACAGGACCAGCACCACCGGGCTGAATAGCAACACCGCACCAAGAATCCGTAGGGTCAGCTGTTCGGCGGATCGTGCAACCGGACGAGACGCATAGGGCAGTGTGGCCGCCAACCATGCCGCCAGGGCCGCCGGAACAAAGAACAGCCCGGTTCCCACGAGGTCAACGAAGACCACGATGCTCAGTAGCGCAGCTACGCCGAGGAAGCCCCAGCGTCGGACACGACTCGGAAGCAACAGGGCGCTGAGCACCAGCGCAGCGGGAAGCAATGTCAACACAGCCACACCGGGGCCATAGAGCTCTAACAGGGTCGCCACGGCCTGCTCCGGGCTGGATCCGGAGTCGGGATGTTGTCCTGTCGGTTGCCGCAGAAAGAAACTGACCACCACCGCGGCAATCACCGCAAAAGCAAGAGTAAACCCGCCCAGGATCCGGCCACGATCAAACCGCGCCGCCCCTGTCGGCTGAGCAATCCCCCACTCGACCCGGCTAGTCTCGGCCAACTGTTCGGGATCCCCTAAGCCCAGAAGCACCGCATCAGTATTCCGTCCGGAGGCCGTAGCCTCCACAATATGAGCTTCAACATCCTGCAGAATTGAGTCCTTGACTTCTCCCGGAAGATCACCCAAGAGTTTATTTAGCTGGCGCAGGTAGCGCTGCGCGGGCCGATCTAATTTCGTGTTAACCATGGTGCCCTCCTAGAAGACCGTAAACTTGAGCGCTGATCTGATTCCACACCGCTTCAAACGTGGCCAACTGTTGCTGGCCTTCAGCGGTGATTGCGTAGTATTTGCGCGACCTGCTGCCTGCGGCCTGTTCCCAGCGGGTATCGACACTCCCAGATGTTTTCATCCGCGCCAGCAGCGGATATAGACTGCCTTCGCTAGCGCTGAGTTCTCGGTCCATCAGTTCGTTGGCGATCTCTAGGCCGTACATTTCACGGTCCTGCAGAAGTGCAAGAACACAGTATTCGAGCACACCCTTACGCAGGTTCGTGGCAATTTTTTCGGAGCTTTCCGGCATACGATGATGATACCTTGCACCACAAGACTTGTATAGCAAGATAAATCATTGAAGATCTGCATCAGCAATCTTGCTCCAGCATGTAGGCACAAAAAAGCCCCCGGTGCACCGGGGGCAATTTTCTCAAAGACTACGGGAAGAGCGGGCTACCAACGAACGGGTCAATAGCCAAAGCCAGGAAGACGATCGATAGGTAGGTAATCGAAATATGGAAGACCTTCATGGCCTTGCGATTCATCTCCGCTGGAGAGTGATCGCGCTGGGCTTCACGGTATAGCACGTGCGACTCGTAAACGAACCAAAGCCCGGAGCCACCGGCTAATGCGGTATAGACAATGCCTGCATAACCCATCGGCACTAGAAGCATCGAACAAACCAAAGTTGCCCACGCATAGAGCACCACCTGCACCGAAACACGGCGGGCGTTGGCGATCGCGCCGAACATTGGCACCGATGCAGCATTGTAATCGTCCGCATACTTCATGGACAGAGGCCAGTAATGCGGCGGGGTCCACAAGAAGATCACGATAAACAGGATGATTGCTGGCCATTCAACGGTGTTGGTTACCGCGGCCCAAGCGATCACTACCGGCATACATCCGGCAATACCGCCCCAGACAATGTTCTGGGTGGTGCGGCGCTTGAGGATCAGCGTGTAAAGAACCACGTAGAGCAGGATCGCCAACAGGCCCAGAGCGGTCGTCAGCGGATTAGTACCAAACCAGAAGACCGCCAGCGAAGCCACCGCCAGAACCCAGGAAAACGTCAGCGCTTCACGCGGGGTGACATCCCCGGTCACCAAGGGGCGGCCCTTGGTGCGCTTCATGAGCATGTCCATGTCACGGTCGAAGTAGCAGTTGAAAGAACCGGAGGCACCGGCAGCCATTGCGCCACCCAACAGGGTGGCGACCATCAACCAAACGTCGGGGAAACCGCGTTCAGCGAAGATCATGGTCGGCAGCGTGGTAACCAGTAGCAATTCGATGACTCGGGGCTTGGTCAGCGCCAGATAGGCGCCGGCCTTGCGCTTAATGAATTCACCAGTGCTCTCCTCGGGCTGGCGCGAGGACCGGGGAATCGGCGAATCAGCGACGGTAAGAGTCTTCAATTAAACGCACTCAGTTCTACACGGGTACAAGACAGACGAATTCATTCTACGCGGAATAGAACTCAGTTGGTAGTTAGGGCTGGAGAGAACTGCCAAGATACTAGGTGATTCCGGTCATCTCTGCGCAGCTTTGGCCAACGGCACTGGCACGCTGCCACCTGCAACAGGTCTCCCGTGACAACTGCGCATGGATTGTGCACCGGCGCGGCCACTCCAAGTTGCAACATCAGACTCGCCGCACGACAGCTAAAGCCTATACAAATTCTAGCCTTTGTATATTTGACGCTCACAACATTGGAACGTTGTACTTCTGGTCAGCTACTGTTGCGCTTTGGAACTACTGCGTCCGCTGGCCGCGGGCTTCTAGAGACTCATCGCGGACAAAGCCTTGGCTCGCAACGCAATTTTGCGTGCTTTACCCGTGTCATCTTGGTTAAGGCCGCGCATAAAACAGTCGTTCCGCGATAGAGTGGTTTGCAGTTGCGCCGTCGCTGCCTTGTCCCGAGTTTGAACGCCACGGGTACTTAGGTCGACGGCGTATTGCGTGCCAGCGGGACCCTACCCCGCCTCAAGCCTGAATGGAAGGAAACGCCGCAGTGGCGACTGAATCCTTAGTTGAAGAATTTTCACTTACCGAACTAGACCGCAAGGCCATCGATGCGGCCCGTATATTGGCCGCCGATGCCGTGGAAAAGGTCGGTAACGGTCACCCCGGTACCGCCATCAGCTTGGCTCCGGCCGCGTATCTGATTTTCCAGAAACACCTGCGCCACGATCCGAATGATCCACAGTGGATCGGCCGCGACCGTTTCATCCTTTCCCCCGGTCACACTTCGCTGACCCTCTACTTGCAGCTCTTCCTTTCCGGCTACGGTCTGGAAATGAAAGATTTGGAAGCGCTACGCACTTGGGACGCCAAGACTCCAGGTCACCCGGAATATGGTCACACCGACGGGGTGGAGATCACTACCGGCCCATTGGGTCAGGGTTTGGCTTCCTCCGTGGGCTTCGCTTACGCCCAGCGCCGCATGCGTGGTCTGCTCGATGCTCAGGCGCCTGCTGGCACTAGCGTCTTTGACCACACCATCTACGTCATTGCCTCCGACGGCGACCTGCAAGAAGGTGTCACCTCCGAGGCTTCCTCGCTGGCCGGACATCAGCAATTGGGCAACCTTGTGGTGATCTATGACGACAACAAGATCTCCATCGAAGACGACACCGATATTGCCTTCAACGAAGACGTGCTCAAGCGTTACGAGGCTTACGGCTGGCACACACAGCGTGTGGACTGGGTTAAGACCGGAAACTACGTGGAGGATCTGGCTGAGCTGGATTCCGCGATTCGCACGGCCAAGGCCGAAACCAGCCGCCCATCGATCATTAGCCTGCGTACCATCATCGGCTGGCCTTCGCCTACCAAGGCGAACACCGGCGGCATTCACGGTTCGAAGCTCGGTGGCGAAGAGGTTGCCGGGTTGAAGCAGATCCTGGGCGCCGACCCGGAAGCAAGCTTCCATATCGCTGATGAGGTGCTGGGTCACGCTCGTCAGGTAGCTGATCGCGGTGCGAAGCTACATACCGAATGGCAGCAACGCTTTGATACCTGGGCCGCGGCTAACCCCAAAGAAGCTCAGCTGCTCGAACGCCTGCAAGCTGGCGAGCTCCCGGCAGGTTGGGAGCAGAAGCTTCCAGTCTTCGAAGCCGGCACGTCCCTTGCCACCCGTGCCGCGTCCGGAAAGGTCATTAACGCTGTAGCCGATGTCCTTCCTGAACTCTGGGGTGGCTCCGCAGATTTGGCCGGTTCGAATAACACCACGATCACCAACGCCAAGTCCTTCGCCCCGGCCGAGCGTTCCACCGAGACTTGGAGCGCCGACCCCTATGGCCGCGTGCTGCACTTTGGTATTCGTGAGCATGCTGCCGCGTCGATCACCAACGGCATCGTGTTGGCTTCGCCAACCCGCGCCTTCAACGGCACTTTCCTGATCTTCTCCGACTACCAGCGTCCGGCGATTCGCTTGGCCGCCCTGATGGGTGTGCCATCGATCTTCGTGTGGACTCACGATTCCATTGGTTTGGGTGAAGACGGCCCAACCCACCAGCCGGTCGAACAGCTGGCTTCGCTGCGCGCCATCCCGAACTTCGATGTGGTGCGTCCGGCTGATGCCAATGAGGTCTCCTACGCGTGGAAGGGCATGCTGGAGCTGAAGGACACCCCTTCGGGCATTGTGCTTTCACGGCAGAACCTGCCGGTCTTCGATCGCAGCGCACCAGGCTTCCGTCCAGCAGAAGGCACCTTGAAGGGTGGCTACATTCTGGCCGAAGCGGTCCGTGATGGTGCTGAGGTCACCCCGGATGTCATTTTGATCGCCACCGGTTCGGAAGTTGAACTGGCCGTGGCAGCCCGCGAACGACTGGCCACCGAAGGTCTTGCCGCCCGCGTGGTCTCCCTGCCAAGCCATGAGTGGTTCGCTAAACAGGATCCGGCGTACCGTGAAGAGGTTTTGCCCTCGGCAATTACCGCCCGTGTTTCGGTGGAAGCCGGCGTGGCCATGGGCTGGCGAGAAATCGTTGGCGCACAGGGCGAAATCATCTCGCTGGACCACTTCGGCGCTTCGGCCGATTACAAGAAGCTTTACAGCGAATTTGGTATCACTACCGACGCCGTTGTTGCCGCTGCTCTCAAAGTTGCGAAGTAAGGAAACCATTTACTCATGAGCAATCCAAACACTCAGGCACTATCCGACGCCGGAGTTTCGATCTGGCTAGATGATCTGTCCCGTGAACGACTCACCAGTGGTTCGCTGGCCAAGCTCATCGAAGAGAAGAACGTCACCGGGGTGACCACCAACCCGGCGATCTTCGCCGCAGCACTGGCCAACGCCGAAGTGTACGGTCAGGCCATTGCGGAGCACCGCGATAAGTCGGTGGAAGCTGCGATCACCGAGATCACCAGCGATGACGTAGCTGCCGCCTGCGACCTGTTCCGTCCGATCTATGATGCCAGCAACGGGGTTGACGGGCGGGTGTCCATCGAGGTGGATCCACGTCTGGCCCACGATACCGCGCAGACCATCGCTCAGGCCAAGGCTCTGTACGAGCGGGTAGACCGCGAGAACGTACTGATCAAGATCCCCGCCACCTTGGCCGGTTTAGAAGCGATTAGCGAGACCATCGCCGCCGGAATTTCGGTGAATGTGACTCTGATTTTCTCCTTGGAGCGTTACCGCGAGGTCATCAACGCGTACCTGATCGGTTTGGAAAAGGCGCAGGCCAACGGCTTGGATCTGTCCAAGATCCATTCGGTGGCATCCTTCTTCGTTTCCCGTCTGGATACCGAGATCGACAAACGCCTGGATGCCATCGGCAGCGAAGCGGCCGCAGCAGTGCGCGGGCAGGCTGGCGTAGCCAATGCTCGGCTCGCCTACCAGGTCTTCCAGGAACAGTTCGCTACCGAACGTTTCGCGGTGCTCGCCGCGGCCGGCGCCAATGTGCAGCGTCCGTTGTGGGCTTCCACCGGGGTCAAGGATCCGGCATACCCAGCCACCTTGTACGTCACCGAGCTGGTTGCCGCACAGACCGTGAACACTATGCCAGAGAAAACCTTGGACGCCACGGCTGCCGAGGCGCAGGTGCACGGCGATGCGATTGCTGGCAGCTATCCGGCAGCCAATCAGGTCTTGGATCAACTGGCGGCACTGGGCATCGATTACAACGAGGTCGTTGAGTTGCTCGAAGTCGAGGGCGTGCAGAAGTTTGACGACGCCTGGAATGAACTGTTGTCGGATATGGCTGTGGCACTCAAGGAGGCCAAGTAAATGGAACTGGGTCTGGTGACCTCCGGGGCCGCTCTAGCCGCGGTTGAGCAGTACCTTCCACAGTTACTGCACCACAAGGTCGGGAGCCGTATTGCTGGGAAGGACTCCACCCTCTGGGGTCCCGAGGCACAGCCCGAAGCGGCCATCCGGTTGGGCTGGACTAATCCATTTGATACCGCTGAAGAACTCGTCCCGGCGATCTTGAATCTGCGTGATGAGTTTGTTGCCGAAGGTCTGACCCGGATCGTCTTGTGCGGTATGGGCGGCTCATCGCTGGCTCCCGAGGTCATTGTGGCCCATGACGGTGTGGATCTGGTGGTCTGCGATACCACCGACCCGCAGATGATCGCAGGCATTCTGGCCGAGGATTTGCAGCACACCGTGGTGGTGATCGCATCCAAGTCCGGTTCCACCGTCGAAACCGATTCGCACCGCCGGGTTTTTGCCGCCGCTTTCGAAGCCGCGGGTATTGATCCGGCCAAGCGTCTGGTGTTGATCACTGACCCAGGCTCCCCCATGGATAACCGTGAGGGCGTTCGCGCCGTATTCAACGCCGACCCGGAGGTTGGTGGACGCTACTCGGCGTTGACCGCTTTCGGGCTGGTTCCTGCCGGGCTTGCCGGAGCCGAAATCGACATGCTGATTCAGGAAGCCGGTCTCATCGCGGATCTGCTCACCGAGGACGACGAAGATAACTTGGCTTTGCATCTGGGGGCCGCGATGGTCACCCCGGGTCGTGACAAGCTGCTCTTCGCCCCGCATGCACAGACCGTGGCCGGGTTCGGTGATTGGGCCGAACAGTTGATCGCCGAATCCACCGGCAAGCAGGGCAAGGGTGTCCTTCCCGTGGTCGCCCTCGCCAACGCTCCGGAGCTGAAAGCCGAACTGGACGATGTGCTGCCGCTCCATCTCTACGACGAGCTACCGCAGGAAGTTGACGAGAACGCCACCGCCATCCACTTCTCCGCTCCGCTGGGTGCCGCGTTCCTCATTTTTGAGTACGCTACCGCGGTGGCCGGCTATCTGTTGGAGGTCAACCCCTTCGATCAGCCGGATGTGGAAGCTGCTAAATCCGCCGCACGCACGCTGCTTGACGCCCCAGGTGCCGGATCACCCGACGCGGTCGATGGTGCCATCGAGATTTTCGGTTCCACCCACGATCGCGTGGATACGGCCCTCGACGCACTGGTAGCGCAGCTACCGGAGGACGGATACCTGGCGGTGCAGGCTTATCTGGACCGTCACGCAGATGCCCAGTTGGAGGAACTTCGTGACCTGTTGGCCGCGAAGTCCGGCCGACCGGTCACCTTTGGCTGGGGACCGCGTTTCTTGCACTCCACCGGGCAGTACCACAAGGGTGGCCCCCGCCAGGGGGTCTACTTGCAGCTCACCGGTGACAGCGAACAAGACGTGACGATCCCAGGCCGCAGCTTCGGGTTTGCGGGTTTGATCGCGGCCCAAGCTTCCGGGGATGCCAATGTGCTTTCCGGCGGTGAGCATGGCCGTCCGTTGCTGCGTCTGCATTTGACCGACCGCCCCGCGGGGATTCGCCAGCTGATTGAGGCTGTGAGCTAGGAAGTAATGAGTAATCCACTACGCGACGCCCGCGACCGACGGCTGAATCGGATCGCCGGTCCGGGCGCGCTGGTGTTCTTTGGGATCACCGGCGATCTGGCCCGTAAGAAATTGATGCCTGCCGTCTATGACTTAGCGAACCGGGGGTTGTTGCCACCAAACTTCGCGATCGTAGGTTTTGGGCGTCGCGACTGGTCCGCCGAAGACTTCGCCGATCAGACCCGTGAATGGATCATCGCCAGCGCACGTACCCCCTTTAATGAGACCGTGTTCGCCCAGCTGGCGAGCGGGATGCGTTCCATATCCGGGGCTTTCGACGATGACGCGGCCTATGAGAAGCTCTCTAAAACTTTGGATGAGCTCGCCCGCACCCGAAACACCGGGCGAAACCATGCCTTTTACCTCTCGATCCCTCCAAGCTGGTTCGACGTGGTCTGTCAGAAGCTCTCCGAGCATCAGCTGGCCAATGATGCCAATCCGGGCTGGGAACGGGTAGTCATTGAAAAGCCTTTCGGACACGATTTAGCCAGTGCCCGTGAATTGAATGAAATCGTTGAATCGGTGTTCCCCGCGGACTCGGTCTTCCGGATTGACCATTATTTGGGTAAAGAGACCGTGCAGAACTTGTTGGCACTGCGTTTCGGCAACCAGCTGTTCGAACCGCTGTGGAACAACAAGTATGTGGATCATGTACAGATTACCATGGCCGAAGATATCGGCATCGGCGGACGAGCCAGCTACTACGACGGCGTGGGTGCGGCCCGAGATGTGATCCAGAATCACCTGCTGCAACTCTTGGCCCTGACTGCCATGGAAGAACCGATCTCCTTTGACGCGGATCATCTGCGTGCTGAGAAGGAAAAGGTACTCACCGCGGTGAAGCTGCCCGAAGACTTGGGCACGGCCAGTGCCCGTGGCCAGTACACCTCAGGGTGGCAGGGCGGCGAAGAGGTCGTCGGGTTCCTGGATGAGGAGGGCTTCAACCCGAAGTCAAAGACCGAAACCTATGCGGCGATCCGCTTGAATATCAACACCCGGCGCTGGGATGGGGTCCCCTTCTACCTGCGCGCTGGGAAACGTCTAGGCCGTCGCGTCACCGAAATCGCGGTCGTTCTCAAGCGTGCCCCGAATTTGCTCTTTACCGATCATAAGGATGATGAGTTTGGGCAAAATGCGATCGTGATTCGCGTGCAGCCCGATGAGGGTGCAACCATTCGTTTCTCCTCGAAGGTGCCTGGCACTCAGATGGAGATCCGTGATGTCACCATGGATTTCGGTTACGGTAACGCCTTCACCGAATCTTCACCCGAAGCCTACGAACGGCTGATTCTCGACGTGCTCTTGGGCGAACCACCGTTGTTCCCGCGCCATGAGGAAGTTGAACAGTCGTGGCGGATCCTTGATCCCTTCGAGGAATATTGGGCAGGCCTAGAGGAGCAACCAGATCCGTACCACCCGGGTTCGTGGGGTCCGGCGAGCAGCGATGAATTGATGGCCCGAGACGGAAGGACGTGGCGGCGCCCATGATGATTGATCTTCCCAACACCACCACGAGCCAAGTGGCGAAGAAGCTGATTTCTGCGCGCCGTACTCACGGCGCTTCGGCCCTCTCCCGAGTACTGACGCTCTTGGTGGTCACCCGTGAAGGGTTCGCTGAGAAAGCCATTGAAGCCGCAGACCTGGCCAGCCGCGAGCACCCTTGCCGGGTGATCGTGGTAGTTCGCGGCCCCGAACGCGGCAAGAACCGGCTGGATGTCCAGATCCGGGTGGGCGGTGATGCCGGCGCCTCCGAGGTGATCGTGATGCGCACTCACGGTCCGAATATCGTCGCGGACGAGGCGTTAGTCTCCGCCTTGCTGCTCCCCGATGCTCCCATCGTGGCTTGGTGGCCGCACGGTGTCCCCCAAGATCCGGCGAATACCCCGCTAGGTCGGCTCGCCCACCGCCGAATTACCGACTCTGCCGAGGATCCGGATCCGTCGGCTGCGCTGTTCCAGCGGGCGAAAACCTATCAAGCCGGTGATTCGGATATGGCGTGGACCCGCATCACGCTGTGGCGCGCTCAATTGGCGAGCATCCTGGATCTTATCGGCACCGAAGGGTTGAAGAACATTACCGTGAAGGGATCGGCGAACTCCCCCTCAACTACCCTGCTAGCTGCATGGCTCACCATGTGCCTAGATGTTCCGGTGACCATCGCAGCCGATAAGTCCACCGGCGGACTCTCCAGCGTGCGGTTGGCCCGCACGGGCGGCGATGTGGAACTCTCCCGTCCGAGCGGCGAGGTGGCACACCTCTATTTGCCAGGCAGTGCCCCCCAACGGATCTCCCTACCGCGCCGCCCGAATGCCGACTGTTTGGCCGAAGAGATGCGCCGGTTAGATGCCGACGACGTCTTTGGTGAAGTGGTCACCCGTGGCCTGCATCTAACCAATCTGAGGAGTATTGAGCCCAGTGATCGCTAGACAGATTGTTATTCATGAGGATTTGAACACCACCGCTCATGCCGTGGCCGCCCGGTTGATCACCGCAACTCTCGATGCTATTGCTGCACGCGGTGTGGCCCATGTGGTGCTTACCGGCGGTAGCTTGGGAGTCGCCGTGGCCAAGGCCGTAGCGGTCAACCCGGCGCGTCACTCGGTGAATTGGTCCTTGGTGCATTTTTGGTGGGGAGATGAGCGTTTTGTGGACGCCGCTTCGGCTGATCGAAATGCCGGTCAGGTCGAAGAGTTATTCGCCGAGCTGGATTCCTTAGGGCTGGATCGGCAGACCGTTCACCAGATGGGTGCGGCAGATGAGTATGCTTCGGCGGAGGAGGCAGCAACCGCCTACACCGAACTACTGCGTGAGGAAGCCGCCGCCGAGGCGCAGAATCCCGAGTTTGACGTGCTGATGTTAGGTATGGGACCGGATTCTCATGTGGCTTCCTTATTCCCGAATCACACACGTGCAGATGGTCTGGGGGCAATCGCAGTGCACGACTCTCCCAAACCTCCAGCCGACCGGGTCTCATTGACCATGAGCACCATCAACACGGCCCGCGAAGTCTGGTTGTTGGTGGCCGGCGGCGAGAAGGCCCCCGCCTTGGCAGCCGCCCAGCACGAGGTCAATGAGCATGCCGTGCCCGCTAGTGCCGTCAAGGGTACGGTGGCCACCCGCTGGCTCGTTGATCGCGCCGCAGCCTCCCTGCTCTGAGCACCGCAGAAAGACCGATGCCGGCAATATGTATTGTTGCCAGCATCGGTCTTTCTCTGTCTCGAGGGCTTTCTCTGTCTCGAGGGCTTTCTCATGTCCTAGCGGCCACAGCACATCCCCGTCTACGGCACCTGAATGATCGGCCTATCCACCGCTCAGGAACTGCAGCCAGCTACTTCCCGTCCTATCCGGAGAACTGTGCGACCAACGATTAGTTCTAGACCCGCTCACTGATCCGCTTCGAGGAACTTTGAGCACGGGATGAAACTGAGTATCACACGAGGTTGTGAACTGAACGTTCCGGGACAAAGGACGCGAAATACTCCTGCGCCAACATTGTTTCTCCCGCCACCAGAGTATTGAGCTGCGACATAGCTGGCCGATACGCCACCGTCCCGGGCCTGAGCAGACCCACCGACTTGCGGGGCACAAAGTGCAGCGAGCCACTTAGGTAGTGAAACTTCGCCGCCACACCCTGTGGCCACTCGGGAAGAGCGTGCTGGCAAGGCCACTGCGGTGCGTATGGCCTCCGGGTTACGCGGTGGCCAGGTACTTGACGAGGGTCAGAGTCTGTACCCGATTCGCGGGCATGTCATCCTTTGAATCAAGACCATCCAACACACCGAGCGTGAGTGCTTTGAGCGCCCGTAGGGCATCTGCTCCATCACTCAGCGGCCATGTATGAGCATGCCACTGCCACGGTTCCGTAGCAGGCCAAATGCGACAGACTGGAGCACGGGGTGGGCTTGTTGTCGGCAGTGGCGACCATCCGAGCGGAATGTGCAACTGGCATACTGTGGCGGCTAATGCCGCGCTCGGTCACGGTGTGGCCAGCGCCCCAAGCCGTGATCCCTCCGCAGAGCCGAAACCAACATGATTTGCGCCCTACAAAAGATCCTGGGCGCGGGCGTGCGACCTCGGAACTACAAGGCAGCCTTCGTCGATTCAGCCGAATAAGTCCGCGCTGAGCCTTGATCGCGTTCGATGCGGTAACAACTTCCCTAATACATCTGGGGTTAACCACAACCTAGGTCTTTAACACCCAGATGTTCATCCCGGTCATCCTATGGTGAAGGGAGATTTTTGGCTCGTTCGAAGGACCCCTAAGTGCAGACCCTGTCCCACACCGGAATTCAGTTGTTGATTGGTATTCTGGCGGTTTTTTGTTTATTGAGTGGTCGCCTCGAACTGGGCGTACTCTTCCTCGTTCTGGGGCTGATCATTCCGTTGGCACACTGGGTTGCCAAGCGTTTAGAGATGCCCACTGTCCCGCACCAACCGGAAATGTGAGCGCTAGATCCCGTGCCTGCCCCTAGTAATTGTGCTGAGCGTTCCCTGTTGCATTGCGTGATTCTCCGGTAACGTTGAAAGACACACAGGCATCAGGGGGTGTTTCAAAATGAGCCCACGAAATATGATGCTGCTGCAGGTATCCATCATGATTTTCGGGATTATCAGCATGCTAACGGGCCGAACCGGTTTCGGAGTTTTTTGTCTGTTGGCCGCAATGACCCCATCTATTTACGTCCGAATCGTGGGGCGGTTCCCGCAGCAAGCTAAACCGCAGCATTCCTCGAGCGATCCGGGCTAGAATTTGTCGCTCTGGGCCCCAGATGCGGACTTAGGGTGTTCGCATCCGGGTAATGACGCGTTAAAAAGCTCTCGGGGCTTCCGTTAGACGGAAACCCCGAGAGCTTGTCGTTCTAATGCTTAGGATTCGATGCTGAAGCGCATAATCAGTGCTAATCCGATGATCACCGCTGCCCAAATCAGGCCCAAGACGATGGTGACGCGGTTCAAGTTACGTTCGGCCACACCGGATGAACCCAAAGATGAGGTTACCCCGCCGCCGAACATATCTGACATTCCGCCACCGCGACCCTTGTGCAGCAGGATCAGCATGGTCAACAGGACACTGGTAATTCCCAGTAGTACCTGCAGAACAATCTCAATGACATCCACTACGTTGGTTCCTTACCTAGGGTTTAATCGGTCACCAGATGATGCTCGAACCTAACAATATTAGCAAACTCTTGGGCATCCAAGCTGGCGCCACCAACCAACACCCCGTCAACATCGCGCTCACGCATGATCGCCGCAGCATTTGCAGCCTTGACGCTGCCACCGTAAAGCAACCGAATCGACTCGGCAACCTCGCTGCCGAAACGTGCAGCCAGCGCTTCACGGATCGCTGCGCACATTTCCTGTGCGTCTTGCGGACCAGCCACTTCCCCGGTGCCAATGGCCCAGACCGGCTCATAGGCGACAACCAGTGTGGCAGCCTGCTCGGCGCTGATTCCTTCCAAAGAGTCCGCCAACTGGGTCAGGGTGAACTCCACATGTTCCCCAGCCTGGCGCATCTCCAGTCCCTCACCGACACAAAGAATCGGAGTGAGACCGTGACGGTAAGCCGCAGCCAACTTGGCCGCAACGATAGCGTCATTTTCGTGGTGGTACTCGCGGCGTTCGGAGTGACCGACCAAAACGTAGGTGCAGCCGAGCTTGGCTAGGAACTGACCCGAGATCTCACCGGTATAAGCCCCCGAGTCCTGCGCAGAGAGATCCTGGGCCCCGTACACGACATCCAGTTTGTCTCCGAGGGTCAGCGTCTGCACGCCACGGATGTCGGTAAAGGGAGGGAACACGGCAACTTCGGCACGGTCATACTCATGCTGGTTGTCCTTTAAGGTCCACGCAAGTTTCTGCACCAAGGTGATCCCTTGGATGTGGTCCATGTTCATCTTCCAGTTACCAGCAATCAGTGGCTTGCGAAGAAATTTCCCATTTTGCGAAATGGTCATGTGGTTAGCCTTCCAAAGCGGCGACACCCGGTAGGGTTTTGCCCTCAAGGTATTCCAGTGACGCTCCGCCACCGGTTGAGATATGTCCAAAGTCGTCTTCGGCGAAGCCCAGGGTACGCACCGCTGCCGCGGAGTCGCCACCACCGACCACGCTGAAGGCCTCCGACTCGGCCAGTGCCCCGGCGACCCGACGGGTCCCTTCGGCAAAGGCCGGGATTTCGAAGACACCCATTGGACCGTTCCAGAACACGGTATTGGCGCTAGTGATGTAGCTGGCAAACAATTCGGCGGTTTTCGGACCAATGTCCAGGCCTAGACCGGTGCTGCCAAAGCTGGCTTCTTCGATCTTGTCTGCTTCCAGCACCTCATATGCGGCGTCGGCGCCGAACTTCTCTGCCACCACCACATCGGTGGGAATGATGATGTCGCAGCCCAGTTTCTCGGCACGACTCAGGTAATCCAAGCAGGTGGCAACCTGGTCTTCTTCCAGCAGTGAGCCGCCCACGGCGTACCCCTTGGCTTTGAGGAAGGTGAAGGCCATACCGCCACCAATCAGCAGCTGATCAGCCTTACCCAACAGATTGTCAATCACGGCCAACTTGTCCGAAACCTTAGACCCACCCAAAACCACCACGTACGGGCGTTTGGGGGCCTCGGTCAGGGTCTGCAGCACCTTCACCTCGGTGGCTACCAGGTCACCCTGGTAGGAAGGCAACAACGCGGCAATGTCATACACCGAAGCGTGCTTGCGGTGAACCGCACCAAAGGCGTCATTAACGTAGGCGCCCTGGTTGCCGGTCAATGCGGCCAGTTCGGCCGCGAAGGCGGCACGCTCGGTGTCATCCTTGGAGGTTTCGCGGGCATCGAAGCGAACGTTCTCGATCACCAGCACGCTACCGTCAGCCAAGTTGGCCGCAGCCTGCTGAGCCGATGGCCCAACAACATCTTCGGCGACAACCACTTCGAAGTCGGCAAGTTCATCAAGACGATGTGCAGCCGGAGCGATCGAGTACTTCGGGTCCACGGCGCCCTTCGGGCGCCCCAGATGTGCCATGACGATAACCCGTGCACCGGCTTCGGTGAGCTTGCTGAGCACTGGCAGGGACGCGCGCACGCGCCCATCATCGGTGACAGTGCTGCCGTCCAACGGCACGTTGAGGTCGCAGCGGACCAAAACGTGCCGTCCCCGCACACCGTCGGCGATCAGTTCGTCGAGAGTCTGTGAAGTCATGACTCTAGATTATCCGACTACAGCCTCGAACCCACCAATTGAGTCAGGTCAACGAGTCGCGCGGTGTAGCCCCACTCGTTGTCGTACCAAGCCAAGACCTTGACGGTATTACCGATCACCGTGGTGAATTCCGAGTCGAAAATCGCCGAGTGCGGGTTGCTCACAATATCGCTAGAGACCAGCGGATCGGTGGAGTACTGCAGGTAGGGTGCTAGTTGCCTCTCGGCTGCAGCCTTAGCAAAGACCGCATTGATCTCTTCCACGCTTGCTTCACGAGCAAGGTTCACGGTCAGGTCGGTCGCCGAGCCGGTTGGGACCGGTACCCGCATGGCATAACCGTTCAGCTTGCCTTTCAGTTCCGGGAGCACACTACCGATGGCCTTCGCGGCGCCGGTGGAGGTCGGGATCATATTCAAGGCTGCCGCCCGAGCCCGACGTGGATCCTTATGCGGGGCGTCCTGCAGGCGCTGATCCGCAGTGTACGCGTGGATGGTGGTCATCATGCCATCAATAATGCCGAATTCATCGTTCAGCACCTTGGCAACCGGAGCCAAGCAGTTAGTGGTGCACGAGGCGTTGGAGATGATGTGGTGCGCGGCCGGATCGTAGTTCTGGTCGTTGACGCCCATCACAATGGTGATGTCTTCGCCCTTAGCTGGAGCGGAAATGATGACCTTCTTGGCGCCGGCATCAAGGTGCTTCTGTGCGCCGGCGGCTTTAGTAAAGCGTCCGGTGGACTCGATTACGATGTCAACACCAAGGTCAGCCCAAGGCAGATTTTCCGGGTTCTTTTCGGAAAAGACTTGAATACGTTGTTCGCCGACGATCAGGAAGTTTCCTTCCACACTGACCGGCTGATCCAGAACTCCAAGAATGGAGTCGAATTTGACCAGATGGGCCAAGGCGTTGATGTCGCCCAGATCGTTGACGGCAAGCACCTGAATATCGGCGTTCTGGGCCAGAACAGCGCGCAAGTAGTTGCGCCCGATGCGTCCGAAGCCGTTGATTCCAACACGGGTTGTCACGAGACTATCTCCTCTAAACGGGGATGCTGACGCCACTTGCCGTGTGCTAACGGAAGTGGCCTTTCATTGGAAGGACACTCCGTTGTGTCGTGTTTCGAACCCCGTCGAGGCGGGGTTCGAAACACATTGTTAACATCCTACGTTACTGGAACGCAGATGTGAGGCGGGTAACCGCTGTGTTTTAACTACTTACCTGGGACAACCAGCGAAGCGGCACCATTGCGGGCTGCTGCGAAGCGTGCCTGGACGTCGGCCCAGTTCACGATGTTCCAGAAAGCCTTGACGTAGTCGGCCTTGACGTTGACGTAGTCCAGGTAGAAGGCGTGCTCCCACATATCCAGCATCAGCAGTGGGGTGGTTGCCACTGGGATGTTGCCCTGCTGATCGTAGAGCTGCTCGATAACCAGCTGGCCGCCGATTGGCTCGTAGGCCAATACGGCCCAACCCGAACCCTGCAGGCTCATGGCAGCTGCGGTGAAGTGACCGCGGAATGCGTCGAAGGAGCCGAAGAACTCGTCGATGGCTGCTGCGAGCTCGCCTTCAGGCTTGTCGCCGCCTTCTGGCGACAGGTTGTTCCAGAAGATCGAGTGGTTGGTGTGACCGCCCAAGTGGAAAGCTAGGTCCTTGGACAGCTTCGGGATGTTGCCGAATTCGCCCTTTTCGCGGGCTTCGGCCAGCTGCTCCAGTGCGGAGTTTGCGCCGGCAACGTAGGTTGCGTGGTGCTTGGAGTGGTGCAGCTCCATGATGCGAGCCGAAATGTTTGGCTCCAGAGCGGCGTAGTCGTACTGCAGTTCAGGCAGCGAATAAACAGCCATGATTCTCCTCAATCTAATCAATCGGACGAATCTCCGCGGGCAATCGGCGCCCACGGGGACAATTATTGTTCCAGTGCATCTACTGGAACGCTGGACTCAGTCCCAGGTATTCCCAGCTCACCGGCTTTTTTGTCGGCCATGGCCAACAAGCGGCGGATCCGGCCTGCGATGGCGTCCTTCGTCATTGGCGGTTCGGCCATCCGGCCGAGTTCATCCAATGAAGCTTGTTTGTGCTCTAAGCGGAGCAGCCCTGCGTAGCGCAGGTGGTCGGGGACCTCATCGCCGAGGATCTGCAGGGCGCGTTCCACCCTAGCTCCGGCGGCGACGGCGGCTTGGGCGCTGCGACGCAAGTTCGCATCATCGAAGTTTGCGAGACGGTTTGCCGTGGCTCGCACCTCCTTGCGCATGCGGCGTTCTTCCCACACCATCAGCGCATCATGCGCGCCCATGCGAGTCAAGAGTTGCGCGATCGCGTCTCCGTCACGGATCACCACACGGTCTACCCCACGTACTTCACGGGCCTTGGCGGTAATATCGAGCCGACGGGCCGAACCGACCAACGCCAGCGCGGCCTCCGGTCCGGGGCAGGTAATTTCCAAAGCCGAGCTGCGTCCGGGTTCGGTCAACGAACCGTGGGAGAGGAACGCTCCGCGCCAGACGGCTTCGGCGTCGGCGGTGGAACCGTTCACGATCACCGAAGGCAGCCCTCGAACCGGGCGTCCCCGGGCATCCAAAAGCCCGGTTTGGCGGGCTAAGACCTCACCGTCCTTGGCCACCCGCACAATGTATCGGCTGCCCTTGCGGATGCCGGATCCGGTGACCATCACGATTTCGGCATCGTGACCATAAAGTTCTGAGATTGCCAGTTTCAGCCGACGTGCCGTGGCGGCTAGGTCAACCTCTGCCTCGATCACAATACGTCCGGATACAATATGCAAGCCGCCGCTAAACCGCAGCATGGTGGAAACCTCGGCCTTACGGACCGAGGGCTTGCGGATTTCTACCCGGGACAGCTCGTCTTTGACGGAAGCCGTCAATGCCATGAATCAAACTCCCTTACATGGTTCTTCATCCTACGAACCGATGGCGGTGAATACCTCGTGATAGGCCGCCGCGAGTCGCAACGGGTCGTGAACAGCACGACCGTCGGATACTCCTACTCTACCGAAAAAGACACGCGCACCCAGTTTTTGTGCTGCAAGCTCAAAACGCTCGGGGTTCGAAATCTTCGATTCATCAGCGATAATCGCATCAAATTTCATTTCCGGCGCGTACCTGGCAATGACCTCTAAATGCGCAACTTCATCCATCCCGCCGGTTTCTGCGGTGTTCATCGAGAGATTCATTGTCAGCACCTTCTTGGCCGTGGTTGCGGCCAGCGCCCCACGCATTTCCGGAAGAAGCAGATGCGGCAGAACTGAGGTGTACCAAGAACCAGGCCCAAGGATCACCCAATCGGCCAAGTCAATAGCTTCCAAGGCCTCGATACAGGCTGGTGCTCCGACCGGCTCTAAGTTCACATTGGTGATCAACGTGTTACTTCCGGCTTTACCCAGCTCCGCCTGACCACTGATCCGCACCCGGCGCAGATTGTCCTGCTCGTCGGCTTGTAAAACTTCACCGTGAATGGTCAATGGCACCGTGCTCATCGGTAGCACTTGGCCGCGTGCACCGAGCAGAGCCCCGGCCCAGCGTAGCCCGGCGACCGGGTCATCAAGGAGTTCCCACAAGGCGAGGATCAGTAGGTTTCCTACCGCGTGCCCGTTCAGCGGCTCACCTTCGTTCAGCTGTGCCTCAAATCGGTGTTGCATGACATCACGCCAGGTGCGACCCCAGTCGTTATCGTCACACAGTGCAGCCAGCGCCATCCTCAGATCCCCGGGCGGGAGTACCGGAAAAGACTCGCGCAACCGTCCGGAGCTTCCGCCGTCATCGGCCACCGTCACAATGGCGGTCAATGCGGTGGTTAACCGGCGTAATGCGGCAAGTGACGCGGACAGCCCATGTCCGCCGCCAAGTGCCACCACTGAGGGGTTGTGCGAAGAGTCATCGCGGCTCAGTCCCTGAATCGGGATCGGCCCTGTTGCAAATACCACGTGCGTTCCCCAGCCTACTCGCGGCCTAGGTCACGGTGGGTAACCTTGACCCGGACATTCGGTAATTGCGCTAAACGGCGCCCCAGCTCAATGGCGGTCGCCACCGAACGGTGTTTGCCACCGGTGCAACCCACCGCAAGGGTCGCATAGTGTTTATTTTCGCGGCGGTATCCCTCGAAAACCGGTTCCAGGGCGCGCAGGTAATGGCTGATAAATTCCTCGGTTCCAGGATTTCCCAATACGTACTCGGACACCTCGGGGTCCTGCCCGGTTTTCGGCCGGAGTTCTGGAACCCAGTGCGGGTTCGGGATGAATCGCACGTCAGCCACATAGTTGGCGTCGGTGGGCAACCCGTATTTGAAGCCGAAGCTCATCACGTTCAAGCGCAACACCACTGGACCGGAGTCACTGAAGAGTTCAATGACGGAGCGAGCCAGGTCATGCACGGACATCTCTGAGGAGTCCAGAATTACTTCGGCGGCCTCGCGCAGTTCGGCGGTGACATCGCGTTCCCGTTCAATCCCATCAAGGATGCGCCCGTCACTCTGCAGTGGGTGGGGTCGGCGGCCTTGTTCAAAACGCCGAACCAACACATCATTGTCGGCATCCAGATAGAACAGTCGATAGCCCACGCCCCCGGCCGTGAGGGAACTAAGTGCGCCCCGCATTTCGGGGAATAGGTCCTTGGAGCGAACGTCCATGACCACCGCGACCTTGGGCAGACCGCCTTGCGAGCGGCTCATCAGCTCGGTGAGCATCCCCAGCATCGACGGTGGAAGGTTCTCCACCACGTACCAACCGAGGTCTTCCAAGGCGTGGGCCACGGTGGTGCGTCCGGCACCGGACATCCCGGTGACAATCACTAGCTCGGTTTCCGGAGGTTTTACTGTCTTGTACTCGACCGTCATAACTTAAGGCTAGTCGAGAATTTCTCCGGTGGTCATATTAACCGCGCCTGATGACGTGATTTGCAAAGATTCCTGAATGTTGGTGGCTAACCTTTCACCCACGCCCTTAACCTGCATTAACTCTTGGATGCTGGCGGCACGAATTTTTTTCATTGACCCGAAGTGCTTGCGCAGCGCCTCTTGTTTCGCGGTTCCAAGTCCCGGAATTTTGTCCAACTCGGACTCGATCATCGATTTGGAACGTTTGGCGCGGTGGAAAGTGATCGCGAAGCGGTGGGCCTCGTCGCGTAAACGCTGCACCAGATATAGGGCAGCGGAGGAACGGGGCAGAATCACCGGGAACGGGTCATTCGGCAACCAGAGCTCTTCTAAACGTTTGGCCAATCCCACCACGGGGATGTCGTCAATACCCAAATCATCCAGCGCACGCTGCGCAGCGGCCACCTGGGGTGGCCCACCGTCAACAATGACCAAGGAAGGCGGGTACGCGAATTTTTTCATTTCCGGTTCGCTGCCATCGATGGCCCCACTGGTGAAGGATTTCGCGTCAACCTGATCCTTCAAGTAGCGGGTAAACCGGCGGGAGATCACGTCATACATGCTCGCGGTGTCATCACGCGCCGCTTCCCCGGTAATTGAGAACTTGCGGTATTCGCTCTTCTTCGGAAGCCCGTCTTCGAAGACCACCATAGAGGCCACCACGTTGGTGCCTTGGGTATGTGAGGCGTCATAGCATTCAATGCGTAATAATGCTTCATCTGTGCCCAGGGCTTCCTGCAACTCCTGCAGGGCCGCCGAGCGGGTGGAAATGTCGCCAGCACGTTTGGACTTATGCAGACGCAGCGACTGTTCGGCGTTTTCCACCACGGTCTGTGCCAACGCCGCCTTATCGCCGCGCTGTGGAATGCGAAGCGAGACCCGCGAACCGCGTAGCTCTGAGAGCCAGGTGGTGACATCGTTGATATCCACCGGTAGGACCGGGACGAGAATTTCACGCGGAATCCGGTCCGGATGATCGGCGTAGACCTGGGTGAGCAGGTGCTCCACGAACTCCTCGGGCGTGTGGTCGGCGACTTTCTCCACCACCCAGCCGCGCTGGGAGCGGATCCGACCGGCACGCACGTGGAAAACTTGTACCGCTGCTTCCAGTTCGTCCTCGTGAAAACCGAAAATATCGGCATCGGTGTTCTCTGCCAGCACCACCGCATTGCGTTCAAAGACCCGTTTGAGTGCGGCAATATCGTCCCGATACCGGGCAGCCTGCTCGTACTCTAGTTCGGCCACGGCCGCGGCCATCTTCGCTTCGAGGTCTTTGATGAAACGGGTTGCTTCACCGCCCATGAAGGTACACAGGTCCTCAGCAAGTTTCCGGTGCTCGTCCGGGTCTACGCGTCCCACACACGGGGCAGCGCATTTGTCGATATATCCCAGGAGGCAAGGCCGCCCCGAGGCTTGGGCACGGTTGAACACTCCGGGAGAGCAACTGCGGACCGGGAAAACCCTCAGCAGGGTATCGAGCGTTTCACGGATGGCCTTCGCCGGATAGAACGGGCCAAAGTATTTGACCCCCTTGCGGCGGTCCCCACGCATCACCAGGGCGCGCGGATATTTTTCATTCAAGGTCACCGCGAGATAGGGATAGGATTTGTCATCGCGGAAGACAATGTTGAATCGGGGGTTGTACTCCTTGATCCAGGTGTACTCCAGCTGCAGGGCTTCCAGTTCGGTGGCGACCACCGTCCATTCCACGCTGGCCGCGCTGAAGACCATCGCATGGGTTTTCGGGCTAAGCCGTGCGGGGTTGACGAAATAGGAAGACAGTCGGTTGCGCAGCACCCGGGCCTTACCCACATAGATGACCCGCCCATGTTCATCCCGGAACCGGTACACCCCTGGTTTGGTGGGAATATCCGAGGTTTTCGGGCGGTAGGATGCTGGATCGGCCATGGTTATTTCGCGTCCGGTGGTAACTGGTTGTAGGCGGCGACGCGTTCTTGGCCGGTCAGTTCGGCGATGGCGTCCACGATCCGGTCGGTAGCCTTACGGCGTTCAGGCAAAGGGTGTTTACGTCCCATTTGTTCAAAATACAGCGGTTCACCGTAATGGATCGAGAATTTAGTGGGTCGGATTCCCTTCTGATCGGCCGGTTGAAGGTTTTCGGTACCAATCAAACCTACCGGGATCACCGGTGCTCCGGTCGTCAGCGCAAGCCACCCCACACCGGTACGCCCACGGTAGAGTTTCCCGTCGCGCGAACGTGTACCTTCGGGGTAAATCCCAATCCCGCTGCCAGCTTCGAGCACGTCAACCAGGGAGTCCAGAGCGGCGACACTGGCCGCCTGCTCCCCGCGTTGCACCGGGATGGAGCCCACGGATTCGAAGAAAGTCTTCATCACCTTGCCCTTGATGCCGGGGGTAGTGAAATACTCGGCCTTCGCAAAAAATGCGACATCTCGTGGAGTCAACGCCTGAATGATGATGGAGTCCAAGAAGGACAGGTGGTTTGAGGCAACGATGAACGAGCCGTCCTTGGGAACGTTTTCAAGCCCGGTAATTTCGGGCCGGCACAGCGTATGCAAGGCCACACGGATCGACGATCGAGTCATCGTGTACAGGCTCATTAGTTGGTGCCTTCCTGAGGTTCTACATCGTTCTTCAGTGCGCTGGGTGTTGTTGCTCCCAGCAGCAGTGCCGCTAGTTCGGTGGTGTCATCCACCACATGATCAGCCACCGCTAATTCCGATCCCTGGGCGAAGCCCCACCGCACACCGATGCTTCGGATATGATTGTCGCGAGCGGCTTCAAGGTCATAGTAGCGGTCCCCCACCACGACAGCGCTCTGCGGGTCCAGATCCGCCCGGTGGACCGCGGCGGCAACAATGTGGGCCTTGCTGGATCCGTGTTCACCCACCTCGCCACGGTTACCGTGCACGGCATCGAAGGCGCTGTCCAATCCTTGGACTTCCAGCAGTTGCCGTGCGATGGGTTCCGGTTTCGCGGTCGTCACTGCGAGGTACATTCCGGCGTCGCGCAATTGTGCCAATAGTTGGGTGATCCCGGGGTAAATCTGTGACTGGGCCATGCCCTGCCGGGCATACTGCTCCCGGTAGGTGGCAATGATCTGGTCAATGTTGGCATCATCCACGCCAGCTAAGGTGCGTAATCCGATGTGCAGCGGTGGACCGATCAACGCGGCCACCCGGTCTTCCCCCGGGTCGGGCAGACCATGGGTACGCAACGCATAACGGATACCCGCAGTAATGGCTCCCGCGGGATCCACTAGGGTCCCATCAAGATCAAAAAGCACACTTGAAACCGACAACATCACTTAGCAATTCTCGCACGCTTTGCACCCGAAACCCGCCATCCCAGCATTGAGAGGCGGATCTCGGGTGCCAGCGGCGATCCATCGCGCGGGAAGTAGCTGAGCTAGCTCAACACTTCGCTGAGGAAGCGTCCGGTATGCGATTCGGGGGCCTTGGCCACGACTTCTGGGGTACCGATGGCCAAAATGGTGCCACCACCGGAGCCACCTTCGGGACCCAGATCGATCACATAGTCGGCTGACTTGATGACATCGAGGTTGTGCTCAATGGTCAAGACGGTGTTGCCCTTTTCCACTAGCCCTTGCAGCACGGTCAGGAGCTTACGAATATCTTCGAAGTGCAGACCGGTGGTCGGCTCATCCAGCACGTAAATCGACCGGCCGTTCGAACGTTTCTGGAGTTCGGCCGCCAACTTCACACGCTGCGCCTCACCACCGGAAAGTGTGGTGGCCGGCTGACCGAGCCGCACATAGCCCAAGCCCACGTCGACCAGGGTGTTCAGGTGGCGGGCGATCGGGGTGAACGCGGCGAAGAACTCCGCAGCTTCGCTAATCGGCATATCCAGCACATCGGCAATGTTTTTGCCTTTGTACAGTACCTGCAGGGTTTCGCGGTTGTAGCGGGCACCGTGGCAGACCTCGCAGGGCACATACACGTCGGGCAGGAAGTTCATTTCGATCTTCAAGGTGCCATCGCCCGAGCAGGACTCGCAACGACCACCCTTGACGTTGAATGAGAACCGGCCTGGGAGGTAGCCGCGCACCTTCGCCTCATTGGTTTCGGCGAAGAGCTTGCGAATATGGTCAAAGACGCCGGTGTAGGTGGCCGGGTTGGAGCGCGGGGTGCGGCCGATCGGTGACTGGTCCACGTGCACGACCTTGTCCAAATGTTCCAGACCCTGCACCCGGGTATGCCGTCCGGGGACCTGCTTTGCCCCGTTGAGCTTATTGGCCAGCACCTTGTACAGGATGTCGTTGACCAAGGTGGATTTACCCGAACCTGACACACCGGTCACCGCAGTGAACACACCCAAGGGGAAATCGACGGTGACATTTTGCAGGTTGTTTTCTTTGGCGCCCACCACTTGAAGCATGCGCTTTTTGTCCACTTTGCGGCGCTTGGCAGGAATGGCGATCTGCCTGCGGCCGGCCAGATAATCGCCAGTGATCGAATGTTCATTGTTTTTCAGTTCTTCAAGCGATCCGGAGTGCACCACGGTGCCACCGTGTTCCCCGGCGCCCGGACCAATGTCAACAATCCAGTCAGCTTCGGCGATGGTGTCCTCATCGTGTTCCACCACGATCAGGGTGTTGCCCAAGGACCGTAAACGAATCAGGGTATCGATCAGTCGGCGGTTGTCGCGCTGGTGCAGACCAATGGATGGCTCATCGAGCACATAGAGCACCCCGACCAGTCCCGAACCGATCTGAGTGGCCAAGCGGATACGCTGCGCCTCCCCACCGGACAGGGTCCCGGCGGCACGCTCGAGGGTCAAGTATTCCAGGCCCACGTCGAGCAAGAAGCGCATGCGGGCCGCAATTTCCTTGAGCACCTGTGCGGCGATCTGGGCCTCACGTGGGGACATCTCAATGCCACCCATGAATTCGGCGGCGCTACGTAAGTCCATGGCGGACACTTCGGCGATCGACTTGCCGCCCACCAGCACCGACAGCGAAGCCGGGTTCAGCCGCGCCCCGGAGCAAGTTGGGCACGGGATCTGCCGCATGTACTGCTCGTACCGGTCGCGGGCATGATCGGATTCGGTCTCTTGGTGCTTGCGGTGCACATAGGAGATAACACCTTCGAATCCGGTGGAGTACTTGCGTTCGCGGCCAAAGCGGTTCTTGTACTGCACCACCACCTTGTGGTCCTTGCCGTTGAGGATCGCCTGCCGAGCCTTCGCTGGCAAGTCTTTCCACCGGGTGTCCATGTCGAAACCGAGTTCTTTACCCAAGCCTTCGATCAGCCGGTTCCAGTATTCGGTGGTGGCTTTACCCAAAGACCATGGGGCGATCGCCCCATCGGCCAGTTTGACCTCGTCATCCGGGACGATCAGCGCCTCATCGACCTCCAGTTTGGTGCCGATTCCGCTACAGGCGGCGCAGGCCCCGAAGGGATTGTTGAAGGAAAAGGTGCGTGGTTCGATCTCATCAATCGCTAGGGGGTGCTCGTTCGGGCAGGCTAAGTTCTCTGAGAAGGAACGGATGCGTTGAGGATCCTCGGCATCCAGATCCACAAAGTCGATCAGTACCCGGCCCTCGGCTAGGTTCAGTGCAGTTTCCACCGAGTCGGTCAACCGTTGGCGTACCGTGTCGTTGATCGCCAGACGGTCAACCACCACCTCAATGGTGTGCTTGTACTGCTTGGCCAGTTTAGGCGGGTCGGTCAGCTGAATGGTTTCGCCATCTACCCGGGCACGGGCGAAGCCCTTGGCCGAGAGCTCAGCGAACAGGTCAACGAATTCACCCTTCCGGGCGCGCACCACCGGCGCAAGAACCTGGAAACGGGTTTTGGTGGGTAGCTCCAACAGCTGATCAACAATCTGCTGTGGGGTCTGCTTAGAAATTGGTTCGCCACATTCCGGGCAGTGCGGGTGCCCGATGCGCGCCCAGAGCAGACGCATGTAGTCATAAACTTCGGTGATCGTGCCCACAGTGGAGCGTGGGTTGCGGCTGGTCGACTTCTGGTCGATGGACACCGCTGGGGAGAGCCCCTCAATGAAATCGACATCGGGCTTGTCAACCTGGCCCAGGAACATGCGGGCATAGGCCGAGAGCGATTCCACATAGCGGCGCTGACCTTCGGCAAAAATGGTGTCGAAAGCCAAGGAAGACTTGCCCGAACCGGACAGCCCGGTGAACACGATCATCGCATCACGCGGCAGATCGAGGTCAACATTTTTCAGGTTGTGTTCACGCGCGCCTTTGACGACCAAACGTGATAAATCGACGGAAGTAGTCTCTGCAGTAATAGCCACCAGCCCATACTAATCGAAAACTGATTCGAATAAGAGTGGGTCAGCGCACATCCAGGAAGTGAGATTAACCGCGGTGGCGAGCACCCGACCGTTTACTGTGCCACGGCGGCTTTCTGCACTCGGCAGAGCAGCATCCCGCCGGCGGTGGACAGCGCAATATCGCCCTGAGCGAGACACCAGGTGCGCAGAAATTCAATGTATCTAGCACCGGTCGGCGGCGGTGAGCGCAATAATTAGGCGGGATTCAGGGGCCTGCGAAACGGCAACGTCTGCGCCTGCCGCGTCTAAGTGGCGTGCAACGCGGCCGGGCAGTGTGCTGTCTTCGGCCTCGGTGGGCAGATGCTTGAACCCGCCACCGGACTCCCTCTGCCGGTGGTTACCGCCGGGCTGGCTCGGCTGCAGGTTATTTCGGAAGGGAGCTGAAGGCTGCTTTCAGATACTGAATCGCTTGGTCTTGATCCACGTTCCAAATCTGACTGATTCGGGCGAGGTCCGCGGCCGCGTCAGTGACTTCCTGTACCCCGCGCTCGGTGCCGGCTTGCACCACCGTTCCATGGCGACCACGGGTCACCACGGCACCTTGGCTCTCCAGTTCTTTGTACACCTTCGCTACGGTGTTGGTGGCCAAGGATAGGGTTCCGGCCAGTGCTCGCACCGAGGGGAGTTTGGTTCCCGGGGTGAGCTTGCCCTCGGTGATGGCGCTCAGGATCTGCTCACGAACCTGTTGGTAGGGGGCGGTAGCAGATTCCGGGTCGATGCTCAGGAAATCCAGGGTATCCATGACTGCTTATCTTTCGGTAGCGGATCGTCGGCGTTTGTTTCGAGCCTATCGCTTTGGACCGGTCAAGGGACTTAGGCTAGGCGTATGAGTGAACTTATCCTTGACGATGTGGTCATCCGCCACATCAGTGTTTCCGATATGGCCAATAACGTCTATTTGCTGACCGAGCGGTCTTCCGGAAAGCAGCTACTGGTGGACGCTGCCGATGATTGGTCGGCTATCGCCGAGATGATTTCCAGCGCCAGCGAGGATGGCCCGGACCCCACACTCACCGGGATCGCCACCACCCACCAACATTGGGATCATGTGCGCGCGCTGCAGGACGCTCATCAGGCTTACCCAGTTCCGACCTATGCGGGAGCCGAAGATGCTGCAGAGATTGAAAAGCAGTCCGGCGTGGCCACTTCCCATCCGGTGAAGCACGGGGACCGGCTGCCCTTGGGCGATGTGGTGATCGATTGTGTACATTTGCGTGGCCATACCCCGGGTTCCATCGCCTTTGTGGTGCGTGATTCTTCCGGCGCTGTGGTGATTCTGAGTGGGGATTCGTTGTTCCCTGGCGGGGTGGGTAATACCTGGGAGGATCCGCAACGCTTCGCTTCACTTTTTGCCGATGTCAGCGAGCGTCTGTTTGGTAAGTACCCGGACGAAGCCTTGGTTTACCCGGGGCACGGTGGTTTCACCACACTGGGTGATGAACGCCCACAGCTACCCGAATGGCGTGAACGCGGCTGGTAAATCTTAGGTCGGCTTCGCGGGCACAGCACGCGGAGCCGACTGGCGATTAATTTCCGAACCGCGCCGACGGTCGGTCTTCTCAACCGAGTTTCTGGCCCACCATGAAGATGCGACGGAAGGGGAAGTTCACCAGTTTTTGCCCATCCTCCACCTCAATGCTCTGGTACTTATCCGCGATGGCCACCCGGTAATCTTCCTCAAAATCCAAGTATTCTTCCGGACTTAACACCGCTTTGACCGGCAATAGCGCGGTTCCGCGCACCCACTCAAGGACCGGGTCATCCCCGGAGAGCAGCTGATGGTAAGTGGTTTCCCACACATCGGCCGTGTACCCGGCATCGATGAGAAGTTGTTGATACTCCACTGGCTCACTGACCGCATCATCATGGCGTAACACCCCGGACAGTTTCTGTGCCCAGCGTGGGCTATCGGCGACTTCACGCATGGTGGCATGTGAAGGTGAAGAGAAATTCCCGGGTAGCTGGATCGCCACGGCCGCTTCACTGTCGAGCTGCCGCAACCACCCTTTGAGTAGCTCTTCATGTCCCGGGATCCATTGCAACATGGCATTGGAAAAGATCAGGTCGATCGTGTCGTCGGCCTGCCAGCTGCGGGCGTCGGCCAGTTCGAATCGCAGGTTCGGCGGGTTCTTCTGCGCGCGGGCGGTGTCAATCATTTGCTCCGATGAGTCCAATCCCAAGACCAGAGCTTCGGGCCAACGCTGCGCCAACAGCTTGGTCATATTTCCTGGCCCACAACCCAAATCCACGATTTTCTTGGGTGCTAGATTTTGCACGCGGTCCATCAAATCCAGATACGGGCGACCCCGATGATCCGCGAATTCTGTGTACTTGCTCGGATCCCACTTCATAACCCGAGTTTAATGCCGTGGGGTACACCACGCATAGAGCCAGTTCATAGTTCGCAACCGATAAGCTGGGATCATCATGATGCTCACAGACTTGCTTCCTTCCGATCCAACGAACGTTTCCGACGAAGAAATCTATGAGGCCTTCGGCCGTTGGGTTTCGGAACGCGGCATAACCCTGTACCCCGCTCAGGACGAGGCCTCCTTGAACCTGGTGGCCGGTAACAACGTCATTCTGGCCACCCCCACCGGTTCGGGTAAATCCTTGGTAGCGATCGCCGCGCACTTCTATGCCATGTGCCGTGACCAAGTCAGCTTCTATACCGCTCCGATCAAAGCGCTAGTTTCGGAGAAATTCTTCGACCTGTGCAAGATTTTTGGTGCGGAGAACGTGGGTATGGTCACCGGTGACTCGGCAGTCAACGCCGATGCCCCCATTATTTGTTGCACCGCAGAGATCTTGGCCAACATTGCGCTACGTGAAGGCTCCAACGCGGATGTCAACACCGTCATCATGGACGAGTTCCATTTTTACGCCGACCCGCAACGCGGCTGGGCCTGGCAAGTGCCGCTGATCGAACTCCCGCAGGCTCAGTTCTTATTGATGAGCGCCACGCTGGGTGATGTCAGCCGCTTCGAAAATGAACTGAGTGAGCGCACCGGACGCGAAACCACCACGGTGGCGCACAGCGAACGGCCCATCCCGCTGCACTTCTACTACTCCATGGAGCCAGTACAGGAAGCCGTGGATGAGCTGATTCGCACCAGCCAAACCCCGATCTACATTGTGCACTTCTCGCAACTGGATGCGATCGATCGCGCCACCGGGTTGATGAGCATCAATGTGGCCACCAAGGAAGAAAAAGAACGGATTAGCGAACTCATCGGCGGGTTCCGTTTCGCTGCCGGGTTCGGTAAGACCCTCAACCGCTTGGTACGCCACGGGATCGGCGTGCACCATGCAGGAATGTTACCGAAGTATCGCCGGTTGGTGGAACAGTTGGCCCAAGCCGGGTTGCTGAAGGTCATTTGCGGCACCGACACCCTCGGAGTGGGTATCAACGTGCCGATCCGTACCGTGGTCATCACCGCCCTGTCCAAGTTTGATGGCACCCGCACCCGCATCTTGAACGCCCGCGAATTTCATCAGATCGCCGGTCGGGCCGGACGGGCCGGGTTCGACACCGCCGGAACAGTGCTAGTCCAGGCTCCCGAGCATGCGATTGAAAACGCGAAAGCGATGGAAAAGGCCGTGAAGAAGCACGGCGAAGGTTCCTCGAAGCTGCGCCAAATTCCGAAGAAGAAACCCCCACAGGGCTTCGTAACCTGGGGCGAGAAGACTTTCGAAAAGATCGTCGACGCCCAACCGGAGACACTGAAATCTTCCTTCCAAGTCTCGCACTCGATGATCTTGAACCTGCTGGAACGTGAAGAGAACACCTTCGCCACGATCAGTCGGCTCCTGTCCGAAAACCATGAGACCCCGGCCGCGCAACGTAAACTCAAACTGCGGGTGCTGGGTATTTTGCGTGAACTCTTAGCCACCGGGGTGGTGGTGCGCAATAGTGAGCCGGATCGGCATGGAAACTACTATGCGTTGACCGTGCACCTGCAGCAGAACTTCGCGCTGAACCAACCGTTATCTCCCTTCGCGCTGGCAGCCCTAGAGCTCTTGGATCCGGACTCGGCCAGCTACGCCCTAGATGTGGTCTCGGTGATCGAGGCAACCTTGGAAAAGCCACGTCAGGTGCTCTCCGCCCAAGAGAAGCGGGTGCGCTCGGAAGCCGTGGCACAAATGAAGGCTGACGGCATCGAATATGACGAGCGGATGAATATTCTCGATACGCTCAGCTACCCACAACCGCTGGCGGAGAAACTGGAATCCGCCTTCGAACAGTATCGGCAAGGTGCTCCGTGGTTGGCGGACTTTGAGCTGGCTCCCAAGTCAGTAGTGCGTGACATGTACGAACGCGCCATGGGCTTCTCCGACTTCGTCCAGTATTACCAGTTGGCTCGCTCCGAAGGCGTGCTATTGCGCTACCTCACCGACGCATACAAGGCCCTGCGCCAAACCGTGCCGCAGGATTCGCTGCGCGAAGACCTCAGCGACCTGATCGAATGGTTGGGCGAGATGATCCGTCAGATCGACTCTTCCTTACTTGATGAGTGGGAAGAACTCTCGCGTGGGGAGATGCCGGAAGATCATGCCAGGGAGATCACTCCCCCGGCCCCGGACAAGCTCACAAGTAACACCCGCGCCTTTAGGGTGATGGTGCGCAATGAGATGTTCCGCCGGGTCAAGCTGTTCGCCGACGAACAGGATCAGGCCTTGGGCGAGCTGGACGGCCACAATGGTTTCGACGCCGATGCTTGGGCCGATGTCATGGACGGCTATTTCGAGGAACATGATGACATCGATGATGGGCCCAGTGGCCGCAGCACCAAACTGTTCATCGTGAACGAACAGCCCGGGCGGATCTGGCAGGTGCGACAAATTTTCGCAGACCCCGAAGAGAATCATGACTGGGGTATTAACGCGACCATCTCGCTCGACGACTCCGACGAGGCCGGGTTCCCGGTGGTCACGCTGACCAGCGTGGGACGCCTAGACTAGTCAGCTACACCTTCCCCGTTTGCGAACCGGCCAGCTCACAGCGCGCGAACTGGCCGGTTTAGTGCAGTGGGCTGAAGAGTCCTCCACCCGGCGAAGCCGGCGTAGCACTCATCTCCGGATCGGTCAGTAGCTCGGAGACGGACTTCTGTGCCGCCAGCTCCAGCAGCCTGACTCGTGGCCCTCGGCACTCAGGCCACCAGCAGGGCAACCACGACATACGAGGTCAACGCGCTGGCCAAGACCCATTCGGCATTCGATCCGGTGGCCCCCAGAACCGGGATGGCTACCCGACCATTGGCCTTCCAGCTTCCACCGATCACCGGTAGTTTGCGGAACCAACGCGGGGCCCGAATCTTGATCGGCCATAACCAGTTCACGCCGCCCACGGTGAGCATATCTCCCAGGATATGGACCGCTGCGCCTAACAGCACAGCCAGAAAGAACCATGAGCGCTCGTCCGGCGCGTTCATCCCCACAAATCCGGCCCCGGCCACGGCGATGATCCAACATAAAATAGCGGGCATAAACTTCATGGTTTTCACTGCGAAAGAAATCAGTAACACGGCAAAGACCGCGGCCCCCGGATAGACAACACCCCAGCTTTCGGTGGCTACCGCCCATTTGTCCACAATCCAGGCAAAGAGTGCGAAACCTAGGATCCCGAGCAAGGAATGGGTGCCGTTACGGTGTCCTCCGGAGACCGCCGAAATCATTCGGGTGACGAGATTGGAGACCGGCGGCAGCGAACGAGCGATGGTTGCCGAGTGGTGGTCGGCGTCCGGGAGCATTGCCGCTCCGGCGCAAATAATCGCTCCTGCCAGTGTCTCCCAGCGAGTCATCTCAAACAGACCAAAGCCAAGATTAACCGACCCGAGGTTGACGTTCGTTGTTATTGCCAGCCATGCGGCAGCGCCGCTCACCGCGTGGTGTCCACCCATCATAAGCTCAACCTTAGAACGTGTGTACTACACTTTGCGTGCAGCGGAGCAGGTAACCTTAAGCACATGTCAACCCTTAGAGAAGCACGTAGTGAGGACTGTGCCGCGATCCTGGAATTGATCCATGAGCTGGCAGTCTACGAAAAAGAACCCGATGCCGTTAAAAACACCGCCGAGGATATTGCTGAGCATCTCTTTGGGCCATCCCCACAGGTACACGCGCATGTGGTGCAGGAAGATGATGGCCGTATCGTGGCCATCGCCATCTGGTACCTGACTTATTCCACTTGGGAAGGTAAGCACGGGATTCACCTCGAGGATCTGATTGTCACCGAAAGTGCTCGCGGCCGCGGGTATGGTGGGGCCCTGCTACAGGCACTGGCGAAGATCGCAGTGGAGCGCGGCTATCGCCGGCTTGAATGGTCGGTTTTGGATTGGAACGAACCGGCCATCAAATTTTATGACTCGCTGGGTGCCTCGTCCATGGATGGTTGGACCGTTCGCCGGCTTGACGGGGACGCACTTGCGAAGGTGGGAAGCTAATGCGCTACAGCGGGATGACCATCAGTGATCACTGGATTAAAGTTCCTTTAGATCATCGCAACCCCACGGGTGAAAAGATTGATCTTTATGCCCGAGAAGTGTCCACCGATACAACTAAGCCCTGGTTGTTGTACCTACAAGGCGGCCCCGGCGGGAAATCTCCGCGCCCGGCCGGTCTGTCGGGCTGGCTGGCCGAAGCAGTCAAATCATTCCGGGTTCTGCTCTTGGATCAGCGAGGCACCGGATTATCTACCCCCGCCAACCGGCAGACTCTCGCGCTGCGTGGGGATGCTGCGGCACAGGCCCACTACTTGCACTTTTTCCGTGCCGATTCCATCGTGCGTGATGCAGAGCTCCTGCGCGCCCACTTAGGAGTCGAGAAGTGGAGCACCTTGGGCCAAAGCTACGGCGGTTTTTGTACGCTCAGCTACCTTTCGCTATTCCCCGAGTCCCTCGAACGTTGTCTGGTCACCGGCGGGCTGGCTTCACTGACTGCGGATGCCGACACCGTCTACCGGGCCACCTATGCGCGGATGGCCGAACGGAATGCCGAATATTTCTCGTGGTACCCGCAGGATCGTGACATTCTGGATCGTATTTTCACCCATGTGCGCACCTTCCGCGATGAGCTACTACCTGATGGGCGCACCGTGACCGTGCCGCTGGTGCAAATGCTTGGCCAGTTCCTCGGCGGAAACACCCGGATTCATTCCTTGCATCATGTGCTGCAGGAAGCATTTGTCTCCACCCCGGGCGGTCCACGGCTATCCGACACCTTCCTTCAGGTGCTTTACGATCAAGCCAGCCGGGCCGCGAACCCGTTGTACGCGATAATGCACGAGTCCATTTATGCGCAAGGCGCAGCCACCAATTTCGCGGCCGAACGGACACTGGGCGAGTTCCCCGACTTCTGCCCCACGGCTCCCAGCCCGCTCTTGACCGGAGAGATGGTGTACCGCTGGTATTTCACCGAGGATCCGGCCTTGCGGCCACTGGAAGACACCGCTCGACTGCTGGCCGAGTACGAGAGTTTCGGCCCGCTTTACGATCTCCAGGTGCTGGCCAACAATCAGGTCCCGGTGGCCGCAGCCGTCTATCACGACGATGTGTACGTGGATCGTGCCCTTTCCTTGGAAACCGCCGAGCGTGTCCAGGGATTGCAGGCTTGGGTGACCAAAAGTTTTCACCATGATGGGTTGGCGGATGAAGGCGCCTACATCTTCAAGCGGTTGCTGGCAATGACCAACAACGAAGCGGTGGAACCCGAACCAAATAAGCCACCGGTTCAGCCCTAACGCGCAGGCTTCACCGGTTGACGATACGCCAATGCCCGGTACGGATGATCCGTACCGGGCATTGGCGTAGCTACATCTAAACCTTAGTTTTCGTTGCGTTGACCTTCAGCCTCAACTGCGGCCTTGGCGGCAGCTTCAGCCTCGGCCTTCGCGGCGGCACGACGCCCCAGCGGGGTCCATAGCGACAGCACGGTGGCAATCACGATGGTCGAAGCAATCACGATGAGTGAGAAGCCAGTGCTGATATGCGGAACCCACTCGATGGGCTGTCCACCGTTGAGGAAGCCCAGCTCATTGTGGCTCAGTGCGTGGAAGATCAGCTTGACGCCGATGAACGCCAGGATGAAGCTCAGTGCGTGCTTCAGGAAGACCAAACGGTTCATCAGACCGCCCAAGAGGAAGTACAGCTGGCGCAGTCCCATCAGCGCGAAAATGTTCGCGGTGAAGACGATAAACGCGGACTGGGTCAGACCGAAGATCGCAGGGATCGAGTCCACTGCGAAGAGCAGATCGGTCATACCAATGGTCACGAAAACCATCACCATCGGGGTGAACATGCGCTTGCCGTTAACGGTGGTGCGCAGCTTGTTTCCGTCGTAGTCCTTGGCGATCGGCAGCTTGCTGGTCAGCTTCTTGACGATGCCTGATTCACTGTCCTCTTCCTCATCATCGTCCTTCATCTGATGCCATGCGGTCCACAGCAGGAAGGCACCGAAGATGTAGAAGACCCAGGAGAGATGTTCGATCATGGCCGCGCCAAGCAGAATGAAGATGGCACGTAAGACCAGCGCGATAATAATGCCGAACATCAACACTTCCTGCTGGTACTTCCGCGGTACCGAGAAGCGGGTCATGATGATGATAAAGACGAACAAGTTGTCAATGGACAACGAGTATTCCGTGATCCAGCCGGCATAGAATTCCTGACCCAACTGTGGGCCAGCCTGCCACCAGAGGATACCTCCGAAGATCAGCGCGAGGGTGACGTAAAAAGCTACGAACAGCCCGGCTTCTTTCATCGACGGTTCGTGCGGCCGCCGCACAACATAGAGCAGATCCAAAAGCAGGATCACGCACAACGCGGCCAATGAAATAATTTCAAATTGAAGGGTTAACCCTGAAGCGCCCACAGATGAGCAACCTTTCGTCGTAAGGGTATGAAAAAGGAACCGCAAGTCTCTCCGCCGCCATGATGAGATCTCATGTCCGGCTGCTGCATCCGGCGAAACTTCATTGTTTACGCGTGTTGACGTTCACAGCATTGGGATACTCCCCTACGTACAACCCTCAATTGTAGCCCATCGGGAGCTTAGCCGACACAGCAGCGCAGAGTTTGACGATCTCGCGCGTCACAGAGCTTGCGCACTCTAGGATTGGGGCATGGAACAGATCGAGACCGACGGCAGCGCAAATCTCACGGTCAGGCGGGGCACCCGGATCCACCTGTGCCCGCCACTGGGCAGTGGAAGCGGTGAGCTGTGGACGCTGAGCGAATGCGGTTCGGGCTTGATCGTTGAACGTGAAGGCAAGCCCGATGCGGCCCACGAGCAGGTCCGGCACAGCCGTCACGTCGCCTCACTGCGAGCCATCAGCAGCGGTTTCTGGCAGGTGGAGATGCAGCTCTCCCGGGCGTGGGAGAGCCAAACCGCCGAGATTCGACGTTTCAGCATCACGGTCCACTAGAACGCGAGAGCGAGCCTGCTTAAGCGTGCCCCGCGCTCTTCATCTGACGTAATTCCTTCTTCAATTCCGCCACCTCGTCACGCAGCCGCGCCGCCAATTCGAACTGTAGCTCAGCTGCGGCCGCGTGCATCTGCTCGGTCATCTCTTCAATCTGCCCCAGCAGATCTTCGGCCGGAGCCGCCGCCAACCCATCTTGCCGCACCCTGGCCGAAGGAGAGCTTCGCTTCGCATTTTTCGCCAGCCGGTTGTTATTCAGCAGCTCCTGGGTATCGGCATCTTCGCGAGCCAGCTGGTCGGTGATATCGGCAATCTTCTTCCGCAACGGTTGCGGGTCGATCCCATGCTTGGCATTGTGGGCACGTTGAATCTCGCGGCGACGGTTGGTCTCTTCGATCGCTTGCCCCATGGCGTCGGTGATCTTATCCGCATACATGATCACCTGACCGGACACGTTACGCGCGGCACGGCCAATGGTCTGAATCAGCGACGTGGCCGAGCGCAGGAAGCCCTGCTTATCAGCATCGAGGATCGCCACGAGGGACACTTCGGGCAGATCCAAACCTTCACGCAGCAGGTTAATCCCGACCAACACGTCAAAAGCACCTAAACGCAGTTCGCGTAGCAACTCCACGCGGCGGATGGTGTCCACATCCGAGTGCAGGTACTGCACCCGCACCCCATGTTCGGTCAGGTAATTGGTCAGGTCTTCGGCCATGCGTTTGGTCAGCGTGGTTACCAGCACGCGTTCGTCCTTGGTCACCCGGTCACGAATCTCATCGAGCAGATCATCGATCTGCCCCTTGGTAGGTTTGACAATGATTTCCGGGTCGATCAGCCCGGTGGGACGGATAATCTGTTCCACCACCCCGTCGGATTTACCCAGCTCGTACTTGCCGGGGGTGGCCGAGAGGTACACGGTCTGCCCGATGCGCTCCAAGAACTCATCCCACTTCAACGGGCGGTTATCCATCGCCGAAGGTAACCGGAAGCCGTGTTCCACCAAGGTGCGTTTGCGCGACATGTCCCCCTCGTACATCGCACCGATCTGGGGGACGGTGACATGCGATTCGTCGATCACCAAGAGGAAGTCGTCCGGGAAGTAGTCCAGCAGACAGTGTGGGGCACTACCCTGTTCACGGCCATCAATATGCCGTGAATAGTTCTCAATACCGTTACAGAAACCCATCTGCTCCAACATTTCCAGATCGTAGGTGGTACGCATCCGTAAACGTTGGGCTTCAACGAGTTTGTTCTGCTTCTCCAAATCGCTCAGCCGCACCTGCAACTCATCCTCAATGGATTTGATGGCCCGACTCATCCGGTCCGCGCCGGCCACATAATGGCTGGCCGGGAAAATGTACATCTCCGTCTCTTCGCGGATCACCTCACCGGTGACCGGGTGCAAGGTATAAATCGCTTCGATTTCATCGCCAAAGAATTCGATCCGCACCGCATGTTCTTCATACATCGGGATGATCTCCACGGTGTCCCCGCGCACACGGAAGGTGCCGCGGTGAAAGTCCATATCGTTGCGCGTGTACTGCATGGCCACGAACTGGCGCAGCATCGCATCGCGGTCCAGCTCCTCGCCTTGCCGGACGGTGACCATCCCGGCCACGTATTCTTCCGGGGTGCCCAGACCATAAATGCAGGAGACCGTGGCCACCACAATGGTGTCCCGGCGGGTGAGTAGCGAGTTGGTCGCCGAGTGCCGTAGCCGCTCCACTTCCTCATTAATCGAGGAGTCCTTTTCAATAAAGGTATCGGTCTGCGGCACATAGGCTTCGGGTTGGTAGTAGTCGTAGTAGGAGACGAAATACTCGACCGCATTATTAGGTAATAATTCCCTAAATTCATTGGCCAGCTGGGCGGCGAGGGTCTTGTTCTGCACGAGTACCAGGGTGGGGCGTTGGACCTGTTCCACCAGCCAGGCGGTGGTGGCCGACTTACCGGTACCGGTGGCACCCATCAGCACAATGTCTTTCTCACCGGCTTGGATCCGCTCGGTCAGTTCCTTGATCGCCTGCGGCTGGTCACCGGCCGGCTCATACTCGCTAATGACTTCGAACGGGGCAACAACACGCTTGATCGGCTGGGCAAGACTCATGCTTCCTAGACTACGCCCGCCACCGAAGTTTTTCAGTGCCCATCGCCAGCGGAGAAATTGCCCGCGCCGGCTTGAGCGAATAACGCCGGTGTAACGCTGGGGTAATGCCAGCTTGACACGATGGGCTTCGAACACTGTCCAACGGTTGCCGGGGGTGGTAGGAGTGTCTGAGTTCAGCATCATTCACGACGTCACACTCCAATTGCGCCGTGAGATCTTTCAGGCCCTGAATTCCACCGCGGACACCGATTTCGGTTTGGATGGGCAGCTGGAGCGGATCACCTTGGATTCCCCCGCCGCCGAGTCGGATGATGCGACGGTGGCGAGCATGTACCTCTACCGTTTTGGGATCAATCCCGCGTTACGTAACCAGGCGGCGTTGCCGAACCGCAGCGACCCTTCGCTGCTGCATCATCCCCCGCTGCCGGTGCAATTGCATTACCTTTTCACCCCGCTCCTGACCGAGGAATCGGTAAATTTGCTGGTCCTCGGCCGGGTTTAGTGGGCAGGTCGGGGTGAGCCTCGGTCCGGCCGGGGGTGGCCAACTGCGGGCCTCCTATGAGCAGGGACAGCTGAGCATGGGTGCGCAGGTGCAGCTGACTGTGCCCGGGATGGAATCGGTGGATGTGAACGTGAACTATGCCCACGGCGTGTTGCAGGGCTCGGTCGATGCGGGGATCGATCCGGATTTGATCCCCGGACTGTCCGGGACCGTGCATATTGAGTACGCCCAAGACATGTGGAGTGGGTCGACCACGCTGAATTATTCGGCCGATGACGGCAAGCTTTCGGGCACCATTACGGTCAGCGTGACGCAGACCGAAGCTGGCACCTTGGAATTGGGTGGTAGCGGTCAGCTCACCGCCCAGCTGCTGCCCAACGTGGCCGGAACACTGACCGCCACCATCCTGCCCGAGGGTGGGGTGGATGTGTCGGGCACCATCGAGGTCACCGAGCCGGTGCAGTTGTTCGATGAAAAACGCACTGAGAAAGAATTGTTTTCGCATTCGCAGAACATCCCGTTGTGGGCCATCTTGGTGGCAGTGATCCGGATTCGGGCCGGGGGTCTTCCGCAATATCACGGTCACCGGATCCTACACGCTGGGGGCCGAAGAGGCTGATCCGAGCTTTACGGTGACCGGTGAGCTATTCATTCCGGCTTTTGTCGAAGGGTATGTGGCCTTCGGTGCGGGTTTGGGGCTGGATGTGGTGCTCGGATCGTTGACCGGTGGTATTGAAGCCATGGGTACCGCCGGGTTGTACGGGGCGCTTAGCGTGATCCCGGAATTGGCCTACCAGGACGGGCAGTGGTCGATTTCCGGGGTGGCCACCCTCGCGGCAGGTGCGCGGCTGAAACTGAGCTTGAATGCGTGGGCAGAGATTGAGGCGCTGTGGGTCACGGTGTGGGACAACACCTGGGAGTTAGCTTCGGTCACCATGCCGATCGGCCCCGATCTGGCATTGCAGGCACGGATGAACTACGGCTTCGGGCGTCCCGACCCCCCAGAGTTGGAGTTCTCCGCTACTGATATCGACTCCGAATCGCTGATCCAGTCGGCCATGCCCGAAGATGGGCCGCCGCCTTCCGGAGCCCGGGAGGCGTTACAGAATCGGGCCGAATGGCAGGGTGCGCTGCGTGAGCAACGCGCCGCCGCGGTCCCTGCGGACTTGGCGTCACAAGCCCAGCAGAGCCAACCGGCTCCTGCTCTACCACCGCGTCCTGCCACCACGGCCGGGCCACCGGCGGGTGCCGGGACTCCCAACGGCGCCGCTAGCACCGCATCCCCGCCCACTGCGAGCGCACCGGGTGGTGCCGACCGTTCACCTGGCCCGGCAACTGCCTCACCACATAGTCCCGAAGCTCAAGCAGCGGCCACCGATGATTCGCTTCCGGCCGCGGTTCCCGAAGCCCAGTCGCCCAATTCCGATCAGCCACGCTTTAGCGGACCCATCACGCTGGCAACTCTGGATGAGCTACCGGTTCCGGCCGAACGGAGCCAGCAACAGATGTGCGAGGATCTGGAGGCGGCTGGCAAGGTGTTGGATCTGGCCATGGCTGCCAGTAACGCCAGCGACGAGTTGGCGGCCTACTTTCCGCGTATCAAGCAGCGTTTCCGGCTGGCGAGTTTGGGGTACGAGGGGGATCTTGATTCCGGGTTCGATATTGTGGCCCGGATCAACCCGGAATTGCGTCGCACCCGGTTGACGGAGCCACTGCGCGGCACCGGGTTACTGGATACCGGGGCGGGAACGCATGTCACCAAGGTGGATTTCTACACTTCCAACCTTGGTGGCGGCATCGTGGGAACCAGAATGGTCGCCAGCCCTCTAGGCCCGGATCATGTTCTGGGATCCGCGCCGCGCGGAGCGCAACCAATCATGGATCAGCTGGGAAACCAGTACAACCGCGGCCATCTGCTCAATGAAAATCTGGGTGGCCCGGGTCAGAACCACAACCTGTTTCCGATCACGCGTAGCGCCAACGCGGTTCACCATACCGGGATCGAAGACACGGTCAAACAGTGGGTCAATTCCCAGCGTTATTGGGTGCGCTATGAGGTGGCTATCGACAATATTAGTGGGCTGAAGACTGCTGCGGACGGGCTGAGCAAGTACGTCAATGCCGACATTAAGGCCAAGGCCCAGATCTTGAACTTGGAGATGGAGCCATGGCGTACCGTGCAGGTCAGTATTCCCTCGCTCTTTGATCTGCGCTCGGTGATCAACGTGGAAGACGATTCCAGCATTTCGCCGCGAACCCCCGAGGAAGCGGACCTGCGTGAAGTGCGGCAAGTGGACCGGGACGCCACCGTGCAGGTTAAACCCTCGCACGGAACGAACTTCCCGGCGGCGATGCGCGCGGATCTGGCCGATATGCTCGCCGCAAACGGGGACTGGAATGGCGTACGCGCGTTGCTGATGCGCGCCGACGGTGTGGGTCCCGCCACGGTCACCGCCTTGCAACACGCTTTTAACGCCACGGCGCAGAACTATAACGGCAGCACCGTAGAACTCGCCGCGCCACTGGACAAGCGTCTGGTGACTCTGGCAGCCGGACATTGGATGCACATCATGGCCGATCTAGCGAAGCTGACCGGCGAAGCATAGCCGGTCAACTGGTCGGTGCGATACGTCAGCCGCACCCAATCCACGGCTGTCGCCAGCTGATCTAGCTCAGCGCCGCGTCGCGCGGGACTGCTGAATCGCCACTCGTTTCGCGGTATTCGCGATCAGACCTCCAAAGAACGCCATGCTCAGCACGGTCGCGGACGCCAGCCCGAGCAAAGCAAGCCAGCCACTGACGTAGACCACCGCCGAGTAGGGGCCGTCGGAGGCCACGAACTCGGCTCGCCCACCAAATCCCAACCAGAGCACCAACGTTACTGCGAAACTGAGCAGCATCACCCATTTACTGATTCGTAGGGTACGTTTCATGGGACCAGTTGAGTTGCATAAATTTCGCTGACTTTGGTGTTCAAATCCGCGATGGTTCCATCGTTGTGGATCAGAATGTCGGCCACCGCAGCACGCTGATCGTCGGTAGCCTGCGCGGCCATCCGCGCCACCGCGTCCGCCCGATCCCAGCCACGGTCCTCAATCATGCGCCGGATCCGCTCATCATGCGGAGCCTGGACCACAATGACGGTATCGAAGCGCTCGATCTGGTCACTTTCCACCAATAACGGAATGTCTTCGACCACCACTTCGACACCGGAGGCCACTGCTTGCTCACGTTGCCGGTTCGCTTCGGCACGGACCAACGGATGGACAATCGCGTTCAGCTTTTGACGTTCGGCCTGATCGGCGAACACCCGGGCGCCCAGAGCAGCCCGATCCAAGGCCCCCTCCGCCGTGAACACCGAGGCCCCGAAGGTTTCACGGATCTTCTCCAGCCCCTCGGTTCCCGGCTCCACCACCTGACGGGCGATAACATCCGCATCGATCACTACGGCCCCGAGTTTGCTTAATTGCGCGGCCACCGCCGATTTGCCCGAGGCGATGCCACCGGTAAGTCCAACATGCTTCATAAGACCCACCCTATAAACTATGTCTAATGAACAGCAATGTTTCCGTGGCGAGTCGGTACACCACTCTGGCCGAAGATTTGGCGCATGAGGTGGAGATCAAGCGTTCGCGTTTCATCACTTACCTCTATCGGGTCGACTCCGAATCAGCGGCCCGAGAGAAAATCGCAGCCCTGCGCAAAACCCATTTCGATGCCCGGCACCACTGTAGCGCCTTCGTCTTAGGTGCCGACCGAATGGTCCAACGCTCCTCAGATGACGGAGAACCCTCCGGAACCGCCGGGATCCCGATGCTAGAAGCACTGACCAAACGCGCCACCGGGCACGGCACCGACCTCAGCGACATCGTGGCGGTATGTGTGCGCTATTTCGGGGGGATCAAACTCGGCGCTGGCGGGCTGGTGCGCGCCTATTCGGATTCGGTCTCTCAGGCGTTGGATGCCGCCACCCTGCTCACCCGGCAACGTATGCTGCTGTTGCAAGTCGTTGCCTCACATACTGAGGCTCCGCGTTATGAGAACGAGCTACGCGCCAGCGGCTACCATGTCGGGGCCACCGAATGGCTGGCCGAACATGCGGTGCTTGAAGTAGCCGTGGACGATGTACCCGGCGCCGAAGCCGACTTCGCGCAATATCTGGCCACCCTAAGTTCCGGCACGGCGCAGGCCACGAAGTCCGGCCACGAGTGGGTGGATCTGCGATGAGTGAACTACTGGAGCAACTTCGCCGTTACCCCGATGTCGAAGCGGAGAACCTCCATGCCGTGGATGCGGCGGACCGACTGATTTTGGACACCGTGCAGCACTGGCCGGCAGAGGTGAGCGTCTGGGGTGATCATTATGGGGCACTGACCCTCGGAGCCTTGGAACGCGGGGCGCAGACGGTGCGGGTGCACACCGATTCACTCACCGCGCAACGGGCACTGCGAGCCAACCTTGAACGTTTAGCCCCGCAGTGGGAAACCCGGATCAAGATTTTGCCCGCCGCCGAAGCATTGCACAATGCGAGTCTGGTGTTGCTGGCCTTACCGCGTGGCCTGGATGTTTTAGATGAGGCCGCGGCGCTCATCGCCAACCACGCCGACCCGCAGGTGATCGTGCATGCCGGAGGCCGGATCAAGCACATGAACCTGAGCATGAATCAGGTCTTCAGCCAACGCTTTGCGCACCTCGACGTGTCCTTAGCCCGGCAGAAGGCGCGAGTGCTCACCGCGCGGGCGCCTTTGACCCAACAACCAGCGGCGGATTTCCCGGTACGTTCGCGCCACCGGGTAAACGCACAGGGTTTCGAGCTTGTGGCCGGGGCAGCGACCTTTGGTCAAGCCCGGCTCGATCCGGGCACCCGGCTATTGCTCGAAAATCTGCCGGATCTCTCCGACTATGACACGCTGGTGGATTTGGCTTGCGGCAATGGCAGCATCGGGATCTATGCGGCGCTGTCCTACCCAGGCTTACGGGTGTTAGCTTCAGATCACTCGGCCTCCGCGGTGTACTCCACACGCAGTGCGGCGCACGCGAACGGGCTCGCCGAGCGCATCGAAGCGGTCCAAGATGACGGGCTGAGTCGACTAGCGGATTCAAGTCAGCCGCTAGTGGCTCTCAATCCTCCGTTTCATATGGGCAACACGGTGCATGCCGGGATCGCGCTGAAACTCATCGCTGAGGCAGCCCGGGTGTTAACACCCGGTGGCCAGTTCCTTTGCGTGTTTAATTCGCACTTGCGCTATCAGCCGGAGATCAGCCGGCTGGTCGGACCGGTCACTCAGTTGGCCCGCGACCCCAAATTCACCGTGGTTTCAGCCTCCCGCCGAGATTAGAACTCGCCCGCGGGCTGGTCTGCTCTAGGATCCACGCGCCAGGGGTGGGCTCTATCAACCGGGAGGTAGCGCAGCCCACCGCGCGCCGATGAGCTGAACCTCGGCCCGTAAGTCAGTGCGGATCTAACGCCAGATAGGGGCGTTGACCGTGCACGCGCACTAAGGATCCAGCAATCCCCTGCAGGTGTAGCGGGATCCGGTCGATCACTTCCCCTGCCGGATCCGCAGGGTCCCATACCTTGGTGTCCAGGGCTTCATTGCTCACACCTCGGAAGCGGATGCTGCGTGCGCTCCGCTGGAACACCTCGTTGACCTTATAGGGGTAGATTTGGCGCATTGGGGCCGCATGGATGGCAGTGCCGTGGGCACCTTCTTGCTCGAGGAGCCGAACCGGGCGAGAACCCCAACCGCTGAGGCCTATGAGTGGGATGGTGGTATTGGATGGGATCATCGCTTCATGCACATGATCCCCGAATACCCAAGGCTGCGTGGCCAGACGCACCACGGTGTCCGGGGTCATGGCGTTGACCGCGTCGATGCCGTGCTTCGGGCAACGGTCGTTGACCTTCACAAAAGAGTTGAAGTATTGATCTTCCTCAACGGAGCTTTGCTCGGAGTCCAGTTCACAGGCGCAGTCTTCACTTTGCGCCTCCTCGCGCAGGATCACCCCGCTTAGCGCACCGAAGCGGATTGCCGAGCCGTCCGCACAGAACACCGGGACGCGCAACACCATGTGGCCCACGAAGCGGCGCACCAGCACCCGGAAGAGCACCAAGAGTGCCCACAGCGCTAGGCCCACACAGCTGAAGATGACCGTTTCCAGCGGTTCCCGGTCAATGCGATCCCATTGTCGTTCGGCCGGGCCAAAGAAGTTAATACCTACTTTGAATAACCCCAAGGTGAGACCGGCGCCCACCAGTTTGGGTAGGAAGGAAGCCACTTCGCTGCGTGCGCTGGTTCGTTCAAGTTCGGTTTTGGGGATCTGTAGCTGCCCGGTGGCGTTGCGCCGCCAGCGCCGTAATAGCACACAGAATCGGGCACCGCTCAGATTGCCGATGCAGCCCAGCAGCAGGAAGTATCCTAACGCCCCGGCCAACACCGGGAAACTCTGCGTGGCGATGCCACCGGTGGCATAGATCAGCGCTCCGCTGATCAGCACGCCACACCACGGGGCCAACCGGCCCGCGGCGAGCCCGGCGATGGTCAGGGTTACTGTTCCGACAATCAGTGACCACACGCCGGTGTTCTCATAGAGCGGTTCAACATCGCGGATGACGAAGATATAGCACAGCAGTCCCGCCAGTGGCAGCCAGCTGCCCAGCATCAGCAACCACCCGGGCAGGGTGCGAGGTACCTGCTGCCATTGCTCGGCGCTCAACTCCACATACGGCACGCTTACCTTTTCGGCGTCCGTGCCTCGGGTCATCGGTTGGACTTGGGTCATCTCCCGTTCCTTCTTTCACCCTGTGCCTCGTGGTTTTCGCCGAGACTTGTACTAACTTGAGCATAGTTGTCGAGGCTTTCTCTAAGGATCATCATTCAGGGGGATTTTGTACCGGTGCCGTGCGTGAAAGATACTGCGTGCGGTGGATACCCTGGTTAAATGTCAACGGCGGGTCCACCCCACAGGGGTGGACCCGCCGTCACTTAGCTCTTGCTAAGACAAGCGAGGCAATTAGTTGCCGGTCAGCTTCTCACGCAGTGCAGCCAGTGCTTCATCCGAAGCCAGGGTGCCGGAGTCGCTAGCAACAACTGGCTCAGAGGAGTACGAAGCTGGAGCTGGTTCGGCCGGAGCAGCTTCTGCCGATGCATCGGCGGTCAGTGCCTCGGTAACCTGCTTCTTGTGTGCTTCCCAACGCTCCTGAGCGGCAGCGTACTGTGCCTCCCAAGCCGCGCGCTGGGTCTCGAAGCCCTCGAGCCACTCGTTGGACTCTGGGTCGAAGCCCTCTGGGTACTTGTAGTTACCCTCTTCGTCGTACTCTGCGGCCATGCCGTACAGTGCTGGGTCGAACTCGGTGCCCTCTGGGTCAACACCTTCGTTAGCCTGCTTGAGCGACAGCGAGATGCGGCGGCGCTCCAGGTCGATGTCGATGACCTTGACGAACAGTTCGTCGCCCACGGAGACAACCTGCTCAGCCAGTTCAACGTGGCGAACTGCCAGCTCGGAGATGTGGACTAGGCCTTCGATGCCGTCTTCGACGCGAACGAACGCACCGAATGGAACCAGCTTGGTAACCTTGCCCGGTACAACCTGACCCAGTGCGTGGGTGCGGGCGAAGGTCTGCCAAGGATCTTCCTGGGTAGCCTTCAGCGACAGGGAGACACGCTCGCGGTCCAGATCGACTTCCAGAACCTCGACGGTAACTTCCTGGCCAACCTCGACAACCTCGGATGGGTGGTCGATGTGCTTCCAGGACAGCTCGGAAACGTGTACCAAGCCGTCTACGCCGCCCAAGTCCACGAAGGCACCGAAGTTGACGATGGAGGAAACAACGCCCGGACGAACCTGGCCCTTTTCCAGCTTGTTGAGGAAGGTCGAGCGAACCTCGGACTGGGTCTGCTCAAGCCAGGCACGGCGGGACAGCACAACGTTGTTGCGGTTCTTGTCCAGCTCGATGATCTTGGCTTCGATTTCCTGGCCAATGTATGGTGCCAGGTCGCGCACACGGCGCATCTCGACCAGCGATGCAGGCAGGAAGCCACGCAGGCCGATGTCCAGGATGAGGCCACCCTTGACAACCTCGATGACGGTACCGGTAACGACGCCGTCCTCTTCCTTGATCTTTTCGATGTCGCCCCAGGCGCGCTCGTACTGTGCGCGCTTCTTGGACAGGATCAGGCGGCCTTCTTTGTCTTCCTTGGTCAGAACCAAGGCTTCGACGTTGTCACCAACGGCGACAACGTCACCTGGGTCAACATCATGCTTGATGGAAAGCTCGCGGGAAGGGATGACACCTTCGGTCTTGTAACCGATGTCGAGCAGAACTTCGTCGTGGTCAACCTTGACAACGGTGCCTTCGACGAGGTCACCATCGTTGAAGTACTTGATGGTGGCATCGACGGCGGCGAGGAAGTCCTCAGCAGTTCCAATGTCATTGATGGCAACGACTGGGGCGCTGTGCTTCTCGTTCGAGGTGATGGTCATGTAGTAGGGACTCCGATGTGGATAGATTATGGTCAGTCGAAACCCCGGAAGTCCCAGAGTTTCGAACGGGTATTACTTAACAGTGGACATGGCAAAGCCATGGCACGCTCATCAAGTCTACGCGTCTAGCCAACACCGGGTCAAAGCGAATCCCACAAACTTTGCCCCAAGGGTCTTGTGGGGTTAACCACATTTTGCTCGGGGTATCCGACATGCCCGCTAAATCGTAAGCACATCACCAAGCCGCAGCAACTGAACTCCCTGGGCGTCCAGTCGGTCGCGTAACCCGGGTAGCCCGGCGGTGATCCCGGCGGCGGTCGCGCCGCCGGGCTGATTGAAGTGTCCGATCCCCACATCGCCGCGACCAACGTTGCCCAGCGCTGTGGTGACCTGTGCCGCGCTGAGGGTGGCCCCGGCATCCAGATTTACCGTGAAATTCATCGGGATGATCTCCAGTTCACGCACCAGCGCGGCAGATAGTTCATCCATATGCGCTGTTCCAGAGCGAAAGAATCGGCACTGCACACCAAATTCCTCGAAGAGGTACCGCTGGTTGTCCATAATTTCGGCGTAGGCTTCGGCAATGGAGCCGGTGCCTTGGATGCCGTAGGCGGACTGTCCGGAGCTGGCCAGCGGCGCATGCGTGGTGCCGTGGTTGGCGATCTCAAATAATGGGTCGGCGGCCAGTTCAGCTAATGTCGACCGGTTCTGCTCAGCCCATCGCTGATTGACAAAGAGCGTAGCCGGCACCCGGTGTGTGCGTAAGGCTTGGATCAGCGCTGCGTCATAGCCGCTACCGTTCGCTCCCCCGCAGGCGTCGAAGGTGAGTGTGGCCGCCCGGCTACCGGCGGGCAGGCTCAGTTGAATTCCAGGCACTTCCAGTCCGAATTCCCCGGCCGGTTTTCCGGTGTAGCGTTCCACGGCTTGAGCAGAGCTCAGTGCGGCTTCCGGGAAAACCGGTTGCGAGCTTTGTGGCGCCGAGGCCGTGGGCAGCTCCGGGCGGGGCGTTGGTGCGGTGCTGCGTTGATTACCGTCCTGCGGGGCGCAACCCAGCAAGGAGAGGATCGCCACGGCGGCGCCGGAGTTCAGCACGGTGCGGCGCCTCACCCGGGAATTGAGCTGTTTGTCCGCGGTCATCGCTTCTAGAAGTCCGTATAACAGTAAGGAGCCTGGCTCACGTTGAAGAGCCGATCCAGCTTCCGGATGGCCTCCTGCGTGGTCTGCTCCAAGACTCCGGCACCAGCCAAATGGCTGGCGTTGCGTGTGCCTAGGTACAAGGTGGCCAGATCCCGCACATCCATGAGGGTGTCATAGTCGGCGGTACTCTCCAGCAAGTGCGCGCTGCCTATTCCCTCACGCACCTGAATCTGCCAGGTTCCCGCGGCAAAGCCGAGCGAGTCCACGACCTTCACCCGGATGTCACCATCTTGCTGGTAACCGCGGGCCGCGATGGCTGCCGGCAAGTCCAGAATGCGGAGCCACAAGTGATCCCCGGCCGCCTTAATCTTGTAGCTGCGCGGATCAATCAGTGCGCTGCGCAGCACATCATCCAGCGGGCCGCGGCCGGAGAGCTTTTTAATCAGGTCATGGGAGCCGAGGAATTCGATCAACTCCCAGCGGGCCTGCGGCGTGTGCGCGCAAAGCATCGCAATATTCAGTTGCGCCGGATCATGCTCCCAGCCAGCGAAACTATAAGTCACGAACCCATCGACAGTGCCCTGCGCATCCACATGGAGCGCGGCGCGCAGTTCCTTATGCGGTGTCAGTTTTTGATAAGACTGCCAACGACCGGTGGCGAAACCATAGTCCATGCTCGTGTTGCTCACCGAACCATAGGTGGCTAGATGTTGCTGCTGCAGAAGGTCGCGCACCTGCGCTTCAAGCTGTGCTGGAGCCAGAGAAATAATCTGTCCGGTACGCTGGCCACGCATGGTGGCACCGTTAGACACGTCGAGTTCAAAACGTGCCCGCTCGGCGGCCAAGCCGAAACCGAAACGGCCGTAGATGGTGGCTTCGGAGGCGGTGAGAACCGCCAACGGCATGCCGGCCTCACGGGCCCGCTGTAAATCCGCGGTGATCATGCTACGCAGGATTCCGCGACGTCGGTGGGTTGGAGCCACCGTCACCCCACTGATTTGGTCAACCGGAACCAAGGATTGGCCACCCACATTCATGGTTCCCGGGAATGACAGGTAGGTGCCGACCGGGGCTTGGTCGTGGATGCTGGGCAGTGCTTGGCCGTCGTCATACATCGCATAGAACACCGCCAAATCGGCAATATCCAGCTCGGTGAGGGTTTGCTGGTCTTCATCGCTGGCTTCGGGTTCGTAAAAACCACGGGAGACCGCCCGGGAGAAGGCCGCGGATTTGTCGCTGGGTTTGCCAGCTACCAGCTCGGGTGTAAAAACTTCGAGTCGGAGCTCGTCGTGGGTAACACTCATCTCTTCGGTCTCCTGTGGGATTAACGGGGTGAGCTGGCCACGCCTGGATTCTCGGCGCGGCCAGCTGAGGGTGTGTTTAGTGTCCGGCTTCGTGCCAGGACTTGCCGGTGCCCGGTTGCACATCCAATGGCACCTTGAGCTCGGCGGCCTGACCCATCTCCCGGGTCACCAACGCCTGCACGGCGTCTAATTCACCTGCGGCGATTTCTAGCACGAGTTCGTCATGGACCTGCAAGAGCATCCGTGACTGAAAGCCGCCGGCGCGCAGTTCCTCATCGATCCGCAACATCGCGACCTTGATCAGGTCCGCGGCCGACCCCTGAATGGGTGCGTTCAGGGCGGCACGTTCTGCGATTTCACGCAGCCGGCGGTCGGAACTGTTCAGCTCGGGTAGGTACCGGCGACGTCCGAAAATGGTTTCGGTGTACCCGTCCTTACGCGCCTGATCCACCACCGAACGCAGGTAGGTGCGCACCGCACCGAAGCGATCGAAGTAGTCCTTCATCAGCGTGCGGGCTTCGTCCACCGAGATCTTCAGCTGTTTGGACAGCCCGAAGGAACTCAACCCATACGCCAGACCGTAGCTCATCGCTTTGACCTTGGAACGCATTTCCGGGGTGACTTCCGGTGGGGTCACGTTGAATACGCGCGAGCCGACGAAACGGTGCAGGTCTTCGCCCTGCTGGTAGGCCTCGATCAGCCCCTCATCCTCGGATAGGTGCGCCATGATCCGCATTTCGATCTGTGAGTAGTCCACGGTCAGCAGCTGCTCGTAATTGTTGCCCACCACGAAGACATCGCGGATCCGTCGGCCTTCTTCGGAACGGATCGGAATGTTCTGCAGGTTCGGGTTCAGGCTGGACAGGCGTCCGGTTGCGGCCACGGTCTGCGCGTAGGTGGTGTGGATCCGTCCGTCATCGGCGATGGCTTTGCGTAGCCCTTCCACGGTTTGCCGTAGCTTGATCGCATCACGGTAAGCCATCAATGCCACCAGAAACGGGTGTCCGGTCTTCACCAGCAGGTCGGCGAGGGATTCGGCATCCGTGGTGTATCCGGTTTTAATCTTCTTGGTCTTGGGTAGTTCCAGTTCCTCAAAGAGTACGACCTGCAGCTGCTTCGGGCTGGAGAGGTTCACCTCATGTCCGATGGCCGCGTAGGCTTCTTCGGTGGCCTGTTCCACCTGCGTGGTGAAGTGGTCGTAGAGTTCATCTAGTTTGGCCCGATCCACCGCGATACCGGCCTGCTCCATCTCAAAGAGCACCTTCACCAGCGGCAGTTCCATATCCCGCAGGAGTTCGGCAGCGTGCTTTTCGTCCAGCCGCGCGGCGAGGAATCCGGAGAGCTCGTTGATCGCCTGGGACTGGGCCAAAGTGGCCTGCTTCAATTCCGCATCGACCCCTAGCCCCAAGTCCAGCTGACCCTTCTTATCCGGCTTCACTACCGGCACGGTTAGCTTCAGATGGTACTGGGCAATATCTGCTAGATCGTGGCTGCGCCGATCGGGTTGGATCAGGTAGGCGCCAATCAGCGTGTCATCCACCACCCCGTCCAGGCGCAGACCGCGCTCGGAGAGTAGATGCATGGTGGCTTTGGCATCGTGCAGAACCTTCGGTGCTTGCGCATCAGCCAAGTAGGCACCCAGCGCCTGATCGGTGGCCGCATCTAACTCACCGAGAGCCGCCCAGGCCGAATCGGTGCCGTGAGTGAACGCCAGGGCTGCGATCTCTCCGCCGGAGACCGCCGGGTGAATTGCAATCTTCTGCCCGTCGGCGGCCTGCAGGAACTCGGTTAGCGCCTCGGGGGTGGAAAGCTCGGTGAGGGTGAACTCAACAATCTCCCGCTCATCTTCTTCCTCCTCGGCAGCAAAGAGGTCAAACATGCGTTTGCGCAGGGTGTTGAATTCCAACGCGTCGAAGAGGTTCTCGATCGCTTCACGGTTCGGGGTTTGTAGCACCGACTCTTCGAGCGTCACCGGCAATTCCAAATCGGTGCGTAGCGCGTTCAGTCGACGATTACGCTTCACGTCTTCCACGTGTTCGCGCAGCTTTTCACCCACCTTGCCCTTGATGGAATCGATGTTCTCCAAGATGCCGTCGAGGTTTCCGTAGAGCCCCAACCATTTCGCGGCTGTTTTCGGGCCCACGCCGGGGACACCGGGCAGGTTATCGGCTGTTTCACCGACCAGTGCGGCCAGATCGGAATAGCGTTCGGGGCGCACGAAGTATTTGGCTTCGACCGCGTCGGCGTCCATCGGCGGGATGTCGCTAATCCCCTTCTTCGGGTAGAGCACCAGCGTCTTATCGTTGATCAGCTGGAAGGCATCCCGGTCACCGGAAACCACCAATACGCTAAAGCCAGCTTCTTCACCCTGGTGAGCCAACGTGGCCAGAATGTCATCGGCTTCGAATCCGTCCAGGGTTATCGACGGAATGTTCATCGCCTTCATGACCTCTTGGATCAAGTCGATTTGTCCGTAGAACTCTTCCGGAGTCTTATTACGTCCGCCCTTGTATTCGCCGTACTCCAGCGATCGGAAGGTCGGGGTGTCCAGATCGAATGCGACTGCCACGTGAGTGGGCTTTTGTTGCCGGATCATGGTCAGTAGCATCGACACGAATCCGTGGACAGCATTGGTATGTTGCCCGGTGCTGGTAGCAAAGTTTTCCGCGGGCAGCGCATAGAAGGCGCGGAAAGCCATCGAATGCCCGTCGATAATCAGTAGTCGGCGGTCCGTCTCGGACGTCAAATTGGTTGTTTCACTCACCCTGCCAGCCTAGTGGCCACGGGCAACAATTTCACTTCTCACACTGGGTGATCTTTACACCAACAACAAACTACTTGAGCAGCCGGTAGCGGTCCTGAACAACCCCGTTACCCCGGTCCATCCGCTCAAGTAACTCAAAACGGCTGGCGTTGCTGGTGACGAAGATGCTGATTCCGTTACCGATCGCGACTGGAACGGTCAAGAGCTGCAACTCGTCAAGGACCTTGGCTTCGAGGAATTTCCCCGCGAGCTGGGCTCCGCCAACGATCCAGACATCGAGCTCTTTAGCGCTTTGGGCGATATCGCGGGACCAAAGTTCTACATCACCGCGTACGAAGGTCAGATCCGCTCCTTCGATTGACGGTAGTTCGTGATGCGTGAAAACCCACACGGGTTTCGACCCGTAGGGCCAGGCTTTGCCCTCCTTGGTCAGTTTTTTGACAAGCCATAGGTAGGTTTCCCCACCGAATACCAGGGCTCCCACGCTGTTAAAGAATTCTTCAAAACTTTGCCGGAACCCGGGGTTGCTCTCAAAGGCGTCGAGCCATTGCACATCTCCGTGAGAGTCCGCGATAAAACCGTCAATGGAGGCACCCACATAGTATTTGAAGCTCGTCATGGCTCTACTATATGGCTGGATTTGATCGCAAAGGTAGATGTTGCCATTCAGGGTTTCTAGATGACTAGCGGGTTTTGACATTGACGGGCCCACAGCGGACACACCGCTTTGCTGGTCACAACGTGTGACCAACCCGCCAACCCATCAGACTCCCCGGGATCCCAGAATCGCGTCTGGCGGAAAAAGAAAATTCCCCGGCGAATCACTTTGTGATTCTCCGGGGAATTTCGCTTTGGTGCCCAAGGTGGGACTCGAACCCACACATCTCTCGATACCGCATTTTGAGTGCGGCGCGTCTACCGATTCCGCCACTTGGGCTGGCACTTCATAAATATTACTGGAGGTTTTTTAAAATTCCTAATCGAGGATTTCGGATCGCTCACCTCGGGGGCCTACAGCCAAGTAGGATTGGTGCAGAAGCCCGAAAATTCGCGCTTTGCATCCTGCTATGTGATGTAGAGCGCACCTTGATTAACGCTGCCTGTAGAAGAGGAAATTCATTGAGCGAGCTGCCCGACATCACTAAGATTCCTGCGGAAACTCCAAGCCAGGCCCGCCGGGTGCTGGTGGCCGAGGATGAAACCCTGATTCGCTTGGATATCGTCGAAATCCTTCGCGCCGAGGGCTACGAAGTGGTCGCCGAGGTGGATAATGGTGAAAGCGCCATCGAAAAAGCCCGCGAATTGCGGCCAGATCTGGTGCTGATGGATGTGAAGATGCCGGTGCTGGACGGAATTAGTGCCGCTGAAACCATCGTCAAGGAGCGCATCTGCCCGGTGGTTCTACTCACTGCCTTCAGCCAAAAGGAACTGGTTGACCGTGCCCGCGAAGCCGGCGCGATGGCTTATGTGGTCAAGCCCTTCACCGAGGCCGACCTGACCCCGGCCATTGAAATCGCGATTTCTCGCCATGATGAGCTGCGCGCCTTGGAAGAGGAAGTGAGTAACCTCACCGAACAGTTCGAAACTCGCAAGCTCGTGGATCGAGCCAAGAGCCTGTTGATCACCAAAATGGGCTTGACGGAGCCAGAAGCTTTCCGCTGGATTCAGAAGACCTCGATGGATCGCCGCTTGAGCATGCGGCAAGTGGCCGAAACCGTGGTTGACCAAGTCAAGTAGGTCTTTAAAGCCAATTTTTTCGCCAGCGCCGACGGTGCTGGTCCGAAGGAAGCTACCAGCCCACTGCTCGCTTACCCGCGAGGTGGTCTGGTAGCTTCCTTACTTTGTGCTACCTCTCAACAGTGCTGCCGGAATGCTCAAGCTCAGGAGCCATAGCCCTTTAGCCCGTCAATCAGTGCCCAGATCGTCATGACAGTTACCGTGGGCAACAATAGTCCGGTCAACGGAATGCCGAAGTATCCCAGCACCAGCAGTGCATAGCTGACGACTAAGAACAGCAGCAGGCGTACGCAAGTCCGCTCGGCATTCTGGTGAAACTTTTCGGCGCGCTCCGCCGGAACGAAACGCGCATGGTTATGCAGGTCGGTTCGCTTGGAAAGAAATGAAATGAGATAAAACAGCGGCAACAGGACCGCACCCAAGACAAGCACCGTCCACCGTGGACCATAGCCATCGGGCTGGCCCAAAAAATTGTAATGGGTGACCACGGTGGGCGGTAAGAACGGGAAGCGCAGGAGCATTGCCGCGGTGAACCCCCAGATCAGCACCCAGGCCCAGCGCCGAGCCACCGGCACCCAAGCGATGCTCGAAAACCCGGCCGATCCCTGACGAACGAAGTTTTCTTGCCGGTGCGGTAAGTGGTTCACAGAAGTCAATCTAACATTTATGGTCGTGGGATAAGCCTCGGTACCTCAGCTGACCCGAACTAACAAACCGCGTGTGGCCCCATCCCTTGAAGAAAGAGATGAGGCCACACGCGGTGCATATTGCATTAGATCGAGGAGCTACGCACCTTCTCCTCAGCCCACGGACCAACCTTTTCACGGTCCGGCATCGGCTTGCCTTCGATTAGCTGACCGGCATCAGCTAAATCGCCCACCTTGTGGATCCGCAAGGAGTTGGTCGAACCGGCCTGCCCCGGGGGGGAACCTGCGGCAATGCACACCAGATCGTTGACTTCGGCCAACCCCTCGGAGAGCAGCCGTTGATCCACCTGTGCGGTCATTTTGTCGGTGTGATCGGCATACTCCACCAGACGTGCCTGCACACCCCACATCAGAGTGAGAATGTTATAGGTCTGCGGCAAGGGGGTGAACGCCAGCACCGGTTTATGTGGACGCAGCCGCGACAAACGGCGAGCCGAATCACCGGACTGGGTGAACGCCACAATGTACTTAGCGTCCAGTTGGTCCGCGATGTCCACGGCGGCACGGGTGATCGCCCCACCACGAGTCTTGGGTTTGGAACCCAAACGTGGGATTCGGTCCAGACCATGTTCCTCAGTCGAAGCGATAATCCGCGCCATGGTGGCCACGGTCTGCACCGGGTACTGCCCCACGGAGGTCTCCCCCGAGAGCATGACTGCGTCGGCACCGTCGATCACCGCGTTGGCGCAGTCCGAAGCCTCGGCCCGGGTCGGGGTCGGTGACTCAATCATCGATTCCAACACCTGGGTGGCCACGATGACCGGCTTCGCCCAGCGGCGAGCCAACTCGATAGCCCGCTTTTGGACCATCGGAACTTCCTCTAGCGGTAATTCCACACCCAGATCACCACGGGCCACCATTATCGCGTCGAACGCATCAATGATTTCTTCCAAGGCGACTACGGCTTGCGGCTTTTCGATCTTAGCGATCACGGGAAGGCGGCGGCCTTCCTCGTCCATGATCTCGTGCACTCGGGTGATGTCCTTGGCGTCACGCACAAATGACAGCGCCACCATATCTACGCCGGCTCGGATTGCCCAGCGCAGATCTTCCTCGTCTTTGTCGCTCAATGCCGGAACGTTTACGGCCACCCCAGGAAGGTTTATGCCCTTGTTGTTCGACACTTCCCCGCCCACCACGACTTCGGTGTGCACATTCTTCTCATCAACACTCACGGCACGTAATTGCACCTTGCCGTCGTTGACCAGCAAGAGGTCGCCGGGTTGAACATCGCCCGGTAGCCCCTTGAAGGTGGTGGAGCACAGGTTACGTTCACCTTCGATGTCATCGATGGTGATGGTGAACTTCTCGCCGGGTTCCAGAATGTACTTCGCATCTTCACGGAAACGACCCAAGCGGATCTTGGGCCCCTGCAGGTCGGCGAAGATGCCCACCGCACGGGAAATTTCCTGTGCCGCGTTGCGGATGTTCTCAAGATTTTTCGCGTGTGTTGGGTGATCCCCGTGGCTCATGTTCAAACGGGCAACATCCACACCCGCTTGCAGAACAGCCACCGTGTCTTCGTAGCTGGAAATCGATGGACCCCAGGTAGCAACAATTTTTGCGCGTCTCATACCGTCAGCCTAATATGCCTTTCATCCTTCACGGTGCGTCACCATCACCCAAAGGCTGAAAATGTGACGCACCTGTGACAATCACATGATGCTGATGGCACTATCGGTTGGTGCGACCGGTGCAGGAAGAGAGGTGCTCCCGATGAGTTCGCGGTCCACCGCCGCGGCAACCGAACGTCCCTCGGCGATGGCCCAGACGATCAAGGATTGCCCCCGTCCGGCGTCCCCGGCCACGAACATCGAGTCGGTGTTCGTCCGGTAGTAACCATCACGGGCGACGTTGCCCCGGTTGTCGAAATCGATACTGGCCTGTTCGATGAGCCCGGAAGTTTCCGGACCGGTGAACCCAAGTGCCAATAACACCAAGTCGGCTTTGATAACCCGCTCGGTGCCAGGCTTCGGGAGGCGCTTGCCAGCGACGAATTCCGTCTCTGCCACTGTAACACTGATCACCTGCCCTTGTTCACCATTGAAGCTCACCGTGGAAGCCAAATACTTCCGTTCGCCACCTTCTTCATGAGCTGAATGCACCTCAAAAAGTAATGGTGTCATCGGCCAAGGATGCTCCGCAGCCCGTTCGGTGGGTGGCTGTTTCCCGATGGCCAGCGTGGTGACGCTCGCGGCCTGCTGGCGCAGCGCCGTGCCTAAACAGTCCGCCCCGGTGTCTCCACCACCCAGAATCACCACATGCTTGCCATGTGCATCGATTGCCGGCTGAGCTTGGGTACCGGCGACGACCCGGTTGGAGTCTTTCAGATACTCCATCGCATGGTGCACCCCCTCCAGTTCACGACCCGGGATGGCTAGTTCGCGCGGCACCGTAGCTCCGGTGGCCACAATCACCGCATCATAGTCACGGCGCAGCTGATCCCACCCCAGATCCTTACCGATCTCGATGCCGCTGCGGAAGATGGTGCCTTCGGCACGCATTTGCGCCAGCCGGCGGTCAAGGACCGCCTTATCCAATTTGAAGTCCGGAATCCCGAAACGCAGCAGACCACCGATGGCTTCATCACGTTCATACACCGCCACCGTATGACCCACCCGGGTCAACTGTTGAGCTGCAGCCAAACCGGCCGGCCCGGAACCCACAATCGCCACCCGGTACTCGGTGTGCCGTTCGGGCAGCACCGGGGTGAAGTCTCCCCCGTCCATGAGGTGTTCGGCCAGTTCGGCTTCCACTTGTTTGATGGTCACCGCAGGTTGGTTGATCCCCAATACGCAGGCGGCCTCGCAGGGGGCCGGGCAAAGTTTGCCGGTGAGTTCGGGAAAATTATTGGTGGAGAGCAGGCGAGCTGCGGCCTCATCCAAATGTCCGCGATAGGTCAGATCGTTGAACTCGGGAATCAGGTTACCCAGCGGGCACCCCTGATGACAGAAAGCCACCCCACAGTCCATGCAGCGTGAAGCCTGAGCTTGCAGGGTGCCGGATTCTTGTCGCTGGACGACCTCTTGGTAGTCCATTAAGCGAATCGGGACCGGACGCTTTGGCTGGGTGACCCGTTCACGAACCTTCAGAAAACCTCGTGGATCAGCCACCGGTAACCTCCAAAATTTTGCTCCATACCGTCGCCGAGTCTGGGTTCTGCCCCGATTCGGCGGCCAGGGTACGGATTTCTTCTACGGCCGCGAAATCACGCGGGATGATGCTGGTGAACCGTTGCCGGGTGCTTTCCCAGTCCAGGACCAGCCGTTGGGCCAGCGGTGAGGCGGTGCGCGCGATATGTTCGGAAAGCAGTTGGAAAATCTGCTGTGCTTCGTCCTCATCGATACCGCGCAGCAGCAGGTCGCCTCCGGAGGCTGCCATAGGGTTGAGGTTGCGTTGATCAAAATCCAAAACCCAGGCAGCGCCGCCGGACATGCCGGCACCGAAGTTTCGCCCGGTGGGTCCCAAGATCAGCACTCGACCGCCGGTCATGTACTCGCACCCGTGCTCCCCGATCCCCTCGGCCACCAGTGTGGCACCCGAGTTGCGCACGGCGAAGCGTTCACCGACCTGACCGTTAATGAACATTCGGCCGCTGGTGGCACCGTAACCTAACACGTTGCCAGCAATCACCTGAGCTTCGGGTTGACCGGTGGTGCTCATGTCAGGGTGAATGGCAATTTGCCCGCCACTGAGTCCCTTACCCACGTAATCATTCGCATCTCCGGTCAGCTCTAAGCTAATTCCAGCGGGGAGGAACGCTCCCAGAGACTGACCGGCCTGGCCACTGAGATGCACACGGATGCTGTCATCGGCCAACGGCTCCAGCCCAAAAGTTCGGGTGACATGATGTCCGAGCAGGGTACCCACCGAGCGGTCGGTGTTGCTGATCTTGGACACAATGTCCACCGGACGGCGATCGCTCAGCGCAGGCTGAGCCTGGTCGAGCAACGCCAAATCCAAATGCGTCTCCAAACCATGGTCCTGCCCCGAGGTACGGCGGCGGGCCCTAGCGTCAACCGCTGGCACATGAGTGATTGCCCCTAGGTTCAACCCGGATGCCTTGTAGTGCGCGGCAGCCTGGCGGGTATTGAGCAGCTCGACCCGGCCAATGACTTCATCCAGTGTCCGGGCACCCAAGGAAGCGAGTAATTCACGCACCTCCTCAGCAATGAACTCAAAGAAGTTCACCACGAATTCGGCCTTGCCGTTGAAGCGTTCACGCAATTCCGGATTCTGCGTGGCCACACCCACCGGGCAGGTATCCAGATGGCAGACACGCATCATAATGCAGCCGGAAACCACCAACGGTGCCGTGGCAAAGCCAAATTCCTCGGCTCCCAAGAGCGCACCAATCAGCACATCACGGCCGGTCTTCAATTGACCGTCGACCTGGACGGTGACACGTTCCCGCAGACCGTTGAGGATCAGCGTCTGCTGCGCCTCGGCCAAACCAATCTCCCACGGAGTTCCGGCATGCTTCAAGGAATTCAGTGGGCTGGCACCGGTGCCCCCATCGTGACCGGAAACCAGCACCACATCCGCTTTGGCCTTGGCCACACCCGCCGCCACGGTGCCGATCCCGGCCTCCGAAACCAGTTTCACATGCACGCGCGCTGACGGGTTGGCGCATTTTGCGTCGTGGATCAGCTGCGCCAGGTCCTCGATGGAGTAGATATCGTGGTGCGGTGGCGGGGAGATGAGCCCTACACCCGGGGTGGAATGCCGGGTCTTGGCGATCCACGGGTACAGTTTCGCGGCCATGAGCTGACCGCCCTCCCCCGGCTTGGCACCCTGCGCCATTTTGATCTGAATATCATCGGCATGCGTCAAGTACAGGCTGGTGACCCCGAAGCGTCCCGAGGCGATCTGTTTGACCGCACTGCGGCGGCGCGGGTCAAGTAGCCGTTCGGGATCTTCCCCACCTTCCCCGGTGTTGGATTTGCCGCCCAACTGGTTCATGGCAATGGCCAGCACTTCGTGTGCTTCGGCGGAGATCGAACCGTAGCTCATCGCGCCGGTGGCGAAGCGTTTGACGATCGAACTGACCGGCTCAACCTCAGCAATGTCAATCGGGGTGACCCCGCTGGTGTCGAAGTCCAGCAGCCCGCGCAGAGTTTTCAGTTCACGCTGCTGATCATTGACGCCGTCCGTGTACTTTTTGAACACGTCATAACGCCGGGTTCGCGTCGAATGCTGCAAACGGAAGATGGTCTGCGGGTCGAAAAGGTGTGGGGGTCCTTCCCGCCGCCACTGATACTCGCCTCCGGTTTCTAATTCCTGCAGCTCAGTGGCGCCAAAATGTTTCGGGTAAGCGCGTTCATGCCGGGCGGCAGCTTCAGCAGCCACCACATCCAATTCAATCCCACCGAGTTTGCTCACGGTGCCGGTGAAGTATTGATCCACCACGCGCTGGGAGAGTCCCACGGCTTCGAAGGTCTGCGCTCCGCAATAGGAGCTGACCGTGGAGATCCCCATTTTGGACATGATCTTCTGCACCCCCTTGCCCAGGGCTTTGATCAGGTTGCTGGAGGCATGCGACTCATCCACGCCCTTCAGCCGCCCCTCGGCGGCCAGCTGTTCCACACTTTCTAAAGCCAGGTAGGGGTTAATGGCGCTGGCACCGTACCCGATGAGTAGTGCGATGTGGTGTACTTCGCGCGCATCCCCGGATTCGATGATTAGTGAGACCCGGGTACGGTTCGAACTCTTGAGCAGATGATGGTGCACCGCCGAGGTCAGCAACAGCGAGGGAATTGGTGCCCACGCGGCCGAAGAGTCGCGATCCGAGAGCACCAGATAACGCACCCCGCGGTTTACCGCCGCAGAGACTTTCTCACAGATTTCCTGTAACCGGGTGCGAAGTTCCTGCTCCCCACCATCCGGGCGGTAGAGTCCACGCACCTTCAAGGTGATTTTCTGCCCTTCCGGGTCACGCAAATTACTGATCTTGGCTAGCTGATCGTTAGTGATCACCGGGAAATCTAGGGCGATCTGTGGGGCGTGCACTTTCTGCAAGCTCAACAGGTTGCCATCCGGGCCGATCGAGGTGGCCATCGAAGTCACCAGCTCTTCACGGATCGCATCCAAGGGCGGGTTGGTCACCTGGGCAAAGGACTGCGTGAAGTAGTCAAAGAGCAGCCGAGGGCGTTGGCTGAGCACGGCAATCGGGGTGTCGCTACCCATCGCTCCCAATGGTTCGGCACCGGTGCTGGCCATCGGGCCGAGCAGCAGGCGCAGTTCCTCGGTGGTGTACCCGAAGGTCAGCTGCCGCAGTTTCACCGAGGCGGAAGTGTGACGCACATGCTCCAGCTCGGGGAACTCGTCCAGGGTCTTCTTATTCTGCTTCACCCATTCGGCCCAGGGTTTAGCGGCGGCGATCCCCGCTTTCACCTCGGCATCCTCGATGATGCGGCCTTCTTGCAGGTCCACGATGAACATCTTGCCCGGGGCCACGCGTCCCTTGGACAGGATCTGTGCTTCGGGCACGTCGATGACCCCCACCTCACTGGCCAATACCAGCAGGTTCTTGTCGGTCACCCACCAGCGTGCCGGACGCAACCCGTTGCGGTCCAGCACCGCTCCGGCCATCCGTCCGTCGGTGAAGCACACCGCGGCCGGCCCATCCCACGGTTCGATGAGCATCGCGTGGTACTCGTAGAAGGCCCGCAGGTTCGGGTCCATGCTCTGATCGTTTTCCCAAGGCTGCGGGATCATCATCATGATGGTTTCGGTGATATCTCGCCCGGAGAGCAGCAGCATCTCGGCTACCTCGTCGAAGCTGGCCGAGTCCGAGGCACCCGGGGTGCAGATCGGAAACATTTCCTCGGGTACTTCTCCCAGCAGCTCGCTGACCAGTTGGGATTGGCGCGCGCGCATCCAATTGCGGTTGCCCTTGACCGTGTTGATTTCCCCGTTGTGCGCGATGGTGCGGAAGGGCTGGGCCAGTGGCCAGGCCGGGAAGGTGTTGGTAGAGAAACGCGAGTGGACGATGGCGCAGCGGGTGGCGAATCGTGGGTCGGAAAGATCCGGGTAGAACGGCTCCAGCTGGGCGGTGGACACCATGCCTTTGTAGACAATGGTTTGCGAATCAAAGGAGGCGAAGTAGACGCCGAGTTTGTTCTGGGCGCGGCGGCGGATACGCCAGCAGGCGGCATCCAGGGCCCGGCTGCCGGGGTGTGGTTCAGGGGCGCTGAGGAAGAGCTGGGCGATATGTGGCATGCAGGCCGCGGCGGAGGATCCCAGAACGCTGGGGTTCACTGGTACTTGGCGCCAGCCGAGTAATTGCAGATTTTCTTCGCTTGCCAGGACAGCCAGTTCGGCCATCGCCTCGGTGCGGGTGGACTCGTCCTGAGGTAGGAAGGCCATGCCTACCGCATAGTTGCCGCGGGCGGGAAGCGGGAAATCGGTGACCTGACGCAGAAAGTCGTCGGGTAAGTGAATCAGGATGCCGGCACCGTCGCCGCTTCCGGCATCGGCCCCGACGGCGCCGCGGTGTTCCAGGCGGCGCAGGGCGGTCAACGCGTGGTTGACAATGTCATGACTGGCCTCATTATTGAGGCTGGCGATCATCGCCAAGCCGCAGGCATCCTTTTCGGCACCAGGGTCATACAGACCTTGGGCGCCGGGAAGCGCGGCGAACCGGGTGTAGGGCGAGGAATTCTCCTCGCCATACCCTGGCGAGGCGTTCAGCTGAACTCCGGTCATACTCATGAAATTGCCTTTCGTGCATGGTGCGTGAGGAACACGGCATCCAACACACGACGAAAGGCTTGGTTTGTGGCTATCGCCTGGCGTTGCACGCCATTGCCCCACTCCCGTGAACCCCGGTTGCCGGTGTTGTGCACCGGCCTGACCGCTTCGCTCTCGGGTTTGGGAACTTCCCCACCGCGTTGTGGTTGTCTCGATGCACCGTGCATTGCCAGCGGGTTACTGTGGCCTGCCACACGCCGCATCGGGTTACTAATATACGCCCGTCGTATTTCTTGGCGGTGACCTTTTATGTTTCAAACATGTTAAAAACAACCCGCCGCGAAACAGCAACAGAGCTGTTTCGCGGCGGGAAGGTTACCGGGACACGCCAGGTTTTCTAGCCTGCCGGAGGCGGGTCTTTGCTGCCCTTGGTCTCGTTCTCGGTTTCCCTTAGCGATTCCGTTTCGGCCGGTATCGGACTGCGCCCTGGCAAGAAGAATGAGTCCACCTTTTCGGAACGCAAACGCCCCAGCGAGTAGGCCAAACCAATCAACGCTCCGATCACCAGCAGGATCGCCAGCAATTGGTGGATACGCAAATCCAACGGCCCAACGCTGATCACTTCTGCCGCATCGATGCGGAAGACTTCCATGATGGCGCGGCCGATGCCATACCAGATGACATAGCAGGCGAACAGCGCACCGCGGCGCAAGGCGAATTTCTTATCAAACGCCAGCAGCAAGAACACACCGGCCAGGTTCCACAACGATTCGTAGAGGAACGTCGGGTGGAACAACGTCTCGGCCGGAAGCCCGTCCGGAAAGTTGTAGTGCTCCGGGTCGATTTCCAGACCCCAGGGCAAAGTGGTTGGTGAGCCGAAGAGTTCTTGGTTAAACCAGTTCCCCCAGCGTCCGGCGGCCTGTGCCAGCAGGATTCCCGGGGCGGCAGCATCGGCAAAAGCCGAAAGCCGGATCCCGGTGCGTCGGCAACCGATCCACGCGCCCAGTGCACCGAAGGAGATGGCCCCCATGATGCCCAACCCACCGAGCCAAATCTGCGGGATTTCGGCCCAGTGCGCTGGTCCGCCACCGAGCCCAAAATAGTATCTCGGGTCGGTAAAGATCACATGGTACAGCCGGCCACCGATGATGCCGAAAGGAATCGCCCAAATGGCAATATCCCATAGCGTATCGCTGGTCCCGCCGCGGGCGCGCAGCCGTCGACCCGTCAGCCACAAGGCCAGTACAATGCCCAGAAGAATACATAGCGCGTAGGCGTGGATGGTCAGTGGGCCCAGCGAAATCTGAGACCATTCCTGCGGCGGTGAAGGAATCGCGGCAGGGATCATGCTTGAACGCTTCCGCTTAACTCGGCGGCGAGGGCAGCCACGGCTGGCACCCCACCATCACGCAATGCCGCCACCAGAGCGGTTCCCACGATCACCCCGTCGGCGTAGGCACCGATCTCTTCCACGTGTTCGCGCTTGGAGACACCGAGTCCCACGCAGGCGTTTTCGGCACCGGCAGCATGCGCCGCAGCAACCACACCCTGAGCCGCGCTGGAAACATCGGACCGAGCCCCGGTGACACCCATAATGGAGACGCAGTACACGAACCCACTGGATGCTTCTACGGTCAGTTTCACGCGTTGCGCGGAGGAGCTCGGAGCTACGAGGAATACGCGTTCCAGATCAAATTCTTCACTGGCCGCCAGCCATTCGCCGGCTTCTTCCGGCACTAGGTCCGGGGTGATCAGCCCCGATCCGCCGGCCGCGGCGAAACGCTTGGCGAATTCATGCACGCCCATCCGCAGCACCGGGTTCCAGTAGGTCATTACCATCACTGCGGCATCACAGCGTGCGGTAATCCCTTCGATGATCTCGAAAATCTGGCTGACCTTGAACCCATTGGCTAGCGCCTGCGTGGTGGCCTGCTGGATGACTTCGCCGTCCATCACCGGGTCCGAGTAGGGAATCCCGATTTCGATAATGTCCACCCCGTTTTTGGCCACGGCAACCGCGGCCTCGATGGTGGTGGCCACATCCGGGAACCCGGCCGGCAGGTACGCGATCAGCGCCGGCCGACCTTCGGCCTTGGCTGCGGCAATTTTCTCAGCACTGGTGATACGCGACATCTACTGACCTTCCTGGGTGTCGGTGGCAGCTTCGGCTGCGGCATCGAGCAGACCGAACCATTCGGCTGCGGTGTGAACGTCCTTGTCGCCGCGCCCGGAAAGGCTGACCAAGATGTTCAGCTCAGCGGCTGGCACACCGGCAGCGATCTTTCGTTGGGCGATCTTGATGGCCCCTGCCAGGGCGTGCGAAGACTCGATTGCCGGCAGGATTCCTTCGGTGCGGCACAGCGCGCGGAAAGCGTCCATCGCTTCGGTGTCGGTGATCGGTTCGTAGGTCACCCGGCCAATATCGGCCAGGTAGGCGTGCTCCGGGCCGACGCCCGGGTAGTCTAGGCCCGCGGAAATCGAGTGCGATTCGATCGTCTGTCCATCGTCGTCCTGCATCAGGTAACTCTTCGCCCCGTGCAGCACGCCGGGGCGGCCCAGCGTGATGGTCGCGGCGGTCCGGTCGGTTTCCACTCCGTCACCGCCAGCCTCAAAGCCGTAGATCTCCACGTCTTGGTCGTCCAAGAAGCCGTGGAAAATGCCGATGGCGTTCGAGCCACCACCCACACAAGCGGCTACCGCATCGGGCAACCGTCCAGTCTGTGCCAGAATTTGCTCGCGCGCTTCATCGCCGATCACTTGGTGGAAGTAGCGCACCAGAGCCGGGAAGGGGTGACCACCGGCGGCGGTACCCAGCAGGTAGTGGGTGGTTTCCACATTGGCTACCCAGTCGCGTAAGGCTTCGTTGATCGCGTCCTTCAGGGTTTGGCTGCCCACGGTCACCGGGATCACGGTGGCACCGAGCAGTTCCATCCGGGCCACGTTCAGGGCCTGCCGACGGGTATCCTCCGCGCCCATGTAGACCACGCATTCCATGCCCATCAATGCGGCCGCGGTCGCCGAAGCCACCCCGTGCTGACCGGCCCCGGTTTCGGCGATGATTCGGGTTTTACCCATCCGCTTGGCCAAGAGCGCTTGGCCGAGCACGTTATTGATCTTGTGGCTGCCGGTGTGGTTCAGGTCCTCCCGCTTCAGGAAGATCCGTGCCCCACCGCAGAACTGCTCACCAAAGCGCTTGGCTTCGGTCAGTAGCGAGGGACGCCCGGAGTAATTCTTGTTTAGCTCCTGGACCTCGGCAACGAACGCGGGATCGTTCTTCGCGTCCTCAAAGGTCTGGGTTAGCTCATCCATGGCGGCCATGAGGGACTCAGGCATCCATCGTCCGCCGTACTGACCGAAGTATGGGCCGCTGGCGTTCTGCAACGAGCCGTCGGAAGTGCTCATTGGTTCCCTCTTTTCTCGCAAGATATGGGTAATGCCCCCACAGTGTTTGTTACTGAGTCGGGGGCATTACGTTTGCTGTGTTAGTTTATGCGCTCGGGTTTAGCTGCGCTGCCCACCGCAATGAATTCGGCCACGGTCTTGCGTGGGGCGGCGTGCTTCACCAGCGCCTCACCCACCAGGATCGCATCGGCACCGGCCTGCGCGTATTGTTTGACCTGTTCGCTGGACTCCACTCCGGACTCGGCAATAATCACCGCGTCGGATGGCAGCAGATGCGCCAGCTGACCAAAGGTCGCCGGATCCACATCCAGGGTTTTCAGGTTACGCACATTCACACCGATAATTTTCGCGCCCACGGCGACCGCGCGGCGAATCTCCTCTTCGGTGTGGGTTTCTACCAGCGCGTTCATTCCTAGGGACTCGGTCAGCTTGAGGAAGCTGGCCAGCGTAGCATCATCCAGCGCCGCCACGATCAGCAACACCAGATCTGCGCCGTGAGCCCGCGCCTCATAGATCTGGTATTCATCGACCGTGAAGTCCTTGCGCAGGATGGGGATCTTCACCGCGGCACGCACCGCATCCAGATCCGCCAGCGTGCCCTTGAACCGCCGTTGTTCGGTCAATACCGAAATGACGCTGGCTCCCCCGGCCTCATATTCCGCAGCAAGTTCTGCCGGGGCCGGGATCTGCGCCAGTTCACCCTTGGACGGGGAGCTGCGCTTGACCTCGGAAATGACCCGCAGGGTGGTATCACGCTGCTGTTGCTCGGGGTGACCGCCCAAGGCCGCGTAAGCGTCCAGTGCCGGAGCGGCGGCCCGGGCCCGCTGGATCATCGTGTCCAGATCGGTTTGTGCACGTCGGGCGTCCAGGTCTTCCCGGACGCCCGCAATGATTTCGTCGAGAACGCTCAACTTAGTGGCTGGCTCCGCTACGCGAACCACCCACGCCGAAACCGGCCTTCTTCATAATCCAGCCGATGACCAGACCGAGCAGTACCACGCCGGCGCTGATGTACACCACGGTGTGTGCGTGGTTCGCGAAAGCGATCCCGCCAACGATAAAACCAAGCGTCATGATCAGCACGCAGGTCCATGCAGCTATCGAGTTTCCGTGTCCAACCTCTTCGGCAAAGATCGGGTCAATCTCGGTCTTCTGCGACATAACAGAACGTCTCCTTGGTTCTTACTACTACTTCTCATCCGCACTTTTGTGATCTCAAGGCGGAGCTTTAGGCTTCCTGCTCTATTCTGCCACCTGATTGCGACGAAGACACATTCTCACTACGAACGTGTTGCATTCAACCTTGCTGGCCGGCTCAGCGTTCGGCGCCGGTGGGGTCTTCCCCGGAGGAGAGCTGCTCCCAGTCCGAGATGCTGTCCCGGGTTGCGGCCGGGCGATTAGTGGCATTCTTCTGTTCGGTGACCCGATCATATTTGGTGTTCTTCACCCAATTGCCAGCGGCGAACAACACCGCCAGTCCCTGCACGATGATCAAAACGCCGGCCACAATCACCACCATCGGCCAGGAGTTTGCCACATAGCTGCCGGTGATTTCACGTAATCCGGTGGCTTCGGCCACCGCGCCGGCGGCCGCGGCCTGCGGATCCAGGAACGCGGTCAGCCCGGCGGCAAGCACCCCGCCACCGGCCAGCAGGTTCACCCCACCGATAACATAGCGGGCCACCTTGCGCCCGATCAGCAGCGCCAGCGCGCCAGCGAGCACCACCACGCACAGTGCAGTGACCGCCGGAGCGGCTTGCGAACCGTCGACCACAATCTGTGGCATTTGTACGGTGGTAGCTTCCACCGTGACCACCACCCAGGTACGCGTGGCTGCCCACAGACCTAGCAGAGCGGCAGCCACCCCGAAGAGGGCTACATTACGCAGACTTAACAGCTTTCGCATTACTTATCCTCAGCGATCGTGCTGGCTGGCCGCATGGTCGATGAGGCCCAGACCGCGCGCAAGGGAGCGGCGGCCTTGTTAATGGTTTCTAGTGCTTCATCGGCCAGCTTCGAATCATTCACGATGCCACCACCGGCCTGCACATAGGCGCGGCCATTCTTCAGCAGTGCCGAACGGATGGTGATCGCCATATCCATGTCCCCGGCGAAGTCTAGGTAACCAACCACGCCGCCGTAGACACCGCGGCGGTACGGCTCATACTTATCCAGCAGTTGCAGAGCTCGCGGTTTCGGCGCCCCAGACAGGGTACCGGCAGGGAAGGTCGCGGCCAGCACATCATAGGCCGCCACCCCGTCACGGGTCTTACCCACCACATTGGAGACCAGGTGCATAATATGGCTGAACCGTTCCACCTCCATGAACTGGGTGACTTCCACGGTCCCGGCTTGGCAGACCTTGGACAGATCATTGCGGGACAAGTCCACCAACATCAGGTGTTCGGCGCGTTCCTTCTGATCGTTCAGCAAGGACTTCTCGTGCAGCTGGTCTTCTTCGTAGTTCGCCCCTCGCGGACGCGAACCGGCGATCGGGTGCGTGACCACATGTCCGTCGTTCACGGTCACCAGTGCCTCCGGTGAGGAACCTACCACCTGGAAGGGCTCACCGTTTTCATCCACGAAGTTATAGAGGTACATGTATGGGCTGGGGTTGGTGGCCCGCAGCACCCGGTACACATCCAGCGCGCTGGCTTGAGTTTCTAACTCGAAGCGTCGCGACACGACGATCTGGAATACTTCCCCATCGACAATCGCTTTCTTAGACTCGCGGATCGCGTCCAGGTACTCGTTTTCAACCCAGGAGTGCGTGACCGCATCCATCAGCTCTTCGGGTGGCACATCGGTACCGGAAAGCACAGCCGCATTATTCGGCAACTGCGCATCAAGTTGCGTGAGCATCGCTTCCAAACGGGCCACCGCATCGTCATAGGCCTGCTCGACCCGTTCATCGCTGCCATCGAAATTGATGGCGTTGGCGATCAAGGTAACGGTACCCTCGGCCGCATCGTGAGCGGCCATATCCGCCACAAGGTTCATACTCAGTTCTGGCAACTGCAAGTCATCGGCTGGCGGGTTCGGCAGCTTTTCCCAGTGTCTGACGCACTCCCAGCCGATGAAACCCACCATGCCACCGGTCAACGGAGGCATTCCCGGCAGCGGTTCGGTGCGTAAAGCCTGCAAGGTATCGCGCAAGACCTCGACACTCACTCCCTCGGTGGGCAACCCGGCAGGAATCTTTCCCTGCCAGTAGGCCTGCCCGTTACTCCGGGTAGAAAGAGTGGCCGGGGAACTGACTCCAATGAAAGAGTGCCGCGACCAAACCCCACCGGCTGCCGCTGATTCCAGCAGGAAGGTTCCCGGGCGACCTTGGGCGAGCTGACGGTACAGCCCGATTGGGGTCAGTGAGTCGGCCAGCACACGCACGGTGACAGGAATGACGCGACGCTTCTGCGCCAAGGTCAGGAACTCTTCGCGGGTGGGTGAAATGCTACCTAGGTTTTTCATCAACTTCTTCTTGGGGTGGGGTCTTCGCTGGCGGCTTCCAAGTGCGGGCTGCTTAGGCCGGACGATGCCCGGTCACGACGGGAAGATCGCGGCCGGTGAAACAGGTGGGGGCTCCGGTGTGACAGGCCGCACCGACCTGATCGACGCGCACCAACAGGGCATCCCCGTCGCAGTCTAGGGCCGCTGACTTGAGGTACTGGGCATGGCCGGAGGTATCACCCTTACGCCAATATTCCTGGCGCGAACGCGAATAATAAGTCACCCGCCCGGTGGTCAAAGTACGGCGTAGTGCCTCATCATCCATCCAACCCAGCATCAGCACCTCAAGGGTGTCGAACTGTTGGACGATGGCGGCAAATAAACCGTTCTCATCGCGCTTCAAACGGGCGGCAATTTCGGGGTCAAGCTGCGCGGGTTCGGAGCCCGAAACCGCGCTGGAATTCGAAGTAGACATCCACCTAAGCATACTTGTTTCAAAACCCAGCACGGCCTCGTGTGACACATCGCAACCAGCATTTTTGAAGCTACGCGACGCAACATGAGTGATTTAGCATTCAGGAACCTGCAAGGCGTGCTAGGTTCAGAGGTGATGCACCTGATACACGCTTCTCGACTCGCACTAGCTGAGGCCCTCTTAGCTGCTGGCCCCTCAGCCGATACTTTATGCACGGGATGGGAATGCCGTCATTTAGCGGCTCATCTTGTGTTACGGGAAAACTCTCCACTTGGAGCAGGAGTGGTTCTCAAACCACTGGCGTCGAAGTTGGAATCCCGTTTGCAAGAGTTAGCCGAAGAGGCGAAGAAGCTGGATAACTATGTCGGCTTAGTCCGCCGCTTTCGCTCCGGACCAAGTAAGTTTTCCCCGTTTTCAATCGATCGGGTCAGCACAGCGGCCAACCTCTCAGAATTCTTCATTCACACCGAGGACATTCGCCGTGCCCGCACCCAGTGGGCACCACGTGTCTTGGACCGGGAGTACACCGAAATGCTCTGGCAGGACCTGACCCGTCGGGCTCGGATGTATTACCGGAACAGCCCCGTGGGCGTCATCTTGGCACGCCCGAATGGCAAACGTTGTGTGGCCAAAAAGGCAGCCAAACCGGTGACCATCATGGGTCCGGTAGCCGAACTCATCCTCCATGCTTCAGGCCGCGGGGACAACGCCCTCGTAACCTACGAAGGCAGTGAAGAATCCATCAAGGCTCTGAAAAAAGCCAAGATGGGTTTCTAAAACCGCTACTGATCACCGGCGCGATCATCTCACCTCGAGCTATTGGGCGATTTCGCGCGCACTGGAGACCCCAATAAAATATCCACAGTTATTGGCAACCTCTCCCAAATCCTGCGCTTCCGGTCTAGGATGACGTTCATTCACGGCGCTTTGCGACGGCAATGGAGGTCTATCGATGGCTTACAGAATATGGAAACCCCGACTGCTGGTTATTCCTCTAATCACAGCTTTCGTCCTAACCTCCTGCCAGCCGAGTGAGCCGAGTGAAGATCCCCCGCCATCCGCCACCGCAGAAACAACCCAAGCAGTTACTCCGTCGCCCACCGTGTCAGCCACTCCGACACCGAAACCTGCCACAGCCGAAGGACCTGCCGAAAATATTCCAGTTCCCGAGATGCCCACGGCAGCGAAGAACACCAGCGAAGAGGGATCCGCCGCGTTCCTCGAGCACTATTTCGACCTAATCAACTATGCTCTTCACACATACGACACGGAACCACTTGAGAAACTGACGTCGCAATCCTGTGTCCCTTGTGGAGAGGGTCTCATTGATCCGATTTGGTATCACGCAGATCAGGGTCACTGGCAGGTTGGCGGAACTAATCACCTTGCTGTTACCGGAGCTACCCTGGCTTCAGAAAATGAGGGACTAGTCTCGTTCAACCTCGAGGTTGACGCCCAGACAATCTATTCGGCGCCCAATCAAATAGTTGAAGAATCACCCGCATCTAATGAAGTTATTACTGGTGTCGCTGTATTAAAGCTGGAGGGTGCTTCTTCTAGCTGGAATGTGTATGACATCAATATGTCGATAGAAGAACACTGATGCGGTACTTACTTGTAGCTCTCCTGACCATCTCACCGCTATTCCACGGCAATTCAATCCCATTTAGTTCCAGTCCGGATACCACTAGTAGTCTCTCGGCAAATTGCCAACGAAACACCCAGTTGTATAGATACTTCGCAGAAGTCGAAGAACAAATTTGTTCCTCACCGCAGAGAAACCAAAGACGATTCAATCGAAGTCCACTAATAGAGACAGAATTGACCAACAATGCGCCCCAACGTGATGGTCAGGAATACACTATTGAATATATCGATCAATGCACAACTGGTTTTGAATTTGCCAACGGCTGCGATGTAAACACCGACGAAGCGCGTTGCACCGACGGTTCTTCACCTTACATCCGGATCGTCCGCTTCCGCGGAGGAGACCGAGATGGTCAGGTCTATTCACTAAACAGGATCTGCCCGGGGGACGATACGCCAATTGAAAGCGACCCTGAGGGAATCATAGTTGAGGAAATTCGCATCTCTCCCGCCGAATTTAGAAGGTTCCCTATCCTTCCGTCAATTCTGAACAGCGATCCAGAGCAGTTCTCACTGCGGAACGGCCACACACATCTTTGGGCCGCTGCCGAAACTCAAACGTTTTCGACCAACATCAACGGCACACCCGTTGAAGTCCGGGCCATCCCAATCCAATGGCTCTGGGATTATGGTGACGGCAGCACAAGAGTCCTCAACTATCCGGGCGAACCCGCTCCGAACCACACGTTGCACCATGAAACACCAACAAGTTATTCATACACAGAGACCGGAGTCTTCGAAGTCAATTTGACCACTCTATATCGCGGAGAATTCAGGATCGTGGGTGAAGGCTGGCAATCGATCCCCGGCCAAGCCGCCGTTCCGAGCAACGCAGTACCCATCGACGTGTGGCGAACCGAAAAAGAATTGGTCGCCCCGGACGGCCAATAATTCGAGCCGTTAAACAATTCGAGACGCCGCGTATCTGCTCAACAGATGCGCAACGTCTCGAATTCTTAGGTTCTTAGCGGACGGGGAAACCGGCTTCGCGGATCGCGTCCTTAACCTTGGCGATCATGTCAACAGGTCCGAAGTGGAAGATCGAAGCGGCCAACACAGCGTCCGCCCCGGCTTCAATCGCTGGTGGGAAGTCCTCCGGCTTTCCGGCTCCACCGGAAGCGATCAGCGGAACAGTCACTGCCGCACGAACTGCACGGATCATTTCCAGATCGAACCCATCTTGGGTGCCATCGGCGTCGATCGAGTTCAATAGAATCTCACCGACACCACGTTCTGCAGCTTCCTTGGCCCAGGCTACGGCACAGGTACCGGTTCCTTGGCGGCCACCCATGGTGGTGACTTCGTAGCCCGAAGCGACTTCCGGGTTGTCGGTGCGACGGGCATCGAGCGACAACACCAGAACCTGCGAACCGAAACGTTCGGTGATCTCGTTGATCACTTCCGGACGAACTACTGCCGCAGTGTTGATCGAAGCCTTATCTGCTCCGGCACGCAGCAGTCGGTCAACGTCCTCGGCGGTGCGCACGCCACCACCAACGGTCAACGGGATGAACACTTCATCGGCGGTTCGCCCCACCACGTCGTAGGTAGTTTCCCGGTCCGAACTAGAGGCGGTGACATCGAGGAAGGTGAGCTCATCGGCGCCAGCCTGGTTGTAACGGCGAGCCAGCTCAACCGGATCCCCGGCATCCCGTAATCCTTCGAAATTAATGCCCTTCACCACGCGACCGGCGTCGACGTCTAGGCAGGGAATGACGCGAATTGCCACAGTCATTATTTTCTCCTTGTGAGTGTGCCGAAACTAGATGCGGCAAGCGTGGATCTGGCTGACCAAAATGGCGCGCGCGCCTAAATCGTAGAGTTCATCCATGATGTTGTTGGTCTGCGACTTGAGCACCATCGAACGAACTGCGCACCATTCCGAGTCCTGCAATGGGGACACGGTCGGCGATTCGAGACCAGGGGTGAGAGCCGCGGCCTGATCCACCTGCTCCTTACGCACGTCGTAATCAAGCATCACGTACTGGCGAGCCACCAGCACGCCGGAGAGACGGCGAATCAGAACTTCCAACCCATTTGGCTTGTGATCGGTGCGGCCCAGCAACACTGCCTCGGACTGCAACAGCGGCGGACCGAAGATCTCCATTCCGGCGGCCTTAATGGTGTTACCGGTTTCCACCACGTCAGCGATGGCGTCGGCCACACCCAAACGAACGGAGGACTCCACGGCACCATCCAGGCGAACCACCGAGGCATCGATCCCGGATTCCTTCAGGTAGTGATCCAGCAGCACGTCATAGCTGGTGGCGATGCGCTTCCCGTTGAGTTCTTCGGCGGAGCCAAAACTGCCCACGGGTGCGGCGAAGCGGAAGGTCGACTTACCGATGCCCAGCGGCAGCAGCTCCTCGACGGCCTCGTCCACGTCGGCATCGCGGTACAGGTCGCGGCCGGTGATTCCTACATCGAGGATGCCGCGCCCGACATAGACGGCGATATCGCGAGGACGCAGGTAGAAGAATTCGACGTTGTTATCAGCGTCGGTGATGACCAGTTCACGGCTGTCGCGGCGCTGCAAGTAGCCCGCTTCCTTGAACATGGTCGAAGCAATTTCGGATAGAGCACCCTTATTGGGAAGTGCTACGCGAAGCATGTGAAACTCGTTTCTGTGCTGGCGCTGGGCAATCTGCTCTGACAGCGCCAAGGTGTCTGGAATAACCGATGAATTTGGCCGTCGTGCGTTGCCCGACGCTCACCCGGGTTAGCCGGATGCGAGTCGACCGCTCGACGGCTACAAATGCTTGTAGATATCGGGAAGGTCCAGTCCCTTGGCGATCATCATCACCTGCAGGTGGTACAAAAGCTGCGAGATTTCCTCGGCTGCCGCCTCGTCACTTTCGTATTCGCAGGCCATCCACACTTCGGCGGCCTCCTCAACAATCTTCTTCCCGATGCCGTGCACGCCGGAATCGAGTTCGGTGACGGTACGAGAGCCTTCAGGGCGGGTTTGGGCCTTGAGCTTCAGTTCGCTGAAGAGCTCGTCAAAAGTTTTCACCCCTCTAGCCTAGCGTTTATGGGTGCGCCCGTTCACTTTGGCACACCCATTATGACGCTTGGCACCGGCAGCCGCGGCGGCTTTAGGCCAGTGCCGCCAGGGTCAGCACGGCGGCCGAAAACGCCTCATACCCCTTATCCTCCGCGGAACCTTCCAGCCCGGCACGATCCAAAGCTTGAGCCTCATCGTCGCAGGTAAGCACCCCGAACCCGATAGGGGTCAGCGTGTCCAAACTCACCTGCGTCAGCCCCATCGTTGCCGCTTGGCACACATAGTCAAAGTGTGGGGTGCCGCCACGGATCACCACACCCAACGCGATCACCGCATCATACTTTTCAGCCAAGGCCTTGGCAGCCACCGGCAATTCGAATGAACCAGGAACCCGCACCAGGTCCACGGTACCGATTTTTGCGTCGGCTGCGGCACGCTGTGCGCCGTCGATCAGCCCGTTCATCACCTGCTCATGCCAGCTCGCGGCGAGGATGGCCACTTTCAATCCGGCCCCATCAAGCTGGGCTAGTGCCGCAGCAGTGTCGGTAGGTGCTCCGTGTTTGCTCATGTTCAGTCCTGCTTTCGATCTCTGGGTGGGTGCTTAGAAAGTGGTTTTAGTCTCAGGCATCTGCAGGTTGTGCCCCATGCGTTGCTGCTTGGTGCGCAGGTAGGCCTCATTTTCGGCGCGTGGCGTGATCAGGCTCGGTACGCGTTCGGTGACATCGATGCCCGCCTCACGCATCTTCTCGAGCTTGTCCGGATTATTGGTGATCAACCGCAGCTTATCGATGCCCAGGTAACGCAGGATGGCCACCACCGCGTAGTATTCGCGCGCATCTACCGGCAAACCGAGGTGGGCGTTGGCATCGGCGGTATCAAACCCACTTTCCTGCAATGAATAAGCACGCAACTTATTCAACAGGCCGATGCCGCGTCCCTCGTGCCCGCGCAGGTAAATCAGGTGTCCGCCCTCTTGGGCGATCTGCGCCAAGGCGGCATCTAACTGTTCCCCACAATCGCAGCGGAAGGACCCAAAAACGTCCCCGGTGAGACATTCGGAGTGAATCCGCACTAAGGGGGCATTCTGTGAGTGGGTGGTGGCTCCGGGGTGCGAAAGCACAATGTGCTCATGCCCATCCACAAAGGAGCCACGGGCCATGAACTCCCCGAAGGGGGTGGGCAGACGCACCGGTTCGGTCATCTCGATCCCGTCGTTGACCTTACGCCAGCGGACGAGGTCATCGATGGAGATCAGCGGCAGCTCATGTTCTGCGGCGAACACTCGCAAGTCATCTAGGCGCATCATGGATCCGTCGTCGTGCACAATCTCTACTAGCACACCCACTGGTTCCAGTCCGGCGGCGACGCACAGATCCACCGCGGCCTCGGTATGCCCACGGCGTGCCAACACCCCACGCTCAGTGGCGCGCAAGGGGAAGATGTGTCCCGGGCGCGAGAGCTGCTTGGCGGTGGTCTGCGGGTCGGCCAGCAGACGGGCGGTCAGTGCCCGATCCGCGGCAGAGATCCCGGTACTGATCCCCTCCTTCGCATCGCAAGATACGGTGAAGGCGGTGCCTTTTGCATCCTGATTGATACCCACCATCGGGGCCAAACCAAGCTCATCGGCGCGCTGGGCACCCATCGGCACACAGATGACGCCCGAGGAGTAGCGGATGGTGAACCCCATCAGCTCGGGGGTGGCGAACTCGGCGGCGAAAATAATGTCACCCTCATTTTCGCGATCCTCATCATCCACCACGACCACCGCTTTACCGGCCGCCATCGCCGCTAACGCTGTGGGGATCGAATCGAACTCTTTACTGCTCATCGTTCTTCCTTCCCAAATGCGTTCAGGCGTGCCACGTATTTGGCCAACACATCGACTTCGATATTGATTTTGTCCCCCACTTGGCGCTCACCCATGCTGGTTTCACGCAAGGTGATTGGAATAATCCCCACCTCGACCCAGTGCTGCGCAGCTTCCACTGGGGAGACCGCGGTAATCGTCAGGGAGATCCCATCCAACGCGATCGAGCCTTTTTCCGCGGTCAGTGGCGCGTATTCGGCGGGCAGACCGATCCGGAAGGTGGTCCACTGTCCGTGGTCCTCGCGCAGCAGCACCGCACCCACGGTGTCCACGTGCCCCTGAACCACATGCCCGTCCAGCCGTCCCCCGGCCGGAGTGCAGCGTTCCAAGTTCACCTGATCCCCAGCACGCAAGTCACCGATGCTGGTGCGACGCAGAGTTTCACCCATCACGTCCACACTGATCTCTTCGCCGTCGATGGCGGTTGCCGAAAGGCAGACCCCATTGATGGCAATGGATGCGCCGTGGCTGAAGTCTTCGGTGTGCCCGGACACCTGCAGGCGCAAGATGGCACTATCTGCGGTTTCGTCGCGGACCAGTTCGCGCACGGTCCCCCGCCCAGTAATAATTCCGGTAAACATTGGCTATGAGTTGTCCTTCCTGGTCTGTGCTTCGGGTTGCGGTAGTGGCTCCAGATGTAGCAGTACATCTTTGCCGAGCTGTTGGAGCGCCTCGGGTTGGGCTGCGTCCAATCGAAAGTGGTGTGCTTGGCTCAGGGTGCGCACACTGCCGAGGTTGATCGAGGCACTGCCGGCCCCGATCAGCAGCGGCGCTTGATAGCAGTACAGTTCATCGGCCAGATCGGCTTCGATGAACGCACTGGCCAGTGTGGCTCCGCCTTCGATCAACAGGTGTGCGAAGCCTAGCTCCTTGGCCCGGCGCACCACCTGATGCACATCGTGAGTGCGCAATTGTTCCCACCGCTGGTCAAAGGCCAGCGCCAAATCATCGGGTAGTTGCCGGTGTCCCACCACGAGCCGGTAGGGCTGCTGGGCATGGGGTGAACCGTCGGGGGTTCGTGCGTTCAGACGCGGGTTGTCCGCGAGCACGGTCCCGGCACCCACCACGATCGCGTCCACTTGGGCACGCAACGCGTGGGCGTGCTGCCGCGACGCTTCCCCGGTAATCCATTGGCTGCTGCCGTCCGGAGCGTTGATCCGCCCATCCAAGGACTGTGCGGTTTTCAGGGTGATAAATGGGCGGTTTTGTGCCTGCGCCCGGAACCAGCGATGGTTCAATTCCCAACTGGCGGCATCGGCAGCGTGGGAGACGCTCACACCGTGGGCACGCAAGTAGTCCGCCCCACCCCCGGCGCTTGTCTCATCGCGCACCGCATAATGCACATGTCCGACGCCGGCTGCGGCGATCGCCTGTGCGCACGGCCCGGTGCGTCCCACGTGATTACATGGCTCCAAACTCACCACCATGGTCAGTTTCGCCGCTTCCTTCGCACTGAGCGCACCTAGTTGCCGCAACGCCTCGATTTCCGCGTGCGGGTGCCCGGCACCCAGATGAAAACCAGTGGCGATGATCCGCGCATCCGCATCCAGAATGCAGGCACCTACTAGGGGGTTAGCGCCGCGTCGACCACGGCCTGCGGCTTCTAGTGCGGTGCGCAGCGCGGTTTTCAGACCCTCGGCGGTGAGCATCAGCGCTCCACCTTGATCAGCGGGTCAGGCATTTCGGTTTCAACGCTGGGTTTTTGCGTTTTCTTAGCTCGCATCCAGACGAAGAACCCGATCAGCGTGAAGACGCCGTAGAACAGGTACATAAAGGCGCTGGCGTAGTATCCGGCGGAGAACAGCAACGGCACCCCGACCACATCCACGGCCACCCAAATCAGCCAGAATTCCACCCAGCCCTTGGCCATCCCCCACGTGGCCAGCAGTGAACCAACAAAGGTCCAGGCATCGGCCCATACCGGTTCGTAGGATCCTAGGATTCTAAACAAGGGAGTCAGCGCGATGGTGCCGATCACGAGCACGGCAATCAGTCCGATCCGTGTGGGATTCGATGCCCAACGTGGGATGACGGCGCTGCCCGCATTATTCGCCGACTGCTTCCAGCGCACCCAGCCATACACGGCCACCGCGATGAACATGACCTGCCGGCCGGCCTGACCAAGCAGGTTGGCGGTATCCGTATCTCCGAAGAGGCTGCCCAAAAAGACGGTCAAGAGCAGTAAGTTGCCGATGATACCCACCGGCCAGGCCCACACCTTGCGGCGCATGCCACCAAAGGCGCTGGCCAGACCAAAAATGTTTCCGACGACCTCGCGCACCAACAGCGCTGAGCCACCTACCGGAATGTAAGAGTTGAAAGCTTCAATGAGCCACCGCAGTATGTCCATCATTACCCTTCTCGAAGCGGCGGCTCCGGGGGTAAGTCATTTGATGCCCTGCGGTCGAAAACTCTCTACAGCTACGCCATGGCAGCTGGAGCGAATGACAGACCTGTCAATCAAATTCGTGCTTCTCCCATCCAGACTTTAACTGTCGGTACCGGAATTCCACCGGTTCAACCAATCTGGGTTCCTGTCATCAGGCCCAGCTCGGGTCGCGGACTATTACCGCCGGTTCGGACTTACACCGACCCCGGAGCACGTATTTACGTTTACTGATGTTGATTATGACACATTTAATGCACACCTAGGGCAAGATTGCGTAACACATCGATTTCTACGGCCGAATCCTCGGCCGAATAGACCGCCGAACCGGCCACAAACACATCCGCACCGGCCTCGACCGCGCGCAGAATCGTATCTCGGGAGATCCCGCCATCCACCTGCAGCGCGATGGGTTTGCCACTACCGTCAATGGCTTCCCGCGCACGACGGATTTTCGGAAGCACCAAATCTAAAAACTTCTGTCCCCCGAAGCCCGGCTCCACGGTCATCAACAGGAGCATGTCCAGTTCCCCGAGCATGTCCAGGTACGGTTCGAGCGCTGTGGCCGGGCGCAAGGCCATCGACGCCTTGGCGCCGGCGGCCCGCAACTCACGCGCTAACCGAATCGGTGCGTTAGACGCTTCGGCATGGAAGGTCACCGAGTCCACGCCCAGCTGTGCATATTCCGGGGCCCAACGGTCCGCGTCCTCAATCATCAGGTGAATATCCAAGGGCAGCTCGGTGCTACCGGCAATGGCTTCCACTACCGGTTTGCCCAAGGTCAGGTTCGGCACGAAGTGGTTATCCATCACATCCACATGCACCGCATCGGCGGTGTGAATGCGCCGCAATTCACTGGCAAGGTTAGCGAAATCGGCCGACAGGATCGAGGGATTGATACGCACTGTGATGCGCTCCTTTGAGGTGGGGTGCCGTCGAGGCGGGAACGTGGGATGCAGGGGTGAGTTTAGGCGGTCTTGGTCAGCAAGGCCATAAACATGGCATCGGTGCCATGCACATGCGGCCACAGCTGAGCGGTGCTGCCATCGGCTAGCGGGTTGCCAGCCGCAGGAGTCCCATCGAGCATCACCGAAGCCAATGCGGCCCCAGTGTCTAGCAAGCGTGCATTCGGGTTGGCTTTCAAGAAGTCCTCCACCACCAGCCGGGTTTCGGCCTGATGCGGCGAGCAAGTGACGTAACCGATGACCCCACCTACACGTACCGCATTAAAAGCGGCGTTCAACAGCTGAAGTTGTAGCTCGGTCAGCTCCGGAATATCTCGCGGGCTCTTGCGCCAACGTGACTCCGGACGACGCCGCAGTGCGCCAAGCCCGGAGCAGGGTGCATCGACCATAATCCGGTCAAAGTCCCCGGCATATCCGGCTTCACCGTAGCTGCGCCCGTCGTTACCCACCACCATCCAGTAGTCCTCGGGCACCGCAGCCAGCGAGTTCTCCACCAGCCGGGCACGATGTTTGGTGGGCTCATTGGCGGTCAACCGGGCATCGCGCTGCGCCGCATAAGCACCCAGGAGGGCGGCCTTCCCGCCGGGGCCGGCGCACATATCCAGCCAGTAGCGGTCCTCGCCACCCGCGGGCAGCTCGACGGTGGCTAAAGCGTGGGCCATGATCTGGCTTCCGGCGTCCTGCACCCGGATAGTTCCTTCCGAGACTCCCGGGACCCGGGAGACATCGCCTTGGGCGTAGGTGGCCGAACCGGAAACCATCGTTCCAAGCTCCGCTCCGGCGGCCAGCACCGGGGCCAGCTCGCCCAACCCCGGAAGCGCAATCAGGTTGACCACGGGGGCTAAATTGTCCGCCTCCAAGAGTTCGGTAATTTCCTGACTCGCCCGCCCGTGGGTGACCAGTGCCTGACGCAGGGCGCGCACAATCCACTCCGGATGCGCGTGTTCCAGCCCGAGTTTTTGGCTTTCACTGGTGGCCTGAGCGCTGACTTCTGCTCGCCAAGTATCGGAATCCTTGGCGCTCACCCGGCGCAGCACCGCATTAATCAGTCCCGAAGGGCCGGCGCCGATCTGCGCACGAGCCAAGGACACGGTCTCATCCAAGGCCGCATGATTCGGCACCCGCATGGCCAGCAGCTGATGGGTGCCGAGCCGCAGCGCATCCAAAATTGCCGGATCTAGCTCGGGCAAATCGCGGTCCACCAAGGTGGCCAGAATCGCATCGTAGAAACCTTGGGCGCGCAAAGCCCCGTAGCTCAGCTCGGTGGCGAAAGCGGCATCGCGCTTCTCCAAGCGGTGATCACGAATCAGCTTCGGGAGCACCAGGTTGGCATAGGCGTCGGCCGAAGATACCTCACGTAACACCTTGAAAGCCACCAGTCGTGCCGGATCCGCGCTACGTTTACGCTGCGCGGGGGCGGAACTGGAGAACTGGCGCGGACCGCTGCGTCCGCGGTTGCGGGTGCGTCCATGTTCGTTCCGACGCGGTTCATTGCTGCTGGGCTGGCTCACTTGAAGCTCACTTCCGTCCCGTTGGCGAGCAGGCCACGGGCCCAGTCGGAGGCTTTCATCATTTTCTTGCCCGGAGGCTGCAAGGTGGTTAGTTCCAGGGCCCAGGTGGCGGTGCCGATCAGCACGGTGGGCTGTTTACCCGGTTCGATGTGTAGCTGCCCCGGTGCCAGCTCGGTTAGCTCACGGCGTTCGATCAGCGGGCCGAACTTGAAGCGTCCGGCATTCACCTTCACCCACGGGCCAGGCATTGGCATGGTGCCATGGGCACGGCGCCGAATTTCGGTGGCGGGGCGGGTGAAGTCCAGTTGTGCATCCACCTCGGTGATCTTCGGTGCGTAGCTGCCAGAGCCGGTTTGCGGCACCGGACGAGCCACCCCGGCATGGATCGCATGCAGCGTGTCGACCAACAGCTTCGATCCGGAATGGCTCAGCCTCTCCAGAAGTTCCCCGGCCGTATCCATCGCAGCAATAGGTTCGGTGACCTGTCCGAATACCGGCCCGGTATCAAGCCCGGTCTCCAATTGGAAAGTCACTGCGCCGGTGATGTCATCACCGTACATGATCGAATGTTGTACCGGGGCGGCTCCGCGCCAGGCCGGTAGCAACGAAAAGTGCAGATTGATCCAGCCGTGCCGCGGAACACTCAGTGCTGTGGCCGGAACTAACCCACCAAAGGCGACGATGGCCGCCGCGTCCAGCTCCAGTTCCGCAAGCTGGGCGGTCACCGACTCATCGATCTTCGCGGCCTTAATCGTTGGAATCCCGAGTTCCGCAGCGCGCGCAGCCACCGGGGAGGGTGTCATCACACGCTTCCGCCCCAACGGGGCGTCTGGACGGGTCAATACCGCGGCAAGCTCAAATCCAGCGTCGACCAAATAGTCCAACGAGGTCACAGCAACCTGCGGGGTCCCAGCAAAGAGAATTCGCATCGCCCTAGCCTCCCAGACCGGCGCCGAAGCTGGAGCCCAATGCCCCAGAGCGTTGGTTCACCGTACGATCGGCAGTGTTTTGATAGTTTGTGGCGCGCAACTTTTTCCATGCGGCCTTGCGGTCGGCGTCGGCCAAGCGTTCTAAAAAGAGAATCCCGTCCAAGTGATCGGTTTCATGCTGGATGCATCGCGAGAGCATCCCTTCGCCCTCGAGCACCACCGGCTTGCCAAACTTGTCGAATCCGGTGGCGCGCACCTGCCGACGACGCGGCACCGGGGCAGTAATCCCAGGAATCGAGAGGCAGCCTTCGGGTTCATCGGGCTGAAAATCCTCACTAAGTTCCAGTACCGGGTTAATGATGTGCCCACGCACCCCGTCGATCTGGTACGTGAAAACTCGCAGCGAGATCCCTACTTGAGGGGCGGCCAAACCGGCACCCTCGACGTTTTCCATGGTTTCATCCATGTCAGCAACGAGCTTCTGGAGCTCCGGGCCGAATTCGGTGACCTCTTGTGCCCTGGTTCGTAGAACAGGATCCCCGATGATCCGAATACCCAATACCGCCATAGTTCGCGCGACATCCCTTCAAGGTTTATCTTCAACGTGGTGAGCGCAAAGCCCTTTCACCCAGTCTACGGGAGTTAGCTCGCTGCTCTCGGCGGAGGGCCGATCTCCCGCAGCCCCTCAGGCCGGCGACTCAACTCGTAATTCGCCATCCAACTGCGCTGCAAGGCCCAGAACTTTGACCAATATCCGGGCAGGGTACTCGGGTCGGCCATAAAGGTCCGTGAGGTGTTCACCCCTAGGGCCACTGCCAGCAACATCACATCCGTGTCATAAGGCCACGGGTCCCACAGGCCATTGACCGGGTCCAGATTGCGTTCCTCAGCCTTCGCCGCAGCGGCCAACTGCATGATCACCTTCGGATCTAGGCTCTTGAGTTGACCATCTCGATCGGTGCCCTTGGTCTTATAGTCCAGCAATGCCACCCGCCCTCCGACGCGAGCCACCAGATCGATGGTTCCGGCATAACCCACCGTTTCGTTCCAGACGGTCACTTCGGCTGCGATGGGCTCCACCCGATATTCACGCCACCACTGTTCGAAGCTTCGCGCGAACCCCAGCTCATCATGGGCGGCTAAGAGTTCTCGGCTTGCCTCCAACTCGTGCACTTGACCCAGTTCACGCAGCGCAAACTGTTCGGCATAGTTATGCACCCGATCTCCGCGTGCTGCGGCCTCATCACGGAAACGTTCCGCGGCGACCGCGGCTTCACGGACCAACCGACGCATCTGCCCCGGTTCGCCCATGGCCGAGGCCAGTTGCTGATGTTCCGCCAAGCTCTTCGCCGCCAGGTACCCGGCCCAGCCAGTGAGGTCAATATGCTCCATTGAAATTACCGTGGTGATCGATGGCACCTGGACCGGGCCACCAACTTCGCGGGCATACATGCGTCCAAGTTCTGTTTGCGTGGCTAGTCGCGGGGAAGTCATATGCCGATCATGACACAGGCAAGATCCGCTTTTCGCCTAGTCCGGGAGTATTTATCGGGAACTTTCCGCGGAATATCGCAAATAAATCGCGGTGTGAACCAGATCTCAGCTTTTCGATTTGGTGCTTTGACCTGATCTCGTATAGAGTTTTTACTCGTTGGAAAGACGCCGGAAACGGCAGATGAACAACAGTTTTGCGGACATAGCTCAGCTGGTAGAGCGCAACCTTGCCAAGGTTGAGGTCGCGAGTTCGAACCTCGTTGTCCGCTCGCAAAAAGATCACCGAATCGGTTTACCGATTCAGACCGGTTTATCCCGGCATGGTGGGGTGGCCGAGAGGCGAGGCAGCGGCCTGCAAAGCCGTATACGCGGGTTCGAATCCCGTCCCCACCTCGCATTTGGCAGCCTGCCAAAAGCAATCAAATCTTTTTTGCGCGATTGGCGCAGCGGTAGCGCGCTTCCCTGACACGGAAGAGGTCACTGGTTCGATCCCAGTATCGCGCACGGAACATTTATCTACGGATGAGTGCTCACGCGGACATAGCTCAGCTGGTAGAGCGCAACCTTGCCAAGGTTGAGGTCGCGAGTTCGAACCTCGTTGTCCGCTCGGAATCACCTAGGGTATCCTAGGTTCCTTGCCGAAATTCTTCGGAAGATTGGCGCGATTGGCGCAGCGGTAGCGCGCTTCCCTGACACGGAAGAGGTCACTGGTTCGATCCCAGTATCGCGCACGGAGCATTCATTGTAATATGAAAGTTCTAAATTATGCGGACATAGCTCAGCTGGTAGAGCGCAACCTTGCCAAGGTTGAGGTCGCGAGTTCGAACCTCGTTGTCCGCTCCACTAAGAAAGACCATCTCACATGAGATGGTCTTTCTTTTTTCAACTGCGTCTCTCGGCCCCCTACACGCCCCACCGGCCCGAAGAATCGAATTCTCAGTTACGCACTCAGCGGAAGTGCGGATTAGCGCAGGCCAAAAGCTTTCAGTGATGCGCAAATCAGTTTACGATTGAGCACAAGAGTGGGAGCGGCAGGTGTTCCCAGCGTTGAAGAGGGAGGTGGCCTTTTGTCGAAATTTGACGAGCTAAAAGGCAAAGCCGAAGGACTAGCGCAAAAGGCTGGCCAATTCGCCGCAGAGAATTCCGTAAAGGTTTCCGAAGGCATCGAAAAGGCTGGAGATTTCGTCGACGAGAAAACCGGTGGCAAGTACGCCGATAAAGTTGACAGTCTTCAGGATGGTGCCCAGAACCTGCTGAATAACCTCAAAGGCGATAAGCAGGCCTAGGTCTTGAGCGTTTAGTCGGGCATCGCCCTCAGCGCGTTAGGAGGCACCGGATCTTATGAGATCCGGTGCCTTTCCTTAGTTTCGACGTCTTTTGGAATCGTGCAGTCCATCGCATGTCTGCCAGCTAGGTTCATACGATCGAAAACTTGTCCACAGCTGGGGCACTAACTGCGTGGATTGCTTGACCTCGCCATCACACTGATGGGCATGGCAACCACTTCCTTATCCGCCGCACTTGGCACACTTCGGGATGCAGTGCATTCCCACGGTGCGACCTTCGACGGCGGCCTGTTACGCGAACTTGGACAGCACAGTACCCAGCTGCTGCTCACAGTGATCCAGCAGATGGAGCAGGCTCAAGATCCTCGCCTTTCCTTAGAGATGGCTGCCATGACCGAAAGCGTCTATCGGGACGTTCTGCGCGCGCAGCTATCAGCTGCGGCCGCCTTGGAAGCGACCGGCGCCCACCGTTTAGCTATCGAAGAATACGATGCCATCCGTCGTGGTGACGTGGATTATGCCAACTCTCCGGACTATCTGTCGGGCAGAGCGCATTATCAAGATACGAGCCGACTATTGGAAGCGTGGCTCGATATTGAATACTGGGAAGCAAAAAACCGCGTTGATGATGCGCACCGTGTCGTGTCGCGTCGCACGATGGCTGGTAACGGCGCTCCCCCACGTTTTGAACGACTTGCGGCGCTCTTCAGCGATCGGAATCTCGATCCGCGTCTTGCGCGCGACGCGGCCCGCCGGTTAGAAAAGTTTGAGCCGCCGGATCAAATCCACGATGGTCAAGAGCTGAAGCCTAGTGCTGTTGCCCCCGACGGAGTTCTTCTGGAGGAGCATGCCGCGAGGGTGTTACGCGAGAATCAGCGTGCCTCAGCGAAGAAGCACTTCAAGGAGCTGTGCACCGAGTACGCCAAGGAACACACCGAAGTTAGTAAACCCGAACTCGGTATCTTCAAGCTGCCGACCGTTCAGGGTGTGGAACGCTACCAAGTTAATGTGGCCGGTCTTCAAGCCGAAATTTGGCGCTCCGTATGTGTACAGGCCGATAATCCCCGCACCATCGCCGGCCAAGCTGCCAGAATGCCGCAGGGCGCTGCGGAGATGGCACCGACTCCGGCGCGAGAGGCCGCCACGGATCACGACGCGGCACCGGGAACTGTTGGCACCGCCAGCAGCCCAGCGCGCGTGGGAGGGGATCAGCCTGAAGATCCGCAGGAAGCCGAGGTGGGCGAATGGATGAAAACCACCCAGCCCCCTCCGGATTGGGCGACCGACAAAAAGGGTCCAGAAGCAGCTGTAGCCGAGCCAAGCGATCGGGCCGCGACTGAGAACAACTGGCTCAATGAGGGCGTCAATACGGACGGTGTCTGTCCAGCTCGGCGCCGTTTGAATGCCCTTATGGCACTAATGACGCGGCGCGCGGATAGCCGCGGGGCAAGTGCGACCATTGTCCCCAGCGTGGTAGTGACTATGACGCTAAATCAGTTGATGCACCTATCAACTGCCTACGGCGTGACCACCCACGGCATTAAGATCGAAGCAGGCGAACTTCGCCAGCTGTTGGTCCGAGCCAAAGTCTTGCCACATGTTCTGGGTGGTCAGAGCCAGATACTGGATGCTGGAAGATCGCGACGATTCCATTCCGACGCCATGCGAACCGCACTCTACGTGCGTGACCGTGGTTGCATCATGCCGGACTGTAGCTATCCCCCGGAACTCTGCGAAGTGAACCATTGGCCCGACGGCGGGTGGGCTGGCGGTTGCGGGACCAGCGTGCGTGAAGGCGCCCTGTTCTGTCCGCGTGAGCATGGAGACTTCCATGCAGGAAAGTTCAAAATCATCCTGCATAATGGCCTACCGCATGTCTTGCTTCCGCCACATTTGGACCCAACCCAGACCCCGCAACGGAACAAATACTGGTTCCCCAACACCTACCTGGACCCGACGGATCAGCTGGACTTACCCGAGCACCTTGGCGAGCCGCCCGGGGCGGCCTAGTACGAAACGCTGTGCCGAATGTACCAAACGTAAAGTTCCTCGCACACCCAACGAAGCATCGCGGCTCCAGCAGAAAGCTAGATCTCGGACTCGCCGATCTGCCCTTCGCGTGCCAGCGCGGTCAGTCGCGATACCGCACGGAAGTATTTCTTTTGGTACCCGCCGGACATCATCTCCGGGGTGAAAAGCTCACTAAAGGGCTTACCCGAGGCAATGATCGGCACATCCTTGTCATAGAGGCGGTCAGCTAACACCACGAAGCGTAAGGCAATGGACTGATCGCTGATAGTGTCCACGTTGTGCAACACCAAAACATCGGTTTGCGACAATAGCTGACGGTACCGGCTCGGGTGAACCTTGGACATGTGAGTGACTAGCTCGTCAAAGTTGTCCACCGCCAAGGTAGCTTCCGGGTACCGTTCCCGAGCGAACTGTTCGATTTGTGCATCTGCCAAGGGTTGCGGAGCCTCGGGCAATCCACGGTGCCGGAAGTCTTCGCCATCCACACGATGCACATCGAACTGATCCGACAGCGCCTTAATTTCGCGTTGAAAGTCGACCGCTGCGAAACGCCCCTCACCCAATGCGCCGGGCAGGGTGTTGGAGGTCGCCGCAAGCTTCACCCCAGCATCGGACAGTTCGCGCATCAATCGGCTCATCAATACGGTATCCCCCGGGTCATCGAGCTCGAATTCGTCGATACACACTAGCTTGTACTGGCTGAGCACCTCTACGGTTTGTCGGAAAGAGAGCGCCCCAACCAGGTTGGTGTATTCCACGAAAGTACCGAAGGCTTTAGGTCCCGGGCTGGCATGCCATAGTGAAGCCAGCAGGTGCGTCTTACCCACACCGAATCCACCATCGAGGTAGATCCCGTTCTTGGTGGTCTTCTTCTTGCCAAAGAGTCTGGAGAACACACCGCCACCGTTGCTCTTGCCCACCGACTGGGCGAACTGCTGCAGTTTGGTGACTGCTTCGGCCTGCGAAGGCTGAGTCGGATCCGGACGATAGGTGTCGAAGGACACTTCACCGAAGCGGTACGACGGGTGGAAGCCGGCCAAAAGTTCCTCAACCGAGACATTTGGGGTTGTTTCGGTCAAGTGGGTGATTGCGGCCTGTGGCTCCATATATTCCTTCATTCCCGGTACTCAACTGTGATTTATGCGCCCTTGGGCAGATCCATCGGCCATTTTACCCCGAAATTTCCATGGTTTTGTGGATCGATGTGACCTATGACGACGTCAGTGCACGAGTATGGGGACTAACCTAGAGAGTAAGCCCATCACCGGAAGTCCGCAGGGAAACACCGGTGCTAGCAATCTCCAACTAGGAAAGTGAGCAATTCATGTCGCTACCCGTCGACTCGAACCCAGCCTACGCCCAGTATGCCCACCCAGAACGGCTGGTCTCCACACAATGGTTGGCCGACCATTTGGGAACCGAAGGTTTGGTGGTACTCGAATCGGATGAAGACATTCTGCTGTACAACACCGGGCATATCCCCGGCGCACTGAAGATCGACTGGCACACCGAACTGAACGATGAAGTGACCCGCGATTACGTGGACGGTGAAGGTTTCGCCGCTTTGATGTCGGCCAAGGGCATCACCCGGGATAGCACCGTCGTGCTCTACGGTGACAAGTCCAATTGGTGGGCATCCTACGCGCTTTGGGTTTTCACGCTCTTCGGCCACGAGGATGTTCGGCTGGTTGATGGTGGCCGGGACAAGTGGATCTCCGAAGGACGCGAGCTGGTGACTGACATCCCGACTCCTACCCCAACCGAATACCCGGTCATTGAGCGTGACGATTCGAAGATTCGCGCCTACCTGCCCGAAGTCCTTGATCACCTGGGCAAGCCCCTGATCGATGTGCGTTCATTGGAAGAGTACACCGGCGAGCGCACCCACATGCCTGCGTACCCTGAAGAAGGGGCGCTGCGCGGCGGACACATCCCCACCGCTGCCTCGGTGCCTTGGGCTCGGGCTGCCGCGGAGGACGGCACGTTCAAGTCGCGTGAAGAGCTGGAAGCAATCTACCTTGGTGAGGCTGGCCTGAACGAGGGCGATGACATCGTGGCCTACTGCCGTATTGGGGAACGTTCAAGCCACACCTGGTTTGTACTTCAGCACCTGCTGGGCTTCAAGAATGTGCGTAATTACGACGGTTCGTGGACCGAGTGGGGCAATGCCGTACGCGTTCCAATCGTCAAGGGTGAGGCAGCCGGCGAGCTTCCGGCAGGTTTCGGAGATCGCCGATGAGTCAGCTACCCGAAAGTCTGCGTGAAATTGTTGAGGAATTCGCCGAAGTTCCTGAGCCGCAGCGGCTGGAACTACTGCTAGATTTCTCTCGTGAGCTACCGGAGCTGCCCGAACGCCTAGCGGATCACCCGGAGCTGTTTGAGCAGGTCGTTGAATGCCAGTCTCCGCTTTTCCTCGTTGTCGAGGTCGCCACTGATGAACAGCGCACCACCAGCTTGTTCTTCTCCGCACCGCCAGAGGCTCCCACCACACGTGGATTTGCATCTGTGCTGGCTGCTGGACTCGATGGGCGCAGTGCCGCAGAGATTTTGGAGGTACCCGCAGACATGCCGCAACAGTTGGGGTTGTCCCGGGCGCTCTCACCACTTCGGATGCGCGGAATGAGCGCCATGCTGGCACGAATTAAGCGACAAATTACCGAGCAGATAAACAACTAAGGTTCGATGAAGCAAAGCAAATCCGTCACCACCCCGGCCACTACCGCACTGGATACCGCCGGGGTGGCGTACACCGTACACAGCTATGCGCACGACGCGCGCTCCACTGATTATGGTTTGGAAGCAGCAACCCTATTAGGTATCGATTCTGCGCAAATGTTTAAAACCTTAATGGTTGCCGCGGACCGCGAGTTCGCGGTGGCGCTCGTTCCGGTGGCGGCGCTCTTAGATCTAAAGGCTCTCGGCGCGGTCTTAGGCCTGAAGAAATTGGCGATGGCCGATCCGGCTGCAGCCCAGCGCAGAACCGGGTACGTGCTAGGCGGTATTTCCCCGCTGGGGCAGCGAAACCCGTCCCCGGTAGTGATCGATGCTAGCGCCATGCACTGGCCAGAAATTTTTGTCTCCGGTGGACGACGTGGGATCAGCTTGCAGCTTCCCGCGCAGGAACTTGCCCGGGTCACCGGCGCAAGGTTCGCGCAGATCGCGAACTTCAGCTAGCCTCCCCCGCCGCGGGCACACGGCTATTTTGCTTGGTTAGTGCTCTGGTATTCAGCCAGGCGCCGGCTAAGGAAGTCACTGATAGCCGCGGCGAACCCGGCCGGATCAACGTTCGGTTCGCGGGTGTGCCCTGCCCCGCTAAAGGAACGTAGCGTCACCAGATCCGGGCGTAACCGTGCAAGCCGCTCACTGGGTCCGCTGGGAACGAACTCGTCATCGCGGCTATGCATCAGCAAGATGGGGTGGGTTAGCTCTGCAGCACGCTCCACCCAATTCAGCCGTTTGAGGTTCACCGGCGCGGCTAGCCCGGTAATCCAGCGTCCAGCACGGTTACTCAACAGCCATTGCGCCACCAATCCCACGGTCTGGGGGATGCGATTCAGCCGGGCTTGGTGCGTGAGCACATCGACCCAGTTAATTACTGGCCCCACCAACATCAACGAGTCGATCTCTTTGGCCAAATACGACCGGTTGGCCACCTGCAGACTGATAGCACCACCCATTGACCAGCCAAGAAGTACGATCTGCGTGGCGCCCTGGTCCTTCGCGTAGCGAATGGCGCTTTCCACGTCGTGCCACTCGGTATCGCCCAAACCATATCGTCCATCGCTGGCGTTCGGGGCATCCCCATCATTGCGGTAACTCAACAACAGGGCACTGACACCTAAGTCTTGCAAGGTGGGAAGTGCGCGGATTGATTCGGTACGTCGAGCCCCTCGCCCGTGCACACAGATCACCCATGTTGAGCGATGCGTGCTGCCTTCAATAAACCAGGCCGGGGCCGGACCCACTTCCAGATTGACCGTTACATCCGTAGCCTCGATTCCCAGGTCAGAGGGATGTTCGTAAATACTGCCGGAGAGGTTCCCGCGTTTGGCTCCGCGCAGCGTGCCATAGTAGGTGTGCAGTACCTTGCGTGCGATCAACCGCGGTTTGTCCGCCACCGGAACCGGCCCCGAAACGCGCACGCAACATTGTCCGGCGTGGGTATAGAAACTGTGTTCCCCGGCCGCGGAGGTTTCGGTATCGCGCAGGAAGTGAATCCACGTTTCTCCGGCTTCGTCGGTGACGATCTCTCGAACGACGTCACGTCCGGTGGCATTGAGTTCGGGGGTGACCACCCGACGAGCGAAATACGCTGCCAGTGCAGAGACGCTGGCGGCCACAACCGATCCAGCGACCAGACCGATTCCTGCACCCAATAAGGTGGCAGGCACGGTTTTGCGTGGTTCTAAGGTACTTACGATCTTTGCGGCCATACTTTTATCCTCTCAAATGAATCTGAGGGAATCATCCGCGGCCACTTTGCGTTAAGCAGGGTATGAATTCACCAACAGAACATAGCGAAGTGCAGTGGAAAGAAATTCTCAGCCCACAAGAGTTTCACGTACTGCGTGAGGCCGGGACCGAACGCCCCTTCACCGGAGAATACTGGGACACCACCACCGAGGGCGTCTACGCTTGCCGGGCTTGCGGGGAAGAGCTTTTTGCCAGCACCACCAAGTTCGATGCCAACTGTGGCTGGCCATCCTTCTTCGCCCCACTGGCGGAGGATCGGGTGCGTTACATTACCGATAATTCGCTAGGGATGAAGCGCATCGAGGTACGTTGTGCGAACTGTGATTCGCATATGGGTCACGTGTTCGAAGGCGAAGGGTTTAGCACTCCCACCGACCTGCGGTATTGCATTAACTCACTCTCGCTGAAACTTCGGCCCGTCGAAGGCTAACAGCCCATGAGGGTCCTGGGGTGCTATGAACCATTTGCCTAAGACTTACTTATGCAACATTCATGGAGCATGACCTTTGCTTGTTTTGCGGCGTAGCGTGGTTACTAACTGACCACCGGTCCTACCGCAACATTAGAGGTGAAAACGATGACCCAGACCCCAGTAAACCGGCAGATGAACGGCTCCGAGCTAATCGAATCGCCGGCATGGCTTTCGCTTAAGTCCGCCGCGACCAGCTTCCAGGCGCTTCAGCAGAAAAACGGCTCACTCGCCGATGCTGAGCAACTGGAAACCGGCCGCGCGCTGCTTGCCGAAATTATTGAGGCCATCGAGACGCTCAGCCCCCAGTTCCCGCACGATGCCGACTATCTGCGTAGGCTCGTTGCAGACTTACAGCGGTGGAGCGACGAAGGTCTAGGGGTACCAGATTTCCTAGATTCGTTGCTCGAATTCCAGCCGCAGACGCAACGTGAAGACGGGCTGATGCATCTGGTCGTCTTCCCCATGTATACGCAGAACGGATCGACCAACCGCCACCTTGAAGCGGTGTTGGTGCAAGTGATGTGGCCAGACTTCATCGCCGAATTGGAAGCCGGCCAGTACTCCAACGCCCTGTTTGTGCCGCTGCGATTCTTGGACTTCACCGCAGGCTATGACACCAACTCCGCGGTGCTCTTCCCCGAATCGGTAGCGATCCGCGAAACTCCGAGTTTCACCTGGGGAGCTATCTTCCAGGATCGCGAGGCCGTACGTTTCCGCAAGGTACTCAAAGAGGCTGCAGCCATTACCAATCTGCAGCTTCCGGCCGAAGCGGCAGAACTCCTAGAGAATCAGCAGCTAACCGAAGAAACCTTCATCCTGTGGGACCTGATCCACGACCGCACTCACATGCGCGGAGACCTGCCCTTCGACCCCTTTATGATCAAACAGCGGATGCCGTTCTTCCTCTATTCACTGGAAGAGCTACGCTGCGATTTGACCGCCTTCCGTGAGTGCGTGAAGCTCGCGCAGGACCCGCAAACCGATGAGCACACCCGCAAGAACGCGAAGCTCGTGCAATACGCCGTGGTCTTTGACCGAATCTTCCGCTTTGCGATCACCGGCAACCGGGTGCGTAACTACGACGGGCTAGGCGGACAGCTTCTTTTCGCTTGGTTGCACCAAAACCACGTGCTGCACTGGACCGACACCAAACTGAGCATTGATTGGGATGAAGTTGCCGAGGTCGTCTGTGCACTCGGGGACGCGATTGACCAACTGTACTGGCGGTCGATTGATCGCCCGAAGCTGGCCCATTGGTTGGCCGCTTACGAGCTCATCTCCTCCACACTCACCCCACACCCAGCCTCGGTCTGGGCTAAGGGGCCAGCAGCCTTGCCATTGACCGCACCACTACGTGAAATTACCGATCAGGTAATGGACGACGAATTTCCGCTGTCGATGTTCTACGAAGCACTAGAAAAGAAGATGCGCCAAACCATCGAGTCCACTCGGGGCATGTATGGCGCAAGTAACGTCTAGGCTCGGAGGTATGGAACAAACTCTTACAACTCCACGAACCGTCCTACTGGCCGGTGCCACCTCCGCTGCCGGTGTGGCCATCACGCGCGCCCTGATGCGTCAGGGCGCGCAGGTTCTGGCCGTGGGTTCAAACCAGCAACGCCTTGACGACAAACTTAGTTTCGCTACCGCTCGGTTCGAAGCGGATTTGGGGGATGAAACACAAGTTCAAGACTTGGCGCAGCGGGTGCATGCGACGCAGGGCCGAATCGACGCACTGCTGCATCTGGTCGGTGGCTGGCGTGGCGGAAAGGGGATCCCCGGGCAAACTGATGCGGATTACCAATTTCTGCATCGCTCGGTAATGACCACCCTGCGCCACACCACCAAGGTCTTCTATCAGGACTTGCTCGACTCCCCCGCCGGTCGGCTGGGTATCGTCAGCTCACAGGCGGTGAGCACACCCACCCCGTCAAACGCCAACTACGGCGCAGTCAAAGCCGCCGCAGAATTCTGGGTGCAGGCGATAGCGCGTGACTTTTCCAAACAAGCCCCACAGGCCGCGGCGAGTATCTGGGTGGTCAAGGCCCTCACCGACCAGCGCCCGCAGGCGCCGGGGAGCAAACTTGCCGGATTTACTCACGTGGACGAACTGGCGGCGGCAGCCTGTGAGCTGCTGCATGCCGACCCCGCCCACGTCAACGGTGAACGCATAGTGCTGCCAGGCCTGGAATAGACTTGAAAACACGGCTGTAGCCGTAGCGAGAACACTCTCTTCACCGCTGCCGCCTTGCCCATATTTATCTCTGTCGAAAGATGAAGGAATTCCCGCCCATGAGCTTGAGCCACGACAGCACCGTCCGCGGATTCGCTTCCGATAACTATTCGGGGGTTCATCCCGAGATTCTGCAGGCCATTGACCGGGCCAATGGTGGCCACCAAAGTGCTTACGGGGATGATTACTACACCGCCGAACTCGATCAGCTCGCGCAACGAACTTTCGGGTCTCAGGCCGCAATTTTCCCGGTTTTTAACGGCACCGGAGCCAATGTCATCGCCCTGCAGTCACTGCTGCCACGTTGGGGTGCGGTGATTTGTGCGGCTAGCGCACATATTAACGTCGATGAAAACGGCGCACCAGAACGCATCGGCGGAATGAAGCTGCTTCCGGTAGAAACCCCCGATGGCAAGCTCACCCCGGAACTGCTCGACCGGGAAGCTTGGGGTTGGGGCGATGAACACCGCGCCCAACCGTTGGCGGTGTCGATCACCCAGGCCACCGAGTTGGGGACCCTCTATACCCCGCAAGAGATTGAAGCTCTCAGCGCGCACGCCCATTCCAAGGGCATGCGCGTGCATCTGGACGGTTCGCGTCTCGGTAATGCCGCGGCCGCTCTGGGTGTCTCGTTACGCGCACTGACCACCGACGTCGGAGTAGATATCGTCTCGCTCGGCGGCACCAAGAACGGCATGCTTTTAGGTGAAGGCGTACTCACGCTCCACACCGAACTGGCCGCGGATATGAAGTACTTGCGCAAGATGAACATGCAATTGGGCAGCAAGATGCGCTTCATTTCGGCGCAATTGCTCGAATTGTATGGCACCGATCTCTGGCACCGCTCCGCATCGCATTCCAACGCCATGGCCGCACAGTTGGCCCAGGCCGTCCGGCAGAGCGAGGGGGCCGAACTCGTCTATCCGGTGCAGGCCAACGCGGTTTTCGCTAAGCTTCCGAACGAGGTTGCGGATCGGCTTCGGGAAAAGTTCCGTTTCTATGATTGGGACCGCGTCGCCGGGCATGTCCGCTGGATGTGCTCCTTTGACACCACCGAGGCCGATGTATTGGCCTTCAGTGCAGCCCTGCGTGAGGAATTGACCAGCTACCACGGGAAATAGGGCCATTCGGCGTGCCGTAACACACTGCGGCTCTGGGGGCGTTTTAGACTCGAATCGTGATCCACGAGCAACAACGTCCCCAGGTTCCGCAGGCGTTCACTCAAGCCTTGACGGAACTTTCGCATGCCAAGGTGCGCGAGGAATTAAGTATTGTGGAGATCCCCGCCCCGCAACGTTTAGCACCCTTTGCCCTGGCACTGAGCGGTGAAGTCAGCGCCAAATCGGGGCAGGGACATGGCGACTACGGGCAGGAATTTACGCAGACCCCGTTTTTGAATGCCGATCAGGATCTGGCTACCGGGCGTTTTGTTCTGCTTTACGACCCGGCCAGTCAGGACCTCTGGAACGGAAACTTCCGCGTCGTAACCTACATCCGAGCCCGACTGGAAGAAGAAATGGGTCAAGATGCGATGCTCGGCGCGGTGGCTTGGAGCTGGTTTGAGGAGGCGCTGCGCGGACGCCATGCCCAGTACCATTCGGCCGGCGGCACCGCCACCCGGGTCATCTCCGAATCCTTTGGCCAAATGGCCAGCGATGAAGCTCAGGTCGACATCGAGCTACGCGTCTCTTGGTCCCCGGCCAGTGGCGAACTAGGTTCCCACTTGAGTGCGTGGGCCGATATGGTGTGTATTTTTGCGGGCTTGCCACCGCTGCCGGACGGGGTACAGCAACTGCCGATGCGGCGGCTACGCTGAATTTCCGACGCTCAGACTTATGATGGAAAGATCATGAGCAGTCCTGACATCGAATCCCCAGAACCAGCCCTCGTCGAACTAAATACCCCCAGTGAGGGTACCCCGGAGGTCATCAACACCGCCCCAGGGCTGGAACGCGCGGTACGTAGCCTACAGTCCGGGCACGGCGATCTGGCCGTGGACACCGAACGAGCTAGTGGTTTCCGGTACGGGCAGCGCGCCTTTCTAATTCAAATCCGGCGCGAAGGCGCCGGCACCTGGTTGCTGGACCCCGAAGAGTTGGACTCACTGGCCCCCTTGGCCGATTTCGTCAATCACGAACCCTGGGTATTGCATGCGGCTAGTCAAGATCTTCCGTGTTTGGACGACGAAGGGCTGCGCCCAACGGCACTTTTTGATACCGAGCTCGCCGGACGGCTGGCCGGGTACCCGCGCGTGGCGCTGGGCACCATGGTCGCCGAACACCTGAACCTAAAATTAGCCAAGGAACATTCTGCCGTGGACTGGTCCACCCGTCCACTGCCCGAATCTTGGCTGAATTATGCGGCGCTCGACGTCGAGGTGCTGCTGCAACTGCGTGACCGTCTGAGCGAGGTACTTGATGAGCAGCAGAAACTAGAGTTCGCCCAGCAGGAGTTCGAATACCTTTTGAACGCTCCAGCCCCTGAGCCGGCCGCCGAGCCGTGGCGTCGACTCTCGGGCATTCACAAACTTAAAAACCGTCGCGCCATGGCTGTGGCCCGTGAACTTTGGCTAGCCCGTGAGGCCCTCGCCAAATCCCGAGACGTCGCCCCGGGACGGTTGCTCTCTGATGCGGCGATCATGGTCGCAGTGGAACATCTTCCCAGCTCGGTGCCGCAGCTATTGCAGACCCGTGGCTTCCATGGACGCAGCGCCAAACGCGATGCGCCACGCTGGCTCGATGCCATTTCGCGCGGCAAAGCTAGCAGAGATTTGCCGCAATTGCGCGCGGTGGGTAATTCGATGCCCAACCCGCGGGCTTGGACCGAAAAGAATCCGCAGGCTGCCGACCGCTTGGGCGCGGCAAAGATGGTGGTCACCGAGGTGGCTGAGCAATGGAATATTCCGGGTGAGAACCTACTAACCCCCAAGTACCTGCGGCAGCTCAGCTGGGAGCCGCCGCAGAGCATTTCCACGCACTCGCTCGATGAAGCCTTAGCCGAACTCGGCGCCCGCCCATGGCAACGCGATCTTTTGGCGGCAAAACTGGCGGCGGTCTTCAGCAAGTAGCTGCGCCTGAAGTTACCCGGTCTGGCTACCCGCTTCCGTGCCCGCGTAACTGCCGGCACCTCAGTGCGTGAGGTAGCGCACTTGCACTTCAAGTTACCGCTTAGTAACCTATGTTGTGGGTCACATACCCCTGTCTTTCCGACTTTCGGAGCAGCGGAACACAACAAGGAGCCACAACGGTGAGTACTCAGGACTCGAAAGTGCACTCGACGCTCGACGCCCGCGATGTCGTCTTCATCGACGGTGTTCGCACCCCCTTCGGCAAAGCCGGAGACAAAGGGATCTATCACGGCATGCGCGCCGATGATCTGGCCGTGAAAACGGTTCGTGAACTCTTACGCCGCAACCCGAATCTCCCGGCCGAGCGGGTGGATGAAGTCGCCATCGCCGCAACCACCCAAACCGGTGATCAGGGCTTGACGATCGGCCGCACCGTCGGACTGCTTTCTGGACTCCCTAAGTCAGTGCCGGGTTACGCCATCGACCGGATGTGCGCCGGAGCCATGACAGCGGTCACCTCTACCGCCGGCGGGATCGCCTTTGGCGCCTACGACGTGGTCATCGCTGGCGGCGTCGAACATATGGGTAATCACCCGATGGGTGCCGGCGCGGACCCGAACCCGCGCTTCCTGGCCGAAAAAATTGTTGACCCGCAGGCGCTGAACATGGGCAATACCGCCGAACATCTCCACGACCGGTTCCCACAAATCACCAAGGAGCGTGCGGATCGATACGCTGTGGCCAGCCAGCAGAAGCTCGCCGCCGCCTATGCCGCCGAGCAGATCCAGCCGGACCTCGTTCCGGTGGCGGCCCGTCGTCCCGGGGAAGGATGGAAGTTCCATGTCGCCGATGAGCCACCCCGTCCGGGAACCACGCTGGACGATCTGGCCAAGCTGCGCACCCCATTCCGCGCCCATGGACGAGTTACCGCGGGCAACGCTGCGGGGCTGAACGATGGGGCCACCGCAGCGCTGCTCACGAGCGCTGAAGCGGCTACAGAACTAGGGTTAGAACCAAAAATGCGCATGGTTTCCTTTGCCTTTGCCGGAGTGGAACCAGAAGTCATGGGTTACGGACCCGTACCGGCCACCGAGAAAGCCTTGGCCAAAGCCGGATTGCAGATTTCGGATATCGGTCTATTTGAAATCAACGAGGCCTTCGCGGTGCAGGTTCTTTCATTCCTGGATTATTTCGGCATCGATCAAGATGACCCTCGCATCAACCGTTACGGCGGGGCCATCGCTACCGGCCACCCGTTGGCTTCCTCCGGGGTTCGGCTCATGACCCAGTTGGCGCGCCAATTCGCCGAGGACCACACGGTACGTTATGGCATCACCACCATGTGCATCGGACTGGGCATGGGTGGCACGGTCATTTGGGAGAACCCACATCACGAAGACTTCGGGACCAAGGCTTAGGAGCAGGACTATGACACAGGATTTTTCGGCGGTTGCCGCGTTGATGAAAAACGAGATCATCACCCATACCCTCGTGGAGGAAGTACAGCTACCGAGCGGGAAAAAGTTGGTGCTGCTCACCCTGGATAACGGGTTAGACCACAAGAAACCCACCACGTTGGGCCCGAACTCCCTGCTGGAACTGCGTGAGGTGCTCACTGGGCTGCAACAGCGCGCCTCCAACGGCGAGTTCGATGCGCTAGCGATCACCGGCAAACCCTTCTTCTTGATCGCCGGCGCGGACTTATCAGCGGTGACGAGCCTGTCCAGCGCCGCCGATGCGCGCGCCATGGCCGCTCTGGGACATGCCACCTATGACCTACTGGCGGATCTGGGAGTGCCCACCTTCAGTTTCATTAACGGTCTGGCTCTCGGAGGCGGACTAGAAATCGCTCTGGCCTGCACCTATCGCACCGTCTCCAGCACCGCCGGCGCGCTGGGACTACCGGAGTCCTACCTTGGCCTGATCCCTGGCTGGGGTGGCATCTACCGACTGCCGCGCCTCATTGGCCCAGAAGCGGGGTTGCAGGTCATCATCGAAAACCCTTGGAATAACAACCGGACACTCTCCGGGGCGGCGGCCTACAAATTAGGTGTGGCCGATGCCCTCTTCGAGCCGGCCGACTTCCTCGAACAATCGCTACTGTTCACCGATGCGGTGCTCACCGGAGCGCACAAGGTCAATCGTCCGAATGCGGTCGATGACACCGACCCTGCGGTTGCCGAGCGTTTTGTGGCCGCCGCAGACGCTGCTGCTAGCTTTGTTGAGGCGAAGGTTTCCGGTGCCGCACCGGCTCCCTACAAAGCGCTCGAGGTTTTCCGCGCCGGGATTGGCAAGTCCCAGAAGCATTCGGCAGAGCTAGAAATCGATGCGCTCACCGAGTTGATGGCCACCAAGGAATTCCACAACACCATCTACGGTTTCCTCGATTTGGTGCAGCGTCGCTCCAAGCGTCCTGCCGGAGCCCCGGATGCCAAATTGGCTCGCCCGGTGACTAAGGTCGGGGTGGTGGGCGCCGGGTTGATGGCTAGCCAGCTGGCCCTCTTGTTTGTGCGTCGGCTGAATGTCCCGGTTGTGCTCACCGATTTGGATCAGCGACGTATCGATCAGGGCTTGGACTACATCCGGGGAGAACTCGACAAGCAGCTTGCTAAGGGCCGGATGAGTCAGGACGCGGTAAACCGGGCCAAGGCACTGGTCAGCGGCTCGGTGACCAAAGATGCCTTCGCCGACGCCGACTTCGTCATCGAGGCGGTCTTTGAAGAACTGTCGGTGAAGAAGCAAGTGTTTGCCGAGGTGGAAGCCGTGGTCAGTCCCGAGTGCATCCTGGCGACCAACACCTCCTCGCTTTCGGTGACCGAAATGGGTCGCGATCTCAAGCACCCCGAACGCTTGGTAGGGTTCCATTTCTTCAACCCGGTCGCGGTCATGCCGTTACTGGAGATCGCGGGCACCGAATGGACCAACGAGTCCACGCTATCCACCGCTTTTGTGTTGGGTAAGGCACTGCGCAAAACCTGCGTGCGTACCACCGATTCGGCAGCTTTCGTCGTCAACCGGGTGCTCTTGCGCCTGATGAGCGAGGTGCAAGCCGCGTTCGATGAAGGAACCGAGGCGCAGGTGGCCGATACCGCTCTGCAGCCCATGGGACTGCCGATGACCCCGTTCACCTTGCTGGCCATGGTTGGTCTGCCGGTGGCGCAGCATGTCAACGAGTCGCTCCATGCGGCATTCGGGGAGCGTTTCATCGTATCGGCGAATCTGCAGGCGCTAATCGATAACCAGATTAAGGCGCTGTGGGTGAAAGACGACTCCGGAACCGCGATCATCGACCCGGCGGCCATGGCAGTGATGAGCTTCGGTGATTCTCCCTCGACCAAGGAACAGCTGCTCACCCGAGTGCAGGATGCCCTAGCCCAGGAGATCGGTTTGCTGCTGGCCGAGGGTGTGGTGCAAGAACCTCAGGACGTGGATCTGTGTATGATCACCGGTGCTGGCTGGCCATTGCACCTGGGTGGAATCACTCCGTATCTGGATCAGGTCGGAGCCTCGGAACGCATCAACGGAAAGAAGTTCCACAGCTAGCCTGTCCCGGCACTAGCGATCTCAGGCATCCGGTGTGGGCGGCTCAGTTCGTCTCACACCGGATGCTTTACGCTAGTCACAGGATTCTCTGCCAGAATAGAAGACATGACTCAAGCCTCTCTGCCCGCTCGTCGAACCGTCATGTGTGCCGCCACCTTATTGGGCGCCACGGCCACGCTCACCGCCTGTGGCAATGGAGAATCCGCGGCTCCGATTAATACCCCGGCTCCGATCCCCGAACCAACCGGTGAAGGTCAAGTAGTTCTGGAAGCCGAGCAGCTTCCGGTGCTTTCTCGGGCACAGGTGGCCGCCAAAAATCCGGATAATGGGCGCGACGTCGGGGTCTTGCTGTTCCGCAAGGATGAGCAAACAGTGCTGGCCTACTCAAATATTTGCACCCATCAGGGGTGTGCGGTGGGTGTGAAATCACCGTCGAAGGATGATTTCTACTGTGCGTGCCATGCTTCGCATTTCGAACCAGAAGGTGGCACTGCCACCGCCGGTCCGGCGCAGGCTGCGCTGACACGTTATGCCTGCAGCATTGAAGACGGGAACATCCTCGTCTACATCCCCGCCGGTGAGGCTTAATACCTTTAGTCTGTACGACAATAAACCGGCCACTGCGCGAAGGTTCCGCCCTTTCGCGCAGTGGCCGGTTACGTTGGTGAGGAACGCGGCCTAGAAGAGGGCTACCCGTTGCGGCGTCGGGAAGATTTCATCCATATCAGCGCGTTCCTGCTCGGTGGGTACCCAACGCACCGCCGCGGCGTTAACGACCACCTGCTCAGCTTTTGTCGCCCCGGCGATGACCGAGGCCACCGGCTGTTGCGCGGCCAGCCAGGAAAACGCCAGCTCTACCGGGCTGAGTTCACGTTCGGCGGCAAACTGCGCAAATTTCTCCAGCTGAGCAAAATCGCTGGTTTCCACCAGGTGCTGCCGAGCGTGCGTGAGTCGGCTGCCTTGTGGGGCGTGACCCTTGCGGTATTTGCCGGTCAATAGGCCGTTAGCCAGCGGGAAATACGGAAGGACGCCCAGCCCAAATTCGCGCGCCGCAGGAAGCACCTCAAGTTCCGCGCGACGGTCGATTAGGTTGTAGTGGTTCTGCGCCGAGATAAACCGTTCGGTCCCTAATTCGCGAGCCACGTATTCTGCCTGCGCAATCTGCCATCCGCTTCGGTTAGAGTGCCCGATGTAGCGCACCTTTCCGGAGCTAACCAGGCTATCCAGCGCGCTTAGGGTCTCCTCGATCGGAGTGTTCGGATCCGGGGTATGGAATTGATAGAGGTCGATGTAATCGGTATTCAGCCGACGCAGCGAAGCCTCCAAGGCACGCACGATGTAACGCCGTGAACCACGTGCCGAGAAATCGGCTCCGTTGACCCCGCCCATATCCATACCGAATTTGGTGGCGAGAATGACCTCTTCGCGGCGTTTACCCAGCGCCTGTCCCAGCCGTTCTTCGGAGAGGCCCGCTTCCTTACCGTACACATCGGCCACGTCGAAGAGCGTAATTCCGGCTTCTAGGGCGGCATTGACCACCGCATCGGTCCCGGCCTGCGACTCGGTGGCAGTTCCGGCGCGGCCCAGATTATTGCAGCCTAATCCCACCACCGATACGCTTAGCCCACTGCGTCCCAATTGCCGAAATTCCATGCCAACCCCTAATCAACTAGCGTTCGTAGCACCGGTGGAACCCGGTGTCCCCCACCAACTTATCTGGTGTGGGGTGAGTTGCGACTATTTATCGTCAAGATTCACTACATTGCATATTTATCCATTAGACTGTTTGTATGTCTAAAGTCCTCACCAATCTCCCTGTTGGCGAACGCGTCGGCATCGCCTTCTCCGGCGGCCTTGACACCTCCGTCGCCGTTGCTTGGATGCGTCACAATGGTGCCATCCCTTACACCTACACCGGTGATCTCGGTCAGTATGATGAACCGAATATCGATGCCGTACCTGGCCGCGCTCTGGAATACGGCGCCGAAGCCTCGCGCCTTGTGGACTGCAAGCCCGCCTTGGTTGAGGAGGGCTTCGCTGCCCTAGCCTGCGGCGCCTTCCACATTCGTTCCGGCGGTAAGTCCTACTTCAACACCACCCCGCTCGGTCGCGTCGTAACCGGCACCCTGCTGGTTCGTGCGATGCGCGAAGATGGCGTGGATATCTGGGGCGACGGCTCGACCTACAAGGGTAACGACATCGAGCGTTTCTACCGCTACGGTCTGATGGCCAATCCGCGCCTGCACATCTACAAGCCATGGCTTGACCCGAACTTCGTGCAGGAACTGGGTGGACGTCAGGAAATGAGTGAGTGGATGGTGGCCCACGGCTTCCCATACCGCGACTCGGCTGAAAAGGCTTACTCCACCGACGCCAACATCTGGGGTGCCACGCACGAAGCGAAGACCTTGGAACTGCTGGACACCTCGCTGGAGTCCGTCGAACCAATTATGGGCGTCAAGTTCTGGGACGAATCAGTCCAGATCAAGAGTGAAGACGTGTCGATCACCTTCGAAGCTGGCCGTCCAGTGGCCATCAACGGCCAGGAATTCGACAGCGCCGTAGCTCTGGTCAACGAGGCAAACATCATCGGTGGCCGTCACGGTCTGGGCATGAGCGATCAGATCGAAAACCGTATCATCGAAGCTAAGTCCCGTGGCATCTACGAAGCACCGGGCATGGCTTTGCTGTTCATCGCTTATGAACGTCTGGTCAACGCGATCCACAATGAAGACACCGTGGCCAGCTACCACAACGAAGGCCGACGTTTGGGTCGCTTGATGTACGAAGGCCGTTGGCTGGATCCGCAGTCGTTGATGCTGCGTGAGTCGATCCAGCGTTGGATCGGTTCAGCGATCACCGGTACCGTGACCCTGCGTCTGCGTCGCGGCGATGACTACACCATCCTGGACACCACCGGCGATAACCTGAGCTACCACCCGGACAAGCTGTCGATGGAACGCGTCGGGGATGCAGCCTTCGGCCCGCTGGACCGTATCGGCCAGCTGACCATGCGTAACCTGGACATTGCCGATTCCCGCGGCCGTTTGGAACAGTACGCCACCATGGGTCTGGTCGGTGGACACACCGCGGATCTGGTGGGTGCACTGGAAAGCGGTGGCGCCGAAGCTATTGCGGATGTCGCACCGGTCGACGGCGAGGAGCTCGCTCAGGACCGCATCATCGAAAGCGCCGCTTTCGATGCCGGAACCGACTAAGCACTTACCCGCCCGGTAGTACAAAACCCTGACTTTCTCGTGAAAGTCAGGGTTTTTGCTTTGTCCGTAACGGCCGGAGCGCTCTGCCGTCAGTGCTTGGCTCAGTCCACGGTACGCAAACTAGTTCGTGTTCTCCCAGCCGTTGAGCACCGCTAGGGACTGCAGAGCGAGCATGAAACCGATGAGCGAAATCATCCGCAGTGAACCATGAATGATCCGGCCTGCCCGGGTTTCACGGCTGGGCAAGTTGAACACTTCATCGGCCAACCAGGTAATCAACGTCGTCAGGGTGCCGATCAACGCTTTTTGTTCTTCGGGTAGATTCATCATGCGGGCCAGCCCAAGCCCCAGAGCGACTCCCACCAAAACCAGAGCGGTGGTCAGCATCCCTTGGCGCCAAGAGGTAAAACCCCAGCGTCGCAGAAGGCGACGCCAAGTGAATTTCTTGTCTTCCATCTGTGGCTTACCTAGCGCTAGATGAGCGTGAGGAGCGCGCGAACCGAGACGGTGAAGCCGATGAGCGCCACCAGCTTCAGAGCTAAGCGGATCCACCCCTGTGTTCGAAGGCTTCGCGAGGTAAAGCTCACCCCGTGTTCCACCACCCACGCACCGATACTAATGAACACACCGACCAAAGCCAGCTGTGCCGTAGGCAGGTTGAGAATCGAACTGAGCCCCACCCCCAAAATCACCCCGATGCTGGCCTGAAAAACTAGGTGCATGGGGGTGCGGCTTTGCCCCATCCGCGATTCCCGTCGTGCATCCTTTGCCTCGGGGGTGTTACTCGGCTCCATGACTCCTCTTCATTTCAAGCGTTATCGGTTCCTGGCGGTCGTGCAGCAGATCGGGTTTACTGCAGTGCGAAAGGCTTCGCTGGCAAGGGATGGACAACCTTAGCCTGCTCCAGACCGGCATACGGGGCGGTGGCGATGGTCATCTTCGTAAAGTCCAGTTTGGCTTCGCGAATGCAGATCTTGATCGCGTTGACCGCCAGCTTTGGGGCCGGGGTCAGAATGCGCAGATTCAACTTGAACCGCGCGAAATCGGTGGATTCCACGGTACCTAGCCCGCGCCACGCCAGATGCGCGGTCAATGCATCGCTGGCCTTATGTTCGAGGTAGCGGTCGCGCTCGGTACCTTCGGCGCTTTTCAGCGCATACTGCACAATCACCCACGACTGTTCCTCATCCGGGATCTGCGCGAAACCGTCTAGTTCACAGGTCTGGCTGAATCCTGCGAACAGTTCATCGGCCCGTTCCATATCCACGTCCTGCACCGAACTGGTCTTGGACTGATGCCCCACCAAACCATGATTGATGACAAACTGTCCGAGGTCTTCATTTTCGAACTGCTGATACCAAGCCTCACGAAATTCAAGCTGGTTCTTGTGGTTGGTGCGATAGGTGCGAATGATCGCCATCGTGGTGGTCCTTTTTCGGTAGCTTCAATCTTGCAGGTGCAGTTGGCTGGCCCAGTCGAGCCAATGTCTGCGGAATTCTGGGTTGAACGGTGCGCTATTTTCATGCACGCGCCCTAAGAGTTCGAGGGCTTGGGCACGCATAGACTCCTGCAGCGCGGCGGGATACCCCATGGATTGCGTGTGCGCGGCGAATTCGTCCTCATCGTCAAGGAAGACACCGCGACTGGTGGACCGGATGACATCCAAGTCCATGTCGATGGAGTTCACTTCCCAGCCGCCAGCCGGCAGACGCTTCCAACCGATCTGGGTCGAGACATCGAGGTAAATGTCGATGTCCTCCCCCGGCGCGCCATAGAAGGTGCCCACCCATTCCCCGGAACGAGGCACAAGACAGAGCGCATCGGTAGCCGCGAGAAAAGCATGTCCGGGGCGGCTAACTAGGGACCCTTGGGGCTGGTAGATCCACTGGCCGTGTTCATCGGATCCCAGCAGGAACCCGGGAACCACCCAGTGCGCACGGCCATCGTACTTCCACGCGCGGGCCACAACCAGTTCACCGGCTGTGGCCGACTCCGGTGTGCGTGGCAACCCCTGGGGGCAGTGTTGTGCGCTCACAGCTTGGGAATCTGACCGGTGGGTAGCTCTTGGCCCGGTAGCGGGCGGGCGAAAGGCACCTTCGTTCCCAGCACCTGGGCTAGCGTGTCCTGAGCGACCTGCTGGGCGGTTAATCCCACGCGCTGAAGAACTTCCTCGCGTGTCCCGTGCGCGAGGAACTCGGTAGGCAGACCCACCTCGTTCAGTGCGGTGTCCACTCCAGCGGCACGCATTTCGGTGCGTAATCGCGAACCGATGCCACCGGCGCGCACCCCATCTTCGATGCATACTACGATGCGGTGCCGGGCGGCGAGGGAAACCACCGCTTGCGGGATGGGCAGGACCCAGCGCGGATCCACAACGGTCACCGAGACACCTTGGCTGTTTAGCCGCTGTGCCACATCCAAGGAGAGCTCACTCATCGCTCCCACGGACACGATCAGTACGTCCGGGGCCGCCCGGTCCCCGAGTCGGGCCAGCACGTCCACCCCGCCAGGTAGCTGGTCAATGGCCTCAACTTCAGGTCCTACCGAGCCCTTGGAGAAACGCACCACGCTCGGCGCGTCTTCAATGGCCAGCGCCTCACGCAGTTCCTCCCGCAGCCGGGTGGCATCGCGTGGTGCGGCTAGGTGCAGGTTCGGGATGATCTGAGTTAACGCCATATCCCACATGCCGTGGTGGCTTGGACCATCTGGGCCGGTCACCCCGGCACGATCCAGCACAATGGTCACCCCGGCCTTGTGCAGCGCCACGTCCATGAGCAGCTGGTCAAAGGCACGGTTAAGGAAGGTGGCGTACACGCACACCACCGGATGTAGCCCACCAAAGGCGAGTCCAGCGGCGGTGGTCATGGCGTGTTGTTCGGCGATACCAACGTCGATGACGCGTTCTGGGAAGGCATCGGCCATCTTTTTCAACCCGACCGGCTGTAGCATCGCACCGGTAATCGCGACAATATCTTCCCGCTCGGAGGCGACTTGGGCGATTTCCTCGCCGAAGACGCTGGTCCAGGATTGTGCGCCGGGGAGGCTGACCGGGGTGCCGGTTTGCGGGTCGATCACGCCTACCGCGTGGAACTGGTCCGCTTCGTCGCTGACCGCTGGGGCGTACCCGTGCCCCTTTTCGGTCAGCGCGTGCACCAGCACCGGTCCGGCGAACTGACGAGCCTGCACCAGGGCCTCTTCCACCGCGGCCTGGTTATGCCCATCGATCGGGCCAATGTACTTCAAACCAAGATCTTCGAATAGTCCTTGCGGGGCCCACCAATCCTTGAGGCCTTTTTTGGTGGCGTGCAAGGATTTGTAGGCAAACTTACCCACTGGCCCGGAGTACTTGAGTTTCTCCTTGAGCTTATCCATGGCGTCTTCGTAAGCCGGGTGGGTGCGCATCTTATCCAAGCGCTGGCGCAGCCCGGACAGTTGGTTGGCCAGCCCACCGATCGTCGGGGCGTAGGAGCGTCCATTGTCGTTCACCACGATGACCGCTTTACGATCCTTGTCGGCAGCGATGTTATTTACCGCTTCCCAAGCCATCCCACCGGTCAGTGCGCCGTCGCCAACCAGAGCCACCGCATAGCGCTCGTTCTCCCCGTTGAGCGCATAGGCACGGGAAATCCCGTCTACCCAAGACAGTGAGGAGGAAGCATGCGAAGATTCGACGATGTCGTGTTCCGATTCGCCCCGGTCCGGGTACCCCGACAGGCCGTCCTTCTGCCGCAAGGTGGAAAAGTTCTGTCGGCCGGTCACCAACTTGTGCACATAGGACTGATGCCCGGTATCAAAAACGATGGAGTCCGTCGGGGAATCAAAAACCCGATGAATACCTAAGGTTAGTTCCACAACCCCGAGGTTCGGGCCCAAGTGTCCGCCGGTGCGAGCCACGTTGTCAACCAAAAAATGGCGGATTTCTTCGGCGAGCTCTTCAAGCTGTTCGAGGGTTAGCGCCCGCAAATCGGCAGGCTTCTTGATGGTCTTAAGTAAAGACACGTTCATCCCCTTCACATACTCGCCCAATATCGGACCGGTAAAGTCCATGCGAAACCCTAAGTCTAACGGTCTCACGAACCCCTTATATTATCCGCCACGGGCTCCCCCGACGGCGAATTTGTTGGCCATGACTTTAACTACCTTGGACGCAGTCCTGCAACTGCCCTGCGCACCACAGTAGCAATGGTGGTTGGATACACAGGGGTGAAAGGAGCTAACGGTAGGTGTGGATGGTTCCTCCGTAGCCTTCTGGAAGTCCCCGACCGCTGGCCCATCCGGCAAGCACCTCGTAGGCCTGTGCCAAGGTCAAGGCCTGCGCATCGGGAATCGGGGCGTCTGGCGCGCTGGAGAGCCTGTCGGGCTCAGCGCTGGCACCGATGCGCATGTTGTAGGCGTTTCCGGCGGTGATGATCGCCAGTTCCACGGTGAAGGTTCCGTCCTCCAGCCACAAACCTTGCGCATATTTCGTGACCGGTTCGTCGTCCTCAATTTGATACCGCGACTGATGTTGTGCGGTTAGCGCCAATACGTCGGCTATTTGGGCAATAGTCTTTAGCGGCTCCCAGTCGTTACAGTCATGGACAAGCCAATACAGTTCGTCTACTGGTTCCTCGGCGAGCATCAGTTGGTTCAGCTCTTGGGCGGAGTACCAATCCCGCGGTGTCGCAAGGAGCCGTTCAGCCACGGCAGCAATCTCATGTTCCATGCTGCCAAGCTATCGCAGGACACCGACAGCTCGGCGCCCAAGCCTGGCCCTGACCGGCACGGCGGAAACCCACGGCTGGTTGCAATGGTCGGTGAACCTGCCCAACCGCGCCAAAAACATCCAGTGCGGCCCAAGTTTCGCGATGACAGTAAGCAATTTTCGGCATTAAACGCCTCAAGGGTCCAGAACCTATAGGTTCTGGACCCTTGAGATCTAGTTCGCTACCAGAAGGTGCGCCACCGAAGGACTAAAGCCTAGTTGGCAGCTGCGATCTGGCGAAGAACATACTGCAGGATGCCACCGTTACGGTAGTAGTCTGCTTCACCCGGGGTGTCGATGCGCAGGTCGGCGTCGAACTCGATGACCTTACCGTCTTCGGCGGTTGCGGTCACCTTCAGGGTCTTCGGGGTGGTGCCGTTGTTCAGCTCGGTCACACCGGAGATCGAGAAGACCTCGGTACCGGTCAGACCCAGCGAATCAGCGGACTCGCCCTGTGGGAACTGCAGTGGCAGAACACCCATACCGATCAGGTTCGAGCGGTGGATACGTTCGAAGGATTCGGTGATGACGGCCTTGACGCCCAGCAGTGCGGTGCCCTTGGCAGCCCAGTCACGCGAGGAGCCCGAGCCGTATTCCTTACCACCCAGAACGACCAGCGGGGTGTTGCTAGCCTTGTAGTTCTCTGCCGCGTCGTAGACATAAGCCTGCGGAGCGCCTTCCTGGGTGAAGTCGCGGGTGAAGCCGCCCTCGACGCCGTCCAGCAACTGGTTCTTGATGCGGATGTTAGCGAAGGTACCGCGGATCATGACCTCGTGGTTACCACGACGCGAGCCGTAGGAGTTGAAGTCCTTGCGATCCACACCGTTCTCAATCAGGTAGCGGCCAGCCGGAGTGTCCGACTTGAACGAACCTGCAGGTGAGATGTGGTCGGTGGTGACCGAGTCGCCCAGCTTCAGCAACACGCGGGCACCATCAATGTCCGAAACCGGCGCTGGGGTGGCGCTCATGCCTTCGAAGTATGGCGGTTTACGCACATAGGTGGAATCCTCGGCCCACTCGAAGGTGTCGCCTGCCGGGGTCTCCAGAGCCTTCCAGCGCTCATCGCCCTCGAAGACACCCTCATAACCCTTGGCGAACATCTCCTCGTCGATTGAGGAATCGATGATCTCCTGGACCTCGACCGGCGATGGCCAGATGTCCTTCAGGAAGATCTGGTTACCGGCTTCGTCGACACCTAGGGAGTCAGTTTCGAAGTCGAAGTCCATGGTACCGGCCAGGGCGTAGGCGATGACCAGTGGCGGGGAAGCCAGGTAGTTCATCTTCACGTCCGGGTTGATACGGCCTTCGAAGTTACGGTTACCGGAAAGCACCGCGGTGGCGGCCAGATCGTTGGCGTTGATGGCCTCGGAAATCTCCGCATCCAGTGGACCGGAGTTACCGATGCAGGTGGCGCAGCCGTAACCGACAACGAAGAAGCCTAGCTCCTCTAGGTAAGGAAGCAGTCCGGACTTCTCGTAGTACTCGGTCACTACCTTGGAGCCCGGTGCTACCGAAGTCTTCACCCATGGCTTGGACTTCAGGCCCTTCTTGGCGGCATTGCGGGCCAGCACAGCGGCGGCCAGCATTACCGAAGGGTTGGAGGTGTTGGTGCACGAGGTGATCGAAGCGATCGAAACCAGGCCGTGATCCAAGGTGAAGCTGGTGCCATCTTCCTTGGAAACTTCCACAGCCACCGATGGACGACCAGCGCCCTGGGTATCGGCAGTGTCGGAGACGTAGTTGTGGATGTCCTTGCGGAACTGTTCCTTGGCGCTGGAAAGCTCGATACGGTCCTGTGGACGCTTCGGGCCGGCGATGGATGGAACGACGGTGGACAGATCCAGTTCGAGGTACTCGGAGAAACGGATCTCGCGGCTTGGATCGTGCCACATGCCCTGTTCCTTGGCGTAAGCCTCGACCAGGTCGATGTTCTCCTGGCTGCGCCCAGTCAGGCGCAGGTATTCCAGGGTGACACCGTCGATGGGGAACATGGCGGCGGTGGAACCGAACTCTGGGGACATGTTGCCGATGGTTGCACGGTTAGCCAGTGGCACCTCGGCCACGCCTTCGCCGTAGAACTCAACGAACTTGCCAACCACGCCGTGCTTACGCAGCATTTCGGTGATGGTCAGCACCACGTCGGTTGCGGTCGCACCGGCTGGGATGGAACCGGAGAGCTTGAAGCCCACCACGCGTGGGATCAGCATCGAGACAGGCTGGCCAAGCATTGCGGCCTCGGCCTCAATGCCACCAACGCCCCAACCCAGAACGCCCATGCCGTTGACCATGGTGGTGTGCGAGTCGGTACCCACACAGGTGTCTGGGTAAGCGCGCACGACGCCGTTGACTTCGCGGGTCATCACGGTGCGTGCCAGGTACTCGATGTTGACCTGGTGCACAATACCGGTGCCCGGTGGGACGACCTTGAAGTCGTCGAATGCGGTCTGGCCCCAGCGCAGGAACTGGTAACGCTCACCGTTGCGCTGGTATTCGATTTCCATGTTGCGCTCGACCGCACCGGCGAAGCCGAAGGTGTCGATCTGCACCGAGTGGTCGATGACCATTTCGGCTGGTGCTAGCGGGTTCACACGAGTTGGGTCGCCACCCAGGTCCTTGACGGCTTCGCGCATGGTGGCCAAGTCAACGACACACGGAACACCGGTGAAGTCCTGCATGATCACGCGGGCCGGGGTGAACTGGATTTCGGTGTTCGGCTGAGCCGAAGCGTCCCACTGGCCAAGTGCGTTGACGTGGTCCTTAGTGATGTTGGCACCGTCTTCGGTGCGCAACAGGTTCTCCAGCAGAACCTTCAGGCTGTAGGGAAGGCTCTCGGCACCTTCAACCTTGTTCAGTCGGTAAATTTCGTATTCGGTTCCATTGACGTCAAGTACGCCCTTGGCACCGAAGCTGTCCACATTGCTCACTGGGACTCCTCTCGCCAGACTTCATCTTGATGCACACGCAGATCTTCATTCCAGTTAGGGATCCCTAACTGAGAAAGTCATGGTTATTGCGCGGCAGAGCTAGTATCAGTCTATCGTCTTCGCTGGAAATTTCCCTGTTGGGTAGCGTTAAACAACTAAAATTCACCCATAAATGCTCGAAAGTGACATTTAGCGGCGCACAAAGAGCCCCACAGACTCCAGATGGTGAGTGTGCGGGTACAAATCGTGAACCTCAACGTGCCGTAATTCGTAGCCGCGCGAGGTCAATCGCGCCACGTCCCGTGCGAAAGAAGCCGGGTCGCAAGACACATAGCAAATCTTCGCGGCCCCGCTGGCAGCTAACTCCGCGGCCACCGATTTCTCGATCCCGACCCGCGGCGGATCGAGCACCACCGTATCGAGTCCCGAGGTGGAAACTTGTTTCAGCACCCGCTCCACCCGGCCTTGGATGACCCGGGCGTGGGGCAACTGTCGCAGGTTCTTCTTCGCATCCCGATGCGTTCCCGGCGCGCCTTCGACGCTGAAAACCGTCCCGGACTGCCCCACGCGCTGGGCCAAGGGCACTGAGAACAGCCCCGCGCCGGCGTAAAGGTCCGCGATGACCTGACCGGGCTGCGGGTCACACAAATCTAGTACGCGTTCGGTGAGCACGCGCGCGGCTTGCCGGTGAATCTGCCAGAAGCCTTCCCCGGTGATCCGGTAGTTGTGCTCCCCCACCGTCTCACTGAGCCAGGTTCTCCCGCGCAGCCGAGTGAGCTGGCCCTGCCCGTCGGCGGCAGCCCCACTGCCCTGCGAGAAGGCCGCAATGTTCAACGCTTTGGGTAGGGCTGCAGCAACTCGCGCCGCGGCACCCCGCTCGGCTTCGGCCAACAGCACCAATAAGGACTCATCGGTGCTGGACACTGCCACCTCCACTCGCGAAATCCCGCGGAAGTTCAGCTCATAGAGCCGCGCCGTTTCAATGGCTCGGTGCGCCAGCGGCATCGAGCTCAGCGCGGTGAGCGTATGACTGCGGTGCGCGCTCATCGCCAGCCGGCCGTGGGCGTCGACGGTATAGGCCATCCGGGTACGCCAGTGCAGACCGTCGCTCTCCTGCGGCGCGGGGAGCACCTGGGTGAACCCGGCCGCGGCGGCTTCCATCCCGGCCAGCCGCTGAAATTGTTCGCGGACTATCTGCGCCTTCAGCTCACGCTGCCAAGCTAGTGCGATGTGCCCGAACTCGGCGCCGCCCACCGGCTCGGCGTGTTTCAGCGCGTTCGCAGGGTCCCAAAAATGCTCGACTCGGTGCTCGCTTGGCTCCAGCACCTCACAGACATCGGCACGCCAGAACTTGGCCGTGGGATCCTGTTCGGTAACCCTCACCCGCACCAGCTCGCCGGGGATGGCATGGCGCACAAAAATGACCCGCCCCTCGTAGCGGGCCACGCAATGCCCACCATGGGCAATCGGGCCCACACGCAGTTCCAGAATCGTGCTGTCGGGCATTCAGTGTCCTTCGTCAAGTAATTTAGCTTCTGCTAGTGGTGGGCCGAGGATTCTTCGCTGCCACCGGCCTCGGTACTGAGCAGCCGCCAAGGTACCGAGGCGACCACCACCCCGGGCTCATGGTGCAGGCGGTTTTTCACCCGCAACGCGGTCTGGTTGTGCACCAGTTGTTCCCACCAATGCCCCACCACATACTCGGGGATGTACACCACCACCAGGTCGCGAGGTGAAACCCGGCGGATCGAACGGATGTGATCGATAAGCGGGTCGGCGATGGTGCGATAAGGCGAGGCGAGAATGGTGATCGGCACCGGAATCTGCAGCTGTTGCCAGTCCGCCAAGGTGCGTTCGGTTTTCGCCGCTTCCACGTCGACCATGATCGCCTCAAGTTTAGATGGTCGCGAGGCGCGCGCAAAGGCGATCGCCCGCAGCACCGGTTTACGCACCGTGGACACCAACACAAGCGCGTGCACCCGGGCCGGCAACGCGGTGGCTTCCTGGGTGAAGTCCACCGCCAGTTCGCTATCCACCTGCCGGTAGTGCCGGCTCAGCGACTCCATAATCGCCATCAACAGCAGGATCCCCACCACCGCCAGCCATGCGCCATGGGTGAAGCGGGTGATCAGTACGACGATCAGCACCAGCGCGGAGAGCACCAACCCGACCAGGTTCAGCAGCCGCTTGCGATGCACCGCGGCTCTGGCGGCGCGTCCGGTGACCTGCACCAGGATCCGGGACCAATGCCGCAGCATCGCCGCTTGGCTGAGCGTGAAGGAGACGAACACGCCCAGCACATAGAGTTGCACCAGAATGGTCACATCTCCCTTGAAGGCGAAAATCACGGCGATGGCCGCCAGCCCGAGGGCCAAGATGCCATTGGAGAAGCCCAGTCGATCCCCGCGGGTGCGCAGCTGGCGGGGTAAGAATCCGTCGCCGGCCAGATGACTAGCAAGGTTCGGGAAGGAGTTGAAGGCGTGGTTCCCGGCCATGAGCAATACCCCGATGGTCAACACTGCCACGAGGATCACCCCGAGCCCAGCACCTGCGAACACCGCTTCGGCAAGTTGGGTGAGGACCGGGGCTTGCATGTACTCCGGCCCCACCGGCTGCCCGTCGCGCAGCAAGCTTTGCTGCGGGTCGCTCACCACCTTCACCCCGGTCGTCCGAGCCAAGAACAGGGTCCCTAAAGTCAATACCCCACTGAGCACACCGATCACCAGCAGGATCCGCCCGGCGTTGCGGGCGCGTGGTTTGCTCAGCGTATGCACATTGGAAATTGGCACCTCGATACCGGTCAATGCTGCCGAACCGGTGGAGAACGCGCGCAGTATCAGCAGTGCTCCGGCCATGCCTTGCAAACCGGTGGAAAATTCTTGTTCCGGACGGATCTGGAGCTCGGCACTTGGCGCCATCCCCAGCGACCCTGTCATCGCCAGTACCGCACCCCAGAGAATCAGCAGCAGCATCCCCGCCACGAAGAGGTAGACCGGTATGGCTAACGCCCAGCGCCCTTGGCCGCGGCCACGCAAATTCCCGATCACCAGGACCGCGACGATTACCGAGGCCACCAGTGCCTTCTCATCCTTGAGCGCCGGAATCACCGCGGCCACGTATTGGGCCGCGGAGGTGCTGGAGACCGCCACGGTAAGCACAAAGTCCACCAGCAAGGCCGCGGCCACCACCGCGCCGGAGCGCGGACCAAGATTGGTGCGCACGATCTCATAGTCGCCGCCCCCGGAGGGGTAGGCTGCCACCGATTGGCGGTAAGAAAAGACCAATACCAGCAGCACCAAGAGCACCGCCAGGCCCACTTGCGGGGAGAGTAAGGTGGCCGCTACCCCGGCCATCGCCAAGGTCAACAGGATTTCATCCGGCGCGTAGGCCAGCGAGGACAGCGCGCTGGAGGAGAAGATCGGCAACGCGATTCTCGGCGGCAACGGTTTGCGTTTCAACCGTTCGGTACGGAAAGGCCGCCCCACCAGGATCCGTTTCAGACCGTCGAATAAAGCAGGCACCTTCCAACGGTATAACAGGGCGCCCAATGCACAACAGTGACGCGGCGTAGCAGCGGCCATGGCGCAAAACATGGCACACTGTTTTCGTGCCACAAAGTGGTCAACGAATTCGGCCGGCTAAGGAGTTTACTATGGCCCACTTCGTCATCATGGGCTGCGGCCGGGTGGGGGTGCATCTGGCGCATACGCTGGATGACTCGGGACATTCGGTCACCGTCATCGATCAGAACGAGCGGGCCTTTAGTGCCTTGGGTGAGAACTTCTCCGGCAACACCGTCACCGGTGTGGGCTTTGACCGCGACACCCTAGAGGCCGCGCAAATCACTGAAGCCTACGCCTTTGCCGCGGTATCCAGCGGGGATAATTCCAATATTCTGGCCACCCGGGTGGCCCGGGAAACCTACCATGTGCAACATGTGGTGGCCCGCATCTACGATCCGGGGCGCGCTGAAATCTATCAGCGGCTGGGAATTCCCACGGTGGCCGCGGTGCGTTGGAGCGCCGAACAGGTGCTGCGCCGGATCTTGCCAGAGCATTCGATGCGCGCCGATTACCGGGAAGCTTCCGGACGGCTGATGCTCACCGAGGTCGCGTTGCATGCGGATTGGTACGGGCTTCAGGTCAAGGCGCTGGAGCAGGCGGCGGGGATCCGCGTGGCTTATCTCACGCGCTTCGGGGAGGGCATCATTCCGCGCTCCCACACCCGGCTACAGGGCGGGGACTTAGTACATGCAATGCTTCCGGTCGCGCAGAGCAGCGAAGTGGAGAAGATTCTGGCCAGCGCACCCCGCGCGGTCGGTGACATAACGGGAGGGTTCACCCAGTGAAGGTCATGATTGCCGGGGCCGGGTCGGTGGGTTCGTCCATCGCCCGAGAACTGTTGGGTAACGGCCACCACGTGCTGCTAATTGATCGGGACCATGCCCGTCCCGAAGATTCGCCGCTGGCTCAAACCCAGTGGATCCGTGCCGATGCCTGCGAGTTAAGCACTCTGCAACGAGCCGGACTGGAAGATTACGATGTGGTGGTTGCCGCCACCGGTGACGATAAAGCCAACCTGGTGATTTCCTTGCTGGCCAAGAGCGAGTTTGGGATCCGGCGCACCGTCGGACGCGTGAACAGCCCGAAGAATGAGTGGATGTTCGATGACGCTTGGGGGGTGGATGTGGCGGTCAGCACCCCGCGCTTGATGACCGCGTTGGTGGAAGAGGCCGTGGAGGTCGGGGATTTGGTGCGACTGCTGAGTCTGCAGAGCGGGACAGTGCATTTGATGGAGTTCACGGTGCCCCACGATTCGGCACTCATTGGGCGTACCATGGGTCGAGTGCCGTGGCCCGAAGACACCACGATGGTTTCGGTGATCCGGGACCGCGCCCCATTCCCACCGAGCCGTGATGATGTGATCGAGGGCGGGGATGAACTGTTCTTCTTGACCACCGAGGCTGCCCATGAGCAGCTGCGGGCGGTGTTGCGCGACACCGCCCACTAAGCGGGGTTAGGCCGGCGGCTGACTTTCAGACAGCATCGCTGGCGGTCGGGATATCAGCCAAGCAAACCAGAGCCCTGCCGCGTAGAGCGGAACACCCATCACCAAGCGACTAATCCCCAGCGCCACCACTTGATCGCTGAAGTACAGCGGCAGCTGCACCGCAAGCCGCGCGGCGAACACCCCCACCATGATCCAGGTGGCGATCTGATAGCGTTTCAGCCGCTGCGGCTGTGCTCGCCAGTCGGTCCCCTCTTGACGCAAGAACCCATAGAGCACCCCCAACAGTGGCCACTTGACGATGATCGAGATCAGTAGCGCCACGAGGTAGGCAGCGACGATGAAAAACCCGGGGACATAATAATCCTTTGCCTCCCCCGTGCTGCGAGCCGCCAGCGCACAGATCAGAATGCCCACCAGACCACTAATTGATTGGGTCAGCGAGGAACGCTTCGCAAGACGGAACGCCATGAACACCGCACCCACCGCGATCGCGGCGATCAGCGCGGTATTCAGTTCTCCGGTCAACGCAAAAAGCAGCACGAAGAGGAACCCGGGGGCCACGGTCTCCACGATCCCACGCAACCCGCCGATGCTGGCTAGCACATCGATCTGGCCGTTGGTGGTTTTACTCAACGATGTGGCGGAGCCCAAACGTTCAGCTAATGAAGGTTCATTAGCCGCGTTCGGTGCATCCTCTTCCGGCTCGGGTTGCTGATTCATTGTCCTCATCTCGGCGACGGTATTAGGTGGTTAGCTTTCGGTATCCGGCGGCAGGATCAGGTAGCGCGGATTGTGGATCGTCGGTATATGGTCCAGCCGACTGAGCATACCCGAATACCGGATTCGCACCCCGGGAGCAATCCCGGGCACCTGCTTTTGTCCCATGAACAGTAAACGCACGTACGCGATGCTTGACGGACGGGGCCCCGGGGCTGGGAACCGGTCGATGACCGTGGCGATCAGCGCGGGCCGCTCCTGCTGTGGCAGGTGAGTGACCGACTGGATGTACCCGCAATGTTCAATGCGTCCACGCAGCGGCAACCGGTCCAAGGATGCTACTTGGCGTGGGGCATTCGATGCTGGTTCCATCTCGGCGCGCATCCGCTGCGCATCGGGATGCTGACCCTCGTGTGTGTCCACCAGGTTTGCTCAGTTAGCCGATTTGGGTGATTTCCGGTCCCCGCTCGGGGCGCTGAACTGCTGGGGCACCCGGAGGTGGCTCGGCGTGGGTGCGAGCGTTCTTCGGCACGCTCAGTGGCAAGAGTTCCTGTGGCGGAAGAGGCGAAGTGCCGCGATCAACCACAACTCCGCGCACCAGCTCGTCGACAACCTCGGAAGCTTCTTCATTGCTGATGGCTGCCCCGCCCACGACGATGCGCAGGAACCAGCGCGGACCGTCCACCCCGATGAAGCGTAGGGCCACATGCCCGGATCGACCATCGGGCAACTGCTGCGGCACCTTGGCCAGTAGTTCTTTACCGAATTCACCGTCGCGAATGTACAGCTCCCCTTGCTGTTTGGTGAGGTCTTCGGCGATCTTGTTACTGATTCCGGGCCATAACTGTTCGGACTTGGAACGGGCGAAAGCCTGCAACTGGATGCGTGATTCGGCGACTTCCAGGGAGAGCGAGATGACCCTTTTGGTCTTCTCCTCCATATCCAAGCGAACTTTCATTCCACTGATTGGCTTGAGCAGCAGGGAACCGAAGTTTAGGTAGTCATCGGGATTCTCAATGTCATTGATGTCCTTTGGTCCGTTGCCCGCTAGCTGGCTGGGTTGCTCTTCAACCGCCGGTGGGGCGTTCTGCTCTGCCACTTCCTGCTGCTGATCGCGCTTCTTACGCTTGAAAATCATTTTGTCCTTAAAATCGCTTCGTTACACCCTAGGGTACTTACTTCCCCTGAAACCCGCCCGTTGAACCGAACCCGGAGACCCCGCGGCTGGTCTCGTCCAAAGAGTCGACAACCCGAAAGCGAGCCTGCTCAACCTTCTGAATCACCAGCTGGGCGATGCGATCTCCACGGTTCACGGTGAAACTCTCGGAACTATCAGTGTTCAGCAAGGTGACCATGATCTCGCCGCGGTATCCGGCATCCACCGTTCCCGGAGCGTTGACCACGGTGATCCCATGCTTGGCGGCTAGCCCGCTGCGTGGGTGAACCAGCCCGACGTAGCCTACAGGCAGCGCCAGAGCGATCCCGGTCCGGATCAGCGCGCGCTGCCCCGGGGCAAGGACCACTGATTCGCGGGCGTGCAGATCCGCTCCTGCGTCGGAAGGATGCGCGTAGCTAGGAACCGGCATCTGCTCATCCAGTAGCTGTAGCGAAATATCGAGGCTTGGTTCGCTCATCGGTGTTATGTCATCTCCCGCAAAACTTTTTTAGGTCAATTCGTGGGCCACTCATTTCCGGACCGTATCGGCTGGGACCACCGAAACAACTCTAGCGTGTCCTCCCCTTACGTTGCGTATCTCACCGAAGACCGAAATCCACAGCTTCACCCCCTAAACTTGGTGCTATGAGTACTGCGAGCCCAGCCGAAACCACCGTGCTATATAGAGAAAAACTGTGGCCTTCCCCCGCAACGTGGATTTGGCCACTGCTAATTTCCGCCACTGCGGGCGTAGCTTTTGCACCCATCGCCATGGGTTTGGGAATCGCTGTCGGAGTGGCCACCTTGGTGGTGATATGCCTGATCATGGTGCTCAATGTGGGCCAAATCGTGGTCACCGAAGACTCGGTGCGCGTGGCACGTGCGCATATCGAGCGCGAATTCATCGGAGAGGTGACCGGTTACCGAGGTGAAGAGGCGTTTAAGCAGCGTGGACAGAAACTGCACGGCTTGGCGTTCATGAACCTGCGCGGCGGATTCGATGCCGTGGTCAAGCTCGAGGTCACCGACCCCCGCGATCAGACCCCCTATTGGCTCACTGCGACCCGCCGCCCCGAGGAACTGACCCGGGTATTGGGCGGGTTGATGGATGAATACCGCCGCGATGCTGAAGAAGCGGATGCCGCGGACAATGCCGGAGCTGCGGATCCTTCCGAGACTGGCCCCGAAGAAAAGAACTAGTTCACCCCCAAATAAAAATGCTTGACGGCGACCGTCAAGCATTTTTTGTTTACCCAGCTAGCGTGGGTAATTAGTCTTCACATTCGGCACAGAAGAGGGCCGCCCCATCCTGCCGGACCAGCAAGGAACGATGGCGCACCATGAAACAGGAGGCGCAGGTAAATTCGTCGGACTGCTCGGGCATGATTTCCACGCTCGCCTCCTCCGGATCAATTTCGGTTCCTGGCAGGATAAAACCTTCGGCCAGTTCGGCTTCGTCCTCATCGATCAGGGTGGCCTGAACCGCGGTACGTCCGGCATTCAGGCTGGCCAGCTGCTTGGCGGCTTCCTCTTCACGCGAGGAATCGCGTGGTGCATCGTAATCGGTTGCCATCGGGATGTCTTTTCTCTTTTCCTCAAAGAACTTGCAACTGCTCGTTGCGGCAGATTACACCACCACGAGCCTGGGTGTATAACCAGCTACGCGCCATTAAATTCCCGTTCCGGGTCACTCAAAGCCAAGTTTCGTGCTCGAAGCCCTAGGAAATTCTCGCCACACCCCTTGCGGTAATAGGAAATTGCGTCGCTCAGTGGCAAAGTTTTAGACAGGTAATAATCCGGGTGGAGGGTAGTGATGCGTCAGCTGAGACTGGTAGGAATACATGAAAATGGTTCCAGCCTGCAGGTCAGCAGTGACGACGGGATGAGCTTTGAGCTGCCCGTCGACGATGCGCTGCGTAGCGCCATGGCAGAGATTGCCCGGGCCCGAGCGCCGCGTAACCGGGAGCAGTCCCCGGATCATTCACCGCGTGAAATTCAGTCACGGGTCCGTGCTGGTGCTTCGGCCTATGATCTGTCGATCGAGTGGGATGTACCCATCGAGCAGATCCTGAAATACGAGGGACCAGTGTTGGCCGAACGGGCCCATATCGCACAGCTGGCCCAGCGTGTGGAGGTTTCCGGCCCGCAAACCGATGCCGAGTACCGTGAAGCGTTCGGCGAAGAACCAGCCGATCTCGGCGCGATGGTGAACCACCGGTTGGGGCAACTGGGTATCGATGCCGAGAATGTGGAATGGGATTCGTGGAAGGACCCGGAGGGCCAGTGGATGGTCACCGCAACCTTCGCCTCCCCGCTACACAATGAGAATGTCGAAACTTTGGGTAAGGCTTCCAACGAGGATCAGAATGTCGCTAAGTGGGCATTCCACCCACAGCGTCGCACCTTGCGGAATCTTAACCGCTGGTCGCAGACCTTGAGTGAACAGGCCGCCCCCGAATATTTCTCCTCCGTCACTCCGGTGGCTGTCCAAGCTGAACCGGAGTCAGGCGCCGGTGAGACGGCCAGCGAATCCGGGAGCAACGAAGAGCTGATTGATCTGCTCAATGCCCGCCGCGGACAGCGTACGGGAAGCGACCAGGGCACAGATGAGCGTTTGAACGAGATCATCGAACGCAATATGAATAAGTTTGAGCAGGAGGATGACGAGTCCGGTTTGCCGCATCTGCCGCAAACTATTTCGACACGTACCTCGCAGCTGACCGTGTTACATAATCAGTCCGAACCGGCGGAGGATGAGAAGTCCAGCGGCGATGAGGAAGCCAACCAGCGCAAATCTAAGCGCTCCTCGGTTCCCAGCTGGGATGACATCATGTTCGGTCGGCGGAAAAAGGACTAGCCGCCGCAGCCTGTAGGCCCGCCCCAGAAATGTGATCGGAGCCGGACTTCACCCGTGGTGAAGTCCGGCTCCGATGTTCGTTTTGTCTCTGTTAGCCGGTGTGCACGCTCAGCAGTGGCACAATCCGTTCCGCGGTGGTCAGCGAGCCATGCTGTCCGATCATTTCGAAAGCGGTGGGGGCCACCCGGCGTCCGTCGTAGAATGCCACCGGCTCGGCGGCCAGAATCAGCAGATCCCCTAACCGTTCGGCCACCCCTTCGCGCAGCTGACCAAAAAGCCCATAGGCTATTGCTTCGTCACGGGTCAACACCCAGGCCTTGGTTCCGTAGCGCTCAATCCAGGCCGCGCGAACCTTGGCGCGGGTGGCCTCGGGGGTATTCGCCGCGAAGCTCAGTTGCACCCCTCGTGGTTCGCCACTGGTGAGCTCCACTGCCTCGATCAGCTCGGGTTCAAGGCTGTAGTCGATGCGTTGCGAAGCTGACACGTCGACCATCCCATGGTCCCCGGTAATCAGCACACTGGTGCCGGCTGGGAGCCGGGAGACCATGAGTTTGATCGTGTAGTCCAGTTCTTCGAGGGTGTGGCGCCATTGGTCCGAGTCCACCCCGTATTTGTGCCCAGCCTTATCCAATTCGTTGAAGTAGGTGTAGACCAGTGCGTGACGTTCCTTGGCGAAGACCTCGGTGGTGGCCCGGGACCGGGCAGCCAACGAATTCGCGGCAATGAACGTCGGTCCGCGCAGCGCCGCCCGAGTCAGCGCAGAGTCGGCGAAGAGCCCCAAGGAGACCGTGGCGACATGTACCCCGTGTGCGGCGATGGTTTCAAACACCGTGGGTAGCGGTTGCCAGAGTGCTGGGTTCAGGTTTGTCGGCCAGCCGCCAAGCTGGTTGACCACCCTGCGGCGTTCCGGGTCGATGACATCGTAGCCCACGAGCCCGTGAGTGCCTGGGCTCACCCCGGTACCCAGAGAGCTCAGTGAGGTCGCCGTGGTGGAGGGGAACCCGGTCGTCAGCCGCTGCGCTTGGGAGAAGATGGAGCGCAGGAAGGGTGCGTGGGCCAGATTAGCTTTGAGCTGGTTCCAGCCCAGTCCATCGACCATCACCAAATTGACCCGCCGGGTGGCCGGAAGCTTCAATGGATTCGCGAAGCCATTCACACCTAAGGCGTGGGCCGCGGAAGGTAGTAGCTCCCCCAGCGTGTCCTGCCCATACTGTGGTGCGGGAGGCAGCTTGGTAGCGGGGGTAAAAGGGGCTTGTTCGACCACGAAGTGTTGAGCTCCTAAAAACTTGTTGCCTGACGCAGCCGGACCGCGAAACGGCGGGCCTTGTTGACCGCGTTTTGCCCGTCGGCCTCGGCACTGACGCGGATCACGAGATCTTCGGGTTGCGCGGTGCCGCTCAGCCCATGATCCGCGTCGCAGGCTGGATCCCCGCAGCCGGCGGGGGCGAGGTCCAAGCGGGTGGTTCCGTTCCAGGACAATCCGAAGGTCAGCTCGCGCACTTCCTCGCCACTGCGGTAGTGCTGCGGCTGATGGAAAACATAGCTGGTGGCCACCGAGGCGATGCGTTTCAGGGCCGTCATTTCGGTGGAGACTTGAGCGACGATTTCGCTACCGTGATCATCGAGCTGCTGGTCATCGACGTGAATGATGAACAGTGCCGCATCGCTGAGTACCAGCACGGTGATGTGGCGGTGTACTTCGGTCCGATCAAAGTGGGTTTCGAGGTGGACGTAGTGGTCCAGCACCGGACGGTTGACCATGGCTTCGGCGAGCACGTCCTGAATCATTTGCGGATAGAAGCCGGCACGAACCAGATCCTGCTGCAGATCTGCGGCGGCGGTCGTCGAATAGGATGGAGAGCTCATACCTCAAGTTTACCTAGTTCCCCCGACCATTACCTATGCGGCAACACAGCGCGCTGAACCGAGAGTCCTGCTTGCGACGCCCGGCGCGTGGGCGCGGGCGTTAGTGGACGATAGTTAGCTGCGCAGAGCCCGCCGGACGGTGTCGGTACGTTGTTCGGGGTTGCCCACCTGGATTTCGACCGCGAGGACGCTGAGCGAATCCGCGGAGACGGTGACCGGGGAGAACTTGAGAATCGCGATTTCCCGGTGGTTGTCCTTCAACAGCGCCACCCGATTCAGCAGGTCTTTGAGCTGCTCTAGATCCACCGCAGGTAGCCCTTGGTAGCCGAAGAGCCGGGCGCTACTGCGCGGACGCCGGATCAGTTGATCCAAGTCCTGTTGAGTCATCGGCACCACACCGTGAGACCAGTCATCGAGCAGGTTCACCGGATCCCCGGAGAGCCCGAACGAGAGCACCGGACCCAGGAGCGGGTCCTCCACTGCCCGGATCACGCAGGCTTGCCCGGCCTCGGCCATCGATTGCACCTCTAGGGCGGAGACCCCCCAACTCTCCATGGACTGGGTCATATGTTCGAAATTAGCGCGCAGGGTCGCCTCATCGGTGATGTTCAGTCTCACCCCACCCAAGTCAAAACGTTGGCGCAGGTTCTCATCGTTGGCTTTCAGCGCCACCGGCCAGCCCAACCGGTTCGCGGCGGCAACTGCAGCATCCGCGTCATGCACGATTGCCGAATCGAAGACCGAAATCCCATAGAAGCGCAGCAGCTGGGTGCTCTGCGCGTAGTCGAGGGTGCGCAGTGCGGTGCCCGGAATGTCAGCGGTGAGCTGCTTCAGATACTCTTCGGCCCCATCCACATCAATGTCCTTGGGCGCCGGGAGCGGATCATGCTCCACATTCAGCCATTGCCGGTATCCGTGCGCTTTATCCAGGGCGCGTACCGCCCCAGCCGGAGAGGTGAAGATCGGGATCTGTTGGTGCACCCCGGTGGCGATGTTGCGATCCGGGCGTCCGGAAATCACGATCAGCACCGGCTTGCTGGAATCGGCGAAGCTTTGCAGCTCTTTGAGGATCGCCTCATCGCGAATCCCCGGAACGGGCAACAGGGCCACGATCAGCGAATGCACCTGCTCGTTAGCCAGAGCCGCCTGGATCCGGCGGCGCAGTTGTGGCAAGGCCCGGGATTGGCCGAGGGAGAAGTCCAGTTCCTCCGGTTCAGCGGTCGCGTTCAAGGAGCGGGTGGCTGCCACATCGCAGATCACTTCAGCGAGGGTCAGCGAATTAGATAGTACCGACACGTTCGGTCCGGCCGGCACCGGGGAGGTGGACAGTACGGTGGCCACATCCATCAGTTCCTCGACCGAACCTACTCGGATCACCCCGGCTTGAGCCAATACTGCGTTCAAGGCCGCGGACGGGGCTTGGGTGGTGCGCACCGAGTGACCCGGCGGGAGCCGGTGCCCCAGCACATCACTCTTGGCGACGATGACCGGTTTGGTGCGCGAGAGCCGACGCGCGATGCGGGAGAATTTACGCGGGTTACCGAAGGACTCCAGGTGCATGGCGACCACTTCGGTAGCTTCATCGTCCTCGAAGTACTGCATGGCGTCATTACCCGACACATCGGCGCGTAGCCCCGCGGAAATGGCCGAGCTCAGCCCGAGTCCGCGCTGTTCTTGGACCCCGTGTAACAGCACTCCCATGGCCGCGGATTGTGAGAAGAAACCGATATTTCCGGCCGCTGGCAGACGCTGGGCCACTGAAGCGTTGAGTTTAATCTGGCTGGCGGTGTTCAGCAGCCCCAGCGAGGCCGGACCAATGACCCGCATTCCATTAATTCGGGCACGGGTGACAAGTTCGCGCTGTTCACGTAGACCGGTGTCGGACTCGTAGCCGGCGCTCATCACCAGCAGTCCCTTGACCCCGTGAGCGGCGCAATCATCAACCACCGATAAGATCCGTTCCTTGGGAACGCAAATAATCGCTAGGTCCACCGGGCCCGGCACCTCGGTAATCCGCCCATAACTGGGCAATCCCCCAATTTCGAAGGCTTGCTCGTTAATCGCGTAAATTGCGCCTTGGAAGTTCGATTCGATCAGCCGGTTAAGCACCTCATAACCTAAGGTGCCCCAGGTACGGCTGGCGCCGATCACTGCCACCGATTTCGGGGCAAGTAGCCCGGCCACGGAGTGTGCTTCGGCACGGTGTTCGCGCGCTTCCATCACCGAACGGGACTTTTCGGTGGGGTCGATCGGGAAGACCAGCATCACCACCCCGTCTTCGAAGTGCCGCGCCACGGCGTACCCGGCTTCGGCAAACACGGTGAGCATTTTGCGGTTTTCCGGCAAAACTTCGGCGGTGAAGCGTTCAATACCGTTTTCGCGCGCTGCCGCAGCCAGGTGTTCGATCAGGATGGAGGCGATCCCGGTGCCTTGGAAGTCGTCGGACACATTGAAGGCCACCTCGGCCTCGGTGGGGTCATCAAGCTGGTCGTAGCCACCGATGCCGATGATTTTTTCCCCGCGCAGCACGATGAAGGAAACCCGTGTGCGGTGATCCACATTGGTGAAGCGGTCCAGCTCTTTGGGTGTTAGTTGCGACTTGTACGTAAAATAGCGTAGATAGACCGATGCTTCGGACTGGTGCTTGTGCATTTCTTGGAGCGCATGAGCATCGGCCGGGGTTATGGGCCGAAGGTGCGCGGTTGAACCATCACGAAGCACAACATCCGCTTCCCAATGAGCCGGATATGCCGCAGAAACTTTAGGATCCACCATAAGCTAAACAATAGTGCGCGTCAGGGGCCTACGGCCAGATACGACGCACCACAGCATGCGCCGCGGTCATGCAACTTCTTATCCAGCAGTAGGTAGGAGCACGAACAGCTCAATGGCTCGCAAGAACACCACAGTGACCGACGAGGACTTTGTCGAGAACATTATCGATATTGATGTCACCAGTGAAATGGAGAATTCCTTCCTGGAGTACGCCTACTCGGTGATTTATTCTCGGGCGCTGCCCGATGCCCGCGACGGGCTCAAGCCCGTGCAGCGACGCATTCTCTTCCAGATGTCCCAAATGGGTCTGCGCCCGGAAAAGGGACATGTGAAAAGCGCCCGCGTGGTCGGCGAGGTGATGGGTAAGTTGCACCCCCACGGGGACGCGGCGATCTACGACGCGATGGTGCGTTTGGCGCAGGATTTCTCGTTGCGTCTGCCGCTCATTGATGGACACGGAAACTTCGGATCGCTCGATGACGGACCAGCAGCCCCCCGCTACACCGAAACCAGGTTGGCCGCCGCCGCCGTGGCAATGACCGCGAACCTGGATGAAGATGTGGTGAACTTCGTCCCGAACTATGACAACCAGTTCATGCAACCCGAGGTGCTGCCGGCCGCGTTCCCGAACCTCTTGGTGAACGGAACCACCGGTATCGCGGTGGGTATGGCCACCAATATGGCCCCGCATAACCTCACCGAAGTGATTGCCGCGGCCCGCCACCTGATCGCTAACCCTGAGGCCAGTGTCGAAGATTTGATGAAGCTGGTGCCTGGCCCGGATCTCCCTTCGGGCGGAACCATCGTGGGTCTGGATGGGATCAAGGATGCTTACCGCACCGGCCGTGGACTTTTCCGGACCCGGGCCAAGGTCACCTTGGAGAAGATCTCGGCGCGTAAATCTGCGCTGATGGTCACCGAGTTGCCGTATCTGGTGGGCCCCGAAAAGGTGATCCAGAAGATCAAGGACGGGGTGCTGAATAAGAAGATCACCGGGATTTCCGATGTGGTGGATCTGACCGATCGCACCCATGGGCTCAAGCTGATGATCGAGCTGAAGAACGGGTTCAACCCCAACGCGGTGCTTGCCAGCCTGTATAAGTACACCCCGATGGAAGACACCTTTGGCATCAATAATGTGACGCTGGTGTCCGGGCAGCCCCGCACCTTGGGGTTGCGTGAATTGCTGCAGGTGTATGTGAGTCACCGGCTGGAGGTGGTGCGCCGGCGCACCGCGCACCGTTTAGCCAAACGTGAGGAACGCCTGCATCTGGTGGAGGGACTGCTGATCGCCATCGTCGATATTGACGAAGTGATCGCCTTGATTCGTTCCTCGGATGCCGCCGCCCAAGCACGCGAACGCCTGATGCAGGTGTTCGATCTCTCCGAACCGCAGGCCAGCCATATTCTTGAGCTGCGTTTGCGTCAGTTGACCAAGTATTCCCGGATCGAGTTAGAGGCCGAAGCCGAACAGTTGCGCGCCGAAATCGCCGAATTGCGCGAGATTTTGGGTTCCGATGCCCGGCTGCGAGAGGTAGTTTCCAGCGAGTTGGCCGAGGTCTCCGAAACCTTCGGCACCCCACGTCGTACCGTGTTGAGCAAGGACGCGAGCCTGAAGCCCTTGCGCGGCACCGAGCTTCCCGAAGCAGTAGGTAGCGGTAAGAAGGCGACCTTAGCCATGGAAGTGGCGGACCGCCCGTGCCGGGCCCTGCTCTCTGCCACGGGTCAGCTGGCCCGCACCACCGACCGGACCACGGTAGATTTCAGCGCCGGGCGTGTCAAACACGATGTGCTCCTCTCGCAGGTGGCCACCAGCGCGCGTGGCGAAATTGGGGCGCTCACCAGTACTGGACGGATCATCCGGGTCTCGATGATCGATGTTCCGGTACTCTCCGAAGGCCACGGCTTCCCTCAGTTGTCTCAAGGGGTACCAATTAGTGAGTTCCTGAAACTGCCGAAGCATGAGAAACCCATCGCGCTGGTGCCGCTGAACCGGGTGCTTGCCTTGGGTACCCGCAACGGCGTGGTGAAACGGGTGAACCCGGATTATCCGTTGAACCGCGACGAGTTTGAAGTGATCACCCTGAAGGACTCCGATGCGGTGATCGGTGCGGGCGTGGCCGAGGAGAACACCGAACTGGTCTTCCTCACCGCAGGGGCGCAACTGCTGCGTTTTGCCGCCGCAAATGTGCGGGCGCAGGGCCGCACGGCCGGGGGCATGGTCGGCATCAAACTCGCTGCCGAAGATCAAGCGATCTTCTTTGGGGTGGTGCCGGAAAACGATCACTCCGCGGTGGTGGCCACCGTGGCGATCCGCGACGATGTGTTGCCCGGCACCTCGGGACAGTCGGTAAAGCTCACCGAGCTCGAGCAATTCCCGGTCAAGGGACGCGCAACCGCCGGTGTGCGAGCTCACCGTTTCACCAAGGGTGAGGAGCGTCTGGTCTTAGGGTACGCGGGACCGGGCCCAGCCCGGGCTTCCTCCCCTGCCGGGGTGGTGCGCGCGCTACCTACCGAATACGCCAAACGCGACGGTTCCGGAGCCCCGTTGGCCCAACCCATTGCCATCTTGGGCGGAAGCACCCCGGATTCCGAACCGGTAGCCACCGCACCGAACAGTGCCACCGCACAACAGCCCGCCGCGGCTGCGGACACTAAGATCGGTCACGAGCTGGTTGAGGACTCCGTGCCCTTCTCCGATGGCGGGGTCATCCTCGGCGACGATTAACATCCTGAGGAACCGCAAAACCAGCTGTGGCCCCGCACCTGCGGGGCCACAGCTGGTTTAACTACGTTGGCTACGGCGGGCCGTGACGCTGCCCTGCTTTAGCTGTTCTGCAGCAACCGGCCGGTACCCAGCCCAATCCGGTTCTCACAGTCCGCGGCCAACTGCTCATCGTGGGTGATCAACACGACGGTACGCCCGGCCAGCGCAGTGCGCAGCTGCCGCATCAATTCCAGACCTTCCTCATGTCCCAAGTGTGCGGTAGGCTCATCGAGCAGGATCACCTGCTTATCCGCGAGCAAAGCACGCGCTACCGCCAACCGGCAGCGCTGTCCCCCGGAGAGGCTATGACCGCCGCTGCCAATGCGGGTCTGCAGCCCATGCTCCTGCTGGGCATACCATTCCCCCAAACCTACCCGGCGCAACACCTGCTCATACTGCTGGGTTGTGGGCAACTGCCCATTGACCCCCAGCGCCAGGTTGCGTTCCAAGCTGGAGTCAAAGAGGTGTGCTTCCTGCGGGCACCAGGCGACCGAAGTCAGTGCTCCGGGGGTCAAGATCTGAGGTCGCTGCTGCTCGTCGAGGGTGAAGATTTGCCCCGCTAGCGGAGTGAGCGCACCGAGAAGCGCGGTAAGTAGGGTGGACTTGCCCGAGCCCGACGGTCCGCTGATTGCGGTCCACTGTCCGGCGGGGATCAGCGCATTCAGCTCAGTGAAAAGCGGCCGTTCTGGGCTGTAGCCCAGGGCCAGACCCCGAAGTTCGAACCCATGGACCGGGGATCCAGTCTGCTTAGGCTCGGCAGCTGCGGGGGTTGGGGTATCGGCCACCGAACGTTCGGCGAGCGCCTGACGCAGCTGCCGCAACCCACCAGCTTGTTGCCAGGCGGTGATGGCCGCACTTCCGGGTTCGGCCAAGGCCAGGGCAAGCAGCGCGGCTACCGCGGTCAATTCCGGGCTGACGGTGGATACCGCGACTGCCCCCAGAGCCAATAGCATTGTGCCGAGACTGAGCAGCATAACCCCCACCCCGTGGCCCAGCGCGTGAGCTTTCGCGCGGCGCTGGTTTTGCGCCTCGGCGGCGGCCAAACGTTGCAGCACGATGGGCAGTGAATCATTGGCCCTTAGCGCGGCCCGGCTCCGCAAGATTCCCAGCACCTGCTCATTGACCTGCAGGCGATGCTCCAGCGCTAAGCTGAGGTTCCGGCCTTCCAGCACCCGAACCAGCGGCAGAACGATCAGCAGCGTCGCACCAAAAACCAGCAGACTCAATACCCCGAAAGCCGGTTGAATCAAGAACATCACCCCGATGCCGAGCACCCACACCAGGAGCGCTTGGAGCGGAGGGAACACCACCCGTGCCAGCAGGTCGCGCAGTTCATCGACCTCCGCGAGGAGGAAGCGCAGCACCACCGGGGAGCGGGAGATAATCCCCCAACGTGCCGGCTGGGCAACCATTGCGTTCCAAATCTTTTCACGCAGCTGCCCGGCATAGCTCAACACGGCGTCGTGGATGGCCAATTGCTCCACATAGCGTAGGGCTGCCCGCCCAATTCCTAGGGCACGGACCATCACGATGGCGACCAATAGGTGTAGCACCGGAGGCATATAGCTGGCCTTGACGATCAGCCAGCCACTGACCGCTCCGAGCCCTACTGCGCAGATCACCGACAGCACCCCGAGGATCAGGGCCTTAGTGGCCGCCCGTTGTCCGAAAAGGAGTTCCCGTACCGGGTGGAAACCGCCCTGAGCGCCGTTTTGCGCCGGCGGATGGGTCACGCTCGGCTCAGCTGGTGCATCCGTCACTTCAACTGCCGGTGGGTCGGTCGTGACCGAGGCAGGCTCGGCGCTCCGCGCCCCGAGCAGCACATCATGACTGGCGATTAGTTGTGCACACCGGGCAGGTAGCTCGGCTAAGAGCCGGCGCACGGTGGCGGCGTTGTGCGCATCAAGATGCGCGGTCGGCTCATCGGCCAAGAGCAGGCGCACCGTTGGGTCACTGTGTACCCGGGCCAGTGCCCGCAAGACTTCTAGCCGACGCAACTGCCCCGGGGAATATTCGGCGATCTGGCCATCGAGCTGTCCCGCCAAATTCAACTGTTGGGCGAGGTCCTGTAGCAGCTCGTGGCTCGCTAACGGGGCGTCCAGGGCCAGCTGCTCAGCCGCAGTCGGCTGATTAAACACCGGGTGTTGTTCAATCACGGCCAGCGAACCGTTGATGCCGATCCGACCGGAAACCAGGTCGGGGTCCATCCCCGTGGCGCTGTGCGCTTCGGCGATGGCTTTGAGCAGCGTGGTCTTCCCCGAACCACTGATCGAATCAAGCAGGTGGCGCTCGCCGGCGTGCAGGGTGAGCTGGTAGTCGCGATAAATCGGCTGGTCTTTTCGATAGCTCAGCTGCAGATCGTCGATCTGCAGGATCACGTCCTGCCCCGGAGCCGGGGCTGCCAATGGCCGGGCCTGCACTTTCTCGGTCAGCGCGGTGTACTTCTGGTAGGCGGCCAGCCCGTCATCAGCCGCGTGGTAGGCCGATCCTACGTCGCGCAACACCGCGAAAATTTCTGGAGCCAGAATCAGGACGGTCAACCCAATGGCCAACTCCATGTTCCCGCCCACGAGGCGCAGCCCGATGAACACCGCGACCACGGCCACCGAGAGGGTGGAGATCAGTTCGAGCCAGAAGCTGGAGAGGAACACCGTTTTGAGGTTGTCCATGGTGGTTTTGCGGTACCGTTGGCCCAACGCCGCGATAGCGTTGCCCTGCGCCTGCGCACGGCCCAGCCCGAGGAGAGCTGGTAGCCCTAGGGCCAGTTCGTAGAGTTGGTGAGCCAGCCCATCCAATCCGCGTTGACTGGCGGCCACCTTGTCTTGGGTGTGCATCCCAATGAGCACCATGAACATCGGTACCAATGGAATGGTCAGCACCAGGATGATTGCGCTGGTTAGATCCTGGCTGAGAATGTAGAGCCCGAGCACCGGTGGGAGCACAAATGCGGTGACCATGGCGGGGATGAACTTGGTGAAGTAGTCATCGAGCTTATCCAGCCCATGAGCGGCTAGGGTGGCGGTGACCGGGACGGAGAAGTCGCTGTCCGCGGCGGTCAGGGTGGTGTGTTCGGCACTGGTTTTGACCAGTCGGGCACGCATCCGCTCCTTGGCTCCCAAGCCCATCCGTCGGCTGGCCACGTTCAGTCCCCAGCCGGCAGCTGCGCGCAGGATTGCACCGAGCACTCCCAACGTCAGTAGCGGCTCGGGATCTACCGGCGTGTTGCCGGCCAGTGAGGCGATCCAACGGCCCAGTGCGAAGGCCAGCAGGATTAATCCGGCGGCTTTGGCGAGTGACCAGCAGGTGAGCAGCACCAGTTGGCCGCGGCTGAGCAGCTGACTGGGGAGGAAACGTTTGGCGGCCATTGACAGTCCTTTGTGCTCGTGGGCCGGTTACTTGACGACCGGGGTGACCGGGCTCAGTTCCGGGATGTGCTTTTCGTGGATGCGTTTGCGGAACACCCAGTAGCTCCAGGCCTGATAGGCCAGCACCAGTGGCACGGCGAAGGCCGCAACGATGCTCATCAGTCGCAGGGTGTAGGGGCTGCTAGAGGCGTTGGTGATGGTCAGGTTGAAGGCCGGGTCCACGGTGGAGGGCAACACCACCGGGAAAACCGCGGTGAAAATTGCTGCCACGCCGAGAGCCAGCGCGATCCCCAAGGTGCTGAAGGATAGCCCTTCCCGGCCACCCTTGGCAGCCACCCAGGTGCTTAGCAGCATGACGGCGCTGAGCCCCAAGAGCACCCAGGCCACCGTCGAATCAGCGCGCCGCAGCACCACCAGTGCCCAGAACACCAATGGCAGTAGTGCGAGGGGCATCCAACGCACCAAGAGGGTGCCGCTGCGTTTGCGGATCGGACCATCGGTCTTCAACCGGAGGAAGGCCAGCGCCTGAATCAGGCAGTAACCCACGACGGCAAGCCCACCGAGCACCGCTTCCCACCCGAACCAGGAGAACGCGCCACCGATGCGGTCTCCGTTCGCGTTCAACGGCAGCCCCAGCGTGGTCAACGCCAGCATCGCCCCGACCCCAAAGGCCGCCACGAAGGAGCCCAGACTCATCGCGAGATCCCAAAGTTTTACCGCGGTGCGCGTATGTGCCTTCCCACGGTATTCGATGGCCACCGCCCGGAAGATGAGGGCGGCGAGCACGAAGACCAGCGGGATGTAGAGTCCGGAGAACAGTGAAGCATACCAGTGCGGAAACGCGGCGAAGGTCGCACCGCCCGCGGTGAGTAACCACACCTCGTTGCCGTCCCAGACCGGACCAATGGTGTTAAGCATGACCCGGCGTTCGCGGTCGTTGCGAGCCATGGAACCCATCAGCATGCCCACGCCTAAATCGAAGCCCTCTAAGAAGAGGTAGCCCAGCCACAGCACAGCGATGAGCACAAACCAGAGTGTGGGTAACCATTCCATCGTGATCTGCCTTTCCGGATCCTAGTAGGCGAAGGCGAGTACGTCGCCGTCGTGCTTGTCTTGGTCATCGTTCTGCGCATCGGTGCTGTGGTTCAGTTCGGGCATCGCCGAGGCCACGCCGCCACGCACATAGCGGGTGAGTAATACCAGTTCGACCACCAGCAGTACCGCGTAGATCAAAGTGAGCAGGATCGTGGAGAAGAGCATTTCTCCGGCGCTGACGGTGGGTGATACCGCGGCGGCGGTAAACATGAACACCTGATCAATTCCACTGAACTGCGGGTTCGGGGCCACGACGAAGGGTTGGCGTCCCATCTCGGTGAAGATCCACCCGAAGGCGTTGGCGCCGAAGGGTGCAGCAATGCCGGCCACGGCCAGTCGTGAGATCCACTTATTGTGTGGAACCGTGCCCTTGCGGGTGAGCCAGAGGGCTACCGCCGCAGCGACAGCGCTGAGTCCCCCGAGGGTGATCATCAGCCGGAAGCCCCAGTAGGTCACTTCCATCACCGGCAGGTAATTGATTTCCTGTCCGGCGTACTGGCCGAGGTATTCCTCTTGCGGGTAATGCGTTCCGTACTTCTCCTGGTACTCCGGGATCAACGTATTGACCCCCTTCACCGGGGTGTTGAAATCGTTATTGGCGAGGAAAGAAAGCAGACCGGGCAGTTCAAATACCGCGGTGACATCATCACAGGTGGTTGCCCCAGCCCCGCGGATATCCCCGATAGTCAACACCGAGAAGCCAGTTCCATCGTGGCAGGCGGCTTCGGCGGCGGCCATTTTCAAGGGCTGTTGTTCGAACATCAATTGGGCTTGAGAATGCCCCGAGAAAGCCACCCCAGTGAAGGAGACCAAGGCGACGACCGCACCAATCCGCAAGGAAGTGATCCATACCTTGTAATCCGTCCGGTCCCGGTTGCGTCCCTTACTGACATCCTCACCGACGATGACCTTGCCCTGCGCATCGACGGTGTCGACTCCTTCGCTGCGGCGTCGGTAGAGATGGAACCAAGAGATGCCGAGCAAGAATCCACCGGCCACCGCGAAGGCACCGAAGATCGTGTGCGGGAAGGTGACCAGTGCCGTGTTATTTGTAAACACGGCCCAGGCATCGGTCATCACCGCACGCCCATCGATGATCTCGGTACCGACCGGGTGCTGCATCCAGGAGTTGGCCACCAGAATGAAGTAGGCCGAAAGGATGCTGGCCAACGAGGCGATCCAAATGGTCGCTAGGTGGAGTTTGGCCGGGAGTTTCTTCCACCCAAAGATCCAGAGACCCAGGAAGGTGGACTCGACGAAGAACGCCAAGAGGGCTTCCATCGCCAGTGGTGCGCCGAAGACATCACCAACGAACCGACTGTATTCGCTCCATGCCATCCCGAATTGGAATTCTTGAACGATGCCGGTGGCGACTCCCATGATGAAGTTGATCAAGAAGAGTTTGCCCCAGAATTTGGTCATGCGCAGCCACTGCTCGTTGCCGGTGCGTAACCAGACCGTTTGCAAGACCGCGACGACCAAACCTAGGCCGATAGTCAGCGGAACCATCAAGAAGTGATACACGGTGGTAATACCGAATTGCCACCGGGCGATCTCTAAGACATCCATTGTTACCTCATGGTCACATCATGATTTCTACTTAGTGTAGAAATTTCGTCCGAGACCTAGCGTAGCCAATTTCGACAACGTGTAGAAATCCTTTCACCTCCCAACGCCCTCGCTCCACGCCGCACCGCTGAAGAGGCGCGCCCCGACCAGCACCGGGCTCAGCGGTCCGCCGCCACGTGCGGCAACACGCTCATTCGCCCGCGATAACTCGACGATTAGTAAGCAAGGGTGCTCGTTGGGCAAGGACCAAAATTCAACCGCGGCTCGAGATTCTCACTGCCCCATTTTGCGGACTGTGATTTTGCTGACTAAATCCATCTCAAACACGTTTTTTACGTGATGTAGAAAAATTTCTCGCTTCGCTATAGAATTGAAGGACAAGGCGTCTTTCGTTGACCCCAATGAAGGGCGCTACAGAGTACAACAAAGCAAGTGAGGTACTGCCCAGTGGCTAGCCTTGGCGACCTAGAACGCTCAGTCATGGAACTGCTGTGGGATTCCACGGAACCATTGACCGCCAATGACCTGCGCGATGAGTTGGCAGCACCAGGAGATACTGCGAAAGACCTCGCAGTCACCACGGTGTTGACCGTACTTGCGCGCCTAGAAAAGAAGGGGCTGGTGGTGCGTGAACGCAGCACTCGCCCACATCGATACAACGCATCGTCCACGCGTGAAGATCACACCGTGAACCTGCTCAACGAGGCTCTGGGCTCTGCACAGAATCGTGAAGCCGTCTTGGCACGCTTCATCGGCGGCATTTCGCCGGACGAAGCAGCGACACTTCGTGCTATTTTGGATGCACCGAAAACCGCGTCCTAATACTAAGATTTAGAGGGCCGAGTGCTTCTCACCTCATACTTTCTCGCGGCGTTGGCCATCGCACTTGCGTGGCCAACGCCGTTGGCATTGTCTAAAGCCAAGTGGACTAGTCGCTCCCCGGTAGCCGCCGTCATCTTGTGGCAAGGCATCGCATTAGCCGGTGGCCTGTCGATGATTGGCGCCATGCTCGTCTGGGGGCTTGACCCGCTAGGTGATGATCTGCTGACCGCGCTGCATCGCGGTTGGCTGCTGCTGATGGGCGATCCCACGGTACCTTTCCCGGGGGTTGTTCACCTTTTCGCGTTGAGCACCGCTTTCCTCTTCGCCTTCCACTTGGTTCTCACCCTGATTCGTGCAACGTGGCGAATCCTTCGGCAACGGGCCAAACACCGTGAACTGCTACTGTTACTCAGCAATCCGGCGGCGAACAGTCCCAATACCTTGGTGCTGGATCACGATACCCCGGTGGCCTACTGTGTGCCGGGAATTACCCGGCCGATCACCGTGCTCTCCCGTGGACTGCTGGATCAACTCTCCGAGAGTGAGCAGGCCGCGGTATTAGCCCATGAGCGTTCCCATCTGGAACAACGCCATGACGTGTTGATTTTGGCCTTCACCGCCTGGCATGAGGCGCTGCCGTGGTTGCCCACCTCGAAACTGTCACTGCATGCGGTGCGGCAGCTGATCGAAATGCTGGCCGATGATCAGGCGCTGAAGGATGTGGACCGGTCGGTGCTATTGCGCGCCATCGTCACGGTAGCCTCAGCGATCTCCCCCGCAGAAGATACCCCTGCCGCCAGTTCGCAGAGCACCACAGAGCTGGAGGGTGTTCCTAGTGGGGAGCTGACTTCAGCACGCTTACAACGCCTGCTCGCAGCACCCAATCCCCTGTCCAGAAGCCGGCGTGCCTTGGTTTATCTTGCGACGACCCTGCTGCTTGGATGCCCCACGGTGTTGCTGATCGCCCCGCGCCTCTTAGGCTAAAAGCCCTCGGCACAAAGACCTCCGGCCCGCTCCCTAAGGAGCAGGCCGGAGGCTTTGGATCACCCGTTAGACGTCGATGCGCTCACGTTCAAGCTGATCCGCACCGGAAATAATGAACTCCTTACGCGGTGCCACGTCCGAACCCATCAACAAATCAAAAATCTGCTCGGCTGCTTGGGCGTGTTCAATACCCACCCGCCGCAACGTACGGTGCCGGGGATCCATGGTGGTCTCCGCCAGCTGGTCCGCGTCCATCTCACCTAGACCCTTGTAGCGCTGGATCGGCTCCTTATACTTCTTTCCCTCGGCTTCAAGCTTGGCCAGAAGCCGATTCAATTCAGCTTCCGAGTAGGTATATACCAGCTCATTGGCCTTCGATCCATGGTTGATAACCTCGATGCGATGTAAAGGTGGAACCGCGGCATAGACGCGTCCTTCCTCAATCATCGGGCGCATATACCGGTAGAAGAGAGTGAGCAGCAGGGTGCGAATATGTGCCCCATCAACGTCGGCGTCGGTCATTAAAATGACCTTCCCATAGCGGGCCTGAGAAATATCAAAAGTCCGCCCCGAGCCGGCACCGATGACCTGAATCATCGAGGCGCACTCGGCGTTGGAGAGCATATCGGAAATCGACGCTTTTTGTACGTTGAGGATCTTTCCGCGGATTGGCAGCAGAGCCTGGAAGTCGCTGGAGCGTGCTAGTCGTGCGGTACCCAGAGCGCTATCGCCCTCGACGATGAACAGTTCGGAACGCTCGGTTTCCTTGGTGCGGCAATCCAAGAGTTTGGCCGGAAGGGTGGAGGATTCCAGCGCGGTCTTTCTCCGTTGGGTTTCCTTGTGCATCCGTGCCGACACCCGAGACTTCATCTCGTTGACGACTTTCTCCAACAGGGTGGAGGTTTCCTGCTTTTCGACTCGTTTAGTCGAGTTGAAGCGTTCGTTTAAGGCGTTCTCCACGACCTTTGAAACGATTTGACGTACCTGGGAGGTACCCAAGATTTCCTTGGTCTGCCCTTCGAACTGTGGTTCGGCCAATCGCACGGTGAGCACCGCGGTCATCCCGGCCAGGACATCATCCTTCTCAAGCTTGTCCTTCGCACCGAATTTAAGTTTCCGTGCATTGGCGTCCACGGCTTTCCGGAAAGACTTCAGCAGCGCTTGTTCGAAACCCGTTTGGTGCGTCCCGCCCTTGGGTGTGGCAATAATATTCACGAAGCTACGGAATGTGGTGTCATAACCAATCCCCCAGCGAATCGCTAAATCAACCTCACAGATGCGCTGCACATCTTCGATATGGCTACGTCCGTTGGCATCGAACACCGGCACCTTTTCGTGGAATGAACCACTGCCTTGGATGCGCCAGACATCGGTGACCGAGGAATCGCTGGCAAGGTATTCGGCGAACTCGCTGATTCCACCGTCGTGCTGGAACACCTCTTCATAGGGGCCCTCTTGTCCCAAGGTGCCCGGTAGCCCCCGCTCATCACGCAGCTGGATCCGTAGTCCGGGCACCAGGAAGGAGGTTTGTCGGGCGCGATTTTGCAACTCTTCGTAGGAGAAACGGGCGTCGGAGGTGAAAATATTCGTATCGGCCCAGTAACGGATGCGCGTACCCGTCACCCCACGTTTGGCCTTGCCGACAACCTCTGGCTCGGTGGCTTGTTCGAAAGCTTCGAAGTCGGCCTCGGCACGCGGCTTTCCACGATCCGCGAAGCGTCCTGGTTCACCGCGACGGAACTGCATCCCGTAGGTCTTTCCCCCGCGATCCACTTCTACATCCAAGCGAGCAGATAGCGCGTTGACTACCGAGGCACCCACGCCGTGCAAACCGCCGGAAGCATTGTACGAGCCGCCGCCAAACTTGCCGCCGGCGTGCAGCTTGGTGAAGACCACTTCGATACCGCTTAATCCGGTCTTAGGTTCGATGTCCACCGGGATGCCACGTCCATCATCACGGACCTCGACCGACCCATCGTTGTGCAAGATCACCTCGATGGATTGACCAAACCCGCCAAGGGCTTCGTCCACGGAGTTGTCAATAATCTCCCAGAGACAGTGCATCAACCCGCGCGAGTCGGTTGAGCCAATGTACATTCCGGGACGCTTGCGGACCGCTTCCAGCCCTTCGAGCACGGAAAGGTGACGGGCGTTGTAATTGTCGGCTTTAGCCACGTGGTTGCAAACTCCTACTTATGCCGGACAGGTGATTCTAGAAACCATTCTAGTCGTCATTGTGTTCGAATCCGGTTAGCTTCTCCGGTCTAGAGCGGTTCACGTGGACTTATGAGCTTATCCACATCGGCTACGCGGTGAGCGAAAGAAGCATGTTTCGGGCATAAACTCCAAGGAATAACTGGTTGTATTGAATACACCTAGATTTAAAGGAGGCTGGCAATGACTACTTCAACTGCAAGTCGTGAACTCAACGCCCTCGACCGGTGCGACCGTTGCGGCGCTCAGGCCTATGTGCGGGCTGTGCTGGCTTCCACCGGTGGTGAACTATTGTTCTGTGCCCACCATGCCCGGGCGGTGGAGCCTAAGCTTCGCCCGCTGACCGCGCAGTGGCAGGATGAGTCGGCACGACTCTACGAAAAGCCAAAGGTCGATATCACCGACTAAGCATACGCATCAGCGTGCAGGCGATGGTTCCCAGCAATGGGAGCCATCGCCTTTCGCTTTAAGCTCGGCCGGAGGGTTAAAGCACTGATGGGGTGTCGGAAGCAGAACTTCCAACACCCCATCAACCGTTCTTAGTCGAGGTAATCGCGCAATACTTGGGAGCGCGATGGGTGACGCAGCTTAGACATCGTCTTGGACTCGATCTGACGGATCCGCTCACGGGTAACCCCGTAAACCTTTCCGATTTCGTCCAGAGTCTTAGGCTGACCGTCGGTGAGACCAAAGCGCATAGCAACTACGCCGGCTTCACGCTCCGAGAGCGTGTCAAGCACCGAATGCAGCTGCTCCTGAAGCAGAGTGAAGGACACCGCGTCGGCCGGAACCACAGCCTCGGAATCCTCGATCAGGTCGCCAAACTCGGAGTCACCATCTTCACCCAGTGGGGTGTGCAAGGAAATCGGTTCACGACCATATTTCTGAACTTCGACGACCTTTTCAGGGGTCATATCCAGTTCCTTGGCCAGCTCTTCAGGAGTCGGTTCGCGGCCAAGATCCTGAAGCATCTGACGCTGTACACGAGCGAGCTTATTGATGACTTCGACCATGTGAACCGGAATACGAATGGTTCGTGCCTGATCGGCCATGGCGCGGGTGATCGCCTGACGAATCCACCAGGTGGCGTAGGTCGAGAACTTAAAGCCCTTGGTGTAGTCGAACTTCTCAACTGCACGAATCAGACCTAAGTTACCTTCCTGAATCAGGTCCAAGAAGAGCATACCGCGGCCGGTGTAACGCTTAGCGAGCGAAACGACCAGGCGCAAGTTAGCTTCCAACAGGTGGTTCTTGGCGATCTTTCCGTCATGGACGATCTGCTCATAATCCCACTTCAGACGTTGCTCCATGGAGCCGTCGTCGTTGTTCAGCTTGTCCTGCGCAAACAGGCCAGCTTCAATACGCAGCGCAAGATCGACTTCCTGCTCGGCGTTAAGCAGGGCGACCTTACCGATCTGCTTCAGGTAATCCTTAACGGGGTCAGCGGTAGCACCAGCAACTAGAACCTGCTGCTGCGGCGCATCATCTTCCGAAGAAGTCAGAACGAAGCCCTTGGCGTCTTCTTCCGCGCCTGCCTCGGCTTCACTATCTTCAGGACTCTCGGTCGGGCCATCAGTCTGGTCCTCAGCTTCGGTTCCTGCTTCCTGAGCGGTAGCAGTCTTCTTAGCTGGAGTCTTTGCCCTGGTTGCGCGCTTTTTCGCGACAGGTTCCTCTGCCACAGCCTCGGCGTTGGCTTCCTCAGCCGCGGTTGCGTTGGCAGCTTTGCGCTTAGCGTTCGTCTCAGTTGATGACACGAATAACCTTTCTCACGATGCGTCCCAGATGCACCTACCGGTAACACCACTATGACCCTGTCAAGTCCGAAGGCGGAGAATCAAAATTCACGCCAAGACAGCGGTCGAATAGTTTCAACGTCGCTGCGTCGTCTTTTGTTCCCACACTCGGTGTGGGGGTTGAAGAGCAATCGGACCTAACCGGGTCTATTTTCCTATTATCCACGAATCTAGCCATCGACACCACTTGAGTGCTTCCTAGGCCGTGTTTCACTCGAAGCTTGCGCGCCAAGCCCGCTCCGGATCGGTGGCCCACTGCGGCATGATTCCGCGCTGCAATAATTGTTCAAGCAGTTGCGCTAGACGATATCCGGGTTCTTCTTTTAATGCGCTTCGTAACAGCGCCATGGACATGCTCCCGCGCCCCTTCGCCCATTCGATCCAGGCCAAGAGACAGAGCAGTGCCGCACGTTCCTCCCCTTGCGCTACCCCGAGCAGGTCACGGCAAATAAACCAGAGTTGCTCAACCCTCTCCCACTGCGGAGTCAGCGTGCCACGCCCTAAGAGAAAGTCAGTCATCCCGCTGATTTGCACCGGCTGCCCGCGGCGATGTGCCTGGATGAGCGAGACGGCATTGACCGCAGCAATTGTTCCGGCCCCAGCCAAATAGGGCAGTATGTCACGCACCATCCGGATACTAAGACCAGAAATCAGTCTGGCGGGAATCAACGGTTCGTTGCGCAGAATCCGTTCCGCATCAAAAGGCTGGGCATCTAGAATCATCGCCCACGCATCCAAACTGTCGAGATAATCCCCATCTAAAGTTTTTGCCAGCTCGCGAATCTGTGTGGCGTTTGGCCATTCGTGAACATCACGGCCGTCCCACGGTTCAGTCAGTGGAGCCGAACCGGCAACCACTAGCCGCAAAGACGTAGGACTCAATTCGGGGTGGGCCACGGTGAGGCACCCGTGCTGCGGATTCTCGCAGGAGTAATCCCAAACCTGTCCCCCGTCGTAGCACCAGGCTTGGTGCAACGGAATGTCGCGGTCGGATAATTCTTCGGCCAGACAGCTGATCAGTTCGGACCACGGCAGGCAGCCTGCTGCTCCTGCGGTCGATTGGGGGTACACCACTCCGACCGTCGCACTCAAACCCGGTAAGCGTGAGAGTAGCTCACACACTTGTGCGATCCATACCTGATAATCGGTTCGTTCGGCCGATCGTGCGGGCAGATCCACCCGCAAAGTGGCCTCAAGTCTGCGTTCAACCAGCAGCAGCAATACCACGGATTTTTCCGGATGAAATCCTAGGGCATGAGGGATGTACGCTAAAACATCTTCGGCACGCTCTAGGGAGAGCGGCTCGTGGTTCGGTGTAGTTGTCATGCCACGACAATGAAGGTTCTGAGCCAAACTCACCGTGCAGTGCTCTCCGAATGTGGAAACTTCAGTCTGTGGGGTTTTGCTGCTGTTGACGCGCCTTACGACGGGTAATGAGCATCCCGGTGACACCGATGATTACGAAAATAAATTGGATACTCAGCGCCATTTTCATCGATTCAAGGCTGTACAGCTCACCGCTGTATCCATTGAGCCGATGAATAAAGTCCAGTGTCAGACCCACAAGGTAAACACAGATAAACCCGCCAAAGAACCCACCGACGTTGACCACTCCGGTGGCGGTTCCCATGAGCCGCGGCGGGTTGAAGGTTCGGGCAAAGTCGAAGGATATCGCCGAGCCGGGGCCTCCGGCTGCGATCGCTGCCATCAACACAATCAGCAGCCATAACGGAGCTTGTCCTGGCCACAATATAACCAGCAACCAGACTAGCGTCATGGTTCCAACGATCGTCAACGCAAACTTCGAACGTTGATTCGGGAAGCGGGCAGTCAGCGTTCCTAAGATTGGCCCTAGCAGCACCGCAACAATGACGAACATGGACATCAACGCCGAAGCTAAGGATCCGGGGAGCCCTTGGCCCTCCACCAAGAAAGGGAAACCCCAAGTCATCAGAAAGACGTTGAGCATGAAGGCGGTACTGAAATGCGTCCAGAAACCTAGTCGTGTTCCGGGTTGCCGCCAAGCCGCGGCAAGCCGCTGCCGGGTTTTCAGTTGTGGGCCACCTGCCACGTTCGGCCCCGTGTATCCGTTGCGTACGAAGGCGATGACCAATATCAAGGCGACAAAGGAAAGCGCCGAGAGCATCGCGAACGCAGGGGTCCAACCCACCATAATCAAGACCGCGTGGAAGGGAAACAGGCTGATTAGCTGCCCAGCTTGACCAACGGTACCGGTTAGCTGGGTGAGGAGCGGGATCCGTGAACCACTAAACCACATGGGTAGCAAGCGGATGGCCGAGACGAAGACCATCGCGTCACCCGCGCCAACCAGTACCCGACCAACAAGCCCTTGCGGAACGTCGGTCGCGAAGGCGAGAAAGGCCTGCCCACACAGCATCAGAACGGTGCCGGTGCTGATCATGGCACGCGGACCCACCCGATCCAGCAGCAAACCTACCGGAATTTGTCCGAGCGAGTAGACCAAAAGCTGAACGACCGAGAAGGTGGCAAGGATCGAGGCGTTGGTGCTAAAACGTTCGGTAGCTTCCAGTCCCGCGACCCCAAAGCTGGTGCGTTGGGCGACCGAGGTGATGTAGGCCAAAACCGCCACCGAAATGACTATCCAGGACTTTCTGGAGTTCAGATTTTCAGGGCTCAAAGTTGTGTGTCACCGGATTCGCCGGGGTGTTCATTGCTTTCCTCGACCTGAGTATCCGGCAGCCACTGGCTGAGGTCTTCAATACCGGCCAGGAAGGTTTCGGCTCGGGCACCAATTTCTTCGGCGCTCGGAAGCTGTTGATCTTCGTCGAGCAGGAGGGAGCGAGGCGCGTGCTCCTGCGCGTGGGCATCAAAACGCTTTTCGAAACCGTCCACCATTTGGCGAACTTCGGCGCTGGAGTTGATCTGTTCGGCCAGCTGCTCTTCGATAGCCCGGCTCGCCTCACGTAGTCGCTCGGTCGGTAAGGCCAGATTCAGGGCAGCCCCCACATATTCCAACCCCGCCACAGCCACCGGCGGGTATTCCGCTTCAGCCAAATAGTGTGGGGTGTGCAGCGAGTAGCCCACCACATCGCGTTTGGCCTCAGCCAAACGGATCTCCAACAAATCAGTGAACCCGGCTGGCAGCTCGGCGCTTGGTGCCCAGGTGGAGATCCCCTCGATCAGATCTGGGCGGTTGCCGTGCGCCGTAACTCCGACCGGACGGGTATGCGGCACCGGCATCGGTAGCGAGTTGGTGGAGACCACCGGGCCGATGTTGAAGGCGTCGATTAGCCGCAGGAGGTCCGCGCTGAATTCTTCCCAGAGCAAGTCCGGTTCCACCCCGGTGAGATACCAGAAGTCCCGATCCATTTCATCGGTCATCAAATAAAGTTCAATGACCGGACGTTGGTACGCGGCGAAGTGGTCTCCGAGATAGGTCACTCGCGGTCGCTGGGCGGTATACACCACCAGTTGATCGGCGGCGAAGCTGGCCACTAATTGGCCACGCAACTGGGCGAATAGCTCATTGTGGATCTGCAGGTGGGCTTGTCCAGCATCACCGGCACCCTTGAGCGAAATGTACATCCCCAGTCCCTGCAGGCGCGGACTGTCAAGGTCATCGACCGTGAATGTGATAAGCGAATGACTGGACATAGCACCCCCTGATGGACGGATGGTTCGGGTTTCATCGCACCCGAAGCACACTTCAGCGTTTCATTCTATCGCGCACAAGGCTAATCGGACTGTGAACTGGGGCACGCTCGGCAAACTCTCGGCTACTATCTAGTAGTGGACGTGTGCGGAACCGGGTGCGCGAACAGCTCGTACCCGCGTCTTTCGCAACCCAATCCTCAGACCCTACAAAGGCTTAGAAGGAATGATTTCGTGATCAACTCCAGCGATCTCAAGCTGACCGCAATCGGAACAGACATCAAACGCAAGAATGCTGAGGCCTTGGTGCTTGGCATTTACAAGAGCGATGACAAGGTGCGCATCGCTAACTCGGTACTGGGGGCGCAGAGCACCGCAACGCTCGAGCAGACGCTGAACGACCTGGGCGTTGCCGCCAAAGCCGATGAGTTCACCCGGTTGCCCGGAGTCGAGGATTCCAAGGCCAAGGTCCTGGGGTTCATCGGACTGGGGGTTTCCGAACTGAGTCAGCTCACGGCAGAAACGCTGCGCCGCGCCGCTGGTTCGGCCGCGCGCCAGCTCAGCGGGGTGAAGAGCGCACTGTTCGCCTTGCCAACCGAGAGCGTTGAGTTAACTGCCGCGGTTGCCGAAGGCATCGCACTGGGTAATTACCGCTTTGAGAACTTCCGTTCGAAGAAGAGCGAGAAGCCACAGCTGACCGAGGCTATTTTGGTCACCCCGGTATCGGCAGACAAGCAGCTTCCTGCAGCCCTCAAGCGCGCCGCCATCTTAGGCCGGGCAGTTCGTGCCACCCGCGACCTGATCAACACCCCAGCCAATGAGCTGTACCCGGAATCCTTCGCCGCCACCGTGCGCGACTACAGCAAGTCGCTACCTTTGAAGGTCACGGTGTACGACGAGAAGAAGCTTGCCAAAGACGGTTTCGGCGGCTTGCTGGGGGTCGGCGGCGGCTCGGATCGCCCGCCTCGGATGGTGAAAATCGAGTACTCCCCCGCCAAGGCCTCCCGGCATTTGGCGTTGGTAGGTAAGGGCATCACCTTCGACACCGGTGGCATCTCGATTAAGCCGGCTGCGGGTATGCATGCGATGAAGTCAGATATGTCCGGGGCAGCTGCAATGTTCCAAACTATCGCCGGGATCGCCGAACTCGGTCTGAACTTGAAGGTCACCGCCTGGCTTTGCTTGGCCGAAAATATGCCAGGTTCCCGAGCCACGCGTCCGGGTGATGTGCTGAGCATGTACGGCGGTAAGACCGTGGAGGTGCTCAACACCGACGCCGAAGGCCGTTTGGTGATGGCCGATGGCCTGATGGCAGCCAGTGAAGAAAAGCCCGATGCGATCATCGATATCGCCACCCTGACAGGTGCGCAAATGCTGGCGCTGGGGCTCCGCACTGCCGGCATCATGGGTGATGAGGCGCTGCGCGATCAGCTGGTTGCTGTCTCGGACCGGGTGGGCGAGCAGGCTTGGGGCATGCCGCTACCGGAGGAACTGCGCCCATCGATCGATTCGCAGGTAGCGGATCTGGCCAATATCGGTGAACGTATGGGCGGCATGATGACCGCCGCGGTGTTCCTGCAGGAGTTCGTCGGCAGTGTCGATGACAAGCAGATCCCGTGGGCTCATATCGACTTCGCCGGCCCAGCTTTCAATGAGGGTGCCCCGTGGGGCTACACCCCGAAGAACGGTACCGGCGCGCAGGTTCGCACCTTGATCGCCTTCGCCGAAGAGTTCGCGGCCAACTGAAGTTCGCCTTTGAGGTGAATAAAGACACCCCGACGCGGGAGGCCCGCCCGGCCTCCCGCGTTTTTTTAGTGCAAAAATAGAAGAGAAAACTGACTTTCGACCGCTTCAAGGTGACTGATGTGTGCCGACGGGACTAAGGTAAGTTTTGAAACATCACGGCAAGCTGTGCTGCGCCCTTGAGTCAAGTGGCGTTGGCAGTGTGCCTCACCCGATCCGCGGTCGGCTCTGAAGCCGACCACATTAGCTATTTACGAGGGAGCGTTCACGTGGCCGATTCGGCAGCAACGCAAGAATTCGATGTCCTCATCCTCGGCGGCGGTTCCGCTGGATACTCGGTAGCCCTGCGCTCCATCCAGTTGGGTTTCAGCGTCGGCCTGATTGAGAAGGAGAAGCTCGGCGGCACCTGCCTGCACACCGGCTGTATCCCTACCAAGGCGTACCTGCACTCTGCCGAGCTGGCTGAGAACGCCCGCGAGGGTGCCAAGTACGGTGTGAACACCACCTTGGACTCGATTGATCTGGGCGCGGTGCGCAGCTACAAGGACGGTATTGTCGCTGGCAAGCACAAGGGCCTGTCCGGCCTGCTGAAGATGAAGAAAGTGAACGTCATCGAAGGCGAAGGTCGTCTGGTCTCGCAGGACACCATCGAAGTCAACGGCACTCGTTACAAGGGCAAGAACATCGTTCTGGCCACCGGTTCCACTTCTAAGACCTTCGGTCTGGAAATCCGCGATCGTGTGCTGACCAGCACCGAGGCACTGAATATGGACACCCTGCCAAAGAGCGCCATCGTTCTGGGCGGCGGCGTTATTGGTGTCGAGTTCGCTTCGGTCTGGAAGTCCTTCGGCGTAGATGTCACGATCGTTGAGGGTCTTCCCTCGCTGGTTCCTAACGAGGATCCTGCCATCATCAAGGTGTTGGAGCGCTCCTTCAAGAAGCGTGGCATCAAGTTCAACACCGGTGTCTTCTTCGAGAAGGTCGAGCAGGACGCTAACGGTGTGAAGGTTTCGTTGGCCGACGGCAAGGTACTGGAAGCTGACATCGTGCTGGTCGCCGTGGGTCGCGGGCCAGTCACCGAGGGCTTCGGTTTCGAGGAGCAGGGCATCACCATCGATCGCGGTTTCGTAATCACCGACGATCGCCTGCACACCGGCGTGGGCAACATCTACGCTGTGGGCGATATCGTCCCCGGCCTGCAGCTGGCGCACCGTGGCTACCAGCACGGCATCTTCGTCGCTGAAGAGATCGGCGGCCAGAAGCCGACCATCGTTGAAGATATCAACATCCCGAAGGTCACCTTCTGCGAGCCTGAAATTGCTTCGGTGGGCTACACCGAACCAAAGGCCAAGGAAAAGTTCGGTGCTGATCAGATCGAAACCACCGAATACAACTTGGCTGGCAACGGCAAGTCTTCGATCCTGGGCACCAGCGGCATCATCAAGATGGTGCGCGTGAAGAACGGCCCAATCGTGGGCGTACACGGCGTGGGCGGACGCATCGGTGAACAGATCGGTGAAGCACAGCTGATCGTGAACTGGGAAGCCTACCCAGAGGACGTGGCTCAGCTGATCCACGCTCACCCAACGCAAAACGAGTCGCTGGGTGAAGCCGCTATGGCTCTGGCTGGAAAGCCACTGCACGGCTAATTTCGCTTAGGTCAAGAAGCGGCGTACTCTTCGCGGTACGCTGCTTCTGGACTAGGCTCGAAGATAGCGCCTTCGAACAGAATACTTGGATCCGTAAGATTCGCCCCAAGAGGGCAAGACGGATCATCCAAATAGCATGCAATTTAGAGGAGATACGGGAAGATGTCTGAAACCGTAAACCTACCCGCGTTGGGTGAAAGTGTCACCGAGGGTACGGTAACCCGTTGGCTCAAGCAGGTCGGCGACCGCGTTGAGGTTGACGAACCGTTGGTGGAAGTATCGACCGATAAGGTCGATACCGAAGTTCCATCCCCAGTCGCCGGTGTGATCGAAGAAATCTTGGTCGCCGAAGACGAAGAAGCCGAAGTTGGCGCACCGTTGGTCCGCATCGGCGACGGTTCCGGTTCCTCCGCAGCTGAAGAAGCCCCAGCCGAAGAACCTGCAGCAGCCGAGCCAGCCGAGGAAGAGTCCGCTCAGGAAGAAGCTCCTGCGCAAGCCGAAGCTCCTGCCGCTTCGGCCGGTGCCGCATCCGGTACCGAGGTAACCCTGCCAGCTCTGGGCGAGTCGGTCACCGAAGGTACCGTCACTCGCTGGCTCAAGGAAATTGGCGACGATGTTGCTATTGATGAGCCACTGCTTGAGGTGTCCACCGATAAGGTCGACACTGAAGTCCCGTCGCCTGTTGCCGGTAAGCTGCTGGAAATTCGCGTAAACGAAGACGAGGAAGCCGAAGTTGGCGCTGTGCTGGCTGTCATCGGTTCCGCTGACGCTGCCCCTGCCAAGGAAGAAGCTCCAGAACCTGAGGCTCCAAAGCAGGAGGCTCCAAAGCAGGAAGCTCCAAAGCAGGAAGCTGCTCCAGCAGAGGAAAAGAAAGAAGCACCTGCTGCTCCTGCCGCGAAGGAAGAAGCTCCAGCTCCGGCTGCTCCTAAGACTGAGGCTCCTGCCGCCGCTGCCCCAGCATCGGCAGATGCCGGTTACGTGACCCCACTGGTTCGCCGCCTGGCCAACCAGAACGACATTGACCTGAGTAGCGTTTCGGGTACCGGTGTTGGCGGTCGTATTCGCAAGCAGGACGTGCTGGATGCCATCGAGGCGAAGAAGCAGTCCGCTGCTCCTGCACCTGCTGCCGCTGCCGCCCCGGCAGCCAAGGCCGCCCCAGCCGTCGAGGTTTCCTCGCTGCGTGGCACCACCGTCAAGGCTCCACGTATCCGTCAGGTGATTGCCCGCCGCATGCGCGAGTCGCTGGATGTTTCCACGCAGTTGACTCAGGTCCACGAGATCGATATGACCCGTATCGTGAACCTGCGTGCCAAGGCGAAGGCCGGGTTCAAGGCCACCAACGGCGTGAACCTGACTTATCTGCCATTTATCGCTAAGGCCGTTGCCGAAGCGTTGAAGGCGCACCCAACCCTGAATGCCGAGTACGACGAGGACAAGCAGGAAATCACCTACCACAATGCCGAGCACTTGGCATTTGCTGTCGACACCGACAAGGGTCTGCTTGTTCCAGTGGTTTCCAACGCAGGTGATCTGAACTTGGCTGGTTTGGCCGGAAAGATCGCTGACGTTGCTGCCCGTACCCGGAGCAACAAGATCGGTCCGGATGAGCTGTCCGGAGGCACCTTCTCGATCACCAACATCGGTTCGGTTGGGGCCCTGTTCGATACCCCGATCATCAACCAGCCGCAGGTTGCCATCCTGGGCACCGGTGCGATCGTCAAGCGCCCAATGGTCATCACCGATGCAGAGGGCAACGACTCGATTGCCGTCCGTCACATGATGTACCTGTGCTTGACCTACGATCACCGTCTGGTTGACGGTGCGGATGCCGGACGCTTCCTGCAGACCGTCAAGGCACGTCTTGAAGGCGGCGCTTTCGAAGGCGATCTTGGTCTCTAAGCTGATGGCTTAGTCAGGATCACTCAGAACCCGTTTCTTCCCGTAGTGGGAGGAAACGGGTTCTTTCGTTTTGCGGGCGACCGACCGGCCCCCTGCGCTGCGCCTAGTGCCCACTGCGAAACAAGGCCTGCCCCTCGGTGGTCGTGCCCACGCTTCCTGAATCACGTGAAAGTACTCGGGAGATTCGCCAGCCCTGATCCACGTGCCGCAGTTCGAAGCGCACTTGCTCGGCCATGCTGGCCTTAGCCTGATGGATTACCTGATCCTCGCTGATTAACCGGTACTCATAGTGGTTGGATGAGCTCTGCGCGCCGACAATGACCACATCCGGATACTGGCGAGCGGTCACCTCCAGATCTTCGAGGCTCGTGTGCAATCCGCTAAGGGACAGACCCAGCTCATCGAGCTTGTCCACCATGCCGCGATCAAGTTGCAGCTGTTCGGACTGCGGAACGTAGAGGGCTGCTAAGGATGCCCGGTCCCCCGCGTTCAATGCCGTATCACGTGCCCGCGATAGCTCAACTAACTCGGTTAAGATCAACGCCTGGTCTTGGGCGCAGGGTGGTAACTGGGCATCTGATTGCATTGCGCAACTGCGTAAGGTTTGCGCCGGCTCCGCTTGCGGCTGAGCGTTGGAAGCCCCCGGGCTTGCTTGTACCCAGTGCTGGACCCACACCCCCGCACCAATAATCAGCCCCACCCCCAAGACGAGAGCCGCAACTATTTTCCGGCTGCCAGGAGTAACCTTGAGCGGCCGGGCGCGTCCCGATGTTGCGCGCCTTTGGTTCTGTGCTGACTGGGCTCTGTGCGACCGCGTCGTGGTTCTTCGACCGCTCCGCCGCTTCGATGCTACGTTCCGTTTGCTTGCCGCAGGGTGGATTGTTGACATTAAATGGGCGGCAAAACCGGGCACCGAAGCACTCCAATTCAGTGGTTCGGCTTTCCCGGAGGAAAAAAGGGTGCGGGCAAATTGATCAGCCGACGGGCGTCGGGCGGGATCCTCCGCTAAGCCGTCGAGTAACAAGTCCACGATAGGGTTCGGGATCTGCGGAAGAATCACATCGATCGGCGTGCGTTGTCCCGGCGCCTCAGGGACCTGTCCGCTGAGTAGGTACCATAGGCAGGCAGCGAGCGCATAAATGTCTGCTGCCGCAGCACCACTGTCAGCGCCACCGTTAGCTTTTTCCGGAGCCATAAATCCTGGGGTTCCTACCGCTTGAGTCGGCTCCACCAAAAGTTGCGCTTCTTGAAAGTCAGCCAGCTTCGGCATCCCTTGAGCGGTCAACAGAATATTATTTGGGGAAATATCCTGATGTGTCAGACCTTTGCGGTGCAGTTCCGCGACGGCGTGCGCGATTGGCGCCAAGGCCGTAATCGTTTCCCCCAATGGCAACGCCCCACGTGCCTGCACCATCTGTCCTAGGCTGCCGCCGGGACAATATTCAGCGAGCAAAGCCGGCCCCTGATCGGTTTGCGCCACCCCATGAAACTCGATCAGGTGTTCTCCGGATCCCCCGGTAGCTGGCTGTCGCAGTGCGGCCAGTGCTTCTTGGTTGCTAACGAGTTTTAGCACCTGAAATTGCTGGTCGTGCTCACGCTGGACCAACCAGACCAGGCAAGTCTCCCGTTGCTGCAATGGACGAAGAGTCAGATACCCCTCGCATTGTGGCCAAGCGAATGCGTCTACTTGTTCTTCCATGTTTAAGTTGTAGTCGCTTCGGCAAGAACGCGTTTAAGTTTTCCACAATGCTTCCATGAAGTTAACAACTCGAGGGTAGGGATGATTCGGCGTACTGTGAATCACATGACCATCGAATTCGAACGTCTCGGGCTAGGTGAATCCTTCGCCCCATATCTAGAAGTATGGGACTACCAAAACCGGCTGCACGATGCCGTGGCAGCAAATGAGCAAGGCCCCAAGATCCTTTTCCTTGAGCACGAAGCCGTTTATACCGCAGGTCGGCGGACCGAAGATGAGCAATTGCCGCAGGATGGCACGCCCGTAGTCGAGGTGGACCGCGGCGGACAGCTAACCTGGCATGGTCCGGGTCAGCTGATCGGATACCCAATCGTGAAGCTGGCCAAAATCAACGCAATCCGACTTTATGTGGAAACCCTCGAAGAAGTATTAATGAATGTTCTCACCGAACTAGGGATTCACACCGTTCAGGTGAAGGGCCGATCGGGTGTGTGGGTCCCGGGAGCTGCCGGGGCACCGGACCGGAAGATTGCGGCCATTGGGATCCGCATCAACCACGGGGTCACCATGCACGGTTTTGCTTTGAATTGTTCGAATACCTTGGAACCTTATGAGCAGATTATTCCGTGCGGGATCACTGACGCCGGAGTAACCAGTATTTCGCAAGAGCTTGGTCGGCGGGTCAATCCCATCGATGTGGTTGATCGAGTCCAGCAGGAATTGGATCGTCTGCTTACACCACAAATTTCGATGACCGCCGCCGTTTCCTAACCACACCTTTCCCTACTCTCAGAAAGTACGACTAATCATGAGTGTCGCACCTGAAGGCCGACGTATGTTGCGTGTTGAACAGCGGAACTCCAAGGTTCCGGTGGAGCGTAAACCCGATTGGATTCGCGCCGATTTGAAGATCGGCCCCGAGTATGTGGGGCTGAAGAATCTGGTTAAGTCCGAAGGCCTGCACACCGTCTGTGAAGAAGCCGGATGCCCGAATATCTTCGAATGCTGGGAAGATAGGGAAGCGTCATTCCTGATCGGCGGCTCCGAATGTACCCGGCGTTGCGATTTCTGTCAGATCGATACGGGTAAGCCGCAGGCGCTGGACCGCTCAGAGCCGTTTAAGGTGGCGATGAGCGTGAAGAAAATGGATCTTCGCTACGCGACCGTCACCGGTGTGGCTCGTGATGATCTGGAAGATGAGGGCGTGTGGTTGTACGCCGAGACCGTACGCCAAATCCACAAAATGAACCCGGGAACCGGCGTGGAGCTGCTCATTCCAGATTTCTCGGGTAAACCGGAGAATCTGGACGCAATCTGTGATTCAGCCCCAGAAGTCTACGCGCACAACGTTGAAACCGTTCCGCGGATCTTTAAGCGAATCCGTCCGGCCTTCCGTTACGAGCGTTCCATGGATGTCATCACTCACGGGCATCAGCGCGGTTTGATCACCAAGTCAAACCTTATCCTCGGGATGGGTGAGACGCGTCAGGAAATTTCTGAAGCTATGGCAGACCTGCACGAGGCGGGCTGCGATCTGTTGACCATTACCCAATACCTGCGTCCGACCGAACGTCATCTGCCGGTTGATCGTTGGGTAAAACCAGAAGAGTTCCTCGAACTACAGCAGGAAGCCGAGGAACTAGGCTTCCTCGGGGTAATGTCCGGCCCGTTGGTCCGCTCTTCCTACCGTGCTGGCCGTTTGTGGGCCGGCGCGATGCGTAAGAAGGGACGCGAAATCCCTGAGGCGTTGGCGCATATCGAATCTTCGGGAAACACCCGTCAGGAAGCTGCCTCGCTGATATCCACATAGCCGACCGAGCGTTGCGGGTGTCCGAAAGGATACTCGCAACGCTTTTTCGTGCCTCCTTAGCGGCTCAATCCATCCGCTATCTTCCGTGTCGCTGCGCATACTCTCGGTGCGTATGGAACCTGCCTGGCTAACTCAGGTAGAATTAAGGAACTATGGCCAAAAACTCCGACAATGTCGCATCAGAAGGAGCCTCGCAGAAGAAGCGAGGCTTGTTTTCACGCAAACCTAAAGCTGAAAAGAAGAACAAAGAGCCCGGTCGCCTGAAGCAAATGGCTCAGGTCTTCCAGATGACCCGCCGCAACGACCCAATGGTCGTTTGGTGGATGTTGCTGGCCGGCTTGGGCGTTGTTGCTATCGGTCTGCTGATCGGTATCTTGATCAACAACTGGATCACCATGTTGCTGATCTCGATCCCGCTAGGTTTGCTGGCCGCAATATTCATTTTGTCGCGTCGCGCCGAAAAGGCGGCGTTCTCACAGCTAGAGGGACGTCCCGGCGCCGCTGGCGCGGCGATGAGCGTCTTGCGCCGCGGCTGGATCTTGAAGGACGAGCCGGTAGCGGCGAACCGCCATCAGGACCTGCTGTTCATGGCTGTGGGCCGTGCTGGCGTCGTGCTGGTCACCGAAGGCCCCAACGGTCGGGTGCGCGAACTGGTCACCGCCGAACGTAAGCGGATCGGCCGAGTGCTTCCCAACGTACCAATCAGCGTCATCAACGCCGGTAGCGACGAAAATCAGACCCCCTTGCACGAAGTGGGGAAGAAGATGAAGAAGCTCCCCAAGCAGCTGTCCAAGCTGGAGGTCAACGCCGTAGATAAGCGGTTGACCACGCTGAGCATCAACCGCTTGCCAATCCCTAAGGGCATCGACCCGAATAAGGTCCGCCCAAGCCGCCGCGCGATGCGCGGGCGCTAAGACTGAATATGACTGAAGCCGTGACGACATGTCACGGCTTCAGCCATTTAAGAGTATTCCGAGGTTTTGGCGTAGTTAGCGCACGTTGACCAAGATACTGTTGCCAGCCCGGTCGTGGACTCCACGTTGGTCGGCATCCGCAATCAACACCGGAATGACCAAGCACAGCAATAGCGAGCGGACCACACCGGTGAGCGGTTTGATGGCCTTGCCATCCATGGACTGCACCTGCATCCCAAAGACGCGATGACCGATGGAGTGACCGGTGATCCCCACGGTGAGCATCTGGACGGCGCAGAAGATCAACAAGGTGGCCAACGGGGCTGATTCGAAAAGCCACCAGCTGACCAGCATGGCCAAAACCCAGTCCAAGATCAGGGCTCCGACACGCCGAGGGAAACGGGCCACAGATCCAGGGCCTTTTTCCGGTCGACCCAGGCGCTGGCCCGGCCATTCTTGGGCATTCAGTTGAGGCGGTCCTTCGAGCCAAGAACCTATATCTTTACGTTCCACACCCCTAGTTTATCCGGCCAGTCTGTGAGAGCCCATCCCCTAGGGTCGGCTCCACTTTCCTCATAACGTAACACTGCCCGAAAAAGCTGCCATGTAACGCGCAGGAAACAATCGAGACACCACTAAGAAACGGATCCTCGGTATTGTAGAAGGGTAAGCAAGGGCAAGCGATCATGATGTGACCGACTTGTTTACCGAAAAATACACACCACAGGGAGTTACCTGCACATGTTTAAGAGTCCAGAAGAAGCTTTGGCGTATATCGCCGAAGAGGACGTGAAGTTCGTCGATATTCGTTTCACCGACCTACCAGGTGTTCAACAGCACTTCAACGTTCCTGCCAAATCAGTTGACGCAGACTTCTTCGTCAACGGCCAGTTGTTCGACGGCTCTTCGATCCGCGGCTTCGCAGGTATCTCGGATTCCGACATGCAGCTGATTCCCGACGTGAAGACCGGATTCATTGATCCGTTCCGCGTTGAGAAGACCCTCGCATTCAACTTCTCGATCATCAACCCGCGGACCGGTGAGCCTTACCACCGCGATCCGCGCGGTGTAGCCGAGCGTGCCGAGGCCTACTTGGAATCCACCGGTATCGCCGATACCGCATTCTTCGCCCCCGAAGCCGAGTTTTTCATCTTCGAAGATGTTCGCTACGAATCCAAGCCACAGGGCGCCTTCTATTCCATCGACTCGGATGAAGCCCCATGGAACACCGGACGCGAGGAACAGGGCGGTAACCGCGGTTACAAGACTCCATTCAAGGGCGGATACTTCCCGGTCTCCCCTACCGACAAGCAAGCTGATCTACGCGACGCGATCTGCATCGAACTAGACAACGTCGGTCTAGAGGTCGAGCGCAGCCACCATGAGGTGGGTGCCGCCGGTCAGGCAGAAATCAACTACAAGTTCAACACCATGGTGCACGCAGCCGATGAACTGATGCTCTTCAAATACGTGGTGAAGAACGTGGCCGACGCCTGGGGCAAGTCCGCAACCTTCATGCCAAAACCGGTATTCGGTGACAATGGTTCGGGCATGCACGTCCACCAGTCGCTATGGGCTGACGGCGAGCCACTATTCTACGACGAAAAAGGGTACGCTGGCCTGTCAGATACCGCTCGCTGGTACATTGGCGGCCTGCTGAAGCACGCCGATGCCGTGCTCGCGTTCACCAACCCGACCGTGAACTCTTACCGCCGCTTGGTCAAGGGGTACGAGGCGCCGGTGAACATGGTGTACTCGCAAGGTAACCGCTCGGCCGGTATCCGCATTCCAGTCACCGGTTCTAACCCTAAGGCTAAGCGCATCGAGTTCCGTGCACCAGACGCGTCGTCGAACCCCTACCTGGCGTTCGCGGCCCAGTTGATGGCTGGCCTCGACGGTATCAAGAACCGCATCGAACCAGCAGAGCCGATCGACAAGGATCTCTACGAGCTGCCACCAGAGGAAGCCAAGGACATCCAGCGTGCCCCCGAGACCCTCGATGAGGCACTGCGCGCCTTGGAGAACGACTACGAGTTCCTGCTCGAAGGCGGGGTTTTCACCGAAGATTTGATCCGCACGTGGATCGAATACAAGCGCGAATACGAGCTAAAGCCACTGAGCCTCCGCCCGAACCCATACGAGTTTGAGCTTTATTACGGCTGCTAAACCATAGCATCCTCGCCATATCGTGAGGGCAAGGCCCGTGCCGGATCCAATATATCTTGGGTCCAGCACGGGCCTTGCTGGGTATGGTGCAACCCCTGAGTTTCGGCACCGATTCTCCCTCGCCCACGGAACCGCGATCCATCGCGGAAATTGTGTCGAGGCCATGACCTACTTCATCGATGAGATGAATCAACGTATGGGAGCCGTGGCGGAATGGTCCGCAAATCTCGACAGTAATTACGCTGATTTCGATCAGTAGCTTGGCTAGTGGTCTGTTCTCTTGGCTGGGCCAGGGAGGAAGCCTGCCCAGACATCAGAACCCGGTACTCAGTCTTTCAGTATTCGACACGGTCGGGCTTCTGCAGCCACCGCTCAAAGACCTGCAACGCTTTGGGCTCATCAACTTTGATGAATGGGATGCTGCGTAGCTCTGCCGGTTTGGCCAGCTCCTCATAGATAAAGGAATCGTCGAACCCGATACGTGCTGCGTCGGCGCGGGTGTTGGCGAAGTAGACACGCTGCACCCGCGACCAGTAGACAGCGCCGAAGCACATCGGGCAAGGTTCGGAGCTCGTATAGAGTTCGCAGTCCGACAGGTCGAAGCTGCCTAACATTTCTGCAGCCAAACGTAGCGCTCGCACCTCGGCGTGGGCGGTCGGATCATCCGACCCTGTCACCCGGTTATAGGCGCTCGCAATCACTTCTCCGTCGCGGACGACGACTGCCCCGAAGGGGCCGCCCTTATCGTTGTCCATGCCATCCTGCGCCAAAGCAATGGCCAGATCCATCATCTTCTGATCCATCTCCTGCGACTCCCCTCGGTGGTACTTTCCCGAAATGTTACCTGCATCTCACACTGTACCGGGAAAAGTCTGAAGTCATGAGCGGATTTGGCAACCAGACTTCGAAGAGATTCTGGCAGCTATTCGACGACCCGATCGTGCTCATGCGACGAGCGCTCAGTCCTCGAATCCAAAGAAGCGACGCTCCACGATGGCTCGGGCCCGGCGCGTGGCCTTCAGGTAATCTTCCTCCAGCTGGTACCCCTGATTAGGCTCATATCCACACCAGCGACCCACAGCTTCCATATCGCGAGCTGATCGCGGCAACACATCACTGGAACGGCCCGAGGTAATAATTTCAGCGCTACGAATTTTGGTGGCCAGCACCCATGCCTGGTCTAAGGTCTTCACTTCAGATCGTGAGAGTAGCTTCAGCTCGGCCAGCGCTTTGAGCCCCTGACGAGTCGAGGTGGTGCGGAGGCTGGGGTGAGCGTGGGCGTGCTGCATCTGGAAAAGTTGCACCAGCCACTCCACATCGGACAACGAACCGCGTCCCAATTTCAAATGGAAGGCCGGATCCGCGCCACGGGGAAGGCGTTCGGCTTCCACCCGGGCCTTGATTTTACGGATCTCCTTGACTTCCTGTTCGCTCAGCGCCTGTTCGTAGCGGATCGGATTGATCAGTGCGATAAACGCCTGTCCCACTTCTGGGTCCCCGGCCACCACCCGGGCACGCAGCAAAGCTTGCCGCTCCCAGACATCAACCCAGCGGGTGTAATACTCGGTGTAGGATTCCAAGCTTCGCACCAACGCCCCAGATTTACCTTCGGGACGCAAATCCGCATCCACTTGAAGTCGGACTTCGGCAGGGATCGCCGGTTTCAGAGGGCGTGAGATTGCCGAGATCAGTTCCGTCACCACCCGTAGTGCCTGCTCCTGCGCAGCTTGCGGATCAGCATGTGGGCGGGGACGCTGCACGAACATCACATCGGCATCCGAACCGTAGCCGATCTCTGCCCCACCTTGACGGCCCATCGCGATCACCGCAATGTCGCTGTGATGCCCATGCTCTGCGATGTCTTGCTGCACCAGCACCTGCAAGATCGAGGCGATAGTGGCCGAGTCGATATCGCTCAGCGCGCGTCCCACCTTCGAGACGGTCAACAACCCGGCCCCATCGGCGAGGGCAACACGCAGAAATTCTTTACGCCGAGCCACCCGCACCTGCCGGATCGCGACCGCAGGTTGCTTGTTCCGCCGGATAATCGAAGCAAATTGTTGTCTCAACGCTTCGTCACTCAACGGGGTCAGCGATTCGTCATTGCCCAGCCAAGCGGCCGCGGTGGATTCTACGGCCAGCAGGTCGGTAAGAAAGCGAGTGTTCGACAGCAATGAGCTCAGCCGTTCGGCGGCTGCCGTGGTATCGCGCAGCATGCCGAGGAACCAATGGGTTTTGCCCAAGGATTCGCTCAACCGACGGAAACCCAGTAGACCGGCATCCGGATCCACGCCCTCGGCAAACCAGCCCAGCAGGACCGGCAAGAGTTGGCGCTGTAGGGCGGCGCTGCGCGAAACCCCGGCGGTGAGCGCCTCGATATGCCGCATCGCGGCCTTCGGATCCAAATAGCCCAGAGCCCGCAGCCGGGCCTGCGCCGATTCTGGGGTGAGCCGCACCTCGTCGGTACTCAGGTTCGAGCTGGTGACCAGCAGTGGGCGGTAGAAAATTCTTTCGTGGAGCGTTCGGACCAGTCTTTTGGTCTCATTCCAACGGCGCATCAAGGATTCAGCACTGGTCAGTCGAATATCACCGGCGCCGCGGATGGCACGTGCAAGGACTCGTTGCGCATGCTCGCTACGCGGCATCAGGTGGGTCCGCCGCAATTGGCCAAGCTGGATCCGGTGCTCCAGGAGTCGCAGGAAACGATAGGCTTCATCGAAGTTCAGCGCGTCTTGGCGTCCAATGAAGCCCAATTCACTCAAGGCTTGGATCGCCAAAGTGGTAGTGGAAATCTGCAGGGCGGCTTCGACCCGTCCGTGCACGAGCTGCAGTAGCTGGACCGTGAACTCCACATCGCGCAGTCCGCCTGGTCCAAGTTTTATCTGCCAGTCGACCTCTGAGTTGTCGATATGGGCATTGACGCGGCGGCGCATCTTTTGCACGGACTCGACAAAACCATCGCGTTCGGAACTGCTCCATACCAGCGGGGCGACCATGCGTTCGTAACGCTCACCCAGGTCCCGGTCTCCGGCGATGCAACGCGCCTTAAGGAGGGCTTGGAATTCCCAGGAGGCGGCCCACCGCTGATAGTAGGCTTCGTGGGAGGCCAAGGTGCGGCTCAACGCCCCGTCCTTGCCTTCCGGTCTTAGGTTCGCATCCACTTCCCACAAGGGTGGCTCTCCTCCGGGGAGCATGATGGCGCGTTGGGTTCCGGTGGCTAGGTGGGTGGCGATGTCCGTGGCTTTCGCTTCGCTAAGCTCCCCCATCCCTTGATGCACGTAAATAACGTCCACATCAGAAATGTAGTTCAGCTCGCGGGCGCCACATTTCCCCATGCCAATGATGGAAAAGTTCACCAAATCAACGTTGGTCTCGCCGAACTGTTCGACGGTTTCGGCACGGCTGATCGCCAGACCCGCTTCCAACGCGGCGGCAGCCAGATCGGCAAGTTCCCCAGCCACTTCGGGAAGTATCCGTTGTGGTTCGGCCGAGCCGAGGTCTCGAAAGGTCAGATCCAGTAACGCTCGTCGGTAGGCGGTGCGCAACGCTCGACGCGCCGGTTCACCACGCAGTTGCGCCACCCAATGCCCGGCCCCCGAGGGGACGGCCTGCACCGCGTCGAGTAATTCGGTAACCAGTTCCTGATCGCCGCGACGCCGAAAGTAGTCTTCGGGCTGCCCACTGACCGTGTTCAATGCCTCGGGGCAGCGGATCATAAATTCGCCCAAGGCCGAGGAAGCACCAAGAATCCGCACCAACATTTGGCAACTGTGCGGCTTACTGAACAAAGCGGCTGCATTCGGGTGCCGCTCAATCAATCGCAAAGCCAAGAGTAGGGCCTGATCCGGATCCGGTGCGTGCGCCATACTGCGCACAATGAGTCCCGTATCTAGATCTTGAAACTCGTCCGATGCGAGGAATCCTTTCGCGCGGCTGACCTCCAAAAAGCCCGCATTGATCAAATCCCGCGACGACGGTGCCATCTGCGCCAAGTCCTTCCCTCCCGGCCCGGCTTAGTGGAACGGGTAACTGCTCTGAATGCTTAGAGCATCCTCAGATATCTGTTCAACTCGAAGGGAGTCACTTCCTGACGGTATTCTTCCCACTCCGTGCGCTTGTTGGCTAAGAAGGAATTGAACACCTGTTCCCCGAGAATATCTGCCATCAATTCGGATTCTTCCATTGCTCGAATGGCCTCATGCAAGGACCCGGGTAGTGGATCGTGCCCGGAAGCACGACGTTCGGCGGTGGACAAGCTCCACACGTCATCCTCGGTCGGGTCCTCCAGTTCGTAGCCCTCATGGATCCCCTTCAGCCCAGCACCCAAGATACAGGCGTAGGCCAGATACGGGTTGGCAGCCGAATCGATGCCACGGTACTCCACTCGGGCGCTTTGACCCTTGCCCGGCTTATACAGCGGCACGCGCAGCAATGCCGAACGGTTGTTGTGCCCCCAGGAGAGGTGGCTCGGTGCTTCCCCGCCACCCCAGAGGCGCTTATAGGAGTTGACGAACTGGTTGGTGACCGCGGTCATTTCTTTGGCGTGATGTAGGATCCCGGCGATGAAGGATCGGGCGATATCCGAGAGCTGATATTCGCGCCCGGCTTCAAAGAAGGCGTTGGAGTCCCCCTCAAAGAGGGAGAAATGGGTGTGCATGCCGCTACCAGGCTGATCGGCAAAAGGCTTGGGCATAAAGGTGGCATGCAATCCCTTCTGCATTGCCATCTCCTTGATGACGGTGCGGAAGGTCATGATGTTATCGGCCGTCTGCAGCGCATCGGCGTAGCGCAAGTCGATCTCGTTTTGTCCCGGGCCAGTCTCGTGGTGGGAAAATTCTACCGAGATCCCCAGAGCTTCTAGGGTAGTGACCGACAGGCGACGGAAGTCCTGGCCGATCCCATCAGGCACGTGATCGAAGTAGCCGCCTCGATCGATCGGTACCGGCCGCCCATCGGGACCCGGCTCTGCGGATTCGAGCAGATAGAACTCTATTTCCGGATGCGTATAGCAGGTAAATCCAAGCTTTGAGGCTTCATCGAGCTGTCGTTTGAGTACATGCCGTGGATCCGCAGCTGACGGGGTACCTTCCGGGGTGAGAATGTCGCAGAACATCCGGCTGGTGGGTTCCACCTCACCGCGCCACGGAAGTAGTTGGAAAGTGGCCGGATCCGGCTGTAACAACATGTCTGATTCGTAGATGCGCGATAGTCCCTCAATGGAGGAACCATCAAAACCCAATCCCTCAGCAAATGCATCCTCCACCTCGGCCGGGGCCAAGGCCACAGACTTGAGCGAACCGACGACATCGGTGAACCAGAGTCGAACAAAACGAACATCACGTTCTTCGATCGTGCGCAGTACGAATTCCTGCTGACGATTCATTGCTCTCCACCTTGCGTGTTGTTTGCCGCCCGCGTACCGGTGACGGAAATTTACAGGTCCTGAAGCAACACTATACTTTTTGTGCCCAATGATCAGGAAACAAAGCCGTGCCCAAGTGCGCTAAGGTTTTTTTATGGCACAACCCTATCTTTCTGATCCGTCCACGCGCCCGGCACGGATCCGCATTGGACATCTAACCGAAGCGAAGCAACGTGGTGAAAAGTTCTCCATGATCACCTGCTACGACACAATGCTCGCGGAAATCTTTGACCAAGCGGGGATTGAAACCCTGCTGGTGGGAGACTCCGCAGCAAACACCGTACTGGGCTACAACTCCACCCTGCGGATCACTCTCGATGAAATGATCGTATTCGCTAAGGCCGTAGTCAACGGGGCCCGCCGTGCCTTGGTCGTGGCTGATCTACCCTTTGGCAGTTATGAGCAGTCCCCCGCCCAAGCGGTAGCTTCCGCGGTTCGCCTGATGAAGGAAGCCGGTGTTCACGCGATTAAAATTGAGGGCGATGAGCGATTTGCCCCCTATGTTGACGCGATGGTGGCCGCCGGTGTTCCGGTGATCGCTCATATCGGTTTCACTCCGCAGTCCGAGCATGCACTCGGTGGCTACAAGGTGCAAGGCCGTGGGGACTCCGCTGCGCAGCTGGTCCGCACGGCTGTGGCCTTGCAGGATGCTGGTGCATTCGCAGTACTTCTGGAAATGGTCCCCAGCCCGGTAGCTGCCGAAGTAGATGCGGCGTTGCGGGTGCCGACCATCGGCATTGGTGCCGGGTCTTCGACTACGGGTCAGGTTTTGGTGTGGCAGGACATGCTGGGGCTGGGCACCGGACGTACCCCACGGTTTGTGAAGAAATACGCGAACCTGCGTGAGGTGATTTCCGAAGCGGTCACCGAATACCACCAGGACGTTGCCAACGGCAGCTTCCCAAGCGTCGAATACGAGTTTGAAAAGTAGCCCAAAAAGCCCAAGACGGGGGTGAAGCTTAGTCTTCGTCCTCGTCTTCTTCGTCCCAGGCCTCGTTGCGCGCCTGCACTTTGGCCATGGCTTCCTGGGCTTCAGCCTCGGTACGGTATGGACCCAGCAGCTGTGACCAGTCAGATTGAGGTCCCTTTTCCACCTGCCCGGTGCCAATGTTGTACCAATATTGACCCTCACCAGGAATTGCATTAGCTGCCATGGTTTTTACCTTCCGCACTGTAGTTTCTTACCGCCAGCCTAATACCGGTTCTCCTAACTGTCATCGCAGACCGACAGTAGCGCCCAAGCCGTCTAGTATTAATGACATGACTACTGCTGCTACTGCCCCGATTGGCAATCTCACCCCCGGTATCATTGGCCCCGAATTAGTGGTTCCCGCGAGCATCGAACGTCCCGAGTATGTGGGCAAGCCCGAACCTTCTTCGGTGCGCCACCCGGATGTGAAAACACCGGAAGTCATTGAACGCATTCGTATCGCTTCCAAGATCGCCGCGCAGGCGCTGGCCGAGGTAGGCAAAGCCTGCCAGCCAGGCGTCAGCACTGCGGAACTGGATCGCATCGGTCACGAGTTTCTCCTCGATCATCAGGCCTATCCCTCGACGCTGGGATACCGGGGCTTCCCGAAGTCCCTGTGTACCTCCGTAAACGAAGTTATTTGCCATGGCATCCCCGATAGCACCGTGTTGCAGGACGGGGATATCATCAACATCGATATCACCGCCTACATTGGCGGGGTTCATGGCGATAATAACGCCACCTTCCTCGTTGGCGAGGTGGATGAGGAATCCCGCTTGTTGGTAGAGCGCACCGAGATCTCGCTGCAACGCGCTATTAAGGCCGTGATGCCCGGACGCGAACTGAACGTCATCGGTCGGACCATTTCCGCCTACGCCAAACGTTTTGGCTATGGGGTAGTGCGCGACTTCACCGGACACGGGGTCGGTGAAGCCTTCCATACCGGACTGATCATTCCGCATTATGATGCCGCTCCGGCTTACAATCAGCTCATCGAAACAGGTATGGTTTTTACTATTGAGCCGATGCTGACACTCGGAACTATCGAGTGGGATATGTGGGCCGATGGGTGGACCGTGACGACTAAAGATAAGAAACGCACCGCCCAGTTTGAGCACACGCTACTGGTCACCGACAATGGCGCCGAAATTCTGACCTTGCCCTAGCCGCGGCTGTTAATTCCCAGGTAAGGCCGAGAGGAGCCGCATGGAGCACAAAGCTACGCCCGAACATACTTACGCCTATGGTGTTGACGTAGGTGGAACCGGGATTAAAGGTGGGGTGGTGGATTTGTTCACCGGCCAGTTGGTCGGGGAACGCTACCGGATTGACACCCCACGGCCAGCAACTCCACAGGCAGTGGCCGAAGTGGTTGCGGCGGTGCTTAACGAATTACGCCAACGCCCGGGGATGCCGGCCGACGCGCCGGTGGGTGTGGCACTGCCGAGCATTGTGCACCACGGGGTGGCTCGCTCGGCGTCCAATATTGATCCGACCTTCATTGGTACCGATCTGGTGGCGCTCTTGAGCCAGCAGATCGGCCGTGAGGTGACTGTGCTCAATGATGCCGACGCTGCGGGGCTTGCCGAAGCCGAATTCGGGGCAGCTCGCGGGGTGGCGGGATCAGTTCTGATGCTCACGCTGGGCACCGGAATTGGTTCGGCGTTACTTTTTAATGGTGAACTGGTACCCAACTTTGAACTGGGGCATTTGGAATTCAACGGGCAGATCGCCGAACGCGGCGCGAGCGCTTCAGCACGTCAACGTGAGGGGCTGTCTTGGAAAGAGTATGCGCAACGTTTGAACGGCTATCTGGAACACGTGCAGTTCCTCTTCTCACCCGAGCTGATCATCCTAGGTGGCGGGGTGTCGAAGAGCCCACAGAAGTTTGTCCCACTACTAGAGCTTGAAACCAAAATCGCGGTAGCGGAGCACGCGAATAACGCCGGGATCCTTGGCGCCGCACTACACGGCAGTCGACAAAACAGCTAATCGACATCGCTGCACAACAAACTCATCCGCCCCACCCTCAGCCTGAAATTACCAGCCGGAGGGTGGGGCGGATGCGTTGTCGGAGCGCCTAGTGCGCAGCTACTGCGCGGTCAGTGGACGTTGTGTCCCGGTGGGATGCGCGGGCCGCTCTTCACGTAGTTTCGCGATCGCGGCTTCAAAGTCCTTCAGCGATTGGAAGTCCTGATAGACACTGGCAAAACGCAGGTAAGCGACTTCATCCAGGCGCTGTAGCGGTTCAAGAATCGCCAGCCCGACTTGGTGAGCTGGAATTTCTGCGGCCCCGGAGAGCCGAACAGTTTCTTCAACTTCCTGAGCTAGAACCGCGAGATCGTGGTCGGTGACCGGGCGTCCTTGGCAGGCCTTACGCACACCATTGATGACTTTAGTGCGCGAAAAGGCTTCGACGGCTCCGGATTGTTTCACCACGTTCAGGCTCGTGGTCTCCAAAGTAGTAAAACGGCGCGAGCATTCGGTGCACTGGCGTCGCCGACGAATCGATACACCGTCGTCGGCCACACGGGAATCAACGACACGCGAATCGGGATTGCGGCAATATGGGCAGTTCATCGCACCTCCAAGGATGTGTTGCTGACACCGGATACTTTTCTGGCAGGATTCACTGTGAGTTCACCGATGTCATGTAACAGTTTATCGCTTATTTGCGCTGCCGTACTTGAACCGCGTCCCCGTGCGCGGGCAGGTCTTCAGCGTGGGAGAGGTTTATCACGTGCTCGGCCACCAGATCCAAGGCTGCCTGATCATAATCGATCACTTGAATGGCCTTGAGGAAGGTGTTGACGTTCAATCCCGAGGCGTGCAGCGCGGTCCCGGAGGTGGGTAGCACGTGGTTCGATCCTGCGCAGTAATCCCCCAAGCTCACCGGCGCGTAGTCGCCCACAAAAATCGCCCCAGCCGCGGTAATCTGCGCGGTTACCTCGCTGGCGTTCGCGGTCATGACTTCCAGATGTTCGGCCGCGTAGGCGTTACACACCTCGATCCCCTGAGCCAGGTCCTTCACCAAGATGATCGCTGACTGCCGTCCGGACAACGCCACCTGAACTCGTTCGGTGTGCTTGGTATTGGCCACCTGAACGCTCAGTTCGGCGCGTACCGCCTCGCTGAGTTCCGGTGAGTCGGTAATCAGCACAGCCGCCGCGTTCTCGTCGTGCTCGGCCTGCGAAATCATATCCGCGGCGATGTAGCGCGGGTTAGCCCCGGCATCAGCCAGAATCGCGATTTCGGTGGGACCGGCTTCGGCATCAATGCCCACCACACCCTTGACTAAGCGCTTAGCGGTTGCCACAAAGACGTTACCCGGCCCGGAAATGACATCCACCGGCTCAATTCCACCGCGTGGATCCTGTGGCACATCTATACCGTAGGCGAAGGCCGCTACCGCTTGGGCGCCTCCCATGGCGTGGACCTCGGTGATTCCCAGCAGTTTCGCTGCGGCAAGAATGGTTGGGTGTGGCAGCCCACCAAATTCCTTTTGCGGTGGGCTGGCCAAAGCTAAGGACTCGGCGCCTGCCGCTTGAGCAGGGACCGCATTCATGATGACCGAGGAGGGGTAAACGGCCAACCCGCCGGGCACATACAACCCAACCCGGCGCACCGGCACCCACCGCTGGGTTACCGTGGCACCATTCGCGTAGCTCACGGTGCAATCTTCAGGTATCTGCGCAGCAGCAAATTTGCGGGCACGCGCAATGGACTCTTCCAATGCCTCACGAACTAGCGGATCCAGTTCGGCCAAGGCCCGGTCTAACTCCGCAGCCAGCACCCGGGTATGCTCCAGTTCCACCCCGTCAAAGCGTGCCGAAAGCGCTAAGAGAGCAGCCATACCCTCACTACGCACCTGGTCAATTATCTGTTGCACCGCCTCCGCGGCGGTCTGTGAATTAATCTCCGGGCGCGGCAGTTGGGCCTTAAGTTGGGCACGGCTGTGCTGCTGGTCGCGCCAATCAAGGGTTGCCAGCAGAGGAAAAGTGGTATCAGCTGTAGAGTTCACCCAGCTAGTTTATCTGTCAGCCGATACCAAGGCGTAACCGTGACCGGGACCGGTCACAGTGAACTGTGGCTACCCTTCGACACAAGCGGGGCCTAAGAGAACCTTCAAGTCTCCGAACAGTGCCGGGTTAGGGTTCACCCGGTAGTTCATTCCCAACCGCATCAGCGAGGTACCGCGCGATCCGGAGAGCTTGACCCGGACCTCGGTATTGCCACGGTGTGTGCGCAACACATCACCTAGTTGCGAGACCAAGGTTTCGGTCGCCTTGTGGGTGGGAATGGCAATAACGACCGGGCCGTTGCCAGTGGCATCGGAGAGTTCCGGAATCATCATTTCCTGGGCATTGAGTGTTATTGAGCCATCGTCACGGCGCTGCACCCTGCCCTTGATAACTACGATCAGATCATCAGCCAAAATTTCGGCGATCGGTTGATAGGCAGCACCAAAGAACATCACTTCCATGGAGCCGGACAGGTCTTCGACCTCGCACCGGGCATAGGGATTACCGCTCTTCTTCGCAATGCGTCGTTGCAGTCCGTTGATCATCCCAGCAATAGAAATGATGTGCCCGTCCGAGGGCCCATCATCGGAGATCACATGGGTGACCGGCATATCGGCGTACTGTTCTAGGGCGGGGCCCAGACCCTGCAGGGGATGGTCGGAGACATACAACCCGAGCATTTCTCGCTCGTAGCCCAGTTTTTCTTTTTTGTCCCAGTCGGGAAGGTCCGGGATGCTCACTGCCATTGATGAGTCAGTTTCTTCGGCACCCAAGGCACTAAAGAGGTCGAATTGGTTGGCAGCCTCATTGCGTTTGAGCTGGATCACCGAATCGATGGCTTCTTCGTGCACGGCGACTAAGGCGCGACGTGGATGGTCCAGAGAGTCGAACGCTCCGGCCTTGATCATTGACTCAATGGTGCGCTTGTTGCAGACCACGGCAGGAACCTTGCGGAGGAAGTCGCCGAAGTCGGTGTAATTACCCTTTTCCTCGCGAGCCTGCACCATGCCCTCGACCACGTGCGTCCCCACGTTACGCACCGCGCCCATACCGAAGCGGATATCTGTCCCCACCGGGGTGAAGTTCTGGGCCGATTCGTTGACATCCGGGGGTAGCACGGTGATCCCAATGCGGCGACACTCATTGAGATACATGGCCAACTTGTCTTTGTCATCACCCACGCTGGTGAGCAGTGCCGCCATATACTCCGCGGTATAGTGCTCCTTCAGGTACGCGGTCCAATAGGAGATCACCCCGTAGGCGGCGGAGTGAGCCTTATTAAAGGCGTAGTCCGAGAATGGCAACAGAATCGCCCAGAGGGTATCGACCGCCTCATCGGAATACCCGTGATCGTTCATTCCCTGTTTGAAGCCAGCAAACTGTTTATCCAGTTCTTCTTTCTTCTTTTTGCCCATGGCACGGCGCAGAATATCTGCCTGGCCGAGGGAGTATCCGGCCAGCTTCTGGGCGATGGCCATCACCTGCTCCTGATACACGATCAGGCCGAAGGTGCCACCGAGAATCTCTGCCAGCGGCTCTTCCAGTTCCGGGTGAATCGGCACCACTTCTTGTAACCCGGTTTTGCGCAAGGCATAGTTATTGTGCGCGTTCGCGCCCATCGGCCCCGGGCGGTAAAGCGCGAGCACTGCCGAAATATCTTCGAAGTTATCCGGCTTCATCAGCTTCAGCAACGAGCGCATCGGTCCACCGTCGAGCTGAAATACGCCCAAGGTGTCACCGCGAGCAAGTAGCTCGTACGCACCCTTGTCGTCCAGGGGTAGATTTTCCAGGTCCAGCTCGTGGCCGGTATTCGCCTTGATGTTTTCGATCGCGTCGGAAATGATGGTGAGGTTTCGCAAGCCCAAGAAGTCCATCTTGATCAACCCCAAGCCTTCACAGGTTGGGTAGTCAAACTGCGTGATAACCTGTCCATCCTGAATACGACGCATGATTGGAATGACGTCGATAATCGGATCCGAACTCATAATGACGCCGGCGGCGTGCACACCCCACTGGCGTTTCAGGCCTTCTAGACCCTTCGCGGTTTCAAAAACACGGGCTGCCTCGGGGTCATTGGCCACCAGATTACGGAAATCGGCGGCTTCGGCGAAACGCTTAGCTTTCGGGTTCTCAATGTCATTGAGCGGAATGTCCTTGGCCATCACCGCTGGCGGTAGCGCTTTAGTGAGGGTTTCTCCCATGGAGAAGGGGTAGCCCAGCACGCGCGAGGAGTCCTTCAACGCCTGCTTCGTCTTGATGGAGCCGTAGGTCACGATCATCGACACGCGCTCATCACCGTACTTCTCGGTGACGTACTTGATCACCTCGGGGCGGCGACGATCGTCGAAGTCAACGTCGAAGTCGGGCATGGAAACACGTTCCGGGTTCAAGAAGCGTTCAAAGATCAAACCGTGTTGCAGCGGGTCGAGGTCGGTAATCCGCATCGCGTAGGCAACCATCGAACCTGCACCGGATCCACGGCCGGGACCGACACGGATGCCGTTGTTCTTAGACCAGTTGATGAAGTCGGCCACGACGAGGAAGTAGCCGGGGAAGCCCATCTTGATGATGACGTCCAGCTCGTAGTCGGCTTGTTTACGTACATCATCCGGAATACCATCCGGGTAGCGGTAATGAAGTCCGCTATTAACTTCCTTAATCAGCCAGCTTGTTTCATCCTCCCCTTCCGGGCAAGGGAACTTAGGCATGTAGTTGGCGTTGGTGTCAAAGCTAACTTCCGCCCGGTCGGCAATCAACAGCGTGTTGTCACAAGCTTCGGGGAACTCGCGGAAGAGTTCCCGCATTTCTCGGGCGCTCTTGAGGTAATACCCTGAGCCGGAGAAAGCGAAGCGCTTACCGCCCTGATCATAGGTAGGCTCATCCAGGGTGGATCCGGAGTTAATGGCCAGGAGAGCTTCGTGGGCTTTGGCATCGGATTCATGCGTGTAGTGCAGGTCGTTGGTGGCCACCAGTGGGATGTTCAGTTCCTTAGCCAAACGCAACAGGTCTTGGGTGATCCGCCGTTCGATCTCCAGACCGTGATCCATGATCTCGCAGAAGTAGTTTTCCTTGCCGAAAATGTCTTGGAACTCGGCCGCAGCAGCTTTCGCAGCCTCGTATTGACCTAGGCGCAACTTGGTTTGCACTTCACCCGAAGGACACCCGGTGGTGGCGATCAGCCCATTGGAGTAGGTGCTTAGCAAGTCCCGATCCCAGCGCGGGTACTTACCGAAGACCGAATCAAGCGAAGCGATGGAGCTGCCCTTGAACAGGTTGTTCATGCCCTCGTTGTTATAGGAGAGCAGGGTCATGTGGGTATAAAGGCCACCGCCGGAGACGTCATCACCTTTTTGTCGCTCTTCAGTACGCCACTTGACACGTTCCTTGTCATTGCGGGCGGTACCGGGAGTGACATAGGCTTCCACACCGATAATTGGTTTGATCCCCGCCCCGGTGGCCTGGCGCCAGAAGTCGAAGGCACCGAACAGATAGCCATGGTCGGTGATTGCCATGGCTTCCATGCCCTGCCGGTTTGCTTCTTCGAAGAGTTCCCCGAGGCGCGCGGCACCATCGAGCATCGAATATTCGGTATGGGTATGTAGATGAACGAATCCGTCACGTGTTGCACTCACCCATCCAGTCTAGCCCGTACCGATCTGGTACTGAGGCTCGGGAGGGGTTGGAAAACACACACCGACAAACGTTGAAACAGGCGAGCTAATAAGTGCCTTCGCGTAGCAATTCCAACGCATGCGCCAGATCAGCGGGATAGTCACTGACGAACTCAGTCCACTGTCCACTGGCCGGGTGTGCGAAGCCCAACCGGTGCGCGTGCAACCATTGGCGGGTTAGCCCAAGGGCGGCGGCCAGTTTCGGATCCGCCCCATAGGTTTGGTCACCGGCACAGGGATGCCCGAAAGCCGAGAAGTGAACGCGAATCTGGTGGGTGCGACCGGTTTCCAGTTCCACTTCAACCAGGCTCGCCCGCCCGAAAGCTTCCTCCACCTCGTAATGGGTCACCGAGTCACGGCCACCATCGAGCACCGCGAACTTCCATTCGAAGTTCGGGTGGCGGCCGATGGGAGCGTCGATGGTGCCCTTCATCGGGTCGGGTAAGCCTTGTACCACCGCGTGGTAGATCTTTTTCGGAGTGCGCTCCTTGAAAGCTCGCTTGAGTTCGGTGTAGGCCTGCTCGGTTTTGGCCACGACCATGAGCCCACTAGTGCCCACATCAAGCCGATGCACAATACCTTGACGCTCTGGGGCACCGGAGGTGGAAATATTGTAGCCGGCCGCGGCTAGAGCACCGACCACGGTGGGACCAACCCAACCCGGTGATGGGTGGGCTGCCACGCCAACCGGTTTGTCAATCACAACGAAGTGTTCATCATCGGCAATGATCTTGAGGTCTTCCACCAGACTCACCCTTACCTTCAGCGGATCTTCACGGGCCGGTAGATCGACAACTACCCGGTCAGCGGCTTTGAGTTTAACGGATTTGGACAGGACCTTGTCATTGACCCGAACCCGAGCGTTTTTGCATAGTTCCGCTGCTTCGGTGCGCGATATTGCTAATTGGCGGGCAATGAAGGTGTCGCTACGGGTCCCGGCATCTTCCGGGCCCGCTTCAAGTTCGTGTATTGCCGCTGGCCGGTCCAAGCTCATTGTTTGTCTTGCTCACCTTCGGACTTCGTGGTGGGCACCGCTTTGCGGCCGTCCAGATTAACATTGCGGATGATCAAAATTGCCACCACGATCATCGAACACACAATAAATGAATCGGCAATGTTGAAAATTGCGAAGCGGGGTACCGAGATCATGTCCACCACATGCCCGAAGCCGAGGCCGGGTTCCCGAAAGATCCGATCGATCAAGTTACCAGCTACCCCACCGAGTAGTGCGCCCAAAGTGATGGCCCAGGAAAGGGTGCGCACCTTGCGTACCAGTAGATAGCTGACGTAGATGACCACGAGCGCCTGCAGGATTGCGAAAATAATCGTGAAGTCTTCGCCGATGGAGAAGGCGGCGCCGGGGTTGAGGATGTAATGGATATTCAGCAGTCCCGGGATGACTTCGAAGGACTCTCCCAGCTTCATATTTGATTCGACATAGAGCTTCGTTGCTTGGTCTAAAATCAGAGCCAGCAACGCGATGCCGAAACTCACGGCCAGAAAACGTCGGCTTGAAGCCTGTGTAAGCCGCGGAGCTTCCGAGTTGTTTTCCATGTACACCCTTAAGTAGAGCTCATTAAACGTCAACGGTGGCGACCGGATGCCCGGTCACCACCGTCAACTAAACTGACTGATCTAAGTCGGCAAACCGGTGAGGTTAGCTGTTCTTAGTAGTGCTATCGATCGAGGCCTGCGACTCAAGGTCGCGCAGCTGGCCTTCGATGTAAGTCTTCAACCGCGCACGGTAGTCACGCTCGAATACGCGCAGCTGCTCGAGCTTACGCTCCAAGACAGACTTCTGCTGTTCCAGAGCTGAGAGAGTCTTACGGCTCTTCTCTTCTGCCTCGGTGACCATGGTGGTCGCTTCGGTCTTAGCTTCGGCGATGATCTTGTCACGCTGCTCCACGCCAGCGGCAACGTATTCATCGTGCAGGCGCTGAGCCATAGCCAGCACGTTGGCGGCCGACTCGGCGGTCTCAGCGCGTGCCGGTGCCTCGGCGGCAGGTGCGGTCTTCGGAGCTTCGACCTTCTTCTCTTCGGCAGGCTTAGCAGCCGGAGTTTCAGCCTTCTTCTCCTCAGCTGGCTTAGCAGCCGGAGTTTCAGCCTTCTTCTCCTCAGCTGGCTTAGCAGCCGGAGTTTCAGCCTTCTTCTCCTCGGCAGGCTTAGCAGCCGGAGCTGCGGCAACCGGTGCCGGTACCGACTGTTCCTTCGCGGCCGACACGTCTTCGCCCAGCGCAGCTAGACGGCTGCGAAGCTCGTCATTTTCAGCGTTCAGGCGGCGAAGTTCAACGACGATTTCGTCGAGGAAATCATCTACCTCATCCTGGTCGTAACCTTCGCGAAACTTGGTCGGCTGAAACCGCTTATTGACTACGTCTTCTGGCGTCAAAGCCATTGGGTCACCTCAATACTGGGATCTCTTCCGCACGACCTAGGTTGCCCTGCGAAACACTTAGCGTTATTCAATACTACGACTGGCGTGGTCGAAGCACCATTTCCTAAAGGATATAACGTTTCGGACACTAAACACGAAATACTGATCAATGTCCGTGTCTTTTACCGTGAAACTTGCTGCTTTCCACAGTATTCGACAAACTTACTTTTCAGAATCTAGAAGCTAGATTCCAACTTGCACACCGAGGTTTCCCACGATTAATTTTGCGATCATCACCACGATGAACAAGATCAAAAAGGACAAGTCCAACCGGATTCCACCCAAGTCAAGCGGCTTAATTCGTTTACGCAGCCAGCGCAGTGGCGGATCGGTGATGGATACAACTACTGATGCGGCAACCAAAGCAATCCCCTTTGGACGCCAGTGTCGCGCAAAGCTCTCAGTTACATCCAACACAATTCGCATTAATAGCAAAATCTGCAGGATGCTGAGCGCGAGATAAAGAATCCCGAATAGCATCGTCGTGCGTTCGCTCCTTGGCAGCTAGCTCTGGTTAAAGAAGGTAGCCTGGGCTTCGGACTGCTTACGGTCCTCTCCCAGTACCTCCACGCTAGCCGGGGAGAGTAAAAAGACCTTGTTAGTGACGCGTTCGATGGAACCATGAAGCGCGAAAACCAAGCCGGCGGAGAAGTCCACTAGACGTTTGGCATCGGTTTCGCCCATATCGGTGACATTCATAATCACCGGAATACCGTCGCGGAAGTTCTCACCAATGATTTTGGCATCATTGTAAGAACGTGGGTGCACGGTTGTAATCTGACGCAATTCGGAATCCTCATCCCTCACCGAAGGGGCACGCTTAATAGGAGTCACAGGAGCCCGGTATTCGGTTTCCTGCTCATAATTGGTTTGCGGAACCGAGGCTTTGGCTGCCGGGACCGGGCGAACTGCTTCGGCGGCTCTTTGTGGAGCCGGCTCTTCAACTACCCGCACCTGAGCGCGCTGCTCGGGCTTTTGTTCTGGAGCCTCTTCGTGCTCGACTGCATCAGCCAAGCCTAAATAGACCATTGCTTTACGTAGTCCATCAGCCACGATTCTCTCCTTTAATCCCGTACATGCAAGCGCAAGTGCATGATTCCGCTAATTCGACGCTACCGCACTAGATTCAGCTAGTGCAGTAAATCTGCCCCAAGACTTCGGTGTGTCGCAGGGCTCTAGGCAGTCTTCCAGATAACTCCGGCGATCCGTCCACTGGATGATGAACGGCGGTAGGAATAGTACTGCGGATTTTCCAGTGTGCACTGGGCGGAATTCCGGACACTAACCCCGAGATTTTCTAGTTGCTCGCTAGCCGCAGCCGGTAAATCCAAGCCTGCGCTTCCCCACCGGGTGACACTACCGATTCCGGGCATAACTTCTTCGGATTCGGCACGCATTGTTTCGGGAACTTCATAACAAGCACCGCATATGGCCGGGCCGATCACTGCTTCAATTTGATCGGAGCCAAGCTCCTGCATCTGCTGCACTGTGTGCCGAAGAATTCCATCAAGCAAGCCACGCCGCCCGGCATGGACCGCTGCAGTGATTGTCTGCTCTGCCTGTTCGTTGCGTCCCACGAAAAGCACCGGCAGACAGTCGGCGACCATCACTGCCAACGGATCAGCAGCATCCACGCTCACCAACCCGTCACAGGTAGGAACCTGCTGTTCACTGTGTTTCGTTGTTGAGTCTTGGATAAGACGAAGCACCGTGGCCGAATGGACTTGATTCATAAACTTCAGTGAAAACGCGCGAACCCCGATCCGCGACTCCAAGCTGGCACGGTTTTCCCGCACTTGGTGCGGGTCATCGTTCACGTGCAGGGCGAGGTTTCCCTCAGCCTGTGTGGTGAACGCCAGGTGGATCTGCGGATCGAGGTTCGATACGTAATGTAGCACTGCGTCAATAGTCCTTGCGTGGACTACTTCAAGAAGTCCGGCACGTCCAGATCATCGTTGGATCCGTTCAGATCCGAGTCGACGACATCGGGGATCTCCTGAAAGTCACGCTTAGATCCTTCGACCGGCTTGCTTTCGGTGACCGTAGTGGCAGCAGGCTTCTCGGCTGGCTGGGCCGGGGCTGCAGCTGCTGCGGGCTCGGCCGCTGGTGGAGTGGTGATGGATTGAGCTGGCAGCTTAGCCATCGGCTTGCTGGTGGCATCAACCGAGTCAAAACCGGCGGCAATCACAGTCACGCGGGCTTCGTCACCCAGTGCGTCATCGATGACGGCCCCGAAGATGATGTTGGCTTCTGGGTGTGCAACTTCCTGCACCAGACGCGCTGCTTCGTTGATTTCGAACAAACCAAGATCAGAACCGCCCTGAATCGAAAGCAGCACGCCGTGCGCGCCATCAATCGAGGCTTCCAGCAGTGGCGAGGCAATGGCTAGTTCGGCGGCCTTGACCGCACGGTCTTCACCGCGCGCCGAACCGATACCCATAAGCGCCGAACCTGCACCTTGCATCACGGATTTCACATCGGCGAAGTCGAGGTTGATCAGGCCTGAGGTGGTAATCAAATCGGTAATGCCCTGCACACCGGAAAGTAGCACCTGGTCTGCTTGACGGAAGGCATCCAAAACCGAGACGTTTCGATCGGAGATCGAGAGCAGTCGGTCGTTCGGGATCACGATCAGGGTATCGACCTCATCGCGCAGCGCCTCAATGCCGGCCTCTGCGGAGTTGGCACGACGACGGCCTTCGAAGGTGAATGGTCGAGTGACCACACCAATGGTCAGCGCACCGAGCGAACGGGCAATGCGAGCCACCACGGGGGCGCCACCGGTACCGGTTCCACCGCCCTCACCCGCGGTGACGAAGACCATGTCTGCGCCGCGCAGCACGTCTTCAATTTCTTCTACGTGATCTTCGGCCGCTTGGCGTCCGACATCCGGATTAGCGCCTGCGCCAAGGCCGCGGGTCAGTTCACGACCGACGTCAAGCTTGACATCGGCATCGCTCATTAGCAGGGCCTGGGCGTCGGTATTGATGGCGATAAATTCAACGCCCTTCAATCCAACTTCGATCATTCGATTGACTGCGTTTACACCGCCACCGCCGATGCCGACGACTTTAATGACCGCGAGGTAATTTTGTGGAGCTGCCACGTCCCGCTTCCCTTGTTAGTTGTGCTACATGAATCACGACACCAGCGCGAAACCTTCACCTTTAGCCTTAAGGTTGAGCTTCTGTCAAGCTATCGCTATAAGAACGCTATGAGTCGAACTGGTTTTGTTCAACGACCACCCGGGGGCGTGTCGCCTCTACTACGTTCCATCTTTCCAGACTTATCGCGCAAGATGCGGCTCCCACACCCACGACGCAAAAGTTAATACGTCACGGGATTCTCTGGATTAGAGATATCGATCACCTTGGGCGGATTCTCGGAAGTTTCCAACTCTTCCAAGAAAATCTTGGCCACTTGGTTCTTTAGCTCCGCTTTTCCTGCATCGCCCCAGACCAGCGTCCGGTCTTTGGGTAGGGCCAATTCCACAAATTGGGCTTGGCTGAGTTTAGCCGCCGAGGACTGAGCGATCACTTCGGGGTCAATCGAGCTGAGGATCGCGGTAAGCAGTTGAAAAGACTCGGCGTCTTCGGTTTCTTCCGAGGCGTTGACCGCAGGCAAGGCAAACTCATCATCCGGGGAAATTTCCTTGAGCTTGCGCCCATCGGAAGCGACCAGGTGGCGGCTCTCTCCAACTACCAGAATCGCCACCGGCTCAGCCTCGATAATCTCTATGACCAGAGTGTCGGGCATTTGTGCCCGCACCACGAGTTCATCGATGGCTGGCTCATCACCCACTAGCTCGTTGACCATCGCCTCAGAAATGCGCGGCAACGGAGTACCTTCCAAGACGGCCAGCCGTTCGGTAAGCGCCGACTCGCTCACCAAACTCGCGCCGGTCACTTGAACATGCTTGGCCGCTAAGACTGGGGTAAAGCTAAGAATCAGTACCGCGGCTAAGCTCAGTAGAACGACCCCACCGGTGATCCACAGGATCAACTTGCGTCGCTTCTTCTCCGGGCTTTCCGGTAGGGGTAAGACTTTTGCAGTTTCGCCCAAGGTCGTTCCTCTCTCAGCGCTGATGGGTTTCCAGCGCTTCGACGATCTGCGGACCAAGATAAGTCACATCACCGGCACCGATGGTCATAATGACATCACCGGGAGCTGCGGATTCCACCACCCGAGCAATGGCCTGCTCGGTGTTGAGCACGGCACTGGAAACCGCCACCCGGTCCGAAATCAGGGCGCTGGTGACCCCCTGAATTGGTTCTTCTCGGGCGGGGTAAATATCTAGTATCGCAACGGTGTCGGCCAGCGAGAGCGCTTCGGCGAATTGTCGGTAGAATTCCCGGGTCCGACTGAAAAGGTGTGGCTGGAAAATCACGTGTAGTTCGCCGGTATCGGCGACCGCGCGTCCGGCACGTAAGGCTGCGTGAACTTCAGTGGGATGGTGCGCGTAGTCATCAAAGACTCGAATTTGGGCCACTTCACCCTTGAGTTCAAAACGACGTGCAGCTCCGGTGAAACTGGCTAGCGCTTCGAGCGCCGCGTCAGCGTCCAACCCCACATGCAAACCGACAGCTAAGGCAGCGGTGGCGTTGAGCAGATTGTGCTCCCCCGGGATCCCCAAGTTCATTTCACGGCTTTCGCCGCTGCCCCACTCGACGGTAGCAACAAAGCGTTCACCCTCGGGGCGGGCATCGCTCAGACGGCGATCAGCCGCATCGGAAAACCCGTAGGTTTGTACACGTAGCTCGGGGCGCTCGCGACGCATCTGTCGAGCTAAGTCCGCCGCACCGGGATCATCCGCGCAGCAGATCAGCAGCCCATCTTCAGGCAGGAGCCGGGCAAAATCGACGAACGCCTGATGAACCGCGTCGGCGGTGCCGTAATGATCCAGATGATCGGCCTCGACGTTGGTCACAATGATGACGTTCGGGCGGTAATTCAGGAACGACCCATCAGATTCATCGGCCTCAGCAACAAAGACCGCACCTTCTCCCAGCTCGGCATTCACCCCGAGGCTGGCAATATTCGCGCCTACCGCAAAGCTCGGGCTTGCCCCAACACTGCGCAGCATGTGTGCGGTCAGCGCGGTCGTAGTAGTCTTTCCATGGGTTCCGGCCACGGTCACCGCGTGGTGGCCTTCCATGGCAGCAGCCAAGCCCTCCGAACGGTGCAGAATCTGCAATCCACGTTCTGTCGCGGCATCATATTCCGGATTCCCGGGCTTGATAATTGAGGAAATGATGACGGTATCGGCATCGCCTAGATTCTCGGCGGCATAACCCACATGAATCCTAGCTCCGCGGGCCCGCAGCTCTTCAAGTACTGGCAGGTCCTTGGCATCGGTACCCGAAACACTCAATCCGTGGTCGAGCAAGAGGCGAGCTACGGCGGAAACTCCGACCCCGCCAATGCCCATCAGGTGGACTTTGCCCAGTTCGCTGAGCTTCTGGTGCAGTTGCTGCGACATTACTTGCCTTCCTTGCCAGTTACCGAATCAACGGTGTCAAAATACTCGATGACCTGTCGCGCCATCACTTCGGCGGCGTTTGCTCGGCCTTGGGTTCCCGCGGCTCGGGACATTTGTTCCAATCGATCCTTATCCCCCAGCAGGGGCAGAACGGTTCCGGTCAGGTATTCGGGGGTGAAGTCTTGATCATCGACCAGAAGTGCGCCACCAGCGGCAACGAGTTCCCGGGCGTTGAGTTTCTGCTCGCCATTACCTATTGGCAACGGAACAAGCACCGAAGGTACCTGGGCCACCGCTAGTTCGCAGACAGTTCCGGCGCCGGACCGACAGATCATGAGATCTGCGGCGGCATAGGCGTAATCCATCCGGTCCACATACTCGAGTTGAGTGTACCCGGCGCTCTGCAGTGGTTCTCCGTCCTGTGTCATCACTTGTTTGCCCCGACCGGTGATGTGCACGGTATGGATGCCAGCGGCAGCAAGTTCAGACAGCGCACCTTCAATAGCCCGGTTTAGACTCAGTGCCCCGGAAGAACCACCGGTGACCAGCAAGACCGGCTTGTCATCACTCAACCCAAAGTATTCGCGGGCTTCGGCACGTAGCGCGGTGCGATCCATGCGCGCCACATGCGAGCGCATCGGCATCCCGATCTGCTGCTCATTGGGCAGACCAGTCTGCGCGAACGTCGTGGCTACGACCTTCGCGTGCTTCGCACCGATTTTATTTGCCAGTCCGGCCACCGAGTTCGCCTCATGAACGAAGATCGGTAGACCCATGCGTTTGGCTGCAATATAAGCCGGGGTACACACATATCCGCCAACCCCAATCAAACCTTGTGCGCCATCTTGACGAAGAATGCGGGTGGTCTGCCGCACGGCCTTGATAAAATTGAAGGGGAAGGTCAACAAATCCTTGGAGATGCTCCGTGGCATCGGAACCTTGGGAATTAGTTCCAGCCGGTACCCTGCGTCGGGCACGAGTTTAGTTTCTAAACCCTGGGCGGTTCCCAGCGCGAGAATTTGCGACTGGGGGCGCTGCTCACGGATCGCGTCAGCAATGGCTAGCATCGGTGAGATGTGACCGGCGGTTCCTCCCCCGGCGACGACCAAACGGATGGGCTCACTCATAATGCTCAGCTGACTCCTTATGCTCAAAATTATTCTCAAGCCGCCCGACGGCGGCGGTGTGCCTTTTCCGGCACGGGGTCTTTGAGTTTACGCGGCGTACCTTCTATTGTGCCGTGTCTGGGCCGGTTAGCAGTCCCTTAGTCTCGGCGCGTTTCTGATCCCGGGCGCTTGACAGCACAAACCCCATGGCCAGCGTGACGGCAAGCATGGCCGAACCACCGGAGGAAATGAAGGGCAATGGCACACCGATCACCGGTAGCAGCCCGCTGACCGTGCCGAGGTTAATGAAAGACTGGCCGATTACCCAGCTCATCAGGCAGGCCATCAGGATTTTGGTGTACAGATCGGTGGCACGCATTGCGATGCGATACATCGCCAAGGTCAGTAGCGTAAAGAGGATCAGTACCAGCAGCACGCCGATAAAACCGAACTCTTCACCCAGAATGGAGAAGATGAAGTCGTTTTGTGCCTCGGGGACATAAGACCATTTCATCCGTGACTGACCTGGGCCCACCCCGATCCAACCACCGGAGGCGAAGGCTTGCAGGCCCATATCTGCCTGATAGCAGTAAGTATCTTGTGGCCCGCAGTCAATTCCTAACCAAGCCAGCACGCGTGCCCGACGGTTATCGGAGAACATCACCAGTGCTCCGACGCCCACCAATCCGCCCAGACCGGTCAGCAACAGGTATTTCATCCGCAACCCGGCCAAGAAGAGTGCGGTTGCCAAAATCAGAATCAGCACCAAGCCGGTTCCCACGTCACGGCCGTACAGCACCAGCCCTAGCAGGCCTATGCCTACGGGCACAGCCGCTGGCACTATGACATGCTTCCAGTCGCGGAGCAACGCTTGCTTCTTCTCAAAGATTGCCGCGCAGTATACGGAAAGAGCGAGTTTAGCGAATTCACTGGGCTGCATACTGAATCCACCGATGAAGATCCAGTTCCGGTTACCCAGCCGGCTTTCGCCCAGCGGAGTGAAAGCCACAAGGGAAAGCAAAACCGCTGCCAAGACCACCGCAAAGGTGGCAAGACGGCGCAATTGGGTGGGTTTGAACAGCTGCATCACCAACATTGCGGCGATACCTAAGCCGGCGAACGCGGCTTGGCTTAAGGCCACTGTGAAACCGTCACGGCCGCTAGCGATCGCTTCAACCGAGGCCGAGGATTGCACCATCAGCACTCCAAAGACGGCCAACACGATGGTGCAAATCAATACCAAAGTATGGTCGATCGAGGCGCTGGTGCGGCTTCCGGCTTCAATGCTGGTAAACATCCGTTTCAGCCACGGGGGCTTGGGTGCGGACGTGTTACGCGGTTGTCCCTTGTCTTTGACCATCCCCGTGCCTCCCCCCGGCGGTGAAAAATGTTTAGTCGGCTTGTGCGATTTCATCCATCAGATCACTGACTGCGCTGATGAATGCGGTGCCACGCTGGGCGTAGGAAGTGAATTGGTCCATGGAGGCTGCGGCCGGTGCCATCAACACGGTGTCCCCGGCCTGTGCAAGTTCCGCCGCCTGACGCACAGCCTGGGTCATCACCCGAGACCCGTTCGGCGCCGTACCGTCGGCGTTGGTCGCCTCCCGGGTGATATCGTGTACCGGCACCTGCGGCGCGTATTCGGCTAGAGCCTGGAGCAAGCTGCTATTGTCGGTACCGATCAGCAACACCTGTTGCAAGCGCTGGGCATGTTTTCGGATGAGTTCGGCGTAATCTACGCCCTTGGACACACCACCGGCGATCCAGAGAACCTTGGTAAACGAACTCAGTGACGCGTCGGCCGCGTGGGGGTTTGTAGCCTTTGAATCATTAATCCAGAGGATTTCATCACGCCGAGCGACAGCCTGAATCCGGTGCGCGCCCGCGTCGAAACCTGCCAAGCCCTTAGCCACTGCCTCGGTCGGCACCCCGTAGGCACGGGTAAGAGCCGCGGCTGCGGCGGCATTGGCGGCGGTATGGCGGGGAACGATTTGCCCGATCTCGTCCAACGCAACTAGTTCAGCAGCGGTGTTGCGACGATCTTCGATAAAGGCCCGATCCACAATGAGCCCCTCGACGATGCCGATCATTGACATCCCCGGAGTGTCGGTGGTGAAACCAATAGCGCGGCAGCCCTCGATTACATCGGCGTCCTGCACCATCTTGATGGTTTCCGGTGCCTGATTGTTGAAGATGGCTGCGACTTGGGTGCGTTCGTAGATCCGCGCCTTGGCTTCCCGGTAACCATCGAATCCGCCGTGCCAGTCCACATGATCCTCGGCAAGGTTTAGTACCACCGAGGCCAGCGGCGAAATGCTGTGCGTGTAGTGCAGTTGGAAACTGGAAAGCTCCACGGCTAAAACGTCATAGCCTTCCGGATCGCGTACCGCGTCCAGAATTGGGGTACCAACATTGCCCACAGCAACGGCTTTGAGTCCCGCGGCGAGCAGAATCGATTCCGTCATCCCCACGGTCGTGGTTTTTCCGTTGGTTCCGGTGATCACCAACCATTGCGGGACTTTCCGCCCGGCACGGTTTTGCACCCGCCAAGCTAATTCCACGTCACCCCAGATAGCGATATCCGCTTCGGCGGCTTGGGCCAGCACCGGGTGGCGGGGGTTCCACCCCGGCGAAGTAATCACCAGTTGGGGTTGCTGCCCGTCAATGAGCGGCAAGGAACTAACGTGTTCTTCACCCAGCAATACCTGATGGGCACCAACAATTTTCAGTGTGTCGGCACGCTGGCGATTGAGCTCATCATCTTTGGAATCAATCACGGTCACCTTGGCGCCGAGTTCGATCAACGTGTCCGCCGCAGAGAAACCGGTGACCCCGAGTCCGGTGACTAGTACCCGTAAGTTTTTCCAGTCAGCGTCCCAGCTGGTTAGTTCATCTAGTACTACGCTCACAGTGCGACAACCCATTCAGAGTAGAAAAGTCCCAGTCCGGCAGCGACAAAGAGCCCGGCCAGAATCCAGAAACGAACCACCACATTCTCTTCGGACCAGCCCGAGAGCTCAAAGTGGTGCTGCAACGGTGCCATCTTGAACACGCGTTTGCCTCCGGAGAGTTTGAAGTACCCCACCTGGATGATCACCGACAGTGCGATCAGCACAAACAGACCCGCGATGATGACCAGCAACAGCTGGGTGCGGGAAAGGATCGCCATCGCGGCCACTGCGCCACCAATGGCCAGCGAACCGGTGTCGCCCATAAAAATCTTTGCCGGTTTAGCATTCCACCACAGGAAGGCGACTAGGGCACCGGAGATGGTGGCACCAAAGAGTGCCAAATCCTGTGGGTCGCGTACGGTGTAGCAAACCTCTCCAGCACCCATCAGCGAGCACGCCTGGTTTTGCTGCCAGATCCCCATCAGGGTGTAGGCACCAAAGACCATGATTGAGGCGCCGGTGGCTAGACCATCCAAGCCGTCGGTGAGGTTCACGCCGTTAGTGGTGGCGGTGACGATGAAGTTGGACCAGATCACAAATAGAACCAGCCCTAGCATCGGGCCAGCGAAAGCGAGGTCAATTTCGGTGTCGCGGAGGAATGAAATCGCGGTGGACGCCGGGGTCAGCCCTCGATCGTTGGGAAACTGCAGGGCGAGCACCGAGAAGCTGATCCCCACGATGGCTTGCAGGACAATTTTTTGCCAAGCACGCAGACCTAGCGAGCGACGTTTGGCGATCTTGATGAAGTCATCTAGGAAACCGACCAGACCCATGCCGCCGAACAGCAGCAGGACCAGCAGGCCGCTGGCGGTAATGCCAGCGCTGGTGCGGCCCAAGGCCGCCAGGATCGCGTGGGTCAGGAAGTAGCTGATGAATACCGACAAGATAATCACCACACCACCCATAGTGGGGGTACCGGACTTGACCGAGTGCGAGTTCGGCCCATCGTCGCGCACCACCTGCCCGTACTGCTTTTTGGTGAGCAGTCGGATATATAGCGGCATCGATACCATCGTCAGCACTAGGGCTATTCCGGCCCCTAAAATTAATGCGATCACGCTCCGCGACCTTCCTCTGCTAGTGCAGCGATGTCATCTCCAAGGAAACGCAGTCCGGCACCATTCGATGACTTGAACAGCACAATATCTCCCGGACGAAGTTGTTCGGTTAAGAACCGTTTGGCTTCCTCCACATCAGGAACGTAATGTGCTTCATCTCCCCAGCTGCCTTCGAGGACCGCTGAGTTGTAAGCTGGTTTGGCTTCGGCGCCAATCACCAGCAACTTCTTGATATTCATGCGAACTGCCAGTCGGCCGAGCATGTCGTGTTCGAGTACCGAGTCCGGTCCCAGTTCCAGCATTGCGCCGAGCACCGCCCAGGTACGGCGGGCATGGCCCTGCTCGTCGGGCAGTCCAAGTTCGGCTAGGGTGACCAGGGCTGCGCGCATTGAATCCGGGTTGGCGTTGTAAGCATCGTTGATGATCGTGACACCATCGGCGCGTTCAGTACGTTCCATGCGCCAGCGGCTGCCGGCACCAAGGTTGTTCAGGGTGGAGGCAATCAGTTCCGGAGCCAAGCCCAGCGCGTGGGCGGCGCTGGCTGCGGCCACAATATTGGTGGCGTGGTGCCGCCCCAGCAGACCGCTGGTAATCCGGTGTTTTGCCCCATCGGGGAAGTTAAGCGTCAAGTTGACCTGTCCGCGGGCATCTGTGGTGACGTCGCTGGCCCACACCGCCGCTGATTCGGGGGCGGTTCCAGCGGCACCGAAGTAGCCAAGGTTCGCCGCCGTCCGGGAGGACATCCGCGCCACCCGGGCATCATCATGGTTCAGCAGTGCGGTGCCGGTCGCTGGCAGCGCCTCGACCAGTTCACCCTTGGCGCGCTCGATGTTATCCACGCCTCCGAATTCTCCGGCGTGTGCGCTACCTACGCAAAGCACCACCCCAAGTTGTGGCTTGACCATATCGGTCAGGTAGCTCAGGTGCCCGATCCCGGTAGCCCCCATCTCAATCACCAGGTATTTGGTGTCTTCCGTGGCGGTAAAGACCGTGAGCGGTACACCCACTTCCCCGTTGTAGGAGCCGATGGGGGCCACGGTGGGCGCGTCTTGCGCTAACAAGGTGGCCAGCAGATCCTTGGTGGTGGTTTTTCCGGCCGAGCCGGTAATCCCCACGACCACTGCATCGTTGCGTGATTTCAGCAATTGCACAATATGGGCAGCTAACTGCCCCATGGCTTGCACCGCGTCGGCAACGATGACCGCCGGGTGCACGGTGCGCGAGGCGTCAAAGGTTTCCCGCTCGGCCAGTGCTGCGACGGCACCGGCTTGCAACGCGGAATCGATATAAGCATGGCCGTCGGAGAATTCTCCGGGCTTGGCAACGAACAGTGCGCCGACGCTGACTTCACGTGAGTCGGTGGTGACGGCGGAAATCACCGTGGCGGGCTGGACCGTAGCGGTCGCTTGGCCCCCGGTGATATCAAGGATCTCTTGGATGGACAGTTCAATCATGGCACTTAGGACTTTACACTCAGGCGAATTACTCGATGGATTGTGGGAATGCTGAAATGGGCGTGAATCCGTGTTTGACCAAGGCTCTGGCCAACTCCTCACGGTCATCGAGTGACACGTCGATTCCTGCGACTTCTTGGTAAACTTCATGTCCGCGCCCGGCTACCAGGATTGCGTCATTGACGTTGGCCAAACTCACAGCGAATTCCACGGCTCGATCGCGTGGCGCGACGTTATAGAGTTGCACATTCAGCCCATGGGTCTCGATAACCTGCTGCGCTCCGGCGGCTACCTGCTCCCGGATCGGACCGGGAGCTTCATCGTGCGGATCGTCATCGGTCACAATCACCACATCGGCATGTTGCGCGGCCACCGCTCCCATTACGGGGCGTTTGCTGGTGTCGCGCTCACCGGTGGCACCGAAAACTATGATCCGCCGTCCGTTAGCCTGCACCGGTAAGGACTCAAGCGCCTTGACTAGGGCATCGGAATTATGGGCGAAATCAACCACCGCTACCGGGGTTTCACCGATAACCTGCATGCGTCCGGGAACCGCGACGGAGAATGGGTCATACTGATCCAGCGCCTGCTGAACCTGCTCTACTGCGACCCCGCTAGTCAGCACCATACTCAGCGCCAAGGCCGCATTGGCGACGTTGAATAACCCTGGCAGTCCGGTGCGGACCTGCAAGGATTCACCTTGTGCCCCGGTTAGGGTGAAGGCATGGCCTAATCCGCTGGGATGCACAGAGTTCACTGTGAAGTATGCCGCGGGATTCTGCGAGTCAAGACTGAGTGTCTGTACCGGAATACGCGCTTCAGCAGCCAGCTTTTGCCCGTAGTGATCATCGATCATCACCACGGCACGCTCGGCACGCTCGGGTTCGAAGAGTCGTGCCTTGGTCGCGTAATACTCCTCCATCGAACCGTGCAGATCCAGATGGTCTTGGGTCAGGTTGGTGTAACCGGTGACCGCAAATTTCAGCCCAGCCACGCGCCCATAGCTCAATGAGTGGCTGGAGACCTCCATGGCCACCGACTGCACGTCCAGTTCGTTCATCCGAGCCAGCACGCCGTGCAGCTGAGTGGCTTCGGGGGTAGTCAGCACGCTTGGGATTCGCTCGCCGCGCACGGACATTTCGATCGTGCCAATGATTCCGGTGGTCCGCTCCAAGGCGTCGAGCAGCGCGCGAATCATAAAGGTTGTGGTGGTTTTGCCGTTGGTGCCGGTCACTGCGAAGAGCTGCGGGGTATGCCGATCGGTGCCGTAGATTCTTGCCGCGACGTCGGCGGCGATCGCACGTACTTCGGGCACCACGGCAACCGGAACATGGTTTTGCTCGCCGATCAGTTGGGCGCCACGCTCATCGGTTATCACCGCGCGGGCACCGTGAGCCAGGGCATCATCCACGAATTGTGCACCGTGGCGCTTTGCCCCGGAGATCGCTAAGAAAACGTCGCCGGGTTGAACGGTCTGGGGATTCAGGCTCACACCGCTCAGTTCCACGTCCTTGGCCTGGGGATTCAGGATTTTCGCGTCAATGCTGGCGCAGAGCCTGCGCCAATCAACCGACGCCGCATTGTGGGGGCGCAGGTACCGTTCGAGCTCACGCGGAGTTTCCTGCTGCTGCTTTACCAAGGTTTCTTCTGTTCCTTACCGATGAAGACGTTGTAGGTGTCGGGTTCCGTGGAGGACGGTGGGATGTTGAAGGTATTCAACGTGTGGCTCATTACCTCGGTGAAGGTTTCGGCTACCGTAAACTGCTTCCAGTCCCCCTGTGGCCGGAACATCGTGGCAACCACGACGAACTCAGGATCATCCAGCGGTGCTACTCCGGCAAAGGAATAAGTGTACCCGTCATACGCTCCGGTCTCACCGGCGGCCTGGCCGGTGCCGGTCTTCCCGCCAACCCGATACCCCGGTATTTTCATTTTAGTGCCGGTACCGTCCTGAACTACCGATTCCATGAGTTTTAGCATCTCGTCGGCTGTTGCTTTCTTCACAACCCGAGTTTCCTCTGGCGCGGCGGGCTGCTCGACACTACCATCTTCATTGATGTATGCCTCGATCAGGCTCGGGTCAATGCGAACTCCCCCGTTGGCGAGCGTCTGGAAAATTGAAGCGGTGTGCAGTACCGTCTGCGAATACGCCTGACCGAACATGGTGGTGAAGTGCTGGCGTCGGTCCCAGCCGCTAGGGTCAGCCAGCTGCCCTTTACTGGCACCGTTCAGGCCAACCTGAATAGCTTCGCCCAATCCGAATTTGCGCATGTAGTCATAGCGTTGTTGGCTGGAGAGCGTATTGCCCACCATCACCGTTCCGGTGTTATAGGACCGAGCAAAGATTCCGGAGACCGTCATATCGTAGGTGGCGTGGGGCAAAGAGTCGTTAATCGTCTCCTTGTTTACGGTGTACTTATTCGGAACTTTGAACTCATCGGTGGGTTTGACCTTACCCGCGTCAATTGCGGCGGCGAAAATTGCCGCCTTGCCGGTAGAACCAGGCTCGAAGGCGCGGGTAATGGACACGGAGCGGCGGAATTCGCTCGGGGTGGCCCCCGGATCGTTCGGGTCCATTTGTGCCGAGTCACCGATGGCGTAAATTTTGCCGTTCTTCACACCCATCACGACCACCGATACCCATTCGGCGTTGTAGCGCGCACGGGTTTTTTCCGCCTCGCGTTGGGCGACGAAGTTGATGTCGGAATCGATGGTCAACTGCACGTCTTGGCCGTTGATTGCCGGAATCTCTTCGACATCGGCCACAGCGATACGGACCCCGTCGGCGCCTACCTCGATCTTGCGGCTGCCGTCGGTGCCGCGGAGCCGATCTTCCTGACTCAGTTCCAGGCCTTCGGCACCCACCACGGAGGTTTGGTCTTCGGAGTTACGCACGAAACCAAGCAACGGGCCAGCAATTACACCTTGCGGGTACTGCCGTTCACTGCGCAGCTGAGAGACCAGGCGAGGCACACCTACTTCCATGACCTCGGTCTTAATCTCGGGGGTTACCCCCTTGGCAACGATCACATAGCCCTTGGGCTTTTGTCCGGAGGCGGGACGGATGGCTTGATAGACCTGCTCATAATCCTGTTCGAGAATAGTGGCGATCTCTTCGGCAGCCTGCTCGTAGCTCACCCTTTCCCGCTCGTTGGAGCCATCCAGCTTGAGACGTCCGAAGGTGTCTTTTTGTTCGCGTTGGTCGATGACCAGATCATAGCGATCCACACTCACGGCCAGGATGGTGCCATTGCGGTCCACGATTGAGCCACGTGCCGGGGTGATCACCTGTTCCCGTAGCCGGTCCTGTTGCGCAGCGTCAGCGACTTGGGCCGCGTTGATACCTTGGACATAAAACAGTCGGCCGGCGATGGCCAATAGTGCTGCCAGCGACAGAATCAAGATGAGTCGCATGCGTCGTTTCGCTGTGTCAACGGTCGTTGAGTTCATAATCCTGCTCTTTCCCCTCAACTTATAGTTCGACAGCGTGTGGTGCCGCCACCTTCTAGCTTAGAAAGGGTTCATTAGTTTGTCGGGGATTTGACCGATGGTGCCGGGATCGTGCCGCCGTTCAGCTCTTCACTGTCAAAGACCGGCCGTCCATCCGAAGCAACTTCACGTTCCTTGGTTTCGGCCTTCGGCTTCTGGCTTTCGGCAACCTTCTGCTCGGCTTCCTGCTTCTTTGCCTCGGCCGCCTTCTTCTGGTTAGCTTCGGCAACCTTGGCACTCTCGGCATCGTTACTTGCTTTGGAACGAATGCTTTCACCCGGAAGCGGAAGGCTCGCATAGTTGGCGCGATCGCCTTCGAGTTTCGTTGCTGGCTCTGCCGACTGCGTGATGGTGTCTGTTTGCAAATCAACCAGTCCCGGAGCGGCCGGTGCCACTAGACCTAGCTCCTTGGCACGCTTAGCTAAGGTCTGCGGTGCGGCTAAGGACTGAGCTTCTTTAAGCAACGTCTGGTTCTCTTGGGAGAGCACGCGCTCCTGGTTACGCAGGCTCACCATTTCATATTGCCGCTGAGCCACCGAGGTATTGAGCAGCACCAGTGAAACAATCACTGCGAATGCCAGAACCACCAACACAGCGATCATCACGATCAGTGGCCGGCGGCGCTGCGATGAGGAATGTGGAACGAGGGAGAGCGTCATCCGCCGTTTAGAGTCGACGAAGGGCACCTCGCTAGCGGCCACCGGTTCCGGTTGAACCGCGGCGGCGGTAGCCCCGGAAACCAGCTGCTGCGAGTTGTAAGCGGCGGTCTTGGGCAGACGGCGTGGTGCGCGTTGGCTCATGCTAGCTCCTCTTGAAAATACGCTCCACGGCCCGCAGGCGAGCCGATGCAGCACGAGAGTTTTCCGCAATTTCTTCGTCGGTCGGTTTCTCGGTCCCTTTCGTGAGGACCTTGAACACAGCCTTATGTTCCTCCAGCTCGACAGGGAACCCCGGAGGGGCCGATGAGGTGGATTCCTTGACAAAGAACTTCTTCGTGATTTTGTCTTCCAGCGAGTGGTAACTCATCACTACTACTCGTCCACCCGTGTTGAGCACCCGCATGGAAGCCGGAATCGCGCGTTCTAGTACGTCAAGCTCTTCGTTAACAGCGATCCGCAAAGCCTGGAAGGTGCGTTTGGCAGGGTGACCGGAGTTTCGCGCTGCCGCAGCGGGGATGACCGAACGAATGACCTCGACAAGCTCCGAAGTTGTGCGGATGCGTTGCTTCGCGCGCGCTTCGACGATGGCATACGAGATCCGGCCAGCAAATTTTTCTTCGCCCCACTGGCGAATAATCCGTTGCAGCTCTTCGCGTTCAAGATCGTTGACCAAATCCTCTGCGGTCGGTCCAACGGAAGTGTCCATCCGCATATCCAAGGGCGCGTCATAGGAGTACGCAAAGCCCCGATCGCGTTCGTCCAACTGTAAAGAGGAGACTCCTAAGTCGAAGAGTACTCCGTCTACACCAGCGAATCCCAAGTCTTCGACCACATCGGCGATTTCATCGTAAACAGCATGAACCAAGTCGGTTCGTTCAGAGAAAGCGGCTAACCGTTCACCGGCCAAAGCCAGGGCCTGCTCGTCACGATCCAACCCAATCAAGTGCAGGTTTTCATAACGCTGCAAGATGGCTTCAGAGTGACCGCCCATTCCTAGGGTGCAGTCAACGACAACCGCCCGACGATTTTCGGCATGAGCCCGCTCGATGCCTGGGGCCAACAAATTAATGCAGCGATCCAGCAGGACTGGAATGTGCCGTTCTGCTGTTGGCCGTGGTTCGTCGTTCGCTGGCATTGTGCCCCCTTGTCGCCGTGTCGTTGTACTGAGATCAGATCCCCCTCCAACCCAAAGCTGGTGCATCGGTTCTGACTCCGGGGAAGTGAAGTCAGACCCGTGCTGCTTTAAGGTGGCTGGAGATCTCATCCCAGCCTTGGTGCTCTGCCAAGCTGATTAGGCTTTAGCTAAGACCAGGTATTTCTTCCTCGTCAGTATCGGAGAAGGCATCTTCTTGCTGCTGCAGGTATTCCTGCCATGCCGTGCTATCCCAAATTTCAATGCGGTTACCTGCACCGATCACTGTGACCTCACGGTCTAGTGCGGCGTAGCTACGTAGCATCGCTGGGATTGTGACCCGCCCTTGCTTGTCTGGCACTTCATCTGAGGCACCGGACAGGAACACACGTGCATAGTCTCGTGCCCGGCGAGAAGAAAGCGAAGCTTGCGCGAGTTGCTCATGTTGCTTCTCAAATTCCCGCTGGCTAAAGACATAGATGCACCGTTCCTGCCCACGAGTCAGCACCAGCCCATAGGACAGCTCTTCACGGTATTTGGCAGGTAGAATCAGCCTCCCCTTGTCATCAAGGCGTGGTGTATACGTCCCTAAGAACACGTACCCCGCCTTTCACGAGAAGTGGTGATTCTGCCATCTCCCTCTACTACGCTCCACTTTACTCCACACCCCTCCACTGTCAACGCGATTAGAGGCGGTTTCATCCTTAAATGGAGAAAAGAACCCGGAATTATCAGGGTTCTTACAGGGGGTGCTCGGTGGAGGGTTTTGTCCGCCCATTCCAAATCGAGGATGCCTATGAAGCAGAAATCTGCTGATTTAGGGGTTATTCAGGCCACGGATCACGCGCGTGGAGGAAAGTGGGGGTCTGGGGTGGGGCAAAGATCCGTGAGTGCAGTGTTGTGAATGGGGCTTTCTTAGAGCTTGCCGTGAATCCACTGCGTATCAGTCTGGAGAATAATTTTTGGGCATAAAAAAGGCACGATCCAATTGGATCGTGCCTTCGCTCACTTAGCAGGCGTCAGCGCCCGTCCTGATCACGTTTACGCTGATTCCATTTTTCTTCCAGGCCAGACATGAACTGGGAATTCCCGCCCGAAGGACTCTTCGTCCGTCCAAAACTAGGAGAACCGCCAATCTTCCCTGTTGACGACTTCTTCAGCGCAAGCGCCACCCCACCAAACATCACGATGAAGCCAATGACTCCGACAATGATCAGGTGCTGCGAAATACCAAAAATCAGCGCAGCTAAACCGATGATGAAGACCAGCGCACCCAACGCAATATGACGGGTTGAAAGTTTGCCAGCGTTTCCAGACGCCTTCATGTTGGAAGCGAAGCGACGATCTTCATGCAACTGCTTTTCCAGCTGCTCCAGCAGACGTTGCTCATGCTCGGATAGCGGCATCGTCCTCTCCTCCCAATCATTTCCCTGACGGTTTCTTCCTCCGTCAACACATATAACGAATAGACCTAGGATTTTGTTCCAGCTACTTCGTCTACGTATCTCTAAGGATAGTCTTTTTCACCACTCGCCTGCTAGTTGATCCCGGATTCTGTTGAAACCTTCAGCAACTATTCCGACGAGTCATCAGGTTTGTGTGGTTTAACCAGTCTGGCCGGGGTGAGACGACCGGTCGGGAAGCGTAAAGCAATCGAATCTGCGATCTTCTCAGCCTCCCGAGTCTTTTCGTCTTTAGGGTCAAGGGTCATCTGTAGGCCCACGTTTGCCTGAGCTAATTTCTCCACCCGAACACCAACGAGCCTTACTGCCTGGTCCAAAGGCTGGAGTTTGCGGAATAGTTCAATAATCCCGTTGCTGATCAGTGAGGGTGAGTCACTTGGTGCGCTCAAAGTCTTCGAACGGTTTGTAGTCGTGAAATCCGCATATTTAATCTTGATGGCTACGGTCTCAGCTAACTTCCTGCCCCGACGTAGCCGTGCGGCTACCCGGTGGCTGAGTTCAACGAGTTCATTTTCCAAACTTTGGGTATCCCACAGATCGGTCGCGAAGGTGTGCTCGGCAGAGATCGATTTCTCTTCACGCACCGGATTAACCGGCCGCTCATCGATTCCGTGCGCTAATCGGTAGAGATTCTTGCCATGTTCACCAAAGCGTTGCACGATCGATGATTCAGAATGCGCCGCTAGATCAGAAACTGTCTGTATCCCTGCCCGATCGAGTTGTTCTAATGTGCGTTGCCCAACACCCCACAAGGCACCAATCGGTAGTTGATGGATGAATTCCACGGTGCGTGCCGGAGGTACCACAACTAAACCGTTGGGTTTAGCGTGTTCCGAAGCCAGCTTGGCCACAAACTTGTTCTTTGCGACTCCGACGCTTGCTGGTAACCCCAGTTCTTGGGCCAGGTGCTGCTTAATCGACTCGGCAATAGCGACCGGGCCGCCCAAGCGTCTAAGACTGCCGGTGACATCTAAGAATGCCTCGTCGATACTCAGTTGTTCAACGAGTGGGGTGATGGTCGAAAAATAGCCCATAATGCGCTGAGAAACCTGCGAATACTGCGCGTGGTTCGGTTCGATTATCTTTGCGTGCGGCGCCAGAGCTTGAGCTTGGGACATTGGCATTGCCGATCGGACTCCGAGGGCCCGGCAACTATAGGACGCCGACAGCACAACGCTGCGTCCGGAGGCGAAGCCGACGATGACTTGCTCTCCCACTAACTCGGGACGTGACAGGAGCTCGACCGAGACGAAAAACGCATCCATATCGACGTGCAGTATGGCCCGCTCAGGCTTCTCGTTCATACTGCTCAGTCTACTGAGCGTCACCGACGCTCACGGTTATTCGCATTAGTGCGACGCACCAGAACCCCCACATCGGTGATGTATCCGATTCACTGTAGAGTGGAGAACGTCGCCCCACACTTCTTCCTCCGAGAATTGGAAACGAATGTCGCTGCCTGAATCCATTGTTGACCTTACCCCTCAGGCTGAGGAGCTCACCACGTCGTATTCCCAACGGGTGGCTGATAACCTCGAGGTTTTCCTTGCCGCAAAGAGTGCGGAAGTCGGTCAAATTGCCAGTAGCGCAGTTGCACTCGTGGACGCCATCAAAGACCTCACCGGCGGCGGGAAGAAACTTCGGCCGGCTTTCGCATTTTGGGGTTTCATAGGTGCCGGCGGTCAGCCAGAAAATGAGGACATCGTCAAGGTGGGTGTGGCACTTGAACTCTTCCAAGCAGCCGCACTGATTCACGATGACCTGATCGATCGATCCGACACCCGTCGTGGTAAACCTAGTGTCCACAAGCGTTTCGAAGCTCAGCATCGTGAGCTAAAGCTTGACGGGGACGCGCAGCACTATGGCGGGGCCAGCGCAATCCTTGCCGGGGATCTGTGCCTGTCATTGAGTGAGGAAGTTTTTGCCTCCGTCGAATCGGCGGGAGCCAGCGCACGCACGATTTTCAACCAGATGCGTACGCAAGTGATGGCCGGCCAGTATTTGGATATTTTGGAAGAATCCGCTGGGTCGTCCTACGACCCGGAGGAGGCTGTGCGTCGTGCCCGAAACATTGTGCGATACAAATCAGCGAAATACTCTACCGAGAATCCGTTTCTGCTCGGCGGCGCGTTGGCAGGTGCCGATGAGGAGTTGCTGAGCTCTTATCGAGCCTTCGCGTTACCGCTTGGTGAAGCGTTCCAGTTGCGCGACGATGTGCTGGGTGTTTTCGGCGATCCCTCGATTACCGGCAAGCCTTCGGGTGATGATTTGCGTGAAGGTAAACGCACCGAATTGATTGCCCATGCCATGCTGCTAGCAGATGATGCCTCAAAGCAGCTGATTTCTGCCCGCTTAGGGGCACCGGATCTGACCCCTAACGAAGTCAAGAAGATCAGCGCAATCCTGGAACGCTGCGGGGCTTTGGCCAAAACCGAGTCCAATATCGCTGAGTTGACTTCTGATGCGTTGGCCGCGCTAGAGAAAATTCCGGCGAACGAACTCGCTTTAGCGGGCATGTCGTTCCTGAGCGATGCTGTGACCAAACGAAACAAATAATTACTTTTTGATATAGACCGCGCCCAGCGCGTCGATTCCCAAATATGGAATAAGGAAAAATAGCCTGGTGTCCAAGAAATTGGTCACCAGGCTATTTAGTTACCAAGCTAGGGCTTGGGCTCTCCGTCTAATTTCAGTCTTCCGTCCCTCACGAAGTGCTTGCATGGGGGTTCCTGGCAATGACTCATCGGCAGTAAACAGCCACGCTAAGGATTCCTCATCGCTATATCCGGCATCCTTCAACACGCTCAAGGTTCCTTTAAGACTGTCGACGACTTGGCCATTCATAACGAACTGCGCTGGAACCGAACGAATCTGACGTTCCCCCACACGCAGGGCAACAATCTTACGGTCATCGATCAATCGGTGGACTTCGCGAATATCCACTTCCAGCGCTTCGGCTAGATCAGGCAGGGTAAGCCATTCGCTTACTAGGTTTTCAATCTCTTTCACACTTCAAGGTTCCCACAAGTTTCTGAACGTCAAAAGAATTTTCGTCAAAGCTCGCCACAGTAGTTTCATTGCGTCACCCTAGTAGTGTAAATTTTCATGTATCACTTTGATAACATTTGCAACACGGTCCTCATGAGTAACGACCCCCGCATGGGATTGGCCGAGAACGCTTCATTGCAGCCTTCAAAACGAGGAAGATCTAATGCCCCAAGTTTCGAATCGCGTCACTAAGAGTGCGCTGGGTGCCGCAGCTAGCGCCGCTATCCCTGCGGTGGTACTCGGAAGCCTCGCAGCCGCACCGGCTCAGGCCGCACCCGTTGAACTACCAAGCACCTCTTTATTAGTTCCAAAGGGCGTTTCTGTTGAGTCGGTGAAGATTGCCGAAGAACATATCAAGGCCAATCTGCTTGCCTCACGCATCCCAACTCTGGGTTTCCCGGCGCAGCAACAACTGCAGGAAATTGAAGTTACCTCCGGTGCGTCCTTGTGGAGCATTGCTCGTGAACACGACACGACAGTTGCAGAACTAAAGAAGATCAATGATCTCAGTGGTGACCTGATTCGAGTTGGTCAGAAGCTGAAGGTTCCTAGTGGATCAAGCTCTGCGAAAACTACTACGAAGGTTTCCCAGAACGCCAAGGGGTCAGGCACGCACTCCAGCTACACCGTGCGCGCTGGCGACACCATGGGCCACATCGCCATGCGCCTGGGCGTCTCGCTCAACGAGGTCCGCAAAGCCGCTGGCAACCCCTCAGCAGACCGCATCATCGTCGGCCAAACCCTGAACTTCGGCGGCAGCAACGCGCAGGCCGAGAGCAAGCCCCAGACCTCCACTAATACAAAGGGATCGGGCACGCACTCCAGCTACACCGTGCGCGCTGGCGACACCATGGGCCACATCGCCATGCGCCTCGGCGTCTCGCTCAACGAGGTCCGCAAAGCCGCTGGCAACCCCTCAGCAGACCGCATCATCGTCGGCCAAACCCTGAACTTCGGCGGCAGCAACGCGCAGGCCGAGAGCAAGCCACAGACCTCGCAGAACACTCGGGGTTCGGGCGAGCTCACGAGCTACACCGTCAAGTCCGGTGACACCTTGGGCGCGATTGCGGCACGTCATGGAATGTCGCTGAGCACTCTCATGAGCCTGAATAACCTCAACGGCAAGTCACTGATCTACCCGGGAAACAAGCTCAAGCTGTCCGGGCAGGCGGCACCGAAGAGCGAGGCCAAACCGAAGCAGGAAAGTAGCTCCGGTAGCTACACCGTCAAAGCCGGCGATACCCTTGGGGGCATTGCCGCGGCACATGGCATTTCCCTAAGCCGTCTCTTGGACCTGAACCCACAGATCAGTGTGCACACCCCACTGCAGATCAATACCAAACTCAGCATCAGTGGTTCCTCAATTGCGCCGAACTCGACGCAGAAGTCACAGCCACAGTCCGATCAGAAGATCGGCAACACGTTCTTGGGACGCACCTACCCCGATGCAACGGTTCGCAACGCCAATGAGAACAAGGATTACTTGGATTCCATTTCGGTGCCAAGCAAGGGTGAAATGCAGGCGCTGATCCGTAGCACCGCACAGAGCATGGGAGTGGATCCCGCGCTGGCTCTGGCACATGCCCATCAGGAGTCTGGTTTCAATCAGCGTGCGGTCTCCCCCGCCAACGCAATTGGAACGATGCAGGTCATTCCTAGCACCGGCGAGTGGATGTCGACTCGAGTTGGACGCAAGCTTAACTTGCTCGATCCGAAAGACAATGTCGTCGCAGGTATCGCAACGATTAAGTACAACATTGATAATGCTGCGAACCTGGATCAGGCCATCGCCGCCTACTACCAAGGCTTGGGTGGTGTACGGAAGTACGGCATGTACTCCGATACCAAGACCTATGTAGCTAGCGTCAAGGCTCATATGAAGCTCTACCGTTAGAGTTAAGAAACTTCAACGCACAAGGTGAGGGACAGATACTGTCCCTCACCTTGTGCGTTGTTTCGGCTCTCAGAGAGCTGATTTACGCAGTTCCAGTGGCATTTCAATCACCACTTCAGTTCCCTGCCCATTGACTTGTGTCCAAAGGATTTCTCCGCGCAGTTCGCTGGTGACGAGGGTTCGCACGATCTGCAATCCCAGTCCTTCGTTCACTGCCTCCGTCGGCATGCCATGGCCATCGTCGCTGATGCTTACCCGGAGCCAGTCTTGCCGATTCTTGGCGAAACGCTGAGCAACGAGCTGTACCCGTCCGTCGCGACCGGCCAGCCCGTGTTCCACTGCATTAGTTGCTAGTTCGTTGATCACCAACGACAAAGGAGTGGCTAGTTCGGCTGGCAGCATCCCAAATTGGCCTTCTCGCACCGTTTCAACTCGCTGGCCCGGCGAGGCGATTTCCACGATCAGACGGAACTGTCGATCCATCAAATCATCGAATTTCACCGTCTCGTTCAGCCCCTTGGAGAGGAATTCGTGAACCGATGCGATGGTTGCGACCCGCCGCATCGCTTGCTCCAGCCCCTGTTTACCTTCGGCCGAATTCATGCGTCGTGACTGCATGCGCAACAGCGCCGCCACGGTTTGCAGGTTGTTCTTCACTCGGTGGTGAATTTCACGGATGGTCGCATCCTTGGTTACCAGTTCCTTTTCGCGCCGACGAAGCTCGGTCACGTCACGGCAAAGCACGAGCGCTCCCCAGCGCTGTTTCTCATCTCGTAACGGAATTGCGCGCAGGGAAATGTTTACGCCCATGTATTCGATTTCGGTCCGCCATGGCATTTTGCCTTGCAACACCAGCGGTAAGGTTTCATCAATCACCCGACGGTCACTGACCAGCGCCATGGTGACATCAGATAAGGATTGTCCCTGAAGTACTTCCGCGGCGCCGAGGCGACGGAAGGCAGAAACCGCGTTCGGGCTGGCGTATTCGACCACACCACCGGCGTTCAAGCGAATGAACCCGTCACCCACGCGCGGGGCACCGCGTCGTGAGCCGGTGGGACTCGCAAAATCCGGCCAGAGCCCCCGGGTGCCCATAAGCAACAGATCTTCGGCACTTTGCCGATACACCAGCTCGAGGTTTGATGCAGTCCGGCTGGAAGCCAGATCGAAGTGCGTGGTAATGACCGCGACCTTACGTCCTTGACGCACCAGCGGGACAGCCTGCACCGTGCTTTGACCGACCAAATCAAAGGGTTGTTCCACGGAGCGTTGGAGTTGCCCGGTGTCCCAGGCGCGGTCCACCATGATTCTCAAGTCCTTGCGGATCCGTTCACCGACGAAATCGGTATGGAATGCCGTGTGCGCAGTGGAAGGGCGCACATGCGCCAACGCCACATATGATCCATCCCCGGTGGGGAACCACAGCACGAGGTCTGCGAATGCCAGATCCGCGACGAGTTGCCAGTCCCCCACCAGTAGGTGGAGCCAGTCCTCATCACCGGGCCCGAGCCGGGATTGTTGTCGCAGTTGCTCGGTGATGAGGGCCATGGGCTATTTACTTCCTTCGGACGATCGAACGCAGCAGGCGAAGGGCTACCGAAAGCGAGGACATGTCATCGCGTTCCAAGCTGTTCACTTCGTGGAACATCTTCTTCGCACGATCAAGGTTAGCCGCGGTTTCCTCTTCCCACGCTGCAACACGCGCACCGGCATCCGGCAGGTCACCGGCCACATCGAGCACATCATCGGTCATATCGACCACTGTCGCATAGAGATCGTCGCGCAATGCCGCACGGGCTAAGGCCTTCCAGCGGTCGGTACGTGGAAGCGCGGTGATCCGATTGAGCAGGGCGTCGATCTCAAAGCGAGCGAATAGCTGGAAGTAGGTGGTGGCCACCTTTTCAGTATCCGCATTAGTGCGGAAGATGAAGTCGGCGATGTCCAACAGCGGGTAGGACTCGAACTGAGAGGCCCAGTGGGTAGCCTGTTCGTTGGACAAACCGTGTTCCATGGCATCCTGACGCCAGGTGCTAAAGCGTGCCGCATCCACTCCACGCAGTAGCTCAGGCAGCTGTGCGCGCAGTTCGTGAACCTTCGTTGCGAACCGGGAGACCAAGTCGTCCAGGCTCTGGCTCAGATCCGCATGATTCAGCATCCACCGCGTGGCACGGTCCAGCAGACGGCGCATATCGTGGTGCTGCCGGCTCCAGTATTCGATGCTGCGGCCAGCTGGCTGCGCATTGATCTGCTGGAACCACGAATCGAACTCATAGATTTCGCGAAGCACACAGAAGACCTTAGCGATCTGTTCCTCGCTGGCACTGGATTCCTCCATGGCACGGAACAAGTAGGTGATACCGCCAATGTTCACCATCTCGTTAGCGACCACCGTGGCAACGATTTCATCGCGCAGCGGGTGCGAATCCAATTCATCCCCGAAACGTTCGACTAACTTGCTTGGGAAGTAGCGCTTGAGCGTACTACGGAAGTAGTCGTCCTTGATCAACTCGGTGCCGGAGAGGGCCTGGGCGAGCTGAATCTTGGCATAAGCGGTCAGCACGGCCAGTTCCGGAGTGGTCATAGTGCCACCGGAAGACCGCCGCGTTTCCAGCTCAGAGTTGCTCGGTAGAAACTCCAGTTCACGGTTCAGGTCGGCATGCTCTTCCAGCCAGTCCATCAGACGTCCATAGGCCGGGGTCCACGTCAGTGCGGCGTGCTTTTCATTGAGCAGCAGCACATTCTGGTCGAAGTTGGTGCGCAGCACCAACTCGGCCACATTGTCGGTCATCGAGATCAAGAATTCGGCACGTTCATCCGGCGAAATTTCTCCGGCCTTCACCTGACGATCAACGAAAATCTTGATGTTAACTTCGCGGTCAGAAGTATCCACACCGGCAGAGTTGTCGATGGCGTCGGTGTTCAGAATTACTCCGACCGCGGCTGCTTCAATGCGTCCACGCTGGGTCATTCCCAGGTTGCCACCTTCGCCGATCACCTTGGCCTGAACGTCGCGGCCATCGATACGGATCAGGTCGTTCGCTCGGTCTCCCACTTCCGAGTGTCCCTCGGTGCTGGCCTTGATGTAGGTGCCAATCCCGCCGTTGTAGAGCAAATCTACCTTGGCCGACAGGATCGCCTTGAGCAGTTCGTTCGGGCTCAGCGAAGTTGTTTCGGCAGGTAGTCCCAGCAACTGCTGAATTTCTGGGCTCAACGGTACCGACTTCAGGGAACGTGAGAAGACTCCGCCGCCCGCAGAAATCAGTTCAGGGTTGTAATCCGCCCAGCTGGAACGCGGTAGATCGTAGAGCCGCTGGCGTTCTGCAAAGGACACGGCAGGATCCGGATTAGGGTCCAAGAAAATGTCACGGTGATCGAAAGCAGCGACCAGCTTCACGGTCTTCGTCCGCAACAGCCCGTTACCGAAGACGTCGCCGGACATGTCTCCAATGCCCACGGCGGTGAACTCTTCACTCTGCGTGTCGATTCCCAACTCGAAGAAGTGACGCTTGACCGATTCCCAGGCCCCGCGTGCGGTAATCCCCATGCCCTTGTGGTCGTAGCCGACCGAGCCGCCGGACGCGAAGGCATCGCCCAACCAGTGGCCGCGCTCTGCGGAGATCTCATTCGCGGTATCCGAGAATGTTGCGGTTCCCTTATCGGCGGCAACTACCAAGTAGGTGTCATCTCCGTCGCGACGCACCACGTCCACTGGCGGTACGACCCGTTGCCCCTGCTCGTCGGTGACAATATTGTCGGTTAGCTGCAACATGGTCGAGATGAAGATGCGGTAGGAGGCTTTACCCTCTTCTACCCACGCCCCACGATCAACGGCCGGATTAGGCAACTGTTTGGCGTAGAAACCGCCCTTCGCACCGGTCGGGACAATCACTGAATTCTTCACCATCTGGGCTTTGACCAGTCCCAAGACTTCGGTGCGGAAATCCTCTCGTCGGTCCGACCAACGCAGCCCACCACGTGCCACCGCGCCAAACCGGAAGTGCACGCCCTCGATGCGTGGCGAGTACACCCAAAATTCGTGCTTCGGACGAGGGAATGGGGCGAAGTCGATTTCGGCGGGCGCAAGCTTGAAACCCTGCGCTTCAGAGTCGGTGTAGTAGTTGGTGCGTTTGGTGGCCTCAATAACCTTCACAAAACGCCGCAGCAAGGTGTCAGCGTCAAGGGCCGGCACCGCTTCTAAGGCACTGGTGATACGCGCGTGTGCCTCAAGTCGAGCAACTTCCGAGGCTTCGCTGGAATGCTTCGGATCAAAGATGGCGTGGAAGAGCGCGACAATGCCATGAGTCACCGCAGCGTTACTAATCAGCGTGTTAGCAATGAAATCCGTGGAGTTTGGGACACCGAGCTGCAGCAGGTAGTGCGCGTAGGCGCGCAACATCGCCACTTCTTTCCAGTGCAGTCCTTCACGCAAAACTAAAGCGTTGAGCTTGTCCGATTCCACCTGATTGCGCGCCACTGCCGCATAGGTTTCAGCCAATTGCTCCTTGACGACATCGAATTCGATCTCGTCATCGATCTTCAGACCCAAATCATAGATGTAGCGTCGCTCTCCATCACGTGGATTGAGCTCGAAGGGACGCTCGTCAACAACTTCCAGACCCAGGTCTTGAAGTACTGGCAGGATCCGGGACAAGAGCAAAGGCTTACGGACATAGATCTTCATCCGCGCCGTGACCAAACTGTCCTCACTCTGCTCCAGCGGTTCATAGAAGGAAACCAAAGGACCAGCTTGAGTGGGATCATCCAGCTCGGTAAAACGCTCAATATCCGCCAGTGCGTCCTCAACCTCGAACTGCACCTTGTACGATTCCGGGAAGGCTTCAGACCAAGAGCTCGCCAGCGACCGTGCGTGATCGGCACCCAGTTGATCGCGCGCCACATCGCCTACGGCTTCACCCCAGGAACGCACGGCGCGAGCAATATCCGCTTCCAGCGCCTTTCGATCGATCACCGGTGCCAAGCCGTGGCGTTGCAAGCGAATTCGGTAGAACAAGCGAACCAGGGTGGAGTCACCCATCATCACATCGTGTTCCATAGAATCGGGGTTAAAGGCCCGTTGCAGCACGTCTTCAATACGTTGACGAACTAGCGTGGAGAAACGGTCACGCGGCAGATAAACCATGACAGACATGAAACGACCGTAGTCATCGGCGCGCAGGAATACTGAGGTACGGCGACGTTCCTGAAGACGAAGAATGCCAAAGGCCGTCTGTGTCAGGTCTTCAACAGAAATCTGGAAAAGCTCGTCACGCGGGTAGGATTCCAAGATCGTGACGATGTCCTTGCCCGAGTGTGAATTCGGGGCGAACCCAGCTTGCTTGAGCACGGCGTCGACCTTTTCGCGCACCAGCGGCACGGTGGTGACACTCGCCGAGTACATGGTGGAGGCGAATAGACCGATGAAACGACGTTCACCGTCCACGTTGCCATTGGCATCGAAGCTCTTCACACCCACGTAGTCTAGGTAGGTACCCCGATGCACGGTGGAACGTGCGTTAGCCTTGGTGATCACCAGCGCCCGCTTATCACGTGCGGTGTCACGGCCCCGCTTGGTCAGGTGCAGTGCGCCACGGTCATCAACGTCACGCATGACGCCCAACCCACTGTCGGGGCGGGCGCGCAGAACGTCCTCACCGTATTCGGTCACCAGTTCATAGTCGCGGTAGCCCAGGAAGGTGAAGCGTCCGTCCACCATCCAATTGAGCAGCTCCACGGCCTGATCCAAATCTGGCAGCTCTTCGGCTCCAACGATCTTAGGCAGGGATTCGGCAATCTCGCTCGCGCGATCCAACATGATCGGCCAATCCTGCACCGCGAGTCGCACATCGCGCAAAATGGTGAGCAGGCCTTCACGGATTTGCGCGGCTCGGGCCTGACTGACTTCCTGATCCAGTTCGATTGAAATCCAGGATTCCACCACGGTATGTGCATCTTGGACTGTTAGTGCGCTTAAGTCCGATAGTGCTGCGGTGTCCCCGCTAGCAGTGTGATGCTCGTTGGTGGCCGTGAGGGAACGAATCTGACCGGATTCCTTGTCACGTGCGACCACGAAGGTCGGGTGCACCACCAAATGAATGGGTAGTTTCTGGCGCACCAGTTCGGTGGTAACCGAATCAACCAAGAACGGCATGTCGTCGGTGGCGATGTACACAATGGTGCGCCCTGCCTGTGGTTGCAGGACAACATTGGCTTCTTTGGCCTCACGGCTAAAGCCAACGTCCAGATGGGTGGCCACGCGATCTTCCAGCTCTCCTGGCTGGTAGGCAGCGAAGTCCTCTCTGGCTATTTGTTTATAGTACTCACTGATCAGATCGTTGGTTAGTGTCGCCTTGACAAATGCTGCTGACACGGCCGATTCCGACGAGTTCAACTGAACGCCTCCAAGAGTGAAGATCAACGATTCGCGTCATTGCGAATTCTCAATTCCCTCCAGCCTATCGCGTTTTTTCGTGGGTTAGTTCACATTGTGTCCCGCTTTTGGGCCACTTTGGAGGCACCTAATCGAAATGGAAGATTTTTCTGTGTCAGGGAAGAAATTTCTGCGCGTAATGCACAACGCGGGGCAAGCTCAAGCAACGCACACCCAGCTAAGACTGCTGCCTGACAGACTTGATGATCTGCAGGTAGGAATCCCACGATCGGATAAGACGGTCCGAACCGTTCCCAGGCTTCGGATACGGCTCGGCGGGGGCTCCGCCCGGAGGAGCCGGTGCCGATTTTATTAAAAAGGATTCGCAACGGCACACTAAATTGCTGATCGTTTAACTCATCAATGGCGCGAATTGCTCGCGGGATGCCCACGCTATCAGCGGCCACCACCATATAGACTTCGTCCGAAAAGTGCAGTGCCTCGACGCTCACCCCATTACGTTGTGGGGCGTTGGTATCGAAGCTAAGTTGCTCATCGGTTTCAATCGGGGCGGACAGATCCAACACCACCCGATCATAGTGTTCCCGAAAGACCATCACCGCTCGGCGCAGCGACGCCGCACGCACTTCCGGCCAGCGACTGGCGCGTGGGATCCCGGTCGCCACCCGGAGGACCGCGGAGCCAACCTGCAGGGAAGCGCACACCGCTTCCAGTCGGGAGATGTTGTAATTGCCCGCATCCACCACCCGGCAGATTTGTGCCACAGCTGCCGATTCGTCCAACAACCCCAGCTGTACCGCGAGCGAGGCCCCGTAGGTGTCAGCATCAATCAGGATGACCTTCTGACCGGCGGCTGCTGCTTCGGCGGCAAAGTTCAAGGCGAGGGTGCTGCGTCCCGGCGAACCTACAGCACCCCAGAAACTGGTCACGATCCCGTTGGTGTGTTCGTCGGTTGTGGGCTCGGTGGGCGAAATGATTCCTTGGGCGCGTTGTGCCTGAGCCAGTTCCTGCAATCCCCGTGTAATTAAGTGTTCTAGATCTGCCGCGCTGCCCGTGGGTGCGGCGCTCAGCACACCCGGAGTCGATGTAGGATGCTCATCAAGCAGAACCAGCATGACGTCTAGTTCCCGCACAAAGTCCACCTGTTCCGTCGGTAACATCAATTGCGGGTCAGCGATCAGCAAGACCTGTCCCATTCCAGATGCGCAGGCGGCTACCGCTTCGGAGATTTCTTGACAGACCCGAACCACCATCAAGTCGCCCTGATAGCTTTCGATCCGATGCACAACGGCCTGGTTGTCTCCCAACACCACCACCGAAATACTCATTGGGACTCCCCCGCCGGGTTGTACACCACGATGATCCGCGATTCATTGGCTAGCGCCTGAAGCAATGGCTCAAGATATTCCGGCTCGACCAGTAATTCCAGGTTCACCCCACGTTGCCCAACCAATCCCGCTGCGCGTTCGGTGCGGTCCGAGACTTCGACCAGATTCGCTAACAATGCTGGGGTCCCATAGGTCGCGGTGCCCGGTTCGCGCTGCGCAATCCACACATCCACCCTGCTACCCGGGGTGATGGCTGCGGATAGATCAACGGGCAAATCGATATTGATCGGACGCCGGGAACCTAGTTCACTACGCGCAATAAAATCGTGAGCAATCAACTGTCCGGCACCGATAAAGGTGTTTGCCCGCAAATGTTCTACTCCATCGAGCTCGGCAGGCAGGTAATGCTGCAAGGATTCGCCAAGCTGCACCTGTAGGATTTGGACATTGTTTTCGGTCAATGGTTCACCGAGCGAAATATCCTGGGTGGCCACATACACCCCGCTGCGTTCGTCCATGGCATTAATCAGAACGACGATCCCCACGATCGAAAGTGCCACCAACGCGAATCCCAATAAGAGCCTCGGTTCCCGCCACCGCGCCCGACGCACACGTGGCGATTGAGTCAACGATCTGCGCGCCCCGTCTTGTTCCGTTGTCATGATCCCCCAACTTTGCTTCAAGCCACCCGCATAGTGCTGGAGAGCATAGTGCAAGATCCTTGACGACGGAAGAGTAAGCCACAGGTTTGTGGACTAGTCGGGGTGCTGCCCGGTAATCCACCCCACTGCCCGATAAGGAATCAACACCCGGCCTTGGAGATTACGCGGACGAGCGAATTCATCGCGTGGGTGAATGCCCAGAACCAAAAAGTCCTCCGCCGCCTGCTGCAGTATCCCCTCACCCAACAGGGCACCGTCAAGCGCAAAAACTTGGACCGCTTGGCGATCTCGAAGCATGGCTCGAACGACTGCACCGAACTTAACCTGCGATAAGGTTCCATTCGGACTCAGGGTCTGATCTGCAAGGGCAATCGATCGCACGGACTCTAGACGAATCAGCCAGTTCACCGCTGCTTCTTCGAGACAGAGGTAGTCCTGCCCGACAGGCCCCACTCGGCCGGTCACCTCCTGGGCTCCGGATAATCGGAACGCTAGGTTCTTGCCGACCAGACCCAGCAACCGGTCGCTCAGACGCTGGCGTGCCTTCTCGATGCGAATGGATTCAGCAATTTCCTCGCGTAAGTCTTCGGCCAGCTTCGACTCAAGCTGTGCCTCCAAATCGGCAAACAGGGATTCCCAGCGCATGCCCCCACTGTACGGAGCGCTAATGATTCTGCCAACACTCTTCCCCTACAAGAAAATAAGTGCAACTATTAATATCAAACAGAATCAAACTTCATCAAATGCAAGGAAGTGAGATCATGTTGTTGAGATTGAAGTTTGGGGTAATATCGCTCGGGTTGATCCTGATCATGCTGCTTTTGGCGATGCTGACCCGGCGCGTGATGGAGTTTGATGATTCCATCTGGCCGGCTCTAAATCTTCCCGCCGCCACGGGGATGTTCCTTCAGGCGCTTCTTTTGGCCAGCATCGGCTACACGTTGTGGATCTTTTTAGGTCTGCTTTGTCAAGGACTCATCTTGTGGGCCGCTCACAGTCAGCGTGGGGATCTGGTGCAAAGCTTGTCGAAGCATTGCCCGTATTTGTTGCGCGGCATGACCGCCTCGGTGCTCAATGTCGGGCTCTTGGTCACCGCCCCAGCTTTAGCGCCTGCCTCGGCAGTCGACCTCGGAGCACAGCTTATCGCCACAAGTTCAAGCCTCAATGAAGCGGAAAAACCGGTGGAGCCTGACGGTGCCACCGAGAAGCTTGTGGCTCCGGTACCCACGTGGGTGCCGCGGCAAACCTCGATTACCTTGGATCGGTCATTGGGTGCCCCGGCACCGCACAGCACCCCGCGCAATATTGTGCAGGAGGTGGTCGTACGCCCCGGCGACAATTTGTGGAATATCGCCCAGCAGCATCTGGGAGATTCGGCGACCCTCCAAGAAATTGCCAGCTATTGGCCACGAATCCATGCACTAAACCAGCAGAGTATCGGGGCGAATCCGAATCTGCTTCATGTGGGCATGGTTCTGCTCTTACCCACCACGGATTCCTGAAAGGTCGAATCATGACACTTACGACGCAAACCATTCGCCGTGGTTCCCAGTGGCATACACAGCCGTCAGCTAATCTCAGCGTGCGGCTGGCTGGTGGCACGATCATTCATTCCTTGGCCTACGAGACACCTACCAGTATCGCCAAGCCGATGAACCATATTTTCCACCGGACTGCAGTACCGCGAACCACTGGCTTAGCCGCGGTTCACCTCTGCCATGCCGTTGCACGGGCGGTCTTCGAAATATTGGCCGGGTACCGCAGTTTATGGCAACTAAACTTCGTCATGGAACCGCGCTGCATCAATAAACTCCGGGACCAACAGCTCCTTGAGACCCAAGATCTAAGCCTCGAACCGATTCCAGGTACCAGTCATGGGCTAGTACGCACGATGCGTATGGAGCTCACCGCGTCAGGGGCCTACGAATGTGCCGCCGTATTGGCCTTTAAACACCGCGTCCGTGCCGTGGCTCTTCGAATTGAACCATGGCACGGACGCTGGCAGGTGACCGAGTTAGAAGTGCTCTAGCGCTTCTTACTCTTCTTCGACCGGTTCGCCGAACCGCTGGCCACCTTCTTCTTATTGCTGCTGGCCTGCTCGCGCCGGGTGCTGGCCTCCCCATCCTCATCAGGCCCGGTGAACTGCAAGTTGCGCGGCTTAGCAGGTTCGCCCAGATTGACCGTGACTTCTTCGGGCTGCTTCTCGCCCGTAGGAAGTTCTAGGTGGAACAGGGTACCGATGGCATCCTCACGAATCCCCTCCATCATGGTCAGGAACATCGTGTATCCCTCACGCTGATATTCGACCAACGGGTCACGTTGGGCCATGGCACGCAGGCCGATACCTTCCTTGAGGTAATCCATCTCGTAGAGATGTTCCTGCCACTTGCGTCCAATCGTGGATAGTACCACCCGGCGCTCCAGTTCACGCATGGTCTGTGCACCAACGGCCGCTTCACGACTCTGGTACTGCAGTTGCGCGTCCGAGAGCACTTCGGCCTGGATAAATTCGGCGCTCAGGTGTGAGACACCGCCAACTTCCTCCACCAGATCATCCACGGTCAGGGTGATCGGGAAGATTTGCTTGAAGTTGGTCCACAGCTGACGCAGGTCCCACTCGTCTGGGTGGCCAACCTGGGTTGCTTCCAGAACCATGGCCTTGATGACGTCCTCAAGGAAGTGTTCGACCTTCTCGTGGATATCATCGCCTTCCAGGATGCGACGACGGTCGGTATAGATCGCCTCACGCTGACGGTTCATCACGTCATCGTATTTCAGCACGTTCTTGCGCTGTTCAGCGTTAACGCCTTCCACCTGTGCCTGCGCAGATTCGATCGCCTTAGAAACCATCTTGGATTCCAACGCCACGTCATCTGGCATGGACGGGTTGTTCATGATTCGTTCGGCCATGCCCGAGTTGAAACGACGCATCAAGTCATCGGTCATCGACAGATAGAAACGGGATTCACCCGGATCACCCTGACGTCCGGCGCGACCACGCAGCTGGTTATCGATGCGTCGCGACTCGTGGCGCTCGGTGCCCAGCACATAGAGACCACCGAGTGCGGCAACTTCCTCGGCATCGCGCGAGACGGTTTGCTTGGCGGTAGCAAAAACCTCGTCCCACTGAGCTTCATACTCTTCGGAGTTGTTCTCCGGGTCCAACCCGCGGCGTTCCATCTCCGCCACTGCGATGAATTCGGCGTTACCACCGAGCATAATGTCGGTACCACGGCCAGCCATGTTCGTGGCGACGGTGACCCCGCCCTTCTTACCTGCCATGGCCACGATCGCCGCTTCACGGGCGTGGTTCTTGGCGTTAAGTACCTCGTGGCGAACCCCCTGCTTAGCCAGCAGCCGGGAGAGGTATTCGCTCTTCTCCACGCTGGTGGTACCGACCAGGATTGGTTGACCGGTCTTGTGCCGATCCACGATGTCCTCAACGACCGCGTCAAACTTGGAGACTTCGTTCTTGTAGATCAGATCCGATTGGTCGATGCGGATCGCTGGACGGTTAGTCGGGATCTCCACCACGCCGAGCTTATAGGTACTCATGAATTCGGCCGCTTCGGTCTGTGCGGTACCGGTCATACCCGAAATTTTGTCGTACATGCGGAAGTAGTTCTGCAAGGTGATCGTGGCCAAAGTCTGGTTTTCGGCCTTGATCTCCACACCTTCCTTGGCTTCGATCGCCTGGTGCATGCCTTCGGAGTAACGGCGGCCGGCCAACGCACGGCCGGTGTGCTCGTCCACGATCATCACTTCGCCGTTGACTACGACGTAGTCCTTGTCCTTCTTGAAAAGTTCCTTCGCCTTGATGGCGTTGTTCAGGAATCCAATCAACGGGGTGTTCGCAGCCTCGTAGAGGTTGTCGATCCCCAGGTAATCTTCGATCTTTTCGATGCCCGGTTCCAGCACACCCACGGTGCGCTTCTTCTCATCCACCTCGTAGTCGGTTTCGCGAACCAGGGTGGTGATGATCTTCGAGAACTCGGTGTACCAACGATTCACGTCTCCGGAAGCCTGCCCGGAAATAATCAGTGGGGTACGAGCCTCATCGATCAGAATCGAGTCAACTTCGTCAACAATGACGAAGTGGTGTTCGCGCTGAACGAGCTCTTCCTTGCTCCATGCCATGTTGTCGCGCAAGTAATCGAAGCCGAACTCGTTATTAGTGCCGTAGGTAATGTCGCATTGGTACTGTTTGCGGCGTGCGGCAGGATCCATATTGGCCATGATGCATCCGGTGCTCATGCCCAAGAATCGGAAGACACGTCCCATCAAATCCGACTGGTATTCAGCGAGGAAGTCGTTGACGGTCACCACGTGCACACCCTTGCCGGTGAGCGCATTGAGGTAGGCCGGCGCGGTAGCTACCAGGGTTTTACCTTCACCGGTACGCATTTCGGCGATATTCCCCAAATGCAGTGCGGCACCACCCATCAGCTGCACATCGAAGTGGCGCATACCCAGAACGCGATCAGCGGCTTCACGCACCGCGGCAAAGGCTTCGGGGAGCAGTGAGTCCAGAGACTCTCCTTCGTTATACCGAGCCCGGAACTTTTCGGTTTCTCCCCGAAGTTCCTCGTCGGTCATTTCGCGAAATTCGCTCTCCAACGCATTGATTGCCTCGACGTACACCCGAAGTTTTTTCAGAGTCTTCTTGTCGCCGGTCCGCAAAATACGTTCTAGCAATGATGCCACGTGGTAGCTCCCAATATCTCAAGCACAGTAAATTCTGGCGATCCCCAGTCTACGTGAGTAATTGCAACTACTTGCTCATTTCGCTGCTGGGTTTGGCATTTGCCGCTAAAGCCCATGGGTTACACAGCACTCGCTCAGTTCCTACATTCACGGTGTCCAGTCCCAGCCAGTTTGCCATCCGCCATAATTCATTATTGCTGCGTTCCAGCCAGTCTTGGGACGGCGCGGATTCAAAATACAGGGCCTGCACGCGCAACTCCCCGGTTTTCCGTTCGGCCTTTAGATCTACCCGGCCAATAAAACGGTGCCCCAGAAGAATGGGAAAAACGTAGTAGCCGTACCGTCGCTTGGCCTGTGGCACATAGATTTCTAACCGGTAGTGGAAGTCAAAAAGTTCCGCCAAACGTCGACGATCGAAAACCATCGAATCAAAGGGCGAGAGGATCCGCACCGTTTGCGAAATGCGCGACGGAATCGGAGTATCGGGCCACAAATAATACTCGACCGGCTGCCCAGAGACCTGCACCTTTTCCAGTTGCCCAGCATCCACCAGTTCGCGAAGCACGGTACGCACCTCGCGCAGCGGCAGCCGATAGTATTCCGCCAAAGATCGATCCGTGGCCAGACCGAGGCTGCGTGCCGCAGCCAAAACTAAGCGGCCCAGCGAATCCGCCCGGTCCCCTTGAACCGTGCGATGCTGGGCGCTGAGCACCTGATCGGCTAGCGCAAACCGACGTTCAAAGTGCTGATTGCGACCCAAACTAAGGATTTCCGCCTGACCGAATAAGGCCTCAGTAACCAGTTTCGTATCGTTCCAATTCCAGCCCCACCCGGTGGCTTCCTGCTTACCAGGGACCCCTAGGGCCTGGCTGAGCTGACGGGCGGATGACCCGGGATGCTCCCGCAAGTATTGCAACACGTCCTGTGTGAGGCTGCGTTGCGTGGCGTTGAACCGCTGCGACCGGTCCGCCCAATGCCCGTCCCGCCATCGAGCAAGGTCCATCACATAGTCACTTTGCACGAAACTGGCCTCGTGCCCCCAGTATTCGGTGACCCCGCTGGCGGGCTGCGCAACTAAAGCATCCAGATCCTGCCGGTCATAGTTTCCGATCCGGGCAAATAGTGGCTGGTAATGTGCGCGACAAACCACATTGACCGAATCCACTTGCGTCTGACCGATTCGGCCGTACACTTCGGTCAGCTCGGCCACCGAGCTCTTCGTGTCACGACGCTTGGTCGTTAAACCTTGGGCGGCCACGCAGATCCGTTGAGCCTGTTGCAAGCTCAGATCTGCGTGACCGCCCATCACTTTATGAGTATCCCGAGAGGAAAACTGCGGGTTAGTTCACTGACGCGTCGCGGTAGCCGCGGACTTCAGTCGGAACTTCATCATCCTCGTTCAACGACGGATCAAGGGTGATCACACCGTACTGGTACTGGTGACGTCCGTAGACCACAGAATGTGCCCCATTGGCCTCGTCAATGAACAGGTAGAACGGGTGACCGACCATTTCCATGCGGTCTACAGCGTCATCCACGCTCATGACCTCAGCCGGGAAGACCTTGCGGCGGATAACCACCGGCGTGTATCCGGCTTCCTCTTCCTGAGCCGCTGCTTCGGCTGCGGCCTGATTCTCAAGAGTTTGTTCCACCAGCGTCTTGTCGGTGGCGATGTTTGGAAGATTGCTGGTTGCCTCGTGCACGGCGACCGGGGTGTGGTTCCCGCGATGTACCTTGCGCTTGTCCCGGGCCTTACGTAAACGTTCCAGCAGTTTGGAGAATGCGATGTCGAAAGCTGCGAACTTATCCGAACCGGTTGCCTCAGCACGAATTGCCGGTCCCTTGCTCACGACGGTCAACTCCACCGACAATGCGGTGGATTGGTTGCGGGCGTGAGCTTCCTTGACGACTTTGACATCTATCCGCTGCACCTTGTTGGTCAATTGCTCGACCTTGACCATTTTTTCGTCCACGTACTCGCGGAAACGATCAGAAACGGTGATGTTGCGGCCGCTGTAGTTCAGCTCCATGGTGTCCTCCAAAATAGAGTCGGGTGACACAACAGTTCAGGATTTTCTCAGCTCCTGAACTGAAGATGGGCCTTCGCTGCATCTGTGATGCAACCCATACTTCACCATATGCCACTTCGCGCAATATTCCACTATCTGACAGCGAGATTCGCGATCGCGGTTAGCATAATCCGGTCTTTCCGTGTCCCTCTGGAGGCGATGTCAACGCCACCACAATCCCGCCGATGACCTGATATCCCGCGTCAGTACAGGCCTGTGCGGCGGCGATCATGGTCGCGCCGGTGGTGAGCACATCATCAACTAAGAGGACTTGTTGTCTGTCTGTTAGCGCCTGGAAGACGTAAAACGAAGTAGTGGACGCGCGTCGTTGCCGTCCGCTCTTCGCCTTCTGTGCTGGTTTCCAGGAACTGGCTAACCGATATTTCAGGATCGGTTGAACCTCAAGGCAATGATCAAACAGTCCGCGTCTGTCCGCACGCAGTAAGAGTTGGTGCACTGGCCAGTATCCGCGGGTAGCCCTGGCCTTGTACGAGCTGGGTACCGGGACCAGCCACACAGTGCTTTGCCGAGGCTGGGGCGGGCAAATGGTGTTGGCCAAGGCCGCCAAATACGGGGCCAACAGTTCGGCCAGAAAGAGTCGCTGATGATTCTTGAAGGCGAGGATCGCGCGCGCTAGTTCATTGGCGTAGCGGCCGGCGGCGCAGGTCAAAAAGCGTTGCTCACCACCGGGCAGTTCCAGTGTCATCCGTAGATCGCGTGGCACCGGGATATTCTGTAGCGCACGCGCGAGGCTATGCCGACAATCGGGGCAAAGCCGGTGATCAACCCGCTCACAGCCTGCACAGCTGGTGGGCAGCAGCAGATTCACGGTTTCGCTCAACCCCCAGCGCACCATCCCTGCCAGTCGGTGCAACCAAAGCTCATCGATACGCCGAACCCATTTATCACTCATGGGCGTATCCTGGCTCGCTTCTCAGCCACCCAGGATGCTGCACCAACCTATTGTGGGTTTCTTACCCCGGGTAGGACACGTCCGAAGCGAAGTCTTCCAGAACCCGCCAAGTGTTACCCACCCGGTTGTGTAATTCATCGAGGGTTCCTGCGTAGACCGGGCGGCGCTCCCCCACGCCTACCGCCAGGTTCACCATGCCCAGTAGTGGCGAGAACTGTTCGCTGCCGCCGGAGAAGGTCAGTAATTCGGCGCGTACCGATTCATTGCGTCCCAGCTGCGCGACCACCACCGACTCATCCGAGTTCCACAGTGCAGTGTTTACCGGAACGCTGGGGAAAATCTCCATCGGGCGATCACTCAAACCACGCGGCACGCCTTCGGTATCGCGCACCACTCCGGCGACCACAACACGGTCTCGTTCACCGTTGTCAAACACCATGAGGGCGCGTGAACCATCGCGAGATATGCGCAGTGATTTCACTTCCGCACCTTCCAGCCAGGAAACGGCAATCGGTCGGGTTTCTCCCGAGACGGCCGGATCGGCAGGTGCGACGATCAGTGAGGTTTCTGCCGCGTTATCGACCGTCCAGGTCCACCCCGCCACATCCATGGAGGGCCGTAATAGCTCACTACCTTGGGCCAGCACACTGACCTGACCGCGTTCATCCACTCCCAGAAGCTGGGTTCTGTCTCCGTTCAGGAAGGTGAATCGGTTGCCCACCGGGGCCATCGCGGGGGCTTGGGGCTGATATTCGCCCAAATTAGGCACTCCACCAACCGGAATAATGCTCAGCCCACGAATATAAACCAGTTCGTCCTCTACCAGCCCCACCAAGGTATCCGGGGTGCTGGGGTTGATTTGTGGTTCAGCATAGTCCGCCGCCACCGGACCAATAACTACCTCAGTTTCCGCGGATTGCATCTGCACGCGCTCCACGGAGGTCAGTTCGGCTAAGGAAGCCGAGAGTTGACGCTGCATCAGCTGTTTAGCCAGATCAGTGCTGTCCTCAAAGGTTTCCGGGTTCAGATCCACCGTAGCCGTCCCATCCTTAATCGGCACCGCGGAGCGGATCAAGGAGCTGGCTGGGGAGAACGCGGAGACCACAGCGTTTTGTAGATATGGGGCCGGGCCGTCCAGCAGTGCTTCTACGATCGAGGTCGCAGCCCCACTTCGCGATGAGAACCAACGGGTGTCCGGGACCAAATAGTTGTAGCTGGTGTCATAGAAGTACAGGGAACGGGGTGCGAAAATCCGATCGAAATAGCTGCTTTCGAGCATGATTCCGTCCGGGGCCGAGGAGACCCGCCATTCCCCGTCAACCTCGGTCAGTTCAATATCGACAGCGCGAGTGGAATGTGGTGGGTACTGGGTACGGATTCCATTTTCATCCACCTCGGCGGTGATCTCTAATTGGATGGTGTAACGGTTTTCATTGTCAGCGCCGATGATCGAACTGGCATCATAGACCAGGGTTCGGGTGGTGCCCTTCCATTCGTTTTTCAGCACCGGTGTCATGAACTCGCGAGCCACCGCGTAGTCCTGAGCCAAGGAGATCCCAGCTTCCATGAAGCCTTCGACAATGCTGCGCGGGCTAGCTCCCTCGGCGGGCCCCAGCGCCGAAAAACTATAATCCTGCGGTTCACCGTTATCAGCTTGGGTGTCGATCTGTTGCACCGGGGAGCTGCGCGGAATGGACGCGCAGCCACTGACCAGCAGAACACCGGCGAGCAGCAACAGCAGGACTCTCACGAGTTTAGGAGCCATCGGCTTTGCCACCCCCGGAGTTCGTATCGATTTGTGTGGTCGGGTCCGCAATGTCGTCCTCTAGCGGGTCATCCAGTAATAGCGGCACGAACCCAATCTTTGGCAATTCACCGGTCAGCGGGAAGTGCTCAGGCAAGCTGGCACCGCTCAGGTCGGGGACAATGCTTGGCTCCAGGGGTAGTGGGGAGCTAGTCATCGTGTCACCTGGAGTACGTGGCAGGGTCAACCGGAAATTCGTACCTACTCCGGGTTCACCCCAAACTTCCAACCGTCCGCCGTGCAGCGCGGTATCTTCCTTGGCAATCGCCAACCCCAGGCCAGAACCTCCGGTGGTGCGTTTCCGGGCCGGGTCGGCACGCCAGAAACGATCAAAGACGTGAGCTTGTGCTTCGGCGTTGATACCAATACCGTGATCGCGTACCGAAACCGCTACGGTGTCCTCATCCTGAGCCAGGGAAATATCAATCGGATTACCTTCACCGTGCTCGGCCGCATTGAGCACCAAGTTGCGCAGGATCCGTTCGACCCGCCGCGGGTCAATTTCGGCTACGCAGTCATCCCCACTGATATTTAGCCGCAAGATGGAGCCGTATTCATCGGCCACCGGAGTGGCTGTGTCGATCACTTTACGCACGATCACACCCAAATCGGTAGATTCTCGATCCAGCACCGCCACGCCCGCGTCAAAGCGGGAGACTTCTAGCAAGTCATTGAGCAGGTTCTGAAAACGTTCAATCTGGTTGTACATCAGCTCAGCCGAACGGGCGGTCATCGGCTCGAAATCTTCACGGGCGTCATAGATCAGCTCCGCTGCCATGCGCACGGTGGTCAGCGGGGTGCGCAATTCGTGAGACACATCCGAAACAAAGCGTTGTTGCATGGCTGAGAGCTGGTTCAGCTGGGTGATCTGGTCTTGCAGCGATGCGGCCATGTGGTTGAAAGCTGTTCCGAGGCGCGCAACTTCATCCTCCCCGATCACCTTCATCCGCCGGTCGAGGTCACCGGCGGCGATGCGTTCGGAGACATAGGCTGCGTCGGCCACCGGACGCACCACGGTGCGACTCACCGACCAGGTAATCACCCCGACCACCAGCAACAGGATCAAGCCTGTGAGCATCATGGCGCGGTTGATGAACTCTAAGGTGTTCTGCACACTGGAGAGGTCATAGACCAGATAAAGCCCGTAATCGACCCCTGGCGGTAAGAGCACCTGAGTGCCGAATACAATTCCCGGTACTTGATTTGCACCGGAACGAATCTCTACCGATCGCCAGAAAATCCCTGATTCGTTCATCACCCGTTCGGAGAGGTCATCGGGGATGATGCGGCTGGTCAGCTCGCCCGAGGCGGTGGGAGCGACATAAATGTTCTCATCCCCCGGAAAGGGCACCAACACGAAGTCACGCACCACGGTAGCCCCATCGCCCTGCAAACTACTCAAGGTGCTGTTAACCAGCGACTGCGTGGATACCCGGTCGGTGGTGGCCGCTGACTCGAAAATCGATCGGGCTTGCGTCAGTCCCCGTTCGGATTCGTTGGCAATTTGATTGAAACGTTCGGTAAAGAGCGTGTTGGCGATTTGGTTGGACAAGAATGCCCCGGCCGCCAGCAATGCCAGAGAGGTGAAGAGCAGAGTGGAAATCACCGTGCGGTCCATCAGGTGCCGGTTCCAGCGCCGCTTGAGCGAACTCAGCGGCCGCTGCACCCAGTTCTTAACCCGGTAGAAGCGTGGCGCCCGGGGAAGTTGCTGTTGGCGCAGATCGACCGGGACAAGTTCTTTTCCGGTCGTTGCGCGCTGGTTCAACTTGTTGACCCTGCCTTATACCCAACGCCACGGACGGTGAGGATGATCGCCGGTTTCTCCGGATCCTTTTCGATCTTGGAGCGCAGTCGCTGCACGTGGACGTTCACCAACCGAGTGTCGGCGGCATGCCGGTAACCCCACACGGCTTCCAAGAGTTGCTCACGGCTGAACACCTGCCATGGTTTGCGTGCCATGGTCACCAGCAGATCAAATTCCAGTGGGGTCAGTGAAATTACTTCCTCGCCACGGGTGACGCGGTGTCCGGCCACATCAATGTTCACGTCGGCAACACTCAAGGTTTCGGCCGTATGAGTTTCGGCCGGACGCAGTCGGGCGCGGACCCGGGCCACGAGTTCGGCTGGCTTGAACGGCTTGGGCACGTAATCATCGGCGCCGGACTCCAAGCCGCGCACCACATCAGCAGTGTCGGACTTGGCGGTGAGCATAACAACCGGGACATCTGATTCGGCGCGGATTTGCTTACAAACTTCGATTCCGTCGATCCCTGGCAGCATCAGATCCAAGAGCACCAAATCGGGGTTGGCTTCGCGGAAGGCTTCCAATGCGCCGGAGCCTTCATAGCAAAATACCGGTTCAAAACCGTCATTTTGCAACACAATGCCGATCATTTCCGACAGCGCTTCGTCGTCGTCGACGACCAAGATCTTCGCCTTCATTTATCTTCCCCCTGAAACCAGCCTGCCAGCATCGCAGTAGTCTACGCGCAGCAATGGATAAGGTCTTTATCCTTTGTTCCTAAGATACATGAGTAGTCTCTCATTTATCCCGTGCCCACCTGTGTGGGCGTGTGTGTTAGGCATCGACGCGGGTCTGTTCCAGCCCCTGAGCGTAGGCGGTGAGTTGTTGCAAAGATTGCAGCACCTCGCCGGCGCTACTGGCACGAAAATCACCGTGCGGCATCAGCCGCAGCGCGGATAGTTTCTGCAGTGGCAGCCCCAACGTACGCCACGGTTTGAGAATGTCGTTCACGCCCTGCACCACTCCCACTGGACGCTGTCCCGGGGTCAGTGCTTCGAGGTACACCCGGCCACCGGCCTCCACGAGCCCGGCCATGCGTTCCCACTGCTGGTAGTCCATAGCGCGCGGGTTAATGATCAGCCCATCAACCCCGGCCTGCGTCAACAGATCAACCCGTTGCACCCACGCCGGATCGGTGTGCGGCACCGCGCACATCCAGTTCACCGAGTGCTGCGCTTGGACCGCGTCGGTCAATTCCTGTAACGAGCTACGAACTTCACTGCGTGGAATAGATCGCAAGGTGCGGTAACCACTGGCGGTGGGAATCTTCCCGTCGAGCACCAACCCGAGATGGGATTCTTCGAGCTGCACGGTGTAGTACTTTAGCCCGGAGGTACGGGTGAGTCTGCTCAACCAGTCGTTCAGCCCGAGGGTATAGGCCTGAATCACATCGCGTCTGGCGCCGTGGTCACTGATCACCCGTTCCCCATTACTCAAGTAGAGGTTGGCGCTCAGCGTCCAGGGGCCCATCACCGAAAGTTTCAGACGTTCGGCGGGTTTCTTTTCCTCACCCAACACGTCTGCCAGCAGATTTTCATCACTACGCAACAACGCCCGAGCTCGGCGCGCATCGATCCCGTCGGGAACCCCGAGACGCCAGCCATGCGGTTGCAGGTCAAAACCCAGCTCATTGATCAGTGCGGCACTGCGCGCCAAGGGTTCGGCCCAAATTCCGCGTTCAGGTAGTTCTGGGAGCACGGCAAGATGTGGTTCACCCAGTTCCCCGCGCACCACCTTATGCACTTCAAGCAGCTCTTTACCCGCGAAAGCGCTGTGGCAGGTGACGTGAACCGACTGTTCCGCCGGATGCGTGGAGGCTTCCGGGGTTGAATCAGGCATCGTGATGAGTGTCCGAAATATGCTGGTGGTGACGGATCACCTCGGAAATGATGAAGTTCAGGAATTTCTCGGCGAATTCGGGATCTAAGTGCGCTTCACGAGCTAGCCGGCGTAGCCGCTCAATCTGGGATTTCTCCCGATTGGGGTCACTGGGCGGAAGTTTGTGACGGGCTTTAAGATGTCCAACGCGCTGGGTGGCTTTAAAGCGTTCGGCTAGTAGATACACCAGCTGAGCATCAAAATTATCGATGCTACCTCTGATCGAATACAGCTCCTCCAACACGTTTTGTTCAACCTCGCCGTGGAGGGAACTGGAGTGCGGGTCGAAGACCGTGGCCTCGGTATTATTATTCGGCTCGCTCATGGGCCTAGTTTACTTTGTATGAGGTCATAGTCCGCATTAGATGACTTTGGGTCCGGCAACCACGCGTGGGAACCACCTTCTCGAGCGGCGTGTAGCTTTCTGCGCTTTGTTCAAGTCCACGACTCTGCTGCTCCTCACCATGCTAAGACTGGGACCCATCCAAGTGACGCCGATAGGTTGAGCCACTCTCCTTGACCCGGGCTACTTGGTCTACGCATTAATCGCGTCGGGAAAGACAGCCCTCGTCGAATTTTTGTTCAATCGTTCAAGGAAGCGAAGTTAGAAGTTTCAATATCGCCGAGATGTGTACTGCTCTGGTGCTTCGAGGTTTGGTCTGGAACTTTTTAGTAGGTCTAGATGCGGTCCTGCTCAGATACCCAAGACCACGTTGCTACGTCGATGGTGAAATCATTGCCTATAGCATCACTAAGTTTGTCCTTGAGTACCTGTGCCTCAGCTTGGTGCTGCTCGGCTTGGGCTTTCGAAGGCCAACCAGTGACCGGATCAAAATAGTCAAGAAACACCTGGTTCCACTTGCGGAGCTCTTCGACAAGGTTTTGAGGAATCATCGGAAGGTCATCGCCTTCGATGAAATTGTCTGAGCTCGGGATCGAAATCGGAGTAATGTCAGAATATTGAGGGGTAATAACTAGTCGTTGCCTCACGTTCGTAGTCCTCTTCACATTCGTGTTCTCCATCGGAGCGGTGTAGCAAAGCTTGTTGCTTCCCAGCGTAGCGAATCATTTCAGGATGACTGAGAATAGGCTTCGTGGCACAGTTCAGCACATCATCCCAGTTCTCAGTTCCGCCGACGGCGTTAGTCTGATGCTGATGATGTGATCCAAGGCTATCTTTGATGTGTCTGTAACCAGCTGACTTGATCCAACATTTAAGTACGACCGTCCTATCGGTGAAACGACTCTAGTTCCGTGCCTGACAAGAAGTGACATTCCAATTCGAGCTCTTGGGATTCTTGCGTTTGAAACGGTCAACTGCTCCCTAGAGAACTGAGTTGGCAATCTGAATTCCATCCGGTTTAGCCGGCATCTCAGGGATATTCCACTCAACGTTTGGAGCAAGCTGGAATCAGGGACAGCACCAGCCCAGCACGTAAAGCGGCCGCGATATTTTTACCCATCAAGAACATACGAATTTTTTCACTGGCCGGATTTACCAGAAAATTCCTAAGCCATGTTCACTGCTTCCACCTCACTTAGTGGAAACGAGTAATTGGTCAAGTATCTTCGGTTTGCCTCGTCTGACTAGGAATATTACGACCGGTTCAGTCCAAGCCCCTAAACCTAGGTTCCGCCGCCGCGATCGATGCGGATTGAGGAGGCCAGGGCCTTCCCCGCGCCATTGACAGCCTCGGTAGCAGTCTTGCCTTGGCTCACGTCGGCCAGCCTACGCCCGGCCATAGCCTCACGGCCAATCCCCTAAGCTTCGCTTTGTTCAGCTGCGGAAGCGCGAGGCACCGGAGGCATGCTGTCTCGAACGCGGATCAGCCGCGCGCGAGCCATTGCTCGGCGGGTGTTTTCTCGAATGCTCGAGGTAGCAAGTTGCGCCGACACGGTAATCACGTTCCCACAGACGTAGGCGTATCAGTTTCCAAGAACGACTCGAAAAGGCGCTCAATGCGCACGTCGCTGCGGACAACACATCATCAGCGAGAGCGTCCGGCACTGGATTTCCTCTCTTCACAAGCTCATTTCCGCATATATCGCACAGAGGTTGGCTCGCAATTTTTCCTGCCTACATGCCTCCAAAGCATGCATTCGTGGTGTTAGTCCTAGTTGCTATAGCTTGCCGGGCAATCCGGTACCCAAGGTGGGGCATAACCCGAACGTAGGTAATTACACTCTCACTCCTACAGAGCCACGTTGGGCCCGGGAACCTGTGACAGGTTTCCGGGCCCAACGCTGACTTACTTCATCACTACTTGCCGCGCAATTGCTCAATCATGGCGCGACGTTGGGCTTGCTCCTGCGGATCCGGAACCGGGAGCGAGGCGATCAGGCGTTGGGTGTATGGGTCTTGCGGGGTATTGAGTACCGAGCTGCCTAATCCTTCCTCGACCAGTTTGCCGCGCAGTAGCACTCCAACCCAACTGGCGAGCATGTCCACTACAGCCAAGTCATGTGAGATGAAAAGCGACGCGAAACCCAGTTCCTGCTGCAATTCTTTGAACAGCTCCAAAACTTTGGCCTGTACCGAAACGTCCAACGCGCTGGTCGGTTCATCGGCAATCAACAGCTTCGGGTCCAGTGCCAGAGCCCGCGCCAAGGAAGCACGCTGACGCTGCCCACCCGAGAGCTCATGCGGGTAACGTTGCGCGTAGCTGGCAGGTAGCTGCACGGATTCAAGCAGCGCCGTCACCTTGTCGCGGGTTTGTCGCGGATTCAGCTCACGGTGCACGTTCAGCGGCTCGGCCACACATTCACCGATAGTGAGCTGCGGATTGAAACTGGCCGCCGGATCTTGGAAAACGAACCCGATGTCTTGGCGCAATGGTTTAAAACTGCGTTCCTTGAAATCGGCCATTTCGTAGCCCAACACCTGCAATGAGCCCGCGGTCATCCGATTCAACCCGGCAATGGTCCGACCGATCGTGGTCTTGCCCGACCCGGACTCACCCACCAACCCGTAGACTTCCCCGGCATGAATGCTGAAACTGACCCCGTCCACCGCGGTAAACCCGGGCGAGCCTAAGCGTCCGGGGTAATGGATGTTCAGGTCCGTTGCTTGGACTAATACATCGGCCTGGGCGTGTGGGCGTTCATGCAATCCGGCGGACGCACTATTGCGTCCCAAATGGGGTACGGCAGCCAACAGGGACTGAGTGTATGGTTCGCGCGGGTTTTCAAAGAGGTCGCGGGTGTCGGCCTGTTCAACCACCAGTCCTTTGTTCATCACGATCACCCGGTCGGCGATGTCCGCGACCACCCCCATATTGTGGGTGATGATCACGATCGCGGTGCCCAGTTCCTCACGGATGGAACGCAAAAGGGCAAGGATTTCGGCCTGAACGGTCACATCCAATGCGGTGGTCGGCTCATCGGCCACGATCAGTGAAGGCCTTAAGGCTAGAGCTGCAGCAATCACCACACGTTGTTTTTGTCCGCCGGAGAATTGATGCGGGTAGTAATCCACGCGTTTCTCCGGTTCCGGAATGCCCACCTGCGCCATGGCTTCCACCACTCGGGCTCGCGCTTGTTTTTTGCTGATTTTGCTGTGCGCGCGAATCCCTTCCATAATCTGCCAACCCACGGTGTACACGGGGTTCAATGCGGTAGAGGGTTCCTGGAACACCATGGACACATCACGGCCACGCGCAGCACGCAATTGCGCAGCACTGGCTGTGAGCATGTTCTGCCCCTGCAAGTAAACAGCCCCGCGGGAAACTCCATTTTCGGCCATAATACCCAGCGCCGTGCGTGCAGTGACCGACTTCCCAGATCCGGATTCACCCACGATGGCGAGAATTTCTCCAGGTTTTACCGAGAAATCCACACCCCGTACGGCCGGCACGGCCCCGGAATCGGTGACAAAGTCGATATTGAGATCCGAAACTTCAAGGACCTCGGTACCGGTTGTGTTCTGCTGACTCATGCCTGAGCTCCTGTCTGGATCATCCGACGGGCCTTTTTTCGGCTAATTCTGCGCAAACGCGGGTCGTTCAGGTCATTCATCGATTCGCCCACCAAGGTGAGTCCCAACACCGTCATCACGATGGCAAGCCCTGGGAAGAGCCCGGTCCACCAGATCCCACTGGTGGCGTCGCTCATCGCCCGGTTCAGGTCAAAACCCCATTCGGAGGCGGCGGTCGGTTCGATGCCAAATCCCAAGAAGCCCAGACCGGCTAGGGTCAGCAGCGCTTCGGAGGCGTTGAGGGTAAAGATCAGTGGCAGGGTTCGGGTGGCGTTACGCAACAGGTGAGTAAACATCACCCGCCAACTGCTTGCACCGATCACCTGCGCCGATTCCACGAAAGGTTCAGCCTTAAGTCGAATTACTTCGGCGCGGACCACCCGGTAATACTGCGGAATGAAGACCACGGTGATGGAGATGGCCGCAGCCATGATGCCACCCCAAAGCGAGGATTGCCCTTGGGAGATCACGATGGACATGACAATCGCCAGCAGCAGCGAAGGGAAAGCATAGATGGCGTCGTTAATGACCACCATAATCCGATCGAACCAGCCTCCCAGATAACCGGAGACCAGGCCGAGGAACACCCCGAGGAAAATCGACATCAGCACCGCGGCAATAATCACCCAGACTGCGGTTTGAGCACCGTAGACGGTGCGGGAAAAGACGTCGTACCCAGAAACCGTGGTACCCCAAAGGAATTTGTCATCCGGGGCACTTTGTCGTGGGAAAGCACCCTCGGCATCGGAATTCTGGGCGAAGTCGAAGGGAGCAATCAACGGGGCGAAAATCGCGGTCAGCAACAGTATGAGCGTCAACACCAGACCAACGATCAGCATGCCGCGTTGCAGGCCCGAAGACATTCGCAGATGAGAAATAACCGGCAGGCGCAACCACCAAGGAGCACCCACTTTGGCTTCACTTACGGTAGTAGTTTGTACCATTGCTAGAACCTGACTCTCGGGTCAATCAGCGCAGCGACCACGTCAACAATGAAGTTAGTCACCGCCACAATCACAGCCAACAACACCACGATGCCCTGCACCGCGACAAAGTCGCGTGCGGTGAGGTATTCGGCCAGTTTGAAACCCAGCCCTGACCATTCAAAGGTGGTTTCAGTCAGCACCGCGCCACCGAGCAACATCGCGATTTGCAGACCCATCACGGTGATAATGGGGATCAGCGCCGGACGGTACGCGTGCTTGGTCAACAACCGGAATTCGCTTACCCCGCGCGAACGGCCGGCTTCCACGTATTCACGGCCCAAGGTTCCGATGACATTGGTACGCACCAGACGCAGGAACACTCCTCCGGTGAGCAGGCCCAAAGCCACCGCCGGCAGCACCGCATGCTGGGTGACGTCCCAAAACGCATCCATATTCCCACTGCGCAGAGCGTCTAACCAATAGATGCCGCTGGGGCTGTTGAGGTTTGTTAACGCCAGTTCGGTTTGCCATTGGGCTCGGCCAGAAATCGGGAGCCAACCCAGCCAGACACCAAAAATAAGTTTGAGCAGCAAGCCGGCGAAGAACACCGGAGTCGCATACCCTAAGATCGCGAAAATGCGCAGTGCAGCATCGGAGTAGCTATCGCGGAATCGGGCGGCAATCAACCCCAGGGGAATACCAATCAGCAACGCCACCAATACTGCGTTGATGGACAGTTCCAAGGTAGCCGCACCATAGGTGATGAGTACCTCGGTGACTTCCCGGTTATCGCTCATGGTGCGGCCCAGGTCTCCGCGCAGGATCTGGCCGAGGTATTCAAAGTATTGGACCAGTACTGGCCGGTCATAACCGGCTTCGGCGATGCGTTCGGCTAGCTGGTTGGGTGTCAGCCGGCCGCCCAAGGCGGCGGTAATCGGATCCCCGGTCACGCGCATCAGGAAAAAGACCACGGTGATCAGGATAAAAACGGTGGGAAAAATTAGCAGGAAGCGGGTGATCAGGTAACGCAAAAAGCCGCCACCAAGAGTTTTGCGTTTCTTCCGCGGGGCGCTGACGGTGGGTTCTTCCACAGGCAGAGTTATGGACATTCAGATTCCTTCAAAGGATGATTCCGCCGGGTACCGGGCACAGAGCTTGACACACCAAAGGGGCTCACAGTTAGGTTGCCCGCGGTGGGCACAGTGAGCCCCTCAAGGGGTGAGGTACACAGCTAGGCTGGGTGCTTACTTGCTCAAGACGCCAAGGCGGAACTTGAAGGAAGCATCCAAGGTGGAATCCACGCCCTGAACATCCTTCCCGGCAACCGCCACCTGTGCACCCTGCAGCAGTGGCAGGGTGGAGAGATCCTCAGCCACCATGTCCTGCAGCTGGCCAATCATCTCAGCTCGCTTGGCTTCGTCGGCTTCACCGCGCTGTTCGGAAATCAACGCATCAACTTCTGCGTTCTCGTAACCGTTGGAAAGGAAGTTGTCGGTGGCGAAGAATGGTGCCAAGAAGTTATCCGCGTCGGAGTAGTCCGGGAACCAACCCAGCTGGTAAGCAGGATAATCGGTGACTCGTTGCTGCTGGTAGGTGACCCATTCGGTGGATTTCAGATCAACCTCAAATAGGCCATCGGCCTCCAGCTGAGCCTTCACCATGGCGTATTCGTCACCCGAGTTCGGACCGTAGTGGTCCGGGTTGTACTGCAGTGCCAACTTGACCGGTGTTTCGACTCCGGCAGCTTCCAGCAGCTCCTTGGCTGCATCGATGTCCGGGCCCCCATTGTCACCGTACTTTTCCTTCAGCGGCTCGGTGGCTCCGGTGAAGCCCTGCGGAACGAAGGAATACACCGGGGTGTAGGTGTCCTTGTAGACATCGGAAGCGATCGCTTCGCGGTCAACCAGGTTTGCCGCGGCCTGACGGACGGCAAGAGCCTTGGCCGCATCAGCCTCGGCGGTGTCCGCCCCGAATGGCATGGAGTTGAAGTTGAATACGATGTAACGCAACTCGCCACCCGGACCCTTATGGACGGTGAGCTCGTCTTGGGCTTCAAGATCTTCGATATCCGTAGGGGTCAACGAACGCCACGCCACATCAATCATGCCCTGCTGCACTTCCAACTTCATGTTGTTCGCATCGGCGTAGTACTTGATGGCAGCTTGCTCATTAGCTGGTGTGCCCAAGACTCCGTCGTACGCGTCATTGGCGGCGAAGGACACCAGGTTGTTCTTGTTGTACGAATCGATCACGTACTGCCCGCCGAAGGCGTTGGCTGAAACAATTTCCTGATCATCAAGTAGCGCGTCGGCTGGGAAAACTTCGTCATCGACGATGGGGCCGACAGGTGAAGAAAGCACCTGCGGGAAAGTCTGGTCGTTGGCGACCTTCAGGGTAAAGACCACGGTGGTGGCATCCGGGGCCTCGACCGATTCTAGGTTGCCCAGCAGGGTACTTGGACCGTTCGGATCGGCGATGGCCAGCTGGCGATCAAAGCTGTGCTTGACGTCTTTGGAGTCTAGGTCGCTGCCGTTGGCCCACTTCAGGCCTGGCTTGAGCTTGACGGTGAACTCGGTTGGGGAGGTGAACTCCGCGCTTTCGGCCATGTCCGGGAGCGGTTCCGGACTTCCTGGCTCGTTGTTCATGAGGAATGGATAGATCTGGTTCATCACCATAAAGGAACCGTTGTCGTAGGATCCTGCTGGGTCCAGCGAGGTCACCTTGTCGGTGGTACCTAGGGTAATTGCGGTCGTGGCGCTACCGCTCTCGGTGCCGCCTTCAGCATCGTTATTACCCGACGGGCCGGTGCAGGCCGCCAGAGCCAACGTGCTGGCAGCCAAGACAACGGCTGCGCGCGAAAGTCGAGTGAATCTCGGGGTCATTGTTCTTCCTTCTCATTGTGAGCAGCACGATACCACTTGGTGATGGGTATCACGCCCAGTCCACTATACGACAGATCTTTCACATCTCAATATGCGAAACGCTGCCCTCGATCACCGGCTTGTCGGCGCTGGATGAGCAGCAAGCTATTGCAGAACTCACTAGTGGGATGATGCTTTCTGGAAAGAACACAGAACTGGGCGGCAGCGCAACCACCGTGGGCAGAGTCAGGCAATCTCAGCCTCAGCTGCGCTGGTGGTGAGCTCGACGACGTGTTGCCCGGCTATTGGACTGTGGGTGGCTCCCGGGAGGTTAACGCAGTCTGCGCATGAACCCCTGAAAGGTTCATGCGCAGACTGCGTATTTTTATAAAGCTAGCTGACCTTCGCCGGGTCCCACGCGGAGGAACGCGCCGAGTCAATGGTCGCCTGCCCGAGCACCCGACTTCCTTGATACACCACCATGGTCTGCCCCGGAGCAACCCCCCGCATCGGTTCCACCAATTCGGTGACCAACACCGGCACACCGTTCTGGTTTTGTTCAAGATGCGCGATGGCGGCCACGGGATCCCCGTGAGCACGCACCTGCACCATGCAGTCGAACTTCGCTCCGGTATTGGCCTCGGCAATTGGCAGCCCTGCCCAGGACACCCGGATGCCGCGCAGCTCATCCACGGCCAACAGCGCCTCGGGACCAACGATCACTTTGTTGTCCTTGGGCCGAATTTCTAGGACGAAGCGTGGCTTGCCGTCTGCCGCCGGACGTCCCAGCCGCAGTCCTTTTCGTTGGCCTACCGTGAAGGCCTGAGCGCCGGTATGTTCACCCAATTCAAGACCGTCTTGGTCAACGATCACTCCGGGTTTCATTTCGATGCGTTCGGCCAACCAACCGCGAGTATCCCCATCGGGGATGAAGCAAATATCGTGACTGTCGGGCTTATTAGCCACGGTCAAGCCGCGTTCGGCCGCTTCGGCACGCACTTGGGCCTTCGACGGAGTTTCGGCCAGAGGGAACATGCAGTGTTCCAGTTGCTGATGGGTTAGCACGCCCAACACATAGGACTGGTCCTTGGCCCAGTCTGCCGCACGGTGCAGTTCTGGGTTGCCCTCTTCATCGCGGATCACCTTGGCGTAGTGGCCGGTGCAGACGGCATCAAAACCTAAAGCGAGGGCCTTTTCTAACAGTGCAGCAAATTTGATCTTCTCGTTGCAGCGCATGCACGGGTTCGGGGTGCGCCCAGCCTCATACTCACTAATGAAATCATCCACTACGTCCTCGGCGAACCGGTCGGAGAAATCCCACACATAGAAGGGAATGCCGAGTTTATCGCAGGCACGCCAAGCGTCGGAGGAATCCTCAATGGTGCAGCACCCGCGCGATCCGGTGCGCAAAGTGCCGGGCATTCGCGACAGCGCCAGATGCACGCCCACCACTTCGTGGCCGGCCTCCACAGCGCGGGCGGCGGCCACCGCCGAGTCAACCCCGCCGGACATTGCTGCTAATACCTTCATCGTGTAAATCCTGTTCCCGCAGTGTGAATACTGCTTTCATCGGCCGCCATGCCGGCCTTTTTGGCCCGACCGTAGGCTTCGGGCAAAGCTTCTAATAATTTCTCAACGTCACGCTCATCGCTGGTATGCCCTAAAGTGAAGCGTTGCACACTGCGTGCGGTCCGCGCATCACGGCCCATGGCCACTAGCACGTGCGATGGCTGCGGAACTCCGGCGGTGCAAGCTGAACCAGTGGAGGAGCAAATGCCCAACATATCCAGCACGAAAAGCAGCGAGTCACCTTCGCATTCGGGGAAGGTATAGTGCAGGTTCCCCGGTAACCGCTGCCCGGTGTGTTCCCTATCTGCCGGACCGTTGAGTACCGCCTCGGGGATCAGCTCGGCCACGGCGTCGATCACCCTGTCGCGCAGCGCGCACAATCGCTCGTATTCGTTTTGGCGTACCGCTGCGGCCGCTTCAGCGGCCACCCCGAATCCGGCGGCAAGTGCCGCATTCAGGGTTCCAGAACGCAATTTCCGTTCGTGTCCGCCACCATGCTGGGTCGGGGTGAGCACCACGTCGCGGCGTACCAAAAGCGCACCAATACCTACCGGACCGCCGATCTTATGCGCGCTGATCGCCATCGTGGCGGCCTTGCTCGCCGCAAAGTCAGTGGGCACCGAGGTAAAGGCTTGTACTGCGTCGGTGTGCAGCGGAATCCCGTAACCGGCAGCGTACTCGGCGAGCGCAGCGACCGGTTGCACGCTCCCCACCTCGTTATTCGCCCACATCAAGGTGACCAGAGCGATACGTTCGTGGTGATCATCGATCAGCGCCGTGGCCGCGGCCAAGTCCAGAACCCCATCGGCATCCACCGGCATCCACAGCAGTTCAGCGCCCTCTTGAGCTTGCAACCATTCGGCCGTATCCAGCACCGCGTGGTGTTCGATGCCGGCAAGCAGGATCAGGCGGGCGTCAGGGTTAGCGGCCCGTCGGGACCAGAACAACCCCTTGATCGCCAAATTATCGGACTCAGTGCCGCCGGAGGTGAAAATTACTTCGCTGGGATGGGCTCCCGCTGCTCGGGCAATCTGACCGCGGGCCTCATCGACCACGCGGTTCGCGCGACGCCCCGCCCCATGCAAGGAGGAAGGGTTTCCGGTGCGGGTCATTTGTTCGGTCAGCGCAGCCAGTGCCGCACGGTTGATATCCGTGGTGGCAGCGTGATCGAGGTATACGGGCGAAGTGTTCATCCCTTCCATGGTACGAGCATCACGCACTTACATTAAATGGCCGATCCGTGTGAGTTCGCTGACCTCTAAAGATTCCAGCTCTGTGGCAGCCAAGATCGCCTCGATCAGCTCCCGGCTTCCGGCCACGATGGTCGAGTCATCGTAGGGTTCGGTAGAAAGCACCCATGCCCGGTCTTCGGGAAAGACCAGCCCCGGGCGTTGTCGCTGCTCACCGGCGGCGGTCACCGCCCACAATGGATTACTTAGCTGAGTACTGTTCAAGGCAAAGAGGTGGTAGTTGCGGTATCCCCCGCCACGATCAAAGGTGGGACTATTGCGCACTTGTGCGGGTAGCCCAGGTTCTTGGGCGTGGGCCAACGCTGCGGCATGGGCTTCGGCGTTAGCTTCGGGACTGGCACTGGTATCGGGTTCGAAATCGATTTGGATGCGTTCCCCACCGGCAATAAAGGCATAACCGGACCACAGGGCCGCCACATAGGTGTCACTCCCACTGTGCGCGCTGAGGATCCCGGCCAGCAGCTGCCATTGGTCGATGGGCAGCTCATAGGCTGGCACATCACCATCCACCCAGGCTTCATCGTTCAACGGATCCCCATGTTGGTCCAGCCCCGAGACATCCTCAAAGAGATCAGCGCCGCGCAACTGGTGACCGCGTTGCCGGGCGATCTCTGCCCAGCGCACCGGTGCCCCGTCCTCGTCCATCGCCGGATGGAAGATTCGCACATAGCTGGGGTAACCAGCCGGAACCTGCGCCGCAATGGTTCCCGGGGTCGACAAGTCACAGACTTGACTGATCCACTGGGCGGTTGCGGCGGGAAGGTGAGTGTTCTGCATAGCTCCAGCGTACTGAGTTTATGGTTAGAATCCCCGATCAGCACCGGTTTCAGTGATAGGTATTAAAGAGCACATTCTGTTTGTGACCAATGACTGTAAGGATCACCGCCCCATGTTCCTGCCCCAACTGAAGTATCCGCTGCACACCTTTTCGGGCCGCAGCATCGACTTTTCCCGTCGGGTCGCAGTGATGGCGGTGGTGAACCGCACTCCGGACTCTTTTTACGATGCCGGGTCCACCTTCGGGCTGGATCAGGCGGTGAACGCTAGCCTGCACGCGGTCGATGCCGGTGCGGACTGGGTAGATATCGGTGGGGTACCGTTTTCCCCCGGACCTGCCCTGTCTTGGCGGGAGGAAGCCGAGCGGGTGGTACCGGTGATCGCTAAACTGCGCGCGCAGAGCGACGTGGTAATCTCGGTGGATACCTTCCTGCCCGAGGTTGCTCGGGCCGCCATCGATGCAGGTGCCGATGTCATCAATGACACCACTGGTTTCTCCCATCCACAGATGGCCCAGGTAGTCGCCGAGACCGGGGTGCACGTGGTGATCACCCATTCCTTAGCCGAACCGCGCACGATCTACCCGCGGCCGCAGTATCAGGATGTGATCGGTGAAGTCCGCGAGTATCTGCAGCGCAAGCTCACCCATGCCCGGGAAACCGGGATTAGCGGTGAGAAGATCATTATCGATCCGGGGCATGATCTGAATAAGAACACCCGCCACACACTGGATCTCACCGCCGGGTTCAGCGCCATCGCGGAGTTGGGCTATCCGGCCCTCGCTGCGGTATCCAACAAGGATTTCATCGGTGAAACTCTGGATCTTCCCAAACAGGAGCGGATGCTCGGTTCCATGGTGGCGGCCACAATGTGCATCATGGGTGGGGCGCGGGTCATTCGGATGCACAATATTCCCGAGTCGGTGCAAACCGTGCGCCTGATCGAAGCGGCCGCCGGATGGCGCGAGCCGGCCTATCAAATCCACAATATGTCCGAAGTGAACCCACCAGCCCACCGCTAGGGTGAGCTAGCGAGGAGTGAATTCATGCAGGTACTTTTTCCGCAACAGCACGGCCCGGTGAGCGATGAGCAGCTGCTGGAACGCTATGCCAGCGATACTCGCCCATTCATTCGTTTCAATTTTATTTCCAGTCTGGATGGTAGTGCCCAACTTGCGGGACTCTCCGGCGAGTTGGGCACCCCGGCCGATGCCCGAGTCTTTGCCCTGCTGCGGCGGCTGGCCTCCGTAGTGTTGGTCGGCTCCGGAACCGTGCGGGCCGAAGGGTACGACGGTGAGCTGGTTGATCAGCAGGCCGCGAACTGGCGTGAAGCGCACGGCTTGAGTCGGCACCCGGTCTTGGCAGTGATCAGCTTCGGACTGAATATCGACCCGCAAGCCACGGTACTGACCAATAGTCCGGCACCGGTGTTGTTGTTTACCTGTGCGGAGTTCAGCGCACAGACCGCGGCCAGCTATCCGCAACATGTCCAGCTGATCCGAGTTCCGCAGTATCAGGGTGGCTGTGATGCCCGGGCCATTGTTGCCCAGCTGCTCCAGCGCGGACTGGACTTCATTCATGCCGAAGGCGGTCCACACATTTTTGGGCAGTTCATCGCCCAAGACCTCGTGGATTCGCTATGTGTAAGTTTCAGCCCGCGGCTGGTTGCCGGTTCGGGGATCCGTATCGCTCAGGCCACGAGCGAAACGGAGTTGAGCTTGCCGCTGTATTCGGTGTTAGAGGAAGCCGGGATGCTGCTCAATGAGTATCGCCGAACGACAAATCCATCAGCGTCAACGAGCCAGGACGAACCGTCACGCTAAAGTCGCCCTCCCCCAACGGTTCGCCATCCCCGAAACTTGTTCCGGCAAACTTCACCTGGACCACCGGTGTTCGTGCGGTCCGTTGGTACCGGTGTGCGGTCCCACGCAGGATCTTGCCCACAGCGGGCAAGATCCGCAGCAGCGGTGTTTCGGGGATCAACAGCACATCGGCCAGCCCGTCATCGTCTGCGGCCTGCGGGAACAGTTCGATTCCACCACCCAGCGAACGAATGTTTGAGATGCTGGCGACGAATACTTTGCCGTGGAACTGGATTTCGGGTGAGTCCAACGCAATAGCCCGCCCGCCCAGTGCGGGGAGCGAAATGAGCAGCGCGATCACGTAGCGGGTGGCCGAAAGCCAGCGCGGCAACAGATTGGCTTTCTCATTCACCAGTGCCTCGAATCCGCAAGAGACCGCACCTAGCACATACTTGGTTTCCTCGGGATTACGCGCATAAATGACTTGGAGTAGATCGGCTAAGCGGATGCGGCCATACCCGGAAATAAAATCCACCACCCGCTCGATGCTCTGCTCGACACTGCGTGCCCCACTCATCCGCCAGGCATCGTTGCCGCTCCCGGCAGGAATAATGCCTAACGGGATCCCGACATCCACGAGGAACGGCAACACCGTATGGATCAGCCCGTCCCCACCGACCACCACTACCGCGTCACTGCTACGCAGCGTAGCGTGCAGGTTCTGTGGTGAGCTCTGGGTGATGTCCAGTAGCGTGATGTGATGTGCCTCCGGGTCTAAGCGGCTACGCAGCGCGCTAGCCCGCGACAGGCCCTTGCCACGCCCGGATCCTTGATGAAAAACCACCGTAATTCGGTGGAAACCAGCCTGTTCACGCATGCTTATCAGCATTACCCAGCACGTTGCGCCAGCAAAGAATGTGTCGCTGGCGTTTATGCTTGAGACCTAGCCACTGCTTTCATCGACCAGACATGGTTTTGTCGAGAGGACATCTGCCGAGCAATGAGTTCGCCAAGCCCCTACGCAATCCTTGGCATTGCACGCACCGCCACGTTGGCCGAGATTAAGGTCGCTTACCGTAAGGCTGCCCGCGAATCCCACCCGGATCTGGGTGGTTCGGCCGAAAAGTTCAAGCAGGTGCAACAGGCCTACCAACTGCTATCCAGTGAGCAATCGCGGGCCAACTACGATCGCTCCTTCCAAAGCCCCGACGCCGCGAGCAGTGCGTCGCGTACCGCCGGTCCGACACGCCCGGAGCGTTCCTACGACCAGCGGGTCCGGAGCAATACCGCCCAACCCAAGTCACAGTTGCCGGTGCAATTCGTGCCACCACTGGAAGATGCGCTGTTCACCGAGCTCAGCGCCAAGCAGTCCAAGCTGCAGGTGCACGGCCAACCCCGGAAGCGTGGCCTGTTTACCTCGCGCTCCCGCTTAGCCCGCGAGGAAGCCACGATCTCGCTGCTCCAACGCAACGTCCTGCCGGTGCTCCCGGCAGCGCGTCTGGTCAACGGGTTACATGCTCCCGGCGGCGGACATTTTGATCACGTCCTGATTGCTGGGTACCGGATGGCGGTCATCGGAACGATGACCTTGCCCGAGGGCTACTACATGTTTGACGGTCAGGTGTTGCGCCATGGCAACAAAATGACGCAGCCTCCGGCTTTGCAAATCGCCGGAATGCAACGGGCGTTCATGCAGATGAACGTGGTGCCCTACACGCTGGTGCTCACCGGACGTGACAATCCCCACGAACCGGTGATCGAGTATGGGCGCAAGGGTGCCCCTGCCCTGGCTGGCTCGCCGAATGTGCTCAATGCCGCCGGACTGGTGCGGGAATTGAAGTTGTTCTTGGGTTCGGGTCCACAACCCAATTTAGTTGATCGCGAAGTGTTAGCTCGATTGCTGGCGGGCATGTACTGACCGGTGCAACGTCCACCGGGCACTACACTGGATTGAGTGTTCCGCATTCTTTTTAACGCCCCCGAAATTCCGGGCAATACCGGAAACGCCATCCGCCTTGCCGCGGTCACCGGCGCCGAACTGCACTTGGTCAAACCCCTAGGCTTCGATTTCGAAGACTCAAAGTTGCGCCGTGCTGGTTTGGATTACCACGATTTGGCCGTGGTGACCGTTCACGAGAACCTGGATGCTGCCTTTGCGGCATTGGGTGAGGGCAGGGTCTTTGCCTACACCAGCGAAGGATCGCGGATTTATACCGATATCGCTTATGAACCCAGTGATATTTTGATGTTCGGCAAGGAATCGGTGGGACTGTCCCCGGCAGATAAGGTGCATTCTCGCGTCACCGATTTGGTGCGCCTACCGATGTTATCGGGGCGCCGTTCGATGAACTTGGCCAATTGTGCCTCCATCGTCGTCTTCGAAGCATGGCGTCAGCACGACTTCGCTCAACCCTAAGACACTCAGCATCGACACCCCTAAGTCACAGCTTTATAACATTCTTGTGCAGTAGGCTCTTTAAGGTGCACGCGCAACTGTGCGACACCAGTCCCAACCGACAACCCTCGGGAGATTTCAAGACCATGAACGGTAGCTACGATCAGCGCCGCAATGATTCACACGATGATGACCTCGGTCTGGGAATCGTCGATGAGGTTGCCAGTACCGCGCGCTCGGCCCGCCCTGCCAAAGCACGCGGCTGGATTTTCGCGGTGCTCGGCGTGGTCATCATTTTGGTTCTTGCGCTAGTAATTTTCTTCCTTCGCTCAGCTAGTTCCACCAATGACACCTCCGCGCTCGATGCCCCGGACGCGATCTCTAACACGCTCGAACTACGTAGCGGCGGGCTCGCCACGGTCACCACTTCGCAGTCCGCCGATGCCCTAGCCGTTGCGGTCAGTGAGATTCCAATGCTGGAGGAAAGCGAACAGTTGATCGTGTGGGCGGTGGATGTTGATGGCAATCTCACCGTGCTGCTCAAGAGCAGCGGCGGTGAACAGTCCGGTGGTATCAGCCCCGCAGCGGAGATTTCCTCGGTTCACATCAGCATCGAACCGGCACAAACCCCAGATTCTCCGCAGGGACAGACCGAAGCATCGGTCGATCTTCCGTTGCAGCCCGAAGAAGCGGCCGAGGAAGAAGCAGAATCGGTCGACACTGACAATAGCTAATATCCCCATCAAGAAGAGTCCAGCTCAATGAGCTGGACTCTTCTTGATGTTAATGACCCGTAGGCCGCCAAACCGTTTCGAAACGGTCTAGAAACCCGCGATGGTGTCGTCCGCGTTTACCGCTACGGCGTGGAAGGACTCGGCATAGGAGTTCTCACCCAGCCCACCACGTTGCGCGTTCTCTTGACACTGCGCTGTCACGAACTTCTCCATGGCAGCCACATCCGGGTGCTGGGTGAAGTGTGCACGTAGCGCCTGCATTTTCTGCGGCAAAAAAGAGCTGATGTCCACAAACGCGTTTTCGCGTTCCTTCGGTGCCCCATAGAGCCACAGCCACGGCACCTTGTAGGCTTCCAACCCTTCCTCGCTGATCAGTTCCGGGTAGCTGAAAGGGTTTTCCACCGCCGGGTAGATCGCACGGGTGACTGCCTCACCGCAGGCCAGATGATCGGGGTGAGAGCGTTGTAAGCGATCCCAAGCCCGTTCGGGATGCATGGCCATAACGATGCTGGGGCGCACCTGACGAATCAGCCGAACCACCTGTTTCATCACATGATGACTGGGCTCTAAGAAACCGTCACGCTCTCCCAAGAAATGCACCGTATTCACTCCAACTTGGGCCGCAGCTTCGCGCTGCTCCAAGTGACGAAGACGTGCGGTTTCGGCAGGGTCCCGGTCATCAAACCCACCGGCATCCCCATCGGTCATGATGCAATACTGGACTTCCACTCCAGCTTTGGTCAGCGCGGCAACGGTACCAGCGGCACCGAAATCCAAGTCATCCGGGTGGGCGGCAAATGCCAACACCCGACCGGTTGCTGCGCTAAGAAATGGTTGCGTATTGATCATGACTGCCGACGACGAAGTTCCTCGGCAGCCTGTGGCAGCACCTTCTTCAGGTCCCCAATGATTCCGAAATCTGCGATCTCGAAAATTGGAGCATCCTCGTCCTTGTTCACCGCCACAATGAACTTGCTGGTCTGCATCCCAGCCTTCTGCTGGATCGCTCCTGAGATTCCGACAGAAATGTACAGCTGTGGGGACACCGTGGTCCCCGTCTGTCCAACCTGGTAGTCGTGATCGATCCACCCGGCATCGGTGGCCGCACGCGAGGCACCCACTGCGGCGCCCAGCGCGTCAGCGAGGTCTTCTACAGGCCCGAAATCCCCGTCTACGCCGCGACCGCCAGAAACCACGATCCGTGCTTCACCCAACGCAGGACGGCCGGTAGCGACCTTCGCTTCACGGCCCACAATGCTGGTAGGTGAAGCGGAGGCGGAAACTTCTAGGGTTTCTACAGCTACCGCCGTGGCCTCCCCGGTTGGGGCGTCTTCAACGCTGTTAGGCTTCATCGTTACCAGCAGCAATCCACCGGTGGAATTTGCCTTGGCGGTGTACGCGCCAGCCAGTTCATCTTTGACCACGGTGCCCTCGGCAGTCACCTCGGTGGCATCGGTGATAATGCCCGCCTCGTGACGTACCGCCACCCGGGCGGCCACTTCACGGTGGTAGCTATCGTTGCCCACCAAGACCAGCTGAGGGTTACTACGCTGCACTGCAGCATCCAGTACGGCCACATCGTAGTCTTGGAAGCCTTCGCCGGCAGCGGCCTGAAGCACCCGGCTAATGCCGTAGCTGCCCAGCGCTTGGCTGAACTCTTCGGATAACGAACCGGATACCGCCACGGTGGCCGAACTAAAACGTGCGGCGAGGCTCAGAAGTTCACGTTGAGCCTTGGTTGGGGTGGCACCCAACTCTGTGAAAAAAACTAATGCGGAAGTCATCGTCAGGTCCTTAGATCAACTTTTGTTCGGCCAAGTAATCCACCAGGGCGATACCAGCCTGGCCATTATCGGTGATCACCGTACCGGCACTACGGGCCGGTCGTTGTTCGGCGGAGATCAGTCGTGTTGCTGAGCCGGCCACCCCGACGGTGCCGGAGTCTAAGCCCAGATCGGCCGCGCTGACTTCTTCAGTTTTCTTCTTCTTGGCGGCCATGATGCCACGGAAGTTTGGATAACGTGGCTCATTGGCTTGGTCAGTCACTGAGAGCACAGCCGGGAAGCCGGCGCTGAGCTTCAGCGACTCGGAACCGTGATCGCGCGAAATGATCAGCTGGGCACCGGAGGAATCGAATTCCACTTTGTGGGCGTTGGTCAGTGCCGCAAAGCCCAAGCGTTCGGCCAATTGGGCGGGAACGACGGCGGTTTCCGCATCGGTGGAAGCCATACCGGTCACCACCAGATCGATGTTTCCGGCATACTTCACCAATGCGGCTAAGGCGCGGGAGGTGGCGGTGACATCGGAGCCCGCCAAGGATTCGTCGTTGAGATGCAACCCACTCGTTGCACCCATCTGCAAAGCCTTCTTGACCGAAGCTAGCGCCTTGGGACCGCCCATGGTGGCTGCAATCACTTGGTTGCCTGCCTTTGGTCCACCGCGTTCCTCGGCAATCGCCAATGCCGCTTCGACCGCGTACTCGTCTAATTCCGACAGGATCGATTCGCTGCGGTCGATGCGCAACGTGTCCGGATCAATGTGACGGTCGAACTGGGCGTCGGGTACGTGCTTGACCAGTACCAAGATATTTAGTGGTGTACTACTCGCGTCGCTCATTCTCGCCTTTCATACAACGTGTCTTCAGTATCAGTGAAGACCGTAGAAGGATCTCTTCATCCCTAATGTTATCGGTGAGGCATCGATAGCTAGGGCTCATACACGATAATACGCAAACGGCACGTGCTGGAATTCGCCGCACATGCCGTTTGCCGGGGTTGACCACTACTCCAATGCGCCCACGGTCACATTCACAGTGTCGGATGCCGAACCACGCATGTAGTCAATCTGCGCTTCGGCTCCGGCAGCAACTTCACGAATCGCGGCGGTCAGAGTTTGTGAGTCCTGGATCGGACGTCCGTTAACCCCAGTGATCACATCCCCGGAAACCAGACCTGCGGCTTCCGCCGCGGAATCCGGGACGACCTCCACTATTCGTGCCCCGGTGCTAAAAGCCGTTGAACGGTTCGCACCGCTGGAGGGCGCATAGGGTTCAACGGTGGCACCGAGCAGACCATGAGTGGCCCGACCATTAGCTATCAACTCACTGGAAATCCGTTTGGCGTAATCGATCGGAATCGCGAATCCCACACCGATCGAGCCGGAGTCCTCATCCCCCGATGAGGCGATCGCCACGTTGACGCCAATGATCTCACCAGCCGCGTTCACTAACGCGCCACCGGAGTTTCCGTGGTTGATGGCCGCATCGGTTTGAATCACGTTGATGTAAATGGATTCACTGCTGGACTGTCCCCGGGGCATTCCCGGGAACTCAAATTCAAACTCGCTTCCCCCGCCCTCACCTTCGCTTGGCTGCTCGGGAACGGCAGCCGAAGCTACCGAGATGGTGCGGTTCAAAGTGGAGATAATTCCGTCGGTGACAGTGCCGCTAAGTCCCAATGGGGCGCCGATAGCTACCGCGGTGTCCCCCACGTTCAGGATCCCTGATTCACCCAAGGTGGCCGGAAGCAGGTTTTCTGCTTCCACCTTAATCACGGCGAGGTCGGAGAGCGGGTCGGTTCCCACCAAGGTGGCCGCGTAGACCTTACCGTCGCTCAATCGCACGTTGAGTAACGGATCACCCGTAGCCCCACCAAGGGTGACCACGTGGGTATTGGTCAAAATGTGGCCTTCGTGATCCAAAATAATTCCAGAGCCTGAACCGGCTGAACCGTTACCCGATGCTTCAATGGTCACAACGCTCGGCGCGGCTTTCGCTGCTGCCGCCGTGGCGGTCGTTGCTTGTTCCGGGTTATTGATAACCACACCTTGGTTGGTAGCTTGCACCCCAGCGCTACCACCGGTGTTCGGGCCGATCAGATAAGTGGTGCCGGCAGCGGTGACCCCGCCGATGAGGGCAGCGGCAACCATCCCAGCAATCAGGGTGGAACCTGTATAGCGTTTCTTCGGCGCTGGAGGCGGCACCGGAGGCGCATGTTGTTCCCCATATGGGTTCGCACCATAGGGGTTGTTAGCGTAGGAATCATTCGAGGTGTACGGCGAACCGTAAGGCTCGGACACCCTCGGATACTGTGTGGTTGGCTCCGCACCGCTATCGTAATGCGGGTTTGCTGAGCCTCCCGGCGGCCGTTGATCCTGGGGATTGTGAGCCGGTCGAGCGGAAGGATCATCATTAGATACCTGAGGCGAGTGATCCGGCCAATGGGAACTGTTGCCCTGTGGCTGGTCGTTGGGGTCAATCGGTGGCTGACTCATCGTGGTTTCCTTCATCCTCTATATGTCTCTGAAGTCTATTATTCCGTTCACAACTGTGGCGTTAAGCGGGATGAACTGAGTGCGCCCTGTGAGTCTGGGCTGGTCAACCGGCAACCACAAAGAAATTCGCCACGTTACCTATGCAATCACGAAATTTCACCCAGCGTCGTGAATACATCTATCTCCTGTGGGTATTGTGTAGCTAACAACTATGCACGTAAAAGCTAAGGACTAACATGCCCATCACCGCACGGAGAGTTTTGGCTGCAATGCTCGCCTCCGCGATGTTGCTACTTTCTGTAGCGCTACCGAGCCGGGCAGAGCCTCCTGTCCAGATTCCCCCCGGCACCTTTGTTGTGGACAATTCGGGTGTTCTCGATGGCGAGGCCGCTGATCTTGAGGAACAAATCTCCGAGTTACGTCAGGACACCGGGACAAGTCTTTTCGTGGTGTACGTCGAGAATTTTGAGCAGCCCGAAAACCCTTCGGCTTGGGCTGCGGCGGTAGCCAAGCAGAAGAACATGAGTAGCAGTGACGCGATTTTGGCGATTGCTACCACGCAGCGTCAAGCGATTTTCATGGCTTCCGAACGAAGTGAACTCGAAGGCTACCAGCAGGATATTTATAGTCAGTTCATCGCCCCGGCGCTGGGCGAATTAGACTGGGTTGCCGCCGCCGAAGGTGCCATTGAAGGTATTGATGAAGCTTTGAGTGGCTCAGCTGGCGCCGGGATTTCCTCCGGCGGAGGCGGCGGGATTTCGATCTTCCCGGTCTTATTGCTCTTGGGCGCCGGAGCAGTGTTGCTCTACGTCGTACTTTCCAACCGTAGTAAGAAAAAAATGCGCCCCGGGTTGCCTTTCGGCGGCCGCACCGAAGAGTTGGTGCCGTTGGATCAATTGCGCAAGCAGGCCGATCATCTGTTGGTTGCCGCAGACGATTCGATTCGCTCCTCGGAACAAGAATTGGGTTTTGCCGAAGCTCAGTACGGCAAGGATCGAATTCAGACTTTTACCGAAGATTTAGCGACGGCCAAGACCCACTTGAGCGAATCCTTCCGGCTCCAGCAGCAACTGGATGACCACATCCCTGATACTGAAGAAGATCAGCGTTCCTGGTTGAACGAAATCATTAGCCGGTGTGGTGAGGTCAATAAGACCTTGCAGTCACATGCCGAGGAGTTCCGTGAGCTGCGCAAGCTTGAGGCTAATGCCGAAACCCGCATCCAGGACTTGAGTGGCTCGATCGAACCGCTCAATGAGCAGCTCTCGCAAAGTGTGTCGCTGATCGAGGATCTTTCCACCCGTTACGACTCCTCGGCCACCTCACAGGTGCTCGATAACGTCTCACAGGCCTCTGAGCGCATCAGCTTCGCTCGTTCGGCACTGAATGAAGCGTCAACCGCTGTCAGCTCCGGAGATCGCGCACAAGCCGCCGTGCTGGTGCAAAGCGCTGAGGATGCCCAAGATCAGGCCGAGGTTCTGCTGGCCGCGATTAGCCGACAAGCGCAAGCACTTTCTCAAGCCGAACGTGATTTGAAACTGGCCACGCAGGATGCCACTCAGGAGTTGGCTCAGGCAAAGGCGATGATGACCAGCGGAAACCATCGTCAGCTCGCCGGTCCGATTGCCGGGCTGGAAACCGCACTGGAACAAGTACAAAGTGCGATGAAGCAGGCTAAACCCAATCCGTTGGCTCTGGTTTCCACGCTCAACGACGCCGTCCAGCCGTTGTCGACCGAGCTTGATCGCCTGCGTGATCAAGCCGAGCAGGATCAGCACGCACGGGCTCAACTCCAGACGGTTCTGCGCACCGCCCAATCGCGGATCAGCGGAACGGAAGATTACATCCGGGCTCGCCGTGGTGGCGTGCGTTCCTCGGCTCGAACTCGTTTGGCAGAAGCTCAGCGCTGCTATGAAGACGCATTAGCACAGTCCCAGAACCAACCGGCAGCTGCTTTGGCCACCGCTCAACGGGCGATCCGCTTGGCGGAGGAAGCCGCCCGGATTGCAGAGAGCGATGTCGACCACTTCGGAGGCGGCGGCTTCGGCGGCGGCCAACAACGTGGCCCCTTCGATGGAGTGGGTGGCGCCGTGCTCGGCGGTATCCTCATCGACTCGATTCTGCGCGGCGGCCGATCTGGCGGCTCCGGCGGCTTTGGCGGCGGAAGCGGCGGCGGATTCGGGGGCTTCGGTGGAGGCTTCGGTGGAGGCGGCGGAGGCTTCAGTGGCGGCCGAGGCGCCGGCGGAAGCTTCTAACATCCCAAATTTGTACCCAATAGTTTGACCAATAATCGATAGGAAGGTTCTCAGTATGACCAAGCAGTCCATTTTCGGTCGTATCGCACAGCTGACGAAGGCCAATATCAATGCCCTAATTGATTCGGCCGAAGATCCGCAGAAGATGATGGATCAGATGATCCGCGACTACACCAACAACATTTCCGAGGCCGAGCAGGCCGTGGCTCAGACCATCGGCAACCTGCGGATGCTGGAAGATGACTACCGCGAGGATGAGCAAGCCTCCTCCGAGTGGGGCACCAAGGCGTTGGCTGCCTCGAATAAGGCCGAAGAGTTCCGTGCCAGCGGTGACGCCACCAACGCTGCCAAGTTCGACAATCTGGCTAAGGTCGCGATCCAACGTCAGATGCAGGCCGAAAGCGAAATGAAGGGCGCTGAACCAACGATCAGCTCGCAGCGTGAAATCGTTGAGAAGTTGAAGACCGGTCTGGAGCAGATGAAGCTCAAGCGCACCGAGCTGGTCTCTAAGCGCGATGAGCTGACCGCTCGCTCCAAGGCTGCTGCCGCCCAGAACCAGATGCACGAAGCCATCAAGGCCGTGAACATCATGGATGCTACCAGCGAGATCAGCCGTTTCGAAGAGAAGATTCGTCGCGAAGAAGCCAAGGTTCGCGGTGCAGCGGAGCTGGCAGCTTCCAGCCTGGATTCGCAGTTCGAGCAGCTGGAAGATCTGGGTGAAAAGACCGAGATCGAGGCCCGTCTGGCGGCTCTGAAGGCTAAGCAGACCGGGGCGTTGGAGTCCTAGTCGATAGCTTTGCGATGAGTTGAGGGCCGCCTTCCGAAATTGGAAGGTGGCCCTCAACTCTTGAACCTGAGCTTGGGCAAGAAAAAAGAGGCCCTTTCGGACCTCTTCTTTGCCTTGGTGGCGGGGAGAGGATTTGAACCTCTGACCTCCGGGTTATGAGCCCGGCGAGCTACCGAACTGCTCCACCCCGCGTCGGTAAATACAACATTACCAACCGGTGAACTCAATGGCTAATCAGGCGCCGGTGAGCTTTATCACCACAGGTTTGCGGCGCCGTTCGGTGCGAGGGCCGCCCTTCCCCTACCGACATTGATCACGTCGGAGAATATTTTCAAAGTGAGTAAAGCCGCTCGGCGCTTGGGCTGTCTTTCAGCGAAGGTTTGAGACAGCGACTGCCTCTGTTCGCTGACAGGCCGCGCTTGTGGGGCATCCACAGCCCTTCGGAATCCCGGAACCGATTCCTCTGCTGCTAGCTCTCTCGCGTGACCTGCCGGAGGTCCAGTCCAGTTTTGCCGGCCACTGTAACGGCAAGTCGACCCCGGGTCCCCGCGGTTTTGCAGGCGTGCAAGTGCCCGCACCGGAGCTCTGTTGTTCTGCGGAACCCGTGCCAACGCCTTCAAAGACTCCGGGTGGAATACACCCGCATTGTCGGCAAAGTGAGAAATTTGGCGAAGAATTCCCCGCCGCAAAACAGAAACCCCCAGCCGCTAGGCCGGGGGTTTTCTGATCAAACTTCGTAAAGAGTCTTACTTTTCTTTACCTTCGTGGCGGGGAGAGGATTTGAACCTCTGACCTCCGGGTTATGAGCCCGGCGAGCTACCGAACTGCTCCACCCCGCGATGACTAGACTAGTCTTCATCATCGCGGAGTAGAAAGCAAATCGAGCCGCTCAGCCAGTCAGCGAACTACTCTCCTTCCGGAAGCGGTTCGCCCTCCAGCTGTACTTCCTCGTCACTACCTTCTGGCACGGTACCGTCCGCTTCCAGCGCACGGTTCAGAGCATCCTGCAGTTTCTGCTGGGCTGCACCGTAGGCAGCGAAGTCACCGTTGGACAGTGCTTCCTGGCCCTCACGGATAGCTGCGTTGGCATCAGCTAGCGCTTGAGACAGCCGCTCCTCATTGGTCTGGGTTTCGGGGGTCTCGCCCTCGGCACCCTCTGGGATGTCTCCACCCTCCGAGCCGTCACCTTCCTGGGTTACTGCACCGGAGTCACCCTGGAATACCTCATCGAGGGCTTCACCGAGGGTGTCTGCGAATCCAACGGACTCACCGAAGGCGACCAGCACCTTACGCAAGGTCGGGTAACTGGTTTGTCCCGAGGACTGGACGTAGACCGGCTGCACGTACAACACACCGCCACCAACCGGCAGCGAGAGCAGGTTACCGCCACGCACCTCGGATGCACCTTGACGCAGCAGGTTCAGCGTCGTGGTGACCCGCGAGGTGGTATCGAAGTTCTGCTGCGCCTGACCCGGACCTGGGACCGCGGTGTCACGCGGCAGCTCTAGCAGTCGGAGCTTGCCGTAGTCGTCGTGGCGCGCACCATCTTCGCTACCCGCATCGGCGTTCGCCGAGAGGAAGCCGAACAACACGTTTCGCTGCTGCCCGTTACGTGAGGCGGCAGGGATAAAGGTGGAGGTCAGCGAGAAGGTCGCGTCATCCTGAGTCGGCATCTTCAGAGACAGGTAGTACGGAGGCTGCTTGATGTCACCGGTAGCGGTTGGATCGTTTGGTACGGCCCACGCGTCGTTGGCTTCGTAGAAATCATCCGGGTTCTCAACGTGGTAGGTGGTTAGCACCTCACGCTGCACCTTGAACATGTCCTCCGGGTAGCGCACATGAGACATCAGTTCGCCGGACATTTCCGACATTGGCTTCACGCTGGTTGGGAAGACCTTCTGCCAAGCCTTCAGCATTGGCTCTTGGTCGTCCCAAGCGTATAGGTCCACCTTGCCGTCATAGGCGTCAACGGTGGCCTTGACCGAGTTCCGAATGTAGTTGATGCGACCGGAGAGGCGATCAAATTCCGAGGCGTTGGTCAACGAGTCGGTCACTGCCGATTCCAGCTGCTGCTGCTGCGAATATGGGAACGCGTTGGAGGTGGTGTACCCGTCAAGGATCCACTTCACCCGTCCGTCCACGATCGCCGGGTAAGCATTCGAGTCCAAGGTCAGGTATGGCGCAACCTTGCTGACACGCTCGCGTGGGGTGCGATCGTAAAGAATCTGCGATTCGGAGTTGACTGCGTCCGAGAGCAACAGGTCGGTGGAGGCGAACTTCAGCGAGTACACCAGACGGTTGAAGAAGTTACCCACGTTCGGGCCGCCTTCACCGGTGAAGGTGTAACGCACGTCTTCGCTTTCCGAGCCGCCACTTGGACGGTCAACTTCACGCGGGGTCCAGCCTTCGGGGCCACCAACAACCGAGTACTCCGGGGAACGCTCACCGAAGTAAATACGCGGTTCATAGGTTTCATCATTGGCGAGGGCACCGGAGCTTGGGATACCACCGAGCATGAAATCTGGTCGACCGCTGGAGTCTACGCGGTTACCGTAGGCGGCAACTAAGCCGTAGCCGTGGGTGTAGGTCACGTGCTGGTTAACCCAGGACCCGTTCGGATCGATGGTGACTTCACGGGCCGCGATCACGGTATCTTCCACGTTGCCGTCGATCTCATAACGGTCCACGTTCAGGTTCTGCGGGAAAGCGTAGTAGCTACGGAACTGCTGCAGCTGGGCGAACGCGGCTGACACTAGGTTCGGATCCAACAAACGAATGTTGTTGGTGGTCGCAGCTTCAGCGGCTAGCGCACCGGATTCGGCGGTGACCTTGGCATCGTACGGGGTGACTTCCACGTCATCTAGTCCGTAAGCCAGGCGGGTCATCTCCATATTGCGCTCCAGATAAGGACGCTCCAACGAGATTTCCGAGGGCTTGACCTGGTATTCCTGGACCAAGAACGGGTATACGCCACCAGCGACGATCATGGTAACCACTAGCATTGCGGTACCGATCATCGGCAGTCGCCAGCGCCCGGTGAAGGCCGCGATGACGAAGGTGATGGCGATCAGAATCGCCACGATGGCAAGGATCATCTGCGCCGGAATCACCGCATGAACATCCTTGTACAGCGCACCCGCGGCACGCCCGCCCTGATCGTTCAGCGTCTCGTACTGGCCGATCCAGTAATTCACGCCCTGCAACAGCAGGAAGATCGCGACCATAATCGCTGCGTGTACACGTGCGGCCTTACCGATAGTAATTCCCCCGCGCTCCTCGATACGGATTCCACCGTAGAGGTAGTGGGTGAGCAGACCGGCCACCCCGCCCAGCAGCACCACGGAGATCAAGAAACCGTTGATCAACGAGATGAACGGCAGGGAGAACATGAAGAACGAGATATCCATGTTGAACTGTGGATCGGCTGCCCCGAAAGGTTCCTGATTAATGAACAGCAACACAGTCTGCCACTGTCCAGCCACGGCTACACCGGAGAAGACACCGATGACTGCCGGGATACCGATCATCAAGAAACGCCGAATCGGTTCCAGCTGCGCCTGATACCGGCTCATCATATCCGGGCGGTTCGACGTCGGCGCATAGACCGGACGGTGTTTGTAGGCGCTGCGCATGGACAACCACATAGGCACGGCCATGAGCACCGCGGCGATCACGAAGATGACCGCTTTGGCGACCTTCTCGGTCCAGTACACCTCGGAGTATCCCAGCTGGTTGAACCAGAGGATGTCAGCGTAGAAGTTGGAGAAGAAGACGAAGATCGCAACAAGGATACCGACCGCGAAGATCGTCAATGTCAGCGGGGAGGTCTTCTTATTAGGGGGGTTCGAGGGTCGTTGGGGTTCGTCGGATCCCCGCGGGGGTCCTCCGAATGGACTATCCGGTCCGATTGACACTATTTATTCCTCACACTCAAGGTCTCGGTGAGTCAAATCGTGCCGAGACGCGTGTCTTTTTCTATTTGGCTGCGGGTGCGGGCCGTAAAGACGCCGAGCCCGCACGGTAGTTTTAGTGGGTTAGCACGTTGGTAGCTCCCCCGGATCGGTTCCCTGCGCGATACGCTCCAACGCTTCACGGGCCTCGCTCAGCGTGGAAACCTTCACCACATCCAAGCCTCGCGGAACCCGGCCCTGCACATCCGGACAATTGTCCTCCGGTGCCAAGAAAACCTCGGCACCGGCACGTTGCGAGGCCACCAGCTTCTGGGCGATCCCACCAATGGGTTCAACTTCGCCCTCATCGGTAATTGCTCCGGTTCCGGCGACATGGGTGTCCCCGGCCAAGGACCCTTCGGTCATCTTGTCGATGATGGCCAAGGCAAACATCATGCCTGCACTGGGTCCGCCAATATCCTGCACCCCGAAATTGATCTGTGGATCAAAAATATAACTAGATCGGAGGAACACGCCGATCTGTCGAGTGCCGTCCTCGCCCGGCTGGGTCGTGACAACTTCGTCGACGGTTTGTTCCCCACGGCGCACGGTCAGCGTGGAGGGTTCATCTCCGCGGTCGTTAAGCTCACCCTTGAGCTGGTTCAGGTTGGTAACCGGTGTCTGGTTAATGGCCAGCAGCTGGTCGTCTTCCTCCAACACTGCACTGTTGGTGTCGTTCCCGAAACCAGCCACGTACAGCTCGGTGGTGAACGGAATGTCCAGCTCGTTGAATGCGGCTGCGACCGAGAGCTCTTGGGAGGAAACCATCATCGAATCGTTCTGTTCGCTCATCTGGTCACTGGTGACACCGCGCGGAATGACGGTCTCTTCGGCCACCACATCCTTGGAGGAATTCACCAAGGCTTCCAGGATCACCGGCACGGTGACCCGGTTCTGGCCGCCACCCTGAACAAAAACGGTGGTCATATCCAGTCGACTGTCACTCGGGTAGGTTTCGGCACCCAGTAAGGAAACCAGCTCGGTCCCTTCCAATTCGCCCATGGTGTCCAGAGTTGGTCCCGGGGATTCAACCACAAAGTTCGTGGGCATAAAGGAGATCACGGCAGCAAGCAGCAGCGCAGCGGTTCCGGCCACCGAGCCCAGCGGCTTTTTTCTCGCGTGTTTTGTGGATCCCTGCGTTGGGGCACGTTCGGCACCTGGCAGTGGTCCCATTTCTTGCACGTAGTCGCTCCCGCCACGAGTAAAGTCTGTGAGTCTTTGGGCACAGGATATGCCTGTCCCATTACTAGACTACTGAATAAGCCTGTGTAAGTTCATCCGCACAACGGCGTATCTCGCTGAGCCGAAAGCGAACTGAAGCGACTAAGCATGCTTTCTTTCAGCTAGAACGGGTATTTTTATTACATGGCACAGCTTCCCCCGAATAACCGACCGCATGGCTCTGACGACGAGAATGACCCGCAGGATCCTTTCGCTGCGATGTTTGGTCAGCTCTTTGGCGGAGGCTTCGACCCTAATAATTTGCCCCCGCAGCTGCGTGACGCGCTGGGAGATCAAATGAATAACCCGGCCGCAATGCAACAGATGATGCAGCAGGCACAGGCATTCATGTCGGCGATGATGCAGAGCAACCCATCGGCTGGCGCGGTGAATTGGAAGCTGGCCTCGGATACCGCTTTGCAGGCTTACGCAAGCGAGGACCCGAGCATCAGCGACTCGCGCACCACAGCGATCACCGATGCCTCCTACCTTGCGGGCATGTGGTTGGATAACGCCACCGTATTCGAAGGCACCGGGCTGCCCTTAGAAGCTTGGACGCGTCGCAAGTGGTTCGATCAGACCTTGGACACTTGGAAGCAGCTGACCGAGCCCATTGCTGAATCGGTGACTGCAGCGATTACCAGCGCCTTGCAAGAGCAACTGCCCGAACAGATGAAGGGCATGCTGGGCAACTCCGATGCGATCTTCCGCAATCTCGGTGGCAGCATGTTTGGCGCCCAATTGGGTACCGCGTTGGGCACTCTGGCCAAGGATGTACTCGGCGGCACCGATATTGGTCTGCCCCTGGCGGGCACCACCCCGGGCATCGTGTCCACCAATTTCGATGCGTTTGGTGAAGGCCTAGAAATTCCCGAGCAGGAGATCTTGCTCTATGTGGTGCTTCGCGAAGCCGCTCATATCCGCTTGTTCCAGCGTGTGCCGTGGCTTTCCACCAAGCTGATCGGTGCCGTGGAAAGCTATGCGCGGGGTATCCATATCGATATGTCACGTATCGAGGAAGCGGTGCGAGAAGTCGACCCGTCCAACCCCGAATCCTTGCAGCAGATGCTCGGTGATGGGCTATTTACCCCACAACGCACCGAGGCTCAAGAACGAGCCTTGAAGAATCTTGAACTTACCTTGGCATTGATCGAAGGCTGGGTGGATCACGTGGTGGCGCAGGCCGCAACGAATCTGCCATTCGCCTCGCATCTACGCGAAACCTTCCGCCGGCGGCGTGCCTCGGGCGGTCCGGCCGAGAACACGTTCGCATCGTTGGTCGGTCTGGAGTTGCGTCCACGCCGGCTACGCGAAGCCACCGCGCTGTGGGAGCACCTCTTCAACGAACGCGGTGTGGCCGGGCGTGACGCAGTGTGGGACCACCCGGATTTGATGCCAACAGACGAAGATCTCGATAATCCGACCAGCTTCACGAGCCGCCGCGAAACCGCGGCTTCGGAGTATGAGGATTTCGATGCGGCTTTGGGTAAGTTGCTCGATGGCGGTTTTGACACTCCAAAGGATCCCAACGATGAAGATCCCGAAGCCAAGAGTTAACCCATAAATCAACGCCGAATCGTCCTTCACCCTCGTAACCCACGGGTGAAGGACGATTTGGCGTTTAACCATCGGTTGCAGCTGGATCTTTTACGGTTATGCATGGACGGTGCGGTCCGCAATATCCATTAAACCCCCAGTGAGCGAAGATTTTCACAGGCCAGCTTCAAGCCTAAAGTCAGTGAGTTGCCTAGGATTCCAGATCGTCGAATCCGTCAATTCCTTCTTGTGGTTGACCGACCTCACGAGCGTGCGCGCGGTACCCGGTGCTGAAGGCTTTAAGATAAGCATCGGCTTCGGCCCGGCGCTCAAAACGGTTCAGTAAGCTTTGGAAGCGTTTGCCATGCCCGTCCGTGGGTTCGACGAGGTGACACAGCTCGTGCACCAGCACATAGTCCTGAACCCACTGTGGCATGTACTGCAGTCTGGATGATAAGCGGATGGTGCGCTGATACAGGGTGGCGGAACCCCATCGTTTATCCTGATTACTCACCCAACGCACTGACACCGGTTGCGCTAATCCCCCGGTGTATTGCAGGTCCAGTTCTTTGGCTCGTTGCGCCAATTGGTGGTCGCTGTTCGCCGAGACTTCGTTGGCCTTGCGTTGCCGATACTTTTTGAGCATCTCTTCAACAAAGGTTCGCTCTGCCGAAGCGGTAAGTGCCGCGGGCACCGAAACCACGAAACGCTCATTTTTCCATTGCGAGGAAATGGTCTTGGTGCGTCGCGTGGAGCGCACGATGCGCACAGGAATATTATCCTCGGCATAAAAGTCCACTGTGGTGGGGTGAGCCGGCATCGTCATCCTCCGATCCGATTAGTTCTCAGGCCCGAACAACTTCTGTTCTCCGGTGTGTCTCTAGGCTAGATCCAGCTGCGTGGCCGCGCGCCACAGCCAGTACCCGTTGGGGATAGCGTTTAGCCCTGATCCACGAGTTCAATGACCGCCTGACCGTAGCGTTCAAGCTTTGACTTACCGACACCTGAGATCTTGCTCAGTTCTTGTAAGCTTCCGGGCTTGTCCTCGGCGATGGCCATCAGCGTGGTGTCGGTAAAAACCACGAAGGCTGGCACCGAATTAGCTTGGGCGATCTCTTGTCGCCATGCACGCAGAGTTTCGAACAGTGACTCATCATAGGCGGCAGGACACTGCGAGCAACGGCGCAGCTTCCGTTCTCGGGCACTGGTAAGGAAGGTTCCGCATTCACGGCAGACCGCCGGAGTCAATTTCTGTTCCTTCCGGCGCTTAACCGGTTGGCTGCGGTTGCTGGTTTCGCGCACCGAACGGATACCGTCTAGGAAGCGTGAGGGATACCGATGGGCTCGCCCGCCGGGGGTACGTGCCAAGGACCAGGAAAGTACCAACCGTAAACGGGCACGAGTAATCCCCACATAAAGCAACCGGCGTTCCTCGTCGTAGCCGGCTTGGTCCTTCGCGTACATAATCGGAACCAGTCCGTCACTCAAACCGGCAAGGAACACCACATCCCATTCCAGGCCCTTCGCCGCATGGAAGGAGGCCAAAGTGACACCATTGAGGGTTGGGGCGTGCTGGGTGCTGGCGCGCTCTTCCAATTCACTGATAATTTCACGCAGGGTTATTTCTTCCCCGATCGCTTCCTTCGCCGCAGCCATATCGTCGGCCAGCCTCACCAAGGCCGAGAGAGATTCCCAGCGTTGGCGTTGCGCACCGGTGGCGGCCGGTGCAGCCGCCGCATACCCGTGCGAGGACAAGACATCGCGCACTAGCTGGGTGGCCGGCTGATCGGCGGAAACTTGCAACGCCGCACGCAGAGCCAACATGCCTTCTTTAACTTCACGCCGCGAGAAGAAACGCTCGGCACCGCGCATCACATAAGGGATAAGGTTCGCGGTCAGAGCCTGTTCAAAGGCTTCGGATTGTCCGTTGGTGCGGTATAGGATGGCGATCTCGCTGATGTCCTGCCCGGTGGCGACCAGCGCCTTGATCCGTTGCGCGATCTCTTCGGCCTCATGGGCGTCATCGGGGGCTTCAAAAAATTCTGGCTCCGGGCCAGATTCCCGCTGAGCGATCAGCTCTAATGGTTCGGGCCAGGTCACCGTGCGGTCCGGGACCTGACTTTCGATCCGGCGGGTGGCTAGGATGCGGTTGGCCAACGCCACGATTTGTGGGGTCGAGCGGTAGTCCCGGACCAGTTTGGCGACCTTGGCTTCCGGAAAGCGTTGCCGGAAATTCAGCAAATAGTCCGGGGTCGCCCCGGTGAAGGAGTAGATGGTCTGTGACGCGTCGCCGACCACGCACAAATCTTTGCGCTCCCCCAACCACAGGTCAAGGAGCCGTTGTTGGAGGGGCGAAACGTCCTGGTATTCATCCACCACGAAATGTCGGTACTGTTGGCGGACGCTGGCGGCAACTTTTTCGTTATCTTCCAAGACAGCGGCCGTAAGTAGCAGAACATCTTCAAAGTCGATGACTTGGCGGTCGTCCTTCAGTTCCTCATAGGTTTGGAAGATCCGGGTCATGGTCACCGGTTCAATCCCATTGGGCAACTCTCGAGAGTCGACAACCTTCGAATAGGTTTCCACCGAATGCATTGAAACCTTCGCCCATTCAATTTCCGAAGCAACATCGCGCACCATGGCACGGTCACTGGAAAGTCTTAGCCGACGCACGCTTTCGGCCACCAACGGTGCTTTGTGTTCGATCAAGTTCGGCAATGATCCGCCGATGGCTTGCGGCCAAAAATATTGCAGTTGGCGCAAGGCGGCGGCATGGAAGGTTCGAGTCTGCACCCCGGTAGCCCCCAAATGACGCAGCCGAGTGCGCATCTCGGCTGCAGCCCGGGTGGTGAAGGTCAACGCCAGCACACTGGTGGGGTTATACACTCCGGAATACACGCCATGAGCGATTCGGTGCGTGATCGCGCGAGTCTTACCGGTTCCAGCTCCGGCGAGGATGCATAGGGGTCCGGTCAGGGTTTCCGCGGCGCTGCGTTGTTCGGCGTCCAGCCCCGCTAGCAGGTCTGGGATTTGCGGCAGTTCACTCATTAATTGGCGGCCTCCGGAAGGTCCTGCCCAAACCAGTCACGGATCAAGGCGTACGAGATCGAAACTCCGCGGGGAATCTGCAGGGTTCCGGCCCGCAGCTCGCTGGCCAGCTCCTCGCGAGTGAACCAGCGCAAGTCCAGAATTTCAAGCCCGTCGGGAACCAGCTCGGTACTCAGCGCTCGGGCCGTGTATCCGAGCATCAACGAGCGCGGAAGCGGCCAAGGCTGCGAGCCCCGGTAGACGCATTCGCCGATGCGCACTCCGGACTCTTCGAAAACCTCGCGCCGCACCGCTGACTCTAGCGACTCACCGGCTTCGACGAAACCTGCCAGCACCGAGTACACCCGATTGGTCCACCGCGAATTGGCACCCAAGAGGATCCGGTCCTGCTCATCGAGAATCGCCACAATCACCGCCGGATCCGTCCGCGGGAACAGCTCATGCTCATGGGCGACACACTTGAGTACCCAGCCCCCGGTGGTGGGCCGCACTGCCGAACCACACTGTGGGCAGAAGCGGTAATGCTGACGCCAGTTAATGATGGCTTGAGCAATCAGCAGCAGGTGTTGTTGTTCGTCGTTTAGAACGGTAAAGGCGGAACGTAAATCCAGCCACTGGGTCTGCGTAGCTGACCCGTCCGGGGTCTCTGGCAGCATCGCCACCACATAGTCATGCCCCTCGCGTTGACCCAGGTAGATCAGTTCCCCACCGTCTGGCAACACGTAGTCTGGTCCAGCCTCCAGTTGCAGGCCTGAGCCGTGATATGCGGCGCGACCATGGGCGAAGCGAAGCACCAAGGTTGTGGAGCGTTCCATAACCCGTTGCAGCTGCGTAGGGTCGTCCTGTTCGATAAGTTGTCGCGTGAATCGGGCTTGCGCGAAGTTCAACTCGGTGAGGGGTAGGTGGTATTTTTCTGCCAGCTCCATACCTCTAACTTTAGGGGTGATGTCAAAACGTTGCCGTGTCCTAGCGTTAGGTTGTGGGCGAACGCACGTGCCGGTGCCCGGAGAGGAGCCGATATTCAGCGGATTCGCAGTAACATACCGTGAGTCTATGGCCGCACAGACTACGCCGGTAGATTACGGTTGAACATGTGAAACGCTCAGCCATGGAACTCGCCGCAATAGCCACCGCCGCAGTGCCCGGACTATGCCCCATTGGCTATGCTGCGTTGTCCGATGATCCTGAGGATTTCGACTCGGCACTGATTGTCGATGACAAGAAGAATCGGTGGCGAGTACGCTCACCTCGTCATGACGAGGCCAGCATGCGCTTGGAATCTGAGCTCTCGGCACTACGAGCTTTCTCCGCCAAGGTTCGCGCCTCGCTACCATTTGCATTGCCTGCGGTGGCTGGCACCGTGCGCCAAGGACCGCTGCGAACTTTCGTGTATAAGGATCTGCCAGGTCACCGGGCCAGCTTAGAAGAGCTCAGTGCTTTAGGCGAACAACTAGCCAACGAGCTTGGCGGAGCGATGGCTGCCATCCACCAGATTCCCGATGATTCCATCGAGATCGCCGGGTTACCTATCTATACGGCCGACGAAATCCGTCAGCGCAAGCTCAACGAATTAGACACCGCGGCGGCCACCGGGAAAGTCCCCTCACGGCTATTGCGCCGTTGGGAACATGCCATGGAGGATGTGTCGCTCTGGCGGTTTAATGCCGCTGTGGTGCATGGTTCCTTCGATGAAGAACAAGTTCAGGTCTTGGGCAGCAAAATCACCGCCGTGTCGGGGTGGACCGATTTGCATGTGGGCGATCCTGCCGATGATTTCGCTTGGCTATCGGCCATTGAAGACCATGACTTCGGTGAGAAGGTGTTCGCCGCATATATCGGTTCTCGTGGTGAAAAGGCTGACCCGCATATTATGCGACGCGCGGCTTTGAGCGCCGAATTCGCGTTGGCACAGTGGCTGGTGAAGAGCTTGGATTCCAAGGATGCCCACCGGATCGCCGAGGCCGAGCAGATGCTTCAGGAACTTGATGAGAATATCGCCGAATACGGTGGTCAGCCGCTGTCCGTTGTGGAAGAGCCGCGCCCGGTCAGTCAGGTCTTTGCGGATGCTTCCAAGAGCCCGGCCCCGGCCAATAGTACAGAGAAGCCGGCAACTTCCCCGGCCGCTGCCTCACCTGTTGCCGCAGCACAACCCGAGGATAATGTGGTGAGCGAGAAAGAACCCAAAACCAAGAAGCCCGAGCAGGGAACGAATGATTCAACGGATTCATCCGCACCGAAGTCCACGGACTAACACCGCGTCGTAGGGGGTGGAACGGACAGGTTCCACCCCCTACAGTGTTTTAACCGGACTGTTTCGCGGGCTGCTCAAACTTTTCGAATGCTTGGGTGATCATCGCTTCAAGTTCTGCTTCGCCTTGCAGGTATTCAGCGTAGATCGTCACGCCTGCGCCAACATAGTAGAAGGCTGCCTTGATCTGCTCCAAGGGAATATTGTGCAGGCGCGACCAGCCCAACCGATACACGGCCAGCTGCACCAATTTGTCTTTCAAGGACTGGCCGCGTGGCACATGGCCGGTCTTCCAGTCCACCAATAACCAGTCACCACTGTCCTCTTGGAACACGGCATCCACCCGACCACGCACCGCCACCGCACCAATGCGTGTTTCCAATGGAACCTCCACAAAGCGCGGTTGACGCTCGGCCCATTCGCTGGCTAAGAACGCGTCCTTCATACCGGTAAGGTCTAGGGTCTCATCGAGGTAGCTGTCACTTGGCTCGAGGATCTCCCCCAAATCCAACATTTGTGTTTGCTCGTAATACTCTTCAAGCCAAGTGTGGAAGGCGGTGCCACGGCGGGCCGCAAGCCCCGGCCGGCGAGGCACGGGACGCCGCAGATTTTCCAGAACCGCTTCGGGATTCTCAGCCAATTCAACGAACATTGAAGCCCTGACGTGTTCAGGTTTTTCCACCCTGTGTTCCAGCTGCGTCTGGAACTGGCGTTGCGCGATCAGCTTTTGAGCTTCCTGCTGCCACAACTTGCCTTGCTCAGTGACTGGCTCCGTAGAAGTTTCGGGGTCTTTTACTTGCTCGGCGATAGTCTCAAGCACAGCCCGCCGGGAGTAAGGGTAGGGGGTGCTTGGCTGCGTCCCGGTCACCTCTGGTCCTTGCAGTGGGTCATAAGGCCAGCGTGCTTCGACAGGTTGTGAGCGTGCCGGGTTAGTATCGCTGGTTTCCTCATTCTCAATCCAAATCCCACGCTCAGCACGCGGCTGTTCACCTTCGGTTAATGGCAGCAAGGATTCCAAGAATACCGAGACTTCCGAGGGTTTGGTGCGGGTTCCATACCAAACACTGCAGCTGCAGATCAGCAATGATTTGGCGCGGGTCAGCGCCACGTACGCCAGACGGCGCTCCTCCGACTCGTTGTGGTCGGCGACCTCGGCGATGAAATCCTTCTCAGCGTCCAACAAATCCTTGAAACTTGGCTGATCAGTGTCCCATGTGGGCAAATCGTGCCGGTCACCGCGTAAGGGCCAGGGCAGAGCCGCGTCCCCACTGGTCCAACGGTCACTAGTTCGATCCGGGAAGACTCCTTCGTTCATGGACATCACCGCAACGATGTCCCATTCCAAGCCTTTGGACGCATGAATTGTCAGCAGTTGGACGCTGAGCGGGTCGGCGTCTTCGGCTGGCATCGGCAGACCCTTTTCCTTCTCCGCAGCCTGCTCTAGCCACATCAGGAAGCCAGCAAGATCCACCCTTTGGGCGTGGCGAGTGTAATCGCGGATTACGTCGGCAAAGGCATCGAGGTTGGCACGGCGCCGCGCCGGAGCTAGCCACGGGCGCACTGCGACCTCAATATCCAGATTCATTGCCCGTTCCACTTCACGCACGAGCGCTTCCAAGTCATCATTGGCCAGCAACCGTAAACGCCGAAGCTCGTCGCGGAATCGGCACAACCGCTCATAACCCCGGTTGCTGATCGTTCGCCCATCAGCGCTTGTCCAGCCCGCTGCTGGCAAAAAATCCAAGGCCTCAATGAGGCTGGCCGCGTCGTTGAGTTCGGCACGAGCCAGCGTTTCGGTGTCTTCGGTGGCCTCGGTTGCTTCGCTCTCGGAAGCGGCCGGTTGCTGTAGCGCATATTCGCGACGCCGAGCTAAGAACCGTGACCAATCGGCGAAGGCCATCAAATCTGCGGTTCCCAGACGCCAGCGCGCTCCAGCGAGTAGACGCATCAATTTGTCGCTCCGTAGCGGATCAACCAAGACGTGCAGGTATGAGACCAGATCGGTGACTTCCGGGGTGCTAAGTAGCCCGGAGATTCCCACCAACTGGTACGGAATGTCCTTCTCCGTCAACACTTGGGCCATCAACGACAGCTGCGAGCGGTTGCGGCTGAGCACCGCCGCAGTCACAGTCTGCCCCGCGGTCTGGGCCCGTTGCCGTTCGGCATCGATCAGCTGGGCAATTTCCTCTGCTTCATCCCGGTCCGTGGCGCAGCGGTTGAGCACCACACGCCCAGGTTGTGCATAATTCGAGGGTTCCAAAGGTTTAACCGCCACCGGTGAGGCGGAGTCCGCCGCCTGAGCACTGCCGGAGACCACATTTGCGGCCTGCAGCACGTTCACCGTATTTCGCCAGGCGATAGTCAGGTGTTTGACGTGAGCGTTACTCCGTTCTCCGGAAGAGTGAAAGATGGGGAACTGATTGGGGAAATGAAAGAGCTGCCCGGCACTGGCACCACGGAACCCGTAGATTGACTGGTTGGGGTCACCCACCGCGGTGACCGGATGGCCTTCGCCAAAAAGTTCAGAGAATAACACCATCTGTGCATGCGAGGTATCTTGGAATTCATCGAGCAAGACCACCCGATACTTAGCACGTTCGGCAGCGGCCGCGGCGGGGATCTTTTGCGCAACAGTGGCCGCATGCGCCACTAGGTCACCGTAATCCATCACCCCGCGGGCGGCTTTCTCTGCGGCGTAGCGCTGACATAATTCGGCGATGGTTCGGCGTGAGGCGATCTTATCGATCAGCTTACGGGCTCCGACCGTCAAAGGTTTATCCTTGCCCGGTTGCATCGGCAACCCGCGTAAGGACTGTTCGAGATTCGCAATCCATTGCTCGGCTGCTGCCGGACTCACCAAATGTTCGGAGGCTTCGGAAGAAAAACTGACGATCGCATTGATCAGCGTGCTGGTCGCGCTACCCAAATGTTCGTAGTCCCCGGTGTAACTTTCCAGTACCTCGCTGGCCAATTCCCAGGATTGAGCCGCACCGAGCAGCGTGGTGTCTTCTTCGAGACCCAGACGCAACCCGTAGTCTTGCACCAGCGCGTTCGCGTAGGAATGATAGGTAGACACCGCTGGGTCGAGGTAGTCGCGGGTGGTTTCTTCGTCCAATAAACCGGCTTCGATCAGCGTCGCGATTTTTGCGCGGATGCGCATCGAGAGCTCTCCGGCGGCTTTCCGGGTGAAGGTCACCCCCAGCACCTGTTCCGGCCGGACCAGCCCATTAGCCACCAACCAAACCACCTTGTCGGCCATGGTTTTGGTCTTTCCTGACCCGGCGCCAGCAATAACTAACATCGGTTCCAGCGGCGCGGCGATAATTTGGGCCTGCTGTTCGGTGGGCGGAAACTGCTCGCCGAGGGCTTCGGAGAGTTGGTGCGGAGTAAAACGAATTTGACTCATGGTTCGGTCACCTGTCGGCCTTCGGAGCACAATGGACATATTTCTGGCAGGCTGCAGCCACTGGAGAAGCCACCGCCGCGTGAGGCATCATGACGGGTGAGAAATTCGTTCTGACCCATCAGGCGGGCGGCTTCGACTATCAGTTCAACGGCCCAGTCATCTTCTAAGGCTGGCTGCTCGCGGCGGCTCGGCTTTTGGGTGGAGGACCCCACAAAGACTAGGGCGGCCCCACCGGGTGTGCTGCTCAGCTGGCTGGTGTCCTCACGAGCCTGAAGAGCGCCAAGTTTCACGGCCGCCTGATACACGCCCAGCTGCGGATGGGTAAGCGCATCCTTGGCCGAGGGAACCCGAGCACCGGTCTTCAGATCCACCACGTAGGGCTTGCCAGTGGCGTCCACCTCGATCCGGTCAATCACCCCGCGCAATTCAATCTCGCGCTCCGAGCTGGGCACCTTGACGTTGAACGGAAGTTCGCGGGCAACGAGGCTTCGGCCTTCCGAACGCATCTCGAGGGCATACAAGGCCAGCTTCTTGAGCATCTGTTGGGCCCGATCAAAGTCCCGCTGCCCCTCCCAGTTCTGCGGCATTTCCATTTCAGGCCAGCGTTCCTCTAAGACCTTGCTGTATTCGCTACTTGCCGCATCCGGGTGTTCCTCGGCGATCGAGTGGATCAAGGTGCCCAACGAGGCGGCAAAGTCCACCGCGGTGAGCCCACCGGCAGCCTGCACAAACCAGTTCAACGGGGACTTATGGATGGCCTCAACTTTTGAAGGGGAAACCCGGATGGGCTGGTTTTCCGGGGTGGCGGCACCGGTGCTGCTCAACGGCAGGAGCCCCCACCAAGAATCGGGGTGAGCACCACGCACCGTCGGTTCGGTCTGTGCCAATTGACTAAGCACTGCTATTGCGTCGTGGCGTAGACCCTCGGCTTCTGCCGCTGGCATGGTGTGAGCTTCCCTCGTTTGAGCGCTCAACCGTTCGGCTTCGCTGCGTAGCTCGCTGACCAGTGTGGCCAGGTTACGCATACGTGGCACCTCGGTTAGCTGGTTTTGCCCGGTGTCCTGCGAGGTGACGAGGTTGATGAACGAGGAAGCTTGTTGATCGTCATTGTCCACCGCCGTGCAGATCAGCAGATGTTCGGCGCGGGCGACCGCATTGGAGAAGGAGCGCAACTCATCGGTGCGGATATCGCGCACCAGTCGGCTCGGGGTGCGTGTATTGAGGAAACTTACCCCGTGTTCGGCCGCTTCGGCGAGCGCCTGCGAACCGAGCAGCTCACCGCGCAGCCGCAGATTCGGCCACGAGCCTTCCTGCAAGCCCGGGATGAACACCACCGGCCATTGCCGACCGGCCGCGGCAGCGGTGGTGAGCACGGTGACGCTTTGGCTACTGACCGAACGGCTGGCTAGGGAGTCCATCGGCAATTCTTGATCCAGCACATGCTCAACGAACTGTTCCACGCTAGCCCCGGGCAACTGGTCCACGAAGCGTTCAGCGGCTTGGAAGAGTGAAAGTACCGCGTCCAGGTCGTGATCGGCACGCCGTGCTGCAGGCCCAACCCCGAGGGCTTCACCGCGCCATACCGAGGCACGACCGGAAGCTTCCCACAATGCCCACAAAGCGGTTTCCGGGGTCGCGGTTCCTGCGACGAGCTCCTTTCGCACCGCATCGAACATCCCTAGGATGCGTTCCAGCCCGCGACCTACCGGGCCTAAATCCGCAGCCAGTTCCGGCTCCTGCAAGGTTGCTTCAAGTAGCTCCTGACTCGACCGGTTCCCACCCGCGGCACTTTCCCGTTGCCGGAGCAGTTGACGCAATCGGCGGATTTCTAGAGCAGTGCTCATTCCATAACGCGAAAGTAACAAGGATTGCATGCGTAGTGGGTCTGGGTGTTCTTCGTTTTCCACTGCCAAGACCAGCAAGTCAAGCAGCGGACGCACTGCTTTTTCTTCCTTCAGGGGGATTTCTGCTGGCGGGGTTGTCACCGCGATACCTTGGCCTTCAAGGAACCTACTCAGTGAGCGTACTTGGGATCCATTGCGGACAATGATCGCGATATCTGCTAACGCTCGCTGATCATAAAGATGCATCTCAATGATCTGTTGTGCCAGGTAGCGTTCTTCTTGGGTGGAGTTTTCGAACAGGTGAGCGCGCACCTGTCCCGGTTCGGCTCCGTCCGTGTGACGCAGTTGTCGGCCACGGGTACCGCTAGCCACTGGGACCCGGCGCACCACTTTGCGCCAGGCTTCGGCGATCCGCGGAGCCATTCGGTGGCTGTGCACCAGTTCCAGCTGCTGCGCGTGGCCGGTGGGGCTAGAGTAGCGTTGCGTAAAGTTGGCCAATTCGTCGGCGCGGGCGCCGCGGAAGCCTTGGACGACGTTATCGGGTGCGGCGAAGGCGATCAGGGGCCGGCCACGGCCGAGCAGGGTTAGTAGCCGGTGTTGGGAGAGCGTAGCTTCCTGGAGGTCATCCACCAGCACCAGCTGTAGGCGTGCTTGTTCTTCGACTAAGAATTCGGGATGTGCCTGCAGGATCTGTACGGCTTGGGTAATCAGCCCCGCCGGGTCAAAAGCTTCAGCGCTGCCCAAGTCCAAAAGGTCACGATATTCTTGGTAGAACTCCGCGGCAGCGAGCCATTCCTTGCGCCCGGCCTGCTCGCCCAGCTGTTGCACATCGGCTGGTTCCAGCCCGAGTTCGGAGACCCGATCAAAAAATTCGCGGACCTCCTTGCGGAAACCGCGGGTGGTGATGGCCAGTTCCAGCTCTTCGGGCCAAGCGGGAGCGGGCGTCAACCCCTGTTGGTGTCCCTCCAGCAGCTGCGCCAGCAGAGTGTCTTGCTCGGGTCCGGAGAGCAGCCGAGGTGGCCGCTCGAGGTAGGGTAACAACCCTGCGGAGCGGGCACGCCGGATGAGGTCGAAGGCGTAAGCGGACCAAGACCGCACTACTGGTTCGGTGAAGGTACGTTCAGCCCGGGAACTGAGCTCATTACGTAACTGGGCGGCAGCTTGGCGGGTGGGCGCCAGGATCAACAGGGCTAAGGGATCTAGCCCTGCCGCGAGTCGTTGGACCGCCACTTCGATGAGCAGCGTCGATTTCCCGGTGCCCGGGGCCCCGGTCACCAGAATCGGCGTCTGGCTACTGAGCAATTCGTCCCTCACAGCGTCCGGGGTGGCGGTCGCGGAATCAGCTGGCAAGTTCATGCTTCTATCCCATCATTCTCAGCCGACAGTTTCCTTCGGCGCAGGTCTGCTGCCAATGCATCGATGCCTTGCCACTGTGTATCGCTGGGCTTCCATCTGGCCTGAGACATTTGCACGGTGGAACCCCGCATCGCGGTGCGTTCCTGGCGCCAGTGGTTTGCCGCTTGTTCGGCCAGTGACTCGGTGATGCTGCCATTGCTGCGAATCACCCGCCACCATGGGATGGTGTCATCAGTATGTTGCATGGCCTTTCCGACTTGGCGAGGCCCTCCGGACCCGAGCAGTTCGGCGATGTCACCATAGCTGAGCACCCGACCGGGCGGGATCATCCGAGCCAGCTGGTGCACCGCGTCGGTAAAGTCGACCGGGTGTTGCTCGGGGGTGCTACGCGCGTCCATAACACCATTGTGCCAAGCCGCGTGGATCTACCCACAACCGGTGGGTCAGCATCCACTCTGTAGTAGGCACACTGTAGCGTTGAGGGCATGAACGAATGGCATGAAGGCCCCTGTATAGGTTTTGACTTGGAAACCACCGGCATCGATACGGCTACCGCACGAATCGTGACCGCCTCAGCGGTGCTCCTCGCCGCCGACGGTAGCATCCTGAATCAGCGCGAATGGTTGATTGATCCAGGGATCGAGATACCCGAAGCGGCTACCGCGGTTCATGGGGTCACCACCGAACAAGCCCGTGCCGAAGGCGTTCCGGCCGCGCAGGGCGTGGCCGAGATTCTCAATCTTCTGCAGTTCGCCTCCCAGCAAGCCCCCGTGGTGGCATTCAATGCCGCCTACGATTTTTCGGTACTGCACACCGAGGCGCTGCGCTATGACCTTGTCCCGTTCATTCCCGGGAATGTGATCGACCCATTCATCCTTGACAAACAGATGGACCGATTCCGCAAGGGCAAACGCACCCTGGAGGCAGCCTGCGAGCACTATGGGGTGCGCCTAGAGAACGCACATACCTCCTTCGCCGATGCCGTAGCCTGTGTTGGGGTGGCTCGGGCGGTTGTGAACAAGTACCCACAACTACAGACTGATCCAAGTGAGCTGCACGGTCAACAGATTCGGTGGGCCCGCGAGCAGGCGCAAAGTTTCCAGGACTATCTCCGCAAAAGTAATCCACAGGCCGTGGTCGATGGCGCGTGGCCGATCAAGGACACCGACTAACACCCAAAGAGACTCATCTCACAGGGTTTTTTGGCACACGCGACGTCACGGATTTCAGCGATTCGCAGGTTGATCATTCTCAAAATTTCGGCGATCGTCAAATCTTCTTCGAAGCAGCTCGCCGAATACGGGAGATTTCGGTTTGGTGACCCAATGTTTAGGCTGATTCGGGCGATAATGTTCGATGGTGGTTCAATTGGGGGTACTCTCTTTACCCTGAGAACTGAAGGACCCCCTTTTAGTGATAACCATCAAAGACCTGCGCAAGGTCTACCGGCAAGGTAGCGATACCGTCGTTGCCCTTGACGGTGTGAGCCTCGAAGTCCCTACCGGGAAAATCCATGGCATCGTCGGCCACTCTGGTGCTGGCAAGTCCACGCTGGTTCGGTGCTTGACCCTGCTTGACCGCCCCACCTCGGGTAGCGTGAACGTCAACGGCCAAGACCTCACCAATGTCAGTGACAGCAAACTGCGTGATGCGCGCCGTCGCATCGGGATGGTGTTCCAGCACGCCAATCTCTTCGATTCACGCACCACAGCCCAGAATGTGGCTTACCCGTTGGAACTGACCGGGGTGTCCAAGTCAGAGATAAGCCGCAAGGTGAGCGAGCTGCTCGAACTGGTGGGTTTGGCCAAGTTCGCCAACGCTTACCCGTCCCAGCTTTCTGGTGGACAGCGCCAACGCGTGGGTATCGCCCGGGCTTTAGCCACCGATCCAGATGTGTTGCTCTGCGATGAGCCCACCAGCGCGTTGGATCCGCAGACCACTGACGAAATCCTCGAACTGGTTAAGAAATTGCGTGACCGGTTGAATATCACGGTGCTGATCATCACCCATGAAATGCACGTAGTGAAGCAGGCCTGCGATTCGGTATCGCTCTTGGAAGCCGGACGGATCGTGGAGCACGGCGAACTGGCCGAAGTCATCAACACCCCCGGCAGCCGGCTGGCCGCCACCTTGCTACCGCTACCCGGTGACACCCCAACCGGTGAAACCCAGGGTCCGATCCTTGACTTGCTCTATTCCGGTGAGCAGGCTTCCGAACCGGTCATCTCGATGATCACCCGAACCTTCGATATCGATGTCAATGTTCTGGCCGGATCGGTGGAACAACTCGGAGAACACCAGTTCGCCCACCTGCGCATCCAGCTTCCCTTAGGCACCGATGTGGCCCGCGTGCGCGAGCATTTACTCGCCAACGGTGTCGCGGTCACTGAGAAGGGCGGGAACTAATCATGGAATTCTTCACTGATCTACTGAACAACCCAGGCATCAGCAAAGCCATGTGGCCGGCCACGGTCGAAACCTTGCAAATGACCGGCATCTCCACCCTGTTCACCGTGCTTGTCGGGCTGCCCTTGGGGATCTTGTTGCATACCTCAGACAAGAACGGGCTGGCCCCGGTGCGCTGGTTGAACGTAGTCCTTTCGGGCATCATCGTGAACATCACCCGCTCGATCCCCTTCGCGATCCTGATGATCTCGCTGATCCCCTTCGCCTCCCTGGTGGTGGGGACCGCGCTGGGACCGATCGCGGCAACCGTGTCATTGACCATCGGCACCATCCCTTTCTTTGCCCGGTTGGTAGAGACTGCACTGCGCGATGTGTCTTCCGGCAAGGTTGATGCCGCGCTGGTGATGGGCTCTACCCGGATGCAAGTCATCCGCAAGGTGATGGTTCCCGAAGCTATGCCCGGACTGATTGCTGCGACCACCACGACCGTGGTCACCCTCATTGGTTACTCGGCGATGGCCGGTCTGATCGGTGGCGGCGGTTTGGGCCGACTGGCCTATAACTACGGATTTGTCCGTTTCGAAACCGAGATCATGATCGTCACCATCATCATCATCGTCATCATGGTGCAGCTGGTGCAGATCATCGGTGACTGGCTAGCCAAGAAGGTCGACCACCGCTAAGAACTTGATGCTGCGCATCGCCCCTCCTCATCCTCATGTTCTGAAGAGCCCTTAGGGTTCGCCAAAAAATAGAAGGAAGATACATGTTACGCAAGAAGCTCGCACTGGCCGCTACCTCCGTTGCCGCACTGGTCGCCCTGACCGCTTGCGGCGGTTCGGCCGAAAACACCGACACTGAAGCAAGCTTGGATCCGGCAAACCCAGTGGTCGTTTCCGTGGGTGCCAGCCCGGTCCCGCACGCCCAGATCCTGGAATTCATCGATGAGAATTTGGCTCAGGATGCCGGCATCGATCTGGAAATCACCGAGATCGAAGATTACCAGACCCCGAACATTGCGCTGGCCGATGGCACCTTGGATGCTAACTACTTCCAGACCGCCGCGTACCTAGCCGATCAGGTCGCTCAGAAGGGTTACGAGTTCGAGCACGGCGCCGGGGTTCACATTGAGCCACTGACCGCGTTCTCCAAGAAGTTTGCGAATCCGGAGGAGGTCACCGAAGGTGCATCCGTGGTGCTCAATAACGACCCGGTTAACCAGCTGCGCGGGTTGCGGGTGCTGGAAAACGGTGGCTTGTTGAAGAACCTGACCGATGAGGACACCGTGCTGTCCATCGAATCGGACGCTGAGAAGAACCCTTTGGGTCTGAAGTTCTCGGAAGTGAATTCGGAGCAGGTTCCACAGTACTACACCGGGGATGACTCGGTAGATATCGCTGTGATCAACGGTAACTACATTGTTCAGGCAGGCCTGGACCCGGAAGAAATTTTGGTTCAGGAATCGGCCGAGAACAACCCGAACGCTAACTTCCTGACCTGGCGTGCCGGGGAGAAGACCGCCGCCATTGAGGCGTTGGAAGAGCTGTTGCACTCTGAAGAGGTGCACCAGTTCATCACCGACACTTGGAGCGACGGCAGCGTACTGCCAGCCACCAACTAAGCTTACGGCCCCACCTGTAGGGCCATAGCAACAGGGCCTGTGCCCGGCTCCCCTTGCGGGAAGACCGGGCACAGGCCCTGTAACTGTTTAGAGCTGCTTTACGCGGTTGCGCTGGCTGCCGCGCGTGCGGCAGCTGGCAGCGCCGCAAAGATCTTCTCCATGGCTGCGTCGTCATGAGCCGCGGAAACAAACCAGGCTTCGAACACGCTCGGTGGCAGATATACGCCCGAGTCCAGCATCGAGTGGAAGAACGGTGCGTAACGGTAGGCTTCCTGCGCCTGTGCCTGCGCATAGTTGGACACACCATGTTCTGCGGTGCCGAAAGCCACCGAGAACAAGGTCCCCACACGTTGGATAGAGTGGTTCACTCCGGCCTCGGTCAGTGACTGCACGAGGGCGTCTTCCAAGGCCAAGGACTGCTTGGAAATGTGTGCGTAGACATCTTCGGTGGCATGGGTCAGCTGGGCGATACCGGCGGCCATCGCCACCGGGTTACCGGAGAGGGTTCCGGCTTGGTAGACCGGGCCGAGTGGAGCCAGATAATCCATGACGTCGGCGCGGCCACCTAAGGCTGCGGTTGGCAGTCCGCCACCGATGACCTTACCGAAGGTGTACAGATCCGGGGTCCAGCCCTCGCTGCGACCGCTCAAGCCCCAATAGCCGGCATCGGAGGCACGGAAACCGGTGAGTACCTCATCCAAAATCAGCAGTGCGCCGTGCTTGGCGGTGGTGTCCTTCAGGAACTGGTTAAAGCCTGGCGCGGGCGCGACCACGCCCATATTGCAAGGCGCCGACTCAGTGATGATCGCGGCAATATTCGCCCCGTGCTCGGCGAATGCTGCGCTCACCGCTTCGCGGTCGTTGTAGGGCAGCACCAGGGTTTCGGCCGCGGTGGCCGCAGTGACTCCAGCCGAGCCGGGCAGCGCCAAGGTTGCGACTCCGGAACCGGCCGAAGCCAGCAATCCGTCCAAGTGACCGTGATAGCAACCAGCGAACTTAATGATCAGTTCACGTCCGGTAAAACCGCGGGCTAAACGCACCGCAGTCATCGTCGCCTCGGTACCGGTGGAAACCATCCGTACGCGGTCCACCCCACCCATGCGGTCCTTGATCAACTCACCGAGCTGCACCTCATCCGGGGTGGAGGCGCCGAAGGAAAGGCCCTGATCCACCGCACGGTGTACGGCGTCCTGAATTTCTGGGTGTTGGTGACCTAGTAGTGCCGGGCCCCAGGAGCAAACCAGATCCACGTACTCATTACCATCAACGTCAGTGAGGTAGGCGCCCTTGGCGTTGGCCATGAAGGGCGGCACCCCGCCAACCGAACCAAAGGCACGCACCGGGGAATTCACTCCCCCGGGCATCACCTGTTGGGCGCGGGCAAAAAGTTCTTCCGATTTCGACATTTACTTCTTTCCTTCGTTCAGCCAGCCAGCGACTTCACTGGCCCAATAGGTCAGGATCTGCTCGGCACCCGCACGGCGGATGGAAAGCAAGGATTCAAGGATGGAGGCCTTACGGTCGATCCAACCGTTCGCGGCGGCGGCCTCGATCATCGAGTATTCCCCGGAGATCTGGTACGCGGAGACCGGGACGCTAGAGACTGCGGCGATATCGGCGACGATATCTAAGTAGCTCATGGCAGGCTTGACCATGACCATATCGGCGCCCTCAGCCAGATCCAGCTCCACCTCAATCAGCGCCTCGCGGCGGTTGGCGGCATCCATCTGGTAGGTGCGGCGGTCGCCCACGAGCTGCGAATCCACCGCTTCGCGGAAGGGACCGTAGAAAGCCGAGGCGTACTTCGCGGCATAGGCGAGGATCGCGGTGTTCTGGTGCCCGGCCTCATCCAGCGCTGCCCGGATCGCGGCGATCTGCCCATCCATCATGCCCGATGGGCCCAGCACGTGGGCACCGGCCGCGGCGTGCATCACACCCATTTGGGCATAAATTTCCTTGGTGGCGTCATTGTCTACGTAACCGTCAGCGTCCAACACCCCGCAGTGGCCGTGCGAGGTGAACTCGTCCAAACACACATCGGACATGATCACCAGCTCGTCGCCCACCTCGGCGTGCACCGCGGCAATCGCGCGGTTCAGGATGCCGTCCTCTGCCAGGGCCCCGGAACCTTGCGCATCACGCACCGCCGGGACGCCGAAGAGCATGATGCCGCCCACGCCCAGTTCCACCGCTTCGCTGGCCGCGGCCTTGAGCGTGTCCATGGTGTGCTGCATAACCCCGGGCATCGAGACGATCGGGTTGGGCTCGCTGATCCCCTCGCGGACGAAGGCCGGCAGGATCAGCTGTCGGGGGCTCAATTCATGTTCGGCGACCAGTCGGCGCAGGGCCGGGTTCTGCCGGAGTCGGCGCGGACGATGCTGGGGAAAAGCCATGGGACTTCCTTCTCACTTCTTGGGGTGGGACTGAAATAGTTCTGCGGCACGAGCGGCCAGCCCGGCGGGGGTCGGATCGCTCGCGGTGGCGTGTACCGGCAACCCTGCGGCTTCCAACGCCCTAGCGGTGGGTTCTCCAATGGCCAGAGTGCGCACCCGGGCCGGGAGCGTGCTACCGGTGAGCGCCTTAAATTCACGCACGATGCTGGGCGCCGCAAAGATCACCAGGTCGGTTTCCGCTAGCGCCGCAACTAAGTGCTGCGGGCTGAGCACGGTGAGCCCGGCGGGGACCGGTTCGCTGCTGAGCGGTTCTCCAGCGGTTCCGGCCGGCACCGTAGAATAGGCGATCGCCTCATCGAGCTCTACGCCCCAGGCGGTGAGCCCCGCCGCGAGGGTTGGGGAGGCCAGATCTCCGTGCGGGTAGGCTACGGCTGTGCCGGGGACTAGCTGCCACTGGGCTAACATTCCGGCCGCGGACTGCACTTCGGGAACGAAATCTGCTTCCCGGTGTAAGAGTTCGCGCAGCACCTGCGCCGTTTTGGTCCCCACCGCGGCGATCCGAGTGGTTGCCGGTAGCTGCGCTCCGTCCAGTAGGCTGGCCAGCGCCTGAACGGTATTCACCGAGGTGAGCACCAGCCACTGGTACTGCCCGGCCTGCAACCGGCGCACCAGTTGCTCCAGCGGGGCCAGATCCTGTGGCCACACGGTGTGGATCAATTGCACGCAAGTGCTGGTAAAGCCCAGCGGGCGCAGCGCGGCCACGGTGGCCGTGGCGCGCTGCGGGGCGCGTAAGATCATCGCGTGCAATGCCATGGGCGGGGTTACCTAAACCAATCCCGCCACGGCGGCGGCACCGTTATCCAGCATGGTACGCGCCAAACTGCGGCCCAGTTCGATAGCGTCAGCCTCGGCGGTCACCAGTAGACGCGCACTTTGCCGCATCACCTGGGTGCCATCGGGTTTGCAGGCCACCGCATCTAACACCAGTTCCTCACCCACAAAGTGGGCCAGCGCACCGATCGGGGCGGCGCAACCGGCTTCTAAGGCGTTGAGCAACGCGCGTTCGGCGCTGACCTGCAACCGGGTAGGGGCATCATCAAAGCTGACCAGGGCCGCATCCAAGGCCGGGTGTCCGCTGCCGATGCTGCGCACTTCCACGGCTAAGGCGCCTTGCCCGGGGGCCGGCAGCATCACTGCCGGGTCAAGATATTCGGTGATGTGCTTTTCCATCCCCAACCGGTGTAACCCGGCGGCGGCCAGGATCACCGCGTCCAGATCCCCCTGCACGCTGCGTCCCACACTGCCATCGTCCAAGGTGGCGCCCATCCCCTTCACGCGTCCCAAACGGGTGGGCACGTTACCGCGGATATCGACAATCTCCAGATCCGGGCGATGGTTCAGGAGCTGGGCGGCACGCCGCGGCGAACCGGTACCGATCTTCGCCCCCTGCGGCAGCTGGTCCAGGGTTAGACCGTCGCGGGCGCAAAGCGCGTCTCGCACATCCTCGCGGGCCGGGATCGCGGCAAGCCGCAAACCTTCGGGCTGCACGGTGGGCAGATCCTTGAGCGAGTGCACCGCCAGATCGCAGCCGGCGGCCAGCAGGTGCTGGCGCAGTGCCGCGGCAAACACCCCGGTACCACCCAAGGTGGCCAGCGACCCGGTGATCACATCTCCCTCGGTGCGCACCAGCACGGTGTTGGCTTCCAAACCGCTAAGCGCGGCCAGCTTCTGCGCCGCCCACCCGGTTTGGGTGGTGGCTAACGCGCTGCCACGGGTCCCTACGGTAAAGCTTTCACTCATTTGTTCGGCACCCCAACTTCCGAGTCGACCCCGGCAATGGTGGGACGCAAGGTGCCATCCAGTGCGGGCTTAATACAGCAGGCTGCCGGGCAGACGTCATACCAGGGTCCGCCCGGTACTTTGCTGATCCGACCTTGACGGCGCGGCTGCCCCTGCGCGTCGAGCAGACGCTCCTCAATAATGTCGATCAGCCCGCCAACGAACTCGGTGTGCGTTCCCGGGGTGGGGACCCGGCTGAAAGCCAGCCCCAGTTCGGCGCAGCTATCCTTTGCCTCGGTGTCCAGGTCCCACAGCACCTCCATATGATCGGAGATGAACCCAATGGGTACCACCACAACTCCGGCCACCCCGTCGGCCGCGTCGGCTTCCAGCGCGTCGTTAATATCCGGTTCTAGCCACGGAACATGTGGTGCCCCGGAGCGTGACTGGTAGACCAGCGAATGCTCTAGGCCAGCGGCTTCCGGCACGCCAGCTAAGATCTGCGTGGCCACCGCCCGGTGTTGTGCGGTATACAGGTTTTCACTGTAGCTTTCGTGCTGCGCCTGGGGGCCAGCAGCATTGGCATCGCTCATCGGGATGGAGTGGGTGACAAACACAATCTTGATCCGACCTTGCGGATTACCGCGCTCGGTCAGCTGTTCGCGCACCTGCACCAAGGACTGTTTCAGGCCGTCGATGAAGGGGTTCACGAAGCCCGGGGTGTCGAAGAACTGGCGGACTTTGTCCACCTCCACCACGCCTTCTAACCCGGTTTCGCGCAGCGCCATCCCCAAATCCTCGCGGTACTGGCGGCAGGCCGAGTATCCGGAGTAGGCGCCGGTACCGAGCAACAGGATCTGACGGTGTCCATCCTGGGCCATCTGACTCAGGGTCTCATTCACGAACGGGTACCAGTTCCGGTTGCCCCAGTACACCGGTAACTCAATGCTGCGGGCGGCCAGTTCGGCTTCCAGCGCAGCCTTCAACGCCCGGTTCTGGGCGTTGATCGGCGAGATACCACCGTTAGTTCGGTAATGGACCGCGACCTCTTCGAGCCGTTCATCGGGGATCCCGCGTCCCGCGGTGACATTCCGCAGGAACGGGATCACATCTTCTTGACCTTCTGGTCCCCCGAAGCTGGCCAGCAAGATCGCGTCATAGGCCTTGGCTTGCATTCGACCGTCCTGATCATAGCCGGAGCGTGGATCGAAATCCTGGGTCACTGCAGTACCTCAAGAGCCGCTTCGGCAGAAATCCTACGTCCGGTGTAGAACGGGGTTTCCTCCCGCACATGGTGACGTGCTTCGGTGTAACGCAGGTGACGCATCATATCGACCAGATCGATCATGTCATCGGCTTCCAAGCACACCTGCCACTCGAAGTCGCTGAAGGAGAAGGCGGCGACGGTATTGGCCAGTACGTTCGGGAAATCACGGCCTAAGATGCCGTGATCACGCAGCATCTTGCCGCGTTCGGCTGGATCCATGGTGTACCAGTCATGCGAACGCACGAACGGGTAGACGGTCATCCAGTCCTTGGCGTCAATGCCGCGGGCGTAGGCTGGGGAGTGATCCTTGGCGAACTCTGCCTCGCGGTGCACACCCATGGTGGAGTACACGATCTCGGTGCCGGCCAGTAGGGCGCTGCGGCGCACCTTGCGCATTGCGGCCTGCAGCAGTTCGGCGGCCGGGCCGTGGATCCACACCATAATGTCGGCGTCTTCGCGCATCCCGGAGACATCGTAAATGCCACGCAGGCTCACGCCCTCGGCTGCCAGCTCGGCAATCAGCGCGTCAAACTCGGTGGCTGCCCCGGTGCGATCCACCGCTTCGGAACGCTTGAAGATGGTCCACAGGGTGTAGTACATGGTGGCGTTGCCAGCCGCTTCACGGTCGCGTAGTACCGGTGAATTATGATCGGGACGTTGACTCATGGTTCTCTCCTCGTGTTGACGTTGTGGTCTGAAAAAATGGTGGCGTGGTTCAGCTGGCGCTGACCGAGAGCTGGGCTCGGGTGTGGGCGATGACCCGGGCCAATCCGGTGCCCGAACGCCAAGCTCCCACGGCGTAGAGCCCCGGGATGGTGGCAAGTTGTGCCTCTAAGCTGGCGTTGCGTTCACGCTGCGCGGTGCCGATGAGTGGAACCATGTCGCTAAAGCGCGAGATCGCACTGCCTAAAACGTCTTCTTCATGCAGTGCCACGCCCAGGATGTTGCTGGCATCGGCGATGGCTTGGCTCAGCAGTGCAGCATCGTTCCCGGACTCCACGAGGGTTTCGTGCTGTCCGATGCGCCCATAGGAGAGTCTTAAGACATGGGTACCCGGCCCGGTTTCTTCGGCGAGCCACGGCCATTTCGCGGTGGAGTGCGTCATCGCCTTAGCCTTGATCGGCCCCCCGGCGGTCACCAGCACCCCACTACCGCGTGGTGCCTCGTCCAGTTCGGGCTTATCCACCACCAGAATGACCAGTGCGATGGAATTGGCCGGGCGCGAATCTTTCGCGGTCTGCCAGTCCGGCAGTACTCCGTGCAGCAACGACAACGCGGCATCGGCTTCGGTGGCCACCACGAGTTTGTCGGCCTGCAAGAGTTCTTGGTGACTGTGTACCGTAAAAGGCTGCTGAACGTACTGGTTGTACTCGACGCTGCTCACCGGAGCGTTGCGCACCAAGTTCACCCCGGCGGCCTGTAATTCGGCTACTAGCGTGGTGATCAGCGTGTACATTCCACCATTGAGCCCAGCCACCCGTGAGCCGGCCGGCGCGTCCTGTTGGAGTTTGGCTACCGCCCGGGCCAGCGACCCGGTATCTTGCATGGCTTGGCGCAGTCCCGGGGCGGCGCCATCAATGTCTACTTGGTTCGGGTCAGTGGAATATACTCCGGCGACCACCGGGGACACGAGTTGTTCCAGCACCGCCGAACCCATGCGTTGGCGGACCACTTCCCCAATACTCAGCTTCTCACTGGCCCATTTCTTGGGCATCGGGGCCACGAGGTCCGCGGCAGCGCGCACCGCGGCGGCCCGGCCGATCAAGTTCCGCAGCGAATCCGCGCCCAGCTGGGAGGGGATTCCAAGCATCGCGCTACTTGGCAGCGGATGGGAGCGCACCTGCTCATCCTGTTGTTGGGTGAGCCAGGCACTGACCCCGCTGGTGGGCACGATCTGTTCGGTCAGATCTAGTTCGGCCAAGTAGTCGGCGACGATGTTCGAACGAACCGCGAAGGATTCGGCGCCCGCGTCGATCTCCAGTCCGGCCACCTGCATCCGGCGCAGGCACCCACCGAAGTTCTGCGCAGCTTCCAACACGGTGACGCGATGCCCGGTTTGCACCAGTTCATGTGCGGCCACCAACCCGGCCACCCCGCCACCGATCACAATGGCGTGCGGTTTAGGCACGGCATCGGTGAGCTCGCCGGTGGTATTGGCGCGAACCTTATGAAGTAACCGCAGGGCATGAGCGGCGGCATCCGCCGCAATCTCACGGCGCCCCCGGGCACCGGGTTCACGCTGCGTTTGGGACCCGCGGCTCTCATCGGTCATCGTTGTTCGTTAACCCCTTGGATTGATGTGGTTAGTGCGTACCTGGCCGGACAACTCACCGAGCTACCCGGCCCATTAAGCTAGCTGGGCTTACTACCAGCTTAGCCCCCGCGAGCTAGAGGGAATGGATCAATTCCACGACGCGGGTCAGCACGGTCGGGTCGGTGTGCGGTGGCACGCCGTGACCCAGATTGAATACATGTGAGCGGGCCTTCTTGCCACGCTGAGCAATGTCGCGGATATGCGCTTCCAGCACCTCCCACGGTGCTTCCAGCAGTGCCGGGTCAATATTGCCCTGCAGGGTCAAATCATCACCGAGGCGCTCGACGGCCACATCCAGTGGGATGCGGTAGTCGATGCCCATCGCATCCACCCCCACATCGCGCATCGCGGTGAGCAGTTCACCGGTGCCGGTGCCAAAGTGAATCAGCGGCACACCCAGATCACGCACGTGATCCAAGGTGCGCACCGAGGCCGGGGCGACGAACTTCTGGTAGTCGGCCAGCGGCAGCGAGCCGGCCCAGGAGTCAAAGAGCTGCGCGGCCGAGGCGCCGGCTTCCACCTGGGCACGCAGGAAGCGTCCTGAGGCATCCGCGGCCCAATCCATCAGCATCTTCCAGGTCTGCGGATCCGAGTGCATCATGGTGCGCGGACCTAAGTGGTCACGGCTTGGCTTACCTTCCACCATGTAGGCGGCCACGGTGTACGGGGCGCCGGCAAATCCAATCAGCGGAGTGGAACCCAGCTCCGCCACGGTCAGCGCCACCGCCTCACGGATCGGTTCCAAGGACTCATCGGTCATTTCCGGGAGCGCTGCCACCTGTTCGGGGGTGCGGATCGGTTCGCTGAGTACCGGGCCCACACCGGGGACGATGTCCACACCGATCCCGGCCAGACGCAGCGGGATCACAATGTCGGAGAAGAAGATTCCGGCATCTACCTTGTGGCGGCGCACCGGCTGCAGGGTGATTTCGCTGGCCATCTTCGGGTCCAGGCAGGAATCGAGCATGGTGGTGCCCTCGCGCAACTGGCGGTACTCGGGCAGCGAACGGCCCGCTTGACGCATAAACCACACCGGGGTGTGGCTTGGGGTGCGACCGGTCAGTGCGCTAATTAGGGCGGAATTACTCGTACGTCCATCAACCAGAGGATGGTCAGCAGGCAGTGTCATGATCCCAATTCTGCCAAGTCTTGGAGCTAAATGCCTACCCGAGCCAGTGAGCACCCTCACTTGGTGAGCAACATTACTTCTACGCTTCGTCGAAAAAGCCCTACTTTTCAGTGAATTCCGCGCTAAGTTCGGGTTTAGGAAGGTAGGCCTACATTGTCCATCCCCACTCATCAGGCCTATTCTGGAAACACTGTGGTTTACATATCTCTTGTTGCTTCGCATTCGCAGCTCGACCTGGAGACCGTGGCTCAACTCAGTGCCTCGGCCGGCGAGCTGGCGCCAGCGTCCTTAAAATCGGGTTCTCAGAACATCAACGGCACCGTCGTCTTAGCGACCTGCAACCGGTTCGAAGTTTACGCTGACGCCGCTTCCCCTCTGGCCGCGGCCAATGAACTGGTTGAGCATCTAGCAACCAGCACCGGCATCCCGGCCCATCATCTGGACAGCAAACTGCTGCGCTTCGAGGGTCGTGCGGTCATCGACCACCTTTTCTCCGTGGGCGCGGGTCTGGACAGCGCAGTGGTCGGCGAACGCGAAATCGCCGGACAGGTGCGCCGCGCCTTGACCGAAGCGCAAGCACAGAAATCCACCACCGGTAACCTCACCCGACTTTTTGAGGCCGCCACCCGCACCGCTAAAGACGTGGGTTCGCAAACCGAACTCGGTTCACAAGGCAAGTCCGTGGTCTCGGTGGCCCTCGATCTGGCCGATGATTTGATGAGCGCGGCCAGCAGCTGGGCGGATCAAGACGTCGTACTTTTCGGAACCGGCGCCTACGCCGGAGCCACCCTGGCCTTATTACGCGAACGTGGGGTGCAGCGCATCAAGGTGTACTCCACTTCGGGCCGTGCCAGCGATTTCGCTTCGAAGCGCGATGTCATCGCCATCGAGCACGATGAACTGGACCAGGCTTTGCGTGAAGCCGACATCATCATCGGATGTAGCGGCAACGGTACCGCACTGACCCGCGAACGCCTCACCGCCCTGCGCGTGAAGAACCACCCGCTGATCGCCATCGACATGGCGTTGACTCATGACTTTGATCCGGCCCTGGCCGAGGTCGCTGAGGTGGACCTGATCACCTTGGAATCGGTGCGCATGGCCGCCCCGGATGAACAGTCTCTGGCCATCTACGAGGCGAAGAAGATCGTGGCCCGTTCGGCCGAGGAATTCGACACTCTGCAACGCGAGCGCGAAGCCGATCACGCGATTGTTGCGCTACGCAAGCACACCCAGCAGGTGTTGGAGACCGAGGTCGCCAAGGTGCGTGCCCAGCACGGCTGCACCGCCGCAGCCGAAGAAGTCGAATTAGCGATGCGTCGGATGATGCGACAGCTATTGCACGTGCCCACCATGCGCGGCCGTGAGCTGGCCGCCGAAGGCCGTGCCGAAGATTATGTGCAGGCCTTGCAGACCGTGTTCGGTCTTGAGGTTCCTGCCATCCCGGTGCGCACCCCGGCACGCCCCACGATCCCGGCCGTTACCCCCGTCACGGCGCCTAGTTGCCCCGCAAATCAGCAATCACGTACCGCCTAAACCCGGCACGCTGCACCAAACCCCGGCTTAATCCAGCTGATCACAGCGGAAATAGCCACTTTTGCGTCGCAACGTGGAATACTACACAGAATGAGGACGACCCGAGAGAGCTCCCACCGAGCGGAGTTGCGGTCCTCGTCGGGTCACCAGGGTGAAAGGCACACCATGTCGGGAATCGAAGAACGCAAGGGCACACGCACCCAACGACTACCGCGCGAAGCCCGACGACGCCAGCTACTCTCCGCCGCGCATCAGGTTTTTGTGGCTCACGGCTACCACGGGGCCTCCATGGATGAGATCGCGGAGGTTGCCGAGGTATCTAAGCCCGTGCTCTACCAGCACTTCCCCGGAAAGCGCGAACTCTATTTGGCACTGCTGGACTCGCATTTAGCCGAATTCTCCGAACTGTTGACTCAGGCCATCGCCTCCACCAGCGATAACCGCGAACGGGTTTACAAAACCATCGAAACCTATTACAGCTACATCCGCCGCGAATCGCAGGCCTACCGGCTGATTTTTGAGTCCGATGTACTCTCCGACCCGCTCATCGCCCAACGCATCGAAGAGTTCAACGCGCAGCTGGCCGAAGCAATCGCCGAAGTGGTGGTGGCCGACACGCAACTGAGCCAAGCCGAGGGAATGTTGCTGGGCCGCGCACTGGCCGGTTTGTCTCAGGTCTCGGCCCGCTATTGGGCTACCAGCGATGAGGATGTGGACCAGCAGCGTGCCGTGGAGCTCATTTCGCTTTTAGCTTGGCGCGGAATTGCCCGGTTCCCCAAGGAAAACTAGCTAGATTTGTTTTCAGGTCCAACATTCACCGGCAACCGGTGAATGTACCGGGCAGTTAACGTATCTTCGAGAGGATCATCAGCTTTATGGAAATCCGTATTGGCATCCAGAACGTCGCCCGCGAAGTAGTCCTAGAGTCCGAGCAGGACAATGCGGCCATCACCGACGTGGTCACCACTGCCCTGAACGAGGGCGGCCAGCTGCGCCTGACCGACTCCAAGGGCCGCGAAGTCATCGTTCCGGTGGCTGGGATCGCCTATGTTGAGGTCGGCCCGGATCAGGTTCGCCGCGTAGGTTTCGCCCAGTAGTATTTTTTCAGTCTTCGACCCCGCACCCACCGGTGCGGGGTCGAACGCGTTTAACCCCGGTTCCACGCCCCGGCGCCGCATGGTGGGCCACCGCACAGCCTTCGGGTTATGCTTTTGCCGTGGTGGATCGACGAATTAAATTCCAGCGTCCGCAAACTGTGGGCAGCTTGGAGAAGATGCTGCATGAGCTCGAAAACGACTTTGCGCTGCCCGAGGAATTTTCCGCACCCGTGTTGGCCGCCGCCGAAGAGAGTTTGGCCTGCTTAGCTGCTCCGCCGGCTGATCACACCCATTTGCCCTTCTTCACCTTGGATCCGGCCAGCTCCACCGACCTGGATCAGGCCATGTACCTCGAAAAATTGTCCGATGGTTTCCTGGTGCATTATGCGATCGCCGATGTCCCGGCCTTGGTTCCCTTAGGCTCGCTGCTAGATGAGGTCACCCGGCAGCGGGGACAAACCATTTATCTGCCGCACCGGCGGATCTCGCTACACCCGCCGAGTATCAGTGAATACGGCGGTTCACTGCTCCCGGATGCCACCCGCCGCGCCTTCATTTGGCAGCTGGAATTGCGCGCGGACGGGGAACTGCGTTCGGTGCGTTTAGAACGCTCCCTGATCCGTTCTCGAGCCAAACTCAACTATCCGCAGGCGCAGCAAGAACTGGATGCCGGGACGGCGTCCGAGCAACTACAGCTGCTGCGGCAGATCGGTCTGCTGCGGATCGCGGCCGAACAGCGTCGGCAAGGAGCCTCACTGAACCTGCCGGATCAGGAAGTGGTACAAGATTCGCACGGAAACTATCAGCTGGTTTCCCGCATGCCCTTACCTATCGAGGACTACAACGCCCAGATTTCCTTACTGACCGGGATGGCGGCCGCGCAGCTGATGCTTGAGGCCGGGGTGGGGATCCTACGCACCATGCCGCAGCCCGGCCCCAAAGAGCTGGCCGAATTCCGCGCCCAAGCCCAAACCCTGGGACACCAGTGGGATGAGCGGCTGAGCTACGGCGAATTCTTACGCACTTTGGACATCAGTAAGCCCGCCGAGCTGGTGCTGATGCACCGGGCCGCTGCGCTGTTTCGCGGCGCGGACTACCAAGTGATTAACGGTCAAGCCCCCCAGGAGCTCACTCAGGCGGCGTTGGCCACACACTACACCCACGCCACCGCTCCACTGCGCCGGCTGGTGGATCGTTTTGTTTTGTTGACCTGCCAGTTGATCGTCACCGCTCAACCTATTCCACAGCTGCTCCATGAGGCACTGCAGCTCCTGCCGCAGCTGATGCGCAGCTCCTCGACGGAAGCCGCACAGGCCGGAAAGGCCAGCTTGGACTTGATTGAGGCCTGGGTGCTGCAACACCGGGTGGGTGAGGAATTTCAGGCGGTGGTACTCCGTGCCGCCAGTGCGGCTGACGGTGATACCGCCGGGCGTCCGGGCAGCGTGCAATTACTCGATGAGGCGGTCACCGGGACCTTCCACGGTAGTGCCCAACCGGCCTGTTTAGTCCGGGTAAAATTAGTTCGGGCCGACCCGGTCAGCCGTAGTTGCCACTTCGAGCAACTAGCAGTGGAGGTCACATCACCAGCCAGTGACGAGAAAAACCAGTTATGCTAGGCATACGTAAGATTATTAGGATGCCCGGTCGCACCGCGCTAAACGACAATAAACAGTTTTCGTGGTGACTTCCCAGCGGTCACCATCCCCCACACCATGAACAGGTGTTGGTGTATGACGCGATCGGCTCCGCTGGACCGCGTATCGCCCGCGCCGTGCCCACTATCAGCTTCCCGTTTCGGAAGCCCGTGGCTCAGCGCACAGCGATCGCTAACGTGAAACGAGAATACAGCCATCGTGACTGACACGAATATCCAGGACGCCACTGCGGTTCCTGAAGAAGAAACCAAGACTTTTGCCGACTATCAGGTGCGTGCGGACATCGTAGCTTCGCTCTCCGAAGCCGGTATCATCACCCCCTTCCCGATTCAGGCGCTCACCTTGCCGGTGGCTCTGGCCGGAAACGACATTATCGGTCAAGCCAAGACCGGTACCGGTAAGACTCTGGGCTTTGGTATCCCCGCCTTGCAACGCGTAATTCGCGCAGAAGATGCCGGCTATGACCGCCTAGAATTCCCTGGTGCCCCGCAGGCGCTGATCGTAGCCCCCACCCGCGAACTGGCTCTGCAGGTTTCCGCGGATCTGGCCCAGGCCTCCCGCCACGCAAATATTCGGGTCACCACCATCTACGGTGGGCGCCCCTATGAGGAGCAAGTTGCTGCCCTGAAGGCTGGCACGGACGTAGTAGTGGGCACCCCGGGACGCCTGATCGACTTGAACCGGCAGCGCATGTTGAACCTGAAGCAGATCAAAACCGTGGTGCTGGATGAGGCCGACGAGATGCTGGATCTGGGCTTCCTGCCGGATGTAGAACGCATTCTCGCCGCCCTGCCACCGGTCCGGCAAGCGATGCTGTTCTCCGCCACCATGCCCGGGCCGGTCATTACTCTGGCCCGCCGTTACATGTCCCGTCCGATGCACATCCGGGCTAACGATCCGGGCGATGATTCGATCACCAAACGCAACATCCACCAGCTGGTCTACCGGGCACACAGCCTGGATAAGGATGAGATGATCGCGCGTATGCTGCAAGCCGAAGGCCGCGGCAAAACCATCATCTTCACGCAGACCAAGCGTTCGGCCGCGAAACTGGCCGATGAGCTGGTGGACCGGGGTTTCAATGCCGGCTCACTGCACGGTGATTTGGGTCAGGGCGCACGCGAGCAGGCACTGAAGGCCTTCCGCTCCGGTAAGGTCGACATCTTGGTCGCCACCGATGTCGCCGCCCGCGGCATCGACGTGGACGATGTCACCCACGTGGTGAACCTACAGTGCCCGGACGATGAGAACACCTACCTGCACCGGGTGGGACGTACCGGACGTGCCGGCAACACCGGTATCGCGGTCACTTTCGTGGATTGGGATTCGGTGCCGCGCTGGTCGCTGATCAACAAGGCGCTCGGTCTGAACGTGCCCGAGCCGGTAGAAACCTACTCCTCTTCCCCACATTTCTTCGCAGATTTGAACATCCCTGCAGGAACTAAGGGACGCTTGCCACGGGCCAAGCGCACCAGCGGACCCACTGAGCAGCAGGAACGCCCAGCCCGCGAACGGCGCAGCTCTTCCACCCGCAACCGTCGCCGCACCCGCAACGGCGAAACACAGGAACATAGCAGCGAGGGTGCGGACCGGCACGGGCATTCCAAGGGCAAGCATGACCGCCCGGCCCGCGAAAATGAGCGTCACCGCGAAACCCACGCCGCAGGCGAGGAGAAGACCGCAGCGCGGCGCCGGCGGACCCGCCGCCGCACCCGCAGTCAGGAAACCGGTCAGGATACCGCCGGTTCGCAGGACTGAGTAGTTCCCGCGGCGCACACTACCGATCGATGAAAGGAAAAGAACAGCTCGTGTCATTATCATCCGCCACGGCGGGCTCCGAAGCTTTTGATCCGCAGGGGCCAAACACCGTGATTCATGGTGATAACTTAGGCGTGCTTTCCCAGCTGCCCGATGCCAGTTTTTCTCTGATTTACGTCGATCCTCCGTTTAATACCGGTCGCCGACAGACTCGTGCGGCGCGCACCATGGCGCGTGCCGCAGAGGGTGAAGGCGACCGGGTCGGTTTCAAGGGCTTGAGCTATGTCACCGAACTGGGGCAGGCTCGCTCCTACACGGACACCTTTGAGAACTATTTGGAGTTCATCGCTCCACGACTCATCGAAGCGCACCGGCTGCTCGCCGAGGACGGAACCTTGTACGTCCACCTGGATTACCGAGAAGTGCACTATGTGAAGGTGCTACTCGATGAGATTTTTGGGCGCGAAAACTTCTTGAACGAATTGATCTGGGCTTATGACTACGGAGCCCGGGCCACCCGTCGTTGGCCAGCCAAACACGACACCATTTTGGTGTACGTCAAGGACGCCAAGAAATACCATTTCGATTCGGCCGAAGTGGACCGCGAACCCTATATGGCCCCCGGCCTAGTCACCCCCGAAAAACGAGAACGCGGCAAGCTGCCCACCGACGTGTGGTGGCACACCATCGTCTCTCCCACCGGGAAAGAAAAGACCGGTTACCCCACGCAAAAACCCGAAGGGATCTTGCGTCGAATTATCACCGCGTCCTCGCGTCCGGGAGATTGGGTGTTAGATTTCTTTGCCGGCTCCGGCACCACCGGAGCCGTGGCGGCCAAGCTGAACCGAAAGTTTCTGCTAATTGATCAGAACCCGCAGGCCATCGAGGTGATGCGTTCACGGCTGGGCGAACAGACCGCCTATATCGATGCCATGGATCCGGTGCCAGCGGACAATATCCGCTGAAGCATCGCCGGGTCGGTGGAGTTCTCCCCCAAACGGTTAGGTTTACCGGCCCCGTGATAATCCGAGGACCCGGTCACGATCAGATCATGTTTGCGGGCCAGGTCGGTCAGGAACTTTTTGCCGGTCACCGAATTATCCCGGTGATGGATCTCCAGCCCGGCCAATCCAGCCTCGATCAACTCTTCAAAATACTCCGCTGGCACCACCCGGCCGCGCACCGAGGCCATGGGGTGAGCAAACACCGGCACCCCACCGGCTTCCAACACCAACCGCACCGCGTCTACCGCGTCAACTGCCGGGTGCGAAACATAGTAGCGGGAACGTGAAGATAGCATGCTGGAGAACGCTTCATCCCGGTTGATCACCACCCCAACACTAACTAGCGCATCGGCGATGTGGGGGCGCCCAACGGTGCTGCCTGGCTGAGTGTGTTCTTGCACCAGCTCCCAGCTAATCGGATAGTCTTCGGCCAGTAGTCCCACAATTCGTTGCGCCCGGGATTCTCGGGACGTGCGGGTCACATCCAGCACGTCCAGCAGCGGCTGGTAGTGCGGGTCGTGTAGATAACTGAGCATATGAACGGACCCGCCCACCGAAGCATGGCAAGTGATTTCCATCCCTGGAACGAACCCGACTCCCAGATCAGCGGCGGCGTTGCGGGCTTCCTCCCAGCCGGTGGTTTGATCGTGGTCGGTCAGCGCCAGCACATCTACTCCGGCCGCGGCGGCGGCACGTATTAACTCGCGTGGCCGTTGTGTGCCGTCGGAGATATTCGAGTGGGTGTGCAGGTCGATCAACATGGCACTAGACTATCGCCTCACCCGCGGCTTTGTGTGTAGCCGGGGGCAGGTGACAAGATTGAACTATGACCAGTGAAGCATCAAATACCCCGGGTAACGATCAACCCATCGAAGATCGAGTCAATAACCGCTCGCAGCGACCCACTTCGCGAGCATTCCAAGAATTTATGGCCTCAAGCTGGGCCCCGGACACCTCCGACTTGCCTGAGGCGGACGCAGCAGCCAGCTACGCGGCAACCCGCCGCGCCGCCCTGTCTGCCCGCTTCCCTGGTGAACGTCTGGTCATCCCGGCCGGCCCGTTGAAGGTGCGCAGCAACGACACCGACTACCGTTTCCGTCCGCATTCTGCCTTCGCGCACCTGACCGGGCTCGGGGTGGATCATGAACCGGATGCTGTCCTGATCCTGGAGCCCACCGATGAGGGTGCCGGAGACCAAGGTGGCAATCACGCCGCCACCTTGTACTTCGCCCCGATGGCCGGACGCGACTCCACCGAGTTCTATTTGAACTCCCGTTCCGGAGAGTTCTGGATCGGCCCACGCCCCACCCTGTCCACCATGTCCGCACGCACCGGGATGCCCACCGAGGGCTTGGAGCAGCTGGAAGTTGCCATCACCAAGAATTCCGGTCCGCAAGCTCTCGGCGGGATCCGGATCCGGCTGGTACGCGAGGTGGACCTGAATGTCGAGGCACTAGTAGACACCTCCCGCATCAACACCGGACAGGATCTGGAAGCTTCCGACGCGCTGGACAATGAGCTGGCCGAATTCGTATCCGAACTGCGGCTAATCAAGGACGAGTACGAAATCGCCGAGCTGCAGGGCTCGGTGGACGCCACCATCGCCGGATTCGAAGATGTGGTCCGGCAGCTGGACAAGGCCGTCGCCCACGAGCGGGGCGAACGCATTGTGGAGGGGGCTTTCTTTGCTCGGGCCCGCGCCGAAGGCAACGAACTGGGCTATGACACCATTGCTGCCAGTGGTAATAACGCCACCATCTTGCACTGGATCCGCAACAACGGCACCGTGCGCGAGGGTGATGTGCTGCTCTTGGACGCCGGAGTGGAAGCTGAATCGCTGTACACTGCGGATTTGACCCGGTCTCTGCCGGTCTCCGGAACCTACACCCCGATCCAACGCAAGATTTACCAAGCGGTTTTGGATGCCGCCGATGCCGCGTTCGCCGCGGTGAAGCCGGGTCTGAAGTTCCGCGACCTGCATCAGATCGCCACCCGGGTGCTCGCCGAGAACCTTGATGCGTGGGGTCTGCTGCCGGTGTCCTTGGAGGAGGCGCTCTCCCCCGAGGGGCAGCATCACCGCCGCTGGATGCCGCACGGCACCAGCCACCACTTGGGTCTGGACGTCCACGACTGCGCGCAAGCTCGCGCCGAGCTCTACCTGGATGCCGAACTGCAAGAAGGCATGGTCTTCACCATCGAGCCTGGCCTCTACTTCAAGCAGGAAGATCTGGCCATTCCCGAAGAGTACCGCGGTATCGGGGTGCGGATTGAAGATGACATTCTGGTAACTGCTGAGGGCGGGGTGAACCTCTCCGCCGCGCTGCCACGTGAGCCGGACGCGGTCGAGGCGTGGATGGCGAAGTTGCGCGGCTAAGCGCCGGCAGCTACCTCCCAGATATAAGTCAGGGCCCGCGGAAAATTTCCGCGGGCCCTGACTTATTGTGCGCTAAAAGTTTTATCGGGAGGTATTTTCCTCGCTCGGTTCCTGCTCTTCGGGCTTCTCAACCGAGGCCTCCGAAGCCGCCGAGGGGTGCTGGCCAGTAGCGGTGTTCACCCGCGGTTCGGTATCGGCCGGGTTCGCTCCGGAGTTGGCAGGCTGGTCCTGCTGTGGCTCTGTCGTGGGAGTCTGCGGCTGCGCTGGCGGAGTGACACGCACTCCATAACGCGGACGCCCATCGGGCAGATCCGGGAAGGTGCCGCTGGGACCGGAACTTGCCGGTTGCTCGGCAGCTGGCTGTTGCGCGGTATCGCCGCTCGGGGCCGCAGCTGGCGGGGCTTGGACCGGTGGCTGCGGGGCTACTGGGGTTTGGCGTGGTGGCTGAGCTACCGGCTGTCCGGGATGCATCGGCAACTTGGCGGCCAAGGAACGGGCGGCCTGCGCGTTGGCAAAATCCACCACCACGTCATAGCTGGTGGCCACGAACTGGCTAGAGGAGGCAAAGTCACGCTTCCCGCGGCGCAGCGAGTAGCTGATCACCCCGGAAATCATCCAGATCGCCATGCCCAATCCAATGGCTGAAAGGATCTGGTACAGACCGCTGCCCGGGCTGAAAAGCGAAAGCAGTAGGCCGACAAAGAAGCCCATCATCGCGCCCTGCGCGGCACCGGCCAGCGCCACCTTCGGGTAGGAAAGCTTCGCTGTCACTCGCTCCACGGTGCGCAGATCATTGCCCACGATGGTCACCGAGGCGACCGGGAAATCATTGTCGGCCAGATAGTCGACGAGTTTCTGGGCATCGAGGTATGAGGTGTAGCGTCCGAGCAGTTCACCGCGAGGCAAACCGCCGGTGCTCATTGATTTGGCTCCAAGCGGCGAGGTCATACTTACATTGTGCACGTATTTGCTGTGTGCCGCCCATTATCGGCCCGGACTATCGCTGAGGGTGAAAGGCCCGGCCGGTCACACACCCAGTAACTGCGGGGATTTGGGCTAGTTCTCACGATACGCTTAGGTACGTGAGCACTACACCATCGCAGATCTTTGTGGCCCGACTGCTCGGGCTGGACGTCTTCGACCCGTTAGGTGACCGGTTGGGTCGTTTGCGTGATGTGGTGGTGCTCTCCCGCGGGCCAAATAAGCCCGCCGCCTGTGTGGGTGTAGTGGTCGAAGTTCCCGGCAAACGCCGGGTGTTCGTGCCAATGACTCGCATTCAGGCCATGGAATCCAGTCAGGTGATCTGTTCTGGGTTGGTCAACATGCGCCGTTTCCGGCAACGTGGCGCCGAAACTCTGGTAGCCGCGGAAATTTTCGACCGCAAAATCACCTTCCGTGACGGCTCCGGTAGCGGGGTGGTCGAAGATGTGGGACTCATCCAAACCCGGATGGGCGACTGGGAAGTGAACGAATACTTCGTGCAGCGTGGGGAACCCGGTTCCAGTCTCCTGGGGTTGCGCCGCACCAAACGCCACCGGGTGCTGGTGTCTTGGGAACAAATCAACCAAGCTGGACAGCACGAGCCCCAGTCCGCGGACACGTTCGTGGCGGCCCACGATGAAATGAAGGCCGCGGACTTCGCCGACGCACTGCATGAGATGAACGAGAAACGCCGGCTAGAAATCGCCGCGCACCTGCAAGATGACCGGCTCGCTGACGTGCTGCAGGAACTGCCGGACCGTGAACAGGTTCAAATCCTCTCCGCGTTGGGGCTGGAACGCGCCGCGGACGTGCTGGAAGAAATGGACCCGGATGACGCCGCGGACCTTTTGGCCGAGCTGAACGATGACACCAAAACCCAGCTGCTGGACCTGATGAACGAAGATGAGGCCGAGGACGTGCGTCGCCTGTTGGCCTATCCCGAAGGTACCGCAGGCTCGGTGATGACCCCGGTCCCGGTGATCCTCACCCCCGAATCCACGGTGGCTGAGGCCCTAGCCTATGTGCGCCGTGAGGAACTCTCCCCCGCGCTGGCATCGGCCGTGTACGTGGTTCGGCCGCCCTTGGAAACCCCCACCGGAAAGTACTTAGGCGCGGTTCATATTCAGGCGCTCTTGCGCGCCGCGCCCCCTGAACCCTTGGGTGACATTCTGGATAGAGAGTTGGAGCCGATCTCCGATGTTGCCCCGATCAGCGAGGTGGTGCGCCATTTGGCGACCTACAACCTCACCTCGCTGGGAGTCGTCAATTCGGAAGGCCGACTGGTTGGGGCGATCACCGTCGATGACGTCCTGGATCACCTGCTACCCGAAGATTGGCGCAGCGAAGACTAAGTCCGATATACCCGCACCACCCAAGGAGCAGCACGAATGCCCGAGCAGCGTAAAACCGGCGGTCTAGACACCCCGTTGTCGGCCCGCGCCCGGCTCTTGCCCCGCTTCAACCCGAACCCCGATGCCTTCGGATCCACCACCGAGAAGTTCGCCCGTTTTATGGGCACTCCGCAGTTCCTGGTCTACATGACGATTTTCTGTCTGTTCTGGCTGGCGTGGAACACCTGGGGCCCTGAGCAGTGGCGTTTTGACTCGGCCACGCTGGGTTTCACCGCGTTGACGCTGATGCTGTCCCTGCAGGCCTCCTATGCGGCCCCGTTGCTGTTGCTGGCGCAGAACCGGCAGGATGACCGCGACCGGGTCTCGCTCACCGAAGACCGTGCCCGGGCCGAACGCAACCTTTATGACACCGAATACCTCACCCGAGAGTTGGCCAGCTTGCGCTTGGCCATGCAGGATGTGGCCACCCGCGATTACGTCCGCTCGGAGCTGCGCAACGTGTTGGAGGAACTACTAGAAACCGGCGACGGGGAAGAGTTGCATCTGCGGGCCAAGAATCCACGACGTAAATCCTCCGCGCCGGCCACCGGGCTCATTCCCCAGGTGGACCCACCATCAACCAAACAGACGAAACAAGGCGGCAAGTGAGCACAACCGAGGAACTCTTTCAGGCGCTAACTACGGTCAATGACCCGGAGCTTCGCCGTCCGATCACCGAACTGAACATGGTGGCTTCAGCCGAAATGGACGGGGACACCGCGGTGATCAAAGTGTTGCTGACCATTGCCGGATGCCCGATGCGTTCAACCATCGAAGATGAGGTGCGGGCCGCGGTCGCCCCCCTCCCCGGGGTCAACCAGGTCCGCGTCGAATTGGGGGTGATGAGCCCCGAACAGCGGCAACAACTGCGTGATTCGCTAGCTTCCACCCGCACCCCATTCTCCGATCCGTCCTCGCTGACCCGCCTCATCGCTGTCGCCAGCGGCAAGGGCGGTGTGGGTAAGAGTTCGATCACCGTCAATCTGGCCGCGGCGCTGGCCGCCGATGGTCTCAAGGTCGGGCTAATCGATGCCGACGTGCACGGCTTCTCGATCCCGGCGTTGATGGGCACCAGCCAGAATCCCACCCGTGTCGATGAGATGATCCTGCCCCCGGTGGCGCACGGGGTGAAGCTGATTTCCATCGGCATGTTCTTGGATAGCAACCAGCCAGTGATCTGGCGCGGACCGATGTTACATCGCGCCTTGGAACAGTTCCTTTCCGACGTGTATTTCGGAGATCTGGATGTGCTACTGCTGGATTTGCCCCCAGGTACCGGGGACATCGCCATCTCGGTGGCCCAATTGCTACCCAACTCCGAACTGTTGGTCATCACCACCCCACAGTCCACTGCGACCCAGGTAGCCGAACGAGCCGGAACCATTGCACTGCAGACCAAGCAGAAGGTCATTGGTGTCGTGGAAAATATGAGCTACCTGCAGCTGCCGGATGGCTCACAAATGGAGATCTTCGGCTCCGGCGGCGGTGACGCGCTCAGCAGCACGCTGAGCGAACAGCTCGGATATTCGGTGCCGCTCTTAGGACAGCTTCCCTTGGAGGAGGCGTTACGGCAGGGTTCTGATGTGGGCACCCCGGTGGTACTGGCCAACCCGCAGGCCGAAGTCTCGCAGCGGCTTCGACAGATCGCACGCACTTTAGTGCAGCGCCCCCGGGGGCTGGCCGGCCGGGCCCTACCGCTGAATTTCTAGCGTCCTGCCGGGTGCGGCAAATTTGGGTAAGAACACGCAAGCGGGCTGACCGTGGGGTGCACGGGCGGAGTTTAGGTGGCTTCGGTGTCGAAAGGCGCCGGTTCACTCGGCGCCAGACGTTCGTTGAGCACTGGGACAATGGATTTTCGGACCGGTGCCGGGGCCCCGGCCGGAGCCTTGGCTGCCTTGACCGCATCGTCGAACTCGTCGACTAAGGCTTCTTTGATAATCCGACGAGGGTCGTATTGGCGCGGATCCAGTTTGCTCCAGTCCATATCGGCGACCTCGTCGCCGACTTCTTCACGCAACTGTTCACGGGCGCCATTAGCCATGCGGCGCAGTTCCTTGACCAGATTTGCCAGCTTTTTGGCATACTCCGGCAGCTTCTCGGGGCCCAAAATGACCACCGCAAGAATAGCGAGAACGACAAACTCGCCACCGTTAATACCTATAAAGCCCACGCTAAAAGATTACCTTGTCTGCGCCTGTTCTTCGAAGCCGGCGACTTTCACCGCGCGCGCCCACCGCCGATACTTAGCCTGCTGAGGGCAGAATTTTGCTGGTAATGCGCGGCAGAGAGACGGTGCGTGGGGCCCGCATGCGAGCCGGGTCACGATGTGCCAGCGCGTCGCGTAGCATCGCCCGGCCGCGGTGGATGCGCGAGCGCACGGTACCGAGTTTAATCCCCAAAATCTGCGAGACTTCCTCATAGGAGTAGCCCTCCAAATCGCAGAGCACGATGGCCGCGCGGAAGTCCGGAGCCAGGGCTTTCAGCGCTTCTTGCACGTCGATGTCGAGATTATTGAATTCAAAGTTGCGTTCCGGGCCGGGCAGGGTGCCGGCAATCCGTGACTCGGCGTCCTCAGCGAAACGGTCAAACCGGATTTTGGAGCGACGCCGGGCCGAGTCCAAGAAGAGGTTAGTGGTGATGCGGTGCAGCCAGCCGCCCAAGGTGCCCGGGGTGTACTGTCCCAGCCCCTTGAAGGCGCGCACAAAGGCTTCTTGGGAGAGATCTTCGGCGTCCTGACGGTTACCGGTCAATCGGTAGGCCAGGCGAAAGATCTTCTCACCGTGTTCCGCGACCAACGCCTCCCATGTCGGGGCCGGCTCTTGGGGAACACCAACTACCTGATTCTGCATTTCGCTCACATCATAAGTCTGGCGGGTGCAGCTGAGCGCAAGCTAAGAATTCTCTGCACTACTACCCCCAGTTCGGCATCCCACGATTCGGTGACCAAGGGCGATAACATAGACCGTGCCGATACTAATGATTGAGGAACAACGCCGATGCCTTCGCTGAATACCGAATTGTTCGCCAGCTGGGCCCTTGCCCAAAATTCCGTGTCTGAGGACGAGGTACTGCAGCGCGCACGGCAACGCGGTCAGGAACTCGGAGCCAAGACCATCGACCCTGCCGGACGCGCGTTGTTGGAAGTGTTGTGCTCCTTGCATCGACCGCGCAGCGTGGTGCAGATCGGTTCCGGCGTCGGCGTGGCCTCGTTGGCGATCCTGCGCGGGATGGGTGACCGTGGCACACTGACCGTGATTGAAAGCGATCTGGAACATGTCGGCGCACTGCGCGAGGCTTTACGCGAGGACCGGATCCTGGGAGCCCGGGCACGAATCATCACCGAGCGTTCGGCCACCGTCCTGGGTCGACTCAACGACAGCTCCTACGACATGGTGCTGATCGATGCCGGGCATGCCAATCTGCTGGATTACGTCGCCGAGTCCAAACGGCTGATCGGTGCCCGCGGGGTAATTCTGATCAGTAACGCCTTCGACGAGCATCGTTTGGCCAAGCCCGCGGTACGCCAAGCATCCACGGTGGCGATGCGTGATGCGATGCGGATGCTGCGCGAAGACCCAACGATGCTATGCCACTTACTACCCACTGAGCAGGGCCTGTTCCTCGCCGTTGACCGTTCAGCGTAGCGATGCCGTGGCGGCACTGAGGCTGCGGTATCGCGCGGCGCGCACAGCTGCGCTCAGTCACCTTAAAGGTTTGAAGAAATGACAAAGGACCGGTTTGCACCGGTCCTTTATTCGTCGTTCTATTCGGTGACATCCACCAGACAATTACGCAACTCGGTGGCTTCGGTTGCATTCAACTCGACCACCAGACGACCGCCACCGTCAATTGGCAGGCGCAGGATCAAGCTTCGGCCTTCCTTGGTGACTTCCATTGGCCCATCACCGGTGCGTGGCTTCATCGCCGCCATGTAAGTTGTTCCCTTCGTCAGTAACCCGATGGGTCTTTCCCCGTGGGGCAAGATCACCCGGTCTTGGCTTGGCCCGAAGATCAACCGGGATTACCTAGTTGATCTGAAGACTCTTAGCTCCTATTATTGCTAATTTTGTCCCGTGTCGCTAATCACACGCCGAGATTCCATGTCATGAATCGTTTTTTCGAGCTCGTCAATCCGTGCTGCAAGTTGATCCAGAACGTCATCTACCTGGTCGCAACGATAGCCGCGCAGCCCGATGGAGAAACGTACCGCGTCCACGTCCGCCCGTGAGGGTTGCTTCGGCAGCAGTACCGGCGGAAGTGAGGCGTCCGGTTCTATCAGCCCCACGACCGGCTCGGTAGGAGCGCTGAAGTGTTGGCCCACCGGCCGGGCTGGTTTGCGCAGCATGGTGAGGAAAAAAGCGGCGGCACCACAGATCACGATGGCCAGGGTTATGAGTACAAATGGCATTACAGTCCCTTCGCTTGCCGTGCCGAATGAGCGTCCATCAGCGCACTGATCACCACATCGACCGCCTCGTCCGGATCGTCGGTGACGGTGAACAGGTTCAGGTCCTTGGGCGAAATGCAGCGTTCCTCGGCCACCACCTTGGTCAGCCAATCCACCAGCCCACCCCAATACTCGGAGCCAAACAGCACGATGGGGAACCCGGTGACTTTCTCGGTCTGGACGAGGGTCAGTGCTTCAAAGAGTTCATCAAGAGTTCCGAACCCGCCGGGCATCACGATGAAACCTTGGGAGTACTTGACGAAAATGGTTTTGCGCACGAAGAAGTATCGGAAGTTAATACCCTTATTGACCCACTTATTCAGGCCCGTCTCAAACGGCAGCTCGATGCCTAGACCCACCGACACTCCGTCGGCCTCATACGCGCCCTTATTGGCCGCCTCCATAATGCCCGGGCCACCACCGGTGATCGTGATCAGACCCGCTTCGGCCAGACGCGCCCCGATTCTTTCGGCCGCCTGATAGTAAGGGTTATCCTCGCTGGTCCGCGCGGAACCGAACACCGACACAGCGGGCCCAATTCCCGCCAAAGCGCCAAAGCCTGAAACGAATTCACTTTGGATGCGCAGCACCCGCCACACGTCATTGTGGGTGAAGTCTTCCTGCGAACTAGCCAGCAGATACCGGTCCAGCTGCATCCCCGGCGTCTTTCCAGGCCAGGATGCCTCCACGTGCATCTTCCGGCCCGCTCGGGCGTTCTCTTCACTCTTTCGTTTTGGAACCATGTATTTACTCTATCTGCTGTGCATGCCCTATCAGCCGAAGCTAACGCCGCACTAAGCAAACGATTTGACAACGTTCTCACCGCGACGCACCACCTGCCTACGACGGACCGTGAGAATTGTGGCACCGATTCGAGACATGAATCTAGGGTTCCTGGGCACTACACGGCGCTGCTGGCTCCCTTGCGATGGCACTTCGAATAGCCCGATTTCCGCCAAGTTCCGCAGATTCTGTGTTGACTGGCCCCCGCCGGCGACAAACCAACCGCTGAGCACTAAGCCCCGATCATTTTGGCCATGTCAGCGTCGATTCTTTGATTACCATTAGGTAACAACTTCGGCCTAGTTCCCAGATCTATCGCGTAATCGCCGTCACATCGGATAATGTCTACGGTATGAAAAGAGATCATGCCACTCAATCTTCATATGACGGCCCGATTGTCGAACTGACAAAGGTCAACAAGCATTACGGCGCCCTTCATGTTCTCAATGACATCAACTTGCAAGTCCCTAAGGGCGAAGTAGTCGTGATTCTCGGCCCCTCGGGCTCGGGCAAGTCCACCTTGTGCCGCGCGATCAATCGGCTGGAAACCATCGATGATGGAACCATCAAGATCGATGGCAAGACCCTTCCGGAAGAAGGCAAGGCGCTGGCCAACCTGCGCGCCGACGTTGGTATGGTGTTCCAGTCCTTCAACCTCTTCGCTCACAAGACCATCTTGGAGAATGTGACTCTTGGACCCATCAAGGTCAAGGGGATGAAGAAGGCCGAAGCTGAGGCCCTCGCCATGCAGTTACTCGAAAGGGTGGGTGTAGCCAACCAGGCGGGAAAGCTTCCGGCACAGCTTTCCGGCGGTCAGCAGCAGCGTGTGGCCATCGCTCGGGCGTTGGCGATGAAGCCGAAGGTGATGCTCTTTGATGAGCCAACCAGTGCGTTGGACCCGGAAATGATCAACGAGGTCTTGGACACGATGGTGGGTTTGGCCAAGGAAGGTATGACCATGTTGGTGGTCACCCACGAGATGGGCTTCGCTCGTAAAGCCGCCGATCGCGTCATTTTCATGGCCGATGGAAAGATTGTGGAACAAGCCCCACCAAATGAGTTCTTCACGAACCCACAAACCGATCGCGCCAAGGATTTCTTGGGCAAGCTGATCACCAATCACTAGCACTAACTCGCATCAAATCAGGAGGAAATATGCGTAAGACTCGTTTTGGAACCGTTGCAGCGATGGCAGCTGTTGCCGCATTGGCCATGACAGCCTGTGGTGGCTCCGGCGGTGGCGAAGGCGATGCCGACTCAATCCGCATCGGCATCAAGTTCGACCAGCCTGGTCTGGGCTTTAAGGATGGGGACAACTACACCGGTTTCGATGTTGACGTGGCCAAGTATGTGGCAACTGAACTGGGTTATACCGAGGACCAGATCGAATTCGTCTCCGCGCCATCGGCTAACCGCGAAACCATGCTGCAGAACAACCAGGTCGACATGATCTTCGCGACCTACTCGATTACCGAAGAACGCAACAAGGTTGTTGACTTCGCCGGACCATACTTCGTCGCCGGTCAGGACCTACTGGTGAGCACCGACTCGGATATTACCGGCCCAGAGGACCTGAACGGCAAGACCCTGTGCTCGGTCACCGGTTCCACCTCCGCCCAGAAGGTGAAGGACACCTACGCAGAAAACACCAACCTGCAGGAACTGCCGGGCTACGCGGAATGCGTAACCCAGATGAGCGGCGGCACTATCGACGCGGTGACCACCGATGACATCATCCTTGCCGGTCTGGCAGCTCAGCCTGCCTACCAGGGCAACTTCAAGGTTGTCGGCGCACCATTCACCGAGGAGAACTACGGTGTGGGTCTGCCCGAGGGTAGCGACAAGTGTGGCGACATCAACGCCGCGATCACCAAGATGATCGAATCCGGCGCCTGGGAAGAAGCCCTGAACGCCAACACCGAGGGCACCGGGTACACCCCGAACGCTGAGACCAACCCTCCAACCCTGGGTGATTCTTGCGCCTAAGGCCTACGGAGTGAAAAGGGGCCAAGGACCTAGCCCTTGGCCCCTTTTCGCACCCAGCGTTCCCTCCGGTGCCGTTGGCTCGGCACCGGCATCGACCCCTTAGCCACTTGGCCACACCATGGCCATCGAGATAGAGGCTTACAGTGGAGAACTATTTATCGATATTCACTGAGTACGACATTCCCGGAGCATTCTGGGTCAACATTCAACTGACTTTCTGGGCGGCGATCTTCGCCCTGATTCTGGGCACGATTTTGGCGATGCTGCGCATCTCGCCGGTGGCCAGCTTCCAAGCCATCGGCACCAGCTACGTAAACCTCATCCGTAACACCCCGCTGACCATTATTTTGCTCTTCGGTGTGCTGGCCCTCTACGGGCAACTGGGCTTCAACCTCGGCGGTGAGTTCCATGAGAACTTCTTCCGGCTGGCGGTCATGGGCCTAGCCATCTACCATGCGGCATTCGTCTGTGAGGCGATCCGTTCGGGTGTGAACACGGTTCCTTTGGGTCAGGCCGAAGCAGCACGCGCCATCGGGTTGAGCTTCATGCCCGCGGCTCGACTGATCATCCTGCCGCAGGCTTTCCGCGGGGCCATTGTTCCACTGGGTAACACCTTGATCGCACTGATCAAGAACTCCACGGTTGCCGCCGTTGGATCGGTGGCCACTGAAGCTTCCTCGGTCATGAAAACGATGATTGAGTTTCGGGCCGACATCGTGATCCCGATCTTCCTTACCTTCGCCATCGGCTTCGTAATTATTGTGATCCCGGTCGGATTGCTCACCACTTGGCTATCGAAGAAACTGGCGGTGGCACGATGAGCGCGTCCATTCTTTTCGACACCCCCGGCCCAAAGGCTCGCCGACGGATCCTGCTCATCAATGTGCTCGGCGCATTGGCTGGGTTGGCCATCTTGGCTTGGGTGGTCTTCGGGCTGGCTGCCAAGGGCCAAATGCAGGCCTCACAGTGGGATGACTTCCTTCAGGGCAGCACCTGGACCAACTACCTCTTACCGGGTCTGTATAACACGCTGACCGCAGCGGTGTTCGGTGTAGTCGGTTCGGTCATCTTCGGTCTGATCTTCGGTGTTGGTCGGCTTTCACAAAACAAGCTGATCAATGGCGTCAGTACCGTCATCGTAGAGTTCTTCCGCGCGGTGCCGGTGCTGCTGATGATCGTGTTCTTCAACGTGTTCTTCTCGCGTAGCTTGGCCCTCGGTGGAGACACCGCCATGTGGGCCGTGGTTGCCGCACTGGTTTTCTACAACGGTTCGGTGGTTGCCGAATTGGTCCGCTCCGGTGTGCATAACCTGCCCAAGGGGCAACGTGAGGCCGGTATTGCCATCGGCCTGACCCGTGCTCGTTCGCTACGGTACATCGAAATCCCGCAGGCATTGGTGGCCATGCTGCCCGCTCTGATCGGGCAGTTCATCGTGATCCTGAAGGACTCGGCACTGGGTTACATCATCAGCTTCAACGAGCTGTTGTTCTACGCCCGTACGTACACTTCCCCGAACGGGAACGTGTTGCAGGGTCTGATCGTGGCCGCCGCGATCTTTATTCTCATCAACTTCGCACTGGGTAAGGTTGCCGAGATTGTTTCGCGCCGACTCGGTAGCCGGGTGAAAAAGGATAAGAATGCGGCTGCCCCGGTAGCTGTCCCAGCCGATCAGGCCGTGACCGGTGCCACCGATCCGCAGCAGCCTACGGATCCCGACCCGAAGAAATAGTCCGCGTCACCGACGTTGACTAACCGCTCATCAACGCCTCGGCGGAGGACCAAGCCCAGAACGGGATTGGTCCTCCGCCGAGGCATTCTTAGTCTTGCAACCAGGTGCGCAAACTGCGCAGGCATTGGCGAATAGCTTCTTGGGCAACATGTTCATCGGCACTATGCGCTAATAATGCATCGCCCGGACCAAAGTTCACCGCCGGGATCCCCAGCGCAGCGAAGCGGGCCACGTCGGTCCACCCATATTTCGGCATCGGATCTTGGCCGACGGCCGCCACGAGCGAGGCGGCGATGGGCTGATCCAATCCCGGACGCGCCCCATTCGCGCCGTCGGTGCGCACCACCTCAAACCCGTCAAACAGCTCACGCACGACACGCTCGGATTCTTCCACGGTCTTACTCGGCGCGAAACGGTAATTAACCGATACCTCGCAATAATCCGGAATCACGTTGCCAGCGATCCCGCCACTAATCCGTACCGCGTTCAGCGATTCTCGGTAAGCCAGCCCGTCCACGGTCACAGTCTCGGGCTGGTACTCGCTCAACCGTTGCAAGATCGGCGCCGCGGCATGAATCGCGTTCTGCCCCATCCAGGCACGCGCCGAGTGGGCTGCCTGCCCATGGGTGCGCACTAAGAACCGGCTGGTGCCATTGCAACCACCCTCCACCGTCCCATTGGTGGGCTCCAAGAGGATCGCGAAATCCCCTTCTAAAAGATCTGGACGCGTACGTGAAAGCCGGCCCAGCCCAGATTTTGCCGCCTCAACTTCTTCGTGGTCATAAAAGATAAAGGTGATGTCATGGGCGGGGTCGGCCAGACTCGCGGCCAATGCCAACTGGACGGCCACGCCACCTTTCATGTCGGTAGCACCACGGCCATAGAGAATCCCATCGCGTACCATGCTGGGTACCGTTCCCAAGGCTTCGGGATGAACGGGCAAAGGGACTGTGTCTAAATGTCCGGCCAGAATCACCCGACGTTCGCGGCCTAACAAGGTGCGTGCCACAATCGCATCCCCATCGCGGTACAGCTCTAAATGCGTGTAATTTTGCAGAGCCGAGTAGATCAAATCGGCGAGCTGAGTCTCATTTCCGGACACCGAGTTAATGTTCAGTAGCTGCTCAGTCAGCAGCGCTACATCTGAAGTCAGATCCAGTGTCATCGCAAAATTACCCACTTTGTATTCATTTTTTACGGTCTTAACGTCATCACCCACGGTACCGCGAGCTACGGCCGGTACGATATTTTCATGACTTCAGTCGCGACAGAAACACAGGATGATCTCGTACGTCTGGCCTCCGCGCACGGTTTAGCCACCGTAGCCGAAGACGGTACCGTACTTGATGTTTGGTACCCTGCCCCGGTTCTTGGCGTCCTCGCCCAGGCACCACAAACTTCCGGGGAACTTGCTGTTTTGGCGGCCAAAGATCCCGACCGCAGGACCCGTCAAGAGGTTCTCTCACTGACCATTAACTTGGATGTGGCTCCGGCGGATACCGCCGATGTGTGGTTACGGTTGCATTTGCTCTCGCATCGGCTGGTGGAACCGAACTCCATTAACCTCGATGGGATTTTCGGGTTGCTCCCCAACATCGTATGGACCAACTTTGGCCCCTGCCAGGCCACAGACTTTGAGCTGACCCGCATGCGGCTGCGTTCGCGCGGCATCGTCAATGTCTACGGTGTGGACAAGTTCCCACGGATGCTGGACTACGTGATCCCTTCCGGAGTGCGGATCGCCGACGCCGACCGGGTCCGCCTCGGTGCCCATCTCGCCGAAGGAACCACCGTGATGCATGAAGGCTTCGTGAACTTCAATGCTGGCACGCTCGGCGCTTCCATGGTCGAGGGCCGCATCTCCGCCTCTGTGGTGGTTGGTAATGGTTCGGATGTGGGGGGCGGTGCCTCAATTATGGGAACTCTCTCCGGCGGCGGGAAGGAACGGATCACCATCGGCGAACGGGTCCTCTTAGGTGCCAACGCCGGTGTAGGGATCTCGGTGGGCGATGACTGCGTGGTGGAGGCCGGACTGTACGTCACCGCAGGCACCCGGGTGAGCTTAGCCGGGCGCACCGTGAAGGCGTTGGAACTCTCCGGAGTACCCGGGCTCCTCTTCCGCCGCAACTCACAGACCGGCGCCGTTGAAGCTCTGCCGCGTGCCGGACAACAGGTCACCCTCAACTCAGAGCTTCATTCCAACTGATCCTCACCGGATCACCAAGTGGGGGCCTCGTTCCTGAGTCAGGAACGAGGCCCCACTTTTCGCTGGCGCAAACCCGAACAACCCCGGTGACTATTGCGGTTCGCTATTGGTTCCACCATGCTCGTGGTCAAGTTTGCTGTCTCCACGGATCATCCGGTAAACCCCGTACCCCACCATGAGGGCACCCCAAATCACCGCAATCCACAGCGGACTACGAGTCACGGTATCGGCCTGTGGCACCAAGAAAATAAAAGATGCGAATCCCGCGGCGATTATCAACCCGCCTAAAGCCAAGGCTAATCCACGGTGATGAGCGGATCGGTGACCCGCTGTAGGGCTGGCACTCATGAGCTTCTCCCTTCGGCTCGTTGCCAAAGAACCGGCTTCGCGCACCGGCTCCCACGGTTAGCTGATTATTCTCATCCGTGCTGCCATAGGCCCTCCTACCCGGAACCCGAATTGCCCGTGAACCACGGGCAATTGCTCGAGCTTTTTCCGCTGTACCTTTTGATTATCCTCCCTTTGCCCGGCTCTGGAACATCCGGGGAGGAAAAGTTCATACCGATGCTACTGGGGGTCCGTTTGAAAAATCGCGCTAATGATCGGTTCCATATATCCGGCGAAGGCCTGGGCATCGTGCAGAAGCCGGCTGCTAGCTAGCACCGTGGTGCCACTCAGCCACGCCCGGGGTTCGTGCAGGGGTAGGTCCACCAATTGCACGTGGATTGCCGGGGCCCCAGGCAAGTGGTCAATGCCGCGTCGAGTCATCAGCTTCTCCACCTCGTCCAAGCGAGCGGGGATGAACTGTTTACTCCGTTGGGTGAAATCTTGCACATGGTTTTGTGCAAAGAGCGTTGCTTGGCCGTAATGGGCGTGGGCCAGCTTGCGCAATTCGGGATAACCTTGTGCGGCAAGTTCACCGAGCAAATCCGGTGCCCGCTGCTCGTTCAACGCCCGGCTGTCCTTCATCAACGAATCCCACCAGGAACACCATTCTTGGCGGATCTGACCCGGACAGTTGGAGGTTTGCCGAGCTCGTGGTTTACTCCGCTGCGCCAGTGCACTATTCGGCCCGGTATCCAGCGGATTGATCCCGCCCAGCTCCCGAAGATACAGGGCCATCAACAGTTGTGGGTTCGAGCTGACACCCAGTGACCAGTTATTACCTTGGCGGAAATACATGCGCACCCACCTTAACTAAACGATGTATGTCCCCCATAACTAACCAGAATACGCCGGAATGCTCGGTTAAAACAGAGAGCCGGCAAGGCAGCGCATCGGTCAATGCGGCGCCTTGCCGGCTCTTCAGGTCTGTGAAGAGTTGTTCTTACAGGCCTGGGTAGTTGCGTTCGGCCTGCCCGGTGTACAGCTGACGTGGGCGACCAATCTTGGTTTCGGGATCCTGCATCATTTCGCGCCACTGGGCAATCCAGCCTGGCAGACGACCGATAGCGAAGAGGACGGTAAACATCTTCTCGGGGAAACCCATAGCCTTGTAGATCAACCCGGTGTAGAAGTCCACGTTCGGGTAGAGCTTGCGGGAGATGAAGTAATCATCGTTCAGCGCCTTCTCTTCGAGGCTCATCGCGATGTCAAGCAGCTCGTTGGAGCCCTGCTTGGCCAGAATATCGTGTGCGGTCTGCTTGATGATCTTGGCGCGTGGGTCGTAGTTCTTGTACACGCGGTGGCCGAAGCCCATCAGACGTACGCCATCTTCCTTGTTCTTCACCTTCTCCATGAAGGTCTCCGGAGACACACCAGAGGACTGGATTTCGCGTAGCATCTTCAGCACTGCTTCGTTCGCGCCACCGTGGGCTGGGCCGAACAGCGCGTTAATGCCAGCGGAAACCGAGGCGAACAGGTTAGCGTCGGAGGAACCGACCAGTCGCACGGTGGAGGTAGAGCAGTTCTGCTCGTGGTCCGCGTGCAAGATCAACAGCAGATCAAGAGCCTTGACCATTTCTGGGTCCAGCTCATATGGTTCGGCGGCGGTACCGAAGCACAGGCGCAGGAAGTTCTCGACCATGTTCATCGAGTTATCCGGGTAGAGCAGTGCCTGACCGATGGACTTCTTGTGAGCGTAAGCGGCCAGCACCGGCATCTTAGCCAGCAGGCGCATGGTCGAACGCTCGACCTGCTCTTCGTTCTTCGGGTCCAGTGAATCCTGGTACCAGGTCGACAGTGCCGACACAGCCGAGGACAACACCGGCATTGGGTGCGCGTCGCGTGGGAAGCCACCGAAGAAGCCCTTGAGCTCTTCGTGCAGCAGGGTGTGGCGGCGCAGGCGATTGTCGAACTCATCAAGCTGAGTCGGGGTTGGCAGCTCACCGTAGATCAGCAAGTAGCTCACCTCGGTAAAGGAGGACTTCGCAGCCAACTGCTCGATGGGGTAACCACGGTAGCGCAAAATCCCAGCGTCACCGTCGATGTAGGTGATGGCAGACTTGGTTGCTGCGGTATTCATGAAACCCGGGTCATAGGTGACCGCACCAGTGGTCTTGAGTAACGGAGCTACATTGAGCCCTGCGTTGCCTTCTGCTGCGGGTACCACGGGAAGATCGAGGTTGATCTGCCCAAATTGCAGCTGTGCAGAATTGATTTCTGTCATTGCTTCTCCTAACCGGAAAGCGTGTAGTTCCGAAAGGTCAGTCGTCACCGTAGAACATACCGCTAATTAGTCTTTACCTGCTAATTGATGTTCCGTTACCGGGGTTAACCGGCCGTATTTAACCGTTGGACGGCTTGTGCGATGCGTTCGTCGGTTGCGGTCAACGCGATACGCACATGTTGCTCTCCGGCTTGCCCGTAAAAGGCTCCCGGTCCAGCAATAATTCCTTGTTCGGCCAGGCGCTGCATGGTCTCCCAGCTGCTGTACCCATCCGTGCACCAGAGGTAAAGTCCGGCTTCGGAGTCTTGAATCCGTAGCCCGAAATTCTCTAAGGCAGGACGTAACACTTCCCGGCGTGCCCGATATTTGTCCTTCTGAGCGGTCACATGCGCCGTGTCATCCAAGGCTACGACCATGGCGTGTTGCACCGGGGCCGGCACAATCATGCCCGCATGCTTCCGATTATTGATTAGCGAAGGCATCAGATTTGGTGCCCCCGCGATGAACGCGGCGCGATAGCCAGCGAGGTTGGATTGTTTTGAAAGTGAATATAGTGCCAGCAGGTTGTCCAGGTTTCCCTCGCACACTTGTGGATCCAGCACGCTGGGGACACCGGTTTCAAACTCGCCCCACCCAAGTTCGGCGTAACACTCATCGGAGGCCACCACTGCCCCCAGACCACGTGCCTGAGAGACCAGTGCACGTAACGACTCGATGCTGCGTACCTGACCGGTGGGGTTACCCGGGGAGTTGATCCACACCAGCTTCAGCGCGCTGCGCTCAGCTGCACTCAAGGTGTTCAGATCATCGGTGGCGATGCTGGTGGCTCCCACTAGGGTGGCACCAATGTCATAGGTTGGGTAGGCGATCCGTGGACGGACTACTACGTCCCCGGGACCCAGACCCAATAACAGCGGCAGCCAAGCTACCATTTCCTTGGATCCGACGGTCGGCATGACGTCCGCGGCATCTAAGGCGCTGACATTGCGCCGCCGTGCAAACCACCTGACGATCGCTTCCCGAACTTCGAGCGTGCCGTGGGTGGTGGGGTAACCGGGGGCGTCACTGGCCTCCCGCAGTGCTTCTTGGATCAGCGTTGGGGTGGGATCCACCGGGGTGCCAATGGACAGATCAACACTGCCCTGGGGATGCTGCGCCGCTAGGTCGCGGTATGGAGTCAGCTGGTTCCAGGGGTATTCGGGAAGCTTGAGCATAGGTGAGGGGACCTTAGTCTTGGTTCTGCGGTGGCAGCGCGGCGACCACTGGGTGGTCGGTGCCGGTGTTGCCAATTTTAGCCGCTCCGCCCGGTGAACCAATTTCGTCGAAGAAATCAACGTTCACGTTGTAATACTCGGCCCATTCCTCGGGCACGTCATCCTCGTAATAGATTGCTTCAACTGGGCAGACTGGTTCGCATGCGCCACAGTCTACGCACTCATCGGGGTGAATATAGAGCGAACGCTCACCCTCGTAGATACAGTCAACCGGGCACTCTTCGACACACGCTTTATCTTTCACGTCCACGCACGGCTGAGCGATGATGTAAGTCACGAACCCGAGACCTTTCCTTGCACTGTTACTTGTCGCGGCGCCGACATCTGACTTTGAAGCTATTACTTCTGCGGTCATGCAAGCGCTGGTTTTAGCTACCAGTCTAGTCCCGATATCCTGTGAATTGATGCCCCCTACGGATGCTGTGACATAGGGAACTAACAGTCAGCACCGTTCTGCGCGGTTGTGGCAAGAGAATTTACCACTTGGAGGTGGGTGGATGTTAGATCTGGATCAACTGCAGTCCGGCGATCGGATCGTCGTGCGCTATCGACTAGCGGCCGATCTGGACAGCTCTTCGCCCGAGCTCAGCGATGCGCTGGGTGAACTTCAGCAGGTCACCGCGCAGAGTGTGAGCATAGCAACCAGACGTGGCGTGATCGTCGTTCCGCGCAAGGACATCACCCACGCTAAACGGGTCCCTCCCCCGCCGGCCCGACGTCGGAGCACACGCTGAGGGCCGCAGATGCCCCACAACACGCATGTGATTTGAAGTAACCAATCACTAACCGAAAATCACGTATGCTTGCTATATGCCGACCGATGAGCAAGTTCAATCCCGCGCCCGAGCGCTTAGTTCGCCCCTGCGACTGCGGATTCTACGCTTATGTCTGCACGAGTCTCGCACTAATAAGGAAATCGCCGACATTTTGGATTTGAATCCGGCGACCTCATTGCATCATGTGCGCACCCTGGTTAGTAACGGGTTTTTGACCGCCGAAGATCCCCGACGGGGTAACCGTGGGGCGAAAGAAGTCCCCTACCGCAGCACCCGCCAGTCTTGGGGCACCCGGGTACCGGATGCCGCACCACTGCTAGTGGACACCTTTTTGCAGGAAATCAATGGCTTGGATCCGCAGGAGATTCAGGTGTTACGGGTGGGACTGAAACTTTCCGAGGCCACGCAAAAGGAAATGATGGGCCGGCTGCGGGAAGTCATTGAGGACTACGCATTACGTGAGCCCGAAGCCGACGGGGTCGCCACCTCGCTGTTCTTGGCCCACCATCTGGATATCACGGGGAACTAAACACCAGATACTAAACGCTAAAACGGAAGGGGAGCTCCGCAAGTGTGGGAGCTCCCCTTCCGTTTTAAGCCGTCAAGCAATACTTCGTCGGTTTCTGGCTTCACGGCGCAAGGCGCGTCGAGCCAGCAGCAGTCCGATCACCGCCGGAATAGCCATCCCATAGACCCACAGGGCGGAGGCCAGCGTCGGCCCGGGCAGGTACTCGGAGAAGGAGAGCGGGGTGATCAGCTGATCGTTGCCGTTGAACGCCAACAGCCCCACGACCACATAGCAGCCGATGAAACCCAGGGCACCGGACCAGATTTTCCGGCTAGCCGCGGCCGCCCAGTAAACCAGCAGCCCTAAGAACAACCACGCCAAGCCCACACCCCACACCACGGGGATATCCCCCCAGTAGAACAATGAGGCGTGAACGACGCTACCGAGAATTCCAGCCACGCCGGCGACAACCAGACCACGCAAGAGCGCCCCGAGGTTACCGCCAGCGTTCGACGACTGTTTAGCTCTTTGCTCGTGCACGGGCAGCCTTGGCACGGTCGTTGGCGTTCAGCAGAACCTTGCGGATACGGACGGCTTCCGGGGTGACCTCCACACATTCATCCTCACGGGCGAATTCCAAGGATTCTTCCAAGGTCAGGGTGCGTGGTGGGGTGAGGTTTTCGAAGCTATCGGAGGAAGCGGCACGCATATTGGTGAGCTTCTTTTCCTTCGTGATGTTCACATCCATGTCGTCAGCGCGTGAGTTCTCGCCCACGATCATGCCTTCATAAACTTCCTCGGTGGGCTTCACGAAGAAGCTCATCCGCTCCTGAAGGTTAATCATCGCGAACGGGGTCACCACACCGGAACGGTCGGCGACAATCGAACCGTTGACACGGTATTCGATTGGACCGGCCCATGGCTCGTAGCCCTCGGCCAGCGAGGAGGCGATGCCAGCGCCGCGGGTTTCGGTCATGAAGCGGGTGCGGAAACCGATGAGGCCGCGGGCGGGAACCATGAATTCCATGCGTACCCAGCCGGTGCCGTGGTTGGCCATATTGGTCATCCGGCCCTTACGGGCGGCCAGCAGCTGAGTGACGGCGCCCAAGTACTCTTCTGGCACGTCAATGGTCATGTGTTCCATTGGTTCGTGCACCTTGCCGTCAATCAGCTTGGTCACAACCTGTGGCTTGCCCACGGTCAGTTCGAAACCTTCGCGGCGCATCTGCTCCACCAAAATGGCCAGCGCCAATTCGCCACGACCCTGAACTTCCCAAGCATCTGGGCGCTCGGTGGGCAGCACGTTCAGCGACACGTTGCCGATCAGTTCGCGATCCAAACGGTCCTTGACCTGTCGGGCAGTGACCTTCGCGCCCTTGACCTTACCGGCCAGCGGGGAGGTGTTAATACCGATGGTCATCGAGATCGCTGGTGGGTCCACGGTGATCAATGGCAGCGGCTTAGGGTTTTCCAGATCGGTCAGGGTTTCACCGATCATAATGTCCTCGATACCGGCCACGGCGACAATTTCACCCGGACCGGCTTCCTCGGCGGGCACACGGTTCAGCCCCTGGGTGGCCAGCAGTTCGGTGATCTTCACAGTCTTCTGCTCGCCGTCCTGGCGGGCCCAGGTGACCTGCTGCCCCTTGCGCAGGGTGCCGTTGAAGATGCGCAGCAGTGCCAGACGACCCAAGAATGGGGAGGCGTCGAGGTTGGTCACGTGGGCCTGGAGTACTTCACCCGGGGTGTAGGACGGCGCAGGCACGTGGTCGATGATGGTCTTGAACAGTGGCTCAAGGTCCTCGTTATCCGGCAAGGTGCCGTCCGCTGGCTGGTTCATCGAAGCGAAACCGGCCTTGCCCGAAGCGAAGACGATCGGCACGTTGAGAATCTTGTCGATGTCCAAGTCCGGAGCCTCATCGGCCAAATCCGAGGCCAACCCCAGCAGCAGATCCATGGAGTCGGAAATGACCCCGTCAATGCGGGCGTCGGCGCGGTCGGTCTTGTTAACCACGATGATTACCGGCAGGTTAGCGACCAGAGCCTTACGCAGCACGAAGCGGGTCTGTGGCAGTGGACCTTCCGAGGCATCCACCAGTAGCACCACGCCGTCGACCATGGACAAACCACGCTCAACTTCGCCACCAAAGTCGGCGTGACCCGGGGTGTCGATGATGTTCATGGTCATCTTGCTGCCATTAGCCGCCGGACCGTCGTAGAACACGGTGGTGTTCTTGGCCAGAATGGTGATGCCCTTTTCGCGTTCCAACTCGCCGGAGTCCATCACGCGATCTTCGGTCTCGCCGTGGGAATCGAATGCGCCGGTGTGCTGCAGCATCGCGTTCACCATGGTGGTTTTACCGTGGTCAACGTGCGCAACGATGGCGACATTGCGAAGGTCTTCGCGAAGTGTGATGTTTTCTGACATGCGTGAAGGCTCACTTCCGTCCGAGGAATATCGGGTCATAGGGATCGGGGCCACTTTTGACCCAACTACTTATTTTACGCGCTTCTGGCAACTGCTCCGGTTTTCTGTGGTGCAACGAACAGAAAAAGTTCGGTAAACACGGAATTTAACCCACGAAATCCAGAACCTGCCGGCCCGGGTATTGCGCGACGAAACAACGACGGGCTTCCTCTGAGAGAGTCCGCCCCACAGTTCTCGATCGTAGCCCGGGATACGGTATTTGTCGCCTTCGCGCCACGCCCATCGCGATAGGTACGCCGCGACCGCGCTGCGGAAGTCGATGACCGGAAGGCTAATAAATCAGTTCACGTCCCGCACACTGGGTAAACCAGGCTTGGGTACCGCCACGCAGCGAACGTAGTGGCGCCTCGGGACGTTGCGCCAGCAAAGCCTGCACGGCGCGTGCGGAGCGTGCCCCGCTTTTGCAGGCCAGTACAAGGTCTCCGGTGAGACCCAGCTCAGTGAGCCCAGCCCAGCCACGTTCCAGCAGTTCGTCCATCGGGAGGTGAATGCTGAGCGCGATACTTCCCAGATCGCGCTCCCATGCTTCGCGGATGTCCAGTACCGTCATGCTCTCTTCCAGCTCATCCACGCTCAGTTCAGGTACCGGGGTGGACACGGTGCACTGCGCAGTTTCGCAATCCAGTGAACGCACCGGTTCCCGCTGCGGGTCAGCCTGAAAGGTCAGTACGTCGGTGGTGGTTTGAAGCGCATCGTAGCGCCAGAAGCGTCCGATCAACGGCTCACCGATTCCGCAGATCAGCTTCAACGCCTCACCGGCCATGGTGGCTCCCACCACGGCACACAAGGTACCGAAGACCCCACCCTCGGCGCAGCTGGGCACGGAGTCTGCTTCCGGGATCTCGGGAAAAAGATCGCGCAGCATCGGTCCACGCTGCGGTGCGAACACCGACACCTGACCGCTGAACTGGAAAATGGTGCCCCAGATCAGCGGGGTTCCGCTAAGCTCGGCGGCATCGTTGGACAGGTACCTCGTGGCGAAGTTATCGGTTCCGTCCAAAACCAAGTCATGCTCGGCAAAGAGCGACAAGGCATTGTCCACGGTGAGCTTGTGGGTCAACGCGGTGAATCGTGCGCTGGCATCTAGGCGCAGCGCCGCCGCTTTCGCGGATTCGGCTTTGAACTGGCCAATGTCTTGCTCCCGATGGATCACTTGGCGTTGTAAGTTCGAGGATTCCACCCGGTCATCGTCGATCACGGTTAAGCGCCCGACCCCGGCGGCCACCAGGTAGTTAATAATTGGTGAGCCCAATCCCCCAGCGCCGATCACCAGCACCTTAGCGTTGCGAATCCGGCGCTGTCCGAGCGGTCCCACCCCGGGCAGGGTGAGCTGTCGCGAATATCTGGCGAGCTCCGGTTCACTCAGGGCGGGTCCGGGCTGAACCAAGGGTTCAAACATGGGCATCAGAACTGCCCCACCAATCGCTGCATGGTGCCTTCCTGCGGGGAGGAAGCTAAGGCGAGATCTCGTTTAGGGATCCGGCCGGCCAAATGTGCCGCACGTCCTGCGGCTACGGCGTGGCGCATCGCCCGCGCCATTAAAGGGGCGTCATGGGCCCGGGTGACGGCGCTGGCCAGCAAAACTGCCGCGCAACCCAATTCCATGGCTAGTGTGGCATCTGAAGCGGTACCGATCCCGGCATCGAGGATCACCGGTACACTGGCGCGATTCACGATGGTGGAAATATTGTGCGGGTTCAAGATCCCCAGACCGGTACCGATCGGAGCCCCGGCTGGCATGATCGCAGCGACCCCCACATCATCCAACCGCTGAGCCAGAGCCGGGTCGTCGTTGGTGTAGGCGAAAACGTCAAACCCATCGGCGACCAATTGCTCGGCCGCACGAAATAGTTCGATGGGATCGGGCAGCAAGGTGTGTTCATCGGCAATCACTTCGAGTTTGATCCAGTTGGTTTCCAACGCTTCACGAGCCAGCTTCGCGGTGAGCACCGCATCGCGGGCCGTATAACAACCAGCCGTATTGGGCAGGGCCAACACCCCTAAGCGTTCAAGCATGGCAAAGACTGAGTCCCCACCAGCGGCCGCATAGTGGCGCATAGCCACGGTGGTCACCTCGGTTCCCGAGACCCGCAGGGCATCTTCCAAAGTGGCCAGCGAGGTGGCTCCCCCGGTGCCCATCACCAACCGCGAATTCAAGCTGACCCCGGCGATCTGTAGCGGATCAGAAGTGGATTGTTCACTCAATGTTTCTAGCCTCCTTGGGCCGCGGTAACTAGGTCAATACGGGCGTGGGCGGGCACGGTGGCGGTGGCCCACGAACTGCGCGGGACGATGTCTCCGTTGATCGCCACCGCTACTCCCAGACGGGTGCCATCCACGGCTTGACCTTGGTTGTTCAGTTCTTTGCCGGTGTGTTGGCTAACCAGCTCGCGCACCGTGGATCCGGACTCTAGCGTCGCAGGTTGACCGTTGAGTTCAACGTCGATCAGGCTCATCAGGACTCCTTGAAATTGGTGTTGGTCGAGGTGAATCGGTTCAGGCTCAAATCGGACAGTCGCGGATCCGGGGGCTGGCTCAGCACGAGCTGCGCCCCGAGCTTGGCACCGAGGGCCGCCAACAGAATTCCGTGTCGAAAATACCCGTTGGACACCACCAGTCTGGGATCCACCCGGTCGATGATCGGTGCGTCATCGGGCGTGGCGGGGCGGGCGCGGGCAATCACTTCGCGCAGCGAAGTCGCCATGATTCCGGGGACTAATCGTCGGGCATCGTCCAGTAGCGTATAGAGTGCTTCGATGCTGACTTGTTGATTTCCGTCCTCGCGGACACTGGCGCCCAGCACGATGCTGCCGTCGGCACGCGGCACCAGATACACTCCACGCCGGTGCACCACCCCGCGTACCGTGTGGGTCAGCAGGGGCTGCAGATGGGTGGGTACGTCCAGTCGCAAAATGTCGCCGTACACCGGTCGCAACGGTAAGCGCGGTGTGCCTTTGAGTTGCTCGACACCGGTACACAGCAGCACCTGATCGGCCCGAATCACTTGCCCGGACTCGGTTCGTACCGCCGCCGTGCCATCGTGCGTCGGCAGATATTCAACGACGCGTTCGCGCACCAACTGGTCGCGGAAGTATTGAATCAGGATGCTACACAACGATCTGGGGTCGACTTGATGGTCTTGTGGGAAGACCAGGGCGCCGGAAATGTTGCCGGCGAGCGCTGGTTCTCGATCTCGGGCTTGGGAGCCTAGGAGGCTTTCGGCCGGTAGCTTCAAGCGTTGGCGGATCTGCTGTAATTCTTCGAGCGCTTGGCGGTCAGAGTTTTCGGCAGCTACCACCATGGTGGGGTTTTCTCGGTACGCTGGCCGGTGGCCGGTGGCTCGTTCAATCCGGGCGATCAGATCGGGATAGCAGCGAGCCGATTCGGCCATCAGCTCATGTAAGCCGTCTTGGCCCCAGACAATTTCCGAGGCCGGTGCCAGCATGCCGGCAGCCGCGTGACTGGCTCCCTCGGCAGGGTTTGGGTCGCACAGGGTAATCTGGATTCCTTGGGCGTGCAGTTCAAAGGCAGTGACTAAACCAATGATCCCGGCGCCAACAATCACAATATGCATGGCAGCATATATCCTTCCTACGGCGGCATGACCCGCATCAGGTATGGCGGTCGGCGCTTAAGCCCTCTCAGCCCGCACCAGCTAACTGGCGTAGGCTCCCGCGGAGTTATTCAGATTATAACCATAACGTAGCTCACATTTACCATTTGCGTGCCATAGCCCGATGTGTTCGACTTGGGTTTATGACGTCGCCTGAAATTTATGCGTTACGTGAACTGCGGATGGAGGACGCCCCACAGGTATTCCGGGCGTTTGGCAGCGATCCGTTGATGCAACGACAAGGTTCGGTCAGCACCCTGACCGAGGCCCAGCAGTACACCGAGGACCTAGTGCAAAGTCCGCTCCAGGCAGCACACGCGATCACCGCCAACGATGAGTTGGTGGGGCTAGTCTGTGCCAGTATCGATACGGCTAATGCCAATGGCTGGTTCTGGTATTGGATGGATGCGTCCCAGCGCGGACACGGTGTGTGTAGCCGGGGCGCGGCCACGTTAGCTAATCATTTGCTCACCACCGGTGGTTTACACCGGCTGGAGTTAGGAGCTAGGGCAAATAACCCTGCCTCACTCAAGGTGGCTCGCGCAGCGGGTTTCATCCCCGAGGGCGTGGAACGCGATAAATTTCTGATGGATGGGGTTCGGGTGGACGTGATGACTTTCAGTCGACTCGTACATGATCCGATACCGCAGATTGATCCATTGCCTTTTGTCGCTACAGCGCGAACCTAGTCCGCCAGTTCTGAAAACGAGCCGGTGGCCGAGCAGCATAACGGCGGCGCAAGGGATCACGGGTCTAAAACCGGTCGGTTGTTCGGGTCGTGTCTTTATGATCATTCGGGATAAAGCCCAGCGTTTTATTGGTCGACTACTTTCAAACGTTGCGGGCATCGCAGCTGGTTCCAACGTTTCCGGCTGAGCCTAGATGCTGGGGCGCGGCTACGTTTGCAGCCTGCACCGCCATCCCGAGCCGGTTGCCGCGGCATCCACAAAGCACGAGTCTCACTCCGATCAAGGACGCGGTTAGCGAGTTCGAAGAAATCACGAAACGAATCCATACCGCTAAGCGGCAAGCGGCGTCTCACGCGATGGACTCATTGGCTATGGCCCGTTGAACTGTGGGACTTACTGTCGCGCAAGTTCGGGAGCACCATTAATGTGGGCGCGAATCTCGCTTCCCGTGACATCCTTCGTGGCCTTTCGAAGGTCAGCCTGAAGCTTTGGCTGCAGCACGGTTACACTTCAGGCCGCGCCGCAGCCCTGGGGTCCGCTGAACGTCTCCGCTGTGGCCATCGCCCGGGTAGCGACTATAGCGCCAAGGTCCGGGGGTGGATCGCCCCAACTGACCCTTGGGCGGTTCAGTCCTCGATGCGCTGGCTGGTGACCTTAGCGCCGAGCTCCACGGTGCGTGAGACCGTGCAGTACTTGTCATGGGACAGCTTAATGATTCGATCCACCATCCCAGCGGCCTTGCGTCCCTCGTCGGTATCCGGGAACTTCAAGTCGAAGGACATCGAGATGTCATCCATCCGACCGGCTCCTTCCTCCGTGAGCTTGTACCCCGAGGCTTGTACCTGGAACTTCTCCGGCTCGGTGCGTCGTGTGGTAGCCACATCCACATCGATCGAGGAACAGCCGGCGATGGCCGCCAATAACAACTCGACAGGAGTCAATAGTCCTTCACCCTGCCCAAACTCGAGGGTGGCACCGCTCTGCTCACTCGTTGCCAGGTAGTGCCCCGAGCTCAGTCGCTCGATGTTTACTTCGCGAAGTTCGCGCGAATTATCCGCCATGGTTAGATCTTGTCCTTTCGGTGGCTGAGCCACATGCGTTGCTGATCTGGCGAGTCTTCCTCGCTGGTAAGTTCGGCTGGCTCGAAACCCTGTTGCCGGTAAAACTCGATACCTCGGTGATTATGAATGTTGACATCCACCAGGAGGTTTGGATGACGGGCCAACGCCCACCGCAGCAGCTTCTGTCCCGCACCCCCGCCACGGGTGTCAGAGCTAAGCCACAGCAACGGCACCTTATGCCCGGTGAGCACCATGAATCCCACGGTGCTCTCTTCCTGCTGTGCGATGATCACCTCTGCGTCACCACGATAAATCGCTTCAAGGACGTGGGCCAGCCAGTCCACATCCGAGGCCGACATCAAATCACGAGACTTTTCCTTCGAACCTCGCCAGAGATCAAGCAATGCCGGAACATCGGCGATTCCGTTCGCAGGGTGAATCGAGATCTTGCCGTGCATTCCTCCCCTTTTTCTTCGGGTCTAAGCGGTAATCTGCTTAGCCCAACGCTCGATGAGATGACCGACCGGGACAGGCTGGTCGATATGCAGGTTGTGCCCCGCTTCGGTGATCACTTCCACCGTCAATCTACGATACCTTCGGTGCAGATCGAGCACATCCCGGTATCCCACTACATGATCCTGTTGACCGCTGATCGCTAGCACGGGGAAGTTCTGTTGGTGTTCACGTTGCACCGGCAACGGTCTGAGTTCGTAATTTTTGGTCAGCCTGGCCATCGCTCGCAGGTTTGCGGCTCTGAGGCCCGGCAACACAAAACATTTGAAACGTTCCCAGTTCTCTTCCGTGCGAATCACCGATTGTTTGGAGTAGGCAGCCCGGTCGGCCGATTCCAGTCCGTTCATCAGTTCCTCGTTCTCGACAATGATCCGATGTTCGGGCAGATTTCGCATCGAAATCTGTGGGTAAATCACCGGAGCCAATAACGCCAGACCCGCCACCTGTCCAGGAAGTCGATCAGCAATCTCTTGTGCCAAGAGGGCTCCCATCGAATGGGCCACCAAGGCGAAGCGTTGCGTCCCGAAAAGCTGCCGGAGCGCATTATCGAGCCAATTGGCGTAATGGGTGAGTTCACCGGCTCCCGGTAGCGTCGCGGTTCGCCCAAAGCCGGGCAGATCCAGGTACCACCGCTCGCATCCGCCCGCTCTTGCCACGGCAGCGTCCAGAGGTAAGAGACTGCGATGATCCACCCCGTTGCCGTGCACGAACAGCACGGGCAGGCCTGCACCGCGCCGTTCGCGCAGATAAGGTCCGTACAGTTCGGGTCGTGGCAGGTCTGGATCAGCCATTGTTTCCTCTGCCGGTCGACCCCAGAGCGTGGCTCGGTTGACGTTTAAGCACTGCTGCCACGATTAGCGATTGACCAAGCACGTAACTGAGCATGATCCAGAAGCCTAGGTCGGGAAAATCCACATCCGTAAAGGATCGGATCGCGATCATTGCGTCCGAGATGAAAAAGATCGCCCCACCGACTCCGGCCAGCGGACCTAGACCGGTGGCCAAGATAGCCATCAGGGTGAGTGCCACTCCGTAAACCAACACGGGAATCAGCAGGCTTCCGGCCCCCGGGGCGCACCACAGCACCAACCCTGCCAGCGCTAGAAGATAGGGAATCACAGCAAGCGGCTTAGCCAGCACGGAGCTGGCCCGGTAGGGCCAGAGCGCCAGAATGTAAAACAGTTGAGCGATCAGGAAACAACCGACCATTGTCAAAAATGCCGGATCCCCCGTCATGAAGCGGGGCAAACTATCGCCAAGCCAGGAGAAGAATAGGGCTGCGAGTACCAGCGAGGTCAGTCTGCCCAGCCCGATACCGGTGCGGCTGAGCAAAACCGCGGCAAGCAGTGGCATCAGCAGAATCTGCGTCACATCGGTAAGTAGACCCTCCGGGTCGCTAAATTGTAGCACCAGATGAACCGTAGTGATCAGCGTCAACAGGGTCAGGGCTAGGATTATTTTCCACCTGTGTGGCTTTCCCGTCCCCGTCGTTCGTCGCATCCGCTGCTCCCTCTGTATTTCTTGCTGACCTGCACCGACTCAGCGGTCATCGTCACATGTGACGCTAGTTGATGTGCTCTGCAACGGCAAGCAAGCCGATCAGCCTCATAGGCGGCGTAAAGCCACGCCAGGTAGCACTGGCCAAGCACTTTAGCGGAGCACCGCCAGAAGCAGCGCGCCCTGATAAGTTCGACACGAACACCTAACTGACTAGTCGGCCGGCAATAAGGGATAATCGTGGGGAATCACGCATCAGCTGAGGAGCAGGTCATATGAAAATTACCCTGATTGGTGGATCGCGGGGAACCGGAGCCAAAGTGGCTGAACTAGCCCAACGTTCCGGGCATGAGGTGACCATCCTTTCCCGATCGATCCCCCAGAGCCCCGACAAACCCCAACTGCGCACCATCGTGGGTGACGCACTGGATCCCGAGACCGCCACCCAAGCGGTAGCCGGGGCCGATGCAGTAGTGATCACCGTGGGTGGAGCCAAAGGGGCGGCCAAGCACCGTACCGCGGTGACTGAAAGCGTTATCGCAGCCATGCAGCAGACCGGAGCGAAAAGGCTGATCGTCCAGTCCTCGCTGGGTGCAGGAGGATCCGCCAGCCAACTGCCGGGTGTCATTGGATTCATCACCAAGCTTCTTTTGGCCAATCCTTTGGCGGATCATGAAACTCAAGAGCAGGCGGTAATTAGTTCGGGCTTGGAGTGGACCATTATGCGTCCCACCGGGTTGACCAACAAGGAGCCCTCCGGAGACTGGCAGCAATTGGAAATTGGTCAGCGTGGCAAGTTGAAAGGTTCGATCGCACGCGGCGATGTGGCTGGTTGCATTCTTGCGGCGTTGGGTGATGACTCATCCATCGGCAAGGCCTTCGGTATTAGTTCCCGCTAGGTCACCCACCGTGGCTGCGCTGCCACGCTCCGTGTTCAGTGGATGCTGTTTTTGGTGAACGATATGTTCGACGAACCGGCACACAGCGCCCGGCTTCTCACGCAATAGGTGATAGGCCGGGCGCCACGTTCAGCCGATCGGTAATTACACCGCGCGTTGCAGTTGACCGGCGCCGAGCATCTTGCGTCGCACCAGCGAGCTAAGTTGTTCAGCGAGGAAGACGACCAGCAGAATCATCAGGATGATCGTCAGCGCGGTATCGAATTGGCGAAGCGTGAAGGCGGGGGTCAGCTCCATGCCGATGCCGCCGGCTCCCACCATGCCTAGAATCGTGGCCCCGCGAATCGCCTTCTCTAAGGCGAACAGGCTGGTCCCGGTGAAGGAGGCGAACGCCGAAGGCAAAATCGCGCTGGCAACTACCGCCATTCCGCTAGCTCCGGTGGAGCGCAGGGCATCGATCGGCCCTCGTTCCACCTCCTCGATCCGTTCGGCGAAGAAGCGACCAGCGAAGCCGAGGACGTCGACGGTAATAGCTAAGATTCCGGCCAGCGGTCCCAACCCGACGGCCATCACGAAGATCAGCGCCCGCACCAGTTCCGGGATGGAACGCAACACTGACAGAACGAATCGCATCGCGACCCCTAAAGGAGCGAAAGGGGTGGTGTTCTGGGCGGCCAGTATCGCGGCTGAGATGCTGAGGATGACCCCGCAGATGGTGCCAAGGATGGCCATCTCCAAAGTTTCAAACATTGCCTCGGCTAGGTTTGGTGCGCGTTCCAGGTTGGGTGGGAACGCTCCGGTGAGAAAATCCCAGATATTCGAAGGTCCCTGCATCACGCGGGCCCACGAAAATTCCATCCGCACCAGACCACTAACGGCCAAACCCAATAGGATCAACCCAATGAGCATCGACCCCCAGCGCGGCATCCTGAATCGTGCCGGTGGCAGCGGATTTCTCCGCACTTGATCGGCTCGCGGGGATTCTCGGGTGCCAAGTTCTGTCATGGTCTTACTCCTTGGAACGCCGGCACCGGTTCTTCCTCGGTAGCTTCGTGGGTATAAAGCCCCGCCAGCTCCGAGTCTCGAACTTCAGCCATGTGTGTATCTAGGTCCAACCGTCCCTGACGCAAGGCGATGACCCGACTGCCGTAGGCGCGAGCCAATTCCAACTGGTGCAAGGTGCACACCAAAGTCAATGACTCTTCCTCGGCAATCTGCCAGAGCATATCCATCACCGCCCGGCCAGCCCGTGGATCGAGGGCGGCGACCGGCTCATCGGCCAAGACAATCTTCGGGCGCTGCAGCAACATCCGGGCAATCGCCACCCGCTGTTGCTGCCCGCCGGAGAGCTGTTCGGCCCGCCGGGCGGCGACGGAAGCTAAGCCGACCCGGTCCAACGCATCCATCGCCAGCTCCCGCTGCTCCTGTTTAGCGGTGGCGCCAAACCAGTTTCGCGCCGAGGTGGCCCAGCCCAAGGATCCATGGATCACGTTGCTCAGTACCGAAAGTTCACGCACCAAGTTGATCCGCTGGTGCACCATACCCACCTGACGACGCAGGGCACGAAGCTGCTTTTTGCCCGCGGAACTCACCTCGGTTCCCAGAACGTTCACCGAACCACTAGTAGGTTGCACCAGCCCGTTCAAACACTTTTGGAGCGTTGACTTCCCTGAGCCATTGGAGCCCAACAAAATCAACGTCTCCCCTGCATTAGCGGAGAATGAAACGTCCAGCAACGCCTGAGTCCCGGTGTCGTAGATCTTGCTCAGCCTCGAGACCCTGATGATTTCCGAGCCCAAGACCTCAGTGCCTGTCATTACTGCTCGTCCTCGTCAGGCAAGTCCGAGTACTGGGTGAAACCGGCTGCTTCAAAGGCGCGGCGGGTTGGATCATAATCGGCGTCGGTAGCTTCGATGAATTCCGAACCGATGTACTTATCATTCTCACCGGTCTGAGTGATCGCTTCCAGTAGCACGTCCTGATTCTCGGTCAGGCTCTGCTGTAGGTAATCTGCGCAGTCTTGACCCAGACCGGTGCGGGCGATGAACAAATCATTGGGCAGCGCTGGGCCAGTTTCAAGCAGCTGAACGGCGTCTTCACCCATCGCTTCTTGCACGGTTTCAAAATCGGAGATTCCGGTACCCAAAGCGTCACCGTCACCGGAGACGAAAGCTTCGATATGGGTGTTGGACAGTGGCATGACTTCCACGTCCCCTACATTTGGATCGAGGCCAGCAGAGACCAGCATCTCCAGCGGGCCAAGGTGCCCTGAGGTAGAACCGACCTCCTTGGTGATCATGGTCTTACCTTTCAGATCTGCCACGGAGTTCAGATCCGAATCGCTGCGCTTAATGATCGCCGCCTGGTAGTTTTCGCGGGTAACGCCCACCAGTGGAATGGCGTCGGCTTCCTGCTTCAGCACCACGTATTCTGCCGGGCCAGTCAGTAGTACGTCCAGGTCATCGTATTCCAGAGCAGTGGCTGCCGCGGTGCGTGAGGCCATGGGCTGGAATTCCACGGCCAGACCAGTAGCCTCCTCCAAAGCCACACGGAAATCCTCAAATTCCAGCACCAAGGTCTCCAGCCCCTCCACCCCGGTGTCCGAGAAGCGCAATGGCTCATGCTGTGCGCAGACGGCACCGGGACCAGTCGCCGCCGAAGCCTGTGCCCCGCTGTCTCCGCCATCCGCTTCGGCTCCACCGCCGCAGGCAGTCAGAGCCAACAGGGTTGCCGTCGCTGACAGGGCAAGAAATTTACGCTTCACGAGTATGTTCCTTCCAGAGCAAGTCGCCCTCCCCCATGGGATGGCCAACCTTCACCTTCCGAGGTGTAAGTGAACGGACGGTGACTTGCCGCCCAACTAATGAGTCCGTTGATCTGAACTGTCACTAACGTCAGGAATGATTGTGCTTGTGGTCGCGCTATAGATGCATCGTGGACGCGAATCTGTCGAACCGCTCAGCGCGGAAGATGCGTCCGTATAAGCAAGGCGAACCGCCCCGCGGAATCGGGCGCTTTACTGGGCCTTGGGCGACGGTTCGGGTTAAGTCTCCGAACCAGCAAGACTTAGATGTTCACCTGCCCTGGGCTGCCACCACATAGCTTGCTGAGCGGTGAGCTTTTTGAAGTGTGGCGAGGTGGCTTGGTCCAGCGCGTGAAGGTACGCGGGAACAATATCGCGTGGTAGACGTAGCCCCATGGTCAGATGCGGCACCCATTGCGCCCCACGTCCATCGGGATTGTGGGTACTGATTACTCGTGCCACTTCGTGTAGCGCATCGTTAGTTTCCAATAACCAAGCCACTGTTTGTTTGCTCTTCGTCCCGAAAATCACGGTTCCCACCCGCTGGAGTTTGGCCGGGATGACTGCTGGTAATAATCGTTGAGCGCATTGCACGACGGCCTCGGGCATCGCCGGGGACAGCGTGATGGTGATGTGCGGGGTTTGTTTTTGGCGTGGGAAGCCTGCAGCTTCGAGCTTGTCAAAAATTTCGTGGATCTGCTGTTCGTCCTTCGACGCCAAACGCAGCAGGATGTTATCTGGCGATCGCCTCACCAGCCACCCCCTTTCTTTCACAACACTTTATCTGTGCTCCTTTACCCACGGACCTATGAGCACGGATACGGGTCAGATTTACCGGCAGTTTAAACTCCGCGGCAAATTCGTGAAGTCACAGGGTGAGTAGCCACCCTCGGTGCTAGCTGGGCAAGTTTAGCCAAGCTATCGGATGAAAAATTTGGGCCGGGTCCGTGTAGGACGCCACGGCGCAGGAAATTTCCTGCCAGCGAAGCAGGCCTAAGCCTGAGAAGAGCGAATCCATCTGGCTATGAGTCGGAGAACTTTAGGTGGCTCAAAAAGAAGATCGACACCGCAGGAACGCGTTTCTGGCAAACCGCGTCGCTCCAGCTGGCCTCTGCGGCTTCCTGAAGATTGCTGGACCTCTAATTTTCCGATGCCTCGCATGACATGGCCGGGTGATACCTGCAAGATCCCGGCGGGGATGGCTCATTAAATTATTGGCACCTCGGATTTCACCGCTAACGATGTCGTGCCAAGGTCCTTCGCTGCTAAAGCCAAGATCTGCCCAGACAGGTGAAATTCTCGGAGAGCTCAGTAACCGTGGCTAGCGTGCGGGCTGGTCGGCTCGCCTGCGTCGGCACTCTTTGACGATCAGCGCAAGAGATCCCAATCCGAAAAATGCGACGCCGACAGCGCTGATGGCGATCCCAGCGATTCTGTGCTCAACTCCAACGAAACCGGGCACAAACATCGCGAGCAGCAAGTCAACACCAGAAGTAAGGCTGAAAATGATGCCGGTGAGAATCGCGGTCACCCGCGACGCGGGAGAACTTGGTCCAAAGCGGGTCCCGAGCCCATGGATAATGAAAGTCGTTCCCAGCAAGAAAGAGAGCACCCCAGTGGAGAAATCAGCGTTGACACAACGCAGCACCCCGACAGCGATAAAGGCGATACCGATAATTAGCACGAACACGTTCTAGCCCACTTTTCTCCGGCTCTGCAAAAACTTCTGGCAGATGTTTAGCCCGAGTCTAGTGTCCTCTCAGCAGATCCCGTCTATGACGGCACACGCAGCCAAGCCCGCTGAGTAGAAACGGCCTATCTCGGCTAAACAGTCTGCTAAGCCCAAGCCAGCCCCACTTCTGAACAGAACAAGTAACTTGGGCTATCGATTTTGACACCCGACCTGGGCCAGCACCAATCCACTCGTTCCGATGAGCTGGACTTAGAACCGCTCAACGCTGCAGACCGCAGGCGCGGAGCGCTTCATCCATCGATTCCTTAGACTCATCACCACACTGTCGGTCGGGAAGACTCGGGACAAGTACATCCTGTAAGGTCTTCGCCACTGCGGTCATCATCTTTTCAATCTACTTAGCTGTTCACCGGATCGTGACTCGGCTTGGGGAATGTTCTGCAGCTACCAGTCCTTCCATTCGCCTGCTTTGTTCTCTGTCAGCAACAACATCGCCGAACTTGCTGGGTCTCACACACATCACAGGCAACTTTGGCTGACCCATAGAACTAGGTCTTGAGCTCTTCCGTGTTCCTTTGCCGAAACCTGCATACGGTACCGACCGATAGCTGCCCGTGCTGCGGCTCTACTTCTACACAGAGCTCAACGGCCATAACCGGCTACTCGCAAACTCTGGTCGGGTGAAGACCTGCAATGCTCGAATGGGCCCAGCTCACCACTTCAGACGGCAGAGCGCTTGACCCCGCGCGGTCGATTTTAGGGTGAGTTCGACGCTTCAATCCAAGGTCTATGTCCGCATCCCCGCTGGCTTTTAGCCGAGCCAGCTTTTCAACTGTTCGGCAGACTGATCGGCCAACCATTTCTGCCATAGCGGTCCGAAAGTTACCCGGCGAACCCCCAGGGCGGTCAATTCACTCAAGCCACCGGCGCCGTGCCCGTGTACCGGATGCGCGGTGACATTCAACGGAACCGTGACGGACTCAACCAGCTGAGTAATTTGCGCCGCGGTAGTCAACCCGACCGGATAGACCAATCGTGCTCCAGCTTGTTCCATCAGCCTGATCCGCTCGGCGGCTTCGCCCAAGGGATCGGCGAAAACCTCGGTTCCAAGTTTCACCGCATCGGTCCGCCCGTTGATCACGAATTCTACTCCTGCGTGGTCGGCGGCATCCCGCGCTGCGGCAATGTAGTCAGCGTGTTCGTTGCGCTCACGGACGCGTTTGCCTTCGGAATGCACCACGTCTTCAATATTGGCGCCGACCGCCCCGATCTCCAGTAACTTCGACATCAATTCAGCTGCTGGTAACCCATAGCCGGATTCCACATCCACACTCACCGGAACGTGAACCGCGTCAATAATGCGCTTCGAGGTTTTCAGATACTCATCAAAGTCCATGCGTTCCCCGTCCGCACTACCGATAGCATCGGCTACCGGGTGACTGCCGATGGTGAGCCCGGAAAATCCGGCATCAACGGCGAGTTTAGCGCTCCAGGTATCCCACACGGTGGGGAGTACGAGGATATTTCCCGATTCATGGGCTTGGGCGAATTCGCGGGCTCGGCTGGTGATATCGGACATTGGATACTCCTCTGACGCGGGCACTTTCGCACATCCTAACAGCACAAACCGAACAGGATATGATCACCCCCACAGACACCCAGCGGCTTGTCAGCAGTTCCCGGGATGAAGACAATTGGCCTAGCCCGCAGCCCAATCACAATTACCACCGAGGTGCGCACCTCTCGGCTGGAAATTCATTGTTCCCTAGTGACGCGCTGAACGCACTACACGCACAATGGGGTGATGGACACTACCCAGATGTTAATCAGGCTCAGCCACTACCCCAGCGACGCGGCACAACAACTACCTTCGCTCGATGCCGGGCAATTGAACGCACACCCGGCGGGCCACCCGAACTCCATCGCTTGGTTGCTTTGGCATACTGGGCGACAAATCGATGTGCAGCTGGCAGCACTCCGTGGCCGGCCCGAACTTTGGGACGATTTTCGGGCAACCTTTGCGCTGGGTGAACTCGGTGACTCACTGGGCTATGGACATAGCCGAACCGAGGCAGCCGGTATCGTCGTCGATAATCAGCAGCTTCTGCTCGACTATCTGGAGGCGACGATGGAAGCCTATCGCCACTATGTCACCACCTTGAACCCTTCGGAAATGGACGAGGTGATCGATACACACTGGGATCCTCCAGTGACACGTGGAGTGCGTCTACTATCTATTCTCGATGACGCCATCACCCATATGGGGCAGGCGGCCTATGCTGCCGGAGCGCTCACGGCACCGGATTCAGAGTAAAAATGCTGGATTAGTGCTGCACCCTAAGTCGTTAGCGCGGACACACTTGCACGGATCTATCGCCAAGTGAACGCCGGGATGGTTAGGCTGGAAGCATGGCCACAGTAATTCTTGTGCGGCATGGTCGCACCACAGCGAACGCCTCCGGGGTGCTGGCGGGACGGGCAGCCGGCGTCGAACTTGATGACACCGGACGCGAGCAAGCCGCCGCTACCGCTGGGCGGTTGGCTGGCATTCCGCTAGCCGCTGTGGTCTCCAGCCCGCTAGAACGGTGTGTGCAAACCGCCGACTTTATCCGGCAACAGCAGCAGTCGACCCCGGAAAATGTGCTCGACGCGGATCTGATCGAATGTGACTACGGGCTCTGGCAGGGACGCACCCTATCCGAGCTGGCCGGCGAGAAACTTTGGTCCACGGTGCAGATTTACCCTTCGGCAGTCTCTTTTCCGGAAGGGGAATCGATGTTTGGGATGCAAACACGAGCGGTTGCCGCGATCAGGAGCCGGGACGCAGCGATCGAAGCCGAGCACGGCTCTTCGGCCGTATGGGTGGCGGTCAGCCACGGCGACGTTATCAAGTCCGTTCTGGCCGACGCTTTAGGTCTGCATTTGGATCTCTTCCAACGTCTGAGCGTGGGACCGGCTTCCGCGTCGATCGTGCACTATGGCGCGACCGGGGTGCGGGTCCTAGCGATCAACACCGAAGCAGGGGATCTATCTTGGCTCGCCCCGGGATTAGAATCTGCCCAAGCCCCAGTGGGCGGCGGGTCCGGACACCGCGCATCATGAACCACATCGGCCTAGGATATGAATATGCCAGCACAAATTCACGAGTTTAACTGGCCCGATCGTGTCATTATCGGCACCATCGGCAAACCCGGCGAGCGCACTTTCTATTTGCAGGCTCGTGCCGGTTCACAGCTCAGTAGCATCGCACTTGAAAAACAGCAGGCGGCCCTAGTGGCGGAGATGATCGATGAGATTCTGGATCAGCTCAGCACCGTTGATGGTAATCCCTTCAGCGTGCCGACACACACCCCGGTGGAACTGGTTGACAATGATCCGCTGGAAGAGGTTGAGGAACTCTTTCGGGTCGGTTCAATGAAGCTGGGCTGGGATCCAAGTGTCGCGCAACTGGTGCTCGAATCCTATGCGCTAGATGAGGAAGAATCCGAAGAAGACGTCGCTCCTGAAGATGCCGAGCTACTGCGAGTTCGCATGCCGGTGGGGACCGCCCGGGCTTTTGCAAAACGCACGCATGAGATCGTGGCCGCCGGGCGACCTATCTGCGCCAACTGTGGTCATCCCATTGACCCCGACGGGCATGAGTGCACCGGGCCCGATGCTTAATGCCAGCCCAGGAGCTACTCACCGGCGAACTGGAACTGACCGGCCGAATCACCACCGCGTCTAATGCGACCTTCCTAGGTGCCATCGGCAAAGTTCCGGTGGTCTATAAGCCCATCAAGGGTGAAAAGCCGCTGTGGGATTTTCCGCACGGGACGCTGGCACACCGCGAGGTGGCAGCCTATCGTGTCTCGGAGGTGTTGGGCTGGAATCTAGTCCCGACGAGCTGGTTGCGAGCGGGCCCCTTCGGTGAAGGGATGGTGCAGTTATGGCAGGAGCCGGATCCAGCGCAACGGCCGGTGGATCTACTACCCAGCGACCAGCTGCCGCAGACCGGATACAAAACCGTGCTGGACGGGGAAGATGGCAACGGCCAAGCAGTCAGCCTGATCCACGAAGACACCACACAACTGCGCAAAATGGCGGTATTCGATGTGCTGATCAATAACGCCGACCGCAAAGGCGATCACATTTTGGCGATGCCCGATGGCCACCGCTTTGGGGTGGATCACGGGATCAGTTTTCATCAGGAACACAAGCTACGCACGGTATTGTGGGGCTGGATCGGCCAGGCACTCAACGATGAGGAACGAGCCGGCATCGACCGCTTGCAGCAGGCGCTGGATACGGAACTGGGTCAGCAGTTAGCCGAGTTACTCACTACTGCAGAATGTGCCGCTTTCGTTCAGCGGTGTACCCGGTTGTCGCAAGAGCAGATCTTCCCCGCGCCGGCCGGCCTGACGCCTGCGGTGCCCTGGCCGTTGTTTTGAAAGCATCGCTCCGAGACTTTCACAGGTCCCACCAATGCTTCTGGCAGCTGCGCGCCAAGGTGTGGTTCACCCGGCGGCTTAGGATGAACTAATGAGCATTGACTACCGGCTGGATGCCAAGTTAGACCCCAGTGCACTCATCGATTTGTATGATTCGGTGCAGTGGACCGAGTACACCAAGGACCCACAACGACTCACCGCGGCAGTGGCCGCTTCCCTCGCGGTACTCACCGCATACGATGGGCAGAAGCTCGTGGGGTTGGCACGACTGGTTGGCGATGGGCTGACCATCATCTATCTGCAGGACATTCTGGTGGCCCCGAATTATCAGCGCCGCGGCATCGGCCGCCAGCTGATGCAACGGTTACTCGCACCCTTCGCCGATGTGCGGCAGCAGGTGTTAATGACTGACAATGAACCCGGGCAGATCGCGTTCTACGAATCTCTGGGGTTCACCGAGATCCGTGACCTGCCACATCCTACCCGGGTCTACACGAAATTCGCGTAGCAGTTCAGTACTAGGTTTCGCACAGCCCGGAAGCCCGCAGATCACGGCGCATCACCAGTCGCGGTAGCCTACTGGCCACCGCATCAGTCACCCCGACCTGAGTGAACCCGGCCCGTTCAAACATTGCTTTAGTCCCCACAAAAGCCATCGTCGTATCCATCCGACCCGGTGGATCCACGGGGTAGGCCTCAATGGCTGGAGCCGCCTGACTCACGGCGTATTGTACCGCCCCGTCCAGCAGATGTTGAGTCACGCCCTGCCTTCGAAAACCGCTACGCACCACGACACAAATAATGCTCCACACCGGCACCTCATCAATGGGATGGTACTTCTTGGAGGCCACCATAAGTGGGATGTCACTGCGTGGGCTGATGCTACACCAGCCCACAGGGACCCCGTCACGGTAGGCCAGCACCCCCGGAGCATGCTTTCGTTGAGTCAGGCAGCGCATCGCATCGGCGCGGGTGCCGCCACCGCTCAAGGCCCTGATTTCACCAGCGGGTAATCGGTGCGAAAGGCACCAACAGTGATTTTCGCGCCTGGTCGGGTTCAGGACGGAGACGAAATCGTCGAATCGGTCCTCGGTGACCGGATGGACTTCCCAGGTGCTCATGTCCTCAGTAAAACACCGCGTTGTGTGCCCCGTCGAGGGTATAGCTCGGATTCATCTAGGGCTCGTGGCCGGCCCTGACGGACCAGTACACCAAGGAAGTAACGTCCTTCGCATCGCCACTGATTGTCGCCACACGCGCTCCAGTACTACATGACGCCCTGATTTGACCCAAATACGCAACGGTGTCGAGCAAGTGCCCGTGGTTCCGTGCTGCGGAACCACGGGCACATGCTGTTGTTGCTAGTTCGCGAAACTGGCCTTAGCCTTAGTCGCTGACTGAACGGACGATGTCTGCGATGCGCTGCGCGGTCACCTCATCTACCTCTTCGAAGTACCAAGCGGCGGGCATCAGATTCCCGTCTGACCCACCTGCGGCATGGAACGCGGCTTTCTCCGTGATCGCAAGATTCAGCCGGTCATCGTTGCGCAAGGTGATCAGCGCCGGGGTGCTCGCCGACTTGGCGTAGGCAGGCATACCGTACCAAATCCGCGGTTTCAGGCTCGGGCCGGCATCGAGGATAATCTCGTGCACTCGATGCATCAGCGAACGACGCGGTTCCTCCATCCCGGAGATCTTTTGAAGTACCTGAGACAGATTTTTTTCATCTTTCGACGACATATAGTGTCCTTTCGCTACCGATACGCGGTACCGGGCTCATGAATCTGGCGCTCTCGCGCCGTACCCCATCTGGACATGTCCTGACAGCTTCAGTCCTCTCCAAGATGATTCACGTGATGAGCACGTGGAAGCACTATCTGTGGCACTGGCCACCATCCTAGGTTAGCCGATATCGAACCGATCCGCGCGACAACGGTTGAAGGCTTTCATGGGTTGGTGTGCCGCGCATTGGGCGGAGCTTCACTTTTTCAGCACATACTCCAGTGTCTGGACTACCTGCTCGGTCGTGGTGCACCAGCCTTGAGCCGCAGCATCGACCTCTTTCAGCGCATGGCTGGTGTCCTCAGCGTGCAGCGTGACATAGGGTTTGCCCAGCGCCGCACAATAGCCGGCATCAAAGGCAGCGTTCCATTGCTTGTACTTGTCTCCGAAACGCACCACCACGAAATCGCTTTGCTGGATCAGTGTGCGGGTGCGAATCGCGTTCACCTTGGCTGACTGATGATCACGCCAAAAATCGCTCCGGGTTTCCGCGAGATGGTCTCCGGCTGCATCACTAGCCGCGTGGTCGGTGACCGGTGCGGTGAATTCTACATCCAGTCCTGCCGCCTTCGCCCCACGTTGGATTTCCTCGCGCCAGTCACTGTGGATCTCGCCGGATAGATAAACGATAAAACTCATCTCTGGACACTCCTTACAGCTGTTTCTTGGGCCGTGTCGTAGGCCACCTTCCACTTGTACCTTCCCACAAGCCGTGGAGATCCGCTAACCTCGTATCCCCGAAGCCGAAGACAGTCAGCCGGTGAGTAGCTTTCGGCAAGTCGCGCGAGCTTAGCAAGATCAGCGGTTCACAAATCAACGGCCGAGCCGCTTTGGATGCGTGCACCTACACCATGACCAGCTGCTCGGGGAATCAGCCGAGCAACATATCGTCCTGCCTTTGGCCGGGGATGGCAGTACGTCTCAGTCGAGAAACAGAAGACATTCGCTCTCACTGCGAAGTTAGAAGCCAAGGATTTCAACACACCCACCGGTGAGCAAGTCACTGACAGACTTCGGCGCAGTGATCCGCACTAGCGCGTGCCGTTTTCCCGAATAGTAGCTAGCGGTTTGACCATGATGAGGCAGGGAGTGTCCACACCCCACAGTTCGGTCTCTTCTAGGGGCAGAAAACCCCACTTTTCGTAGAACTGACCGGTTCGTGCATAGCCGAGATCCGGATGAGAGGGTCCAAGAGTCTTGACCTGCAGCAGCCGCACCCCGCGGTGGATGGCATCGTCTTCGATGGCCTTCAGCATCGCCGTGCCGATGCCGGTTCCATGCGCAGACCGGTCAACAACCATCAGATGCAGCTCTGCCACAGGTGGAAAGTGTCGGTCAACTAGTGAGACACCGAGGACCTTTCCTTCATCGTTCCTCACCGTCCACGTCTCTTTAGAGCGAGCCGCCTCGATGTATTCCGCATTGGACTGCGGTTGTCCGAACCACTCAGGAACCGTACCCAGCAGCCGCGCCACATCCTCAGGCACCGGCTGGTCCAGCTCGGCCACCCATGCTGTTTTGCTCATGTTTCCCCTCTTGGCATGATCACCCAGAACTTTGCGGCTACATGCTCCCTAGCTTGCTCAAACTGGTGATGGCCCTGCCGCATCATCGGACGCTGAAGACCCAGATCAACCTCGCATCCAAGGTACAACGCCCTAGCCTTTGCTATCACCGGCTCGCCATAGCCGAGCCGGTCATGCTGCTCTTGTGCAGCAGCCTGTACAGCCGCGAAACTTGCTTCCGGTGAAATGCAGGCGCTCCAGTAGCTCTGATACTAATACCTCATCTGGGTGAATCGGCGGGACACGATCACCGCCTACCGTTACGGGGGCCAGCATTCTCCTACCTCAGGCATCTTCGTTATAGGGCCGAGGCCCGAGTCATTCCCGAAATTTGGGATGCATTCGGAGTTCGGAGGAACACTCGTTAACCCGTTGCGGCACGCCCATGACGCCAGTAGCCGACGAAGTCCACATGGCGCTTCGGCACGCCCCGCTCCTGAACAAGATAACGGCGGGCTCCGGTGGCAAGCCCGGATTCACCAATGGTATGGGCGTGCACGGCCCCCTCCGGCAGGCTTGCTGCAGTCAACGCGCTGAGAGCCAGTTCGCCCGGTTTAGTGTATGCCTGCGATGACTCATCTCGCGTGATCCAGGTAAGTTGAACCCCGGGTGGAGCCGAGATCTCCTGCCGGTCAGCGGAGGTGGGAATCTCGATCATCGCGATGCCTCGTGCGGACGGAGGCAACGACGCACAAATCCCCGCGATTGCCGGTAGCGCTGTTTCATCGCCGATGAGTAGTGTCCAGTCGTGGGGATGGTCCGGGGTGAATGCGATTCCCTGATCGAGGAACCCGACACAGTCCCCCGGCTGGGCGTTGAGCGCAAACTCTGCGGCAGGACCAGTAGCTCCGCGCTCATCATGGTGAATGACAAAATCGATGTCTACCTCGCCGACATCCGGCCGCGCGTTACGCACGGTGTAGGCACGCACCCACGGACGTCGCGTTTTAGGCGTCGCCAGATACTGTAAATACCACCCAATTTCGGTGGTGTTGGTTGGAAGTTCCAGGACATCCTGTCCCTGCCGGGTGAAGAACAGGCGGCACCAATGATCAGCGCCCCGAGCTTCCAGCCCATCAAGCCCCGCCAAAGTCAGCCGGATGAAATTCGGGCTCAGACGAGAGGTTCGAAGGACGTGGGCCATCATAAATTGACGGTCAGTTGGCGTGTTCTTTTTTCTGCTCACTTAGGTAGCCCTACCCTTAGTCGCATCAATCGTCGAGAGAATAGCTCCACGTTGCAGCGGACTCTACCCACGTCACCCCTCAGGCAAGGTCTAGGTGTCAAAAGTTCGGGAGGAACCGAGCACGCGGACCTTGGACGATACCCTGCACCATGAGCCGGTAGACCACAATCACTCCAGCCCGGCTCTAGCCCCCGAGGTGCCGACCGCTATGCCGCCAGGCTGCCAGGCTGCCGAAGAGAGGATCAAAAGTTTCGCGAGCCTGCGGCGAGAAACTCGCACCATTGGGGCGTAGTATCTACACCAACCACTCTTCGTGATGGCTCTGCTAGTTCACTAAGGAGCAATATGACGCAGTACATCATCTACTTCAACCAGACCTGGGTGGGCGAACACTCTCGAGAATGGTTTGCCTCGCGTGGTCCCCTGGCTAAAGCCGTCATAGAACAAATCAAAGCTGCTGGGACCTATGTTTTCGCCGCGGGAGTCGACGAAGACCTAGCTAGCGCGTTCAGCGCGGACGCGACCAGCGGAACCTTGGTCGTCGCCGATGCTCCGATGCCGGTGAACGAGGCACGCATCGGCGGACTAACGATCATCGATGTCCCCAACGAGCAGAGCGCCAAGATGTGGGGCGGAAAAATCGCCGAGGCTTGTGGCTGGCCGCAGGAAATTCGCCGGGTCTACTGATCGCGCAGGCAAGTCTACAGCTGAACTAAACCACGCACGATCGCCGCGCTCCGCCGCCACCAGCGAACCCCACGCGGACGCATTCGATGATCTGAAACCAGCAGGATCCACACGAGCCCATTCCTCCCGCAATAGACAGCAGACCACGAAAATTCGGGAAGCGATCCTTAGCGGGGGCTTACCGCGGCAGACGATAGTTGCGACGGGCACCACTGACTGACATTCGACGACCAAAACAAGATTTTTCGGCTGCAGGACCACCTGTCGTTAACAGCATGAACGTGCCCACCTATCTCGCAGCCGCCCAAAACTAATTATTCAGCGGCCGTTCGGTTCTCCCGACGATCCTCCGACAGATCACCGACGACCCGGCACGATGACACCGGGCAATTGCGCGGGATTATCCTCCGCATGTCCTGATAGCGCACGCGGTGGTGCCGCTACAGTCTGGCGAGCTAGTTCGGTGAAACCGGCCGCCTCAGCAGCGCGGGCGATGTCGGCGGTGGCCTGCTCTGCTGGCGCACGAGTTCCGATCAACCACGGAATACCCACTGCCTGTGCGCGTGGGGCGCTCGTGCCCAAGGACCCGCGAGCCTCAGCAGCAGACGGTCCGGCGAAGCATACCCCGCGTCTTGACCACCATGCGGTCCGCACCGTTGGCATCGCTGACAGGCCGGTCTGTTTGCTAAAGCGGGAGATCTTCGCACTAATGGGTACGACAGAGCCGACAACGATCTGGTCGTAACGGATCACATAGGGGCGCAGGAACGGAGCGACACTACCGACCAGCACACCACGTTCGCACACCACCAGCCGTTCGCCGGCGAGCATCACGTAGATGACCACCGCGATAATGAAGAGGCCGGCAGCAGGTGCGATCGACAGCATCAGCGTCTCGCCTGGATTAATCAACGTCAGTGCGCTCAGCGCCACCCAAACCGAGATGAATCCGAGCACCGTTCCCCGACCGGGACGATCGTGATGCACGGCCACCACATCTCCCAGCAGATCCTGATGCCGCCGAACCGCCGACCGTACCCCCATTAGAGTCCTCCAATCTGCCGCCAGCGGACCGCAGTGTCTACCCAGACTCGGTGATCAGATCGGAATTCAGCCATTGATTCAGTCTACCTGCCCCAATCTGCGGCCGGGAGACGGAGAGCTACCTAGCTGACGACGCTCCACGGAAAGGCAAGTTGGCAGTGCCACCTATACGTTAACGCGTAAGTGCGCCACGTCGCCGCAGATGGCAACCTCTGTGCCACGGAAGGTCCACGACCGCGTGGACTGACAAATCTCAACACCGCGGTCGTCATAAAGAGATCACGTCACTCAAAGATTGCGACGGAACCGCGCTGCACCAGAGTTCCCGACACGTCGTTCACGCCACCGGCAAAGGCGTGATCGCTGCCACCTGATCGGAGACTCGACCTTCGGCGACCTCCAAGTCTTAACGGGTCTGCAAGTTGAATCAGAATTGCGGCGAGTCCGAACAGATCGCCGCGATCTGCGCATCCATTGTCCCGATCACACGCCCTGCTCGTTCTCGTTCGGACGGGATCTGGGCATACGCCCGCGCGCACGAATCGCTCGAAGGGCAGAACCGCCTGAGTGCCGCGATAGGATTCGCCGCCGAGGCAACCGCTGCGCCCCGCTCAGTCCATCGTCCTTCTTCGAGCAGTCGGTGGACGTCGGCGAGAAGCCCCGCAAGTGTGATCGAGGTAAATGCGACGTCGCCGTCAAACGATTACAGCCAACGAGAGCACATCAGGGTCAGACTCGCGCCGAAACAGCTCGGAGACGAGGTTCGTATCCAGATACCATCACTCGAAGTCCACCGACCGGACGAGTTCACCTCGCTCGGGCATAGGCAGATCATCGATGCCCACGACCCTCTGCGCCGCGTGCATAAGCGCGAGACCGATGTGTAGCCTCTTCACGACTCTTGTGAGTATGTCACGAACCTAGGCCTCCAGCGACTGTCCGTTCACTCGCCGCGGCGCGGGGCCTGATAACGCCGCCTACTTGCGGCATTGTCCCTTTGAGGGAAAATAGCTGATGTACCTTGAACGGTGTGCCTATTTTGGAAAAGCTATCTTTTCCTTCCTACGCTATTTGGCGATGTATCAGGCTCAAGATGCAAAAACGCCCCCGACTTCAATAAGAAACCGGGGGCGCATGAGTTAAGAAGACTTAGACATTGAAGCGGAACTCCACCGCATTCCGTAGCTGAATATCGTCTGGCTTGATGTTCCGGGGCGGACAGATCGGCGCACTCAGCCGCTGTTCAGAGTCGGCTCCGTCACCGCCGACACACCGGTATCGCGCTTGAGGAGGACGTAGGGGAACGAGCGGCCCACTACCACCCATCCGTCATCCATCAGTGCCGAGGCCTTCCGTGTTCCGAGAACCAGACGATGCTCCCACTGCTTGTCCGAGTGCACGACATGGTGGTGCGCCACGCCGAATCCGACACTATGCCAGCCGTATCGCCCGGCGAGATTGAGCTCGTCAATCGCATCAAAGATGCCCACGGGCCCGATCAGGCGCTCACCCGGATCAAGGCTTCGCGCCGAAAGCTTCACTGGGGCGGCGAACCGCTTTTGCGCAGCCTGCTTGGAGATCCCCAGAGACTTGCCAATATCGACCCACGTCGCTCCCGACTCGCGTGCGGCGAGCACGCTCGACTGAAGGAGTTCGCGTGACTGCTCCTCGATCGCGTGAGCCACCGCAATCGCGGCGATGAAATCCTCCGGCTCCCGGGGCTCCGACACCGGAACAAGTGCCGCCATGACATCTTGCAGCCTCTCGGAGACGTTGTTCACCGTGGCTCGTCTTCCGGGAGGGTCTCCGAAGGTGTCCATTCGCCGCGGGCCACCCGGGGGCGCTTCCCCCACCATGCGAGGTACGAACCCACGCCGACACATCCGACGATGATGACGACCACCGCGACCTGCAGCCACCACACACCAGGAAGAAGATCGAACACCAGGAGGAGCCCGATGACGCTCGGGAGGAACAGGAGCGCGATGCCCCACGAGTAAGAGGGCGGATTTTTCTTGATCTCTGACATGTGTCAACCATAGGTTGACCCGCATAGATTGTCAACGACTAGTTGACGGCCTATTACGCCGAGAGTGTGGCCCTCAAGCCAGCTTCTACGTTGAAGTGGAACTCCACCGGCTTCTGAAACCGAATAGCCCTCGACTGCATAAGCACGCTCAGTCAGGTGTAAAAAGTAGGTCAGCAGAACAAGTCCAGGAGCCAACACAGCACCGCGTTGCTCGCTAAGGACCGGGGAGCAGTTTCACTCAAGTCTTCCGCGGATACGAGGCTCAGAATCTGGTCACGCGACCGGCGCGTCCCTGTCAGCAGCCCTATCCCGATATGTGGCCGTCGCGCGGCATTCGTGGGAATATCGCGGACCTCGGCTTCCATAGACCGACCGTGCTCCGGGCCCAACGTATCGCTCGACGTGATGCCGAGCGAGCGGATTCTCCCGCCGCGCATACATCTCGACCTCTATGCCGCGGATCAAACTGCGGAGATCTCACGTCTGTCCCGTCTCGGTGCATGTGAGGTGCCTTGGGATGGCAGGACCGCCGATGCAGGTTACGTGATCATGGAGGATACGGAGGGTAACCGCTTCTGCGTCATCGATGCCGCGGGGTGGAGCGGATTCATGCGCTGACGACGAAGCGACGACCCTGTTTGTAGGCTGCTCACCTCACACATTAAAGCGGAACTCGACCACATCGCCGTCGCGCATAATGTAGTCCTTGCCTTCGATGCGTGCTTTACCTGCAGCCTTGGCATTGGCGACGGAGCCGAGCTCCACCAGATCATCAAAGGCCACTACTTCGGCCTTGATGAAGCCGCGCTGGAAGTCGGTGTGGATCACCCCGGCGGCTTCCGGAGCGGTCGCACCACGGCGGATAGTCCAGGCCCGGGTCTCCTTCGGACCAGCGGTCAGGTAGGACTGCAGACCTAAGGTGTCGTAGCCGACGCGCGCCAGCTTATCCAGACCGGATTCCTCAATGCCGGCATCTTCCAGCATCTCCGCGGCTTCGTCTTCTTCCAGCTCGGCCAGCTCGGCTTCGAACTGGGCATCCAAGAAGATCGCCTCGGCCGGAGCCACCAGCTCGGAGAGCTTAGCCTGCATCTCCTTGTCGGCCAGGCCGGCTTCATCGGTGTTGAACACGTAGATGAATGGCTTGGTGGTCATCAGCTGCAGCGGTGCCAGCTCGTCCAGATCGATGCCCTGGTTCTTGGCTGCGGCAAAGAGGGTGATGCCTTCTTCGAGGATCTTCTGCGCGGCCAGAACCGCATCGAGGAAGGACTTCTCGATCTTCTTGCCGCGCAATTCCTTTTCCAGGCGGGGCAGCTGATTCTCGATGGTCTGTAGATCGGCCAACACCAGCTCGGTAGCAATGGTCTCGATGTCCGACTCCGGATCGACCTTGCCGTTCACGTGGATCACGTCGTCGTTCACAAAGGCACGAGTGACCTGGCAGATCGCATCGGCTTCGCGGATGTTGGCGAGGAACTTGTTACCCAGACCTTCACCTTCGGAGGCACCCTTCACGATGCCGGCGATGTCCACGAAGGACACGGTGGCCGGCAGGATCCGCTCGGAACCGAAAATTCCGGCGAGCACCTTCAGGCGCGCATCCGGTAACGGGACCACCCCGACATTGGGTTCGATGGTTGCGAACGGGTAGTTAGCTGCCAGCACCTGGGCACGGGTCAGCGCGTTGAACATGGTGGACTTGCCGACATTGGGCAGTCCGACGATTCCGATAGTAAGAGCCACGGGAGAAGAGTCTACCTTTTACTAGTGGTGAGCTGTGAATTCTAGTTAGAGCTGGTGGTGTTGCGTCGTCCGCCCAGGGCTCGGGAATCATCGCCGGATTCCTTGAGCTTGCCGCGGATTTCCTTGGGCAGCGAGAACACGATGTCTTCCTCGGCGAGGGTGATCTCCTCCACGTCACCGAAACCGTATTCGGCCAGCAGGGTCAGCACTTCTCGCACCAGTACCTCGGGCACCGACGCACCGGAGGTCACCCCCACCGTGGACACCCCTTCGAACCACGATTCATCGACTTCATGGGCGAAGTCCACGCGGTAGGCGGCCTTGGCACCGTAGTCCAGCGAGACCTCCACCAGACGCACCGAGTTGGAGGAGTTTGCCGAACCGACCACGATCACCAGATCGGATTTCGGGGCGATGGTCTTGATGGCCACCTGACGGTTGGTGGTGGCGTAGCAGATGTCATCGCTGGGCGGATCCTGCAGGTTTGGGAAACGATCGCGCAACCGGCGCACGGTTTCCATGGTCTCATCCACGCTCAGGGTGGTCTGCGAGAGCCAGATCAATTTATCCGGGTTCTTCACCTGGACGGTGTCGGCCTCTTCGGGATTGTTTACGATGGTGGTGGCCTGCGGCGCTTCACCGTAGGTGCCTTCTACTTCCTCATGACCTTCGTGACCGATCAGCAGGATTTCATAGTCGTTTTTGGCAAAGCGCACGGCCTCGCGGTGTACCTTGGTCACCAGCGGGCATGTGGCATCGATGGTCTGTAGGTTACGGTCCGCCGCGGACTGCACCACCGCCGGGGACACACCGTGGGCGGAGAACACCACCAGCGCGCCTTCGGGAACCTCGTCGGTCTCTTCCACGAAAATCGCTCCGCGGGCTTCCAACTCGGAGACCACGTGCAGGTTATGCACGATCTGCTTGCGCACATACACCGGTGGGCCGTAGTGCTCCAGCGCCTTCTCCACCGCCACCACGGCGCGATCCACACCGGCACAATATCCGCGTGGAGCCGCCAACAGAACCTTACGCTCGCTCACATTCGGCGAAGCGGCAGCAATCTCCTGTGGGGAGCGCCGAGTGCGCGGAATGCGGGGCATCGGCAAAGAAACCGGAATGGAAGTGGAAGTAGCCATATCTCTAGTCTACGAAGTGAGCGCAAGTAAGCCCATGCTCATATGAGCCGAACCACGCCCCGCGGCCTGTGAGTTTGGCCTCGGCCCGGCGCCCGCCCCGGCCAGTTGAGCTCCGAAAATGTCGCGGCTCTCGTGTAATCTCACAGGTGCGGGTCCCACCTCGACGGGCCCGTGCAGCGAAAAATGTCAGGAGAGATGCCCATGGAGTCCCGCAACCCGGACACCATGCCGTTAACCGCCGGTGAAACCAGCCCGGAGAATCCTTGGCCGCTGCGGATCCTATCCGAGAAGCTGAAACAGCACATCGAAAACTCCCCCTTTTCCTGGGTGGAAGGTCAGCTGTTGGAAGCCAATATCCGCAACGGGCACGCCTATCTGACTTTGCGCGATGTGGATGCGGACTATTCCTTCTCGGTCACGGTCTGGTCCTCGGTCATGCGCGGGCTGGAAACCAAGCCCGAGGTTGGAGCCCGCGTGGTGGCGCGGGTTAAGCCGAGTTTGTACACCAAAACCGGGCGGCTCTCACTCAATGCCACCGACCTGCGCCCAGTGGGTTTGGGTGAACTACTGGCCCGCCTGGAGCGGCTGCGTCAAGCCTTGGGTGCCGAGGGGCTCTTCTCCCCCGAGCATAAGAAAGCATTACCGGTCTTACCGCGCACCATCGGGCTGATCACCGGACGAGATTCCGATGCCCAGAAGGACGTGGTGCAAAACGCGACGCTGCGCTGGCCCGCGGTGCGCTTTCGGGTTATTAACACCGCGGTGCAGGGCCGCGATGCGGTCTCGCAGGTGATGGCCGCGCTGGATGAGCTGGATCGGGACCCGCAGGTCGATGTCATCGTCATCGCCCGGGGCGGGGGCGCGCTGGAAGATTTACTGCCCTTCTCCGCCGAGGAGCTGGTGCGTGCGGTGTTCGCCGCGCATACCCCGGTGGTCTCTGCCATCGGCCATGAGGCGGACCGCCCAATTCTCGATGATGTGGCGGACTTACGTGCCTCTACCCCCACCGATGCGGCTAAACGCATCGTGCCGGATTTGAACGAGGAATTTGCTGGGCTCGCCCAAGCGCGGCAGCGGCTGGACCGGGCAGTGAACCACCTGTTGGACCGGGAAGCGATGCTGATCTCCTCGCTGCGCGCCCGGCCAGTGCTAGCCACCCCGGAAACGATCATCACAACCCGCCGCGAAGAATTGATGCGCTGGAAGGAACGTTCCGGCCAGCTGCTGCGGCACCGGGTGGAACGCGCCCAGGACGAGATCCGGCACCTGGCCTTGCAGGTGCGCGCGCTGTCCCCACAGCAGACCCTGGACCGTGGTTATTCGGTGACGCAACGCGCCGATGGTTCGGTGGTTCGCGACGCAGCCGAACTGCACCTCGGGGAGGCGGTGCAGGTGCGTGTGGCCGCTGGTAAATTCGGTGCCGCGGTCAACCACATCGAGCCGCAGTAAACCTAGGCCCGCTACCGGCCGCGCCCCCGCAGCTTTGTTGGAAAAACCGAAAACTTATCCCGCCCCCAACCAAAGGACCAATTATGACCCAGCAACTCCCGGAAGACATTGCGAAGCTCAGTTATGAGCAGGCTCGCGAAGAACTGATCTCTGTGGTGTCCCAGCTAGAAACCGGCGGTGCCAGCTTAGAGCAATCCCTGCACCTCTGGGAACGAGGTGAAGCGCTGGCCACGCACTGTGAGAACTGGCTTAACGGCGTATCTCAGCGTCTGGAGCAAGCCCGGCAGCGGGTGGAAGAGCAGCAGGCCTAGGAGCCGGCGCTATTGGCTGGCTTCCAGCCGGGCGCGTTGCTCGGCCACATCGTAGCTGGCCGTGGGCCATTGCGGGTCGATACGCTGCAGTTCACGCAGCAGCAGTTGAGCCACCGTCCAGCGGGCCGCCCACTTCTGATCCGCCGGCACGATGAACCAAGGATTGAGCTGCGTGTGGGTGCGTTCGATCGCAATCTCATAAGCCTGCTGATAGTCATCCCATAAGAGCCGATCATCCACGTCGTCGGTGGTAAATTTCCAGTTTTTTTGTGGGTTCTCTAATCGTTCCAGGAGCCGCCGGTATTGCTCCTCGCGGCTAATGTGCAGCATCACCTTCAGCACCCGGATCCCCTGCTCCTGCAGCCGGGTTTCAAAGTCGTTGATCCGCTGGTACCGGGCTTCGATTCCCTGCCGCGAAGTCAGCCCTTTAACCCGGTGAATCAGCACGTCCTCATAATGTGAACGGTCAAAGACCCCGATCTTGCCACGGGCCGGTAATTCACGTTCGATGCGCCAGAGGAAGTGGTGGGCCTGTTCCTCCGGTGTGGGCGCTTTGAAGGAATGGTGTTCCACCCCTTGCGGGTCCATCAAGCCCATCACATGGCGCACGATCCCGCCTTTTCCGGCGGTGTCCATCCCCTGCAGCACCAGCAGTACCGAATCCTTCGCTCCTCCGACGGCGGCGGAGGCAAAGAGCCGTTCTTGGTAGGCGGAGAGCTGCTCGCCCAGCTCGGCAAGTGCCTTCTTGCCTTCGGCCTTGGACTGCGGAGCGTCCGAGGGCCACCATGTCGGATTGGCAGTGGCCCGATCACTCAGCGGCACGCCGGGTTGGGCGCCCAAGGCGTCTAACATCTCATCGCTCAATTGCGGCATGCTCTGTGCCTTTCACGAAGTTCCGGGGCGGTGAATGCTCTTGAGTCTAGGCGTGCGAGCGCCAGTCGGCGAGGAATTCGCCGATGCGACCCACCGCGTCTTCCAGTTCCCGCACTCCGGGCAGGGTCACTAAGCGGAAGTGATCCGGGCGGATCCAGTTGAAGGCGGTACCTTGGGTGATCAGGATTTTTTGGGCCTTGAGTAGTTCTAGGGCGAACTTCTCATCGTCGTGCATGGGATAGATTTCCGGATCCAGCTTCGGGAACATGTACAGCGCACCCTTAGCTTTCTGCACGCTGACGCCGGGGATTTGGGTCAGCAGGTTATAGGCGGTGTCGCGCTGTTCCAGCAGTCGTCCGCCGGGCAGGATCAGATCGTTGATCGACTGGTAGCCACCCAGCGCGGTCTGGATGGCATGCTGGGCCGGCACATTGGCGCACAAGCGCATATTGGTCAGCAGATTGATGCCTTCGATGTAATCCGCGGCCTGATGCCGCGGACCGGAAATCGCCATCCAGCCGGAGCGGAAACCGCACACCCGGTAAGCCTTGGACAGCCCCGAGAAGGTCAGCACCAGTACGTCATCGGCTAGTGCAGCGGTGTTGATGTGTACCGCGTCGTCGTAGAGAATCTTTTCGTAGATCTCATCGGAGAAGACCACCAGCGAATGCTTACGTGCTAGTTCCAGGATCGCTTCCAAGGTTTCCTTGGGGTAGACCGCGCCGGTGGGGTTATTCGGGTTGATGATCACGATGCCCCTGGTGCGCTCGGTGATCTTCGCTTCCATATCCTCTAGGTCTGGCAACCAGCCTTCGGATTCGTCGTTCAGGTAATGCACCGGGGTACCACCGGCCAGCGATACCGAGGCGGTCCACAGCGGATAGTCCGGGGCCGGGATGAGCACCTCATCGCCGTTATTCAGCAGTGCGTTCAGGCTCAGGGTGATCAGCTCCGACACACCATTACCCAGGTAGATATCATCCACGCCGATGGTTTGAATGCCGCGGGTCTGATAGTACTGGGAGACCGCGGTGCGGGCCGAGAGGATGCCGCGGGAGTCCGAATAGCCCTGCGCGGTGGGCAGGTTGCGGATCATATCCACCAAGATCGCATCCGGGGCCTCAAAACCGAAGGGCGCCGGGTTGCCAATGTTCAACTTCAGAATCCGGTGGCCTTCGGATTCCATGCGTTGGGCGTGTTCCAACAGTGGGCCGCGGATGTCGTAGAGGACGTTGTGGAGTTTGCTTGACTGCTTGAATTCCGGCATATTTCCTACTCTCTCACGACGCGGCACGGCTTGAGCCCCGTTGGCTGTTGTGTGTTCTAAATTCGCGGATGACTCGTTGGTCACCTTCGGGCACGGCTACTGACTGAGCCACTGCCAGTGGCGGGCCACGTCTTCGGGCGCTGCCGGATCTGGGTCCTCGACCAACCGGTTCACCGCCGTGAGGGTCTCATTGTTCAGCGCTGCGGTGACCTCCGCGACGGTGTTCATCACTTGCGGCTCGCTCTGTGCTGCGAGGAAACCGAGCACCGGTTCGCTGGGGAAGAGCGCGGCGCTATCCGGAACCGGAACGAAACCCTCATCATTGATTAGCGCCCGGGTCCCCGAGAGCACCGCGGCTTGCACCTCACCCCGCCGCAGTAGTTCGGCCGGGTCCGTCGCCTGATCCGTAAGCACCTGGGTGGGCTCGCATTGAGCCTGCTCCAGCGCATTCTTCAGCGCGCTCTGCGCTGCCGGCAAAGCCGCGAACTCTAGATCCGCACAGGCGTTGAGCAGCTCTTGAAGGTTAGATACCTCAGTCAGTGTCATCTGCGCCGCGCTCATCACCAGAAGCTGTCCCATATCCCCAGGGCTGATTTCCACGGCTGCGAACTCAGTTTCTTCGGATTCGGCCAGCAAACTGGCGATCTCCTCGCGGCTGAGCACCTCATCGGTGGTAGCCTCTGGGTCATCGCTGAGGGTTTGCAGGTACTCGGTGCCCGAACCGATGGCCAGATCGGCGTGGCCATCGAGCAGCTGGGCGACCGGATTGTTCACCGGCTCCAGCACGCTGACCCGGTAGCCCTGCTCTTCCAGTTCGGCGGCATAGACGGCGCCCAAGGCCCGGTACATTCCAGTATTCTCAGTGGCCAGCCGAAGCTCTTGCTCAGCCGTTGGCTGTGGCTCGGGTTCCGGATCGGCGGTACAACCGCTCACCGCCAACAGCAGGGTCAGCGGCAGTGCCGGGATCAATTTGCGAAGTTCCATACGACCTTTAGCTTAATCTACGATGCTTGCTCTGATGAGGTGGACGCGGCCTAGATCAGGCGTAACATCTTATCTACCCGCTCGATGCGTGGCAGTTTGGCGATCTCCGCCCGGCTAAACCAGGCAGCTTGGCTGGTACTGCCCCCAACTTCGGGGCGCAAGGACCCGGAGGCCACCCTGGCTTTGTAGACCACCGCGACAGTTTGCATGGCATGCGGCGTTTCGGCATAGCGTTTAGCGGCCGGGATGGTCCCGGTCGCCGCGTCTAAAAGGATCAGATCTTTGACGTGATATCCAGTTTCTTCAAAGACCTCACGGGCGGCCCCGGCTTCAAGTTCCTCGCCCAAGTCGATTCCCCCGCCAGGTAGACTCCAGCGAGGCAAGAAGTTGCTATCGCGATGGCGCATATCCCAGAGCGTCAACAAGAACTTTCCTTCATCCTCAACCAGACAATAGGCCGCAAGTCGGGTGTCAAAGGGTTCACCGGTGAATTCGGATATGCGCGTCATACCTTCAATATAGCGAAGTCAACGCCACCTCTCCGAGCCAGAGCAACGGATCCGCGAGCCTGGGAGCCGACGTGCGGGAGAGCTGGGGGAGGAATTTTCTTCCCGCGGGTCGGCTGCTATCAAATCTTCGAACCCCGTCGAATGTGATGAAATGTTTCTATGTCACCGCACAGCGAACCAACCCATGACGCCGAACTGGACGAGATTGATCGAATCATCATTGATGAGCTGGTTGAGAACGCCCGAATCTCCAATGCGACGCTGGCACAGCGCGCCGGTATTGCCCCTTCCACCGCATTGCTACGCACCCGCTCGCTGGTGGAGCGCGGGATTATCACCGGTTATCGGGCCGAGATCTCCTTAGGCAGTGTGGGACGTTCGGTGCAGGCGCTGATTTCCGTCAAGCTACGCGCCCATGACCGAGAAAAGATCGACCGCTTCCGGGAACGGGTACCGCAGTTATCCGAAGTGCTCTCGATGTTCCACGTCTCCGGCGGAACCGACTATCTCTTGCATATCGCGGTGCGCTCCACCGATGAGTTACGCGATTGGGTGCTGGATAATTTAGCCACCGATGAATCCGTGGGGCACACCGAAACCACTTTGGTCTTTGACCATGTGCCCGGCAGTGGCGGGCCACTTCCCGCGGCCAACCTCGACTAGACTTCCCCGCTGTCCGCCACGGCGTAAAACAACAAATCCCGGCGAGAATCCTCTGTGAAGATTCTCGCCGGGATTTGCAGTTAAGGTCTGACTGCACCGCGGCCGTGAGCTTAGAGCTCTAGGGCTGAGGCCTCGGGGTTAGGCACGGCGGCGCTGAAGCACCGCGTCCAAGTTCATCCGCGGGGCAGCTGCGCTGGAATTCTCCGCGGCCGGGGTGTCCTGCACCGGCTGTGGCTGATCCTCGGCGGCTGCCTTGGTGTTCTGGGCGTTGTCCGCGGCCGGCACGTTGGTTGGCTTAGCGGTTTCGGAGGTCGGAGCTGTGCTTTGGAGCGTGGCCAGCGCGGCCTTCTGCTCCGCCGAGACCTGGCTAGCGATTTCCTTCGCTTCTTCCGCGGCCTTCAGGCTGATCTTGGTGCGAGGACGCAATGGCTCAGCCATCGGCAGCGGTTCGGGGCGCACCTGCTTGGCCACCAGTTCACGCGTGGCCTGCGATGCTTCGCGCACCGCAAGGTACTGCGGCTTCGGAACTTGGGTGGGCTCCCAAGTGGCTGGCTGTTCTACGCCACCGGCGCCACGAGCTACGCGCAGAGCTTCGGCGCGCAATTCCTCGGCGGTAATCGCCGGGGCGCGGCGCCCGGAACCGGGACGTGCGTCGAACACTTCATCCTCACGGGACTCGGTGGCAGCCACCGGGCGATGCCCTTCAGCCAAGGCCGGGGTGTGCATGGCCTGCTGACGGGCTCGTTCCATCTTGTCCAGCAGCTTGCGGTTGCGGTCACGCACCGCCAGCATGCGTAGGGTGGCGAAGCTAGCCACGGCGGCGAGGAAGCAAAGTAACACCACCGGGAAGCTGACCGCGGTGAAAGGCGCCAGAATGCCGGTGACGACAGTGCCCAGCACGGCCAGTAAACCTATTACGGCCACCGACAGACGCCCATAGCGCAAACGAAGTTTTGGCTGGGCAGCTGAAACTCGTTCTTGCTGTGCGTTCTGCGACGTAGCAGCCATAAGGTCCTCCATCACCGAGTCGTTTCGGTCTGATTACTGAATCCACGTTAGGGATTCTCGATTTAACCCTATGCAACACAGCAACTCGCAGCGATGACATTGCGCGGTGTGTCTAGAAGTTTTACGCCAAGACTCGTCATCTCAGAACGGAAAACTGGGCGTGAATCGAAAACTCAGTCACTGTTCGTTCATATGTTCGAAAATTGAGCGGCCGAAGTCTTCCCGGTTCAGTGCGAAGGTACGATGATCACGCCAGGCACCGTCGATATGCAGGTATCGCAGCCGCATTCCCTCATCACGGAACCCCAGCTTCTCTACCACCCGCAAGCTCGCCTGATTCTCCGGGCGCAGGTTGATTTCTATTCGGTGCAGATTCAGCGTGTGGTAAGCGAAGTGGCAGACCGCAGCCACCGCCTCCGGGGTGAAACCTCGCCCCGCGTGCCCGTAATCAATCCAATAGCCGATGGAGGCGGTACGTGCCGCCCCGTATTGAATCCCGGAGAGTGAAACCTGCCCGATGATCCTATCGGCGCGTTTGCCAGGCAACGGAATAGTAACTGCCCAGTTATAGGCGCTGCCCATCGCCGCCGCCCGGTTCTGGGTGCTGAGCATCTGCCGGAAGCTGATTTCTGGGGCGTTGCCGGTCGGGTCGGTGGGATCCCAGGGTTTGAGCCATTGCGCGTTCGCCCAACGCAGATGCATCCACGCATCGTAATCTTTCGGCCGCAAGCCACGCAGCCGCAGACGCGCGGAGGTCAGCGGCGGGATTCGCGCAGTTGAGAACCAGGAGATCTTCATGCCTATATCGTAGAGCGCGGGCTGCTACTCTCACGTCGTGACACCTAGTCATCGGAACAGATGACGCGGTATGCGGTAGCCGGGAAGAAAATGGGCAGAGCCCGGTGTATTGTCACGAAGTATGAGCAACAGTGATCGCACCCAACCACGTTCGCAGTCAGATGCTGTTGAGGATGCTGGTCCAGTAGCCCCACCGACGCCGGTGTTTGCCGATGCTGCTACGGCAGTATCGGGCGAGGCATCAGCGGGGTCGGAAGCGGCAAGGGCGGATAAGGCGCGGTGGCGCAGCGATATCCGGGCCGCACGTCGGGCCTTACCGGCAGCCCATCGTGCAGAGTTAGCGCAGGCACTCACCGTCCAGGCTTTGGACGCTCTGAAAGAACGTTTGGGAAGCGGTGATGACGCGGCGAGCACGCCGGGAAAGCTAGCAGCCTATTTCTCCGCTCCCGATGAACCCGATACCGCTGGGCTCTTGGCGGCGCTGGTGCAGCTGGGTTATGAGGTGTACCTGCCGGTGTGCGAGCCGCAATACCAATTGTCTTGGACACGGTGGGAGCCTGAAACCGAGCTGGTCCCCAGTCCGCGGGCGCCGGTATTGGAACCGGCCGGTGAGCGCCATGGGGCGGAACTCTTCGAGCAAATCCAGCTGATGTTTATTCCGGCATTAGCCATCGACGCCGCGGGACTGCGGTTGGGGCAGGGTGGCGGCTACTACGACCGTTTCCTTCCCCAAATCCAAAGCTTGGGCACGCGTTTAGCCGCGCTGGTGTATGACCATGAATTTTTGCCCGCCGGGTCCTTTGCGGTTGCTGCCCATGATCGGCCGGTGGGTTTGGTGATCACCCCGACCGGCCGCCACGAGTTAAACAACGGTTTCTAGCCGCAGCACTAATCCACACTCGGTCACGACGCGACTGTGGCCGAACAATGCCGACGGTGCAATGGGCTTTATGAGTCCTTCACCAGCACCGCGCCCCCTATCGATTCCGCGTCCGCGCCGCCGTCCGGCCACTACCCGGGCCGCGCTGTTACGCCGCTACCGCAAACCACTGGCGCTGATGTTGCTGGTGTTGGGGTTGGCAAGTTTCCTCAGTTCACTGGCACCGCCCAGTGCCGTGGAGCAACGGCTGGTGACCTTGAGTGTGGATCGGCCGGCTGGAGCAGAACTGCGGGCGACGGACCTGGAAGTGCTCATGCTGCCCGCACAGTTGGACTCCCCCGGGTTACTCAGTGACCCGCAACAGGTGATCGGTCAACGGTTGGCAGTGGGATTGCCTGCGGGGTCATTAGTGAGCGAACAGATGCTGATCGGTCCACAATTACTGACCGGCACAACCCCGGGCACGGTGGCGGTGCCCATCCGCTTATCGGATCCTGCCACGGTCCAGTTATTGCATGCCGGTCAGTTAGTCGACATCGTGCTGAGCAGTGGAGATGGGTTTGAACGCGAAGTTCTCTCCGAAACCATCGGGCGCCGGCTGGCCGTATTGTGGGTTCCAGTGCCCGGGGACAGCTCGGGGCTAGGATTGCTGGGTGCTGGAACTACCCACAGTGAGGGCATGGTGGTCGTGGCCGCCGATGAGTCGCTGGCCGGGGTGCTTTCCGGGGCAGTGACCCGAGGCAAAGTCTCCGCCGTGCTGGTCAACTAGCCCGCAGGAGTTTGGTTTAACCCCAGTGTGGAGGTTTTTCGCGGTTGAGCCGTTCGCTCAAATCCTCGGTCTTTTCTCCCCACCCGGAGAGCTCATCTTCTTTGGCTTGTAAGCCCGCTAACGGGTCGGCCGCCTGCGGTGGCGAGGGCTGATAGCGGGCTGCGGTGGTGCTGTTGACCTCTGCCTGCTCCACCGACTGAGGCCGTGGCAAGGAGTTGAAGCTGCCGGTGAGCTCGGTTGTCACATTCAATGATTGCGGTTGGGAGACCACCCGCCGGCGGCGTTTGGGTTTGAGTTCGGCCGAAGGTGCTGGGTTAGCCGCCGACGGCGAGGAGCTGACCCCGGTGGGTTGCTCCTCGCCGTCGGTGGCGTTGACTGCGGTGTTGACCTCGTCGTTCACTTCTTTGGCTGGTCCTTCAGCTGCGTGCTGGCTGGGATGGGAGCCGGGGTGCGTGGCTCGCTGGCAGCCGGGGATTGTTTGGCTTCCGGTTCTTTTGCCTGCTCCGCTGGCTCCACCGCGTCCTTAGCCGAGCTCACCGAATCCGCTGTGTTTTGCGCAGCGGATGCGGGTTTCTCGGCAGCCGGGGCGGCTTGACCATTGCCGGAACTGGCCGAAGCACTGACCGGTTCGGCCGGTTTCGTGTGGGCGGTGACGGAGCTGGCCGGGACCGGTTTAGCCACCTTCAGGTTTGCCCGTGAATCCTGTTCTGGTTCGCTGGTCTCTGGCTTGGCCAAATTCAGGTAGCTGGCCAACCGATCGGCCACCGCGGTGGGGTCGGTGAACACATCAATGGTCCACAACGGCAGGTAACGCCAGCCGTTGTTCTCGAAGAAGTCCGGACGCAGCCGGCTACGTTCGCGCACCGTGAGGTTGGAGTAGTGTTCGGTGCCGTCATACACCACGGCCAATGGGCGCACCGCGGCATCAACAGTTTCTAACACGTGAGCCGAAAGGTCCAGCACCCCGCGGTAGTTCTCGGTCACGATGGCCCCGCGTTCGCGCAGCCGTTTGGCGAGGTCCGCCACCAGTGGGTCGTGCCGGACGGCGCGATCGGTGCTGACTCCCGAGTCCCCTGCGTGCACCCGGCCAAAGAGTTCGAAGAACTGGCGGGCACCACGGTAGACCCGGCTGAGGTCCACGTCTTCGGGCAGCAGGCTGGAGACCAGCACCATGCGTTTGCGGGCGCGGGTCATCGCGGCAACGAACAGGTCGTCGCCGTCTTGCCGGGAGAGCGCACCGAATTCATGCAGTGCCTTGCCGTGCGGGGTGCGTCCGTACCCCCAGGCGAAGATTACTGCGTCGCGACGCAAGCCGATGAGCCGATCCATGGTGGTCACCACGAACGGTTCGTGCTTGCTGCGGAAGAACTCCATCGCATAGCGGTGGTTCGGCAGCTGCACCCGGATGGCTTCGGCGATGGCTGCGGCATGCACCCGGTTCGAAGCGATCACGGCCAAGGATTCATTGCCGTTGCGTGTGAAGTGGCTAAAGACCAGATCCACCACCTGGGCGACCTCGGCCGCGGTGGTTTGCACCCCTTCTTCGGAGCTGGAAAGGGTGCCGGTAGCATCGGGCACAAACCGGCTGGAGAGCCGTGGCGCGGTGTAGGACAGTGAAGCCGCCCCGGGTAGCCGGGAGAGCTTTGAATCGTAGTAGGCGTGGGAGAGCTGCTCCACCAGCCCCTCATCGATGCCGCGGTACACGGTGGAGAGCGAAGTGGTGACCAGCACCGAGTTCAGCGCCTGCAGGGCGGAGATCTCACTGCCGCGCTCCCCCAACCGGGCGGTGGGGTCCACGGAGACTTCGAAGGGCTTAGGCCCGCCGAGCATCAGGTCACCTACGGCGATGACCTGAGTGGAGCGGCGGATTGCGTCCAGCACTTCGCGCAAGGTCAGATAGTTCGCGTCCAGCAGGATCACCGCATCGAATTGCGCATCATCCGGTAGTGCGGTGCCCAGCAATAAGGGGGCGGCCACCCAGACCGGGGTGAGCGAATTAGCTAGTGCTGCACCCAAGTCAAGTAGCTTGGCCACCGACGGCTGGCCGTCCTTGAGCATGCTGCGCAGCTCGCGGGCGCCGGCTCGATGGTCGGCCAGCGCGCCCTTCCAGTTTTTCGCCAGTGCCCAACGCACCCGCTCGGGTCCGGCGGCAATGTGCGCGCCATCGGCCAGCCGGTAGTCGGCCTCGATCTTCTCCAGCTTGGCGCCGTCGTTCATCGCCAGGAAATCATCGCCGGAGATCATCGCTTCCAGAGCGGACTGCCACCAGGCTAATTCCAGTTCGGCGTCCACCTCATCGGCACCGATTTCCCGCTCGGCAAAGTCGCTGAGCAAGTCCCCCAACCCGGCCTGGGTGAGCTGTTCGGAAATGATGGTGCGTTCGGGCAGTTCTTTCAGGTCCTCGGCCCGGTCCACCAAGCTGGCGATGGTGTCCAGCAGTTGCTGCACCGGCATTTCGCGCAGTCTGGCACCCAATTGTGGCGGGAGCATTTCGGCAAGCGAATCGATGCGCGCCCCGGCATCGTGATAGCCGGCCTCCACATCCAACAACCCGCCGGGCACGGACGGGTTGCGCTGGCTGGTGGCGTAGGCGCGCCATGCTTCGCGCTGCTCGGAAATGGCTTGCAACGCGGACTGCAGATCCGCCACATGCATTCCCGGGCGCACGTACTCCTTAGCGATCTTCCGCAGCCGGGAGCGGACGATGGAACCCATCTCCACCCCGTGCTCCCGCCGCCATTGGCTGGAAGCGGTGGCGGCGATCAGATCGTCGATGTCACCTTCGAAAATATCGGGTTCAAACTTATCTAAGGAACCACGCACGGCGACCAGCAGTTGCAGCTGGTCCCCCCACTTGTCGTAGCTTTCCTCCAGCCGGATCTGCGACTTCTTAGCCACCTCGACCATGTGTTCGTGCAGGATCGGCAGGTCTCGACCCAACCCGGAGGCCAGATTCAGTGCCTGTTCGGTTTGGGTTTGGTTGCGTAGCGGGGCCCCGTACCAGGGACTGGAGGTGTGCTCCTTGCTGAACGCACCGAGTTGCGCGGCACGCTTGAGCTGCGCGGCCACGTGCCCGCGCTGCCCCATGGAGTCCAGGACCGAACGCTTGAGCCGGACCGTGGTGGACGGTGCCGGTTCCAGTGCCGAGAGACGAGCCAGCTCCTGCATCGCCTGATAGGGCGAACAACCCCAGCGGCTACGTACCGAATGCAACGACTTCACATGCTGTTGCAGGGTGTTGCGGTGATCGCGCAGCTTCTCGAAGAGTTTTTCTAGGTGCGGCTCGGTGGCCTGCTCATTACGCAAGATGGCACGGGTGAGCTGCCGGCGCAGCGCGTCGGGGTCCTCATTCGGGCCCAAAAGCAGGCTCGCGGCGTCGAGCTTCTCATTGAAGCGGGCGACGAACTCCTCAGCGGCTGAACGCTGCTCGGCGATCACCAGGACGCGTTTGCCCTGCGCGGCGAGCAGCGCGGCGGCATTCAGCGCGGTCTGCGTGCCCCCGGTTCCGGCGGCAGCGTTGACGCTTACCGATTCGCCGGCGGCCACATAGTCCAGCACTTTAGACTGCGACTCGTCGGCATCTAACAGGTAGAGCTCATCTGCCGGGTCACGCTCATCGGAGGACTTGGCGATCACCTGGGTGCCGGTGTGGATCCGTTGCAGCGCGCGCAGCGGCTCCGGATCGCTACCCTCTTCCCGTTTCCGGGTGCTCTCCTTCAAGCGTTCAGCTACCCGGCGGAAACGCGAACCGGTGTTGGCCGGGTGCTGCTCGGCATCCTGAGACTCGGCGCTGGAGCCTACCTCAGCTACGGTGTCCGCTTCCGGCAGGGATTCGGCCTTGGCTGCATCGCCGGTGACCGAAGCCTGCGCATCGGCCCGCGCGGCATTTTCGGTGTGGTTGATGAGCCCGGAAATCACGGGGTGGTGGGCCGAAAGCTTGGCCGGGTCGGCCGGGTCGGTCAGATCAGCGAAGGTGGAAATCAGCAGGCGATGGCCGATGACCACGCCGGGGACCTCGGAGAGCTGGGAACGCAGGGCATCCATGCCCCGCACCGGGTCAAAGCGGGCGATCGAGTAGGCGGCGGCGTGCACCGCCTGGGTATCGATGGTGTGCTGGTGATCGGCCTGAATCTGGCGGATAAAGGCCGGAGAGACGATGGCCTGACCCACCAGCTGAATGTCGTAGTCATCCTGATCTAGGTGCCGGGTGAGCTTGATGCGGCCGAGCATAATCGGGGCGGAGACCGCCTCGGAGCGCCCCTCATGGGTGGCGCGCCAGTTGGAGACCCCGGCGGCGAGGTAGCCCACGTCGATGCCGCGCTCCTCCCAGAGCTCGGCGATCTTCGCATCCAGTGCCCGTGCGGTGCGACGGGCCTGAGAGAACTGCTCGGCATCGTGCAAGAGGGTGGAGAGCCGGGTGCGTCGTCCGGCGAGGAATTGGGCCAGACCGGAGGGGTTGGCGTGCGTAATGTCGATACTGTTGGACGTCGACGGAGCAAATCTCAGGGTGGTATCCGCCCCGGTTCCCTGGCCCAGGGTTTTCACCCAATTGGCTACACGTTCGGCAGCAGCAGTACGGCCACTAGTCACGACAGTCATTCCCTTCGTTCACATCCCTGAGCGGTACCCGGTTCCCGGTGTGCTCCGTGGCCCGGCTGAGCGCCACCTCAGCTGTTTTGGCACGGAATCCGCCACTTCCTAACGTAGTGCACTGAGCCCCCGGTTAGCCGCCACGAAACACTGTTTAAAGAACTGCGGCGGAACCTACCCTTGCCGCCGCACCCCACCAGCGGTGGTAGCTGCGGCGGCGGAAGGTAGCTTCCGCCTGCACGTTCTAGCGTGGGATTACTCCCATTCGATGGTTCCCGGTGGCTTGGAGGTGACATCCAGCACCACGCGGTTGACCCCATCGACCTGGTTGGTGATGCGGTTAGAGATCCGCGCCAGCAAGTCATATGGCAGCCGTGACCAGTCCGCGGTCATCGCATCTTCCGAGGAGACCGGGCGCAGTACGATCGGGTGACCGTAGGTGCGGCCATCGCCTTGCACGCCGACCGAACGGACGTCAGCCAGCAGCACCACCGGCATCTGCCAAACTTCATTGTCCAGTCCGGCATTGGTTAGCTCTTCGCGGGCGATCGCGTCGGCCTTGCGCAGGATGCTCAACCGTTCCTCGTTGACCGCACCAATGATGCGGATGCCCAGACCCGGGCCTGGGAATGGCTGACGGCCCACAATTTCTTCGGGCAGACCCAACTCGCGGCCCACGGCGCGCACTTCGTCCTTGAACAAGGTGCGCAGTGGCTCCACCAGTTCGAACTGCAGGTCCTCGGGCAGGCCACCCACGTTGTGGTGGCTCTTGATGTTTGCGGTACCTTCGCCGCCACCGGATTCGACAATATCCGGGTACAGGGTGCCCTGAACCAGGAACTTCACCGGCTCACCCTTATCCTTTTCGGCTTCCAAGATGGCGATCTCGGCAGCTTCGAAGGCGCGGATGAATTCGCGGCCAATGATCTTGCGCTTAGTTTCTGGGTCGGTGACACCATCGAGCGCGGTGAGGAAGCGTTCACGCTCATCGGCGATGTACAGCTTGGCACCGGTGGCGGCGACGAAGTCCTTCTCCACCTGCTCGGCTTCACCTTCACGCAATAGCCCGTGGTTCACGAACACGCAGGTGAGGTTCTCACCGATGGCGCGCTGCACCAGCGCGGCAGCGACCGCGGAGTCCACGCCGCCAGACAGACCACAGATGGCCTTACCGTTGCCGACCTGAGCGCGAATGCGTTCGATCTGCTCATCGGCGATGGAACCGGCGGTCCAGTCGGCGGCTAGTCCGGCACCGTCGTAGAGGAAGTTCTCCAACACATTCTGACCGAATTCGCAGTGCTTGACCTCTGGGTGCCACTGCACTCCGTAGAGCTTCTTGGCATCGTTCGCGAAAGCGGCAACCGGGGCACCGGCGGTGGTGGCCAGCGTTTCAAAACCTTCGGGGGCTGCGGTAACCGCATCACCGTGGCTCATCCACACCGTCGGTGGGGTGTGGGCACCGGCCAGAATTGAGCGGGGGCCACCGGAGAACTCGGTCTCGGTGCGGCCGTATTCGCGCAAACCGGTCTCGGCGACGGTGCCGCCCAGGGCGTTGGCCATGGCCTGGAAGCCATAGCAGATACCCAGAACCGGGACACCGGCTTCGAACAGGGCCGGGTCAACGCTCGGGGCGTTCTCGGCGTAAACGCTAGAGGGGCCACCGGAGAGAATGATTGCGGCCGGGTTCTTGGCCAGCATCTTCTCTAGGGGCATGGTGTGCGGAACGATCTCCGAATATACGCGGGCCTCACGCACACGCCGAGCAATCAGCTGCGCGTATTGGGCCCCGTAATCGACGACAAGAACCGGTTGATGGTCTGTGGTGAGGGGCGCAGTAGTCACAGCCCTAGTCTACTAGGAACGCTCGGGGTGAAAATACTTCGGGTCTTGTCATCCGCATCACCTGCGCACCTTATTCAGGCACGGCGCGAAAATCACCACCTAACCACGCGTCAAACAAAAATTCCTGCGGTCAGTCGCGCGAGATTCGCAAAAGCCTCAAATCAGGCGATGTTCGTTTACTATCAGCGTATGTTCAGAAAATTCTCAGGCGCATCAATCGCAGCTCTGCTCTTACTGCTCACTGGCTGTGGCTCAACAACGACAGATGAAACTCCAATCGAGTTGGATGCGCCACCCGCTCCGAAGCCAACGACTTCTTCTGCGTCTCCTGAACCTACTGATCGTAACCTCAGCATTCGTGGAAACCTCGTGAAGGAGATGGGAGAACCAGCCGCATATCTGGATAACAGTGGAGACCCAACAGTCAAATTTCGCGTCGACTGGATTGACACGAATCCAAGGTGCGATTATCCGGACTATCCTGAGCCTGCTCCCGGGCGCGAGCGCATAGCGGTTCATCTGACCGTAGAAACAACCACGGCATTAACCACCCCACCCTTGAATTCTGGGATATCTTTCGACCCGTTCTTGTGGAAGTACATTGATGCCTCTGGTAAGACATGGGGTGGGGATCTAAACGACTCCAGCGGCATAGTCTGTGAGACCGCGGAAGGCGTCCTTCCCACCATTTTTGGGCCGGCAGAAAAAGGCAGTGGGGTCATCGTCATGGAAGTACCAAGTCTTGACGGGATTCTCATTTACAATTCACCGGAAGGCTTTGAATTCAACTTGGGTAAAGCCTTGAAAAGTTAGTTCGGAGTCTGGCCGCAGATTCGGAGTTAACCCTCGATACATTTCGTTCTCTCAACGAAGTACTTGAATAAAAAAGAGAGCCGATGTCCTGCTAACATCGGTTCTCTTTTTTGTGCTCTGAGCCATGGCATCGTCGTGCCCGTAGATAATTACAGTCTCAGGGCGTATGCCTAATGAAGAATCCGCCAACGCTCATTGTTGTTTGATTCCCCCATTGAAAAATTCTGATAACTAGTAACGCTTGGCCGCCTTGGGGAAGCGTGCCAGCTCCGCTTCCACTTCCTTGTGCACCTTTTTCTCAACGAAAAAAGACAGGAATGGGACCACGCCGCCCAGTGCAATGGTGATAAAGCGCATGAATGGCCAACGCATCATCGACCAGAGACGGAAGTCAGCAAACAGGTAGACCACGTACATCCAGCCATGCACGATCAGAATCATCAGCGAGATGTTAATACCGCCGGCCACCTCAGCACGGTTGAACATACCCAGGGTGTTTGCGGTGCCGTCGATCAAGGTGCCGCCGACGAACAGTTCCAACTGCCAGAAGTATTTGAAGATCATTTCCAGCACCAGCAGCAAGAGCATGATGCCCGTGGCCCAGGACAGTACCTTGTAAAAAGTCAGCGCCGACTTAATCTGCGCCGGAGTACCACCAAATTTACGCGGCGTGCTGGAGGGGTTCGGGGTGGACATACTGTTCCTTCCGCTGACACGGGGTTGAGAAATATTTAGCTGTTCTGTTGCGGATCCGAGTCGGCATTGCGGTGCGCGTCCGCGGCCGCTTGGGCGACTTCATCTAGTTCGCGCTGGTAGTCATCGCGCACCAAGCGGTACCAGAGGAAAACGGCAAACCCGGCAAAGACGACCCACTCGATCCCATAGAACACGTTCAGCCAGTTAATTTGGGCTTCCTGTTCGGGCATGCCCACGTGGATTAGTTCTAGGCCTTGTTCAGTAGCAGGTCCCGCTTCGTTGCTCAGCTCGTGGATGGCGACAAAACCGGAATACAGTGGCAGATCCCAGTAGTTGGACAACTCCGCGCTGGAGACCGAATCAAAGTAGGGTTCGCGCACGTCGCGCTTGAGTACCGGGCCTTCGGGCGGAATCAAACGCCCGGTGATGTTCACGGTTCCGTCAGGGGCTTCGGCCGGTGGATTAGCTTCGGCCTGCCAGCCACGGACCACGGTGATTGCTTCCGCGTCGGGGGCACCGTCCACAGCGAAGGCGCTGAGCACCCAGAATCCTAGTTGCTCTTCGTGAACCCGGTTCTCCACGATCACCTCGGTGTCGGGGATGAACTGTCCTTCGAATTCGACTATCTGGTCGGCCTTGATCCCGAGAAGTTCATCGCCGGGCATGAAGTGCTCAGTCAGTGGGACCGCAACCTCGGTCTTCTCCGCTTTGACCGGCGGCTCGGTAGTTGAGGAGCCGAACTGCCACCCCGAAAGCAACACAAATCCGGTGGAGATGAGCAGCGCACCGAGTAATGCGGCGATCCATTTGGGTTTCAGGGCGGTTTTTAGCACGTATCTACCGTACTTCGATTCCTTGTAGAAGAGCCAATGCGTGAGACGTGAGATTATTCCCTCAGCCCGATCTGCGCGGCGGGGGAACTCTTTGCAGGCGTTCTTCGTTGGGGTGGTACTGCCGGTATGGCGGCGGCTTCCGGGGTTAAAAGTTTGTGGGCCGGTCTACCTGTACGCACAGGCAGGACGGCCCACAGTTAAATCAATTAGAAGCGGTCGGCTTCGTATGGTGAAACTACGACGTCCACGCGCTGGAATTCCTTGAGTGTGGAGTAGCCTGTGGTGGCCATGGCGCGGCGCAGGGCACCGACCAAGTTGGAGCTACCGGTGGTCTCGTGCGAGGGGCCGAAGAGCAGTTCCTCCAACGGGGCGACGGTACCTACCGGCACCCGGTCCCCGCGTGGGCTGGTTTCGTGTGCAGCTTCGATACCCCAGTGCCAGCCTTGGCCCGGTGCTTCCTCGGCACGGGCCAGTGCGGCACCCAGCATGACGGCGTCGGCTCCCATGGCCAAGGACTTAACGATGTCCCCGGAACTGCCCACTCCGCCGTCGGCGATGACGTGCACGTAGCGGCCGCCGGACTCTTCGAGGTAGTCGCGACGGGCGGCGGCAACATCCGAGATCGCCGACGCCATCGGCGAATGGATGCCGAAGGTACGGCGGGTGGTGCTAGTGGCCCCGCCACCAAAGCCGACCAGTACGCCGGCCGCACCGGTGCGCATCAGGTGCATCGCCGGGGTGTAACCGGCGGCGCCGCCCACGATCACTGGGACGTCCAGTTCGTAGATGAATTGCTTCAGGTTCAGCGGTTCGGTGGTCTTCGAGACGTGCTCGGCTGAGACGGTGGTGCCGCGGATGACGAAGATGTCCACCCCGGCATCAATGACGGTTTGGTAGTGCTCCTGGGTGCGCTGTGGGGTGAGCGAACCAGCAACCACGACACCGGCTTCACGGATTTCGGAGATCCGCGAGGTGATCAGTTCGGGCTGGATCGGTGCGCCATACAGTTTTTGAAGCTTTGCGGTGATTTTGGGGTCGCTGCGGCGTTCGCTCTCCGAGCGTAGGCCGGCGATCTCATCCAGAATGGCCTGTGGGTTCTCGTAACGGGTCCACAGTCCTTCCAAATTCAGTACGCCGAGACCGCCGAGGCGGCCTAGCTGGATGGCGGTGGCCGGGCTCATGACCGAGTCCATCGGGGCACCCAGAATGGGGGTTTCTAGTTGGAAGGCGTCGATTTGCCAGGACACCGAGACATCTTTAGGGTCCCGGGTTCGCCGGTTGGGCACGATGGCCACGTCGTCGAGGGAATATGCCTGGGTGGCTCGCTTGCCGCGGCCAATCTCAATCTCGTTAGTCACCGAACTAGGTTATCAAGTTCCGTGGCGCTTATTGTTCTTTGCGTTACTTCTGGACGCCAGGAAACCTGTGAGATTAGTGTCCCGCTAGCTTTTCTACGGTGTCGCTGAGCGCGGTGGCGGCACTGCTTTCGGCATCGGCGAGCGCGTGGAGTTCGGTTCCCAGGTTGGCCAGAGCGTCGATGTCGAGCTCTCCGGTGAGGCTCTGCCGCAGTCCACTGGTGAAGCTCTTCCAGCGTTCGGTGAGCTGCTGGTAGGTTGCGGTGTGCGCGGCTAGGGGGCTGAGCTCCGGCAGCTGCGCGGCCTCGTTGAGGAAGGCTGCAAAGAGACCACGGAAACCATCGGTGGCGGCGAAACGACGCTCGCTGAGGAATTGGTCGAGCTGGCGCAGGGCCTCATGGCGCAGGGTGTCGCTGGCTAGTAGCTGGGGCCAGCCGGTTTCCCCGGTGGTGTCGCTGAGGCGTTCGGCGAATTGCCGCATACCGGCCACCCCGAAGTTGCGTGCATAGTGGGCGGGTAAGCCCGGCAGCTCACTGCTGCCCAGCATTCGGCCGGTAGCTTGTTCCAGACTGGCGAGCACACTGACGCGCAATAGGTCTGGCTTTGGCGCACGGCGTGAGGGTACCCAGGCACAGTAGTTCTTATCGCGCTTGTGTTTGGCGCGCGCGGTAGCTAAATCTTCCGGGCTGATGAGTTCTAGCTGGTCGGTGCCCGCGTCGATGAGCAGAGCATCGTCCATTTCCCCGAGCACCGCCACATCAATGGTGTCGGCCGGATCCACCTCGGCAGGATTGATCCAGGGTAGTGCCGCGCGGGATACCCGCACGACGATGGCGCGTCCGGCATCCAGTCCGGCATCGAGGTTCGCGGCGGCGGCTTGAGCATTACCGGTGGTGCGGATGCGCACCTTGGTGCCGCTGCGCTCAACGAGGTTCGCACTGAAAGGTTCGGGGTGGGCGCGGGTTGTCAGGGCGAGACTGAACGTCTGAGCTTCGCTGAAACTGTGCAGCATGAAACCGATGCCACCGCCCAGACCAAAGAGCAGCGCTTCGCTTAGCGGTTCGCCGGTGAGTGGGTGGGTGACGCCGGCCTGGGTGAGCACCCGATGCCAGAGGGCGGCATCGTACTGCTGGACATCGTCCGGGGCCGGGTATTCGGGAAGTTCTTCGGTCAGCTCGACGGCCGGGGCGGCTTGGGCCTTGGCGGACTGAGATTGCGCGGTGCGTTTAGCAGCGTTTTGTGCGCTGACCGGTTCGGGACGGTTGGTGAGAATCGCTTTACGCGCGGTGGTATAGCTTTCTCCGGTGCGCTCCATCCGGGCGCGGGTCAGTTTCTTCAAATTCTTGGGTTGCGACATGGCCTGTCAATCCTTCATCTTCCGGCGCCCTGGGCGGAATGATCCCCGCACGCGCACCTCGCGCCGCCATCGAATCATTCTACGGGTTGTGGCGCGGGTGCGAAGACACCGGTGATTACGGTCGGAGGCTTAGCCGGTATCGGCTGCGGCCAGTGAGATTGGCACCCCGGGTGGCACGTAGTTGCGGCGTAATCGCTGGTCCGGGTCTCGATCCGGGGGTAGCAACACCCACGGCAGGTCCTGGCACCAACGCACGTGGATGAGACCAAGGTCTAGTTCCATGTGGTGACTACGGCAGGCCGGAACGATATTGTTCAGGTTTGTCCGGCCACCTTGGCTGAAGGGAATCACATGGTGAAAGTCCAGATGCTCCACCGAGCGGGTGCAGCCGGGCACAATGCAGTAGCGGTCTCGGGCAAGCACTGCTTTTTGCAGGATGTCCGGCACCAGTCTGCGTCGGCGGCCGAAGTCAAGAAGTGCTCCGTCAGAGTTGAACACCGCGGGCAAAATGTCTGCTTTGCAGAGCAATTGCCGCAGAGCTTCGGCCGGGAGGTTTACCCCGTGCTGGGTTTCGGCATACCAACTGGCGCTGTTTTGCAGGTCCTGCATATACAGGTGAGCAATCACTAGCGGGCGGATGCGCTTGCGGGGCCGCTGCTGTTCACTGGAGTTGTGCGGATCGTCGGACGCGGTGAGTTCGACGGAGTCTTCAGACTGGGACAGTTCCTCATCCAACACCTCCTCGGCGCCCGGATCGTCGAGATCAAATAGGGGTTCTGTATCGTCTTCCGAGGACGGAGCGATGTTGGTAGGTGGTGCCGTGGGTTCGATAGCTTCAAATTCCAGCAGATTCAAAAAGGCGTTGAGGGCACGTTCGGGAGGACTGGCTTCCGCGGGTTGGAAGTCACCCTCACTCCACCGGGCGGTTTCGGCACCTTCCGGGAGGAAGTCGGGCACGTCTTGCCGAGTATTGAGCTGCGGGCTACCGGCCGGGCTTGGTGGGTGTGCGGAGGCCGGGTTGACTCGGGCGAGTTGTCCCGCCTGAGTACGTGGACTATTGGATCGAGCACAATGGGAATCAATCAGGGCGCCTTCCAAGGTGGTGGTGCGCAGCAGGTATTCACAAAGATGCGGGTTTTTCGGAGGTAGTTTGAACATGCCGCGGCGCAGCGAAGCGGCGGTGGCTCTTTGCGGGTCATGCGCGGCCGCGGCAATCAGAGCCTCCACCTTTTTGGCCGCGGCGCTGGCGGTGAATTCCTGATCCAGCGATTCGGCGGCGTGTTCTTGCAGGGTGCGTCCATCGGTGTGCCGCAAGGTGGGCTCGCTGATAATCCCGTCGAAGGTGGTGTCCGGCGGTTCCACACGGGCCAGTTTCTGACTGATTTCACGCACGGCTTCGGGGTTGTGTTTGGGGTCAAAGAAGCGCTCACTGAGTTGCGGGAATCTGGGTGGAACGCGAAATCCGGCCATATCGCGCCGAGCCACTAGGTCCAGGGCGTCGTTCACCAGCCGGCTGGTTGCCTTGTGTGGGGTGCGGGTCCAACTGGCGAGGAGTTCGGCGGCGTTCTTGTAGCTGGGCCGGCCGGTGGCGCGTTGGGCAAGAGTGCTGGTGTCCGCCGGATGCTTGCGCAGGGCTTCGAGTTCTTCCTGCGCCAAAGTGTGGGCGGCGGTGGCGTTCACACGTTCGGCCGCGACCAGTTGAAGGCGTGTGGCCTCGGCGCTCAAGGCGTGGGCGGCAGTAGCCATTTCCAGTGCGAGCCGAGGGTCATCGTCAGTTGCCAAGTATTTGCGCAGGCTGGCGGTGAGCCGGATGGTTTGGGCAAAGAGCTCGTGGACTTGCCTACCGTCCAATCCAGGCAGCGCCGAATCCCCCACGGTGGCCTGCACATCATCGAACAGGCTGCGTAGGGCTTCCGCGCTAGCTAGGAGCTCTCGGGTACTCATGTGCCCTAGTATCCACCGACAGCACTCGGTGGGCAGTGGTCGGCGGTGAAGTGTGGATAAGTGGGGTGGCACGCCAAAGCCCCGCCTTGCGCAACCCGGTGGGGCGCGCAGGGCGGGGCTTTGGCGGAACGACTCCGCGGCCACTGACTGCTGGTGGCCGGTGAGTAGTTTCTGTTGACCTAGCGGGACTTGTAGTTCGGTGCCTCGACGGTCATCATGATGTCGTGCGGGTGGGATTCCTTCAGACCCGCGGCGGTGATGCGCACGAACTTGCCGCGTTCCTTCAGCTCCGGAATGGTGCGGCCGCCCACGTAGAACATGGTCTGGCGCAGGCCACCGGCCAGCTGGTGCACCACTGCCGATAGTGGGCCACGGTATGGAACCTGGCCTTCAATGCCCTCGGGGATCAGCTTTTCGTTCGATGGGGCGTCGGCCTGGAAGTAACGATCCTTGGAGTAGGACGTGTTCTTCCCGCGGGTTTCCATGGCGCCCAGTGAACCCATGCCACGGTAGGTTTTGAACTGCTTACCGTTCATGAAAACCAGGTCGCCCGGGGATTCGGCGGTGCCAGCCAACAGCGAGCCGAGCATCACGGAGTCGGCACCGGCGACCAAGGCCTTGCCGATATCACCGGAGTACTGCAGGCCGCCGTCGGCGATCAGTGGTACGCCGGCTGGGATGGCGGCTTTGGCGGCCTCGTAGATGGCGGTGACCTGAGGGACACCCACCCCGGCGACGATGCGCGTGGTGCAGATGGAGCCGGGGCCCACACCCACCTTGATGGCGTCCGCACCGGCGTCGATTAGTGCCTGGGCGCCCTCGCGGGTGGCGGCCTGACCACCGATGACGTCCACATGGGCAGCGGCTGGGTCCTTCTTGAGCCGCGCGATCATATCCAGCACGCCTTGGCTGTGACCGTTGGCGGTGTCCACCACCAGCGCGTCTACGCCGGCGTCGATCAGGGTCATCGCGCGTTCGTACCCTTCGCCGAAGAAGCCGACGGCTGCGGCGACGCGCAACCGGCCGTCATCGTCCTTGGTGGCCAAGGGGTACTGTTCGGCCTTGTCGAAATCCTTGACGGTGATGAGCCCGGTCAGTACGCCTTCGTCGTCCACCAGTGGCAGCTTTTCGATGCGGTTCTTCGACAGCAGTTCGATGACTTTTTCGCGCGCCACACCTTCCTTGGCGGTGATCAGCGGCATGCCGGTCATCACTTCGTAGACCTTGGTGGTCAGGTACTCTTCGCGAGGGACAAAACGGGTGTCGCGGTTGGTGATGATGCCCAGCAGTTTGCGGTTCTCATCGATCACCGGCAGGCCGGAGACGCGGTACTGGGCGCACAGTTCGTCCCATTCGGCCAAGGTGGCGCCGGGGTGCACGGTGACCGGGTCGGTGATCATGCCCGATTCGCTGCGCTTGACTTGATCGACCTGCTTGGCCTGATCCTCGATGGACAGGTTGCGGTGGATCACCCCGATGCCGCCCTGTCGAGCCAGTGCGATGGCCATGGTGGCCTCGGTGACGGTGTCCATGGCAGCGGAGCTGATCGGGGTGGCGATGTTGATGCGCTTGGTGAAACGGGTGGTGGTGTCCGCTTCGGAGGGGATCACGTCCGTCGGGCCAGGCAGCAGAAGCACGTCGTCGTAGGTGAGTCCTTCAAAGGCAAAGGGGTTGAACTCAGTCACGTAGAAACCTTTCGGGCGAATCGGCGGTTGTTTACATGGTAGAACCATATTTCCTGCACGGCGATTCCCTGTAGGGTGCTTGTGTCCAAAGTAACGTAGCCGATGAGCTAGTTTGTGGGCCCGCTCCAGCCGGTGGCTTTGCTGAAACGCTGGGCGAAGATCTCCTGGGCGCTAGCCACAAAGGTCTTAGACAAGTGGGAATCATCCAAATAGGTCACCACATTACCGATGACCGGTTGGCATAGCCCATCCGGGCAGAGCACCTGAGTCATGTCTAGGGACACGACCTGCTTGCCGTAGTCATTTTCGGCCAGGAAGCTCTTCACCGGGTTTTTCAGTGCCATCAGTTCGGTGACCGGGCTGGAACAGTTTTCCAAGTTGTCCGGGTAGCGTTCCACGCATTCGGGAATGTTGTAGGGGTAGCGTGGGGTGTCGCGCATGGCGATGACCTGGCTCCCGGATTCCAGTAGTGGGGCGATCATCTGCTGGTAGTTCGGGGCGATGGCTTCCTGTTCGGAGACGCTGGGCCCAAACTCGTCTTGCCATTGTCCGGTAACCGAGGCGACGGTGAGCACCATTTTCGGGGATAGCTCGGCCACATAGTCCACCGCGGCCTGCTGGAAGAACTCGCAGCGTTGGATATCGTGCTGTCCTTCTCCGCCCAACCGGCAGCCCGGCTCGTGCAACATCATCCAGCTGCCACCGGTGGATTCGATCATCGCATCCACCGCTTGGCTCCAGTGCTGGATGTGTGAATCCCCCAGCAACACCAGGTCCGGGGTCCGTTCTAAGTCTCCGCCCTGTTGGCAGAAGTAGATGTCGGGGCTGTTCGGGGCGAAGTCACCGGTACAAGGCTGGCCAGGGTTTTGCCATTCGTTGGCCAGCTCGGTGCTCAGCGGCAGAGTAATGCTTGCGCGTTGCGGATCCCAGTCACTGGATGCCATCGCTCCGGGGTTTTCTTCCTCGGTCTGCGCCGCGGCGGCCACCCGGGTGTGTTCCACCGAGGACTTCCACACGTTGACCGGTGCCCACACCAAGAGCAGACCCAACACCAAGGTCAACCCCTGTGCGAACGCGGCATTGGGACGCAACTGCCCTAGACCGGGCAGCGCCGGGAATTGTGGCTGCCAGTGACGTAGTGGCTTTTCGATCCAGCGGGTGCTGGCCGCCGCTAAGAGGATCGAGACCAGAATCAGTAGCGCACCGTCGAGCACACCGACTCTGCTGATCTGACGCAGGTGAAGGTAGAACACCAGGATGGGCCAATGCCACAGGTACATGCCATAGGAGATATCCCCCAGCTTCACCAAGGGTTTGATCCCGAGCAGCTTGGCGGGGTTGGCCCGGATGTGCTCGCCCGGGGCGACGATTAGCAGGGCCGCACCCAGAGTGGGTACCAGAGCCAGCCAGCCGGGGAATTGGGCCTGAACATCCAGCAACGCGCCACAGCTGATGATGACCGCGAGCCCGACCCAGCCGCCAATGCGGCGGGCCCGCTCGTTGAAGGTCTGTAACCAGGGCAATGCCAGCGCCAGGATCGAGCCCAGCGCGAACTCCCACATCCGGGTACCGGTGTGGAAGTAGGCCAGCTGCTGGTTACTCGCGGTCAGCGCAATCGAGTAGCCCAGTGACAGGCCAAAGACGGCCCCGAAGACTCCGAGAGCCACGGTGGTGAACTGGTATCGGCGCAGCACATAGCGCCAAAGAAGGGCGCTAGCGATGAGCAGCAGTGGCCAGATAATGAAGATTTGTCCTTGAACCGATAAGGACCAAAAGTGCTGCAGGGGTGAAGCCGCGGCGGTGTTGAAGGCGTAGTAGTCCACCTGGTTGGAGGTCAGTTCCCAGTTCTGCTGGTAGGTCAGTGAGGCCATCGCCTCCCCCATGATCTTCTCCCAGCGGGTGCCGGGTAAGAATATCCAGCTGGCGGCCACCACCGCGGCAATCACGACGGCGGCTAAGCCGATGAGCCGGGAAAAGGTGCGTAACCAGTAGCGCAGCGGGTTGGGCCAGCGCCCGGAAGTGATCTGCCGGGTCAGTGAACCGGTGAGGAAAAAGGCCGAGAGCATCAGGAAGATGTCTACGCCGCCAGAGACCTTGTTGAACCAAATGTGATAACTCATCACCAGCAGCACGGCCAGCGCCCTCAGACCCTGCAAGTCGGTGCGGAACACCGAGCGAGGGGTCGCGGGCTGAGACGTGGGTTGCTTGGTGGTACTGCCAGTGGTGAGGTGTGTATTCATAGTCAAAGGTTCGAGACAGCCGTGAAAAATCAAGGGATAAAAAAAGTCGCTGGTCGACTCCCCAGCATACCAAGTACGGCGTTTACCTCGCGGTAAGCGGTGCGGGAGATGCCTCTCACCACAACGAACACACCCCCTGAGTGCTTCACTCAGGGGGTGTGTTGTGTGCGTCAAACTTTGACCTTGCCGGTGTTACTCGGCGTCCGCTTCCTCGGCAGGCTTATCAGCTACCAGGGTTTCGGTGGTCAAGACCAGGGAGGCAATCGAAGCCGCGTTACGCAGCGCCGAACGGGTCACCTTCACCGGGTCAATGACACCGGCGTTGAGCAGGTTCTCGTACTCGCCGGTCTTGGCGTTGAAGCCTTCGTTGGCTGGGGACTCAGCTACCTTGGAAACCACTACCGAGCCGTCGAAGCCGGCGTTGGTGGCGATCCAGAAGGCTGGCTTGGTCAGGGCGCGGCGCACAATGGCCACGCCTGCTGCCACATCCCCGCTCGCCGAAGTGACGCGCTCATCTTCGTCCAATGCGGAAAGGGCATCAACCAGGGCGGTACCGCCACCGGCCACAATGCCTTCTTCCAAAGCTGCACGGGTGGATGAGACGGCATCTTCGATGCGGTGCTTGCGTTCCTTCAGCTCGACTTCGGTGGCTGCGCCAACCTTGATCACGCCGATGCCGCCAGCCAGCTTGGCCAGACGCTCGGAGAGCTTCTCGCGATCCCATTCCGAATCAGTGCGATCCATCTCAGCCTTCAGCTGGGCCACACGGTCGGCGACATCCTCTTCGGTTCCAGCCCCATCAACGATGGTGGTCGAATCCTTGGTGATGGTCACGCGGCGGGCCGAACCCAGAACCTCGGTACCGACCTGATCCAGCGACAGGCCCAGCTCCGAGGAGACAACCTGCGCGCCGGTGAGGATGGCGATGTCCTGCATCATGGCCTTGCGGCGGTCACCGAAACCTGGAGCCTTGACGGCCACCACGTTCAGCAGGCCGCGCATCTTGTTGACCACCAGCGTGGACAGGGCTTCGCCCTCGATGTCCTCGGCGATGATCAGCAGTGGCTTCTTGGCTTCCAACACCTTTTCCAGCAGTGGCAGGAATTCTGCCACGGTGGAGATCTTGGTTGGGTTGATCAGGATCAGTGCATCTTCCAGCACCGCTTCCTGACGTTCCACGTCGGTGACGAACTGTGGTGAGAGGTAGCCCTTGTCGAACTGCATACCTTCGGTCACTACCAGCTCGGTGGCGGTGGTCGAAGATTCCTCGATGGTGATGACCCCGTCGGTACCCACGGTCTTGAAGGCTTCGGCGAGCAATTCACCGATTTCTTCGGACTGTGCGGAGATTGCGGCCACGTTGGCGACCTTGTCCTCCACGGCTACCGAGTTAGCTGCCAGACGTTCGGCCACAATCTCGGTGGCCACTTCGATGCCCTTGCGGACGTCGCCCGGGGCGGCGCCGGCGGCAACGTTCTTCAGACCTTCCTTAACCAGCGCCTGAGCCAGCACGGTGGCGGTGGTGGTACCGTCACCGGCCACGTCGTTGGTCTTGGTGGCAACTTCCTTGGCCAGCTGTGCGCCAAGGTTCTCGTAGGCATCTTCTAGATCGATGTCACGGGCAATGGTCACACCATCGTTGGTGATGGTTGGTGCGCCCCAAGCCTTGGCGAGCACTACGTTGCGCCCGCGGGGGCCCAGGGTTACCTTGACGGTGTCGGCGAGCTTGTCGATACCCGCCTCGAGGGCGCGACGTGCGTCCTCGTTGAATGCTAGCTGCTTAGCCATGCATTGACTCCTAAGAATCTTGGGTCGTAATTGACGCCAAGCCCCGGGTGACGAAAAATTCGCTGTGCGGGGCCCGGTCGATTACTAGAGGTGGGTGACGTTACTTAACGACAACTGCCAGTACGTCGCGAGCCGAGAGCACTAGGTACTCTTCGGAGCCGACCTTGACCTCGGTGCCACCGTACTTGGAGTACAGCACTACATCGCCCTCGTTCACGTCCAGTGGAACGCGGTTACCCTTGTCGTCGATGCGACCTGGGCCTACGGCCACTACGGTGCCCTCCTGCGGCTTCTCCTTAGCGGAGTCCGGGATCACCAGACCGGAAGCGGTGGTGGTTTCGGCTTCAACCTGCTTGATAACAATGCGGTCTTCGAGTGGCTTGATGGAGACAGACACGGTCTCTCCTTTTCGTTTATGAACCAATGGAAAAAACGGTAACGCCCCGTGGCATTGCTCCAACCGTCGTCGCGGTGCCAGTTGGTCATATCCAGTAAGGCTTGAGATACAAGTTCTCGAAGTGACTTCGAGTACTGCATCCAAGAGATGACTTTAGGCTGAGCGTTAGCACTCGGTCAAGGCGAGTGCTAATTATTGGTCATGTTTTCGCGCCTCGGTTCACGATTAGCTAAACCGAGTCACCAGTCAAACCAAATTTTCGACTGGTGTTAACTCTTCGTTGGTTCGTCGTCCAAATCGGCAGGACCGCTCAGATCCATATCCTTCAGGGCCACCACCTTGGACTTGGTTTTGAATCGGTGACCAAACCAGAGGATCAAGAACACCGGCAACCCGATGTAGGCCGACAGCACTTCTAGTCCTTGACCGGCGAGAACCGCTTGGTAATTCTGTCCGGCGATTACGAGCAGGAGTACTGCAAAGGCCACGAGCGGGCCGATCGGGAAGAAGGCCGCTTTATAGGGCAGTTCACTGACCTTGTGTCCTTGGGCTAGGAAGCCGCGACGGAAGCGGTAGTGCGACAGGGCAATACCTGCCCAGACGATGAAGCCGCAGAGACCGGAGACATTCAATAACCATGAGTACGCGGCACCCTGCCCAATAATGGCGGTGAGGAATCCGAACAGGCCGATGGAAGCGGTGGCCAGCAACGCTGGCATTGGTACGCCGCGGCGGTTGAGCCGGCCAAAGATCTTGGGAGCTTTGCCATCCATGGCCATGGCGTAGAGCATCCGGGTGGACGCGTAAAGGCCAGAGTTACCGGCGGAAAGGATCGCGGTGAGGATCACCGCGTTCATCAGGGCCGCCGCAAACGCGATCCCGGCCCGCTCAAAGACCATGGTGAAAGGTGAGGCGGCGATATCGGATTCGCCACTGGCTAGCAGGCTCGGATCCCCCAGTGGGATCAAGGTGCCAATAATGAAGATCGCGCCGATGTAGAAGAGCATGATGCGCCAGAACACCGTACGGATCGCTTTGGGGACCTCGCGGCGCGGGTTCTTGGCCTCGCCGGCGGCCACACCCACCAACTCGGTGCCTTGGAAGGAGAATCCGGCAATCATGAACACGGCAATGATAGAGACGAAGCCGCCATTGAACACTTCTTCGGTGTTTGCCCAGTTACCCATGCCGCCGGTTCCCTGACCGATAATCCCGAAGATCATCAGGACCCCGGCAGCCAGGAACACGATCACGGTGAGCACCTTGATCAGCGCCAACCAGAATTCGCCTTCACCAAAGGCTTTGGTGGACAGTGCGTTCAGACCGAACAATATGGCCAGGAACGCCCCAGCCCAGATCCATCCAGGCACCCCGGGGAACCAGAAGTCCATGATGATTCCGGCCGCAACCAGTTCTGCAGCCACGGTGATGGCCCAGTTGAACCAGTAGTTCCAGCCAATGGCGAAGCCGAACGATGGGGACACAAAGCGGGTGGCGTAGGTCTGGAAGGAACCGGCCACCGGGATCTTGGCGGACATTTCACCCAGGGACTGCATCAGCAGGTAGACCATCAGACCCACCGCGGCATAGGCCACCAGCGCACCACCGGGTCCAGCTTGGGCAATGCTTCCGCCCGAGGCGACGAAGAGCCCGGTACCGATCGAGCCGCCGATGGCGATCATTTGCAGGTGTCGGCTGCTCAGGGTGCGCTTGAGAGTTCGCTCGGAAGGCGCGGGTCCTGGATCCACGGTGGTGGAGGTGCGCTGCGTGTCCTGTGACATGGTGTGCTGTTCCTCGGATCGGTAGTTTGTGGCGCACCCGGATCCTCACCTTGGACGCGGCGGATTATAAGCAAATATCTCCGGCGCGCCATTTTCAAGCCTCAAGAAACAGTAAAAAGCGGGTCATAATTCCCCGGTTGTGTTTCTAAGACAAAGATCTTCTGAGCCATCGAGTAAATTCGGATGCCTTCCTGACCATACCGCTCGAGCCCGGCGAGTACTTTAAGCCCTGAGCCCCAGATCAGCGCCAGCGTTGAGGAGAAGCCAGTGCGCATGTGAACAAAATTACGCACAAACTATCCGGATCAGCGGCCACACCCAGCAGAAGATTGCCTACCGCTTCGCCGCAGGCTGCCAGTGGCCTGCTCTCCGATAGGCTTGCAGTATGGCTCAGGCGTCTAATGATTCAACAACCAACGAATACTTCTCAGCACTGCTCTCTCCCGCGGGCTGGGAGCTGCTGTCAACGGTTGACCCATCGATGGTTTCGACCAAGGACGCGGCTTGGGCCTTGAACGAAAAGCTGCGTAAGGGCGGACACGATCCAGCCGTGGTTCGCGCGGTGGTCATGCAAAGCGAACTGCGGTTTCGAGCTCGCGTGAAGTTCGGTCCTTTTGCCGACACGATGATCTTTACGCCAGCCGGTTTGGAGCAAGCCACGCGCTTAGCTATTGCCGGAATGCATGCACGCCGGTTCAGCGAGGCAGGTTGTCGGCATGTGGCCGATCTGGGCTGCGGTATTGGTGCCGATTCGATAGCGCTAGCCAGCGCCGAACTGCAGGTTACCGCGGTGGAACGTGATGAGATCACCGCAGCGGCCGTGACCTTGAATCTGATGCCCTTTGAGAATGCGACGGTGGTCCACGGTAGCGCCGAAGATGTCGATCTAACGGACATGGATGGGGTCTGGTTAGACCCGGCTCGACGCACCGAGGCCTCGGGCACTGTCAAACGTATCTTCGATCCCGAAGCGTTCTCCCCTCCCCTATCTTTCGTGGAGCAGCTTGTTGATCAGGGAAAGGATGTCGGGGTCAAGCTTGGCCCGGGCCTGCCCCATGATGCGATCCCAGAAACCGCCGAGTCGGTATGGATTTCTGATCACGGAAGCGTGGTGGAAGCCTGCCTGTGGTTTGGTCGTCTAGCCCGCCCCAATATCAAACGAGCCGCACTCGTGATCGACAAGGATGGGGCACACGAGCTGACCTCGGCAGAATCCGCAGAGCAAGGCGCGCACGCTACGGTTGCCGAACTGTCGAATTACCTTTATGAGCCCGATGGCGCGGTGATCCGTTCTCACCTGATTGCCGAGTTGCTCGAAAAAATCGGTGGACATTTACTTGATGAGCACATCGCTTACTTCACTCACGATGAGCTGATTAGCACCCCGTTCGCTAAGGCGTACAAGGTGTTAGCGGTTCATGACTATAACCTGAAGAAATTGAAATCCTGGGTGAAGACTAACGCGATCGGCCGACTGGAAATCAAGAAGCGGGGTGTCGATGTGACACCCGAGGAGTTACGTCGCATCCTCCTTGCCGGAAGCCCCAAATCAGCCAAGAATCAGGCCACCCTCGTGCTGGCGCGCATCGGGGACAGTCGCGTAGCCATTGAGGTTGAGCCGGTCCGCAACCCCTAAATGTGACCAAAATTCCGTGATACAACCTGAGAAACCAGCGTTTGTCGGTACGGGTTCACGTCAGAATGGACTAGGTTATATTCACCAGACCGGCTGGATTATCGATTCTATGCATTACAGTTCAGATCGATAGCCCGACCTTTGAGAGTAATAAGGAGCACCGTGCAAAAGATCGAATTTGCTCAGTCTGCCCAATCAACGATTGGCGTTGAATGGGAAATTGCACTGGTGAACCACGACACCGCCGACTTGTGCTCGGTCGCCGAACAAGTTCTAGATGCCGTCAAGCAGCGCGACGGTATCGCATCAGATGACGAACATCCCACTATCAAACCCGAGCTGCTGATGAACACCGTGGAAATTGTGACCGGTGTACACCAAACCGTCGCTTCGGCCGGTGAAGAGTTGCAACAAAACTTGCGAATGCTCACCGAAGTTACCGCCCCACTGGGTGTTGATCTGTACTGCGCTGGCTCTCACCCCTTCGCTGCGCCAACCCAGCAACCGGTCACCGATAAGGACCGCTACGCCAAACTCATCGATCGCACCCAGTGGTGGGGCCGGCAGATGGTGATTTATGGGGTACATGTTCACGTGGGTCTGGATAGCCGCGACAAGGCGCTGCCAATTACTGACGGTCTGATCAACTACCAGCCGCATTTTCAAGCCCTGAGTGCCTCCAGCCCATATTGGGGTGGGGAAGATACCGGTTACGCTTCGCAACGGTCCCTAATGTTCCAGCAGCTCCCGGCTGCCGGTATCCCCTACCATTTCAATGATTGGGCTGAGTATGAGGCACATGTCGGGGACATGCTGCACACTGGGGTCATCGATGATGTTTCAGAGATCCGCTGGGATGTTCGTCCAGTTCCGCGTCTGGGCACAGTGGAAATGCGCATCTGTGACGGCGTGAGCAATCTGGCAGATATCAAGGCCATTACCGCGCTGACCCAATGCCTAGTTCACGATATGTCGCTGAGCTTGGAAGCCGGCTACAAAATCCCAGTGATGCCGCCGTGGTTCCGTACCGAGAATAAGTGGCGTGCCGCCCGCTATGGTTTAGATGCCATCATCATCCTCAACGCTCAAGGTGATGAAATGCTGGTCACCGATCACCTGCGCCAAGAGGTTAAAAGGCTGACCCCGGTGGCCGAGCGTCTGGGTTGCGTGGACGAACTACACGGCGTGCTGAACATTATTGAAGATGGCGGCGAATACCAGCTACAGCGAAAGATCTTTGCGGCGTCGGGCGGAGACTTCAAGGCGGTTGTCAAAGAGAATGTGGCTCGTTTAGAGGGTCTCTAAACTCCATTCTTGGCACCCTGGGATCATCGTGGACAGCGAATAGCCGGTGGGAGCATTACTTTTTCAGATCCTGTCCTGGGACAGCTGGATGCCGATGGTGGCTTCCAGATTGTTGGGTGAAATCACGGACGGTCATGCCACAGGCGTGCAGGGAAATGATCATCACCTTCAGGCTGCCGTTGCACCGCGAACTTTTGGATGCCAAGGTCGGGAGCTAGCCTGCGTTCCAGCCCGACGTGGCGGATCTGCTGAGATGTTTCCATCTGTGTCATCGGGCTGGACCACGGTGACTGTCTGCGGCGTTTTTCGCCGGGCGTTCTGCCTGATCTTGCTGAATGGTCATGCGGTGTTTTCCTAGTCTCGTTCTAGTAATTGACTATGGTCTGTGCACCAGCAACCTGTCAGGCTTTACTTTTCCGCCGCGCTCTTTTTCTTCCCAGAACTCTTAGGTGCCGTTTTGGACTTGCGTCCATCGATACTGCGCTTGAGCGCTTCCATCAGATCGATAACATCCCCGGATTCACCTTCATCCCCTACCTCCCCGAACGTCGCATCAGTATCCAATTCCTCGCCCTGCTCGATCTTCGCCTCAATCAGTGCTTGCAGCTGAACCTGGTAGTCATCCTCGAATTCCTCGGGAGTAAAATCGCTGCTGTACTGTTCCACCAAAGTGGCGGACATCTTCAATTCCTGCTCGCTGATCCGCGGAGATTTCTCTGGCGAAACCAAGGTGGCATCACGCAACTCGTCAGCCCACATCACCGCTTGGAGCACCATGACCTTCTCCCGCACCCGCAAAATGCCAAGCCTAGTCTTTTGACGCAACGCAAAGCGCACCACGGCCAGCTTCTCAGTATCCTCCAACGTGCGGCGCAATAGCTCGTAGGCCTTGGGGGATTTCGAATCGGCTTGCAGATAGTAACTTTTCTCCAGCATCAACGGATCAATCTGCTCGGCCGGCACGAATTGCACCACTTCAATCTCACGGCTTTTCTCCGCAGGTAGCGCATCCATGTCCTCATCGGTGAGCACGATGGTACGCTCACCGTCTTCGTAGGCCTTGTCCAGATCCTTGTATGCCACCTTCTTTCCGCATACCTCGCAGCGCCGCTCGTAGCGAATGCGCCCGCCGTCCTTGTCATGCACCTGGTGTAGGTCGATGTCATGGTCCTCGGTCGCCCCATAGGCCTTCACTGGAACGTTCACCAGTCCGAAAGCAATTGATCCAGTCCAGATAGCTCGCATGGGCATAGTGAAGCATATTTCGCCTCTCAGCGTTAGTGATCCGCTGCCTTTGACAGTCACCGAGCAGACTGGCGCAGTGAATCGCAAAGCTTGCTTGGAACTCTGGATTCTTTCTTCCTTGCCGGGAAGATTTACTGTCAGAAACCAATGCAAAGGACTGGGCATGGCACGCAAGGAGCAAACCGTCAAAGTCGCGGGGCACAACCTGAAGGTCAGCAACCTGGACAAGATCCTGTATCCGGAAACCGGAACCACCAAGGGCGAAGTCATGGAGTATTTCCAGCAGGTCGCCCCGGTACTGATTCCACATTCCTACGCTCGCCCGGCCACACGCAAACGCTGGGTTGATGGAGTGGGAACCACTGAAGATCCGGGCAAGGTCTTCTTCCGCAAAGATCTGGAAGATTCGGCTCCCAGCTGGATTCCCTGAACCGTCCCGGAAATCATGCCGCCGTCTTATGTGCGGCAGCGTCGGGTAACGAGCCTGTTATTTCATCATAGTAGGCTTGCTCAAATTCCTCGGGAGTTTGGTGATCCAGCGAGGAATGCAAGCGATCATTGTTGTACCAAAACACCCAGTCGAAGACGATCTCAATGACATCTGATTCGGTCTTCAGTGCACCAGATCTGAATGGCGATCCCTTGGCCACGGCTTCATTCTTGAATAGACCCATCACAGTTTCGGCAGCGGCGTTATCGTACGCATCACCGACGCTTCCGATGGAAGGAACCAAGCCTTCAATCTCCAACGTGTCGGTATAACGGATCGAAGTATACTGCGATCCTGCATCTGAGTGATGCAAAAGCCCCTTGTCAACTGGTCTTTTAGTGTGTTTGCGACGCCATAAAGCCATCTTTAAGCATTGTTCCACGAAGGCCGTGTCTTTCACAGTGGAGGTTTCCCACCCAACAATCGCCCGTGAATATAAGTCAATCACCAGCGCAACGTAAACGAACCCGGAATACACCGGTACGTACGTGAAGTCCGTGACCCAAATCCGGTTGGGTGCCTCTGCGCTGAAGTCTCGATTTAGCAGGTCACCGGCTCTGTGGCCGTCTTTGCCGGGGATTGTGGTGCGGGTCTTACGTCCACGAATCAGGCCATTCATGCCTTCATCTCGCATGAGCCGATCCACGGTGTGCTTGGAGACCTCCGCGTGACCGTTGCGCCGCAGCCAGGCAGTCATTTTCCGCCGGCCGTAAAGGATTTCTGGTTTCGGTCTTCCTTTACTGTCTAACTCTTTGAGGCTGCGCAACGTGTCAATGATCTTCGCGTCCTCAAAGGCGCGCAGGGCTGGCAAACGTGTTTTCCAGGCTCTGTAGGTTCGTGCGGCAACCTGCACGCCCTGCGATCGCAGGACGGCGCAGATCGACTCGACCGCATGACCTAAAGCTCTTTGTTCGTCAATGAACCGGCAGATTAGCGGCGGCGAGGGTCGAGCTCCCTCGCGAAGAAAATCGAGGCAGCCTTCAAGATTTCGTTGGCTTCCTTCAAGTCCCTGTTTTCGGCCCGCAGACGCTTGAGTTCGTCTTGCTCATCGGTGGTCGAGCCTTCTTTTTGGTCGGCATCAACCTGGGCTTGAAGAACCCAGCGCCGTAAGGATTCTTTACCAACGTCCAACTTTGGGGCCAATGCCTTGCATGCAGCATAAATGGAGGGATATTCGGAAAGCCGATCCATCACCATGGCTACAGCACGGTCACGAACTTCGGCAGGGTACCTCTTGGGCATAGTTACTATCTTTCTCTCGAAAGACAGCGGCATCAAATCCGGGACGGTTCAACTTCCGCGTCCCTCGCCACCGTACGCAACGAGCTCAAAGCAGGCCGGCACAAAGGCACCGATTACGTCCACTTCGTACGAGAACGCGATGCCATCAAAGACAAGTTCATCAGCATCATGCGCGAATGCGACCTGACAACAATCATGTACGTCTCAGCAGCGAAGAAACACGCCACCGCACGTGAAGCTTGCCTGCACACAATGCTCGACGACATCGCAGCACAACAAATCAGGCAACTCACCATCGAATCAGACGCCTCAATCGACGCAGCCGACCGACGAATCATCGCCAAACGTCTCAGAGAACTAAACTACGCAGACCTGCGCTACCAACACAGAGGCAAAAAAGAAGAGCCACTGCTATGGGCCAGCGACGCCATCGCCTGGTGCTACAACCGAGGCGGAACCTGGAAACAAAAAATCGAACCACTACTTCTCGACGTCCGGTCCTGTTAAATACGCTAGCCCGGCTCGTCACACCTCCGGAGGACTGCCGGGCCTACTTTCGAACGCTACTGCATTCGACACTCCCATTATGACAACTCAACCCGACTTGTGTCCACCTACAGCGACTTACCTCTCAAATGCACCGAACCAACGCCGAATATGGACACTCCTCACAGTGTCCACCTTCCAAGAGCGCTCCGTCACTGGCCCTTCCAAACTGCAGAAGAGCTACAACAGAGGGCAAGCCCATAAGATCAGATAGAGCGGTCATCTCAAAAACGGTCGTTTTTGGGATGATGAAAACCGCCGTTCGATCAATCGCTCGAACGGGAGTTTCTCAACGTTTTCGGTTTCCCGAAACTCTGAACCGAAAGCTCGTGGCCCAGAACGGGGATCATAGCGTTTCGGGAAGATTCCTTGAGTTGCACTAGGGATTGAATAGTCGCATTTCGAGGCAGTCGGAGCGTTCTGCTTCGGGCAGGTGTCCCACGACATTGTTGATCAGTTCTAAGTATTCTCGGTACTCCGATGGAGTCCACCAGGCTTTGTCAGGCCAGCCAATGGAAGCAGCGACCTTTCTGTCTAGAATGAGATGGCGCATTTTCTTGCTATCCGTGGGGCCAGCTGCGAAGTACAAAAGCTTGGTGAAGAAGGCTGGGCCTAGACCTTTGAGTCTGTATTGCTCACGTGTCCAGAAGGATCGGTAGGCCTCTTCCGATTCGACGTTCGAGTCTTTGGCGAGCATGATTCCGCCGAGGAGTTTTCCTCCAACGTCCGGTTCGCTCAATGTTGGAATTCGACGGTAGATATCCCGGGCTTTGGCGCCGGCGCCCCATGAACAGACCGCGACGTAGAAGTTGACCGCATCTTGTGCAGTTTCCACCTTGGTACCCAGAGTGAATAGGTCGCCTCGGCTGAGGGCAAGTCGCCCTTTGTCAAGCCCCGGGTTTGGTAGAGGCTCCTTTTCTTGTTTTTCCTACGCGGCTTCCGCGAGCGTGCCAGGCCGTCCCATCCACTGTTGATGAACATCCGCCGGCGACCTGTACCCGAGTGCCGAATGCAGGCGCTGGTAGTTGTACCAGCCAACCCATCGAGAGGTCTCGGCCATGACCTCTACCTGTCCGGACCACTCACGCCGATCAATCAACTCCGCCTTGTAAACAAAGTTCAGCGCCTCTGCCATGGCGTAATCGGACGAATCCCCACGGGAACCAACCGAGGCGACGACCTTCGACTCGGCCAGCGCCTGCCCATACCTAATGGACCGGAATTGCACGCCCCAGTCGCTGTGATGGACAAGGCCGGTCACGTCCTCGCCATCCCTGTATTTCCTTGCCAAAGCCATCATCAACGCGTCCCTGGCCAAGGATTCACGCATGTGGTTCGTCACTTGCCAGCCCACGATTTCGCGGCTGAACACATCAAGGATAAACATGGCATAGACCCACCCGCACTGGGTCGGAAAATACGTTATATCAGCCACCCAAAGCCTGTTGGGCGCTGCAGCAGTGAACCGCCGGTCCACCAGATCCACGGGACATGATTCAGGATCCGCAGAGCGGGTCTTGGGCTTCTTCCGCTTGCGCCGCACTCCATCAATCCCTAGGTTCTTCATCAGCCGCTCCACAGTGCACCGGGCAATCGGCCCGAACGCTTCGGCATGCTGATTGTTCATGGCATGCCACATTTTGCGCACCCCATAGCAGGAATAGTTCTCCTCGTATACGTCAAGAAGTTTCGGCAGTAGTTGCTCATCCCGCACGCTGCGGGCTGAGGGCGGTCGTTTCTTGAAGGCATAGTACGAGCTCACGGCGATCTGCGCATGGGTGCCTTGCAACGCGCGGATGATCGGCTCGACCCTGAGCTCGTCTTTGTGCTGATCGATGAAATCAACAATTACTTTGAAGGGCACCACGAGCTCACGCCGCGAAGAAAGTCGCTGCCTTCTTCAAGATCTCGTTGGCACGTTTGGTTTCGGCCAGTTCGGCGCGCAGCCGCTTGTTCTCGGCTTCCAAATTAATCGACTGCTCGGGCAGAGCGCCACCGCCTGTCCTGTGCCTGCGGACTCAAGTACGCAGTGTCTCGCTGCTCAGGCCCAGCTCCTTGGCGACTCTCGTGATGGCGCCATTGGAGGTGTCTGGATTCGACTGGGCGTGGAGCACCAGCTCGATAGCTCGGGTTTTCAGTTCGTCAGTGTATTTAATCGGCAAGACAGTAGTGTTCCTATTCCAATTTCTTTGCCTCTATTAAACCCGGTGCGATTCAGGCTGCCTCTGTGGCTTTGGGCTCGATAAGGACTTGTCGTCCGGCTGGTTCTTGGGTTGCGTCGATGACGCGGTAGTCAGTGAGGTTGAGAAGAATCGACGCAGCGTCGTTTCCACCGGTATCCTTAAACACGGCTCGTAGTTCCTTGCTGATGGTTTGTCTAGACAACATCCATTTTCGCAGAGGACTGCGGGCCTTACTTATTTTTCGGGCTCACCACGCTAAAACTTGAAGAGCCACTAAGCGCGCATAGAGATGAACTCATAAACGTACTTGGTGAACTACCCGTGAACATTGCTGATTCGGCCACGTTAGATTCGTATCAAAGAGCAATTGGGGACTTCGTATCCCATCTCTCAAACATAACCGCGCGCCTCAACAACGTGGAGGCAGAAGCCCAAGACGCACTAGATGCCTATAGAAGTAGATTCAATGAAGACCAAAAGTCACTTGAATCTAGGCTTGGGCAAACTCAGAACGAGATTGAAGCGAAGCTTCAAGCGACCCGAGAATCAATTGACGCTATAAAAGTTGATGTTGAGGCGCAAAAGACAAGATTAGATGCGGCCTTGAATCAATTCTCCACGGACACGGTGAAAGCGGCCGCCGAAGCCGATAGTAATTCCAAGCGTCTCATGGCCTCCCTCCAGGAAACTTTCGATGAGGAGATGGGGCGCTTGAACGAAGAGGGCATCGAGCGGCTAGAGACTCTAAAAAACTATGAAGAACAAGCGAAGAAGCTGGTTGACGCTACCGCAAATTCCACGATCAGTGCCGATTATGGAGGTCGCGCTCGACAGGAACGTCTAAGTGCCAATCTGTGGAGTATAGGGGCGGTTGTGGTGGCCTTGCTCGGCCTTGTTGTCATAGCGATTGGGATGGCGAACATTCATGAGGCAGCTGTTCCGGAGACGATCTGGAAAACCAGCGCGACTATAGTTCTGCTCGCAGTCGCAGGATATATGGGAAAGGAAGCCGGTGCGCATCGTAAAGAGGAACGAGATGCCAAGCGAGCCCAACTGGATTTGAACCGTCCCGGATTTGATGCCGCTGTCTTTCGAGAGAAAGATAGTAACTATGCCCAAGAGGTACCCTGCCGAAGTTCGTGACCGTGCTGTAGCCATGGTGATGGATCGGCTTTCCGAATATCCCTCCATTTATGCTGCATGCAAGGCATTGGCCCCAAAGTTGGACGTTGGTAAAGAATCCTTACGGCGCTGGGTTCTTCAAGCCCAGGTTGATGCCGACCAAAAAGAAGGCTCGACCACCGATGAGCAAGACGAACTCAAGCGTCTGCGGGCCGAAAACAGGGACTTGAAGGAAGCCAACGAAATCTTGAAGGCTGCCTCGATTTTCTTCGCGAGGGAGCTCGACCCTCGCCGCCGCTAATCTGCCGGTTCATTGACGAACAAAGAGCTTTAGGTCATGCGGTCGAGTCGATCTGCGCCGTCCTGCGATCGCAGGGCGTGCAGGTTGCCGCACGAACCTACAGAGCCTGGAAAACACGTTTGCCAGCCCTGCGCGCCTTTGAGGACGCGAAGATCATTGACACGTTGCGCAGCCTCAAAGAGTTAGACAGTAAAGGAAGACCGAAACCAGAAATCCTTTACGGCCGGCGGAAAATGACTGCCTGGCTGCGGCGCAACGGTCACGCGGAGGTCTCCAAGCACACCGTGGATCGGCTCATGCGAGATGAAGGCATGAATGGCCTGATTCGTGGACGTAAGACCCGCACCACAATCCCCGGCAAAGACGGCCACAGAGCCGGTGACCTGCTAAATCGAGACTTCAGCGCAGAGGCACCCAACCGGATTTGGGTCACGGACTTCACGTACGTACCGGTGTATTCCGGGTTCGTTTACGTTGCGCTGGTGATTGACTTATATTCACGGGCGATTGTTGGGTGGGAAACCTCCACTGTGAAAGACACGGCCTTCGTGGAACAATGCTTAAAGATGGCTTTATGGCGTCGCAAACACACTAAAAGACCAGTTGACAAGGGGCTTTTGCATCACTCAGATGCAGGATCGCAGTATACTTCGATCCGTTATACCGACACGTTGGAGATTGAAGGCTTGGTTCCTTCCATCGGAAGCGTCGGTGATGCGTACGATAACGCCGCTGCCGAAACTGTGATGGGTCTATTCAAGAATGAAGCCGTGGCCAAGGGATCGCCATTCAGATCTGGTGCACTGAAGACCGAATCAGATGTCATTGAGATCGTCTTCGACTGGGTGTTTTGGTACAACAATGATCGCTTGCATTCCTCGCTGGATCACCAAACTCCCGAGGAATTTGAGCAAGCCTACTATGATGAAATAACAGGCTCGTTACCCGACGCTGCCGCACATAAGACGGCGGCATGATTTCCGGGACGGTTCATTCAACCCGTTCTTGACTCTAATGAATGAAGACGATGCGAGGGAGCTACGCAAGGAGTTTGCTCATAGGATATTCAATCGGCCGCTGGCAAATCTCAAATCAGAAAACGGATTCGGTTTCGAGAATCCACTTCTTCGCGGGGGGAAGCGTGCGCATCAGTTCGCGTGCGGCAGGCTCGTCGAAGGAGACGACACCACAGATCAGCTGTGCTGCCCGGCCGCCGCCCCCGTGCTGGAGGATCGAGTAGCTCGTGCTCAGGTACTCCTGGGGAAGGAGGTCGACCCTCGGGCCGCATTCAACCGCGCCTTCACCCGGGTCAACGGCCAGACCCCCGGCTCTCTGCGTGGACGCCGGAGAAGATAGCTGAACGGCCTGGGCTCACATATCGGGCGGATCTGCGCGGTTGTCACGGAGGAGAGCGCGGACGTAGCCGAATCCTGCGACAGCGTGGAGGAACGCTCCTACGACGCAAAGGACTCTGCCTGCGGCTCCGACTGGATGGAGCGCGGGGACCAAGCTGACTCCGATGAGCGCAAGGCCTGCCATAAGCGCCGCGGTACGTACCTTGCCGACACGGGAGACCTTCGGCGCTCGTGCAGGACGAGTCACCAGGTAAGTGACGGCAAGTGCAGCGTCGACGGCTGCGATGGTGAGAACGACTCCGAGGGAGAGATGACCTGCTACGGCGAGGGCGAGTGCGATCGTCGCAACGCCGACGCGGTCTGCGACAGGATCGAGTACCGCTCCCGTGGCACTGACCTGGTTCAGGGCGCGAGCGAGATAGCCGTCGATCCAGTCGCTTGCGCCGAAGACCGCCAGGAGTACGACAGTGAGGACCGGCTGGGCATGGTGGAGGACGAGGATGACAATCGGAACCACGAGCCCAAGCCGCAGCAAGGTGATGAGATTGGGCAGAGTCGCCCAGTCGGGGCGCGGGTGTGCCGAGGACATGCGGTTCATGCGCGCACCCCACGCTTGTGGCGTGCGAAGAGCCAAAGGACGAGTGCAGCGGCCACGACGATGAGTGCGGGCAGAGTGTAGCGCTCAACGACGTCGAGCAGTGCGTTTCCGATGAGCGCACCACCGACGACCCAAAGCCCCGCCCAAAGCAACGCCGCGACACCACAAGCGGTTGCGAACCGCGAGTATGGCACCGCTGAGGCGCCGGCTGCAGCAGCGACAAGGGTGCGGATACCCGGAAGCAGACGGGCGAGGATCACAATCCAGAACCGGCCGGCAACGTAATATCGTGCCTTCTCCCAGCGGTCCCGGCCCAGGCGCTTGATCAGTCTGGTGTCGCCGAGGCGGGCTCCAAGACCGCGTCCGACCGCGAACCCCACATGATCTCCGAGGAATGCGCCCAGCGCAGCAACGAACACACCGGCGGCGAGCAGCTCGGCACGGTCAGAGAGCGTGACCGCGGCCAGGACGATGCCCGTTTCCCCCGGGAGGACAGCACCGATACCGAGGGCTGCGTCAAGGGCCGCGAACAGGAGCATGCAGGCGAGCAGGAGCGTGACGTGCTCGCCTGCCTGCGCAAGGAACATGCGGAGAAGATCGACCATGCATACGACGGTAGATTCACGGGTCAACGTGCCGATATTGCCGAATGCCCATTCATGACCTAACGATCGTGAGTTCACCGGGCGGAGTCGCGCGCATAGATTGGGAGTATGAGTGGTAGCTCCAATGATCCCGCGACACTCCGCCGTCGGCAGACCATCGTTGGATGCGTCGTCGCGATCAGCGGCGGCACGTCCACGCGTTGGTTGCCCGATGCTCCCGTGCTGGTGCTGAGCCTTATTGCGACTGCTGCGATCGTGCTGATGTTCGCAACCCCGGCTGCGCGGGTGCGCGTGATCCTTGCTGGTTCCGTGCTCGCCGCTACCGTCGTCAGGCTCCCCGAGTTGCGAGTCGAGGAGATCGTCGAGGGCCTTGTGTATGGTCTGCTGACCGCCCTGGTGCTCGCCGCACCGCTGACCACGCGGCGCGCGGTGTCGCAGAGGCGAGAGTTTCACCGCCGAGGCTGGGAGCTTGCCGCGATCGAATCCAGACGACGGGCAAGCCAGACCCGTGAGGTCCTGCAACGAGAGCGGATGAGCCTTGCCGCGGAGATGCACGACGGCCTCGGCCACTCCTTGACGCTCATCGCCGTCCGGCTCGGACAGCTCTCCCTCACACCCACGCTTCCGGATACCGACCGGGCAGAGGTCTCCGGTATCCGCACGATCGCAGCGGACGCGGCGGATCAGCTCGGCCTCGCCGTTCGACTGCTGCGCCAGTCCGAAGACCCGGCTGCCGGATGGAGCTCCCCGAGCATCGACGAAGCAGTGACCGGTGCTCGTCAGGCCGAGATGCACGTGGAAACGCACATCGCCGCAGATCTGTCCGACCGACTCAGCGATGAAGCGCTCAACACTGTCGCGCGGGTGGTGCAGGAAGGGCTCACCAACGCGTCCAAGCACGCTCCTGGGCAACCGGTCACCGTGCGCATCGAGGTCGAGGGCGATATTGTCACTGCGATCGTTTGCAATCCGCGTGACAAGGAGGCGTCCTCAGCCCATCCGCTCGATGGTGGATTCGGACTGCATGGCCTGCGGCATCGCGCCGCGATGCTGGGCGGCGCCCTCACCGTCCATCAGATGCCGACCGAGTTCGCACTGACCCTCACCCTTCCCGCGCACGCACGCCCATCCGCGGACAGCGCAGCACCTGATGGCGACATCGTCGCCGCCGAGGACGATGCCGCGATCCTTCGATCCCGCGCCACCCGTGCTGCCATCGCCGTTCCCACAGCCATCCTCGGCGCACTCGTGTTCATCGCGGTCGCTTACTTCGTGCTCGCCAACACGCTATCGGTGATGACCACGGCACAGTTTGCGGACATCTCCGTCGGAGACACCCAAGAGACGGTCGAGCGATCCCTCCCCGCCCTGGAGATGCTCGATCCTCCACGCGATGAGTTCCCGCCTCGCCCCGACGAGACCTGTCACTATTACGAGGCGGAAATCAGCTTCTTCGAACGAGTCGACGTCCACGTCGTCTGCTTCGCCTCCGACCAGGTCAGCAGGATCGGAACGGTTCCCGCGCCATGACCCCGGAGGATCGCACCGACACCCCGCCGATCCGTGTCCTGATCGCGGATGACGACCAGCTCGTCCGCACCGGCGTCGCCGCTATTCTCGCCTCCGCCACTGACCTTGACATCACCGCCCTCGCCAGCAACGGCCACGAGGCCGTCGACGCCGCGGCAACACACCGCGTTGACGTCGCACTGCTGGATATCCAGATGCCACGACTCGACGGCATCGGAGCTCTCCGTGAGATCCGGCACCGACTGCCCGAGCTTCCGATCGCCATGCTCACCACCTTTTCCGACGACCATCTCATCGCCGATGCGATCAACGCCGGCGCCCTCGGTTTCCTCCTCAAGTCCGACGAACCTCAGCAACTCATTGCCGGCGTCAGGGCCCTCGCGCACGGCGGAGGCGCGTTCTCCCCTCGAGTCGCCCGCTGGCTCGCCGCCGAGCAACGAGCGGGCCACCGCACCCGAACCGCGCGAGACGAACTCACTGCCCTGCTCACCGAGCGCCAGATCGAGCTCCTCACCCACATCGCTCGCGGACTCTCCAACGCCCAGATCGGCAGGGCCATGCATCTGTCCGAAGGCACCGTCAAGCAATACGTCTCCCAGCTCTTCAACACCCTCGGCATCGACAACCGTGTCCACGCCGCCATCACCGCCTACCGACATGGACTCATCACCTGAAGCCGACCCTGACCACACTAATGGTGGGTAGTGGCGCACTCGAGAGCATGGTCATCGTCGGCATCTAGATGGCGGTCGTCTACAGCGGCGCAATCTTTTAACCAAAGTGGACAGCGCGTCCGCGATCAGTCCCCGCTCCCCTGATCGTCGAAGGCAGTAGCGTCGTGACGGTTTCGATGCGCGTGATGATCGCGAGGGATGGCTACAAGCACCTCCTGCGCACGGTCGCGGCCAAGGACGACGACCGCGAGCCAACCCCGTAGGGCCGGCAAAGTAGTTGCGTTTCGATCGGGTAGTTTCTGCGGTTCCCAGATTACGGGCTTAAGGGTCGTTCGTGCTGTCCGCACAGGCCTCAGTCAACCTGCGTCTCGATGCAGTAGCGTCGCAGTTCTGCGATCATCGCGGTCTTGGGGGTGCTGACGAAGCGGAACGCATGGCTGAAACGGACGCGCATTCCTCCAGCCTCGAGGTAGCCGTCGCAGGAAGCGCGTCGTCCGTGGGTGACGACAGAAATGACCTCCACCCGCTCGGGAGAACGGCGGGCGCACCTCTCGGGCTGCACTGGGGCCGCTGTGTGTGGATTTCTCGATGAGCGTCCAGCTCATGTCATCGGCAAGCCACTCGGAGAGGGCCTCCAGCTCTCCCTTGGCCCGGTTCACAACGAAGTCTCCGTCAACGCACTTCCGTGAAGACTCATGGTGCTATGGCTCGATCCGATGCGCCCGGCCTTTCTCCGCGATCGGCACGCACATTTCGATGGGTCTATCAGGCTCCCAGCTGACCTGTCCTTGGTAGATGATGCCGAGTTTCCCGGTGGCGCCGTCTCGCTAGTCGGCCATGGCGAAGCAGTGTCGCCGCCGTGTTGCTCCTGCTCACGTCTCACAACTCACATCGAGTCGCCGCTCGCCCATGAGCCGAACTTCGGGGACGCTGCTGTACCACGCATGATGAGAATCACGCAGGGCACGTAGAGTGCTGCGGCGCAGAGCCAGAGGAAGCCGTCGGCGTTGATGTAAGTGAGCGCGAAGATCGTTGTGAAAGCGACCGGTCCGAAGATCGATGTGACGCTGTTGATGCTGGCGAGCACACCCTGGAGGCGCCCTTGGTGCTGTTCATCGACGCGCTGGGAGAGAAGGGTTTGCAGAGCGGGGAGGCCGATGCCACCGATCCCCAGTGCCGCCAAGATAGGCGCCATGGAAAATGCGTCAGTGACAATCGCCAGGCCTACGAGACCCAAGGCGTCGGTAACACACCCGATGATGACTGTTTTTGCCTCACCGATCCACTCCACGATGCGGCCAGTAAGGAGGGCCTGCACGAGAACCTGTACGATCCCGAAGACGGACAGGGAGATTCCAACTTCGACGGGACTCCAGTCGAGGCGGTGTTCAGTAAACAGCACCCAGGTCGCACCTGGAGCCTGCCCAATGAATTGAACAAGGCCGAATGCGACTAATAGGAAGGTAATCCCAGGCACCGCGCTGAGGCCGGGGCGACCACGATGCTGAGCGAGCGACGCAGAGCGCGCAGGGGAATCAGGACGGGTCTCGCGTAACAAGATAAAGGTGAGTGCCAGATTGCTCGCTGAGAGAAGAGCAGCGAGCAAAAACGGCAGATGTGGCGAGATGGCACCGAACAGTCCACCCATGGCTGGCCCCGCGATCATTCCGCCGCCATAGCAGGCACTGAGTAAACCGAAACGCTTGGCGCGCTGGTGGGGTGGCGTGATGTCGGCGATCACGGTGGCGGTGACCGCATTGGTCGCTCCGGTTATCCCAGCCACTGCACGGGCGATATAGAACACCGACAGAGCGGATGTCGTGGCGAGCACGAGATAGTCGACGGTCGCACCGGCCAGGGAAACAAGCAGCACCCGGCGGCGGCCGAATCGGTCCGACAGTGTTCCCAGTACGGGGGCAAAGATGAACTGCATTACCGCGTAGAGCGCGATCAGCACTCCGACGTTCAGCGGAACCGCATCAGCGGTGACCCCTGCCTCGTGTAGCAGTGCGGGGAGAATCGGCATCACCAGGCCCATGCCGGCGGCGTCGAGGCTAGCCGTGATGAGGACCGTGGCCAACGAGCCACGAGCGGAAGTGAGAGATGACACCTTATCAACGATAAAGTTATCGATGATAAAGTGCAAGCATGGCTCAGAAACAAGCGCGACTCGATCGTGCAGCAGTCTTGCGCGGTGCGAGGCATGTGCTCAATAACACGGGGATCGACGGTTTCACCACGCGGGCGCTGGCTGCGCATCTGCGGGTGCAGCAGCCAGCGCTCTACTGGCACTTTCGGACAAAGGGCCACCTGCTCGGATCGCTCGCAGCTGATGTGCTTGATCGCGAACACCACGCCTCACTCCCAGAGTCAGGGGAGCGCTGGGACGACTTTCTCCTGCGCAACGCGCGGAGCTTCCGGACAGCGCTTCTGGCAGTCCGGGATGGAGCACGGCTGCACGCAGAGTTTCACCGTCAAAAGAGTGACCAGATGCCAGCGGGCTCGGATGCCCCCGAAAGTCAGATCGAGTTTCTCGTGTCCGAAGGATTCGCTGAGGTCTCTGCGGTCCGAGCTCTCATGGCTATCAGCCGCTATACGGTCGGTTTCGTACTAGAAGAACAAACAGCGCTCGACAACGGATGTGAGCCTGTCGATCAAGACCTAGATTTCGAGTTCGGGTTAGTTGCAATGGTTGAAGGGCTGGCATCAAAGCGATGAGGGATGCTCGCGCTTTGGGTCTCTGCGTCAGTAAGGTCAATCCTTTCCCGCTCCCGCAGCAGCTCCTCCGCGATACTGACGTTTTGCTCATGGCTACGGAGCTCACTAACGAGCAAATCAGGGACCGTATGCATGTCGCGTCGCGATCGCGGAACGGCACATCAGCAGCATCTTCACCATGCTCGACCTTAACGAGCGCACAGGAAACAAGCGCGTCATCGCCGTCCTCGAGTACCTCAAGAACTAAGCGTCGAGTGCGTGACCGGCGCGATGACCATAGGTAACGGCGGTTTAGCATCGGTGCCGCATCTTGACACGACTCAATCCGCGACAGCTAACCTCCGCATATGGAGTTCGACGGAATGGAGATCCCCGACGATATCGAGGTCACGGTCTGGGGGAGCAACGAGCACCGGCTCTGTAACGTCTGCCGCGCAGAATGCGACCCCGAGCCGAGCGGCGCCGACGGGTACGGCGTGTGAATCGTCTACGTCTGCCGCGACCACGGAGTCCAATCCGTCGTGGACCCATTCGAGCATCTCCGTTGAAGCGCGCTCTTCGCTATCTCCCTGCATTGACGCAAACATCGCGCTCTCCGCCTTCCGAGGGTAGATCCCAAGATCTGCGGCGCACCTGCCCAGTGTGACGATCTCGATCAGGGTCATGACCGCTGGGGACGGGTACCGGTACCTGCTGAACGCAGTTGTCGCTGGCGACGGGGATCGCGATGCGTCGTCAGCGCTGACAAGGTACTACCTTGAAGCAGGAACGCCTCCCGGCATCTGGCTCGGGGCCGGCCTCCCAGGACTCGCCGGAGAGATCGCCGTCGGTGCCTCGGTGAGCGAGGAGCAGTTACGGCGCCTCATGGGGCACGGGCAGGATCCGAACAGCGGCGAGCAACTGGGGCGTCCGTACCGAAAGTTTGCCACCGCGGGCGAGCGGACGCAGCGCCGCCTCGATCAGCTCCCGAAGTCCCTTACCGCAGGTGAGCGGGCTCTGTTGCAAAGATTGGCGGCAGTCAGAGGTAGGCTGTCGCTCTGCGCCGATCAGGCGGCTGCTGCGAAATGGTGGTTGAGCATGCCCATGGCCTCCGTCAGCGCCGAGGGCCCAATGCCAAAAGCTCTCTCCACAAGGCGCACCTCGCCCCTGATGCCGGGCTGCAGGCACCAGGGGCGAGCCTGTCCTTTGCGCAGGGCTCGCATGACTTCGAATCCCTTGATCGTGGCATAGGCCGTGGGGATCGATTTGAAACCGCGCACCGGCTTGATCAGTATCTTGAGCTTTCCGTGATCGGCCTCGATCACGTTATTGAGATACTTCACCTGCCGGTGGGCCGTCTCCCGGTCCAGCTTTCCTTCGCGCTTCAATTCGGTGATCGCTGCACCATAGCTCGGCGCTTTGTCGGTATTGAGCGTGGCAGGCTTTTCCCAGTGCTTCAGGCCTCGCAGGGCCTTGCCCAGGAACCGCTTCGCTGCCTTGGCGCTGCGGGTCGGCGACAGGTAGAAATCGATCGTGTCGCCCCGCTTGTCGACTGCCCGGTACAGGTAGGTCCACTTGCCCCGCACCTTGACGTAGGTTTCATCCAGGCGCCAGCTCGGATCAAAGCCACGCCGCCAGAACCAGCGCAGCCGCTTCTCCATCTCCGGGGCGTAGCACTGGACCCAGCGATAGATCGTCGTATGGTCGACCGAAATGCCGCGTTCCGCCAGCATTTCCTCAAGGTCGCGATAGCTGATCGGATAGCGACAATACCAGCGCACCGCCCACAGGATCACATCACCCTGGAAATGGCGCCACTTGAAATCCGTCATCGTTCCGTCCGTCCAATCTCCGCCAAGCATGCTCAAGCTTCACGATTTTTGCAACAGAGCCATATCGACAACCTCTCGCGCAACCAAGACATCGCGGTCGGACTGCAAGTGATCTTGAAGCCACGGGCCCGTCCCACCCCGACATGGACCTCGATGCCCGAACGGACGTTAGATTTCGAGTTCTAGGCGTTCTGCGATGAAGGTTGGATCCCAGCCGGGATTGAAAGTGTCGACGTGGGTGAATCCGAGCCGCTCGTATAGGCCACGCAGGTTCGGGTGGCAGTCGAGCCGCAGCTTGGCGCACCCCTGCGTTCGCGCGGCATGGCGGCAAGCCTCGATCAGCGCGGAGCTGACACCCCGGCCCGCATGTGTCCGTCGCACCGCGAGCTTGTGCAGATATGCGGCCTCCCCCTTGAGGGCGTCGGGCCAGAACTCGGGATCCTCGGCCGACAAGGTGCAACAGCCGACGATGCCGTCGCTGCAACTCGCGACTAGGAGCTCGGATCTCAGGACGAAGGTCTCCGCGAATGTCCGGTCGATCCGCGCGACGTCCCAGGCGGGCGTTCCCTTGGCGGACATCCACGCCGCAGCGTCGTGCATCAGCCGCACAACCTCGTCGATATCACCCGAGCAGGCGACCCGAACGTTCGGAGGCTCCTCGCTGTCCATTCGCTCCCCTGGCGCGGTATGAACCGCCGCCTCATAGTGCAGTTTGATCCTGACGAGCCCAGCATGTCTGCGCCCACCTTCGCGGAACCTGACCAGGGTCCGCTAGCGGGCGGCCGGAAGGTGAATGCTAGGCATGATCTAACCCTCGGTCTCTGGCGTCGCGACTGCGAAATTTCGCGAGGGTTTCCGAGAAGGTGATTGCGCTTCGCAGATCTCCAGGCGCGTGGGTGCGGACGTAGTCAGCGCCATTGCCGATCGCGTGAAGTTCCGCCGCAAGGCTCGCTGGACCCAGATCCTTTACAGGAAGGCCAACGGTGGCGCCCAAGAAGGATTTCCGCGACACCGAGACCAATAGCGGAAGCCCCAACGCCGACTTCAGCTTTTGAAGGTTCGACAGCACGTGCAGCGATGTTTCCGGTGCGGGGCTCAAGAAAAATCCCATCCCCGGATCGAGGATGAGCCGGTCGGCAGCGACCCCGCTCCGTCGCAAGGCGGAAACCCGCGCCTCGAAGAACCGCACAATCTCGTCGAGCGCGTCTTCGGGTCGAAGGTGACCGGTGCGGGTGGCGATGCCATCCCGCTGCGCTGAGTGCATAACCACCAGCCTGCAGTCCGCCTCAGCAATATCGGGATAGAGCGCAGGGTCAGGAAATCCTTGGATATCGTTCAGGTAGCCCACGCCGCGCTTGAGCGCATAGCGCTGGGTTTCCGGTTGGAAGCTGTCGATTGAAACACGGTGCATCTGATCGGACAGGGCGTCTAAGAGCGGCGCAATACGTCTGATCTCATCGGCCGGCGATACAGGCCTCGCGTCCGGATGGCTGGCGGCCGGTCCGACATCCACGACGTCTGATCCGACTCGCAGCATTTCGATCGCCGCGGTGACAGCGCCGGCGGGGTCTAGCCGCCGGCTCTCATCGAAGAAGGAGTCCTCGGTGAGATTCAGAATGCCGAACACCGTCACCATGGCGTCGGCCTCCGCAGCGACTTCCACGATGGGGATCGGGCGAGCAAAAAGGCAGCAATTATGAGCCCCATACCTACAAAGCCCCACGCATCAAGCTTTTGCCCATGAAGCAACCAGGCAATGGCTGTAATTATGACGACGCCGAGTCCCGACCAGACTGCATAAGCAACACCGACAGGGATGGATTTCAGAACCAGAGAAAGAAAATAAAATGCGATGCCATAACCGATTATGACAACGGCGGAAGGGGCAAGCTTAGTAAAGCCCTCGCTAGATTTTAATGCGGATGTTGCGATTACTTCGCCAACTATTGCGATAACAAGAAAAAGCCAGCCTTTCATGATATATCTCCCAATTTGTGTAGGGCTTATTATGCACGCTTAAAAATAATAAAAGCAGACTTGACCTGATAGTTTGGCTGTGAGCAATTATGTGCTTAGTGCATCTAACGCCTGAATTAAGCTGCGCCGCGAAGCGGCGTCGGCTTGAATGAACTGTTAGACATCATTGGCGTGGAGCCGAGCAGACTGGCGGCTTCGTGCTTCAGAAAGTAAATGAACGCAGTCAACTGATCAGCGCGTGAGGCCAAGCAATCCATCCCTTGTCCAAGGTAAGCCTGCTGGGCTTCAAGCAGCACGGGCTGATGTTGGACGGGCAGGCGTTCCATTACCCAGTTGGCAGCTACATCCTTCGGCGCGATCTTGCCGGTTGCTGCGCTGTACCAAATGCGAGACAAAGTAAGCACTACATTCCGCTCGTCGCCTGCCCAATCCGGTTGTGAGTTCCATAGTTTCAAGGTGTCGGCCAGTGCTTTGAATAGATCGCTTTCCGGGACTGAGTTGAAGAAATCTTCCGCGGCCGAACCTGCCAAGGCAAGGCTGTGTTGCCTTGCTTTAGTTAGCAGAATAGCCAGATCAACATCGGTTGTCGCGGGCTCGAAGATGCCCGCAAGAATGTCCTTGCGCTGCCACTCCCCGAATTGCAGTTCCCGTCTGGCTGGATAACGCCAAGGAACAACATCGCCGTACACGACGATGGTAACTTCCAAGGCACGGAGAGCTTCACTTTGGCCGGGAGAAGCGGAAACTTCCAGGAAATCTACGAACAGAGCCTGCCGCACAGTCTCATCGAGCTGTGCAGTCACAGTAACCAGCAAATCAATATCACTGCATGGCTTCAGGCCACCGTCGAGTGCAGAGCCGTACAAATGCACGGCCAGCAACGTCGATCCCAGATGATGCTCGATGACGTTGAGTGCCTGTGATAGCCTTACCGAAATCTCGGCGGGCACTGCGTTGCTCATGATGTCTAACTCCCAATTTGTGTAGGGCTTATTATGCACGCTTAAAAATAATAAAAGCAGACTTGACCTGATAGTTTGGCTGTGAGCAATTATGTGCTTAGTGCATCTAACGCCGCTAAGCAGCGGCACATTTTGCGTTTTGAGCGCAGCGAAGCAAAATGTGTCCGATGGCTTGGATGGTTAACCCCTTTGCCAGATTTGATAGCGATAATTTATATTTGAATGAAATTCCTGCTCGAACACCACATTGAACTCTTTGGGGATTTCCGGAAAGAAAACATTGCCCTCTGGCTCGGAATCTATTGTCGAGATATGTAGCGTGTCGGCATGGGCGATCAGACTCTTGTAGATCTCTCCACCACCAGAAACAACAACATGGTTCGTAAGAGTCTTTAGCTCCCTCATTGCTGCTTCTATAGATGGAAACACAACCACATCATCGTTAGTAGCTACCGATCCTGAGCGGCTGACAACTGCATACTTTCTATTTGGGAGAGCCCCCATTGCCTCAAATGTTTTACGGCCGACTAAGAGCCATTGATTGTAAGTTATTGCTTTAAAAAGCAGCTGCTCACCTTTAGCGTTCCACGGGATATCCGAGCCGCAGCCAATAACCCCATTTCTTGCTTTTGCAGCCATTAGTGATATTTTCACGATACTCCTTTGGGTTAACTTTGTTTTAGGGCGACTGCCCTGCTGCGTAACATCGTTGCTGCTCCATAACATCAAACATCGACCCACGGCGTAACGCGCTTGCTGCTTGGATGCCCGAGGCATAGACTGTACAAAAAAACAGTCATAACAAGCCATGAAAACCGCCACTGCGCCGTTACCACCGCTGCGTTCGGTCAAGGTTCTGGACCAGTTGCGTGAGCGCATACGCTACTTGCATTACAGCTTACGAACCGAACAGGCTTATGTCCACTGGGTTCGTGCCTTCATCCGTTTCCACGGTGTGCGTCACCCGGCAACCTTGGGCAGCAGCGAAGTCGAGGCATTTCTGTCCTGGCTGGCGAACGAGCGCAAGGTTTCGGTCTCCACGCATCGTCAGGCATTGGCGGCCTTGCTGTTCTTCTACGGCAAGGTGCTGTGCACGGATCTGCCCTGGCTTCAGGAGATCGGAAGACCTCGGCCGTCGCGGCGCTTGCCGGTGGTGCTGACCCCGGATGAAGTGGTTCGCATCCTCGGTTTTCTGGAAGGCGAGCATCGTTTGTTCGCCCAGCTTCTGTATGGAACGGGCATGCGGATCAGTGAGGGTTTGCAACTGCGGGTCAAGGATCTGGATTTCGATCACGGCACGATCATCGTGCGGGAGGGCAAGGGCTCCAAGGATCGGGCCTTGATGTTACCCGAGAGCTTGGCACCCAGCCTGCGCGAGCAGCTGTCGCGTGCACGGGCATGGTGGGCTCTGTTGCAAAGATTGGCGGCAGTCAGAGGTAGGCTGTCGCTCTGCGCCGATCAGGCGGCTGCTGCGAAATGGTGGTTGAGCATGCCCATGGCCTCCGTCAGCGCCGAGGGCCCAATGCCAAAAGCTCTCTCCACAAGGCGCACCTCGCCCCTGATGCCGGGCTGCAGGCACCAGGGGCGAGCCTGTCCTTTGCGCAGGGCTCGCATGACTTCGAATCCCTTGATCGTGGCATAGGCCGTGGGGATCGATTTGAAACCGCGCACCGGCTTGATCAGTATCTTGAGCTTTCCGTGATCGGCCTCGATCACGTTATTGAGATACTTCACCTGCCGGTGGGCCGTCTCCCGGTCCAGCTTTCCTTCGCGCTTCAATTCGGTGATCGCTGCACCATAGCTCGGCGCTTTGTCGGTATTGAGCGTGGCAGGCTTTTCCCAGTGCTTCAGGCCTCGCAGGGCCTTGCCCAGGAACCGCTTCGCTGCCTTGGCGCTGCGGGTCGGCGACAGGTAGAAATCGATCGTGTCGCCCCGCTTGTCGACTGCCCGGTACAGGTAGGTCCACTTGCCCCGCACCTTGACGTAGGTTTCATCCAGGCGCCAGCTCGGATCAAAGCCACGCCGCCAGAACCAGCGCAGCCGCTTCTCCATCTCCGGGGCGTAGCACTGGACCCAGCGATAGATCGTCGTATGGTCGACCGAAATGCCGCGTTCCGCCAGCATTTCCTCAAGGTCGCGATAGCTGATCGGATAGCGACAATACCAGCGCACCGCCCACAGGATCACATCACCCTGGAAATGGCGCCACTTGAAATCCGTCATCGTTCCGTCCGTCCAATCTCCGCCAAGCATGCTCAAGCTTCACGATTTTTGCAACAGAGCCACCTGAACTAACCAACAACTAAGAACTTCTTTACCGTGCTCGATGAAAGGCACCCGCTCATGAGCGTTGACTCTACTGAAGCCATCCGCAACGTCATCATTATCGGCTCAGGCCCTGCCGGATACACCGCGGCGATCTATACCGCCCGCGCAGATTTGGCACCTTTGGTCATTGCCGGTTCAGTCACCGCCGGCGGCGAACTCATGAACACCACGGAGGTTGAAAACTTTCCGGGATTCACCGACGGCATCATGGGGCCCGTCCTGATGGACAATATGCAGAAGCAGGCTGAACGTTTCGGCGCTGAAATTCTCTTCGATGACGTGACTCACGTTGAGTTGGATGGCGAAGTGAAGAAGGTGACGGCCGCCAACGGGCAGACTTATCGTGCCCGCACTGTCATCCTGTCCACAGGTTCGGCCTACCGCACTTTGGGTGTCTCCAATGAGCAGCGCCTGACTGGCCACGGTGTATCGTCCTGCGCCACCTGTGATGGGTTCTTCTTCCGCAATCAAGAAATCGCTGTCATTGGCGGTGGTGATTCGGCGATGGAAGAAGCCTTGTTCCTCACCAAGTTTGCTGCCAAGGTGACCGTCGTGCATCGCCGTGACACACTGCGTGCCTCCAAAATCATGGGCGACCGGGCTCTAGCCCATCCCAAGATCGAATTCTTGTGGGATAGCACTGTCACCGATATCGACGGAGACGAGAAAGTCACCGGATTGCAGATTGAAAATCTGCGCACCGGAGCATCGAGTCGCTTAGCGGTCACCGGTGTATTTGTTGCGATTGGCAACGACCCCCGCACCGACCTGGTCAAAGATCAGCTAGAACTGACCTCTGCGGGAACGATCGCTGTCGAGGCCCGTACCTCGAAAACCTCTGTCGCTGGTGTCTTTGCTGCCGGGGATGTCATTGACCCTACCTACCGTCAAGCAATTACGGCCGCGGGGTCCGGTTGCGTTGCGGCCTTGGACGTCACCCATTATTTGGCCGCTGGGGAAACGACGGACACGACAACTGATAAGTCTGCGCAGCTCGTCTAACTCTCTGGGCAGAAGAGGTGGGGCCGGCCGGTGAATTGGCCGCGGCTCCGGTTTCCCCCGACTCTGTGAAATTGTTTGGGGTTAGTGGTCGTGCCGTCTGTGCGCGGGTGGAACGATCAAGAGCGGACGCTGCTGGTACGCGGCCAGGTGCGCACCGGTGGACTCTCCAACGAGCACTGAAATGCGCGAGCTCACGGAGGTTCGTCTAGTTCCAATAATGAGCATCGACGCACAGGACTCATCTGCAAGCCGAGAGAGCGCTCTCCACGGTTCACCAGCCAGGATCCGCAATCTCCACGACACGTCGCGGCCAACTATGTGCGCTTCGATAGTCTCTAACAGCGTCAGGGCGTCGACGGTGTTCTCTTCATCCAAGTCATCAGGATGCAGGGAGCGATTGATGATGTTTTTACTGAAGCCCCACTCGGTGAGATAGCTATCGGGTTTCACGTAGGCGAAAACAAGGGGCACACCGAGTTGGTGCGCAAGATCCGTGGCGCAGGTCAAAACCTCGGGATGCTGGTGAGGAATGAACCCCACGATCAGTGGCCCGGCCAAGTTCTCCTGGTTCGACAGCATGACAACCCCCAACTGCCTTTGACAGGTAGTGCATCCGTTGTGGTCTCAGGATGACGGAAAACTCTCCCGCGCAAAAGGTCCTCTTCGATGATTTACATGCCGTTCCTTTTGGCTGTACGTATCGAATAGCGATTTTTACAGCAAGAAGTGGCGTAGCAAACAAATAACATGACGCTGACTTCTAGATTTGAATGCGGTGCATTCTCCCCGTTGGGAACAGTGCACCGCCTTCAACAGCATTAACGATAGTTTTCTAGGTCAAGACTGTATCGGGTTGTCGGGTTAGTTGTGCCCGGCGAACGCGAGCCGCGCGTAAACCGTTAGCAATCACCACGACCTCGGCTACCTCATGAACGAGCACGACGGCTGCTAACCCCAGCACACCAGTGACTGCCAGCGGTAGCAGAACAATGATGATAGCTAAGGACAAAATGATGTTCTGATTCATGATGGTTCGACCCCGTCGCGCATGTGACAAAGCCTGCGGGATCAACCTCAGATCATGACCGGTAAAAGCAACATCAGCCGATTCTATGGCCGCATCAGCACCGGTCGCTCCCATCGCAATACCCACCGTGGCAGTAGCCAAAGCGGGGGCATCGTTGATCCCATCACCAATCATCCCTGTTGGAACCTGCTGCACCGACGCAGCGACTTCACGAGCTTTATCTTCGGGGCGCAGCTCGGCATGAACGGTGTCGATGCCTGCGATAGCAGCCAACGCATGGGCAGTACGCGCGTTATCCCCGGTCAGTATGAGCACGTCAATTCCCTGATCACGCAGGTGACGAACCGCTTCAGGAGCTTCAGGGCGCAGTTCATCGCGCACACCGATCACACCAATGACCCGCCCTGCACGAGTCACCATCACACAGGTTTGCCCCGATGCTTCCATGCTTTCCACGGCAGGTGTGAGTGTTCCCGGGGTGATCCAGCGAGGGCTACCCACCGCGACCGGCTCACCGTTGAGTACACCAGTAATGCCATGTCCAGGTTCTTCAGCAACCTCGGTTGCTTCAGGGATCGCCGATGCCGCTGAGCTAATGGCCCTAGCCAAGGGGTGGGTGCTGTGGTGTTCCAGAGCTGCGGCAACATTGAGCACAGCATCCTGGCTCACACCATCAACAGCGTGAACCTGAGTCACCGCTGGCTGATTACGGGTCAGTGTGCCCGTCTTATCTACTGCAATACGGCGCAGTGAACCTAAACGTTCGAACGCTGCACCACTTTTGATGATGACCCCAAATTTACTGGCAGCACCGATCGCGGAAACAACGGTCACGGGAACAGCGATCGCCATCGCACACGGGGAGGCGGCAACCAGCACCACCAGGGCGCGGGTGATCCACGTTTCCGGATCACCCACAAGAGAACCGATGATGGCCACCAGGACGGCTAGGACGATCACCCCAGGAACAAGCGGTCGGGCAATACGATCGGCTAGACGAGCTCGCTCACCGCGTTCCGCCTGAGCTTGCTCGACCAGGCTCACCAGCGTAGTCAATGAGTTATCAGTGCCGTTGGCTGAAGCGGTCACTTCTATGGATCCTGAAGTGTTGATTGAACCGGCGGCGACCTGGTCACCTACGGACACATCCACGGGAATGGATTCACCGGTAATCGCCGAGGTGTCTAAACTGCTAGACCCCTGGCTGATCACCCCGTCAGTAGCAAGGCGTTCTCCTGGCTTCACACGCAGGAGATCACCAACCCGAATCTCTGATGCGCTGACAACGGTTGGCATGCCGCCGCGGATGACCGTTGCTGTTTCTGGGACCAGCTTCAGTAAGGATCGCAGTCCTGACCGTGCACGGTCCATGGCCTTATCTTCAAGGGCTTCAGCGATGGAATACAAGAACGCCAGCGCGGCGGCTTCCTCAACGTAGCCCAGGATGACCGCACCGACCGCGCTGATGGTCATCAGTAGCCCGATACCGATTTTTCGATTCGAGAACAGATTGCGAAGGGCGCCAGGAACAAAGGTATATGCGCCGAGCAGTAGACCGATCCAGAAGAAGACTAGGGCTACTACTTCAGCGGTATCGCTTGAAGTGGTCCATTCAAGGATCAGGCCGGCGAGGAAGAAAACGCCAGAGGTGATAGGAATGAGCACATGCCAATCCCGGTACCAGGGCAGTTCTTCCTCGATTTCGACGGTGATTTCCGGTGATTCACAACCGCACGCGGAACTCATACTTTATCCTCGACTATTAGTGAACTATCGGTAGTGCAGTCCGGACAGGAAGAATCTACACACGGCACTTGGTCATCGACGGCTAAGGTCACATCCACGAGAGCGCTAAGTGCCGTGGTCAGATGCGGGTCGGTGATTTCGTAGCGAGTTTTACGTCCCTCGAGTTTCGCCACGACAATCCCGCACCCCCGCAAGCAGGTCAGGTGATTCGAGACGTTCGCCCGACTCAACCCCAAGTCCTCGGCTAACTGTGCAGGGTATCCCGGTTCATGCAGCAAAGATAGAAGGATACGCGAACGCGTGGGGTCGGCCATGGCGCGGCCGAGCCGGTTCATCGCTTCGATCCGCGATTCAATATTCATCATAAACTGTACTATACAGTAGATAATGTATAGACGATCTCGTGTCATAAACATTCGTTTTCGGTTCGGAACTGCATACTCACACTGAACTTCAATGCCGAACTTTGAGCTGTATTGGAACTTCAATTGCGCGCGCCGTCCCTACAAGATCGCACCGTTCATGGTGCCTGACGTTTCATCAGTTATCTCGTTGCCGGCCCAGCTGATCGGCCCCACCTGCTCTCGCAGGCACCTTCCGTAGTTCGTCCACGCTTCCGGAACCACAGCAACGTTGGGCCTGCCCGGCGCGCACCTATACATGCTCCTCGAGAAGTTCGTATAGTCAAGTAGCTTCCTCGCCTGCTCACCATAGAGATGAACCAGCTGCTGTAGTACTCACGCTATGCTGCGAAAGTTCCAGCGCATCAATTCCACTCGCTTCGCAGACGACCATGAGAATTCTTGGGACCTTCGGATCCGGGCTGTTGTCGAAGGTCAGGAAACCTATTGCATTATTTGGAATTCCTTCGCCGATCAATCCTTACTCGCTCCAGAAGGGCCGCTCATCGACAGCGAAAGTCTTGTTCAGCCGCCGAGCCGCTAAGTGCAATTCAGGCCCTAGTGCAAGTGCCGTTCGGGAAACGCGGGACGAAACTAGATATTCGCCCGGTGTCCAGGGATCGCGGCCACAATGACCCGCTTCTCAATAGACGGAAGCACACAAGAGTTAGCTGACAGAGAACCAAATTTTTCACATACTGAGTGAAATTTCGGTCACCGGCTGCGAGGAATCTGTAGCAAAATCTAACCCACTCGGGGAAGCACCAGCCATAACTAGCTGCGCACCGAGCGCAGCCACCATTCCACCGTTATCGGTGCACAACGAGAACGGTGGGATAGTTAGGTCGATTCCGGCCGAAGCGCACCGTGCTGCGAGAAGGTCACGAAGTCTCGTGTTAGCAGCAACTCCCCCGCCTAGCAAGAGTGTGGTCATCCCATGCTCAGTGCACGCTTTAACAGCCTTGGACGTGATCACGTCGACAACCGCTTCTTGGAAGGACGCGGCAATATCATTGACCGGTACTTCCAGACCTTGAGATTCAAAGTGCTCAACACACCGAGCCACGGCAGTCTTAAGCCCTGAGAATGAGAAGTTGTAACGGTGCTTTCCGGGACTCTCCGCGCTGCCGGTGAACTTCGGCAGGCTCAGTCCGCGTGGGAAGCGGAAGGCCTTGCGGTCGCCTTCTGCCGCGGCCTTATCAATGGCGGGGCCGCCGGGGTACCCCAGCCCGAGCAGACGAGCGACCTTGTCGTAGGCTTCTCCGGCCGCATCATCGATCGTTGCCCCGAGGAGCTGCACATCATCGGTCAGCGAGGACACTTTCAGGATTTCGGTGTGACCGCCGGAAACCAACAGTGCCCCGAAAGTCGCCGGCAGTGGCTTCCCGTCAAGGACGCCAACGCCCACGTGTGCCACGAGGTGGTTGATTCCGTACAACGGCTTCCCGGTTGCTAGCGCAAGTGCTTTAGCCGCAGCAACACCAACCATCAATGCCCCAGCCAGCCCCGGACCGCTGGTCACCGCGATCGCGTCAATGTCATCCAATTCCACCTTAGCTCCGGCCAGAGCGGCATCCAAGGTGGGGATGAAGGCCTCAAGGTGCGCGCGGGCAGCAATCTCTGGGATCACTCCCCCGAAGCGTACGTGCTGGTCCATGGAACTGGAGACGGTGTTGGTCAACAGTTGGGTGCCGCGCACAATTCCGACACCGGTTTCGTCGCAGGAGGATTCGATGCCCAAGACGATCGGGGCTTTGCTGGTGCTCATGCGTTTTCCTCTTCGTCGCGTAGTCGGAGCTGCATAATCAATGCGTCAGTGCCATCGCGGTAATACTTGGGTCGTTCGTGGATCTTACTGAATCCCATTGACAGGTAAAGACCGATAGCTACCGGGTTGTCTTTGCGTACTTCCAGCATCACGTCTCGGGCGTTTAGTTCCCGAGCCTTGTCAATCATGACGTTCATCAGTGCTCGGCCAAGTCCTTTACCCTGCATTGTTGGGTCAATGGCAATGGTCTGCACATCCGCGAAGGGCAGTACCGTGCACAACCCGGCGTAGCCCACAATCTTCTCCCCCGTCTCATAAACCCAATAGTTGCGGGTTTGCGTCTGGGCGAGCTCTGCTTCGAAGAGTTCGATTGGCCAGGCATCGGTGGGAAAGGTTGCAGTTTCTAGTTCATAAACTGCCGGGATGTCGGCGGCGGTCATGCCGCGTAGAACCGGTCCCATTATTTGCTCTGCTTCATGAAGGCTGGCACCTGGGCGTCGGATTCACGCAAGTAGAGTGGTGCGGTACTGGATAAGTCGGCACCGTTTGCCAGTTCGGCGAGCGCCTTGGGGGCAAGGTCTGTCGCGCGAGTGAGCCATTGGTTGCTGGTCTCTGAGACGGTGGCACCGGCCTCGGTCAGCGCTTCGGTGTAAAGCCCGGCCCCAATACCGTGGACTGGTAGGGCTGGAAGTTCGGCGGCTGGACCAACGTGTGGTCCGTCCTGCAGTTGACCATCGGAGTTGAATCGGGCCCAGTACACTTCGCGGCGACGGGCATCGGTGGCCACAAGGAAGTCCCCGGTTGGTGCCAGTTCGTTTTGCACCCGGTGTGCTAGTGCCAGCAGCGACATCGCCCCGTAGAGCGGAACCGACCAGACATAGCTAAAGGTGCGTGCAGCGACCAGTCCAACACGGAGCCCGGTGAAGGGTCCTGGTCCGGTACCAACGATGATGCCGGCGAGGTCTTTGCCCTTGATACCGGTTTTCGCAAGTACGGCGTGGACATAGCTGGCGAGTGTTTCGGTTTGGTCGTTACCGCGTTCGCTCTGGCGTTCGGCGAGCGTGGTTCCAGCGGCGTCATCAAAGACAGCCACTGAGGTGTTCGCGGAGGTGTCGATCACTAGGTAATTACTCATGCTCGGTCTCCAGAGCGTCGATTCGTTCAAGTGCTTCGTTGATCTTCTGAAGGGTCAGGTTCCAGCGTTCTTCGCTCCAAGCCGGCCCTATTCCGGCTAAGCGCATGGTCCGGCGCTCATCCCCCTCATCCTCATCATCGAATTCCCAGGAGGCCGCGGTGTGGTTCGCTGGCAGGCTGGCGCGTTCCAACTCGATTTCGAGACGTGAGTCGGCAAGGTGTTCCACCTTGTCCTTGCCCCATTCCACCACGGTGACCGACTCTGCTGCGGTGGATTCCAAATCTAGGGTGTCGACTTCGTGCGGGTCGGCCAATCGGTAGGCGTCCACATGCACGAGTGCGGGACCGCCAATTTCGCTCGGGTGGATCCGGGAGAGCACAAAGGTCGGGGAGATGATCCCCGCACGTACGTGCATCCCTTCACCCAGTCCTTGGGTGAAGGTGGTCTTCCCTGCCCCCAACTGGCCGGTGAGGATGAGTAGGTCTCCGCCGCGCAGCTGTTCCCCGAGGGCGTGACCTACGGCTTGAGTTTGAGCGACCGAGGAGAGTTGAAGCTGGATACTGCGCTCACTCACCGTTAGTGTCTTCTTCCTCAAGGGCGGACTCTCCCCAGCTGCCTTCGAGGTAGACCCGGGGAACGCGCGGTGAGATGCGGGTGACCACCTCGTAGTTGATCGTTCCTGCGGCGTTCGCCCATTCGGTCACCGAGGGGCCTTCCTCACCGAAAATAATTGCGGTAGCCCCCAAGAAATGCTCGGGATCAATATCAGGGCCGAGATCAACCACGCACTGGTCCATGGCGATGCGGCCACGGACCGGGTAGTCCTTGCCGTGAATAGTCACCGGGGCTCCGGTGGCGATGCGGGGTAACCCGTCGGCGTACCCCAGAGGGATCAAGCCGAGGTAAGTCTGCTCGCTGGTGCGGTAGTTCAGGCCGTAGGAGACGCCCTGATCCTTATTGACCTTCTTGACGTTCGCTACCCGGGCTTGCAAGGTCATGGCCGGGCGTAACCCAAAGCTATCTGGCTCGTCACCTTCGAAAGGGCTTAGTCCATAGAGTCCTAGGCCAAGGCGCACCATGTCATGATGAGCATCCGGGCGGGAGAGGATGGCCGGGGTGTTAGCAATGTGGCGGACTTCCAGTCCGAAACCGGCAGCTTCGACCTTGCTGATCGCCAGATCGAAGGCTTCAAGTTGTTCATCGGTTTCCACGCGTTGTGGTTCATCGGCCACGGCCAAATGGGAGAAGACTCCTACAACTCGCAGCAGGCCTTCGCTTTGGTAGTCCTTGGCCTGTTCAAGCAGTTCATCCAGCGCGTCTAGGGTGGCCCCATTACGTCCTAGGCCGGTGTCGAGTTTGAGGTGAATGCGGGCCGGGGTTTCGACCTTGCGGGCTGCGGCGGCGATGCACCCCAGTTCCCCGAGCGAAGAAACACCCAGATCAATATCCGCGGCAATCGCATCTTCAAAGGGGGTATCGGTGGTGTGCAGCCAGGCCAGCATCGGGGATTCAATGCCGCGTTCGCGCAGTGCCAATGCTTCGGAGACGTGTGCGCAACCGATCCAGCGAACACCGGCTTCCAAAGCCGCGCGAGCCACCCGGTAAGCGCCATGACCGTAGCCGTCGGCTTTGACCACAGCCATCACCTTGGCCGGGGCGACCAGCTCGGTCACCTGTCGCACATTATTTCGAATGGCTGAGAGGTCGATCAGGGCCCGTCGCTCCCAGGGATTGTGAGCCACTCCAGGTGCTTCGAGATTCCGCTGCTGTTCCACTTCATAATTCACATCTGCCATCTTCCCACTTTTTCACTTTTCATGCGTAGGCGAGCCGATACGTCACGGGGCGGGTCGCTCACCAAATACCTGGTGAACAACCCGCCCCGGGCGGAGGGTGGATGGAAATAAATCTTATTTAGCGCAGTTTGGCGAGCTCATCGCGAATTTGAGTGAGCAGCTCAATCTGTGGATCGGCTTCAGGCTCTTCTTCGACGATCCCACGGCGACGAGCCACGGCCTCATTGACCTTGTTCATCGGCATGACAACGACGAAGTACACGGCGGCAGCAATCAACAGGAAGTTAACCAACGCGGTGAGGAACACCCCGATCTGGATCAAGTTACCGTTGATATTGATGACCAAGAAGTCGTCAAAGCTCGGTGCACCGACCAGAGCTGAAATCAATGGCATGAGCACGCTGTCTACCAATGCGGTGACAACGGCCCCGAACGCGGCACCGATAACGACGGCAACGGCCAGATCAACCACATTGCCTTTTAAAATGAATTCGCGGAATCCCTTAATCATGGCTTGATCATACACAGCAATAACAATGAAAAGGGCACAGTATTGAGTAGGAATTCCAGTTTTTCTACTAAGAGACCGCGCCAATAGGGAACCACTGAATCTTAAGGCTTTCGATTAGGCCGTGAATCCCACCGATGCGTCACCCACGCTTCTCGGATCAGCCTACGGATCACAATAATGCTGTTCGCCAGGCTGATCATGGCATCAATGACCTTCGCTTTGCGTTCGGTGCAGATCGCTAATTTCTTGAACCCACGGTTATGCCACGAGTTCGTACGTTCCACGACCCAACGGACCCCGGCCTGCAAAGGTTCGCCCTTGGTACTGATCTCCCAATCGCACCCTAACTCGGTGAGCAGGTCCCGAGTCTTGCGGCTGTCGTAGCCGGCATCCAAATGGACTTTGATCCGTTCTGGCAGCTGGTAACCGAAACGGGAAAGTCGTTCCAGCGTCGGGCGCAGCAGCGGGGAATCATGCCGGTTGGCGCCGGCGATGACGCATCCTACCGGGATGCCTTTTCCATCGGTCATCACGGAGCGTTTGGTGCCTTGCTTGCCCCGGTCTACCGGGGATTTGCCGGAAGCTTCACCGCCGCAGGGCGCTTTGACCAGGCAACCGTCGATGACCAGGTTCTCCAGATCCAGTCCGACGATCCGGTCGTAGGACTCAAGGCAGATCTGTTCCAGATCGCTGAAGATGCCGGCGGTGATCCATTCATCTCGGCGGCGTCGGATGGTGGTCGCCGAGCAGGTGGTGTCGCTGATCTTCTCGTAGGCTGCGCCCAGGACGAGGATTTGGATGAGCTTGTCGAAGACGATCCGGTCGCCGATTCTGGGCTTGTGGCAGCCCAACGGGTGGGTGCTATGGCGTTCGGGGAGCAATGCCTCGAATTGGTGCCAGAGGGGGTCAATGATGGAAGATGGTAGGGCAGGCACGTGACTTCCTGTGTCAAACGTTTTCTTGGTCGAAATATGTTTAACACTGTCCGTGCCTGCTTTACTGCTTAATGACGTGCCTGACTTGGTTAATTACGCTGGCATTAATACTTATCCTGGGTGGGGGGTCACCTATTGGCGCGATCTCTAAACCACACCCGTGGTTCATATTGAGATCAAATTTTACGCAGCAACATCCGGTTCACCGAATGATCTCCACTCTTACGCAGGACCAACTGAGCGCGGCCCCGGGTTGGTAGAACGTTCTCGCGCAGATTCGGTTCGTTGATCCGATCCCAAATTCCCTTGGCGGTCTCCCGGGCTTCGCTATCGCTGAGCTGCGCGTAGCGGTGGAAGTAGCTGGCAGGGTTGGAGAATGCACCCGAACGCAGCTTCATGAAGCGCTGGATGTACCACTCTTCAATGTCGCTGGTGCGGGCATCGACGTAAACGGAGAAGTCGAAGAAGTCACTGAGCGCCAGGCCCACGGTTCCATCGGAGCGGATCCGTGCCGGTTGCAGAACGTTGAGCCCTTCGACAATGAGAACTTGTGGTGAGCGAATCACATTGCGTTCACCGGGCAGGATGTCGTACGTCAGGTGCGAATAGATCGGGGCGCTGACTTCGGGGGCTCCAGATTTCACGGCTGAGACAAAACGCAGCAAGGCGCGGCGGTCATAGGATTCGGGGAACCCTTTGCGCTCCATTAGCCCGCGGCGGGTGAGTTCTTCGTTGGGATACAGGAATCCGTCGGTGGTGATCAGTTGAACGTCAGGTGTTTGCGGCCAGCGGCGTAGCATTTCGCGCAATACACGGGCGGTGGTGGATTTACCGACAGCAACTGAACCGGCTACCCCGATCACGAACGGGGTTTGCCGCGTCTGCTCACCCAAAAAAGTGGTGGTGGCCTGATGTGTTGCCCCGGCCCCACGCACGTATAAATAGAGCAACCGGCTCAAAGGTAGGTACACATCACGAACTTCGTTGAGGTCCAACCCGTCGCCAAGACCACGCAACCGGACAATGTCTTCTTCATTGAGCGGCTGCTCCATCCGGTTCGAGAGTCTCGCCCAAGTTTGTCGGTCTAATTCGACATACGGGGAGATCGAAATGTCTTGAAGCTTCGTTGGTTCCACGAAAGAAAATTGTGCCAAGGATTGCTCCCACACCCAAACCTAAGACCATTCGGTGACTCAAGACACAATTTTTTCTGGTTTCCACACCGAAAATTTTCTGTCTGCAATGCACCATAGCCGGTAGTCTTTTTGGCATGTGCGGAATTGTTGGATATGTAGGTACAGCGACCAAAGCTGGCAATCATGGTGCGATCGAGGTTCTCATCGAGGGTCTGCGCCGACTCGAATACCGAGGATATGACTCGGCCGGTGTGGCGGTAGTAGCCGACGGTGCGATCCATGCCCGGAAGAAGGCTGGCAAGTTAGCCAACCTCGAAAATGAGATCGCCGAGGACCCCTTACCCGGCTCATTCACCGGTATCGGTCACACCCGTTGGGCCACACACGGTGGACCGAGCGATGTTAACGCCCACCCCCATCTAGCCGATAACGGAAATCTCGCCGTCATCCACAACGGCATTATCGAAAACTTTGCCGAAATCAAGGCACTACTGGTGAAGGACGGGTTCGAGTTCCTTTCCGAAACCGACACCGAAGTCGCTGCCGCGCTTTTAGGTAAGACCTATCGTGAGCAGGAAACCAAGGACCTCACCGAAGCACTGCGGTCCACCGTAAACCAGCTAGAGGGTGCTTTTACCCTGCTGGCCACCCACAAGGATCACCCGGGCGTGGTGGTGGCAGCCCGCCGCAACTCGCCACTGGTGTTGGGCTTGGGCGAAGGCGAGAACTTCCTCGGTTCGGACGTTTCGGGATTTATCGACTTCACCCGTCGCGCCGTGGAACTGGGTCAGGACCAGATCGTGACCATTACCCCGGATACTCATTCGATTATCGGTTTTGACGGCAACGCCGCCGAGGGCAAAGAGTTCACCGTGGATTGGGATGCGGCGAGCGCCGAAAAGGGCGGTTTCCCTTCCTTTATGGAAAAGGAAATCTATGATCAGCCCGCCGCGGTGGCTGACACCCTGCTGGGTCGCTCCGATGCCGAAGGCCGGATGACTCTGGATGAGCTGCGCATCGATGCAGAGGAGCTGGCCAGTGTAAGCAAGATCGTGGTGTTGGCCTGCGGTACCAGCGCCTACGCCGGTTCGGTTGCTAAGTACGCGATTGAAAAGTGGTGCCGAATCCCGGTAGAGGTCGAGCTCTCCCACGAGTTCCGTTACCGCGAACCGATTGTGGATGCGCAGACGCTGATCGTGTCGATCTCGCAGTCTGGTGAAACCATGGACACGCTGATGGCCGTGCGTTATGCCAAGGAACAGGGCGCGAAGACCTTGTCGATCTGTAACACTAACGGCTCCACCATCCCCCGTGAGTCCGATGCGGTGCTTTACACTCACGCCGGCCCGGAAATCGCGGTGGCTTCCACCAAGGCCTTCCTGGCACAGATCACCGCCACCTACATTCTGGGTCTTTACTTGGCTCAGTTGCGCGGGAACTTGTTCACCGGTCAGATCAAGGACATCATGGCTGACCTGGGTAAGATTCCGGCCAAGATTCAAGACATTCTGGACCGCTCGGATTCCATCCGCGAATTGGCTCGCTCCATGTCCGAGGCATCCTCGGTGCTGTTCCTGGGACGCCACGTGGGCTACCCGGTGGCCATGGAAGGTGCGCTGAAGCTGAAGGAAATCGCCTACATCCACGCCGAAGGATTTGCTGCCGGCGAGTTGAAGCACGGCCCGATCGCACTGATCGATGACGGTCAGCCGGTATTCGTGGTGGTTCCATCTCCACGTGGCCGCGATTCGCTGCACTCAAAGGTGGTGTCGAACATTCAGGAAGTCCGTGCACGCGGTGCCAAGACCCTGGTGATCGCCGAAGATGGCGATGAAGCGGTTCAGGCCTACGGCGAGTTCGTCTTCTACGTGCCAGAAACCCCCACCCTGCTGATGCCGCTGCTGGCCACCGTGCCACTGCAGCTATTCGCGTGCGAACTGGCTACCGCCAAGGGCTATGACGTGGATCAGCCACGTAACCTAGCCAAGTCGGTCACCGTGGAATAAGAATTCCTGCTCCACCACGGTCGGTACCTTCTGTTGAAGGTACCGACCGTTTTTTATGTCTGGAACTAATCGCTTAGGCTGGAAATCATGATCGCAGGAATAGGTGTCGACATCGTTGACGTTCCCCGCTTTGGGCGCCAACTAGAGCGCACCCCAGCTCTTCACACCCGGCTATTCACCGAACACGAACGGGATCTACCGTTGCGCTCCCTGGCAGCACGTTTCGCCGCGAAAGAAGCCATTGCTAAAGCCTTGGGCGCTCCGGCCGGCATGAATTGGCAGGACTGTTCGATCATTAAGGACGCCGCCGGGGATCCGCAGGTGCATGTCACCGGTACCGTGGCAGCCACCGCGGCGCTGAAGGGAATTACTTGCTGGCACCTGTCACTATCTCACGATGGGGATATGGCCATCGCCATGGTAGTAGCCGAGCGCTAGAGCGCTAACTTCATCTCGTCGAGTAATTCGTGTCCGGTAGCGACACGTTGGGCCTTATTCCGCACACTACCCAGTTAGGGTGAGTATTCTGAAGCTATGATCCCCGTCTACAGTGTTGCTCAAGTCCGTGCAGTCGAGTCGAGTGAGATTGCCCGCCATGGTTCTACCCCGCTCATGCTGCAGGCAGCGAAGGCCGTGAGTGACGTAGCCAGTGACATGCTTCGGGATGCTCAGAGCAGCGTGGTGGGTCTGATCGGTCCAGGCAATAACGGTGGGGATGGGCTCTTCGCCCTAGCAAACCTCACGGCACAGGGGTATTCGACCACGGCTGTACTGATGCAAACGCAGGTTCATCATGAAGCTTTGCAGGCTTATCGTGAGGCTGGTGGCACCGTCACTAGCTTCGGTGATTCCGCCTCACTTTTCGGTTCGGCCGACTTGATCATTGATGCCATCTACGGAATTGGCTACCGCTTAGGGGCCGAGCTGCCAGCGCTCCCCCGCGGTGCTCGGGTGCTTGCTGTGGATGTCCCCTCAGGGCTGGATGCGGTAACCGGTATCGCGGATGATCGAGCACTTCCAGCCGAACGCACGGTGACTTTCGGAGCCCTGAAAACTGGTTTGGTCACCGTGGACGGTCCGCTGCTGACCGGCCAGCTCGACGTGGTCACTCTAGATTTTGATTTTTCCGCACAGAGCCCAAACTTTCACTTGGTGGATGGCGATACTGCCACCGAGTTATTGGATCGTCACCGTTCCTGGCGGGATGCCGGACGGCACAAATACCAGCGCGGAGTATTGGGTTTGATCGCTGGCTCGGAAAAGTACCCGGGTGCAGCACAACTCACCGCGCGCTCCGCGGTCGAGGCCGGAGTGGGTCTGCTTCGCACCTACGTCCCCGAAGCCATTGGCGGCTATCTGGCTCACAGCGTGCCGGAGGCGGTACCGCTGACCGATACGCAGGTGGCCGAGGCACTCTCTCAGGCTCGTCGGCACCTGCATGGGCGGGGCGCAAAGATTTCGGCGTGGGCCATTGGCCCCGGGATCGATTCCTCACATCAGCCCTCCGCGGTGATCGCCAAGGTGTTCACCTCTCGGCAACCGGCGGTGATCGATGCCAGCGGTCTAGAAATCGTTCCCACCGGCCCCAGCGAGCAGCCGCGGGTATTGACACCGCATGCCAAGGAGCTACGGATGCTGCTTGGGCGGGCCGGGATTACCGTGACCGCCCAGGAAATTGCCGAGGAACCTCAAAAGTGGACGCGGTGGGCGGCGCTGGCCTATAACGCGGTGGTGATGCTCAAGGGTCCCACCACCTACATTGTTGAGCCGGGCGGCCGCACCCTAATTGTCTGCAACGCGGTGCCGCAGCTGGCCACCGCTGGCAGCGGGGATGTGCTCACCGGGATTCTTGGCACGCTGCTCAGCGACTCATCACTCACGGGGGTGCAGGGTACTGCTGCGGTCACTAACCAGCGGTTACTGGAACTCAGTGCCTGTGCCGCGGTAATCCACGGCGAGCTTGGACGTGTCGTGGCAGAGAACTCCACGGTGAGCGCTTCACGCCTTGTAGCCCATGTCCCCGAAGTGATGTCCAGCTTCGGGTTCTAGAACTCGAAAGCCTAAGCTCTAGCGTCTGCTGGGGACTAGATGTACCAGCTCCCAGTTAGGTCGTTGGCTCGCTGCCTCGTGAAAGATGCGCGGGCCAAGAGGCTGCTTCTTTCGTGTTCGGTCTGGCCATGTGCAAACTCACGTGCGCGGGTTGAGGCAATACGCGGCCACCTAAGCGGACAGGCTTGTGTCTGATCGGTCGCTAGGTCTCCGGTTTCGCCCAAAATACGTGGTGCAACCGCAGCAAAGCCATTCGGTGACGTGGCGCATCGGGTTCTACCTGTATTGGGCGCACCGCTTCGTTGTGAAGCTGATCGCTCGACTCGTCGACCATCCGATCCGCGGAGTACGCAAACGGGGCCATCCGCTGGGTGGATGAAACTCATGAACAGGAACTGTTCTGGGCGGTTCGCGGCGGAGCCACCCAGGTAGGCATCGCCACCGAGTTGGAATTCCAGGCCACCGAGCTTGGCACGGTCACGGGTAACGCACGAATCCTGCATCAGCAGATCACCTATGTGAGCCAAGATCTGGCCAGTTTCACCAGCCAGTGGGGTCAGTGGATGCGTGAGGCGCCGCAGCAGATGGAAAGTTTTCTGATGATTCAGGCACTGGGCGACGGGCAGCACGCTATCCAGGCACGGAACGTGTGGGCCGGGGACGACGTGGTGGCGGCTCGACCCACGCTGCAGGCCGCGCTTGAAATCGCTCAGGTCTATGATGAGCAAACACAGGCGGTGTCCTACCCACTGATCGTTCCCACACCTAATTCGCCGCATGTCGGGCAGCAGCGCATTGTGATGCGTGATGTGTTCGTGGATCGGGCCGATGAGCAGTTGGGCGCCGCGCTGACCGAATCACTGCGGCAGCGTGGGACATTATTGGGTGAGCTGCGGGGGCTGGGCGGTGCGCTGGCTGAGGTCTCCAGCGACGCCACCGCATGGGGCAACCGGCATCAAGAGGTGCTAGCGGGGACCTGGATTCATCCATTGTCGCTGGCCGAGCAGGACGCGTCCTTCGCTGCGATCGGGACCTTGGGTACCGGAGCTTACGGTGCTTACTCCTCCGATACCCGCAGCGAGGCAGCGGCACTAGCCTGGCCAGGTAACACCGGACGCAAGCTCAGCAATATTGCCGAGCGAGTGGACCCGCAGCTGCTCTTTGATCGCGGGTTAACGCTACGCCGCCCTTAGAGGTATCCCGTCCCTCCGCCTGAGGCTGACCTAGGTCTGCGCGCCCGGAACCTGCAGGATTCCTAAAGTCCGGGTGTCTAAATCAGGGCTGGGTACCTCGAACCGTTCCCCCGGTCCGGTGATCTTCCAGCCAGCTTCCCGCCACAAAGATCGGCTCAACACGTTACGTCCATCGATGAGTTGTTGTTGTCTCACCAGCGGAGCGAGATCATGGGGTTCAAGTACCCGGAACTCATCCCATTCGGTGAGCAGCAGCACCACGTCAGCCTCGGCGGCCGCTTCGCGCCAGGAACCCACGTAGTTCAGGCGAGGGAAGCGTCGGCGAGCGTTCTCGTTGCCCTGTGGATCATAGACCGAAACATCCGCGCCGGAGTTGTACAGCCTAACCGCAATATCTAGGGCTGGTGAATCACGCACGTCATCGCTGTTGGGTTTGAAGGTCACCCCGAGCACACAGACCTTTTTACCTTCCACCGAATAATCCAGCATGGTTTCGGTCAGGGAGACCACCCGGTCGCGACGGCGAAGGTTAATTTGATCGACTTCGGCCAAGAATCCCATGGTGTGGCTCAGTCCCAGTTCTGAGACCCTGGCCTGCAACGCACGGATGTCCTTGGGCAAGCAGCCTCCGCCGAAGCCAACGCCAGCGTTGAGGAAACGGCGTCCGATCCGGTCGTCGTAGCCGATCGCGTCGGCCAGGGTGGCGATATCCCCACCTACGGTCTCGGTGACCTCCGCGAAGGCGTTAATGAAGGAGATCTTGGTGGCCAAGAACGCGTTGGCAGCTACCTTTACCAGTTCGGAGGTCTCCAGATCGGTCACGACTTCCGGAGTCTTACGAGCCAGAATGCTGGCGTATACCTGGCGGATCAGGGCTAAGTCTTCGTCGTTTTGGACCCCATAGACCAGCCGGTCAGGGGTGAGTGTGTCCTTGACCGCGAAGCCTTCGCGGAGGAACTCGGGGTTCCACGCTAAGGAAATCTTCGAGCCGGGCAGTGCTTTCTCGGCGATCCGTTCGCTCAGCCGGCGGGCGGTACCCACCGGGACCGTGGATTTTCCGACAATCAAGGCCTGACCGGTGATATGTTCCAGCAGGCTATCCACCGAGCCATCCACGTAGCTCATATCCGCGGAGGTGGAGTCGGTGCGCTGTGGAGTGCCCACGGTAATGAAGTGAATGTCCGCCGCCTGAGCGACTTCGGCATAAGAGTCGGTGAAACGTAGCTGCCCACTGGCCACATGCTTCTTCAACAGTTCGGGTAAACCCGGTTCATGGAAGGGCAGGATGCCTTCAGCGAGGGCCTCAAGTTTTTCTCGATCCACGTCCAAGCCGATCACCTGGAAACCGAGTTCGGCCATACAAGCCGCATGGGTGGCACCCAGATAACCGGTGCCGATGACGCTAACGCGTAGGCTCACGCAGTACTCCCGACTAGATATTAAACTCAACAATTGTGAGTGTACGACTCACCCCCGGCCGCCACCTATCTGACGGGGCGGTCCGGGGGTGAATACTTCACGAACTTTCAGGTGTTTCTCAGAGGGCCAGATACTCCGAGACCTTGGTGGCCAGCAATTCGGCCTCGGCCTGCGCCTGTTCCTGAGTGGCGGCTTCCACCATCACACGCACTACTGGTTCGGTACCCGAGGGGCGCAGGAGCACCCGTCCGGTGGAACCCAAACGTTCTTCGGATTCAGAAATCGCCAGCTGGAGCGGCTCGCACTCGGGCGCTGCGGCCTTATCCACGCCGCGCACATTGATCAATACCTGAGGCAGCACGGTGAGCACCGCAGCCAATTCCTTCAGCGACTTGCCAGTGGCCCTCACTCGGGCGGCCAGCTGCAGGCCGGTCAGCACACCGTCGCCGGTGGTGGCGTGGTCGGCGAAGATCACGTGGCCGGATTGTTCACCGCCCAAGGAATAGCCGTTGGCGTTCATGGATTCCAGGACGTAACGGTCCCCCACCCCGGTCTGGGTGACGGTGATCCCGTTGGCTTCCATGGCCAGAGTTAGGCCCAGGTTGCTCATCACCGTGGCAACGAGGGTGTCATCTTTCAGTTTGCCTTGGTCCTTCAGGGCCAGGGCCATAATCGCCATGATCTGGTCCCCGTCCACGACATTACCTTCGTGGTCTACCGCTAGGCAGCGGTCGGCATCCCCGTCATGGGCAATTCCCAAATCAGCGTGATTAGCCAGCACTGCGGCTTGCAGTTGCTCGAGATGAGTGGAGCCGTAACCATCATTAATATTAACCCCATCGGGTTCTGCACCAATGACGATCACTTCGGCGCCAGCGGCGTTGAATACCTCTGGGGAGCAGCCCGAGGCGGCACCGTGGGCACAGTCCAGTACAACTTTGAGCCCGTCTAGACGGTTGGGCAGAGTCTGCAAAAGGTGAATGATGTAGCGGTCTTCGGCATCGGCGAAGCGTGAGACGCGACCTACCGCGCCACCGGTGGGCCGTGGTGGATCCATCTGCAGGCAGGCCTCAATGGCGTCCTCCAGTGCATCATCCAGTTTCTTGCCACCGCGGGCTAAGAACTTAATGCCATTATCCGGGGCAGCGTTGTGCGAGGCGGAAATCATCACACCAAAGTCCGCACCGAGATCCCCGACGAGGAACGCTGCGGCCGGGGTGGGCAGGGTGCCAGCGTCCTTGACGTCAACACCAGATGCCGCGAGTCCTGCCTCAATTGCCGCAGAGAGGAAGTCACCGCTAATTCGCGGATCCTTCGCCACTACAGCTACTGGGCGACGACCGTCCTCGGACTGACTGAGCCCCAGCACCACCGAGGCAGCCTGCGACAGACGCATCGCCAGCTCCGGTGTCAATAATTCATTTGCTTTTCCACGGACCCCATCGGTCCCAAATAACCTTGCCATCACCCACTATCATAAATGGTCAGTGTAGGAATCCGGGCGCAATTGCACGCGAAGTCCCGATGCGATCGGCAAAAGACGTTCACGTATCGCACCAATGGTGGGTGAAGTGTTGAAAAGAGTGTGATAAATGGGACAAACCCCACACCCGTATGTACGGGTATGGGGTTTGTGTGAAGCGGTAAAGCTTAGCGCTTCGAGAACTGCGAGGCCTTGCGAGCCTTCTTCAGACCAGCCTTCTTGCGCTCGATAACGCGAGCGTCGCGGGTCAGGTAACCGGCCTTCTTCAGAGCTGGACGGTTAGCGTCGCGATCGATCTCGTTCAGTGCACGAGCGATGCCCAGACGCAGTGCACCGGCCTGACCGGAGTCACCGCCGCCGTGGATGCGTGCGAAAACGTCGTAAGCACCTTCCAGGCCCAAGACCTTGAATGGCTCGTTGACGTCCTGCTGGTGCAGCTTGTTCGGGAAGTAGTCCGACAGCTCGCGACCGTTCAGCAGCCACTTGCCGGTGCCTGGAACCAGGCGAACACGGGCGATAGCCTGCTTGCGACGTCCCACGGCACCGCCGGAGACGGTCAGTGGAGCGCGCTCAACCTCGGTGCCAGCAGCAGCCGAGGCAGTGGTCTCGGTGGTGTACGACGCTGGTGCGTCGCCTTCAAATTCGTTAATCTCTTCAGCGTTCTGAGCCACGATTATCTCCTAATAAGTTTTCTACTCGGGGCCAGGACTACTGAGCGACCTGGGTGATTTCGAATGGCTTCGGAGCCTGGGCAGCGTGTGGGTGCTCAGCGCCGCGGTAAACCTTCAGCTTGCTCAGCTGGGCGCCCGACAGCTTGTTCTTTGGAAGCATGCCCTTGATGGCCTTCTCCACGGCCAGAACTGGGTTCTTCTCCAGCAGTTCGGCGTAGTTCGAGCTGCGCAGACCGCCCGGGAAACCGGAGTGACGGTAGGCGCGCTTCTGCACGAGCTTGTTGCCGGTCAGGGCAACCTTCTCGGCGTTGATGATGATGACGTGGTCGCCCATATCCATGTGGGAGGCGAAAGTTGCCTTGTGCTTGCCGCGCAGCAGGGTAGCTGCTTCGACAGCCAGACGGCCGAGAACTACATCGGTCGCGTCAATGATGTGCCACTGACGGGTCTGGTCAGCAGGCTTCGGGGTGTACGTACGCACAGTAATTGCCTTACGTTGATTCGTTTCTGGTCAAACAGCTACTTGTGTCATGGCGTGAGATCCATCAGGGACGAGCACTGTCGTGTTTATTTGTGTTTGGACCAGTACGTCAGGTGAGGACTGATTTAACCGGCTGTCCAGAGGTGTTCGCGTACCGAGCAGACCAGCGGCTATGCAACTAAGCCGTCACGCCATGGTACGTAGTGTCGAACGTGGACACACACAACTTAGAAGAGTTTAGCCGATTGAATGGGTAACTACCAATTCCTTGTGCCTTACTCCACCTGCAATATCCGGCGGATTGTGGGTAGTTTTAGTCACATCCGGCAGCGTTTCGCGGATTCACGCGCAATGTGCGGGAGAAAGATTCTCCCGCACATTGGGCGTCGGTGGTATCCACCGGTTAGTTCGACTTCGCGCGCAGTTCCCCCCAAATAAATGCGAACTGCGAAGCTGGTCGCGCAAATGCTCAAGCTAACGCTCCGGTTCCCCGAGGTGGGTTCGGCGCTCTTCGCGCAGACGAACCCTTGCGGTGTTCGAGAAACTCGGTGCGTTCGATCCGGTGTTTAGTGTTGATTCACTTTCCTGCAACCCCCATCGCAGGATCCACCGGCTCGTGCTTGTCATTGACTACAGTCAGCTTATTTCCTTCTCACATTAAGCGCATTACGCAGTGACTACTTGTTTTTCCTTTTCCACTACGTAGTTCGCGCAGGCGCTGAGATCGGTAGTGCGGCGGGAACGGGTACGTTACTTAGTAAGAGGCGGCTGCTGAGCGCGTATTTATCGAGAATCGCGGCAATATGCCCCTCCACCGTACGAATGGAGACGGTCAACTTCCGGGCAATGGTGCGGTTACTTTCACCGGCACGTACCAACGCAAAAATCTCTTCCTCACGCTGGGTCAGTTTGCGTTTCTTGGCCTCGGACGCGGCGAAAGGTAACACTGCAAGGCTTTGTTCGCTAGCGGTGTGCAAGATCTGCACCAGTTCTGCCGGCGGTGGTTCGAGTTCCAGTTCCGCGCACCGACGGATCAACTCGGTGGTGAAAGCAAACAGATCTTCGATTCTGCGGCTTTGCGGCATGGGTAGATCCCCACGGTGCGCGAGCATGCCCCGCAGCACAATCCCATCAATGACCCAAAGGCAGAGGAACTCTTGGCCCAACCCATGCAAGATTTGCGCCACGCGGCGCGGGTCTTCAAAGCCTAATTCAGCATGAACGCTGAGTCGGATGGCTCGTCCACGTGGGTCTTGGAGTTTTTCGGTCAGTGGCAGCAGCGCTTCAAGGGCATCATGTTCCCTGATGAGCGCCTGATTTAGTGCGGCTTCCAGGGTGCTACGGCCAAAACCAAGGAGTTCGTTCAACGGCAAGTCAAGTTGTCTGCTTGTAGCTTCGTCCGCCAGTTGCTGGGCATCGAGCCACACCTGAAAGGCGTGCCCGGCTTCCCACACATCGTCATGGTTAACTAAGCGCGCGCACTGTGCTGCGTCGATGAGGCTACGACGGCCATCGTCCAGGGCTCCACGTTGATATTGCAGCACCCCCAGACTTGCCTGCCACCCGGCCGCGATCTGTGTGTGCCAGGGTTGCCAGTGCTGATGCAGATACCGCCGCAATTCTTCCCATTGCTCGCAATACCCGCCCAATGCTAGTGCGTAGGCGGCATAGGAGAGGAAGGTAGTGCGAAGGGTGCGCGCATTGCCGCGGTCAGGATTTTTTTGAGCTTTACGTAGTCCGGCCACAAAGTGCACTGCTGCGGCACGCAGATTGGCGTTCGATGCGGCGCTCAGTCCGCGTCGCAGGTGTTCGCGCAGCTCATCTTCTGGCAGCAGTTGCCAGAAACTTGGGTCCGCGGTGCTGTTCGGCGCGGGGATCCCCAATGATTGCGCAATGCGCTGGATCGTCGGGAGAAGTCTGCCGGTTTGTAGATAGATCTCCACGATCAACTCGCGGCTTGCCGGATCCTGCCAGTTATGTGGATATGTATTGCTGGTGCGGGTAAGCATCCGCAGGGCCTGATACGGGCCTTCGGCCAGTGCCGTGTACCGGGCTACAGTATTGAGGATCCCTTGAAAATCCTGAGGATTCTGCACCGTGGCCAGGTGTTCTTTGAGTTGCTCAGCCAGGACTTTAGCGACCGCCAGATTTCCCTGCTCACAAGATAGCTCCAGCCGCCACTGTAGCTCCTGCGCCGATAACTCACTCGTCGTAGCCCCTGCGGTGAGGTGTGAGTAAATTTCTCGAATCCCACAGCAACCCTGATTGCTGATAAGTCCAGTGCGTAGCTCCTGATGCTCATAGGCGGAAAGCAGCCCCACCCAATGCAGCCCAATCAGACTGCCTGCCAAACCCAGTACGGGGTGCCCCGCACAGGAATGCACACTCAGTAATCCCCAGCCGATTAGCTGGTCCACCACCGGCCGGTCAGCTAACGCACGCAGCTCTTCGAGCGGCAGATGACCGGCTACCGCACATATATCAAGTACTCGCCGGATCTGCGGCGAAAGACGTACCCGGCATAAACGCAGTCGGTGAGTTAGCTGTTCCAGCGGGGCTATGGCCCCAAATGTTCCGGTAGCTAGAACCCTGCGCAGCTGCGATGTCTCGACATCATTGAGCAGGGTCCACAGGACCGGCAGCTCACCGCCGGTAACTTGGTAGGCAGAAATGGCGCTCAGTTCTGGCACCACGACGTCGTCCCGAATTTGTTGACATATTTCGGGTATTTCCTGCGCTGTGACACGCAGGACCGGGCAGCTGATCAGCTGGCCGTTCCGTGCCAGTTTCTGCCAGCGTGCCGAAAGTGCGTTGCCAGCAGATAGGTGAAGCACCAGCCGCAAGGTTCCTTCCAGTGCCAGCGCACCGAGAATCCTTTGGCTAAAGTCATCAAGCTGGGCTGGTTGGTGGATCACGACCAGCGGCATCGCCTGTTCGCTACGCAGCAGCGATCTCAGGTGTTCTAAGACCTCAAAATGGCTGGCGGCCAGATCCTGGCTGTCGATACGAGGTAACTGACCATTACCGAATTTTGCGGCCAACGGTTGCAGGTCGATTCCGGGAACCGCCGGTGCTCCCAAGGAAGCTAGTTTGATGATCGGACCTAAGTACGGGTGTTGTGTGAGAAAGTGATCCCAGATATCAAGGCTGTCGATAAAGCCGTCAGAGATGACCCACCCAGCACGGTTGGGTTTACAACCGTCGTTCACCACCGCGGCACAGTAGCTGCGCAGCCTCTCCGGGAGGGGTACACCCACTAGCCCACCGCCTGTGAGCTAAACAGCGCACTGAGCTCATGTCGGCTACTAATAGCCAGTTTCCGGTAGGCGTTACGGAGGTGCGTTTCCACGGTCCGTACCGAAACATCCAATTCAACGGCAATGTCGTGACTGCGTAGCCCCGTCGCGGCGAGTTCGGACACTTGATACTCCCGTTTGCTGAGCTGGTTGAGCAGTATTTCTGTCTCACCACTCTGAGCCGTCGGCGCTTCAGGGAACCAGTCCAACATGCCGGCCCGTTTGGCCTGTTCAACGGCACTGTGTGCCAACTGTGGGTTGGTTTCGAGGTGTGAACGCGCGTAAAGCAATAGCACTTGTGACAACCTACTACTGGTTTGCGCGGCAATTTCCCGTAAGGTCCCCAGCAGTGTCAGATCCACTTGTTGTGAGTCCAAGTACGAGAGTCTGGCCATCCAGGCCCAGTAGATTAATCGAACAGCCCTGGGCAGGGTTTTCTCGTGTGACTGGGCTAGTTCCATGATCCGGGCACAACTCGTGGCCGGGTCTTTCTCCGCGTCATTGACGATCTTGGCCAATTCACGAAGCTGAACGCAGCCAAGTGGCGAAGGGGTGCCGTATTCAATGGGCATCAGGGGTACCCCGGACGGTTGGTTCATCAGGACCGCCAATTCCGTACTGAACCCCGAACGGTCATTGACCGCGTGAAGTGAATACCCTTCGGTGATTCGGTGCTTAAGATCGCTCCAGCGGCCGGTGAGGAACAGCACCACGCGCAACGCATCGGCGACGTTTTGTTGGGTAATGGCCGAGGCATCTAACCGAACCTGCCCAATACTTTCAAAGCGTTCTAGGGCCGCGTTCCCGTCTCCCAACATCGCTTCGGCAACGGCCGTCAGTGCCAGCACATTCTGCCGCATCTGCCGCTCCGCGTCTGGGGGCAGCTGTGAGCCAAGATTGACCACCTGTTGGTATTCACCAAGCATCCCCAGATGGACCACCGTTGCACACAGTTCTAGCCCGGGGACGCTAGCACACCGTGTGGCTTGTTCGGGCCATAGCCCGGTGGCTACGCAAACCAGTGCTTCGGTGGCATTCAAGGGGATTTCCGGATCCGCAAGTTCTAGGGCTCGATCGGCTTCAGCCCGCGCCTGCTGCGCATTACCCTGTAAGACATGCCCCTCGGCGCGTAGCCAAGACGCCGCCGCCGTGGTGCTCTGTTCCAGAATCAGGTGTGTGATGTGTGGATGTCCTTGGGCTAGTGCCCCACGAGCTGCCGTCAGCAAGACCTGTTCTGGAAGACTGATCCCGGAATGTTTCCACCACAGCACGTGCGCTGCCGGTGGTTGGTAGCCAGGGTAATCCAGATGTTCGTCGATGACCTGGCGCAACTCACTGATTTTCACCCCGTCAAGAAGATCGATTCGCAAGCTCAAGTCCAGCAAACTATTGGACAGTTGCACCTGCGCACCCTGCTGCGAATTATCGATGAATCCCAGATTCTGTAGCTGCTCCAAAGCCATGGCACCGACGAGCTGAACCGCTTGGGACACACTGCAGGGCCCAATCATGGCCATACGTTGGGCTGCGTCCATCAGCTGCGGATCATAAGCCTGCTGCAAATGTTCCAAAAATTCACGCAAACTGGCATGGATGTCATCGAAGGGGTAGAGGAAATGTTCTTGCCAGACGGCCGGGCCCGTGGCGTCTGGCATATTCTGGCTCACAAATCTGGCCAGTGTTTCCACCGCGAGCAAGTTCGCATCGCTATACCGGGCCGCCGCAACAACCTGCCAGGGCAACGGTTGATATCCCCAAACTTGGTGGAGCACCAGCGCGATCTGTTCGCTGGTCAGTGGTGGCAGTGCGACATGATGCACGTTAGGTTGCGAGAGCAACTCGACCAATTCTTGGTGCGAATCGCTGCGGTGACAGCAGATCACTATTGAAATGGCCCGGTGTTCTTGGGCCCAGAACAGTAGCCGACGCGAGGCAAGATCCAGTAGCTCGAAGTCATCGATCATGATCACCGGATTCTGCGCGGCATCAAGGGCGGCTAACACATCCGCGTAGGCGGTGTCAGCAGAACCAATCACATGGGAAAAAGCGGCAAAAGGAAGCTGATGATCTTGCTGATCTGTCAGAATCATCAGGCACTCGCGCTGTGGCTCCCAGTGCTGACGTAGCGCGTTGAGCAGCGAACTCTTTCCGGAACCGAAGGCACCTTCAACAATGAAGATCTGCCCGTCAACGGGACCAGCAACGATTTCTTCCACTAGCTGATGGCGCACGTTCACTAGCTCTGCTCCTGAATTTTACCGTGCGCGCCCAAGGGTTTGACCCAGAAACCACTACGCAATCATGGATATAACTTACCGCTATGAGTTATCTTCGCCCCAGGCAGGCTCTGCTGTCAAACGTTGACTTGTAGTTATTCTCCCTGATCAAGTAATACATTGACCTCGTCAACGCGTCGCTTGGCGCGGGTGAGCGAGGCGCGCAGCGCCAGTTCGCTGGCTGGTGGGTAGCTGACTTCTTCTAAGACCAGGGCGCGGGGGTGTGCCAGCTTGGTTTTTGAATCTCGCACCATGGCCACTAATCGTTGACGCAGGAACCCGGGTTGTTCCCGTCCATCGCCCACCATCAACGCGGCGCCAATCAGCGCGCGGACCATATTATGGCAGAAGGCATCGGCGACCAGGTGCGCCACCACGATGCCCTCTTCGTTCCGGATAAACGTGAATTCTTTGAGGGTGCGGATCGTGGTGGCATCCGGACGCGGTTTGCAGTAGGACAGAAAATCATGTCGCCCCAAGACGCTGTGGGCCTCAGCGTTTAGCAGCGCCACATCTAAGGGATTGCGGTGCCACATGGTCAGTTGCCGGGTTAACGGGTCCCAGCGTTCTAGTCCGTCAGCGATCCGGTAGGAGTAGCGTCGTTGCAGGGCGGAGAATCGGGCATCAAAACCCGGTTCGGCACGCTGGGCATCAAGTACCAGTACCGCGCCTTCCTGCGCTCCAAGTACCCCGTTTAGTCGGCGCACTAACGCCGCCGGTGGCTCCAGCTCGGCACGCCGCGGTAATTGCGCATACTCGGTTTCGGTCAGATCAAAGTGCACTACTTGGGCGCGGGCGTGTACCCCGGCGTCAGTACGCCCAGCCACGGTGACGCGCACCGGACGGCGGATCAGTGTGAACAGTGCTTCTTCAACGACCTGTTGTACGCCCACAACATTGGGTTGCCGTGCCCAACCGTGGAAGGCCGATCCGTCGTAGCCGATCCGCATGCGCACCCGGATAGTGGCAGGTTCCGCCGGTCCGTCGCTGACGACGGCACCCAAGGGGTGCGGGATTTGGGCGCTGCTACTGATGGACATCATTTTGCTCCGTGGAATCTGTTCGAGATCAGCCGTTAGGTTCAGATGCTGCCGGCCAAAAGCAAAGACCCCGGAATGATCTTCCGGGGTCTTTGGCTGACCGACTAACGGTCGAGGTGAATTACCTCAAGAGGTTCTTTAGGCCTCTTCGGTTACCTCTGGGGCAGCCTTTTCGGCGGCCTTCTCGGCTTCCTTCACCACGGCCTGCTTAGGCGATACTGGCTCCATGACCAGCTCGATGACAGCCATTGGAGCGTTGTCGCCCTTACGGTTGCCGATCTTGGTGATGCGGGTGTAACCACCTTCGCGGTTAGCCATTACCGGTGCGATGTTTTCGAACAATTCGTAAACAACGGACTTGTTGGTGCGGCTACGCGAGGCGATAACCGACTGAACGCGGCGGCGCGAGGCCAGATCCCCGCGCTTGGCGAAGGTGATCAGGCGCTCTGCGTGTGGACGCAGACGCTTGGCGCGGTTCAGGGTGGTGGTGATCTGCTTGTTCTCGAACAGCTGTGCAGACAGGTTAGCGAGGATCAGTCGCTCGTGTGCTGCGCTGCCTCCGAGACGCGGACCCTTTGATGGGGTTGGCATTGGTGTTCTCCTAGATGAATAATCCGGTGTGGCCGGGGTGAACCGGCCTCACGGATGAAGTAGTTTGTCGCCAGACGCGGTGCCTAGAGGCTGCCGTCTCCGTAGACATCGTCGCCATCTTCCATGGCGGCACGGGAACCGAGATCGAAACCTGGAGGGGAATCCTTCAGGGCCAATCCGAGTTCAACAAGCTTTGCCTTGACTTCGTCAATGGACTTCGCACCGAAGTTACGGATGTCCATCAGGTCGGCTTCCGAGCGGGTGACCAATTCACCCACCGAGTGGATGCCTTCGCGCTTGAGGCAGTTGTACGAACGTACGGTCAGTTCCAGATCCTCGATCGGCAACGCCATGTCAGCAGCCAGAGCTGCGTCGGTTGGCGATGGGCCAATCTCGATACCTTCGGCGGTGGTGTTCAGCTCGCGGAACAAGCCAAACAGTTCTACCAGGGTGGTACCGGCCGATGCGACGGCGTCGCGTGGCGAGATCGATTCCTTGGTCTCCACATCAACGATCAGGCGATCGAAGTCGGTGCGCTGCTCCACACGGGTGGCTTCCACGCGGAAGGTCACCTTCAGAACTGGCGAGTAGATCGAGTCAACCGGAATCCGGCCGATCTCGGCGTCAGCGCTCTTGTTCTGGGCAGCAGACACGTAGCCACGGCCACGCTCAATGGTCAGTTCCATATCGAACTTGCCGTTGGCGTTCAAGGTAGCAATGTGCAGTTCCGGGTTGTGGAACTCGACACCGGCTGGCGGGGTGATGTCCGCTGCGGTGACGACGCCTGGGCCCTGCTTGCGCAGGTAGGCGACAACCGGTTCGTCGTGCTCGGAGGACACGGACAGGTTCTTGATGTTCAGAACCAGTTCGGTGACGTCTTCCTTCACACCAGCTACGGTGGAGAACTCGTGCAGTACACCGTCAATTCGAACACTGGTTACCGAGGCACCAGGGATCGAGGAGAGCAGGGTACGGCGAAGCGAGTTACCTAGGGTGTAGCCAAAGCCCGGCTCCAACGGTTCGATAACGAACCGGGAGCGATTCTCGGAAACAACTTCTTCGGTCAGGGTTGGGCGCTGCGTAATGAGCACTAACATTTCCTTTCGGCGAGCGTCCGCTATATGACGCAACACGGGGGTGGAAACGACGGTAGCCTCGGCGGCGTACGTCTGTTGCAGGCTTTAGGCCCAGAATGTCACCGACGCGGATGTGTCGGTGACTTCTGAACCGGCCCAGCGGTTGAATTAGACGCGGCGACGCTTTGGCGGGCGGCAACCGTTGTGGGCGCTTGGGGAAACGTCCTGGATGGACCCAACCTCAAGGCCAGCAGCCTGCAGCGAACGGATCGCGGTTTCGCGTCCCGAACCTGGGCCCTTGACGAAAACGTCAACCTTGCGCATGCCGTGCTCCTGAGCGCGCTTTGCAGCGGACTCGGCAGCCATCTGGGCAGCGTATGGGGTCGACTTACGCGAACCCTTCATGCCAACCTCGCCGGCCGAAGCCCACGAAATCACAGCACCGGTCGGATCGGTGATCGATACGATGGTGTTGTTGAAGGTGCTTTTGATATGCGCCTGTCCTAGCGCGATATTCTTTTTGTCCTTGCGACGCGGCTTACGCACCGCTCCACGAGTCTTAGGGGGCATTTCTTCTCCTACGAAAAAGTTTTTGGATCTAGATCGCTAAGGTTTAGCGAGTCTTCTTCTTACCGGCGACGGTGCGCTTCGGGCCCTTACGGGTACGAGCATTGGTCTTGGTGCGCTGACCGCGAACCGGCAGACCCTTACGGTGACGAAGACCTTCGTAGGAACCGATTTCTACCTTGCGGCGGATGTCAGCCTGAACCTCGCGGCGCAGGTCACCTTCCACCTTGTAGGTGCCTTCAATGAAGTCACGCAGCTGAACCAGTTCAGCGTCGGCGAGATCCTTAACGCGGGTGTTCGGGTCAATCCCGGTGGCCGCGATGGTCTCTTCCGCACGGGTCTTACCCACGCCGTAGATGTAAGTCAGCGCGATGATTACGCGCTTCTCGCGTGGAATGTCCACGCCTGCTAAACGAGCCATATGTGGCTACCTTTCAACGTTCGAAGGTCTGTAACAGTGCCAATCCACTTCAGTAGTGGTCCCCAGCCTCCGAACCGGGGGTATGCATCGCGCGTTGATTCGACGCGGCACTGCCTATTTCATTACTACGCGTAGGTAAAATCCCGAAACGGGACTTTAGCCCTGACGCTGCTTGTGGCGTGGGTTCTCGCAGATCACCATGACACGACCATTGCGGCGGATAACCTTGCAATTGTCGCAGATCGGCTTCACGCTAGGGTTAACCTTCAAGGGTTTACTCCTCTTGCGGTTGCAGTTATTTGTTGGAGCGGTAAACAAGCCCGTCAGAAGACAATGTTCAAGCGGCCGTCGCGGGAAGTAATTCCTTGGACGTCCGCCGGATCACAATCTAAAAACTACTGATTTACTTGTAGCGGTAAACGATACGACCTCGGTTGAGATCGTATGGGCTCATTTCAACCTGCACCCGGTCCTCTGGGAGGATTCGAATGTAGTGCTGGCGCATCTTACCCGAGATAGTTGCAAGCACAACGTGCTTGTTTGGCAACTCAACGCGGAACATTGCGTTTGGCAATGCTTCGGTTACCGTGCCCTCTACCTGGATGACACCTTCCTTCTTGGCCATTTTCCCCGCTAACTTTGGTAGTTGCTGCCTTATGACAGCAACAAGTAATTGGTTCTGGCTGACTTTTTGCCCGGCCGCATCACCTGTTAGGGGTTTTGGGCTCAGTTAAATAGACAACCAACAGTCAAGAATACGCTATGCATACCCTTGGTCACAAATTTTTGGACCGCTTTAAAATGTAAGATCCGGCACGCCGGTGCCGGATCTTAGGATCTATTAGGCCTTGATCGGAGCCGGGGTGACACCAAAGGGTGCCAAACCTGCTTCTCCGCCATCTGCTGCGGTCAACACCCAGATGCCACCTAGATGAACCGCGACGGTGTGCTCCCACTGCGAGGCGTTCTGCCCATCATTGGTGATGACCGTCCAGTCATCTTCCAGCACGCTGGTATCCAGTTTGCCGCGCACCAACATCGGTTCGATAGCTAATGCCATTCCTGGCTTAACGCGGGGCCCGCGGTGTCCACTGTTGTAGTTCAACACATCCGGGGCCATGTGCATGGCCGACCCGATGCCGTGACCACAGTACTCTTCCAGAATCCCAAGCCGTGGCCCGGGTTGGGCGTGAACATACTTTTCTATGGCTTGGCCGATCTGGCCGATAAAGCGTGCCCCATCCAATGCTGCGATGCCGGCCCACATGGCCTGTTCGGTAATGTCGCTCAGGCGTTGATCTGCTTCATCCACGGTGCCCAGCAGCACGGTGCGGGCCGAGTCTGCATGCCAGCCATCAACAATGGCTCCACCGTCAATCTTGAGCACGTCCCCGTCTTTGAGCACATAGTCTCCCGGGATGCCGTGAACTACCTCGTGGTTAACCGAGGCGCAGATGCTGGCTGGGAAGCCGTGATAGCCAAGGAAGTTACTGGTGGCTCCGTGGCGCGCGAGGACGGATGCGAAGACCGCGTCCACTTCTTTGGTGGCCACCCCTGGCTTGGATGCGGCAACTGCTTCGTCCAAGGCTTCGGCGAGCACCAGTCCGGCTTCACGCATTTTCAGGATCTGCGCGTTGGACTTATATTCGATTTTTGGTTGTCCCAATGCCATGGGCTCCCCCTTAGCTTGTCCGCAACATCGAGTGTTGCGGCGTAGTTCTCTATAAATGGCTCAAGGACCGTACCGGTACCCGTACGGGATGTTCGGTACGATCCTTGGCCTGTGCCTGTTCTGGACTAGGCGTTGACGTTCAGTGCGGCCATGACGCGGTCGGTGACCTCGTCGATTCCGCCGATGCCGTCTACCTGACGCACGATCCCGCGCTCTTGGTAACGGTCCACCACAACCTGGGTTTCCGCGTGGTAGAGGGACAAGCGGTGACGGATGACTTCTTCGGTGTCATCTGCGCGGCCTTCGATTTCCGCACGCTTGAGCAGACGCTCAACCAGCTCGTTGTCATCGGCGGTCAACTGCAGCACGGCATCCAGTTTCTGGTTCTGTGCGGCCAGCATCTCATCCAGGGCATCAACCTGGGCGCTGGTGCGTGGGTAGCCATCGAGCAGGAAGCCTTCGGCGACATCCTCCTGGACCAGACGATCCTGCACCATGTTGTTGGTGACCGAGTCCGGAACGAAGTTGCCGGCGTCGATGTACTTCTTGGCTTCCACACCCAGTGGGGTTCCGCCCTTGACGTTGGCGCGGAAGATGTCACCGGTGGAGATCGCCACGATCTCTAGGCGCTCGGAGATCTTCACGGCTTGGGTGCCTTTGCCGGCCCCGGGTGGTCCGATAATCAACAGTCGAGTCATCGTAGAAGCCCTTCGTAGTTTCGTTGCTGCATTTGTGCGTTAATCTGCTTGACGGTTTCCAGACCCACACCAACCATGATGAGGATCGAGGTACCGCCGAATGGGAAGTTTTGGTCGGCATTGAACAAAACGAACGCGATCAGCGGAATCAGCGCAACAATTGCGAGGTAAAGCGAACCTGGCAGCGTGACTCGGGAGATCACGTAACTCAGGTAATCGGAGGTTGGTTTGCCGGCACGGATGCCGGGGATAAACCCACCGTATTTCTTCATGTTGTCGGCCACCTCAACAGGGTTGAAAGTGATCGCCACGTAGAAGTAAGTGAAGCCGATAATCATCAGGCTATAGACAGCCATGTAGTACGGCGAGGATGTAGCAGAGTGGGTCTGCAACCACAGCGCCCAGTCTGGCAGAGTTCCATCATCACGGATGTTGAACTGCACAATCATCTGCGGTAGCGCCAAGATCGAACTGGCGAAGATTACCGGGATCACACCGGCCATGTTGACCTTGATCGGGATGTAGGTCGAGGTACCACCCACGGTGCGGCGACCAATGGTGCGCTTGGCATACTGAACCGGGACACGGCGCTGCGACTGCTCCACGAAGACTACCAGTGCGATCACCAGGAAACCTACGAGCATGACGCCGGTGAAGACGCCCCAGCCCTGGGAGCGGCCGATGGCGCCCATGGCAGAGGGGAAGCCCGAAGCGATCGAGATGAAGATCAGCATGGACATGCCGTTGCCGATACCCTTCTCGGTAATAAGTTCGCCCATCCACATGATCAGACCGGTGCCCGCTGTCAGGGTGATAATCATCAGCAGGATGATCATCAGCGAGTCATTTGGAACCAGTGGCAGCTGACAGGCCGGGAACAGGGTTCCGGTGCGTGCCAGGGTGACCAGGGTGGTGGCTTGCAACAAGCCCAAAGCAATAGTCAGGTAGCGGGTGTACTGGGTCATCTTGGCCTGACCGGCCTGACCCTCCTTGTGCAGGGCTTCGAAGTGTGGAATCACCACACGCAGCAGCTGCACAATAATCGCGGCGGTAATGTACGGCATAATACCCATCGCGAAAATGGAGACCTGCAGTAGGGCTCCCCCGCTGAAGAGGTTGACGAACTGATAAATGCCGTCGGTGGTTTCACCCATTGCCAGACACTGCTGAACGTTGCTGTAATTTACACCCGGAGCCGGGATAAAAACGCCCACACGATAGATCGCAATAATAGCGAGCGTGAACAGCAACTTGTTGCGCAGGTCAGGCGTCCGAAAGACTCGGGCTATGGCGCTGAACAAGCGTCCTCCTGACGTATTAGCTTGAGCCCGTGATTGTGGCTCTTGCATTGACTTTAAGAATTCTAGCGGTTCGAAGTACCGGCGCGCCAAATATGCCGCAGTTCATGTACCGTGAACAACCCCAAATATCTACAGTACCCGAAGTCGGGTAGCCGATTTAGCATTCTTTGACGGTTAGACAAAGTTAACTCAAAAGTCCCGCCGAAGCTGCCTTGCGACAGATTCGGCGGGACATTTAGCTATTGATCAACCCTGGTTTAGAGGGTGGTGACCGAACCGCCAGCAGCGGCGATCTTCGACTCAGCGGAAGCCGAGAAGGCGTCAACCTTCACGTCAACCTTGACCGAGATCTCGCCGGTGCCCAGCACCTTGACAGGCTGGTTCTTGCGGACGGCGCCCTTGGCAACCAGTGCCTCGACGGTGACTTCGCCACCTTCTGGGAACAGTTCGTTGATCTTGTCCAGGTTTACAACCTGGTACTCGACGCGGAACGGATTCTTGAAGCCGCGCAGCTTCGGCAGACGCATGTGCAGCGGCAGCTGCCCGCCTGCGAAACCGGCCTTGACCTGGTAGCGAGCCTTGGTGCCCTTGGTACCACGGCCTGCGGTCTTACCCTTGGATGCCTCACCACGACCCACACGGGTCTTAGCGGTCTTGGCACCTTCGGCTGGACGCAGGTGGTGTACCTTGAGTGCGTTTTCCTTTTCAGACATGTTACTTAGCCTCCTCAACCTTCACCAGGTGTGGGACCTTATTGAGCATGCCTACGGTCACCGGATCAGCGGTGCGGACCACAGTGTGGCCAACGCGCTTCAAACCGAGCGAACGCAGGGAGTCGCGGTGGCCCTGCTTTGCACCAATGACGGACTTGGTCTGGGTGATCTCCAGCTTGGCGTCGCTTGGGACAATGTTCTTTGCCATTGCCTATGCACCTGCCTTCTGGGTCTGGATGTGGTGGAGCATTGCGGCCGGGGCAACCTCGTCCAGAGGCAGACCGCGGCGGGCAGCCACAGCCTGAGGCTCTTCCAGAGCCTTCAGTGCTGCAACGGTGCCGTGCACAATGTTGATCTGGTTCTGCGAACCCATCGACTTGGACAGCACGTCATGGATGCCGGCGCACTCCAGTACCGCACGCACCGGACCGCCGGCGATAACGCCGGTACCCGGAGCAGCTGGGCGAAGCAAAACGACGCCAGCGGCGTCCTCTCCCTTGACCAGGTGCGGGATGGTGGTGCCAACGCGTGGTACGCGGAAGAAGTTCTTCTTGGCTTCTTCAACGCCCTTGGCGATAGCGGCCGGAACTTCCTTAGCCTTGCCGTAACCAACGCCAACGGTACCGTTGCCATCGCCCACCACAACGAGTGCGGTGAAGCTGAAACGACGGCCACCCTTGACAACCTTGGAAACGCGGTTGATGGTTACAACGCGCTCAAGGAACTTGTCCTTGTCTTCGTTGCGGTTATCGCGGTTCTCGCGGCCACGACCACGGCCACCCTCGTTACGACGGCCACGGCCTTCGTTGCGACGAGAGTTGTTGTCGTTAGCCGCTGCAGTCTCGACTGCCTCGGTAGCTTCAGACACCTGAGTTTCCTTCTCGTTAGTTGATTCGCTCACAGTGCCAGCCCACCTTCACGAGCGCCGTCAGCCACGGCTGCAACGCGACCGTGGTACTTGTTGCCGCCGCGGTCGAACACAACAGCCTCAACACCAGCAGCCTTGGCGCGCTCGGCTACGAGCTCACCAACGCGCTTGGACTTTGCGGTTTTGTCGCCTTCGAAAGCACGCAGATCGGCTTCCATGGTCGAAGCGCTTGCCAGGGTGATGCCCTGCGAGTCGTCCACAATCTGTACAAAGATGTGGCGAGCCGAGCGGTTGACAACCAAACGTGGGCGTACCGAGGTACCAACGATGCGCTTGCGCACGCGCAGGTGACGACGGCCACGAGCTGCAGACTTGCTCTTGCCCTTGATTCCGATAGCCATAATTACTTACCAGCCTTTCCGACCTTGCGGCGGATGATCTCGCCAGCGTAGCGAATGCCCTTGCCCTTGTAAGGCTCGGTCTTACGCAGCTTGCGGATGTTAGCGGCAACCTCGCCGACCTGCTGCTTGTCGATACCAGCAACGGTGATTTTGTTGTTGCCCTCAACGGTCAAAGTGATGCCCGCTGGTGCTTCAACGTTGACCGGGTGGGAGAAGCCCAGAGCAAGCTCTAGACCTGCACCCTTGGCCTGCACACGGTAACCGGTGCCGTGGATTTCGAGCTTCTTCTCGTAACCCTGGGTGACACCGATGATCATGTTTTCGATCAGGCTGCGGGTCAAGCCGTGCAGCGAACGCGATTCGCGCTCATCGTTTGGGCGAGACACGGTCAGGGTGTTCTCTTCCAAGGCAACGGTGATTGGTGCTGCAACGTTAAGCGACAGCTCACCCTTAGGACCCTTGGCGGAGACGGCCTGACCGTCGATCTTCAGCTCAACGCCGGCAGGAACGGTAATTGGTAGACGTCCAATACGTGACATTGTGTATTCCCTACCTTTCCGTTACCAGACGTAGGCGAGGACTTCCCCACCCACGCCCTTCTTGGCTGCCTGACGGTCGGTAAGCAGACCGGAGGAGGTGGACAGGATTGCAATACCCAAGCCGCCCAGCACGTGTGGCAGGTTGGTGGACTTTGCGTAAACGCGCAGACCTGGCTTGGAGATGCGACGGACACCGGCGATCGAACGCTCGCGCAGTGGGCCGTACTTCAAAGTGATGGTCAGCTTCTTGCCGACTTCAGCTGCTTCTTCCTCGAAGGAGGCGATGTAGCCCTGTTCCTTCAGGATGTTGGCAATGCGAACCTTCAGCTTGCTCGACGGCATCGAAACGCTGTCGTGGTATGCCGAGTTGGCATTGCGCAGACGAGTCAGCATATCTGCGACTGGATCTGTCATAGACATGTGGGCTTCAGCCCTTCCTCGTTACGGTTTCCTTTGTATCGGACCTGTAACGTAGTGAGTTTAGTTTTCGGTCTTGAATGGGAAGCCCAGAGCCTTAAGCAAGGCGCGGCCTTCGTCATCATTCTTGGCGGTGGTCACCACGGTGATGTCCATACCACGAACGCGATCGATCTTGTCCTGATCGACTTCGTGGAACATCGACTGTTCGGTCAGACCGAAGGTGTAGTTACCGTTGCCATCAAACTGGCGATCGCTCAACCCGCGGAAGTCGCGGATACGAGGCAGTGCCAGGGTGATCAGGCGGTCAACGAATTCCCACATACGGTCGTTACGCAGGGTGGCGTGGGTACCAATTGGCATGCCTTCGCGCAGCTTGAACTGTGCGATCGACTTGCGGGCCTTGGTGACCACTGGCTTCTGACCGGTAATAGCGGTCAGATCGCGTACGGCGCCTTCGATGATCTTCGAGTCCTTGGCGGCCTCGCCGACACCCATGTTCACAACAACCTTGGTCAGGGTTGGGACCTGCATTGGGTTCTTGTAGTTGAACTGCTCCTGCAGGGCAGGGCGGATGTCTGCGGTGTACTTAGCCTTCAGACGTGGCTGGATCTTGGTGGCTGCTTCAGTCATTACAGATCCTTTCCGGAAGCCTTGGCGTAACGAACGCGAACAGTCTTGCTCACGCCGTCCTTTTCAACGGTTTCCTCGCGGAAACCAACGCGGGTAGGCTTCTTGGTCTCTGGATCCACCACTGCAACGTTCGAAACGTGCATTGGGGCTTCGACAACCTCGATACCGCCGGTGGTCGAACCGGATTCGGTCTGGCCTGCCTTGGTGTGCTTGGTGACGCGGTTAACGCCTTCAACCAGAACGCGCTGAGCTTCTGGGAAGACCTTCAGGACCTTGCCCTGCTTACCGCGGTCGCCGCCTGCGATGACCTGAACCAGGTCACCCTTCTTGATCTTTGCACCCATGCTTACAGCACCTCCGGAGCCAAGGAAACGATCTTCATGAACTTCTTATCGCGAAGTTCACGACCTACTGGACCGAAAATACGGGTACCGCGAGGCTCGGCCTCGTTCTTCAAGATCACCGCAGCGTTCTCGTCGAACTTGATGTAGGAGCCGTCGACACGACGGATTTCCTTCTTGGTGCGAACGATGACAGCCTTGACGACGTCACCCTTCTTTACGTTGCCGCCAGGAATGGCATCCTTGACGGTTGCGACAATAGTGTCGCCAATGCTTGCGTAGCGACGCTTCGAGCCACCGAGCACGTTGATGGTAAGGATTTCCTTAGCACCGGTGTTATCAGCAACCTTGAGTCGCGACTCTTTCTGAATCACTTCTTACTCCTGTCGTCTCGCTGGTTCTCATAAATGAGCCTTGCGGAACGGATATGGTCTCCTTGATACGATCGCTTACCCCCACCGGCGTGGGCGCACCGAATGCTGATCCCGAATGGCGGCAGGGCCGAGGCGTAAAATATCAAGGTTGCGCTGCGCGTTTGAACGATTTCACCCGCACTGCATCATGCCGAAGGTGGATAGTCCTCGGACAGAATGCGCACAAGTATCAATCCTAGCCCAAATTCGCATGGTTTAGAAACAGTGTGGTAGAGGCTAATCACGCGTTGTTGGTCACATCGATGGCCCAGCATGTTGCGCGGCATTTTGCTGGAATCCCCACTGACTAGCTGTCCTCAGGTGACTTTAGAATTCGGGGCACTGAAATATACCGCTATGGCAGTGGTCGAATACTTGACCATAGTTCCAACCAAGGAACCTATATCGGAGGTCAAACGCCAATTAGGTGCAGAGTTCCCATGAACGCAACCTGCCCCATATCATCAAGCTGGCCGGTCTGGCAGAGACTGCGCTAATAGCATCGATGCCCGTCAATGATCGGTTTTAGGCCACTATTAGGGTTTGTGGTGCACCAGATACATAAGCATCGCAATCACTTTATGTACGACCACTAGCCCGAGAATTCCGGCGGTAACGAATAGCAGTGCGCTGACCATTTGGAGCATAACCAGGGTTTCAAGGTTCAACCCCAATACTCTTGCACCCAGCGATGGAATCAGTGCTCCCAAGGTTCCAAGAACAACGGCCGTCCAGAAGAAGACAAGGGTATCGCGGCCCGGCTTCTTACGCGTAGACTTTTTCTTGCTGTTCCTCCTGTTAGGGTCCAGTACCGATTACGAAGCACTGTGAATGTTGCTGCCAAATTCCCCGGTTCAGTGGGGTTGGTACCAGTATCTGCGCGCTGGGTCCACCCGGCTATCCGAGATGGCTCAGCTCCGTGCTGCGGCAGGTGCGTATGGCGTGTTTCATTCGGCCTTTGCGTCACTATATCCCGGGCGTCGCTGTGTGTCCCGCAGACCTGCATTTCGAGCCATTGAAACGTTCCGATGAACCTCGTTTCCAGGTCTAAATCGCATTGGATTGAGATGTCACACGCTTCAACGAATTTCATGCGCAGTCCGAAATCCACGGTCTAAGCGTCTTCCCACTCGAGCCCGGCTGCCGTTTATACGAAAAATCTCAACGGGATCAGGCGATTCCCGCCAATTGGCAGTTTTACCAAGTCCGCCCATGAAGCAGCGCACTTCAATTCACAATACCCCCTGGAACCAAAACCTCAATCGCCTAACTACCGCTCCGTGAAGTTAGAGTGTTACCGCGAAAGGTGGACGGTTGCAGGACACCGGAACGACCGGCGGGTAGCTTCCGGTTGGGCTAGCTCCTATCTGTTCCGATGGATATAAAGGTTATCTCCTAGTCTCGAAATACTGGAACAGTTGCACATCGGTGAAGCTCTCCTCTAGGAAGCAAACAACGGCGGTATAGCCTCACACCGTTCCGCATCGGCGGTACGAATCTACCTGGCCGAACCCCGCCGGAATGAAATAAACGGCGCCCCGGTCCTAACCATCCGGACTGATCACGTGAATCTTTCAGGATCGTCCTCGAATCACCGAGAAGTGGAAAAAGATTCCAGCCAGCGGCGAGTCTGCATCTGCTGATCGACCCAACTCAATTTTAGTCAGCGCGAACCAACAGTTTCAGCGGAACTTCACACACCCAGCGAACCCCGACGAAATACCTCTACTTTGTCAGCTCTTGGTTTCAGAGGATTGTCTTCTCTGATCATTTTGACTTCACTCAACGCCCAAAGTGGCACTGATTGCCAGATGGTCGGAGCCCTCGACTTTGTGAACAGAGAATTCTGCCACTGCTAGGTCCCGAACCAGAATATGATCGATGCCAATCAGGGAAGAGATTTTCCGGTCTGCTGGCCACGTTGCGGCCGGAAGGAAACCGTCGGCATCGACGAATCCTGTTTTCATGTCACGGAATCCCGGATGGGCCCGCACCGCATTAAAATCACCGGCCAAAATGACTGGAGTGTTGGTCTCTTGGCGGGCCCACGTACCTACTGCTTCGAGGCCCTGCTTCCACCGCTTCGCATCTCCGACTGGCGGATAAATATGAATGCCAGCAACATTGATCAACCCTTGGGGTGTCTGTACTTGCGCTACTGGCAGGGAATACCATCCGGTCTGAGTGGAATCCAGTTCTCGAGTTTTTTCCTTTAGCGAATATTTGGAGAAGATGACGGTATCCCGCTCTCCCCCGTCCACCACTTCTTCGGTCCGATACCCGAAGGCCCCCAGCGCTCCACGTGACTCCAGCTTCCGGTGCAGTTGTTCGCTGCTTTCCACCAGGATCAGTAGATCAGGATCCGCTTTCCCGATCAGCTCAGCCAACGCGGTTGGATCAGCACTAGCCTTCAAGGAATTAAAGGCTAAAACGTTCATACCGTTCTGGCTCGCTTCCGGGTGCACCCCAGCCGGGTTCGTTTGGATTATCGGCATAGTGCCTAGTACTAAGGACAACGCCACGAATCCACTGAATATCCAGTGTCTACGCACTATACCCAGCACCAGCGCCAACACTGGAAGGAGCAAGAGAAACGGCTGGAAGGCTTGTAGCTTGGGTAGCCACCCGCCGGCCAGGAAATCCACGTATGGAAGCAATCCGATGCCCAAACATCCGCTGAGTATGACTCCCCAAGCAAGGCGTGACAACTGTTTACGGGTAGCCGGATGCATTCCCTGAGCTTAGCGGATATAGGCAGATCACCAAGAGCGAAGCGGGTTCGATAGCCAGGGCGCTTTCCCTCTTCGCTAGATCAAATACCCACATCCCCAGCACCGGGTGCAGTATTGACCATACCGTACGTGAGTGCCCAGTAGGCATCTGTTATACCTAAGACTGCTGTTCAGCGGCCCAACGTGCTACCCGTTCTGCACTCTCAGCTTCCGAGAGATCCGCCACCCGGCTCATGATTGACCAGCGCACTCCGTATGGGTCAATAATCGAGGCGAAACGGTCACCTGAAACAAAGTTCGTGACCGGTTCCCGGATTGTGGCCCCTTGGGCTTCGGCACGTGCGAGGATGTCATCGACCTGCGCACAGTACAGGCCCAGGGAATAGCAGGCCTGAGGTGGTGTCGGTGGGGCCACTAGTCCATAGTCCGGGTTTGGCTCGCCCAGCTGCAGTCGTCCCTGACCGAAGTCGAGTTCCGCGTGGACCAAGATGCCACCCATGACGGTGGTGTCCACGATGCGTGCACCGAAGACGTCACGGTAAAACTCGAGCGCGGCGGTCGCGTTCGGGATGGCAAGGAAAGGTGTCAGGCTGGTCGAGCCGTGTGGGATGCCTTTCTCGGTGTGCGTCCCCGTGACACCCTGAGTGGATTCGTTGAGATCTTCCATGCCCCTAACGTAGCCAGTTGTGGCACTCTGAATCTTGTAGATTCACGACAGCTTTTGGGGATGACATTCATGATGGAGATAGGCGATGGTCGAGGGGTGCTGTATCCGGCACGTTTACCGCGCTTTCTGCGCTTGCCTCCACCGAAGTCGCTGGCCGAACAAGTGGGCTGGTTTTGGGTGGTGCGTTGGCAGATCGCTTCTGGGAAAACCTCCCGGCAAGAGCTCTTGCCTTTTCCAATGATGAATCTGGTGATTCAATCCAATGGAGTCAGTCTGTCCGGCCCCACTACCGGGGCTTCGCACCGAGAACTGCGTGAATCTGGGTGGGCGGTGGCCGCACTTGTGTTGCCGGCAGCGGCGCGAGCGTTCGTGCATGAGCCTCGTGACTTATTAGACCGCGAGGTGGACATGGATATGCCACAGTTGCACGGGCACATCTCCAGTCTGATGGATTCGACCGGCCACAATCCCGAAATGGCGGCTACGCAGGTGTTAAGCCTCGGGTTACGTCGGATACTCCCCCAGCCCGAGGAGCAAGGGTTGCTGGCCAATCGCCTGCTTGAGACGATCAACGAATCCCGGGACCTAGTTCGTGTGGAGGATTTGGCTGCCGCCTTGAATCTATCGGTCCGCAGCGTTCAGCGGTTGGCGTTGAAGTACCTTGGGCTGTCACCTTTGACATTGATACGCCGGTATCGGTTGCTGGAAGCAGCTCAGCGGCTGCGTGAAGCCCTTTCGCTAAGCATCGTGCAGCTTGCCGCCGAGCTACAGTACACCGATCAGGCCCACCTTTCCGCGGATTTCCGCAAGGTTTTGGGATTCACTCCGAGCTGCTATCGGCGGCAGTCGAGTGCGGTTCATCCGCCGATTGGTGATTGAGTTGCTCGAATTCAAGCATCTCAGCTACCCCTTGCGAAGGTTCCAAGGCGTGATCTGCAGCTGAGCACATCCACGGAAACACTGCGAAGAACAATCCGATGCACACCTATTCGGAAATCGATGAACCCAGGTGTAGGCGTCCCGGTCAGATGGAAAGGTCTGGGCACGCTAGGGAAATACCTACAATCCATCGCTCCAAGCTTCGGGGTTCTTCTCGGCTAGCGTAGCGAGGATCTGAATACTCCGATCATTTTCTTGTCCCAACCGCCAGTTCAACCCCTGAACAGTCTGAGCTTGGCTAACCATTTCGCGGAACTTTCGGATGGGAATCGGCTTCGTCAGCGGCTCTCCGGCAACCTGTTGGATGATGATGTTGTCGCCGTCGCGCACCAGCTCCATCTCCTCAAGCTGCAGCTCGGAGATCTTGAATCTTTTCACGTTGACCCACCTTGCCCTTCGCTGCCATTATCTCTTAGATCCACAGTCGGCCGGAGGTATGCTGCCAGTTCATCTGAAACGTCTCTAGTAAGCAACCCGGCGACGAACTGGGCTTCAACCCGCCGCACCCGCCACCTGCTCCGATTCCGATACCAGCGCGCGATGTGGTCGCCTAGCGCTTCGTCACCGGTAGGCATTTCCGGCTGGAGCATCTCCAGAATCCGATTACTAATAATAAGGTCATTTGGATCTTTGCTGCGGCGTAGATCCAGTCCATACTGAACCCGCTTCCACCATTGATCTGCTTGATCGACCCGGGAGCGCAAAATATAGGTGGCGACGGCAGCCACCACGCCGACGGCGACCACCAGGTCGGAATAATCCAATAACGTCAGTAGCCAGTTCTTTTCCCCGGCCGTTGCGGTGGTTGCGGCCGCGGCCAGAAAGCCTACTTGCGTGTCCATGTCACCATCATGACATCAGAAGCATCCCCGTGGGGCGGTAAATTCTTCAATGAATTCAAGCGATGCCTCAGCGCCCGGCTGGCTCCAGCCGGGTTAAGGAAATGAGCATAGAAAAACGCCCCGGTGCTCCTAGTGGAGCTATCCGGGGCGTTTTCAGCAATTCACGTTATCCGTGGAATCACCAAGAGGGCTTACTTAGCCTTCTCGACGATCTCCACCAGACGCCAGCGCTTGTCGGCAGACAGCGGGCGAGTCTCCGAGATGATAACCAAGTCGCCAATGCCGGCTTCGTTATTCTCGTCGTGAGCCTTCACGTTCTTGTTGCGACGCATCACCTTGCCGTACAGGGCGTGCTTTACACGGTCCTCTACGTCCACGACGATGGTCTTCTGCATCTTGTCGGAAACCACGTAACCACGGAGGGTCTTGCGGTCGTTACGCTCGGTAGCGTTATCCACACCGTTCTCCTTCTCGCTCATTACTTGGATTCCTTGCCCTTCTTGGTTTCTTCAACCGGGACAACGACTTCCTGACGAATGCCCAGCTCGCGTTCGCGCAGCACAGTGTAGATGCGTGCGATGTCGCGCTTGACAGCCTTCAGATTACCGTGAGTCTCCAGCTGGCCGGTGGCCGACTGGAAGCGTAGGTTGAACAGCTCAGCCTTGGCCTTCTTCAATTCCTCGTTCAGACGAGCATTGTCGTAGCCATCCAAAGCTTCAATGGTTAGGTCCTTTGAACCGATAGCCATTCCTATTCACCACCCTCACGACGCACGATGCGTGCCTTCAATGGCAGCTTGTGGATCGCCAGGCGCAGGGCCTCGCGAGCTACCTCTTCACTAACACCGGAGAGTTCGAACAGAACTCGTCCCGGCTTGACGTTCGCGACCCACCATTCAGGTGAACCCTTACCGGAACCCATGCGGGTTTCGGCAGGCTTCTTGGTCAACGGACGGTCTGGGTAAATGTTGATCCAGACCTTACCGCCACGCTTGATGTGACGGGTCATGGCGATACGAGCGGCTTCAATCTGACGGTTGGTCACGTAGGCCGGAGTCAGCGCCTGAATGCCGTATTCACCAAAGGTTACGGTGGTTCCGCCCTTAGCAGCGCCCGAGCGACCCGGGTGGTGCTGCTTGCGGTACTTCACACGACGTGGGATAAGCATTTAAGCCTCTCCTCCTTCCGCAGCAGCCTTGTTGCGGTCGTTGCGACGACGACGGTCGCCACCACGTGGACGGTCGTTGCCACCGCGGCCACCGCGTGCCGGAGCGGCAGCGGCCTGCTGTGCAGCGAGTTCCTTGGCGGTTACGTCACCCTTGTAGATCCAAACCTTCACACCGATACGGCCGAAAGTGGTCTTGGCTTCGAACTTACCGAAGTCGATGTTCGCGCGCAGGGTGTGCAGTGGCACACGACCTTCGCGGTAGAACTCCTTGCGCGACATTTCGGCGCCACCGAGGCGACCGGAGCACTGCACGCGGATGCCCTTGGCACCTGCACGCATAGCCGACTGCATGGCCTTCTTCATTGCGCGGCGGAAAGCCACACGCGAAGCAAGCTGCTCGGCGATGCCCTGGGCAACCAGCTGGGCTTCGATGTCAGGGTTCTTGACCTCGAGGATGTTCAGCTGAACCTGCTTCTTGGTGAGCTTTTCCAGCTCGCCACGAATGCGGTCGGCTTCTGCACCACGGCGACCGATGACGATACCTGGACGAGCGGTGTGGATGTCCACACGCACACGGTCACGGGTACGTTCGATCTCAACGCGGGCGATGCCAGCGCGGTCCATACCGGTGGACAGCAGCTCGCGGATCTTGACATCTTCCTTCACGTAGTCAGCGTAGCGCTGACCTGGCTTGCTGGAATCAGCGAACCAGTGCGACACGTGATCGGTGGTGATGCCCAGACGGAAACCGTTCGGGTTGATCTTCTGTCCCATTTAGTTCTCCCCACCCTTCTCAGGGGTTGAAACAACCACGGTGACGTGGCTGGTGCGCTTCTTGATCTGGAACGCGCGACCCTGAGCTCGCGGCTGGAACCGCTTCATGGTCGGTCCCTCGTCAACAAACGCTTCGCTGATGTACAGCTCGTCCTCATTGAATGCTTCACCTGCGCGGTCCGCGGCGACACGGGCGTTAGCCACTGCCGATGCGACAACCTTGTACACGGGCTCCGAAGCTGCCTGTGGGGCAAACTTCAGAATTGCCAGTGCCTCGTTGGTCTGCAGACCACGAACAAGGTTGACGACGCGCCGGGCCTTCATAGGCGTAACGCGCAGATGACGCGCGATTGCCTTGGCTTCCATTGCTTTCCTTCTCTCGTCTATCGAAGAAGTGCTAAGCGACACTAGATCCCTCGCGGGGCCTAGCGGCGCTTGCCCTTCTTGTCGTCCTTCACGTGGCCACGGAACGTACGGGTTGGAGCAAACTCGCCGAGCTTGTGACCAACCATTGATTCGGTGACAAACACTGGAATGTGCTTGCGTCCGTCGTGTACGGCGATGGTATGTCCCAACATGTTCGGGATAATCATCGAACGGCGGGACCACGTCTTGATGACGTTCTTGGTGCCCTTCTCGTTTTCAGCCTCGACCTTCAGGAAGAGGTGCTGATCGACGAAGGGGCCTTTCTTCAGGCTGCGTGGCATGTTTCCAGGCTCCTATCGCTTGTTCTTGCCGGTACGACGGCGACGCACAATAAGCTTGTCGCTTTCCTTGTTCGGACGGCGGGTGCGTCCTTCACGCTTACCGTTCGGGTTAACCGGGTGACGGCCACCGGAGGTCTTACCTTCACCACCACCGTGTGGGTGGTCGATTGGGTTCATAACCACACCACGCACGGTTGGGCGAACGCCCTTCCAGCGCATGCGGCCGGCCTTGCCCCAGTTGATGTTGATCTGCTCAGCGTTACCCACTTCGCCGATGGTTGCGCGGCAGCGCACATCAACGTTGCGGATTTCGCCCGAAGGCAAACGCAGCTGAGCGTAGCGACCCTCACGGGCCACCAGCTGGATCGATGCACCGGCCGAGCGAGCCATCTTGGCGCCGCCACCTGGGCGAAGCTCCACAGCGTGGATCACGGTACCAACCGGGATGTTACGCAGTGGCAGGTTGTTACCTGGCTTGATGTCCGCGTTCGGACCTGCCTCAACGGTGTCACCCTGGCCGAGGTGGTTCGGTGCGATGATGTAGCGCTTGGTGCCGTCCACGTAGTGGAGCAGAGCAATACGGGCGGTACGGTTCGGGTCGTACTCGATGTGAGCAACCTTTGCCGGTACGCCGTCCTTGTCGTGACGACGGAAGTCGATCAGACGGTAGGCGCGCTTGTGTCCGCCACCCTTGTGTCGGGTGGTGATCTTACCGGAGTTGTTACGGCCACCAGTCTTGGTAAGTGGACGAACCAACGACTTTTCCGGAGTCGATCGGGTGATTTCTGCGAAGTCGGCTACCGACGAGCCACGAAGGCCCGGGGTAGTCGGCTTGTACTTACGAATTCCCATTTATTCTTATTCCTCGTTAAAGTGGTCTCCGCTTAGGAAAGCGGACCGCCGAAGATGTCGATCGAGCCATCCTTCAGGGTGATGACCGCACGCTTGGTAGCCTTGCGGGATCCCCATCCGAACTTGGTGCGCTTGCGCTTACCTGGCCGATTGATGGTGTTTACGGAATCAACCTTCACGTTGAAGATGGCTTCAACAGCGTTCTTGATTTCCGACTTGTTCGAACGTGGGTCAACCAAGAAGGTGTACTTACCTTCGTCGATCAGACCGTAGCTCTTTTCCGAAACGACTGGTGCGATGACCACATCGTGCGGAGCCTTTGAGAATGCGCTCACTTGGCTTCCTCCTTCTGAACCAGGGCGTCGAATGCAGCCTTGGTGAAGACCACGTCGTCCGAGACCAGAACATCGTAGGTGTTCAGCTGGTCAACGTACAGGGCGTGAACCTCAACGAGGTTACGAACTGACAGTGCGGCAACGTCGTTAGCGCGATCGATCACCAGCAAGATGTTCTTACGCTCGGTCAACGAACGCAGAGTAGCCAGTGCATCCTTGGTCGAAGGCTTTTCGCCGGAGACCAAGTTTTCGATAACGTGAACGCGATCGTAGCGTGCGCGATCAGACAGAGCGCCGCGCAGTGCAGCAGCCTTCATCTTCTTCGGGGTACGCTGCGAGTAATCACGTGGGGTCGGACCGTGGACAATGCCACCGCCGGTCATCTGTGGTTCGCGGATCGAGCCCTGACGAGCACGACCGGTGCCCTTCTGCTTGAATGGCTTGCGACCGGCACCGGAAACTTCGGCGCGGGACTTAACCTTGTGAGTACCCTGACGCGCAGCGGCCAACTGTGCAACAACAACCTGGTGCAACAGTGGAACGTTGGTCTGGACGTCGAAGATCTCTGCAGGCAGTTCTACATTAAGCTTAGACATTTACTTATGCTCCCTTCACGGCGGTGCGTACCAAAACGACGCGGCCGCGGGCGCCTGGAACGGCACCCTTGATCAACAGGAGGTTCTTCTCAGCGTCGATAGCGTGAATGGTCAGGTTCTGCGTGGTAACACGCTCTGCACCCATGCGACCGGCCATCTTCTGTCCACGGAAAACGCGACCTGGGGTCGATGCGCCGCCGATGGAACCTGGCTTGCGGTGGTTCTTGTGAGCACCGTGGGAAGCGGAAGCGCCAGCGAAGTTGTGACGCTTCATGACGCCGGCGAAGCCCTTACCCTTAGAGGTACCAACGACGTCGACCTTCTGGCCGGCTTCGAAGATCTCTACGGACAGTTCCTGGCCTGCAGCGTAATCGGCTGCATCCTCGGTGCGCAGTTCTACCAGGTGGCGACGGGGAGTTACACCAGCAGCTTCGAAGTGACCAGCCAATGGCTTGGTTACCTTGCGTGGGTCGATCTGGCCGTAGCCGATCTGAACCGCTGCGTAGCCATCACGGTCAGCGTTGCGCAGCTGGGTGACAACGTTGCTGTCAGCCTGAACTACGGTCACTGGGATCAGGTTATTGTTCTCGTCCCAAACCTGGGTCATGCCGAGCTTCGTGCCCAGCAGGCCCTTGACATTACGGGTTGCGGTCATAGTTCTCTCAGCACCTCCCCTAAAGCTTGATTTCGATGTTGACATCCGCTGGCAAGTCAAGACGCATCAGCGAGTCAACGGCCTTCGGGGTCGGATCGACGATGTCGATCAGACGCTTGTGCGTGCGCATTTCGAAGTGCTCACGGCTGTCCTTGTACTTGTGTGGCGAACGGATAACGCAGTACACGTTCTTTTCCGTTGGCAGCGGCACTGGGCCGACCACGGTTGCGCCTGCGCGCGTTACCGTCTCAACGATTTTCCGTGCTGAAACGTCAATGACCTCGTGGTCATACGACTTCAGCCGGATGCGGATCTTCTGTCCCGCCATGGCGTCACGCCTCTTTCTGATAGCACTATCTACATTTACTGTGCCTATACGGGCCCTTACGGACCGGCACGCCTAACACTGCGACTGAATCCGGATCAGATCCGGGTTCCTCACCCGCAGGCGGCTCCGACCCCCGCGGTCGGGCGTGTCGTACAAATTTTTGTCACGACCGTCCCCTCGACGTTCACACGAAGTGCGGGAATCCAAAGTCATTCGATCCAGTTGTATCGTTCCCGAACCCCAGGCATTATCCTGAGTGAGTGCCGATCCCGGTCGTTTCGAAATCAATTTTCTGCTCTTTCGAGCAGCTGGCTGCAATGAAGCAACTTATCTAGTGTGACAGGTGCACCCCCACCCGCGCAAATCTTTTGGACCCCCAAACCCAGGTGATCTTCGACTCAGCACGTTAGCTGTGATGCCGATAACCCGCGGTGCTCGGCTATTTGGGGGTCTTCTCCACCTTCATCAACTTGAATATGGCCAACGCAATCAATCCTGCGGCCAGCAGCGCCAGGAGTAGGAAGGCATAGTTGCGCAGGAACCAGATCACCGCCGCGGTGATCGCGATGGCCGCCCACCAAATGAAAATTTTCTCTTCGCGGATCAACCCAAAGACTAGCAGCGCGACGAAGAACAGCAGGATCAGCATTTGCACCAGAGTACTCGTGCCAGTCAGGCTCAGCACTTCAGAGAATGTGGCTAACCCGGCGGCCGCGATCAGCCACCCTGTGCTCAGCTGCGCACGGATGCGCAGGTGACGCAGGCCAATTCCGGCACAAACTGTCGCGAAAACCAACACGATAGCCACCAGATCGAGCGGCCCTAAAAGTACCTGATAACTGCGGGCAGCAAGGGCAACGCTCAACAAGATGATTCCATCGGTTCCATGATGACCCCAGCGCTGCGGTAGTTCATGTAAGCGAACCAAGGTGGCTATCAGCAAGATCAACACCCCACCACCCAGGACCGCGAGAGATCCCTCGGAGCGTTGCTGAGCGTTGACCAGCAAATGCGCGTTGAGGCCGGCGACTGTCCCGGCGCTGAGCATGGCGGCATAGTAGATCCGCGAGGCCGCACCGACCGCACCGGGTTCGCTTCGCACAGTCACTGGATAGGCCGGTACCGGATCAGTAAAGCGTCCGTGTAAGAGCGCGGTGATCAACAGCAGCAAGGCCGCAGCGAACATGGCCCAGCTCAGATCCAGTGCGTGCGCTTGCCCCATGCTGGGGCGCGCTGCCAAGGTAAGCCACCCGGTGTAGGAAGCTGCTATGCCGCTTACCGCTGCCGGCAGGGCGAACCACGCAGTGTGTCGAGTATGCACCAGCAGTCCCAGACACAACGCCCCGAGGATCAACGCCGTGGCCAGCCACCCGGTCGTGTGCTGAGAAGCGAGCAATGTGAACCAAGGAACGGCCAGAGCCACGAGTCGCAGCTGCGAGTGGCTAGTATTTGCCCGTTGCCGATATTCGTTGAGCGCAGCTATCACTACCAACGCGACCAGGATCCATTGCACTGTGCCTTCATTCCACAGTGTGCTGCGGATCCATCCGGTGAATGGGTTCATGGCTGTCGCGCCGACCAGAGCTAATGCCACCTTGCCCAGAATCTCGGGGAGCAACAACCATTGCCGGTAGGTTTTGGTCTTCAACCCCTGGTGCGCCAGTAACGCGTAGCCGATCCAGGCGACTAGCCCCAAGATCAGAGTTCCGCGGTCCGCGCGTGCTAAGTCCAGCGCATAGCCGCCGAGGATCAGTGGAACCATCACCAACAATCCCAGAGTGATGATTTCCAGCTCTCGACTAAGCCCGTTAGCACGGCGGATCCGCAGCGCAAGTCGCATGCCTTGTGGCAACAGCACGCTGAGCAACAGGACGGCGAGCTGGCCGTGATAATCCACTTCGAAGTACCACAGCATCCACCACGTCGCTGCGGTGAAGTGCAGTTGCGCTAATGCTGCATAGGCGATCTTCCACAGCGAATCCGTCATACGCAGTAGTACGCTGCCAAGGAATAGCAGGTGGGCCAGGGCGACTAGGGGCGCTAGCCACCAGAAGTCGGCCCGCAGCGACAGCCCAAATGTCAGGGCCAAGGCCAGGAGTGTGGCACCATGCAGCACCGCATCGGGTCGGGTGCTGGCAAATTTCTGCTGAACCCAACCGAAGGTCAGAAGCACCGGGACGGTGGCCAGTAACAAGATCACTGACCATGTCTGATATTCGAGGCTGAACAGGTTCTCGATACCGCTACTCCGGCGCTCCCCCATGAACCGGGTTTGGGCGATGATCAAAAGTAGCAGCCCGATACTGGTCAATGCGCGTGCCAGATAGTGGGTACGCTGTGCAGCCGAGCGCCATGCGTGACGCAGCACACGCAGGTTGCGTAAGAACAGCAGTGCACAGACGAGCCAGATTCCCACGAGAGCAGGCATGAGTTGCTCGAAGCGGGAGCCTCCGGTGAGCAAGTGCCCGGTCTGGGTGAGTTTTGCACCGACGAGCAGCAAGAGCAGCCAGCGTAGCTGAGCTGCAGCTCGGGCCAGTGCCACCGGCTTGCGTTTTGCGATGAGGCTAAAGCCAATCACCGCAATGGTCAGGGCGGGCAGTGGCCGCCACCACGACTGCACCTGTTCAAAAGCGGTCAGTGCCGCCAAGGCGAGCAACACACCAGGTTCGAGCCGGCCGCCCTGTCGCGATACCCAAATCACGAGCCCCATGGCCGCCGGGATCAACAACAAGGTCACCCACCAGGTGCCATCGGGTGCACCAGAGGCGGCCAGATAGAGCAGCAGGATGGAGCCTAATGCCAGGGCCCAGAGGATGAGCCGCTCGATCCGGAACCACAGGCCACTGATACCAAATGCGTGGCGATATGGCTCGGCAAATCTGGTGAGCAGAATGCCTTGTCCGACCAAGAGCAGGACGAGGGCGAGGAACAGCATTTCTAGCTCAGCGTCCAGATAGTCCAGAGCGGCCACCACACTGAGTAGGGCGAAGAGGCGTGCTACGGCAAAGTGCAGACCACGCCGTTCCTGGTTTAGCCGGGTGGTGAGCAGATAGTGCGCACTGAGCAGTAGGAATGTCCAGAACAGTTCGCGGGAGCTCAGGTCGAAAAGCATTACCAACGAGATCAAAAAGACCAGTGGCGGTAAAAGGTTAATACTGGTGGCAATGGCTTGATAGAAGAGTGACTCATGCAAGGTGCGGCTGCGCAGCATCACTAGTTGTAGTAGCACCGCGCAGGCGAGCAAGCTCACCAAGTAGCTGAACACGCCTTGTTGGATCATCGCCCCGGATGACATGGCAGTTGAGATCAGAATGAGTACTGCCAACCAAGCGAGGATCCGGGAGCGCAATTTGATGGTCGCGTAGCCGAAAGCCAGCGTACCTATGACTGACAAGATCAGCCAGGTAGCGGTAGCTGATACCGCCACGGTGTTGTACGTGGCGATCGCGCACAGTGGGAGCAATGCCAGCCCGGTTCCAGCAAAGGCGGCAGCCGCTGGTTGCAGGGTGGTTTTCACTCGGTGAACGATCAGCCCGCCGGCGTAGAAGGCTCCGGCGACCAAGCAGAGCCCCACGAGTTTGGCAACCGGTGGCAGCGCAAAGCTGAGGAATAATGCGCCGGCGGCCACCAAGAGCAGCGCCGCCACATAAAGCGTGATGTTAATGTTTCGAAGCGCCCGAGCTCGCGGATCGAGTTCGGCTTTGGCCTGTGGGAGCTGCGGTGCTGGCAGTTGCGGAGTTTGTCCCTGCAGTGCTCCGCGTTCGGCCAGCTGTGGCCGCATAAACGGCAGGCCACTACCAGTGTTGGCCGGTGGGGTGGCTACCGGTTCCGCGGCACTGCGGGTATCGGTTGCGCCTACCGTGGCGGCTGGCTCAGCAGGTTCTGTTGCCTGCGGCCTGCGGCTGGCTGGCGGTGCGTCAGTTCTCGGTCGGTCAGCGTAAAGCACTGGTCCATGCTCAGCCTGTGGCCCGGTCCGCGACTGAGTTTGCCGCTCAACCCGTTGCTGCCAGTACGCCGTGGCACTGTCATACCCTTTTTGCCAGGCTTCGCCCAATACTTGATCGCTGGGGGCTTTCTTCCGCCCCATGCGCAAACCCAGCGCAAAGGCGGCAACAATCAACAGCAAAGCCAGAATTACCTCGCCCACACAACCCCCTCATGTGCCACGTGTTCGTCCGTTTGTGGCCTCCACATCCCTAATTAAACCACTCTTTAGATTTATTAGGTGGGCTAAAACACTGGACGATGACAAAAATCCCCGCGGATTCCTAAGAATCCACGGGGATTTTTGACGCTTAGACCAAGTGGTCTAGATCAGTAAGTCGAGACTTACTTGTTGATCTTGGTGACGCGGCCCGAACCAACGGTGCGGCCGCCTTCACGGATAGCGAAGCCGAGGCCCTCTTCCATGGCGATTGGCTGGATCAGCTCAACCGACATTTCGGTGTTGTCGCCTGGCATAACCATCTCGGTGCCTTCTGGCAGAGTGATAACGCCGGTGACGTCGGTGGTGCGGAAGTAGAACTGTGGGCGGTAGTTCGAGTAGAACGGGTTGTGGCGGCCGCCTTCGTCCTTGGACAGGATGTAGACGTTAGCCTCGAAGTTGGTGTGCGGGGTGATCGAGCCTGGGGCTACGATAACCTGGCCGCGCTCAACATCTTCGCGCTTCAGACCGCGAAGCAGCAGACCACAGTTCTCGCCTGCCCATGCTTCGTCGAGCTGCTTGTGGAACATCTCGATACCGGTAACGGTGGTCTTCTGGATTGGGCGGATGCCAACAATCTCAACTTCCGAGTTGATGGCCAGGGTGCCACGCTCGGCGCGACCGGTTACAACGGTACCGCGGCCGGTGATGGTGAAGACGTCTTCAACTGGCATCAGGAATGGCTTGTCGCGGTCGCGAACTGGCTCTGGGATGTACTCGTCAACGGCATCCATCAGATCTTCGATGGCCTTGGTCCAAGTTGGATCGCCTTCCAGAGCCTTCAGGCCGGAAACGCGGACAACTGGAGCATCGTCACCGTCGAAGCCCTGCGAGGACAGAAGTTCACGAACTTCCATCTCCACGAGCTCCAGCAGTTCCTCGTCCTCAACTACATCGGACTTGTTCAGTGCGACCAGCAGGGTAGGAACGCCAACCTGGCGAGCCAGCAGAACGTGCTCGCGAGTCTGGGCCATAGGACCGTCGGTTGCTGCAACCACCAGGATAGCGCCGTCCATCTGGGCAGCACCGGTGATCATGTTCTTCACGTAGTCAGCGTGACCTGGGGCGTCAACGTGTGCGTAGTGACGCTTTTCGGTCTGGTATTCAACGTGGGAGATGTTGATGGTAATACCGCGCTGGCGCTCTTCCGGTGCCGAGTCCACCGAAGCGAAGTCGCGCTGCTCGTTCAGGTCCGGGTACTTGTCAGCAAGCACCTTGGAGATGGCGGCAGTCAACGTGGTCTTACCGTGGTCAACGTGACCGATGGTGCCGATGTTGACGTGCGGCTTAGTCCGCTCGAACTTTGCCTTTGCCACAGGTTCCTCCTAGAAACATTTACAGAAGACATTCTTCGTTTGCGCGTTTCGCAAACGAACTGGAATCAGTCTACTGGGGGCATGGATAAAAATGAAAATTTCGGTCCTCTGCGGGTCCCACATGTGATGGATCCCTCGTTGGCCGTTTGCGAGGCCAGTTTCAAAGGTTTTGAAGCTGGCCTCGCGATCGGCCACTCCCCCACACGGGCGGGGTCACGGCCAAGTGTTTGTGCCTGAAGCGATTACTCGCCGCGGGCCTTCTGAATGATCTCGTCGGCAACAACCTTCGGGACTTCAGCATAGGTCGAGAAGACCATCGAGTACACTGCACGGCCCTGGGTCTTCGAACGCAGGTCACCAATGTAACCGAACATCTCAGACAGTGGCACAGCAGCGCGGATGACCTTCACACCCGCAGCGTCGGACATTTCCTGGATCGCACCACGGCGCGAGTTCAGGTCGCCGATAACGTCGCCCATGTACTCTTCCGGGGTACGAACCTCAACGGCCATCACTGGTTCGAGTAGGATTGGGTTGGCGCGACGTGCACCTTCCTTGAATACCTGCGAACCGGCGATCTTGAACGCCATTTCCGAGGAGTCAACATCGTGGTAGGCACCGTCAATGAGGGTTGCCTTCACGCCGACCATTGGGTAGCCGGCCAGGATACCGAACTGCATGGCGTCCTGGATACCAGCGTCAACCGACGGGATGTATTCACGAGGCACACGACCGCCGGTGACGGCGTTCTTGAACTCGTAGATTACACCGTCGACAACTTCCAGAGGCTCGAAGGAGACCTGGACCTTTGCGAACTGGCCCGAACCACCGGTCTGCTTCTTGTGGGTGAAGTCAACCTTCTCCACGGCCTTCTTGATGGTTTCGCGGTAAGCAACCTGTGGCTTACCAACGTTTGCTTCCACGCGGAATTCGCGCTTCATGCGGTCCACCAGAATGTCCAAGTGAAGTTCGCCCATGCCGCCGATTTCGGTCTGGCCAGTTTCTTCGTTCAGGGACACGGTGAAGGTTGGGTCTTCTGCCGACAGCTTCTGGATAGCGGTCGACAGCTTCTCCTGGTCACCCTTGGTCTTTGGTTCGATGGCCACGAAGATCACTGGATCTGGGAAGGTCATCGACTCAAGAACGATTGGGTTCGCTGGGTCGCACAGGGTGTCACCGGTGGTGGTGTCCTTCAGGCCGATCACAGCGTAGATGTGACCTGCGTGAATTTCATCAACAGGGTTTTCCTTGTTGGCGTGCATCTGGAACAGCTTACCGATGCGCTCGCGCTTCTGCTTGGTGGAGTTCAGCAGCTGTGCACCGGAAGCAACCTTGCCGGAGTACACGCGGATGAAGTTCAGCTGACCAAAGAATGGGTGAGCGGCGATCTTGAAAGCCAGAGCCGAGAATGGTGCATCCTCGGTTGGTTCGCGAGTCAGCTCAACTTCTTCATTCTTTGGATCGTGACCGGTCATCGCGCCAACATCCAGTGGGTTTGGCAGGTAATCGATGACAGCGTCCAGCATTGGCTGCACACCGCGGTTCTTGAAAGCCGAACCACAGAAGACTGGGTAAGCTTCGCCGGCGATGGTCAGGGCGCGGATACCGGCCTTGATCTCGTCGATGGACAGCTCTTCACCTTCGAGGTACTTCTCCATGAGGTCTTCGGATGCCTCGGCGACATCTTCAACCAGCTTGGCACGGTACTCTTCGGCCTTTTCCTGCAGGTCTGCAGGAATTTCGCGAGTCTCGTAGTTTGCGCCCATGGTAACGTCGCCCTTGGCGTCGCCTTCCCAGACGAATGCCTTCATGGTCAACAGGTCAACCACGCCGACGAAGTCGGACTCGGCACCAATTGGCAGCTGCATAACCAGCGGCTTGGCGCCCAGGCGGTTGATGATGGTGTCTACGGTGAAGTAGAAGTCAGCGCCCAGCTTGTCCATCTTGTTGACGAAGCAAATGCGTGGAACGTTGTACTTGTCGGCCTGGCGCCATACAGTCTCGGACTGCGGCTCCACGCCTTCCTTGCCGTCGAACACAGCAACGGCGCCGTCAAGCACGCGAAGCGAGCGCTCCACCTCAACGGTGAAGTCAACGTGGCCGGGGGTGTCGATGATGTTGATCTGGTTGTTGTTCCAGAAGCAGGTCACGGCCGCGGAGGTAATGGTGATACCGCGTTCCTTTTCCTGTTCCATCCAGTCGGTGGTTGCGCCACCATCGTGGGTTTCACCGAGCTTGTGGTTCACACCCGTGTAGAAAAGGATGCGCTCAGTAGTAGTGGTCTTACCGGCATCAATGTGAGCCATAATGCCGATATTGCGGACCTTGTTCAGGTCAGTAAGCACGTCCTGTGCCACGTTGTCTCCCTAAAAGGTGAGGCAAGGTATCGCTGGGCGTCGGTTGACGCCCAGCGATGCCAAGCGTTTCTTACCAGCGGTAGTGGGCGAAGGCCTTGTTGGACTCGGCCATCTTGTGAGTGTCTTCGCGACGCTTCACAGCGGCACCCAGACCGTTCGAAGCGTCCAAGATCTCGTTCATCAGTCGCTCGATCATGGTCTTCTCGCGACGAGCCTTGGAGTAGCCAACCAACCAGCGCAGAGCCAGTGCGGTTGCACGACCTGGCTTGACCTCGACTGGAACCTGGTAAGTTGCGCCACCCACACGGCGGGAGCGAACCTCAAGTGCCGGACGAATGTTGTCCATGGCCTTCTTCAAGGTGGAAACGGCGTCGGTACCGGACTTTGCGGCAGCACCTTCCAGCGCGCCGTAAACGATACGCTCTGCGGTGGACTTCTTGCCACCAACCAGAACCTTGTTGATCAGCTGAGTGACCAACGGCGAATCGTATACCGGATCAGAAACCAGTGGGCGCTTTGGCGCCGGACCCTTACGCGGCATTACTTACCATCCTTCTTTGCGCCGTAGCGGGAACGAGCCTGCTTACGATCCTTAACACCCTGGGTATCCAGTGCACCACGAACAATCTTGTAGCGAACACCTGGCAAGTCCTTCACACGACCACCGCGCACCAGCACGATGGAGTGTTCCTGCAGGTTGTGACCTACACCTGGGATGTATGCGGTAACTTCGACACCACCGGAAAGGCGCACACGTGCAACCTTACGCAGAGCGGAGTTTGGCTTCTTCGGGGTGGTGGTGTACACACGGGTGCACACGCCACGACGCATTGGGTTGCCGCGCAGGGCAGGAGCCTTGCCCTTATTTACCTGCGGCGAGCGGCCCTTGCGGACCAGCTGCTGAATAGTAGGCACTTTCGTGTCCTTCCAATTTTCTAAAAATTCTTCGGCGCCGCCGCTCCATCCTCAGGACGGTGACTGCTGCGCTATCTGCTCGTTCTATCGCGCACTGAGCCAAAAAGTCCCTAGGCGTGCGAAAGTGTGGCATTCGTTGCGCAACTTACCCGCAACCCGGACCGCGTCCATTTTGCCACACATAAAACAATTGATCTGAGTCTAGCATTAATCCTGCCAGGCCCGAAAATTCAACGGTTTTCCGTTGCCTGACTACTAGATTAGTGCCATGCAGTGAACAATGATCGGCGATCATGCAGATAACTGTTGAACTTTCTTTCGTTTTATTTTTTCACGCCAACGGCCCATGCGCAACGCGAGCTAGCTCACTTACCTAGAGCCGCATCGGGCGCAAAAACACGACTAGTCGTAAATTCACGTAGTGTCTTGCCAATTAGATTACTGGTATTGAGCCGTCCGAGAGCTTAGATCTCATGCTAGTTAAAACACACGCAGCCCGTCGGGCAGAGAGCTGATGCTCCCTGTCTGACGGGCTGCGTGTTTAGCCTAGAACCCTAGGTGAGATCTACCGTTTAGCGGAAGTCCTGACCAGTGTCGTAGTCATCCATCGAGATGGCCTGGAACTCTGGGGACAGTCCCCCGTCCAAACCATCGTCGTACAGGCCCGAAGCGAAGGCCGAGGAACCGGTGAACAACGTGGCCTTGGCCTCGTCGGTTGGTTCCACGGTGACCTGGGTGTAGCGGTCCAGACCGGTACCGGCCGGGATCAGCTTACCGATGATCACGTTTTCCTTCAGACCCAACAGTGGATCGTCCTTGCCTTCCATGGCGGCCTGGGTCAGTACGCGGGTGGTCTCCTGGAAGGAGGCCGCAGACAGCCACGAGTCGGTCGCCAGCGAGGCCTTGGTGATACCCATCAGTTCGTCACGACCGGCTGCCGGACGCTTACCTTCGGCCACGGCCTTACGGTTTGCGGCGGTGAAGCGGGCACGGTCGGCCAGTACGCCTGGCAGCAGCTCGGTTTCACCGGACTCAATGACGGTGATGCGACGCAGCATCTGGCGAACGATGACTTCCACGTGCTTATCGTGGATGCCTACACCCTGGGACTGGTACACGTCCTGGACTTCGCGGACCAGGAAGCGCTGAGCCTCACGTGGACCAAGAACACGAAGAACCTGCTTCGGGTCCAAGGTACCGGCGGTCAGCTGAGTACCGGCAGTGACCTGCTGGCCGTCTTCCACCTCGAGGCGGGCACGACGCAGGATTGGGTATGCCTGCTTCTCGTCACCGTTATCCGGGGTGATCACCACGCGCAGCTGCTTCTCGTCATCCTCGATGGACACGCGACCGGCAACTTCCGCCATCGGTGCAACACCCTTCGGGGTACGAGCTTCGAAGAGCTCCTGAATACGTGGCAGACCCTGGGTGATGTCGTCGGCCGAAGCCACACCACCGGTGTGGAAGGTACGCATGGTCAGCTGAGTACCTGGTTCACCAATGGACTGTGCGGCGATAATACCTACGGCTTCACCGATGTCCACGGTTTTACCGGTGGCCAGCGAGCGACCGTAGCACAGTGCACAGGTACCCACGGCCGAGTCACAGGTCAGTACCGAGCGGACACGGATCTCATCCACGCCTGCTTCGTACAGTTTCGCGATCAGTACGTCGCCCACATCCGAACCGGCTGCGGCCAGCACATTGCCCTCGGCGTCCTTGACGTCGGTGGCAAGCGTACGGGTGTAAGCCGAGTTCTCCACGGTGTCGTGCAGCTTGCGGAAGCCGGCAATGTCTTCGGCGATCGGCACGTTCAAACCGCGGCGGGTGCCACAGTCTTCTTCGCGGACGATCACGTCCTGGGACACGTCGACCAGACGACGGGTGAGGTAACCGGAGTTAGCGGTCTTCAATGCGGTATCGGCCAGACCCTTACGGGCACCGTGAGTCGCGATGAAGTATTCCAGAACCGACAAGCCTTCACGGTAGGAAGACTTGATCGGGCGAGGAATGATTTCACCCTTCGGGTTGGACACCAGACCACGGATACCGGCAATCTGACGCAGTTGCAGGTAGTTACCGCGAGCCTTGGAGGTCACCATACGGTTAATGGTGTTCAGCTCTTCCATACCGTTCTTCATCGCCTCGGCAACCTCATCGGTGGCCTTGGTCCAGATGTCGATCAGGTCCTGGCGTCGTTCGGAGTCGGCAATCAGACCCTTATCGTAGGATGCCTGAACCTTGGCGGCACGCTCTTCGTATGGTGCAAGGATTTCGGCCTTGTTCATATTCGAGGTGATGTCCGAGATCGCCACGGTCACACCCGAGCGGGTAGCCCAGTGGAAACCGGCGTCCTTCAGGTTATCCAGAGTCTCTGCCACAACGACCTTCGGGTAACGCTCGGCCAGATCGTTAACGATCTCCGAAAGCGCATCCTTGCCGGTCACCTGAGCTACCCATGGGTAGTCAGCTGGCAGGGTGTCATTGAACAGAACCTGACCCAGCGAGGACTCGATCAGTGCTGCGGTACCTGGCTCCCAACCTTCCGGAGCTGGCTGCTCGTTGGAAGGAACGAAGTTCTCCACACGGATCTTGATCGGTGCGTTCAGGTGCAGTTCACGGCGGTCCATCGCCATGATGGCTTCGGCTACCGAGCTGAACACGCGGCCAGCGCCCATTTCGTCGGTACGCTTGGTGGTCAGGTGGTGCAGACCGATGATCATATCCTGCGAAGGCAGGGCAACCGGACGACCATCCGAAGGCTTCAAGATGTTGTGCGAGGACAGCATCAGGATGCGAGCTTCGGCCTGAGCCTCGGGGCTCAATGGCAGGTGAACTGCCATCTGGTCACCGTCAAAGTCGGCGTTGAACGCGGCACAAACCAGTGGGTGCAGCTGCAGAGCCTTACCTTCAACCAGCTGTGGTTCGAAGGCCTGGATACCCAAACGGTGCAGGGTTGGTGCACGGTTAAGCAGTACCGGGTGCTCGGTAATGATCTCTTCGAGAACATCCCACACCTGTGGGCGGTAACGCTCCACCATCCGCTTGGCACTCTTAATGTTCTGCGCGTGGTTGAGGTCAACCAGACGCTTCATCACGAAGGGCTTGAACAGCTCCAGGGCCATCTGCTTTGGCAGACCGCACTGGTGCAGCTTCAGCTGCGGACCAACCACGATGACCGAACGGCCGGAGTAGTCAACACGCTTACCGAGCAGGTTCTGACGGAAACGACCCTGCTTACCCTTGAGCATGTCGCTCAGGGACTTCAGCGGGCGGTTACCCGGTCCGGTGACCGGACGGCCACGACGGCCGTTGTCGAACAGCGAGTCAACGGCTTCCTGCAGCATGCGCTTTTCGTTGTTCACGATGATCTCGGGAGCACCCAGATCCAGCAGACGCTTCAGGCGGTTGTTGCGGTTGATCACGCGGCGGTACAGGTCGTTCAAGTCCGAGGTGGCGAAACGGCCACCATCGAGCTGAACCATGGGGCGCAACTCTGGTGGGATCACCGGTACGGCGTCCAGAACCATACCTTCAGGCGAGTTCTGGGTGGTCAAGAACGCGTTAACCACGTTCAGACGCTTAAGTGCACGGGTCTTCTTCTGGCCCTTACCGTTGTCGATAACCTGCTTCAGGTTCTCGGCTTCGGCAACCAGATCGAAGGTCTGCAGGCGCTTCTGAATGGCTTCAGCACCCATCGAGCCCTCGAAGTACAGTCCGTACTTCTCACGCATGATGCGGTACAGGCCTTCGTCACCTTCCAGATCAGCGACCTTCAGGTTCTTGAAACGCTCCCAGACCGCACGCAGGCGCTCGGATTCGTTCTTGGCGCGCTTGTCGATCTGCAGCACGGTCTTCTCGGCGTTAGTGCGAGCCTTGTTCAACTCGGCACCCTTGGCACCATCAGCTTCCAGACGCTCCAGTTCCGCTTCGAGGTCCTTGAGCACGGCACGCTTGTCAGCCTCGGCGTTGTTCGCCAGGTTGCGCAGCTCCAGGTCATGCTGAGCCTGCAGGTTCGGCATCTCGGCATGACGGCGCTCTTCGTTGACCGAAGTGATCATGTAGGCGGCGAAGTAGATGACCTTTTCTAGGTCCTTCGGTGCCAGATCCAACAGGTAACCCAAGCGCGAAGGAACGCCCTTGAAGTACCAGATGTGGGTGACCGGTGCGGCCAGCTCGATGTGGCCCATGCGCTCACGGCGCACGTTGGCGCGGGTTACTTCTACTCCACAGCGCTCACAGATGATGCCCTTGAAGCGCACCCGCTTGTACTTACCGCAGTAGCATTCCCAGTCGCGCGAGGGACCGAAGATCTTCTCGCAGAACAGTCCGTCCTTCTCGGGCTTCAGGGTGCGGTAGTTAATGGTTTCAGGCTTCTTGACCTCGCCGTAGCTCCAAGCGCGGATCTGGTCCGCGGTGGCAAGGGCAATGCGCATGAGTCCGAATGAGGAATCGCTGGACATATGGTCCTTTTCTCTCTTTTCTGGTGTCTGAAGTCAGTACGTGATGAGTGAATCTGGAATGATCCTGGCGGTGCCGGCACTCCCCTACCGGTTTGACCGGCACCGTGTTGATCAGGTTCTAGACTTCCTCGACGGAGTTTGGCTCCGACCGGGAAAGGTCGATGCCCAGCTCTTCAGCAGCGCGGAACGATTCTTCGTCCGATTCACGCCACTCAATGGTGTTGCCGTCGGTACCAAGTACTTCGACGTTCAGGCACAGCGATTGCATTTCCTTGATGAGCACCTTGAACGATTCTGGAACTCCTGGCTCCGGAATGTTCTCGCCCTTGACGATCGCCTCGTAGACCTTCACACGACCGTGAATGTCATCAGACTTGATGGTCAACAGTTCCTGCAGGGTGTAGGCGGCGCCGTAGGCCTCCAGGGCCCACACTTCCATCTCACCAAAGCGCTGGCCACCGAACTGTGCCTTACCACCCAATGGCTGCTGGGTGATCATGGAGTACGGGCCAGTGGAACGGGCGTGGATCTTGTCATCGACCAAGTGGTGCAACTTCAGGATGTACATGTAGCCCACGGAGATCGGATCTGGGAAAGGCTCACCGGAGCGGCCGTCGATCAGACGAGCCTTACCGGAGTTCTCCACCAGACGCTGACCATCGCTGGTTGGGTTTACCGAGTCCAGGATGCCGCGGATTTCTTCTTCCGAGGCACCGTCGAAGACCGGGGTGGCTACGGTGGTTGAACCGCTCTGGCGTGGCAGGTTCGGCAGATCGCGCAGCCAAGCTGGCTCACCTTCGATGTTCCAACCCTGCTTCGCGGCCCAGCCCAGGTGTAGCTCCATGACTTGTCCCACGTTCATACGACCTGGTACACCCAGTGGGTTCAGGACTACGTCGACCGGGGTTCCGTCTTCCAGGAATGGCATGTCCTCGACCGGGAGGATCTTGGAGATCACACCCTTGTTACCGTGACGGCCAGCGAGCTTGTCACCGTTGGTGATCTTACGCTTCTGTGCCACGTAGACGCGGACCAGCTGGTTCACACCAGGGGAAAGATCATCGTCATTGTCGCGGTCAAAGATGCGTACACCGATGACGGTGCCGGATTCGCCGTGTGGCACCTTCAGCGAGGTGTCACGTACTTCACGGGACTTCTCACCGAAGATGGCGCGCAGCAGGCGCTCTTCTGGGGTCAGCTCGGTTTCACCCTTCGGGGTGACACGGCCAACCAGGATGTCGCCGGCTTCAACCTCGGCACCGATGTACACGATGCCGCGATCATCGAGCTGCGAGAGGATGTCCTCGGAAACGTTCGGGATATCCCGAGTGATTTCCTCGGCACCCAGCTTGGTGTCACGGGCATCGACTTCGTGCTCTTCGATGTGAATCGAGGTCAGGACGTCATCGGAAACCATGCGCTGGGACAGGATGATCGCGTCTTCGAAGTTATGTCCTTCCCAGGACATGAAGGCGACCAGCAGGTTCTTACCCAGTGCCAATTCACCGGCGTCGGTGGATGGGCCGTCGGCGATGATGGCCTGGTACTCCACGCGGTCCCCTTCGGAGACCCGCACGCGCTGGTTGTAGGCGTTGCCCTGGTTCGAGCGAGCGAACTTCATGATCGGGTACATCGACTGGGTGCCATCGTCATTCATGACAACCACCAGGTCGGCGGACACCTCGGTGACCACGCCTGGCTTGGCGGCAACCACGGAGTCGCCGGCGTCAACCGCGGCGTACTTCTCCATGCCGGTACCCACCAGTGGGGACTCGCTAGCCAGCAGTGGCACGGCCTGACGCTGCATGTTCGCACCCATCAGTGCGCGGTTAGCATCGTCGTGCTCGAGGAATGGAATCAGCGCGGTTGCAACCGACACCATCTGGCGTGGCGAAACGTCCATGTAGGTGACCTCGGAAGGCTCAACCAACACCGGTTCACCGCCGCCGCCCTTTTCACGCACCAGCACGGTCTCTTCGGCGAAGCGGCCACCCTCGGCCAGTGGAGCGTTAGCCTGTGCAATGAAGTGCTGCAGCTCATCATCGGCGGTAAGGTACTCGACCTGCTGGGTCACCACACCGTCCACAACCTTGCGGTATGGGGTTTCGATGAAACCAAAGGAGTTGATGCGACCGTAGGTTGCCAACGAACCGATCAGACCAATGTTTGGACCTTCGGGAGTTTCAATGGGGCACATACGACCGTAGTGCGATGGGTGCACGTCTCGAACTTCCATGCCCGCACGGTCGCGGGACAGACCGCCTGGGCCCAGCGCCGACAAACGACGCTTGTGGGTCAGACCGGCCAGTGGGTTGTTCTGATCCATGAACTGCGACAGCTGCGAGGTTCCGAAGAACTCCTTGATCGCAGCAACCACCGGACGGATGTTGATCAGCGTCTGTGGGGTGATCGCTTCCACGTCCTGGGTGGTCATACGTTCGCGGACCACGCGTTCCATACGGGACAAACCAGTGCGGACCTGATTCTCGATCAGTTCGCCCACGGCGCGGATACGACGGTTACCGAAGTGATCGATGTCATCCACGTTGACCGGGACCTCAACGATTTCACCGTTGCGGGTGCCCTCGATGGTACGTTCACCGGCGTGCAAAGCTACCAGGTAACGGATCATGGCGACCACGTCGTCAATGCTCAGCACCAGTGCGCTCTCGGCGTTAACCGGGGTTTCCACACCAAGCTTGCGGTTCAGCTTGTGACGGCCAACCTTTGCCAGGTCATAGCGCTTTGGCTCGAAGTACATGTTGCGCAGCAGACCCTGAGCGGCTTCCACGGTTGGTGGCTCGCCCGGACGTAGCTTGCGGTAGATGTCCAGCAAGGCCTCGTCTTGGTCCTTGATGTTGTCCTTTTCCAAGGTGGCGCGAATGGATTCATACTGACCGAATTCGGCCAGGATCCGCTCTTCGCTCCAGCCCAGTGCCTTGAGCAGGACGGTGACTGACTGCTTACGCTTACGGTCGAGGCGCACGCCAATCTGATCACGCTTGTCGATTTCCAGCTCAAACCAGGCACCACGCGAAGGAATGATACGCGCGGAGAAAATGGTCTTATCACTGGTCTTGTCCGGAGCCGACTCGAAGTAGGCGCCCGGGGAACGAACCAGCTGGGAAACAACGACACGCTCGGTGCCGTTGATGACGAAGGTACCCTTGTCAGTCATCAGCGGGAAATCGCCCATGAACACGGTCTGCTGCTTGATTTCGCCGGTTTCATTGTTCATGAACTCGGCCTTGACGTACAGCGGCGCGGCATAGGTAACGTCGCGGTCCTTGCACTCGGCGATGGAGTACTTTGGATCGGCGAACTCAGGCTCCGAGAAGCTCAGGGACATAGTCTCCTGGAAGTCCTCGATCGGAGAGATTTCCTCGAAGATTTCTGCCAGACCGCTGACGTCTGGAACGCTGTTATCGCCCACGGCAACGGCCGCGGCCAGGCGTTCCTTCCAGCGCTCGTTACCGATCAGCCTGTCAAAGCTCTCGGTCTGCAGCGCCAACAGGTTAGGCACTTCAAGGGGTTCGTGAATCTTTGCAAAAGAAAGTCGGCCAGCGTACGCAGCGTCGCGAGCCGAACTAGCGGTTTGGTTGTTAGAGGTGCTCGAGGCGACCAAAATGGATCCTTCCACAGACCGTCAGGTTTCCGAAACGCCCATCGTGCCAAGGTATCAACGCGCGGCTGATAACCCCTTGTCACATGAACCCACCGCTATATGAAGGTCGCATGCGCAAATAGTACGGGCGCAAATTTCCACTCTACCCCAAGAGCACAAGCTTGTCGATAGCAATTTTTTGTATTCATGCTATAGTTTCCCACTCCGAATCGCGCTTTGCGCACAACAAGCTGGAAATGGAGCGCAGAAGAACCTAGTCAGCTATGCGTTGAGCGGCCAGCACCGAGCGGCGCTGGCCGCTCCCGGGCGATAAATGTGGCCAAGAGCATAGTCGACACGATCAGAATGACGTATTTTCGCAAATATTTATCTGTCGTTACGTCCGTGGTTGCGCTGAGTCTGCCGGCACCCGTGGTGAGGCAGCATTACCGGAGCCGGTGTGAGGTTGGCTGAGAGCCTCCGAATGTAGCAGAATGCCCGGTATGGATCGTGCACAGGAAGCTAATGATGCGCTGAGCCGGGTAACGCTTGATGCTCAACGCCGCTCCATTCCCATTGAGATCGTCCCGCGCCCGCCGGCCACCTCACTGGAGCATGCGGCGAGCCTGCTGGGTATCCCCGCTGCCAGGTTGATCAAGACCCTAGTGCTCAAACGCGCCGACGGCAGTTTCGTTTTTGCATTGATTCCTGGAGACCGGAGCATGAGCTGGCCGAAACTTCGCAAGGCTCTGGCGGTGAATAAGCTAGCTTTACCGGATGCGGATCAGGCCTTGGAAGTTACCGGGTATCGGCGTGGCACCATTACTCCCTTTGGTTCACGCAATGCCTTACCGGTAGTGATTGATCGGGCAACACTTGAAAGCCATCCGGGACACCCCATAACCCTTGGAAGCGGGGATCCGAACCACGCGCTGTTCGTGCAGCCACAGGATCTGGTTAGCGGATTTGGCGCCATAGTGGAAGATATTTCGGTTCCGTTATAGCTTGTGCGCGGCGATTGCGGTGAACGGTACGTAACGTGGATTCGAGCGTGCTGGCGAGCCGCGTGAATTCGTTGCGCAGCCAAAGCCCGGCAGGTTTCTCCACAAAGCGGGCCACCACGTAGGACAATCCCAGCATGGTCAGGATCGTAAGTGCCAGCAACACGTATTTGTTCAATGCACCACTGAATATCTCGATCAGCCACCATCCCCAGAGCTGGTGGAAGAGATACAGCGGGTAGGTGAGCATCCCGGCGGTGACCATCCATCGGGCGTGCACCGAACGTAACGGAGTTAGCGTGCACAAGAGCAACAGCCCCACGCACGCGAGCGTCAGCAGCGAGAAGTGCCAGGCTGGAATTTCCATCCCGGAAAGATAGCTCGCATCCTTGGCGCCCTTAATTCCGGTGAAGTAGCAGGCTAGAACCGTGTTGAACGCGAGTAATCCCCAGCGTAGGCCGGTGCGTTCCCCGCGGTACATCAGGTACACGATCATGCCAATAGCAAACAGCGGGGCGTACTGCCCCATCACCCATTCTTGAGCTTTCGGCGCCTCGATCAGATGTAGCACAACTCCGAGTACTGGCCAGAGAAAACTCAATCCCAGAATCACCTTATCGGTGACCTTTCTTAAGGCAACAAGGACCGCCAAGATGATGTAGAAACGCAGTTCTACCCAGAGCGTCCAGTACACCCCGTCCAGGTCCCGTACGCCCATGCCAGCTTGGGCCATGGTGAGGTTTGGGGCAATGTCCTCGGTGGTTCGTCCGTCCCGAATTTCGGGCCAAATTCCGAAGGTCAGTACGGCCGCCGCGACCACGGCTAACCAGTAAGCAGGATAGAGCCGCCCCAGACGTGAGGCGATAAAACTGATCAACCCCTTGCCTTGAACCGACATGAGAATCACGAACCCGGAGATCAGGAAGAAAAGTTGGACACCAATACTGCCGTAGATGGTGAAGTGAGAGAGCACAGGCCACGCTTCAGACACCGGAGTTCCCCAGTGCTGGTGTCCCCAAGCGGTGTAGTGGTAGAGAACTACAATCAGGGCTGCCAGAATGCGCAAAGCGTCCAACAGACCTAGCCGAGGGGCTCGTTTGGCTGAACGCTGGGATTCACTCACGGTCTTCACTTCATTACTCAGCACGGTTTATACCTTATGCCCCAAAAATGAATAACCCCTGTTAATACAATCGTTATAAACTGATTGTCTGGTTTATCGCTTTAACGGCCAAGGGCCTGAAGAACACGAAAGTGTTCTTCAGGCCCTTGGTAGTAAGGTGCGAGTGACCGCTGAAACTTACTTGAGGGTGACGGTAGCGCCAGCGCCTTCCAGAGCTTCCTTGGCCTTCTCGGCAGCGTCCTTGTCGACGCCTTCCAGGATAGCCTTTGGAGCGCCGTCAACCAGTTCCTTGGCTTCCTTCAGACCCAGCGAGGTCAAGCCACGAACTTCCTTGATGACTGCGATCTTCTTGTCGCCAGCCGATTCCAGAACTACGTCGAACTCGGTCTGCTCTTCAGCCGAAGCTGCGTCGCCGCCGCCAGCTGGGCCAGCAACTGCAACAGCAGCTGCGGTGACCTCGAAGGTCTCCTCGAACTGCTTCACGAACTCAGACAGTTCGATGATGGTCATTTCCTTGAAAGCTTCAAGCAGCTCTTCGGTGGTGAGCTTCGCCATGGTGGCGTCCTTTCGGTTATGGATCCCGCAGCGGGGAACCGCAATGTTTGTGGGTAATGTTTGCGAGAGAATCGCGAAGGCTTAGGCTTCTGCCGGAGCTTCCTCGGCAGCTGCGCCACCGTTCTCTTCGAGCTTGATGCGCAGTGCATCGACGATACGTGCAGCGGCAGAGGCTGGAGCCTGCAGAACGCCTGCAACACGTGCCAGTTGGTGCTCGCGGGACTCCAGAGCAGCGAGGGCAGCAATGCCGGCGCTATCCAGGGCGTTGCCCTCGAAGACACCAGTCTTGATGACCAGCTTCTCGTTGGCCTTTGCGAACTCCGTGAGGCTCTTTGCGGCAGCAACTGCATCGCCCTTAATAAAGGCAATTGCGGTCGGACCGGTCAGCTGACCATCGAATGCTTCGATGCCAGCTTCCTTCGCTGCGATAGCGGTCAAGGTGTTCTTAACAACCGCGAACTTGGTTTCCTGACCAAGCGAGCGGCGCAGTTCCTTGAGCTGTGCAACGGTAAGCCCACGGTATTCGGTCAGGACAGCTGCGGTGGATTCCTTCAACTCAGCGGTGATCGATTCGATCGCTGCGGTCTTAGTCTGCGTTGCCATAACACTCCTTCCGGGGTTCAGTTCGGTACCGTTCAATAACCGGCGGAGCAATAAAAAATGCCCCGCGCAGGAGCACAGGGCAGTTCAACTTTGAAAAAGTGAAACAAATCTATGAAACCTGCGTTGGTCGTCCTTGCGGACTCTTCGGAGCTCATTTCAAAATGATTTGGGCTCAACCGACGGTCTTCGGTGCTTCTATCCTAAAACGTCTGAACCGGTGAACACAAATCGAGAAAGGCGCACGGCATGTGAATTGAGCCTCACGGTCAGGATTGACAGGGCCAGGGAGAGCTTCGGCTGATTAAAAAGACAAGGCTCGTGGCCAGCACTTGGGGACGCTGGCGACGAGCTCTTGTCGACATGAAGCTTGGGGAAACTTCTATGTCCGAAGATTGCAGAGTCTTGGGGGTCCCATGCAATCTTCGCCGAAGATGTTCGGTGTCTTAACCGTACCACTGACCTACCCGAGTGAAGCAAATCGAGTTCTGCTTGTTCACTTGGAGCTAACCTCGCGTTCAGCTAGTTCGTGAATGCCCTTATTCCATTGAATATCAATAAAATATCCAACCGATCACAGCATTGCTTCCGAGTGCATAGCTCAAAGTCCCGGACAAATGCGGCGGGCTGGTCCAGAACGGCTAATATCGGGCGATAATTCTCAGAATTATCACAGGATCGGGCACAAGCTCTCGCAGAAAAGTGGCCATCCTAAGAGTAGGCTGAAACTACTCGACCGCCCTCACCAGTACGGTGGGGCGGTCGAGGCGTTTAGCTCAGATAGCGACTAGGCAGTTACGCGAGTCACGTTCGGGTCCAAGGCGATGCCTGGGCCGAAGGTGGTGGTCACGGTGGCCTTGGAGATGTAGCGACCCTTCGAAGCCGATGGCTTCAGGCGCAGAACCTCTTCCAGTGCGGCTGCGTAGTTCTCGGTCAGCTGCTTGGCATCGAAGGATGCCTTGCCGATGATGAAGTGCAGGTTGGCGTGCTTGTCGACGCGGAAGTCGATCTTGCCACCCTTGATGTCAGTAACGGCCTTGGCCACATCCATGGTTACGGTGCCAGTCTTAGGGTTTGGCATCAGGTTACGAGGACCCAGAACCTTACCCAAACGACCAACCTTACCCATCAGGTCTGGGGTTGCTACTGCAGCATCGAAGTCGGTCCAGCCGCCCTGGATCTTTTCGATCAGGTCGTCCGAGCCAACAAAGTCGGCCCCAGCTTCGCGAGCGGCTTCAGCCTTCTCACCGTTGGCGAAAACAACCACGCGAGCGGTCTTACCGGTGCCGTGTGGCAGGTTCACGGTACCGCGAACCATCTGGTCGGCCTTACGTGGGTCAACGCTCAAACGGAAGGCAACCTCAACGGTGGAGTTGGTCTTCTCGCCGGCGATTTCCTTGGCCAGTGCGATTGCCTCGGCTGGCTCGTAGAACTTGTCAGCCTGAATCTTGGCCGCTGCGGCCATATATGCTTTACTGCGCTTTGCCATCTGCGTTTTCTCCTTATGCAGTCGTGGTCATAAGGACCGCGCTCGGTCCTGCCACTGGCGGGGCTGTTGTCTAACAGCGTCCCTAATGAAAATTGTCTAGGTGTAGTCAACCGAAGTTGTCTACGAGGTCGGAGACCTTAGCCGTCGATGGTGATGCCCATGGAGCGGGCGGTACCGGCGATGATCTTTGCGGCAGCAGCCAGATCGTTGGCGTTGAGGTCTTCCATCTTGGTGTTGGCGATTTCCTCAACCTGAGCCATGGTCAGGTTACCGACCTTATCGCTCTGTGGAACGCCGGAACCCTTAGCAACGCCGGCAGCCTTCTTGATCAGCTCGGCTGCTGGTGGGGTCTTGGTGATGAAAGTGAACGAACGGTCTTCGTACACGGTGATTTCAACTGGAACAACGTTACCGCGCTGCGACTCGGTCGCTGCGTTGTAAGCCTTGCAGAATTCCATGATGTTGACGCCGTGCTGACCAAGAGCCGGACCAATTGGTGGAGCCGGGTTAGCGGCGCCTGCCTGGATCTGCAGCTTGATAAGTCCGGTGACCTTTTTCTTTGGGGCCATGTCGGGTCCTTCTACTTATGCGTTTCCCCTAAGCACAGGAGCGTGCTACGGGGTGTTGGTTGCCGTGGCGCGGCAACCGAACGTGTCAACCTCACGTAAGCACGCGTGAGTGACACGAAGTTTTAATCTTACTGGATCTTGGTGACCTGATTGAAGTTCAGGGTCACTGGAGTCTCGCGTTCGAAGATCGATACCAGCACTACCAGCTGCGCTGCTTCGAGCTTGATTTCCGAGATGGTCGCCGGCATGGTTTCGAATGGACCGTCGTTGACGGTGACCGATTCGCCAACCTCGAAATCGACGGTGACTTCGGTGATTGGAGCGCGGCCAGGCTTCGAAGCCGAAGGCTGCTCCACCGGATCAACCACGGTGTGCTCCAGCATCGAGAAGACTTCGTCCAGAGTCAGCGGGTTTGGGTCATGAGCGTTGCCAACGAAACCGGTGACACCTGGAGTGTGGCGAACAACACCCCACGAAGCGTCGGTGAGCTCCATGCGGACCAGCACGTAGCCCGGGATACGCACACGACGCACGATCTTACGTTGGGTGTTCTTGACCTCAACGACTTCTTCCATCGGGACCTGGATCTCGTAAATGAAGTCATCCATGTCCTGGGTCTGGATACGGGTTTCCAGATTCAGCTTCACCCGGTTCTCGTATCCGGCGTAGGTGTGGATCACGAACCAGTCACCTGGCTGGCGGCGCAACTTGGCGCGGAATTCTTCTTTCAGGCGCGCAACGGTGCTCTCGGGGTCTTCCTCATCGGCTTCGCCGTCTGCGGAGTCGCTGGGCTCTGCGGAGTCCTCGGCGTCAACCGTGGCCTCGGCGGCCGAAAAGTCAACGTCTTCGAAAAACTCGGAGGTTTCGGCAGGAACGTCTGCGTTGTCGACCTGCTCGTCAACGGTGTCGACGAACTCGGCTTCTACCTCGTTGTTGTTCTGCGGTTCGAGTTCCTGGTCGGACACTGCAGCTCCTGCTTTCTGTTACTGATCTACACCTTGGGCCCATGTACAGCACCGTGAACGGGCCGCACGGAAAATTTTACTGCTCTGGCCTGTTGGTGAACAACAGGGTCGAGCCGGCGCCGAAGACAAAGTCGAGGGCCGTGACAATGAGCATCACGATGGCTACGAACGCGATCACCACGAGCGTGTAATTCAGCAGCTCGCTACGCGTCGGGGTGACGACCTTACTCAGTTCGGCAATGACCTGGCGAATGAAGAGCACGATTCGACCAAAGAAGCCCTTATTGGACTGCTTGCTATTTCCCGATTGGGTGACAGCTGATTCGCTCACCGTGTTCCTCGTTTCAATAAAATTGTCCAGTTGAAACAATCACGGTGTGCCGCAGCCTGATCGACCACAACACACCGTGACGTGAGATTCGCTGTACGATTTTTCAATCGTTACTGCGCAGGGCAGACAGGACTCGAACCTGCAACCTGCGGTTTTGGAGACCGCTGCGCTACCAATTGCGCCACTACCCTTCGGGTGATTACCCCCAGGTTCTTTCAACTCTATCCGATACTTAGCTCGGAGCCGTCGAACCTCGATGCTTTCGCACCGAGAAATAACTCTACGCAATGATTTGGCGATTGTCGAACTGACCGGGCGCAGTGTGTTCCAGAACGCACCCGCATCCGGCTGGCGCGACAAGCTTTTGTCATCTTGCCTGTCAGATCGTGATTCAGCATGGCAGTTGGCTCTAAGCTAGAGAGACAGTTGATCCTTTTCTAGAGACCAGGATGCTCCAGATATGTCTAGAATTTCCCGCCGCATTGGCGCCATCTCCGAGTCCGCAACCTTGGCCGTTGACGCCAAGGCTAAGGCGCTGAAGGCAGCCGGGCGTCCAGTAATTGGTTTTGGCGCCGGTGAACCGGACTTCCCAACCCCCGACTACATCGTGCAGGCTGCGCTGGAAGCAGTCAAGGATCCTCGAAATCACCGCTACTCCCCTGCGGCAGGACTTCCCGAACTGCGCGAAGCCGTCGCCGCGAAGACCTTGCGCGACTCGGGCTACGCCGTGGAAGCTAATCAGGTGCTGATCACCAACGGTGGCAAACAGGCGGTCTACAACACTTTTGCCACGCTATTGGATCCGGGCGACGAGGTAATCATCCCCGCCCCGTTCTGGACTACCTACCCCGAAGCGGTGAGCCTGGCCGGCGGTATCCCTGTGTCGGTGTTCGCCGGTCCGGAACAAGGCTATAAGGCCACAATCGAACAGCTGGAATCGGTACTGACCGCTCGCACCAAGGTGTTGTTGTTTGTTTCCCCATCGAACCCCACCGGTGCGGTCTACTCCCCCGAAGAGGTTGCCGCGATTGGCCGTTGGGCACATTCCAAGGGCCTGTGGGTGGTCACCGATGAGATCTACGAACATTTGACCTACGGGGATGCTGAGTTCTCCTCGATCGCCACCTTGGTCCCAGAACTGGGCGACAAGGTCGTGGTGCTCAATGGTGTGGCGAAGACTTACGCCATGACCGGTTGGCGCGTGGGATGGATGATTGGCCCAAGCGACGTGATCAAGGCGGCTGCCAACTTGCAGTCACACGCCACCTCCAATGTGGCTAATGTGTCCCAACGAGCCGCCTTAGCTGCGGTATCCGGGCCATTAGATGCGGTCAATGAGATGAAGGTGGCCTTTAACCGGCGACGTCTGGCGATCGTCGAGGCACTCAATGCCATTGACGGGATTTCCTGCCCCACTCCGGAAGGCGCGTTCTATGCCTATGCCGATGTCCGTGGCCTGTTGGGTCGCGAAATCCGTGGCAAGGTCAGCCAGAGCAGTGCCGAATTAGCCGCGCTCATCCTCGATGAAGCAGAGGTGGCAGTGGTTCCGGGTGAGGCCTTTGGCCCATCTGGCTATATCCGTATGTCGTACGCGCTGGGAGATGCCGACCTAGCCGAGGGTGTGCAACGCATGGCTGCATTACTGGGTGAAGCGAAGTAGCCGCAGCACTAACAAAAAACTTCAGGGGCGTTCACCGGATCTTTTCTGGTGAACGCCCCTGCTAGTTTGGCAAAAGTTTGCGGATGCTGGCGGGCTAGAGAATTTTACGTTCAACGGCCCAACGGGTCAGTTCATGCCGGTTGGACAGCTGCAATTTGCGCAAGACATTGGAAACATGGGATTCCACGGTTTTCACCGAAATGAATAACTCTTTGGCGACCTCCTTGTAGCTGTACCCGCGAGCGATCAGCCGCATCACTTGTAGTTCGCGATCCGAGAGTAAATCTAATTCTTCGTCGACGTGCTCGACCGCGCCGCTGCCGAAAGCGTCGAGCACGAATCCGGCCAGTCGGGGTGAAAAGACCGCGTCCCCGGAAGCTACACGGCGCACTGCATCGGAGATTTCAGCACCCGAAATACTCTTGGTGACATACCCGCGGGCTCCACTGCGGATCACGGTCACCACATCCTGGGCAGCATCTGAGACGCTCAAGGCGAGGAACCGGGTGGTGGCCAATAAGGAGCTGCACCCGCGTAAGACTTCGGCGCCACCGCCACCTCGGCCGCCGGGTAAGTGAACATCCAATAACACCACCTCGGGGCGCAGTTCATGGATGCGTTCAATGGCTTCCTCCACACTTCCGGCCTCACCTACCACCGCGATATTGCGATCGAGGTCAGCCTTCAGACCGGAGCGAAAGATGGCGTGGTCATCGACTAAGACCACGTTGATAGTTTCCGGTTCACTGCCGCTATGCATTAGTTCTTGTCCTCTTCATTACCCAGGGGCATTCTCAACTGTACTTCGGTGCCATTTTCGTTGCTGCGGATACGCGCGCTGCCCCCGGCTCGTTGCATCCTGCCCAGCATGGATTCCCGCACGCCCAAGCGATCTTCGGGAATCTGTTCGGGATCGAACCCTTCGCCCCGATCGCGGACGAACACTTCCACACTGTCGGGGTGGCATTCAATGAAAACGGAGATGAGCCCGTCCGCGTGTTTAGCCGCATTCATCATCGCTTCCCGGCTGGCCTGAACCAGCGCTTGCTGCCCGGGGAAGGAACGCGCTGAGCCTACCGAAACCACATCAACCTCACGCAACATTAACTGTTCAAGCTGCGCGGCTTCGCTGGTGATCGCCACCACCACGTCATCCTGATTAACTTGTTCATCCCCATAGAGCCACTGCCGTAACTCGCGCTCCTGGCTGCGGGCTAAGGCCCGCACCGCGGCAGGTTCCGCGGCGCGCTTTTGAATGACGGCCAAGGTTTGCAGCACCGAGTCATGCAGGTGCGCAGCGAATTCGGCGCGTTGTGCAGCGGCCTGTCGGGAGGAGCGTTCTGCCAAATAATCACGCCAGAGACGGGTCCCCCAGGGCAATATGACCACTGCCGCTCCGGCGAAGATAGCTAAGGCGGCCCAGATCCCACCAAAGAGATCCGAGAGGCTAACCATTCCGCTAATAATTACCAGCAACCCACCGATCACCAGCAGCAGGCCAATCACCAGCCGGGTAATGGCGTGCACCGAGTGTGTGCGGGACCCGGAGAGGGGTTGTTGACCATCCAGCTGCAGCCAAGCTAGTAGCACTCCGGCCACAATCCCTAGGCTGGGCCAGATCAGGTCCCACCGAACATTCCAGCCCCACCATTGGCCCAATGCCAGCAGGGCCACGGCGACTAGTCCCGCGCCAATCAGTACTTCACGCATCGACCCAAGTTTCTGAGCCATCTCTCGTCCGCCACGAACGGTGGAGTCCGGGATACCCAGTTCCTCGGCTAAGGTGCGGCGGCGGGTGCCGACACTTCGTTGTGCGTCGGCGTGGGATTCCTCAATGCTGGGGGTAAAGACCCACAGCCAGGCATAGAGAATAATGCCTACTCCACCCAGCGCGGTGACCAGCAAGAAACCCAGACGAACGTATTGCACCGGCCAGCCCATGTGTTCTGCCAGCCCACCACAGACACCGGCCACTAAGCGTGACTCGCTACGCACAATACGCGGGTTGCTTTGCGGGGATTCCATGTTCCAAGTCAAACACGTTTGCTGGGCTTTCAGGGGCACTGACTAGTGGATTACGGGCGACTCAGGGTAAGAATCAGGGCAGTCCCGCATAGCGTGAAAACGCTGCGCGCGAGAGGATTGAAATATGAACACCGATCACTCAGCGCACAAATTCTTTGAGAGTCTGCGCAATAGCCGCATCAAACGCCGGGAGTCGCAGTGGCTGGGCGGGGTCGCCGCCGGGCTGGCCGAGAGGTATCAGGTAGATACGGTTCTGGTACGCGGAATCGCGGTGGCCCTATCGCTGTTCGGTGGTATCGGGATGATCGCTTACGGGCTTGCGTGGGCTTTCCTCCCCGATGAAAAAGGGCAGATCCATTTCGAAGAAGCTCTACAGAAGAACTGGACAACTGGGATGACCGGTGCGTTGACGGTCTTTCTTCTCGGTGTTGGTCCGGCGCCTTGGGTTTTCAGTAGCTTGGCTCCCTTCATTTGGCCGTTGCTGCTGATTGCTGCGGTGCTCTTTATCGTTTTTAGCCGCAAGAACACCAAATTTGCGAGCGGACCGAAGAAGCCTGCCGCTGGTTTCGGACCGGAGGGCTCCCCAACAACGGGTCAGGCAGCAAAGACCAGCGCAGACTACGGCTACACCACAGGTGATGATTACACCGCCACCACCCCGCTCAAGCCCTTCACCCCAGAGCCTGTGACGGAAGATCCATCTAAAGACTCGGGCTCCGAGGATTTTCGCGCTACCGCGGCCAGCTGGGAACCTTCGGCGCAACGTGGAGCCACAACCCACTTCCAGGACAAGGAGTATGGCATGAACGGCGAACCGGATGACGACTATGGCGCTTCCGCCGCGCAGCACAAGTCACCCAAGACCCCCGAGGCACCACCGGTTCCCGGATGGGTAGCAACCATCGTGGTGGGTGTGACAGCGCTGATCGTGGCCATTATTTTCTGCGCCGACTACTTTGACCTGTTCACCTTCCCCGGTGGCTCGTGGTCGCTAGCGCTCTCCTTGGGTCTACTCTTTGTGGGGGTGGTCTTAGTGATCGCTGCACTGACCCACCGCACTAGTGGGGGGCTGCTGGGACTGGCTATTCCCTTACTGGTACTGTCCTTGGTCTTTGGAAACACGGGCTTCAATGACAGCACCGGCTTCGGCGTACAGTCCGGAGGTGAGATACAGCAGAATTCTGATGGCGAATATAACGCGATTTTTTCCAACGCCACCGTTGATTTGCGACACTACGCAAATCTCAGCACTCCGGTTGAGGTTGAGGTGAACACCGTTTTCGCCTCGGTCGAACTGTTGCTTCCAGCTGGGGTTCCGGTACAGATTGAAAGCAACGGGGTCTTCCTCTCCCAGCAGGGAGATCAGCCTCAGGGACCAGGTGGAGATAACGCCACACCGGCAATCTTCGTTGAAGTCAACGGGGTCTTCTCCCGAGTCCTAAGCACTCAGGATCAGGCTGCTATCCCGTCTAACTCTTCAGATTTCTAAGGACTGTGTGAGCATGAATCCCGAAAATTACGATCGTCCCAAGTTTCCCACCGGTACACTCGTCTTTGGCTTGATCCTGGTACTCGTTGCCTTGGCGCAGTTGACCAAGCACGTGTTCTCCTGGAATTTCGATGCCCCGTTATTCTTCATCACCTTGATCGCATTAGCCGGCATCGCACTGATTTTCTCTGGCATCGCTTCGGCCCGCCGTGCCACCGCCAAGAAGAACTTGGCCCCGCCAACCGACCACAACGAATACTAAGGATGATATTCGATGGATAAATTCTTCAATTCACTACGTTCCATGCCGCTGCGCCGCGGTCCAGGTCGGATGCTTGGTGGAGTAGCTGGCGGTATCGCTGACAAGTTCGGCTGGGATATCTCGATCGTGCGCATCGTGATGCTGCTGTCCTTCCTGCTCCCGGGGATCGGCATTGCCGCCTACATCGTGGCGTGGCTCCTGATTCCGGCACAGGATGATTCAATCATCCTGCAGAAATGGCTACGCGGCTTCTAAACCAGCTATCGGCTTTCGGGCGGCGAGTTTCACGGAAAGTTCATCCGGGTTACTCGCCGCCTTGCTTATTTCCCAGTAGACTCGCGTTCAAAGACGGCTCAACGACGCGCTGCTGAACAAGGAACTGATCACCACCACCGGGTATCTTCCGGGGTTGGTGATCCAGAGGGAAGTGAGCGTCTATGCGTATTGGAATTTTTACCTCCGGTGGCGATTGCCCCGGATTGAACGCCGTGATCCGCGGAGCAGTGCTGAACGGTATCAAGACCCACGATTATAGTTTTGTGGGTTTTCGCGATGGCTGGCGCGGGGTAAAAGAGGGAGACATCCTTGACCTGCCACGGCATCAAGTCCGAGGTATCGCCAAACAGGGCGGTACTATCCTCGGTACCTCGCGCACCAACCCTTATGAAGGGGACAATGGCGGGCCCGAGAAGATTCAAGAAACCCTAGATCGTTTGGGCATTGATGCGGTCATCGCGATTGGCGGCGAAGGTACTCTAGCGGGGGCACAGCGGCTGTGCGACGCAGGTCTGCCTATTGTGGGGGTTCCGAAAACCATCGACAACGATCTGGACGCCACCGACTACACCTTCGGTTTTGATACCGCGAATCAGATCGCGGTGGAAGCGATCGACCGATTACGCACCACCGGCGAATCCCATCACCGTTGCATGGTGGCCGAGGTGATGGGACGTGACGTGGGTTGGATCGCACTGCATGCCGGGATGGCCGCTGGCGCACACGCCATCCTCATCCCGGAGGTCCCCACCAGCATGGAACAGATTTACACGTGGGTCCGTGAAGCCCACGATCGTGGGCGTGCCCCGCTGGTAGTGGTTTCCGAAGGGTTCGTTCCCGAAGGTTCCGACTCGGCGTTCAGCGCTCGCGGCGTTGATAGTTTCGGCCGTCCGCGGCTCGGTGGGATCGGCGAAGTGCTGGCCCCGCTCATTGAAGAGAATACGAAGATCGAAACCCGTGCCACAGTGCTTGGCCATATTCAGCGCGGTGGCGTGCCCACCGCCTTTGATCGGGTACTGGCTACCCGGCTTGGAATGGCGGCCGTGGAGTCGGTGGCTGCCAAACAGTGGGGCACTATGGTGGCCCTGCACGGCACCCAGATTCACCGTGTGCCCTTACGTGCAGCCTTGAATAACCTCAAACGGGTTCCGGCCGAACGCTACGCTGAGGCACGTATCCTTTTCGGCTAAACACGTTCCAAACCTCGTGTGGCCCGTCTCTGCTGAAGAGACGGGCCACACGGCTTAGGCTGATGAGTTATTTAGCAGTTGGCGGAGTGCGCAAGAACCCGGTGAAACGTCCGGCCACCTGACCGGCGTCCGGAGACACGATGATCTCTTGGGCTGCTGGATAGCGTGATTCACCGTCAACGACTTCCAACTGTGCCTCTGGTTTTACCGTACGGCGCAAGGTGGCCAAGGCAATGGGTCCGGCCTCAAAATGCAACGCCACGGATGTAACCCGACCAACCACACGTTCGCCGTCCATGACCGGGGATCCGGCGGCTGGCAGGGTGTGCATTGAACCGTCAAGATGCAACATCGCGATGCGACGCGGTGGATGCCCAATATTATGAACCCGGGCAATAGTCTCTTGCCCCTTGTAGCAACCCTTGTCTAGGTGTACCGCGGTGCGGATCCAATCCAGTTCGTGCGGGATGCTCTTCTCATCGGTGTCAACCGAAAAGCGCGGCTCCCAAGCGGCGATCCGCAAAGCTTCTACTGCCATGGTTCCTGCCAGCGGCAACTGGCCGACACGTTGTTCCAGCTCTGTCAACGGCACAATGTATTCGTACCACTCACGCTCGCTGCCAGGATGATCGGGCGTCGAGTAGGCGAAACCACCGACATGCACGTCCGGCCAAGGGTTTTTCCACACGACATCACCCAGCTCTGGCTTGGCCACGGTACTGGCCACCACCCCGTGGGTAAGCGACAAGTCCTCCACCTCCACACCAGACATGAATCGCATGGAATCGAGGAATTGTTGCAAGGCTGGTCCGTGCTGCGGCTCGGTAATGATCCACAACAGGTCTTCAGCTGCATAAACATTCAGGATGTGTTCAACACGCCCCTGCACGCTCAACAGCAGCGCTTGGGTGCTCTCACCGGGTTTCAGTCCGGTGATGTGCTGAGTGCTCAGCGTATTCAGCCAGGTCAAACGATCCTCGCCGCGAAGCTGTAGGACGTCGTAGTGGCTCAGATCCGCAACGGCTTTACCTTCGAAGAGATCACGAGCCTCACGGGTGGGAGCACCGTAATGCGCCGCAACGTTAGCATCGATCCCCGAGCCACCCACGGCGCCCTGCCTGTCCAAAAAGACGGAGCGATATTCTTGCGTCATCTGTTACTGCCCGACACTTTCTGCTTTGTCCTGCCCAGTACCGGACACCCGTTTCAGAGCGGCCGACGCATGGGCTTGCAGCCCCTGCTCGCCAACGGAAGTATCCCAACGCCAGAACAAATCGCCGCCAACCAGCCCAAAGATTCGGGTGGAGGAAGCATATGGTTTGGCGTTGGAACTGCGAAGCAATGCTTCGGTGGCCAATTGGATGCGTGGCCCGTTGATCAGCCCGTAGTACAGTTCGCTCAGTCCTCCGGGGTGGTTGATATTCACCTGGATTTTGAAGCCCTCGTCGGTACGGAACTTTTCCACGTCATCGGCCGAACGTAATACCGGGAAGGGATCTCCCGGGGTCATCCCCGGGCCTGGGTCGGCAGGTTCCAGCTTGCGGTCCAAGGACCAGAATCCGGTTTCAACTGCCAGTGTCCGCAGACGCGTTCCGTCGGCTTCGGTCAGCCACGACTCGGCGCGATATTCCAGATAGGCAAGCCCTACGTCACGGAAGCTGACCTGCTGCCAGAAGTACGCGTCATCCGCTTCGCCCTCACCCAAACGACCGGCACCTTCCCAGGTACCGATAAGCCAAGACAGGGGAACGAGTTCCGGGGTGAGATCCGTGGGAATTTCAATAGCCATTAAGGCACTCTCTTTCCGTGGATGTAAATGAAGAAGGCGCACACTGTGCAGTGTGCGCCGTCTTTACTTCTGACCCTTGAACAGACGCTTCAGGACCAAACCGGCGAACCCGGCCATACCGAGGCTGGCCAAGCCCAAGAGCGTCAGGAAGAAGATCTCTAATGCAAGATAATTTTCGTTCATAATCCCATCCTAGCGCCCTCTACTGGCACCGGGGTTAACCAAGGAGAGGTGAATCACGTCTATGTTGGCTTTGTTTCGTTTATATGTTGCCGGTGAGCTGCATTGCGTACCAGCTCACTGTCCCGGAAATCGTCAGAATCAGGGTGGCAACGGCCAAAATGTGGGTCCACGACTTCACCGCGCCGCTGGCTAAGATGACGGCACGCATTGCTCCGACCCAGATGCCCGAAAGCGCCCCGAGAAGCAAACTGTGAGACCAACTCAAGCCCAGTGGTAGCGCACTGAGGGCCGCGGCGAGCGCAGCGGCCGTCAGCAGCGCAAGGAGCAACACCGCCTGACTCGGGAGTTTGGTCATAGCTACCGCTCCGGCAACAAGCAGGCTCAGCACGGTCAGCACGATGATTCCGAAACCGCCAGGAACGGCGCCTAGTGCCGCTAGGCCAGCTCCTTGACTAACTAGCGCCACACCACTAATTCCGGCAACGGTATTGGTGAGGCGCCCTTCGGCTGCGGCTCCACGAAACACCTGCGTGACGAAGACCAGTAATGTGCCGGCAGCTAGCGCCAGCAGTGTGTGCTGCAGACCCGGGGTGTCCCAAAGACCCACCGCGCTCACACTGGATGCGATTGCGGCTAGAGCCAGGATGATGCGAATCGGCCAGGGTTTGAGGCAGCCAGTCAGTGTAGGCCAGCTATAGGCAAAGATTAGTTGCAATATTAAGGTCACCACCCCGACCCAGATACCGGGGGTGTCAAGGGCTGCTGCGACTAATACTGCGGCGGCCGCAAGTAATCCGCTGATCAATACCTTGATTCTCACACTATCCATCCTGGGCTGTTTCGTGGCGCGCACATGAGTCGACTCGCATTTATCGAACTAACTATTCCTTATACTGTGACACGTAAAAAAGTTTTTTCGCCACATCACCCGGCAGGAGGTTCCATCGAATGGCTCACCTGCTACTTCTTCAGGCCACCGATAACCAGCGCCCGCTTATTCTTCCCGCGCTCGAACTGTTGAGCCATGAGGTGTTGCTTTTACCTCCCCATGGTGATTCTTTGGCTAAGGCCGAGCACTGCGAGTTGGTGCTCATTGATGCCACTGGCGAGCTGGTCGCCGCACGCTCCCTGACACAGCTGGTCTCTTCGGTACTGGCATTGCCGATCCTGCTCGTGGTCAATGAGGGCGGGCTGACCGTGCTATCCCCCGACTGGAATTTGTCGGATTTTGTTTTGCCTACCGCCTCACCTTCTGAAGTTGAAGCGCGGCTACGTTTGCTCTTGATGCGCAGCGCCGCCCAGCACTCACCTGCTGCCCCCGAAAGTGTGGGTGGGCTACGTATCGATGAGCTGAGCTACACCGCCAAAATTGATCAGCGTGTTTTGGACCTGACGTATAAAGAATTTGAGCTGCTGAAATATTTGTCACAGTTTCCCGGTCGAGTGTTCACTCGGGAGCAGCTCCTTCACGAGGTGTGGGGCTATGACTACTACGGTGGCACCCGCACGGTAGATGTTCACGTGCGTAGATTGCGCGCCAAATTGGGTACCGATCACGAACAGCTGATCGGGACCGTACGCAATGTCGGTTACCGGTTCCATGTGGACAGTCAGTAGCTCGCCCGCTGTGAGCGGTCTCAGTCTGGCGTAAGTTTCCTAGCCGGGTGCGAAAAATCGGTCATGGTTTGGGTGCACGGCGCAAGCTAGGGTTGCTATATGAGCAATGACCCGAACCTTCAATTAGCACTGTCAGCACATTCCGGTGCGGTGTCCTCCGAGCTTCGCGAGCAAATCACTGCACTGGCTGCCACCGCCCAAGCACATGATGGCAACCCGCCATTGAATGATCAGACCTTCATTGAACTGGCTCAGGCCGATGATGAACGGCTAACTGCGGTTCTTGCCCACGGTTCGGCCGAACCGAATCAGGAAGAACTGCTAGGAACCGCGATCGCATTTCGTGACAGCGACTCCACGCAGTGGACCGTGGAGCTCGTGGTGGCCCCCAAAGCTAGGCGACGCGGTATCGCCAGCGCCATCCTGCAGCAACTCGAGGAACATGTCGGCGATCTGTCGCGAGTGCAGTCCTGGGCGCACGGGGATCATCCCGGCGCACAGGTGCTGGCTCAACGCTACGCGCTAAGCCGGCAACGTGATCTGAATAAGATGCGCCGTGAATTGCCTGAGAAGCTCGCGGTGCCGCCGCTGCCCGAGGACCTGACCTTGCGAACCTTCACAGTGGGGCAAGACGAAGTGGCCTGGTTGGCGGCCAATGCTGCGGCCTTTGCCGATCACCCCGAACAGGGTGGACTCACCCGGACGGATTTAGATGCCCGAATCGCCGAAGCATGGTTTGATCCGGCCGGGTTTTTTCTGGCCGAAGCTGCTAACGGTCAAATCCAAGCCTTCCACTGGACCAAACTGGTGGAACCCGAGACCCCGGACGCCGAACGGATCGGCGAGGTGTATGTGGTGGGAGTGCATCCTGCGGCCCAGGGTAAAGGCTTAGGCAAAGTACTCACCGCCACCGGTGTCAACTACCTATTGGATCGTGGGATGGATGCGATCATGCTCTACGTGGACGCGAGTAACACCGCGGCGGTGAAACTTTACCAGTCACTGGGGTTCACAGTCTGGGATGTCGACGTCATGTACGGCCCTACAAGGTAAGATAAGCACATCGCAGCTCATCGATAAATGCCGGTTTCCTTGTGGGCACCCTGGCATCGATCGAGGACGAGACTCTAGGTTAAGAAGCGAGAATTGCTGATGCCAAAAGCCGTGAACTACTCGACTAGCAAGCTCGAGGATGTCCCCTCGTCGCAGGCCACCGTGGACCGCATTGGTCTGCCGGATTTGGCCCCGATCACCGCACCGGCGGGTAACTTTTCCACCGAGAGGTTTCTCGACCGGGAGATCAGTTGGCTAGATTTTAACGCTCGGGTTCTAGAACTCGCCGAAGATGAGCAGCTGGCCCTGCTGGAGCGGGTGAACTTCCTCTCGATTTTCGCGTCGAACCTCGATGAGTTCTTCATGGTGCGCGTGGCCGGACTGAAGCGCCGCATCGCCACCGGGCTAGCGGTGCCCGCTGCCACCGGGATGAACCCGGTAGATCAGCTGGAACAAATTCTGGCCAGTGCCTATGAGCTGCAGTTGCGTCATGCCAAGGTTTTCGCGGAAACGGTTCGCCCCAAGCTGATTGACGAGGGCATCGAACTGGTGAAATGGAAGGATCTAAGCGGCAAGGAACGCGCAGAAATTACCGACTGGTTCACCAAGCAGGTCTTCCCGATATTGACCCCGCTAGCCGTTGATCCAGCGCATCCGTTCCCTTATATTTCCGGGCTGTCGCTGAATATGGCCGTGGTGGTGCGTAACCCGCAAACCATGAAGGAACTCTTCGCACGACTCAAGGTACCCGACACCATCACCCGGCTGATCTCGGTGGATGGACTGCGTGCGGCACACTCCTCACACCGCCAGGCTCGCTTTATCGCCTTAGAAGACGTGATCGCCCAGCACTTGGATCAGCTCTTCCCCGGCATGGAGATTGTCGAACACCACTTCTTCCGCATTACCCGTAATGAGGACCTCGAAGTGGAAGAGGACGATGCCGAGAACCTGTTGCAAGCCTTGGAAAAGGAACTATTGCGCCGTCGTTTTGGTCCGCCGGTGCGTCTGGAAGTAGCTGACGATATCAACCCGCAGGTCCTTGAGCTGCTGGTGCGCGAGCTGAACCTCGAAGAGGATGAGGTGTTTCGGCTGCCTACTCCCCTAGACCTGCGAGGGCTGGGTGTGATCGCCGGATTGGATCGCACCGAACTGCACTACCCGAAGCATATGGGTCACACCTCTAGCTTCCTGAACGTCTCGGAAACTTCGAAGGCCGCCAATGTTTTCGCGGCCGTGCGGCACCGTGACATCCTGTTACATCACCCCTATGAGTCCTTCTCCACCAGTGTGCAGGCCTTCCTCGAGCAGGCCGCCGCGGACCCGAAGGTCATGGCCATCAAACAGACCCTGTACCGCACCAGCGGCGACTCACCGATCGTTGATGCGCTCATCGACGCGGCGGAGGCCGGCAAACAGGTGCTGGCGCTGGTAGAGATCAAGGCCCGTTTTGATGAGCAGGCCAACATTTCGTGGGCACGCAAGCTAGAACAGGCCGGGGTGCATGTGGTGTACGGCATCGTGGGCTTGAAAACCCATTCCAAACTCTCCTTAGTGGTGCGCCGTGAAGGCGATAAGCTGCGCCGTTACTGCCATATCGGTACCGGCAACTATCATCCGCGTACCGCCCGTTACTACGAAGATCTAGGCTTACTGACCTGCGATGACCAGGTGGGCGAGGATGTTTCTAAGCTGTTCAACCAGCTCTCGGGTTACGCCCCACGCTCCACCTACCAACGGTTGTTGGTAGCCCCTCGCTCGTTGCGTTGGGGGCTGGTAGCTCGTATCGAGCAAGAGATCGCCAACGCTCAGGCCGGACTCGAAGCTCGGGTAGTGATCAAGGTGAACTCGATGGTCGATGAGACCATCATTGATGCCCTCTACCGTGCCAGCCAGGCCGGGGTGAAGGTGGATGTCATTGTGCGTGGCATTTGTGCGCTGCGCCCGGGGGTCGAGGGCTTGAGTGAAAACATTCGGGTACGTTCCGTTCTGGGCCGCTTCCTGGAGCACTCGCGGGTGTTCTCCTTCGCCAATGCCGGGGATCCGATAATCTACATCGGTTCAGCCGATATGATGCACCGTAATCTGGATCGACGGGTGGAGGCCTTGGTCTCGCTGGCGGAGAAGGAGGATATCAAGAACCTCATTGAGATCCTCGACCGGTACCTGGATGACAACACGTCATCCTGGCATTTGAACTCCGAAGGCGACTGGATTCGGCATCATCAGGACGAAAATGGGCAACCATTGCTTGATGTACAATCGTGGCTTATTGAGACACATTCGCGGCGCCGCAATCCCGGTCGCGGCAATTAGTGGCAGCTACCCAACAAAGGATTAATTACCACTGTGCTTTTGATTCAACGCTCCTCTGACCCAGAAGAAATCCTGCTCGGGGAGTTCGATATCATCGCTGCCGGCGCGATTCCGTGGCGAATCGTGGACGGGGAGCTTCGGGTATTAGTCATTCATCGGCCACGCTACGATGACTGGTCGTGGCCCAAGGGCAAATTGGATGATGGCGAATCTATCCCCGAATGCGCCAAACGTGAAGTGCGTGAAGAGGTGGGTCTTCAGCTACGCTTAGGCATCCCTTTGGAAGCTACCGCCTACACAGTCAACAACAAAGCTAAGGTCGTTTACTATTGGGCCGGCCAGGTCCTTGGCGATACCGCCCCAAAGGTGGACGGGGACGAATGCGATGAAGCCCGCTGGGTGGGCGCGAAGCAAGCGAAATCAATGCTCACCAACCCCACCGACGCGCTACCGTTGGACGATCTGATCGACGCGCATCTGGCAGGACTACTGGATACCCGGTCCTTCATCCTGGTCCGTCATGCCAAAGCCAAACCGCGGGCCAATTGGACCCGTGAGGAGGGACAACGCCCACTGGCTGCCACCGGACGCCGTCAGGCGTTGGCAGTGGCCCGGTTGATCGACTGTTGGCAACCGGATCATGTAGCCTCCAGCCCGTGGTTGCGTTGCGTACAGACCATCACTCCGTATGTCACCGAACGCAATCTCAAGCCCAAGATGGTCAGTTCAATGACCGAACACGCGGCGCAGCGCAAACCAGAAAAGACAGTTAAAGCGCTGAACAAGCTGCTGGATAAGGTTCGCTGCCAAGTCTTGTGCACCCATCGCCCGGTGCTGCCGCTGATCCTGCCGCTGATTTCCGCCCGGGCCCCGCAGGCGGTGCGTAAGTTATTACCCACCGTGGACCCCTTCTTAGAACCCGGCGGCATGATTGTGCTGCAACAACCCGCTGGGGAACACGAACGCATCGTATCCATCGAGATCCACGCCCCGTACAACGACTAGGCTTGGTCGTGGACTGTGCCCGGGTAGCGTACTAGGCTATCCTCATAGTGGTACACCACACATTGAAGGAGACATGCCATGTCATCACAGGATTCGGGGCAACTGCTACCAAAGATTGTGCATGAAGGACTGCGCCTAGATCACGATCCGGGACGGGGCCGTTTCGCGCTGTGGCATGGCTCGACCTACATCGGTTTTATCGGTTACCAGCGCGAGGATGAGCTGGTAACTTTGCAACACACCATTATCAACGAAGAGTTTGGTCGGCGAGGTTACGCGCGGGCGCTAGTGACTTTGGTCTTAGATAAGCTGCGCGCCGATGGGGTCAAGGTCATCTCCGAATGCACCTATATTGACGCTTATCTGCAACGCTACCCTGAGTATCAGGAACTTCTGCACAGCGGCCACTGATCGTGCCAACGGTGGCATCGAACGCCTCCTCCGGTGTAGTCGCTTAGACTTGAGGGGTGAGCATTCCAACCCCATACGAAGATCTGCTGCGTGACGTACTGGAAAACGGCGTCCTGAAAGAAGACCGTACCGGAACCGGTACCCACTCGGTATTCGGTCGGCAGATTCGTTTCGACCTGTCCGAGTCATTCCCGTTGATCACCACCAAACGGGTACATTTCAAGTCTGTGGCTTTGGAGCTGCTATGGTTCTTGCGCGGTGAATCAAATGTGACCTGGTTGCAGAACCAAGGTGTGCGAATTTGGAACGAGTGGGCCGACGCAGACGGCGAACTAGGGCCGGTCTATGGTGTTCAGTGGCGTTCCTGGCCAACCCCGGATGGCCAGCACATTGACCAGATTTCGCAGGTCGTTGACTCATTGCGGACCAACCCGGATTCGCGCAGGCACCTGGTTTCGGCGTGGAATGTTGCCGAGATTTCAAAAATGGCACTCCCGCCGTGCCACATGTTCTTCCAGTTCTACGTGGCTGAAGGCAAACTCTCATGCCAGCTCTACCAGCGCAGCGCCGATATGTTCCTTGGTGTTCCCTTCAATATTGCGTCCTATGCGCTCCTCACCCAGATGATGGCGCAACAGCTGGGGCTGGAACCCGGTGAATTCATCTGGACCGGTGGCGATGTGCATATATACACCAATCACATTGCCCAGGTCACGGAGCAGCTTTCGCGTGCCCCGTATCCTTACCCACAACTCAGCTTCGCGCGCCGCCCAGAATCCATCTTCGACTACACGCTGGAAGACTTTGTGCTGGAAAACTATCAGCATCACCCAACCATCAAGGGCAGCGTGGCCGTATGAGCCCCGCGCATCGTGCACCAAAGCAGCGTCCACTCCTCGGGGCGATCTGGGCCCAAGCCGGCAATGGGGTGATTGGTCATCAAGGCACCATGCCGTGGCATGTTCCGGAGGATTTGGCTCATTTCAAACGCGTCACCTTAGGGCACCCGGTCATTATGGGACGGAACACCTGGCAGTCCTTTCCACAGCAGTTCCGTCCTCTGCCCGGACGCACGAATATCGTGTTGACCTCACAACAAGAGATGTACTCGGAATTACGTGCGGCCGGTGCGGAACCGGCGGCCACACTCGATGAAGCCCTTGCCCTCGCAAGTCGCTGCGCGGGCAGCGAAGAGATTTGGGTGATCGGCGGCGGTGACCTCTACGCTCAAGTGATCGACAAGGTCGACACCGCGATTATCACCCGTTTGGATCTGCAGCCCACCGGAGATACCTCGGCGCCGCAGTTGCCAAACAATTTCACCCAAGAACTCAGTGACCCGGCCGAAGGCTGGCACACCTCCACTACCGGAACCAGGTATCGTTTCGAATCCTGGGCCAAGCAAAGGACCACATCTTAGTGAAAGAATCATTTGCAGCTTTGAAGCAGAGTCCCGAAGGACTCTTTATCATCGGTTACATGCTCTTCCCGCTATTGGCGCTGGCCGTGGCAGTGTTGGGTTTCTTCCTGGTGCTCGGTGGTCATCGGATCTTCGGGGTCATTTTGTTGCTGGTACCCACTCAGCTCTTTATTTTCTTGGCCTATCGAGCTATCACCGCGCGTAAGAAGCTTCTCGCCTCGGAAGACTAGGCCAGAGCCCACCACCGGCGTTAACCCATGGTTGTGAATCCTGTAACGAATCAGGGTAACGGGGCGAAAAACCCCTACCATTGAAGCATGACTTCTTCTGTTGGTTTTGTTGGTTATCGTGGCATGGTTGGTTCCGTGCTGATGCAGCGGATGGTTGACGAGGGCGATTTCGCCCATCTCGACCCGGTATTCTTCTCCACCTCGAATCCCGGTGGCGCTGCTCCTTCCTTCGCTCCGGGCGCGGGTAAGTTGCAGGATGCTTACGATATTGAGACTTTGGCCAAGCTGCCAATTATCGTCACCGCTCAAGGCGGGGATTACACCAACAAGGTTCATCCACAACTGCGTGCCGCAGGCTGGGACGGTCTCTGGATTGATGCTGCCAGCGCCTTACGCATGAACGATGACTCGGTGATTGTTCTTGACCCGGTCAACCGCAATGTCATTGACGCCTCGCTAGCAAACGGTTTGAAGGACTTTGTGGGCGGTAACTGCACCGTCTCATGCATGTTGATGGGCTTAGGCGGGTTGTTCCGCAACGATCTGGTCGAGTGGGGTACCGCAATGACCTACCAAGCGGCCTCCGGCGGCGGCGCCCGTCATATGCGTGAACTGCTGACCCAGTTCGGAGACATCAATTCCGCAGTAGAAAATGAACTGGCCGATCCGGCCAGCGCGATCCTGGAAATTGACCGTCAGGTTTTGACCACCCAGCGTAGCTCATTGGACGCATCACAATTTGGTGTCCCCTTGGGCGGTTCGTTAATCCCTTGGATCGATTCCGACTTGGGCAACGGCCAGTCCCGCGAAGAGTGGAAAGCGGGCGTCGAGACCAACAAGATCCTGCAGACCAGCGGCGATAAGCACATCATGATGGACGGGCTGTGTGTCCGTATCGGTGCTATGCGTTCCCATTCTCAGGCTTTGACCCTGAAGCTGAAGGAAGATCTGTCGATCAGCGAAATCGAAAACTTGCTGGCTGGTGACAATGAATGGGCCAAGGTCGTTCCAAATGAGAAGGAAGCGACCATGCAACAGCTGACTCCGGTTGCCGCCTCAGGTACCTTGGACATTCCAGTGGGCCGTATCCGGAAGCTAGAAATGGGTCCGAAGTACATCTCAGCTTTCACCGTCGGAGACCAGCTGCTCTGGGGCGCCGCCGAACCACTGCGCCGCATGTTGGCGATCGCTCAAGGCCGACTCTAAACTCCCAAACGCCAAACCTCAGTCAAGGCTATGGGGCAGAACCTCAAGAGGTTCTGCCCCATAGCCTTGACGCATATTCCATACCTTTTGCTACATGCTGAGTTGCCCTAGCTCAAGCCACTACTGATCCAATTGAAGGCCGATCAATAATGGCTCATTGACTAGGGTGATCCCGAATTTTTCGTGCACTCCGGCGCGCACCGCCCGCGCGATCTTCAGAATGTCAGCCGCGCTGGCCCCACCCCGGTTCGTGATAGCTAAGGTGTGCTTGGTCGACAGTGCGGCCCGGCCCCCAGCCAACAAATGACCGTTAGTTCGCGCCAGCCCATAGCCCTTAGCGAACCCTGCCTGATCGATCAGCCAGGCCGCCGAAAGTTTGACTTTCTGCGGATCATCCACCGGATAGTTGGGGGCGTTTTCTGGCAGGGTTTCAAGAACCTGCCGTTCGACAATCGGGTTAGTAAAGAAAGATCCGGTGGAATGCGAATCGAGATCCGCCGCATCGTAGACCATCCCCTTGCCACGCCGCAGCTCGAGCACCATCGCGCGCACAGCGCTGGCAGCGACCCGCTCCCCCACTTGCACGCCCAGACGTCGGGCCAATTCGGCATAACGCACCGGGGCCGAGAGCTGATCGTAGGTCAGCAGGAAACTGACTTTGAGCACCACATAGCGTGGCGAGCCTGCGACGCTGGTGCGCTTAATCAACGAGTCACGATAGGCAAAACTAAGGTCCGCATTGCTCAGCGTGAGCTGTTCGCCGCGGTGCCGGTCGTAGACCAGAACCGATTCCAAATATTGCGAGACGTCCGCCCCATAAGCACCCACATTCTGCACCGGGGTCGCCCCGGCACTTCCTGGGATCCCGGAGAGCGCTTCTAAGCCGCTAAGGCCGGCGTGAAGACTGTGGGCCACCACGGCATCCCAGTTTTCGCCGGCAGCCACCTGCAAGCGGGCTTGGGAATCATTGACCTCTTCGATATTGATGCCTTTTGTGGCAATCCGGATCACCGTGCCAGGAAAACCTTCATCACTAATAATGAGATTGGATCCTCCCGCGATCAGCAAGACCGGGGACTGTTCCGCGGCGGCCGAAACCAAGGCAGAAATCAGTTGCTGATCTGTGCGCGCGTCAACGAGGTGTTGCGCCGGCCCGCCCACTGCGGTGGTGGTGAGATTCTTGAGCATCAATCGATTCACTTTCCGATGGATTCATGGTCCGCCGCGTCTGGGTCCCTAGGGTACCCGGCGGCGTTAGAAGAGAGAATGAGCGCCAGTACAATCAACAGCGAAATACTACTTAGCGCCGGGAGCAACCCAATCTGATTGGCTAGCAGACCCAACAATGGTGGGCCGCCGAGGAAGGCACCGTACCCGATGGTGGATACCACCGAGACGCGTGCTGCCGCATGCAACGGGTCGTCAGAGGCTGCACTCATGGTCAAGGGGAAGGTCAATGCCACGCCGGCGCCCCAGAGAGCCAGCGCGATAAAGGCCAGCGGCAGGGATTGACCGAGGGTGAAAATCAGGAGCCCTGCCAGGGCGGTAAGCGCTGATACCCTTATCATGGTGACTCGGCCGAGCCGGAAGATTAATTCTCCTCCGAGCATTCGCATGGCGGTCATGGCGCTTACGAAAACCGCGTAGCCCAGGGCACCGGTGGCTTCGGAAGTCTCATACCCGTCAGCCAATGCCAGTGCCACCCAGTCAGCGGCGGCGCCTTCGGCCAAGGCCATGCCGAGCACGAGGATGCCCAGGAAGATCGTGCGGGATTCGCGCCAGGCCCGGCTCAGGGACTTGTCTGAACCGCTTCCGGTGCGTCGGCTACCGTCTTCACCAAAGTAGCGAGCACCGCCGAGCACACAACCGGCCACGAGCAGTCCCATCACGCCGTAGTGCGCTGCGAGGCTAAGGTTGATGGCCGCGGCACCTGCACCGATTCCGGCCCCGATGACTGTTCCGAAGGAAAAGAACCCATGGAGCAGCGGCATGATGGTTCGACCCAGCGAACGTTCAAGTGCCGCTCCCTGGACGTTGGAAGCGACATTCCAGCTGGCCACGCCCAAGCCTTGGGTAAAGAGAAATACCCCGGTGAGCCAAGGTTCATGGACGAACACTGCGCTGAATCCGACAAGAATGATTGATCCTGCGGCCAGCGCGGCGCACAACCGCATCACGGTGATCGCACCGAGCCGTGAAACCAGCTGCCCGGAGAGACTCACCGAGAGGAAAGAACCGGCACTCAGGCACAGTAAAAGTAACCCCACACTGCCGTGGTCCAAATCAAGTGCATCTCTCAAGGCCGGGAGTCGGGAGACCAAGGTAGAGAGCAATAGACCGCTGGCCAAGAAGGCGGCCAGCAGTCCGTTGCGCCAGCGACGCAGTGTGAGGTCGGAGGCTGAGATCAGAGTTGCACCACAGCCTGAGATTTGACCAGCACCTTGGTGCCTTCTACGGACACCGTGAGGTCCACGCGCGCGGTGCGTGCTGTGTCGTCCAACGCACCAATTTTGCCTTCAACGAGAATACTGGTGCCCTGGTGATCGCTCGGGTTGGTGCCCACTGGGTCCTCAATGATCACTGGCTTCGTGAAACGTGTTTGATAATCGATGATCGCGCCTGGGTCACCGATCCATGCGGTCACAACATCCACCGCGGACCCCATGGTGAACATGCCATGTGCGATCACATTTGGCAGTTCAACCTCCGTCGCAAAGCGTTCGTTCCAGTGGATCGGGTTGAAATCCCCGGAAGCGCCGGCATACCGAACCAGATCGGCACGGTTGACTTCGATGGTCTTCGAGCCAATACTCTGGCCCTTTTCCAGACTTTCAAATGCGATCATGGTTTACTCCTCGCCTCGAACCAATAGTGAGGACACCGTGGTAGCCACCTTTTCACCAGCAACGGTCGAGATCTCTGCCCGGGTGGTGATCATCGCCCCGGCACCCATAGCGCGGATCTGATCCACGTGAAGTTCGGTCACCAGTTCATCGCCAGCAACAATCGGGCGATGATGAGTGAAACGCTGATCAGCGTGTACAACGCGGGAAAAATCGATCCCAGATTCAGGGTCAGCGATCAACTGAGCATCGGCACGCTGCGCAATGATGATGGCGAAGGTTGGCGGTGCCACGAGATCTTTGTGCCCCAGCTCGCGAGCTGCGGCTAGATCGAAGTGCGCGGCTGCGGTCGACTTGGTAGCGGTTGCGAATTCGCGGATCTTCTCGCGCCCTACTTGGTAAGGCTCACCGGCCGGATAAATCCTTCCGACCAGATCGGTATTAATACTCATCTATGCTCCTTGCATTACGCTGCCGGGCAGTTGCTGGCTTGCTGATGTGAAAGCAGGGTTTATTTCTTTTTGCGTGGTTGCTGATAACCGTTGGCGATCCGCCAGGCGCGGGCATCACGGGCCCGAACAACAAGAGATGCGATATGCACGCACATGCCGATCCCCATCATTCCAATTGCGATAAACAATAGCGGCCGCGATGGCAGGTTTATTCCGAAGATAGCCAGAATGATCCCGCCACCCATAAGCGCCAACGCCGTCACAACGAATTTCTTATAGCGTGGCGAGGCAGCTTCCCAGGGAGTATTGGTCATATCTTCAGTCTAGTTCAGGCCCCGCACCGAACCTTGGTTACATGACCCGTGATACGCCAAACGTTGGTGGTGTCTAGAACAGACTGGACTGACCGCCTTGCCCACTAAAGTCGGCTTCGGCTACGGCCAGGGCCCGCGTCTTCAGCTCGGCAGCGTCCAACACCACCATGGCGGAACCTGGTCCGGTGTCCGCTAGTAGGCTTTGTCCCAGGATCCCATGTAGCTGCAAGGAAACGGTATGGCCGGGCAGCGACCCTCGGAAGGCATGCACCGCTCGCTCATCCCATGCATTGATGACGCGGCGACTATAACTGGGGTGTTCCCACCGCTCGTCAAGCAAAGTGACGCCATAGACATCCAAACCGCGCTGAGCGGCTAAAAAGTTTGTGGCCCGTTCGGCTTCAGCATCATTCAAAGCTTGTAAGGACTGCTCACTATAATCCCAGCTGTGCAGTCCCTTAATTTTGGCTTTCTGTCGCACCTGCTGGCGCAAGCCGCAATGCTCGGTAACTAGGTCTTCCAGCACCCGAACTGCTGCCCCATCGATTGTCCGCGCGATGTAGCGGGCGCAAACCACGCCTTGTGTAGCTAACCGCCCCCATTTACTTTGCGTAGATGTAGTCCCCACTTTGGTGGTGCCATCGGCGAAGGAAGCAACATAGAGAAAATGCGGTTGTTCCAGATATCGACGCATCCCCGCTGGCGCTTCACCGGTCCGATGAAAGTGATGCATAAACTTGGTCTGATCCAGTCGCCGACATCTCGCACATTGCGTACCGGTGTTCAACACCTGAGTTTTAGGGCACACCAAGTGACTGCGCTCACCGTCCGAACTCATAGTGACGTAGCCTAGACACCACTTCTGTTGGCTAGTTCTTAAGGAGAAACTCCGGCCTAGGGTCAAAGGCTCGTTGATCCATTCCTCGCCTCGGCGTAGCCGCAGTACCGGTGTTGGCTCCGTGGCAGAGAAATGTATCCCATGACAAATCGCTTGTTGGGTCTCTGCGCATTTCATGACTACCTCTCCCCCGTTTTCCTTGCACCCTCTACCGTAGGTCATCGCCAAGTCAAGTCGCGAAACGTAGCTGAGCACCTTGGAAAGTAAATTAGTGGCCGCAGGGCCAGTGTCATTGAGTTGCAAGCACCTATGTGGCCGGTTCTGGGCAGGAACAAAGCTATACGCGCTACGCTTTAGTTTCCAACATGAACATTGTTTGAAGTCCCGACCACCATCAACCCTGCACGAATTCTGGTCGGATCTTCGACAAAGTAGGGGTGAAAATTGAAGCAACCAGGTCAAGATCTCGTAGTGACCGGGAACTCGGAGATCGAGGACACCACGCCCGTAACCGCCGAACAGCTGCTGGCGTTCGCGAATCAGCTTAGACAGCAATTGCCTCGGTTCATGATGGAGTATCGCTTTGCTGTCGATGAGATGCTCACCAAAGTCTCGATTCTGCGTGAAGAATTCATCCACCTGCACCAGTACAATCCGATTGAGCATGTTACCTCTCGGGTAAAAAGCCCGGAAGGCATCCTCGAAAAGGTAGTTCGGCGTGGCTGTGCCCCGACGCTGGAGGAGATCCGTAAGAACATTACCGATATTGCCGGGATCCGAATTACCTGTAGCTTTCTCAAGGACGCGTACCACGTCCTAGATCTTGTGACTTCGCAGCACGATATTCGTGTGTTGCAGATCAAGGACTACATCAAGAACCCCAAACCCAATGGTTATAAGTCTTTGCACGCTATTTTGGAACTTCCGGTGTATCTTTCCCAGGGTCCTGTTCCGGTAATCGTCGAGGTGCAGATTCGTACTATTGCCCAAGATTTTTGGGCAAGTTTGGAACACAAGATCTTTTATAAATACGAAGGCGGAGTACCAGATCACTTGGCGGAGGATCTGGTCGCGGCGGCCGACGCCGCGGAACTGCTGGATAGGCATATGGAGCGGCTCTATGACGAGGTGCACGGTGGTGAGCAGTCTTCCCCATCGAACGCCTCCGAATCGACGGTAGATGAAAAGTTGTGGCGCAATCTGTGGAAGCTTGCGAGTAATGGATCGTCGTCCCAGAAACGGAACGAATACGGCGCTTCGAGCTAACGATCTTTCTGTAGCTGTCCCCGTGCAATGGTGGGAACCGTGTGCATCGTACCCTGCCCAAATCTCATGCGGCATGAGTGCACTACCGGTTGCACCGCACTACTCTGCGCGATCTGCAAGCGGCAGCCGAAGTTTAGGTGAACGGCTCAGTAGCAGTGTCGCTGGGCATAAAGGCAAGTTACCTCCAAGATCGAGATGGCCCCCAGTGCAGGGAAAGTTCAAATCCTGAGCCTTCGGCGCCCGGGATTGATGAAAAGCACATGCATTTTCGGTGTTCGTGTATCGAATACACCTTCTGTGCAGAAGATCTCCGGACTCGCTGGCTAAACGTAGCATCTGGTAACGGGTGCGCGGCGAAACGGTAGCAGTGATGCGCGTATCCGGTAGCACCCTTGGACACGCGCATCACCACCGCCAGGGTTTATCTCTCGATCTCGTCCTTCTTCAACGCGTGTTCATGACGGCGCATATTTGGCCCATCAAGCTGCACAAGCTCGCTGGTCAACACAAGCCGGTTCAAAATCGACTCGGCAATCACCGCATCATGCAATGATTTATACCAATCCTCAGGATCGAACTGTGAAGTCACGATCGTTGAGCCACGATGCTCTCTGGAGGCTAGGATATTAAGCACTTCACCTGCGGTTTCACCACTGATCGGGGTCGTTAAGAAGTCGTCTAAAACTAACACCTCGCAATCATGCAGGATTTGCAGGAAAGCTAGGCGTTGCGGATACGTCTAGCCAATCGTGTCACAGAGCAAGCCCGATAGCTTGAGCGGCGTTGTGCAGACCATGAATCGCGAAACCGGCGAAGTGCTCGACACTGTCGAGATCGCCCGGGTAGCGTCTCTCACGGGAGCGAGCACTCTCGCTGACACGACCGTTATGGCCGCAGAAGCATCCGACGGAACCGCCGTGTTCATCGTGGCCAATGCCGCAGGGATACTCGCTTCATATCAGTTTGGTGAGACAAACTTCTTCGGGTGGTCGCGCTAATCTCGGTGCTGGGACAAGCATTGCACTCAGAACCACGACGAGGATGATCGTCCGGCTGGCGATCAGGCTCATGCCCAGAGCAACCGGACCTTGACATTTAATCCGCAACGAGTTCACAGGTCCCGCTCCGGAACTACTTAACGAAGAAGACCCCCAGCATTTCACTGAGGGTCTAACCGGTAGCGGCGCCGGGACTCGATCCCGGGACCTCACGATTATGAGTCGTGCGCTCTAACCAGCTGAGCTACGCCGCCACAAGTGGGAAACTATCCAGTAGAAGCCAAGATAACTTCCCACTCAGAGCCCCCTGCCGGAATCGATCCGGCGACCTCGTTCTTACCAAGAACGCGCTCTACCACTGAGCTAAGGGGGCAACGAGTAAATACTCTACACGGATTCTGCCTCAAATAAAAATCGTCGAAGCCTCCCCTGACCCGGGCCCGTGGATAACGTAAACCAACAGGTCAGCCTAAGATTCTCAGGACTTAGATGAAGACGCGAACCACACTTGCAACAAAGCCTAATACAGTGACACTTATCACCTTGATTCAAGGCTGGACCACCAGAACTCCCCTGCGCCCAAATCGGCCCTGCAGATCACGGTCAAGAGTGCGAGCAATGGCCCAGTAGATTTCTTGCTGGGCAACCCTGCGCACGAACAACCACGCTCCCCCAGTGGTGCGCAAATTCGGTGGATGAGTTGGAATAACATGATATCAGCCACACGTCATTAGCTGATTTTGCAAACCTTGAAGATGTGTGTAAAGTATTTACCTGTTGCCCCCTTAGCTCAGTGGTAGAGCGCGTTCTTGGTAAGAACGAGGTCGCCGGATCGATTCCGGCAGGGGGCTCCATTCAACAGGGTCGGACCGCACTGCGGGCCGGCCCTGTTTTTCGTCGCAGTAGTAACTCTTTGCGCCTGTCGCCTGCGCCCCGGCGTCGCGAGATCCATCTCATCCCCCGCCCGAAGCGACCTCGATGAAGCACCCCAGTTACTCACGAAAGCGAACGTTCAGATTCGGGGCGAAACGGCAGCGAAAGAAGCAGGCTTGCTGCAGTGAGCTGTTTGTTCAAGATCGGACCGCGTTACAAAGGTTGCTTACGCCCGCGTTTTTCCCGGGGCTTTACTAGGCACGTAAGACGAATAAGTATAGTCATGTGCAGGTTGCCCGCAATACATATGCTCACCCCGACCATCTTCTCGCGCCAGAAGATGCTGGGGTTGCGGCAATAGAACACCTAAATCGGCTGCGCACAATCAAATTGCGTGCAATGCTTTAGATGTGTCAATCGTTGATCAGATGGTGTGTTTCTCCCTCTATGCTGCCAGCCGCGCCACGACGCGCGCCTATACCGAACTACTAGCCCCTTGGAAACTGACTTACACCCAGTATTTGGTACTGGTGCTAATTTGGACAGAAGGGGAGCAATCAGTCCGGCAGTTAGGCGATAATTTGCATCTGGACTCCGGCACGCTCTCACCGCTGCTGCGTCGGCTGGAACAACATGGCTATCTGGAACGCTACCGAGACGAGCAAGATTCTCGGATCGTGAGGGTGCGGCCGACCAGCGCGGGCCAAGAGCTACGTGAGCAGCTGGCTCATATTCCTGAACGCATCGCATGCGCCACCGGTTTACCAGACCTAGCCAGTGCACAAGAACTCTTGTCCTCGCTGCACCGGCTGACCGCCTCGATGAGCAACATTGACTCAGTGCGCGACTAAGCGCATTCCTGATCCCTAAGTACCGAAAGACCCTCTCTTGGAATCTCTCTACACCGCAGAAGCGCTCTCTACCGGACACGGACGCACAGGCCGGGTGGATACACCCGACGGTAGCTTAGGTCTGGTCATGGCTCCACCGGCCGCACTGGGCGGATCCGGTCAAGGAAGCAACCCGGAACAGCTGTTCGCGGCAGGCTACGCGGCGTGCTTCCACTCGGCGCTGCACGCAGTTGCCCGCAGCCAGAAACTCTCGATTGTCGATTCCAGCGTCGGCGGCCGGGTCCACCTGCACCGAGAAGGTCAGGGTTTCAAGTTATCGGTGGAACTTGAAGTAGTTCTCCCCAACATTCCGCAGGAGCAAGCTCAGGCACTAGCCGATGCTGCCCATCAAGTCTGCCCCTACTCCAATGCAACCCAAGGCAACATTCAGGTGATCATCAATGTCTCCGACGACTAACGAATCAACCAAATCGCCGGGGGCAGCCCGCCATCTGGGCAGGATACTGTTGGGCAGCGCATTGACTTTCGCCGGGATCAGCCATCTCACTGTGGCCCGTGAAGAGTTTCAAGCGCAAGTGCCCAACTTTGTCCCCCTCGATCGTGATGTAACAGTAATACTCTCTGGAATCGCCGAAATCGGGCTAGGCATGAGCTTGCTACTTCTCTGGCGTCGGCGCGTGCACGTGGGGTGGTTAGTCGCTGCGTTCTTCGTCGCGGTATTCCCTGGCAACGTAGCCCAATGGATCCACCAGCGCGACGGCTTCGGACTGGATACCGATACGGCACGGCTGGTTAGGCTCTTCTTCCAACCGGTCTTAGTGGCGTGGGCGCTGTGGTCAACCGCAGCATGGCGAGACCGTAAAAAGCTTTTCCCCCGCCGATAGGTCAAGCAGCCTCCCCGAGACGTCGAAAGAGCCCTAGGACTAGTCACTCCGATAGCCCGCCAAACAGGCTCTGACAGGTGCGCGGGCTCTGACGCCGCTCGACCCACACCTGGCACCGCAGATCCGCGCACATCTAAAAGCACACCGCGCCTTAAAGCACCGCGCCGACCCACCCTGTTAGAGGTTGGGTCGGCGCTGCTTGCTAACTAGCGGCGTTTAGTATTCGCGACGCGAGCTACGGCCGGCATCGCTGAAGCGGGACTTGCTCCGTCCGCCAAAGCGCTTCTCGCCGCCACCGCGACGATCATCACGGAACCCACCGCTCTGACGCTTACGGTCCTTGAAGCTCCCACGATCCGAACGGTATCCACCGCGGTCATCATCGCGACGTCCGCCGCCGCGTGGGCCGCGATCAAGCTCCAGGTTGATTGGCTCTCCACCAATGCGAGTGTTGGACAGGGCACGCCACTGGTCCTTGCTCAGCTCTGCTGGTAGCTCTACCAGGGTGTGGTCCGAACGAATGTCGATGCCACCGATTTGCGAGGAGTTGAAACCACCCTCGTTCGCTAGGGCGCCAACAATCGAGCCGGGCTGCACGCGGTTGCGACGGCCCACTGCCAGACGGTACATTGCATTGCCTTCGGCGGCACTCTTACCACGGTTACGTGGACCGGATTCGCGTCCTTCACGTCCTTCACGGCCTTCACGACCCATCCGTGCCTGCTTGGCAGGTGGGTAGGTTGGTTCGGTCATCAGCAGTGGACGTCCACCCTGTGCCATCAGGGCCAGAGCGGCAGCGATTTCCAGCTGATCCAGATCTTCGTGCTCAGCAGCGAACTTCTCAACGATTTCGCGGAAGGCGCTCAGATCCTGGCTCACGATGGTCTGATCGATCCGATCAGTGAACTTCTGGATGCGGCGGTCATTCACCGATTCCACAGTTGGCAGCTGCATCAAAGAAACCGGCTGACGGGTAGCCTTTTCGATGGCACGCAGCAGGTACTTCTCACGAGGGGTCATGAATAGAATCGCATCGCCAGAACGACCGGCACGGCCGGTACGGCCAATGCGGTGCACATAGGATTCGGTGTCATGTGGGATGTCGTAGTTGATGACGTGGCTGATGCGCTCCACGTCCAGGCCACGAGCGGCCACGTCGGTGGCAACGAGGATATCGATTTTGCCCGAGCGCAAATTCTCCACGGTACGCTCACGCTGCTGCTGTGGGATGTCACCATTGATAGCTGCCGCGGTGAAGCCGCGAGCCTTGAGCTTATCGGCCAGATCTTCGGTGGCCATCTTGGTGCGCACGAAGGTGATCACACCATCGAATTCCTCGGATTCGAGGATACGGGTCATGGCGTCTAGCTTGTGGGCGCCCATCACCTGCAGGTAACGCTGGGTGATGTTGGTGCCGGTGGTCTGCTTAGACTTGACCGAAATCTCTTCCGGGTTACGCAGGTATTCCGAAGCGATCCGACGGATGGTGCGTGGCATGGTGGCCGAGAACAGGGCCACCTGCTTGTCCTCTGGGGTGGCTTCCAAGATCTTGTCGACCTCTTCAGCGAAGCCCATCCGAAGCATTTCGTCGGCCTCGTCCAGCACCACGTACTGCAGGTTGGACAGATCCAGCGAACCCTTGTTGATGTGATCGATCACGCGACCCGGGGTTCCGACGACCACCTGTGCGCCGCGGCGCAGTCCGGCTAGCTGTGGGCCGTACGGTGCACCGCCGTAGACCGGCAGGACGGTGAAATCTTCTAGGTGCTTAGCGTAGGAGGTGAAAGCCTCGGCTACCTGAAGTGCCAGCTCACGGGTTGGAGCCAGCACCAAGATCTGGGTATTACGGGCCGGACCATTCAAGTCGGCTACCTCGGCCATACGCGACAGGGCCGGCAAGGCGAATGCTGCGGTCTTACCGGTACCGGTCTGTGCCAGACCAACAACGTCACGACCTTCGAGCAACAGTGGGATGGTTGCGGCCTGGATTGGGGATGGCTTCTCGTAGCCAAGATCGGCCACAGCGGCCATCACGCGGGCGTCGAGGCCCAATTCGCTGAAAAGCACGGTCGGCTCTTCGGTTGCATTGTCGTTGGTGGTGTTTGCAGGCATGTCAGTAGACACGAAGAAGTACCTCATTCGTTTGGGGAAGGCCTATACGTCCCCAAAAACGACGGATAGGCAACACAGTTAAAAACAACTCACGCTCATCAAGCGTTCCCCTATGACATAAAGACCCGCACACACTTTGCGGATTCACAACACGAAATAAGGGCTCTGGCCTCAAAAATTGGGCAAGATGCGAGGGATGCCAGATGTTCGCGAACAATCCATTCTATCGTCAGATCACCGAAAAAAGCAGTGCCGTAGCAGTGTGAGATCAGGCACCGCACACTTGCCATGCTGGCCTGCACTATGCTGAACGGTGTGAAGAACACCGTCTCAAAGAGCAACGCGCAACTGCCTTCGATGCCCGGCGAGCTGCGCATTGCCCGGCTGTGTTGGGTGCTGGTTGCCGCGCTTTTTGTGGGTTTCGCCGCGAATCTCTTCCTCTTAGCGGCCCGGTCAACGCAACCCAGTAGTGGACCTTGGTTCCTAGCGAGTCTGCTAACCGCGGCAGGGCTAGCAATCCTCTGGTTGGCTGTGCGGTTATGGCGTTCGAACCTTGCGGCGCGCACTCAGTTGACGTGGTTGGGGCTAATCGCTGCGCTGCCACTTTTCTTACGTTTTGGAAGGTACTCAATTCTTGCCGGGTTGGTGCTGATCGCTGTGGCACTGATGTGGACTCCGGCCAGTATCAAATACTTCCGAGCCCTGTATCCGAAGAAGTCACGGCGGAAATAGTTTTTTCGCCTTGCCACTGTGCGACCGAAATCGGCAGCATGCGCACAGCCCGTGGTGTCTTGTGTCCCCTGCTCCGCAAAGTGAGGCGAGCGTTTTCAGCTTCGCTTTGAGCTTGCCCGAGCCACATGCTGCAGGCGGTGGAGTCAGGCGCTCGCACTGGAAGAAATAACCGAGTTTCGGCACCGGCAGATATCCACCCGGACTCGTTCGTCGCAGCCACACAGGATGCTGTGGGTTCAGTTCGCTCAAGGTGGAGCGCTGCGAACATTAAATGCCGAACCCCGCCGGTGTGGAAATACCGATCCACACTGGCGGGGTTCGCTACTGAGCTGTTATAGCTTGGCGAAAGCCTGCTCAAGGTCAGCAATCAGGTCCTCGACGTTCTCGATACCCACCGACAGCCGCAGCAGGTTATCTGGAACCTCCAGCTCGGTCCCCTTGACCGAAGCGTGAGTCATCTCCGAGGGGTAGTTCATCAGTGACTCGATACCGCCTAGGGATTCGGCCAACTGGAACAGGCGGGTGCTTTCAGCCACCTGACGGGCCACCGCGGCGCCGCCAGAGAACTGTACTGACACCATGCCACCGAAACCGCTCATCTGCTTCTTAGCGATTTCATGTCCCGGGTGGTCTTCGAAACCTGGGTAGAGCACATGCTCGACTTCCTTACGGCCTCGCAACCAATCGGCTACCTGTGCCGCGTTCTCCTGGTGCGCGCGCATCCGCACACCCAAAGTCTTCAGACCACGGGTGGTCAAAAACGCATCCATCGGGCCAGAGACCGCACCGACGGCAAACTGGATGAATCCAATCTTCTCGGCCAGCTGCTCATCCTTGACTACGATGGCCCCACCGATCACATCCGAGTGTCCACCAATGTACTTAGTAGTGGAGTGCACCACCACGTCGGCACCCAGTGCCAGTGGTTGCTGCAAGAATGGGCTGGCGAAGGTGTTATCTACCACCAGCAGGGCGCCGAAAGAGTGCGCAATCTTCGCCACACGCTCGATATCCACGATCTTCATCAGCGGGTTCGAAGGAGTTTCCAGCCACACCATCTTGGCGTTGTTCTTCTCGATCGCGGCACTCAGAGCCTGATCATCATCCATGTTCACCGGGGTGTTACCGATGCCCCATGGGCCCAACACACGGTCGATCAAGCGGAAGGAGCCACCGTAAGCGTCGTTGCCCAATACAATGTGATCGCCCGGGCGCAGCAGTGCCCGAATCATCGAGTCTTCGCCGGCCAGCCCGGAGCTGAAGGAGAAGGCGTGGGTGCCACCCTCGGCCGCGGCGAGCTGGGCCTGCAATGAGTCGCGGGTCGGGTTGGTGCCACGACCGTACTCATAACCGTTACGCAGCTTGCCAATGCCCTCTTGGGCATAGGTGGTGGAGAAGTGTACCGGCGGTACAACGGCACCGGTGTGCGGTTCAAATTCCTGTCCGGCATGGACAAAACGGGTATTGAACCCGGCATTGTTTTGGCTCATCGTCATCGTCCTTTGTGAGTGTGTGGCTTATTTCGTCAGATGGGCTAGGAGCTCATCATGGGTCAGCGGAGCGAGTACCTCGCCATCCTGAGTGACCAGCATTGCCTCATGTGTTTCGAGTCGTGTACGAGCCGTCTGTAGAGACTGTCCGGCACCGATCAGCGGAAGTTCTGTTGGCTGCAAGTCGACCAGCTCGGTATCCAAAGCGACACCGTCCAGCAGTGCTTTGGTGACTGAGCGCTTGGTGAACACGCCCCGAATTTCTCCGATCCGTGCCGGTAAGCCGGTGGTAGCAACCACTACCGCGCTCGCCCGGTTGGTTTCCAGTGCTCGTGCCGCGTCACCCAAGGTCGCGACCGGATCCAGAATGTCCAGGGCCGAGGAATCGATTCCCGCAATCAGATCCTTGACCAAGGGTCCGTCGGTTTCTTCGGAAGTGAATCCCTGGGTTTGCATCCACGATTCGTTGAATATCTTCGCAAGGTAGCCGCGTCCACCATCCGGGGCGATGACCACCACAATGTCGTCTTCGTTCAGATCCTTAGCGATGCGCAGGGCCGCAGCTACCGCCATACCCGAAGAACCACCCAACAGCAGTCCTTCTTCTTGGGCCAGGCGACGGGTCATCGCGAAAGCCTCGGCGTCGGTGACCGCTTCGACCTGATCAGGGACCTCAGGGTCGTAGTTTCCAGGCCACATGTCCTCCCCCACGCCCTCAACGAAGTAAGGGCGTCCGGTGCCGCCGGAGTACACCGAACCATCCGGATCGGCAGCAATCACGCGGACCGGGCCGCTAGCGCGTTCGGCCGAAATCTGTTTGAGGTAGCGTCCGGTGCCCGTGATCGTGCCGCCGGTACCTGCGCCGATCACCACGTGGGTGAGTTTGCCATCGGTGTCGTTCCAGATTTCTGGGCCGGTAGTTTCAAAGTGGCTGTCCGGGGCTCCGGGGTTAGAGAACTGATCTGGCTTATAAGCGCCATCCACCTCGCGCACCAGACGGTCGGAGACACCATAGTAGGATTCCGGTGAGTCGGGAGCCACTGCAGTCGGGGTGACCACGACTTCGGCGCCGTAAGCACGGAGCACATCGCGTTTTTCCTCGCCGACCTTATCCGGGGTCACGAAGATGGTGTTGTAGCCTTTGAGCTGGCCGACCATCGCCAACCCAACACCGGTGTTGCCGCTGGTAGGTTCAACGATCGTGCCCCCGGGCTGCAGTCGCCCGTCCGCTTCGGCTTGTTCCACCATTTTCAGGGCAATACGATCCTTGATGGATCCGCCCGGGTTCAGATATTCGAGCTTAACCAATACAGTGGCTTTAATATCGTCGGTGACTCGGTTCAGTTTGACCAGTGGCGTATTGCCAATCAGGTCCAGGACTGTGGACGCATACTTCATGTCAAGAACTTTACCGCCGTGATTGCGACCTGTCGTTCCGCAACGTAGCTTTGCGTCATTGACTTGACAGAGCATCGGCTCCATTTATTTCAAGGAGAGTAGCGTGCCAGATCAGCGCGAGCCGGAAATCGGCAGCCACGGCGGATTGCACGCGATGTGGCGCAGCTCAGCAGCAATTGATCTGCGTCGCACGCTCTCGATCCTGCAACGAGGTTCGGGCGATCCAACAATTCGCCTCAGTGAGCACGAGGCGTGGCTAGCTTTCGCGACCTCCGCAGGCGATGCCACACTCCGCGTTGTTAGCAGGGGCCAGCGCACGGATTTCGACCTCACCGCTTGGGGCGCTGGAGCACAAACGGCGCTTGACCAGGCACCGCAACTACTGGGTGCCGGTGATGACTGGAGCGAATTTGATTCACCAGATTTTGCTCAAACACTGCCAGATGTGGTGCGCCGGGCACGCGCCACCCACAAAGATTTGCGTTTAGCCCGCACCGGGCGGGTCTTTGATCATGCAGCTGGCGCCGTCCTGGAACAACGTGTGACCGGAATTGAAGCTAATTATGCGTGGCGTTGGCTGATTCGGCATTATGGACGGCCCGCGCCGGGTCCGGCGCCTGCGGGGTTAGCCCTGTTCCCGTATCCGCAACAGCTGCGCACGATTCCGCGGTGGCAGTGGCAACAAGCCAGAGTGGAGCGCACACGCGCTGAAACGCTCGTCCGTCTCGCGCAGGCCGCTAGCCGGTTGGAGTGGTGGGCTGGCAGTGAATTATCCCGAAGCAAACCGGGGGCTGCCGGTGCCGGAACTTTGGAAGCGGCACTCTTATCGATACCGGGGATCGGCCCATGGACGGTTGCTGAAACCTTGCAACGCTCCCACGGATCTGGCGATCACATCTCGGTCGGAGATTATCATCTGGCCGACTTTGTCGGCCAGGTTTTATTGGGACACCGGGTTGATGATGCTCGGATGCTGCAGTTACTCGAACCCTACACCGGACAGAGGCAACGAATTATCCGACTTCTGCAGCTTTCCGGGCAACGCAAGCAGGCCTTTGGACCCCGCTATGCGCCCGAAGATCACCGCAACCGGTGATCGGCCGGTTTTAGTTCTCTTTTTGTTGCGCGGCTTCTTCGGCAATCTGGGCATGAACCTCTGACATGTCAATCCCCTTGACCGCGGTCACGAGGTCTTCCAGCTGAGCGGCGTTGAGCGCACCGGGCTGCGAGAACACCAGGACCTTTTCACGGAACGCCATCAGGGTAGGGATCGACGAAATATTTGCCGCACGGGCTAGGCCTTGCTCAGCTTCGGTATCAACCTTGGCGAAGACGACCTCTGGGAACTTGGTTGAGATTTCCTCATACACCGGCCCGAATTGCTTGCACGGTCCACACCATTCGGCCCAGAAATCAACCAGAACAATATCGTTCTCTTCAATGAGCTGTGCGAAGTCTGTTTCATTAACGTTTACTGTTGCCATGGTTACACGTTAGCCGAATTCGCTGGCCGACGCTTATTTTTGGGCGTTAGTCACAGGTCAAAATTTTGTGTTTAACCAAAAAATCCTCCGGATCTTGACGATCCGGAGGATTTTTGTGGCAGATACTGGATTCGAACCAGTGAAGGCGTTGCCAGCTGATTTACAGTCAGCCCCCTTTGGCCACTCGGGTAATCTGCCGAGTTTGTTCCGGTGGGAACGAGAAATAACTCTACCGGAACTTTTCTGGGATGAAAAATCCAAAAGCCAATTTTGTCTGTAACCCTCATCACGTCCGGTATTTCTTGGTGCAAACCGGTAGGCTATGAGTCAGATTTGACCGACGAACAACCCAAGGAGAACATTCGTGGCCAGCGATTCATCATTCGATGTCGTCAGCAAGGTAGATAGCCAAGAAGTATCCAATGCCTTGAATCAGGCAAGCAAGGAAATCGCCCAGCGCTACGACTTCAAGGGTGTTGGCGCGGAGATTGATTTCAGCGGCGAGAAGATCCTAATGAAGGCAAACTCGGAAGAACGCGTCAAGGCGGTTCTGGACGTATTCCAGTCCAAGCTCGTCAAGCGCAACATTTCCTTGAAGTCCTTGGATGCTGGAGAACCTTTCGCTTCGGGCAAGGAATACCGCATCGAGGCCAGCATCAAGGAAGGCATCGCCCAGGATATGGCAAAGAAGATCAACAAGTTGATCCGGGATGAGGCGCCGAAGGGTGTTAAGTCCATCATTCAGGGTGACGAGCTGCGTGTTTCGTCCAAGTCCCGTGATGATCTGCAGGCCACCATGGCGTTGCTCCGCGATTTCGAAGAAGTTGATCTGCAGTTCGTGAACCTGCGCTAAGCAGTCTCTGAGGGCCACGACAGCTCAACGCCCGAGGGATCACACACATGTGTGATCCCTCGGGCGTTTTTTAGTTCTACTCCCCCGAACCGGAGGCAAGGACCTCAGTTCCTCCTGCGCGAGTCAAAGTCCCTTAGATGATTAAAGGACTTACTGTCCACGTGCCATGGCTTCTAGACGGGCCACCCGCTCGTCCATCGGCGGGTGCGTGGCGAAGATTTTCTTCAGGCGGGATCCGAAAGGGTTAGCGATCATCAGGTGAGAACTGTTGACCAGCCGTTGGTCATCTTGGGCCAACGGAGCCTGATCGATGCCTCGCTCCAATTTACGCAGCGCACTGGCTAGGGCCAGCGGGTCGTTGGTTAACCTCGCTCCGTCTTCATCCGCATCGAACTCGCGAGTTCGGCTCACCGCCATCTGAATGACGGTAGCTGCGATCGGAGCCAGTAGCGACAGCAGGATAATCACCAACGGGTTTACATTGCGGTTGTTACTGTTCCCGGCGCCGAAGAACATCAGGAACTGAGCAATCGAGGTAATCACCCCGGCGATCGCGGCGGCTACCGAGGAGGTGAGGATGTCGCGGTTATACACGTGCATCAGCTCGTGACCCAGCACTCCTCGCAACTCACGCTCGTTGAGCATGTGCAAGATCCCTTCGGTACAGCAGACTGCGGCGTTCTGCGGATTACGTCCGGTAGCAAAGGCGTTGGGTGAGCTAGTTGGTGAAACGTAAAGCCGTGGCATGGGTTGCTGTGCCGTCATCGATAGTTCGCGCACAATCCGGTACATTTCCGGCTGGTCTTGCTCAGTCACCGGGTACGCGTGCATGGAACGCAACGCCAACTTATCGCTGTTCCAATAGCCGTAGGCGGTCGTGCCTAAACCGATCAGGGCGAAAACCCAAATAAAAGTGCTGTTTCCGGTGCCCGAAGCAATCAGGGAACCCAGCGCGAGCAGCAGGGCAAACATTCCCCCCAAGAGCAGCGCGGTTTTCAGTCCGTTGTTATGTCCATGCACCGTGAATGATCACTCCCAAACTAAAGCCCAACCTATAGTGGTTATTCTATTTCAACGTTTGAGCTCTATTGCGTGTTCCGAGCCGCGGCTATTAACTGCGTCACTGCTCACCGCAGGTTACCCAGCAGGGCCGGTGAAGTTGTGCGACTAGGCATAGTTGACATTTACGCCGCCTAGTCCGTCCAATGGGAACCATGGACTACGCCCAGTTGCTGCACGCTCATGACCTTAAGGCCACCACGGCCCGGATCTCATTACTTGAGGCACTGGACACTGAACCGCATCTGGATGCAGAGACCTTGGAACAGCGACTGATCGCTGCCGATATCATGTTGACCTCGCAGGCGGTCTATAACGCCCTCAATGAGCTGACCGAGCAAGGGATCCTCCGGCGATTCACGATCCCGGCGACCTCTGCCCGATACGAGATTGATCCCAAGGACAATCACCACCATGCGGTCTGCACCCGCTGCGGTCGCATCGAGAATGTGCCTTGTGCCCACGGCGCCGCACCCTGTTTCCATCCCGGGGGCGCCACGAGTTTCAGCATTAGCATTGCTGACGTACTGTTTTACGGTCAGTGTAAAGATCAATGCGCTTCCGAATCGGCAGCCGATATTGTGTTCTAGGATCACCACGGCGGTTCCCTGCTAGAGACCGAGGTAGCGTCGGGTTAAACGCGGCAAGACCTTTGCTTCGCGTTGCCCGGGGTCGTGCGCGGTTCGAGCTGTCGTGGTTTGTCAGCGCAACGGAAGCCAACCTAATGAAAAGAAATAGAGGCCAATGAGCCATAAAGTCGCGGCCAGTCCGCGCTCACCGCGCAGTGTCGGGATTCTTCAGGGCACCTCGGCCTATCTCATTTGGGGACTGCTGCCGCTGTACTTCCTGCTACTACCGCAGATTTCGGCCTTCGAATTCGTGGCAGCCCGAGTGATCTTCTCGTTGATCTTCTGTTGTCTGCTGCTGATGCTCACCCGGCAGATTCCGGCTTTGATCACGGTGCTACGCGATCGAGCCACCACCCTGCGGCTGAGTTTAGCCAGTGTACTGATTGCGGTGAATTGGACGCTGTATGCCTACGCTGTGCTCACCGGGCAAGTGCTTGAGGCTTCATTGGGTTATTTCATTAACCCACTGGTGGCGATAGCTCTGGGAGTACTCGTGCTGCGTGAAAAGCTCACCAGGATGCAATGGAGTGCCATTGTGTTTGCGCTGATCGCGGTGCTGGTGCTCACGCTGGGGCTGGGACGGATGCCTTGGATTTCTCTGGGACTGGCATTTTCCTTTGGGCTCTACGGACTGGTGAAGAATCAAGTTGGGTCCAAAGGCACGGCGCTGGTGACCTTGAGTGTGGAGACCGTTATCCTCACCCCGTTCGCCATCCTGTTTATTCTCTGGCTCGCCGCCCGCGGTGAGTCGGCGTTACTTAGCAGCGGTAGCGCCGAGTTTTGGTTCTTGACCACCAGCGGTGTGATCACCGCGGTGCCTTTGATTCTCTTCGGTGCGGCGGCCCGTCGCCTGCCACTGAGCACCGTGGGCTCTTTGCAGTTTATTGCCCCGATCGGCCAGTTCTTGCTGGGGTTATTCGTTTTCCACGAGGTCATGCAGGTTGAACGTTGGGTGGGATTTGGTTTGGTCTGGATCGCGGTGGTGATCCTCATCATCGACATGATCCGCGCACCTCGCGCTGGGCGGGGACCTGAGCCGAAGAAACTCCCCTGACCCACAAATTCCACACCCCACAAAAAATCAGCTGCCGAGTCCTTCTGTGAAGAGGGACCCGGCAGCTGATACTTTTACTATTTGTGTGTTTGGCCTAGCCAAGTTTGCGGATGGCGGATTCCAACACGTCAAACCCATCGGCAAGCAGTTCGTCACCGATGACTAGCGGCGGAAGCAGACGCACCACGTTCCCGTAGGTGCCACAGGTCAGAATCAGCACGCCCTGTTCCAAGCATTCGGCAGCAATCTTCTTGGTCAGCTCCGCGTCCGGTTCAATCCCACCTGGCTTGACGAATTCGATAGCCACCATGGCGCCGCGGCCACGCACGTCACCAATCGCCGCAACATCCTTGGCTACTGCCTTAAACCGGGCGAAGAACTGTTCTTGGATTTCCAAAGCACGACCTGCCAGATCCTGCTCTTCCATGAATTTGATGCTTTCCAAGGCCGCGGCCACTGCCACCGGGTTACCACCGTAGGTACCACCCAGGCCACCTCCATGGACCGAATCCAACAGTTCGGCGCGACCCACCAAACCGGACAGCGGCATACCACCGGCAATACCCTTGGCCACGGTTACCAGATCCGGCTCAATGCCTTCAACGGTGGAAGCGAACCAGGCTCCGGCACGGGCGAAGCCTGCTTGGACCTCATCGGCGATGAAGACAACCCCGTTCTCCTTGGCCCACTCGTTGATACGTGAAAGGAACCCGGTGGCGGGTACGATGAATCCACCTTCGCCCTGGATCGGCTCAATAATGATCGCGGCGATCTGGTCTCCACCGATCTGCTTTTCCATCGCCAAGATGGCTCGTTCGGCCGCTTCTTTGCCGGAGATGTTGGGATTTTCTTCGCGGAATGGGTAGCTCATCGGCATCCGGTAAATTTCCGGGGCCAGCGGACCGAAGCCACGTTTATATGGTGCGGCCTTAGCGGTCAGTCCCATGGTCAGGTTGGTACGCCCGTGGTAGGCATGGTCGAAAGCGACCACAGCTTGGCGGCGAGTTGCCACACGCGCCACTTTGATGGCGTTTTCTACGGCTTCGGCACCCGAGTTGAAGAACACCGCACGCTTGTCAAAGTTCCCCGGAGTGATTGACGCCAACTTTTCGGCCAGTTCAATGTAATTCTCGTACGGGGCCACCATAAAACAGGTGTGAGTGAAGCGTGCGGCCTGCTCAGCCACCGCCTGAGCCACTGCAGGGTTCGAGGCGCCCACGCTGGTCACGGCGATACCCGAGCCCAGGTCGATGAGCTGGTTGCCATCGACGTCGACGATGATGCCGCCATCAACATCGGCCGCGTAGACCGGCAAGGTGGAGGCCACTCCGGCGGCTACAGCCTTCTGCCGACGAGCGTTGAGCTCCTGGGACTTAGGGCCTGGGAACGGTCCGGAAATCTTGCGCTTTTGCTCGATACGGTAGGTAACGTCCACAGCGAGCTCCTTTCTGCTAATTGTTCAAGCCGACTCCATAAAGTGCGGCCGCGCGGAGCCAAGGATTGGCCCGAGATGATCAGTTCTGAAATGAACATTATTGCTTGACCCGCACGGTGCAAAACTATGAAGCACAGTGGCGAAAACCGGCTTTTGTGCAAGCGCACAAAAAGTCCCGGCCAGCACCCGCATAGGGGTGCTGGCCGAGAAGAGATTATTCAGTTGTTAGAGGCGGTGCGGTGCCTCAAGCAGATCGTCTTCCGGATCATCGGGAACATCCGGGTGACGGTTCAAATTGATCAACGCAAGCACCAGCCCGCCCCAGATCGTCACCATCGCAACGATCATCAAGGTAATGGCAATTCCACTCATTGCTAGTACTCCTTAACCGCGGTCTCGGGGATTTCTTCGCCCTCAACCTTGTCCATGTGTTCTTGGAATTCCGGATCGTCCAGCTTGGACTTCCTACTCCACGGAACCAGCGAGAGCAGGATTGCGATCACGATCAACGCTCCGGCCATGCCCCACCCAAAGACGCCGTTGAACCATACCGGGTAACCGCTATAGGACTCGGAGATCTTGGTCTGGAACTCGTTGAGCAGCATGTAACCCAGAGCTGCCGGACCAACACCGCCAACCAGCACCATCCAGCCGGTACGCAACTTGATGGAACTGTGCCGGTTCATGTGCTTGGCCAGCTTCGGTAGAGCGCCCAAACCGGAACCTACCACGATGACCACAACCAGGGCACAAGCCAGAATACCGAACTGGTTCACGAAGGCATCGAACGTATCGAGCAAGTACAACGAGGTGGTTGAGGAGAACAGGATAATCGAAATCAGTGCAATTGGCAGCGTGACGATCAGGGTAGCTGCCCGACGGTTCCAACCCAGCTTGTCTTGGAAAGCCGAGACGATCACTTCGAGGATCGAGATCAGCGAAGTCAGACCCGCGAAGACCAAGGATCCGAAGAAGAGTACACCGAGCAGCGAACCCAGTGGCGCTTCGGAAACAATGGTTGGGAAGGCAATGAAGGCCAGCCCAATACCGCCGGAAACCACCTCATCCACCGCGGAGCTGGCGTTGTAGGCCATGAAGCCTAGGGCAGCGAACACGCCGATACCGGCCAGAATTTCAAAGCCGGAGTTAGCGAAGGCCACCACGTACCCCGAACCGGTCAGGTCGGTCTTGCGACGCAGGTAGGAAGAGTAGGTGACCATGATGCCAAATGCTACGGACAGCGAGAAGAAGATGTGGCCAAAGGCAGCCGCCCACACTCCCGGGTTCATCAAGGCTTCCCAGTTAGGGGTGAAGAAGGCATTCAGACCATCCACAGCGCCGGGCAGGAAGACCGACTGGACCACCAACAGGATGAACATGACGATCAGCAGCGGCATGAAGACGACGTTGGCGCGGGCAATGCCCTTGTTCACGCCGGCCACCATGATGATTACGGTGACGGCCCAAACCGCCAGGATTGGGAAGAATACCGCCGAAACGATATCGAAGGAGACGGTAACTTCCCCGGCAACCTGCAGGAACTCGCCCATGAAGAAGCCTTCGGTGTCATCGCCCCAAGCCTTGGTGATCGAGAACCAGGCGTACATGGCCGCCCAAGCGATAATCGCAGCGTAGTAAATAGCGATGATGAAGCAGATCAGAACCTGCCACCAGCCGATGACTTCGGCCTTGCGGTTTAGACGGCGGAAGGCCAACGGGGCGGAACCGCGGTAGCGGTGTCCGATCGAGTAATCCAGGAAGAGCAGTGGGATACCGGCGCAAAGGATCGCCACCAAATAGGGGATCAAAAATGCGCCGCCACCGTTTTCGTAGGCAACATAGGGGAAACGCCAAATGTTTCCCAAACCAACAGCGGAACCAATGGCCGAGAGGATGAACAACTTGCGCGAGGAGAATACCTCGCGCTTTGCACCGGCCACAGGTGCACCTTGAGGTGATGATTGAGTGTTCATGTGATTAACGTAACCTACTTGACATCTTCTGTGTGGAATTTACCGGCATTGTTCTACCCGCACCCCCACCCCACAGCGGATCTAGGACGCACAACTCAGCGCCTAAACTTGAAGCATGGCAATCACCTTGGCGAACTTGTTTGAGCATACCGAACTAGCTTTGCGTCCCTTGAATGACTTTTCGGCAGCCGTAGAGAGCTCTATCACGTGGGGCGCGGTCACCGAGCTATTGGACCCCTCGGAGTTCCTCACCGGCCAAGAGATCGTTTTGACCACCGGTGTCAGACAAAAGACCACTGCCAGTCAGCGCGAGTTTGTGTTGCGCTTGGCCGACAACCACGTCATTGCCTTGGGGTTCGGAACCGGTTTGGGGCACCGCAATGTTCCGCAAACCATCCTGAAGACCGCCCAAGAGGTGGGGTTGCCAGTCTTTGAGGTCCCCTATGAAACCCCCTTCGCCACCATCACGAAACTGATTGCTGAGGCCCAGCACCGCTTGCATGTGGCCGAATTACAGCACCTGCTTCGTTCGCACCAGCAGTTGACCCGGTCATTGTTGTCCGCCAACCTCACCGGGATGCTGAGCGAACTATCCAAAATGTTAGGCACCAAGGTAGCGGTCTCGCTACACGGCACCCAAATCTATGGGCCAGATGTGATGACCGGGTCGTGGAGGGAGTTCCCGATCGCCACCGGGATGCGCGATAAATGCACCCTGTACTTGGAAGAGCCTTATGCGCACCACGGGCTGATCGAGTACGCCCAATCGCTGATCGGCTTGGAAGTGGCAAACAAGTCACGCTTACGCGAATCACAGCGCACCGCCCACGGGCAGATCGTCGAAGATCTGGTGACCGGGACCTTGGAAGGCTCGGACGCGGAGGCGCGACTACGTTCCCTGGGCCTAGATACCCGTCGGAAACACGTGGTCATACTGGTTCAGGCCGCTTCCCCCCAGTCCTTACTCTCTCGGCTACCGTTGCCTCCCTTATTGGAAGCCCAAGTGGTTTTCCTCAGTGATCAGAAACTTGGCGTGCTGATTCCGACCGACCTGCGTGAAAGGGTTGTGCCACTGCTAGATGAATACCTACAAACCGCCAACATCCCGGCCAGCATTGGTTACGGTGGCAGCTACGCCCAAGGCAACGGGGTGCGCTGGAGTTATTACGAAGCTCTCGAAGCCCTCCGCCAGGGTGGACGGGTGAACTCCCCGGCCAAGCTGTCCCTCACTTCCCTGCTCTTGACCGCCCGAGATGTCCCGATTCTTGACTTGGCCACCGAGGCCCTGGGACCAATCCAGAAGTTCGATGCGCAAAACAAGGGTGAGCTGCTCACCACGCTGCGCGAATACTTCAAATTAGACGGTTCGGTCGGAGCTGTGGCCGAGTCCTTGGGGCTCCACCGCAACACCGTGCGTTATCGCATGCAACAGATCACCGATCTATCCGGCTATGACCCCACCGTCACCGGTGACCGCGTGCAACTGTGGCTTGCGCTCAGTGCACTGGAACTGGCCTGATTCTCGATAGGATAAAGACATGGCTGACATGTTCCTAGAGAAGTTCCGTTCCCTTGTTCCCAAATACCTTGATGATGCCTGGAATCAAGCCGATGGGCTCAGCGGTGACGAACTGAGCGAAGCGCTGGAGCAATCCCGGGTGCAAATACCCTTGGTCCTCGAGGAGTTCTATCGTGCACTGGGTAATTGTGAAGACTTCATGGAGGCCTACCACTATTTCTTTGACCCCGAAGAGTTAGAAATTGAAGACGGCTATCTGCTGTTCCTAGAAGACGAAGAAGAAAAGTTCGTCTGGGGTTTCAAAACCAACCAGATCGATGTACCGGATCCGATCGTCTACCGCCGAAATAATGCCCGCGGCAGCTGGAGCAGCGAAGAAGGAACCTTCAGCGAATTCACCCTTGACATGTTCAGCTGGGTCTTTGAAGAACTCAGCGCCGAGTTGGAGAATTAGTGCAGTTCCCGTCCCACGCTCCGCACGGCTACCAGTGCCCCTTTTGTGAGCTCCTGGAGCACCGTGAATTCGGTCCACATAACCTATGTGCACCCAGCGATCTGATCTACCGCACCGAGCATGCGGCAGCGATCATGGCCTGCGACGGTTTTGGCGCCTACGGTGGGCATGTGATGATCATCCCGACCCGGCATTTAGAGACGCTCTATGACCTAGATGATGTGGTCGGTAACGCCATTATGCGGGAAACCAAGCGTGTGGCTCTCGCGATGAAACTGGCGTGGAATCCCGAGGGCACCAGTACCCGACAGCATAACGAACCTGCCGGTAACCAGCATGTGTGGCACTACCACCAGCATGTATTCCCGCGCTATTCCGATGACATGCTGTACCGACAGCTGCGCCACCGGGTTCCGGTAGAGGTGCGCGCGCAAAAGGCTGATGAGTTACGTGAAGCGGTCCGCTCGACGCATCACCCGATGTCACTGCCCGGCGAACAATTGATCTTTTAACAATCTCAGCAGCCTCGAATCGAGGCTGCTGAGATTGTTATTCTCTAGAATTCTTAGCTTTCGCGGGTGACCACGGCATCGGCGAAGGCGATCAACGCGGTCTTGACCGTACCATCTGGCAAGGGATCCAGCACCGTGATAGCCTCATCGGCCCACTGACGGGCGACCTCCCAGGCCCTCTGGGTGGCCGGGTGGGCACTCACCGCAGCAACGGCCTTCGCCAGGTCCTCGTCGCTGGTCAGATCCCCGTCTACCAGCTCCAGAGCAGACATCGCGTCCGCATCCCCGGCCGCTGCAGCCTCACGAAGCTTCAGCACCGGGAAGGTGGGAACTTCTTCACGTAGGTCGGTTCCCGGGGTCTTACCGGAGTCTTCGCCGGTAGCGACCAGATCGATCACATCGTCGGCGATTTGGAAGGCGACACCGACCTTTTCACCGTACTCACGAAGAATCTCGATGTACTCCGGGCGCTGCCCGAAGCGCGCGCCGAAGGCGCCGGAGGTTGCCAGCAGTGAGGCGGTCTTATCGCTAATTACCTGCAGGTGGTGTTCGATCGGGTCGTCGGTCTCGCGTGGACCGATCCATTCGTGCAACTGGCCCAAGCAGAGCCGTTCAAAGGTGCGCGACTGCCAGGTCACAGCTTCAGGGCCAAGCTCCGCACCGAGCACCGAGGCCCGGGCAAAGATCAAATCTCCGGCGAGAATCGCTACGGAGTTACCCCACACTTCATGCGCGGTAGGCGCACCACGACGCATCGGGGCGGAGTCCATCACGTCGTCATGGTACAGCGTAGCCAAGTGAGTCAGCTCCACCACCGCGGCCGCCTTAATGACCTCGTCATTGATTCCGTCGCCCAGCAAGGCTGTCAACAGCACCAGCAGTGGGCGGACTCGTTTACCACCGGCTTCTACCAGATGGCGCGAGGAGGCGTCGATCAGCGGATCGGAGTTAGCGATCGCATCACGCAATAGTTTTTCGACCTTGGCTAACCCGGTAGAAACCGCGGGCCCGAAGTCGGGGTCCTCAGCAATCGGTGCAAAACCAGCTGGAAGATTAAAGGACGCGGCCAAAACCGCGGTTTCAGGATTCAGGTCTATCGAGCTTGAGACCTGATGCCCGGCTGCAGTCCAATTGCTTTTCGAATCAGTCACTGTTTTACGGCTTACTTGTCTTTCAACGGGTTCGGTTTGTGTCCGAGGCGGACCGCTCGGTCGCATAACGCTTCCGAAACTCTTATCACTCTAACCGATGAAGTCCTCCGCTTGTGCTTCGGCGTGACGTATTGCCAGGCTTTTATCCGTGCTTGTCTGCAGCCTGTGGAAACTCTTTGTGATACCGCAGAGGTGAGAGATGCCACTGCCACTGCCTGCATGGCGCGGTTCGGCGGTAGGCTTAGCCTTATCATGTCTGCAGATTCGCCCGTCATTTCCCCTGTTCCGGTACAGGAAGATCTTCCAACGCTTGCCAGCGTGACCTTCAGTTTCGACCGCACCGATCAATCCTTCATCCTTGATGCGTTGCGCCACCAGGCTCTAGTTTGGACCCGCCAAGGCAATGGTCTGGTCGGTCTGGGTTCGGTAGCCCGGGTCAAAACCCGGGGCGAGGATCGTTTCCTCCAGGCACGCAACTGGTTTAGCGATGTGGTTGAGCGCGCTACGGTGATCGACCCGATTAACCGTCCCGGTAGCGGACCAGTAGCCTTTGGCGCTTTCTCCTTCTCCTACACCAGTTGCTACGAATCCCGGCTGGTAGTTCCGGAGATCATTTTCGGCAAAGACGGGGATAAGTCTTGGATCACCTTGACCAGCAGCACCCTGCCAGCCACCGAGCTGAGCTATGAAATCGCCATGCACCGTGCACAGCAGTTACTGGCCGAAGCAAGCTTTGCCGGGGCTGCCCACGGTTCGATCAGCCTCCTACCCGGGCAACTTACGGCCGGGGCCTACTTGGAAGCGGTCAGTGAGGCCTTGGAAGTGCTCGAAGGTGAGCAGATTTCGAAACTGGTGCTCTCCCGTGACGTGATCGCCCGCAGTAGCGGAGGCATCGACTTAGCCGATGTACTTCAGGAGCTCATCAAGGGCTACGACAACTGCTGGACCTACGCGGTCGATGGTCTGGTCGGCGCCACCCCCGAGATGCTAGTGCGGGTCACCAACGGCAAGGCCGAGGCACGGGTGCTGGCCGGCACGCTGGATCGGGCCACCGCGCCGGTTGGAGATACCAACTACCCACACCGCGAACTCTTTGAAGATCCTAAACAGCGGGTGGAACACCAGCTGGCCATCGATTCTTTGACCTTGGCTCTGGACCCGATCTCGCACGGTATGTCTGCTCCGGAGCAGCCCTTCATTTTGGAACTGCCCAATGTCTGGCATCTGGCCAGTGATGTCAGCGCCCAACTACGTCCGGGAAGCAACGGCCGCTTCCCCAGCGCGCTGGATATCGCTGAGGCATTCCACCCCACCGCCGCGGTTTGCGGCACTCCGACGAAGGAGGCCGGGGTGGCGTTGCGTGAATTAGAAGGTCTGGACCGCGGCCCCTATGCCGGCCCAGTAGGCTGGATCGATTCGCGCGGGGATGGTGAATTCGGTATCGCGCTGCGCGGCGGGGTTCTGGAAGATGAAAGCACGATGCGGCTGTACGCCGGTTGTGGCATTGTCACTGGTTCGGATCCAGAATCCGAGCTAGCCGAATCTTGGGCCAAGATGCGCCCGATGCTGCAGGCTCTGCACGCCGAGCGCTAAATAGCTAACGGCGACACCTTAGCCAATGCACCCTGCCATCGCGGGGTGCATTTTGCGTTCCCCCAGCGTCTTGCAAGCTACGGAGCGATGAGCAGATGAAGGCCCAAATACAGCTCAGACAATTCGTCGGAAAATCACGATCTCTGACGCAAGATGTCTGGCTGTTCGTGCGACTTAGCCATCATGTGTGTGCGATATGGAATGTATTGAAAAGCACAGAGCGTTAGCGATCTATGCTGGGCTAACCACCGCCATGACTCACGGGAAATGAGCGATGGGCGGGAAGTCACCGCCCAAAGGATAAGCTTTACTTACGGTAACATCACAGTTTGTGACTGGAATCTCACTCTGGTTCCTCCGTGGTTATGATTATCCCGACGCCTTATTACTCGCATTACTGAAAGTTGGTTCCGCTCATGCGAAGCTTCAAGAAAAACCTCCTCTCCAGCCTGGCAATAGGATCGGCCGCTCTGATCGCTTTGACCGCCTGCGGTGGCGGATCGGGTTCGGAGCAGACTACCGACGAGACTGCTGCTGCGGGTTTCACCCCACGCGAAGCTGGCAAACTGACCATGTGCTCAGACATTCCGTACGAGCCCTTTGAATTCAACCGCGACGGTGAAGTCGTCGGCTTGGATGTGGATATTGCCAAGGAAATCGCCAGCGATCTAGATCTTGAACTAACTATCATCGCCTCCAGCTTCGATTCCATCGAATCGGGCTTGTTCAGCACCCAGTGCGATGTGGCACTCTCCTCGATTTCCATCACCGAGCCACGCAAGGCAAATATGGATTTCTCCAACCCATACTTGGATGATGATCTGATGCTGATTGCCGCCAAGGGTTCGGGCATCACCGATCTAGAATCCGCCAAGGGCAAGAAGGTCGGCGTACAGCAGGCCACCACCGGTGAGAAGTACGCCCGCGAACAAGGCTTGGAAACCACCGGTTACGAGGACAGCGGCCTGCAGCTTCAGGCTTTGGACACCAACCAGATCGATGCTGCATTGGGTAACCAATCCGTGCTGCGTTACGCCATCGCCGGCAATGACAACTTCGAAATCGTTGAGGAGATCTCCACCGGCGAGCAGCTGGGCGTAGCCGTCCCGAAGGACAGCACCGAACTACTGGAAAGCATCAATTCAACCCTCGATCGTCTGACGAACTCCGGTGAACTCGAGGGCATGATCGACCAATGGCTCGGCCAGAAGTAATTTCGGTTTCGAGCGGAGAATAACCCGCTCATCATTTGCTTCGAAGAATTCCGCGCGGCGGTGTCCGACACTTAGACACCGCCGCGCCACTATTTCCGTGAGGTTTACCCATGGCCATGACCACAAGTCAGCGAGCCCGGATCAGTAAGATCATCCAGGCCATTATTTTTGTCGCGATTATCGCGGTCCTCGTTATCATCGCGGACTGGCCGAAAATTCGTACTTCCTTCTTCGCTTTCGAGAAGCTCGGACCGATGTTCCCCGATCTATTACTGATCGGTTTGAAGAACACCATTTTCTACACCGTGCTCTCCTTCGCGTTCGGTCTGGTGCTAGGCCTGATCTTGGCACTCATGAAAATGGCCAGCTTTGCCCCCTACCGCTGGTTTGCCACCGGCTTCATTGAATTTTTCCGGGGCGTACCAGCGATTCTCGTCCTGCTGGCCTTTGGCTTCGGTGTTCCGGCAGCCTTCCCCGAAGCGAAGTGGCCATTCGCGGTCACCGTCATGCTTTCTCTGGGTCTGGTCGCCGCGGCCTACATCGCTGAAACACTGCGCGCCGGTTTGCAAGCCGTACCTAAAGGGCAGACCGAGGCGGCTCGGTCCTTAGGTATGCCAGCTTGGCGTGCCATGGTCACCATCGTGATCCCCCAAGCATTCAAAATCGTGCTGCCCCCGCTGACCAACGAAATGATCCTGCTGACCAAGGATTCCTCCTTGGCCTTCATTCTGGGGATGACCGCAGCCCAGTACGAAATCACAAAGTTCGGCCGTGAGGGCATCACCTCCTTGGGTGCTGGTATCACTCCGTTGATCGTGGCCGGTGCCCTCTACCTGGTCATCACCATTCCGTTGAGTCTGATCACCCGTCGGTTCGAGAATTCCTCTGTTCGGACCAAACGCTAGGAGCACAAACAATGAGCAAAAGTGAGAAGCAGCCTGTGTTCCAGGCCGCCGGTGCCAACATTGTGGGCCTGCGCAAGTCCTATGGCAGCAATGAAGTTCTCAAGGGAATCGATTTGGAAGTCAAGCCAGGACAGGTGGTGTGCCTGATCGGGCCTTCCGGTTCGGGTAAGTCCACGCTCCTGCGCTGTGTGAACCTGTTGGAGAAGCCCAATGGTGGCACCATCCATGTTGGTGGCTTCGAGGCCACCGACCCCGAGGTGGATTTGGATCGCATGCGCCAGAAGGTGGGCATGGTCTTCCAACAGTTCAATCTGTTCCCACATTTGACCGTATTAGAGAATTGCACGGTCGCGCAGATCAAGGTGCTCAAACGCTCGCAGAGCGAGGCGAAAAAAGTTGCCCAAGAGAATCTGGAACGCGTGGGTCTCGGAGATTTCGGTACTCGCTACCCCGACCAGCTTTCTGGTGGGCAGCAGCAGCGCGTGGCCATTGCGCGTGCCCTGTCCATGGACCCAACCCTGATGCTTTTTGATGAGCCCACCAGCGCCCTGGATCCGGAAACCGTCGGTGAAGTCCTCGCCATTATGAAGCGTCTGGCCAAGGCCGGCATGACCATGTTGGTGGTGACCCACGAGATGGCATTCGCCAAGGAAGTTGCCGACCGGGTGGTCTTTATGGACGGCGGCGTCGTGGTGGAAGAAGGCCCTGCGGCCGAAGTCATCGGCAACCCACAGCAGCCTCGAACTCAGGACTTCCTGCGTCGCGTGTTGGATCCGACCCACGTGGATATCTAAGTTCCTGGCACAGGTTTCTCTAGGATGAACTGCGGGCTGCACCATGATCGGTGCAGCCCGCAGTGTTTAATCTGTAGTTAGTCATGCACCGCCGCTAACCTGAGGCTAACGGCCGGTGCTGCGCATCGCGGTTTAGTTCGCTCTGGCAGGAGTTTTCGGGGCTTGCACCTGCTCTGGCTTCACCTTGGCTGGAGTCGGGATGCACGATGCCACCACAGCGGCTAGCAGGCAGATACCTGCACCCAGCCAGAGCGTCACCTGGAAGCCGGTCAACGATGGTACCGCGACGCCCCCGAAATCGATGGTCAGCTGTGCCAATACCAAACCAATAACGGCCGCACCGGTGGTGGTTCCCAACGAACGCATGAGGCTGTTCAACCCGTTGGCGGCCGCAGTTTCGCTGCGCGGTACCGCGCCCATGATGATTGCCGGCATCGCGCCCTAGGCGAAAGCCACGCCGCTATTGATGACCACGCCCGTGATCAACAAGCCCCAAGCCGTTGTCATCCCCAGCTGCCCCACCACGTAGCCAACGGCCATGATCAAGATCCCCAGCACCAAGGTGAACTTTGGCCCCTTGGAGCTAATTAGCCGTCCGCTGACCGGTGAAAGTACCAGCATCATCAAACCGGCCGGGGCCATCCATAGACCCGCAGCCAGCACCGACTGGCCCAGACCATAGCTGGTAGCGCTCGACATTTGCAGGATCTGCGGCATCACCAGCGAACTGGAATACATACCAAAGCCTACGAAGATCGAGGCGATATTGGTCAGCAGCACCTGCGGGATGACCGCGGTACGCAGATCCACCAACGGGGCCGTGCAGCGCAGTTCCCAGAATCCCCAAGCAAACAGCACTGCCACGCCACCAATGAGCAACCCAAGGGTGAACGGTGAACCCCAGCCCCAGAAGGACCCCTTGGAAATACCCAACATCAGGCCGATCAGACCGATGCTCAACCCGATTGCCCCCAACCAATCAAAGCGTTGGCGGCGAGGCTGGCCTTCGACCTTCGGGATGAAGAAGAAAATCAATGCGGACACAATGAAGGTGACCAGGGCACCGAAGCAGAACAGGATGCGCCAGGAGGCAAACTCGATCATTGCCGCCGACAGTGGCATGCCGATCGCCCCGCCCACTCCCAGTGTGGCCGATACCGTGGCAATGGCCGAAGGTAACTTCTCCTTGGGTACCAGATCCCGCAGTATGGCGATGCCCAATGGCACCATGCCCGAACCCATCCCCTGCAAGGTGCGACCCAGGATCATAATTTGCAGGTTGGGAGCCACTGCACAGATCAGGCCACCAATAATGAGTGGCACAGTCAGTGCTAGCAGCATGCGGCGTTTGCCGATCATGTCACCCAGGCGGCCGGAAATCGGCATGACCACCGCCGCGGCCAGTAGTGTGGCCGTGATAATCCAGGTGGTATTGTCCGCCGAGGTGTTGAAAATGGCCGGCAGGCTCGGGATCAACGGGGTGACCATGGTGTGGGTCAGCGTTGAGGCGATACCTGCGGTGGCGAGAACGCCGACGATAAACCCAGGTTTAGGTGTGGTGGAGGTACGGGGCACGGGGCCCCTCCAAAGACAATGTGTAAGTTACATACAGTATGTATCTTACACATTAAAGCTATAATGGAGCAGACTCCTAGGGGAAGGGCCAGATGAAGCGCTATATCGCAGACATTGAATACGAGCAGTTAATGCTCAGTCGTTACACCATCGCCCATCACCGCCATAGTGGCGGCTTGGACCGTAGCGTGTACTTGCTCATGAGCCGCATCGAGGGGCAGGGTCCAATGTCCATCGCCGAGCTGAGCGAGACCTTAAGGCTGGACAGCTCAACGCTGCAGCGTCAGGTCACCGCCGCCATCAAGGAAGGCTATGTGCAACGTATTTCCGATCCGGAAGGCCAGCTGGCCCGCAAAATTGCCTTGACGGCTGAAGGTGAACAAGTACTCACCGCTGCCCGTCAGCTGTCCTATCAGAAGCTGGATCGAATTTTGGACGAATGGAGCGAACAGGACATTGAGCAGTTCGCTAGCTACCTGAACCGCTTCAACCACAGCATCGAAGAGTACTCCCACGCGCGGCGGCAGGCACGAGATTAGCCCCTAGTGTCCCGTCCAGGGAAGGCTGGCAACTCGCTGTTCCAACGCTAACCCCTGGGCGCGGCGCTGTTCGCGATCCGCTCGCACTTCGATCAGACGCACCTGGTCAGGTTGCTGATCAGCTAAAACCTGCTGCAACTCGGCATAGTCTTGTGGAGCCGCGTAGCTCCACCCGTATGCCCTGGCTAAGGCCTTAATTTGTGCCTGATGCGGGGTGGCGAACAAGCGTTCCACACTACGCCCATAGGCCCCTGATTCATGGACCTGGCCGTGCTCTAGGGTGGAGAAGATCGCGCCCCCGGCGTCGTTGAAGATCACCACATCCAGGGTTGGAGTGGGTTCATCCGGGGCGAGCAGCAGTGCCGAGGCATCATGCAGGAAAGTGATGTCTCCTAAGATTGCCCGGGTCGCTTGTCCACTACCGCGGGCTATGCCCAAGGCTGTTGAAATACTCCCGTCGATTCCGGCTAGCCCACGGTTGGCATACACGCGCGGCCCGGCAGTAGTAGCCGGGACAGCAGCCAAGTCGAAATCACGGACAATATTGGATGAACCAATGAATAGTGGGCCGGTACGTTGCTCCCAGAGCGCGCGTGCCACCTGGTAGCCAGTCAATGTCCGCTGGGTGGGCTGTGCTGCTTCGGCAACACTGTGTGCTTGTGCTTCAAGTTCCTGCCAGGCCTGCAACCATCCGGCCGGGGCCCGGCCAGCAAACTGCTGCAGCTGCTCCGCCTCCCCAATCACCTGTTCACGCCGCCGTCCAGGCGCATACCAGGACACCGATTGCGGCTGCCAGATGGCGGTAGAGATCTTCGGGTTGGCTAACACTCGACCCACCGGCCGACTGAGGGTTGGGCGCCCAAAAAGCACGACCTTCTCGATATGTTCTTCGGCTACTGCCAGGAGCAGACGATAATGGGCTAAGGCCTGTTCTGAAAAACGCGCGTTGGAGGAGGGCTCGGCGAGCAACGGCAAGCCCAGATGTTTGGCGAAAGCTTGAGCTTGAGTTCCGGCCTGATGACCGGCAATCACCACTGTCCGGTGCTGCGTGGCTGGTTCATCGACCCATGATGGCTCTGGGGTGTCCACTTGATCCCAGTGTCCGGGTTGCAGCTGGCTCGCCCATTCCTGGGCGGCTAACCGGGAGCCACTTTCGGGTGTCAAGGGTTCGCGGAACTGTAAGTTCAGCTGAACTGGACCAGCACTGTGTTGCCGGTCGCCGGCGAGCGCCTGCAAGGCGGTAGTGACTGCCTGGCCCGGGTTCTCCCCGGCCGGGACGCTGAGGCTAGCTCGGGTATGGTTTGCGAACAGGGGGTCTTGCAACGTGGTTTGACTTGCCCCGGTACCCTGTAACTCTTCGGGCCGGTCGGCGCTAAGCACCAGCAGCGGAGTGCCGCTATGATCGGCTTCCATCACTGCGGGCAGAAGCTCCCCCACGGCGGTACCCGAGGTGACCACAATGCCTACTGGGGTACCGGTGCTTTGGGCTAGGCCCAACGCATAGAAACCAGCGGATCGTTCATCGATGCGCACATGCAAGGTCAACAACCCGGCCGCTTCGGCTTCGGCCGCGGCGTAGGCCAAGGGCGCGCTTCGGGAGCCTGGGCTGAGAAGTAGGTGCTTGATCCCTGCTGAGACCAGTCCGGCCAAGACCTCGCGTGCGGTGCGGATCGCAGGCCGCGGGCTTCGCATCGGAGAGTTGAGATCGTCAGAGGGTTTTAGCGGTATGCACACAACGTCAAGTCTAAAGCTTTCGGCCGCAACCCCGGTGCTGGGCCACGGGATCCTCCCGTGCCCAACTACCGGGGTTGTGCGGTTCTAGCAAGAACCGTTAGTTAATACCAGGGAAATTCCAGCCCTTACGATACACCTGCACTACGCTGGGTCGCGGTCCGAAGAATTGCCCGCGCTTGGCACGGTGCGCTGCGCTGACATAGTCGGGGAATAGGGACTGTGGCTCATGGAAACTGCCACCTTCGCCCGGGTGCTGGACCGCAACGAACACCGAACGGTCCTGATCGCGGACCACCGGCCCGCAGGTTTCAGCACCTGTTGGAACAGCCAGAAACTGTTCGACTCGCCCGCGCTGCTCACCAACTAAGGTCACCTTGTGCAACGCATCGGAATAACCGATGGTGCTGGGTTGTCCATCGGTAGAGATCCACAGATTTCCCAAGGAATCGAAGGCCAGATTATCCGGGCAGGAGATCGGGGATACCTTCTCAGCCGGGTAACCGGAGAAATACGTGGATGAATCGAACTTTGGATCTCCTGCCACCAGCAGAATATTCCATTGAAAGGTCGTGGCGGTGGCATCCTGCTGGTTCTCGGTTAGCTCCAACACGTGGCCGTCACGGTTGCGCAAGCGTGGGCTGACCTCGGTAGCGCCTTCGTTGTCGACTTCTCCGCGCTCGGTGTTGTTCGTTAGTGCCACATATACTTTGCCGGTCACCGGGCTTGGTTCCACGTCTTCGGGTCGATCCAGTTTCGTTGCCCCGACCCGGTCGGCCGCCAGTCGGGTGTAGACCAGTACTTCGTCAACGCTCATGCCCGGCACTTGGGACTTGTTGTCCTTGACTAGGGCAACCCACTGGCCACTGCCGTCAAAGGATCCGTCGGATGGGAGCTTTCCGGTACCGTCGATTTCCGCGGCCGGAGAGTTCCCATTGAAGGTGGCAACGTACAGGTCCCCGGAGGACAGCAGGCTCATATTATGTGACCTGTCTGCTTCGCGGTACACCTCGTGGGAAACGAATTTATAAAGATACTCGAAACGGGAGTCATCACCAGAGTAGGCGATCACTTTGCCGTTCTCGGCGATGCGTACCGTAGCGCCTTCGTGCTTGAAGCGTCCCAAACTGGTGTGTTTGACCGGAATAGATTCCGGATCCTGTGGGTCGATCTCCACGATCCACCCGAAACGGTTGGCTTCGTTCTCGTATCCTGGGTGATTCAACCCGAAGCGTGGTTCGGTTAGTTCCCATCCGCGTTCGGTGGCTTCCGGTTTGATTCCGTAACGGGCTTCTTGATCAGTGCCGCGGCCACGGAAATACTGGTCGAAGTTTTCTTCACCGGTCAGTACGGTGCCCCACGGGGTGGTTCCACCGGCACAGTTGTTCAAGGTACCTAGAACCTTCTGTCCGGTGGGGTCATCGGTGGTGCGCAGCAGGGCACTGCCGGCGGCCGGTCCATCGACAGCGAACACACTGTGCAGGGTCAAACGGCGGTTTCGTCCATGTCCGCGCACGTAGCTCCAGCGTCGATCGGTGAAACGGCGTACGATTTCCACCACACTGAAGCCGTGTGCCGCCATGGCGGTACGGCGGGCCTCGTCCGGGTTCTGTTCCAGCCAAGCCGGATCGAACATCATCTCTTCGTTGGTGTATTCGTGGTTGGCCACCAATACACCGGTATTTGCGTTCTCCCCGTCCGGCAGAATGTCCAGGTAATCACAGTTGTAACCGAACTGCAGGGATTGGGCCCGTGCCGACTGGTTGTTGCCGTCAAAGTTTGGGCTGTGGCTAAAGAGCGGGTCACCCCAGCGAATTATGGCGCGCCAGTCATAGCCTTCGGGTACGCTCATGCTGTCCACCGAGCGTGACGTCGGCGGGATCGCGGTGAAGGGAAGCTTGCCGCTACCTGGTCCCGCCGCGGCTGTGGAGCTGGCGTGGCTGGCCGGGGCCGAGAGCAGGTCCGGCCCGATGACCATGGCCGCAGCGCCCAACGCTCCCAGGCCCAACATTTTCCGGCGGCTGAGCGCGGCATCGGCGATGTCCTTAAAGTACAGGTTGTCCGAGGTGTTCGCATCGGGTTGTGCACAGGCGTCGCCACACTTGTAGTGGCAGGTCGCCTCGGCACGGTTACCGCGGGTATGGCCGTGCATCGGAAGCAGGCGGCGGGATCACTCCATAACGGATCACTTTCCTTGGTGGTACTCACAAAACCCAACGCAACGTGGGCGAAATGAGCCTGACAGGTAAAAGTGACCAAGTCAGAGCCTAGAGGTTAACTACACGTAAACGACGAATCAGTTTGGCTCTGTTCTTGAAGATGCGCATAGCTCGCCGCAAGACGGCGCATCCACCAGTCATAAGCATCTGGTTCGACACTGTAGTGCCGAATCTTGGCTCGGCTCACGCTGGGGCGGCCCACCTTCAAGTACCCGGCCTGAGCGATCAACGGTTCTTCGCTGATGTCATCCTTATACAGCGTGCCGGTGGATAAGCCACAGGCATATTTCAGCTCCGGCAGGCTCGCGGCAAGGGCCGTGGCCTGACCCAGACCAATGGAGGTGTCCAAGGCGCTTGAAACCACCGCATCCAGTCCCGCTTGTTGAACCACATCCAAGGCGGCAGCGATCCCGCCCAGCGGCTGGGCTTTAATGACAATTAAGTCGGCGGCGCCCACGCGCGCCACTTCCACCGGGTCCGTATGCTTGCGCACGGACTCGTCCGCCGCGATCTTCAGTTGCACCCCGCGTGCAGCCAAGCGTTCGCGGAGCCTAGCCAAATCGGCAATTTCCGGCACCGGCTGTTCGGCATATTCCAAGTCATACTCACTCAGCCGGCTCAGCGCCGGAACAGCTTGGTCCAAGGTCCAGCCTGCATTAGCGTCCACGCGCAGCTTCGCGTCCGGGTATAGCCGTCGGGTTTCAGCCACCCGAGCGATATCGTCTTGCAAAATCTGTCCCGCCTCAGCCACCTTAATCTTGATGGTGTGCGGTTCATCGTATTGACCCAGCACTCGGGCGACCTGCTCGGGTGTCACCGCCGGCAAAGTGGCGTTGACCGGGATCTGTGTCACCGTGGTTTGCGGGTACGGCTGGTAAGCCGATTCGATTCCGGCAGCCAACCAGCGGGAGGATTCGGCCGGGCCATATTCTAAAAATGGGGAGAATTCGCCCCAGCCGGCAGGCCCTTGGAGCAAGAGGGCTTCGCGCTGCACGACACCGCGGAACATCACGCGCAGCGGTAGGCGCACCACAAAAGCGTTTTCACGAAGCTCTTCGAGGCTGGGTAATTCAAATTCCATACCTTCTAGCCTAATCAATCTGTGAGAAAACGCGCAGTGCGCCCACAATGAGACAAGCCAAAATATGGCACTGTTGAATTATGCACGCTTCCTCCGTCATCTCACGTCCCCGACACCTTCGGTGGTGGTGGGCGCTGACGCTACTGGCGATTATTGGGATCATCGAATATGTCTTCTTCGTGACCTCGCGCCCCGGGCAATGGTCCGATCAGGTTGCTTTCACGGCGTGGACGCAATGGTGGCCGCGGACCGGTTTGGATAGCCCGGTGCGGGATTTCTTAGATCTCCTCCCCGCGATCTGTGCAGCGATCGCGGCCCTGTTTCTGATCTACCGGGTCATCCGCGACCGCAGGTTTTCTCGGGCTATCTTCGCTGCGCTAGCTGTTGCCCTGGCGGTAGGGTCCACTCAGCTGCTCAAGCATGTGGTGCTGGAGCGCCCGGATTTTAATTTCGGCACCACCATGAACTCTTTTCCTTCCGGGCACACGACCACCGCGGCAGCAGCAATGGCGCTAATGTACGTGATTTCACCACCTAAACTACGCCCGGTGGTGGGGCCGGTGGCTTGGTCTTTTGCCACGGTTACCGGTCTGGCAACGTTGATCTCTGGATGGCACCGTCCCTCGGATATCGCTGCGGGGTTCGTCGTGGCAGGGTTCTGGATGGTCGCAGCCTGCGCGATCCTGCAAAGTCGGCAGCCCTTGGCCGCCCCCAGCAAACCCAGTAGGTGGTCTCGTCGTCTAGGGATTGTGGCGCTGATCTGCTGGGTGCTGGTCTTACTGCTCTCTTGGGCGCTGCCGCACCCGCACATCCAGCAGGTACCGACCGGGTTATTAGTGCTGTATGCGGGGTTGGGGGTACTGCACATTCTCGCCACGGCGTTCGTGGTGGGGTTATGTTTGCGCTCGGTCGTGCTCGGCCCGTCCCGGCCGGCCACCCGCCGTCGCTAGTCGCGTGGCCGGCCAGTGCGCGGGATGAAATAGCCAAAGAGTAGCGCCCCCAAGACAGAGATCCCTCCAATAGCGAAAATCCCGCTGCTCAGGCTGGCCACCACCACCAACCCGGATAGTAGCGCGGGTCCACCCATCGCGCCGACATCTGACATGAGCCTCCACAGGCCCAAAAATTTGGCTCGACCGCGGCTTGGCGAATAGTCCACGCCCAAGGTCATCACAATGCCCGATCCGATACCGTTGCCCAAGCCCAGTAGCATCGCTACGGCCAGCATCGTCCACATCTGTGCCGTGGCAGGCAAGAGAAATAGTGCCAGAGCCATAATCGTCATACACGGCACGGCCACCCAAACGCGGCCTCGTTGATCCATCACCTTTCCGGCTTGATAGAAAATCAACATGTCAATGGCCCCGGAGATCCCATAAATTAGTGAGATGGTGGCCGCGTCCAGCCCAATGTGCTGACCCCACAAGGGAATCACTACGTTGCGTGTGGAGCGCACCGCCGCAATGCAGATCACCGCGAGTCCCGGGCCTGCCAGGATGCGCCACCGCTGCTTGGCTATCAACGCCATGGACGGTTCATCATCCTTTGCGGCACGAGCCGTACCCGGCTCAACTTTGCTCACAAGTTCCGGAATCCACCAGCAGATCAGCATCGCACTGAGCATGGCGCCGACACCCACCCAGTAGGCGCCTTGAAGTCCCAACCATGTCATCGCCAGTGTGGCAATAAACGGTCCCAGGAACACGCCGATGCGCAAGACCCCGCCGAGGGTAGACATGGCTCGGGCCCGGTAGCGCAGTGGTACCGCTTCAGCCAGATAGCTTTGCCGAGCGAGGTTAAAAACCGCGCCGGCCATCCCTACCATGACCACCCCCAGCGCAAAAGCCGGGACGTTGCTGGGCAGAATCCCCAGTGTCATGCCCAGTGCAGCCCATAACGCGGCAAGCATCATGCTGACGCGTTCACCAATCCGGCTGGTGAGGATCGCCGCTGGTACATTGGCAACCAGCGAGCCCACGCCCAGCAGAGTGACGATTAGTGCTGCGGTGGCGAGGGAGGCGCCGCGTTCCAAGGCCGACAGAGTGATCACCGGGGTCACTGCCCCGATGGCTAGCCCATAGAGGAGCGAGGGTGAATACACCTTGAGGGCAATCTCGCGCAGGTTGAAGGGTTTGTCATCCACTCTTCAGATCCTACGCATAAGCGTGTTGTTCGCGAGGGTTACTGTTTCACTAGGCGAAGCCTAGTCCGTAGTGCGCTGGTTCATGCGTGCTAGGAGCTGATCACGGACTTCTTCGGAACCGGCCATGGTTACCGCGAAGCGTTTACCACCGGTGGTGTGCACCGTCAGCCCGTCCATGGCACCAAAAACCAGTGCCGATCCACCGGGGAAGAATCGCCAACCCCAGCCGCCCCATTGGCTCGGGCTGATGGGTTCGGTTTCAGCCGACTCGATGTCCTCCAAGGAAATCTTGCGCATCGGGAAGCCCAATAAAGCCGAGGAAACGACCAGGCCCCGATCATCAACCTGAACCTTGAGACGGCACATCCCTAGGAGCAAGGGACTAATCGCCAGTAATAGGACCAGCGAGATGACGAACCCGGAAGTTTCCTCGTGCAGGGAGATCATCGTCAGCACGACCACTACCGGGGTGAGCAGAGCAATAATCCACACCCACGCTGGAGCGTTGACACTCTTACTAAAAGGGGTTTCGGGAACCGGCAAAGGTTCCGGCAAGGGATGACCATGCGCCTTGGCCAACCGGACGGCACGGGTGTACTCGCTCTGGCGCATCAATTCGCCGTTCAGTCCGCTCAACCAATAAGGGGTGATGCCCATCAGGGAACCGATAATCAGCAGGACGAGCCAGCCACCCAACACCGCTTGTTCCGGGTCGCCGGCTAGGGCAGTGGTAAAAGCCGACACACAGACCCCAGCCGCCGAGGTCCACCCGGCCAGCCCACCGGCAAAGAGCATCCCGGCACGCCATCCGGTCTTGGACACACGCAGCCCAATCAATCCGATAATTGCGCCGAAAACACTGATCGCCAAGCAGGTGATAAAGGTTGGCGTGGTCGCGCTAAAACCATCGGGCAGCATGGTGCCGCTCCAGTGGGTGGCCAACGTCTCGGGCAGCTGCTCAAACAGCAGCATCCAGGTCACGGCCACGACGAGTGCGGGAACCACCAAGAGAATCGTCACGAGCGGTTTACGTCGATTACCAGCTGGCGTTGCCGCGGAACTCATTGATCTACTCCTTGCCCACTGGCCGCATCCAGGCCTTGGCTGAATGTCTGCTGAGAGGGTGCGCTAGGCCTCAATCATTCCTGCACCACTTCGCTAAGGCAAATCATTTGGTTTAAAAAGTACTCGCCCGGCTGTAGACCGGGCGAGTACTTTCGCTATCACAGAGTAACGATCAAACGTTTGGGGTTGGTCATCGCGTCGGCGACGAAACGGAGGAATCCTGCGGCCGTTCCGCCATCGCAGACCCGGTGATCAAAGCTCAGCGTGAGCTCACAGATCGAACGCACCTTGATCTTGCCGTTGACCACCCATGGCCGCTGCACTACCCGACCGATGCCTAGGATCGCGGCTTCGGGATAGTTGATAATGGCGGCCGAACCATCAACATTGAACACTCCGTAGTTGTTGATGGTGAAGGTGCTTCCGGAGAGGTCAGCAACCTGAGCCTTTCCATCACGGGCAAGGGCGGCCAGCCGTGCGAACTCGGCGGAAAGCTCTTCAGCATTCAGCTGATGTGCTCCACGCACGTTAGGCACCACCAAGCCACGCTCTGTTTGTGCCGCAAAACCCAGATTTACTCCGTCAAATCGGGTCTGCGTCAGCTGACCGTCGGAACCCACCTCGATCCGGCTGTTGAGTTCAGGGAATTTCTTCAACCCCTGAACCGCAAACCGCGAGATCAGTGCAAGCATGCTCGGTGCGCTACCGGTCTCTTCCTTATACTTAGCGCGGAACTTCAGTAGTTTGGTGACATCCACGTCCACCCAGACCGTCGCTTCCGGGATTTCCCGGCGTGAGGTGGTCATGGCATGGGCAATGGTCTTGCGCACCCCACTGAGCATGGTGCTGTCAGCAACCGGCAATCCGGTCCGTGAATCCAGCGCAGCCTCAGCACTTGGCTCCGATGCGGGACTCGTTGCCGGTGCGTTTCTCGGGGCTGCGGAAACACTGGCCGGTTGGGCGGGGGCTTGCTGTGGCGTGGATACCAACGCCTGGATGTCGCTGCGCAACACCATTCCGCCTTCACCACTGCCGGTGACGGTGGCGATATCGATGCCGTGATCTCGGGCCAGCTTGCGCACGATCGGGTTGATCACCAGAGGTGCCTGAACCGGATTGGTCTGTGCCGGCGTGCGATCGTTAACAACCGCCCGCGCACGGCGACGGCGCGACCCCTTACTCTTCCCGCCGGGTGTTCCGTAACCAATCAGAACGTTACCGCTACCGGTGTCTTCTTCCGGGACCTGGGTGCCGGCCATTTCTTCCTCACGGTAGGACTGCGCACCTTCAACCACCTGCTCGCCCACCTCTGAGGCAGTGTCCGCTCCCCCGGTTTCCACCGAGATAAATGGTTCATCCACCAACATCATTTGTCCGGCATCCCCATGCAGGGTGTGGACTACCCCTTCGAAAGGACAAGGGATCTCCACCAGGGATTTGGCGGTCTCTACCTCGGCGATGGGTTGATCAACGGCCACGGTATCTCCGGCGTTGACCATCCAGCGCACCAGTTCGGCTTCAGTGAGTCCTTCACCTAAGTCCGGGAGCAGGAAAGTCTTGACACTCATTTCTCTAGGCCTCCCACTGCAGTTGATCAACAACGTCCAAAATTCGCTCTGCGCTTGGCAGGTGATACTTTTCCAAGGTGGGTGCCGGGAACGGGATATCGAATCCGGTCACGCGCAGCACCGGGGCTGCCAGCGAGTGGAAACAGCGTTCCTGCACCCGGGCGGCAATTTCACTAGCCACCGAAACAAAGCCTTGGGCTTCACCAATCACCACAGCGCGCCCGGTCTTTCGCACCGAGGCGGAGACGGTCTCATCGTCAAACGGCACAATGGTGCGGATATCGATGACCTCAAGATTACGCCCCTCTTCAGCGGCCATTTCAGCTGCTTCCAGCGCAATCGAGACACTCGGACCATACGTGATCAAAGTGGCATCGGATCCGGCGCGAGCAATCCGGGCCTTGCCTTCCGCTTTGGCTGCACGTTGCGCCTCATACTGTTCGGCCAACTCGGTCAGATCCACCTGATCCTTGGACCAGTACAGCTTCTTCGGTTCAAAGAACACCACCGGATCCGGTGAGTCAATGGCTTCGCGCAACATCAGGTAGGCGTCGCTAACAGTGGCTGGGGTGAACACCTTTAAACCCGGGGTATGGGCGTAATAAGCCTCGGAGGAATCACAGTGGTGCTCCACCCCGCCCACGCCGCCGGCATAAGGAATGCGGATCACCATGGGCAGTGGCAAACGCCCTTGCGTGCGATTGCGCATTTTAGCCACGTGCGAAGCGATCTGTTCAAAAGCTGGGTAGGCGAAGGCATCAAACTGCATTTCAATGACCGGACGCATGCCATTCATCGCCATGCCTACGGCCATACCCACGATGCCGGATTCAGCCAGCGGCGTGTCAAAGCAACGGGTCTTCCCAAAGCGTTGAGTGAGCCCATCGGTGATGCGGAATACCCCACCGAGCACTCCGACGTCTTCCCCGAAGATCACCACCGACTCGTCGGCGCTCAGCGCGTCAGCCAATGCGGTATTCAGAGCCTTGCCAAAGGTGACCGGCTGATTAGCTGCGGCCTTGGCTGCAGCAGCATGAGCAGTTTCGGAGCTAACGTTGCTGGTTACTGCGGATGTGGTTGCGCTCATTTTAGGCCTCCTCGCGGGCTAGTTCATCGGCCAGCATGGCGGCCTGTTCTTGCAGCTGTGGTGTGGGCTGGGCGTACACGTGGGCAAATAGTTCAGCCGGGTCGGTGTCGGCGTCCTGGTTCATGCCATCGCGCAGCGTCTTAGCCACCGACTCGGCATGATCGGTAATCCGCTGGCTCACTTCTTCGCCTAACAATCCGGAGTCAGCTAAATAGGCTTCCATACGCTTCACCGGGTCCTTGGCTACCCACTCGGCCACCTCCGCGTCCTCGCGGTACCGCTTATCGTCATCGGCGTTGGTGTGAGCCTGCATCCGGTAGGTGTGGGCCTCAATGAGCAGTGGTCCCCCACCCTCACGGGCCAGACGCACAGCGCGACCCATGACCGCCATCAAGGCGATCAAGTCATTGCCATCCACGCGCTCGCCGGCCATGCCATAACCCACGGCCTTGTGGGCGAGCGATGGGGCCACGGATTGGGCGGAGAGCGGCACGGAAATTGCGTACTTGTTGTTCTGGACGAAGAAAATCACCGGTAGGTGGAATACCGCCGCGAAGTTCAGTGCCTCATGGAAGTCGCCTTCACTGGTGGCGCCGTCACCGCACATGGCCACCACCACGATCTTTTCCCCGCGCAGCTTGGCCGCGTGGGCCACACCCACGGCGTGGAGCAACTGGGTGGTCAACGGTGTGGCCATCGGAGCCACCTGGTATTGCTTGGAGTCATAGCCGCAGTGCCATTCACCCCGGAAGCTGGTCATCACTTCCATCGGGGCAACCCCCTTGGTCATTACGGCCACCGAGTCACGGTAGGTAGGGAAAAGCCAGTCGCCCTCTTCAAGGCACAGGGCTGCCGCTACTTGGCAGGCTTCCTGACCGTGGCTGGACGGATACACAGCCATCCGGCCTTGGCGAACCAGCGCCGAGTTCTGGTCGTTGACTCGGCGGCCCACGATCAGCGCTTCGTAAGCGTTGATCAGTTCTGCCGGACTGGGCAACGGGTATTCGTGACCGGGTTCGGTGCCCTGCTCATCGTGCGAACGCAACGACCCGTCCGGGTTCAAGAGGTTGATCATGTGCCGTGCAGGCAACATGTAATCTTCGGGGGTAATTCCGAATTTACTGCTGACTTCAGCGATGAGATCTTCGCGTGCTTCCGAGCTCATGGTGCCCCGCCTTTCTCCAACTTCGGGTGAATACACACCATGACATGTGAATTCACTCACCAAAACATCCTTTGGTTCCAATTATGAGGAGAGTTGACGTTTTGTCGCCAGTCGCCGGTAAAATCGCAGAAAGTTGTGAGTATTTTGCCTATAATAAAAGACAAATAGTTGTTTCAGGTCGCTATTTGGTCAGTTCCTGTCCGTCCAGCCCAAAGGAGCTCAAATGAGCAAGGATACCGAGATCAAACTCGATGATGTGGATCAGGCAATTCTTGCCGAGTTAACCCGTGATGGGCGCCAGTCGGTGACTACGGTGGCGCAACGTGTGCACATTTCCCGGGCTCACGCCTATTCGCGGATTTCACGGCTACAGGAGGCCGGAGTCATTACCCGGTATACGGCGGTGATCGACCCGGTCAAAGCCGGGCTGAAGGCCAGCGCTTATGTCACCTTGAAGCTACGTCAGCATTCTTGGCGGGAGCTACGTGATCATCTGGCCTCGATTCCCGAGGTGCATCATGTGGGATTGGTCGGCGGCAATTTTGATGTATTGCTCTTGGTCCGAGCCAAAGACAATCTGGATTTACGCCGCGTAGTTTTTGAACGCCTGCAATCGCTACCCACTGTATTGGACACTCAGACACTGCTGATCTTTGAGGATGCCGACACCCGCTAGACCTAGATGGCAGATTAGCGTGCTGCGCTCTCTTCGCAATGAGCCGCGCAACAGCAGCCTGAGAACGCTTTGAATATTTCGGACACCTTCACCTTGTACTTCGGCGACAGCTGCATGGCTCCTCGAAGATGATTTAGCCGAGATTCTTAAGCAGCAATAGATCGTGTTCTTCAGCCTGTTGCCGCGTTCCATCGGGAGCGACCCAAACGTACCGGCTCACATCGCTCACCCCACTGCGCCGATAACCCAACTTGTGATATAACTTCTCGGCTTCGGGATTCTCATCTGCCACGCCTACCGTCACCAAGGTTTTGCTATGACTCGCACACAGCTGCTCGGCCGCGGCGATTAACGCCGTACCAATGCCCCGACCACGGTACTCTTCGCGCACCTGCAAATGGTTGATTTCAACGGCCTGCGGAAATGCCTGCCGAGCGTTTTCTCCAACGCACCCGGACCACTGGATCACGGCCGAGCCCAGTGGCTCATCCACGCACCACGCAACCAGATAGGTGGTGGCACCAGCGGACTGACCCGCAAAGTGTGCCTCATGAACGTTCCCAGCTACCTGCCACTGTGTTAATAATCGGTCGAGGTCAGACTCGGTGCAGGGGCGTATATCCATCACTCTATTTAAGGGTGTTCCCAAGAAATTTGGAAGGGATTCAGCGAACAATTGGCCAACCTTGGCCTATTGGTTGGCCGTGGCCCGGCTGGTAGGCCTTAGCCGCTGGGATCATTGGGTGCCGGTTCGTGGAGCAGGTTAGAACCGTTTTTCGCTGATATAGGAACCCTTGTGCTGATCGTCCCCTCCCCTCGGGCAATGGAACACTTCGGGGTCAGAAGCCCAGAGCACGGATCGAACCTGACTGATAACATTCGTCTGGCACTGGCAGTCCAGACATCCACGCCCCTGCTTCTGCAACGGTTCTAGACCGGCACCGCCTAGCGTTGCGGCTGCAGAGCGTCGAAGCGTGCCTGCGCCGAACTAGTAGTCCGGCGCAGGCACGCTTAGCGTCTTTTTCGCTTTAACACGAAGCCAACCAACTTCGTGGTCCACGATTAGCCTCTAGCCCAGTAGTTGTTCCACCCGGTCGCTGGCTGCGGCGCTGTGTTCCGCGAAGGCACCACGGTGCTTGGCTGCCGGGTGATGTTCCGGTAGCAGATTGCCGCGCCCGAAAACCTTGTTGCGCAGAGTACCCTGAGCATATTCATCCTGCGCCAACCCGCGCCGACGCAATTCGGGTAACACCCCGTCGATGAAGTTATCGTAGGAGCCGGGCAGCACGTGGTTCATCACGTTGACCCCATCGATTCCCGCTTCCTGCCAGCGCTGCAGCTCATCAACAATCTGTTCCGGGGTGCCTACAATCTGCTGGGCCTTGGCCCGGTAGTATGCCAGGTCGCGGAGGGTTGGATTACCTCCGGGAACCGAGGCCCGCGCGGCTTCCAGTACACCCTGGGCTCCTTCGGTCTGAATATCGCCTAAGGGCGTGTCCAGATCCAGTCCCCCAAGATCTACGCCAATTCCGCCGCCAATATGCGCGATGATGGCATGCAAATCGAGATAGTCATCGTATTCGGCTTCCAACGCCTTGGCCTCAGCCTCACTGGAGCCCACGACGAAGGACAGGCCCGCGAAAACTTTGATGTCCTCGCGCGTACGCCCGGCAGCCGACAAATTCGCGATCAACTGCGCATTCTTCTTGGCAACATACTCGGCGTGCGGCGCGAAGAGGAAGGTGGCTTCGGCATGGGTCGCGGCGAACTGCGACCCACGGGGTGAAGAACCGGCTTGGAACAGGAATGGGGTGCGCTGCGCGCTGGGAATAGCCAGATGCGGTCCATCGATGGAGTAGTACTCGCCGCGGTGGTTGATCTTATTCACCTTGGTCGGATCCGCGTAGATCCCAGATTCTTTGTCGGCCAGCAGGGCCGCGTCTTCCCACGAGCCTTCCCAGAGCTTGTACGCGGCATCCACATATTCCTCAGCCCAGCCGTAACGGTCGTCATGAGCCACCAATTGCTTGCCACCGAAGTTGCGGTGCGCGTTTTCCAAAACACTGGTGACGATATTCCATGCCACGCGACCTTCGGACAAATGATCCAGGGTCGAAATCTGGCGGGCAAATTGGAAGGGGTGAGCTTGGATGACCGAACTGGTCATCGCCAGACCAATGTCCTTCGTGCTGGCCGCCAACGCGGAGAGCAGCACCAGCGGGTCATGGCTGGGTACCTGTAATCCCTTGCGTGCCAGCGAAGCCCAACCGCCCTCATGGTTGCCGTAAAGTCCCACTACGTCCGCGAAAAATAGTGCGTCAAACTTGGCCGCTTCCAGCTTCTTCGCCAGATCGACCCACAGCCCTAGTTCGTTAAAGCGATGCTGTTGCGCCTGCGGGTGGCGCCACATTCCGCCGAGAATGTGGCTGGAGGTATTCATCAAGAATGCTGAAAGCAGCAACCGTGGCCGCTGGGTGAAGGTTGCCATGATTAATTTCCCGCCTTCGCTTCACCAATGGAATTCAAACCAGTAGGAATCGTGCCGTTGATGAAGTAGTCGCCGACCGATCGTGCCTTGAAAGCCACCGGATTGTGCGTGGCTACGGTCCGGGCATTGCGCCAGAAACGGTCCAGAGATTTGGAGGTAGATACGGCCGAGGCGCCGGTGACGTCGAAGATCTCGCTGGTCGCGTCCAGCACCAACTTCGGGACCACCACGTGGGCCTGCTGCACAGCGAGTTCTGCGCGCAAGAACGCGGCTTCCGGAGTCAGTGCCAACTGCTGATCCTCGGCAGCATCCAGCTCGCGAGCCGCAGCCACTACGATCGACCCTGCAGCGAACACATTGCCGGCCAGCCGACCTACTAGCTCCTGAATCTGCACGTCATCCCTGAACAATGCGCCAGAACCGGTATTGAAAGTGCGTGTTCGGGCAGCCACGATCTGGGCGGCCGCGGCACGTGCGCCCTGACCAATACCGGCAAGCACGGCCAGCAGGCACAGTTGGAAGAAGGCCGGTTCTAGGGTGGAGGCCACCTTGCGCTGGATAATATTTTCTTCCGGGACCACGACATCGCTGAAAATTGCGGTGCCGGTTCCTGTCAGTGGCTGACCGAAACCATCCCAGTCATCGAGGATCTCTACGCCCGCCGCATGGCGATCGACAATCGCGTATTGCCGGCCTTCAACCCCTTCGGTGCTGGCCATGACCACCACCCAGTCCGCGAAGATCGAGCCGGTGGTGTAGTACTTCTCACCGCGCAGCACCCAGCCCTGCTCGGTGTTCAGCAGTTTGGTGTTGGTGCTGCCCAGCGCGTTACCACCACGTTCAGTCGCCGCGTTGCCGAAGATTTCCCCGGCCAAGACTCGCGGGAACCAGCGGTCTTGGAATTCGGTGGGCTGCAAGGCAATGGTTTCCACGAAGGAGAAGTGGCTGCGCAGCAGGTGAGCAACATTGGAATCGGCGGCAGCCAGCTCGATCAACAGACGAAACAAGTGTTCATGGCTGATCGGTGACCCTCCGTGACTGGCTGGAACCCGGAGGGTGGTGAAGCCAGCGTCCTTCAGCCACTGCACCTGCTCGTGGGGCAGGATGCGCTGCTGTTCACGCTCGGTTGCGCCCTGCGCAATGCGGGTAAAGGTTTCAGCGAAGTGCGTTCGGAGCTCTTGGTAGGCAGCTTCGCTGTGTGCTTGGGCGGTAGGACGGAAAATAGCTAGGGTATCGGCGCTCATAGTGACTCCTTGAGATGATTCAGAAAGTAGTGTTTGTGGCTTCTCACCCAGTGCGGGTGCCAGCCAATTCACGCAGGACCTTTCCCGGATTCGCTGCCAGGAGCGTGCGGGTGTACTCGTGCTGCGGGTTCGAATAGATTTCGGACACGGTGCCGGTCTCGACGATTTCGCCGCGACGCATCACGCCCACGCGGTGGCTGATCCGCTCCACCACATGCAGGTCATGGGAAATAAACAGGTAGGTCAGTTGCTCTTCGCGTTGCAGCCGGTCGAGCAATTCGAGAATCTGTTCTTGCGTCAGCACATCCAGTGCGCTCAACGCTTCATCGAGCACCAAGATCTTCGCTCCGCTGGCCAAGGCTCGCGCAATCGCCACGCGTTGGCGCTGACCACCTGATAATTCCCCGGGACGCTTGGTTTCTAGGGTGGCGGGCAGGTTCACCTGTTTCATCAGTTGCGCTACCCGGGCTGCGCGCCAGCGGGCGTCACCGAGCCGGTAGTTAACCATTGGTTCGGCGATAATCGCCGCGACCGACTGACGCGGGTCAAGTGCTGAGTCGGGGTTCTGGTAAACCAGTTGGGCTTCACGCCAGAGGTCATAGCGCTGCCTACCGCTCAGCATAGTCACCTCCCTGCCGTTGACTATCGCAGAGCCCTCCGAAGCCGCATGCAGTCCCATGATGATCTTCGCGGTCGTGGATTTACCGGAACCAGACTCCCCGACCAGCGAGAACGTGGTACCGCGCTGCACTTGGAAGCTGACATCGGTCAACGCCCGGTGTTCGTGGCGCCCTTTGCCAAAAACTTTGCCCAAGCCACTGACGGTAATAGCGATGTCCGCGAAGTTGACCGCTCCGACTTGGCGGTCCTGCTGCGAATACGCCTGGTCGAGCAACGCCTTGGTGTAGGGGTCAGTGCTCTGTGCGACCAGTGCCGGTACGCTGCGGTCTTCCAAAATACGCCCGGACTTCATGACCAGCACGCGGTCGGCGATATCGGTGGCCACCGCGAGGTCGTGGGTGACAAAGAGGACTGTCGTCCGCTTTTGCCGGGCTAGCGAAACAAAGACCTCCAGTACGGTGCGCTGCACGGTGACGTCCAAAGCGCTGGTCGGTTCATCAGCAATCAGCAGCTGCGGATCCAAGGCAAAGGCGATCGCGATCAGCACCCGCTGTTTTAACCCACCGGACAGTTCGTGCGGGTATTGCTTCAGGCGCTGCTCGGCGCGGTCGATCCCCACACTTTGCATCAGTTCAATTGCCTTGGCACGCCACTGTGCCTTGGGCACCGAACGGCTCGGGTGCAATCGAAATACCTCGATAATCTGGGCACCAATTGTCTTAACCGGATCCAATGAGGCGCCTGGATCCTGTGGAACTAAACCAATCCCCGATCCACGCAGCTTGCGCCAGGCGCTCAGCGACAGATTGGTGACCTCGGTGCCACCGAAGCGTACGCTGCCGGAAACCGATGCGCTTGCGGGCAGCAGGCCGATAAGGGTCTTGGTTAAGGTGGACTTGCCCGAACCGGATTCTCCGACGATCGCCACAATCTGGCCCGCTGGGATTTCCAGATTGATCTGGTCAGCGGCTACCGTGCCGTGAGCATAATGGACTTTTAGTTCTTCAATACGAACCACCGCGTCCGAAACATGATTCATTGCGTTCATAGTGTTCCCTCTCCTTTCGACGCGGCGCGCTAAAAGCGGAATGCCTTATTGATAGTTCGGCCCAGAACTGCGGTCAGCGTGACCGCAGCGACAATCACCAGACCAGGCAAGGTCGTCAGCCACCATGCCACCGAAAGATACTGGCGACCTTCGGAGACCAGTAATCCCCATTCCGGCGTAGGTGGCGGGGAGCCGAAGCCTAAGAAGCCCAGTCCTGAAATCGCAAGGATGGCAGCCCCCAAATCTACTGCCAGCAAGGAGAGCACCGGTCCGATAATGTGCGGGATGATGTGTCGTTTCAGCACGGTGAAGTACCGGCCACCACTCATCAGCGCGGCCTGCACGAAGTCTAAGGAACGCACCCGCAGTACTTCGGTGCGGACCAGTCGGGCGAAAGCGGCGATCGAAGCAATTCCGACACCCAGCCCCAAGGACACTGGCCCTGGTTCGGTGGCGGTCACCAAAATCAGCGCTATCAAAAACGCTGGAACGGCCAATATCACGTCAACAAAACGCATCGCGACCGAGTCCGCAAGTCGTCCGGCAGTGGCCGCCAGCAGCCCCAACACCGACCCGACCACACTACCGATTAAGCAGGCTAGTCCTGCGGTCAGCAAGGTTTGCCGGGTTCCGTAAACTACGCGCGCATATACGTCACGTCCCAGATGGTCGGTCCCAAAGGGGTGGGCCGCGTTCGGCGAAAGTAGTTTGTCGGCAGGGACCCCGGTAATCGGATCCGCTGTGCTAAAAGCGAAGGGGGCAATGGCCCAGCCCACGAAGATCGCCAAAGGGAGCAACACCCACCAGGTACCCAACCAGCTAAGCACTCGGTTGCGACGCGGGATGGATACCACTGGCTCCGTTGCTGCTGCGCTAGCTTCGCTTAACGGCTCGACGCGTTCAGATAATAGGCTCATTCTTCTTCCTTTCCTACGCGACCAAGGAACGAGGTGATCCGTTCGAAACGGTGACAATACGTGGATCAAGCTGCGGATGAATCAGATCCACCAGCAAATTGACCCCGGTGAAAACCACTGCGGTCAAAAGCACCAGTCCCTGAACCAGCGGAATATCTTGGGCGGTTACCGACTGCAGAATCAGCTGGCCAAGTCCTGCTCGGGAAAAGACGGTTTCGGTGATGACCGAGCCAGCGAGCAATGCACCGATGGTTATGCCGGCAATCGACAGTGCCGCCGGGGCCGCGTTTTTCAAGGTGTGCCGGAAGAAGATCCATGATTCACTCGCCCCCTTTGCCCGCAACACATCAACGAAAGGTTGGCTACTGACCTCTTGGGCGCTCTTAATCAGGACCTGAGCGATCGGGGCACTCAAATGCACCGCCAGAACAAAGATCGGCACCGCGAGAGACATGAACGAACCATCCGGGAACAACGACATGACCCCCAGCTGCACCGCCAGCAGTTGCAAGAGCACCAGACCAAGCCAAAACACCGGAATCGAGACCATCAGAGGTGGTAGATTCAGCAGCGCCTTGCGCAGTTTCTGGCCACTGGCCAAGCTGGCGGCCGAAGCGATCAGCAGAGCGAAAAGCACCGAGAGCACGAAGGCACTGCCAGCCAACACCAGCGTGGAACCGGCGACCTCCCCGATCCGGGTGGCAACATCCGAGCCGCTGGACAGGGAATATCCCAGATCCCCGCGCAGCAGTCCCACCAGCTGGGTGAAGTACTGGATGAGCAGCGGCTGGTCGTATCCGTAGTAGGCCTTCATCTGAGCGATGGTGGCTGGATCGGCCGCGGCATCGGAATTCAGGAAGATCGTCACCGGATCGTTTGGCAATGCCTGCACAGCGATAAACACTGCTGTGTAGGCCAACCAAATGACGAGGATTGCCTGCCCCAGACGCTTCGCAATGTATCCGCCCATATTTTGCTCCTAGTTTTCGCTCTTCCAAGCACCTTGGAAAATTGGTGCGGTCCCGGAAGTGAATTCGATGTTCACCGATTCGTTGGCACCATAGACCTGAACCTCGTCCCACAGCACCAGGGCAAGTGCTTCGTCTATGACCAAGGCACGCTGTTCGGCTTCAACCAGTTCTAGGTGTTCGGTTTCCGTGGTAGCCGATTGTTCCTTGAGGAACAGTTCGTTCAATTCCTTGTCCGCGTTCAAGGTTTGGGTGTTATTCGCTGGACCGTAGACCGGGCCCAGACCGCCATAAGCAAACTGGCGGGTTCCAAAAAATTCGATGGTGTCATCAACCAAGGCGTTGGTGAGGAAAGTGTTGTCCGCGGCACGGTTGATCAGCTTGACGCCCAACTCACGCCACTGCTGCTCGATCAGTTCGAAGGCGGGTTTGATGACTACGGAGTTATTGGAGGTAGATACGGTCAGCTCCAGCTTTTCGCCGTCCTTCTCGCGAATACCCTCGGTACCGGGCTTCCAACCCGCCTCATCCAATAGTGTCTTAGCCTTTTCGGGGTTGTACGCCAGTTCTGCGGAGAGATCTACGAAGCCCGGAGCCTTGTGGTTGAGTACCGATGCGGAAATGACGTAGCTATCCGAAAGCACCGTGTCCTTGATGGCCTGACGGTCGATACCCACCTGCAGAGCTTGGCGAACCTTGGCATCAGCTAATTTGCCCGAACCAATGCGCACTGCGGCTTGATTAACTGTCAGATCCACACCTTCAGCGGCGTAAACTTTTCCACCATTGGCCGTAAGCACCTGTTCGTCCACCGGCTGCAAGCCTCGGACTAGGTCCACCTGCCCGGACTGGGCCGCTCCGGCCCGACTGGCAACCTCGGGCAGGTACTTGATAACGAGGGTGTCTAGGTAAGCGTCCCCCTGGTTTGGAGCAGTTTCCGGTGCCCAGGCGTAGTCATCACGGCTGGTGAAGATCACTTCCTCATCCGGTTTCTCAGATTCAAAAACGAAGGGTCCCGACCCGACGATCTTTGAAATCGCCGACTGTCCAGCGTTATCCAGTTCCAGTGTCTTTGGCGAAACAAGGCCCGCGGTCACCGAGGAGGTTGCCCGCAGGAAGTTGGCATCGGGGCGCTTCAGGGTGACCTTGACCTTATTACCTTCCAGGACCTCAGCCGATTCGTATGCGCTGAAATCAACATTTGGTGCGATCTGCGCTTGCTCAATCCCGAGACCCAAGGCGTCTAGGTTGAGCTTGACCGCTTCAGCATCAAGCTTCGAACCATCCGAAAAGGTGACACCTTCACGAATTGTGAAGGTGAATTCAGTCTGGGCTTCGTTGGCCTCGAAGGCGCTGGCGATCCAGCCGACCAGTTTGCCAGCTTCCACGTCATAGTAGGTCAGGCGGTCCAGTACGGAATTGAGCACATTGGCCTTCTCATAGAAGCGAGCGGCCTGAGTCTGCCAGTTATTAATCGGGGTAACTTCAGCAAAGGTGAAAGTGCCGCCTTCCACCGGGGTACCTGCTTCGACGGCCGTCGTGGTTGAAGCAGAGGTGCCCGAGTTGCTTCCGCAGGCGGTGAGCGACAACCCTAGAGCGGCAAGGACTGCGGTGATTTTCAGCCCGAAGTGTGCAGTGCGCATAGTTGCAAATTTCCTCTCGGTTAGTGCCCGAGGATTACGCCTAGATTCGTCGTACGGACTGCGTGTGTGGATGCAGAACCCGAAATTGGGTTCTCCACCTGTAGCGGACCGGCGCGAAATTTAGCAATCTCCATCGGTCCTGGCCTTAGCACCGCTCCCGTTTGCGGGTGGTTGCTGCGACTTCAACGAGCCAGGTCTCTCGGTCGCTCTGGATGGGGTGTGCGGCTGTACCGGCCGCACAATTCAAGTCTGAAGTTCAGCTGTGGCGTGCACAAAAGTTACGCCAGACAGAGGTCATGAAGTCATAAAGTCGGCGTTTTTCACGTTGCATTGCTTAACAATCGGCGTCGTGAAGCGTCATCTACACGTCACAAAACTATTTGTGACGCGAATATTGACCAGACCACCCCTGCTGCGATAGCGCAAAGAGTTCGTGAAGTTCCCCTGCCAAATGCTGTAGGAGCGTTTGAGTTCCCAGAATTATGCTCGTGATTGGACCGGCCGTCAGCGTCTATAGCTTCCGCGATGGAAATGGCGTTCCGAAGGATCAGTCCGAAGTGCTTGTCAGCTGATCCCGAAGTATCCCGAACGGACTGCTCAACCCACGCAAGGGCTAGGGCAGGGTGGAGCGTCTATTTCATGGTTAACCAGCAGACCCCGGGTCACCGCCTTGAGGCGGTGACCCGGGGTCTGCTATCGGTGTTGGTGTTTAGCCGCGTCCGGTGAACTCCGGTGCGCGTTTTTCTTGGAACGCTTTGAAGCCTTCGGCGTAGTCTGCGGTGTCGCACAAGGCGGCCTGAGCCTTGTTCTCTGCGCGCATGGACTGCCAGAGACCTACGCGTTGATCGCGGATCTCGGCGACTAGTTCCTTGGAGGCAACGAAGGCTTGGGTAGCTCCGGCGGCGACCTTAGCAACGATCTGTTCGGTGCGCTCGAGGAGCTCCTCGGCGGCAAAGGCTCGGGAGAAGAGCCCCGAGTTCACGGCTTCGGCCCCGGAGATCAGTTCCGCGGTGTAGATCAAGTCCAGAGTGCGGTGTGCACCGAGTCGTTCGGTGAACAGCCAATGTCCGCCGGAATCTAAGGTGGCGCCCAAATTGGCGAAAGGGGAACCGATTTTGGCATTTTCGGCCACGTACACCACATCTGTAGCCACAGCCAGGCCTAGGCCCACCCCCAAGCAGGCGCCCTGAACCGCAGCGAAGGTCGGTGCTGGAAATGCTGACATTTTTTCCAGCAAGGGTTGGACCTTGCCATCGAGGTACCCCATCACGTCATCATCTGCCGGGGTCACCGTCGAAATATCCCGCCCGGCACAGAACCCACGGCCCTCACCGCGCAATAATAGTGCCCGCACCTCACCACGGGCGACCTGCTGCGCCGCCTGATCATAGGCTTGCGAGAGTTCGGCCAACGCGGCTTCGTCCAGTGAGTTCATTTTGTGCGGGGCGTTGAGCACTACGTGAGCTACACCCTCACTTACCGAAAAATCAATCATTGGCTACCGGTCCTAGGCGTCGAAGTCGACAGCGACTTTTTCGCTGGTTGGGTGAGACTGGCAAGTCAGCACGTAGCCGGCCTCGATTTCGTCCGGTTCCAGCGCATAGTTCTCCGCCATCTTGACGCTGCCACTGGTCACCTTGGCCCGGCAGGTACCGCACACACCACCGGCACAGGCGAAGGGAACATCCGGACGTACCCGCAAGGCGGCGTTGAGAACGGTTTCGTTGGTGCGCACCGGAGACTTAACTTCGCCCTGCAAGCCATCGAGTTTGAAGGTGATCTGGTAGCTTTCCTCATCATCGCTGACATCCACGGGACGGCCGATTTGTCCCTGCGGACGATTTGGCTCACCGGTGGTGAACAATTCGAAGCGGACCTTTTCGGTCGGAACCGCCAACTCGGTCAGCTGATCGCGCACCAACTGCACCAGTTCGAACGGTCCGCACAGGAACCATTCATCCACGCTCTGGTGGCGAATCACGGAACTGAGTAGCGCGGTGAGCTTCTGCGAATCGATACGGCCCGAAAGCAGCGGGGAGATACGCTGTTCTCGGCTGAGCACATGGTGCAGTGCCATCCGGGACGGGTAGCGGTCCTTCAAATCGGCCAGCTCTTCCAAGAACATCACGTCCATCGCGGCCTTATTGGCGTAGATCAGATCGAAACGGGTGTTCTCGTTGGCTTCCAAGATGGTGCGAGCAATGGCCAAGACCGGGGTGATGCCACTACCGGCGGCCACGGCCACAAAATGGTCCTGGTTAACGGTATCCACGCTCTTCGGGTCATTCATTCCAGTCAGTTTATGCTTCGAAATGAAGGCACCGGCTGGGCTCATCACATCGATCTGTTCCCCAGCGGCGAGCTCTTCGTTCGCCCACGTAGAGAAGAGACCACCGAGGTCACGCTTGATCGCTACCTTAATCTCACTGCCGGTCGGGGCAGCACAGATCGAGTAGGAACGGCGAACCTCCTGTAATTCGCCGTCGGCGTTAGGCAACTCTTTGCGCAACGCCACATACTGACCGGCAACGTAGTCATATTCTTCCGAGAGCTCCGCGGGAATAGCGAAGGTGACCTCGATCGAGTCCTTGGTCAGTCGGCGGACTTCGGATACGGTCAGTCGGTGGAAGGTAGCACGCCGACGCGTAGGTGTGGTTTGTTCACTCATGAAAGCACCTTGAAGTAGTCGAAGGGTTCTAAACAGTCGTTACAGGAGTACAGTGCCTTGCAGGCGGTGGAACCAAAGCGGGAAAGTTCCTTGGTGTTCAGCGAGTGACAACGCGGACATTTCACGCTCATCCCGAGGGTGATTCGGCCGCGGTGGCCGGTGCCGGTGGGTGGAGCGATGCCGTATTCGGAGAGCTTGCGCTTGCCGTCTTCACTCATCCAGTCTGTCGACCAGGCTGGCCAGAGCACCAGCTTCACGTCAACTTTTTCATACCCTTCGGTCTGAAAAACCTCGTAGAGATCCTGGGTGATCACGTCCATGGCCGGGCAGCCGGAATAGGTCGGTGTGATGGTCACCTGTACGGTGCCATCCTCCAGTTGCTCGGTTCCGCGAAGAATCCCCAGATCCGCGATGCTCAGTACCGGGATCTCCGGATCGTTCACCCGTGCGGCCAGCGCATTGAGTTTCTCGTTATCTGCTGAGATGATCTGCTCACTCATCGTCCCTCACCCGCTTGGTTTCTTTAGCTTGCTTTACCAGGTTGCCCCGGGGTGTTTGCGTGCCAAGACCTGCATCTCGGCAAGGATGAACCCGAGGTACTCGGAGTGCTCCCCTTGACGCCCCCTGCACATGGCCTGCGGAACCGTAGGAATTTCCAGTCCGGCCTCGCTTAGTACCTCAGAAATCTGGGCATCCCAAGCTTCACGCAGAGTCGAAGGACGCACAGCGATACCTTCGAGCTGATCGTGCAACGGCTCATCGGTGAACATTTCCTGCACATACGGCCACAGGATTTCCAGTGCGTGACGCATCTTGGCCGCCGATTCCTCGGTTCCTCGACCCAGACGAATAGTCCACTGGATTGCATGGTCGCGGTGGTAGTCCACTTCCTTGACCGACTTCGCAGCAATGCCTGCGAGGGTCGCATCCTTCGATTCCATCAGTTCGCGGTACAGCAGGTACTGATAGCTGGCCACCAGCAGCATCCGGATGATGGTCACACCAAAGTGACCGTTGTCCTGTTCCACCATGTGTAGTGAGGTGAAATCCTCTTCCTCGCGGAAGTAGGCCAAATCATCTTCGGTCTTATCCCAGGCCAGTCCGGCATAGGTGAGGAAGGAGCGAGCATGACCTAGCAGATCCAGGGTGATGTTACCCAAGGCAACATCTTCTTCTAGCTCAGGGGCACGGGAAACCCAGTGCGCCATCCGTTGCGACAGGATCAGCGAGTCATCACCAAGGCGCAACGCGTACTGAGCGATTTCTTCGCTCGGCTTGACCCCATCCTTGGCGATGTCCTCCGGGCGCAGTGCGTTACCCGGGGTGACCCGGGTAGCCGAGGCCAGCGCATCACCGAAGCTGTCCAGTGTTGCATCCAATTCGTCTGATTTCACAGGTGCTTCACCCCTTCGCTGGCCTTGTAGTACGTGGCGTGACGGTAATCCTTGCCCTTGGGTGATTCAAAGAACTGATCTTTGGAGTCCGGATCGGAGGAGATGATGTCATCGGACTGCACAACCCACAGCGATACACCTTCATTACGGCGGGTATACAGATCCCGGGCGTTACGAACGGCCATTTCGGCGTCCGGTGCATGCAAGGACCCCGCGTGGACATGCGACAGTCCGCGCGAGGAACGCACGAACACTTCCCACAATGGCCAGATGTTCTTATCGCTCATTGTTAGGCAACCTCACTCTTTGCTTGCTTGTTTGCGTATGCGGCGGCGGCTTCCCGAACCCAAGCGCCCTCACGGTGCGCCGCACGACGTCGTTCCATCCGGTTGGCATTCATTGGCCCGCCACCCTTGATCACGCTCATGAACTCGTCCCAGTTCAACTCCTTGTGGAGCCACTGGCCGCTTTCTTCATCGAAGCGCAGTTCGTCATCGGGCAGGGTCAGCCCCAGAACCTTCACTTGCTCGGCGATCATGCCCACGAAGCGCTGACGCAGATCGTCGTTGGAGAAACGTTTGATCTTCCACGCCATGGACTGCTTCGAGTTGGGCGACTGCTCATCGGGTGGGCCAAACATCATCAGCGCAGGCTCGTAGAAGCGGTTGATGGCATCCTGGGCCATCTTTTTCTGTGCCTCGGTACCGCGAGAAAGCGCGAGCAGAATCTCAAATCCCTGACGCTGGTGGAAGGACTCTTCCTTACAGATACGCACCATGGCGCGGCCGTACGGGCCATAGGACGCACGGCACAATGGCACCTGGTTGGCAATGGCAGCGCCATCAACCAACCAGCCGATGGCTCCCATGTCAGCCCAGGTACGTGCCGGGTAATTGAAAATTGAGGAGTACTTAGCGCGGCCGGTGAGCAACTGGTCGTTGAGCTCATCGCGGGCGGTACCCAAGGTCTCGGCTGCGGAATACAAGTACAGACCGTGTCCAGCCTCGTCCTGCACCTTAGCTATCAGGATTGCCTTGCGTTTGAGCGACGGGGCACGGGTGATCCAGTTGGCCTCGGGCTGCATGCCGATAATTTCGGAGTGCGCGTGCTGAGAAACCTGGCGGGTCAAAGTCTTGCGGTACGCCTCGGGCATCCAGTCCCGTGGTTCGATACGTGAATCGTCATCGATAATGGCGTCGAAACGGGCCTGAGCCTGTTCCTCTTCATAACTTAGAACGGCGCTCAACTTCGCATCGTTTTGTGTGGTTGCGGCCATGGTTCACCTCACTGCTGTCAAAGATATTTACCGACCGTTCGTTCAGTATATGCTCGTGCCGCGCGTCACGTCAACATCAGCAGCGCACAACCCGTCACTTTGGCAGTCCACACGACACGTTCGCGGTTAAAGGCAAAAGCACCCCCAACTCCCTGTAGGAGTCGAGGGCACAGATACTGCGAAAAGCTTAGACTTCGACTGCGGCGCGTTCAACAATCTTGGATGCGCGCAGCTCCGCAATGGTTCGGTCAACCGACAGTCGACCCGGACCAACCAGGGCAATGGCCAGAGCGCCAGCACCCAGCGCGCCCACCAACTCAAAACCGCCAGCTTCATCAAACACGCCGGCTGGAGCGTGCACCAGTACAGCCGCACCAATCATCCCCAGAGCCAGCACCCCGGCAAAGACCCGAGTAAAGACCCCAAGCACCAGCGCAATACCGCCTACCAGCTCCAAAGTGGCCATCGCGGGAGCGACGACACTGGCCAGCGGAACACCCATTTGCCCAAACGCGGCGACGGTTCCTTCAAGAGTAAATTGCACATACTTTTGCCACCCATGTGCCGCAAAGAGAAAGCCGATCACCACCCGCAAGATGGTGCGCGCAGCGGTAGTGGTTGCCGGGGTCTGGATGCTATTTGCCATTGGTACTTCCTCAAGATTTCTTACATCACCCTTTCGGACCTTTCGAGATTCCACCCTGACCATATTTTATTGAACCTTTAAGTGATATGGTTTATCTCTCAACTTTTTTCGCGGAAGGCACCAGCCCGATGGCAGTCTCTGACTATCTGGCGCCAGCATTGAATAGCGGTTAAAAACCACCGCCCGGTGGTCTTGTCACAACGTAGACGACAAGCACACCGGGCAGTGGTTCTCTGGCTGTTCTAGAGCACCTTGGAGAGGAAGTCCTGGGTGCGGGACTGCTGAGGATTGCCGAAAAGTTCGGCCGGTGGCCCAGCTTCACACACCACCCCGTCGGCCATGAACACCACCCGATCGGCAACCTCACGGGCAAAGCCCATCTCGTGGGTCACCAGCACCATGGTCATCCCTTCCTCGGCCAGTTCCTTGATCACCTGCAACACTTCCCCGACCATTTCCGGGTCCAATGCGCTCGTGGCTTCGTCAAAGAGCATAATTCCCGGGCTCATAGCCAGTGCCCTGGCGATAGCCACGCGCTGCTTCTGTCCACCGGATAGGGATGCTGGCCTGGCATCGGCTTTTTCTTTCAGACCCACCCGCTCCAGAAGTTCTAGGGCTCGCTTCCGGGCCTCGGCCTTGCTCAACTTCTTCAGCTCCACCGGGGCGAGCATAATGTTCTCGGCCACCGACATATGGGGAAACAGGTTGAAGTGCTGAAAGACCATTCCCACATGTCGACGCACTTCATTGATATTCACCTTCGGGTCGGTGACATCAAAGCCATCCACCACCACGGTGCCACCGGTGATATCTTCCAGCTTGTTCAAACAGCGCAAGAGCGTTGATTTACCGGAGCCAGAAGGTCCGATCACGCAGACCACTTCACCCTCAGCCACTTCCATGTCGATCCCCTGCAGGACCTCATTGCTGCCAAAGGCTTTGCGCAGTTGCTTAACCTCGATCTTCGGTGCGCGCTGAACCGGCGCCGTTACCTCACTCATTTGTTGAATCTCCGATCGGCGACGTTCGCCAGCTTAGTCAGGGCCATGATGGCCACGAAGTAGATGATGCCCACGATCAACAGGGTTTCGGTGACCCGGAAGTTCGCTGCGTAGATCTGCTGTCCTTGGTAGAGCAGTTCACCAAACCCAATGGCCAAGAGCAGCGAGGAGTCCTTGAGCATGATGATCAACTGATTGATCAATGACGGGGTCATGATCTTAAAGGCCTGCGGAATGACCACTTTTTGCATGGATTTGCCGTACCCCAAACCCAGTGAGCGCGAGGCTTCCAATTGCCCTGGATCAACCGATTGGATACCACCACGAACAATTTCGGCGATATAGGCAGCACCGTTCAGCGACAGGGTGAGCACACCGGCCACCCAGATATTGACCGTCTGCCCGATCAACTGAGCAAGTCCGAAGTAGAAGAAGAACGCCCACACCAGAATCGGGGTACCGCGGAAAAGGTTAATGAAGCCGGTCGCCAGCCCCCGCAGCACGATATTCCGGGAGAGTTTGAGGAAACCGAAGGCCAACCCCAGAATCATCGCCACGGCGAAGGAAATTCCGGTCACAATCAGAGTGTTGGACAGGCCTTTCATCAACGCCGGGAGGGACTGGGTGAGCAGGTCCCAGAAGGTGCTCGGGGCCGCCGCGGTCGGATCTGCCAAGTACTTATCGAGGATTTGCTGATATTCGCCGCTGGCTTGTAACTCGGCCAGACCATCGTTGAAGGCGGCCAGCAGAGCGGTATTCTGTCCCTTGTTCACCGCAAAGCCATAGGACCCGCCAGGTACTTTATCCGTGACGGTTTTTAGTCCGTTGCCTTGGGCAATGCCGTAGGCCAATACGGGATAGTCATCAATGACTGCCACCGCGGTTCCGGCCTTCACTGATTCGTACATGGTGGCCGACTGGTCCAGCGATTGAACACTGAAGCCGTATTCTTCGGCGATGGACTTAGCGTAGGACTCGCCCTCGGAACCGGTCTTGGCCACCACCGTTTCACCGGCTAGATCTTCATAGCCGGTGATCTCTTCATTGTTGCGGTCAATAGCCATCTGCACGCCGGACTCAAAGTACGGTTCGGAGAAGTCATAGACCTCCTTGCGTTCATCGGTGATCGACATGCCCGCGATCACGCCATCAACCTGATTCGAGGTCAATGCCTGCAACGCGGCGTTGAAACCCAATGAGCGGATCTCCACCTCAAAGCCTTGCTTTTCGGCAATCGCCCGCAACAGATCCATATCGATGCCGACCAACTCGCCATCCTGACGGAATTCAAACGGGGCGAATGTCGTGTCGGTACCAATGACGAAAGTTTGACCTTCGACACCCTCATCGGCGGGTTGGGCTAGGGCACTGGGCACCCCCACCACGAGGGCCAACGCGGCGAGCACAACGGTGGCCAGCCACCTGCTCCACCGCGTGAACCCGACGCTTTCATTGTGCTTTTTCACCTAGATTAACTCCTTCGCTGACATTGCTTCCTCACTGTCCTGCGTAAACCTATCGATTTTCACCCTATGCCCATTGCGGGGGCGAAGATAGCATCTAAACGGGGGAATCGGGATTTCACCTGTTATGGTTTTTGTCCGCGCTAGGCATAGTTTGCCTCGCTGCGCGGATTCCTGGGTTTAGATGGAAGCATGAATCCGGATTCGAAAACTCTTCAGCCTCCCGTGGCCGCCACCGTGCCGACCACCCGCACCCACCACGGCGACACCTTTACCGATGACTATGAATGGCTGCGTCAGAAACAAGATCCTGCAGTGCTGCAGCATCTTCACGCGGAGAACGCCTACACCGATGCCATCACCGCGGATCAGGAAGAATTGCGCACCGCGATCTTCGATGAGATTAAGGCTCGAACGGTGGAGACCGATCTCTCGGTTCCGGCGCGACGCCGCGGCTGGTGGTATTTCACCCGCTCGGTGGAGGGTAAGCCTTATAGCATCCATAGCCGAGTGAAGGCCGAATCCACCGGAAATGACAGCACAGACTGGACTCCCCCGCAGGTTGACCCGCAGGCTGCACTTCCCGGTGAACAGGTACTGATTGATGGCAACGCGTTGGCCGAAGGGCAAACTTTCTTCGCGCTGGGCGGGATGAGCATCAATGAGCCAAGCAATCTCTTGGCTTACTGCGTAGACACCACCGGGGACGAACGTTTCACCTTGTACATCAAGGATTTGGAAACCAACCAACTGCTCCCAGACGTCATCCCGGGTGTCTTCTACGGGCTGGCGTTCTCCCCGGACTCCTCCACGGTGTTCTATTCAGTGGTGGATGAGACCTGGCGCCCCCACCAAATCAAGGCTCACGTTTTGGGCAGTGATCCAGCCGAGGACAAGGTGATCTTCCAAGAGGACGATCCGGGCATGTGGCTGGGCTGTGAGCTCAGCGCGGATCACCAGACCCTGCTGATCTCCAGTGGCAACTCTGAGTATGCGGAAACCAGCATGCTGGATCTGACCAACCCGCAAGCCGCCGTCGAACTGCTAGTGCCGCGCAGCTTGCGTCTCTTGCACGGAGTTGACCTATTACCCGGGAACGAGTCACAGGTACTGATCACTCACGACTTCCAAGCGCCAAACAATATGGTTTCGCTGGCTGATCGTGCGCAGTTGGGCACGAACGCAGATCCGGCCGCCTGGCAGTGTGTCGTGCCGCACGAACAAACCGTGAAGGTCGAAGGTACCTCGCTGACTGCCACGCACTTGGTGCTCTCGGTGCGCCGCGACACCTGTGAGCGTGTCCAACTGATCCCCTTAGCGGGATTGGGCACCGAGCAGCAGCAACCGGCCAGCGAACCAGCTTTCGAAGAAGAGCTATTCACGGCCTTCCCCACCGTAGCGAACCTCGAATCCCCGTTGGTGCGGCTGTCCTACACCTCGGATTTCACTCCGGCACGGGTGTACGATCTGCAGCTATTGACCAATGAGCTGATCTTGCGCAAGCAGACGCCGGTGAATGATTACGATCCGGCGAACTATCGCGCTACCCGGCACTGGGCTACCGCAACCGATGGCACGAAGATCCCGTTGACGCTCATGCATCGCGCCGATCTGGATCTGAGCGCGCCGAATCCGGTGCTTATTTACGGCTACGGTTCCTACGAGGTGTCCATGGATCCGGGCTTCAGCATTCCGCGTTTGAGCCTGCTTGATCGCGGGGTGATCTTTGTCGTGGCCCACGTGCGCGGTGGCGGTGAACTGGGTCGTCAGTGGTACTTGCAGGGTAAAAAGCTGAATAAGAAGAACACCTTCAGTGATTTCGTCGATGCTACGAAGTATCTGATTGAGGCCAAACTTGCCGACCCGCAGCGCATCGTTGCCTTGGGCGGCTCTGCTGGCGGGTTGCTGATGGGAGCGGTCGCGAACCTTGCTCCGCAGCTCTATGCGGGGATTATTGCTCAGGTTCCGTTTGTGGATGCGCTGACCACCATCTTGGATCCGGAGCTGCCGCTGTCGGCCTTGGAATGGGAAGAGTGGGGTAACCCAATCGAGGACGAAGACGTGTACCAGTACATGAAGTCCTACTCCCCGTACGAGAACATTCAGGCTGTGAGCTATCCGCGAATTGCGGCGGTCACCTCCTTACATGACACTCGCGTGTTCTATGTGGAACCGGCCAAGTGGGTGGCAAAGCTGCGTGAAGTGAGCACCGGCAGTGCCCCGATCGTGTTGAAGACCGAGATGGAAGGTGGCCACGGCGGTGCCTCGGGCCGCTATGAAGCGTGGAAGACCCGAGCCTGGGATTACGCCTTTGCGCTGGATGCCTTGGGATTAAATCCGCAGCGCCCGGCATAGCCGAACAGTAGCCAGACTACTCTTCAGCGAAACGGCCGGTGGGACCCATGAAAAACTTCATCGGTCCCACCGGCCGTTTCCCTTTTGTCTCCCCGAGACCTTTCGGCTCCAGCCGAGGACATGCTGGCAGTTACTGCTGACCGATCCGTCGAGTCATGAACCAGCGCGATATTTCCTTCGACTTCGCTACCCGGAAACCCGTCCGCGATCCGCCGGAAACCACCGCAGTTCCCACCGTCCCGCAAGCCGTGGATCGTGACGTTTTCCGGTCAAAGCGGCGGGAAATACTGGACATTACAACTTGACTTGAGTCACAATTCAGTATTACCTAATGATCGTTCGGTAAATAATTCACCTAGGGGTGTCCATGAGCGAAACACAAACCACACAATCTCTGTCCCACGCAATCCTGACCGACGACCACGCCGCTGCGTGGATGGGCTTAGAGCTCTTAGCTGTGGGGGATGGCACCGCAACGATCAGCATGCAGCTACGCAAAGAAATGCTCAATGGTTTTGGCATCGCCCACGGCGGCATGGTGTTCGCTCTGGCCGACACTGCCTTTGCGCTGAGCTGCAACCCCGCCGAAGGATCAGCCGACACCATCACCGTGGCCTCCGGTGTGGATATCAACTTCCTCAAGCCTGGCATCCCCGGCCGCACCTTGACGGCCCGCGGCGAACGCGTGGCACAGCAGGGCCGAAGCGGCGTGTACGACATCACGGTAACCCAGTCCACCCCTAGCGGCGAGGATGAGGTGTTAGCGATCTTCCGCGGTCGGTCGCGCACGATCCCCAAGCCTGCCTAAACACTTCCCCGACCAGCAACGAGCGAAAGATTTGAGCATGTCCCAGAGCAACACGCCACAGAGCACCATCCGAGCCGAGCTAGCCAATCCGTTGGATCCCGAAGAGACGATGAGCCGCGATCAGATCGAATCGCTGCAACTCACCCGCCTGCAAGAAACCCTGCATTACGCATATGAGCGCGTGCCGTACTACAAGCAGAAATACGATGCTGCCGGAGTGCACCCGAGCGACTTAAAGGAATTGTCGGATCTGGCTTTGTTCCCCTTCACCGAGAAGGAAGATCTGCGCAAGTCTTACCCCTTTGGCATGTTTGCCGTGCCGCAACATGAAGTCGCCCGAATCCATGCGTCGTCCGGAACCACCGGTCGGGCCACCGTGGTCGGTTACACCCAGCAGGATCTTGATGATTGGGCGAAGCTGGGTGCGCGTTGCCTGCGCCTATCCGGGGTGAAGCCTGGCTGGAAAGTCCACAACGCCTACGGTTACGGGCTATTCACCGGAGGCCTGGGCGCGCACGGTGCCGCGGAGCGGCTGGGCACCACCGTGATCCCGATGTCCGGCGGACAGACCGAAAAGCAGATCACTTTGATCGGTGATTTCCAACCCGACGCGATTCTGTGTACCCCCACCTACCTGCTGACCATTGGAGATGCAATGCAGCGGATGGGAGTGGATCCACGCAAAACCTCGCTCAAAGTTGCGGTACTGGGTGCCGAACCGTGGACCGAGGAAATGCGCCACGAACTGGAAGAGATGTTCGGCATTGATGCCTGCGATATTTACGGATTGTCCGAGGTGATGGGTCCGGGAGTAGCCGGCGAATCCAATGAACTCAAAGATGGCAGCCACATCTGGGAGGATCATTTCCGTCCTGAAATTCTGGACGCCTTTGATGCCACCAAGGTGCTGGGCGACGGGGAACACGGTGAGCTGGTTTTCACCTCGCTGACCAAGCAAGCGTTGCCGATCATTCGGTACCGTACGCATGATTTAACCCGCCTCCTGCCCGGTACCGCACGTCCCGGACATCGTCGCATGGGTCGTATCACCGGCCGCAGCGATGACATGATCATCTTGCGCGGAGTCAACCTCTTCCCCAGCCAGATCGAGGAATTGATCCTGAAGGTACCAGCACTTTCACCACACTTCCAGCTGGTCCTCACCCGCCCTGGTCGCATGGATCAGCTGGCGGTAAAAGTGGAGCGGCGAATGGACGCCACCGCTAACGAGGTCGCTACCGCCAGTAAGGAATTAGCTGCGCTGATTAAGATCCACGTCGGTTCCAGCTGTGCCGTGGAGGTGCTCGAACCAGAAAGCTTGGAACGCTCCATGGGTAAGCTCAAGCGTATTTACGACAAGCGCAACGACTAAGTCAATCCAAACGGGGTGTGAAGCAAGGATGTGTTCTTGCTTTCACACCCCGCGGTTTTAACTCACCCCATGGGATAATCGAGGAACCATGCCTGCTATCGACCTCACCCCTAGCTCCGCGAAGCGCGGCCGTCCCGGCTACGACCAGGACACGGTACTGACCATCGCGGTAGAACTTTTTAATCAGCATGGCTACGACGCCACCAGCATGGGCAAACTCGCTGACCGTCTGGGAATCAGCAAGTCCGCAATTTATCACCACGTGCCATCCAAGGAAGATCTCCTGCGTTTGGCCCTCGATGAAGCGTTGATCCCCTTGGAAGCGGTAGTTCATGCCGAACCAGATCCCCACAGTAGCGCCGATGAACGTTTAGAGATGTTCCTGCGCGAAACCTTCCGGATCCTCATTGCGAAGCGCCCCTACGTCACCTTGCTGCTGCGACTACGTGGCAACACCGAGCTGGAACGATCGGCTCTGGCACGCCGCCGCGAGTTGGATCATAAATTGGCTGAGCTCGTGACCTTGGCACAAACCGAGGGGACGCTACGCGTGGATTTAGAACCCCGCGCCACGGCCCGTCTGCTCTTTGGCATGATCAACTCGGTAGTTGATTGGTATCGTGAAGACGGCCCGCTGAACGCCTCGATGCTGGAGCAAGACGCCATCTCCATGGTGTTTGAAGGTCTGCAATCAAAAGCGGCGAAAAAGTAGCTTCACAGGTTTTGGATATAGCATCGTGGGGGTACGTGGGTGACCACTGTCCATTCAGCAACACCCGTTCAAGCTAAGTAGTGTCGTGGAAGAATTATTCTTTAACCTTTTCTCACAGCTGCCGGGCACCGAGTCCGGTACTCAGGTCGCCCTGTTCTCGCTCAGCGCCTTACTCTCGGTAAGCGCCGCATTGTTGCTGGCGCACCGCAATGATCTGGGGTGGTGGGCGCAGATGCTTGCAGTCTTCGCCGGGCCAATGGTCATTGCTCTGCAATACGACCTGATGTTACTCACCTACGCCCTGCCGTACTTCGCGCTGGCGATCTTCGGGCTCTGGCGTTTCTCCCGCTTCGAATTTCAGGGCAAGTTCACCCGCAAGGTGACCTTGGGGAACTTTGGGGTCGCACCGATCGTCCTGACCCTGATCGGTGTGCTGGCATTAACCGCATTGCACTTGGGTGAGATGTTGACCACCGGCTTTGCCTTTAGCTCCGGAACCTCGGTCATCTGGTTGTCCTTCGTTTCCGAGGCCTTGGTGATCACTTCCTTCGCGCTGATTGCCTGCGGACTGCGTCCGGGCTGGCTGCTCATGGCCTTGGCTTCGGCGGTGTATGTGGTGACCATCTTCAATAACAACCCGGCCCTAGCGCTCTTGGGCACTTGGGTGTTTATGTTCTTAGCCTCGCTGTACGGCTGGTGGGCTTGGCGCGCCCTGCCCAAGCGATCGGCTGCCACCACCGAAGTGGCCACCGCTTCGGAAGCTAACTAACCGACCGTCTGCAGCTTCCCCAGCAACGAACCCCTTGACCACCCGTGGTGTGGTCAAGGGGTTCGTTCGTTCACCGGAGCAAAGGTACCCCCCCACCGGATAGAGCGGGGGCACCTTAGCGGTTTAGCTCTCCCAGTTCGCGTAGGTCAAATCGGTCTTCTCCACCAGAGTGAGCACATCATAGGTGGCCACGATCTCGTCGTTCTGGTTATGTAGCACCGCATCCCAAGCCACCTCACCGTACTCGTCGGTGACGCGCGGGGTGATCTTCTTGGCGGTCAGGGTGACACGGATCGAGTCATCTACACCCACCGGGGTGATGAAGCGCAGCGACTCCAAACCATAGTTGGCCAGCACCGGTCCCGGGGCGGGTTGCACGAAGAGCCCGGCCGCCCAAGAGACCAGCAGGTAACCGTGCGCAACAATTCCCGGGAAGAAGGGGTTAGCTTCGGCCGCGGCCTGATTCACGTGCGCGTAGAAAGTATCTCCGGTTTCGTTGGCGAAATCGGTGATGTCCTTTAAGGTGACCTGACGCAGTTCCGAGGCAAAAGCATCCCCGATCTTCAGCTCGGCCAAGGACTTACGGAAGGGGTGTACATTCTCAGGCTTCGCCCCATAGGTTTCGCTACCGGCGATCTGCTGATCAGCCCCCGTGTGCCAGACCCCGGTCAACGCGGTGAGCATATTTGGTGAACCCTGCACGGCGGTGCGCTGCATATGGTGCTTCACCGAACGGATACCACCGAGTTCTTCGCCGCCACCGGCACGACCTGGCCCACCGTGCACCAAGTGCGGCACCGGGGAGCCGTGTCCGGTAGAGGTCCGCGCGGTTTCCCGGTTCAAGATATGCACGCGTCCGTGGTGCGCGGCGATCCCCACCGTCAAGGTGCGCATCACCTCGGGGTCGTTGGTACATACGGTAGCCACCAGCGAGCCCGACCCCATGGCAGCCAATTCCACCGCCTCATCCAGATCCTGATAACCAACTACCGAGGAAACCGGCCCGAAAGCCTCACGGGAATGCAAGATCGGGTTCTGCGGCTCGTCCCAGCGCAAGACTACCGGGGACATGAAGGCGCCCTCGGCGACCGCCGCGGTCTGCTCTTCACTAATCCGCACCTTCGGCGCATCTAGGCTGCCATAAGCCAGCTCGCCACCGGCATCAAGTAGATCCTGCACAGCCTGACGGACATCGCGTAACTGATCTAAGGAAGCCAGTGCCCCCATGGTGACACCCTCAACACGCGGGTCACCGATGACGGTACGCGCCTCAATGCGCTCACCGACCGCCTTAATCACTGCATCCACCAAGTTCTGTGGAACGATGCTGCGGCGGATGGCGGTACATTTTTGCCCAGCCTTGCTAGTCATCTCGGTGACCACAGCCTTGACGAAAGCCTCGAATTCCGCGGTACCTTCCACCGCATCCGGACCCAGGATGGCCGCGTTCAGCGAGTCGGTTTCGGCGGTGAACTTTACTCCCCCGTCGATCACGTTGCGGTGTTCCTTGAGCCGGGTGGCGGTTGCGGCCGAACCGGTGAACGCCACCATGTCACGGTAGTCCATGTGATCGAGCACGTCACGAGCCGAACCGGAAAGCAACTGCAACGAACCTTCGGGCAACAAACCGGAATCGAGCATCATCCGGATTACTGCTTCGGACAGGTATCCGGTGGGAGTAGCTGGCTTCACGATGGTCGGCACCCCGGCAATGAAGGCCGGTGCAAACTTCTCAAGCATCCCCCAAACCGGGAAGTTGAAGGCGTTGATTTGCACAGCAACACCGGCCATCGGAGTGAAGATGTGCGACCCGATAAAGGAGCCGTCCTTACTCAGTGGTTCGGTTGCGCCATCGATGATGACATTAGAGTTCGGCAATTCGCGCCGGCCCTTGGAAGAAAAGGTGAAGAGGACTCCGATTCCACCATCGATATCGACCATCGAATCCAGCTTGGTGGCCCCGGTACGGAAGGAGACTTCATAGAGCTGTTTGCGACGATCATTGAGATACATCGCCAATTCCTTGAGCTTCAGGGCACGCTCATGCAAAGACAGTTTAGCCAGTTCGCGGTGCCCGACGCTGCGCCCGTAGTCCAGGGCGGCGGCGACATCAAGCTTCGCGGAACTCACCGTGGCAATATGCTCACCTGTGTTGGCATCAAGCACCTTGGTGCCCTCCCCGGCATCCGGGCTGATCCACTCTCCGGCAATATAACTGGGTACCACGGTAGTCTGGGCAATCGACATCGACACAATTCCTTCCTGAACGATCGGTCAGTATTAGAATCTAGAGTAACAGTATTGCGTGATGGGTAACACCTTTAGGAGAGCACTATGTCTCAGACGAACCGCACAGAGTCCACCATGGAGCCCTGGATCATCGAACTTGGCGAGCTAGATCGCAAAATGGGGGTTCGGATTATCGAGGAATCGGTGGACAAGGTGGTGGCCCGCATGCCGGTGGCCGGAAACACCCAATCCTTTGGGCTCTTGCATGGCGGGGCGTCGCTCGCCGTTGGGGAGGCGGTGGGTTCGTGGGCCGCGGTTAAATATGCCTCTACCTTCGGCAAGGTTGTCGTTGGCGTGGATGTCAGCGCCACCCACCACCGTTCGGCCACGCAAGGCGACATCATCATTACCGCCACCCCGATCAAGCTCGGCCGGCGTATGACCAGCCACGACGTGGTGATCACCGATGAGCAGGACCGCCGAATTTGCAGCATGCGCATCACTAATTTGGTAGTAGATAAACCTGCCCAGTAGTACCCGGCGTGCTAACTCTGGGGTGTCTGCGCATGAAATTGGAGGCGCCGCAAGATCGCTTCGGGAACTCCGATCTCGCGCAAAAACGTTTCGGCGCTACCCAGCCAAGCCATGAACTCTTCCAAGGCGCGGGCGCGGCTGTCGACCATGCGCTGCAGCTGGGCATCTTCCTGATAGGTCTCGTGAGGATGCCGATAGCCGCTGACACGGTGCCACTCATTGATCCCGCGGGTGGCTAATTCATCGTGTTGCAACACCCGCTCGGCTTGTCCGGTCAACTCCAGAAGTAGGCTGGCGACCAAGCCGGAGCGGTCGCGCCCCGCTGAACAGTGCAATACGACTCCACCGGCATTCTCCCCCAGTGCACTAAAAACTTCACGCAGGTGATCGGGAAACTCCTCGCAGACCAAGCGGTACATGGCCGGGTGGTTCATATAGGGTCTGGCCACGGCCGCGAAACGCGCATTATCAGGCTCTTCCAAGGGAAGCTGAAGGATCTCAATCCCTGCCTGCGCACTAGCTGGAACCTGCGGATCACGCGCCCGGATCCGATTCTCTCCGGGGTTTCGCAAGTCAATAATCCGCCGCACCCCGCTGTGCCGCATTTCTTCCCAGCCGCGCGCGGTCAGCCATTCACGGCGTCCCATCCGATAAATCTCGCCGACAATCCGCCGAGCATTGACCGACCCATCCCAGTTCAGATCCCCAGCTGCTGGCCGGTACCGCGAAAATTCCACCATAACCCCATTGCACCATATCCCCGTCCACGATAGTTTAATAGTGATTGATATTTCCCAATCAATATCTTTGGAAGGAGTGATTGCGATGGTTCTTTTTCATCTGCCCCGCACCTCGACCACCGCTTTTTCCAAGGACATCCAGTGGCTTACTCTGCTTCACACGGTCAGTTAGAACATCTCCCAGAAAACTTTGAACCCCGGCACCGAAACCGGGCGCGATGGGTCGAATCCGCCCGCGATCCATTGCCCGCGGAGCAACGTCATTCAACGTGGCCCTCGATCGCTAAAAGGCTACGCGGCCCCAGGCCTTACCCGTCATGGCTTATCGAGGATGCCGCGGCTATTGACACCACATTGGGCCTGCTAAAAACGGGGAAGGAAGGTGAAGTCTATTTACTGCAGCGGGCCACCGCGACTCGTTCGGTTCTACTGGCCGCCAAACGCTACCGGGCTGCGGAACATCGGCAATTTAACCGCTCGCAATCCTATAGTGAGGGGCGTAGCGTGCGCCGCTCACGAGACATGCGTGCGCTCAAGACTTCGAGCAGCTACGGCCGGGAAGTTGCGGCTCTGCAATGGGCCAGTGCCGAGTTCAGCTTCTTGGTGCGCTGCTATCGAGCCGGCATTCCGGTACCCTACCCGGTGCAGCTTGATGGTACCGAAATTCTGATGGAGTTCATCGCTGACCCGGAACGCCCCAGTAACGCCGCGCCGCGGCTACAGCAATTACCCCGTGGAGATCGGCGTTTACCGGACCTCTGGATTCAAGCGTTGGGGCTACTGGAGGGATTCGCATCCGAGGGGATAGCGCATGGGGATTTGTCTGCCTATAACTTGCTAATCTCCGGCGAGCGCCTCGTGGTGATCGATGTGCCCCAATGCGTAGACTTGGCTGGCAACATCAATGGCTTCGATTACCTTTATCGAGATTGTGAAAATCTCTGTCTCTGGTTTACGACCAAGGGGTTAGCTCAGGATCCGCAGATCGTCTTCGAGGGGTTGCTGGCACTCTTATTCACGGGTTAAAGCCTGCGCGCTCACACCCAAGAAGGTATGAGCGCGTAGGCTGCCGCTGTGGTTTCCTACCAGCTATAGAATCCTTGGCCGGTCTTTCGCCCCAGCTTCCCCTCGGCCACGAGGTCCTTGAGGATCTGCGGTGGGGCGAAACGTTCCCCGAGTTCGGCATGGAGGTACTCGGCGATTCCCAAGCGGACGTCTAGTCCAACGATGTCCGTAGTCTGCAGTGGGCCGGTGGGATGCTTGTAGCCCAGCACCATGGCGTTATCGATGTCTTCGGCACTTGCGACGCCTTCTTCCACCATGCGCATGGCTTCCAGTGCGATGGCCACGCCCAACCGTGAAGAAGCGAAGCCTGGTGCGTCGTTGACTACCACCGCAGTCTTACCTAACGCTTCGACCCAGCCGCGGGCTGCAGCGACCAGTTCTTCATCGGTCTGCTTGCCAATGACCACCTCGATTAAGGTGGAGGCCGGCACCGGGTTGAAGAAGTGCAGGCCAAGGAATCGGGTTGGACGCTGCAGTTCAGCTGCCAGACCACTGACCGAGAGGCTGGAGGTGTTCGAGGCGAGGACCGCGTCCTCAGCCATGACTGCTTCGACCGCCTGTAGCGACGAGACTTTCAGCTCCCACAGTTCCGGCACGGCTTCGACAACCAGCTGACAGCGGGCGAATTCCTGGTAGTCGGTGGCGACGCTGAAACGCTCCAGTAGCGTCTCACGGGTTTCGTTGACGGTACCCCGGGCCAAGGACTTGTCCACGGAGTCGATGACTCGCTCCCGGGCCGCTTCGGCCGATGGCAGGTCGCGTTCGACAACACAGACGGTGGCACCGCTGATCAAGAATGCGTGGGCGATACCTGCACCCATCCGGCCACCGCCAAGGACGCCAACGTATGAGGGAATGCTTGGGGTCATGGTGTTACTTCTTCTTTCGATCCAAGAAAGCTTGCATGCGGTCAAATTTGGCGTCGGACTCAAAGAGCATCCCCTGAGCCAAGGTGTCGATCACCGGGTGCACCTCACGTGGGGTGTGGAAAACGCTCTTGGTGATCCGCACTGCCAAGGGGTCTTGTGCCGCAATCTGATCCGCCAGCGCCTCGGCCGCGGCATCCAATTCAGATTCGGGATGTAACTCACTAATCAGCCCTGCGGCCAAGCATTCCTTTCCGGTAAGTACCTTGCCAGCCAGCAGAATTTGCTTGGCGAGGGCTTCTCCCACTAATTCCTTCAGCCGCCAGGTCGCGCCGGCCGCGGCCATAATCCCCAAATTCGTCTCGGGGTTACCCATCCGCAGAGCCTCGGTACCGATCCGGAAATCGGCGGCGTAAGCCAATTCAGCGCCCCCGCCGAGAGCGAAACCGTCCAAGGCGGCGATGACGGGCATCGGCAACTTGGCGATTCGGTCGAAAATCCCGGAGTTAATTCCGGCCAGCGCGTCATCGCGGCGGCGTTCCCGCAACTGGGCAATATCGGCACCGGAGGCGAAGATTCCCTTGCGACCTTTGGGGTTATCCGCAGTTGGCGCCTCCCCCGGGGTACCTGCCAAAATCAGAATCTTGGGCGTACGCTCCAAATACTCGCAGACATGGTGCAATTCGTTGACCATCTGCTGATCAATGGCATTACGCACCTCGGGTCGGTGCAAGCGCACGCGCAATCGGTCGGTGTCCTCACTGATGCGCAAGGTACTGAAGTCTTCGGCCCTTAAGCTCACCGGCTACACTCCTTCCACCAGCAGTGCGGTTCCTTGCCCCACACCGACACACATCGTGGCCACGCCCAACTTGCGCTCTTGACCACCCAGTTCGCGCTCCATCCGGCCCAGTAGTGAGATCACTATTCGCGAACCACTGGAACCCAGTGGGTGCCCCAATGCGATTGCGCCACCGTCGGCGTTCACGATGCTTGGATCAACGCCCAGTTCGCGCATACTGGCCAGCGACTGCGAGGCGAAGGCCTCATTGATTTCCATGGCTCCGATCGCAGAGATGTCTAGCCCGGCACGCGCAAGGACCTTCTGCGTGGCGGGAACCGGGCCCATGCCCATAATTTCAGGCGCTAGGCCTGCGGCTTGTCCGTCGACCACGCGAGCACGCGGAGTCAAGCCAAAGCGTTCGATGGCGCGTTCAGAGACAACCAGAATGGCCGAGGCACCATCGTTCAGGGTCGAGGCGTTACCCGCGGTGACCACGCTGCCATGCTTCACCACCGGGCGCAGTCCGGAGAGCACCTCCATGGTGGTACCCGGACGCGGCCCCTCATCGGTGTCCACCACAATCTCACCCTTGCGGGTCTTGACGGTCACCGGGACTATTTCATCGGCGAATCGGCCAGCCTCGATCGCAGCGATGGCCTTGGCATGGGACTCGACGGCGAACTGGTCGCACTCTTCGCGGGAGATATTGTAGACGCGGGCAACTTCCTCTGCGGTTTCCGGCATCGAGTAGGTGGCTTTGCCATCACGGGAAAGCTCTCCGGAAAGAAACTGCGGATTGGTGAAGCGCCAACCGATGGAGGTGTCGAAGACCGCGCCGGGTTTGGCGAAGGCTTTAGCCGGTTTTTCCATCACCCAAGGGGCACGTGACATGGATTCCACGCCACCGGCCACCACGATATCCGCCGCGCCGGCTTTGATCATGTGGCTGGCCATTGTGATGGCGCTCATCCCCGAGGCGCAGAGTCGGTTGACGCTAATGCCGGGCACAGTGTCCGGGAACCCGGCCAAAAGCCAGCCCATGCGAGCCACATTCCGGTTTTCCTCCCCGGCACCGTTAGCATTCCCGAAAATGACCTCGTCCACCGCCTGCGGGTCAATCCCGGCAGCCTCGATCACTTCACGGATGGTCAAGGCGGCCAGATCGTCGGGGCGCACCGAGCTCAGTGCCCCACCGTACCGGCCCACCGGCGTCCGAGCGCCTCCTACCAAGAATGCTTCACTCATGAAAACTCCTTTGTCTGCTACGCAGAGATCATCCGTGCAAGGCTACGGCCGGCAGCGCTCCGGGCAAAGTTCCAGGTGAGAAGTCCGGACTCATCAGCCAACAGATATACTTACCGACCATTCGTTCACTTATAGAATCCCATCCGACACGGATCGGGTCAAGAACACAACGTGAACCATTGCACATTATGGCACTGTTCACTTAGGTCAACCAGCATTTAGTCGGTCAGCAAACTCAAAGAATTCCATGTCAGACCTTGATAGCTGGCAAAGATACGAGTAACGTCAAATAACTGACCGACTCTGGGCGACGGCCCAGATCGTGGACCGTTACCAAGCGCGGGCAAAAACTGCCGCCCTTGGGCATCCGGTCGACGGAAAGCTGAGAGACGACGGAGCAGTAATGCCACCGGTAAACAGCCAACCCACTAATCCATCTGACAACACACCTTTCACCCCGGATCTATCCCAAAGCATCGGCCCTGACGAATCTACCGCGGCCGGTCGAAGCGAGATCCGCAAAGCTACGGCTGCTTCGGCCATCGGTAATCTCACCGAATGGTTCGACTACGGCGTTTACGCGGTGGCCATCACCTATATCACCGCTCATTTCTTCCCTTCCGAAGGCGGCAGGCTGCTAGCTCTCGCCACCTTCGCGATCTCCTTCCTTGTCCGCCCACTGGGCGGACTGGTTTGGGGCCCGCTAGGCGATAAATTAGGACGCAAGCGCGTCCTGGCTCTGACGATTATGATCATGTCGGTAGCCACGTTCTTAATCGGCGCCTTGCCCACCTTCGAACAAATCGGCATCTTCGCACCGATCCTGCTGGTTCTGCTGCGTATGGTGCAGGGTTTCTCCACTGGTGGTGAGTACGGCGGAGCGGCTACCTTTATGGCTGAGTACGCGCCGGACCGCAAACGTGGCTTCTTCGGTTCCTTCCTCGAGTTCGGCACCCTCGGCGGTTTCGCTTTGGGTACCGCGGTCATGCTGGGACTGCAATTATTACTCACCGACCAGGCCATGATGGAGTGGGGCTGGCGCCTGCCATTCTTCCTGGCCTTGCCCATGGGTCTGATTGGGCTGTACCTGCGGAATAAGATCGAGGACACCCCGGTATTCCAGGAGCTGGAAGCCTCCGGTGAAGTCGAACAAAGCAGCCCGATGCGCGACCTGTTCCGTAACTACTGGCGTCCCATGGTGGTCATGACCGGTTTAGTGATCGCCCTGAACGTGGTCAACTACACGCTGCTCAGTTACATGCCAACCTATTTGGAAACCCAGCTGGGTCTGGATCCGAATGCATCGCTGGCCACCATCTTGATTGGTGAGGTCGCCATGATGGCGTTGATCCCGTTCGCCGGTTCGCTCTCTGACAAGGTGGGCCGTAAACCGTTATGGTACTTTTCGGTGATTGGTCTCTTTGTCTTGGCGCTCCCGATGTTCTGGCTGATGGGTCAGAGTTTCGCGTGGGCGATCGTGGCCTTTGCGGTACTCGGGATCCTGTACATTCCGCAGTTGGCGACAATTACCGCCACCTTCCCGGCCATGTTCCCTTCCCATGTTCGTTTCGCTGGCTTCGCTATCACCTATAACGTGGCCACCGCGATCTTTGGTGGTACCGCTGCCATGGCCAATGAGGCACTGATCAACGCCACCGGGTTCCTTCTGGTTCCGGCCATCTACATGATGGTGGCTTGTGTGGTGGGGCTGGTCGCGATTCGGTTCATGCCCGAAACCGCGGGCGCATCATTGCGCGGCACCGAAATTCCGGATGCGACCGAGACTGGCATTCTGGCTCAGGTACCGGCCAAACAGTCGTAGTACCTGGTAGCCGCCCGGTCCGGCGCCGGTGCACCACGAAGCTTTGCGAAGCTTGGTGGTGCACCGGCGCCGAGCTGTTTCAACGGGCGGCGCAATGACCTGCACTCCCCATTCTGCGGTTCACCACCGCGAGAACATGCCCTAGGCGTCAGAACGTACTAGCATGCATAGGGTGAGTAGCCAGAAAATTTCCCCCGTGCCCCAGAAGGTTTCCGACATCTTTGACCCCACCCAGTGGCGGGTCGTCGAAGGCTTCGATTTCACTGACATCACCTATCACCGTCAGGTGGCGCGGGATCAACAGTCCGGTAGCGAGCGAGATTTACCCACCGTGCGTATCGCTTTCAACCGCCCCGAAGTACGTAACGCCTTCCGCCCACACACCGTAGACGAGCTCTACCGGGCCATGGATCATGCTCGGATGACCAGCGATGTGGCCACCGTACTGTTAACCGGCAATGGCCCCTCCCCCAAAGACGGTGGACATTCATTCTGTTCCGGTGGGGATCAACGCATCCGTGGTCGTGACGGCTACCGTTATGCCGAGGGTGAGACCCGCGAATCCATTGACCCGGCCCGTGCCGGCCGGCTACATATTTTGGAGGTGCAGCGCCTGATCCGCACCATGCCCAAGGTGGTGATCTGCGTGGTCAACGGCTGGGCCGCAGGTGGCGGACACTCACTTCACGTAGTATCCGATCTCACCATTGCTTCGCGCGAACATGGAAAGTTCAAGCAGACCGACGCCACCGTGGGGTCTTTTGATGCCGGCTATGGTTCGGCCCTCTTGGCTCGCCAGGTGGGTCAGAAGAACGCCCGCCAGATCTTCTTCCTAGCTCGTGAGCATTCCGCCGAAGATATGGTTCGAATGGGTGCGGTGAATGAGGCTGTTGACCATGAACGGCTGGAAGAAGTGGCCTTGGAATACGCCGCAGATATCGCCAACCAGTCTCCACAGGCCATCCGCATGCTGAAATTCGCCTTCAACCTGGCCGATGACGGTTTAGCTGGTCAGCAGGTCTTCGCCGGAGAAGCCACCCGCATGGCATATATGACCGATGAAGCGGTCGAGGGTCGCGATGCTTTCTTGGAAAAGCGTGACCCCAACTGGTCCAACTACCCGTACTATTTCTAAGTCCGGTCCTTGATGAAACCACATTCCCTGCATGCCCGGCTGCACCGGGCGTTAGCTCAAGCGATCAACGAGGACGGCCCAGCGGTGGAGGTGATCGCCGATCCAGGTCATCCCGATGGCGCCCGGATCACTTATGTGAGTCCCGAACAGCTTCCAGGATTCCACGATCCGCTTCTGGTGGTACGCACCTCTGGGTCCACCGGGCGAGCTAAACGTACGGTGCTGTCCACCGCGGCCATGGCTGCCAGCGCACAGGCGACCGCGGAATTCTTGGGCATGCAGGGACAATGGTTACTGGCACTACCGGTGCATTACATTGCCGGGATCAGCGTGTTAACACGCTCACTTTTTGCTGGCACCGAACCGGTAGTGATGGACCTGTCAGACGGATTCAGTGCCCAGAAGTTTGTCGCCGCCACCGCGCAGTTGACCTCTGCAACGAAACTGACTTCGCTGGTCCCCACCCAATTGGCCAGGCTCCTAGATAATCCCAGCACCGAGACCGTCACGGCGCTGAAGAGCTATGACGCGATCCTGCTCGGCGGAGCCCGCGCCAGCAAGGATCTGCTCACCGCCTCCCGGCACCTGGGGTTAAAGATTTTCCAAACCTACGGTTCCAGTGAAACCGCCGGTGGTCTGGTTTATAACGGCACCGCCCTGCCCGGGGTGCAATTACGTGTAGAAGAAGGCCGGATCTTGGTCACCGGGCCGATGCTGGCCGAAGGCTACGCGCAGGATCCGCAAGCTACCGCCGAACACTTTGTGCTACGCGATGAGCGACGGTGGTACCTGACCGATGATCTAGGCAGTGTGGAGAATGGCAAGCTACGGATTGCCGGGCGCGTCGATGATGTCATCAACACCGGTGGGGTAAAACTCTCGGCAAGTCAGGTCGAGCTGTTGCTCGAAGAATTCTTCACCCAGTGTCTGGTTGTCCCAGTACCCGACGCCGAATGGGGTCAAAGTGTGGGATTGGCGTATAGCGGGCCTACCGACACCCACGATGCTTTCGAAGCGGTGCGCCGCACCATCTCAGCGTCAGCCGTCCCCAAACGGGTTCTGCATTACCCGCACGGGCTGCCATTACTGGCTAACGGAAAGATCGATCGACGCACGATTATCCAGCAGCTGAGCTCGCTCTAGACTGGCCGATTCGCTCGCTGAGACTTTTAGAGCGAAAATGGAGGGTCGAAGGTTTTTATCCCGAAAGGACTACTCCCGTGGCCACCATCTCCCAGTGGGTTGCCGGTGCGCGTTTGCGCACTTTGCCGATTGTCGTTGCCCCAGTGGTAATTGGTACCGCAGCCGCGGTGGACCCGGAACAGCCGATCAACTGGGTACGCGCCCTGCTCGCCTTGTTGGTGGGCCTGCTCTTGCAGGTCGGGGTGAACTATTCCAATGATTACTCGGACGGAATCCGGGGAACCGATGAGCAACGTGTCGGTCCGCTGCGATTGACCGGTTCGGGCGCTGCGGCACCCAAACAGGTGCGCAACGCGGCTTTCGGCTGTTTTGGACTCGCCGCACTCTTCGGCTTGCTACTGGTCATTCTGTCCTCGGCGTGGCCACTGCTGTTGGTCGGAGTGGCCGCGATTTTCGCCGCTTGGGGTTACACCGGAGGTAAGAATCCCTATGGGTACCGAGGCTGGGGAGATATTTATGTGTTTATCTTCTTTGGATTGGTTGCCACCATGGGAACCACCTTCACCCAGGTTAACCGGATCACCGAAGCCTCGCTGATCGGCGCGATCGGTACCGGGTTGATTGGAACCGCGTTACTGATGGCCAATAACGTGCGTGATATCCCCACCGATAAGCCGGTCGGAAAGATCACTTTGGCTGTCCGTCTCGGAGACCGTAACGCTCGATTGAGCTACGTCGCAATGCTCACCATAGCTATTCTGTTACCGGTATTGCTCACCGATAGTTACCCGTGGATGTGGCTGATCCTGCTCACCTTCGGTGTGGCGATCCGGCCTTGCTGGCTAATGCTCCGTGAGCCGAATCTTGGCAAGCTGGTGCCGGTCCTGCAACAGACCGGCATCGTCAACACCGTCTACGCCCTGCTCTTCACCTTGGCCGTAGTCTTCCAGTACGTTTAACGGCTACTGGTTGCCCTCGGTCTTGCGCTGCTGCTCGTCGTAGGAATCTTCGATCTGCTCATCAACAAGCTGCTTCTGAGTCTTGTTACTGCTAGTGCGCGCAAAAAGTTTTTGCACGTCCTGGGCAGCAGCCAGACGCAACTTATTGAAAAACAGGTAGGACACGGCGAAGGCCACCACTAAGGCGATCAGACCGGCGAGGAAGATCGGCCAGCTCATTAGTTGCCACAGGCTAAAAAATACGGCCAAGAAGATACCGAGACGGATTACGGAATATTTGAGAAACTGCACGTAGTACAGTCTACCGAGCATTACGTCCGACAGATCTTTACTAGAATAGATCTATGGTCCGTTTTATTATTTTTGCTTCATTGGTCGCCGTTGCGTTGACGATCTATTCGACGATCGATTGTGCCCGGACCGAACGCCACAAGATCCGCTCTCTGCCAAAGGCAGCATGGTTGCTGATCATCTTGCTCTTGCCTTTGATTGGCGCGGGTCTCTGGTACCTCTTAGGACGACCCAACACCGCGAACCCGGCAAATGTGCCACCTCGGAGCAATGCGCCCGACGATGACGAAGATTTCCTACGCCAGTTGGAGGTTTGGCGTCGTCAACAGCAACGCGAGAGCGAGCTGGATCAGCGGGAGAGCGAGCTTAAGCGTCAGGAGAATGAACAGAAGGACCCTCCAACGCCTAAGGATCCACCGAGTTCAACCGACGAGTCAACAGACAACGCATCTGACCCGAATTCCAAGGAGAGCTAGTTCGCTCTCACCAAAATCGTTTGGGGCCCGCTACTGCCGGGCCCCAAACTTTTTTAACGCCTCACCGCACGCCTAACGCTGTTGACTGTGAATCGAGACGGTCCGAACTATTACGGGCCAATAACCATAAGAGAGCTAAATCACTAAGCTAGAAGGTAGATCAGGCACTGAACGTCAATCAAGTCACAGGGAGCACACCATGGGTAAGTCATTAAACATCGCTTTTATCAAGGCCAGCTGGCACGCCGATATTGTCGACCAGGCATTGGCTGGGTTTAGGGCAGATATGGATGCTTCGGGGCAGGATTACTCACTGACCGTTCTTTCCGTGCCTGGCGCATATGAAATGCCGTTACAGGCTCAACGCTTAGCGAAAAGCGGGAAATATGATGGGATCGTTGCGGCCGCTCTGGTGGTTGACGGCGGGATTTACCGTCACGACTTTGTTGCTCAGGCAGTAGTTGATGGGCTCATGCGAGTACAGCTAGACACCGATGTACCGACCTTCTCAGTGAGTCTCACCCCGCACCACTTCCATGCAGGGGAAGAACACCAGAAGTTCTACTTTGAGCATTTCCTCAGCAAGGGCGCCGAAGCGGCCCGCGCGCTGCGTACCGTGGCCGCAATCGAACTTTAATGAATCCGCGTAACAAGGTCGGCTGTTTTCTCCAGATTTTTCCGGTGAAAACAACCGGCCTTGTTGCGTTGCTGGCAGGATCCCTAGCGCCAGGTAGCCTGTTTCCCGTCAGACATAGGGAGAGCAGGTCTGAGAGATCCGGTGCGCCCTCAAGGACGGAATCGGCGGTCATACCCGCGCTCCGTTGACACATCCGCACGGCGGTGTCTCATACTCTGAGTGGAGTTAGTACCGACTGTCCGGAGCGTACCGGGCCTCGGTCTCTTTTCCGTTGCTCGCTGCGGCCACACCCACGCATTCCTCCCTGCGTATCCTGCCGCACCGCTCGGGTCTGCGCAGAGTCGGGGGCGAACCGATTCATTTTAATGCCGTAGGGGCGGCCCCAGTTGTCTGGGACCGCCCCTACGGCTTTCAGTCTCGCGGTTTTAGACTCCGGCGTAGGAGTGCAGGCCGTTGAAGTAGATATTCACAACGGTGAAGTTGAAGATGAGGCAGCCGTAGCCAACGATGGACAGCCAAGCCGAGCGTGGCCCGGTCCAACCACCGGTTGCACGTGCGTGCAGGTAACCGGCGTACACCACCCAAATCACAAAGGTCCAAACTTCCTTCGGATCCCATCCCCAATATCGGCCCCACGCGGCCTCGGCCCAGATGGCTCCGGCGATGAGGGTGAAGGTCCACATGACGAACGCGATGGTGTTGATTCGATAGGCGAAGTTTTCCAAGGCGCCAGCACCCGGTACGAGGCGCATAAAGCCTAGCTTGTCCTTCTTGCCTTCGCTCAGACGGTTCATCCGCGAGTGTTGCAACAGCTGGAGCACGTTCATGGCGAAGCTGATCGAGAACAGTGCCGACGCAAGTACCGCAATCGACACGTGAATCACGATCCACGGGCTCTGCAATGCCGGAACCAAGTGACCGACCGGGGTTGGGAAGCCGATGGTGGCGGCACAAAGCATCAGGGTCACCAACCCGATGATGAAGGATCCCACGAAACGCAGATCCTTGAAGAACAGTGCCACCATGTAGACCACAACCACTACCAGGGCACCGGTGGTCAAGAATTCGTACATGTTGCCCCAGGGCACGCGGCTCGCGGCTACTGCACGAGAGATAACCGCGCCGGCGTGAATGGCTAGGCCAAGCCAGGACAACACCACCGCGATTCGTGCCATATTGCGCCGGACACCGCGCGAGGTGTAATCCATTTTGTCGGTGACCACGTGCTCGCCGATGTTATCGGCGCGGCCGGCCTTCTTGCGGGAGGAGCCGCGGGCGGCGACTCCCGCGTGAGCCATGACCTTCTGGTCATTTTCGAGCGCCGCGGCGTCCATCGCTGCGATGGTTTTGTTGGTCTGCGCCAGATCCAGGGCGTAGAAGATAAAGGCCACCATATAGACCATGGCCGCAAGCAGCATGAACAACTGGCTATAGACGCCCAAGGTTTCGTTGATGGGGGTCATTGAGCTGTTATACCCACTCAGAGTACTAATCCTCACGGATTTCTCCTTGCTTTTCCTCGTCCTGGGCTAGCGGCCAGGTCTTGTCGAAAATATTGCGTAGTTCACGAGCTTCGTTTTCCAAGCGTGGATCTTCACCCCGGGCCAAGAGTGCAAACTCGATACCGGTGTTCCCCCCGGTGTTTCGTAGTTTCACCCAAACGCGGCGGCGTGGGGTAAACAGCGATACCGCCAACCCCAGCAGCGCCAGACCGGAGAAGATCGCGATAGGTAGCTTGCCCGGATCGGAGTTGATGTCGATGGCAATATAGCGTTTGAGATCTTCGAAGGTGATGCTACCTAAATTGTCCGGCAACTCATAGGTCTGCCCGGCTTCAAGGATGATGCCCCCGGCGTCCAAGGTGCGCGAGTTAACCTCGGTCATTTTACTGGTGTCCAGCACATACACGTTCTGCGGGACACCTTCATCGATACCCAGATCACCGGCATAGGCGTTCAGGTGCAGCTGTGGATTGACCGCATTCGGGTCAGCGGAAACACCGAAGTTATTCTCATCGAGCACTGCGGTAGGCAACAGGAATCCTTGGAAACCCAGCTGCTGGGGTGCAGCGTCGGGAACCTTGGCCACCATCACCGAGGTGTACACCGCATCCTGGGGCACCGAAACTACCGGACCGGAAAAGGCAACATTTCCGTCGCCGTCACGCACCGTGACCACCGGCGCATACCCGTTACCGACCAGATACACGTCCGCACCGTTGATGCGGAGCGGGTAATTCACCTTGATCTGTTCGGCCTCTGGCTCTGCACCGGGGCTACGTCGTGTGGTGACGTTGGCGGTGAAGTCCAGCGGCTGGCCAAAGTGCGTCTCGGAATCACGGTCGAACACAATCTCAAACTTATCCAGAGTGACCGAATATGGGACGAGATTCTCGGCATTAAAACTGGTGCCTGGGGAGAAGGAATCATAGGAGACCAAGGAGTTCACGAAGGTTTCACCCTCCACGATCACGCGCTGCCCGTTATAGCCGAAAGCGCCACCGATACCCATCGAGGCGAGCACTCCGACTAGGGAAATGTGGAAGACCAGGTTCCCGATTTCACGCAGGTAGCCGCGTTCTGCGGCCACGGACGGGGTTGCTGCGTCGAGGCGCGCCTCGACCCGGTAGCCGCGGCGCTTGAGGATTTTTCGGGTGGTTTCAATGATTTGCGCATCTTGCGGCACCTCACCGGCAGCAGTATCAAAATCCAAAGCGGTGTACTGCGGAAGCCGATCAAGTCGGGCTGGGGTGCGCGGTGGCGGGGTTCGCAACGCTTTGGCATGCTTCTTGATCCGCGGAACGATACAACCGATCAAGGAGATGAACAGCAGCAGGTAGATTGCCGAGAACCAGGGTGAGGAGTACACGTCAAAGAGGTGGAAACGGTCCACCCAAGGTCCGCTCACCGGGTTCAGCTCTAGGTACTCGGTCACCATTTCTGGATTCACCCGGCGCTGCGGGAAAATCGAGCCGGGTACCGCGGCTATTGCCAACAGCAGTAACAAGAACAATGCTGTGGGCATGGACGTCAGCTGTGTCCAGATCCAGCGCAGCATCCCCCAGGGTCCCAACGCTGGCGCTTCACTGCGCTTGCGCGGGCTCTTGGAGGTGGTCGCGGTCTTCTCGGTTCGTGCCATTAGATAGGCAACCTCACTTCATTGGCAAACCAGTTTTGTAATTCGGCTACCCAGCTTCCCCAAAGCCCGGTAGTCATCACCACACCCAGCAAGATCAGCATCCCACCGCCAAAGCGCATAATCGCCAGCTGGTGCTGACGGAAGAAGCCCATGGCGCCCATGCCACGACGCATTCCTAAGGCGATCAAAATAAAGGGTACGCCTAATCCCACACAGTAGAACAAGGTCAGCAGACCGCCTCGGGCCACGTTGGCGTCCGCGCCGGTGCTCATGATCAACACCGCACTGAGGGTAGGGCCTATGCACGGTGCCCAACCCAGCCCGAAGGTGAACCCCAGTACTGGGGCACCCCAGAGTCCGGCCTTGGGTCTGCTGTGAATTTTCCGGTCGCGTTGCATAAAGCTGATGCCGCCCATGAAGACCACGCCCATGAAGATCACCACCAGTCCCAAGAGCTGGGTTACCCAGGCTCCATTGAAGTGCAACCAGGCGGTGAGTTGGCTAAACAGTACTCCGGCGGAGATGAACACCACGGAGAAACCGGCGATAAATAAAAGCACCCCACCCAGCACCCGGCCTCGGCGGTGATCCTTCAGGTCCGCGCCGGTCAGTCCGGTCACATAGCCCAGATATCCTGGCACCAGCGGAAGCACGCACGGGGAGAGGAAGGAGACCAGGCCGGCGATAATAGCTACCGGGGCAGCTAAGAGCAAGGACCCATCCAGCACGATCTCCGCAAATGGATTGGAAGTCACCGAGGCGTCACAGCTCCTCGTCAAGCGCGGTTTGGATCAAGCTACGCAAGGTGCTTTCCTCCACCGCGCCGATGACCCGCGCCCGGACGCGGCCGTTACGGTCGAGTACCAAGGTTGTTGGTACCGCCTGCAACGGAACATATTGGGTCATGGCCAGCTGGATTTCCCCGCCAGTGTCCTGCACCGATTCGTAGGGGATCTCGAAGCTGCGTTCGAAAGCCAGTGCGGCTTCCTTCTCATCGCGCACATTGACACCCAAGAACTGTACCTGACCGGCAAACTGCTCGTTGAGTTTACGCAGGTGTGGAGCTTCAATCCGGCATGGGGCGCAGGCCGCGTACCAGAAATTCATCACTACCGGGGATCCCACATAGTTGGCAAAGTCGACCTTGGTGCCCTGATAGGTTTCGGCGGTGATCTGTACCGGTTCGGTGCGTGCAGCGACGGCGTATTCTTCCACTGCGCCGTCCCCGGCAATGTAATTCTTGTTATCCCCGGCACGAGCCTGCTGAGCCAGCGGGTCATCCTTGACCGTGCACGCGGCCAAAGGGACAGCTGCGGCGGCTAACAGCATCGAACGCATCAACGCCCGGCGCCCCAACTGTGGTGCGGGCTTCGAAGAATCGGTCATCGTCTTAGGCTCCAGGGATATTCGCCGCGCCGGCTAAAAGGTCGGCATTAGGCTCGGTGTACCGCAGGTCGACCAACTGATCGCCCTCGAATTCAAAACTTGTGACACTGGTCAGCGTGCATTCACGTTGCCGTGGATCATGCCAGAGCCGCTGGCCTTGGGAAGCCCGGCGAGTCACCCAGATCGGAAGCTGGTGACTGACGATCACTACTTCAGCGCCATCCCCAGCTTCACGCACCGCGGCTTGACGGTGTTCCTGCATGGCTTCGCGCATCCGGGTCACCTGATCCCGGTAAGCCTCACCCCACGAGGGCTTAAACGGATTACGCACATAGGACCAGTACTTGGGTTGGCGCAGCTGCGTGGCCACCTTGGACATCCCCTCGAAGCGGTTTCCGGCCTCAATCACCCGCTCATCGGTGTGAATGGGCAAATCGAGGGTGCTCGCGGTTGGCTCGGCAGTTTGCTGAGCTCGCAACAACGGGGATGCCACTACTCGCACCAGCTTGACACCGGCCTGGTGCTGTTCAGCAAAATGCTCACCGGCTCGACGGGCCATTTCGAAACCCAGCTCGGAGAGCCCGTAACCGGGAATCCGTCCGTAGAGAATACCTTCGGGGTTAAACACTTCTCCGTGGCGCAACAAATGGACGGTCGATTTAGGCATGTCCCCAGTCTCTCAAATATTTGCCGCAAAGTTGCACAATTGTGGCCACACTCAACTTTTCACAGCTTGCGCATGGGATTCCCATAAGCAAAAACCATCCTTTAGGAGGTGCCAGTCACAATTGTCTGTCCATTAGGCTTATCAGTAGGAAGATAACAGCATTAGTCGAGGGATACAGATGAGCAACTACGACCCGAATCAGCCCGGGGATCAGGCAGGTTCCGGCCAGCCATATAACCCCTACGGAAATTACCCTTCTCAGCCGCCAAGCCAGCAACCGAATCCTTACGGTCAACCGGCTCCGGAACAACCTAGCCCTTATGGGCAGTCTCAGCAGTACCCGTATCCGCCAGGCGGAGGGTACGCACCGGTGCAGCCGCCCACCGAACGTCCGCAGAGCCTGAAGATTGCTTTCTGGCTGATCATGGGCGCTGGCATCCTTTCAGCCCTGTGCACCTGGCTGATCAATAGCACCCAGCTGCTCACCAACGTGATGCGTTCGGAATGGGCTCTGTTTGAAAGTGAGTTCCGTACGCAGTTGGAATCCGATCCAGCGCTAGCGGATAACCCTGAACTACAGCGGCTGATTGAAAATCCTGAGCTCTTGTTTGACACCCTTGCTCAGGGGATGACCAGTCTGGCGATCTTCAGCATTGTGGTGAGTCTGGTGCTCTATTTCTTGGTGGGCTTCTTTGTCGGCCGCGGGGTGAACGCCATGCGGATCATAGCCACCATTCTGGCAGTGCTCTCACTCTTCGGTCTGGCTACCACGGTGCCGATGATTTCGCTCTACGCCAATTCCGCCGACACCGCGATATTGATGCTCACTTTCGTAGGTAGCATCCTATTAGGTATTGCTGGCGTGGTCTTTGCTTGGCTACGCCCATCGAGCCAGTACATCGCCCAGCGCAAGGCCGCCCGGATGGCTGGCTACCGCTAAACCGTAGTTCTGCCACGGGCCTCACCGTTGCCCCACGCTTCACCCCCGGGTGAATGCGGTGGGCGCCGGTGGGGCTCGCGGTTTTTAAGCTCCCTGCGCGTCTTCTGACGGGGCCAGCGAACGCACCGCGTGATAGGTCAGGATCTGCAGTTCCGTGGACAAATCTACGCGGCGCAGCTCCACCCCTTCGGGCACACGAATCACTTGGGGAGCGAAGCTGAGGATGCTGCGCACACCCAGTACCGCCAGCTGGTCGATCAATACCTGAGCTGCGTCCCCAGGAACCGCCAACACGGCAATATTGATGTCTTCATCCGCAACCACCTTGGCCAACTGCGCCGAATCTTGGACCGTCAGCTCCCCCACGCTGGTACCGATCAGCGCCGGAGCGCTATCGAGGATTGCTTTGACGTGGAAGCCACGGGAGCGGAAACCGGCATACCCGCTCAACGCGCGGCCAAGGTTACCTGCACCAATAATGGCCACGCGCCAGTCCTGATGCAGGCCCAAGGTGCGGTTGATGTGATTTGCTAGGTCCTGCACGACATAACCCACTCCACGTGTCCCGTAGGAGCCGAGCAGGGACAAGTCCTTGCGCAAGATCGCCGGGTTCACCCCCGCCACTTCGGCTAGTACTCCCGAACTGGTGCGTTCCGTGCCCTGGATGCTCAGGGTATTGAGTGCCCGCAGATACTGCGTTAGGCGCATCAAGGTGGCCTCGGGCAGGATTCGTGGTTCAGTCAATGGATTCTTTCGGTCGGTCGGCCAATCCGGCAGCAGCTGCCGCAAAGTTTTAGGCGGTGAGTAGGCGGTGCAGACGTTGCGGGTCAATTCTCCAAAAGTCTCGGACCGCACCATCGATGAGCAATACCGGTACTTCCTCATGATGCTGCGCCAACAGTTCAGGGTGCTCATCGATATCGAGCTCAGCAAATGACAGCCCCAATGACGCGGTCACCTCGTCCACGGTCTGGCGTGCGGCGGCGCACAGGTGACAGTCTTGACGGACTAGGAGCTGAATGTTCGGTGTTTGACTCACCATCCCATGTTCTCATGAGCCCGCCGGGCAACGCGGTGCGTGACCGAATTGAGACTCTCCGAGAGGTGAAGGCACAACAACTTGGCAGGTACTGCGGATAAAATGGGTCAAATGCGTGCTCCCGAAAATTCTTCGCCCCTCTCACCGGATTCGACTCCTGAACCGGTGGTTGCTGCGTTCTTTGATGTGGACAACACCATTGTTCGCGGGGCTTCATTATTCGCGGTGGCCCGCAAAATGCATCAACGAAAGCTCTTCCGCTTTCGGGAGGTGCTGTTCTTCGCCATCAAACAGCTACGTTTTCTGCTCAGTGGTGAGCACATGGCCGATATTCAGATCATTCGCGACCGCGCCCTGAAATTGGTTGCGGGCACCAGCGTGAGCCAGATGGAACAGCTTGGCGACGAGATTTACGACGAGTTCATCCACCCGAAGCTCTGGCAGAACACGGTCGCCATCGCCCGCGGCCATCTGCGCGTGGGTCGCGAGGTGTGGTTGGTGACCGCCACCCCCATGGAGGTTGCCGGAGTTATTGCCCGTCGGCTAGAACTCACCGGGGCTTTAGGCACCCACGTAGCCAGCCATAACGGGCAGTACACCGGCGAACTCATCGGTTCGATTTTGCATGGGGAACAGAAAGCCCGGGCGGTACGACAGCTGGCCGCAGAGAAGAATATTCGGCTGGTGGACTCTTGGGCCTACTCGGATTCCTTTAACGATGTCCCCCTGTTAGAAGCCGTGGGGCATCCAGTGGCGATCAATCCCGATGCACGCTTGCGGGCCTACGCCAAGGCTCAGGGCTGGCAGATCTATGATTTTCGCACCGGGCAGCAAGCCGCGAAGCTGAGCCTCAAACTCGCAGGGGTGATCGGTGCGGTGTGGGCCGCTCAGCGGAGCCTGTCGCGCTTACGGAATATGTGGCGCGGTTAAAACAATAATCGCCACCGCCGGGAAGTCCCGGATCACGGTGGCGATCATTAGTGGCGAAGTAGCTCGAAAGTCGAGACTACTTCTTGTTGCGGCGCTGGTGACGAGTTTTACGAAGCAGCTTGCGGTGCTTCTTCTTCGACATACGCTTGCGGCGCTTCTTTACTACTGAGCCCATAGTGGTTCCTCACAGACTAATAAAATGCATCAACCGCGTGACCGTCAGACCACTAAGATCTTGACGCACGGTCGACCGGACGTTAAACGTTCCTTAATAGATTACCCGCTCTTCGGCCAAGTTCTGACCATCGCGAAGCTAACTACCGTATGATCCCGTTCCCCTGTGAGGATCAACACCTGCGGCTTGCAGGTAAGCTTCGACGGCGTTTTCTGGAACGCGATAGGAGCGGCCAAATTGCACGGCGGGTAAATCGCCGGCGTGGATCAGACGATAAACGGTCATCTTTGAAACACGCATCATCTCGGCCACTTCGGCCACAGTCATGAACCGTGCTCCGGCAAAATTCTGTTTATCCGCCATAGGGGAATATCTCCTGACGCTGATCTCTATTTTGTCGCGCTACGAAAAGCTGTACTTCAACGACTAGTGATCAACATCGGCAATCAAAGTTGGGTACGCTTCATCCCATAGTCTAATGGTTCGTCTTGTCCTTTAAGAAGCAGGAACACACGCGTGACCAAAGAAGTTTGAGAAGTTCTATGGTTAATGCGATTCACCGCACCAGTTAGCGGCACATTGCCGTACTGATGCGGTGAATTTTGTCTTGCTCGCTTAGATTAAGCCCTGTGCCAGCATGGCATCAGCAACCTTCACGAAACCGGCGATATTCGCGCCAGCCACGTAGTTACCTGGCACGCCATATTCTTCGGCGGTCGAGGCACAGCGGTCGTGAATGCCCACCATGATCTCGCTGAGTCGACGCTCGGTGTGAGCGAAGGACCAAGAGTCACGGCTGGCGTTCTGCTGCATTTCCAGCGCCGAGGTGGCCACACCACCGGCGTTGGCGGCCTTCCCGGGACCAAAGAGGATCCCGGCGTCTTGGAAGAGGGAGGTAGCTTGCGCGGTACATGGCATGTTCGCGCCTTCAGCCACGGCAATCAGACCGTTGTTGATCAGCTTCTTAGCCGAGGCAGCACCCAACTCGTTCTGGGTGGCACACGGCAGGGCCACGGTGCAGGTTTCATCCCAGACGTTGCCGCCTTCGACGTATCGGACCTTCTTCGATCCGCGACGTTCAGCGTATTCGCTGATGCGTCCGCGCTCGACTTCCTTGATCTGACGAAGCAACGGCACATCGATACCGTTTTCGTCCACGATGTATCCGCCGGAGTCCGATGCAGCCACCACATGGGCACCGAACTGCTGTGCCTTCTCAATGGCATGGATGGCGACATTGCCGGATCCGGAGACCACAACGCGCTGACCTTCAAAACTGGTGTTGCGGGTAGCAAGCATTTCCTGGGTGAACAGCACCGCCCCGTAACCGGTGGCTTCTGGACGTACTAACGATCCGCCCCAGCTCAAGCCCTTACCGGTGAGCACACCGGATTCGTAGCGGTTAGTGATGCGCTTGTACTGGCCAAAGAGGTAACCGATCTCGCGACCGCCCACCCCAATGTCACCGGCTGGCACGTCGGTGTACTCACCAATATGACGGAACAGCTCGGTCATAAATGACTGGCAGAAACGCATCACTTCGGCGTCCGAACGCCCGCGGGGGTCGAAGTCCGACCCACCCTTGCCGCCACCGATAGGCATACCGGTTAGGGAGTTCTTGAAGATCTGTTCAAAGCCTAGGAACTTCACGGTGCCTAGGTATACCGATGGGTGGAAACGCAATCCACCCTTATATGGGCCCAGTGCGGAGTTGAACTCAACGCGGAAGCCACGGTTAATCTGGACTCGACCTTCGTCATCGGCCCATGGAACGCGGAAAATGATCTGGCGTTCGGGTTCGCACATGCGCTGCAGAATGGCAGCTTCGGCGTATTCAGGGTGCTTCTGGGAGACTGCTTCGAGGCTTTCGAAGACTTCTGTCACAGCCTGATGGAATTCGGCTTCGCCAGGATTTCTGCGGAATACCTCATCACGGATAGTCGCTAGATGCTTGTCCAAGTTGTTCTCCTCATCACTTGGGGCAGGCGCTGGGGCAGACTTCTACCGCAGTACCGGCGTCTTTGCCCCATCGTCGAGAATGCCACGGAAACGGGTCTCCACGGAAATTCTGCGTAAATTTTTTTCTGCCACACGTAACGTATGGCCCGCTGCCCGTGACTTTTCCGGGTGGCGGTTGCTCTTGTCTCGTCTTAGCGTTTGCGCCCAAAGCGGGGAAAACGTTCAATAATTTCCTGGGCTCGTCCAGTGACATGTTCGAGCTTGCGCCCGACGCTGCGTCCCAGAGTTTGCGCCGCCGCCGGGATCCCAGCGGAGTTGGCACCGTTGACCGTCACTAACTGGGTTCCAGCCAGGTCTGCTTCCGGTTCGTCGATGATTTCAGGTTCTGGGAGGAACTGCTCGCACCACTGCCCCAAAGCTTGAACCGCGTCCAGCTCTAATGCGTAGATACGTCGCTGCCCCTGAGCATTCATCGTCACCAAGGACGCTTCACGCAGCACCTTCAGATGCTTGGATACCGTGGGTTGGGAAATCCCTAGCCTGTCGACCAGCATCCCAACCGCCAGCGCCTCGTCCTTGAGTTCTTCAAGGATACGACGGCGAGTCGGTTCGGCCAGCGCAGAGAACAAATCATCAATAGCCACAGACATTACCCTAACGGCATATATGGATTAACAGCGAGAATTTCTTCCAAGTCCTTGCGTGTGAGATCTCATAATCGATACTGCCGCGCGGCGACGGCAGGAGCCGCTACAAGCTCGGCTTAATCGAACCAGGGGTCCAACCCGTAAAGCGGGAACACTTCCTTGCGTGTAGCAATAATTGCCCGGTCCACCGGATCGGCAGGATCATAGCCCACTTCCCAGTTACGCCACCACAGTTGTGCGTCATCACCCATCAGGTAGGGCACGGCCTTCCCATAGGTTTCCAGCACATAGCGGCGGAACTCCTCGGGGACGTACGTGCGCAGCGGCACCGGGGTGCCGGCGGCGATCGCGATCAGATGGCTCCAACTACGGGGTACTACGCCGGTGACGTTATATCCACCGCCACCGGTGGCCAACCAGCGACCCTCACAGATCTCGTCGGCTAGCTGGGAGATGTCCAAGGCGACTTGGCGTTGGGCATCAACGGAAAGTTTTAGATTGGTCAGATCATCATCACGGTGTGCATCACAACCGTGCTGAGACACAATGACCTCTGGCTTGAAGGCGCGCACCAACTGCGGAACGACCGCATGGAAGGCACGCATCCATCCGGCGTCCCCCGTCATAGCCGGTAGGGCCAGGTTGACGGCACTGCCCTCAGCTTGCGGCCCACCAATCTCGTTGGCAAAACCGGTGCCGGGAAACAGGCTCATCCCAGACTCATGCACCGAAATGGTCAGTACCCGTTCATCATCCCAAAACAGGGATTCGGTGCCATCCCCGTGATGTGCGTCCACGTCGATGTAGCACACGCGTTGCACCCCGCTATCGAGCAGGTGCTGAATGGCGGCGGCAGCATCGTTATAAATACAGAATCCGCTGGCTTTGCTTTTCGCTGCGTGGTGCATGCCACCAGCGAAGTTCACCGCACGCACAGTTTTTTCGCTGGCAATTGCTTCGGCGGCTACCAGCGAACCCCCGAAGATGCGGGCACTGGCCTCATGCATCCCGGCGAAGACCGGGTCATCTTCGGTGCCCAGCCCAAAGTCCGGAGCGGAGATACTAGGGTCATCGCTGACCTTGCGCACTTCTTTGATGTACTGAGCATCATGCACCGCGGCCAGCTCGCTGTCCGAAGCCACCACCGGGGTGTCGCGGGTGAGATTTTTCCCACCGAGCACGCCCAGTTGTTCACTGAGCCGCATGGTGAGCTCCAGTCGGCACGGATGCATGGGATGGTAGTCGCTGAACTTGTATTGCAGGTACTTCTCATCCCACACCACGAGGGTTGGACGGGGCGGATACTGAGGCTCTAACACCCTCTCAGGCTACCGGACTGTGACGCATCTCAATACTTTGCCGTTTACTTGGACGGAACAACCTGTCATTTAACCCTGTAGCCTGCACCTGAAAAGAACTGTGCGTAGATTATCTTTGAGGCATGGCGTTGGGCCACGATCAAGGAGGCGATGGGTGAACGATCCTGTAGCACGCCACCGTGTGGGGCTGACCGAACAGCAGCGGATCCGCCGTCAGCGCCGCTGGCAACACCTGAAAACGGCGGCTGCCGATTTTACGGTCCGCTCCCCCGCACGCTTAGCTCTGGCCGCGTTCCTGCTGGTGATCACAATCTTCACTTCCCTGCTGGCATTACCTCTTGCGGCCGCGGACGGTGAAGCTACCGCCTTACACGATGCCCTGTTTACCGCGGTCTCTGCCGTGTGCGTGACCGGGTTGACCACGGTGAGCACCGCGATCCATTGGTCCTTCTTCGGTCAGCTGATGATCTTGATCGCCATGTTCGTCGGTGGTTTGGGCATCCTGACCATCGCTTCGCTACTATCTTTGGCCGTCTCCAAACGGCTCGGGGTGCGCGGCAAACTGGTGGTGCAGAGCTCGCTGAACACCGCCGGAGCATCGGCCTTGGGCGAGATCGGGTCACTGTTGCGGATCGTGATCGCCACCGCGATTAGTCTGCAGCTGGTGATCGCACTGTTGCTGATCCCCCGCTTCGTCGTGCTCGGTGAGACACTTGGTTCGGCGATCTGGCACGGGGTGTTCTATGCCGTCTCGGCGTTCAACAATGCCGGGTTTACCCCGCACTCCAACGGGCTGGTCCCCTATAACTTGGACGGCTGGATCTTAGGACCGTTAATGCTCGGGGTATTCCTCGGCTCGCTTGGTTTCCCGGTGATTATGGTGCTACTGGCACATCGTTTCAACTACCGTAAATGGAACCTGCACACCAAACTCACCTTGGCGGTCACCGTAGCCCTGTTGTTGGTTGGCACCCTGTTATGGCTCATCGCCGAATGGAATAACGCACGCACCATCGCCGGATTAAACCCGGCTGAAAAGTTCACCCATGCGCTCTTCGCCTCGGTGATGACCCGATCTGGCGGGTTCAATCTGGTGGAGCCAGACCAGCTGGAACCGGTGAGTGTGTTGTTGACCAATGCGCTGATGTTCGCCGGTGGTGGTTCGGCCTCGACCGCCGGCGGTATTAAGGTCACCACCATCGCGGTGATGTTCTTGGCCATCGCAGCGGAGGTTCGTGGCGATTCCGAGGTGCGTGCCTTTGGCCGGCGGCTTCCAGAATCCACCATGCGCGTGGCGATCTCGGTGATCGTGCTCGGTGCCACACTGGTGGCGGTAGCTACCGCGGCGCTACTGGTCATCGACACCCGACTGTCTTTTGATAAGGCCTTGTTTGAATCGATCTCAGCTTTCGCCACGGTGGGTTTGAGCATGAATGTCTCGGCGAATCTTCCTCCGGAAGGCAAGTATGTGCTTTCGGCGCTAATGTTTGCCGGACGCATCGGTAGCATTACCTTGGCAAGTGCGTTGACCATGCGTCACCGCGACACCCTGTACCAATACCCGGAAGAGAGACCCATCGTTGGCTGAGAAATCCATTGACCACAACGCCCCCGTGCTGGTGATCGGGCTTGGTCGTTTCGGCATCGCGGTGGCCGAACAGTTGGTGAAGCAGGGACGCGAAGTACTGGCCATTGAACGCAACCCGGATCTGGTGCAGAAATGGGCCAGTACGCTGACCCATGTGGTGGCCGCGGATGCGACCAATATCGATGCGCTCCGTCAGTTAGGTGCCCAAGAGTTTTCCTCTGCCGTGGTCGGGGTGGGTACCTCGATCGAATCCAGCGTGCTGATCACCGTGAATCTGGTGGATCTAGGAATTGAGCACCTGTGGGTCAAAGCGATCACTCCGGCGCATGGGAAGATTCTCACCCGCATCGGTGCAAATCACGTCATTTACCCGGAAGCCGATGCCGGGGTGCGCGCCGCCCACTTGGTTGGTGGGCGCATGTTGGACTTTATCGAATTCGATGACGGGTTCGCGATCGTGAAAATGTATCCGCCGAAGGAGACTCAAGGATTCACGCTGGCGCATTCCAAGGTCCGCTCCAAATATGGGGTGACGATCGTCGGGGTGAAGTCCCCGGGCGAGGATTTCACCTATGCGGTACCGGATACCATGGTGACCCGGCGAGACGTGCTGATCGTTTCCGGGCATGTGGATCTGCTCGAACGTTTTGCTTCCCGTCCCTAAGCCACAGCTTTCGGCGGACCGAAAACGGCCCACCGAAAGCGATGTGCTGGACTGTTGTGCAAAAGTTTGTAGGGTTTAGCCCAGTTCAGTGCTGAGTTCCGCGGCTCGGCGTGCTGCTTGCGCCATGCCCTCAGCCACGATCTGCGGCAGCTCAGCCCGATCAAAGGCGGCGATAGCCTGCTCGGTAGTGCCTTTCGGGCTGGTGACCTTACGTCGTAACTCAGCGGGATCCACCTGGGGGTCGGCCAGCATTTTCCCAGCCCCGGCTACCGTCGCACGGGCCAACGCGATAGCCACCGACTCATCCAAGCCCATCTGCACTCCCGCCTTGGCCATAGCCTCAGCCAGGTAGAATACATAAGCCGGTCCCGAGCCGGAGAGCGCAGCGAGCGCGTCCTGCTGCGCTTCGGCAATTACATGCACGTCCCCGGATCCGGAGAAGAGATCGACCACCTGTGCCAGGCTCTCTTCACTCACCGCCTCCGCGGGAGTCAAGCCGACCACGCCGGCCCCCACCTGTAACGGGGTGTTAGGCATCGAACGGATCAAAGGTTGGTTCGCGGGCAGCTTCGCCGCCATGGATTCCAGGGTGATCGCCGCGGCCACCGACACCACGACCGTGCTGTTTTTCAGGCTGCTGGCGATCTGAGCACACAGCTGGGTGATTCCTACAGGTTTCACGCCGAGGAACACGACGTCAGCCGCGGCAGCTACCTGCGCGTTAGCATTGGCCTCCTCCCCGGTCACCACGACATTGATGCCCAGTTCCTGCAACTCGGCTTTCCGGTTCTCACTGCGGATGGTCGCCGTGATCAGATCAGGGTCATGCCCCGAGGCCAGAATCCCGCGCAGGATCGCTCCGTTCATTGACCCGGTGCCGAGAAATGCCAGTCGTAGGTTGCTGCTAAGTTCACTCATGGTTCTGTAGTGTTGTCCGTTCCGTACTGTCGTCTTGTGCTAAATGTTTCCGGGCAAAATCTAGGGTTTGCGCCAACCATTCTTCTTTCTGACCGGCGCCTTTGGCTTTCCGGGTGGAGACCTCCACCGCAACAACCCCAGCGAAATTACTATCGCGCAGATGGTACATGGTTTCAGAGACCTTCTGAGTCCCTAACCCGGGCACCAGATGCTCGTCCTTACCGTTGTTCAACCCGTCACAGAGGTGCACATGAGCAAGCCGGTCCCCGAGGGCCTGGACGGCGGCCAGCGAATCCATTTCGGCGATCGCGGCATGGGAAAAGTCCCAGGTGACATGCGGGTAGGACAGTGGCACCGGATCCCAGTGCGGTAGATACATCTTGGCTTCACGGCCTCGGGCACGCCACGGGTACATGTTTTCCACGGCGATTTTCATGCCGGTTGATTCGGTGATTCGTTGCACCCCGCCGGCGAATTCCAGGGCATAGTTGCCTTGCCAACGGAACGGTGGGTGCGCCACAACCACCTCGGCGCCCACCGCTTGGGCCAGAATGACCGAACGCTCGATTTTGGCCCACGCCGAACCCCACACCTGCTGGGTGAGGAGCAAAGTGGGGGCATGTACGGCCATGATCGGCAATTGGTACTTGTCGATCAGAGAGAGCAGGGCGGTTGCGGACTGGGTGGCTTGGTTGCCGGTAATGAGCACCTCAATGCCGTCATACCCCACGTCTTTGGCCAACGCGAAGGCATCGTGGACCGTCAGTGGGTACACCGAGGCGCTCGATAGCGTGACCGGAATCGACTTCGTAGCAGGCTCTTGCATCTCTCGCCCTTCCCTCAAGCTCCGGTGTCCCACACTAGCGCGTCGCAGCTAGTTTGAGTCGACGGGAGCGGGCACTTGCCCCATCCCGTCACCGAGAGCTACCTCTCCTACTCCCACGCTACTACTTAGCGGAGTCGATGAGTCAAACAAGACATGATCGAATCGGCGCAACATTAAACCTTCACGTAACGCCCAGGGACAGATCTGCAATTGTTTGATCTTCAACGCCTTCATCGCTTCAATCGCGACGATCGCCCCAGCCAGCATCTGAGGTGCACGAACATGCGAGACCCCGGGCAATTCTGCGCGTTGCTCCCAAGTCATGGCCAGCAACCGGTTGGTCCACAGTTTCAGCGTCTCCCGGCTGAGCACCCGCTTAACATAGATTCCTTCGGCACTCGGCGCGGCGCCGGTAATCCGGGCCAGGGAGCGGAAGGTTTTGGAGGTCGCGGTGGCGATCGACGGTTTTCCGTACTGGTTCAGCTCATTGGCCGGATCAGCTAAGACGTCTTGGACGTAGGTACGCAATTCCTTGACCTGTTTCAGGGTCGGTGGGTCATCCGGTAACCATTCGCGAGTCAACCGTCCGGCACCCAAGGGCACCGAGTAAGCCACCTGCGGGAATTCGTCGTTGCCACGAGCCAGTTCCAAGGACCCACCGCCCATGTCCAAATTGAGGATTGAATCATAAGACCAACCCACCCAGCGGCGTACCGCGTGAAAAGTCATCCCGGCCTCTTGCTCGCCGGAAAGCTCCAGTAAGGTGACCCCGGTTTCCTTCTCCACCCGCTCAAGCACCAGGCGCCCGTTGGAAGATTCGCGAATCGCCGAGGTACAAAAGGCCATGAAGTCCTCAACCCGGTGGTTGCGTGCAAACTGCGCGGCTTCCTTGATGAAACCGATCAGTTCACGCTGCCCCTCATCGGTAATCGCCCCATACTCGTTCAGGTATTGCACCAGCGACAAGGGACGCTTGTGTGAGGCATAAGGGGTAGGCCGGGCCCCCGGATATGCGTCAACGAGCAATAGATGCACGGTATTTGAACCGATATCCAGTACGCCCAGCCTCATGTTCTGTCCTTCACCTTGGGAGAAACGTTACTACTTATCGCTTGGTTTCGCCGCGGTCTTTCGGGCCGTGGTGGTCTTCTTTGCCGGAGCCTTTTTTGCCGGGGCCTTCTTCGCGGTGCTGGTCTTGCGTTTCACTGGACCACGCGCACGTTTCTCGGCGAGCAATTCGATCGCCTTCTCCCGGGTCAGCTCCTCGATCGGCAGTCCACGCGGAACGGTAATATTCGTTTCACCGTCGGTGATATACGGACCGAAGCGCCCATCCTTGACCACAATATTCTTCTCGCTGGTCGGATCCGCCCCGAACTCGGCCAACGGTGGAACGGCGGCGCGGCGGCCACGCTGCTTAGGTTGCGCGTAGATCGCGAGAGCCTCGTCCAAGGTGATCGTGAAGATCTGCTCTTCGGACTCAATCGACCGGGAGTCGCTGCCCTTCTTCAGGTAGGGTCCGAAGCGCCCGTTCTGTACAGTGATCTCCTCACCCTCAGCATCCGCACCCACCACCCGCGGCAGGCTCAAAAGCTGCAGAGCTTCTTCCAAACTCACGGTTTCAATGCTCATCGATTTGAACAGTGAGCCGGTGCGTGGTTTGACCTTGGCTGGCTTCTTCGGCGGCTTGGGTTTGCCGTTCTTGTAGTACTCCACCGGCAGCGCAGCGATCTCTTCCTCGGTTAGCTCCGGGATGATTTCCGTGACGTAGGCACCGTAGCGACCATCCTTGGCCATGATGGTTCGACCAGTTTCCGGGTCAACACCCAGTTCACGCTCGGATACCTGCGAATTGGCGAACAGCTCCTCCGCTTTTTCCGCGGTCAGCTCATCCGGGGCCAGCTCCTCGGGGACATTGGCACGCTCTGGGTCAGTGCCTTCCGGGGCATCGGCGGGGAGAACGCGTTCGAGGTAGGGACCGAACTTGCCCACGCGCAACACAATGTCGTCGGTGACCGCGATTGAATTGATCGCCCGGGCGTCAATGTCGCCCAGGTTTTCTACCACGTGCTTCAGACCATCGCCTTGGTCCTTACCGAAGTAGAACAGATTCAACCAATCGGTGCGGGCCCGCTCACCCTTGGCGATCTCATCCAGATCATCTTCTAGGCGCGCGGTGAAATCGTAATCGACGTACTTGGCGAAGTGTTCTTCGAGCAACCGGATCACCGAGAAGGCTATCCAGCTTGGTACCAGTGCGCCACCGCGTTTGGTGACGTAGCCACGATCCATAATCGTGGAAATCGTCGGCGCGTAAGTCGAAGGACGGCCGATCTCACGTTTTTCCAGTTCAGCCACAATCGAGGCTTCGGTGTACCGTGCCGGCGGGGTGGTCTCGTGACCCAAAGCTTCCAGATCCGAACCGTTCAGCTCATCGCCGACCTTCAACTGCGGCAGTCGGGCCTCGGACTGTTCGGTGTTCTCGGCCTCCGGGTTGGAGTCCTTGCCCTCTTCATAGGCTGCAAGGAAACCGCGGAAGGTGATCACGGTACCTGAAGCGGAGAACTCGGCCACCCGGGAATCGCTGGCGGTGCCTTGTAGTTTGATGGTGGCGGTAAAGCCCTTCGCATCGGCCATCTGCGAGGCGACGGTGCGCTTCCAGATCAGCTCGTACAGGGCGTTTTCGTCCTTGGTGAGGGCGCTACGCACATCTTGCGGGCGGCGGAACATGTCACCGGCCGGGCGGATTGCTTCGTGGGCCTCTTGGGCAGCATCGCTCTTGGCCTTGTAGACGCGTGGACGTTCGGGAATCGAGTCGCCCCCGTAAAGTTCGGTGGCCTGTGCCCGGGCAGCTCGCACCGCCTCGTTGGAAAGGAACACCGAGTCGGTACGCATATAGGTGATGTAACCGTTTTCGTACAGACGCTGCGCCACCTGCATGGTGATGCGCGAGCTCCACCGCAACTTACGCGAGGCTTCCTGCTGCAAGGTTGAGGTGGTAAATGGTGCGGCCGGGCGGCGGGTGTACGGCTTGTCCTCCACCGAGGAGACCGCAAAACTGGACTCGGCCAGGTTATCCACCAACGACCGGGCCTGCTGCTCATTGAGATGAGTCAGTGCACTGCGGCTGGTCTTCAGCTGTCCGCGGTCATCGAAGTCACGTCCGGAGGCGACCCGCGCTCCGTCCACCGAGGATAGTTTGGCGTTGAAGGCCTCGCCTGACCCATTGTCGAAGCGGCCCTTGATGTCCCAGTAGCCGGCACTGATGAAAGCCATGCGCTCGCGTTCACGCTCGACCACCAGACGGGTGGCCACGGACTGCACTCGCCCTGCCGACAGCCCGCGTGCGACCTTACGCCACAGCACCGGGGAGATCTCGTAACCGTACAAACGGTCCAGAACACGACGGGTTTCCTGCGCATCAACCAGATCGGTGTCTAGCTCCCGGGTGTTCTCCAAGGCACGCTGGATACCTTCTTTAGTGATTTCAGTGAAGGCCAGACGGCGAACCGGCACCTTGGGCTTGAGCACCTGCAAAAGGTGCCACGCGATGGCTTCGCCCTCGCGGTCCGCATCTGTTGCCAGATAGAGTTCATCGGCGTCTTTGAGCTTGGCTTTCAGCTCCGAAACCCGCTTCTTCTTATCCGGGTACACCACGTAATACGGTTCGAAGTCGTTGTCCAAGTCCACGGCGAACTTGCCGACCGAAGTCTTTTTTAGCTCAGTAGGGAGCTCTGAGGGCTGCGGAAGGTCACGAATGTGTCCCACGGACGCATCCACGTCGAAGCCTTCGCCGAGGTATTTGGCGATCGACTTCACTTTGGCAGGAGACTCGACAATAACGAGTTTCTTACCAGTTGATTCCTTGGCCTTCGGGGGCACGGCTCTCCTTTATACAGTGTCGGCAACTACCTGTCCCGAAATATTCGGGATCACGCTCGATATTGCCAAAGTGTATTCGCGCCCCGTCTTGAGGCTACGATTCTCGATGATCATACATCGTAGAGCTCACCATTCCGTCTGAAGCTTACGGTTCGGTCGGATGCGGGTACTCGGGCAACAACGATACCAAGTAGAACATTTTGGTGGAGTCAATACCGCGTTCCTCGGCTGTGGCCATGGCCTCATATTCGTAAATGAGGTCCAATAAACGCCGGTTAAATTCCTTCTGCTTTTCCTCCGGAAGGAACACAAGTCCACTGGTCAAAAGCGGTGGACGGTCTTCCGACGGAACAATCCCCGCCCTGGCCTCGGTCTGTCGGCGCTCTACTTCGGCGTTCAGGCGAGTCCTGAACTGGTTTAACTGCACATTCAGGTATGCGGTTTTGGCGTTTGCCGACCCGTCGTGGGTGTTCAGTTCCAAACGTTCACCGGCGGCACGCCAGCGACGTTCGCGCGCGTCGCCTTCACTGGCTGCGCGGATGACATAACCGTACTTCTCTAAGGCACGCAGGTGATAGCTCATGGCGCTGGGTGTCAGAGAGCACAGCGAGGCCAGCTCGGTGGCGGTGCGCGTGGCTTGGGAAGCGAACAGTTCATCAAGCACGATCAGACGCGCGTCATGGGCTAGGGCACGGATCGCTTGCGGGTCGGTAATGGACACCAAAGCGGGGTTCTGCCCGTCCCCGGTTGACGGTTGCACGGCACCCCTGCCGGATGTGTTGTGTGTCATAAGAAAAAACTTTAGCCCTTGTTTCACACTTTACGAAGAAAGCCGTGCCTGATTAAGCGTTCAACTGCCGCCAGCAGGTTCTGAGTAAAGTTTTCCTGCCCTTCACCGATGAGCGCATCTAGGGCGTTGACTAGTTGATTTACACTCAGCTCCGCATCGCAGGCCGAGACGAAACCTGCTTGGGCGGTATCCAAAATTTCAGTCCGTCTCAGCCCTGCTCCTTGCCGTAGCAGAATCACTCCGGGGTGCTCGGCGCCGGGACGCTGATGCCGTTCCTCGGTGACGTCCTCGGCCACTTCAAGATGCCAGTGCACCCATTGTGCTCCGGCAACCCGTAATTCGTGCAGGGTGCGCAAATCGCGTTCCAGATAGGTTGCTAACGGCTGCTCCACCGGGTGTGAAATCTCCTCGAAAACTCGACTGGTTTCACGTTCCTGGAGCGGGCGAGCGGCATACACGTAACCGAAACCCACCCGGGCTACCGACCGGGAGGCAAAATCATCGAGATAGGCGGCGTACTCAACTTGATACGCCTCCAGATCCTCGGTCTGCGAGGAGTCGCGCAACCAGGTTTCGGCGTATTGGCTGGGACTGGACTGCTCGCGCTGGATTACCCAGACATCCAGTTCCGGGGCAAACCAGTGCTCGATCCGTTCGTGCCAAGAGCTTTGGGCTTCGGGGATCTCCCAGTTAGCCAACATCTGGGCGCTTCCGCCGGGCGACAGATAGTCGGCGAGCTGTTCAATGAGTGAACGTACCAGATCATCCCCGGCCATCCCGCCGTCACGGTAGGTGAACAGCTCTTGCTCATCGGTGGTGCGTGGAGTAATCACAAAGGGCGGGTTCGTGGCGATCAGATCGAACTTTTCGCCGGATACCGGTTCAAAGAGACTACCGGCGCGTAAGGACACTCGGGCATCGAGGTTTAGCGGATCCACCTGTAACTGCCGGTGGTTCAACAGCAGATTAAAGCGGGTGAATCCTAGCGCGCGTTCGGACAGGTCCGTGGCGGTGACGTGTTCGGCATGCCCCAAAAGGTGGAACAGCTGAATACCGCAGCCGGTTCCCAGATCTAAGGCCCGGGCCACCTGTGGGCGTAACGTAATTTGGGCCAGCGTCGTGGAGGCGTGCCCAATGCCCAGCACATGATCGGTCCGCAGCACACCAGGGCGTTGGTGAGCGCCCAGATCATGGGCTACCCACAAATCGGCTGCGGTGTCCGAAGCGTGTGGGGTCAATGCCACCTTGGCACGGTAGCTGCCCTGATGCTCCTCGATTAATCCCAACTCGCGTAACCCGTGACTGCCGGTTCGCGTGAACACACGATCGAGCCGGAGCGCATTCAGGCTTTGCCCCAGCTGGAAGATGCTAATGGCTTCGGCGAGCGCAAGCTGGGATTCACCAACCTGAGACAGTCTTCTTAGGGCCGGGGCGATCTGGTCGCGGCCGAATGCTTCCATGGCTTCGGCACCGAGCAGGTCAGCAATCGGGTCCAAGCGGAAGTCAAGGGCGTCTAGGTCTTGGTACAGCAGGTCCAACAGGTGGAGGTTAGTGCTGTCCGGTGCGTCGAGCACAGAAGCAAAATCAAGGGAAGTCACACAAGCGATTCTAGCCACTTGGCATAGGTCGTTGCCGCATGTTATCCGTACGATATGGCTATGACCCTTGTAACCGTCACCTATTTGCAGCAATTGCAATCCACGGATCTGGTGCCCTCCAGTAAGTCGCTACCCGAGGATACGCGGCTTGAATTAGTCGAGCAGATTACTCCGGAATTCTCCCGGTTTCTGTACCTGAGTGTCGGAAGTGAACTGAATTGGGCCGATCGGTTGGTGTTGACCAGGCAACAGTGGGCAGAACAGCTAGCCCAGCCAGGGTCCGAAACCCATGTGCTCTACCGTCAGGGCGCTCCGCAGGGCTACGTAGAACTGGCCGCCAAGGTCACCGCGCAAGGCAGCGACGTAGAAATCTTTTACTTTGGGCTTTTTCCGCAGGCCACGGGCCAGGGGTTGGGTGGGGCGTTGCTCACCGAAGCAATCTTGCGGGCCTGGACGTTGGCCGAGCGGGTGCCCGACTTACCTCCGGTGTCACGCGTCTGGCTGCATACCTGTTCTTTGGATGGACCTGCTGCGCTACCGAATTATCTGGCTCGCGGTTTCAAGATCTATCGCACCGAGGAAGAACAGACCCAGGTGCGTGACCCGTCCCTTGCGTTATGGCCGAGCGAATGATCCTCAGCCCGCTACACATTTAATCGTACGAAGGCTTGGCCCCCACGAGTAGGGAACCAAGCCTTCGCTTATTGCTGGTCTTTAGGAGCTGACTTCGCTCTGCTGGCAATCGGGGCAACGACGCAATTCCTCGTTCTGCGCACAGTCTTCACAGAACAAGCGCAGATTACGGCAGGACAGATCCGAGCAGTTCTCAAATTTGTTAGTTGGCGCAGCGCACCCCACACACTGGCCGATGGTTACCGCTTCGTCGCTGAATTCCATGTGCATCCGCTTGTCGAAAACGTACAGCGAACCTTCCCACAGCCCCTTGTCACCGTATTTCTCGCCGTAGCGCACGATGCCGCCTTGCATCTGGTAAACCTCTTGGAAGCCACGGTTGATCATGAGCGCCGAGAGCACCTCGCATCGGATACCACCGGTGCAGTAAGTGACGACGGGCTGATCCTTCAGGTGATCATATTTGCCCGATTCGATCTCGTCGAGGAATTCTCGGGTGGTTTCCACCTCCGGCACGATGGCGTCCTTGAACTTGCCGATCTGTGCCTCAAAGGCATTGCGGCCGTCAAAGAAGGAAACCTTGGTTCCTTCTTGGGACTTCTTTTCCATCAGCTCATGGAGCTCTTCGGGGCGCAGATGCGTTCCCCCGCCGACCACACCGTTTTCATCCACTTTCAGTTCCCCCGGGGCACCGAAGGTTACGATTTCGTCACGAACCTTAACGGAAATGCGCGGGAAGTCTTCGGCCGATCCTTCAGACCATTTGATGTCCATCTTGTGGAAGGCCGGGTATTCGCGGGTCGCTTTGACGTATTGCTTCACGGCTGAGATCTCCCCGCCGACGGTACCGTTGATACCGTCCTTAGAGATGATGATGCGTCCGCGCAGACCCCACTGTTCCAGTAGGGAGCGCTGCCACAGACGGATCGCTTCCGGATCGTTTAGCGGAGTAAAAGCGTAATACAAGACAATGCGATGAATGGCCACAAGGTAAAAGGATACTGGCTTTAAGGCAGCTTGGGCCGATACATGGAGCAACGTCACACTGATTTGTTTATGATTTCAGGTAGGCAACGATTGGCCTGTTGTCAGCGTTTTACTAGGAAAGACAGGGTAGGGTCAAAGCATGGCATCAAACGCGAGTGATGAACTGATCGGCACCTGGGTCACCGGCTGGGCAGGTGCACGAGGATATGAGGCCCGCCATGAGGGTCGGGTACACGCTGCTTTGCGGCATGACACCACCGAAGACTGGGAATACGTCATTTTCGACCCAACGGTGGAAGAGCTACTGGCTGTTTCTGAGACGTTGAAGAAGCATCCTGCCCGTCGCTTGACCGCGTTTGCTGATGACGTGAGTGAGCTGATCAATATCGCGAACCAATCCGGTCTGCAGGTAGCCGCCGATGACGAGGTGCTGATGGTCACCGAGTTGGCCAGCCACGACGTCGAAGTTCCATTGCCTCCAGACGGTTTTATTTTCCAGATCGAACGCGACGGCACCCACGCCTACGTGTCTTTGCATCCTGAAGACAGCCAGGATGTGGTGGCGGCTTCCGGTCACGTGTCGGCGGTGGATGGCTACGCCATCTTTGACCGCATCATTACTGCCCCGGATTTCCGTCGCCGTGGTTTGGGTTCCCTGACCATGCGTGCGCTGGCGTCGCTAGCCCAAGAACACGACGTTGATGAGGGCCTGTTGATCGCTTCGGTGGACGGCCAAAAACTCTACGCGTCGCTGGGGTGGACCAACCTCGGAAGCGTCGTGGCTTTCAAAGCCTAAACCTCCTCCACCCGGCTACTCGCCGCCATCCGTGTCTCGGACTGGCGGCGAGTAGCAGTTAACCCTCGTTATTCACTGTGATCTCGAAAGTCGGTTATGGCCAAGACTGTCAGCGCGCTGCTTGACCCCTTCGAGCGGCAGAACGACCCGGATGCAATAATTCATCGGCGCGCGGTGCCCGCCAAGGACGAAATCACTGCCGATTGGCCAGCTTGGTTGGCTGTCGAAGTGCGCGAAGTTTTTCAATCCATCGGTATCCAGCGTCCGTGGTTGCATCAGGTACAGGCTGCCGAGCTGATCCACGATGCGCTGCACACCATCGTGTCTACTGGCACCGCCTCCGGTAAATCCTTGGCCTATCTCATGCCCTCCTTGGATGCGCTGTACCGCAGTCGCGACTCGGCTTTTAATGATGCGCAAGCTCAGGCCAGTGTTCTCTACCTCTGCCCCACCAAAGCCTTAGCGGCCGACCAACTCGCCGCGGTGCAAGCTCTTGAGGTCCCCGGGGTGCGGGCTGCAGCGTATGACGGGGATACTGACCCGGCGAGCCGGGCTTGGGTCCGGCAACACGCTAATTTCATTTTTAGCAACCCCGACATGTTGCACCGGGGAATCCTGCCGAACCATGCGGGGTGGGACCGATTCTTCAAAAGGTTACGTTATGTCGTGATCGATGAGGCTCATTCCTACCGCGGGGTGTTTGGTTCGCATGTGGCCAACCTGCTGCGTCGGTTGCGTCGAATCTGTGCGCATTACGGAGCTGATCCGGTATTTATCGGTGCCTCGGCCACCAGCGCGGCACCAGAGGACTCTTTCTCTCGGCTGATCGGTGCGCCCGCCCGGGCCGTGTCCCACGACTTCTCGGCTTCTGGTGAACTGGTCATTGGCTTGTGGGAGCCGCCCTTGAGCGAGCGGGTGGGAGAGAACGGGGCTCCGCTGCGTCGCACGGCCATTGCCGAAAGTGCCTCCATCCTGACGGACCTGATGGCCGATCAGGTCCGCAGTATTGTGTTCATCAAATCTCGGCGAGGCGCGGAAACCATTGCCACCCTGACCCGGAAACATTTAGAGCAGTTCGCCCCGGATCTCAGTGTGCGGCTAGCTGCCTACCGTTCTGGCTATCTGCCCAGTGAACGCCGCCAGATCGAGTCGGATTTACGCAGCGGAAAGCTGTTGGCCGTTACCTCCACCTCCGCGCTGGAACTGGGCATCGACATTGCCGGGTTGGATGCGGTAGTGGTGGCTGGTTGGCCCGGAACTCGTGCTTCCTTCTTTCAGCAGATCGGGCGGGCCGGACGCGCCGGGCAGGGGTCCTTGGCGATCTTTGTGGCCGGTGAGGACCCGCTGGATACCTATCTAGTGCATCATCCTGAAGCAATTTTCGACATTGGTGTGGAAGCCACGGTCTTTGATCCGCATAACAAGTACGTGCTCTCCGGACATTTGTGTGCCGCGGCCCAAGAACTTCCCTTGCGTCCGGATGAGGTGGAGATTTTCGGTGAGAACGTCATTGGGCTGCTGGATTCCTTGGTATCTCGTGGCTACCTGCGGCGGCGTCCGGTGGGCTGGTTCTGGACTCATGCCCAGCACGCGGCCGCGATGTTTTCTATCCGTGCCGACGGTGGTGGGCCGGTGAATATTATTGATAGTGAGTCTGGAGCCATTTTAGGCACCATGGACTCCCCACAAACGCATTATCAGGCACACCCCGGGGCTATCTATGTGCATCAGGGATCAAGCTACTTCGTTGATGAGCTTGATGAGCAGAACCACACGGTGCTGGTTACCCGGGTCAACCCGGATTATTACACCACCGCCCGCGATATCACCACGGTGCATATTGAATCCACCGAGCGGCGTAGCGCGCATGCGCAGCTGTCGATCTATTTTGGGGATGTCATTGTCACCACCCAGGTGGTGTCCTTCCAACGAAAGTCCATTGCCTCGAACGAAGTGCTTTCCGAGGAACCTTTGGAACTTGAAGCTAGGGACCTGCATACCAAGTCCATCTGGTTCACCCTCACCGAGCAACGGCTGATTAGAGCCGGAATCACCCCGGAATTTTTCCCCGGCGCGTTGCATGCTGCCGAGCATGCCATGATCGGATTGCTCCCATTGCTGGCGACCAGCGACCGTTGGGACATTGGCGGGGTGTCCACGGCGTTACACGTGGACACCGGTGAACCGACGATCTTCGTCTATGATGCCCAGCCCGGTGGAGCTGGCTTCGCCGAACGCGGCTTTGAACAATTCGTGCATTGGGTCCGGGCTACCCGCGACACCATCGCCAGCTGCGAATGTACTAGCGGCTGCCCCAGTTGTGTCCAGTCCCCCAAATGTGGAAATCGCAATAATCCGTTGAATAAGCCCGGAGCCATCTTCTTACTGAGCGCCGTGTTGGAAGACATCGAGCCACACCACCACCGTTAGAACAAGTGCGGTGGACCTGCCCGCGCTACGGCGGTGGCCGGGTACAGCTGGATCCCAGCAAACCCGAAGCTCACCGGCACACTGACTTTCACCCTGACCGTATCGCCGGTGGGTTCAATTGCGCATTCTTCCAGCACCGCCCCGTTGGCCCGGCTCAGCATCTCGGCCACCGTGCAAGGTGCACCGTGGCGGATCCCGCGCGCCGTGTCGGCGGCGCCCAGCGCCGCCAGATCGGCTGCGGTCCCTGCCTGGGTTGCGGCGTGGCTGGCCGCCACGAAAAGCAACACGCATCCGGCGGCTAAGAGTGCCACGATGATCAACAGTATGCCCAGCACCGTCCCATTGCCTTGGCTCGACTTGAACCTTGTCATGGTTGTTCCAAGGTTGACTGTGCTCGGCCATGCAGGGTGATGCTTCCTCCAATGGGTAATTGCAGGTCCCGGCTGACGTGCACGATAGCGAAGCCCGCGGAGCGATCCAGCCGGTAGGTCGCCTCATTCCCCGCGATCCGTACCCCACTGTTTTCAGCCTGCTCTGGGTCTTCCCCGCGGGCCAGTTCCCGGGCAACGACCGAGGCGGCTTGCTGCACCCGGATCTGCTGCGCGCCAAGCACCCCCAGACTGAGCAGCAACATCAAACACAGCGCAATCGATGGCAGTAAGACCGCCACTTCCGCGGTGGCGCTACCTCGCTCGTTGCCCAGCTTCATCGCTAGATACTCAATGCTCGACTAATTAGGCTCATCAGCATCCCGCGCACGTCCCCACTGGAGAGGATGCTGATTAGTAGCCCGGCGAAGGCAACCGCCGCGAGAGTTACCATGGCAAATTCTGCCGTAGTGCTCCCTTCATCCTCCGTCCAGTAGGCCCGGCCGTGCTGTGCACCGACGAGCTGTTCCATACACTGACGAATTCCCATAATGGTGTTCCTTTCCTGAGGCTCCCCGCCCTGTGCGGGGAATACTGCTACGGCAGAGATTCTTGCTGTCTCACTAGCTTGTGCCCGGGGTGCTGCGGGCGTCCTGCGGCGGCCGCGGATTGGGGATTACCAGCGCGGAAAGAGCGCAATAATGATCGGGACAACGCCTAGGGCGATAAACGAGGGCAACGCGCACAACCCCAATGGCAAAACCAGCTTGGTCCCAAACCGGGCCCCAATCTCTTGCGCTCTTCGGATCCGTTCGCGGCGTTGTACCTGAGCGAAGCTGCGCAACAATTGCGCGGATCCTGCCCCAGAATTCATGCTGAAGTTCAAAGCCTGTTGCAAGGGATCCAACCATTGCGGGGACCCGGCCCAGGCTTTATCCCACGGCATATTCAATTCGAGGCAGCGCGCCACGGTGCGTAACGGGGCACAGTGACTGATCTGTGTGCCGAGCACTTCCAATACCCGCCTGACCGGCAGTCCCGATTCGAGCAAGCTGGCGGCCAAGTCCAACACCAGTTCCACCGGCGGCAAGCTTTGCGTTGGGCGCCGCCCAGCCGTGACGCGATACCCTTCGGTCCGTCTCAGCGGCGCCTGGCTCACGATAATGGCGGCCACACAGCACACTGCCCCCAACCACAACATCACCCCACCGCCTCACGAGTGCAGCGTGCTAAGAGCCAACGGCACCACCAGCGGTTCACAAACCACAGGCCCACTCCTACACCCACGGTCAGTTGCCCGGCCACGGACGACACAAACGTGGTGTACAGGTCGATACCGAACAGGGCTGCCCCCAGCAGCCCGAGAGCCGGTAACCAGGTCAGCAACCTGCTGGTGGCTCGCGGGCCAGCCATGGCCACATCGAAACTGCGTCGCGCATCGATGCTCGCTTCTAAGTCATCGGCGAGCTGATCGAGAACCTGAGCCAGCGGTGCCCCGCTTTCGGCGCAGATCTGCACGCACCATTGAAGACGTTCGAGCAGCCGGGAGCTGATCGCGTTTTCTAGCGCGGTAATTCTAGGTTCACTTACCGAGGCCCCATGGTGGATGCGTAGGCTACCAAGTACGTGTACCAGTGAGGAATCGTGCGCTTCGATTCGGGCTAATTGCACCAAGGCTGCATCCAGATTCTGACCGCTCCGGAGCAGGCTGGCTAGCTCACGCACCACCCGGGCATGGTGCCGCAAATCTTCGGCCCGGAGATTCCGCTCGGTTGCGCCGTGAACGGCGGTCTTCATCCGCCAACGCTGCAACCAGCTCTTGCTGTTCCGGTTCGTTGTCGCCGGCCACCACAAGATCCCGGCGAGGAAGATCAGCACAAGCCCTAGCATGATGCTATTTCTGTGCTCGTTGCGTATACAGGCGTTGTACCTGCAGCCATGTGGCGTGGGAGAAATACTCACTGATCCAGTCCTCGGTTCCTTTCAAGAACGGGCACTGAACACCGGTGTCGATCAGTGCGCTGACCTCGATTCTGTCCGTGTGATCCAATATCAGCCGGCTCAGCTTCACCGGGGAGCGCCGCCCGTGGGAATCCCGACCCATGTGCAGGAGCAGATTCAAGGCGCTGTTGGCTTGCAGGGCGGTAGCTTGGGTGTCCCATCCAGCCAAGGCACCCAGCGCGGCCAGTCGTGCCGGAATGGCGGATGGATCATTGGCGTGAATGGTGCCGGCCGCGCCCTGATGTCCCGTGTTCATCGCAGCTAAGAAGTCACGAATTTCCGCGCCGCGGCATTCACCAACGATCAGCCGGTCTGGGCGCATGCGCAGGGCCTGCATCACCAGGTCGCTGAGCTGCACCTCACCGCTGGATTCCACATTTGCGGCCCGCGATTGCAGGCAAATCACATGTTCGTGATCAATCGAGAGTTCTTGGGAATCTTCGATCACCACGATTCGCTCGCTGGCTGGAACCAGTGACAGCATCGCTTGTAGCAGGGTGGTCTTTCCGGAACCGGTTCCACCGGAAATCAGAAAGTTTTGCCGGTCACTAATGATCTGCTCCAGTAACGGTAGCCACCAACGATTTTCGGCACCTAACAAATTCTCTAGGCTCAGATTGGTTGCTTCCCGCACCCGGATCGAAATCACTGGGCCCTGCGCTGCGATAGGTGGCAGTACCGCGTGAATCCGGTAGCGGCGCACGGTCACGTCCACATAGGGTGAAGCTTCATCCAGGCGTTTGCCGGCCATCGCGGCGAAATGCACGGCGAGCCGGCGCACCTGCTGCGGTGAGGTAAAACGAAAACCGGTGCGTGCTAAGCCCCGCGGTGTGTCTGTCCAGACCTGTCCCCGATGGTCAACCAGCACATCGCTGACACCCGGTTGGGCGGCGAAACGTTCGAGCACCGAAAGCCCATAAACCTCGTCGCGCAATTTCTGCAGGGCCTGCCCCGACCGATCAGAGCCCCACGCGGTACCCGCTTCACTGACCGCTTCGGCGAGCGCGATCGGACTAAGCTCACCACCGTTTTCCAGAGCCTTGCGGCGCACCGTGGCTAATAGTGCGGGGTCTAGCTCCGAACTGGGATTCGCCGGTGAGGGTTGCTTGGAGCGACGTCCGGTACTCATCTCGAATTCACCTGCTTGGTGGGTAACAGATCGTAGTCGGCGATCCGTTGTCGTAGTCTGTGCGAGCGCAGACAGTCCCAGAGTTCCGCTCGTTCAATACGGTGGGCGATCTTTTCGGTGAAGGGAAAGACCCCGAGCATACCTTCGGTATCGGTCGTGGTTTTCACCGGTCGGCCACTTGGGGTCGCACAAATATAGGGGTGGCCAATTTCGCTGAGTCGTTTGCGTTGTTCCAGATGACCGGTGAGTACGTGTTGGTCGGTGAACTGGGTGAGCGCTGGCGCTAATGGATGGATGTATCGACCGGTGTCGATCACCACCAGATCGAAGGCTTGACGGGCCGCGGCTAATACCCGTACGGCGAGGGATTCATCGATGGTGAAAAGTCCGGGTTCGCGGTGCCAGGTCAGCACCGCGGTCTGTTGTGTCCGGGCTAGAGCTTCAGCGAATTGATGTGCTGCCAGCGTACCGCCGGAGCTTTGAAGTTCTTCCCAACCGATACCCTTAGCCGGTTGCCAGTCAAGCAGGGGCCACAACGAACTGGAAAACGGATCAAGGTCGATCAGCACGGTGTGCAGCGCACTGAGTGTTCCGGCATGGGCCAGGAGGCTGGCAAGTGCACTCGTGCCGATGCCGCCGGCAAGTCCGGCAAAACTCAGCGTGTACCCCTGACCGCTGCGGAGCGACCACTGCCCCAAGTACTCGCCTAACCAGCCGGCTGCCTCGGGAAGTATCGCGACCCGACTTTGGGGTCGGCAGCTGGCCGCCAGCCAAAGCTGTGCGCTGTCGCTGCCCGCGCTGAGCAGCACATCGCATCGCAAGTGCTCTTGTGGGTGCAGCTGCCCGAAGGTGTCGATCGCCCAGAGCACCGGACCGGCGAATTGCGCTATGGTGGCCGACTCGGCCGGTGAGCACTGTTGGACCCGCACCGCGGCAGCTAAAGCGATCCCCGCCACTTGCTCAATCATCCACGGATCCTCGGTTACCAGCAGGCAGGATAGCTGCTCTTGGGGCATCCGCTGCGCAGCATCCGTCAGTCGCGGGTCAAGCTGAACGGTGAGCCCATCGCCGCGTCCCGATGGTCGGGCTGTGTATGCCGGGGGTGCCGTTGACGGCGGCTTCGCCACGAAGCGATTGTCTGCCGGGGGTTGTGCCCCGGCACCAGAAATCCGTTCAAGCCATTTCATCTGCCGAGCATGCCTTTAATGCTCGGCCGGTGGGGTTCGACCCGGCCGGACTGGGGATATCGACTGCCGCACAGGCAGAATGGAGGCATGTCATTTCTTGTTTTCGTGGGCCCGGGCGCCGATCAACAGTTTGCGGCCCTGAAGGTGCGCGAGTTCGAGAGCGGACAAGTGGTTCAGGAACACCAGAAGCTGTCACGGGAAGAGTTCGTTAGGTTGGCGGCTACGCTGGAACGGGACTTGGCGCCACGCTGGGTGATGAGCCGCTCCACCCCGTGGCTCACGCCCTTAGTGGAAGCCAACGTTCATCTAGCCAAAACCTATATGTTGGATTTATCCCAACGGATCTTGCACCGCAGCCCCTTTAGCGCGCACCCGGTGCCCGATGTGGATCTGGATTATCATATCCCCCGGGTCACGCACCCGGGACAGGATGCCCTCTTCGCCGAACCCACCGCAGCCGGCGAAACCCTTCCCGAGCTTGAAGGACGCTATCTGAGCCAACGCCGGGCACTACCCACTGATCCGCAACGTCGGCAACGTTTGGAGCTATTACTGCATGCCGAGAGCATCGGTTCGCTCATCGCGCTCGAAATGGAGCATCACGGGCTGGCCTGGGATGAGCGTGGGCACCGCGCCCTGTTACGCGAACAACTCGGGGCTCGAGTTGCCGAAGGACTGCGTCCCCCACGGTTAGCCGAACTAGCCGAACAGCTGGCGCAGCAACTGAACGCTCCGGGGCTAAACCCGGATTCCCCGCAGGAGCTTCTGCGTGCCTTGCAACGCGTCGGATATTCGCTGTCTTCGGTGCGAGCCTGGGAGCTTGAAGAACACCGCGACCCGCTCATAGAGCAAGTGCTGCAGTATAAAAGCCTGTCGCGTTTGGCCAGCAGCCACGGGGATGCCTGGTTGGATCAGTGGATCCGTGATTCACGGTTTCATCCGCATTATGTGTTGGGAACGGTGGCGTCCGGGCGTTGGGCGGCCAGCGGTGGTGGGGCCCTGCAATTGCCGCGGGCGATCCGCCAGGTGATCACCGCCCCGCCGGGCAAAGTCTTTGTGGTGGCCGATGGCAGCCAGCTCGAACCACGCATCTTGGGGGCGATCTCGCAGGACACCGCGCTGCAACGTGCCGGAGCGGGGAAGGACCTGTATCAGGGGCTGATCGACTCGAAGGTGGCAGCAAACCGTGAGGAAGCCAAGCTGGGAATGCTCTCGGCAATATACGGGGGCGGCACGGCCAAAGCCAGCGGCGTCGTGAGCGCCTTGGAACGAAACTTTCCGCGTGCCATGGAATATGTGGCCAGTGCGGCACGGGCCGGAGAGCGTGGGGACGGGGTAGAGAGTTGGCTGGGTCGCGGCTGCCCACCGGCCGACGCCGATTGGATGCAGCTCCAACGCAATACCGTGGATGCCACCGCGCAACGCGCCGCGGATCTGGCGGCCCGAGCCCGAGGTCGTTTCACCCGAAACTTTGTGGTGCAGGCAACCGCGGCCGAATGGGCGCTGATCTGGATGGCTCAAACCCGGCACCTGATTTTCAGTGCCGGGCTACACACTCGGTGCAAACAGGTTTTCTTTGTCCATGACGAAGTGGTTTTTGAAACGGACACGGAGCTTGCCCAGGGTCTGGCTCAGGCGCTGAAACTTGCAGCGCAGCGTGCCGGCCAAACACTCTTCGGAGCAAATGCGCCGGATTTCCCGGTCAGCATCAACACTGTCGCCAATTACGCGGACGCAAAATAATCCGCTGTAGCCGGTTAGCCCATCCGAATCTCGCGCTGGCTCTTCCAATGCCGGGTCCAGCCCAATTCGGTAAAGAGTCTGTCTAGGATGATGGCGGTGAAACCCCAAATGATCCGCCCCTCGTAGTCAAAGGCGGGTCCCCTAAATTGGCGGCCACCACGTTCCACGACCGCATGTAAACGGTTATGTGGGCTGAGTAGTTCGCTGACCGGTGCGCGAAAAACATCCTGGGATTCCCCGGGGTCTACCGCATACACTTCACATTCCTCACGCCACCAGCCGATCACCGGAGTGACCAGAAAGTTGGTGACCGGAAGCTCCACTTCGGACAGCTCGCCTAAAACTTCGATCCCACCGGTGATTACACCGGTTTCCTCGTTAGCTTCACGCAAGGCGGCTGCGCTGGGCGAATCATCTTCGGGGTCGATCCCACCTCCGGGGAAGGCAATCTGCCCGGCATGCTTACGTAGTGTGGCCGCGCGCGTCACGAACAGCAGATCGAGCTCCTCGGCCGAACTGTGCGGTTGCAAGGCGGCCCCATTATCGGAGCCAAAAAGCAACAGAACCGCGGCACGCCGGGCACTGGGCTGATCCATGGGCTTGCTGATCCAGCTTCCCGGTAACCGTTCGGTGGCTCCCGCCTTGGTCTGATGTCGCCGGACAATATGCTCCAGCTCGGTGCGTGCGCTCATGCTTCCAATCCGTATCCCTGAGCCCGAAGCTCTCTTCGGGTGGCCCCGGCACGCATTTTTTCCAAAAGTTCCTCGCGGCCCGGCGCCAGTTCATACTTAAGTAACCGTTGAGCCTTGGCAGGTATTTCCTCACCGATCCCGGCCGAGGGGCACAGCGTAGCCAAGGGGCAGACACCGCAGGCCGGAGTCCTCGCGTGGCAGATGCGCCGCCCATGGAAAACGACGTGGTGGCTGAGCATCGTCCAATCACGCTTTTCAAAGAGCTCCCCCACCGCGTGCTCCACCTTCACCGGGTCGGTTTCCTGAGTCCACCCGAACCGGTTGGCTAACCGCCCGAAATGGGTGTCCACGGTGATGCCAGGAACCCCAAAAGCGTTACCGAGCACCACATTGGCGGTTTTGCGTCCCACACCGGGTAGCTTCACCAGCTCGGCCAATTTACCGGGAACTTGCCCATCATGCTGATCGACCAACGCGGTGGCCAATCCCAGCAGGGAGTCAGTCTTGGCCCGAAAGAACCCGGTGGGACGGATCAGTTGTTCCAGTTCAGCTCGGTCGGCTTGGCTCATGGCCAGCGCATCAGGATAGCGCGCAAAAAGCGCCGGGGTAATGGAATTAACCCGCACATCGGTGGTCTGTGCCGAAAGGACGGTCGCTACCAGCAGTTCGAACGGGTTCTCAAAGTCGAGTTCGGGCACCGCATAGGAGTAGAGCTCGGCTAGGATCCGGTTCATTTTGCGCGCTCGCCGTTTCAGAGCCAGTGGGGTTTCGTTTACTCGTGTTTTCGCCACTCTCCGATCGTGACATGTTCGGTGAACAAAATCCGCTTTTGCTGGCTATTCACCGCCCGCCATCGACCGTTCGGCGCACAATCACAACCTCTAAAGCCACGAGAGGTGACATATTTCACTTTGCATTCGGTGCGGAGGGTAACGTGGTTCACAGAGAAGTTTGGAATCACGCTGGAAGGAATACCCGCTCATGAGTGAAGCGAAGACCTTGGATAACCTGTCGCACGAATCACGCGCATTTGCCCCCAGTACGCAGTTCAGCGCGAACGCGATCGGTCAAGCTGAACAATACCTCCAAGGCAACCAGGACCGGCTAGCCTACTGGGCCAACCAAGCCCGCAAGGTCATCACCTGGGACACCGATTTCACCGACACCTTGGACTGGAGTGAAGCACCGGTTGCGAAATGGTTTGTCGGTGGCAAACTCAACGCCGCCTACAACGCACTAGACCGCCATGTTGAGAACGGACTCGGGGACCGCGTCGCGATTTACTTCGAAGGCGAACCCGGTGATACCCGTTCCTACACCTATGCCGAACTCACCGAAGAAGTCAAAAAAGCAGCGAATGCCTTCGAATCCCTCGGGGTGGCCAAGGGAGATCGGGTCGCTGTCTACCTCCCGATGATTCCCGAAGCAGTGATCACCATGCTCGCTTGCGCCCGCATCGGAGCGATCCACTCGGTAGTCTTCGGCGGATTCTCCGCCGACGCGCTCCGCAGCCGCATCGATGATGCCGAAGCGAAACTCGTCGTCACCGCCGATGGCACGTGGCGGCGTGGCAAGCCCTCCAGCCTGAAACCCGCCGTGGATGAAGCTCTCGCGGCCGAAGGCCACACCGTCCAAAACGTGCTCGTGGTCAAACGCAACGGCCAAGATGTGGCCTTTGGCGAATTGGATAAGTGGTGGGATGAGGTAGTTGGTCAGGCCAGCACTGAGCACACCCCGGTCCCCCACGACGCGGAGCACCCGTTGTTTGTGCTTTATACCTCGGGCACCACTGGCAAGCCTAAAGGAATCGTGCACACCACTGGCGGCTACTTGGTCCAAGGCGCGGTCACGCACCGTGACACCTTTGACCTACACCCCGAAACCGACGTGTTCTGGTGCACTGCAGATGTGGGTTGGGTGACCGGACACTCCTACGTCACCTACGCCCCACTGATCAATGGGGCTACCCAGGTCATGTACGAAGGCACCCCCGACACCCCGCATCAGGGCCGCTGGTGGGAAATCGTTGAAAAGTACCGGGTCAGCATCCTGTACACCGCACCGACCGCGATCCGTACCTTCATGAAGTGGGGACGAGAGATCCCCGATGGCTATGACCTATCCTCGCTACGGCTACTGGGTTCGGTCGGAGAACCCATCAACCCTGAAGCGTGGATGTGGTACCGCGATGTGATCGGTAGCAACAATGGGAAAAACGGGGAACGCAAAGAGCACCCCACCCCGATCGTGGATACCTGGTGGCAAACCGAAACCGGGGCCCACATGATCGCACCCCTGCCCGGAGTCACCGCCACCAAACCCGGCTCGGCCCAGGTAGCCGTGCCCGGAATCAGCGTGGACGTGGTCGATGAAGAAGGCAACTCCGTCGGGAACGGTGAGGGCGGGTTCCTCGTCATCCGGGACCCGTGGCCAGCCATGCTGCGCGGTATCTGGGGCGATATGGAACGCTACAAAGACACCTACTGGTCCCGTTTTGAGAACATGTACTTCGCCGGGGACGGGGCAAAGAAGGACGAGGACGGGGATATCTGGCTACTGGGCCGGGTGGATGATGTGATGAACGTGTCCGGGCACCGTCTATCCACCACCGAAATCGAGTCTTCTCTGGTCGCTCACCCGTATGTGGCCGAAGCCGCGGTGGTCGGGGCGAAGGATGACACCACCGGTGAAGCGGTGGTCGCTTTCGTGATCCTGCAGACCGAACCAGCCGAAGGTGAAGATGTGGTGGCGACGCTACGCAATCACGTGGGCAAGGACATCGGCCCGATCGCTAAGCCACGTCACGTCCTGGTGGTCCCGGAGCTTCCGAAGACCCGCTCGGGGAAGATCATGCGTCGGCTGCTGAAGGACGTGGCTGAAGGCCGCGAAGTCGGTGACGCGACCACCCTGTCCGATGCCACAGTCATGACCCAAATCGCCGACTCCATGCGTCAGAGTTAGGCGCGCAATACCACGGGTCACGAGCCCTCTGAGGTGCCGCTCCCGATCAGCTAGTGTGCTGATCGGGGGCGGCACGTCATTTTCTGCTCGCCTGCTACTCCGGCTGGGTGGCAAACCCGCACCTGCAGTAGATTTGAGAGCATGGCATCTACTTCACCACGCAATATTTTGCTGCTTAACGGCCCTAATCTGAACCTGCTGGGCACCCGCGAACCGGAAATTTACGGTGCAGCCACCCTCGACGATGTGCTGGTCTTGGCCCGTGACACTGCCGCGAAGCATCAGCTGCAGCTACAAGATCTCCAGTCGAATCACGAGGGTGTGCTCATCGATGCCATCCATGCGGCTGCTGGCACCGCCGCTGGGATCATTATCAACCCCGGCGCGTTCACCCATACCTCAGTTGCGATTGCCGATGCGCTAGCCGGGGTGGCGCTACCGACCATCGAAGTTCATATCTCCAACGTGCATAAGCGCGAAAGCTTCCGCCACCATTCCTACGTATCTCCGGTGGCTTCCGCGATCATTATTGGAGCCGGAATCAACGGCTATCGCCTAGCGGTAGAGCAGTTGGCCGAAATCCTGCAACAGGGCTAAGCAAGAAGTCTGTGAGGCATCCGGGCGGCTATTCGATGCACTGCCCGGTGCTCACTGGCTCGGTTTCATTCTCAGCCTGTGCCAGCGCCTGACGCAGCTCGTTCAGACTCAGCGCAAAGCCGACTTCATCATTACTTTGCGACTTCGCAAAAATCATTCCCACCGCGTGACCTTGTTCGTCGATCAACGGACCGCCGGAGTTGCCCTGCATCACCTCAGCGGTGAGCTGATAGACCGATAGTGAGCCAGGCTCTTGTCCATAAATATTGGCAATCGAGACGGTGGCTTGTGAGGCGACGACCGCACCACGGGTTTGCAACGGGCCACCGGAGGGGTGCCCGATAAACGCCGCTGAATCACCACGGTCTAAGTCCGTGGTTGCCAAGGGTACCGGCTGACTTTCAAGGCCCTCTACGTGCAACAGCGCGATATCGGCGGCCGGGTCAAAGTAAATCACCCGTCCGCGACGCAGCGCCTCATCAGGCACCTCCACGGTGGCCGCACTCAGCCCAGCCACCACGTGTGCGTTGGTCATTACGAGTTCCTGGCCCACCACGAATCCGGAGCCCGAAAGGTTCAGACCGCACTGGGCGGAGGTACCGGAGATTTTTGCGACCGAGCTTCCCGCCGCTAACTGTGCCTCCGTTGGAGTCCAGTCCCCCGGTTCCACCGGTTCCACGGTTGGCGCGAAGGGTTCTAGGATGGCCGGGAGGGTCTGGGCCATCACCGCCGAACGGGCGGTCGAAATCGCGCGGGTCACAAACTCTGGGGTGGCCCCACGGATCGATTCGATCATTTTCGAATTAGCAATTTCAGTGGAGAGTCGCGGAATACCCATCGAGGAGGTGGAGAAGGCCAGTGCACCAATCACGGTGGCGGTAATCAATACCGACAGGGCTCCACCCACTAGCCGGTCCACCACGCGCACCACATCGAAGTTCAACCGACGCTTGATCCAGGTCGCGATCACCCTTCCCAAGGCTTGCCCCAGAATGATCAAAACGGCCGCCACCCCGACCATCAATCCGACACGGCCCCACGGATTGGTAACCAGCGGAGAAACCAAGGGGATAGCAAAGAACGCGGCAATACCACCGAGAACCAAGCCGAGCATGTCACCAATGGTCAATAAGAAACCACGGCGGAGCCCGGCGATGAAAAATGCGAGCAGAGCGATGCAGATCAACAGGTCTAGCCAGTTAAAAGCTCCGAGCACCAGTTCCCCACTTCATTCCACAATTGTCGGCTAACTCCAAGGTACCGCCGTTCCCTGATGGAATTCTGTCAGTTACCTCGCCCTTCAACGGCTGTTCAGCGTGATTTGTGGCATTTTTCGGGCAAAATGGGGTGTGGAAACTGTCACATTGTTACCGGATGCGGCACAATGAAGATAGCGCTCACTACTGTTGACAGGAGAATTAATGGATATCGAGGTTCTGCGCCGCGCACCGCTTTTCGCATCGCTAGGTGATGAAGTCTTCACTACCTTGACCGAAGAGCTAACCGAAGTTGACCTGTCCCGCGGTGCTTCCGTGTTCCGCGAAGGTGACCAAGGCGACCAGCTGTACTTCATCGTTTCCGGCAAAATCAAGCTGGGACGTACCTCTGCTGATGGACGCGAAAACCTGATCGCCGTTCTCGGCCCAGGTGAGCTATTTGGCGAAATGGCACTTTTCGACCCACACCCACGTAATGCGACTGCAACTGCCGTGTCCGAGACGCGGCTTGCCGGCCTACGTCACGAGAACCTGCGTCGTGCAATCCTGAACTCTCCTGAAGTTTCAATCCAGCTACTGCAGGCTCTGGCTGCGCGTTTGCGCCGCACTAACGAGTCCTTGGCAGATCTGGTCTTCTCGGATGTTCCGGGCCGTGTGGCTAAGGCTCTGTTGGATCTGGCTGACCGTTTCGGTCGTCCGGCCACCGACGGCATCTTGGTTGCCCACGAGCTGACTCAGGAAGAACTGGCTCAGCTGGTTGGCGCGTCGCGTGAAACTGTAAATAAGGCTCTGGCCGAGTTCGTTCAGCGCGGTTGGCTTCGTTTGGAAGCCCGTGCCGTGGTGATCTTGGATATCCAGCGCCTGCGTCAGCGTTCACGCTAAACAGCACGCATAGTTTTTGGGGCTTCGGTGGTTTCACCGGAGCCCCAATGCTTTTAAGTTAGCAAGTCACAATTGCCACTTTGAATCGTGATCTTCTTCGTTGATGACGACTTCCAGAAGGTATCTGCCATCGCGCACCAGCAGATTAGCTTGATGCAAGTTCAGACTCCGCACCCGAGCAAGGTAGGCGATAGCTCCGTTGGCTGCTGCCATCCGTTCCAAGATTGTTTCGACCGCTGGGCTGGTGATCTGGCTCAGACGCAGGTCCGTGGTGTCGTCCTGCCCCACACTGTTGCCCAACCAGTGACTGTGTCGTTTGCGGATGACTTCCGCGGCCGAAAGCCAGGCACCCCAAATACCTTTAGAATCTAACAAACTGGCGTGTTGCCCCTGCGGTACGGCTGCGCTGAAGTACCAGGTGTCGAAACGCCGCAACGCGAAATTAGGGCTTAGCCAATGAGCTACCGGGCGCAATAGATCACTGCGCACCCCTAGCCCGCGGCGACCTAAGAATTCACTAAAACTGATGTCACGTCCGGCAATGGCTTCGCGCATGCTCATCCATTCCACCGGATCATTGATTTCCGCCACGGACTGTTCATCGCTGCCGGCTAAGAGGATGCCGGTTTCTTCGAAAAGCTCACGGATCGCACACACCACGTAAGTGCGGGCCAGCTTTTGATCCAGGATGCCGAGTTTCGCGGCCCACGAACGCAGCGAGGGACCAAACCACCGCGCCTCGCTGGCATCATCCGCTTCCATGCTCCCGCCGGGGAAAGCCACGCTGCCCAGCGGGGAGGTCCCTGCCCGATAGCTCAGATAGGTCTCAACTCCCGAGGTCGCCTCGCGCACCAGGCAGACTGAGGAGGCGCGCACGGCACTACGTGGAGCTCTGACCCCGTAGGTGACCCAGTTCTCCGCGGCGGAGAGATGTTCCGGCGGCAGCTCAAAAATCCGCCGTTGGACGCCACTGGGCGGGTGGGTGGTCAATTCACCACCCACCCGCCCAGCACGCGTCGGGAAGCGATTATTCAAACTCGGCGATAACCTCAACCTCAACCGCAGCGTTCAGCGGCAGCGACGCCACACCCACGGCGGAACGGGCATGCAGACCCGCTTCACCCAGGGCCTGGCCAAGGAACTCCGAGGCCCCGTTAATCACAACGGGCTGTCCGGTGAAAGCTGGATCGGATGAAACGAATCCAACCACCTTGACGATGCGTTTGATGCGATCCAAGTTACCGATTTCGGACTTAATGGCAGCTAGCGCATTCAGAGCACAGACCTGTGCCTGCTGTGCAGCTTCTTCGGCCGAAACCTCAGCGCCGACCTTTCCAACAACTGTGAGTTCACCGTTAATTAGCGGTAATTGTCCTGAGGTGTACACATAGTTGCCGGTGGTGATCGCCGGAAGGTAAGCCGCGACTGGTTTGGCTACCTCGGGTAGCGTGAAACCCAGTTCGCTCAGGCGGGCTTCAACGCGCGAAGAATTCGCTTCTTTCATGGGGGTTTTCTCCTTTGGTTCTTAGCCCTTCGGGCGCTTGAGGTAGGCGACGGGAGAGGTTCCGTTAGGTCCTGGAACGACGGCGACAAGCTCCCAGCCGTCGTCTCCCCACTGGTCCAGAATCTGCTTGGTCGCATGGATTACAAGAGGCAATGTTGCGTATTCCCATTTAGTCATACTCGATACGTTAGCGCGTCCTTGTAAACTAGTAAGCATGGCAGCTAAGAAGTCCCCTTTTTTTGACACGGCTACCACTTTGGGAAAAATCGTTGCATTCCTTGGAATCAGCGCCCTTTGTGGTGTGCTCGCAGCAGGTATGTTGATCCCCGTTGCAGCGATGGCAAAGTCCGGTATGACTACCGGAAACAACATCCTCAACGCACTCCCAGCATCCTTTGACAAGCTCCCGATTTCGCAGCCTTCGACAGTGCTGGATCGGGATGGAAAGGTGCTCGCAACCTTCTATGAGCAGAACCGTGACCCGGTGAAACTTGAAGACATCTCCCCGTACATGCGTAAAGCCATTGTTTCGGTGGAAGACGAGCGTTTCTACGAGCACAACGGCGTGGATCCGCGCGGTATCGCCCGTGCTGCCGTGTCAAATATCACTTCTTCTTCGCGTCAAGGTGCCTCAACCCTGACCCAGCAGTACGTGAATAACCTGTTGATCAACAATCAGGAACTGACCGGTTCGGACGAAAGCACCGTTCCAGGCCAGAAGGACTACGCCGATAAGATCCGTGAAATTCGGTATTCGGTGGCCATCGAAAATGAAATGTCCAAGGACGAGATCCTGGAAGGCTACCTGAATCTGGTGCTCTTCTCGGGCCGCGAGTATGGCGTACAGGCTGCCGCACAGCGCTTTTACTCGGTGGATGCCAAGGATCTGAACCTGCAGCAGTCGGCCATGCTGGCCGGTATGGTGCAGCTGCCAAATGTTTACAACCCTCTGGCCAACCCCGAGCGTTCTAAGGAACGTCGCGATAAGGTGCTGGGCAATATGTTGCGCACCGGAGCGATCACCCGTGAAGAACACGACGAAGCGGTGGCTTCCGACCTAGAAACTGATCCAAGCGTGGCACAGTCCGGGTGTATAGCTGCCGGCGATAGCGCCCACTTCTGCGATTACGTTTCACGTTTGATCACCAGCGACGAAGCTTTCGGTAAGACCAAGGAAGATCGGACGAACCTGCTCTACCGTGGCGGTCTGACTATCAAGACCACCTTGGACGCCAACGCGCAGAAGGTTGCCACTAAGGAAGCGCGCAAGATGGTCGACCCAGCCGATGATTCGAACTTGGGTACTGCGATTGTTTCGGTGGAACCGGGTACCGGCAACATTCTGGCCATGGCGCAGAACAAGTACTACAACCCAGAAGTTTCCGACGAGAACTCCGAATACAACTTTTCGGTATCTCGTGCGCTGGGTGGAGCAGGTGGCTTCCAGGGTGGTTCGACTATGAAGCCGTACACCACGCTCGCTTGGCTCCACGAAGGTCACAATATGTGGGACAAGATCGATTCTCGCGTCAAGAACTACAGCACCAGCTACAAATGGAAAGCTTCATGCTTACCCGGTGGCAATACCCGCGTAGGTGAAGATTGGCGTCCGGAAAACGCGGTCCGTGGCTACCCGGGATCGATGACTGTGGACTACGGGTTGTACTGGTCGGTTAACACCGCCACGATCCGTCAGGCTTCGATGGTTGACCTGTGCACCATCACCGATTACACCACCAAGCTGGGGGTACTCAGCCACGATCAATTCACCGATGCGGATGGTAACAAGAGCTTCGAGCCACACCCCATCGACCCGTCCTTCCCATCCTTCGTGATTGGTTCGGCCAAGATCACGCCACTGTCACAGGCTGCAGCTTTTGCTGCCTTCGCCAATAAGGGAGAGTTCTGTGAACCTCGCGCTTTGACCTCGGTCACCGATGCCAAAGGAACCGAATATAAGGTCAAGGCTGAAACCTGTAACCAGGTGATTGATCCGCAGATCGTGGCCGACATGAATGGCACGCTGCAGAAGATTGCCGGGCAACGCGTTTCCAAGGGTCGTGTCCCCGGGCCGGTTGCCGGTAAGACCGGTACGAACAACGGTGCTTCGTCGACTTGGTTCGTCGGGTACACCTCCGGCATGTCGACCGCAGCTTGGGTTGGCCGTGTGGATGAGCAGAATAAGAAGGTTCTGGGCACCACTGTGATGGGCAAGTCTTACCGCTGGGTTGACTCGGCCACCTTCGCCGCACCAATGTGGGTGAACTACATGTCCAAGGTTGCCGGGGATTACGAGCACGAGTCCTTCGGTAAGGCTCGCGTGGCTCCAAAGCCAAAGCCGAAGCCAGAAGAAAACGACGACGAGAAGGAAGAGTCATCCGACTCATCGGAGTCCTCGAAACCGGAGAATTCTGACGACAACGATAGCGAGGGGTCGGAACGTCCGAGGCCAAACCGCAACGACGGCAATGGCTCCGATCGGCCACAGCCGGATCGTCAGGGTTCGCCGCAGGACGATAACGACGACTAAACTGAAGGCCGTGATCACCATCTGGTGGTCACGGCCCTCGTGTATCCGGCAGTCCCGGACTTATCACTGCACGCACACGCGTCGAAAGGACGATGACGGTCCAGCTCATGGCTTCCTCCACCACTTTCCCCCAGGCACTGTCCACCATGGCACGCAATACCGCGCTGCTGGCAGGGACGGCGTTGGCTGCGGGTACCGCCTTGGTCGGCTACGGCATGTACGAGACACAGAAATTCGGTCTTCGCCGCGAGACGCTTCCGTTGCTTCCGCAGGGTAGCAATGACATTCGGATCCTGCATTTGTCCGATATTCACATGGTTCCTGGTCAACAACTCAAGCGCCGCTGGCTTCACGAGCTGGCCGAGCTACGACCGGACTTTGTGATCAACACCGGGGATAACCTTAGCCACCCCCGCGGTATCCCCGCGCTCTTGGAAGCTTTGGGCCCACTGATGCAGTTTCCTGGCGCCTTCGTACCCGGCTCCAACTGCTACTTCGCCCCTCAGCTGAAGAACCCTTTCCGTTATCTCAAGCGCTCCCGCACCACCCCACGAAACCCCGCAGAAAAAGCTCTGCCCTACGAACAGATGCATCGGGCTTTCGGTGCGGCCGGATGGGTGAATATGACCAACCGGAATTTGTCGGTTCCCTTGAACGGGATTCGGCTGGATCTCAGCGGTGTCGATGACCCGCATCTGGACCGCGATAGTTTTGCCGGGTGGCCAGCTGGTTCAGCCAGTGCGCTGCGTGCACCACATGTGAAAATTGCTTTGACCCATGCCCCTTACCAGCGGGTGTTGGATGCCTTTACCGGCAGCGGTGCCGAAATTATTTTTGCTGGCCATACCCATGGTGGTCAGGTCTGTATCCCAGGCTATGGCGCACTGGTGACCAACTGTGATCTGCCCACTTGGCGGGCCCGCGGGCTGACCGAGTGGGAATTCGAGGGCCGTAGCGTTCCACTGAACGTGTCTGCCGGGATCGGCAATTCGCGCTTCGTTCCGATCCGGATTGCCTGCCCGCCGGAGGCTGTGCTGGTCACACTCACCGCCGCCACCAACTGATCTTCACGGATCATCCATAGAACTTGATCTTTTCGGGTCGGAACCCAAACGGGTACCGGCCCGAAAGACTTTTCGGTGAGTGTGACTAGTCTTCGCCTCCGGCATTGATTGATATCTATCAACCACTCCGCTAACCTATAGTGAGGTCACATCAGCATCTTGGGGAGAAGCACGAGGTTGGAAATACGGTGCCAGCAACACAAAGTATGAGGGGCACTACCCCGGACACCTCGTTACGCGCGACGTTGCGGCGACTGGGCCCCTTCGTTCGGCCCATCCTGCCTCGTCTACTTGTCGGCTTCCTCTGCGCCCTGACCGCCGGGCTAATCGCTCTAGCCATCCCGCAGGTACTGTCTTGGCTGGTCAATACGGTGATCGCGGTGGACGGTGCCACCGCGGATGTCTGGCTGGCTGCCGGGGTGCTCGCTGGTTTGGGCTTCTTTGAAGCCCTGCTCTTCTTTCTGCGCCGCCAGTTCGTGTTAGCTCCGGCCGCCAAACTCGAAACGCAGATGCGGATCCGTTTCTTCAACCATCTCCAACACCTGCCGATGGCATTCCATGAGCGTTGGGGGTCAGGACAGTTACTCTCCCGCTCCATGTCGGATCTCTCACTGTTGCGCCGCTGGTTAGCCTTCGGCGCCATGATGCTGGTGGTGGACACCGTCACCGTGCTGGTGGGCGTGGCCCTGATGGTTTATCACAGCCCGTGGTTGGCTCTGCTGTACATTCTTGGTGCCGCACCAATTACAGTGCGCGCCTTTAAGTTCCGCAATAACTTCCGTGCGGTCAGTCGGCTCAGTCAGGATCAAGCCGGAGACTTGGCCACTGCAGTGGAAGAGTCGGTCCATGGCATTCGCGTCATCAAAGCCTTTGGACGTGGTCGCCACGTCTATGAGGGTTTCAACAATCAAGCCGAAGCGCTACGCACCACGGAGCTATCTAAAGCACGCACCCTGTCCCGGTTCCTCACCACGGTGGTGGCGGTTCCAGAAGTCTTCCTCGGTTTAGGTCTGGTTCTCGGGTTGATCCTGTGCGCTAATGGCAGCTTGAGTGTTGGCTCACTCGTCGCTTATTTCGCCACCGCCGCGGTGCTCGCTCGTCCGGTCGAAGGCATGGGCATGCTACTGGGCATGACACTGACCACTAAGACCGCTTTGGACCGCCATTTTGAAGTGATGGATGCGGAGAATCACCTCACTAGCCCACAGCGCCCCGGGGTAGCGCCGGGACCGGCAGGTGCGGTGGAACTGAAGCACGTGCGTTTCACCTACCCGGATGAGACCGGCAATGCCCGTCCGATCCTGGCCGACATTAATCTGAGTCTGCGTCCAGGCGAAACCATGGCTCTGGTCGGGATGACCGGTAGCGGCAAGTCCACCCTGTTGAACTTGATTCCACGCTTGCACGACGTGGATGCTGGAGCGGTCTTGGTGGATGGGATGGACGTGCGTGAATGGGATCTGGAGGCCTTACGTACCGCCATGGCGGTCGCCTTTGAGGACACCACCTTGTTCTCCACCTCGGTTCGAGATAACGTCCTGCTCGGCGTATCTGCGGAACTCAGTGCCGAAGAACGCGACCAACTTCTAGCCTCGGCATTGGATGTGGCCGAAGCTCACTTCGCTTATGACCTGCCAGAGGGCGTAGATACCCTGATCGGTGAGGAAGGCCTGTCGCTCTCCGGTGGGCAACGCCAGCGTCTAGCACTGGCTCGTGCCATCGCTGCCTCACCACGGATCCTGATCATGGACGACCCGCTCTCCGCGCTGGATGTGCGTACCGAGGAAGCGGTCACCGCCAAACTACGAAGCGTCTTGGAAGGCACCACCACCTTAGTGGTCGCTCATCGCCCGTCAACGGTGATGTTGGCCGACCGCGTTGCGTTGCTCCGAGACGGTGAGATCGAGGCTGTAGGACGCCACTCCGATCTGCTGGCTACTAGTGAACACTATCGATATGTCATCGCCTCCTTAGATGATGAAGACACGGCCGTAGATGTGGAGGCTCGACCATGAGTAAACCAGCAGCTAAGCAAACCTACGGCGTAGCCAACGAGGATGCGATTACCCTCAGCGGTGCCGAACGTACCGTGGTGCGTCGCCGCTCCTTCAAGCTGCTCGCCGAACTGGCCGGACCGCAGAAGAAAACCCTGATCCTGACCATCCTGTTGGTGCTCACGACCAACGCCGCTCGGGTCGCGTTGCCGGTGATTATTGCCTTCGCAATCGATACCAGCCTGCCGCAATTACGTGAGGGCAATTGGACTTCCGTGGGCATCGTCGGGGCTAGCTACCTGCTCTGTGCTCTAACCGGTGGCATCTTACTGGGCTGGTACATCCGCACGGCCGCACGTATTTCGCAAGCCATGCTCTTGGATCTGCGTCAGCAGGTCTTCCGGCATACCCAGCGTTTGAGTCTAGAGTTCCATGAAAACTACACTTCGGGGCGCATCATCTCGCGGCAAACCTCGGATTTGGAGACACTGCGCGAACTGTTGGATCAGGGCATCAGCGAACTGGCCTCAGCGGTGGTGTTCATGGTCTTCACTCTGGCCACGATCTTCTTCCTCGATTGGCGTATCGGCTTGGTGGTCTGTGTTGCCTTCATACCGGTGCTCGTGATTTTCCGTTGGTATCAGAGTCGTTCGGAGGTCCTCTACCGCGAGTCTCGGGTGGTCTCAGCGAAGGTGATTTCGAGTTTCGTGGAGACCATGACCGGCATGCGGGCCGTGAAAGCCTTCCGTCGCGAAACGGCCAATGACCGTTCCTACTCGCAGGTGGCTGAAAGCTACCGCAGCAACACCATCAAGGCGCTGAACCTCAACGGCATTATGCAACCTGGCCTCATGCTCACCGGCAACCTCGCAGTGGCCACGGTGCTTGCTTATGGTGGCTTCCGTGTCTTGGATGGCACGTTGGAGGTTGGTGTGCTGGTAGCCCTGTTGCTCTCCTCGAAACGTGTATTCCAGCCGATGGAAGCCATCGCGATGTTCTACTCGTCATTGCAGTCGGCTACCGCCGCCCTAGAGAAGATTTCGGGACTGCTGGCCGAGGAACCCACACTGAGCGAACCGGAGCAACCCCGCAGTATTGCCAAGGTTGCCGGGCACATCCAGTTCAATGACGCGGTCTTTGGCTACGGTGATGGACCGGTAGTCATGGACAAATTCACGTTGGATATCCCGGCTGGACAAACCGTCGCGATTGTCGGTCAGACCGGCGCCGGCAAGTCCACACTGGCTAAACTCATCGCACGCTTTTACGATCTGCGGGAGGGTGAGCTGACCCTGGATTCGGTGCCGATTCGTGAGCTCGCCAACGCCGAGTTGCGTCAGCACGTGGTTATGGTGACCCAGGAAGCGTTCCTTTTCTCCGGTTCGGTTGCCGAAAATATCGCCTTGGGACGTCCCGGGGCTAGCAGCGAGGAGATTGAGGCCGCGGCTCGCGCTGTGGGAGCCCACGAATTTATTTCGAAGCTACCCGAGGGCTATGACACGGATGTGAACAAGCGCGGTGGGCGTGTGTCGGCGGGCCAACGACAGTTGATTTCCTTTGCTCGCGCCTTCCTTGCCGACCCTGCCGTGTTGATCCTGGACGAGGCGACTAGCTCCTTGGACATCCCCTCGGAGCGTGCTGTGCAAGCCGGGCTGCAGAAGCTACTGGGTAACCGTACCGCGCTGATCATCGCGCACCGCCTATCCACGGTACAGATCGCCGACCGGGTGCTAGTAGTGCACGGGGGCAAGATCGTTGAAGACGGCACCCCGGCACAGCTGATTGCCTCCGAAGGACGTTTCGCCACGCTGCACAAGGCTTGGCGCGACTCGCTGGTCTAGGCGTAGTCTCAACGACGCATTAACCCACAGTGTCCTGTCGACAATCATCCGATTGTCGGCAGGACACTGTGGGTTAGTCGTTCTTAGGCGCTGAACTTCTGGCCGGTGAGACGTTCATAGGCTTCAATGTATCGAGCCCGGGTCTTCTGCACGATTTCTTCGGGCAACGCCGGCGGCTCTTCACCGGAGTTCTTATCCCACCCGGATTCGCTGGAAGTTAACCAGTCACGCACAAACTGCTTATCGAAGCTGGCCTGTGCCTTACCCGGGGCGTAGTCGGCGCTATCCCAGAAACGTGAGGAATCCGGGGTGAGTACTTCATCGCCGAGGGTGAGCTGCCCGGTGGCGGGGTCTGCTCCGAACTCCACCTTCGTATCAGCCAAGATGATCCCGCGCTCGCGTGCGATCTTTTCGGCCTGCATGTAAAGTTCCACGGTCTGCTCACGCAGCGCCTCGGCAACCTCTTGACCCACGCGTTCCACCGTCGCGGCAAAGGAAATATTCTCATCGTGCTCCCCCACCTCAGCTTTAGCCGACGGGGTGAACAGCGCCGGGGTCAGCTTTGAACCGTCAACGAGCCCATCGGGCAGCGGAAGGTCACAGACGGTGCGGCTCTGCTTGTACTCGACCAACCCGGAGCCAGTGAGGTAACCGCGGGCAATGCATTCGATCGGGTACATCTCAAGCTTCTTGCAGACCATCGCCCGGCCGGCTACTTCGGCCGGCACCTCGGTGGAAATGACGTGGTTCGCGAAGTCGCTCAACTGCTCGAACCACCACAGGCTCAGCTGGGTCAAGACCTTGCCCTTATCGGGAATTTCGGTGCTCAACACGAAATCATAGGCGCTGATCCGATCGGAGGCGACGACCAATACCCGGTCGGTTTCCGCGAAACTCGCTCCGCTGGGGATGTACAGATCCCGCACCTTCCCGGAGTAAAAGTGTTCCCAACCCTCTAGGCTGAGCACTTCGGTTTGAAAACCTGCCATCTTAATTGGACTCCCGCTTCACTAGGATTTCGCCGCGTTCGGCTTTCAAACCAATATCGGTACGCCACTGGGCACCCGGCCAAGAGATCTCAGCCACCCCGGCATAGGCGCTCTGGCGTGCTTGTGCCAGGTCCTCGCCCAGTGCCACCACGGCCAACACTCGGCCGCCAGCTACGGTGATATTTCCTTCCGCATCCTGTGCGGTGCCGGCATGGGCCACGTGCACGTTCGGTACGGCGTTAGCAGCGTCTAGGCCTTGAATGATCGCACCCTTGACTGGAGTGTCAGGGTAGTTCTCGGCCGCGATCACCACGTCCACGGCGGTTTGAGGATGCCAATGCAACTGTTCTGCATCATCCAGTTCACCCTTAGCCGCAGCTAGCAACAGTCCACCCAACGGAGTCTTCAACCGTGCCAGCACCGCTTGGGTTTCTGGGTCACCAAATCGGGCATTGAATTCGATGACTCGAATCCCCCGCTTCGTCAGCGCCAATCCGCAGTACAGCACTCCGGTGAAAGGAGTGCCGCGCTTGGCCATCTCGCGAATGGTGGGGTAAGCCACCCGTTCCATAACTTCTTCGGTGAAGCCTTCCGGCAGCCAAGCCAGCGGCGAGTAAGCACCCATACCACCGGTGTTTGGACCCTGATCGTTGTCGAAGATCCGCTTGAAATCTTGGGCTGGGGCCAAAGGTACGGCGTGTTTCCCGTCGCAAATGACGAAGAGCGACACTTCTGGTCCGTCGAGGAACTCCTCGATGACCACGCTACCGCCAGCCTCAAAACAAGCTTCAGCATGTGCCAAGGCTTCGGCGCGGTCCTCGGTGACCACCACACCCTTGCCGGCGGCAAGACCGTCGTCCTTCACCACATGTGGTGCACCGAAGGCATCAAGAGCTTCGGCTGCTTCGGCACTGTTGGTGGCGACGCGCGCCATGGCGGTAGGCACCTCGGCTTCGGCCATTACTTCCTTGGCAAAGGCCTTGGACGCTTCGAGTTGGGCCGCGGCTTGAGTGGGGCCGAACACCGGGATCTTGGCCGCGATTAGGGCATCTGCCACACCGGCTGCCAGTGGGGCTTCGGGACCCACTACGACCAGGTCGCTTCCGAGCTCGCTGGCTAGTTTAACCACCGCTGCCGGGTCCTGCGCGTCAATGGCGTGGACCGGAACATCGCGTGAGATTCCGGCGTTGCCGGGGGCGCAATGAACTTCTTCCACATAGGGGTCTGCAGCTAGTGCACGGACAATTGCATGTTCACGGCCACCGGGGCCAATAACCAGTACCTTCACAGGCCAAAAGCTTACCGGACTAACTGGCCGCAGCAGCGTTCTATGACCACAGCATTAATCCCGGTAGTCGGAACATTGCCCCACTTCAGCGGAATACAGAAAAGACCCGCGAGCAACCAATGATGGAGGCTCACGGGTCTGATCCGCGATCAGCTACTTAGTGACGTGTGCTGCGGCGTTTGACCATGAAGATCAGCGTGCCAGCAACCAGCAGGACACCACCGACAGCGCTTAGCACTAAGGCACTATTCGAACCAGTGTCTGCTAGATCTTCATCCGGATCGGCGGGGTCTTCGCTTGGCGAAGGCTTCGAATCGCTGGATGAAGGGGTTGGGCTTGCGCTGTCAGTAGGCGTAGCACTCACCGAGGGGCTTGGCGAACTGGACGGCTCGACACTTGGCGAGCTGGATGGCTCGGCACTAGGCGAGCTGGATGGCTCGGTCGTTGGCTCGGTACTCGGGGTAGGAGTTGGTAGAGCCTCATCCACCACGGTAATGCTGACGGTGGCCTCTGCGGAATTAGCAGTGCCATCATTGGCCAGGTAAGCAAAGGTCGCCTCGCCAAGGTAATCCGCGGCAGGGGTAAAGGTCACCACATTCCCGTCGACGACCGACAGGGTTCCATGCTCCGGATTCGGGCCCTGAACAATCTCGAAGGTCAGCTCATCCCCATCTGGGTCCGAACCCTGCAAGCTAATGTCGATTGGTGTGTTGATCGGGGTGGTTTCACTCAGGTCGGTAACCGTAGGTGGCATATTGGATTGGAAGCTTCCCGCGGCAATGATCACTGCCGAGTCCAACGAGTCATCAGCGGTGTCGGCAATAGCCAACTTCATGGTGTTAACTTCTCCAGCGTTGACCGGGGCTTCAAAGTTCAGCACCACGGTAAAGCCGTCCAACTCCGTATTGGCCGAATAAGGTTCCACGGAATTATCGACGTAATAGTTCGAGTTGGTCTCGTGGTTAATCGAGTTAATGGTGATCGGCTGAGTTCCCGCGGGGGTATCCACCGTGGCGTAGTTAGTGCCGTTGACGAAGAACCCAAAAACATCGTTGTAGGAAGAATTCACATATTCTTGATACTCTTCCGAGCCAAAAACGTAGGAGAAGGTCACCAGCGAGGAACTCGGCACAAAATCAAACTCGAGAACCGTAGCATCGTTGGTGGTACGTGGAGCGACGATAAGGTCCAGATCCTTGTCTCCGGGCACATCGAGCCCGCCGGTGTTGCTGGTATCAGTGTTCGGACCAATCAGCGTGCTGTTCTCACCGGCCACTTCACCACTGGCCAGCACAACACCCTCAGCAATACCCAGCGCATCAGCAAAGCCGGTGGCCAGTCCGGCCCCGAGTGGGCTACCGGTGAACTTCACATTGCTGATTTCGGTCTCATCACCTACCAAAGATTCGGCTAGTGCTTGAGCGGTTAGTACCGCGGGATCACTCAAATCCGTCACATTTTGTTCCGCCGCTTGCGCAGGAACCGCCAACAAGCCGGTGGCTGCCAGGGCGAACGCGCCTAGTCCCCCAGCTAAAACACGTCCAACTTTCACAAAAAAGTCCCCTCGATAAAAAATAAACCATTTGGATGTGATCAACCCAACGATAATGTACCCGAAGATGTGCACTAACTGGAAGACCTCTGCGAAAAAGGTGAACGAAAACGTCGCCCCTCGGCGCATCAGGGGGCACTAGACTGGAGTGCTGGCAATCAAAGCAGGGCATGGAAGGTGTAACTCTTGGCCATCAAGCGCAGAATTGATCCGGTACTTGGCGCAGCGGCACTGCATGAGTGGAATTCCACCAGTGGCGGTACTAAAGCCGCACGCTCGGTACGCGCCACCGCCGTACGCTTCGCCTTAGAAGAATTAGCCACCCGCGCCGAAGGTAACTCCGTAGAGGTACGGGTGCCACCCTTCGGTGTGACCCAATGCATCCCGGGTCCCCGGCACACCCGTGGCACCCCACCAAATGTCGTGGAAATGTCAGATGAAACTTTCTTATCCCTAGTCACCGGAAAGATTCATTGGGAACAGGCGTTGGGCGAAGGGACGATCCAAGCCTCCGGGTTACGCGCTGACCTTTCGGCGTATCTGCCACTCTTTGAGTAGGCTTAAGCCATGGAGCAAAACCCCTCTCGTCCCGACCTAGCCGCAGCACGCGGTGACCAGTCGTTTGAAGTTGAAGTTCATACCTCCCCGAAGCTCTGGCCGATGCTGATTACCGGTGGCGTGGTGGGGGCCTTGGCAGGTGCAATCATTGCTCTGCTCGGAGAGCCTTCAGCCAATTACACCGTTGCCGCAACTTTGGGCTACTTCGCTGCAGCCTGTGCTGCTATTGGATTTGCCATTGCCGCGATAGTCTATGTCGTCATTGATCGGATCACATCCAAACGCACAACACGGAAAATTGCCGTACCTCTGCCCGAGGATGAGCAACCAAATAACGGGACACCTACACCCAAGGAATAGCCGCAAGAACTACCGTCCATCTCGGAAGTTCTCAGATCTCCAGGATGGCCGTAACGAACCATAGTTTTGGCCGGAAACGGCCCGGATGCATGAGAGAATTAGTAACATGGCGCGTGGCGATGGACAACTGAATCATGACCTTCTTCCCTACGAAAAAGGACCGCAAGATGAGTGCGGTGTTTTCGGTGTCTGGGCACCAGGCGAAGAGGTCGCAAAACTCACTTACTACGGTTTGTACTCGCTACAGCACCGTGGTCAAGAATCAGCAGGCATCGCCACCAGCGATGGTGAGCGCATTAACGTGTACAAAGATATGGGTCTGGTGTCCCAGGTCTTTGACGAAAACACCCTAAACTCCATGACCGGGCATCTGGCGATCGGCCACTGCCGCTACTCCACCACCGGCTCCAGCCACTGGGCTAATGCGCAGCCGACTCTGGGACCAACTAAATCCGGCACCGTTGCCTTAGCGCATAACGGCAACCTGACAAACTCCGCCGATTTGGCCGACATGGTTCGTAGCCGCATTGATGCCGAGGGCGGGAAAGTCACCGGTGAACTCGCCCAAGGCAATACCACTGACACCGCCCTGGTCACCTCACTGTTCAACGGCACCGAGGGACTAAGCCTCGAAGAAACCGCGTTGGCCCTGCTACCTCAAATCAAGGGTGCCTTCTGCTTTGTTTTCATGGATGAAAACACCCTCTACGCAGCTCGTGACCCACATGGTGTACGTCCCCTCGTTCTAGGTCGTTTGGACCGTGGTTGGGTGGTAGCTTCTGAGCAACCAGCCCTCGCCACCGTCGGTGCGTCCTTTATTCGTGAAATCGAGCCAGGCGAAATGATCGCCATCGATGAAGCTGGTGTGCGGTCTCAGCGCTTCGCCGAATCCACCCCGGCCGGTTGCGTCTTCGAGTACGTCTACCTAGCTCGTCCCGATGCATCCATTGCAGGCCGTTCAGTCTACGAAGCACGCGTGGAAATGGGCCGGCAGCTGGCGCGCGAAAATCAGTCCGAAGCCGACATCGTGATCCCGGTTCCGGAATCCGGAACCCCGGCAGCCATTGGTTATGCCGAAGAGTCAGGTATCCCCTTCACTCACGGCTTCGTCAAGAACTCATACGTGGGTCGAACCTTCATTCAGCCAAGCCAGACCCTGCGCCAGCTGGGTATCAAGCTCAAACTCAACGCATTGGAAACCGTACTCAAAGGCAAGCGTGTGGCCGTGGTCGACGACTCGATCGTTCGCGGTAACACCCAACGTGCCGTGGTACGGATGCTTCGTGAAGCAGGAGCCGCAGAAGTACACGTCAAGATCTCTTCACCTCCGGTGAAGTGGCCTTGTTTCTACGGGATTGACTTCGCTACCCGAGCCGAACTCATCGCCAACGGTGCGGCCGTGGATGAAATCGCCAAATCTATCGGCGCCGATTCCTTGGCCTACATTTCTGAAGACGGCATGATCGAGGCCACCCATCAGCCACGAGCCAACCTGTGCACAGCTTGCTTCACCGGCGACTACCCGATCCCATTGCCGGAGACCGGTCGTCGTGGCAAGAACCTCCTAGAGCAGCGCACCCAGAGCGGTTGCGAGCCAGGCCCCGATTCGGAATTCGAAGTCACCCTCTAACCGGGCGCCGCATAACTTCCCTCACCGTCCGCGCTAACAATCGTGCGCGGGTGTTCACGACAGAAAAGGATCCCTCTGCCATGAGCGGTACGCAAGAGCAGCCAACCTCCATCACCTACGCCGGCGCCGGCGTCGACGTCGAGGCCGGTGATCGTGCCGTCGAACTGATGAAGGGTGCTATTAAGGCCACCCACACCTCCGGTGTTGTCGGAGGGGTAGGCGGCTTCGCCGGACTGTTCGATGTTTCCTTCTTGACTGGTTACAAGAAGCCTTACTTAGCAACCTCCACCGACGGGGTGGGAACCAAGGTCGCCATCGCCCAGAAATTGGATATTCACCACACCATCGGCCAAGACTTAGTCGGCATGGTCGTTGATGACATCGTGGTAGTGGGCGCCAAGCCGCTATTCATGACTGACTATATTGCCACCGGCAAGGTCATCCCGGAGCGTATTGCAGACATCGTGCGTGGTATCGCCGAAGGCTGCAAGCTGGCCGGTACCGCACTAGTTGGCGGCGAAACCGCTGAGCACCCTGGGCTGCTCGCCGAGGACGAATATGATGTGGCCGGGGCGGCCACCGGTGTGATCGAAGCCGACCAGCTACTCGGCCCAGAACGGGTGAAGGCTGGAGATGTGGTCATCGGCATGGCTTCCTCGGGAATCCACTCCAACGGCTATTCCTTAGTGCGCCGCGTGATCGCTCATGCTAAGTGGGAGCTAGAGCGCGAAGTGGCCGAATTCGGCCGAACTTTGGGCGAAGAACTTCTGGAACCAACTCGGATTTACACCAGCGCCTGCTTGGATCTGGTCGCTGAGCTGAACGACGGACAGAACTTCGGCGTGCACGGCTTCAGCCACGTCACCGGTGGCGGCCTAGCCGCCAATCTGGCTCGTGTGCTGCCTCAGGGCCTGATGGCTCGCGTGGATCGCTCCACGTGGGCGCTACCAGCAGTGTTCTCGACTATCGCCCAGCTGGGTAACGTGCCACAGAGCGACCTGGAGCGCACCCTGAACCTCGGTGTGGGTATGGTTGCTGTCGTTGACGCCACGGTGGCTGATCGTGCCGTCGAACTACTCAACGCACTGAATATGGGTGCCTGGGTTATGGGTCAGGTCGAGAACTTGGATCAAGCCGCAGCGGATGCCGGCTTGGACTTCGTTCAGGGCGCCAAGGGTGTGGACGGCGGCGCAGTACTGCTGACCGGAAACTACGCCAAATAGCTAAGCCAACCCGCCGCCGGCGGTCTAAGGAGCTAAGTCCTTGGACCGCCGGCGGCGTTGTTAATGCAGAATAATAAACCTGAGTTCGCCGCTACTGAACGCTTCGAGCGACGCGCCGTTCGCTGCCACTACTACAGCGGAGCGGGAAACACGGTGCTGGGTTAGCGGCCTGACCCAACCGGGCTAGCCCGGTTGGGTCCACTGGGTGATCCAGCGGCCCCGCTAGCCGACGCCGCAGCGTACCCGCCGGTCGCTCTAGCTAGCTCAACTGACTTAATGCGCGTCCCAGCGGCACTCGCCAACGCCAAGTCGCCTTCTCTTCTCCGCGCACATGTCCGTTTGTCACCAAAGCCACTGGCAAATCGCGCTGCACAAAGTTCAACAGGACTCGATACCCGCTCATCACTGCCAGCGAGGATCCCATGACCAACAGAGCGTTGGATTCTTCTTCTAATTGCGCAATCTGTTGCTTGCGTTCGGCAGGCACGCTTTCACCGAAGTAGACGACATCGGGCTTCAAGGCAATCGATCCGCAACGTAAGCAACCAACCATCACAAACTGATGCACCAGTTCATTGGGCAGTTCCACGTCCCCGTCGGGATTCACGGCCCGCGGATCCAATTCGACTTGCTCCAAATATCCGGGGTTGGCGGCCTGTAAACGAGCATCCAGGGATTCACGGTCTTCGTGGAAACCGCACTCGAGACAGCTGACCACTGACAGGTCTCCGTGAACTGGGATCACCCGGCGTGATCCAGCTTGCTGATGTAACCCATCGACGTTTTGGGTAATAATCCCGGAAATTTTCCCGTGCTCTTCCCAGTCCACCAGACGTCGGTGAATGTTATTCGGCTCGGCACGGAACATGTGCCGCCATCCAACATAGCTCCGTGCCCAGTAACGTTGTCGAGCGTCCGGGCGGTAACGAAACTCCTGGTAAGTCATCGGTCGGTGGCGTTGCAGAGACCCATTGGGGCCACGGTAGTCGGGAATCCCCGAATCCGTAGATACCCCGGCCCCGGTTAGCACCAGAACCTTGCCGGTATCAAGTAACTGTTGCACCCCTGCCCGGGCCTGATCCGGGTCATGAGCTTCGGCGCTTTGTTCCACGATTCGCTGCATCGAACGGACGGCCGAATGGTGGGCCATCTGAATCGACAGGGAATGCTGATCTTTCAAAGCAGGCCTTTCTCAGGAGCTTGCGGACACGACAAATGCCGCAACGAGCTAGGGCTAAATTTAGCCTAGTTATTGCGGCTTGTCCTGTGATGTAGGTACTGAAAGTTCAAAGTACTTCGACAATTGACGGACACTGGGCACATCACCGCCCAATATCCGAAGGACTAGTTACTTGCTCTCGTCCCCAAGGTCATCGGAATACTTCTTGGCCAGATCGTCGTACTCCGAATACTCGTCGTCATACTCGGGTTTGACTGGCTCAGACGCCTGAGCGTAATTCTCGGTACGGATGCCGAGTTCACGTTCCAGTGCGGTCAAATCGGTAGCGGGCGAGTAGTACTTAATGTCTCGCGCCTGACGCTGTGCTTTAGCCTTTTGACGGCCGCGCCCCATGGCGTGACCCCCTCTTTTCAGTAGAGTCGGGAGGTGGTCCACCGCTTAACCGGCGAAGGCCCCCGAATATGTGATCAGTTCTTTCGTAATTAAAGGTTAACACGATTCCACGGCGAGCGCTGAACGCAACACGTGAGCAAACCGCTAGACTAACCTCAAGTCCTGCGAATCATAGACCCGCAAACAGATCCATGTGAAGGAGTTCACATCGGTGGCCGAGAACAATCTCCCCGAGCCGCGGGCAGCACTGCCGCCCTTGAAGCCCGAGCCGGAGCCTGAAAAGAAGCTGACCGGCCAATGGATTCTGCTCGTCATTGCTTTTCTTGCTTTGGCTGCAGCCACGGTGTTCATCGTTATGCGTTTTCTTGCCCCCGATTCCGCGCCATTGGGTTCGGAAGTGGAACGCAACCCCAATCCGGGGCTTGATGGGGTGATAGCCGAGGGTATGGCTCCGGAACATCTGGAAGTGGGCGAATGCTTGCGGGGTTTCCACTCCCCCTTGGACCCGCAAACCATAGTGAGCTGTGATTCGGCGCATAATGCGCAGTTGATTGGCAGTTTCGAGTTGGAGGGCGAAGAATTTCCCGGGGCGGACCGGCTGCTCAGCGAGGCTGAGAACCTATGCAAGTCCATTCCTTTGGACCCAAGTTCGCCGTTGGATTCGAGCTGGACCTACCACTTTTCCCGGCCTAGCCAGGGCACCTGGTCCCAAGGGGATCGTCTCGTTTCTTGCTTCCTGTCACTGAACGAGGGAAATATTCGCAGCTCGCTCTTGCTGCCACCGGAGGAAAGCTAAACAGTAGACTCACCGCAGACGCCGCACCCTCGGGTGCGGCGTCTGCTGCGTTTAACTTGCCTTCAGAATACTGATTCCGTCTAGGCCGGGGCCACGGTCAGCTGGTTCCCTTCAACGTCCAGACCGACCTTGACGGTGTTCCCGTCTTGGATGGTTCCGGCGAGGATTTCACGAGCCAAACGGTCGCCGATTTCCCGCTGTACCAGTCGGCGTAGCGGGCGGGCACCGTAGGCCGGATCGTAACCGGTCAACGCCAGCCAGTCGCGAGCTGCGGCATCTACGTCCAAACTCAGACGCCGTTCGGACAGACGCGCCGACAGGGAGTCGATCTGCAGCTGCACAATATGGCTCAGCTGTTTCACGCTCAACGCGTCGAACAAGATGACCTCATCCAAACGATTCAGGAACTCGGGTTTGAACGAGGCGTTGACCACGTTCATCACCGCGTCACGCTTCGCACTATCCTCCAAGGTCGGGTCAATCAGGAACTGACTGCCGAGGTTGGAGGTGAGGATCAGGATGGTGTTCCTGAAGTCCACAGTGCGACCCTGCCCGTCGGTGAGCCGGCCATCATCCAGTACCTGCAGCAGGATGTCGAAGACTTCCGGGTGCGCCTTTTCGACTTCGTCGAGCAGGATCACCGAGTATGGTCGACGGCGTACCGCCTCGGTGAGCTGGCCACCTTCCTCATAACCGACATACCCTGGAGGGGCACCCACGAGCCTGGAGACCGCGTGTTTCTCGGAGTATTCGGACATGTCGATGCGCACCATCGCGCGGGCGTCATCAAAGAGGAAGTCCGCTAAAGACTTCGCCAGTTCGGTCTTACCCACACCCGTAGGCCCGAGGAAGAGGAAGGAACCGGTAGGTCGATCCGGATCCGCGATTCCGGCACGCGAACGGCGCACCGCATCGGACACCGCGGCGACCGCCTTTTTCTGCCCAATCAGTCGCTGCCCAATGACATCTTCCATCTCTAGTAGCTTCTGGCTCTCGCCCTGCAACATCCGCCCGGCCGGAATACCGGTCCAAGAGGAGATCACCTCGGCGATATCATCGGCGGTCACCTGTTCGGCAACCATCAACTCCCGCTCTTCATCATTGGCTTCGGCGGCCGCAGCAGCGTCCACTTCCTGTTGCAGGCTTGGGATCTGCCCGTAGAGCAACCGCGAGGCGTTCTCCAGATCTCCTTCGCGCTGATACCTTTCGGCTTCGCTGCGCAGTTCATCAAGTTTTGCCTTCAAATCTCCTAAACGGTTCAGTCCTGCCTTTTCGGCTTCCCAACGGGAATTGAGCGCATCAAGTTTCTCGCGCTTGTCGGCCATGTCCTTCCGCAAGGCCTCCAAGCGTTCAACCGATGCCGGGTCGGTTTCGGTGGACAGCGCTAGCTCTTCCATGGTCAGCCGGTCCACATCACGACGCAGCTCGTCAATTTCCTCGGGTGCCGAGTCGATTTCCATGCGCAATCTACTGGCGGCCTCATCAACTAAGTCGATGGCCTTATCCGGCAACTGACGACCCGAAATATAACGGTTCGACAAGGAGGCGGCGGCCACCAGCGCGTTATCGGCGATCGCCACCTTATGGTGTGCCTCGTAGCGTTCTTTCAACCCACGCAGGATGGCGATGGTGTCATCAACGCTAGGTTCGCCCACGTACACCTGGGCGAAACGACGTTCTAGAGCGGGGTCCTTCTCAATATTTTCGCGGTACTCATCCAAGGTGGTGGCACCGATTAGGCGCAATTCGCCGCGGGCCAGCATGGGTTTAAGCATGTTCCCGGCGTCCATGGCGCCCTCGGATGCTCCGGCGCCGACCACCGTGTGAATCTCATCAATGAAGGTCACGACTTGGCCATCGGCAGCTTTGATTTCTTCCAAGACGGCTTTCAGACGCTCTTCAAACTCACCGCGGTATTTTGCTCCGGCAACCATGGCACCCAGATCTAGTGAAATGAGGGTTTTGCCACGCAATGATTCGGGAACGTCTCCGGCGACCATGCGCTGGGCGAGCCCCTCAACTACCGCTGTTTTACCGACACCTGGTTCACCGATCAGCACCGGGTTGTTCTTAGTACGTCGGGAAAGAACCTGTACCACGCGACGAATTTCCTTATCGCGCCCAATTACCGGGTCCAGTTTGCCAGAGCGAGCCAGAGCGGTCATGTCCGTCCCGAACTTCTCCAAGGACTGGAAGGTCCCTTCCGGATCCGGGCTATCGACTTTTCGATCCCCGCGGATGGATGGCAGGGTGGCACTGAGCAGTTCCCGAGTGGCTCCGGCCTCACGCATAGCCTCACCGGCCTTGGTGATATCCGAGGCAAGGGCAATAATCAGGTGTTCGGTGGACACGTAGCTATCGCCAAGCTCGGTAGCCAGCTCCTGTCCAGCGCTGACGCTCTGCAGCAGCTGTCGCGAGAACTGCGCTTGAGCTACGGATGAGCCAGAACCAGAAGGCAGGTTCTTAATGACCGAACTGGCCTTAACGGAGAGGCCATCCACGTCGATCCCCGCGGTTTTCAGCAACGCCACGGCCACCGAATCCCGCTGATCGAGCAATGCTTTAAGTAGGTGGGCTGGTTCAATTTGTGGATTGCCGGCGGTAGAGGCATTCATCCCGGCAGCCGATAGTGCTTCCTGGCTCTTGGTTGTGAGTTTGGTGTCCACGCGAGTCCCTTCTCTAAATCAAACACCTCGTAAACTTGAGTGTACTTGACTCAACTTACTTTTCAGAGAATCTATTCCGAACATCACCAGAAATTTTTCCAATCCTGCCGCAATGTCCACCCCGGAGGCCGGTCACTCACAGTTCACGTCAACTCCTCCTGGACCCCGCAACCCTCATGTTGGCAACCCTCCTAGAGCAGCAACTCTTCGCCGAGCTCTTCGAGGGCAAGGCTCGTGACGGCCAGTAGCCCACTATCCGACAGCGCCTCATCCGCGGTGTCCCCCCACAAGAAGCGATAACTAAAACCTGCCGCGCCGCAAGCTAAACAGACTAAATGGTCTATGCAGCAATAATTTTGGTCTGCATAGTGTTGCCCATGGCTGACGAGCTACCGGGCAGACGAGCACTGCCCCCCAGACACCGCGCGTACGCGCCGATTAATTCTGGCTGCTGCCTCGCGGCTCATCGCCAAGGACGGCCTCGGAGTATCGATCGGTGGCATCGCCGCAGCAGCAGGCATATCCAAGAGCGGTTTGCTTCACCACTTCAGCTCGCGCTCCGTCCTTTTCGACGCGCTGACGCGCGGGATCTTCGACGAGATTCGCAGCATCGTTTACAAACAGGCGACCTGACCGAGAACCGGCCCGGCAAGCTCCTGCGGGCTTACGTACGCGCGATGTGCGACGAGGCCGAGTGGTTTGTCAGTGAACAGTCTCAGGACGAGTTGCATCTCGACTGGGGCCCGTGGGTCGTTGTCCGCTCCAGCACATCTACTGCGGCCATCGAAAGCGCGGACGCCCGCCGTTGGGATGCCGAGCTGAGCGCCGACGGGTCGGACAAGGACCGCGTTTTGCTCGTTCGGCTCGCCGTCGATGGGCTGTCATCAATCGCCCAGCAAGATAAAGCCCATGCGCGCAGTTACCTCGAACGGATGCGGCCACTGGTGGACTCGCTAAATCTGTCAACGATCTGGGTCGTCGTGGCGATTATCCTTCTCGCCCGTCGTCCGGCAGCGATAAGTTGGACCTCCGCTGCGGGGGCCTTGCCTCCTTCGTTGCCGGTGTCCTCGTCTGCTACTTCGCCGCCAGCACCGCTGCCAGTTCAAACACCCTTCGTGGGTTAACCCTTGGTCCGGGCTACCCCTTGGCGCGCTGGCCACAGTGGCCGATCTACCCAGTACTTTTCCCATGTTCTTAGCCGTGGAGCGCATCATCAACGCCGAGATTCCTTCTTCCACCGGTGTGCTGCTACTCATGGGCTACAGCGTGATCTACATTCTTCCTACGCTGGCAGTTCTTATCCTCGGAAACCCCTTCGGGCGAAGGAGTAGGGGCCGGATTCAACGGATTTACAATAGGTATGCACTGGGCGAAGTGAAAGCTAGTTGGAAACTCGCCGCGTTTTACCTAACGGGAGCAATCGCGACGACAGTGCTACTCATCTTCGTCATTTGGTGAAAGCTCAGATGAAATCCTTTAGCCCGCGCGGCTGAATCTGACACTTTTTGAGCGGCTTCACACTTGCCTGATCTTTAAGCAAAATATCGCGCGCACCTCCCGCGAGGGGTGACACACGCGATATTTATTCCGTCGACTAGCGGTTTCGAATGGAGCCGATGTAGTAATCCGAGGGAACGATGGCCTTGCCCAGCGGCATCAGCGAGACCGGGATCATCTTCAAGTTTGCGATTCCCAGCGGGATACCAACGATCGAGACGAACATCGGTATCGCGGTCATCACGTGGCCGATGGCGATCCAAATTCCCGCCACAATCAGCCAGATCACGTTGCCCAGGGTTGAGAAGGCTCCCACCGGCCCGCGATCCACCACGGTGCGCCCAAAGGGCCACAGCGCGTAACCGGCAATCCGGAACGAGGCAATCCCAAAGGGAATCGTGACAATGAGCAGACAGCAAATAATGCCGGCCAGCACGTAGCCAAGGGCGAGCCACAGCCCACCAAAGACCAGCCAAATGACGTTAAGCACCGCACGCAATAGGTTCATAGCCTCATCATCTCGCATGTTCCCGACCCCACACCATCCGGGAATACCCTGAGCCAGCCCGGGAATTCGAGTCAATCACGCGATGGTTCTCACGCGGAGACGACACCGCCTGCACAATAAAGCTCGGCTAGGATAAATCATCATGAGCGACAGTAGCCTTAATCCCGAATCCATCAACGATCCTGACTATCGCGACCCTGAGCTGTACCGCAACGAACCAGTATCTTTTGTTCGCCGTGGTAATCGCCTGCAGGGCCGGCGGGCCAAAGCCTGGGAACGCAATGCCGAACGCTTCATCATTGAACCCGAACGTAAGCGCGCTGACACCTCGGTAGCCGATGATCAGCATTTGGATTTGGAGCAGACCTTCGCTCGGCAGGCTCCGCTGATTGTGGAAATCGGCACCGGGTTAGGTGAATGTATCGCCAATGCTGCCAAGGACGATCCAGCAAGCAACTATTTGGCGGTGGAGGTCTACCGCCCCGGGTTAGCTCAGCTGATGCTCAAGGTCGAATCCTTCGGTTTAGAAAATGTCCGAGCCATTCAGGCCAACGCTCCCGAAGTTCTTGATGTCATGCTCTCGGAAAATAGCGCCGATGAAATCTGGATCTTCTTCTCCGATCCTTGGCATAAATCCCGCCATCACAAGCGGCGCCTGATCAAAAGCTCATTCCTCGATAAGGTGGCCCGCATCTTGAAGCCCGGTGGCACCCTACGACTAGCCACCGACTGGTCAAATTACGCCGAACAGATGCGGGAACTTCTCGAAGCCCACGAGGCGTTCGAGAACCAGTTCCCCGGAAACTTCGCAGGTGAAGAAAGCAATCTGACACAGGTGCGGCGACAGGGTCTAGAGAAAGAGGAAAGCGATCCCGACTTCATTGATGAGCAAGGCGGTTGGGCACCACGCTTTGAGCGTCGTATCCTGACCAGCTTCGAAGGCAAGGCGCTGAACTCCGGACGACTGATCTTCGATCTGGCCTATACCCGTAAGGCTTAGTACGAGCTGAGCGACGATGAATTGAGAGCAGGGGCTGACATTGCATAATGGCAATGTCAGCCCCCGAATCTTTACCCCACCGGGCTAGCACCGAGGCCTTGAATGTCCTCGATGGCTTGATCATGTTCCCCTTGGGTGATGGCTTTGCGGATGACACAGGCTTTATTGGTCACTACTTGATGGTTGAGTCCACTTCGAACTGGGCAGTTTGCTCATGCTGACCCAGAGTTTTTATCCCCTGAACAACGCGACATTGCCCCTAGATCCCTAAATTAGCGACCAATTGCTCGCTGGGTAGTAAAGATTCCAAAGCTGGTTTCGCGGCGTACCGGACGCATTCCACGGGCCAGACTGACCACATCTCCGGCGGTCGTTCCCGCCGCAAAGACTCGACTCTGACTATTGCGCAGTTGGTGTACCTCCACGGAGAGTGTTTGCACCTGCCCGCGCAACTGCTCCACCTCGCGTTCTAACTGCAGTATCCGCCGGATACCTTCGAGGGACACGCCTTCTTTGCTCAGCTGTTGGACTTGGCGCAAAAGTTGCACATCGCGTTGTGAGTAGCGGCGCTGTTTTCCCGCCTGTCGACTCGGTGAAACCAAACCCATGCGGTCGTACTGCCGGAGAGTCTGTGGGTGCATGTCAGCCAGCTGAGCGGCGACTGAGATGACAAAAACCGGACGAATGAAGTCACCGGTCATGCTCTTCTACCACCTTTCCTGGGACCTTACACGTTGTTCTCAGTGTAGTGCGCCGACCTCCGGTCTTCTCACCGGCGGTCGGCCAACACTCACAGTTTGGCTTTGGCCGCCAAATCCGCGCGGGGGTCTTCCCCCGCAGTGGCCGCAGCGAAGTCTTCGACCGCTTGTTTGGCCGCCGAACTCAGATTCTGGGGAACCACCACATCGAGGACGATGAGCAGATCGCCACTGACCTTCGAGGTTTTCACCCCACGCCCCTTGAGCCGCAAGGTACGCCCGGAATTGGAACCTGCCGGAACCTTGACGGTCACGGCCTCACCCTCCAAGGTGGGAACCTGAATCTTCGCGCCTAGTGCAGCTTCATCGAAGCTGACCGGAACGTGGATTCGAATATTGTGTTCCTCCCGCTTGAAGAAGGGGTGCTCTAAGACCTTCACTTTCACCAGCAGGTCACCGTTGCCGGCGGCTCCGGGTTGCCCCTTACCGCGCACGCGCACCGATTGACCATCCTTGATCCCGGCCGGGATCCGCACATCAATGACTTCACCATTCGGTTCACGTAACCCGATGGTGGTTCCCTTAATGGCTCCGGCGAAGGAAATCGAGGTGCTAGCGGTGCGGTCTGCGCCCTTTTGTGGTGGGGCCTGACGGCCAAAGCCACCAAAGCCTCCCCCACCGCCGAAACCGCCGCCACCGCCAAAGAGGTCCGCGAATTCCGGTGGGACCTGCCCACCCCGGCCACCGCCGGGTGCACCGCCGCCGAAGAGGTTGGAGAAAATGTCCTCAAACCCTGCGCCCTGTCCGCCACCTGGACCACCGGAGGTGAAACGTGCACCGGAGCCCATGGCCCGGATCGCGTCGTATTGTTTACGTTCCTCGGGATCCGAGAGCACCGAGTTCGCTTCGGAAATGTCTTTAAACTTCTGCTCTGCCTTGGCATCCCCGGCGTTAGTGTCCGGGTGATACTGCCGCGCCAGTTTCCGGTAGGCCTTTTTAATATCCGCGTCGCTTGCGTCCTTGGGGACGCCAAGGATCGCGTAGAAATCCTTTTCGATCCAGTCCTGACTTGCCATCAGGCATCCAACCTTTCATCGGCCGATTCAACACTGCCCACTGTCGAGAATCGGCAGTGGGCAGTGTCGGTGTGTATTTGTCTCGGCGACTACTCGCCGGTGGATACCATCACTTGGGCGGCGCGCAGGATGCGCTCCCCCTTCTTGTATCCGATACGTAGGATCGCTCCGACGTGGTCTGCTTCGATACCTTCAACGGGCTGGCGTAAAAGCGCCTCATGCACGTTGGGGTCGAATTCCACGGCGTTCTGATCGATACGTTCCAGACCGTGTGTTTGCAGGACACCGTCGAGCTTGTTGGCGATGGCCGCGAACGGGCCATCGGCCAAGTCCCCGTGCTGGCGGGCCGCGTCGATGTCATCCAGTACCGGAAGCAGGGAGGCGAGCACCGACTGGACCGCATTGTCGCGGACAACTTCGCGGTCACGCTCCACGCGCTTACGGTAGTTGACATACTCGGCCTGGAGACGAAGCAGGTCGTTGCGTAGTTCGGTGACTACCTCGGCGACCTCGTCCTGTTCGGACTCGACGGATTCGCCGGCTTCGTTCAGGATCGCCTCGGCCTGACCCAAAGCGTCGGCGTTCGGCTGCTCATTGGCAGCGTCCTGCTGGTTCTCCGGCTGCTCGCCGGAGTTGGCGTTCTGGTCCTGTGCCTCGGACATATTCCCTTACTCCCTACTTCTTGTCGGCTTCGTCTTCGTCGACAACCTCGGCGTCGACGATGTCTTCCTCAGGTGCTGGATCCTGTCCCTCACCTGCGGCAGCGCCTTCAGCCTGTGCGTTAGCGTAGATCGCTTCGCCGAGCTTGGTCTGCGAAGCTTGCAACTTCTCGAACGCAGCCTTGACCTCGTCGTCGTTGTCCTGCTTCTCCAAGGTAGCCTTCAGCGCGTCAACGTCAGCCTGAACTTCGGTCTTGACCTCTTCAGGCAGCTTGTCCTCGTTGTCCTTGATCAGCTTGTCAACCGAGTAAGCAGCCTGTTCGGCAGCGTTACGGGTTTCTGCAGCCTCACGGCGCTTCTTATCCTCTGCAGCGTGCTCTTCGGCTTCGCGTACCATGCGCTCAATGTCATCCTTGGACAGCGAGGTGCCGCCGGTGATGGTCATCGACTGCTCGGTACCGGTGCCCTTGTCCTTAGCCGAAACGTGAACGATACCGTTGGCATCGATGTCGAAGGTGACCTCAACCTGTGGGATACCACGTGGAGCCGGTGCGATGCCGGTCAGCTCGAAGGTGCCCAGAGCCTGGTTGTCGCGGGTGAACTCGCGTTCGCCCTGGAAGACCTGGATAGAAACCGATGGCTGGTTGTCCTCAGCGGTGGTGAAGGTTTCACTGCGCTTGGTCGGGATCGCGGTGTTGCGCTCGATCAGCTTGGTCATCACGCCACCCTTGGTTTCAATACCCAAGGACAGTGGGGTGACGTCGATCAGCAGAACGTCCTTGCGCTCGCCCTTCAGAACGCCTGCCTGCAGGGCTGCGCCCACGGCAACAACCTCATCAGGGTTCACGCCCTTATTGGCTTCCTTGCCGGCCATTTCCTTGACCAGTTCGGCCACGGCTGGCATACGGGTGGAACCGCCGACCAGAATCACGTGAGCGATATCCGAAACCTTGACACCGGCTTCGCGGATGACATCCTGGAAAGGCTTCTTGGTGCGCTCCAGAAGATCTGCGGTCAGCTCCTGGAACTTGGCACGCGAGAGGTGCTCATCCAAGTGCACTGGACCGTCTGCGGTAACCGATAGGTACTGCAGCGAGATGTTGGTGCTGGTAGCCGAGGACAGTTCCTTCTTGGCCTGCTCGGCAGCTTCCTTCAGACGCTGCAGGGCAATCTTGTCCTTGGACAGGTCCGCACCCTTGGCCTTAGCCTGAGCTAGCAGCCAGTCAACGACGCGCTGATCCCAGTCATCGCCACCCAGACGGTTGTCGCCCGCGGTAGAGCGAACCTGAATGGTGGAGAAGTCATCCTCATCCTTGCCAACTTCCAGCAGGGAGACGTCAAAGGTACCGCCACCAAGGTCGAATACCAGGATCAGTTCGTCTTCTTTACCCTTTTCCAGACCGTAGGCCAGTGCAGCCGCGGTTGGCTCGTTGACGATACGCAGGACGTTCAGACCAGCGATTTCACCGGCTTCCTTGGTAGCCTGACGCTCGGCGTCGTTGAAGTAGGCAGGAACGGTAATTACCGCGTCGGTGACCTTTTCACCTAGGTAGGACTCGGCATCGTTCTTCAGCTTCATCAAGGTACGAGCCGAAATTTCCTGTGCGGTGTACTTCTTCTCGTCAATGTCGATCGACCAGTCGGTGCCCATATGGCGCTTAACCGAGGCGATGGTGCGATCGATGTTGTTCACGGCCTGACGCTTGGCAATGTCACCAACCAGCACTTCGCCGCTCTTGGAGAAAGCAACGATCGATGGAGTGGTGCGGTTACCTTCCGCGTTAGCGATAACGGTTGGCTCGCCGCCTTCCAGAACGGAAACGACGGAGTTGGTGGTTCCGAGGTCGATACCTACGGCACGCGACATAGTGGTTCTCCTTTTGCCTTGGTGAAAATACTAACGCGGCGGGCTTCTGCCCAGTTGAGCGTTCTGCACTCAAGTTTACTCTTGGGTTTCTGAGTGTCAAATCAAACCTGAGTCTAACTCACTCAACTTTGCGTTCTGTCTTGTTCAACAAGACCCAGCATCGATTCATTCCCGGTTTTAGAGATATCCTTTAAACACCACTTCAACGCGTGGTTTTCAGTCATTTCGGCCACTAAGGAGAGCAACGATGAATGAAAAGAAAAAGTTTTCTGAACTTACCCGCTCGGCTCAACTCTCCATTGTTGCGGCTGCCGCAGTGCAGTTGATCTTATTAGGCACGGCTCTGCGCGACATCTCGAAGCGAGAGAGTAGTCAGATCAACGGATCCAAAATCGTGTGGGTGGCAGCCAGCTTCGTGAATTTCATCGGTCCGATTTCCTATTTTGTTTTCGGACGTAAAAAACGTTAATCGCTAGGGTCCGCTAGTCCCAGACACACGAACCCACCGTGTCGCAGCGCACGAACCCACCGTGTCGCAGCGCACGAACCTACGGTGCCGCTGCGCACGGGGCGTTCCTTGAGCCCCACACCGGTAGCAGCAAGCGTCATCTCCAACAACTTTGCCTTCGATCGCTACTCTGCGTTGGTGGTCGGACAGACTGCTACCGCTCAGATTGCGAAGGGCCGGTTTAAGATCAACCCAGGTTAACAAATTTAACCCCCGCGTTCCGGATCACTCCAGAAAGCGGGGGTTACAGCATTCTGCTCGTACTGAGGGTCTAGCGTCCGCCAGTCGCCGGGCTGGTGGCGCGACGCGGGCCGCGTCCACGAGTACCTGCGGTAGCACCGGCCGTAGTTCGGGCCCCGGCCGAACGCCCGCCAGTACGCGAACCACGCGAGCCATTGCCTGGACGCTCGGTATTTGACCCGCGTGAGGACCGTGCCGGACGATCACTAGCACTTTGAGCGCCACGTTCGGAGCGGTGGGTGCCGCCTGCGCGCTGCTGCTCCTCAAGCGATGAACCCCTACGGGCGGGACGGCTGCTCTGTCCACCGCGCGAACGGTTGGCGGTGCCGGTGCTGTGTGTCTTGGTCGAAGTGCTGCGCTTGGGCTGCTGCTTCACTGGGGCAACGTAGGTCACCAAGTCTGCTACTTCGCCAACTACCTCGGCCACCGCCGGGGAGTTACGATCTACCGACTCGAAAGGAACCTTCAGGCCAGCTTGCTTCAGCAGCTGAGCCACATCGCCTTGTTGCTCCCGGGTAGCAATAGTGACCACGGTGCCATCGGAGCCGGCACGCGCGGTACGTCCCGAACGGTGCAGGTAGGCTTTGTGCTCCGCTGGCGGATCAATGTGCACCACCAGCTCCACCCCGTCCACATGGACGCCGCGGGCGGCCACGTCGGTAGCCACCAGCACCTTGGCCGAACCGTCAGCGAAGGCTGCCAGGTTTCGGTCGCGAGCGTTCTGGCTGAGGTTACCGTGCAGGTCCACCGCCGGGATGCCAGCCTTCGAGAGCCACAAGGCCATCTTCTTGGCATGGTGCTTGGTGCGCATGAACATGATGCGACGGCCGGTGCCGCTGGCCAGAGTACGCACCATTTCCTTCTTTTCATCGGCAGAGATCACAAAGACGCGGTGTTCCATCGTGTTGACCGCAGCCTGGGGTGCATCCACTGAATGAATGGTGGGGTTCTGCAGGTAACGCTTGACGACCTTATCGACCCCGTTGTCCAAAGTTGCCGAGAACAGCAGGTGTTGAATTCCAGTTGGTACGCGATCCAAGATCCGACGTACGACAGGTAGGAAGCCCATGTCGGCCATGTGGTCGGCCTCGTCCAACACCGAAATTTCAACATGGGACAGGTCAACGAGCTTCTGCTTCATCAAATCGTCCAGGCGCCCAGGACAGGCGATGACAATATCTACCCCATCGTTCAGCGCCTTTTCCTGACGGCTCTGGGCCACCCCACCGTAAATCACGGTGGTACGCAAACCCGCGGCCTCGGCCAACGGCTCGGTGGTCTTGGCGATCTGAGTAGCCAATTCGCGGGTTGGGGCCATGATCAGCGCGCGCGGAAAACGGGCCTTGCGACGCTGCGGCTTGGCTGCCAAGCGGGCCACCAGGGGAAGCGAGAAGGCTAGGGTTTTACCCGAACCGGTCTGACCGCGGCCCAATACATCTCCACCGGCAAGGGTGGAGGGCAAGGTTGCTTCCTGAATTGGGAACGGGCTGGTAATACCCTGCGCTTCGAGAACGGCAACAAGGTTTTCTGGCACGCCAAGGGCGCTAAAAGTTGAAGTCATGAACGAACTTTCTCTATTACTAGCTTAAACGCCATGATCGGCGCATCGGGTCGCCGAAAGCTGGAGAAAGTCCGCAGCCGCGCCCGGATCAAGAACGCTGATCCGAAAAGTACGCGTGGCCGCGCGGGCAGAGAAATTGCCCCGAGACCGGTGGGAAATCTATATCAGTCGACGCATGCAAGAACTTGGGTCTGCGCCGAAAACTCGACGCAACCGCTTGTGCACATCCATGATTCTATCAGCGAACAAGCCGATATCCTGCGCCCTAGGCCACTGGATATCGGCTTGTTCAGGAGACTTCCGCCACCTATCAACCTCTGACAGGGTTACTTCGTACCTCGCGAGAGTTTGCTCGGCCACCAGACAGCACGTCCGATTTCGTGAACCAATGCTGGAACCAGCAAGGAACGAACAATCAAGGTATCGAGCAGCACGCCGAAGGCGACAATGAAGCCCAACTGCACGAGGAACATGATTGGAATGATTCCCAATGCGGCGAATGTCGCGGCCAAAACCACACCAGCCGAGGTAATGACCCCACCGGTGACCTTCAGCCCACGGTTCACACCTTCGATGGTTCCGTGTTTCAGAGCTTCTTCGCGGACACGGGTCATCAAGAAGATGTTGTAATCCACGCCCAGCGCAACCAAGAACACGAAGCCGAAGAGTGGGACAGCCGGATCGGCACCGGAGAACCCGAAGATGTTATTGAACACCAAGGCACTGACGCCCATCGCGGTTCCATAGGACAGGACGGTGGTCAGGATCAACAGCACCGGCGCCAAGATCGAACGCAGTAGCAGCATCAAAATGATCAGGATCGCCACGAGAATCAACGGGATGATCTTGAACAGGTCCGCCATTGCAGTTGCGGCGGTGTCGATCTGAGTGGCGGTAGTACCGCCAACCAATCCGTCAGCATCCTGCGCATGAACCAGATCACGCAGCTCCTTCACGGTGTCCTTAGCCTCATCCGAGTCGGCAGCATCGGCAAGGGTGATGGAAATGAGTGAGCGGCCTTCAACTACCTGCGGTTCGGCACCGCGTTCGGCCATGGCCGGTCCGCCATCTTCAGCCTGAAGATATGCCGAGTCCACGCCCTGCAGGTTTGTAATGTCTTCAAGCAGTATCTCGGCTTCAGATTCCTGAACCACCGCGATAGCTGGGGATCCAGACCCTCCCGGGAAATGCTCGCCCAGGGCAATCTGTCCGTCACGTGCCTCGGATTGGGCGGTCACCAGTTCGCTTTGCGGAACACCGCTGGCCTTGAGCTGGGTCATGCCCAGTGCACCAACGATCAGCAACAGCGTGGTCGCCACCCAAACCAGGCGGCTACGCTTGGCGACAAAGTTGGCGATCTTGCCCCAGAGCCCGTCACGCATCGCGGCATGTTGTCCTTCTAGTTCCGGCTTCGGAGCAAAAGGCCAGTACGCGGCGCGGCCGAGCAGGCCGAGAACTGCGGGCAGGAATGACAATGCAGCAATGATCGAGAAGATGATGCCGCTGGCGGCAATCGGGCCAAGTGCCTTATTCGAGTTCAGATCAGAGAACAGCAGGCAGAGCAGACCCACGGTCACGGTACCGCCCGAGGCGATAATCGGTTCAAAGGATCCACGAATGGCCGTATTCACGGCCTTCCACTTCTGCTCCCCACGGCTCAGCGCTTCCTTATGGCGTGCCACCATCAACAGCGAGTAGTCGGTTGCAGCGCCAATGACAAGAATCGACAAGATGCCCTGTGACTGTCCGTCTAGACGGATCCAGCCCGCGTCAGCCATGTAGTAGACCACGACAATCGCGGCGCAGAGCGCCACCATACTGGTCATCAGTACCGCTAGAGGTAGTAGCAAGGAGCGATAGACCAGCAACAGAATGATCAGTACCGCGGCGAGCGCCACACCCAGCAGAATCCCGTCGATACCTCCAAAAGCTTCGATGAGATCGGCGCTAAAACCGGCTGGTCCGGTCACATAACTAATACTGCCCTCGGGGATCAGATCCGGCAGAAGAGTGCGGAGTGCTTCGACCCCTTCATCGGCTTTGACCTCGCCGCTAATGGGGATCAACAGCTCAATGGCGAGCCCGTCCTCAGAAATAAACGGCCCGGTCACCTCTCCGTCTAGGTATTCAAAGTCTGACAAGTCCTCAGCAAGTGTGGCGGCGACTTGCCCATCTAACCCATCCTCGGATGTGACTAACACGACAGCAGGAATTGCATCGCTGTCGCGGAATTTGTCCTGCCACTCCAAGGCCTTAGTTGCCTCGGCGGAGGTCGGCAAGAATGCGGCCTGATCATTGGTTTGCACTTCGGATAGCTTTCCGAAGGTGGGGCCGCCAATACCCGCGACGGCCAACCAAACCAGAATTAACACCGAAGCGATCAGTACTCGCACTCCGGTTCGCTTAGACGTGCTCCGGCGTGCCGGTGATTCTTCATGCTCTGCCACGAGGTTCCTTCTCACTGTGCGTTCACGGGCAAGGTTTGGGCTTCAAGACGAGATTTCGTTCGTCAAGGAAGTAATTCCATTATCGAACTATACCATTAGATATAAGATACCGTTATGGAGTCACGGCAAAGTTTCGAGTTAGTGCAGCTGCTACAGCGTTTCGCCCAGGCCTCGGATCGCTATGTGGAATCCACCGGAGCCCTGCATCGAACTCACCGCACAGACATGAATGCCTTATCGGTCATTCTTCGTTACGAGCGTGAGCGCCGCCTGCCATCTCCCAGCGATCTCTCCCGTGAACTGCATCTGAGCTCCCCGGCAACCACCGCACTTCTGGACCGGCTCGAACGCTTGGGATATGTGCAGCGACAGCGCGGGGATAAGGATCGCCGCGTCGTGCGAATCGCCCTGACCGATCAGGCACGCCTCGACGGGCGCGCCATGTTCATGCCTTTAGCTGAGCAAATGATGCAACTAATTTCCGATTACACACCCGAACAGGTGCAATTGCTCCACGGTTTCATGGTCCGCGCCATCGAAGCGGTTGACGCGGCACGTGAAGTTTCTATTTCCACCCATGACCAAGAGAAATAGCCTAGCCCTCCACGGCTGATCTAAACTATCGCGGTGACTCTTCCACTCTGGTTCTCACTGCTTGGCGCATCCGTAGTGATCAGCTTCACCCCCGGTGCCGGTGCCATCAACACCATGAGCAACTCCTTGCGAGGCGGATGGCGTGGGTCGATTTGGGGAATCCTCGGGCAACAAATAGCTCTGCTGATCCATGTGGCGGTCGTGGCCGCTGGCGTAGGTCTTTTGGTCAGCAATTCTCCAACTGCTTTCGAAATTATTCGCTATAGCGGCGCTGCCTACCTGATCTATCTGGGCATTCGGATGTTGCTTGCCCGAGCCGAACCGGGTGAAATCGCCCTCCAACGCAGCGCCGGACGATGGCAAATGGTGCGCCAAGGAATTCTGGTCAACCTGCTAAATCCCAAAGCGATTGTTTTTTTCTTGGCGCTCACCCCGCAGTTCATCCTGCCTCATCAACCGCAACTACCGCAGTACCTGATCTTTATCAGCACGATCATCGTGGTCGATATCTTGGTGATGTTTTTCTTCTTTGCCGCCACCGCTCGCAGCTTCCAACGCTTCACCGCAACCGCTCGTGGCCTGAGAATTCAAAATATTATCTTCGGTACACTGTTCATTTTTGTCGCCGCGCTCTTGGTCCTAGCCCGCTAACTGGGCGACAGATCACTAATCGTTGTCAATTCGTTGCCGCCGATCAGCGTCTAAGGCTCGATTGTGTTCAAGGTTTCCCCCTAGACTTGTGTCATGTTCCGGATTATGACCGTGTGCACGGGAAACATTTGCCGCTCGCCAATGGCCGAATTCATGCTGAAGAACGCTCTAGAAGATGCCGGGATTACCGATGTTGAGGTCATCTCTCGCGCAATCAGCGATGGTGAAGCCGGAAACCCTATCGATCAACGCGCCGAAGCAACTCTTCGAGCCCACGGGTTGAGCGGCGAAGGACATACCGCCACCCAGTTCCATGAGGATGAAATCAGCGAGATGGACCTGATTTTGGCTCTCGACATCGATCATTTCGAGGCGCTGATCCCGGCGCTGACGGCAGTGGACCAACAACAACGGCCACAACTGCGCATGTTGCGTTCCTTTGATCCGGCCAGTTCCTCCGAACCACACGAAAAGCAGGGTATCTACGATCCCTGGTACGGGGATGCCGGCGATTTCCGGGAGACCTGGAAGCACATTAGCGCCGCGCTTCCCTCACTTGTTGAATACGTACGGAGCAATATCGCCTCTCGTGGAAACCGTTAAACCACTCATTATCGCCCTCGATGGACGATCCGGAGCCGGTAAGACGTCATTGGCTCATGCCCTGACTCAGCTCTTCGGCGCCGCAAACACCTCGCTGCTGCATCTGGAAGATCTCTACCAGGGCTGGCAGTCACTGGAACGCACCAGCCACCGACTTCATGGTTTATTGCAGCAACTAAGCTCCGGTGAAACCGCCAGCTGGTTCGGCTGGGACTGGGTCCAGCACACCGAAAGTACTCAATCTTTTAGCGTGCAACCCCGCCCGATCGTGCTGGTTGAAGGGGTCGGCAGTCTGCATTCGGTGGTCCGCAACTTTGTAGATTTTGGAATCTGGTTGGATGCTGACGATGCCGAACGTAAATCTCGGGCACTCACCCGGGACGGGGACACCTTCGCCCCGCACTGGCAGACCTGGGCACAGCAGGAACAGAATTATCTGGCTGCGGAGAATCCTCGGCTGGCAGCGAATCTGATCCTCGACGCCGAGTCCACCGACAGTACGCTGACTCAATTCCAGCAGCTGGCTCGTTTCCTCCCGACAGCACTGAGCCGGTTTGTGCCCCCCGAGGTGTTAGCTGCCCCGGCTAGGCAAAGCGCCCTGTTGCCGGTCCCGGAAGACATCGCGTCACTCTTTGAACTAGTTTCCGCACAGTGCAGCCATGCGGCGCTGCTGGAATCAACCAGCCATCAGCAGACCGACCCGCTGGGCCGTAACCGCTACACACTGATGGCCCTAGCGCAGCAACCTCACTGCCCCATTCTGCTTACTAACGAATCTCAAGTCAGCATGCGAGCTGGCAATGCACACCTGCGTTTGGGTGCCGAATTCTTTGCTGCCCTAGGAAATATTTGGCCCGACCCAGTGAACCATCCACCAGTAAATGACGCGGCTCCCGCGCCACAGTGGGTTGGCTATCTAGGGTATGAACTCAAACGAGAAGTGGGAGCCGCTGACATCCGGGCAGTCCTACCCGATGATTCGGTTCGCCCCGACGCTATGTTCTTTGAGCCCGATACCCTGCTGATCATTGATCATCAGGAACAGACCCTGAACGTCCAGGCACCACCCGAGCTGCTTGAGGCCACCGTGCAGCGCGCCCGGTCAGCACTTTTGATCACCCGGCAGTCCCGCTCCTTGGCGGTACCCGAGTTTCGCTCTGCGGATACCGCATCCGGCTACCGATCCAAGGTGCTTGAAGCCAAAGCGGAGATTCGCGAAGGAAATACCTACGAAGTCTGTCTCACCACAGAGCTTGAAGCAGTAGTCGAGGAATTCAGCCCTTTCGAAGCCTACTGCCGATTGCGGTCTTCTTCACCGGCACCCTTCGCCCATTATTTGCGTTTGGGACAGGTGGAAGTAGCCAGTATTTCCCCGGAACGCTTCATCAGTATCTCAGCCACCGGCAAGCTGCGGGCCGAACCGATCAAGGGCACCCGTCCCCGCGGGCACGACGAAGCAAGCGATATCGCGCTACGCCACGATCTGGCCACGCACCCGAAAGATCGGGCCGAGAACATCATGATTGTCGATCTGTTGCGTAATGATTTATCGCATTATGCGATGCCCGGTTCACTTTCGGTGCCGCGGCTGTGCGCGGTAGAAAGTTATGCCACGGTCCACCAAATGGTGTCCACCATCGATGCGCAACTTCAAGATCCGCGGTTTGCCGCCGCCGCACTGCGTGAAACCTTCCCCCCGGGGTCAATGACCGGCGCCCCGAAGCTTTCCACCATGACCATCCTTGATCGTTTGGAAGCTGGCAGGGCCCGCGGACTGTATTCCGGTGCGGTGGGTTACTTGGGGACCCAGGGCAGCGCCGATTTGGCCGTGGTGATCCGCACTCTGGTCTGCGACCGGTTAGCCGATAGCCGCTGGAGGCTGAGTCTCGGGTTGGGTGGGGCGATCACCGCCGACTCCGATCCGCAGGAAGAGTGGGACGAGGTCCTTACCAAGTCGGTGGGTGTGCTCAGCGCGCTGGGAACGTGCTTCCCCACTAGTGCAGACTGATAAACCGCTGCTCCCGGATATTCTCTGGTGCCTCGGTTTTCAGTTTCGGCAGATCAGGTAGACCTCCGGCGAACTTACTGCAGGGTCGCGGTCAACCGGGCGGCATTGTCCACCCAGCGTTGCATCCGGGGTCGTTTCATCCATTCTTCGAGAGTGAGCTCCCGGGAAATGCTCCGGTAGTGCGCTTGTACCTGGTTGACCTGATCAACGATCTTCTCGCCTAGCAGCATCACGGAAATTTCCATGTTCAGACTAAAGGAGCGCATGTCCATGTTCGAAGAGCCCACCACGGCCACTTCATCGTCTACGGTGAAACACTTGGCATGCAGTACCATCGGTGCCGGATACCGGAAGATCCGGACTCCGGCCTCCAGCAAGGTCTGGTAATAGGACTGTTGGGCATGATGCACCAGGAACTGGTCACCGGTTTCACACACGAACAGGTCTACGTCGATACCGCGTTGCGCCGCCGTGGTGATGCCGTAGAGCAGCGAATCATCAGGCACGAAATATGGACTAGTGATCTGCAGACGCTCAGAAGCCGAGTAGATGAGCGTGTTGAATAACCGCAGGTTATTTTCATCTTCATAACCTGGACCGCTGGGAACCACTTGGGCCACCACATCACCGGGCACGTCGCAAACCTGCATCGGGTAGGGGGCATCGGTCAGATCCTGCAACACATCTTCGGTTTCCGCTTCCTGCCACCAGTCCGTGGCGAAGACAACGTCTAGGGAACGCACCAACGGACCGCGTACCCGGATCATGAGTTCCACCCATTCACGGCCAACCTTATGTGCTGATGCCCGCTTATACCCCGGTTCGATCAGGTTTTGGCTTCCGGTGAAGGCAACCTCTCCGTCCACCACAAGAATCTTGCGGTGGTTGCGCAGATCCGGACGGCGCCAGCGCCGACGGAACAGATCCACTGGTAGCATCCGCTTCCAGTGGATGCCTGCCGCATCTAGTCGTTTGCACAGCTGACGGTAGCCGCGCACCCGGGCGGTACCTAGGTGGTCAAAGAGCAGACGGACCACCACGCCCCGCCGGGCCGCTCGTTCCAAGGATTCCAACACCGGTCCGACATAGGCCGGGTCATCGCCCATGATGTAGAACTGGATGTGCACAAATTTTTGTGCCGCGTCGATCTCCTGCCGCATAGCTTCAAGGGAGCTACGGTAATCGGAGATCACCTCCACTTGGTTACCGCCTTCCAAGGGCATGGCACCTAGGCGACGGTTAAGTACGGCAGCTGATTCGATCCATTCCTCGTCACTGTGAAACTCCACCGGGGATTCCATATGGGCGGTGGCCTCAAAGATCGCCTCATTGGCGCGCCGTTGTTTATCCAGCCGGCGCCGGGAGAGTCGAGGATTGGCAAAGAGTAGGTATAGCGTCAAGCCCAGCAATGGAATAAAGAAGATGGCTAACAACCAGGCCATGGCCGTGGTCGGGCGACGATTCCCCGGCACAATGCCGACCATGAGCACACGCACCAGAATGTCTAGGGCCACCGCTGAAGCCCAAACGATCGGGCCGAGCTCGCGCAGGAAGTTCTCACCGATGATCATCCGATCGCCTCCTAATCCTGAGTACCCTTCTGGTACGTTGGGCTCGACTTTGATGCAGTCAACCAACAAATTCCCTGCTTTACACCCTACCCAACCCGGGGGCCGAACACCGCCAAGTTTGCGTCTTGAATCCGGAATCGACCGCGGATTCGATAATCTAGAGGTTATGAGCTCTTTGGTTTTCCTCGACCCTTCCTACCCGGCCGGTCGACTGGCGGATATCACCGCCCCACAACTCCCGGTCACGGCCCAAGGTGTGGCCCGTGGCGACGGCATCTTTGAGTCGATGCTCTACAAAGCACAAAGTGTCCGGAAAATCGATGCACACCTGGCCCGGCTCCAGTCCTCGGCACAGCTGTGCGACTTGGAAATCCCCGACGAGACCCGGTGGCGCGCAGCCATCGATACCGCCATCGCAGACTTCGATGCCACCGGTGGCGCCGATGAAGCGGTGGTTAAGTTAGTGGCCGCCCGTGGAGACGCCGATACGGACCCGGCGCTTTGCTGGGTGACTGTCACCTCGGCCCCCACCTTAGGTCAGGCGCAACGCAACTCCGGGGTGGACGTGTTGCTTTTGGATCGCGGCTACGATTCAAAAATCGCCGAACGTGCACCGTGGTTGCTGATGGGCGCTAAGACCCTGTCCTATGCGGTGAATATGGCTGCCTTGCGTTACGCCCGTGCCCATGGGGCCCATGACGTCATTTTCACTTCCTCCGACGGCGCCGTGCTGGAGGGTCCAACCTCCACGGTACTGCTGGCCCAACGCGATGGTGACACCAAACGGTTGATCACCCCACTACTGGAAACCGGGATCCTGCCCGGCACCACGCAAGCCGCGATTTTCGCTGCGGCCGCCGAAGCCGGATGGGAGTTGGGCTATGGTCCGCTACGGCCCGAAGACTTGTATCAGGCCGATGTGCTGTGGCTAGTCTCCTCGGTGCGGTTGCTAACTCCGGTGAACTCGCTCGATGCCAAGCCCTTACGCTTTGACGCACAATTGCATGCCGAGCTGAGCGAACTGGCCGAAAATATTCTCTAGTACGGCCGTTAAGCCTCGCAGGGAGTCGAACCATGCTGGTTCGGCTCCCTGCGGCGTCTTGCACCTCGTTGGCTTAGCTCCAGACCAGGTTCCACGCCCCGAAATACACGGCAGCAAAGACGGCCAACCCGGAAACACAGCACCCGGCAATGATCACCAGTACGTCCTGCCCACCGAAACGCGGGGTATGCAGCCAACTGCGTGGACCGACGCCAAAGCCTTTAGCTTCCATGGTGATCGCCAATCGGCCAGCACGCCGGATGGCTTGCACTAGCAAGGCCAAGACTTGTCCCAGGTTGGCCTTTGCTCGTTGCATAGGAGACCCAAAGTCCCCCACCCCACGAGCCCGTCGGGCCAATTTTAGAGTGTTGAACTCTTCGACGAGCAAGCCTAAGAGGCGCATCCCCGCCAAGGCTCCGAGCACAAAACGGTGGGGTACACGCAATTGTTGTGACAAGGCCGAGCCGAGATCGCTGGGACTGGTAGTACTGAGGATCAGCACCATCGGGATCGCCATCCCGATGGCCCGCATCCCGGTGGCAATACCTCCGGCCACGGAGCCTTCGGTGATAGTGAAAACTCCCAAATTCAGCAAGGTGGCACCCGAGTCTTCACCGACTAGCGCAATACCCCAAGCGGCGATGACTCCGGCTAACACTAGTGGCCAAGCCCGGCGCATAAAACGCCCGATCCCCACTTTGGCCAGCGGCAGCATCAGCAAGGTGGCTAGGATGACCACCGAACCGGACACCGGGTCAATGGAGGCAATGAGCGGGATAGTGATCGCGATGATTGCCGCCAGCTTAGCTAGCGGGTTGCGCCGTGCCAACCAGCTCTCGGGAACCGGCGCCGAGAATTCCCTAGACTCACTGCTAGATCCGGCGGGCTCTGCAGGCTGCAACACAACCTGTTCTGCGTTCAGTGCACAGGCAAACTGTTCATCGTGAGTCACCGCAATCACCGCGGTGCCCTCCTGCAGCACCTGCCCCAGCAGCTCAACGATTTCACGCCAAGTGTTAGCGTCCTGGCCGAAGGTCGGTTCATCCAGAATCAGCACGTCGGGACTGGCCGCCAACACGGTGGCTACCGATAAGCGGCGTTTTTCACCCCCGGAGAGGGTGTAGGGATTAGCGTCTGCTAAATGCGCTAATCCGAGTCGCTGCAGTAGCTCGCTAGTGCGCTGCTCGATCGTGTCATTGTCATACGTCGCTTCCGGGTTTGTTGCCGCGGCACGGCGCGGTCCGTACGCCAATTCCTCGGCCACACTTTGTGAGACGAACTGGTGCTCCGGTTCTTGAAAGACACTGCCGATCCGAGCAACTAACTGGCCTGCTTTCCAACTAAAGGGACTAGCTGCCGCGGACCCGGCCAACGCGTCGGTGGCTTCAAGGACCCCTGCCCCGGGTTCGAGCAAGCCTCCTAGGGTCAACGCCAGCGTGGTTTTTCCGGCACCGTTGGCTCCGCGAATCACGGTGGCGGTGCCCGCCTTGATCCACAGGTCTACCGGTTGCCCTAAGGGAGCGCGCAGGCTTCGGCGTGCTTGCAAGGCTTCGGCGCGCAACAAGGTGCTTCCCGGCTGAGTGCTGAATTCGGCGGTTACCGGCTGATAGTTGGGGATCCAGATCCCCGCGGCAGCAAGTTCGCTACGCAGTACCGCATCCTCGAGGAGGGCCTGTGGCGGCACGTCATGGCTGATTCCACCACCGGGCTCCAGCACCAACACCCGGTCCATCTGCGCAAGCCATGGCTCGACCCGATGTTCCACCACTACCAATGTCGCCCCGGACGCAGTGACCGTATCAAGTACGGCCTGCCGTAGCGCCGCTGCTCCCTGCGGGTCAATATTGGCGGTGGGTTCATCCAAGAGCATCACCGAGGGGAGCATCGCCAGAATTCCAGCCAACGCCAGCCGTTGTTTCTGCCCACCGGAGAGCTGAGCGGTAGGGTGATCCCAGCTCAGCTCCCCAAGGCCTACCGCTTGTAGCGCCGGAGCAATCCGAGCTGCAATCAGGGCCGGATCCACCCCCAGGTTCTCAGCGCCGAAAGCGACGTCGTCACCCACTTTGGCTTGAACAATCTGGGTTTCCGGGTCTTGCTGCATCAATCCGATGGTTGTGCGATGAGTCAAGGCATCATGCTCACCAATCCGCAGGCGTCCGCTGGCGGTGCTGGCTTCCTCGGGATGTAACACTCCGGCCATAGCGTGCAATAGGGTGGATTTTCCGGCTCCGGAAGGCCCTAGTAGCAACACCTTTTGTCCTGCGGGGATGTGAAAGCTCAGCCCCTCCAGGGCAGGATCCTGCCGATCGGCATGCCGCCACCCAAAGTTTGATGCGGTGATCGCCAACCCGCGGCCATCGGCCCCGACGCCGGTTTGCTGCCCGGTAGGTGCGGCACTCATCGCTGTTCCCTACCAAAAACTGGCTCTTGATGGGCCCGGCGGCTCGGCAATGCGGACAGTGCCCCGGTCCGGGCCAAGGCACGGGTGGCAAAGAAGCTGAGTAGCCCGGCGATGACCAGACCTGAAAAACTCATCGCAGCTACGTGGAAGATCTTCATGCCGGCGGTGTACTCAACGAAGTAGGCCAGAATGTAGGCCTCCGTGACCGCCCCGAATAAGCCGGATGCGGCACCGGCAATCATGGCTACGGGTAAGTTCCAGAGCCGGTAGTGCAGGGCGGCGAACACTAGTTCCGCGCCCAAGCCCTGAACGAGACCGGAAACCAACACGGCGATCCCCCATTGGGAGCCGAGCAGCGCGGAAATTACCGCGGCTAGTAGCTCACAGTAGATTGCGGCACCGGGTTTGCGGATGATGAGAGCCCCAAGTACGGCGGGGAACAACCACATGCCGCTCAAAAATGCGGAAGCCGGGGGGAAGGCCACAAAGGCTAAGGAGATCAGGCCATAACTAGCATTCCAACCCCAGAAAATGACTCCGGATGCTACGGCAATCACCGAAGCCACCACGATGTCGGCCACTGACCAGCTGGTTTTTGGGCGCAATGTTGGCGATGTCAAAAGATGGTCCTCCTGAATCAGGAGGGGAGCTGCACGCGCACCAAAAATTTCCGTTGTCGCGTATCTGAGATTCTCGACTTCCTTCGCCGGTACTAACCGGAGCAGGTTCGAGGGTCTGCGATCTATCGCACTCTCAGCGTCTTTTATCGGGTGCTCTTCCGCCGGATTACCGGACGGAGCGAGTCACGATATGACGCTCCCCTGTCGTTTATATGTCTGCACAGTCACCATACAACACGATATGCTCTAAATAGAATTCGGGTATGCCGCAAACGAGGGAGATTCACAGAATGAATACGGTAATGAAGCTACTGACCACTGCTATTTCGTTGGGTGCAGGATTCCTTGGGAGTAAGTTGGTGGATCGCCTGTGGACTGGTTTTACCGGTGATGAGCCACCGCGACACGGCAAGGACGCAGAAGTCGAGGCTTCAATGCGTAAGGCTTTGGCCTTCGCCGTATTCTCTTCCGTGGTAGCTGCCATTATTCAGGTCCTCACTGATCGAGGTACCCGCAAGGCGCTGGCGCGGTTCGAAAAGTAAATTCAGTGTTAATAGTGTGAGGGTGGTTTCCTTTAGGAAACCACCCTCATGTTTTTGTCTAGTCTTTATCCTCACCGTGACTCGCGTTTTCCACCACGGTACGCAACTCGTCGCTGTACAAGGTCTCACGATTCACGTGCTTCGTTCGGTATCCCGAACGCCCGATCATATGCGCCGAGACTGGGGCGGTCAATAACTGTACCCCCCATGCCAACACCAACACCGGCACCAGCGCCCAGGAGCGCAGGTGGATGGCTAGACCCGCGAAAATTAGCAGGAAACCCAGTACTTGTGGTTTGGTGGCCGCGTGCATGCGAGTCAACAGATCCGGGAAGGTAAGCAATCCGACCCCGGCAATGAGTGACATCAGCGCGCCCACGATCATGAGTACCGCGACAACGATTTCCAAAAAGAGGTCCATTATGCGTTCCTCTGGTCCGAAACGAAACGGGAAACGGTCACCGATCCGATGAACGCGATGGCACAGGCGATGACCACAAACAAGATGTTGTTCCTGTGTTCGTTCAAGTACATTTCTAGGCACAGGGCCGCGGAAATAATCAGTAACATCACATCTAGGGCCAGCACCCGATCTAGGATCGATGGTCCGCGTGCCACCCGGATCAGACAGGCTACCGCACCGATACTCAGTAGCGCTCCGGCGATCCCAACAACGATAAAGGTCACTTCTGCGCTCCCTTCGATTTGAGTTCGCGTTTCTTGGTTTGCAGGTCGGCGCGGATTTCCTTCACTGCTTCGTATTCGTCTTTACTACCAATGGCCATAATGACCCGACGTTCAATCTCGTGGATTTTGGCCCGGGAACGAGCCACCCTAATGGCGTCGCTGGCGTTAAGGTAGTGCAAATACAGTGTCGAACTGCGTCTGTCGACCTCCACCACGAAGGAACCGGGGATCAGGGTCAACACGTGCCCCACGGTCGTGACGATAAGATCCGAGTCGGTGTGTAAGTGCACGGCGATGATCGAGGAGCGGGTCTTCTTGCGCCGAAAGAGTGCCAGATATGACACTTCCACACTGGCGGCCACCACTTGCATGATGAACCAGCCCAACAACAAGAAGCAGTACCAAAGGTTGATTCGGCCCGAGAGCACCACCGGGGGCAGCGGGAACAACGCCACTACGATCAGCGCTAGCAGAGCACCGAAAATCAGGTTACCGGCGGAGAAGTCCTGCCAAAGAGCACCCCACATCAGCACCAAGAAGATCAGCAACGGCCACTCGTCTTTGAGAGTAGGCCGAGTACGTTTACCCGAGGCTTCATCCAGCGCATCATCGATGCGCTGGTCACGAGGTTGTTTAGTACGTTTTGACATGCTTTCCTTCCGCTTAGCCTGGCGGGAGTACCGCGGTGAGGTATGGTTCGCGAGCCAAGAGTTCGACGGCTACACGCTGACAGAAGGCGAACAGTGGTCCAGCGAAGATAGTCAAAGCGATGCCCGCCAACACCAAAGAACCAGTGGCGTACCGCATGCCCCAGGGAAGGTGGGTAGCTTCCATCTGCTTAGCAACTTGTGCCCCACGGATCGGGCCGGAGGTTCCTCCGGCCGTGATGATCTCGTTCAAATCCTTGGATTCCTTGACCAACAGTTCGGTCGGGTTCTCGGCATCGGCTGCGCGACGCCAGAAGGCACGAGCCCACACACGCACCACGGCCAAAAGTGTGAGCAAGCTGGTTAACAAGCCTGCGGTGATGACCACCCAGTTCAAGGTTCCACCCTGTTCAACGGCCGCATGCAACAACCCAAACTTGCCCATGAAACCGGAGAACGGTGGAATCCCACCCAGATTCATGGCTGGGACGAAGAACAGTACCGCTAGCGCTGGGGAGAGTTTGGCTAAGGAGCCTAGCTCGGTCATATTGGCGCTACCGGCTCGGCGTTCGATCAAGCCGGCGACCATGAACAGGCTGGTCTGGACGATAATGTGGTGGCCCACGTAGTAAATCGTGGCCGCCATGGCCACCTCGGTCCCCACTGCGATTCCGAAGATCAAGTATCCGATGTGACTAGTCAGCGTGAAGGAGAGCATACGTTTGAAATCGGCCTGCGCCAAGGCACCTAAGATCCCGATGAGCATGGTCGCCGCAGCCACGACCAGTAGCGCGGAGTTCACCGAGCCACCGGGGAAAAGTAGTGTTTCGGTCCGCACAATGGCGTAGACACCCACCTTGGTGAGCAAGCCTGCGAATACCGCGGTGACCGGAGCCGGGGCTGTTGGATAGGAGTCTGGCAACCACAGCGACAACGGGAAAACAGCGGCCTTAATGCCGAAAGCGATGAGTAGGAAGGAATGCAGAATCAGTTGGGTGCCGGTGTCCAGCTCGGCTAGTTTCACTGCCAGGTCCGCCATATTCACAGTGCCCGTCGCGGCGTAAATCAATGCGATTGCGGTCAGGAAAAGAATCGATGAGACCACCGAAACCACCACGTAGGTGATGCCTGATCGGATCCGTTCGGCGGTGCCGCCGAGCGTCAGAAGGACGTAGCTGGCGGTGAGGAAGATTTCGAAGCCGACATACAGGTTGAACAGGTCGGCGGCCATAAAGGCGTTGGAAACACCGGCCAGAAGAATTAGGTATGAAGGGTGGAAGATCGAAATTGGCCCATGTTCATCACCGTCGGCCAGACCCTGACTGGTCGCGAAGAGCAACACCGCGAGGGAAACGATAGTGGAGACCAACAGCATGAAGGCGCTGAAACCGTCGACGACCAGAGCGATCCCAAAGGGGGCATCCCATCCAGCGATCGAAATGGCATAGGTTTGTCCGTGCCAGGTCGCGGCGACCATACCAATTTCCAGCAGCATGGTCAGAGACAGCACACCGATGCTGATGATGCGCTGCCAGCGCACCTTGCGGCGCACCACGAAGGTGGCGCCTGCGCCCAGAATTGGCAGGATAACCGCCAATGGGGATAGTGACATGAAGTCCATTTACTCTTCCCCCTCACGAATCGGTCGTCCTTCTTCGTCCACGAATTCCGTGGTGTCGGCCGCCACCGGGGCGTCCTCTTCCTCATCGTAGGCGCTGGCCTGCGAGACGCGGATATCCTCTTCGTCATCGCGAACCGTATCTGCGTTAGTCAATGACCAAGAACGGTAAATCATGGCCAGCAGGAACGCGGTTACCGCGAAGGTGATCACGATCGCGGTCAAAATCAAGGCCTGGGGCAGCGGGTCGGAATACTCATCCGGCGCTAGGTCGGGGTTGAACAGCGGTGCTTCGCCCATCCGTCCACCGGCGGTGAGGATCAGCAGGTTCACCGCATTGCCTAACACCACAATGCCTAGCAGCACCCGGGTCAGGGTGCGCTCAAGGACCAAATAATATCCGACGGCCAACAGCACGCCGGTGATGACCAGAAAGGTGATGTTTACGCTCATCGTCCCACTCCCCTCCGGTAGCCGGCTACTACATCGTGACGGGCGACCGGGGATCTTCCCTCGGAAAGCTCATCGATTTCGCTGCCCAATGAGCGTAGTACGTCCTGAACCAGGCCAAGTACCACGAGATAAACTCCAATATCGAAGAAGGTGGCGGTGACAAATTTATGTTCACCAAAGATTGGTAACGCGAATTCCCACACGTAGGTGGTGAAGACCGGGTCACCGAGGAATAACGGATAAATTCCGGATAGTCCGGCCAACGCCAGACCGCCGCCGAGCAGAATATTCGGGGAGACCCGCATTGATTCGGCCAACTCAACGCGTCCGCCGGCCAGATAGCGCACGGTCAACGCCAGACCCGCCAACAATCCACCAGCGAATCCACCGCCGGGAGTATTGTGCCCGGTGATCAAGGTAAACAGCGACATCATCAAGATCGCATGGAAGATCACGCGAGTGACCACCTCAAAGATGATCGATCGTCGTTCGGCCACGAGGGTGTGTCCGGCAATCAGCCAGTCCTTATTATCGGAGCGGGCGAATTGGCGTGCCACACTCAAGCCGGCCTTGCTGAATTCGCCGGTTGAGATGGCTTCCGAGCCGTGGTCGATCGAGCCGGACTTTACTTCGCCCGCTCGCCAGCGACGAATATTCGGGCCAGCCACGAAAATCAGCGAAGCCACACCTGTCGCTGCAGCAGCCAGCACGGTAATTTCCCCGAAGGTGTCCCAGACACGCAAGTCTACGAGGGTCACGTTCACGATATTTGCCCCGTAGCCCTCATAGTAGGCCAGCTCGGGGAAGTCCAAAGATACCCGGGCTTCATTGCGTGCGGCCAGCATACCGATGGCGACATACACGGTCATCAAGGCCAAGGCGGTGGCTAGAATGGCGCGGGCAGGTTTCACCCTCGTGATCCCGATCCACAACCGTTTGGGCAACGCACGCAAAGCCAAGACGAACGCAACCAGCACAATGGTTTCCACCAGCAACTGGGTTAGAGCCAAATCCGGAGCACCCTGTAAGGCAAAGATAGCCACCATGCCGTAACCGGTGACCGAGACCATCAGCACTGCCATGAAGCGCTTCGAGGCACGAATCGCGGCGATTGCGCCGACGATCATGATGGCGCCAATAATCACCTGAGCCGGATGATCTGCGATAATCCAGTTGGTCGGCCACGGGGTCGGTACGGTCAACGCAATCGAGAGTGGAACCACCAATGCCACCGCGAGGATCACCCCGAGGTAAAAGGACAAGGAACCACGCTGAGTTCTACCGGTTACCCAAATGGCCAGCTCATCGAGCGTATTCACAATGCCACGGTAGATCTCTTCAGCCGAGAGAATCTTCCGTCGCAGTGGCGCCCCGGTATCGGTCTTCACCCGCAAGAGGTAGAACAACACACCCAGCAACAGCGCCAGGACGCTCAGCCCTAAGGCTGGGGTAAACCCTGCCCAAACAGCCAGGTGTACCTCGGGAGCCTGCGGGTAGAGGCTTGCCGCGTGCTTGACAAGGGTCTCGATTGCAGCGGGGAACAGACCGAAAATAATGGTGCCAAGACTCAGCACCAGCAACGGTGCTAAGAAGATGAGACTTGGACGGTAGCATTCAGTGTCCGCTACACCCTTTTTATTTCCAAAGGCGCCAAAGACGAACCGTAGTGAGTAGGCCATGGTTAACGCTGCGCCAAGCACCACGCCGACCAACGGAACCCAAGCTAGCTCCCCTTCAAACTTGAGCAGTGCATCAAGCACAGACTCCTTGGCCACGAACCCATACAGCGGTGGAATACCAGCCATCGAAGCAGCGGCTACGGTAGTCGCGATCGCCAGTACCGGCATGTTGCGTCCCAGCCCGGAAAGCTTACGGATGTCACGCGTACCGGTGTTGTGGTCAATAATGCCCACCGCCAGGAACAGGGTGGCTTTGAACAACCCATGAGCCAAGGTCAGCGCCAGTGCCGCGAAGGCGGCGTTAGCGTTCCCCAACCCGAAGATTGCAATGATGAATCCCAATTGGGAGACCGTGCCAAAAGCCAAAATCAGCTTCAGGTCATATTGCTTCAAGGCCCGGTAACCACCGATGAGCATGGTCAGCACGCCGATTCCGATGACCATCGGACCCCATAGAACCGTTTCGGCAAACCCTGGAGCCAAACGAGCTACCAGATAGACGCCGGCTTTGACCATTGCGGCCGCGTGCAAGTATGCGGAGACCGGGGTGGGTGCGGCCATGGCACCGGGAAGCCAGAAGTGGAAAGGCACCAGCGCGGACTTCGACAGTGCCCCGACCAGCACCAGGGCGATGGCCACATCAATATGCATGCCCTGCGTGATCAGCTCCGGCGCGGCGGCCAAAATGTCAGATAACCGGTAGCTGCCGGTGGAGGTTCCCAAAATCAGCAGACCGGCCAGCATTGCCAGGCCGCCGAAGGTGGTCACAATCAGCGCGTTCATCGCAGAACGTCGTGCAGTGATTAGCGCCTGACTGAAACCGATCAGCAGATAGGAAAGCACGGAGGTGATTTCCCAGAAGATAAACATGATAATGACATCGTCGGCGGTGACCAAACCGATCATGGCGCCGGCGAAAGCTACCAGCTTGGCGGCGAAGGCCCCCACGCCCATGTCATCATTTTTGAAGTACCGGCCACAGTAGATCAGCACCAAGGCGCCGACTCCCAGGATCAACAACAGCAAGACCGCAGCGAGCGTATCCAGACGGAAGTCTAGGTTGATCAGAAATCCGTCGATCCACGGGTATTGGCGGCTTGGGGGCGCGTTGGGCTGTCCATTAGCTAGTTCAAGCTGCGAGGAGAGGATCGTGGGGAATTGTGTCAGTAACCAAATAAATCCCACTGCGGGTACCGTAGCGACAATATAGAACCCATTGCGTCGGAAGTAACGGAAGATCAACGGGCAGAGCGCAGCAGTTACGAAAAGCGCAATGAGAATTATTAACACACGTCTCCTCTGTCGAATTGAACATGGGCAGAGTCCGACGATTTACACCGACCGGTTTTTTTATTTTATCAGTCCAGAGCCCAGTTTTACGCCTCAGTAACCAGTGTCAAACATCGGTTTCGCTTAGGGATTAGCCGCAGGATTTATTCCAACCGATCTGTTGTCCACCCTGAATTCATGTTCTGATCACTGTTTACAGGCTACGATGCCCCCATGGGAAGCATTTCGGAACGGGCGCTGGCGAAACCCGAAAAATCATGGCTTAATAGTTCGACTCTGGCATGGGCCAGCTGGGACTGGGGACAGGCGGCCATCAATGCCGTGATGACAACCTTCGTCTTTACCGTCTATCTCACTAGCGAATTGTTTGGGTCCACCGACCACGCCTCAAAGGTGCTGGGGCAGGCGTTGACCTACGCGGGTTTCGCAATCGTGCTATTAGTGCCAGTGACCGGAATGCGCTCCGACGCTTCGGGAAGCCGCAAGCGTTGGTTGGTTTGGAATTCCTTGGCCGTGGTTGCGCTGACGGCGGCCTGTGTCTTCGTGGCACCTGATCCGAAATATCTCTGGCTGGGTGCCGGTCTCATCGCTGCTACCTCGGTCTTCTCGGAATTCGCCTCGGTGAACTACAACGCGGTACTCACGCAAATCTCAACCCCCTCAACCATTGGCAAAGTCTCCGGGTTTGGTTGGGGTATGGGTTATGTGGGTGGCATCCTGGCGCTGGCTTTGGTGCTCTTCGGCTTCGTTGATCCGATCATTGATTGGCCCGGTGCGAATACCGAAGACTCCTGGAACCTCCGCTGGGTGGCAATCTTCAGTGCCATATGGTTCTTGGTCTTCGCTCTGCCGATCTTTTTCAAAATCCCCGAGGCAGCGGCTACACAGAGTGAACGTATCCCACTATTGAGTTCTTACAAGGTGCTTTTCCTCCGGATCAATCAGCTTTGGCAGGAGGACCGCAACCTCGTGTTCTTTCTTGGGTCCTCGGCTGTGTTCCGCGATGGGCTGGCCGCAATCTTCACCTTCGGCGGGGTGATTGCCGCCGGGACCTTTGGTTTTGAACTCAGTGAGGTCATCATCTTCGCGATCGCTGGCAACGTGGTCGCCGCCATCGGAGCGATACTTGGCGGGTGGCTGGATGACTATGTGGGTCCCAAGCTGGTCATCACCGTGTCCCTCATAGGTCTGCTAGTTGCAGGTCTAGGAGTGTTCTTCTCCCCCGATGCCAGCGGCTTTTGGCTCTTCGGACTGCTCTTGTGCTTATTCGTCGGGCCGGCGCAGGCCGCAGCCCGCTCCTTCTTGGCACGCTTGGCACCGGCCGGACGGGAAGGCGAGCTGTTTGGACTGTACGCCACCACCGGACGAGCGGTCAGTTTCCTAGCACCGTTGTTGTTCACCACCGCGATCGCTGTGGCGGGCAGTTGGGTGCTTGACGGCCAAGCACAACGCTACGGAATCTTAGGGATCTTACTGGTTCTACTACTCGGGCTCGTATTGCTGCTACCAATCCGCGCCCCCAAGGGGCGGGGTCGCGGCTAGTCGCTAAACTCGGTGCGGTGAAAATTCAGGTGACTTCGCGAGGCAGTCGGTCCGCGTTGTCCCTGATAACGGTTGCCGTAGGGGCCTGAACCGTAGGGGTGCTCGGCCTCGGAAGTGAGCTGGAAGAAGCACAGCTGGCCGATCTTCGAGCCAGGCCAAAGTTTGATCGGCAAGGTTGCCATATTAGACAGTTCCAAGGTGACATGACCGGAGAATCCCGGGTCAATGAAACCCGCGGTGGAGTGCGTCAAAAGGCCCAATCGGCCTAGCGAGCTTTTTCCTTCCAGCCGAGCGGCAACCCCATTGCCCAAGGTGACCTTCTCGTAGGTGGCGCCCAGTACGAACTCGCCGGGGTGCAAAATGAATGCTTCGTCCGGGTCGACCTCTACTAGCCGGGTTAACTCTGGCTGATCCGTGGATGGGTCGATGTGAGCGTACTTGTGGTTATCGAATAACCGGAAAAAACGATCCAACCGAACGTCTACCGAGGCGGGCTGAACCATCTCGGGCGAATATGGGTCTAGGGCAATCTGCCCGTTAGCGACTGACCGACGAATATCACCATCTGAATACAACACGTGACCAAATTTATCCTGCCCGTGCCCTTCTCGCCTAACGCTACCGGTTATGTGGCAGCACTACACCGATATACAAGCCCTCCCCTAGCAGTTAATCACACATGGTTCTCCCAGCTTCTAAGCCGTATTCTTTAATACGGATAATGCCCGACCCAGTTTCAAGGATGGCGAAGACTAACCATGCGTTTTGTGCTGCGTACTGCCGGCGCCTCTCTTGCGGCGCTCCTGCTGCTGACTGGAACGCTCAGCGCACACGCCACCACCATCGGTGAACTACCTGAGGTGAAATCCACTGAGCTCACCGATAGCGCCAGCTTGCTGGCGCTCATCAATTCAGAGATTCAGCTATCCACCCCCGATTACAACCCCAGCGACCTACGCGCTGTGGCCGGAACAACTCATCAACTGCGTGAAGAAGCCGCGGATGCCTTAGAAGCATTGCTTCAAGATGCCCGGCAATCCGGCCACCGAATCCAGTTGCTCAGCGCCTTCCGGTCCTATGAGCGGCAGCGGGTGCTCTTCAACGGTTATGAAAGTAAATATGGGACAACCTACGCCGAACGTATTTCGGCGCGCCCCGGAACGAGCGAACACCAGCTGGGTTTGGCCGCGGATCTGGGCTACGGGGGCGGCAACTGTGAGCTGCGGATCTGCTTCGGGGACACCCCTGCGGGTCTGTGGCTGAAGAACCACGCGTCCGATCACGGTTTCATCATCCGATACCCCGCCGGAGAGGAAGAGGTCACCGGCTACAGCTATGAGCCTTGGCATCTGCGCTACATCGGAACCGCGCACGCTCAGGCGATGCGCGAAGCACAGATCCCAACCTTTGAAGAATATTACGAACTTTTGATTGAACAGGTCGCGCGGACCAGCTCGGAACCAACCCAGAACGCGGTGGAAACCTCCCCGGCAGATGATTCTGCGCCGTGGGCCCCGGTCAAGGAAGCGACTTCTGAGACCGAGCAGTCTGATGATTTGGTTGTTTTGCGCTTCCTGCCACCGTACCGAGATTGGTCCTTCGGCATCAGCCGCTAGCGCTGTGCGCGGCTCCAGTCGCACCGGCAGAAACCGCAGTTATGCAAAACACCGGGTTCACCACCCCTGAAGGGAGTGGTGAACCCGGTGTTTGAGGCTCAACCGAAGTGTCTTATTTCGAACGCACGGGAATTCCGGTGAAGGTCGGCTTGGAGGTGGCTTCGAAGAAGTCATTGCCCTTGTCATCTACGACAATGAAGGCCGGGAAGTCTTCAACCTCGATCTTCCAAACCGCTTCCATACCCAGCTCTTCGTACTCGATAACCTCGACCTTTTTGATGCAGTCCTGAGCCAAACGGGCTGCCGGGCCACCGATAGATCCCAAATAGAACCCACCGTGTGAGCTACAGGCATCGGTGACCTGCTTGGAGCGGTTACCCTTGGCCAACATGACCTTCGAGCCGCCGGCTGCTTGGAACTGCTCCACATAGGAGTCCATCCGTCCGGCAGTGGTCGGGCCGAAGGATCCCGAGGCCATACCGTCCGGGGTCTTGGCCGGGCCGGCGTAATACACCGGGTGGTCCTTCAGATACTGCGGCATCTCTTCGCCGGCATCCAACCGTTCCTTGATCTTGGCGTGAGCGATATCGCGCGCCACCACCAACGGTCCGGTCAGTGACAGCCGAGTCTTGACCGGGAACTTGGTTAGCTCGTCAAGGATTTGATCCATTGGCTTATTCAGGTCAACCTTGACCACCGAGCCGCCTCCGGTCCCCGAGACACCTTGGCTGTCATCCCCGTAGGCAGCGACGGCCGGGTGCGATTCATCGGGCATAAAGCGTGCCGGATCGGTTTCCAGCTGCTCCACAAAGACGCCGTCCTTGGTGATCTTGGCCAGCATCTGGCGATCCGCCGAGCAAGACACTGCAATAGCCACCGGCATCGACGCGCCATGGCGTGGCAGACGCACGACGCGCACATCGTGGCAGAAGTACTTGCCACCGAACTGGGCACCAATGCCAAAGTTGCGGGTCAGTTCCAAGACCTTCTCTTCCAGATCGGTGTCGCGGAAGCCGCGCCCGGTCATGGCACCCTCGGTGGGCAGCGCATCGAGGTACTTAGCCGAACCGTACTTCGCGGTCTTCAACGCCATTTCGGCGCTGGTGCCGCCAATGACGATCGACAGGTGGTACGGAGGGCAGGCGGCGGTGCCCAGTGAACGCAGCTTCTCATCGAGGAACTTCAGCATCGAGTTCTCGTTCAGAATGGCCTTGGTCTCTTGGTAGAGGAAGGATTTGTTGGCCGATCCGCCGCCCTTGGCCATGAAGAGGAACTTGTATTCAGTGTCCGCTTCGGGCTTGGTGTTGGCGTACAGATCGATCTGCGCCGGCAGGTTGTTACCAGTCTGCTTCTCTTCCCACGTAGTGATGGGGGCCAGCTGCGAGTACCGCAGATTCAGGCGAGTGTAAGCGTTGTAGATACCGCGCGAGAGGGAAATTTCATCCTGCTCTTCACTCAGTACACGCTGCCCACGTTTGCCCATCACGATCGCAGTTCCAGTATCCTGGCACATTGGCAGGATGCCTCCGGCGGCGATATTGGCGTTCTTCAACAGGTCCAGCGCCACGAACTTATCGTTCGGGCTGGCTTCCTCATCGTCGAGGATGTTGCGCAGCTGTTGGAGGTGTGCCGGGCGCAGGTAGTGGGAGATATCACGCAGCGCGGTTTCGGCCAGCTGTTCTAGGGCCTGTGGAGAAACCTTCAGGAAGTCCTTTCCGTCCGGTCCGGCGACAACTTCGACGCCCTCGGAGGAAATCTTGCGGTAAGTGGTGGTGTCCTCGCCAATAGGCAAAAGGTCTTCGTAACGGAATTCAGGCATGCTCAGTCCTTGCATCTCTATGTGGTTGCTCCTGAGCTATTTTAGGCGCATTTAGAAATTTTGAAGATTCCGTGGTTGCACGTGACGCGCCCGGCGCGACATGCTTGGCCTATGACTAACGATTTCTCCGAGGCAGATAACGCTCCGCAATCACCTGAGGATCCCGCCCCGCAACGCGATGATTCCCCCGCTACCGAAGGGAGCGCGGGAGGGCTGACTCATTTCGAAACGATGATCCTCACGGGGATGAATAAGCCCGAACTATCCGGTTCGGTGGTTGGCGCGTTCATGAGTGCCGAGGTGTACTTCCTTTCCCGCGAAGAAGTGACGGGTCAGAACCCCAACGCCCAGCCACTGCTGGTCAGCAACGCGGCCGGAGCCCCAATGGTGCCGGTTTTCACCTCCCTTGCCCGAATTCCCGGAAGCTACATCGACCAAGCACCCTACGGAGTGAAGGTTCAGGGGGCTGCGATTATCCGCTCGCTGTCTCAGACCGGGCTGGTCATCAACCCGGGTGATGAGCTAACTTTCCAGATCCCCGCAGATGGGGTAGCTGTTTTGCAGCAAGAACTGCTCAACCAACGCACCGAACAGCAGTAGGCACGCCCACCCTAACGGAAGCGTAAAGTAATTCTCATCACACTTCCGATGCTTGTTCGACTAGAGGATTCCGCGCTTTTTTGACCCCTCGAACCCGTCGGCACCCGCCAACTGGTTCGATGTTTTACTCACGGGTTTGAAAACTGCGCACCGTGGTGCGCTATGCTGGGATACGCCCGGGCCGCCAATAGGCCGCCCGGAACATTGCGGGCGTAGCTCAATGGTAGAGCGCTAGCTTCCCAAGCTCGATACGCGGGTTCGATTCCCGTCGCCCGCTCGCAGCAGATTGACGCCGGGGTCCTTGGACTCCGGCGTTTCTCACTTCCGCTGCTCGTTCTTCGTCGCAGATCCGGGAGGTCACCGATGGCCGGTGTGTTGTCCGGGTTCTCCATTATCTGGGTCGTCATCCTGGTCGGATACTTCGTGGGCCGCACCGGGGTGCTGGGCGAACAAGGCCGTTGGGTCCTGAACCGGTTGACCTTCTTCGTCGCAAGCCCGGCGTTGCTGTTCATTACGATCGCTGATTCAGAACCCACCGAGGTGCTCGGTCCGTTGCTGTGGATCGCGACCCTCTCCGCCTTTGGCACCGCCGTGATCTACCACCTAGCCACCTACAAATGGCTTAAACGTACCCCGGCCGAACGCATCATCGCCGCGATGAGCGCCTCCACCGTCAATTCGGCCAACTTGGGACTACCGATCGCACTTTACGTGCTCGGGGACATGTCCCATGCAGCGCCGGTAATTCTGTTTCAGTTGGCGCTCTATCAACCGGTGAACTTGGCGATGCTGGATGCAACCACCATCAGTCACCGCACCACCTTTCTCGCGTTACTCTCGGCCACGCTGAAGAACCCAATGATCATCGGTTCCATGGCAGGGTTAGCGGTGGCGCTAACCGGTTGGCAGGTTCCGCAACTGGTAGTCGCCCCGATTGAACTAATTGCGGGGGCATCCATACCTGCCATGTTGTTGGCTTTCGGTATCTCATTAGTTGGCTCCAAACCCTTGGATCGGGCTAGCGGACGACGCGCGGACGTGTTGGTCGGGTCTGTTGCCAAGCTGATTATCCACCCGGCGATTGCTTGGGTGTTGGCCGCATTCGTCTTCCAGCTTTCCACCCCGATGATCGTTTCTTCGGTGATTATGGCCGGACTACCCACCGCCCAAAATATCTTTGTCACCGCCTCACGCTATGAACAAGGTGTAGTCATCGCCAAGGACACTGTTTTAATTACTACAATCTGCGCGATCCCATTCATGATGCTACTGGCCACCGTCCTGGGAATTTAGCCCGCTTTCACCGCGGGGTCATGAATGTTTATGACCGTGAGATTCTGCGTAATACGGTTAATCGAGTTTTACGGGAATACTTGAAGCTCTAGGCATTGTTATGCTCGATGAGTCCCACCCGTTCCAATTTTGTTGAGGTTCCAAATGAAACGCACCCTGACCTTTCTCTCTGCCGCCGCTGTGGCTGTGACGCTGAGCGCCTGCGGTTCGAACGCTCCGGCTGATTCACAGGCTGAAGGCGAATCCCTGCTATCCCATGTGCAGGAATCCGGTGTGCTGACCGTTGGCACCGAAGGAACCTACCGCCCGTTCTCCTTCCACGAAGGAAATGACTTGGTCGGCTACGACGTGGAAATCATCGAGGCCGTCGGTGAGAAGCTGGGCGTGGATGTCGAGTTCCAAGAAACTCAGTGGGATGGCATCTTTGCGGGCCTAGACTCCGAGCGGTTCGATGTGATCGCTAATCAGGTCACCATCAATGCCGAGCGCGAAGAGAAGTACCTCTTCTCCACTCCCTACACCGTCTCTAACGGTGTGGTTGTGACCGCCGCGGACAACACCGACATTACCGATTTCGCCTCGCTTGAAGGCAAGACCACCGCTCAGTCGCTGACCAGTAACTGGTATGACGCGGCTCAGGAAGCCGGGGCGAATGTCGAAGCTGTGGAGGGCTGGGCACAAGCCGTTACCTTGCTGAAGCAGGGACGCGTGGATGCCACAATCAACGACAAACTGACCTACCTTGACTCCCAGATCACCACCCCGGATGATTCGATCAAGATTGCTGCCGAGTCGACCGATCAATCCAAGGTGGCTGTGGCCTTGCGTCAAGACAGCGCCGACCTGCGCGACGCGATCAATACCGCTTTGGACGAACTGCGCGCCGACGGCACGCTGAAGGAGATCTCCGAGAAGTACTTCAACGCGGATGTGACCGAGTAGTCCAACAGCTAGCACGGTTTCAACTCTTGCGTAGACTTGCCCCTAGAACCGGTTCTAGGGGCAAGTCTCATGTCAGGGAAATGGAAGTAGGAATATGGATCAGACGTTGCAGCTAGTTCTTGATTCCTTATGGCCCCTCGCCAAAGGCGCATTGACCGGAACAATTCCACTGACCCTAGCCAGTTTCAGCCTAGGTCTGTTGCTGGCCTTAGTGGTGGCCCTGATGCGGATCAGCAGCAATATGGCGCTCTCGGCCATTGCGCGGGTCTATATTTCGATTATTCGCGGCACCCCACTGCTGGTGCAGCTCTTCGTGATTTTCTATGGGCTGCCTTCCTTGGGAGTCACCATTGACCCGTGGCCCAGCGCGATTATCGCCTTCACCCTCAATGTGGCTGGTTACGCCGCTGAAATTATCCGCGCGGCAATCCTGTCGGTCCCCACTGGTCAGTGGGAGGCCGGTTACACCATCGGAATGTCACGCTCACGGACGCTGTACCGGCTGATCTTGCCGCAAGCAGCCCGGGTGGCCATTCCACCGTTGTCCAATACCTTCATTTCCTTGGTTAAAGACACTTCGTTGGCATCGCTGATCCTCGTGACCGAAATGTTCCGTCGGGCCCAGGAGATAGCTGCAACTTCCTTGGAATTTATGACCTTGTACCTGACCGCGGCAGCATTGTATTGGGTCATCTGCTTGATTTTGTCCACCATCCAGACCCGAATGGAAGGCAGGCTCGAAAAGTATGTCGTCTAGAACCGGTGCCCCACTGTTGACCGTCACCGACCTGCACAAGTCCTTCGGCGCCAATCAGGTCCTGCGTGGGATCGACTTCACGATTCACGAGGGCGAAGTGCTGGCGTTGATCGGCCCGTCCGGATCGGGCAAAACTACCGCATTAAGGTGCTTGAACGGGCTAGAAATAGCTAATCAGGGCACGATCGCCTTCGCGGGAGGCCCCTCGGTGAAATTCGATCCGAAAACCACGAAAAAGTCCGCGAGCGTCCTGCGAGATCGTTCGGCCATGGTGTTCCAAGGACACCACCTCTTCCCTCACTTAACTGTGTTGCAGAACGTGAGTATCGGGCCCCTAGAAGTCCAGCGTCGACCCAAAGCCGAAGTGATGGAACAGGCCGCGACGTTACTGGATCGCGTGGGACTATCCGAGAAAGCATCCGCGTTTCCGTCCTCGCTCTCTGGCGGGCAACAGCAGCGCGTGGGTATTGTGCGTGCGCTGATGCAGAAACCGGATCTGTTGCTCTTTGACGAACCTACCAGCGCGTTGGATCCGGAATTGGTGGGCGAAGTGCTCAGCGTCATTAAAGAGTTAGCGTCCGAAGGGTGGTCCATGCTGCTGGTCACTCACGAGCTGGCTTTTGCCCGGGACGTAGCCGATACGGTGGTGTTCATGGACGGCGGTTATGTGGTCGAACACGGCCCTGCCGCCCAGGTCCTGCGTTCCCCCAGCAATCCACGCACCCAATCATTCGTCCAACGGCTGCTGAACCCGTTCTAAGAAGCTCTCGCCTCAACTTCAACGGATCAAGGCACGTCCCTCACCCGGCGCGCATCGATCGAGCATGATGGATGCTGACGCGGCAGATTTCAGGGCGCGGTAACACCAGAACTTTTTGAAGAATTCGAAGAGCTCAGGGATCGAAGGACCCCACAACCGGTGTGGTCATTATGGCGGCTCACCTCGACTTGCCAGAAGGCGTCCAAGGCCTTCAAAGCCGCAGAGATCATGACCGTGCGTCTCATTCGGTCGACGGAGGCCGGGGTTTTATCACTGAGACAGCCACGATTATCCCCCGAGAAGATACTTGAGCAGGTCAGCAGTCATGCTCGGCGGTGGATGGGTGTAATTGCTCCACAGGATGCCACGGTCTGAGATGTCACCGTCGTCTCAATCCCCGACTGGAACCCTTGGTCGAGCCTTAACCTAAGGCTGGTGAGGTGTTGAGCTGGCGTGTTGAACGGACAGGCCGCTGTGTGGCCCCGATTTGTTTGTCTGTCCCGGATTTTCTGGCGGGTACCTGAGCCACCGAAAAGATAGTTGAGTGCGGCCGCAACTCGCCACTGAACTATCGAACGCCCTTGACTGAACCATGGACGGAGCACCTCATCGAAGAGTCGATGCTGGACTCCGCCAGATCCAATACTGCGGTGCGAGTCTCGCAGACCGCGACTTCAGCATCGCGCGGAACGCTGAAACCGAAGCTCTTTCCAATCCGCTGCTGGACTTCGCAGGGCAAACGGCACAATTTCTAGGACAAGTTTCTTTGCATAGCTTGTTGGGGACACGGCGGTGTTGCAGACGTCGTTGATTTACGAACTGGGCGGTGCAACAGCTAGCCTTAAGAAGACATGAACGCTTCGAATCCTGCACCACGTATAGCGGTACGTTGGGCTCTTACCGCACTGGCCGTGGTCGTCCTGCTGATCCTTGCTATCAGCATTTCTAATCGCACGGTGTTTTCCGCATCTTCTCATGTCAAGACGTTCCAGCAGTTGCTGGTTGCGGGTAAGGGAGCCGAGGCCCTCGGGTTACTCAATGCCACCGTTCCCGAGGGGGACGCAGTAGCTTTGGACGGTGAGGTGCTGCAACGCACCCAGCAAGGCATTAGCGAGTTCACGGTGGACCGGCCGGTCAGTGACCCGCAGGATCCAGAACGTGTCACGGTGACGGCACATTACAAGGCCGAAGGTGTGGATCATAGTTCAACCTATGCGTTGCGCCATGCTGGCAAGTCATGGTTGTTTTTCGATCAGTGGGAGTTTGAACAGACGGCTCTTCCGACGGTGTTGGTTAAGGCCAATACCGTCAATGAAGTGTCAGTCAACGAACAGCAGATCCCATTAGCGGAAGGCCGTGCGACGTTACCGGTGTTTTATCCTGCCGTTCTTGATGCCGGGTTCGAAACCACGAACTTTCAGGCAGATACCCGTGGCGTGGTGATTACCGCCCCGTCCAGCGACCCGGTTCAGATCCCACTTCGCACCGAACCTACCGAGCATTTCACCTCGGCAATCAATGATCAGGTGCGGGACTACCTGCAGGAGTGCACCAAGCAAAAGGTGCTCATGCCAAGCGATTGTCCGTTCGCCTATCACACCACCGCCCGGGTGGACGCCGAATCGATTGATTGGCAGATCGTCGACTACTCACCACCTGAAGTCTCCTACTACAACGGCACCTGGGTGCTTAGCCCTCTCACGGTCAGCACCGAGCTGCATCTGACCGAACAGGATCTGCGTACCGGTGCGTTGGAAAACAAGGTCATCAAATCCGATTTTGGATTCCATGCCAAGCTAGAGACCAGTACCACCGAGGTCAGTGTGCGACCGCTGTCCGAGAGTGATCAACAGGTTGCTAGCGCGCCCGCCGGGTAAGGATGCGTTGCATCTGCACACGCACCGGAACCGCGTCGGCCCGGAATTTTTGCCAGAGGATCAGAGCCAGTAGGCCCGCGATCAGCGAGAGGCTCGCCCCCACCCCAACGGCCATGCGCGGCCCAAACAAAGTGGCCAACCAGCCCACCAAGGGGGCGCCGATCGGAGTACCGCCTTGGACCACCATCAGGTACAGCGCCAATACGCGCGCCCGATACTGTCCGGGTACCGAGGTTTGAATCATCACATTGCAGCTGTTCAAAAAGGTCAGGGCGCAGAGCCCAATGGGGATCAGCGACAGCATAAAGAGAATGTAGTTGGGCATCAGGGCACTTGTCAGCGCGCTGGCCCCGAAGAAGATCGCGCCGAAGATAATGTAGCGCCAGCGTGGCCGAGAACGTCGAGCGGCGAGCAACGCCCCGGCGAAGGTGCCGATCGCCATTACCGAACCAAGAATCCCGTATTCTCCAGCCCCCACTCCGAACACATCAGCGACCATCATCGCATTGGTCAGCTGAAAGTTCAGTCCAAAGGTCCCCACCACGAAGGCCAAGGCGAAGACCAATAACAGATCACGGCGGCCGCGTAGATACCCGAATCCGTCCCGGATCTGTCCCTTGCCACGTTTCACCCGGGTAGCGGCGCGAATTTGTGTCCGATCCAGCGAGGTCAGGGCAAAGAGCACGGCGAGGAAAGAAACCCCGTTGATCAGGAACGCCGGGCCGGTACCGACGGCCGCGATGACCAATCCGGCGATTCCCGGTCCTGCTAGGCGTGCCAGATTGAAGTTTGCACTGTTCAGGGCCACCGCGTTGGTCAGGTGAGTTCCCGGAACAATTTCCGAAACAAAAGCTTGACGGGCTGGGGCATCGAAGGCAGACCCAACGCCCAGTGCCGTCGCCAGAATGTACACGTGCCACAGCTGCGCCGTATCAGCCACCACGAGCAACCCGAGAATCAGGGCGCAGAGCGCCATGAAACTTTGCGTGCACATCAAAACCTTGCGCTTATCGTAGCGGTCAGCGATCAGCCCGGCGTAAGGCCCCAAAATCAAGATTGGAAGGAACTGCAGGCCGGTTACGATACCGGTGGCGGTGCCATCTAAATCGGTGAGTTCGGTGAGCACAAGCCAGTCCTGGGCCACCCGTTGCATCCAGGTGCCGATATTCGACACGAGTGCACCGATCACCCAGAGCCGATAATTACGGATTGACAAGGCCCGGAACATTTTAGTCGCCACGAATTACATTCGCCGGTCACTGACCGAACCGGCGTCCTCCCTGAGCCCCAGTCTAACTGCCCCGCGGCGCACGGGCATCTAGGACGGCTACTAGCCAGCCAATCAGCTCAAGACAGCGCGCCCGAATCACGACCGGGTCTCGCGCGATTGAGCCTGTGGTGGTATTTTCGAGGCGTTACCGCAAAGGAGTACAGCTGATGAAACCCACCGAGTCGACTTTCAAGCTCAGCGGGCTGACCCGTTACATCGGGGAATGTCTGATTCTTGAATTTGATGAGCCATCCAGCCAGCAGCTACCCAGTCGCGGACAAGTGGCAGTGGAACTGCTGAGCGAGACCGAGCCGCGGCCGGTGATTGTCATCGAACCCGATGGGCGGCGCGGACATTGGCTTCCACTCACCGATCAGGCCAGCTCTTTGGGCGTCACCGGGGCAGCGCAGCACCTTGAATTTCGGGCGCGAACTGCAGCCAACTGGCCGGAAACATCGGTTCCTGACGACCTGCACCAGGCGTTGGCTGCGGCCAGCGATCTGACACAGACTTGGGAAAGTCTGACCCCCATGGCTCGATGGGAATGGGTGCGCTGGGTGAAATCCACCAAGAATGCAGCCACTCGTGCCCGCCGGGTGGAGGTCAGCATCTCCAAATTACGTGCTGGAAAACGTCGTCCCTGCTGCTTCGATTTATCTTCCTGCACGGTGCCGGAACTTGCAAAAAGCGGCAAGCTCATTCCCGCAAACTAAGCCATCCCAGCAGGCGCGAAAGAGTCCTTGCACACGCGTGCAAGGACTCTTTGGCAGGGGTTAGTTGATACCGCGTAGATCCAAGAGCAGTTCGTTCTCCCCCTCGGCGTCCAACACCAACGGGATTCCCCAGTCCTGTTGGTAGAGGTGGCATGCAGCGTGGTCCGGGATTTCACCGCCGGGCTCACCATCGCAGGCCGCGGCCCGGGCGGTGATGTGCAGTACTCCTTCGCTAACCTCCGGGTTGAGCTGCAAGGTGCGCAGCAGACCCACCGAGGTTCCGGCACCGTCGAGCAGCAGCTCTTCGGGGCTGGACGAGATCTTCAGCTGAGTGGGATCTCCCCAGCGGTCATCGAGTTTCTGTCCGGTCGGGGCCGCGAAGCGCACCGTAATCTGGTGTTCGCCGGCTCGGACCTTAGTGCGTGGGCGTTGGGTCTGGCTGGCACCCTCGTCCACGCTCAACGCCTCGGCGGGGATCGGGATGCGCACCAGCTGGTGCGCGTTGGTTTCCACGACCAGCAAGACTGGATCGCCGTCCACCGAGGTATCCAACAGCACGTCTGCTGGTTCCTTTAATCCGGTGGCCAAGGTGGAGACGGTGTTGTTGCTTGGATCAAAACGACGCACCGCGCCATTGTAGGAGTCCGCGATAGCGACCGATCCATCGGGCAGGTTAGCTACACCCAAGGGGTGCTGTAGCCGTGCTTGTTCGGCAGCTCCGTCACGGAACCCGAAGTCAAACAGTCCGGTGCCGATTGCGGTGGATACTGTCTGGGCGTTACCTTCTTCGTCTACGGTGATGCTGCGTAGTGCGCTGGTTTCCGAATCAGCCACCCAGATGGTGCCGTGGGCGTCGATGCTCAGCCCGGAGGACTGTGCAAACCATGATTCGGCTGCCGGTCCATCGAGCAAGCCTTCCAAACCGGTGCCAGCAAAGACGCTGACCGCGTCGGTTCGTGGGTCGAAGGCAAAAATCTGGTGGGTGCCAGCCATCGCAATAATGACCTTGCCATTGGGGTGGTACACCACATCCCACGGCGAGGAGAGCGAAATATTCAGCGCATCGGTACCCAACTCTGCAGACTGTTCGGAGTTCCGTGCGGTTTCCGCGTCGAGTAAACGCTGTACCCCATTACCGGCCAAGGTTCCTACTTCGCCGGTGGCCAGGTTCACCGAACGTAGCCGGTGATTGACCGTATCGGCCACCACCACGTCGTAGCCAACCTCGGCGGCTAGCTCGGCCGGCAGTGCGGTCAGCCCCTGTAGTTCATTGAATGCCGCCTGCTGCGCATCTCCATCCGCGTAGCCACGTTCCCCGGAACCGATGGTGCGCACCACGGTCGTCAGGTCGTTAGCCAGCTCAACTAGCCGGTGGTGGCCCGAGTCACCGATCAGAAAGTTCCCATTCTCCAGTGGCAGGACCTTACCGGGGAAACGCAAGTCACCTTCGCGTGCTTCAGGTGCCACATAAGGGCCGTCTCCGCGGTGCAAGGTGCCCTTGACTTCGTGTTCGGTAATGAGCTCGTCAACCAAGGACTCTAGACCAGAGGCGTGTCCCTCACCGGAGAGGTGCGCGACGATGTAACCCTCCGGGTCCAGCACCACCAAGGTTGGCCAAGCGCGTGCCGAGTAAGCCTGCCAGGTCTCCAACTCCGGGTCATCAAGCACCGGGTGCTCGATCTCATAGCGTTCTACGGCTGCGGCCAAGGCTTCGGGATCCGCTTCGTGCTCAAACTTTGGTGAGTGCACGCCGACGGTGACCAGCACGTCACGGTACTTTTCTTCCAGCGGACGCAATTCGTCGAGTACGTGCAGGCAGTTGATGCAGCAGAAGGTCCAGAAATCTAGAATGACGATCTTGCCCCGCAGCGCTTCGAGGTTCAGCTGTTTTCCCCCGGTGTTCAACCAATTACGCCCGACCAGTTCGGATCCTCGCACCTTGTATGAGGCACGGACAGAAGATGTTTCAGGGCTCACGGTGGGGGGCTCCTCAGATTGACGAAGGGATTACCAAGGTTAACTCCATAGTAGTCCCGGCTATTCCCGCACGATACTCGCATGACGTGAGGCTACGCATCCCGGCCACGAGCGGTTTCTCACATCCGTACCGCTCCCCGGCTGAGTAGTCGAAACAACGTTCAGCACGGAGTCTGAGGGATGCAGACACACCCTCTGGGCAAGGGCCTGCACGGCAACCCGATTCCACGGTTATCTGCGCGAAAATCAGCAAGCAAACGCCGCGCTACAAACGAGATCTGAGTCGTTCATGTAGCGCGGCGTGCTCAGCTGGTCGGAGCGGATACTCAGAGCTGCGCCAGCACGCTGTCGAGGATCTGCTTGCCCACCAGGTTGATGGTGTCATCGGATAACGAGGTGGCGGCGATAAAGGACACCATCGCCACATATTCGCCCTTGCTCTGAATCAGCACCACGGTGTCCTGCGCGGTTGCGGAGTTCCCACGCCGGGTATACGCCAGTTGCGATTCCACCGCTTCAACCGCTGGGTTGCTGAACTTCAAAGTTTCGGTGAACTCGACCCAGTTCAGCTTGATCGAAGAGCACTCGGTGCGCATGGTCAGCACGGTACGGAAGTGCTCTTCAAGGCTTTCACGGCCGTCTAGCTCGGCCACCTCAATCGACCCGGTGACGTTGCCCGCCCCATTGGTGAAATCGGTCCGTGCCACATCCGTGCCCAGCTGTGCCGGTGACCAATTCAAGGCTTCCAGAGGTGCCTCACATTGCCCCGGAAGCACCACGACATCGGCCAGGGTATCGGTGGGGGCTTGAGCCAGTTCGGCCAGCTGCTCCCCGGAAATACGCTGCGATTGATCGAATCCGAGTTCCGCGGCAAACACGGCGCCCACCTGCGTGGCTAGTTCCACCGTGCTTAATTCTTCGGCTGAGGTCTCGGTTGGTTGGGCGCTCGGGCTTGGTTGCGATTGCTGATTTTCCTGCAAGGATTGATGCAGCTCATCCTGCGGCATCTGTTCAACGTCAGTGCTGCTCGAGCATCCGCTGAGCAGCACTGCGGCCAGCAGGCTCAGCGCGATCCCCCGGTTGATACGTTTCTTAGCCACGCTGCCCTCTCTGGTTCCGCTGCTTTAGCTGTGCAAACATTTCGTTATAGGCCGCCAACTCAGCATCCCCATCACGGTCGGCCTGACGGTCCACGCGCCGTTTCTCGCGGTCGTCGCTGCGCGACCAGGAAACCATGACGGCAATAGCAATCACCAAGGTGGGCACCTCACCGATCGCCCACATGATCCCGGCGCCAACTACTTGATCATCGATCGCGCTCGGTCCCCAATCACGGCCCATATTGCCGAACCAGTCTCCGGCCAAGAGGGTATCCATCCCCATCAGCGCGACCCCGAAGAAGGCATGGAAGGCGACGGTGGCCAGCAAGATCAGCAAACGGAAAGGATAGTTGAACCGGAACGGAATCGGGTCCGCGTCAATGTGGCTCAGCACAAAGAGATATCCGGTTAGCAAGAAGTGCACGATCATTAGCTCGTGGCCGGCGTGGTAGCGCATGGCCGGTTCTAGTACTGGGCTGAAGTAGAAGACCACGATCGAGCCAGCAAAGTTCACCGCCGCAAAGATCGGGTGGGTGATGAGCTTGGAATAGGGCGAATGCACCAGCCAGAGGATCCATTCGCGGGTCCCACGCGTGCCATCGGTGCGCGTGGGTAAGACTTGCAAGGCTAAGGTGATCGGCATACCAAGGACCAAGAAAATCGGCACAATCATGGTCAAAGACATGTGATCGATCATGTGCACGGAGAACTGGATCTTGCCATAAACCGCTGGTGCGCCGCTGGTGACATAGAACAGGGCCAGCAGGCCCACTATCCAGCTGATCATGCGCAGCACGCTAGGTTTATCCCCACGTCGCCGCAGCGTGGTGAAGGCCCACAGGTAGAAGCCCAGCAAGAAAACGATGATGGCTACCCACAACCAGTCGATGCGCCAGACCGTGAACCAGCTGGAATTTACCAGTGGTTCGGGAAGCTCATACCCGGTGAGCAGACGTGCCGGAGTTGGTTCCACCGGCGGGGTATCCGGGGTAGGTGGGGCGGTGCGTGAGAGCACGGTCGCCACGGCCATCGTGGCGCCCATCAGTGCGACTTCCACCGCGACCACCCGCCACGCGGCGGCCAGTGCACTGACCTTCCCAGCCAAGAGTTTCGGGATGATCCATTGCCGGTGGGCGAGCCCCAGCACACCCAAGGCCAAGGTCAGAACTACCTTGGCAATAACGAGTGAACCGTACGGGGTGAGCCACTGCTCCCAGCTAGTAATACGAATCATCGCCGAAACCAGGCCGGAACCTGCCATCAGAACAATCGCGATGCTGGCCATAGTCGAATACCGGCGCAACACCACCCCCAGCAGCAGGGGGCGCTGTTGAAAGCGGCCCGGTGCCTGCCCGGCCAACGTGGGCGCCAACAGGCCCAACATCAGGATTCCGCCGAACCAGAGCACCACGGCTAACAGGTGTAATCCGATGCTGTTCACTGCGGCATAGTGGTCATCCCCGCCGGCAGCGTGGCCAATGAATGCCAGCGGAATAATTCCAAAGAAAGAGAACGCAGCGCTCAGCCCGACACCGATCTGCGAGCGGATGGCCAAGGCCAAGGAGGTCACTACCGCTGCGATCACCACCATCCACGCCCAAGCCCGTCCGGTGGTGATTTCTAGGATGTAATCCAGTATTGCGGTGGTGTAATTGGAGGCGAAGCTGATCTGCAGACCGGCCAAATCCCAGAAGGTCAGCAACATGACGCAGGCTGCGGAGAGGGTCCACACCACGCCGGCGCCGGCGGCAATGTTCATTGCGCGACTAAAGGAAGCATGCGGTGTGCCTGCGTCGGTGCTCGGGTCTTCAGCGGTGGCGCGCCGCGATTTAGTACTGCGCGGAATAATGCACGCGGCAAACACCAACGCGGCGATGGTTATCGCCATCGCGGTGTGATGGATGGTGCGGCTGATCGGTAGACTCCAGCGCACCAAGGCCCCGGGATCTGCCAATAATCGTGGCGCGGCGATACCGCTGATCAGCACCGCGAGGAGGAAAGCGACCACCATCGCTAGGATTCCTGGAAGCAGGAACCGTGTCAGTGAGGGCGCAGTGGTCCTCGGCGATAGGTCTTGGGATTCGCGTGATTCTGTGGCCATAGCCTTCCCATCATCTCATTGTGCGCGGTTGCGAGCCCACTGCCCGGTCATCGCAGCGGTACATCTCACATCGCCCGCACCGTACCCCACTGGTTGCGGGGTACGGCGCGCAGTTACTAGGGCTGCCCGGCGGCTTCGAACAGCTGCTGTCCGAGGTACATTCCTTCGCTGATTCCCGGCAGAATCCCATATACGGCCGAGCCGATCGGGGTGATCCACTGGTTCAGTGCATCCAGTTCCGCCAGTCGGCGCTGGACCGGAATGAAACTGGCTTCCACATCCAGTTGGTAGCTGGCGAACAGTAATCCGGCATCCGCACCGTCGAGGTAACTGTAGCCACGACGCCACAACACTTCCGAACCACTGGTGGGCATTGCTCGGGCCACGTGTGCGTGGGCCGAAACCCGCGGCAAGCCTAGTTCGTTGAGCGCGCTGAGATCCACCGGATCTTCCGGTTTACTCCCCGAGAGCGGGCTACCGTCGCTCTGCCGCCGCCCCAACGCCATATCGCGTCCCGGCCGGTCCAGCTCATCCCAGCCGTCCAGGTCCATGGCAATCCGCCGTAGCACCAAGGTGGTGGCGTGCGGGAACCAGCTTTCTTCGGGGGCAAACCCAAAGACCGCGATCTCACGGTTTTGCCCCGTGGGGTTAGCGGTCCCATCGACCTGACCGAACAGATTGCGAAACGGCGAGCCTGCTGGTTGGGAGGACGCCGCGTGGGTGAACCCACGCTGTTCGAACTTCACGGTGGTGATCGAGCGCAGATTTTTGCGGATGGCACGTACCGCATGAGCCAACACCGTAGGATCCTCGGCACAGAGCTGAACAATCAGATCCGACTGGCCATATTCCTCTTGTAGCCGATCAACCGTGAACTCCGGTAGCGGATTCAGGCTGGTCGGCGCCAAGGAGCTACCGATCAGCTGGATCGTTGCTCCGCTCAGCCCCACAGTCAGGGTGAGGTTAGCTGGCATGGCGGCCATTTCGGGCTCGGTATCAGCCAAAACCCCGCGCCCGCTGGTGAGCCGCACAGCATCATCGGTGAGTAGTCGCAGAATGGAACGTAACCGCTCGCGTTGCGCGGCTGCGTCCAAGCCATCGGTCACCAAGTCCACCCCAAGGAAGACCGCATGGGCTTGCGGGTCGTCCAGAATCCCATGCTGGTAGGTACCGAAAAATTCACGGTAGGCAGCAGTTGTTAGCTCTTGCTTGGGTTCGGCCGGTTCCGGTGTGATGACCCGGCTCAGACCAAAGCCTGAGACGACTCCCCCAATGGCCGCCGCCGCTGAAGAGGAGAGGACCACTCGGCGTGAGGGTTGTGCAATTGATTTACTCATTTAGTGGTCACCGGAGTGGTCTGCCGAACCCTGCTGTCCATCCTCGTGGTAACTCTCGTTAGCACCGTCGTAGTTGCGAATTGCAAAGTCCACGTCCTTGCTTGATCCGTCAGCAAAGCTCAGGGTCAACGTCGAGGTTTCGGCCGGAACCAACGGTTCATTCAGCCCCATGTACATGATGTGGTCGCCGCCCGGTGCTAACTCAGCCGTACTGTGCGCTTCGATCACCAAGGGTTCACCCATTTGTTGCATCACCATGGACTCACCGGACCCGGCCATTTCATGGACCTGCATTTCGGTTCCGTTCTCGGGATCACTCACCGAAACCAGTTCAATGGACAGTTCAGTATCGTTGCGCAATGTGGCAAAGGCCGCGCTCATTCCGGTGTCGGCGGCCTTGGCCCAGCTTTCGGTGACTTCCAAGGCGTCTGCTTGGCTCAGCTCCGGGTTCGCTTCCGACTGGTTCTCTGCGGCAGCTTGCGAACAACCGGTCAGCAGCAGGGCGCCGCCAAGTAGCAGTGCGGCAACTTTAGGGGTGGGGTGGGTTGACAGTTTCATTGGGATGACTCACTTTCGGCGCATCGCAATTTCGGGCATGCGTGTATTAGCTGTGGCCGCGAATTGGGTATGCCAGTTGCAGGCGTGCCTCGGCTGACGCGCGTTATTGCGGCAGCCCGAGGAGCCCTAAAGAATGGGTGTGCTAATTTACTTGGTATTATTCCGGCGCGTGAAGTTCACCAATACGGCCACGGCAGCACCTGCAGCAACCACGCCCAGGACGATCCACAATACCGTGTTCGTTGTCCCAGATTCGGTGTCAGATTCGGTGGCGTCGCTCGGCTCGGCACTCGGCTCATTTTGTGCTTCGGTGGCTTCGGCCGCTGCTGTTTCGTCCTCTTCAGCTACCGCATTTTCGGCTGCGACAGTGAAGCTGATGCTCTTCTCGACGGGGTGCCCGTCGGAGGAAATCACCCGGCTGGCGACGGTGTAATCACCATTGCTGAGTTCCGTGGTTGGGGTAACGATGACATCCCGGCCGGTGATCTCAAATTCGTTGGGAATTTGCTCCCCCTGGCCGTCGGTGATCACCACAACGGTGCCGCCACCGTCTGCCAAGGTTTGGAGTTCACCGGAGTAGTTCAGCACAATCTCGCTGGGAATTTCGGTGACGGTACTTCCGGATTCGGGAGTCGATCCGATCAGGTCATCATGAGCGGTGGCCGCGGTGCCACTGACAAAGATCGCGCTCAGTGCGAGCACCGCTGCGATCAGAAGCCGTAGTGAAGTGGTGCGCGCACGGTTAACTGCAATGCTATTCATAAGGGGTTCATCCTTCGTTCTCCACCCTTGGCCATGGTGGCCGTAGACCGGGTGCAGTGCCGGTATTGATGGGCTGTGGCTAAGCGGAAATCAATACCTGCAGCGGAGGGCCGCGAAGTAATGGCAGAAGCGTTCGCGACTGGGGGCGAACCGGCTGCTCATCCCAGGCCGTAACCTGTTGCCTGGTGACCGGCAGACCCATCGCACGAAGCACCGTCAGGATGCGTCGGACGGTGGCAAGGCTAAAGACTTCAGCCAGCACCAGCACAATCCGTTCTCCTTGGCGCAGCAGGAAAATACTCACCACCGCCGCTAAGAGGTGAGCCAGAATCATGGAGTCAGCTTCATTGGGTCCACCCTGCGTCACCACGTTGAGCGAGGTGACATGGTGTGCGTGCGCACCAGTAGCGTTCGTAGTGACCAGCTGATGCGCGGGATGCGACATCACCGACATCGCGAAATGGTACAACCCTTGGCTCAGCAGCACCACCAAACTAGTGCCAAGCAGGGTGAATTTGCGACTTAGAAGCGCCATAGCGATCACGGCCGAGACACAGGTGATCAGTAGCATGATCATTCCCGATGCCACGGTTGGGGTGGCTTGGGCGTGTGCGGCAAAGGCTGTCCAGGAGCATACCGCGGCAGCAATCCATCCGCGTATGACGCGCGGCGCTGCGGAACGGATCTGCATGCTTTCCTTTGCTGGCCCTACTGGAACAACTACCGAATTCTATTCTACGTCAGGTAGAAGCTAGTCGGAAATATCATTTCCGGGCCCTGTACGGATCCGCCGATAGCGGGCAGTGACAAAACTAGGGCGGGGATTCCCGCTTAGGAGAATCCCCGCCCTACTGAAACCCCAAGGGGTTACATAAGTTTTAAGGTCGACTACTTCTTAGCGACAGCAGCCTTCAGCTTCGAGCCAGCGGTCAGCTTGACCGAGTGGCCTGCTGGGATCTGGATGGCTTCGCCGGTCTGTGGGTTACGGCCGGTGCGAGCGGCACGATCGGTGCGCTCCACTGCCAACCAACCTGGGATGGAAACCTTCTCGCCCTGGGAGATCTGCTCGACGAAAACTTCGAACACGGCATCCAGCACACCGTTGACGGCAACCTGGGAGTTATCGGTCTTTGCTGCAACAGCAGCAACAAGTTCGCTACGGTTCATAGCCAATGTATGGTCCTCCTGGACTAGTTTTCCTTGGCCCGTTTAAGCCTTGGACGCCGCACGGTCGCGCGGACTTCTAAAAACTGAACTTATCAAATGAATCAGGGCAAAACGCCCAAAATCACCGGAAATCTAGGGATTTTTTTGCGGATCGGAGAAATTTCACGCTCAGCGGAGCTTTGATTGAGGTAAATGGAGCACCGTGATGTGTTTTAGGACACTTCGTTGCGTCTGCTCGGACCTCGCAGATCGTCCGCCTCGTTAGTCTGAACGCAGGCAAATGATCGGATCATGTACCTTGGGTGCGCTCAAAGTTGGAAGGGATCCCGTCCATCGTTAGCCTCGATAAACATCTGCCAGACCGGGTCAAGTAACCTCTTCCGTCGGGTCAGATTCGCTGGTTTCACCAACCAAGCTGGCCCCTTGCTGATCCCGCGGGGGCCGATGTACACACCATGGTCAGTGCGATCAAGACCGGGGTTCAGTGCGGCTTCAACAATGGGTACCGCGCCTTGATGCTTGCCTTGGGCAAAGCCCGATTGCAAGCGTCCGATGAATCGTTTAGCAAAATCTGGCTCATTGACCCCCGGGATCGTCACGCTCAAGCCGGAAAGTGAATACCCCGGATGCACCGTGATGGACCGGGCGGGCCAGGACAGTAGCTTGAGCCGGTGATCGAGCCCCAAACCAAAGGATTGCAAGGCAGCTTTTGATTGGGCGTAGGCGCGATAAGAACTGTACCCGTGGTGTAGCTGCATGTTCTGCGGGTTCGCTGGAAGGATATGGGTGGCCATTGAACCCACAGTGATTAGCCGCAGTGCTCGTTGTTGGAACTGTGCGGCAAGTTTTCCCACCAACCGCGCATGACCCAGATAGTTGGTGGACATCACCAGCTCAGCTCCCGAGGAATCTTCTTGGCGTTGCCGAGGGGTGTGGATGATTCCCGCGTTCGCAATGAGAATATCTAACTCCGCCTCCGCTAGCTGGGTTGCCAGTGCATCCACGGAATCATAGCGGCTGGTATCCAGCGGCAGGATAGATAGCTTGGCTCCGGGCACGCGTTGCTCGATACTCTGCCGGGCACGTTGGGCACGTTGCTGGTCACGGCAGGCCATGATGACTTCCGCGCCACTGGCTGCCAAGGCCAAACTAGTGAAATACCCCAACCCTGCATTGGCTCCGGTGACCAGAGCACGCTGTCCCGCACCCCAACCATTCCAGCGTGAACGATTCTCATGCACCGAAGGCAAGGCATCACCGTGGCCGAGTTGGAGCAATGATCCGTAGCGTACAGCGCTTTTCATGCCTCCCACGCTACTACGCAGGGTTTGCACATCCTCGGCTTGAAGCACCGGGTGTTGCCTGCGAACAACCGAAGGTGACACGATAGTGAGATGAATTCCGAGTCCAAATATCCCGAGCGAGATGCGGCCTTGAACGCCGCACGGTACCGGATGGAACGCTCGGCAGAGGATCCCTTGCCGGTGGACGAGTATGCCGAGAAAACAGGGCGCAACCTAGGAAACGAGAAGCCTCGTACCCCCTTGCAGATGTATGCCGAAGATGAGGCGTGGGAAGTGGCAAATAGCGCCCTCGATGATGCATTCGCGCGCGGGGAATTCGATAATCTTGCTCTCGCTGGGCAGAAGATTGACCACCTGACCGGCACCAATGATCCGGACTGGTGGGTCAAGGGAATGATGCGGCGGGAGCAGATTAGTGGGTTGGGCCCGCCGGCATTGCTGTTGCGGGTGGAGGATCAGCATCTAGACGAAACCTTGGATCGCTTCGGCGATCAGCAACAGGTACGCGAACACCTGCAGGACTTCAATCAGCGAGTCATCGAGGCACGTCGGCAACTTCAAGGAGGGCCACCAGTAGTCACCGACTTACGGGATGTTGACCACGAAGTCGCACAGTGGCAGTTACGCCGGCAACGCCAACCGGCCGAAGACCAAACCAACGCTTCCGCTGCCCCGGCACCGAAACGACGCTGGTGGCGACGGGCCCGAGATTAACCCGCTTTCCGTGGCTGGCGCAGTTTTTCAGGCAAAAAACGAACACCGTGATCACTTCCCCCAAGGGAAGTGATCACGGTGTTCGCGTGTGGGGTTAGACCCCGAAGCTTTGGTGCTTACCAGGAAGACTTAGTAATGCCCGGCAGCTCACCACGGTGAGCCATGTCGCGGAAGCGAACACGGGAGATACCGAACTTCTGGAAGGTACCGCGTGGACGACCATCGATCGAGTCGCGGTTGCGGACGCGAACTGGGGAAGCGTCACGTGGCAGCTTCTGCAGACCAACGCGTGCAGCCTCGCGGGCTTCGTCGGTTGCGTTCGGGTCAACTAGGGTCTTCTTCAGTTCGAGGCGCTTCTCAGCGTAACGCTCGACGATGACCTTGCGCTGTTCGTTCTTTGCGATCTTGGACTTCTTGGCCATGTCTTAGCGCTCCTCTCGGAATTCAACGTGCTTACGGACAACTGGGTCGTACTTCTTCAGCACCATACGGTCTGGGTTGTTACGACGGTTCTTGCGGGTCACGTAGGTGAATCCGGTACCGGCGGTCGACTTCAGCTTGATGATCGGACGAACGTCCTTATCCTTCTTTGCCATTTTAGAGCTTCACACCCTTCGCAAGCAGGTCGGTGATGACTGCGTCGATACCGCGCACGTCGATCAGCTTCATGCCCTTGACGGACACGTTCAGGGTTACCTTGCGGCGCAGGGAAGGCACGTAGTAGGTCTTCTTCTGCACGTTTGGGTCGAACCGACGCTTAGTGCGACGGTGCGAGTGGGAGATGCTGTGTCCGAAGTTCGGAACTGCACCGGTCACCTGGCATACAGCTGCCATGATCACTCCTCAGTTAGTAGTAGTAAAATTTGACGGTACTCGCGCGTAATGCAGGACTAATCCCACATCACTGATGCGTTAGTGAGTCCCGCCAACCAGTGAAACACCGTTAATACTGCACACTATGAAGGTAACCAGGCTGGGTGAGAACCAACCGAAGCGCCTTGAAGTATGTAAGACGGTGAACTTCGAGATCTGTCGAGCATTTTCCCCGTACTCGGGCGATCGCGATATTCGGTATTACGGGCTACGCGCACACCTGTTGCCACCGAAGCCGGGGCATCACGACGCGCACGATTAACGCCTACTTATGATAGCCAGTTAATCTCCGGCAAACCAAATCGACTTAGGCCGGATCGAGGATCCAGTGATCCTCGTCCAGCTGCCCAACAATTTTTCGAGTAATCCTCGTCAAGTCCTGAACGTCCTTGTCATCTAGGGAATCGAAGACCAACGCGCGCACGGTGGCCACGTGGTGTGGCGCCATTTGCACCAACACGTCCCACCCCTTGGTAGTTAATGAGGCGATCTTCACACGAGCATCGTCCTTGGACTGCAGGCGCACCACCCAGCCGCGGGCTTCAAGCTTCTTCACCACATGCGACAAGCGCGAAAGCGAAGCACTCGTGCGAGCAGCCAGTTCGGTCATACTCAAGTTGCGTTCCGGAGCCTCGGAGAGCATGGCCAGCATGTGATAGTCAAACAAGGTGATCCCCTGCAACGCTTGCAGGTCGGTGTCGAGTACCCCTGGCAATAAGGTGCACAGGCTATGCAGCCCAAGCCATGCTTCGCGTTCCTTGTCGTTCAGCCAGGCCCGCTCGTCGTCCATTGCTAGATTCCTCATCCACTAGTGTTCCGATCCACCCACAAGGTGACTTCCAACAGTACAGTCTAGACGTTCAGGCCGGGACCGAAGGAGTATTTCAAGAAGATGGGTTTATTTGGGCTATCCACTCGACCTGATGAACCGGTCGGCGCGGCGAGCGCTAAGCGGACTTCGCCAGCGCTTTGCGTCTGCGGTAGGCCAACACCTGTGAGGTGATCACCACCAGCAGGGCGAGCAGGAACATAGCTGATCCGATGACATTGGCTTGGGCCGGAATACCGCGGGTGGCTGCCACGTAAATGAACTTCGGGAAGGTTTGGACGTTGCCGGAGTTGAAGTTGGTGATGATGAAATCGTCGAAGCTCATGGCGAAGCTGAGCATGGCCGCGGCGATGATGCCCGGGAGCAGCAGCGGGAAAGTCACAGTCCAAAAGGTGGTGCGCGGGTTCGCGTATAGATCCGAGGCTGCTTCTTCTAGCCGCGGGTCCAGTGAAGAGACGCGGGCGCGCACGGTGACGATGACGAAGGCCATACAGAACACCACGTGTGAGATCACGATGGTGGTGAAGCCCAATTCCCAACCGAGATTGAGGAACTGTGCGAGCAACGCGGCCCCCAACACCACTTCGGGGGTCGCGAGGGGAAGGATGATCAAAATGTCGCTGGCGTCGCGAAACCGAAATTTATAGCGCACCAGGCCGAGGGCCACGCAGGTTCCCAGAGCCGTGGCCACCACCGTGGCCAGCAACCCGATCTGCAGGGAGTTGGCTAACGATTCACAGACCGCGGGCGCTCCGCAGGGGTTCTGCCAGTTAGCCCAGGTAAAGCCGCGCCACTGCAAGTTGGTGCGCCCGGCATCGTTAAAGGAGAAAACGAAGATGTAGGCGATTGGCACTAAAAGGTACACAAAGGCCAGCCCGCCGAGGATGGGGATGATCCAGCGTCCAAGTTTGCGTCGCATCAGGACCTCCTAGAACAGTTCTTTGGTGCCAAAGCGCCGGATATAGATGATCACCAGAATCAGAATCGATATCATCAGTACGAAACTCAGTGCCGCGGCGCCAGGGTAGTCGATGACGCGGAAGAACCGTGAGTCGATCACTTGACCGATCATGGTGGTATTGCGGTTATTGCCAAGCAAGGCCGCGTTGATGTAGTCACCGGCGGCCGGGATAAAGGTCAGCAGGGTTCCGGCAAACACCCCCGGGGCGGACAGCGGCAGGGTCACTTTCCGAAAGGTTGTCACCGGGCTGGCATAGAGGTCCCCGGAGGCTTCCAGCAGTCGAGTGTCCAGCCGGTCCAGGTTCGCGTAGATCGGTAGCACCATAAAAGGCAGAAAGTTATAGGTCAGGCCGGCGACCACGGCCAATGGGGTCGCGGTCAGATGTCCGTCTGGGGGAAGCAGCGAGATCGCTTTCAGGCTCTGAGCGATAATCCCTTCATCGGCCAGTATCTGTTTCCAGGCTTGGGTTCGCAGGATGAAACTGGAGAAGAACGGGGCGATCAGTAAAACCAGCAAGATCCCCTTGAGGAGTCCTTGTTGGCGTAGTCGAACGGCCACCAGATAGGCCATCGGATAACCGATCAGCAGGGCCAGCACGGTGGCGATGAGCGCGAATCCGAAGGACCGCAGCAACACCGACCAATAGGTTTCCAGCACCACCGCGTAGTTGCTCAATTGCAAAGCCGGAACGAACTCGCCGATCTCGGCACCCGGTGGCTTGGTGTAAAGGGACATCGCCAACAGGACAAGCACCGGTAACGCGAAGAACAGCGCCAGTACGATCATCCCGGGGAGCACCAAATAGAGGCCGGTGCGTCCCTTGCGACGTACGGCCCGAATCTCGTCGCGGCTACGCAAATCGGCGCGCTGGCCACGTCTGGTTTTCAGCTGCCCGCTCATAGCTGTTGGACCCCATCGGTTTCACGATCGCTGCCGGGTAGACCAAAGGTGTGGACCGGGTCCCATGACAGGTAGACACGTTGGCCGACCTCGCCAGGTTGTTGTCCGCGGTTTTGCGAAAAGGTTCCCAGCGTACCGATTCCCGGCACCTCGATCAGGTATTCGGTGGTGGTCCCGGTGAATGAGGCGTCCTTGACGATTCCGTTGAGCTTGTTCAGTTCCGGATTGCTCTCCTCCACCGCGGTGATCTGCAGTTTTTCCGGACGCACTCCCACCACGATTTCTCCGCTTGTTTCCACAGCCCGTGAAGCGGGTAGGAGAATCCGGTTCCCCGCGACATCCACACTCAACATTAGGCCACTGGCCTGACTGACCATGCCGCGCATCAGGTTAGATTTGCCCAAAAAGTTAGCCACAAAAGCGGTACGTGGCAGCTCATAGAGCTCCCGCGGCGGCCCCATTTGTTCGATCCGGCCCTCATTCATCACCGCCACTTCATCGGCCATGGTCATGGCCTCTTCCTGATCGTGGGTGACATGGATGAAGGTCAGCCCCACCTCGGTCTGGATGGTTTTCAACTCCAGTTGCATTTGCCGGCGGAGTTTCATATCCAGCGCGCCTAGCGGCTCATCGAGCAAGAGCACCTGCGGGCGATTCACGAGGGCACGGGCCAACGCGACACGTTGCTGCTGACCGCCGGAGAGTTGGACTGGTTTGCGGCTGGCTAAGTGGCCCAGTTCAACCATCTGCAGGGCGGCCTTGGCCTTAGGGGTAGCTTCGCGGTCTTTCTGACGTTTCAGCCCGTAGGCCACGTTTTCCAGCACGGTCATGTGGGGGAACAACGCGTAGGACTGAAATACCGTATTCACCGGTCGTTTATAGCTGGGTAGCTCGGTGACATCCTGCCCGGCAATGGAAATACTGCCTTCGCTGGGCGCTTCCAAACCTGCGATCATGCGCAAGGTCGTGGATTTTCCGCATCCCGAGGGACCTAGCAGTGCGAAGAATTTTCCGGAAGGAACTTCCAAATTCAACTGGTCCACAGCTATGAATTCGGCAAAGCGTTTGGAAATGTTGCGCAGGGTCAGGTTCGCGCCCTCGGATCTCGGGTGGGCCGGAGTTACTGCATTTTGAGTTTCTGTGTCCATCTGACCTCTACCTCAATAACGGCGTGGAAGCTGGTTCTGCACAATATGTGGAGCTGGTTGCTGGCAGGTCGCAGTTGCCAGCAACCAAGAAGAATCCCCGGTGGCGAGGTGGGCGCGTTAGGCACCGATCGCTTGCTGGAATTCGGAGGTGAAGGAGGTTTCTTCCTCGGGCTCTAGGGAACGGAACGCGAAGACGTGCTGCAGATCTTCATCGGTGGGGAAGATCAACGGGTTGTCCATGAGTTCCGGGTCAATGGCTTCCATCGCTTCACGGGCACCGACTACCGGCGAAATGAAGTTGACGTAGGCCGCGACCTGGGCGGCGACTTCTGGCTCATAGTAGAAGTTCATGAGCTTCTCGGCGTTGGTCTTATGCGGTGCAGCGACCGGGACCATCATGTTATCGCTCCATAGGGTGCCACCACCTTCGGGGATCACGAACTCCCACTGGTCATCATTCTCAAAGTTCATCTGCACAATGTCCCCTGACCAGACGATCCCGGCGATGGCGTCCCCAGAAATGAAGTCCTCCTTATAGGAGTTGCCCTTCACCTGACGGATCTGCCCATTGGAAATGTTCTCCCGCAGCACATCCAGTGCGGCCGCGAACTCGGTTTCGCCCCATTGCCCGGACAGATCCACCCCGGCTTCGAGAAGCAACAACCCCATGGTGTCGCGCATTTCATCGAGTACCGTGATCCGCCCCTTCAGATCCGGCTGCCACAGATCGGCTACCGACTTCAGCCCCTTCGGGAAGCGTGACTTATTCCAGGCGATCCCGGCATAACCCGACTGCCAGGTCAGCGAATGCTGTCGCCCGGCATCGAAGTCCACATCCTGCAGGTTGGGCAGCAGATTAGACAGGTTGGGAATATTGGTATGGTCCAGTTCTTGGGTGAACCCTTGGCGGATCATGCGCCCGGCCATCCAGTCAGTCAACGTGATGATGTCTTGGCCGATGTCCTGTCCGGCGGCCAGCTGAGCTTGTACCTTGCCGTAATAGGTGTCATTGCCATCAATGTCTTCGGAGTAGTTCACGCTGATCCCGCTTTGGGCTCTGAACTGTTCCAAAGTTGGATAGTTCTTGGTCGCATCGTCATAGTCCAGGTATAGCGTCCAGTTGGCCCAATTGACGACCTTTTCGGTGTCCGACAGATCGGTGACATCCACCGGTGCCGCGGAAGTTGCCCCACCCCCACCGGTTCCTCCGGTTCCGCATGCGGCCAGCAACCCGGTGAGCCCCAGGGCACCAGCAGCGCCCAACACCGAGCGGCGTGACATTTGTCGGGAGGCGAGCATGCGCGCTAAGGCGCGAATCTGTGGATCTTCGGGTGGTCTTTTTTGCGAGTGAGACATGAGGTTTCCTTTGCTAGCAAAGTTCAATAATGAAGAATGTGAGCTAGACCACAAAGTGATGGTTGCGCTCATCATTCCAGTAAATCCGGCATGAAACAAGAGTTGCACCGAAGAAATCGGGGCATCGTTCTGTAAAATTCAACGAAATCTTTTTCGAACCACTACTTCCGCAACTGTTTCCGTGGATGTATGGTCATTCGTAGGCTCTGCCTGCCCCTTGTGGGCGGGGTAGAACGTCTGCCTGCTGACCGGGAGGTCGATGAGAAATGACGATTGCGCACAACGGTGGCTCGGCTCAAGGAATCGATGAGATCTCCAAACAGATCATCGAACAACTCCAAGAAGACGGCCGTCGATCCTATGCCGCGATCGGCAAGGCGGTGGGACTGAGCGAGGCGGCGGTACGTCAACGCGTGCAAAAACTGGTAGATAACCGGACCATGCAAATTGTTGCCGTGACAGATCCGCTGCAACTGGGCTTCACCCGCCAAGCGATGATCGTGATCGTTAGCAATGAACACATCAACGACACCGCAGAGCGCGTCGCGGCACTACCCGAGGTCGATTACTGCGTGATTACCGCCGGTCCCAGCGATATCTTGGCCGAAGTAGTCTGCGCCAACGATGCGGACCTGCTTCGCGTTGTCAGCGAAATCCGCGCTATCGAAGGTGTTCAAAGCACCACCACCTATATGTATCTTTCACTGAAAAAACAGGAATACAACTGGGGAACACGATGAGCACAACTCCACGCGGCACCGACCGCCAACAAGCCGCCCGCGATCACCTATGGATGCACATGGCCCGCCATTCCGGGCTGATTGCCGGCGGAAAGGTTCCGATCATCGCCCGCGGCGAAGGCCACCATATTTACGATGACCAGGGCAAAAAGTACATTGATGGGCTGGCCGGATTATTCGTGGTCAACGTCGGACACGGGCGCAGCGAACTGGCCGAGGTGATGGCCAAACAGGCCGAAAAGTTAGCCTTCATGCCGCTCTGGTCTTATGCCCACGAACCAGCAATCGACTTGGCCGAACGACTGGCCAGCTATGCCCCGGGAGACCTGAACCGGGTGTTCTTCACCACCGGTGGCGGCGAAGCAGTTGAATCAGCCTTCAAACTGGCCAAACAACATTTCAAGATGAAAGGTAAGCCAGGCAAAACCAAGGTGATTTCGCGCGCCTTGGCCTACCATGGCACCCCCCAGGGTGCCTTAGCGATCACCTCACTACCGGATATGAAAACCCCCTTCGAACCGCTGGTGCCTGGCACCTTCCGGGTGCCCAATACCAACTTCTACCGGGCCCCGGAAATGTTCGCCGATAACGAGAAGGACTTCGGGTTGTGGGCCGCCGAACGCATCCGCGAAGCCATCGAATTCGAAGGAGCGGATTCGGTGGCCGCGGTCTTCTTAGAGCCGGTCCAAAATTCTGGTGGCTGTTTCCCACCCCCACCGGGCTATTTCGAACGCGTCCGCGAAATCTGCGACGAGTACGATGTCTTGCTGGTCTCCGATGAGACGATCTGCGCCTTCGGTCGGATCGGTTCGATGTTCGCCTGCAATGACTTTGGCTATGTCCCCGATATCATCACCACCGCCAAGGCCATCACCAGCGGTTATGTGCCGCTGGGCGCCATGGTGGTCTCCGACCGGCTGTTCGAACCCTTCACCAAGGAGCAGAATACCTTCTACCACGGGTACACCTTCGGTGGGCATCCGGTAGCTGCCGCGGTGGCCATGGCCAATCTGGACATCTTTGAACGCGAGGGCCTGAATGAGAACGTGATAAACAACGCCGACAAGTTCAAAAGCACCTTGGAGAAACTCAAAGACTTGGACATCGTGGGCGATGTGCGCGGTGCCGGCTACTTCTACGGCATCGAACTAGTGAAGGACAAAACCACCAAGGAGACCTTTAACGACGAGGAATCCGAACGGTTGCTGCGCCAATATCTCTCCCCTGCCCTCTGGGAAGCCGGGCTTTATTGCCGAGCCGATGATCGCGGAGACCCGGTGATTCAGCTGGCGCCACCAGTCACCATTGGCCAGAACGAGTTCGATGAGATCGAATCGATCCTGCGCGCAGTGCTCGGCCAGGCGATGGCAAAGCTCTAGCCGCCACGCAACATCGCGCCCGGCGGGTCCCCCGAACAGGTGGGCCCGCCCGGGCCGCGGGGTTGCTCCGGCACAGCTCAGCGGTGGGTAGCCGCACCGAGTCTGTGTTCCCCCTACCGGATCGGCTGGTTCGGCGCTAGGCTGGGTGCACCCAATTCGGTACGGCATCTCTGCTGTTCACCGGCAGTGCTGCACTGGTGCAAAGGATCTGCCATGAACCAACCTGCCGGAAACTCGGCCGCCCACGTCGATGCGGCCCGCGCTCGCGAAGTCGCCGAAGAATCCCGGGAGCAAGACTGGCAGCGTCCCAGTTTCGCCAAAGGTTTGTACATGGGCGAGGTAGATTTCACACTCATCGATCCTTTCCCACAACCAGAGCCGCAGGCTGCCGCGCGCGGCGCACAGTTCTTGGACCGGTTGCAGACCGTCATCGATGAGATCGACCCGCGGATCATCGAAGCCGAAGCCCGGGTGCCCGATGAGGTGATCAGCGCGCTACGCGAAATCGGCGCCTTCGGCATGAAAATCCCCCGCCAATACGGCGGTCTCGAACTTAGTTTGCTGGATTATGGTCGTGCCCTGCAACGCATCGGTTCGCTCAGCCCGGCGATCGGAGCCCTTCTCTCAGCTCACCAATCCATCGGGGTGCCCGAACCGGTGAAGAGTTTCGGCACGCCTGCGCAAAAACAAAAGTACTTGCCCCGCTGCGCCGCCGGAGCGATCAGCGCTTTCCTTTTGACCGAAAACGATGTGGGCTCCGATCCGGCGCGGCTGGGGACCACCGCCGAACTCAGCGCCGATGGAACGCACTACGTGATCGAGGGAGCCAAGTTGTGGACCACCAACGGGGTGGTCGCCGAACTGCTGGTGGTGATGGCCGCCGTCGAACCACACCCGGCCCGAGGCGATACGCCCGAATCCAAGGGTGGAATTACCGCGTTCATCGTTGAGGCCGACAGCCCGGGCATCACCGTGGAGAACCGCAACAGTTTCATGGGGTTGCGCGGCATTGAGAACGGGGTGACCCGTTTTCGCTCGGTTAAGGTTCCGGTTGCGGACCGGCTCGGCAAGGAGGGTAGCGGCCTAAAAATTGCGTTGAGCACCCTGAACACCGGGCGCTTGTCGATCCCGGCAATGTGCGCCGGAGCTGGCAAATGGGCGACGAAGATCGCCCGTGAATGGTCCGCTGCACGCGTGCAATGGGGTCACCCGGTCGGCAAACATCAGGCCATCGCCGCCAAATTGTCCTACATCGCCGCCAGCACCTACGCCTTAGAAGCGGTTTTTGAACTCAGCGCTTCACTGGCCGATGCAGGGATGAAGGATGTGCGCCTCGAGGCTGCTTTAGCCAAACTTTACAGTTCCGAGGTCGCCTGCCAGATCGCCGATGAGCTCCTCCAAATCCGCGGCGGCCGCGGCTACGAAACCGCCGAATCCCAAGCCGCGCGCGGCGAGCGCGCCGTCCCGGTAGAGCAACTGGTCCGAGATCTGCGCATTAACCGGATTTTCGAAGGATCCACGGAGATCATGCACCTACTCATCGCCCGTGAGGCGGTGGATGCACATCTGAAAGCCGCAGGAGATCTAGCCAAAGCGGATGCCAGTTTAGAACAAAAAGCCAAAGCCGCGCTGGGCGCGTCTGGTTTCTATGCCAAATGGTTGCCGCAGCTGGCGCTGGGTACGGGGAATCTGCCCAACGCTTATGCCGGGCATGGCCCACTGGCTAAACACCTGCGTTATGTGGAGCGTGCCTCACGACGCATCGCCCGGCAAACCTTTGCCGGGATGGCCCGCTGGCAAGCGGCTATGGAACGCCAACAGGTGTTTCTCGGGCGCCTGGTGGACATTGGTGCCGAGCTCTTTGCCATGTCCGCGGTGATCACCAAGACTCACGCCCTGGAAAGTACGGCGGCCCCGGAGCACGCCTCCGCTTTGGTCTTAGCCGAGGCCTTCTGCGAACAGGCCACCGCACGCTGCGAGGAACATTTTGAGCGACTCTGGGATCCCACCACTCAAAGCTCTGAGAAGGTGGCCACGCAGCTGCTGGAGGGCCAGTTCAGTTGGCTGGAAGACGGCGTGCGCGATGTGTCCGAAGGGACCGGCCCGTGGATCGCCGAGTGGTCAGATAGCCCTCAGGAAGATTTACGCTGGCCCTACGGACAGTAACCGCCCACCCGCCAACTAGCCGTGCAACCGATACCACAGCAACGCGACCTGCAAACTGGCGCGTGACTCGGCGCTGTCCAGCGCGAAACCGAGCTTCTGTTCGAGTTTGCTGAGCCGGGCATAGAGCGTGGGGCGTGAAAGGTACCCGGCTTTAGCCAGCGCAGATTTATTTCCCCCATGCTGCAGGTAGAGTTCCAGCAGTTCTAGTCCGTCACGGTCTACAGGGTTCAATAACCCCGCGAGCTCGGTATGTGCGAAACCGCGCATTCGCCCGTCGGTACCCATGGCGGAGAGAACTCCGCGCAACCGCAAATCAGCGAAACGATAGTACGGCCGGATGCGAGTGGGTAAGTTCGGCACAATCTCTGCCACCTGCGCTGCTTCCTCCAGATTCTTCGCGCACTGAGCAATCAGCGAGGCCGTATTGCCCACACCCACCGCCACCGGGCGGCCCAGATTTTCCCCCAGCTGTCGGGCGAAACGTTGCAGGATACCGTCGGCCAATTCCCGGGCGGCCAAGGGCAGAATCGCTGCTAACACACCGGCGCGTAATGATCCGGAGAGGACTCCCAAACGCATCGCTTCGGCGACCTGGTCCACCACTTCCAACACTTCACGTTCGCGCAACTGCATGCTGGTTGGGCTCTGACCGGCCGGCAGCATCAGCTCGATGGCCACCGGCACATAGTGCCCGGCAGTATCCAGCCCTAAGGCCTCGGCACGCACCTGCACTTCCTTCTCGGACAACGAGTGTTGCTGCAGTAATTCGTGTAACAGCGAGGTCCGTGCCTGATACAGCAGCTCACGCTGATCACGGCCGGAGAGTCGGGCGATGGTCAGGGTCTGTCCGGCCCGTTCCAATACCAGCGCCGCACTGGATTCATCCTCCAGCCGAGCCGGAACCACCAGCCGGCCCCACCGGTTCTTCACCGCGCCCACGGGCGTCTGCAACCAGTCTTCAGCACCGTGCCCGCGCCCAGTGGCTTCGGCATAGCCCACGAACCGTGATCGGCTAATCCAATGTTCGAGCACGGATTCGGCTCCCTGACCGGCTCCGGCATGCGCCAACACGCGGTGCCGCACATCCTCCAGCACTACCGGAGCGTTCAAAAGTTGCGCAGTTTTTTCCACGATGCGATGTTCATCGGCTTCACTGAGCGAGAGCTCGGTGAAAATTTCGTGCACATGCCGGGAGAATTCCACCGCGCGTAGCTGCTGGGCCACCAACAATTTGTGGATCACCTCGGTGATCTGCACGAAACGCACCTGACGACGCAACCAGACCACCGGTAGTTCCAGCCCCGCACAGGCCTCGCTAAACAGTGCCGCAGTATGCGGTGAGGCATCAGCAAACTGTTCAATCAGCACCCCGGCAGCGCCGGCCAGCTGCAAACGGTCCAGGAACTGGCGCAGGTCAGGCACCGTGGGATTAACATTGCGCAGCGTGCTCAGCACCAGCTCGCGCCCCTCCAAGAGTTCTGCGTTCTCACTGGACTCGGTGACGTGCACCCAACGCACCGGCGCATCGAGCAGTGGCCGGCCACTGAGCAGCACCGGATCTGCGGCCTGCACCTCCGCTAGCTCCAGCACATGCCCCATTGTCAGCTCAGCCATGCCACACCTTTACAACACGTAAATCTTAACTACTAGATCATGACACATTGCCTGTGTGGTTGGTCATGTTTATGACCCATGATGGTTCCAAGAGCACAAACCTGCCTGAATGAAAGGACCATTCCGATGACCACCACGTTGACCGAAACTCTGCAGCACTGGGTGAATAACGCCGATTTCAGCTCCACCGAGGACACCCGGACCGGCAAGGTCTACAACCCCGCCACCGGCGAGGTGACCCGCGAGGTCGCACTTGCTTCGAAGAGCACCACCGAGGCTGCCATTGCCGCAGCCGCCGCAGCCTTCCCGAAGTGGCGCGACACCTCGCTCACCCGACGCACCGCGATCATGTTCAACTTCCGACAGTTGCTCGCCGAGCGCAAGGGCGAGCTGGCCGCAATTATCACCGCGGAGCATGGCAAGGTGCTGGATGATGCACTGGGTGAGGTAGCCCGCGGCATGGAAGTCGTCGAACTGGCTTGCAACGCGCCCTACCTGCTGAAGGGTGAATACTCGGAGAACGCTTCCACCGGTGTGGATGTCCAGTCGCAGCGCCAGCCAGTGGGCGTAGCCGCCATCATCTCCCCCTTCAACTTCCCCGCCATGGTGCCACTGTGGTTCTTCCCGGTAGCCATCGCGGCGGGTAACGCCGTGGTACTCAAGCCTTCGGAAAAGGATCCCACCGCCGCAAACTGGCTGGCAGCCCTCTTCGCCGAAGCTGGCCTGCCCGAGGGCGTGCTCAACGTGGTGCACGGCGATAAGGAAGCCGTCGATACCCTGTTGAACGACGAGCGGATCGCCTCGGTCTCCTTCGTGGGTTCCACCCCGATCGCGCAGTACGTCTACTCCACCGGCACCGCCAACGGCAAACGGGTGCAGGCTTTCGGTGGAGCGAAGAACCACATGCTGGTACTTCCCGATGCTGACTTGGACCTGGCAGCCGACATGGCGGTGAACGCCGGTTTCGGTGCCGCCGGAGAACGCTGCATGGCCATCTCAGTGGTGGTGGCGCTGGAAAACATCGCCGATGAACTGGTTGCGAAGATTGCCGAACGAGCCTCGAAACTGCGTGTAGGCGATGGTACCCGCGGATGCGATATGGGCCCCCTGATCACCGGCGAACACCGCGATAAGGTCGCCGGGTACATCGACGCTGGCATCGCTTCGGGGGCCACCCTGGCTCTGGATGGCCGCGAAGGCACCCTAGATGCCGACGGTGAAGGCTTCTTCCTGCACCCCACGATGTTTGATAATGTCACCACCGATATGTCGATCTACACCGATGAGATCTTCGGTCCGGTGCTCTCGGTGGTTCGCGTTGATTCCTTCAACGAAGGTATCGATCTGATCAACGCCTCCAAGTACGGCAACGGCACCGCGATTTTCACCAACGATGGGGGTGCCGCCCGCCGCTTCGAAAACGAAATCCAGGTCGGCATGGTCGGCGTCAACGTGCCCATCCCGGTGCCGGTCGGCTACCACTCCTTCGGCGGCTGGAAGGCCTCGCTCTTCGGTGATCAGCACGCCTACGGTCCAGAAGGATTCAAGTTCTTCACCCGGAACAAGGTCGTCACCAAGCGCTGGTTGGATCCAAGCCACGGTGGCATCAACCTCGGCTTCCCACAGAACGACTAACCTTCGCCATCGGCTCATTGAGATAAGGACAAAAATTCATGACTGAGCAAATGATCTCGGAGATCAGTGCCGAAGAGATCGCCGCGGGCAAGCGTGCCTATGACCTCGACCGGGCGCATGTCTTCCACTCCTGGCAGGCCCAAGGGCCGTTTGACCCCATGACCATTCTGCGTGCCGAAGGTTCGCATGTGTGGGACGGCGAGGGCCGCAAGCTCATCGATCTGTCCGGGCAGCTGGTGAACACCAATGTTGGTCACCAACACCCTAAGGTGATCGCCGCGATCCAGGAGCAGGCTGGCAAGCTGGCCACCATTGCCCCACAGCATGTCAACGATGCTCGCTCGGAAGCCGCCCGGTTGATAGCCGAGCGCACCCCCGGGGATTTGAACCGGATCTTCTTCACCAACGGTGGGGCCGATGCCGTGGAGCACGCGGTGCGCATGGCTCGGCTGCACACCGGCAAGCATAAGGTGCTCTCCGCGTACCGTTCCTACCACGGTGGGACGCACATGGCCGTGAATATCACCGGGGATCCGCGCCGTTTCGCCTCGGATAAGGCCACCGACGGCATCGTGCACTTCTTCCCTGCATACCCGTACCGTTCGTACTTCAACTCGACGACCGAGGCCGAAGAAACCGAGCGTGCGCTCAAGCATTTGGAAGACACCATCGTGCTTGAAGGGGCGAGCACCATCGCCGCATTGATCCTGGAATCCATTCCGGGCACCGCCGGCATCTATGTGCCACCGGCCGGATACCTGCAAGGCGTACGCGAGCTGACCCGTAAGTACGGGATTGTGTATATCGCCGATGAAGTCATGGCCGGCTTCGGCCGTTCGGGTGAATGGTTCGCGGTCAACCACTGGAATGTCACCCCGGACTTGCTCACCTTCGCCAAGGGAGTGAACTCCGGTTACGTCCCGCTAGGCGGCGTGGCAATCAACGATGAAATCTTCGAAACCTTCCGGGAACGGGCATACCCCGGCGGGCTCACCTACTCCGGACACCCCCTAGCCTGCGCCGCCGCGGTGGCAACGATCCAGGCGATGGAAGAGGAGTCACTGGTGGCCAACGCCAAGCGACTGGGTGAAGAGATCATTGGGCCACGGCTACGGCAGTTCGCCGCCGACCACCCATCGGTGGGCGATGTACGCGGTAGCGGTGTCTTCTGGGCCATCGAACTTGTCAAGGATCGCAACACACGTGAACCTCTGGCCGCTTACGGTGGCAGTTCACCAGAAATGAACCAAGTCATCGCGGCTGCCAAGGCCGCTGGCCTGCTACCGTTTGCGAACTTCAACCGTTTGCACGTGGTTCCGGCGCTAAACATCGAAGATGCGGTGCTCATCGAGGCGCTGGATCGTTTGGAGCAGGCGCTGGTCGTGGCCGATAGTTTCGTCACCCAATAAGCCAGGCTCGACCGTTTCACCTCTGGGCAAGGGGCCTTCCGTTCGCGAAGGCCCCTTGCCGTTTTTTATTCACGGTTAGGTTTGCTCCGCGGATGTGATTCGCCGCGAAACGTCCTCTTGGCCAATAATTGGCCTCGTCGAGCTTAAACTTTCTCCTACTCAACCCGATCTGGCTTGAGTAGATTAGACCCATGGACACATCTAAATTTTCCGAGGTAGATTTCTTTTCCGCTTTCATCTACCTCGGCGTTGCTGGCATCTTGCTGGTATTTAGCGTCCCGTTGCTTATGCACGGAGCATTTCGGCGGCGTAAATTCAGCAAACTCAGTCAGGGATACCAGACCTATCAGACCCGAGCCTCAATCCGTAACGAGCTGATCGTTGGCTGGGCGATTCTGGCTGCGATGCTAGGGTTTTTGTTGGCCTCGTACTTTACCTACACCACCTCGGCACAGAACCTGCACGATAATATTCAGCAGCAGTATCAGCCCACCGAGCTATCGGTAGGGGTGTGGAACGGTTCCTGGGCCACCGTGGATTTGCAGCTACCGGACGGAACCCGTTTTACCGATAGCATCGTGACCCTGCGAGCGGGTTATGAGCCCTTTATCGAAGATGTGTGGTACCACTACAATCCGAAGCCCAATGGCTAGTCACGGGGGGCAGAGCAACACCGGTGGGTGTGCGCCAAGTCTTTCAATATCAGGCGCACAACCACCGGTTGGTTGCTGCGCTTAGCCGTTGATAATCTGCGGTTGAGCTACAGCCTTGAGCCCGTCCAAACCGAATTCCAGCCCATATCCAGACTGCTTCGCACCACCAAAAGGTACCCGTGGATCAATGGTGCCGTGAGAGTTGATCCATACGGTGCCAGCCTGCAATCGCGCAGCGACTTCGGTGGCTTTGGCCCGATCGCTGGACCAGACCGAGGCACCGAGTCCCACATCCAGTGCGTTAGCATGAGCGATCGCTTCTTCGACATCCTTGACCTTGATGATGGGTAGTGCCGGGCCGAACTGTTCCTCGATGACCAAACGACTGTTCGGGTCAATCTCCCCAATCAAAGTGGTGGGGTAGAAATAGCCTGCGGCATCGGACTGCGGGTTCGCGCCGAGCAGTACCTTGGCCCCGGAATCTACCGCATCCTGCACCAGCTCGGCGACGATCCGATATTGTGCTTGGTTTTGCAAGGGCCCCAGCACATTCTTTTCATCCAACCCTGGCCCCATCGGCATCTGCTGCGCCACCTCGATAAGGGCTTCGACCACCGCATCGTAGATTTCTTCCGGAACATAGAGCCGCTTAAGTGCCGCGCAGGTCTGCCCGGTGTTGATGAACGCGCCCCAGAAGAGATCTTGCGCAATGGCCTTCGCGTCAACATCCGGTAACACCACCCCGGCGTCATTGCCACCCAGCTCCATGGTCAGCCGTTTCACCGTGTCGGCCGAGGACCGGATGATGGCTTTACCAGTTGAGGTGGATCCGGTAAACATGATTTTGTCGATCAGCGGATGCTCGGCTACCCGTTCGCCGACCTCTCGGCCTCCAGGAATCACGTGGAGCACCTCAGCGGGCAGCACCTGATTCAGCACGTGAACTAGGGCAACCACCGACAGCGGGGTGTATTCGCTTGGCTTGAGCACCACGGTATTACCCATCCGCAGCGAGGGTGCCAGTTGCCAGATCGAAATCATCATCGGCCAGTTCCATGGGCCGATGGCCCCTACCACGCCCAATGCCCGGTAGTGTTTGACCGCATAGGTTTCCCCGTCGTCAACCACAACCTCCGGATCCACGTCATAGGCGGTTGCTGCCCGCAACCAAGCCGCGGCTCCACCCACCTCAAACCGTGCGTTGGGTCCGTTCAGCGGCTTACCCTGTTCCCGCGAAAGCAATTCGGCCAGAGCTTCGGCATTAGCCTCGATGGCATCGGCCGCCGCGTTCAGCAGACGCCGCCGCTCGGCATGGCCCAGAGCGTCCCAACCCGGTTGCGCCGCCTTGGCACGCTCTACTGCGGCATCGAGGTCGGCCACGGTCCCTTCAGCGACGCGACCCACGATATCCCCGGTGGCCGGATCCGAGATCTCCCGGCCGCCACTGGCCGGTTCGATAGCCGCTAACAATTCCTTCGCGTTGGCGTAGACGATGCCGTCGTGGGTACTCGTCGCGCTCATATCCTGCTCCCTAGTTGCATAGCTATTCGGACTTTCGACCGTGAATTTCTGGACCGGTACGTGATGCACACGGTGTTCTCAGGGCAATCTGTGACATCACCGTCAGACCACCTCTGATCTGGCAAAGTATCCTAGGAACGTGATGCAGGTCAAGGTGTGAGCCAGCCTCAGACGCTTAACAGACCGGAGAATCGGAGCTGCTTGGTGTTCAAACACCCGAGGACCTTCCATCCCTGATCCGGCTGGGCGCCGGTCCACGCTCAGCGCAGCATGTACCAGCTCATTGGCCACCGCTTCGGCTTCTGCCCGGCGCGTGGGGATGCTGCCCGGACTAATGATGCTCCGCGAGGCAAGCGCGATGATCCAGACCATGAACATGTTGCGCCAGATAGTGCGTCTCTCGTCGAGGTTTCTACCGGTCAGTTGCTAGTGCAAGGATTCCAGCAGGTATTCCAGCTGGCTCAGAAACTCCGCGCGGCTTTGCCCAACATGGTCGAGGGTGGCACTGATTTGCGCCCCCAATAGGTAGCTCATCAAGGCGTCGCGTGCCAGAATGATCCGGGATGGTTCGATCCCGGGAATCTGGGCAAGCCAAAGCTCCAACTTTGAACGCCATTCATCCATGGCGCTAGCGTGCTGCCGGGCCATCAGCGGATCTTCCAAGGCAACATGCCAAAAGTGGATGACTACGCAGGCCTCATCGCGCAGATCGTCATCCAACGGCAGCACTTCATAAGCAAAGGCACGGATGGCGGCGAGTCCCTGCAGACCAACGGTGCCACGTGCGATCCGAGCTTCGGTCGAGTCGACAACGTATTTGAAGGTCGCCATCAAGATTGAGTTGCGCGTCGGGAAATAGGGTTTCAGTGCCCCATTTGCGTAGCCGGCGGAGGCCGCCAAATCGCGAAGGTTCAGTTTCTCGAAGCCATGGCGAGCAATAAACTTCCACGTCGCCTCCATAATTTCGAGGCGGCGTTGCTCATGGTCAACGATTTTGGGCATGCCACTATTTTATGTCTAAAGCTTCAGAATGCACGAGAAGATCTGGCTGCTTAGTTTCCTGGTGATTCCGAACTTCCTTGCACCAGCTGCCCCAAGCGGGCAGTGGCTTCCGTAGGCGTAGTGGTAGCGAAGAAGTAAGCTGCCAGCGGCTCTTGCGCCGCGCTACCGCGCTCGGCAAGTTCCAGGACCCGTTGCCCCAGGTTTTCGGTGTCGCGAAGCTGCTGTGCCTGCGGTAGCCTGCGGGTCAATTCGCTGGGTTCGCTTCCATGCAGCAGCAATGGCACATTCAGCGCTAACGCGTCATAAGCCATGGCGGAAATATCGCAAATTACCACATCGCTTTCGGCCAGCGACTGTGCCGGATCGGCCACCGAATCAAAGTGTTGCCCGTAGCTGCGTTGAAGGTTTGCCAGCAGCTTGGCCATTGCCGTGCTAGTGCTCCCGGTTTTCGGATGCGGACGAAAACGCAGTTCAATGCGCGCCTCAGCTGCTAGCTGCTGCAAGATCGATTGACCTTGCGTCAGCAACGAGGAATAGGCCATGGCCTGCGAATCGCCTTCCCAGGTCGGGGCATAAAGCACCCGCACCACACCCGTGCGAGCGCGCGGCCGCACCGCATCAAGCTGGGGGCGTCCAATGAGCTCCAACTTATTCAGGTCAAAACCGTTGATCGTCGCGGCGATACGTTCCACCGCGGCTGGCCCGGCGACCGCAACCTGGTCATAGGCCTTGAGCTGGTTGGAAACCATCGAGGATTTTTCGCTCTCCCCGTGGTTCAGATGAATATGGCGCGGCCCGTTGAAACGCAGCATGGTGAAGTTTGCTTGGGCGTTATTCACGTAGCAAATCGCCTGAGTTTGCGCCGTCCGGAGCCGCTGCTCTACCTGCTCGATGGATCTGGAGAAGAAGATCGGCAGTGTCGTCATCTGCAGCAGCGCATCAGCGGTCAACGCGTTCATCACCACCACCCCTACCCGATGCCCGGCTTCGACCAGACGTTCGAAGGGAGCTAACCATACCTGCAGTTGGTAGATCTGCGTTGGCGGTTCGGAGAAGAACAAAACGGTATCGGCTCGAATTAGTTCACGGTTCGCCTGAACAATCTTCCGCTTCACCCCGGGTTCAGCAGCAAGTGACCGGACACGATTCAAGGTCAAGGCGGCTTGTCTGGAAAACAACGACATGATTCCAGTGTACGGATTTGACTCGGTGTTATTCCCCCAGCGCACTGGACAGCGCGCTTATTTGTTCACCAATCCATTGCAAATACTGTTGCTCTGCACCCATTGTCTCGGCAAACTCTACGACCGGCACCGAGTTGGCCTCGGCGGTGCTGCGGATGGAGACGCTCTCAGAGCCCTCGGTCTGGATATTGTAAGCCAATAGGTCAATGCTGCCGGCTTGAAGTGCGTCGTTCAACGCCTTGAGATCCTGTGGGGGAATTTCCGCTTCAGCTTCCACCGCGGCACTCAACCCCGCGGGGGTGGCATCCACCATCCCGGCGTCGACGAGCAAGTGATATGGCACCGGTTCGGTCATTGCGAAGCTCTGCCCCTGTAGCCCGGCTGCTTCCAATTGCTCGCTGAGCTGCTGGACCTGAACTTCAAAGTTCTGGGCATTAGCTTCAAACTCGGCGGCATGTTCGGGGACTAACTCCGAGAACTCCTGAGCCAAGGTTCCGGCCAGTGCGCTCATCGATTCCAGATCGAACCAAATATGTTCGTTATAGCCGGCGTGATGATGCCCTTCATGTTCCGGACCCGCATGCTCATGGTCGTGATCATGCTCATGCCCTTCACCCGTGTCATGCTCGGCCGTTTCGGCTGGTACCGGGGAGGAATCTACGGCATAGACGGTTTGCACCACAGCGTCCGTGGACAGCGAAGAAACAAGCTGGGTCATAAAGTCGTCGTACCCCCCACCGTTGGCCAGCACCACGTCAGCTTTGGAGACGGTGAGCTTATCGCGAGCGCTGGGCTCATAGGAGTGCGGATCCTGAGCTGGTGAGGAGATGATTTCGGTGGCTTCGATATGTTCGCCGCCGATGTTTTGGGCAATGTCTCGGTAGACATTGGTGGTCGCCACTACCGTCAGACCTGCAGCTGGTTGTGTTTGCTCGGCTTCCGTTTCCTGTGCGCTGCCTTGCGAGCATCCGGCGAGAAGTAGTGCGGTCAGGGGGACGGTCAGCACAGACAATGCCAGCTTGCGGGACTTCAAGGGCGGGGCTCCATTCGGAAGGGTCGCTATTGAGAACTATTCTACATTGTCATGAGAATGATTCGCAACAGTGGGCTGCGCCACGCGCCGTCCCGAGCGAGCCGTGCGGACTCCGTGGGCTCCACCGGTGCCAGTCGCCTTCACCACGAGCACTGCAATCAGTGTGGTCACCGGGATCGCTAGTACTAGCCCAATGGAGCCGATGAGGATCCGGATGACTTCCTCGGCCATCGAACCGGTGGTTAGCGTATTTCCGAAGCTCTGATCACTGAGCGCGGCAATTGCAAGGATCGGTAGCGCTGCACCGGCATAGGCAAAGGCGATGGTGTAAACCGTGGAGGCGATGTGGTCACGTCCAATGCGCATCCCCTTGAAGAATAGGTCCCGGGCGGTAGCGTGCGGTGCAGCTTCGGCCAGTTCCCAGACCGTGGCGGACTGAGTAATGGTTACGTCGTTGAGCACGCCCATCCCACCGATGAGCAACCCACAGATCAGCAAACCGGTCAACGAAACTTGTGGGGCCACCGTAGACAGGGTCATCGCATGTTCGTCCGTTGCCCCGGTCAGCGCCGCCGCGTCGGTCAACCACACCGCAAGCCAAGCGGTCACCCCCAAACCGAAAAGCGTGCCCAGCAGCGCCGTGGATGTCTTCGCATTGAGTCCGTGCGCAAAATACAGGGCTCCGAACATGATCACGGTGGAGCCTACCAGCGCCACGAGAATCGGGTTCTGGCCCTCCAAGAGCGCGGGGATCATGAAAGCCATCATGAACGTCACACCACCAACCAGACCCACGACCGCTCTAGCTCCTCGCCACCCGGCCACCAACACGACTACCAGCCCGTAGGCAATCGCCAGCAGCAACATCGGGGTGGTGCGCACGAAGTCTACAAAGACGTAGGGCACCCCTTCACTGGAAACCTGTGACAAATCGAGGTAACGCACCACATCCCCGGCCTTCACCTCCCGCGAGCTGAGCGTCTCCGGAGGGACTTCCAACTGGATCTCCGCTCCCCCCTGCGCTGGCATCACATAAGTCACCGGGCATTCCAGCTCCTGGCCACCAAATTCGTCCAGCCCCTCACTGGACGGGCAGATCTCCACCTCGGTTCGGGTGACCGAACCGGTCGACATACTCACCCCTTCGCCGGTGGCCATGGGATTATTCAGGGCAAAACGGTCATAGTTGCCCTGCGGCCAGAGCACGATGACCATCACCAACGCGACAATTCCCACCGGTGCCAGGAGCGCCCAGAGGATGATCGACGCCCGCCGTCGACGTTTCGGATCCTGCAGGATCGGGGAATGATCGTGATGATGACCCATCTGCCCATCAACTCCTTGATACTCGGGGAGCAGCTTCAGGCTGCCGCTCCAGTTTAGCGACCGAAGCTGTAGCCCAGCACCACGCACCCCTCTTGCGGATGACCCCCGATATCCTCCCTAAGGTTCATACTTATTCCCGAGGCTCGAGGTGAGAATGGATCTATGAGTCAGTCACTACCGGTCTCCGCGAACCATCCGCCCGCAACCGATGCGATTCAATCCGAACCGCGCTATGCCTATCACCGGCTGATGCGACGTGATCCGAATTATCGCTGGTGGCGCCCGCTGGCGGTGGGGAGCACCTCGCTGGGGTTCTTTCTGATTCTTACCATTGGCGTGGTCGTGGCCATGCTCGTGGTGGTCTTGCTTAATCCCACGCTCTGGGAAGACCCGGACTCCATGAGCTCATTTGAAGATGTTGAGAACATCAATATGGCAGATCCGACGGAGTTCATCATCACGATGCTTTCGTTGATCATCATCATTCCGGCGTGCTTCTTCGGCTATCTGTTGCTTGGACCGAAACCCGTGGGGTTACTCCTGTCGGTGACCGGCAAATTGCGGATGAAGTGGCTGGGTATCTCCACGTTGGCCGCGTTGATCCTTTACACGCTTTACTTCGGCGGGCTGGTCTTGCTGGAACAAACCGGGGTTATCGCGGCAACCGAGGTACCCGCGGAGAGCATTCCAGCTTCGCCACTGCTGATGATCCTGTTGGTGTTGTTACTCGTACCGTTCCAAGCCGCTGCCGAGGAATACCTCTTCCGCGGTATGCTCATGCAAATCATCGGCAGTTGGCTTAAACACCCACTCTTTGCGATTTTGCTCCCGGTTCCGCTGTTTGTCATCGGTCACCTTTACGATCTCTACGGCCAAGTGGACGTGGCTGTTTTCGCGATTGCCGCCGGATATCTGACTTGGCGCACCGGAGGCTTGGAAGCAGCCATCGGACTGCACACGGTGAATAACGTGGTGCTTTTCATCTTCGGGAGCGTGGGGCTCATGGATTTGAATGCCGAAGGCTCTTCGCTTAGTTCACTGATTTCCTCGGTGGTCTTGACCGGTGTGACGACCCTGATCTTGTTGCAGCTGGCCAAACGTTTCAAGATTGAGCGGACTGCCGGGCCAGCACCCCTGCCACCGCAACCGCACTATCTGGTGCCCTGGCCGGCCCCGCAGCAGCTGACTCATCCGCCTTACGGCTACTACCCGCCCGCGCAACAGCAAACACCAAGCGCACCGCATCCCACCGGCGCCTATTGGAACCCACCTCCGGGCTACCAACAGCCGACCGGACCAACTCAACCACCGGCCGACCCCACGACAGAGACGGACACAGACCGGGACTCCGATCCCCACCGGCCTACGCAAGGCTAACGCTTAGCCAGTTGGAACAGAACGCAAATTGCGGCGGTGAACCAGTTCTGGTTCACCGCCGCAATTTGTCTCTAGTAGTTACGCGCCATTGCGCGGCCAACGGAGCAGGGCCGCAATTCCCACACCGTCGGGCAGAAGCCCGTCCGGCACATACCGGATGGTGGCGTCGGTCAGTGCGGTAGCCCGTAGCAGCACCTCTGGTGCCGGCCACTGGCCGATCACGAGTTCGGCATGATTTGGGTCTTCTTCGGTGGCCAACCAGGGTTCAGCGTTCAGGGCACGGAGCGTGTGCTCATCCTGATACTGGCTGACCAGTACCGTGTCGGCTTGAGCTTGCTGCAGTGCAGCGACGACCTGTTCAATGCCTAAGGCCAGCTGGCTCTGCGAGTTGCCCAGCTGTTCGGCGACTCGTTCGGAGAGCTCGTTCAGATCCTTAGCGGTGACACTGTCCACGAGTTTACGGATCTGAGCGTCCTGCGCAGACCGGTCCCCTCCCCCGGTACGGTTGTTAATATCCAGCATTGCGACCAAGGGTTTCAACGAGGTATGCAACTGGTCGCAGACGGATTCACGGGATTTCACATCCCCGGAGATCACAATCAACCGCACATAGGTTTCATTGGCCATCTCACGGATCAGTTCGGCCACTTCTTCCGCATTCCGCCGCACCATTTCTTCGGCCGCGGACTGGTTCTTCGGTTGGTCATATTCCCCTGGCACTTTGCGGGCCACATGGGTCTCTTCGGGCAACCCGACGATGCCGCGACTAGCGACCCGTTCGGGTGAGGTGGTGTTGTACAGGTGCACTTCCCCGCCATCACGGCCGGTTTCTGCCACGAGGTATGAGAATGCCCCGCCTCGTGCGCGAGCCAATGAGACGAAGTTCGGAAAGGGTCCGACATCCACACTGGTTTTCTCGACTTTAAGTCCTGGGATCAGCTCGTTGAGTACCACCTGTCCGTCATACGCTGCCACGCAGCGTGCCACTGGTGCCCGTAACCCTTCGGCCGGTACCAACGCTTCGATGAGGGCCGAAATGTCCGCGGCATGGGCTTGCTGGCTTTTCAGTATTTTCGCCACCTTGTCGGGTAGCTGATCTGCGGCTTCCTGCGCCGCGGTCGTTCCTAAAGAGACATCGGCCAAAACAGTGCTCCAAGAGCCGGTCTTCCGATAGAGCGAAGCGTCGATTCCATTAGAATCCGCGCGCAATGCCATGCTGACTCCCTTCCGCACGCGACCTTCACGTCGCGCAGCGACTAGATCCGTGAGACTAACCTAACACCCCAAGTGGATCCAGTGAAGAGGTAGCGCTCAAGCAGCGGCTTTAGCTGCGGGTGCTATCCGATGAGGGAGCGAAAAGACACCGCAGAAGCAAGATTCTGCGGTGTCTTCCAGATGATTACCAGCGACCACGCCAGTATTGTTGTGGGTTGCTCCGCGGCGCCCCGAGCTGTTCGGCTGCCCGGTTGGCCCATTGCGGGTCCCCTAACGCTGCCCGGCCGATGCTGACCCCGTCGGCCTGCCCGGTGACGATAATCTGTTCGGCCTGCAGCGGATGGGTGATGCCACCGACCGCGGTGACAAAAGCATCGTCCGGCAGCGCTTCTTTGACTGCGGTAGCCAGCGGAACTTGGTATCCGGGACCACTGGGGCCGTGGAAAGCCCCAATCCCGGCACTTGAGATATCGAAAGCGCGCACGCCTTGTTCGTAAAGCTCACCGGCCAGTTGCACAGTGTCCGCGATCCTCCAACCCTCAGACACCCAGTCTTCACCGGACAGTCGGATGGCTAGGACCTTCTCCGCCGGCCACACCTCGGCGATAGCAGCCACGACTTCTTTGAGGTAGCGGGTGCGGTTGGCGTAACTGCCGCCGTATTCGTCGGTGCGAGAATTCGACAGTGGCGAGAGGAATTGATGGATCAGATAGCCATGAGCCGCGTGGATTTGAAGGGCGTCAAAGCCGGCTTCATGGGCACGTTGCGCCGCAGCAGCCCAAGAACGCAAAGATCGTTGAATCTGTTCCGTACTCATTTCTTGAGCCGGGGCTAACTGATAGAGCTCGGAGTCAGTTGACGTGATGGTCTGCCAGCCACCCTCATCCAGCGGGATACTACCAACCTGTTTGGCTTCGTTCTGCGCCGGCAGCCAAGGATAAGTCGAGGCTTTTGCTCCGGCATGCGCCAATTGAATCGAAATTTTCGTCCCGTGCTGGTGAACATAATCCACCACCTTCGCCCAAGCCTGTTCCTGCTCGGTATTCCAGATGCCGGCATCCTGATCCGAGATGCGACCCTCCGGGCTGATGGCGGTCGCTTCGGTGTGCAGCAGGGCAAAGCCGCCGTGGGCCATAGACCCTAAATGCACCAGCTGCCAGGTGACCGGTACACCGTCTCGGGCGGGGATTGCATATTGGCACATCGGTGCCAGAGTTACCCGGTTGGCGAGGGTCATCCCCGCTCCACTGCGCGTAGGAATGGTGACGGGGGAAAAGAGATTACTTTGGGCCATATTTCACATAAGGTTGCCAGACCCGGCTTTATTCCCCTTGGTGTTCCTCGCCACTAAGCTCCGAAAACACGCAGCACCGTCATCGCCACACTAAAATAGACCAGCAGCCCGGCGGCATCGACGAAGGTGGAGATAAACGGGTTGGAAAATACGGCTGGGTCGACCTTCAACATTTTTCCAAGCAGTGGCATAGCCCCACCAACTGCCGCGGCAAGGGTGCACAATACTACGAGCGTGATCCCGATGATCAGCCCCATCTGCAAACCGAAGATCAGGGCACAGATACCGAATCCCAGCCCACCCAAACAACAACCAAGGATCGCCCCGACGCGTGCTTCGCGCAGCAAGATACGGGCGAAGTGAGCGGGGCGCACCTCACCCATGGCGATCGCTCGGGTGAGGGTGGTGGCTGCCTGGTTACCGGTGTTCCCACCAATACCGACCACCAGGGGTATGAACAAACTGAGCATGACCACGGACTCTAGGGTCTGTTCGAAACTCGATAGCACTTGCACCGTCAGGCTGGCGCCGATTCCTAGCACCAATAGCCAGATCAGCCGAGAGCGCACCAGAGACGAAATGGGCGTGTTCAGGTAGGGACGCCGCAAAGGTGCGGTTCCGCTGCCATGGGCAGAGCGTTGCTCATCTTCCAGTTCGGTGAGACGGATCGCTTGTTCCAGACTCAGCACACCCACCAAACGTCCCTCCAGATCTTGCACCGGGATCGCTAGTGCCCGCGTATCTAGCGTCTGGCGCGCGGCTTGCCCCGCCGGGGTGTTAACCGGTAGTCCCGCAACCTGTTCCATCAACTCGCTCACTGGTTGTGCCGCATCAGCAGCCAGCAAAGTTCTTAGGGATACCGTTCCAAGCAGTCTTTTCGATTCGTCGATTACCATCACCGTAGTAATACTTTCGGCGTCCTTAGCCTGAGCCTGTACGCGGTCCAAAGTATGTTCGACACTCAAATCCGGATGGGTGGTGAGGACATTTGGGCTCATCACGTGACCCAGCACGCCGGCGGCATAGCCCAACAACACATTGGTTTCACCCCGTTGCTCGGCGTTCAGGCCCTTAAGCAGTTTCGCGGCCACGCCAGCGGGCAACTCATCAAGCAAGGCGACCCGGTCATCGGGATCTAAAGCTGCGAAAATCTCGCTAAGGGTTGAACCCTGCAGGGTTTCTAGCAGATCGGCTTGCATCAGTGGATCCAGTAGTTCGAAGACCTCCAGCGCGCTTGCTTTCGGGAGCATTCGATAAGCCAGAGCCAGCTGGCTCTGGGACAACGTGTCGAATTGAGCCAGAACCTCGGCCGTGGAGAGTCTTTTCAAGTGCCGTGCCAATTCGGCGAGTTCTCGCTGCTCAATGGCGTGGCGAATGAGGCGGGAAGTAGTGGAGAAGTCAACTGTTTCGAAGGTGTTCACGCGGCTGGGTCCAATTCTGGGTCGAGACGCCAGGCACCGTAATTCTCCCTATTTTCGGGATTCTTCGCACATGGAAGGCCACCGGAAATTAGGGGATAAATCGCATGATTGAACTAGGTGTCGGCTGAGGGAAAAACCTGGCGAACCTCAGACTCGTTCAGCGCAAATACCTGTGCTACACAGGAGAAAATGAGCGGCGGAGAATACGGGCTCGCATGCTGTTAGATCGACTTGGTCCGTCTTCCATGCGGCTCACCTCCTCGGCTCAGTGCAGCCAGCTAGCTGCTGGCTCCGCACCTGTAGTTCTATCATCGACACCGACTATTACCTAATCCTTGGGCGCAGGTGCTCCGATGGGGCACAACCAGTTTCGGGGTGATTCTGCAAAGTCATCCCCCGAAACTGTTCAGCTGGTTAGCATTCGACCACGTTGACAGCCAGTCCGCCCATCGCGGTTTCCTTGTACTTGTCGCTCATATCTTTGCCGGTTTCCCGCATCGTGATAATCACTTCGTCCAAGGTGACGTGATGTTGTCCGTCGCCCATCAGGGCCATCTTTGCTGCATTCACGGCTTTGGAAGCGGCGATCGCGTTGCGTTCAATGCACGGAATCTGAACGAGTCCACCGATGGGGTCACAGGTCAGCCCGAGGTTGTGTTCCATCGCGATTTCCGCGGCGTTTTCGACTTGGGCTGGGGTTCCGCCTAGAACTTCAGCCAGTCCGGCCGCGGCCATCGAGGAGGCTGAGCCGACTTCACCCTGACAGCCGACCTCGGCCCCGGAAATCGAGGCTTGTTCCTTATAGAGCACTCCCACGGCCGCGGCGGCGAGCAGGAACTTAACTACCGCTTCGTTGCGCTCTTCATCGTTCCAGAACTTGGCGCCGGGTGCGTAGTGGGTGGCATAGAAGAGTACCGCCGGAATGATTCCGGCCGCCCCGTTGGTCGGCGCGGTGACGACACGGCCGCCCGAGGCGTTTTCCTCGTTGACGGCCAGTGCCACCAAGTTGATCCATTCCTGCCAGTAAACTGGGTCGCGGTCTTTATCTTCCTTACGGAGGCGCTCATGCCATTCGGGGGCGCGGCGGCGCACATTCAACCCGCCGGGCAATACCCCGGTACGTTCCAGGGCGGAGTCCTTGCATTGCTCCATTACCTGGAAAATGTGCACTAGCCCAGCGTAGATTTCTTCGCGGCTGCGCCAGGTTTCCTCGTTGGCCAGCATGATTTGGGCGAAGGATTTGCCGGTTTCGGCGCTGTAGGCCAATAGTTCTTTGGCGGTGGTGAAAGGGAAAGGGACCGATTGCGCCTTTTCCTCCAAGGACTTTTCTACCCGTTCCTCGGCACCGTCTTTAACGATGAACCCGCCACCGACTGAGTAGTAGGTCTCTTCCAGCAGGGTATTGCCTGCGGCATCGAGCGCCGCAAATTTTACGCCGTTCGTGTGGCGGGGAAGAATGGTCAACGGGTGCTGGATCATGTCCGGCACTGAATATTGAATGTCTTTGCGGGCACCCAATTGTTCGGCCAACCGCAAGGGTCCACCGGCCTCAATGTCTGCCAGTCGTTCATCGACTTGGGTTGGCAGGATGCTTTCCGGTTCGAATCCTTCCATGCCCAACAGAATGGCGGTGAAAGTACCGTGCCCGCGTCCAGTGGCGGCCAGTGAACCGTAGACATCCACCTTGATATTGCTCAGTTGGTCAAGCAGCCCTTGCTTGACTACATGTGCGATAAACGCATGTGCGGCTCGCATGGGGCCTACGGTGTGGCTAGACGATGGGCCAATACCCACAGAGAACAAGTCGAAGACACTGATGGCCATCGTAAATCACTTCCTTCGGTCTTACATGCGGCTCGGCATCGAGCCTGCTTTACGGTCAAATCTCGGGATCGGTCACCCTATGAGGTGGTACCGGTGAGCGTGCTGGGCCGGACGGATTTTTAGGCCGTTGTGCACAAAGGGCCCGGAAAGCACTGAAATGCGCGCTTTCCGGACCCTTAGTTTAGGGTCTAGCCCGATGTTACTTAGCTAGCTGCGGCAGCTCCGGGTAGAGCGGGTGGGCCTGGGCGAGGTCCAACACGCGTTGTTTCAGTTCGGGAAGTATTTCGGTGTCTCCGTCGGCGCCGGCGATCAAAGTCTGCGCAATAATCTCCGCAACCTCCACAAACGCCTCCTCAGAAAAACCACGAGTCGCCAACGCCGGAGTACCAATACGCAAACCACTAGTAGTCATCGGCGGACGAGGATCAAACGGCACCGAATTACGATTCACCGTAATCTCCACCTGCGCCAACAAATCTTCACCCTGCTGCCCATCCAGCTCCGAATGACGCAGATCCACCAACATCAGGTGCACATCAGTGCCACCAGTCAGAACGCTAATACCCTTCGAGGCAACATCCTCACGAGTCAAACGCTCAGCCAGAATCTTCGCCCCAGCCAAAGTCCGCTCCTGACGCTCCTTAAACTCCGGACTCGCAGCAATCTTGAACGCCACCGCCTTACCAGCAATCACATGCTCCAACGGACCACCCTGCTGACCAGGGAACACCGCCGAATTCAACTTCTTCGCAATATCCGCATCATTCGAGAGAATGATCCCGCCCCGCGGGCCAGCCAAAGTCTTATGCGTCGTCGAAGTCACCACATGCGCGTGCGGCACCGGCGACGGGTGCAAACCAGCAGCCACCAAACCAGCGAAATGCGCCATATCCACAAACAGGTACGCACCGACCTTGTCAGCGATTTCACGGAAACGCTTGAAATCCAACTGACGAGGGTAAGCCGACCAACCAGCCACAATCATCTTCGGCTGATGCTCCACGGCTAGGCGCTCGACTTCATCCATGTCCACCAGGTTCGTTTCCTCATCCACACCATAAGGAACGATATTGAACAAGCGACCAGAGAAGTTCAGCTTCATCCCATGGGTCAGATGCCCGCCATGAGCCAGATTCAGGCCCAGCACGGTATCCCCCGGACGCACCAACGCATGGTACACCGAGGCGTTCGCCTGCGCACCAGAGTGCGGCTGTACATTAGCGAACTTCGCGCCGAACAGATCCTTCAGCCGCTCGATCGCCAACGTCTCAATGACATCGACCTCTTCACAACCCCCGTAGTAACGGCGACCCGGGTACCCCTCGGCATACTTATTGGTCAACACCGAACCCTGAGCCTGCATCACTGCCTGCGCCGTGTGGTTCTCCGAAGCGATCATTTCCAAACCACGCTGCTGCCGAGCCAACTCAGCATCAATACGCTGCGCCACCTCAGGATCGAGTTCGGCTAGGGACTGGGTCAGCGAGGCCGGAGCCAAGGATTCAAAAGTCGTATTCGACATTTACTCGACGCTCCCACCGTTGGCGCTGGCGTAATCGGCTGCCGACATCAGTGGGCCTTCTTCGGAAACCTCGACGATGATGAGCCAGCCAGCACCATATGGGTCCTCGTTGAGGATCGCTGGGTTGTCAACAGCCTCGGAGTTCACCTCAACGACCGTGCCGGTCACTGGGGAGTAGAGGTCGGAGACCGACTTAGTGGATTCCACCTCACCGCAGGTTTCACCCGCGGTGACGGTGTCACCTACCTCTGGCAGGTCGACGTAGACGACATCGCCCAAGGCATCCGCAGCTACCTGGGTGATACCAATTTTTGCGGGGCTCGCATCGTCAATCCACTCGTGTTCGGCCGAGTAGCGCAGGGATGACAGAACTTTACTCATGATGGTTCCTCTCTGAAGGGAAGCAGTGGGCGTTGCTTGGACGCCCCCAGGTATTAACGTTACTTGGCGCGGGTGTAGAACGGCAGCTCGACGACTTCAAAAGGCAAAGTCTTACCTCGCAGTTCAACATCCAATGCGGTACCGACCACAGCGTGCTGCGCATCGATGTATCCCAGAGCCACCGGGTAGCCCAAGGTTGGTGATGGCAGGCCCGAGGTGATTTCGCCAATGACTTCCCCATCCTTGAGGATCGGGTAACCGCCACGGCCGGCACGTTTGCCCAAGCCCTTGAGTCCCACCAGCTTACGCGCGGTGCCGTTGGCCTTGACTTCCTCTAATGCGCTACGACCGATGAAGTTCTCTTCCTTCTTGAAGGAGACCACCGGGCCCAAATTGGCTTCGAAGGGGGTACGTTCTAGGGACAGCTCGTTGCCGTAGAGCGGCATGCCGGCTTCTAGTCGCAGCGAGTCCCGAGAGGCCAGACCGCAAGGCAGGAGGTCATGCTCTTGACCGATCTCGACGATTTGGTCCCACAGCCCATTGGCATCGGCATTATCGATAATCAGTTCGAAGCCGTCTTCCCCGGTGTAGCCGGTGCGAGCCAAGATGGTTTTCACGCCACCCAAGGTCACATAGGCTGCCGAGTAGTAGCTCATGCCGGTGACTACGGCTGCGGCCTCGTCATCGGAGGCTAGCTTGGCCACGATGGCTTCGGCGTTCGGTCCTTGAACCGCGATCAGCGACGTGTCAGCGGAGGCATCGTGCACGGTGGCATCGAAACCTTCGGTGCGTGCAGCTAATTCACGGGCTACCACCGGGGCGTTTCCGGCGTTCGGGACCACCAGGTACTTCTCGTCTTCGAGACGGTAGACGATCAGGTCATCGATGATCTTGCCGTCTTCGTTGAGAATCAGCGAGTACTTAGCTTTACCGAGCTTCACTACGGCCAGATTTCCGGCCAGCGCGGTGTTCAGGGCCTTCGCAGCTTCCGGTCCGCTGACCCAGACCTCGCCCATATGGGACAGGTCAAAGAGCCCAGCGGTGGAACGCACGGCTTTGTGCTCGGCTAGTTCGGAACCGTACTTCAGCGGCATATCCCAGCCACCGAAGTCGGTGAAGTTCGCGCCGAGCGCTTCGTGCTTGGCGTGCAACACGGTGTGTTTGATCTCAGTCACGGTACGTGGTCCTAGTTCTCGAAGGCTTCTGGTGGTGGGCAGGAGCAGATCAGGTTACGGTCACCGGCTGCTCCGTCGATGCGGCCCACCGGTGGGAAGTACTTGTCCTGTTTCAGGCTTGGTACGGGGAAGACGGCCTGTTCCACCGAGTACTTGCGGCTCCAGTCGCTGGTGATGACCGCGGCGGCGGCGTGCGGGGCGCGGCGCAGTGGGGATTCTTCCACTGCGTAGACCCCGGCCAGAACCTCATCCATTTCTTGGCGGATCGTGATCATCGCTTCGATAAAGCGTTCGATCTCGGCCAGGTCCTCAGACTCGGTCGGCTCCACCATCAAGGTTCCAGCCACCGGGAAGGCGAGGGTTGGCGCGTGGAAACCGAAGTCGATCAGGCGCTTGGCCACGTCTTCGGCGGTCACTCCGGTCTTCGCAGTGATTTCGCGCAAGTCAAGAATGCACTCGTGGGCTACGAGGTCCTTGTTCCCAGTGAACAGGATCGGGAAGTGCTCGTTCAACCGGGTGGCGATATAGTTCGCGCTCAGGATCGCGGTCTTGGTCGCGGCGGTCAGCCCGTCCCCTCCCATCATCGCAATGTAGGCCCAGGAGATCGGCAGTACGCCAGCCGAACCGAAGGCGGTGGCCACCACCGGCACCCCGTCACGCTGCGTGTATTCGGTGTAGGTGCCCGAAGGGTCACCGGGGAGGAACGGCAGCAGGTGCTCGCCCACGCCGATTGGTCCGACGCCCGGTCCGCCGCCACCGTGTGGGATGCAGAAGGTCTTGTGCAGGTTCAGGTGGCTGACATCGCCACCGAACTGACCTGGCTGGGCCAGGCCGACTAGGGCGTTCATATTCGCCCCGTCGATGTACACCTGACCACCGGCGGCGTGCACCTTGTCGCAAACTTCGCGCACGTCCGCGTCATACACCCCGTGGGTGGATGGGTAGGTGATCATGATCGCGGCCAGCACATCCTTGTTGGCTTTGATCTTCGCGTCCAAGTCGTTGGCGTCGATGGTGCCATCGGCGGCGGTCTTGACCACGACCACCTTCATGCCCACCAGTACTGCGGAGGCGGCATTGGTTCCGTGGGCGGAGGCCGGGATCAGGCAGACATTGCGCTGCGCCTCGCCACGGGAAGCGTGGTAGCCGCTGATTGCCAGCAGGCCAGCGTATTCACCCTGAGATCCCGCGTTGGGCTGGATGGAGACCCCGGCGTAACCGGTGATGGTGGTCAACCGCTCTTCCAGGTCGGTGATCAGTTCACGCCAGCCCACCGACTGCTCGGCCGGCACATAGGGGTGAATTCCGGCGAACTCTGGCCAGGTGATCGATTCCATTTCCGCGGTGGAGTTCAGCTTCATGGTGCACGAGCCCAGTGGGATCATGGTGCGGTCCAAGGCCAAGTCACGGTCCGAGAGGCGACGCAGGTAGCGTAGCATCTGCGTTTCGGAAGAAATGGTGTTGAAAATTGGGTGAGTCAGGTACTCACTGCTGCGAACCATCGAGGCAGGTAGTTCGAAACCGGCCGGGGCGCTGAGCTGCACCCCGAATACCTCGGTCAGGGTCTGGATGTGCGCGGTGGTGGTGGTCTCGTCGGTGGAGATGCCCACTTCGGTATCGCTGAGTTTGCGCAGGTTGATGCCGGCTTCGGCGGCCTTGGCAAGCAGTGCCTGAGCATCTTCCACTTGAACCACGACGGTGTCGAAGAAGCTGTCGCTGGCTAGCGTGTAGCCGCCGTCCTGCAACGAGCTGGCCAGTACGCGAGCGTGATTGTGGGTGCGGGTAGCGATCTGTTTCAGTCCGGCCGGACCGTGGTACACCGCGTACATCGAGGCACAGATGGCCAGCAAGGCCTGAGCGGTACAAATATTCGAGGTGGCCTTCTCGCGGCGGATGTGCTGCTCACGAGTCTGCAGTGCCAAACGGTAGGCTGGCAGCCCGGCATCATCGGTGGACACCCCCACCAGACGGCCCGGCAGCGAACGCTCCAACCCCTTCTTCACCGCCATGTAAGCAGCGTGCGGGCCACCGAAGAACAATGGCACACCGAAACGCTGAGTGTTGCCCACCGCGATATCCGCGCCCTGTTCACCAGGAGGGGTGATCATGGTCAGCGCCAGCAGATCCGCCACGACGGTGACCATCGCGCCGGCGTCCTTGGCGGCGGCGATGATCTGCTCATGATCGACTACCGCACCGTTATTGCCCGGCTGCTGCAGTACGATGCCGGAGATTTCGCCTTCCGGCAGTCCCTGGGTCAGATCCACAATTTCGATTTCGAAGCCCAGCGCCGTGGCGCGGCCTTCGATGACCTTGATGGTTTGTGGGAAGAGATTGGCATCCAGAACGGTTTTACCGCTGCTCTTCTTCTTGTTAGCCCGACGCATCAGCAGCACCGCTTCGGCGGCGGCCGAGGACTCATCGAGCATCGAGGCGTTGGCGATCTCCAACCCGGTCAGATCCATCACCATGGTCTGGTAGTTCAGTAGGGCTTCTAGCCGACCCTGAGAGATTTCGGGCTGGTACGGAGTGTACGCCGTATACCAAGCCGGGTTCTCCACGATATTGCGGCGGATCACCGGCGGGGTGAAGGTGTCGTAAAAACCCTGACCGATCATCTGGGTCTTCAGCACGTTCTTCGAAGCCAGGGCACGTAGCGTGTCGAGGGCTTCGGCCTCGCTCAGGGCACCGGGCAGATTCAACGGCTCATGCTGCCGAATATCGGCTGGAACAGCGGTATCGACTAGCTCATCGAGACTGGAGTAGCCCAGCGTCTTGAGCATGGTCTGCACGTCGGAGTCGCGGGGGCCGATATGGCGGGCAACGAATTCGCTACTCGAAGAGGTCGAGGTCTGCGTGATGGTCATGGTGTAGGTAACTCCCTGGGATCGGTCGAGGGGCATGCCAATGGAGGGTCATTTCCCTCCCCATCCCTGTTCATCAACCTGAGAGTTTTACATAACCAGCGAACGAATGCGGTTACTTGCACCTTCGGTGAACCGGTGATCCGGTTACTTTCCAGAGTTGCCTCTTGATGGCGGTACGGATGCCTGAGAGTTTCCTGGGGAGGAATTGCTCCTTCGGCGCCCTTCCATGGCTTGGGAGGAACTCTCCCGCCATCCGTTAGCGGCGCGGTTCGGGAATTGACCCGGAACACATTGCTAACCATAGCGCCAAGGTGGGCGCTGACACAACACCGGTTTCACGAGCCTGTCATCCAAGCCGTTAAACGATCGGTTTAGCTCAGGTCAGACGCACATAATCCGGATATTTCGGTTCTAGCAGATCCCCCGAAGAGGTTCCGGTCAGCCGACGCTTCACCCATGGAGCCAGGTACTCGCGCGCCCAACCGAGGTCTTCGCGCAGCTTCTGCGAGCGCGAGGCGAGGGGTACTTCGGGCAACTGCGGTATTGTCACCCGCTGTGCCAGCTCGGGGGTGATAATCCCTTGCTGTCCCAACAGCTGCAGCACTTTACGGGCCATCAGCGTGTGTCCAGCAGCGTTCATATGCAACCGATCGGTCGCCCAATAGCGTAGATCGCTAAATTCCCGCCATTCCCAATAGTCCGCGACGAATGCACCTTGCTCTTGAGCGATCTCACGCACCAGCTCGTTGTAGCGTTCGGTGCGCGGACGCGTCTTCGCAAAGAGCGCTGAATCGGCGGTGTCGAACCCGGTAAACACCAGCACTTTTGCGCCCGATTCCCGAAACCGGCGCACCATACCCGCATATCCGGTCATCAAGGAGGTGATGTCCACTTTAGGACGCAGGATGTCATTGCCGCCGGCGTAGATCGAGACTAGATCTGGGCTGAGCGCCAGACCTCGATCCAGCTGCTGGTTGATGACCTGCCCGATTTTCTTGCCGCGGATGGCCAGATTCGCATACTGCCAGTCCTGTTCGGCGCACAAGACTTCAGCGACCCGATCTGCCCACCCCCGCACTTGATTCGGCCGCAAGGGATCTTCGTCGCCCACCCCTTCGGTGAAGGAATCCCCCAGTGCTAAGAACTTCACGACTTGGCCTTTCTTGCGTTCAACAACTGACGTGCATGCTGGCTGAGCAGCACCCCGGTGGTGGTCGCCACTTCGCCTTCCGGACCCGAGGGGAGGTAGGCGAAGGCCAAATGGTGGGCTGGATCGGCGAAAGCCAGCGAGGAGTTCGCACCCCCGTGTCCGTAGGCAAAAATTGAGCCATAGTCATTGCCCGGGGTACCCTTGGCAAAGCCCAGTGCGAAAGACTGAGCTTTGCCACTGATCCGATCCGCCCCGAAGACTCGTTCCCGGGAGACCTGCGACCAGGTTTCTGCGTTTAGTAATCCACGCTCAACGCCTAGTTCGGGGACTGGCCCAAAGGACGCGGCAAAGACTGCGGCCAGCCCTTGGGCGTTAGCTACCCCACCGAGACTAGCTGGGCCCACCCGTCGTACTTGGGGTGTGGTTGCCCAGGCCAACAGTCCGGCCTGACCGTGTTTGCGTGATTCGGGCACGTTGAACCCGGCCCGCGAATTCAGCGACATCCCGGACAGCGAGAATGGGTCAAAGAAGGTGTCTGGGGTGTTGATCAACTGGGTGGGACGGTAGCGTTCTTCCAGCTGTTCTGGCTGCCCTAGATACACGTCGACGTCCAATGGCCGCCGGATCCGTCGCTCGAAGATATCCTGCAGTTCTTCCCCGCTGACCCGGCGCACTAGTTCTTCCATCAGCGCACCCATGCTCAACGAATGGTAGCCCACGATCTGCTGACCCAGCGGCCAGTAGCTTGGAATCTCAGCCAGCAACGCTGCGTACTTGCGCGAATCCAGCAACACCGCTTCGGGTACTCCCCCGGGAATCCCCAAGAGGCCAGCTTGATGGCTGAGCAGTTCCCCGACGGTGAGTGCACCCTTTCCCGCAGCAGCAAATTCCGGCCAGTATTGGCTCACCACGACATCGGGGTCAAGCTTGCCCTCTTGTACCAGGAGCCCGATGACCAGCGCAGCCAGCCCTTTAGACACCGAGTAAATCCCGGTCACTGCCTCCCCAGACAGGTAGTCTCCGGCGGTATGGCTAAGTACCAACTCACCGCGGTGGTATACGGCTAGCTGTGCCGCATAGCCGGGTATAGCGGCCACTCGTTCGTCCAGATCCGCGGCCAGTGGCGCAAAATCTTCGGTGATCAGTTCGCGCATTCGCTTATCTATCCTCAGTCGTGTTCGTGGGTTGTTGCACGGTTTCTTGTCGGAACCGTAGTTTCCAGCCATTGTCGGTCCGTTGCCACCAGGAGGAACATAAAAGCTGCTGCTGACCGAGGTTCATCCGGTAAGCGATCAGCACCGTCCCGGTGTCGATGGCATGACCGGTCAGCACCTCTATGGCACCGGTTGTTGGTAACTGCTGCCCAGATTCCAGCAACCGTTGGACGGTGGCTACATCCAGTAGTCTGCCGCCGCGCGCGATCTCCTGGTAACCCGGGTGCAGGAAGTCGACGAATTCGCTGAACGTAGTCCTAACTTGGGCCTCTAGCATGGCTTTTTCTAGGACGACGATCCGCGCAATGTGCTCCGTGTCCAGTGCCGGGCTGGGCTGGGCGGCGCTGGTCTCATGCGGTGCGGGCGGTTGCCCAGCCTCGATGCCTGACGGACCGGTAGGAGCTGGGCTAGCACCAGCTGCCCGATATCCGGGACCACGATCCACCGGTTGGGATTGTTGGTGGGCGGTTGCCGCCGCACGGGCTCGTTCATCGGCCGCTTCGTTCAATTCATGGCCGGTATGCCCGCGCACCCATTGAAAACTGAAGTTGCGTCCTTGAATCGCCTCATCCAGTTGTTTGAGGATGTCCTGGTTCAGCACCGGTTTCCCGTCGGACTTTTTCCAACCCTTTTTCTTCCACCCGGGCATCCATTTGCTGATGCAGTTGATGGCGTACTGCGAATCGCACAGGATTTTTAATTCTTGTTCGGCCACATGCTCGGTGGCACGGAAAAGTTCCAGCACCGCCTGCAGCTCACCCATATTATTGGTGCCATGGTCCCAGCCTCCGGCGGCCCAATTGGAGTCGTCGATGTACCAGGCCCATCCGGCCGGCCCGGGATTTCCCAGTGCCGATCCATCCGCTGCAGCAATGATCGTCATAAGTTTAATCCTGCCATGTCTGGCCGTCCTTTTCCGAAAACAAACGCGTTGCAGCCAGCAACTTATCCACAGTCGGCGCCGTGTGGCCAGACCCCGCTCACGGCTAGGGCATCATCGCTGCATGACCTCACCAAACCCCGAGATGCCCACAGCGCAGCTCCCGCAGCTAGATCTACCGGCTGCCTCAGCTGCCTCGGCCGAGCAACTGTTGCGCGGTTTGGCGCTCTTGGAGATTCAACAACGCGAACTGATCGACAGACTGCGTCAGCAGCAGCTCACGGCGGCCGAATCCCTCACCTACTTCAAACTGGCAGATACCCATCGGCGTACTTCTCGCGTGAGCTTGGTACATGCCGCCGGCGCGGTTAGTGCCACTACAGCGCACCGCCTAGCCCAGAATTCCTTGGATCAAGTTTTCGCCTTGACCCCGGAACAAATCGCCTCCGGAGCACCGCTAGCGGTAAATCAACTTCTTCCGGCCAGCACGAAGGCGCACTACCGCTCCGAGGCCGATGTGCTGGCCCAGTTAGGCGACTGCAAGCCTCAGGCTGCCAAGGTATTGTTGACGGCCTATCGGCATCTGGTTGGCTCCCCTACCCAGCCACCGCTCTATGCAACCCTCGGTAAGCTCTTCCACGATCCGGGAATCAACCCCGAAATCATTTCACAGGCTGCCGCTCGGATCAGCGGTCTGCAGCTTCGTGGCCCGGCCCGCCGCCGCGCCGAAGAACTAGTAGCTACTTCCAGCGCTCAGGGCCAGTCCGCGGTCAATGCGGAGCTTAAGTCTCTCGCCGATGAACTGAGCACACCCGATTTGCCCGAACGCGAAAACGTACATGAACGGTGTTCCGGGTTACGCTACCGCGGGCTCGGGCCGCGTGGCCATATCTGGGAACTGACTTGCACGACCTTGGTCCATGAGTTCCTTTCCACCTGGGCTGACCGGTTGGTCAACCCGAATCTCAGCGCAAATCGTCGGGGCTCCGCGTTCTTCCAGAATGACAACTCGGAGCAGGAGTCACCAGGCCAAGCGGAGGCTGAACTATCGGACCCAGCTTCGGTCAAGGCCCGCAAACTCCTTGAGGCCATCATCGAAATTCTCCGTCGGCAAACCAGCCCCCGCCGAGCGACCCCGACAAATCTGGTCGATGAGACAGCCCCGAGTGATGATCACCCCGCAACTGAGCTGGCGGCTCCGTCGTCACCCGGAGAAGCTATCTCAGCCGAGGGGCAGGATTCGCTCACCTTACCGCCAATGATCGATCTGCTGGTGACCATCGACTACGATGCCTTGTTGGCCAAGACCACCCAGGCGGGGATCACCAGTCACGGACAACGTATTAGTGCCACGGAGTTACGCCAGTCAGCGGCCATCGCAGGAATCATTCCGGTGGTGCTTGGTTCTGAGGGAGAAATTCTCGACTACGGCAGACGGCGAAGACTTTTCAGCGCCGCGCAGACTCGTGCGGTGGTGGGACGTGACCGCGGGTGCATCAACCCCGGGTGTACGATGCCCGCACATCGATGCGAGGTGAATCATTGCCGACCATGGCATCGGGGCGGTAAGACCAGCGTGGATAACGGGTGTCTGCTATGCAAGCACTGCCATACGGCGTTCCATGCCGGACATTTCCGGATCAAAATGGTCAACGCGGTTCCCTATGTGCAGCAATCACGCGAACGAGACCCGCAGCGTTTATGGCGCAGGAACTGGGTGTGGCATCCGCAGGCCGAAGCCCTGGCCGCCTAGTAAAGGCAGCCAGGGCTTCGGATCCCCGCCACGGCGGGGTAGCTATCGATCGTGGTTTTTCCGAAGCGATTCAGTTCGCCGAGTACAACGGGTTGTGCCCGGCTTGAACACGCTCGGATTCGCGCACCGGTCCCGGTGCGGTCCCGTCGAGGAACTGCGGTCCGTCGGCCAGCGATTCTCGGCCGTGCGCTTCAAGCCAGCCTTCTAGTTTCGGCCCCTTAGGGATCACCTGCGTCGGATTAATGTCCTCGTGCACCACGTAGTAGTGCGCCTTGATCTGTTCGAAATCGACGGTATCGCCGAACCCTGGAGTCTGGAATAGATCCCGGGCATAGCCCCATAGATTCGGCATATCGGACAGAAGGTTTCGGTTGGTCTTAAAGTGTCCGTGGTAAACCGGGTCAAAACGCACCAACGTAGTGAAAAGTCGCACATCAGCTTCGGTAATGTGATCACCCATCAAATAACGGCGCGTAGCCAGACGCTCCTCTAAGTAGTCGAGCGCGGTAAACAGTCGGTCGAAGGCATCGTTGTAGGCGTCCTGACCGCCAGCGAACCCGGCTCGGTAAACTCCGTTATTTACTTCGGTAAAAATCTTCTTGATCAGCGGCAACATTTCATCCAGCTGATCGGTAGGAATGAGATTCGGTGCGCCCTCACGGTGAAATTCCTTCCACTGCGTGGACAGATCCCAGGTGATTTGGGGGTAGTCATTGGTCACCACCGCGCCACTACGAATATCCACGATCGCTGGAACGGTGATCCCGCGAGGATAGTCAGCAAAACGCTTGAAGTAGTTTTCCTGCACGCGTTCGGTTCCCAACACCGGGTCCCGACCGTCAGGATCTAGGTCAAAGGTCCAGCTGCGAGAATCATGGGTCGGTCCAGGCAAGCCCACCGATAGTGCATCTTCCAACCCCAGCAGGCGGCGAACGATCAGTGTCCGGTTGGCCCACGGGCAGGCGCGGGCCGCCACCAAATGGTAACGCCCGGCTTCGACCGGCCAGGTTAAGGCACCCTCACCTAGGGGTGCATCGGGGTGCCCAATGGAGCTAGATTTCGCGCCCTGTGCTTTGCTGAGATCCGTACCCGCTGCCAGAATGCGGTCCTGAATGTAGTTGGTGTCGCGGGTAAATTCGCCGCCGGTAACATAGCTTCCCTTGGTGGAATATTGCTGAGTCATAATGCCTTCCTTCAGGTGCCTAAGAACAGACTAGCCGCTGGCCGTGGAGCACGGGTGAGAATAAAATTTTTGGCCGGGCATTAGCCAGTATTCGGCGATCATCCCCGGCCTAGCAATGCTTACGCGTTGACGCTGGCCTCTGCGCGGACCGAGTTCAGCGCCTTGGTCCAGGCCGCTAGCTGATCCAGCATCGGGTCAACAGACGCGGCTGCCACTTCAGTCGGCTTGAAACTGGAGAAGTTCTCGAAATCGGTAAACAGCGAGAACAGTCCGGTCTTTTGCACATGCGCTACCTGCAGCTCGGAGAGGATGGCGCGCAGGTGTTCAATTGCACGAGCTCCCAGAGCCGACCCGTATCCGACCAGTGCAGCAGCCTTGTTGTTCAGTTCGACGTTGACGTAGCTCAAGGCATTGGCCAGAGCTGGTTGCACTGAGTGGTTGTACTCACCGGTGATGAAGATGTAGCCATCGAACTCGGAAAGCTTCTCGGCCCAACGCTTGGTGTGGTCATTCTGGTAGTTCTGGTACGCGGCTGGGAAGGCTTCATCCAGCAGCGGCAGGTTGAAGTCGGCAATGTCTACGAGTTCGTAGCTGGCGTCCCCGCGCTGTTGAGCGCGCTCCAGTACCCAGTCGGCAACGCTGCGGTTGACACGGTTCGGGCGGGTGGATCCGGTAACGATGGCGATCTTGTTCATTTTCAATCTCCTGTGTGGTTCTTGTCGAAACAACTACTTAGTTGACGCGTCATCAGCGCTTGCTAAATACGATCATACACGAGATAATTGATGCGTCAACAAAACAATGGGTTATACCCGCCCCACCGAGAGGACCTAAGAAGAATGTCTAAGGAAACACGCTGGCTTGATGATCAAGAACAGCAGCTGTGGAGAACTTTGCGTGAATTTCTCTGGCAGTTTCCCAGTGCGATGGACCGCCAGCTCTCCCGCGATTCGGCCATGCAGTCCGGCGAATACTCAGTACTCGCCGCACTTTCGGAGGCCGGTGGCCCACTGCGTCCGGCGACACTGGCCGGAGAACTTGTCTGGGACCGTTCTAGGTTGTCTCACCTCTTGCGCCGCATGGAAAACAAAGGGTTGGTCCTGCGCTGCACCGACACTGAGGATGGCCGCGGTCAGCTGGTGAGCCTTACGGATGAAGGTTGGCAGGCCATTCGCTCGGCCGCCCCAGCACACGTCACCTTTATCCGGCAGAGCATTTTTGACCATCTCGATGATACCGAGCGTGAGATGCTAGAGCGCGTTCTGCACCGCGTCTTGGGCAGCGTCCGGGACGCAAGCGCCGCCACAAACGCTAACTGTTAACCGACTGTTTGTAATCGCCGTGTTCTAGCAGCTGAGCCAAGGCACCCTCGCTAGCGGCTAACTGCTCAAATGTTCCGCTTTCGACAATTTGCCCGGCGTCCAGCACCACAACCTTCTGCGCCCGGGCAATCGTACTGAGCCGATGAGCGATCAGCAGCGTGGTGCGCCCCTGCGCCAAACGATCCAAGGCTTTTTGCACCAAAGCTTCTGTCACCGTATCTAATGCGCTGGTGGCCTCGTCAAGGACCAAGACCTTAGGATTACGTAGCATGGTGCGGGCAATGGCCAGCCGCTGCTGCTCCCCGCCGGAGAACCGGTGGCCACGTTGACCCACCATGGTTTCCAATCCATCCGGTAGCGAACGAATCAGCTCAGCAATCTGCGCATCTTCCAGTGCAGCCCAGATTTGCTCCTCGCTGGCTTCACGAGCGGCCCATTGCAGATTTTGTCGGACGGTTCCGTGTAACAGATAGCTCTCCTGCGACACCACGCCGACAATATCGGCCAGATCCTTTGGCTCAAGATCCCGCAGATCCTGCCCGTCCAAAGTGATGCTTCCCTGGTCGGGATCGGCGAGCCGGGCCACCAAGGCACCAAGGGTGGACTTGCCTGATCCTGTGGCCCCGACCACCGCGGTGACTTCACCGGCAGCAAGAAGTAAATCAATCCCCTGCAGAGTAGGCTCGGTGGCCTTCGGGTAACTAAACTGCACATCCTGGAATCGCACTTCACCACGCACTTGCTCCCGGGGCAGGCGCCGCGGCACCGTCGGCAGTGGCAGCGCTTCATTCAGGTCCAAGTACTCGAAAACTCGGCTAAACAGCGCCAGAGCGGAAACCCACTGCACCGAAATCCCCATCAAACCCATGACCGGACGGAAAATTCCAGCCTGCAAACCGGTAAATGCCACCAGGGTACCGATACTCATGCCCCCAGAGGTCGCTGGTAGACCTGCGGCCAGATAGAGCAGAGCCGGAACCACTGCAAAGATCACAGACATAGTTGCCATTCGCCAACGCCCGGCCAGCTGGCTGCGCATTTCCAAGTCAATAAGCCGCGAACTGGAATCGCTAAAGCGTTGTGCATCGGCCTGTGTGGTTCCCATGATCTTCGCCAGCCGCACCCCAGAGACGCTCAGTCGTTCCTCAATCAGTGAGGTCAGTGTGGAGAGTTCAGCCTGCCGCTGGGAGGTGACTTTGCGTCGCAAGTTCGCGACCTGCTTGGTAAGCAAGATCGCCGGCGGCAGCACGATCAAGGAGATCAGACTCAGCCGCCAAGAGATGGCCACCATGGCCGCGGCGGTCGCCACCACTGTGGTGAGATTCGAGGCGACGGCGGTAGCTGAACTGGTGATCACCGATTGCATTTGCCCTACATCGTTGATCAGCCGGGACTGCACTTCACCGGATCGTGAACGGGTGAAAAACCCCAGAGATTGCCGCTGCAGGTGATTGAAAAGGGAGGTTCTCAGCCCGTGCATTACGCGCTGTCCTATCAGGGTGGCCCGCCAGGTCTGAATCACACCGAGCAGTGCGGTGATCACCGCGATGGCGACCAGCCCACCGGCACCAGCCAGTAGCGCCGCGACATCCTGTTGCGGAATTGCGTGGTCAATCAGATCGCGAACGATGAATGGCTGGATCAACCCAATCAGTGAGGCCGCAACAATCAGCAGCACCACGATAACTAGGGTTCCCCGATGCGGGGTGAAAAGGGCGCCAATGCGACGTAGTGACACCGGGTGTTGGACAAGCTGGGCTTGGTCTTCGCGCAGCTTGCGCTTGTCCACGCGACCGTGCGGACGTTCTGCGACCGGTGGACCGAAGGATAGATCGCTCATGAGTACCTCCTAAGGATAACTATCCCCTCCAGATTAGCAGAGGTTACCTCACTATGTGGTTACATCTTGAAGTTTTCCCCTTCTCTCGCCTATTCTTACTTCCATGCCTAACGCGAATTCATTGCCCGACTTGGGTTCCCTCTTCCACCGGGTTTCCCGCGCCGTGAGGAAACAGACATCTCTGGCCCTGCATCCACACGGTGTCACCCCACATCAGGCGCGGGCACTGATGTTACTGGCACGCGCCGGGCAAGACCCGGCAGGCACCGGCGGATTACGCAATTCACAATTAGCCGAGCGTTTGCGCATTGCCGCCCGCTCGGCCACCGAGGTGGTCGACCAGCTACAAGAGAAGCAGTTAGTGCAACGCACCGCCGATCCCAGTGACCGTCGGGCATGGATTATCACTCTCTCCGACCGTGGTCGGGAGCTAGCCGCGCTGATTCGTACGGACCGACAACTGCAAATGAGCGATTTCTTCGCCCGGTTAGATGCCGCAGATCAGCAAACCCTGCACCGCATCCTGAGTTCCCTCATCGTCGAAGATGAGGACTAACTGAGAACGACCAAAGACAAAGGGCTAACCGGCGGGATAAGTTCTCTTATCCCGCCGGTTAGCCCTTTATTCTCCGCGGCTACCGCGGTTCCTTAGTTTTCGCTCTTCCCTTGGCGCCAGTACCCCATAAACGCCACCTGTTTGCGGTCGATGCCCACCTCACGCACCAGATAGCGACGCAAGGTTTTGACTACCGAGGCTTCTCCAGCGATCCATGCATAGAACGGGCCGGCCGAATTCTGCCCTGTTTCCCAAAGGATCTGCTCATCCACATCAATTTCTTCCGGGTCGGCATCAGTGTGTACCACCCCTGCCGCCGGAATCGCGACCGCGTCACGCACCGCGGTTTCCAACAAGGCTCCGTGTTGTGCCGTACCGCGCGTCAGCCACTGCACTGAGACCCCGGAGGCGGTACTGGAACCGAGAATATCCTCGGCTTCCGGAACCTCGATGAAGGCCTGCCCGGTGACCGATGAAGGTAACGCCTCGAGGATCGAGCAGATAGCCGGAGCCGCAGTCTCATCGCCCACTAAGAGCACCCGACTAGCGCGACCTGGGCGGAATTCGATCCCGCCGTAGCTGGCATCGCTCAGCGTTTTATTCGGTCCGAGGATCAGCAGCCGATCCCCGATCTTGGCCTTGGCTCCGAACTCGGTGGCCGGGCCGCCCTTGAGATGACCGTCGACGTAATCGCCATGCAGCACAAAATCTACATCCAGTTCCGGCAAGTCCGGCGCGAGGTTATCGCGATGCCCTGCCTCGCGCCAGTCACGCACCGTGTAGGTACGCATAACTCCGCGGCGTTGCGGATCGATCTGCAACCAGCGCTGGTACCATCCGGACAGTTCTGCGGGGTTAGTCAGCCCGTCGGGGCGCATGGTGGCAAGTTCAGCAGGTAGCTCCTGACCAGCGGCGGCCAAGAGCAACTTGATCCGCAAATCCAGCGGATGCGAATTCGTTCCAAAGTATGCCAAGTCCGGCCCGCTGAGAGTCAGCCGACGGAAAGAGTGAGAGAGGTTCTGAGCCCGAATCACCTCGGTTTCAAAAGCCAAGGTGGCACAGTGCTCATGACTCGGCCGGAGTTCTTGCGTTGCTGCGTCACCCCCAGCGGTTGGGGCCTGAGCCACTGGAGACGCGGCCTCGTCCAGCTGCTCCATGTTCGGTGCCGCTTTGCGCCGCACAATCCCCTTCGCAGCAAGCAAGGTTTCGGCGCGCAGCACGCGGTGCTTGCCAATGGGCAGCACCAGAGGGGTGCCGGCCACCGGGTCGGGAATCACCCGTGAAGGCATCCCGAAGACCTCTTTGACGGTTTGTTCGGTGACCACCACACTGGGGTGACCGGAGGCATAAATTTTTCCGTCCTTCAGCGCCACGAGATGATCGGCATAGCGTGCGGCCAAGTTCAAATCGTGTAGGACGATCACCACGGTGATCCCGCGGGTGCGGTTGAGCTCGGCGATGGTATCAAGCACCTCGAGCTGATGGGCGATGTCTAGGTAGGTGGTGGGCTCATCCAGGAGCAATAGCCCGGTCTCTTGAGCCAAGGCCATGGCGATCCACACGCGCTGGCGTTGCCCGCCGGAGAGTTCATCCACCGGACGGTTGGACAACTCGGTGGTGCCGGTCATCTCCAAGGCGCGCAACACCTCGGCCTCGTCCTCCTTGGAGAATCGTTTGAACAGCCCTTGGTGCGGGTAACGGCCGCGGCTGACCAGTTCACGCACCGTGATGCCATCGGGCGCAGTGGGGGTTTGCGGCAATAAGCCCAGGCGCTTGGCCACTTCCTTGGCCGGGCGGGTATGTATATCCGTACCGTCCAAGAGCACCTGTCCGCCGGCGGGCTTCATCAGCCGGGCAAGCGCACGCAATAGCGTGGATTTGCCGCACCCGTTGGCCCCAACCACCATGGTTACTTCCCCGGTGGGGATCTGCAGTGAGAGCTCATCGACGATGGTGAGGTTGTCATAGGCCAAAGTTAGGCCGGTGGCTTCCAAATCCGCCATGGGTTATCCCCCGTTTCCTTGTTTGTTAGCGCGCATCAGAACCCAGGTCAGGAACGGTGCGCCGAATGCTCCGGTAATCACTCCCACCGGCAGGGATAACTCCGCGAAGAGGTTCGCGGCCAGAAAGTTTGCCAGCGTGACGATCACGGCCCCGGTCAGCGCCGCCATCCCTATGTTAATCGCCCCACGAGTCAACGCCGCGGTGATCGGGCCTGCTAAGAAGGCGACGAAGGCCAAAGGCCCGGTGACCGCCACCGGAATCGCCCCCATCGCCACCGCGACGAACACCAATAGCAGGCGAGAGCGGCCCACCGATAATCCCAGTGCGGCGGCCGTATCGTCACCCAATTCCAAAACCTTTAGCTGACGGATCACCACAGGCAGCAACAATCCGACCAATCCCAGTCCGATGGCTAAAATCTCGGCTTTGGGCCAAGTGCTGGGAGCTAGGGAACCAGCCAGCCAACGGATCGCGTCGGCAGCGGCGTTGAGTTGCGCCTGGGTGAGGAGGAATTGGATCAACGCCTGCAGCATCGCACCGATGGCCAGCCCGGCTAGGATAAGTCGCGGCCCGGTGCGACTCCCGGAGGCCGAGAGCCAGTAAATCAGCCCCGCTACCCCCAAACCACCCAACAGTGCCGCCACATTCAGCCCCCAGCCCGTGGCACCTACGTAAATCAGCGCCACGATACTGGCGGTGGCTGCTCCGTATCCGATGCCAATGACGTCGGGGCTGGCCAACGGGTTGCCCAACCAGCGTTGAAAGAGCGAACCGCTGATCCCGAACCCCGCCCCAGCTAAGATCCCGACCACAAGGCGCGGCAGACGATCCTCCAGCAAGATGAAACTAGCACCCGGCACGTGCTGCCCCGCAAGCACGGCCAGAACCTCATCGGCCGGCAACCGGTCACGTCCGGCAAAGATATAGGCGATGCTGCCAAGCAGTAACGCAACCACCAAGAGCCAAGTCATATCGCGGGTGCGGGTTCGGCGTTCGGCTACCGAAGCGCTCATAGTTTCACCCCGGTCAGTCCCCGCCGCATCAGCACGATAAAGAGTGGTGCGCCTAGTACCGCACACATCACGCCGACCTGAATTTCGCCGGGTGGGAGGATCAAGCGCCCGGCGACATCGGCGGCCAATAACAGAATCGGGCCTGCCAACAGCGTGCCGGGCATCAGCCACCGGTAATCGGAGCCCACCAGGAGTCGTACCGCATGCGGGATCATCAACCCCACAAAACTAATCGGTCCGGCCACCGCGGTGGCACTTCCGGCCAGCAGCACCACACCCAGCGAACCGAGAATCCGCATTCGCCCCAGATTGAAACCCAGCGCGGTGGCGGTTTCATCGCCCAGCGCCACCGCATTGCAGGCGCGTGCTGTCAGTAACACGATCAGTGCACCGATCAACACCACCGGCAGCGCCCCCACATAGTAGGAGAAGTCACGCCCCGCGAGGGTACCAACTTGCCAGAAACGAAATTCATCGAGGGAGGCGCGAGAAACCATCATCACCGCATTGGTCAGTGCGGTGAGTCCGACAGCCAGCGCGGCACCGGCCAGCGCCAACTTGATCGGGGTGGCGCCGTCGCGCCCGATACTGGCCAAGAGGTACACCAGCAACATCACGAGCGCCGCACCGCTAAATGCGGCGAGCATCATCGAGTTCAGGCTTACCGCGCCACCCAAAGCCACGAGCAACACCACCGCCAAAGCTGAGCCGGCGTTTAGCCCCAGAATCCCAGGATCCGCCAATGGGTTGCGGGTTAGCCCCTGCATCCCGGCTCCTGCCAATCCTAAAGCGGCGCCCACCACCAGCGCCCCGACGGTACGGCCCACCCGAGAATGCAGAACCGCATGTTCTGGGTTGTGCGGATCATTCCCGTCCAAGGCGTCCACGAATACGTCAAAGGGGATCATTCGGGCACCGAATAGCAGCGAAGCCAGCACCCCGCAGGCTAGCAACACGAGCAACCCCGCCAAGATGCTCAGTTTCGCGGCGGCCCCCGTTCTGCTTTGACGCGAACTTTCGGTCACGGTCATTGCTTCCTACACTCATTGATATGGAACATCTTGCCTCGCCTCAGTGGATCGCACCCGGACTGGGTCTGTTGCGTGCCGATAACCCTTCGGAAATGACCCTGGAGGGGACCAATAGTTATTTGGTCTTTGACCCGTCCTTGACCCAACCAAGCGAAGCGACCGCGGTCCTGGTGATTGATCCGGGCCCGGCATTGGAGGAACACCTGCAGGTGTTGGCAAGGTTCAACGTGCAATTGATCGTGGCCACGCACCGGCATCAAGACCACACGGCGGGAATTGACCCGCTCCATGAGCTGACCGGAGCCCCGGTGCGCGCCTGGCTGCCCGAATATTGTCGGCAGGCCACGCCATTCACCGATGGCGAGCAGCTCTCGATTCCCGGCACCAGCCTGCAGGTGGTGCACACTCCGGGACACACCTCGGATTCGGTATGCCTGATGCGCGATGAGGGCAGTCAGAACTTGTTCACCGGGGACACCGTATTGGGTTCCGGAACGACTATTTTGGAGCATCCCGACGGCACGCTGGCCGACTATCTCACCTCGTTGCGCGCCTTGCGGGCCCTGCCGGATCTGCCTTTGCATCCGGGGCACGGACCACAGCACCCGGGGTCTCATCGGTTGCTGCAGGACTATCTGGCACATCGTGAGCAGCGGCTGGAACAGGTACGCGCGGCGCTGAGAACCTTGGGCTACACCGCGTCCGAGGCCAGTTCCACGGAACTGCTGACGCTGATCTACCCCGGCCTTGACCCGCGGCTGCACGGCGCGGCCCGCATTTCGCTAGATGCACAACTGCACTATTTGATGAACTAGTAACTTACTTGGCTTCTGCTGCCTGCTCGGCGGCCTCAGCCAGTATTGGCACCACGTTCTCGATGGCCCAAGACATCGACAACGGTGAGGCAGCGGACACCGAAAGGACGGCCTGATCACTATCCACAGCGACCAGTCCGCCAGTTTCCGCGGCCGGAATCTGCCCGAATAGCGGGTTGCTGGCAAGTGCGTCGGCGATACCGGCACCACTGGCTACCGAAGCGAAGACCACGTCAGCTTCCAACTCATTGGCTCGCTCCGGGGACCACTCGAAGTAGAAGTTACCTTCTTCGGTGTTCTCACTGACCACTGCGGCCTGGCTCATTCCAAGGGCGCTAAGGAACCGGGGGCGGTTGTCTTCGCCCGCGTAGATGCTAATCGTGGACGGTTGCGATAGGTCGGCGGCGATGAAGCTGGAATCCTTGAAAACCGGGTATTTTTCGGCCTGCGCAGACAGCTGCCCTTCCACCTCGTCGATCAGCGCGGAAGCTTCGGTGCTCTTACCCAGCAGCTCACCGGCTGCCTCGGTACTCTGCTGCCAGCTGGTGAGGTAATTGGCTTCCAGCGGCCCCACGGTCGGAGCGATTTTGCTCAGCTTCTCGTATTCGTCCTGTTTCAGCCCGGAATACGCGGCAAAGATAACATCGGGATCGGATTCGGCAATCGCCTCATAGTCGATGCCATCGGTCACCGAATACTGAGCCGGCGCGTTCTCGCTGCCGATCTCGGCACCGAGTTCCTTAAGCCGGGCGTCTTTCCAGTCGGTGGAATTGTTCGCGTTTTGTCCCCAGGTGTCGATATCCATGCCCACCGGCACGGTCCCCAGCGCAAGCAGCACGTCGGCGTTCACCCAGGAAATCGTTGCGACCTTCTCAGGCACTTCCTCGATCGGTGTGCTGCCATAGATGTGTTCGATGCTAATCTGCGCAGCGGACCCCTCCGGCCCGGCCTGCTCAGTCGAGGAACCGCAACTGGTCAAGGCCAGCGCGGTAGCGGCTGCGGCAGCCAATAGCGTGTATCGAGAAGTGAGCTTCATGGTGGGTCCCTACGTGTTCTGTCTGCATCGTCCCCAAGGCAGGTTAGGTAAGCCATGCCTTGGCCGGATGCAACGTTACTCCCATCTAACCCAATTACGCAATACGAGTTGGGTGTATTCCAAGGCGCCGATGTCTCACCAATCCATTACTCCACCGGGGCAAGAATCCCCTGTCCTCTGGGACCGTCCAGTATCCGTTGGGGAGCGGCCAATGAGATTGCCACACGCACCACCAGCAGCCCAGCGACCACGGTTCCTAGCACCACCAGCACGGTCACCGGCTGTAGCAGCATGGCTAACCCCGCCAGCGGTAGCACCAACAGGGCGCTAGCCAGCCCGAACCCGATGGCCGCAGTCAGGGTAGGCAGCATGACCGATTTCACGCGCGCCTGATTCATTAGGTGCAGCGGCATACCTAATCTGTCTAAACCCCGGTAGAGATCCGCCCGATCTAAGGTGGCGGCAGATTGCGTAATCGCGCTGGATGCGGCCACGCAGCAAAAACTAATCCCCAAGGTGAGCAGCACCCCCGTGAGCATATCCGTGGCCAGGTAGGCTTCCCAGCCAGCTAGATCGGAGGAGCTGGTGGCTTGTATCATGGCGGCACCGCTACCACCTACTACCGCGACAAAAGCCGCCATCGCCACACCGGATACCTGTCGCCAGGCCTGTTGCGGGGACTCAAGGATCATTCGCGCGCCCAAGAGACTGGCCGCATTTTGAGCCTTACGCAGCTTCCGTTGCGCGACCTTCGCCACGAGCCACGGCCCCATCAGGTTCAGCACCGCCAGCCCCAGACCCAGCCCACCAATGAGCACCAGCAGCATGACCGCCAGATCCTGCGCGATGACACCCAAGTTGCTAAAAAGTACGCTGAGCATGCCCAACCCGAGGACCATCACCAGAGCCCGTACCCAATGTGGGGAAGACACCACCGCCCGTTTGCGCACCGCCAACGGAGTGATCACCAGCCGCCGCAACCCCAGTAATGAACTAACGATGGACAGTACCGCCACCACCGCCAACACCAGCAATATCACCGGCACCGGCGCCATCAAACTGGTTCCCAAACTCGCACCTTGGAAACGCAGCAACCCCACCAGCGGAACCAGCACCAGATACAAACCCACCCCGCCCAGGGCACCGAGCACCGCTGCACCGAAGGCCTGCAGCACCGAGATCGCGCGCACGTCGACACCGGTGGCTCCGAGCAGTCGGAGGGACGCCAACGCCCGATCCTGGCTACGAGCCGAAAGTTGTGCGGCCGCTCGCCCCAGCACCAGTAGCGGGATGACTAACAGGATGGCCGCCAGCCCCGCCAGGGAAAGGTAGAAGGGCTGGGCCTGAGGGTCAAATTGGCGGAACGACAACGCCCCGCCCACCACTATCAGTGCCAACGCGGTCACAACCGCATAGGCGCTGAGTGTCAGCAAAAGCGGACCACGCCGCCCGGCTGAAGGGCGCGCCAACTGCCAAGCAATGTGCATCAGGTTCATCGCTGAACCCCCACCCGATGACTTGTCACCGAGTCTTCAATGATCAGTCCATCATGCAATCGCACCACCCGGTCGCAGCGGGCCGCCACCTGTTGATCGTGGGTGACCATCACCAAAGTTTTTCCCGCACCCACGGTGCCGGTCAATAAGGTGGCCAGCACCTCACTTCCGGTGACCGAGTCCAACGCCCCGGTAGGTTCATCGGCAAAGATCACCTGCGCCCCGGTCACTAAGGCTCGGGCGATCGCCACTCGCTGAGCCTGTCCACCGGAGAGCTCACCGATACGACGTGCTTCCAAGCCCGCTAGCCCCAGCCCGGCCAGCCTTCTCGCCGCCTCTTCGGTGGCCGCGGCACGGCCCACACCATTGATCATCAGCGCCATTGCCACATTTTCCACCGCGGTCAGTTCCGGGATCAACAGCCCGGACTGGAAAACAAACCCAAACGTTTCACGGCGTAGCTTGGAGCGGCGGGTTTCATTCAACTCGGTGATGTTCACGGGCGGCGCACCGAGCAACCTCAGCTGCACCTCTCCGTCATTCGGCACCTCGATCCCTGCCAAGGTATGCAACAAGGTGGATTTACCCGAACCGGAAGGACCCATGATCGCCACCGATCCACCGCGGAGAATGTCTAAGTCAACCCCAGCAAGTGCGGTAGTGGAGCCGAAACGTCGGACTAGGTTTCGTGCGCTGAGCACGGCAGTATTTTCTCGCATGGTTCCATGTTCGACGTTTTCCTCTGCTCGCACCTCGCCCTAACGGGCCAAATCTCCACGACAATTTCTCCTACCCTGGTCGCAGTCACTGGGCTGAAACACCGCCTGTATGCTGAGAAAACCATGATCCTGCAATTGTTCACCCAACCCTTTTGCGCCCCGTGCGTGCGCACCCGTCAGGTGGTGCATCGGGTGCACGAGCTGCTGCCCGAGTTGCAGATTCAGGAGATTGACGTAGTGCGTGACTGGCAGGCCGGGCAAGCCGCTGCGGTCAGCAGCACCCCGGTGATCCGTTTATTGGAGCAGGACCAGGTGATTTTTCGGTCCGCGGCGGTCCCCACGGTCAATCAGTTGCTCACTGCCATCGCCGCCCATCGCAAAATGTAGCGGCGACACGGCTCACAATGCCACGGCACACTTTCCCCGCTGGGATGGGGAAGAATAGATCGGGTGAGTGGTGTAACTGGTCTGGGGCATGAGTGCTTCCAACGCGTATTGGCTGATTCGTCGAACCGTATTGAATGGTTGCGGGCTCGGGCTCAGGGAATCACGGCTACCGATGTCGCCAAGCTCTCCACCGAACGCTCCATCCGCTCGGCGGCCTGGGATAAGCTGCATGGATCGGGCTTTTCCGGTAACCCCTATACGGAGCACGGTCGACGTCGCGAACCAGTCATCGCCTCTTGGGTGCAGGAAAACTTCAACATTTTCCCTTCCACCCAGCTCTTTCACTCAAAGGACAACCCAATTCACTTGGCCACCCCTGACGGTTTGGGGTTCGACGGCCACGGCATTCCAGTCTTGGCCGAAATCAAGACCACCAACAAACCATTTAATCGGGTACCGAAGAACTACCTGCGCCAAATTCTGTGGCAGCAGTACGTGATCGGCGCCCAAAAAACCCTATTCGTCTGGGAACAGCATGAAAACTTTGTTCCGCTTCAGGCGGTGCCACAATTTCAATGGGTGCAGCGCGACGATGAGATGATCGCAGACCTCATTGCCAAGGCCGGAGACCTCGTTGCGGAACTCCGCCGGGCTACCGCCAGGCAACAGCACCTTAACGACTACGGCCCGGCGGCGCTACGCCTCTAATTCACCTCGGGCAACATCCGCGGATCGGGTAACGAATCGGGATAATCCTGCACCAGCTCCTGCAACAACTTTTCTCGCACCATGGTGCTCAGATCCCACAGGTCCCCGGGATTTCTCGCCGATAAAAAGATGGTCACGGTTTGCAGCCCGCCGACCGCGTCGGTCACAACCAGGGAGTTGGTCCGTCCATCCCATAAATCGGAGGCTTCCAGCAGTTCGCCGGTCCGCTGACGCAAATAATCCACCGGAGCGTTCCACTTCAATTCCAGCACAATTGTTCCGGATATTTCGGTGCTGCGCCGCGACCAGTTCTCAAACGGGGTGGTGGTGAAGTAGGTGGAGGGCAGGATCATGCGTCGCCCGTTCAGCAGTAAAACCACCACGTAGCTGAGCGTAATTTCCTCCACGGTACCGCGCTCATCTTCCACCACGATGATGTCTCCCACGCGAATCGCATCGGTGAAGGCGACCTGCATCCCGGCGAACACATTAGCCAACGGGGTCTGAATGGCCAAGCCCACAACCACCGACAGCAGACCAGCGGAAGCCAAAATACCGGCTCCCAGCGCCCTGACCTGTTCGATCGTCAACAGGATCGCGGCGATCGCAATGACAATCAGGATCGCGGCAACGACTCGACGCAGCAACCCAATCTGGGTTTGCACCTTCGCCAGTTTTCGCCCCTGCCCAAATCGCTTCTCCAGCCGATCGAGCATGAAGCCTTCTACCGTCTTGGTCAGCCGGATCAGGAACCAGGTGAGGAACATCACCAGTAATACCAGCCAGATGAACTGCCAGAACTCATAGTGCTGTTGGTCTCGGTGCATCACCAGCAAGGCACTTTTCACCATCACCGAGCTCAGCGCGCCGAAGAATGGTAGACGCGTGGCGGCAATGTCTTCACGCATTACCTCGCTGCGACGGAAAACCCGGATAAAAATGAAGCTGAGCACCGCGGTCACCACCGCCGCCAGAAGTAACCCGGCAGCAATCACCACCCAGAATCGCAACGATTCGGGAATGAACGCCGAGGCTTCGACGACTTCCGTCATGGTCTCTTCAATCGGTTCAGTAGCACTGATCAGCATGCTTAAAGCATGTCATAGTCGGCTTTGTGGCAGCTGGGTAGCACGCCAATGGTTGCCGAAGAGAATTCTCCGGCACGGCGTAAGTCTCAAAGTAGTTGCGGTTAAATGCCGATTACGCCAGACCCTTGTCTGTGCCCTTAAACAGGCATGTACTTAGCTGTACAAAGGTGCCACAAATGGGCCTTGGCGTAGCTTCGAAAAGGAAAGCCGGTGAGAGCAATGCGCCATTCAAAAATTCTCATAGCAACCACACTTCTTGCCTCGGGCATGTTGGGATTAGCTCCGGCCGCCATTGCGGCCACTCCCACAGCTAACACGGTCAAACCGGCGATCGCCTGTGAAACCGTGTATTGGGGGTCGACGCCAAAGATCAAGAACGTGCACGCTGCGAATACCTTGCACAATATTCGTAGCGGCCGGCACACCTGCTTCGACCGGCTGGTGATAGATATGAACGCCAAGAATCTGGGTTACTCGGTAAAGTACGTGGACAAGGTGTATCAGGTCGGTAGCGGTCAGCGGGTGCACTTGAGCGGAGGGGCGATTCTAGCGGTCACAGTGAATGCTCCGGCCTATGATGCGAACGGCAACCCCACCTACCTGCACGGGCCAATGGTGCGCACGTTGAACTATTCCACGTTCAAACAGCAGGCCTTCTTAGGTAGTTTCGAGGGACAGACCGAAATTGCGATGTCCACCCGGGCACGACTGCCGATGCGTGTCTTCACGCTGGATGGGCCCGGACAGGGCTCGCGGCTTGTGATTGACGTGGCACATTACTGGTACTAATCCCGTTACCCTCGGTGGGTAGCGCAGCTAAGTGTCATTCTCTATGGCAACAACGTAACACCAGCTGACCTACCCACCGGAGTATGCCACGATGCAGTATATGAGCCGCACCTTTCCGTATCAGCAGGTAGATGTTTTCGCACCAACCCCTTTTAACGGCAACGGCTTGGCGGTGGTCTTTGCCGCCGAGGGGCTGAGCACCGATCAGATGCAAGATTTCGCACGCTGGATCAACCAGTCAGAGACGATCTTCTTCGTTCCCCCCAGCGATTCGCGGGCGGACTACGCTATCCGGATTTTCGCCCCAAGCACCGAGCTACCTTTTGCCGGGCACCCCACCCTGGGCGCAGCCCATGCCTGGTTGGAGGCCGGCGGCCAACCAGCCAACCCGGAACAACTGATCCAAGAATGCCCCGCCGGGCTAATCGATGTGCGGATCGAACGAGAACCCAGCAACACCCACTTACGCCGACTTGCGTTCCTTGCGCCCCCGCTTACCCGCAGCGGCCCGCTGGAAGAGGACATCTTGCAGTGGGCAATGGGCGGACTTGGACTACAACCCGAGGATGTCATCGCGCACCAATGGCTGGTCAACGGGCCTAACCATGTGGGACTGATGTTGCGTGATGCCGACGTGGTCTTGAGCATCGAACCTGACTGGGTGGCCCTGGAAGGACTGGAAGTCGGGGTTATCGGACCATATACCGCCGCCAGCATTCCCATGGGTTCCTGGCAATCGCGAGAAAGCGTCTTACCCCGGCTGGCGGGTACCCGCGAGGAACTCCGTCCGCTAGACGCATCGGATCTACAGCGTTCGGAAGAACGCTTCGCTGCAGTCGTCGTGCAACCACCGGCAGACTTCGAGGCCCGCGCCTTCGTGCCTAGCGAGTTCATCCCCGAAGATCCGGCCACCGGATCGCTCAATGCCGGTTTCGGACAGTGGCTCACCGAAGCAGCGTTGGCCCCACAACGCTACACGGTGCGTCAGGGCACCCGGGTGGGCCGAGCCGCGATTCTGCACGTGGAGCACGACGAGGCCGGGGTTTGGGTGGGCGGGGACGTCGTCACCCGCATCGAAGGCCATGTTAGTTTCGACGCAAAGTAATTGCCTTGAGCACCCCTGGGCACTCCTGGGGTCTAGGCTTGGCAGGTGACTTCCACCGAATTTGATTCCCGCTCCGCATGGCGGGCCCTCTGGGCTTTGGTCATCGGTTTCTTCATGGTCCTGTTGGACACCACCATCGTCTCCATGGCGATGCCGGCCATTATGGGCAGCCTCGAAACCGATCTGACCGCGATTATCTGGGTCAATAGCGCCTACCTGCTGGCCTTCGCGGTGCCACTGTTGGTTACCGGGCGGCTTGGAGACCGCTTTGGTCCGCGCAATATCTATCTGGTGGGCTTGACGGTCTTTACCCTAGCTTCGCTCTGGTGCGGTCTCTCTCCAAGCATTGGTCACCTCATTGCCGCGCGGGTCTTGCAGGGTCTCGGTGCGGCCATGATGTCACCGCAATCGATGACGCTCATTACCCGACTCTTCCCCTATGCCCGGCGCGGCGCGGCCATGGGCGTTTGGGGCGCAGTAGCAGGTATCGCGTCGTTGATCGGTCCAATCGCCGGCGGGGTGTTGGTCGATACCCTCGGCTGGCAGTGGATCTTCTTCATTAACCTGCCCGTCGGTGTGCTGACCTTCATTCTGGTGCAACGTTGGGTTCCCCAACTGCCCATCCACTCGGCCAGCTTCGATTGGGTAGGCGTGGCACTTTCCGCGGTGGCGATGTTCGCGTTGGTATTCGGAATCCAAGAGGGCGACGCCACCGGCTGGCAACCGTTTATCGGTCCACTGAGCTCCGTTCACCTGATCATTATTGGACTGGTTCTATTCGCCGTATTCATTTGGTGGCAAGCTGAAACTCGGAAGGAACCATTAGTTCCGCTCGGACTTTTCAGCGTCCGCAACTTCTCATTGGCGAATATCGGGATTTGCTTTATGGGTTTGGCCATCACCACGATGGGCCTGCCAATGATCTTTTACCTGCAGTCGGTTCGCGCCCTGACCCCGACCCAGGCCGCCTTGCTGCTGGCCCCGATGGCGGTGGTGGCCGCAATCTGTGCCCCGGTGATCGGCAAGAGCGTCACCCGTCACGATCCCCGCGTATTCGCGGTTCCTGGGTTCGCCCTGTTCGGCGGCGGCATCGTGGCCTTCGCGTTGCTGATGCACGCGGAGACGCCCTTGTGGTTACTGCTGATTCCGTCGGCTATACAGGGCGTAGGGTCGGCCTTGATCTGGCCGTCGTTGTCGCTGGCCGCCACCCGAGATCTAGGCCCGGCCAACGCCGGTGCCGGATCCGGAGTCTATAACACCACCCGACAAATTGGTGCGGTACTGGGTTCGGCCCTCATTGCGGTGCTGATGCAGGCGCGGATTACCGCTCAGATCCGTGCTCAGGAGCTAGGTTCCGGCGCGGAAGCTATGCCCGATGTTTCCGGGGAGCTTGTTCCAGGGGTTGCGCTACCCACGGCGCTACATGAACCGATCTCCGTTGGTTTAGGTCAAGCCTTACTCATGCCGGGGCTGGTAGCGCTGGCTGCAGTATTGGTGGTGACGTTCTTCCGTTCGCAGTCCACAGTAGCAACCAAGTCCGTGCCACGGGGCTAACCACAAAAGAGAATCCCGGTGAGCTCAGCACGGAATGATGCTAAGCTCACCGGGAGTTGCCAGCTGCCGATTTATTGCTGATTCTCTGGCTTGTTTTTGAACTCGTTAACCTTCTCCGAGATCTTTTCTTGGGTCTCAGCAGCTAGCTCACGGGCCTGCTCACTAGTCTCCGAGGCGAATTCCTTCACATTTTCGGCCGTATCTTGGGCAAACTCTTTAATGTTTTCCCCGGCATCCTCGGTGAACTCTTTAACGTTTTCTACCGCTTCGTCCAGCTTCTTTTTGGCGTCATCGAAAAAACCCATGTCTTGCCTTTCAGCTACGCATTTCTCACCATGGGACTACGAGGATTCGGTAGTTCCGGGGTAATCCTACCGCCGCGGCAGTCATGGATGTCGGGACATGAACGAATAAATCAGTCCTTGTGCTTCTTTTTCTGTTGGCGGTAGGAGCGGCGGCCGAACATCAAGGCAACAGCCATACCTGCCAGCCAGACGTCCTTGGCCAGCGCTATGCCATCGGCGGTTGGGCGCACACCATCGGATTCGGTCATCCCCGGGGTACGCAGGTAGCTGGAGATCATCACACCGGAAAAAGCTGCTAATCCTAGGCCGGCTAGGCGTGAAGGGATCAGTGGAAGCAGTAGCGCAGAACCGAGCCCGATTTCAGCCCCGGAGACCACCTTCCCAAAGACGGCCGGTTCCAGCGATGCCAATTGTGGGACACCGTTGACGGCCATCTGCTGAAGACCGGCAGCGCTTTCTTCGTCTAAGCGCATTTTGTTGATGCCACTGTTGAGGATGAAAGCACCACTGACGAGACGTAGTGCTGCATTCGCAATTGAGATACCCACAGATATTCACTTCCTTCGATAGTGTTGCGTCTCTGGCCATGCCCAGTCACTAAACTGCCAGGCATCTGTTATTCACCCTAATCACCGTTGACCTCGATCACAATCATCTGACACGCGCTCACCGCAGATCTTCAGCTTCCCATTGCCGCGCAGCACTCGTTGACTCGACGTTGTAGCGTAAACGGCTGGGGCTAGTCATGCTAGATTCAAAAATTATGATCTCTTCATCCGCCGTACCCGCAGCTGCCCTCGAATTACTCATTGAGCAGGGTTTTGATGCCACTAGTGTCGATCAGCTCGCGGCAGCCGCCGGGATCTCACGTTCCACTTTTTTTCGGCGTTTCGGATCGAAGGAAGACATGGTCTTCGCTGATCAGGAAATGATCATCACACATTTGCAGACCCTGCTTGGCAGTAGCTCCGCACCGGCACTGCAGGCTCTGGTCGAAGCGGTCGGAGTGGTGTTCGACCAGTACACCGCCAATCCGCCCGCCGCACAGCTGCGCCATCAGCTCCTCCAAGAAGTTCCGGCTCTGCGGGAACGTGAACTGGTGTCCACTCACCGCTTCGAGCGAGCCTTTAATGGCTTCCTGAACATGCGCCAGCTTTTTGATTCTGCTGAAACTCAGGCCCTGCGTCTAGGGATCAGTGCCGGGATCGTAGCCATCCACAATGATCATTTGCGTAGCTGGCTGCGAGAGAACACCTCTACCAGCCGTGAGGCCTTGGCAGAGGATGCTCGTCGTTTCCTCTCGCGTTTCAGCGACGTGTTAGCGCCGGAGACGCAGCCCGTGGACTCAACACCCAGCGCCACGGTAGTGATCTCGGTGATCAAGGGCGAGGCAGATCAACAACAGATTCTTGAGCAAGTGAGCCGCGCCTTGAATGAAGCCCACGGAAAATGAAACACAGTTTCTTGACTTGACACTTAGTTCCACTAGGCTTGGGGGTGAGACCTATCCCACTGCAGCAAGGAACCCTGAGATGAGCCAAGAAACTACCACCGTTTTCCCCACCGGAGTCACCGAGCCCGAGTACGACCTGTGGGGTGCCGACGTTCAGATCGACCCAACCGGGATTTTTGAGGATCTCGACGAACAGGATCGCATATGGTGGGACAAGGCTCGTGAGTTCAGTTTGCAGCACGTTCGCCCGACCATCCACGAGTACTGGGATCAGGCGAATTACCCCTTGCACTTACTCAAGGTGCTCGGTGATGCGGATCTATTGCGCGATGGCCAGAACCCCGCCGGAAGCACCCCCATGAGCACCATGGCTGCCGGGCTTGTGAATATGGAACTGCACCGTGCCGACGGTTCGGTAGGAACCATCGTCGGCGTTCAGGCAGGTCTCGCCGTACGTTCGATTCTGAAGTGCGGGAGCCCCGAGCAGATAGAAAACTACGCGGTACCGATGATGCGCGGCGAACTTCCCGGCGCATTCGCACTGACCGAGCCAACCCACGGTTCGGACTCGGTTGGGCTCGAAACCCAAGCCACTCGGGTCGCCGGAGGCTATCTGATCAATGGCGAAAAGAAATGGATCGGCAACGGTTCAGTCGGCGGCATCACCGTAGTATGGGCCCGCGATGAAGCCGACAACGTGCGCGGTTTCCTCGTGGATCAAGCCTCCCCGGGGTACCGCGGAAGCACCATTGAAAACAAACTTTCGCTGCGTGCCATCTGGCAAGCTCATATTCGAATGGACGATGTATTCGTCCCGGACGCCATGGTTTTACCCGCGGCCAAAAGCTTCAAGGATACCGCCGGGGTTCTCTTCGCCACCCGGCTAGGCGTAGCTTGGGCCGCCGTCGGCCACGCCACCGCCTGCTACGAATCGGCAGTGCAATACGCCCAGCAGCGTATCCAGTTCGGCCGACCTCTGGCCGCCACCCAGATTGTGCAGGAGCGACTGGCCAGAATGCAGTCCGAGCTGGCAACCATCCAGCTGCTCGCGGTGCAATCCACCAAACGTGAGATGCAGGGCAAACTCACCGGCCCAGCCGCTTCGCTGGCCAAATACACCGCCACCCGCACCGCCCGCTCCATCGCTGCCAACGCCCGCGATCTACTCGGCGGCAACGGCATCCTGACCACTAATCGGGTGGCTCGGCACTTCGCTGATATGGAAGCCCTCCACACCTATGAGGGAACCGAAACCGTTCAGGCCCTCATTATGGGCCGAGCCATTACCGGGCACTCCGCGTTCGCCTAACCGACTCGGACCTTTCGGCTTTCCAGCCCCGGCAACGGTGCGCTGGAAAGCTGATTGTCCTACCCCAAACGCTTCTTTGTCTTGGCCGTCGCCACATGCTCCCACGGATTTTCCGGCCACGGATGCTTCGGATAGCGGCCACGCATTTCCGAACGCACCTGCGCATAGGGTCCGTTCCAAAAACTTGCCAAATCTTCGGTGACGGCCAGTGTGCGCCCCGCCGGCGAGAGCAGATGAAACTGCACCGCCACCCTGCCTTCCAGTAACCGCGGAGATTGTGCCAAACCAAAGCACTCCTGCAATTTCACGGCTACCACCACCGGACCTTCTGCTTCCTGCGGGTCGGGGAATTGCAGGCGAATGCGTGAGCCACTGGGAACTTGCAGTCGCTCGGGCACCAACTGATCAAAGTCATGTGCGTGCTGCCAAGGTATCAACCGGCGGAGTGCCGCAGCTAAGTCAATCTTCTCGCCTCGTTGTCCGATGACCAGCGCCGCCAGTTCAGCTTCCAGCCACTGCTCGCTGCAGCCGATCAGCGAGGCTTCATCCATGGGGCTAAAAGGTTCGCCCCATTCCCGATGCGCCAAGGCCAGCCGGGCGCGCAGTACCGAGAATTCTGGCTGATGCCCAAAAAGTTGTAGCCCCTCACGGTGCAAAGCCGCCCGAACCGCTTGCTGTGCTAAGTTCGCCTCAGCCTTCACCGGGGTGGACAAGAGTTCGATGGCACCGAGAGATTCGATTCGGCGGGCGGCGAGTTTCCCCTCACGGTACTCGGCCTGTTTGGTCACTTGATGTAATTGCGGTACTAGGTCCAGTACCTCCGCACGCCCAATCTCCGCCGCCAGCCGGATGACCGCTTGCGCTCCGCTGCGACCCACCTCGGCAATGGCCAGAAATTCTGCCTCGTCCAAGTGGCTTTTTGGTGGTAGCTTAGCCCGGGTTCCAGAGGCCAACAGGTACTCCCCCACAGCCACTCGGTATCCCACCCAGTGCGGGTAAGCCAGTGCGATGATCCCTGCCACGGCCTCAGAATCGCTCGCCTGTTTACCCCCGAACCGTTCAGCTAGACGTTGAAATCGCGCCCGTTCATTGGCCCAGGATCGGTGCCCCGGGTGTTGAACGGATTGCAGCTGCCGCAACAAGCCCTGCGCGTCTGCGTCGCTGGCCCGTTCGGTACTGGTCAGCAGTGCAACCACCGAGGCCGCGGCCCGAGCCCCGAAATACTCAGCTCCTTCAAGTAACGCCCGCCCTAGTCGAGGTTCGGCCGGGATTTGGACCAGCGCGGCGCCTTGTTCGCTTAACCGCCCTGAGTCGTCTACCGCGCCAAGCGCAACCAGCTGGGAATGCGCTTCCTGCATTGCCGTAACCGGCGGACGCGCCCACATATCTAATCCTTCACCACCCGGGGTACCCCAAGCACACAGGTATAACGCTGCCTGAGTCAGATCCGCGGTCCGGATCTCCGGGGTGAGGTAAGCCGCAGCCGCGGTAAAGGAGCGTTCGTCCAAGGTGCGCACCACCTTGCCCGGCCCCAAACGTCCAGCACGTCCGGCCCGTTGGGTGGCCGAAGCGCGGCTGGCCACCACCGTGACCAATCCACTCATTCCACGTGCGGCGTCCCGTCGCGGTTCACGCGCGTACCCGGAATCGATCACCAGGTTCACTCGCGGTACGGTCAGCGAGGACTCGGCAACCGAGGTTGCCACAATGATCCTCGGCGGTTCGTGGGGTGACGGGTCACGAAGAATCTGGTCCTGTTCCCAGCCCGGAATCCCGGCGTGCAACGCCAAAGCCGCGATCCTGCCATCGGTCTCAATCGCTTGGCACACCCGTTGAACTTCGGCCACCCCGGGAACGAAAACCAACGTATCGTGCGCCTGCCCGTCGGCGGTATTTAGCAGGGTGTGCTCAATCGCGTTGCGCGCAATGTGCTGCAAGTATTCCCGCTCTAGGCCGCGTTCGCCATTGCGGGTACCGTTAAACGCGGCGAATTCTGCTTCGACAGGGTGCTGAATCCCCTGGCCGGACACGATCCGCGCTGGTACGCCACGTGCTAAAAAGTCTGCCAATTCCTCGGCGTGCAGGGTAGCGCTCATGACTAGCAGCGCAAAGTCTTCACGCAACTGACTGACCTGGTTCAGCATCGCCAGCAGGAGATCGGTGTCGATGGATCGCTCGTGAACTTCATCGACGATAACCGCGGAAATATTCGGCAGATCCGGGTTTTGCAGCAACCTGCGTAACAACAACCCTGCGGTGACAAATTCGACCCGAGTACCGGGCCCGGTAGCTTGTTCCCCGCGCACCGAAAAACCAATCCGCTCTCCCACTGCGCTACCGTCGAGGAACGCCAAACGACGTGCTGCCGCCCGCGCCGCCATTCGTCGCGGTTGAGTGACAATAACCCGTCCGGTCAATCGATGCGCGGCCAAAGCATTCGCTACCGCAGGTGGCACGATTGTGGTTTTTCCCGAACCCGGCGGCGCCTGAATCACTTGCGGTAAGTCCACCGCTTCGGCCAGATTCTGTTGCACCTGCTGATAGTTCTCCCCGAATGCCAACCCCGAAGAAATCAGCGTCAGGTCAAACTCTGGACAGGACTCACTCATTGGCTTACCCGTTGGATAAAGCCCGCAATAGCTTCGGTGACCGGTTCGATCGGGTACAGCGTCCCGCCATGAGTTCGGCCCACCAGCGAGACCATACGCGCCTGAGGCATGGTTCTAGCCATCACCTTATTGTGCTCGAAGCGTGGCTGATCCCGGGTCCCGATCAGCAGCAAGGTGGGTACGCGCAGCGAGCTCAGTGCATCAAGTTCGATGTTCTGCTGAGTTTCAGCGGCTTCAAAGTAGGCGGCCAGAGCCAGTGGGTCATTGGCCAGAAAGGCCATCCGAGTGGCCGGGTCGAGTCGTCCACGGGTTTCTTGACCGGTAACAAACCCTTCAATGTCCCCAGCACGCAACACATCCAAGTAACCATCGAAGAATAGACCGTCTATTTCCCCGGATTCGATGGCATAGGTTCCGCCGAGCATGCTGAGACTCAGCACCCGCTCTGGCTGTGTCAGGGCAATAGCTAACGCGGTGCGGCTTCCCATGGAATATCCCACGAAATGTGCCCGCTCCAATCCGAGGTGATCCATCACCGCGAGGATATCGCCGGTAATCAGTTCCATCGAATAGCTGGCGCTATCGTGCGGTTTGCCGGACTTACCGTGGCCACGCAGATCAATGCGGATGGTGCGTCGCTGCCCGCCCAACGCTTTGGTGTAGCCCAGCCCACGCCAAATCGACCGGGACAGCGCCGACCCGTGCAGGAAGATGATTGCTTCACCAGTGGCGCGGTCATCGTCGAAGTAGATCTCGGTTCCGTCGGCAGAATTGATAATACTGGGCATACCTTCGATTAAAGCTCACCCTCAGGGCACAGGGTAATTCCTAACTGGCTCTGGTGCACTGCACAGCCAGCACCTAGGTTCGCTTCTTAGAGTAGAAGTACCTCAATGAAGGTGCGAGTGATGATTGCAAGCGCCGGATGTTGTATCCCCTTCCTCTTGGAAACAACATCCGGCGTTTGGCTTTTAATGATCCGTGCTGGTTCCCCCTGCAAGTATGTCCAGCCTCTCGACAAGCGCTGCGAAGAAGAGAACACTGGAGACAGATCCTTAGGATCCGTTCACTGTTGGTGCAACCTCGTAAAGGACAGCTCATGACTCAGGAACCCCAGAAGCAGCCGAGCGACGAAGAGATTCAGCATGACCACGATGAGGAACTAGTGGAGGAATGGGAAGATGAATCTTTCCCCGCATCCGACCCACCCTCAAACTATTGAATCCCCATTTCCTTGGCTGTGCTCACGAAACACTCAGCAATTTTCAAGAATCGCTTCCTAGAGTGGTGCATACCTTCTCAAGGTGCGAGTGATCTACAGAACCGATCCGTGGCGGCGTTACCTCCTTGACCGCCACGGATCGGTTTTTCTTTCCCCGGGCTTCCAACTGGCATCCACCACCGGGTTATGAGCAAAAAGACCCGCGCGGTGTTCTAGGCTTAAACCTGTTCTTGGCCTTGGCCAGTAAAAAGAGAAAGGTGCACCGTGGAGTACGAACGCTTCAGCTCAACCGTAGATTCCCACCGCCCGTGGGTCGCCGCAGCGGATCGATACGAGCATTTCGGGTATCGGCGGGTGGGCTCCTCCGGCTTACTTCTCCCACCCATTTCTCTGGGGTTGTGGTGGAACTTTGGAGACAACCGCACCTTCGACAGTCAGCGTGAAATCTTACGTCATGCTTTCGATAACGGAATCAACCACTTCGACCTGGCCAATAATTACGGCCCGCCGGCTGGGTCAGCTGAGGAAAACTTTGGTCGGATGCTGCGCGGAGATTTCCGGCCTTATCGTGATGAGCTGATCATTTCCTCCAAGGCTGGTTGGGATATGTGGGCCGGGCCCTTCGGTACTTTCGGTTCACGCAAGTACTTGATGTCTTCCGCCGATGCCTCTCTGCGACGGATGGGGCTGGACTACGTCGATATTTTCTATTCACATCGATTCGATCCAAAAACTCCTCTGGAAGAAACCATCGGGGCGCTGGATACCTTGGTCCGTCAGGGGAAGGCCCTATACGTGGGCATTTCGTCCTATTCCTCTGAACGCACGGCTCAAGCGGCCGCCATCGCCAAGGATTTAGGCACCCCGTTGGTTATCCACCAGCCCTCCTACAACATGTTGAATCCGTGGGTGGAGCACGGATTGCTACAGACCCTGGAGCAGGAGCAGATGGGATCGATCGCGTTCACGCCGCTGGCGCAGGGGTTGCTGACGGATAAATACTTGGGGCGCAACGAAGTCGAGCGTTCCGGAGGACGCCGTTCCTTGGAGGATCAGCTAACCGAGGAGAACCTGAAGAAAATCCAAGCACTCGACGCACTAGCTCAAACTCGTGGCCAGTCCTTGGCGCAGCTTGCCATCGCTTGGCTGTTGCGTGATGGCGCTGCCACCTCGGTGCTTATCGGTGCTTCATCCACAGTGCAATTGGACGAGAATCTCGGCGCGTTGCAGAACACCGAATTCAGTGCTGCGGAGTTGAGTGAAATTTCCTCTATCACTCAAGGAGATGCCGGTATTGACTGGTGGAAGACCTCGGCCATCGGCTAGCAGAGAACTGTAGTTTCAGGGGTCGGAGCGGATCTGCCACTCCGACCCCTGAGAAGTACTCAAACTCCACGGTTTCCGTACTTTGACGCGGCCGATTCGACTAGATGCGCAGTGGCCTAATTCCGCCACCACAGATAAGCTCAGAGATGCGCGTCGTGAGCCGCTTCACATCGAGTCGATAACAACGACCGTTGCAGCAGCCACGAGTAATTGGCAAGCACGTCTTTGTACACATCGACAGGAGCGATAATGAGTGCCCAAACCTACAAGGTCCTAAATCCCGCCACCGGCCAGATCGTTGAGGAATTTCCGGTAGCCACTGACGACGAGGTTCAGCAGGCCCTGTCTGCCTCACAAAGCGCCTACGAATCGTGGAGCCAGAGCGACATTCACGACCGAGCCAAGATCGTGACGCGGATCGCCGAAATTTTTGCCGAACGCGCCGATGAATTGGGTCGAGTGATGACCACCGAAATGGGCAAACCACTGTCCGAGGCCGTCGGAGAGGCCGAGTTCTGCAAGGAAATCTTCGAATACTTCGCCACTGAAGGTCCCACACTGGCAGCGGATCAACCGATCAAATCGCTCTCCGGGGGCAAGGCCGTAGTTCAGAAGCGTCCTGTCGGCCCTCTCTTAGGCATTATGCCGTGGAACTTCCCGCTCTACCAGGTGGCTCGTTTTGCTGCCCCGAACCTGATGCTGGGCAACACCATCATTCTGAAGCATGCGGAGTCCTGCCCGCGGTCAGCACTGCTAATCCAAGAAATCTTCGACGCCGCAGGCCTACCGGCTGGGGTCTACACCAACCTGTTTGCTACCCATGAGCAGATCTCCACGATCATTGCAGATCCACGTATTCAAGGGGTCTCGTTAACCGGTTCGGAGCGGGCTGGAGCCATCATCGGTGAGCAGGCTGGCCGTAACCTTAAGAAGGCCGTGCTGGAGCTGGGCGGATCGGATCCATTCGTGGTTCTCGATTCCCAAGATATCGCCGGGATTGCCGAGTCCGCATGGGGGTTCCGCATCGACAACACCGGCCAGGCTTGTAACTCAAATAAGCGAATGATCGTCATGGAGGACATCTATGACGAGTTTGTCGCCGAATTGACGAAGCATGCCGAAGGACTGAAGCCCGGAGATCCGCTAGAGGAAGCGGATGGAACCTTCGCGCCGATGTCTTCGCGCAAAGCCGCCGAAGATCTGCACGAACAAGTACAAGACGCCGTCTCCAAGGGTGCCACGTTGCACGCTGGCGGGGTACTACACGATGGTCCGGCCGCTTACTACTCCCCTGCGGTATTGACCGGAGTCACTAAAGACATGCGGGCCTACTACGAGGAGCTTTTCGGACCGGTGGCAGTGGTCTACAAGGTTTCTGATGATGAAGAAGCCTTGGCGTTGGCCAACGACACTATCTACGGGTTGGGTGGCTCAGTACATTCCGAGGATCAAATGCGGGCAGAGAAAGTCGCCATGCGCCTGCAGTCCGGTATGGCCAATGTGAACGCTGCCAGTGCTGAGGGTGCCGAAATGCCTTTTGGTGGCGTTAAGCGCTCCGGATTTGGGCGCGAACTCGGCCCACTAGGCATGGATGAGTTCGTCAATAAGCGCCTGTACTACATCGGTGACTAGTTAAACCAAAACGTTGGTTCGCCAAGGGTAATCCTAGCGAACCAACGCTTTTGGCTTTCCGAAGTGTTTACACTAGAGCTTTCTCTGGCTGCCTTGTAACTTCCGCATCTTCTGTCGAGGAATTATTTTTCGCTTCGTTAGGCGGTTGGGCCGAATGTTTAATCCATCCCAAGAGCCGCAACCAAGTCACGTCTCGGACGAAGATTGCATCGATAGCGATCATCGACAGGGAGAACCAAGGGATACCCATCAGGAGGGCAATGGCGACATGGAAGGACACTAGAGCAAATAGAATCGGAATTCGCGTCCATCGGTGCAGCAGTGCCCCAGGGAATACGATTTGAATGATGATCGATCCGATGCTTCCCAGAGCCACCACTCCCGCAGAAACAATGATCAGATCATTTATTTCTGGCCATGGGCTAAAACGCATTGTGCTCAAGGGCCCGTAGATGGCCGAGCCGTCTTTCCAAGTTGCACCACCAGCTTTAAATAACGCGCCGGCCACATAGATCATGAAGACCTGGCAGGCCAGAGCAACAATGGCTAGGTTGTGCAGCAGACTAGTCAGCTCTACCGGAAGCACCCGATTGCCGTTGAGCAGCTTCCTAAATACTGATTTTTCACTTGCGACCGCGTTCTTTCGTCGAACCGCGTCAAAGGATAGTTTTCCTGAATGGTCGGTAAAGAGCATCAGGATCATAGCGATTCGTAACGCGTTGTCGCCTTGGTCGCCTCCGAAGTACGGCGCTTCGATCAGATTAATCCAAAGCACGAGAAGGATCGGTAGGACGACACGCGCCCGGTAGCCAACGATCAACGCCAGCGATAAGGCCATGAGAACCAAAAAGTACACGGTAACTAGAACTTCGTTACCGGCAATTTTCTGAAACAGCTGGAATAGCCAGACGTCATTAAAGATTCCATACTGCTTTTCCAAATGGCCCGACCAAGCTGCCGCAGCCCCATAGGTATAGTGCCTCGTACCGAAGTTAGTGAGCAGAAGTCCTAGAGCTGTGCAACCGATGAGGATTCGCGTTACAGCGATGCCATATGCAGCTCGCTTCCCGTCCAGCAACCAGCTCTCAATGGTGAGCAAGACGCGGGACAATGCCTTAAGTAGATGCCTCGGACCTTCTCGCCACAGAGCAGTCCATAGTCGGACGAAAATTGTTAGAACTTTAGAGAGTTTCTCTTTCATCGCTTTTCAACTTCTTCCAACGATGCGAACACCTCGGCAAATTTCTCTTCATTCTGTCCAGAGACAACGCTTGTTCCTCGCCAGCCAGAAGTAATGTAACTCGGCGCTGGCCGTTCAGCATCTGGTTCGTTGCGTTGGCTGAACGGAACTATGTTTTGGTATCCAACGCGAAATTGAACAGACCTGACGTTGTCCCCCCATAGAGCCTTGGCAACTTGGGTTGCATACGCTGTGGCGATGCCCTCCAATTCAATAAATTCTCTGGTGTCCTTCTTGGCGGAGTTACCAGCTTTCTCGACGACCTCGGTAAGAGCGCTGGCATATCGCTCCGACCAATCTTCACCTTTGAAGTAATTGTGTCCGACGGATTTTTGCTGCTCATCTGTCAGATCTCTATAGGCCCCGCGATATTTGTTCACAAGGTGGTTAGATGCCAAAGATGCACGGGCTGGAAAAAAATTGTGATGAATAAGATCCATCTCACGGCTTACCGCGTCTACCCACTCTGTCCGCTCGGCACCCTGGTCATTCTCTACCACAGCGCGAACAAGGAAAATATTGTCACTTGCGATCGGTTTTGGGGCAAAAACTGACCAGTTCTGGCTAAACGTTGGCGACATATAGACCTGTAGGGCTTTACCGGGAACCATCTCTCGAAGCCCATTATTCGGTGCGATCCACAAGAAAGTAGCGAATATATGCCAAGCGGTTGCCAATACGCACAAGATGCCAACTACGCGCAACCAAACAGGCCGCTTTTTCGCAGAGGCCTGAGGCCTCTTGCTCTCGCTGATCGTTGTCTGTTCGTTCATGCCTTCATCTTCAACATTCGGTTCGAAGCTGCAGCCATGCTTTGAGTTGTGCTGAACAGCTATTGGAAAATCCCCTACTGCAATTCTGGCTGGCTAGGCCCGCAACAGTGAAGTAGATGACGATGAGCCAGACTGCCGAATGGCAGTCTGGCTCATCATCTAATTACCACTTCTTGAATCAGACCTTCGCCCGACGACCGAAGTGGATTCCCACTCCAGCCAGTACCAAAGCCAAGGCCAGACCTCCGATGATCAAGGCTCCCGAAGCCCCGGTGTCTACCAGTTCTTCATCCTTATCATGACCATCAGTGCCGTCAGTTCCATCGGTACCATCAGTGCCGTCAGTTCCATCGGTACCATCAGTGCCGTCAGTTCCATCGGTACCATCAGTGCCGTCAGTTCCATCGGTACCATCAGTGCCGTCAGTTCCATCGGTACCATCAGTGCCGTCAGTTCCATCGGTACCATCAGTGCCGTCAGTTCCATCGGTACCATCAGTGTCCGTCTCACTTGGCTCGACAACTGTGAACACGGTTGTGTCCTCAGTTATCGAGTCGTTGGCAGTCACACTGTAGGCCCCTGGAGCAACATCATTGAAAGTTACACTCCAGTTTCCTGCATCATCCGATTCAGTTACCAGTTCTGATTCAGCGATTGCTGGCAGCGGCAATTCACCTTGAGGTACGAGCTCTGCGTTCACGTTGACCGTGACGTTTGGCATCGACTTACCCGTAACTGCAACGTTCGGGCCTTCGACTTGGGAATTTTCAATCGGGGTCCCGATAGCTACGGGGATGTAGGTTCCATCGGAATCCGACCCGTCAGTTTCAGTGCCGTCTACTTCAGTACCCTCAACCTCAGTACCTTCAACCTCGGTACCTTCAACGTCGGTGCCGTCAGTTTCAGTGCCGTCTACTTCAGTACCCTCAACCTCAGTACCTTCAACCTCGGTACCTTCAACGTCGGTGCCGTCAGTTTCAGTGCCGTCTACTTCAGTACCCTCAGTCTCGGTGCCATCGGTCTCGGTGCCATCGGTCTCGGTGCCATCGGTCTCGGTGCCATCAACCTCAGTACCCTCAGTCTCGGTGCCATCGGTTTCAGTGCCATCAACCTCAGTACCCTCAGTCTCGGTGCCATCGGTCTCGGTGCCATCAACCTCAGTACCCTCAGTCTCGGTGCCATCGGTTTCAGTGCCATCAACCTCAGTACCCTCAGTCTCGGTGCCATCGGTTTCAGTGCCATCAACCTCAGTACCCTCAGTCTCGGTGCCATCGGTTTCAGTGCCATCAACCTCAGTACCCTCAGTCTCGGTGCCATCGGTCTCGGTGCCGTCTACTTCAGTACCCTCAGTCTCGGTGCCATCGGTTTCAGTGCCATCAACCTCAGTACCCTCAACCTCAGTACCCTCAACATCGGTGCCATCGGTTTCAGTGCCGTCTACTTCAGTACCCTCAACATCGGTGCCATCGGTTTCAGTACCCTCAACCTCAGTACCCTCAGTCTCGGTGCCATCGGTTTCAGTGCCGTCTACTTCAGTACCCTCAACCTCAGTACCCTCAACCTCGGTACCTTCAACGTCGGTGCCATCGGTTTCAGTGCCGTCTACTTCAGTACCCTCAACCTCAGTACCCTCAACCTCAGTACCCTCAACCTCGGTACCTTCAACTTCGGCGCCTTCAGTGCCGTCTACTTCAGTACCCTCAGTCTCGGTGCCATCGGTTTCAGTGCCGTCTACTTCAGTACCCTCAACCTCAGTACCCTCAGTCTCAGTGCCATCGGTCTCGGTTCCATCAACCTCAGTACCCTCAACCTCAGTACCCTCAGTCTCGGTGCCATCGGTTTCAGTGCCGTCTACTTCAGTACCCTCAACCTCAGTACCCTCAGTCTCAGTGCCATCGGTCTCGGTTCCATCAACCTCAGTACCCTCAGTCTCAGTACCTTCAACGTCGGTGCCATCGGTTTCGGTGCCGTCTACTTCAGTACCCTCAACCTCGGTACCTTCAACGTCGGTGCCATCGGTTTCGGTGCCATCGGTTTCGGTGCCGTCTACTTCAGTACCCTCAACCTCGGTACCTTCAACGTCGGTGCCATCGGTTTCGGTGCCATCGGTTTCAGTGCCGTCTACTTCAGTACCCTCAACCTCAGTACCTTCAACCTCGGTACCTTCAACGTCGGTGCCATCGGTTTCAGTACCCTCAGTCTCGGTGCCATCGGTCTCGGTGCCCTCAACCTCAGTACCCTCAGTCTCGGTGCCATCGGTTTCAGTGCCGTCAACCTCAGTACCCTCAACCTCGGTACCTTCAACGTCGGTGCCATCGGTTTCGGTGCCGTCTACTTCAGTACCCTCAGTCTCGGTGCCATCGGTTTCAGTGCCGTCAACCTCAGTACCCTCAACCTCGGTACCTTCAACGTCGGTGCCATCGGTTTCGGTGCCGTCTACTTCAGTACCCTCAGTCTCGGTGCCATCGGTTTCAGTGCCGTCAACCTCAGTACCCTCAACCTCAGTACCCTCAACATCGGTGCCATCGGTTTCAGTGCCGTCTACTTCAGTACCCTCAACCTCAGTACCCTCAGTCTCAGTGCCATCGGTCTCGGTGCCATCGGTCTCGGTGCCCTCAACCTCAGTACCCTCAGTCTCGGTGCCATCGGTTTCAGTGCCGTCAACCTCAGTACCCTCAACCTCGGTACCTTCAACGTCGGTGCCATCGGTTTCGGTGCCGTCTACTTCAGTACCCTCAGTCTCGGTGCCATCGGTTTCAGTGCCGTCAACCTCAGTACCCTCAACCTCGGTACCTTCAACGTCGGTGCCATCGGTTTCGGTGCCATCGGTTTCGGTGCCGTCTACTTCAGTACCCTCAGTCTCGGTGCCATCGGTTTCAGTGCCGTCAACCTCAGTACCCTCAACCTCAGTACCCTCAACATCGGTGCCATCGGTTTCAGTGCCGTCTACTTCAGTACCCTCAACCTCAGTACCCTCAGTCTCAGTGCCATCGGTCTCGGTTCCATCAACCTCAGTACCCTCAACCTCAGTACCCTCAGTCTCAGTGCCATCGGTTTCAGTGCCGTCAACCTCAGTACCCTCAACCTCAGTACCTTCAACGTCGGTGCCATCTGTTTCAGTGCCGTCAACCTCAGTACCCTCAACCTCAGTACCTTCAACGTCGGTGCCATCGGTTTCAGTGCCGTCAACCTCAGTACCCTCAACCTCAGTACCTTCAACCTCGGTACCTTCAACGTCGGTGCCATCGGTTTCAGTACCCTCAGTCTCGGTGCCATCGGTTTCAGTGCCGTCTACTTCAGTACCCTCAGTCTCGGTGCCATCGGTTTCAGTACCCTCAGTCTCAGTGCCATCGGTCTCGGTGCCCTCAACCTCAGTACCCTCAGTCTCGGTGCCATCGGTTTCAGTGCCGTCTACTTCAGTACCCTCAACCTCAGTACCCTCAGTCTCAGTGCCATCGGTCTCGGTGCCCTCAACGTCTGTGCCATCGGTTTCGGTTCCGTCTACTTCAGTACCCTCAACCTCAGTACCCTCAACCTCAGTACCCTCAGTCTCAGTGCCATCGGTTTCAGTGCCGTCGGTCTCGGTTCCATCAACCTCAGTACCCTCAACCTCAGTACCCTCAGTCTCGGTGCCATCGGTTTCAGTGCCGTCTACTTCAGTACCCTCAACCTCGGTACCTTCAACGTCGGTGCCATCGGTTTCAGTGCCGTCTACTTCAGTACCTTCAACCTCAGTACCCTCAGTGTCAGTACCTTCAACCTCGGTACCTTCAACCTCGGCGCCTTCAGTCTCAGTGCCTTCAGTCTCAGTGCCATCGGTCTCAGTGCCGTCTACTTCAGTACCCTCAACGTCAGTACCCTCAACCTCGGTACCCTCAGTCTCGGTGCCATCGGTTGGGTCCGTTTCATTTTCATCGGACACCACAACGATATTTACTGAGTCAGAGTTTCCAGTATCTTCAGTATCGACTGCTTGCACATCATAAGTGCCCGGTTCAACATTCTGGAAGACGAAAGACCAGGTGCCGTCAGGCTGAACGGTTACGGTCTGTGGACCCTGAACAAGATTCCCGTCAGCACCTATTAATGACACGTTTAGAGTGGTTTCTGGTTCAGCGGTACCAGATACGAAAATAGTCGATCCAGTGAGCTCTTCATTGTTTACCGGAGTAACAATGACAATCGGAGTCTGCTCATTTTGCGCACGCACTGCTGAGGTTCCCAATGAGACCTTTGCTGCATTCGCGTTCGGGAGCAATGTCAAACTCAGTGCAGTGACATAACTTGCTGGTTGACCAGATAACTCCGTATCGGCTTGTTCGTTCAGTGTCACCTGAAGTAGCGCTGAAAGAGCTGGGTTTAACGCCGGAGCCAACGGAGTGACGATCGAAGCAACTAGGGCATCCACTGCAGGCTTAACTGCGTCAATGGTGGTAGTCAGCAAAGTACCCACCACAGGACGGATGATATTCACAACCCGCGAAAGTAGTGGCGCGACTGCTTCCCCCAGCCCGTCGCCTTCGATAACAGGTTGATTCCCACTGACACCTGCGAAGTCACCCAAAGTTCCGCTGACAGTAACTGCAATGTCGACTAGTAGCAATCGCACATCGAGGTCAACCACGAGTTCAACGCTATTAATTGTCGCGATCAGTGCGTCACGGAGATCAGTGGTCACATTCGTCAAAATTGTGGTCAGCTCGGTGGTGATCAGAGGGATCGTGTTAACGCTAACCAGCTCAGTCCCGGCATCTTGACCGTTTAATCCACCAGAAATAATCTTCGATAGATCGACTGTGACGTCACCCGTTCCTAGGTTCACGCTAACTAGGCCGGTATCTGAAGTGATCGTGCCTTGGAGCACATCGGTTTTCACTGTCGCCAATGCTTCAGGTAATCCGTCAATACCCAAAGTTGCCGTTTCAACGCCCAAGTTGAGTACTGGGAGCGAGATCGCTTCCAGTGATCCTACAAGGCTACCGAGGACACCTGTGGTTCCCAGTGCGGTGTTGAGCGTCGTGCCGGTAGCATCGACGACGTCGCCAAGCGCAGTCGTCAGATTCTCAACAGCAGGGCTCGATAGATTTAGACTAGCGTTAGCCAGACCATACGTGCGCTCAACAGAACCATTCTCCGCTTCCGCGCGAGAAGCCAAAGCCCCTAGCTCGAGCGCTACTTCATCCACGATTTCGTCGGTTAGCCCATCGATGCCAAGCTGAGCAAGTAATGCGGTTGCATCGATCTGGGCGGGGTCGTTTCCAGAAACTGCACTGAGATTAATGGAGCCATCCTCGGCAACGGCGCCGGACGAAGCAATCGCCGATGTGGAGCTCGGTGTTGATGCAAAACTATGAGCTGCGCCGAGTTCACCAAGGTGCAGTAAACCACCATTGCCAGCATTGCTGATCAGAGGAAGTTGAATGCCTCCCCCCAGGTCCAAAGCGACGCTGTCGTTCAATAAACCAACATTCAGCGGATTCCGAACCGCGTCACTGCCTGCGTCGCTCGGAAAACCCTGGGTACTTGTTGCTACATCGGCAAGGTCAACGCCGAGCAGGTTTGCGTCTAATACCTGACCTAACGCTTCTGATGTGTCTGCTGGCGCCGCGTTCGCGGCACCAACTGCTGGGACAGCAAATAACGTTGCCGCTACGACACCCGCCAAAAGCCGGCGACCGCTACCACCCCTCAGTCCATTTAGCGGCGGTGAAGCTTTTTGCACCACTTTTCCTCCAAGGATCATCTCAAGATGTCGGCGCCTGCATTGGAACATGAGACACCCAACTTGACCCTAGAAGGATACACAGGGAATGTCAAGGGACATTGGTTTCTGCCCACGGGCGGCCACGAAAAATGCCCACCATTGGCCAACAAAACTGCCCGCTGACGGCCACCACCACTGCCCACTGTGAAAGTAATTTCCAGCCTGGCGGTGACCAACAGCAGTCCACCCCGGGAACTCGTCCTAGTGCAACGCGCTCACCCCCGCCCCGGCCAGCGCCTGAGTCAGTCGGACCGAGTCACCACTGGTCTGGCAAATATGGGCATGGTGTAGCAACCTGTCCACTGTCGCGGTAGCAAGAGTCTTTGGCATCAACTCGTCAAACCCCGCGGGGTGCAAGTTCGAGGAAATCGCTACCGAGCTCTTCTCATACGCGGCATCAACCACCCGGTAAAGCGCTTCAGCAGCGTCTTCAGGCACCGGTAACAACCCAATATCATCAATAATGACCAGGTCAGAACGCAGAATCTTGTCCACGGCTTTGCTCACTGACGCGTCGACCCGGTGTGAGCGCACGATCCCGGCAAGGCGTTCAAGGGTAAACCACGCAACTTTCAGCCCTTCATCCACCGCGTGCTGCCCCAACGCTTCGAGGAAGAACGTTTTACCAGTGCCAGAAGGGCCTGCCAGCACAAGGTTTTCCGCACGCTGAACCCATTCCAAAGTTCGTAAGGCCTGCTGCGTCGCAACCGGGATGGTTGAAAGCGTTGGATCCCATGTATCGAACGTTTTCCCAGTGGGAAACCCTGCGGCTTTGCGCCTGCTAGCGATCACCGACCGGGAACGGCCGGTTGTTTCCTCCTGAAGTAAGGCCCGCAGCACCTCGGCCGGTTCCCACCGCTGGGACTTTGCCGTGGCGAGTAGTTCGGGGGCCGCGAGGCGGGCGTGTGGCATCCTTAGGGCACGGAACTGGGCTTCGAGGTCTTCTGGAAGCGGTGGTGCGGAATTGATGCTGATCACCATTTCTACTGTTCTCCTGTCGGTTCAGTGGCCCCGAAATCGGCCCATGATCTGGTTCCTTGCGTCAAGGAACTCTGCTCACTACCCTGATGCTTCACGGGCTGATTGCCAACGACTTCACAGGCCAAGATGGAGCGTAAGTCTTCATAACCGAACCGATGATGCGTCGCAGCTAACCCGAGGGCCCGGTCCACCGCAGCAGTGCCATGTAACTTGGCAAGGCTGACCGCTTCAGCCATTTTCACCAAGATCCGGTCCGTGCCTACCGCGGCCGCTTCACACAGCCAGGTGGTGGCTCCGGCACCGATGGCGCAGAAATCTCGTTCTGCCTGGGTACGGGGCTTAGGCTCTTTCACTCCCGGAATCTTCTGCTCTTGATTCCCGGAGAAATGCTCGGATTTCACCGCCACCATCCCCGGGCCCAGCTTCAAGTGCGAGGCCACCTGTTCTGGCCCGTCAACACCTTGATGAACAATGACCACGGTGGCTTGTAAACCGACTCCCACGGTGCGCACCCACACCGTTTCACCGAGCAACCGTCCGGGCACTGAGTAGCGTGCGTTCTCATAACTGATCATGGAAGTGTTCATCGGCACCTTACGGCTTTCGCCCAGCGCGAGGGTGAACGGCTCATCCGGGATCCGGTGCAGCGCACCCTGCTCTGTAGCGGTGAGCAGGTCCATCGGTGCTTGCCCAGTGGACCGGTGTTTCTTCTGATTCACCTGCGCCATGAACTGGTCGCAAGCCTCCTCAAGCTCTTCAAAAGAGTTGTAAGCGGGGCGCAAGTTCGTCTCTGTGGGTACGAGATCCGCCTTCGCGATTTTCACCGCGTTCTCCACTCCGCCCTTCGTTGCTGGATCTCGTGGTTCACAGGTCAATACGCTCACCGAGTAGTAGCGGGCGAACGTCACCGCCGACCTGTTACGCACCGGGATACCGGCTACATGCATCACCGTCACGGTTTTCTCGTTATCGGTCAACACATACGTCGGCGCACCACCCAACAGCCGGAAGGTGCGGTCCAAAGCGGCGAACACGGTAGGCCCCTGCCGGTCAGGCAACGCGAGCACAACCCGGAAGCGAGACCAAGCCAACCAGGCGACGAACAGCACGGTTTTCACGCCGTTCACCACTGGCCCATCACCGAAATCGTACTGAAGCCACAACCCTGGCTCGGTCACCCACGGCAGATGATTGCGCTGATTGCCTAGCCGATAGGAACGCTTCAGCTCGGCCACCGATCGGCGGGTGGAACGTTCAGAACCGGTGTAGCCCATGCTGATGAGTTTTTCGTGGACTTTATCGGCACGGATCAGGCCCGAAGACTCACCAATGAGCTGCTCAATTATTACCCGGTACTCATCGGTGATTTTTGTGCGGGGTTTCATCCCAGGAATCGGAGCGCCTGAATTACGGGCTTTGACGTGCTTAGCAACGGTGTGGTGTGAGCAGCCGGCAAGTTCGGCGGCTGCGCGAAACGAACCGGTTCGGTCGTACGCTGCAAGAATTTCCATGATTTCTCCGTCAGACTTCATAGAGGGGCTCCTTTCAGAACCATGGGTTGATGAGTTGTTGGTACTTTTCATCAAACCCGATGGAAAGGAGCCCCGCTCTCTTCCCTCGCCGAGGTGGCATCAGGGTGAGAACAAGGTTGGTTATGAAATCAGTGGGCAAAGAGTGCTGGCCATGAGCGGGTAATTCTGCTGTCCGTCAGCGGGCAGTTTTGTTGTCCGTGTGTGGGCATTTATTTGGCCACCTATGGGCAGTTTTTCATGTCCGCTTACAGGGAACTATCAGGTTTTTTGTATCCATTTCTGAGCCCCGGAAGTCTCGATATTTTGGCCATCCGGCTAAAAAGAAATATCCAATCGTTACCTACTTTTCAGTAAGTAGCCGATTGCCAGCTAATTGTCAGGTTCTCCTGAGGATTTACATTTTGCTAATAGACTTTCGCATAGAGATACCGTTTCCATCACACCTTTTTTCGTCGTAAAGGATGACAAGGTAGGCGACACTGACTATACGATGAAGAGCAATGGCGAACTAGCTAAGGGGCAGGATCCTACTTGGGGAAGTGAAGCTCGCTAGCACGGATAAAGTTTGAACAAGGAATGGCTTTATGTTGACTTCCCCGCTGCGTGTTCATTTGGCTGATAGCGACCACTTTTCGCGCGCAGGTATCAGTAGTGCGCTGGCTGAGGCGCAAGATTTGGTATTAGAAAAGTATTATTCATCGATTGCGGAAGCTGTTGAGGGTTCGATTACTCATCTGCCCGATATCGTCCTAGTTGAGGGAACGCTGAAAGGCGAAAACCTTGACGACGCGATCAGCAGCATCGTTTCTGGCTCCCCGACCACCAAGGTCGTGATGTTGGCGGTACAACATGACACAAGCAGCATGACTAAGGCCCACGCTGCGGGAAGTTCTGGTTACCTGACGAAAGACACCATACAATTCGAACTGCCGGCAGCATTACGAATGATCGCCGAGGGCTACTCGCTGTTCGCCCAGCCCTCCGATGATGAGATCTTTCCTCCGCGTTCGCGGTTGTTGACAAATCGTCACGCGGTTTTAGAATCTCTTGGCCCACGCGATTGCCAACTAGTAGCGCTGGTCGCGGCGGGAAATACGAACTCCAGAATCGCCAGGAGCATGCATATCAGCGAGGGCTCGGTGAAGCTCGACCTTGCTAGGATCATGGAGAAACTACAGATTGCCAACCGAGTGCAACTGGCCGTCATTGCAGCCGAGGCAGGGATAATTTCGTTCGCAGATTTGGAATCAAACTGATCGCATCGGATTAGTACACTGTGCGTAACTGACTCGCCGGAATCCACATTATGTCCCCGTCACGCTCAATCTTCCGCCAAGCGCCTTGGCGAGCTACCACGATGACCGCTGTATCGGCCTGCAGGATCCTCGCTAGCGGGTAGTGATCGCCCGGACCACGGCGTGCATTCAATGTAATAGTGGTCAACGCGCGTTGTTGAGGCACCGAGATTAGACTGCCCGGAGAAGGGCGGTTGGGCAGCGACTGCAAATACATGCTGGGCACCCAGCCCAGTAATTCCCCGCACTGTATCTGTGCCCACAGCCCCTGTTGCACGAGTGTCTTGACTTTAGCGCCCTGCTCAACAACCTTGATAATCGGGTATCCAGTGCCAGCCCCCTTGCGCAGGTTCAGTGTCGCAGTGGTGGCGTGAGTATTCTGCACATATGAGTATCGTGATGGTGCTGGGTTATCTGAGCTTTCATCTTCTGGGCGACGTTCATCGCTATCAGGGACGACGGAGATCTCTTCGAGATAGACCGCTGGAACCCAACCGTACATACGCCGCACATAAACCTGTGCCCATGAGCCACGAACTTCTACTAAGGAAAGTTCCTGCCCTTCGGCTATTTGGGTCTGCACCAGATAGTGGCGTCCCGCGCCTTTCCGCAATTTCAGCGTTGCCGTCGTGCGGTGCGTTAGGGCCGGAGTCTGAGAACTCGCCTGTCCGCGTGAGGATCCCACCCGGTTCACATACACCTCGAAAACTAAAAAACTTGGGGAAACAGCGACTGCTGTTTCCCTAAGTTTATTTCAATATTCGATTCGCCGTGTGCAAGGCTAGCTTTAGCTGCTGGACTTACGCGAAGAAAGCTCCGCTTCGATGCGCAACAGACCGCTTCCATCGTCACCGACCAAGCGAATACGATCCAAGATCTCGCCCACAGTGGCTTCTTCCTCGACCTGCTCATCGATGAACCAGTGCAACAGTGGCAAGGCGTCGATATCCGATTCGTTCTGGGCCACACGGTAGAGCTCACGAATGGACTCCGAAACCTTCTGCTCATGAGCCAGCGACGCAGCGAACGCATCTTCGACGGATTTGATGTTCAGGTTCGGGGCTGGCTGCTCTCCAATTGCAGGATGAGCACCGCGGTCAGCCATGTGCATGATGAATTTTTCCGCGTGCTCGATTTCCTCATCGGACTGGGCGCGGAACCACTGGGCGATGCCGGGGAAGCTTTGAACTTCCATCTCGGCAGCCAGCTGACGGTAGACAGTGGCGGCGGCTAGTTCCAGAGTGATCTGCTGGTTGAATGCTTCTGCAAGTTTTCCTGTAAGTTCCATGGCTCTAGCCTACGAGCATTTGGGTGCCTTGTCATCGCAGTTATGACACACTAAGTCAAGGTTTAATTAGCTCACGCTACTGGTTTGACTTGGGGTTAATTGAGGCACAACAAAGTTTGGGTAGGGATACCTAGCTTCGGCGCTCGTCCTCGGAAGTCGCGCGCCGAAGCTGGTACGAATCACAGCTTAGCTCAGACCGGCTTTACGCAGGGCCTCGGCCATGGCGGTGTTAGCCGGCGCTGGCTGCTTAGACATCGCTGGCTTGCGTCTGTTACCTGTCCGGCTTCCTGCAGAGTTTTCACCACGCGCTCCGCGAGAAGTGCGTTCGGCATCCTTGTCACCAGGAAGTGGATCGTCTAATCGGAGGGTCAGCGAGATCCGTTTGCGGGCCGCATCGACATCTAAGACTTTCACCTTCACGATTTGGCCGGAGGTAACTACTTCGCGCGGATCAGATATGAACTTGGTGCTCATCGCTGAAACGTGAATTAGTCCGTCCTGATGCACTCCAATGTCTACAAAGGCGCCGAAGGCGGCTACGTTGGAAATGGTTCCTTCCAGGATCATGCCGGGGGTGAGATCCTTAATGGTTTCCACCCCTTCGCGCAGGGTAGCGGTGACGAATTCACCGCGCGGGTCACGCCCCGGACGCTGCAATTCGTTAATCACGTCACGGATGGTCGGTTCACCAAATTGCTCGGTGACGAACTGGGAAAGGTTCAGTTCGGAGAGTCGGCGGCCTTGCTCAGAGGCCGACCGTTGGAGCGTGCGCGCCAAGTCGTAGGCTTCCGGGTGGACTGCCGAAGCATCCAAAGGTTCAGTTCCCCCACTGACGCGCAAGAATCCCGCGCACTGTTCGAAGGCCTTGGCACCAAGACGCGGCACCTTTAATAAATCTCTACGGGTCGCGAAACGGCCATTGGCGTTGCGATGCTCCACAATATTGCGACTTAGCAGCGGTCCCACGCCAGCTACCCGTGACAGCAGTGCCGGGGAGGCGGTGTTCACGTCCACGCCCACCGCATTCACACAATCTTCCACCACTGCATCCAGCGCCCGGTCGAGTTTCCCGGCACTAACATCGTGCTGATATTGACCAACCCCAATAGATTTCGGGTCAATTTTCACTAGTTCGGCCAAAGGATCTTGGAGCCGCCGGGCGATGGAGACCGCGCCACGTAGGGACACATCCATATCCGGAAGTTCCGCACTGGCAAGCTCTGAGGCAGAGTACACCGAGGCGCCAGCCTCGGAGACGATCACCTTGGCGGGTTTAGTCCCGTGCAAGTGCTTGATGACCTCAGCAGCCAGACGATCGGTTTCGCGACCCGCGGTTCCATTGCCCACCGCGATCAGCTCGATGCCGTGCTTGCGGGCAAGCTCACTGAGGATAGCTACGGACTGATCCCATTTGTTAGCTGGAGCATGCGGGTAGATCGTGGCGGTATCCAACACTTGGCCAGTCATGTCCACCACCGCCACCTTCACCCCGGTGCGCAGGCCCGGGTCTAGTCCCAGCACTGCCTTGGAACCCGCTGGTGCTACCAACAACACATCGCGCAGGTTGGCGGCGAAAATTTTGACGGATTCGTCTTCGGCCGCCTCGAATAGTCGCGTCCGCAGATCCGACTCAAAGCGAGTTAAGAGTCGTGCCTTCCAAGCTAACCGAACAGTCTGGTTCAACCATTTTCCGGCCGGGGTGTCCACGCCAGCGTTCGTGCCCAAACTGTGCGCCACCGCAGCTTCATAGCCGGCGCGTGCTTCGGATAGGGCCGTATCGTCGCGCGGATCAGCCTCGGCTAGTTGCAGGTTCAGCACTCCGTCGCGTTCTCCGCGTAGCAGCGCCAGCACCCGGTGGGCCGGCAGGTTTTCCAACGGAGCACAATAGTCTAGGTAGTCGGCGTATTTGCCCTGCCCCTCGGCATTAGCGCCGGCACTGACGGTGGCAGAGAGGCGACCGGTATGCCATAAGCGCTCACGCAATTCGCTGGCCAATGCCACATCTTGGGAGACCCGCTCGGTCACGATTGACCGCGCTCCGGAGAGTACCTCGGCGGCGGATGAGAAACCGGCTTCCGGGTTCAGATAGTTGGCGGCAAGTTCCTCGGGATCCAATTGTGGATTGGTCAAAAGTTGCTCTGCTACCGGTTCCAAACCAGCTTCGCGAGCGATCTGTGCCTTGGTGCGACGCTTTGATTTGAAGGGAAGATAGATATCTTCCAATTCGGCCTTGGTCAGTGCCGCATCAATGGCCGCGGCCAGTTCCTCGCTGAGTTTACCCATCTCGGCAATGGCTTCACGCACTGCGACGCGGCGTTCTTCCAGCTCGCGCAGATAGCGCAGCCGATCTTCGAGAACACGCAGTTGGGCATCGTCCAAGGTCCCGGTCACTTCCTTGCGGTAGCGAGCGATGAAGGGAACCGTGGATCCGGAATCCAAGAGTTCGATGGCCGCCTTCACCTGCCAAGTTTGCACCGGCACGGCAGCGGAAAGCTCTTCGGTCAGACGTTGAATAATACGTTGTTCTGCGCTGTTCACCGAACCATTGTGCCCCACCGCGGGCGGTACTTGGATGATCGACTCGGCTCCCACTCAGCTGATCCCCAAACTAATTCGTTAAAGTTGGTTGTTATGGGGTACATGAAACAACGCAAATTCTATGGAGTTACGGCACTCTTGCTGCTGACCGTTGGAACCGCCGGTTGCTCCGCGGTGGAGCAGACGGCGTCGGACGCAGCTCAGCAGCTGACCGATGCCGCGTCCAAAGAGTTCGTCCGGCAGGCCTGCGCACCATTGCAAGATGGCCGGATTGACCTCGCCGAAATGCGCGTTCTGACCTCTCTGGTTTAGGCCTTCGACGGTGGCGGGTTGCCCCCAGAGATCGTCGAACCACTCAAGGAACTCGCCGCCTCCTCGGAGAGCAGCGCCCCAGCGGCAATCCAGCAACGGCTGCTGCAGGCCTGTGACGACGCTGGCGCCACCAACGGCTAAGCTGACCTAAACTCGTAGGCATGCCCCACGTTTCAACAACTCCCAAGGTTCGACTGGACGCCTGGCTCTGGGCCGTTCGGATTTATAAGACCCGCTCCGCGGCCACGACTGCTTGTCGCGCCGGGCATGTGAAACTCAACGGTGCTCCTGTCAAGGCCTCTCAGCCGGTGGTTCCCGGAGATAAATTGCGGGTCCGCAAAGACGGTTTTGACCGTGAGTTGGAAGTCACCGCGCTCATCGCTAAGCGTGTTGGTGCTCCGGTGGCGGTCAAGTGCTACCTTGACCACACCCCACCGCGGGAAAAAATCGTCATTCCGATGGTTCCGGTGCGGGACCGCGGTGCCGGACGGCCCACCAAGAAGGACCGCCGGGAGATGGATAAGCTGCGTCAGTCTTGGCGGCCGGATAGTTCCAATTCCGGGACCTGAGCGTGAAACCCGAAGATTTGTGCGTAGAAGGCCAACGAACTTTCCAGCGCCCGAATAATATTGGCCTGCTGTCGAAAACCATGTTGTTCTCCAGCGAAGAGAATATAGGCGTGCGGAATTCCGCGTCGGGCTAGTTCCTCAACGACCACCTCGGATTGGGCGGGCGGAACCACCTTGTCCTCGTCGCCTTGCAGGATCAGCACCGGGCAGTTCAACTTTTCCAGGTGGTTGATCGGGGCACGCTGCGCGTAAAGCTCAGCATCTTGCGGGTAGGGTCCAACCAGAGAAAACATGTACTGGGATTCGAAATCGTGGGTGTCGGATACCAGCGAGACCAAATCCGAGACCCCGTAACGACTGATTCCGGCTTTAAACCGGTCGGAGAAGGTCAACGCGCACAGCACAGTCCACCCGCCGGCCGAACCACCTTCGATACCGATCCGTTCCGGGTCCGCGATTCCGCGTTCGACCAAGGCATCGATGACCGCCACGGTATCCTGCACATCCACCACACCCCATTGCCCACGCAGACGGTTGCGGTAGGCCCGGCCGTAGCCGCTGGATCCGCCATAGTTAATGTCCACCACCCCGATACCGCGGGAGGTGTAGTAGGCCACCGTGGCGGAGAGGGTGGCCGCGGCCTGCGAGGTCGGGCCGCCGTGCACCATCGCCACATAGGGGGCGAGCTCCCCGGGCAAAGCCGTATAGCCGGTGTTGCGCGGCCGGTAGAGCAACGCATGAACCGGCTCACCCTGGGCGTTAGTGCACTCCAGCTCTTCAACTTCAGGGAGTTCCGCGGGTGCCGGAAGCTTTTCGATGGCTCGAGCCAGGCTCCGGGTCTGTCGCTGGTCCAGCTCGATCAGGGTGATCTCTTCACCCTTGGTCATCGATGAGGTGGCGGCGAGCAGCTGGTTGCCGCGCAACTGCAGCGGCCGGATCCTGGTGTAGGCGCCCGTGTCAAGCCGCTCTTCGCTGCCGGTGGTGAGATCCACGGCGACCAGTTCAGTCAACCCGGTGCCCCGGGACATCAGTAGTTGGTGCTCATCACGCACCAGATACCAGGTGGTGCCCACCTGCCAGAGCGGTCCGGCGTATTCGGCTGCGGCGTGCAGAATCTGCCGGCTACGGTTCTCCGTCAGCGTGTATTCATGCGGATTCCACCAGCCAGATTCATCGCTGAGATAGACCAGCCGCCCAGAATCGAGCCATTCTGGTTGAAGCACCGAAATCTCGCTGCCACCGGCAATGGTCTGCGACTGGCTAACCCCCTCCGCGGTCAGCAGTCCTACCCGAAGTTCGGTACCATCCCAGGGCATATTTGGGTGCTCCCAAGTAATCCAGGCAAGTTTGGATGCATCGGGGCTCAGCCGTGGAGCGGCCACAAAACGCGCTGCAGGGGTCAGCCTCGTGATCGCACTGCTCTCAGCCGCGGCGCTCCCATCCAGCGGGACGCGCACGATCTGCCGCACGGGTTCGGAAGTGTTATCTTCCAAAATCGCCAGAATATGCTGCGCGTCGCTTCCGGGGATCAGCTCGGCAAAGCGTAGCAGCGGGTTTCCGTCCCGCTGACTGTCCGGGGTTAACGCACGAATTTCGGCGGTGGCCAGATCCAACAGGTAGAGACGCTGGTCGGCAAAGTTCGCAAAAATGATCAGGGGTTTGGGCTCTTCAACCAGCAGCCACGAGGCGCCACCGTATTCGTGCACTCGCGAACGCACATTGTATGGCTGCGGGATCAGCTCGCGCTGCACTTGTCCCGTGGCGCCGTCCGCCAGCCACAGGGTAATCCGTCCACCCTGCTCGGGGCGAGCTTGCTGAAACACGACGCTGGAGCCTAGAAAAGCGGCCCCACCTAAAGGTTTGGTGCCGGCCGCGACATCTGCGGCAGTGATCAATGAGGGCCAAGAACCGCAGGGAAGAGGGGTGCGCATATCTGAATCCTAGTTGACTTCGCCCACCGTTACTCGACAGCACAACGCAGCTGGGCTTGGATGGGTTTATGAATCGCTACGTGGTGTTATTGCGCGGGGTCAACGTCGGTGGGGTGAAGCTACCGATGGCGGAGTTCAGCGCAGCATTGGCGGCGGGCGGCTTCGCCACGGTGCGCACCGTGCTGGCTACCGGCAACGCCGTATGCGACGCATCGGGGAGTGTCGAACAGGTTGCTGAACGTGTGGAATCCATCGTGCAGCATCACTTTGGGCTGCCGGTTCCCGCGCTGGTGTATTCCGGCGCGGAGTTTGGCGACATCGCCAACTGGCCGTTCCCGCTGCAACCTCCGGGCGAAGAGTTTCACCGTTATCTCAGTTTTAGCCGCGACCCACAGGCTGCACGGCACCTAGCCGGACAGCTTCCGGCGACCGTGGGCGAGTACCTCGTGCACGGTCCGGTGCTGTACTGGTGGGCTGCCAAAGGCACGAGCACCACCTGTCCGCTGGCCACCGCGCTGCAGCGTCTCGCGCGGCAGCACCTGCTGACCACCCGAAACCTTAACACTGTGCAGAAGATCGCGAAACTTCTCTAGTCTCGGATCGGCCCCCATAATAGGAGCAGCCACTTATTTGCTGCCGTGGGAGAATGCCACCTTGTCCACCATGTTTCTGATCATCGAGCTCACCGGGATCTTTTTCTTCGCCGTCTCCGGCTCGCTGGTCGCTGCCCGCCGCGGCTTCGATGTCATCGGCTCGATGTTCTTAGCCGGGGTGGCCGGGTTGGGTGGCGGTGTGGTGCGTGACTTGATTTTGGATCAGACCCCTGCCACCTTCACCAACCCGATCTACTTCTCCCCCGCGGTCCTCGGGGCGCTATTGGTGTATTTCTTCACCCCGGCGGTGCAAAAACTCCAGCGGCTGATCCTGTTGTTCGATGCCGGCGGGCTGGGACTATTTTGTGTTACCGGAACCATGAAGGCGCTGACTTTTGGGATGAATCCGATTACCGCGGTCTTGCTCGGAGTGACTACCGCCGTCGGAGGCGGACTTTTGCGTGATGTCATTTCCAATGTGACACCCGAACTTTTTAACCCGCGCGATATTTATGCGCTGCCCGCCATCACCGGTGCCACCTGCACCTCACTGTTATGGGCGCTGGGCTGGTTTACCCCGCTCAGTGGTGTCATCGTGGCCGTACTCGTATTTCTGGCCCGCTTGGCTTCATTGAAATACGGTTGGCGAGTGCCGATGGCGGCCGGTCACTGGCATAAGGAACATTCAAATCCGCCGAATGACGGCCCGCAGCGGCACTACTAGCGACAGCCTGAGCTAACCGATTCGTTCGCGCCCTCCCAGCGCTTCGCCGCCGGGGGCATCGTCCTCAATGGTGCGCGGTGGGTTGATCATAATCGCGCCAAGCAGCATCACCACGATGCACAGCCCAAGCATTGAAAAGGCCACTGCCCATGAGTTCGTGGCCTGCCGCACCACTCCAAAGAGCATCGGCACAATCGCCGCCCCAGCATATCCCAGCCCTTGGGCGAATCCGGAGAGCACCCCGGAACCGTAAGTGGTGCGCGATCTCAGATTCATCATCAAGAGCGCGATCGCGAAGGTGCCCTGCCCCAAACCGGCTAAGGCAACCCATAGCGCAGTGTTCTGCGTGGGCGAGAAGTACACGCCCAAATGCCCGCCGATCCAACACAGGGTGAAGATTCCCACCGCGATGAGCGGGTGCCTGAGTTTAGGCACCCAGAGCGGGACGAGCAGGCTCACCGGCAGCCCGAGAATCGCAAAGAGCGCCAGCATCGATCCAGCGCTTGCTTCGCTCACCCCCTGGTCCACCAAATAGGGCGGAAGCCAGGTGAAATAGACATAGGTTTGCGCGGAGTTGCCAGCCAGATAGATCGCTAGGCCCCACGCAACCTTCGAACGCCACGGATTGATTCTCACCGCCGGTGCGGTGCCTGGGGCGGTTGGCAAGTGGTCGGGGCGATCGATTTTCCGGTCCGCGAGCAGTTGGATCGCCCACGGGAGCAGCACGATTCCGGACAGCAACGCCCAGGAACCGATCGATAGTTGCCAGCTCGTCAAGTTCGCCAAGGGTACGGAGAACTGCGGCGCAATCCAGGTACCCACCGCGAGCATCGTGACGTAACCGCTGGTCACCAGACCAATATGTTTGGGGAAATACTTTTTGACCAACGGTGGCAGCACCACGTTGCCCATCCCGTATCCCGCCAAGGTCACCACGGACAGGGCCAAGAAAAGCCACACCTCGCCCACCCAGGGGCGGATCACTTGACCAACCACGGCCAACACCACCGCGAGCACCAAGGTGCGTTCCAGTCCCCAGCCACGGATCAACCGTGGGGTCAGTAGTCCAAATACCGCGAAAGCAATGGGTGCAAGCATCGCCAGTAACCCGGTACTGAACTCGGTGAAGACTAAGTTTTCCTGCATACGTTGCAACAACGGCGGCACCGATACCACGGCCGCACGCAACGACAAGGCCATCAGTAATATGCCCAGCAGGGCCCCGATTTTGCCCTTCAATGCGGCGCCACGTTCTTCTTGGCTCATGAGCTCCCTCACAACAGACCTACTCGTTGAGATTGCTCAACTTTCTTAGTTTAGCCACCAACTCTAATAACTGGGCTAGGCGGTCAGCAAAATCCGCGTCATGCCACCACGCCGGACGCCCGGCGTGGGCATAGAGTCCCTCACCGATCAGCATGATTGCCTGAGCCGACGCCGGGTCGGGAACCTCTGCGAGAATCAGCTCATACCAACGCCGCTGGATCTTTTGCAAAGCCACCCGGGCTTCGTCCATCCCGGCTTGCCCCAAACGTTCCACGGCCAGCAGGTAACGATCAAACTCCGTGCCCAAAATCGCCGAGGTGCGCACGTAATGCGCGGCCGGACCCTCCGGGGCTGTGGCCATCTGCCGGAAATCTTCGGCGGCAAGATCCGCACAGTGACTAATCACCGCCCTCGCCAAGGCCTCCTTGGTGGCGAAATGATAGAGCAACCCACCCTTGGAGACATCCGCGCGCGCCGCGGTGGCATCCATAGTGGCCGATCGCTCCCCCTCTTCACAGAGCAACCAAACATAGGCCTCGAGGATTTTCGTCCGCGCCAACGGTGGTCTAGCCATAAAAAATAACGACTCCAGCCGGTGATAGATCTGACATCGCTCTCCATAGTAACAATACAGTCCAGACGGTACAGTAATACGTGGGGCGTTCACCCCTCACCTCAAACTCCGCGAACGCAGATGGACTGACTCATGGAAAAACTCACCGCACAGCTCACCCCCGGCTCGCTCACCGCGCGGCGACGTTGGGCTGCCCTGACGGTACTGCTCTTTCCAGTGTTGCTCGTTTCGGTGGACAACACCGTCCTCTCCTTTGCCGTCCCAGCAATTTCGGCCGCGCTACAACCTACCGGCAATCAACTGTTGTGGATCATCGACATCTACCCGCTGGTGCTAGCCGGACTCTTGGTCCCAATGGGCTCGCTCGGTGACCGAATCGGACGTCGCAAACTACTGTTGCTGGGCGCCGTTGGCTTCGCTCTCGTCTCCGCTGTGGCCGCATTCGCCACCGACGCCAATCAGCTGATTGCTGCCCGTGTCCTGTTGGGATTCTTTGGTGCCATGCTGATGCCCTCCACCTTGTCACTGATTCGCAATATCTTTAGCGACGCCACGGAGCGGCGGACCGCGATCGCGATTTGGGCCGCGGCCTTCTCCGGAGGTGCCGTGCTCGGGCCGATCTTGGGTGGAATTCTTTTGGAGCACTTCTGGTGGGGCTCGATCTTCCTCTTGGCCGTGCCGATGCTGCTACCACTGTTGATCGGTGGGGTGCTGTTGCTGCCCGAGTCTCGCGACCCCCACCCGGGGAAGGTTGATCCGGTCTCGATCCTGCTGATCATCATGACCCTGTTGCCCTTTGTCTACGCGGTGAAATCACTCACGACCGCGGCCTGGTATATCCCGGTTGCCGCACTGGGCCTGAGCCTACTGTGCGGGGTGATCTTTGTGCGCCGTCAGCTCGCTCGGCCAAATCCCATGCTTGATGTCCGCCTGTTTAGCAACCGGATCTTCTCCGGTGCGCTGGTAATCAACCTGATCAGCGTGTTCTCTCTGGTGGGATTCATTTACTTCGTTTCCCAGCACCTGCAGCTGATTTCCGGTCTCACCCCCTTTGAAGCGGGCCTCTGGATGACTCCGGGTCTCGTGCTGACAATGGTTTTTGGGCTGTTGGCGGTCCGCTTCGCAAACCGCTTCGGAGCCTCAAATGTGATGATCGCCGGTCTGGTGCTCAGCGCGTTGGCCTATGCACTGGTCGTTTTTGCCGGGTCGGCCGGGAATGACACCTGGTTGCTGGTGGCGTTCTGTGTTCTCGGGCTGGGAATTGGGATGAGTGAAACCTTATCCAATGACTTGGTGATCTCCGAGGTCCCAGCAGCTAAGGCCGGGGCAGCCTCGGCGATCTCCGAAACTGCCTACGAGGTGGGTTCGGTACTTGGCACCGCGGTTTTGGGAACGATTTTGAACGGCATCTATGCCGCGACTTTGAAAGTTCCGACCTCGCTGACCTCCGCCCAGTCGGAGGCCGCCACCCAAACCTTGGCTGGCGCTCATACGGTGGCCGCGGAATTAGACGCGAAGACTTCACTCACCCTCTTAGAGACAGCGGCTCAGGCCTTCGATCACGGAGTGCTGGTGACGGCTTCCTTGGCGGCAATTTTGGCTCTGGTGGCCGCAATTGTGGTTTTTCGTGTCGTAAAACCGGTCGCAAAGTAACTATTAGTCGCATCTTTACCAAAATCTAGATTAATTCCTGCGAAGTTATTCAGTTGGGACGAAACTCCACGTAGGCTAGGAGATGTAGTTTCAAAGTAATTCGCGAAGTACCCTTTAGAAGCTTGAAGACCTCACCAGTTGAAAGTCCAAAGTCTTTCTAGACGTGAAGTGAATGACCTGGCTGCTTTGCACAACCGGTCGACGGTTCCTCACCGAGGAGTTATCGCCGGTTTGCGTGGAAACAACCACTTCCGCCACGAGGTGTGGCGGAAATACGTCTGAAAGGACCAAAAAGAATAATGGCAACTGGAATCGTAAAATGGTTCAACGCTGAAAAGGGCTTCGGCTTCATCGCTCCAGACAGCGGCGAACCAGATGTCTTCGCACACTTCTCCGCCATCCAGACCCAGGGCTTCCGTACCTTGGACGAGGGCCAGAAGGTTGAGTTCGAGGTTGTTGAGGGTCCAAAGGGCCTGCAGGCAGCTGACATTCGCGCTCTCTAAAGGCGAAGCGACTACACGCCAAGCTTTTTAGACCGGTGCCGAACGGAGTAATCCGATCGGCACCGGTTTTTGCTTTCCTGCGCAGCCGCCACGGAATACTCGGGGCTCATCGGCGGTTGCATTAGGTGTGAAGCTCTCTATTCTTGATTTAGCCCCCGTCGCACCGGGCAGCACCGTATCCGAATCGTTCAAGGCATCAGTACGTTTGGCACAGCTGGCCGAAAGTGTGAACTATGAACGTATCTGGTACGCCGAGCACCACAACATGTCCACCATCGCTTCCTCCGCGACCGCGGTTCTCATCGGGCATATTGCCGGGCAGACCGAACGGATTCGCTTGGGATCAGGCGGAGTCATGTTGCCAAACCATTCCCCACTGGTCATTGCCGAACAGTTCGGTACGCTGGCCGAACTCTACGGTAACCGAATCGACTTAGGGTTAGGCCGGGCTCCGGGAACCGATCCGGTGACGCTGCGGGCACTACGCCGTGACCCCTCGGCCGCCGAATCTTTCCCACACGACGTCTTAGAGCTGCAAGCCTACCTCGCCGGTGAGTCCCGAATTAAGGGTGTCGAAGCCATTCCGGGTTCCGGGACGCGGGTACCGCTCTACATCTTGGGCTCTTCGCTTTTCGGCGCAAAATTAGCCGCCCAGCTGGGGTTACCATACTCTTTCGCATCCCATTTCGCTCCAGCGGCACTGCATCAGGCCATCGCGGTTTACCGGGAGGAATTCACCGCCTCCGAGCAGCTGGCCGAACCTTATGTCATCGCTGGAGTGGGTGTTTTGGCCGCGGAGAACAACACCCGAGCACACGAATTAATGGACCAGGCTAAGCGGCAACGTGTCGCCTCATTCCTCGGCCGCGGACGGGATCAAGAGTTCACCGAAGCCGAGATCGATATGCTTATGAGCACCCCGCAAGCCGAACAGATCTTGGACATGATGCGGTACACGGCTTTGGGTGGCCCCGAGCAGGTGGCCGACTATCTGGAGCACTTTGCCCAAAATACCGAGGCCGATGAACTGATCACCGTGCACTATCCACTGGAGGAATCCGACCGACTCACTTCAGTGAAACTCACTGCACAAGCCTGCGCCCTGACGTCTGTGAGCTAAAGCGGAGTCGAGGTGCGCGGGTGAAGTTAGACTTTGAGGCTAATCCAACGTCGCGCGGCAAAAACTAGCGCGACAATCAAGGTGATCACCAGCAACCCCTCGACGCCAATGTAGGCATAATGCCAGAGCGATCCGCCCTCAGAATTCCCGGCCAACACCGCATCGGTGCGTTGGGACAGCCCAGGGCGGATCGCCACGGTCTTCACTAGCAGCCATACCCCGAGCACTCCCAGCACGCTCCACCAGGCCCTATCGACGCCCTGCTTAATGGAACCGGCCAGCAACAGGAGGAACAGTAGGATCTCCACCATGTTCATCGCCGCAAAGACTAGCCGGCCGATGCCCAACCCCAGCGGAATCGTGATTCCCGGGGCCTGAAATTTCAACGGCGCCTCGATAAAGGAGATCCCGAGGATTAGCCCCAGCCAGATGGCCGGGACGAACACCCGGGCGCTGACCGCCCAACGGGCAGAGGTTTTGTGGGGCGTTTGGGCTGCGGTAGAAGACTGCTGACTCATACTTCCACTTTACGCCCGAAAATTTTCCTTGGTGCGCGCCTGTCGGAGCCATGCTACAACGGCTAAAGTCACCGCCAGCAGGATGGCTGCGCTAAGAAAAATTCGCATCCCGGTGGCCATTCCGAAGACTCCTGCCGCCCACCCCAGCCCAATCACCGGTAGCGCGCTACCGAGATAGGTGATCAGGTAGATCGAGCTGACGGTACGCGCATGCGCCGAGATCTCCACCGAGTCCACCGCGGCGGCAAAAGCGGAACGAAAGGTGAGTCCCTGCCCCACACCGAGGACCAGCAGCGCACAGAGCACCACCGCAAGGTGGGCTCGTTCCACCCCAATCAGCAGTGTCCCCAAAGCCAAGGCCATGCTCAGCGTGGCGAACGCCTGCAACTGTCGTCCACGAACCGCACTGAGCTGACTCAGCGCGGAAGCCAGCAGCGGAAGTCCAGCTAACGCACCGACTAGTACCGGTGAGCGCAAGTCGAAGACCGCCGCGAAATGTCCGGGGGCCAACGAAAGGATGAAACCGTACACCGCGAAGCTCAAAAAACCGGTGCCTGCGGCCAACCAAAAATCCTCATTGGCTTGGGCTGGAACTAACCCGGGACGCGGCGCCAAGGCATTGCGGCGCTGCCCGAACGCGGCTGGGGCAATCGCTGGTCGAGCCCGCACCACACTCAAGGGAATCAGTAAGGCTAACAACACCGCGCCCTGTAAGAAAAACGCGGTACGCATCCCTCCGGGCAACATCGCTAAGGCACCACCGAGCACTGGACCAATGGCGACCCCACCGGAGGAGGCCAGCAAAGTAAACCGGGAAGCCCACTGTGGCTTGGTGGGCAGCAGTTCGCGCAGCGCCGCCGCGCTGGCTCCGGTAGCCAATGCCACCGATAGCCCCTGCAAGGCTCTGCCCACACACAGGGTGACTAGCCCCTGCGCCCCAGCGAACACCAAAGTTCCCAGTAACCCCACCAACACGGCGGTGACCAATGCGGCACGGCGTCCAATATGATCCGACCAATGCCCGATGCTCACCAACCCCAGCATCAACGCCAAGACATAACTGGCGAAAGCGACCGTGGTACCTAGGGTGCCTAGGCCCAAGGAGCTTTGCAATTGCGGGTAGAGCGGGGTGGCTAGATTGGCCCCGCAGAGCAGCACAAAGATCACCGCGGCGGATAACAGCAAGCGCATCGATGCCGGAGCGTCCCAGCTGGCTCGGGAATCTACCGCGGGCTGCATCCGCAGCTCACTAATCAGCGACATTCGTGCCTTCCGCCTTTCTTTGCTCCGTGCCACCTCCGCGGGGATCTGGCTGCGTGAGTTGTTTGAGCCAAACCACAAACAGCAAAAGTGAGATTGAGCGTTCTGCGCTGTCTGAGGTGAAAAAGTGTTAAGTTCACTCACTAATATGGGATAGTTCTAGAGGAACAATCACCCGAAGCCGGGTCAATTGAGCAAAACATCCAATAATCGGTATTTCCGAAGAGTCTGGAGAGAACTTTTGGTGCGTTTGGACGACGTCGATGTCAAGATCCTGTTGGAAATGATCGGCGACCCACGGATCCAGATATCGGATCTGGCCGAACAGGTGGGCATCGCGCGGAACACCGCCCAAAGCCGCATGCGCCGCCTACTGCGCGGTGGGGTGTTACGCGAGGGTGGACGAGAGATCGATCTGGCCGGGCTGGGCTACGATGTGCTGGCTTTCGTGACCTTGGAAGTGATGCACCGTGATATCGATTCGGTGATTTCCGCGCTGCGTTCCATCCCGAACATTCTGGAAGTCCACGAAATCTCCGGCAACGGAGACGTGTGGCTGCGGTTGGCTGCCACCGACACCCATCAGCTGCAGTCGGCGTTACGTCAGATCCTGCGGATTCGCGGAGTGAACCGCTCGGAAACTACATTCGCGCTGCACACACATCTGGCCTACCGGTGCGCCCCTTTGTTAGAACAGTATCGACAGGATCACGGCTAGGAATTTTGCGCTCCAAAATGGCTCTTCCGTTGCTACGGCCCACACCTTAAGCTGTAGGTACACCGTAGCCACGAGGAGTATTCCACGGCTCACTTGGTACTCCTCGAAGAACTGAAGGAGTACGTCATGACCCGCGATTTCGACACTACTGAATTTGCCGTACAGTACGGAAACGACCTCTATGAGCCCGACGACGGTCGGGATTCCCAGGCCTATGAAGGTTCCAGCGATATGCCCGAAAGCATGCGCAATATCGACCCGCTAGCCAAACGCAGCTACCTGCTGGATGACGATTTGGAAACGGAAAGCGATCTGGATAACGAGTTTCTTGAAGAGAACTACAGCCCGGAGGAGGTCGAGGACTAGTCGCGATCCCCGGTACCCGGTCACCCGGCGTTCCCGGCAATCCGCGGCCCGAGCACTAGACTTGAGTACGTGATTAACCCGGTACATTTGCGCACACTACTCGAAGTGGTAGCTCACCGTTCTTTCGCCACCGCCGCCAGCCGTCTGGGCTATACCGCCAGCGCGGTCTCCCAACAAATGACGGCCTTGGAGCGCGCCGCAGGAACCACCCTGTTCTTGCGTGGTGCCCGTTCTATCACGCCCACTCCGGCGGCGCTACGCATGGTGCGCCATGCCAAACGAGTACTCACCGACATCGACGCGTTGCTGGCCGATGTGGCCACCGTGAACACCGAGGGGCAAGAACATGAGGAAATCCGGGTGGGGATTTTTCCTTCGCTGGCCGCCTACGCGCTGCCGCAGCTACTAGCTGCCGAAGATTGGTCATCGCTGGGTATTAATCTGCGACTCTGGATCGGTGAGCCGCAGCAAACCGTCGCCGGTTTAGGTGCCGGTGGCGATTTAGATCTGGCGCTAATCTTCCAGGTGGGGCCCGGAGGACTCAGTTGGCCGTCCAATCTCTCCCGAGTTTGGCTCGGCGATGATCAGTTCCGCGTGGTGGTCCCAGCCAGTTGGCCGCTGTCCGATGATTCCACCTTGAGTTTGGATCAGCTGGCCGAGTGGCCATGGATTATGCACCATCCTGGGGCATCAGACGCGACGCTGATCGCCCGGCTCTTCGCCTCCTACAACATTCACCCGCAGGTGGCCGCCTACTGCGATGATTTTGAAACCTCGCTGAATCTGGTGGCTGCCGGTTTTGGGGCGGCGCTGGTTCCAGACTTGGCGATGGCTCGCGCCCCACATCGGCTGCGCATCGTCGACGCTCCAGAGATCCGGTTGGCCCGATCAATCTTTGCGCTCATGCCCGAGCAGGGCGCCAAACCCAAGGCCACCGTGGTCTTGGACCGGCTTGCACAGGTACTCGATTCGCACCCTACTGTGCGCTAATCCACCCAGTTTTGAAGGAAAAGAGGATCATGACCGAACTGGTAATCTCTCAGGTACACGGGCCGATCGGGATGCTTCAGCTGAACCGCCCGCAGAAGCTCAACGCGCTCAATCTGGAGATGCTCCAGCGCGTGAATCGCATCCTGCAGGATTGGGCCGAGGACCCGAGCATCGAATTGGTGGTACTCAGTGGTCTGGGAGAACGTGGATTCTGCGCCGGCGGGGATATAGCGGCCTTCCATGCTGCGGTGACGAGCGGAGAGCATGACGCCTTCCACCGGCTACTGGATCTGGAATTCGGGATCGATTATCTCATCTCTGTGTACCCCAAACCGTTGATCAGTCTCGCGCACGGGATCACCATGGGCGGCGGAATCGGTTTGGCCTCCCACGCCCCGGTGCGGGTGGTCACCCCTGATGCCCGGATGGGAATGCCCGAAGCTCGCATCGGCTACACCCCGGACGTAGGAGGGAGCCACCTCTTGGCGCTCGCACCGGGACATTTCGGTGAATACTATGCGATGAGTGCACAGAGCTTCTCGGGGGCCGACGCCGTATACCTCGGATTTGCCGATGTGGTGATGGAACCGGCGGTGCAGGCCGAACTCATCGATGAGCTCGATGATCTGGTGGGCTTGGATGCCGGGCAGCTGATCGCCACCCTTGAACTGTTGCACGGCAGTGTTGCCTCCAGCAGGCTGGAGTTAGAGCAGGGTTGGGTGGATCATGCCTTCTCGGCTCAGACTCCGCAAGAAGTACTGGCTCGCCTGGATGACATGGCTCACCCACGAGCCGCGGAGACTGCCGGGGCGATTCGCGCGAACTCTCCCACCTCGGTGGCCAGTGCCTTCTATGCGGTGCGTGCTGCTCGGGCCGAGAATCATCTGCGTTCGGCTCTAGACCGGGAGCTTCGGCTGGCCGATCATCTGATGCACCTGCCGGATCTGGCCGAAGGGATCCGCGCCCAGGTAATCGATAAGGATCGCAACCCGGCGTGGATGCCGGCTTCGTTGGAGCAGGTTGACCATGCGGGACTGCTACGGCTGATGGATTCGAAGGACTAACCCCTGCATTAGCTCTTGGGTCGTCCAGGCCGCCCCTCTGGCCGGGTGGCGTCGGAAGGGACCGGTTTCACGCTCTGTGAGTCCCGGGGTTCTACCCGTGGCACATTACTTCCTGGCACGCGGTATTGCCCGTCCGCGGGAATGATCGCCACGGGGGCTGGGATCGTATAGGTCAGCGGGGCGTGCTCCCCGAAGTGATCCGGATCGGCCTGCGCCCAATCCTCCGCCCAACTACTTGGCACCTGTTCAAGCAACTCCCCCGGACGTAACCAGTGAAAGAGCGAAGCGTAGGAACGGGTGCTTTGAGTGTTCACCCGACGGCGCAGCATCCGCGGGGTGAGCTGCTCCGGTCCATCCAAACCCATGGAGGCGATTAGTTGCGCCGCCTCAGTCACGGTCAACCGGTGATAGTTATACACACGGTTACCCTTGTCCTCGATATTTAGCGCCATCACTAGCCGACGGTCCTGTGTAGCAACCCCGACCGGGCAACGGTTGGTGTGGCATTTTTGGGCTTGAATGCACCCGGTGGCCATCATCATCGGGCGGGCGGCAAAACAGAAATCCGCGCCCTGAATCAGTCGTTTGACGATATCGCTACCGGAGGCGATCTTTCCGGCGGCCCCCACCCGCACTTGATCGCGCAGGCCGGTACCAACCAGCGCGTTGTGCACCAACATCAGGCCCTCAGTCAGCGGGGTCCCCACATGATCCTCGTACTCTAGCGGCGCGGCACCGGTACCGCCCTCTGCACCATCCACGGTGATGAAATCTATGAGGATCCCGGTTTCTACCATCGCCTTACAGATCGCCAACACATCGGTCCGCGAGCCGACACAGAGTTTAATGCCGATGGGTTTACCGTCGCTCAGTTCACGCAATCTGGCCACGAACTGCAGTAGTTCGCGCGGGGTGCTGAACTCGGGGTGACTGGCCGGGGAGATGCAGTCTTCACCGCGGGGTACCCCACGAGCCATGGCAATTTGCGTCGAGACCTTTGCTGCTGGCAACACCCCACCTAAGCCGGGTTTAGCACCTTGGGACAATTTGATGGTGATCCCCTTGACCACAGCATTGGCCGCCTTCTGGGCAAAACCTTCGGGGTCAAACCGCCCGTTAGCGGTGCGGCACCCAAAGTAGCCCGAACCGATTTCCCAGAACAGGTCCGCCCCGTAACGCAGGTGATATTCGCTGAGCCCACCTTCCCCGGTTTCCTGCATGAACTGACCCTTGGCTGCGCCTTTATTCATCGCGAGAACCGCATTTTTGGACAGCGCCCCGAAACTCATCGAGGAGATGTTCAGCAATGAGACGCGCACCGGGCGGGTGCATTGGCTAGAACCGATGCGCACACCATGTTGTTCGACCGGTGGGGCCGACGGCGCGGTGGAATGCAGCAGGTATTCGTAGCCCACCTGGTTCACGTCGCGTTCGGTGCCGAAGGCCTTGTGACTGTCGGCCCCTTTGGCTCGGGCGTAGATCAATGACCGGGTGTCCCGGTCAAAGGGTTTACCATCGGTGTTCCGTTCGATGAAGTACTGCTGAATCTCGGGGCGGATGAACTCGAAGAAGAACCGGGTATGGCCCAGCACCGGGAAATTACGAAGGATCGCATGCTTCGTTTGCACCACATCGTGAATCGCGAGAACCAGCAGGGCGGCACTCACCGCGGCAAGGATCCACCAGGCGTGGCTGCCCACGGCCAGGGCGAAGATCGCTGCGAGCACCGCCGCGGTTCCCAGCAGGATCAGGAAAATCAGGACAAAAAACCGTGCCATAGGCCGAGCCTAGCCCTGTGGTGTGCGTCCGCGATACCCCTTAACCCAGTTGTCTTGGCGGTTGACCGGCCAACGGCACGGCTTCGATACTATCGAGTTCGCGTTGCCGCATCCGGCTAAAGAGCGAGGATTCATCGGCCAGCAGTGTCGCCGCCGGGCCGCGTTCATGGATCCGTCCGCGATCCAAGACCAAGACGGTGTCGAAGTTTTCCAACACCGCCAAGCGGTGGCTGATCATCAATAACCCCATTCCCGCATCCACCCGGCGCTGCACCACTGCCAGCACCGCCGCTTCGGTCTGGGTATCCAGCGCACTGGTGGCCTCATCCAGAATCAGTATCCGTGGGTTGCGTAGCAGGGCGCGCGCCAGCACCACACGTTGACGTTGCCCACCGGAAATCCGTGAGCCGCGCTCCCCCAATTTGGTGTCCAACCCGGCACGTTGGGTCTGTAGCCAGGATCCCAAACCGAGCTCATGCAACAAGCTCAGCAGTTGTTCATCCCCGGGGTTAGCCCGGCCCAACAGCAGGTTGTCGCGCAAGCTTCCGCGGATCAACGAATCGTTTTGGGCCACCATCACCAGCCGTTCACGCACATCATGTTTCGCCAGCTCGGCGGTATCCACGCCGTCGAGCAACACTTGGCCAGTCGCTGGCAGGGTGCGCAGCAGAGCGTGCGCTACCGAGGATTTGCCGGATCCCGAGGCTCCAATCAACCCCACTCGTTGCCCAGGGGCCAGGTCAAAGTCCAGTTGCTCGACCACCGGCTGTCCGGCCCGGTGGATACCTAGATTGCTGACCCGCAGCCCCTCGCCGGTCTGCTCGGGAGCCTGCGGATGTAGCGGGTCGCCGACCGCGGGAGCAGTGCGGTGGTTAACGTAGAGCCGGTCGATACTGTGCAAAGATTCTTGCAAAGTAGAGACGAACCCGTCGACCGCGCGCACTGCCTCAAAGGAAGGCACGCACAACACCACCAGCAGTAGCAGCACGCCGGCATCGAGAGTCCCGAGACCGTTGAGCAAAATGCCCAAAGCCGCCAGCCAAGGGATGAGGCTCACCAAGGCCGAACGTACTCCAAGCATGCGGGCGGCGGCCCGAGCAACGTTCGGATCTTGGTGCGTATTGTGCAGCCGAGACGCCAGCGCCCGCTGGGCGTTGAGGCTGAAGACCACCTCGGCTCCGGCGAGGGTATCGGCAATGACCGCACTAGCTGCACGGCGTGCCCCGGTCTCCGCTTGGGTGGCCCGTTGCAGGGTGCGAAGTCCTAGCAGCGGGATCACGAGTCCGAGCAGCAGATACCCGGCCAGCAGAATCAACCCGCTGCCCAGATCCACGCTAAGACACACCCAGAGACCGATCGATCCGCTGACCACTACCGCGGCCACGGCCGGGGGCAAGGTGTGGGCGAAAAATACCTCCACCCGGTCGATATCGCGCACCGCACGTTGCAGCATCGCCCCACTATGCGAGCCGACCGCGAACGGGGCTTGGCGTTCGTAGTCGGCGTAGATTTGGGTGCGCAACCGAGCTAATGCCAAGAAAGCCACCCGGTGGCCCACAAACTGTTCGGCATAACGCAGCCCACCCTTGGCCAAAGCCAACCCCACCAAACAGCCGGCGAGCGCCGGGTAATCCAGCTGTGCTCCGGGCAGACTCAGGTCTAAGCCCGCTGCCCGCAGCAGGCCGAGCGCTGCCACATAGTAGATCCCTAAGGAAGCTAGACGCGTCCCGCAAGCCAAAAACGCGGCCAAAAGCAGGCGAGCCAGCAGATCCCGGGTGCAGGAAATGATCCAGCGTAGCGCCGCAGAGCGCGAACTCGTGTGCTTTTCCGTGCTCATGATTCCTCCCCTGAGTGTGCGCTGCGTGCGGTCGAGCTGGCCATCGCCCGGGCCAGATAACCGTCTTGGGCCAGCACCTGCGCGGTTGGGCCCGCCTGAATTACTTTTCCGGCCTCCATCACCACCACCCGGTCATAGTCGGACAGCAAGGAAAGCCGGTGGGTGACGGTGATGACCGTACGATCCGCAGCCACTTCACGCAAGAGTTGGAGCACTTGGGCTTCGGTGCGCACATCTAGCGCACTGGTGGGCTCATCCAAAAGCAATACCGCCCGGTCGGCGAGGATGGCCCGGGCAATAGCCAAACGTTGACCTTGGCCGCCGGAGAGCCGCGTGCCGGCCTCGCCCAAGGGTAGGTCTAGGCCATGCGGGAGTGCGGCGAACCAGGGGGCTAACCCCACCCGGGTTAGCAGGTCGATCATTTCCGCGTCGCTGGCCTGAGGGTCGGCCAGCGCGAGGTTTTCGCGCAGGCTCATCGCAAAAAGATTCACGTTTTGATCCACAACCGCGGTATTCCAACGCAAGGTTGCTGTCCCCATGCCCTGCCGGGTGTCGTGAATGATCCCGGCGCTGGTTTCTAACTGACCGGCTAAAAGCCGCAGCAGGGTGGTTTTGCCGCTGCCCGAAGCGCCGATGATGGCGGTGCGTGAGCCGGGTGGGAAACTCAATTGGAGGTCACTGATCGTGTCCTTGTCCGACTCATATCCCGCGGCCACCCCTTCGAGTTGGAAGCCGCTGGCACGCAAGTCCACCGTTAATGGTTCAAGCATCCCTGGGTGACGTTCCTCGGCTAGGGTCTGGGTGATTCGGGTTTCGGCGGCCTTGCCGGTCATCCCAATGTAGAAGAAACTGCCCACATAATTCACCGGGGCCAACATCAACAGGCTCAACGCCACTAGGCTCACGGCTTCCCCCAGGCTGAGTACCCCGGTGTGCAATTTCCACCAGGCCAGCCCGGCCGCGGTGGCCAGCAGCAACATGGCAAAGGTCGCATCGATCACCAGCAATACCAGTTGGTTGCGGGCTAAGAGTTTCATCACCTGCACGCGCACCTGCTCCGCCGCGGCGGACACCTTGGTACCCATCCAGCCCGAGGCGTTATTGAGTTTGAGCATGCTCAGGTTGCGTAGTGCGTCCATAAAGACCGCGGCCAAGGTTCCTTGGGCCCGCCGGTAGGCTCCGGAGGAAGACCGGAAGAGTTTGGAAAAGCCCAGCACGATCACCGGGACCAGTAGCAACAGGATTCCAAGGATCCCGGCTGCCTGCAGGTCCAGAAACACCGCCACAAAACCCAACACGATCACCGGGGCAATGACCGCGGCCAGCGCCGGACCGATGAACCCGGCGCGATAGCGCACCATCCGGTCCACCGCATCCATCGCGGTATTCACCCGTTCCCCGTGCCCACCCCGGGGCAGGGCCAGTGGCCCAATGGCCAGATAATGTTCCAACAACCGGGCCCGGGCGGTGTCCTGCATCCGCGTCGTCGCCCGCTGAATGATCACTGGGATTAGCACCAGTGCGGCACCGGCCAACAGCACTGCACCAAGTACCTGGATGACCCACGAACGGTCCAACCGTTCCCCGGCAAGACCAATGTCCAGTGCGACACCCAACAGCACTGCCAGCCAAGCGGTCGCGGCACTGGAGATCACCGAAAGCCCCACCACCACTGCGGTGGGCGAAGAACCGGGGGTCAAAACTTTACTCACCTCTCCATCGTAGGCCGCGCAGCCAGCGCCGGGTGGCTGACCCCACCGGTGGCGCGGCAGCCGGGAGCGAAGTCATGCAATTGCGCGCCACATTACCGGTAGCGCACACTTGATCCATGGACGCGGCCACTAGCACCGATCGGGCATATCAGATCACCCTCAGATTTCTTGCGGCTCCCATGGATGTGGGGCTGTCGGGCACGGTGGAGGCCGGGACCATCCTAGAGTGGGTGGATAAGGCCGCCTATGCCGCCGCCGTGGGATGGGCTTCGAGCTACTGTGTCACCGCCTATGTGGGCAACATCCACTTTGCCGACCCAGTAAACTCCGGGGACCTGGTAGAGGTCACCTCCAGTATTGTGTACACCGGAACTTCCTCCATGCATGTCTACACCGAGGTGTCCTTCCGTGACTTGCGCGGCACCGGAACCCGCACCTCCACCACCTGTCTCGTGATTTTTGTGGCGGTCGACGATGCCGGCAAACCCCGCGCGGTGCCAGCTTTCACCCCACGCACCGCTGTGGAACACGAACGCCGGGAACGCGCACTGGCGCGGATCGAGATCCGTGAGGCGATCGTGGCGGAAATGAAGGGGCAGACCTACACTCAGGCGGGGACCGCCGAGCGGATCACGCTACGCTTCCTAGCCGAACCGACCGACGTGAATTGGGGTGGAAAGGTGCACGGCGGGATTGTGATGAAGTGGATCGATCAGGCTGCGGCCCTATGTGCTGCCCGTTATTGTGGGCGGGATGCGGTCGCGGTGTTCTCCGGCGGGATCCGTTTCTACCGCCCACTCTTCATCGGCCACTTGGTGGAAGTGGAAGCCCGGTTGGTGTACACCGGTTCCAAGGGCATGCATATTGCGGTGCACGTGCGTTCCGGGGATCCGAAAACCGGGCAGCTGGAATTGACCACCTATTGTTTGACCGTGATGGTGGCCCGTGATGAAACCGGGACCGCCGTGCCGGTTCCGGTATGGCAACCGGTGAGCGCAGAGGATCACGCATTGTGGGAACATGCCCGCGCCTTGCTCTCCATCCGGGCGAACTCCCCGGGTGGCTACACTCCCACCCACTTGGGCACCACCGAACAGCGCAGCAACCCCGATTTTTCAGGAGCCTAACTTCCGTGAATCCCCGCGCCTTTGTGAAAATCTGCGGTTTGTCGACCGATGCCGATGTGGATACGGCTATCGCCCACGGGGCCGATGCCTTAGGTTTCGTGCTCACCGCATCACCTCGCCAAATCAGTCCCGAGCAGGCCGCGGCACTGATTCAACGCATCCCTGAGCGGGTGGCCAGCGTCGCGGTCTTTCGTTCCGAACCGGTAATGGAAGCCATCGAGCTGGCTCGAGCGGCGCAGGTCGGGTGGATTCAGTTGCACGGTATACGGACCGCCGAAGAGATCGCTGCGGTGCAACAGGCCGGGTTCAAGGCCATCCGCGCGGTTCGCATGGATGCCAGTGCAGCACAGTTCGCTGACTTGGGTGAGGATTTGTTACTGATCGATGCCGCGATTCCCGGCAGCGGGCAGAGCTGGGATTACGCGGCGGTGCGTCCGCTGGCCGCGGGCCGGAACTGGCTGGTGGCCGGGGGCCTCAGTGCCGACAACGTGGCTCAGGCGCTGGAATTATCCCAAGCCAGCGGCGTCGATGTGTCTTCCGGGGTGGAATCCACCCGCGGGGTCAAGGATCAGCAAAAAATCATCGATTTCCTCACCGCAGCGCATCGCCGGGCGCAAGCGCGCGGCTAAACACTAGCCAATCCAGCGATGCGGAGCTGGCTTGCGCGAGCCCGGTAGCGCGGTTTCTTCACGCCAGCGGGTCAGCCACTGCGGAAGTTCACGCTCCAGCGGCAAGCTCACCCCGGCCGCGGCAAAAATCTGCTCATTAGGCACCGGGCCCTTGGCCGAGACCATCCGGGTAGCGATATAGCCGCGTGCGTAGATCTCGCCCTTGACCACGATCCGCTGTTCAAAGTAGATGCATTTTTCATCCGCGCCCAGCAGCAGGGTTTCTTGCGTGAAACGGGTCCCGAACTTCACCGATTTACGGAAAGTAATGGTTTCGGCCTGCACCACTGGGGTCCACCCGTTCTTCCGGATCGTGCGAAAGACTCCCGAACGGAACATCAGATCGAAGCGACCTAAATCGAAAATCGAGAAGTACATCCCATTATTGATGTGGCCGGCGAAGTCAATATCGGTCAGCGTGGCACGCATCGGTAGCGTGCCAGCATCCAACATTGAGATCCGCGGACGTTTGCGCGCGGAGAGTAGCAGCGCGATGAGACGAAAAATCATGTGCATACCGTCACATTACCGCCCAGTAACCACATGTTCCACCCGGCACTCAACTTTCGGCGTAATCCATCGGAAGCACGACTCCAACCCACCCCGAGCGGTAAGGTGCTCGGAGGGCAGCTCATCTCACCCAAGGAACCGACATGACTTTTCTCCGCGAACTGATGCACCGCACCATTCCCGCCTTGCCACCGGCCGAATGGGAACGCCCTGCACCCCCGCCCCAAGGCTACCGCCGGGACCTTTTCGCGGCCCTGGGCTTTATGGTGTTCGCGGTACTCATGCAGGAATTGGTGCAATCACTCACTGAAATCGAGCAGACACCGGCGCGCGAAGTGGCTTATGGCGCGACCATCGCCATCGTACTGCCGCTAGCGTTCCGCCGCCGCTATCCGATCCTGATGATGCTCATCTCCTCGGCGGTATTCATGATCGCCGGGAACAGCGGCGCCGCGGTAGTAGCCATGCAACTTTGTTTCCAGCTCGGTTATTTCCTGTCCATCTATTCCGCGGTAGCGTGGGCCCGAAACCGTCGTGCCCTACGTCTGGCCTTGAGCATGATGCTGCTGGCGATGGCCGCCTGGTTGCTGCTCTCCTTCTTCACCGCGGATCTGCTAGAAATTAACAACCTGAACATCGTCGATGCCCCCGCCGGGTTCATCGACCCGGCGCAAGCCCTACCGATCTACGTATTCTTGATGAACCTGCTGTATTTCGGCGGAGCCATTTTCCTGGGGCTAACCGGCTGGTCCAAGGCCTATTCCAATGAATTAGTGATCGACCAGGCCCGCCGCATCGCCGAACAAACCGAAGAATTAGCCGCCCGCGCAGTAACCGAAGAACGGCTACGCATCGCCCGGGAGTTACACGATGTGGTGGCCCACCACATCTCCGCGGTAGGCGTGCAGGCCTCCGCGGCCCGGCTGGTACAGCAGCGTGACCCGGCCAAGGCCGCCGAACTGATGCACGGCATCGAAAACTCAGCACGCCAAGCAGTGGGTGAAACCCGGGCACTTCTTGGGGTGTTACGTGAAGAACCAACGGCCGCGGACGGTACCGCGGACACCGTGCGGCATCCCGAACCCTCACTGGCTCAACTAGATCAACTGGTGGAACAACAGGCTGCGCTGGGACTGCAGGTGAGCCTGCTGGTCGCTGAGCATCGCCCGGACTTCCTTGCCGCCCTACCGCAGGGACTCTCGCTGGCGCTCTACCGCATCAGTAGCGAGGCGCTCACCAATGTGCGCACCCACTCCACCGCACGACAGGCCCGGCTGGCGCTGCGCTCGGGATGCGATGAGCAGGGCAGCTGGGTCGAAGTCGAAGTCACCGACGATGGCCGGGCCGTGCTCGGCAGTGGCGGTTCCGGCTTCGGATTACGCGGCATCCGCGAACGGGCCAAGTTACACCGCGGTGAAGTGGAGATCGGTCCACGCACCGAGCGGGGCTGGCGCACCCGCGCCCGGCTGCGGATAAGCACCGAAGCAAACACTAAAATCGAACTATGAACCCCATCCGCGTCGTCATCGCCGATGACCAGCCCCTCATCCTCTCCAGCCTGCAACTCGTTCTGGAAACCGACCCCGGGATCAGCGTGGTAGGCACCGCGCGCACCGGCGCGCAAGCCATCGGCATGGTCCACGAACTAGCCCCCGAGGTGGTGCTAATGGATATTCAGATGCCCGAAATGGACGGAATCGCCGCCACCGCACACCTCGTGCGCGACACCTCGGCCAAAATTATCGTGCTGACCACCTTCAACCGCGACGACTACCTCTTCGACGCGTTAGACGCCGGCGCCAGCGGGTTCCTGCTCAAAAATACCGAACCGGAAAACCTGATTCAGGCGGTACACCAGGTCGCCGCCGGTCATGGGCTACTCTCCCCCGAAGTGACCTTGAAACTCATTCGTCGACGGACCCCGCATCCGGCCTCCGCCGAGGATGCCGAAGCACAGGTTTTGCTGCACAAACTCACCGAACGTGAGCTACAGGTACTGACCGCGCTCGCCGGCGGGAAAAATAATCAGGAGATCGCCGAGCAACTGGGATTGAGCGAAGCCACCGTCAAAACCCATCTGTCCAACCTCTTAGCCAAAACGAATCTACGCGACCGGGTTCAAGCGGCACTCTTTGCCCACCGTGTGGGACTCATCCAATAGTTTCATCCTTGGGTGTGACTTCCACCGATGCGGTTTTTCCTAAGCTTGAGGTAACCAGCCACCCGCATCGCACAAGGAGCAACTCGTGCTCAAACTGGAAAATATCGCTCGATCCTTCGGGGACCGACCGGTGCTACGTGAGATCAGCTTCGAGGTCCCGCGTGGAGCGCTCACCGGTTTCGTCGGTGCCAACGGCGCCGGGAAAACCACGACCATGCGCATCATCATGGGGTTATTGACCGCCCACGCGGGACGGGTCACCCTCGACGGGAAGGAGCTGTGGCAAACCACCCGGCCTAACTTTGGTTATATGCCCGAAGAACGTGGGCTATACCCACGCCAACCGGTCATCGACCAGCTGGTGTACCTCGGCGCCTTGCACGGGCTCAGCCGCCCGGTGGCTCGCAGCCGAGCCATGGAGCTGCTGGAACGCTTCGGGTTGGCCGACCGGGCCAAGGCCAAACTTGACTCGCTCTCTTTGGGTAATCAGCAGCGCGTGCAGGTCACCGCGGCGCTGCTGCACGAACCTGAGGTGTTAGTGCTCGATGAACCCTTCAGCGGGTTGGACCCGCTGGCGGTGGATGCGATGAGTTCGATCCTGCACGACTATGCCGCCCGCGGAGTACCCATCCTCTTCTCCTCCCATCAGCTGGACCTGCTCGAAAGCCTCGTGGAGAACGTGGTGATCATTCAGGATGGTGGGATCGTCGCCAGTGGGTCGGCCGATCGACTGCGCGCACAGCATGCCACGATGCACCGTTTAGTTCTCGATGGCGATACCGGCTGGTTGCGCCAGACGCCGGGAGTTGAAACTCTCGACATTGCGGGCCACGAAGCATTACTCCGCTTCGCTTCGGATCAAGTCGCCCAACAAGTGTTGGCCCAAGCCCTGCAACGCGGTTCTGTCCACGAATTTTCATTACAACGCCCCAGCTTGGCAGATATCTACCGTGAGGTCATCCGATGAGCAGCACCCCAGCCTGGCTAACCGTGACCTTACGCGAAGTCGAAACCAAGATCCGCGACCGAGCCTTCATTATCTCCACCCTGATCACCGTGTTGTTGATTGTCGGCGCCATCGTGCTCACCTCCTTCCTCGCCAACCGCACCAGTAACTATTCCGTCGCCGCAGCGGATCAACTTTCGCAGCAGGTGCTACAGCAGGCCCAACAACGGCAAGGCGAGGACGTGGAACTGAGTATTGCGCAGCCCAATGCGAGCGACGCTCAGTCCCAACTGGCCGAGGGTGAACTTGATGCCATTCTGAGCAGCGACGGCGCCGACGGCTTCATTGTGCAGGGCCGTGAAGAAATCCCCAGCGCCCTAAGCAGCTTGCTCTCCAGCTCCGCCCAAGAGGTGATGACCGCGCAGCTGTTGCAGTCCTCGGGACTTGATCCCGCACTGCTCCCGGACGCTGATCTGTTGCGTGTTGAACTGTTAGAGGGAGATGCCGAACGCAACTCGATGATCCAGGCAATGGCGTTCATCTTCTCCTTCCTGTTCTATATGGCGGCTTTGCTCTTCGGCATGCCGATCGCGAACTCGGTGATCGAAGAGAAGCAAAACCGTGTGGTGGAGATTCTGGCCAGCGCCATCAAATTGCGCGAACTCTTGGCCGGCAAAATCCTGGGCAATATTATTTTGGCGGTCGGACAGTTGCTGATCTTCCTGGGCGTGGGTTTGGCCGCTGCCTGGCTCTCCCCGGTAGAGATCCCCTTCCTGGGGGTCGTCTCGCAGGTCGCCACCTGGTTCGTCGTCTTCTTCCTTGCCGGGTTCTTGGTGCTGGCCGGATTCTGGGCTGCCCTGGGTGCGTTGGCCGCACGCACCGAAGACCTACAACAATCCTCCGGTCCGGTGGTCACCTTGTTGGTCGGCATCCTCTTTGTGGGGCTCTACGCCAAGGGCACGGTTCTGGTGATCGCCTCCTACATCCCCATCGTCTCCTCGGTAGCGATGCCCATCCGCCTGCTCACCGGTAACGTGCCGTGGTGGGAGCCGGCGCTCTCACTGTTGGTCGTGGTGGCCTTCAGCTGGGCGGTCTTGATCTTTGCCGAGAAAATCTATCGTCGCGCGGTCATGCACACCGGCGGGGCCCTGACCCTACGCAAGGCCTTAAAGCTCGAAGACTAAGGTGCTGGACCGCAAGGTCAACCTCGCTCGGGAAGCAACGTCCGAATTACCGGGCAGCAGCGCTCTTCCTTCACCAGCGATGCCGCCCCGGTTCGGATGGTGTGTTGCCCAGTTGCGACACAGCCCCACGGGTTAAGCTGACTCAGGAGCAAACCGAACACTTGTGGGCCCGGCCCACATCTGGCGCCACGCAGGAGCAGCACCTTTGAGCACCACGTCCCCACGTATCCAGTTACCGGCCCGACAGCTTCTGCTGTGGTTGATACTCCTCATCGGTTTGGTGACCAACGCCGCTTTGAGCCTCGCTCATCTGGTTTTGGCTGGCGGCACTTTCTTGGTTATCACCCTCTGGGTGGTGCGTGTACTGGTGCTCGCCAGCTGTTGGTTGGTACCGGGTAGGCGAAGCACCAAGCTCTGGGCCATGGGGGTGATCTTGGGTGCTCTGGTGCTCGATGCGGTACTCAAAGCTCCGGTCATCGGCACCGTCGAATACGGTGACTGGTTCCTTGTCCGCTCTCTTGATCTCACCGACAGTTACTCCGGATATCTGATCACTTGCGGGTTCTTGCTCCCATTGCTGGTGCTGACCGGCTGGCTGATTCTCCGCCCGAAACGCGCTGCCGGGTGGATCACTGCGCTAACGGGTAGTCTCATCATGTCTTGGGTGATGCTCATGGTGAGTAATTCCGAATCAGCCACCACCACCGTATACATCCTTCTCGGGGTGGCCCGCTGGGTGCTGCCCGCGTGGGCGGCGGTGCTGGCCGACCGGCTGGCTAAGCCAACGGCCGCACGACAAAACTTATCCACAAATTCACGCCGACCGGATTAAAACCGAGAAGAGCACCTCACACTGGGGACATGTTATCCAACACCCCGGCCTCCGAGCTCAGCCAGTTGCAACGGCTGCTGCACTCGCTGCAATCGCTGCAATCGCTGCAGCATGACGGTACGGTGGTGCGCCCGGACACTGATCCAGCGCTCTGGCGGGATCTGTTTGCGGCAACCTCGCACATTTTCACGATCTTGCGCGAATCCTTAGCCGAAACCACCGACCCGCGGATGGCACTGGAACTGGCCACCATGGCACAGTCGCTACAGCATCAAGCCACCCGGATGGCGCTCACCGCCGCAGACCGGATCGCAGCCAGCAACGCCCATCAGCTCGACCCGGCCGAGTACGAGCAACTGCGCACCATGCCAGCGGATCTGACGCAGCCAGCCCGCCGCTGCACCGGCCGTCCTAGCTTCAAGAACCCGGCCGAAGCTCTAGCTGCCTGGCTACGCATCCCCTACACCCAAGCCCGGCAGCAACTGCTTGACGCCAGTGATTTGATCGCACGACGCGATGCCGCAGGAACCCCGCTAAGTCCACGGTTTGGGCATCTGGCCAAACTCTTCAACGACCCGAGCTATAACCCGGATCAGGTGCGTAGCACCAGCGCCAAGCTGGCTAAACATGAACCAACCGATACGTCCTTTGACGGGGTTCCTTGTGCCCCGACGCTGCGTCACGCCGATGGCCGGACTGTGGAGGAACACGCGGCTAAGCTCCTGCAACAACGCCCCGAAGCGCGTGAATCGGATCAACTGGTGAAAAACCTGATTCAGGATGCGGCGAGTCACAGTTCACGGAGTACCCGCGCGGCATTGCGCCTTGGGGTCTTCCGCTTGCCGGTACGCAACCCACGGTGTCGTGAATACCTGCTGCGGGTCTCGCTTGTCGATGCCGAACGGATCGAGTCGGCCATCGCTCAAGCCAACAACCCGCGCACGCTGGCCGGTCAGGCAGCACGCAACATGCCAACCGAAGGCTCCACAATTGAATCTGCTTCCGAACGCCCGGATTTCCTGCCCGAGGACATGGCGGATGCTGAACGATGGGAGCCTGAGGCGCCAGGGCTCGAAGCCACACCCGCCGAACGAGCCATGAACGCGCTCATGGATCTGCTATCAAGTAGCACCGCAGGTGTCACCGGCCGAAAGAAAGTCTTACCCCGGGTGATCGTCCACCTGCAACTACAACAGCTGAAAAACTTAGCTGCAGGCCATGCCCGCACTGCCCATGGGATCCACCTACCTCCCGATGAACTCCGACAGCTGCTGTGTCAGGCGGAGATCATTCCCGCGGTGTTCAATTCCCAAGGTGCCATTCTCGATTACGGACGCACCCGACGACTGGTACCACCAGCTCTGCGGGAAATCGTGTTAGCGCGTGATCGCGGGTGTCTGGTTCCGGGCTGTTCTGTGCCACCAAGCCATCTGGAGATCCACCATATTGAGCCGTGGTACCGCGGCGGAAAAACGGCATTGAATAACCTGGGGCCGGCCTGCGATTCGCATCATCACGCGATCGAAACCGGGGAAATCAAGATCGTGATGCGCAATGGACTGCCCCATGCCCTCATGCCGACGCATCTAGACCCGGATCAAGTCCCACGGCGGAACACCTATTGGAACCCGCCATCGCAGACCCCCGGGTTCGAGCCACCGTGCTGACTGCCGGGTTCGAGCCACCGTGCTGACTGCCGTCCCGGTTTCCCCCAAACCTCCCACGAGGTGGGGCGGCCAGCAGCCGTTGTTGCTCGAACCCGGGTTTACCCTAAGCTCCGGGAACCTCCCCCAATTACCGGTGGCTCATTTGTGGTTGCGGCAGGTCTGTGGCGCGTGAGTCAAAACCCAGCAGTTCCTCTAGGTGCTGCGCGGCCGCGAAGACCTTCCTTTCTTCGCGCGGCTGCCCAACGATCTGCATGCCAATGGGGATACCCGCCTCGCCGATCCCGATCGGAATGTTCATCACGGCTCGCTGATTACAAATATTGAAGGGGCTGGTCATATGGCCTTCCCAATAATGTTCCAGATGCCGGCCCCGCAAGGTGATCCCGTCTAGGTAATCCCCCTCGGCCTCCAGCCAACTCATCGCATTGGTCGGACACAACAAGATGTCGATCTTCTCGGTGGCCCGATTCAGTTCGGCATTGATCCGATTATCAAGTTGTAAGGAGTCAATCAGGCTATGAGTTTCAGCGGCCTGCAGCGCTCGGTGGATGAACTTCTTGGTGTAGGTTGCTTGTTCTTCCGCGGAGTGCTGAAGAAGCTGCTGCATCGCTGGAGCGAGGATTTGCCCGAAGTGCGCCAGATAGGTTTCACGAATCTGCACGGTCGTCCAGGGCAGTTCAACTTCCTGAACCTCAGCACCGGCCGCACGCAAGCGCGCTACGACGGTGTTCATTGCCCGCACCACGGGTTCCGCGACTGGATAGTCACCCAGCTGGATGCTCAGACCAAACCGGATTCCGGTTAACGGTGGCAAGTTTTCTGACAGGGGATCTTCACCGTGTGCACCCCACGAATTTACGTCGGCACGATGTGCTCCGGCCATTATCGAAGTTAGTAGCGCGGTGTCCGCCACGGTGCGTGCCAACGGACCATCGCCACGGTACCAATCCGCGGCCAGATACCCAGCCCCGGGTACTCGACCGTAAGGTGCTTTGTACCCCACTGTCCCGGTGAAAGCTGCTGGAATACGGGTTGATCCGGCAATATCCGATGCGGTCGCCAGAGTCGTGAACCCGGCAGCCAATGCGGCAGCAGACCCTCCAGAGGAGCCTCCCGGGGATTTAGCACGGTTGAACGGGTTGCGTGTCACGCCCCACATCGGCGAGTGCGTAACTGTGGCACAACTAAATTCAGGGCTGGTCGTCCGGGCATGGATAATCGCGCCCGCGGCTTGCAACCGATCAACGATTGGATGGTTTTCCGTGGCCACGACGTGCTGATGCGCTAACAGCCCCTGACTCAGGCTCAAGCCAGCGATGCCGTGCTTTTCTTTAGTCGCCACCGTAATTCCTAGCAGTGCCGGTAATTGCTCATCGCGCACCCGTGCCCTTGCATACCGTTCGTCGGCGTGATGAGCCTGCTCAAGAGCGGTCTTTTCCAACACCTCGGTAATAGCGCCGATCCCCTCGGGCCCCGGATCAAAGGTATGAATGCGTTCCAACTGTGCTTGGAGCACTTCGCTGGGTGCGATGTCCCCTCGAATGAAGGCGGCGCGTTGTTCGGCGGCGGTGAGGAAGCAAATCTCTTCAGACATCAGCGCACCATACTCACAGTCGTCGAGCGTAAAGCTTCATCCCGAAGCAAGTCACCGTCATCGGCATTCGAAGCGTCCGGGCTCAAGGCCCCGCAAACCATGCGGTATCCGACGGTGCTCAAGGCTTCTAGACCGGTCAGCATATCGTCATCGGTGCTGAATTCGCGTTCGCAATGGCTCACCCCGTCAACGGACGGAATGAACATCATCACCGTCGGGGCGATGCGGTTCATCGCCACCGAATCGTGTCCGGCCATGGTGCGGATGCGGCGGACCGAGACTCCCAGTTCGGCTCCAACCTTTTCGATTAGTTCCAGTCCGTCTTCCGGGTAGTACTGGATTTCTCGAATATCGAAATCGTTCACGAGAATCCGAATCTCATGCTCTTCGGCGATCTGTGCGATCTGTTCCAGTAGCACCTGACGGGCCTCAATAACCGTCTGTTTTTTCTCAGCACGCAGGTCAGCTACTAGGTGGACACGACGAGCAACCACAATTGGGGAGTTTGGTTCGAGGGTCATACGTCCGACCGAGGAAACAATGCTCTCGGGTTCAAAGCGGTTCACTACGTCGTGCACTTTCAAGATCACCTTGCTGGCGGCCACGAGCGCGTCATGTCGATCGGCCATGGCCGTCGCACCGGTATGGGATTGTTCGCCGAGCACCTCGACATCGAGTTTCTGGGTGTACCAGGAGTAGTCCACCGCGCCGAGGCTGATTCCTTCACGTTCCAGAATCCGTCCTTGTTCAATGTGTATTTCAGCGTAGCCAGCGACGTCCGGTCCCGCATCGGTTCCTAAATACCCAATGGCTTCTAGGGCTTGGGAAACAGTAGTCCCGGCCAGATCTTGAACCTGCAGCATCTGCTCACGATCCATCAGCCCGGCAAAGACTGAGGACCCCATGATGGAAGGGGCAAAGCGTCCGCCCTCTTCGTTGAACCAGTTCACCACACCAATATTGAATTTTGGTTGCTCCGAATTCTGGCCCAGCTGTTCGCTAATGTTTTTCGCTGCGTGCAACCCGGCGATGACGCCGTAGGCACCATCGAAGCGTCCACCCAGCGGTTGGGAGTCGAGGTGTGAACCAAGCAGAATATATGGCGCCCCGGGGACCAATTCGTTGAGTGCAAACATATTTCCGATGGCATCGGTTTGCAGTTCCCAGCCTTGTTCGCGGGTGAATTTCGCGAACCAGTCGCGGCTGAGTTTGTCTTCGGCGGTGGCTGCTTGGCGTTCTACACCGTTATTTTCGGTGGCGCCAAAGGTTGCTACATGATGGAAGTCAGCGAGGAAATCGTTGCCCATGAGCTGTCCTTTCAAAAAACTTGCAAGTTGTACTGGGTGGGTGGGCCGCGGGTTCTAGGCGGCTGGTGCAGTGTTTTTCTCACCCAGCACCGGGTGAGTTTCCGGCACCGGAGTGAAGACCAAGAGACAGAAGACCACTGCGGCGGCCGCAGCCATGTACACCCCTGGCATCATCGGCACACCGCTGAGGCTCACCAGCATCGTGCCAATAAATGGTGCTGTTCCACCGAACACCGCGTAGGCCACGTTGTAGCTGATCGCCGAGGAAGTGAAGCGAGTCTTGGTCTTGAAGATTTCGACGAAGAAGGTGTAGCAGCCGCCCCCGTAGACGCACATCGGGATCACGAAGAGCAGCTGACCGGCGATCGCCAGTGGTAGTGACCCGCTGGTGACCAGCCAGAAGCACGGCATACTCAGCAGAGCCAACATTGCCGAACCGGCGATGAGCATGGTCTTGCGGCCGTACCGATCGCCGAGCTTTCCACCAATTGGCAGGAGCAGGGCATAACTAGCCATGGCGACAGCGTTAGCCAGCAACGATTGTTCTCGGCTCAAGTTTCCGGAGACTTCCACATAGGAGACGAAATAGCCGGACAGGAAGTAGAAACCCATCGCGGTCAATGCCATCACGAAGATGACCTGCAGCATGCGTAGCTTATTCTCGGCGAACGCTTCGCGCAGGGGGCTGTATTCCTTATGTTCGTTCTTGCGCAACACTTCCTTGAAGACCTCAGATTCTTCAGTCTTGGCGCGGATCCACAATCCGAAGAACGCCATCGGCAGCGCCAACAGGAACGGAATACGCCAGCCATAGGACATGAACGCTTCGCTACTCATCGTGGAGGAAAGCACCAGAATCAGGGTGCCGCCGAACACCGACGGCAATGCGGTTGCCGACAGGGTGATGGTCAGCCAGAATCCACGTCGGTCCAGCGGCGCGTGCTCAAAGACGAAGGCTGGCGCACCCACCGACTCCCCACCGGCAGAGAACCCTTGAATCAGCCGACACAGCACCAACAGCATCGGAGCCAGTGCCCCGATTTGAGCGTAGGTGGGTAGCAAGCCAATGCCGAACGTTGCCACACCGATAGCCATCAGCGTGATGAATAGAACCCGGCGACGTCCAATTCGGTCACCCAGGGCACCGAAAAACACTCCACCAAGGGGGCGAACCAAGAATGCCACACCAAAGGTTGCGAACGTGGCCAGAAGCCCTGCCATGGTGCTGCCCGAGGGGAAGAACAGGTGCGAGAGAGTCACCGCCGACAACCCGTAAAGCGTGAAGTCATAGAATTCGATAAATTGGCCGACGCTACCGCCTGCTAATACTCGACGTTGCATGCCGGTTGCCTTAACTTTAGGCTGCGGCGCTTCGGGGCTCAGCATGGGTTCCGAGGTGCTTTTGTTGATTGTCACGCGTTTGCCTGCTTTCGCTCGCCGGCCACAGATGAGATGGCTCGGTTACTGAAGATGTGCTTGGAACTCATCATGACGTGATCGCCACCACACCGTCCAACGCATTTCTTCGCACACCGTGATCGTTTTTTCCGATCACTAGCCGTTGAAGTCGTTCAGTTCTTCGCTGGCGAAGCGTGCAAATGCTTGGGCTTTACGACCCATGGCTTGCTTGACGGGATGCACCACGACGATGTCGATGGGTTGCACTGGATCGCTGATTTCCACGCGCACCACTGGCAGCCCGGTATAGGTCATCGCATTGTCTAACCGGCGGTTCAAGATCGAGTAGCCCAATCCCATGGCCACATAAGAGCGCACGGTTTCATAACCCGACACCCGATAACGAATCTTCGGGCGCAACTCTAGGGAACTGAATAAGCGCAAGAAGTATTCGCGTGAATGTTCTTGATCCAATAAGACGAAAGGTTCGTCCTGCAACTGGGACAGATGTACGGGCTGACCATCTTGAGCCAGCGGATGGTCTTGGGCCAGGATCACGTGGGCGCCAATCCGTTCCACCGGTTGCATAGTGAACCCGGCACCGACTCCTAGGTCGTACATTAGCGCGATTTCACATTCGCCACGCTCCAGAGCACTGAGAATTTCCTGCTGGGTGCCTTCCAAAAAGGTCAGATCAATTCCCGGGTGACGCTGGGCGAAGCCGCTGAGCAGGCGTGGAGCAATGAAGGGGGCAATCGGGGCGAAAATACCGACGCGCAGCTGACCGGTGAGCCCTTGGGATGCTCCGCTGACACTCGCATGCAGGATCTCAGCATCCTCCAAGAGTGCGCGGGCGCCGGATAAGAGGCGTTTGCCATCGTCGGTCAGCTGCAGCCCGCGGCTTGCCAAGCGACGGAAGAGCGTGACCGAGAGTTCATTTTCCAGCTGGCTAACCGCCGCGGACAGCGTGGATTGGGTGACATTCAACGATTGGGCGGCCGCTCGCATATTTTCCAGTCGTGCCACCTCCATAAAGTAGCGCAGCTGAATCAAGGTGAAGGTTCTGGCCATGTCGCACATCTTATCCAGATAGGCGTTGATCCGAGGATTTCACTGCTTAACGTCAAGGGGGCGCTGCCCTGATACTTGCGGTATCAGAACAGCGCCCCCGAGATGGGTTGTGAACGGCACTAGATCAGATCGTTACTCAACGGATGCGGCGTACCGAAGCGGTGAGCCGTAATGGAAACCGCCTGCTCGTGCAGGAAGGGCAACAGTTCCACTCGGCCAGCACCGGTGACCGGCGACGCGTAGATCGCCACATCCGGTTTACCGTTGGTGGCCTCGGAGACTTCGGCAACCGAGCCGCCGATCAAGCGAATCCGTGCCGCGGATTCCGGCCCATTTTTCGCGGCTAGGGCCTTGGCTCGTGTGGCAAAAGCTGCTGCATCTTCACGCACCACGGTCACCGAGTGTTCGGCTAGCAGGTTCCGCACCCCGCGTGGCAACTCCACATCACTGGAGAAGACGACGCGCGATCCGGCAGTAACACCGGCGGCGACCACGCGCAGTCCCTCAGCAATTCCGTGTCCGCTGCTCTCGGCTTCGAAGCGCACAGTCACATCCACCGGCAAGTACCGCAGGATATTTCGCTCGGCCAACAGTCCACTGCGGTCCTTGGCCTGATTGAATTCCTTGTTCCACCAGAGCTTGTCATTTCCCAAGGCGGCGGCCAGCCACTGCTCATCGGCTGATGCCAAATCTGCGGTGCTGAGTAAACGCTGGTCAAAGCTGGACAGTGCGGCGCCTTCGCGGACCGGCGCATCTTCCCAAGAGCCCAGACCCACTAGGTAGTTCGGGCCACCAGCCTTGGTTCCGGCACCGATCGCGGACTTCTTCCAGCCACCGAAAGGCTGACGCTGCACGATCGCCCCGGTAATTCCACGGTTCACGTAGATGTTGCCGGCCTGAACGTTCTCCAGCCAGTAGGCCAGTTCATCGCGGTCCAGCGAGTGCAGGCCCGAGGTCAACCCGTAGTCGATCTCGTTGACCATCGCTACGGCCTCTTCCAGAGTTTCGGCGGTCATCACACCCAAGATCGGCCCGAAGTACTCGGTCAGGTGGTATTCACTACCGCGCTGTACCCCGTAACGTACACCGGGCGAGTAGAGGATGCCGGACTCATCCAAGGCCTTCGGTTCTAAGGCCCAGCTTTCGCCAGCCCCCAGCGTGGTCAGCCCGCGCTTGAGCTTCTCCCCCGGTTCTCCAATCAACGGTCCCATCTGAGCCTGCGGGTTCCAAGGGTAGCCCACCCGCAAGGATTTCACCGCGTCAATCAGCTGACTGTTGAAACGCCGGGATTCGGCGACCGAGCCCACCAGAATCACCAGCGAAGCGGCCGAACACTTCTGTCCGGCATGCCCGAACGCGGACTGCACCACGTCGCGTGCGGCCAGATCCAAATCCGCGTGTGGGGTGACGATGATGGCGTTCTTTCCGGAGGTTTCAGCCAGCAATGGCAGGTCCTTGCGGAAGGAGCGGAACAATTCGGCGGTTTCGTAGCCACCGGTGAGAATCAACCGATCCACTCGTGGGTCAGAGACCAACTGCTGACCCAGTTCACGTTCTCCAACGAAAACCAGTTGCAGCACATCGCGCGGCACCCCGGCATCCCAGAGCGCTTGGACCATCACCGCACCGATACGGGCGGCCTGGCTGGCGGGCTTAATGATCACTGCGGACCCGGCGGCCAGCGCCGAGAGGGTTGAACCGGCCGGGATGGCCATCGGGAAGTTCCACGGTGGGGTGACCACGGTGAGTTTTGAAGCAACGAACTTCGCGCCGTCTACCTCATCGAGTTCACGGCCCAGTTCCGCATAATAGTGGGCGAAGTCGATCGCCTCGGATACTTCCACGTCGCCCTGGTCGATGGTCTTGCCACATTCGGACCCCAGCACCTCAAGCATGGTGCCGCGGCGTTCCTCGAACAGTAGCCCCGCACGGTGCAAAATGTCGGCCCGTGCGGCCGAGCCAAGCTCCTGCCAGTCACTGGCTGCGTCCACGCCCATGGCGATCGCTTCATCCAACTCCGCAGCAGAATCGATGGTGTGCCCCGAAACCAAGTCCTTGCCAAGCGTGGAATCCTGCATCCGCTCCAGGATGGCACGCCCCCAGCGACGGTTGGCGTCTAGGTCCGGGTCGGTGTCCGGGGTGTTGAAGAAGGTGGTGGAACCATCGGCGAAACCCGCCACCTTGGCAGCTAGCCCCGGCTGGTCCTGATTGCGGTCTTGAACACGGTGGGAGGAAGGTACATGGTCGTTCATCGCTTCCAAGGAGGCGAGGAAACGATTGGTTTCACGTTCGAACAGGGCCTCGTTTTGCTCCAGTTCGAAAACTGCGGACATGAAGTTTTCCTGGCTGGCCCCTTCTTCAAGGCGACGAATCAGGTAGGCGATGGCCACGTCGAACTCATTGGGGTGCACCACCGGGGTGTAGAGCAACAGTTCGCCCACGTCCTTGCGCACCGCCTCGGCCTGACCGGTGGCCATTCCCAACAGCATTTCGAACTCGATGCCTGATGTCACCCGGCGGGCCTTCGCCAACAACCAGGCCAGCGCCACGTCAAAGAGGTTATGCCCGGCGATGCCGATGCGCACGTTCTGAATGTGGTCCGGGCGCAGCGCGTATTCCAGGACCGCTTTGTAACTGGTATCCGAATCCTGTTTGCTGTGCCAGGTAGCCAGTGGCCAGCCGTGGATGTCCGCTTCCATGGTTTCCATCGGCAGATTCGCACCCTTAACCACACGCACCTTAATCGGTGCGCCACCGGCGGCCACGCGCGCGGCAGCGAACTGCTGCAGTTCGATCATCGCGCCGAGCGCATCGGGCAGGTAGGCCTGCAAGACGATGCCGGCAGGCAGGTCCTTGAACTCATCGAGCGACAGCAGCTTGGTGAAGACCGCGATGGTCAGTTCTAGGTCCTTGAACTCTTCCATGTCCAAGTTGATGAACTTCTTGACCGGCGCGTTGGCGGCCATCTGGTAGAGCGGGCGCAGCTTCGCGATGATGTTCTCCACCGCTTCGTCAAAGGCCCAGTGGTTATGTGGGGCGACGGTGGAGGAAACCTTGATCGAGACATAGTCCACGTCATCGCGGGCTAGAAGTTTTTCGGTGCCGGCAATGCGGCGGGCGGCTTCACCTTCACCAAGGATGTATTCGCCGAGCAGGTTGACGTTCAGGTTCACACCCTCGCGTTTAATCTTAGAAATTGCCCCGCCCAGCTTCTTATCACTGGCGTCGATGATCAGGTGACCAACCATTTCACGAAGCACCCGACGGGCCACCGGAACCACGATACCCGGCAGCACCGGAGCCAGTGCGCCGCCTAGGGCCACGGCCTTGCGCATATACCAAGGCAGGAAGCTAGGCACTTTCGGTGCCAAAGTTCTCAGGTTCGCTGCGGCAACCTTCAGATCTTCGGGACGAATCACTCCGTCGACGAATCCCACGGTGAATTCCAGACCTTGGGGATCCTTCAAGACCCCAGCCAAACGGGTGGCCGAGGCATCCGCGGGATACTTAGCGGCTTCGGTCAACCAGTGCCGAACCAGAGCAATGGCCTCTTCGGCCAGCTCGGCGGGCTGCACCAAGGGGGTTCCGTCGGCAGCGACCGCTGCTGGTACATGGGAGGGGATGTTGTTCGTGAGTGACACGTTGCGCCTTTCCACAATGATGGGTGATTCCAGGAGCACCAACGCATCTTTCGTTCTGGGTCCAACCGGATAGGCCTGCTGGCAGATTCCGAGGGCTTACTTCGAAAAAGCTGTGTGCACTTTCGAGTATGACCCCTAATTCACTTCAGTAAAAGTGAACAAAAGTGAATTGTTACCATCGGTTTTTCCGATGTATCGTAATCGATACCAAAACCCTGTCTTGCACCGCGCTTAGTCACTTGGAAAGTGGTTCGGAAATTATGTTTGAAATGCGACGACTGCGCCTGCTGCGCGAGCTGAGCATCCGCGGAACCATCGTCGATGTAGCTTTCGCGTTGAGCTATTCGCCATCTTCGGTTTCACAGCAGTTGAGCTTGCTCGAAGCCGAGGCCGGGGTGAAGCTTTTGCAACGCAACGGGCGCACCTTGGCGTTGACCCCACAGGCACAGGTCTTGGTTGCACACACCGAGACGCTCTTGGATTCGATGGAGCGCGCCGAGGCAGATTTGAAAGCCACACTCTCCGCCGTGTCGGGAACCGTGCGTTTGGCCGCTTTTCAGACCGCGATGCTTGCGATTATGCCCACCGCTCTGCGTCGACTGCGCGCCGAGTTTCCCCAACTACGTGTGGAGCTAAGCCAGCAGGAACCGGAGCACGCCCTGTCTGAAACTGCTTTGCGGAACTTTGACCTAGTCGTCGCCGAACAATATCCGGGGCATGCGGCTAAGCACTTTGAGAACTTAGATCGGCGCACGCTGACGCACGACGCGATTCGACTGGCGTTGCCGGCAGTAGATCCCACCGACATCTCCGCATTCGATCGGGTTAATCGCATCGAGGAGGCCGCCTTTCTCCCCTGGGTGATGGAACCGGTGGGGGCTGCGAGCCGACACTGGGCCGAACAAGCTTGCCGGCTAGCCGGGTTTGAACCGGATGTGCGCTACGAGACTGCGGATCTGCAGGCACAAGTGCAGTTGGTGGAATCCGGCAATGCGGTGGCGCTGCTACCAGACTTGGTCTGGGCTCAGCGTCCCCGCCAGCTGCGCATCATCGATTTGCCAGGTGCCCCGGTGCGCACCGTGTTCACCGCGATGCGGCATGCTTCCGAACGCAACCCAGCGATCACCGCGGTGCGGGAGTGTCTCCATGATCAGGCCCGACTTCTACCCTCACCGCACACCGCGGAAAAGAACGCCGCGATCGTAACCTCAGGCACGAACAATATAACGAATGAATAACGACGAATGTTGCTGTCCGCGACAAATGGAACAAATGGTGCCATAGTGGTGACTCGCACCACTAGCACAGTGCGCCTCATTAGATCATGAGGGAAGTACCACGCACACTCGCGCTACCAATGAGGAAATTATGTCCGACCATACATTCCAAATGATCGCGATAGTCTTCTATATGTGCGTCATGCTCGGAATCGGTTATTTCGCTTACCGACGCACCAGCAATATCGATGACTACATGCTCGCAGACCGCGGGCTCAAACCATGGGTGGCGGCCTTGTCAGCCGGCGCCTCCGACATGTCCGGTTGGCTGCTCATGGGCCTGCCCGGTGCCATCTACCTTGCCGGTCTCCACGAAGCGTGGATCGCCATTGGTCTGCTCATCGGCGCCTGGTTGAACTGGAAGTTCGTCGCACCACGACTGCGTTCCTACACCGCGATCGCGCAGAACGCCATCACCATCCCGAGCTTCTTTGAGAAGCGGCTGAAGGACAAACGACACCTGCTGCGCATCGGCTCGGCAATCATCATTCTGGTGTTCTTCACCTTCTATGTGTCCTCCGGCATGGTTGCTGCCGGTAAGTTCTTTGAAGCGTCCTTCGAATGGCCATACCTGAACGGCATGTTGTTCGTCGCCGTCATTACTCTGCTTTACACCCTGTTCGGCGGCTTCTTGGGCGCCTCGCTCACCGATGTGGCCCAGGGCCTATTGATGTTTACCGCGCTGATTGCAGTGCCCATTGTTGCGGTCATCGAAATGGGTAGTTTCTCCACATTGGGCGCCCAAATCACCGAAGTGAATCCCGAGGCGTTCAACCTCTTCTCCTCCTTCAACGACACACACTGGCTACTGGCCATCGTGGCGATCTTCTCCACCGCCGCGTGGGGGCTGGGGTACTTCGGTCAGCCGCATATTATTGTGCGGTTCATGGCGTTGCGCTCCCCGGGTGAAGCTAAGGTCGCCCGCCGGATCGGTATCGGTTGGATGTTCCTGACCTCTGCAGGCGCAGTGGGTACCGCATTGATTGGTATCGCCTACTTCGCCGACGCCCCGCTCACTGAGGCCTCAAGCGAGACCGTCTTCTTGCTGCTCAGCCAGATCTTCTTCCACCCACTGATCGCTGGCCTCGTGTTGGCTGCCGTGCTGGCAGCAATTATGTCTACTATGTCTTCGCAGATGATTGTGTGTTCCTCGGCGCTGGTCGAGGATCTATACAACATCGTGGGCCGCAAGAGCTCACCGAAGATGTTGGTGATGTTGGGCCGGCTGGCCGTACTGACCATTACGATCATTGCCACGCTGCTGGCTTTGAATCCGGACTCCTCGATCCTGGATCTCGTGGCCTTCGCGTGGGCCGGTTTCGGTGGCGCCTTCGGTCCGCTGGTACTGCTGAGCCTGTACTGGCGCAAGCTGACCGCCCTCGGCGCTTTCGCCGGTATGGTCACCGGCGCGGTCACCGTGTTCGTCTGGGGCAATATCGATGTGCTGACCGGTGCGATGTACGAAATCGTTCCTGGCTTCCTATTGAACCTGCTGGTTGCCGTGGTGGTTTCCAAGCGCACCTACAAGCCGAATCCCGTCATCGACGAGGAATTCAGCCAGATGGAACTGGAAGTCAACCCACGCACCACCGTATAACGGCTGGCATTTTCTGCGCACTGCCCGGCGTCTTGCGGTTTCCCGCAAGACGCCGGGCAGTTTCTTTTTCACAGGAATAGGCCCTAGTGGTAGCACCACAACAGAGTTTTTGTCTCGCGTCCCAAGTCGAAGCTGGGCATCAATGCCCCATCGGCCTACGATGGAACAACAGCAACTTCCCGGCCACCGACCGGGCTGTACTTGCACTCGAATTCGAAGGACTGATTACTCTGGCAGCGTTGAAGCAGAACCTGGCTCATTGGCAGCGCACCGAGTCGTACTTTTTGGCCGCCGAACCCGATGCGCTCTTTGCCGTAGTCGGTGATCTGAAGCAGACCGGGAACTGGATGAAGAGTTTCGATGGCTTCATGGTGCATGATAATCAGCGCGGGGTCGGTAGTGCGGTGGACCTGTTACCGCCCGGAAAAGTCTTTGGTACGCTCCACCGCGAAACCGCTCCTGCGGGGTCGATTACCCGACGTAATCAGCAGCAACGGCTCGTTGAGTTCACTCAGCCTCAACCCGGTGGCGCAATGGTACTGCGCTGGGCGGTCCAGGCGGTCAGCGGCGGATCTCGTCTACATTTCACGGTGGAACTCACCGGCCCGGGTACCGCGGTGTTCAAACACACCGTAGCTAACCCGCTGTTTGATGACTTCGCCATTAACTGCGCGCGGCTTTACCGGCAGATCCCACATATGGCTCGTCACCGGGTGCAGCGGCATGTGGTCGTTGCCGGAGGCCGGGGCTTCCTCGGTCGTCGGTTGGTGGCGGATCTGATCTGCCACGGGAACTCGGTGGTGGTACTCACCCGAAGTCACGAAGATGATTTCCCCGCCGCGCAATTCCTCTGGGACGGCGTTCATCAAGGACCCTGGAAGGCCGCCTTTATCCGTGAGAACTACCCGGTCAGCTTGGTAAACCTCGCCGGTGAGCTGGTGGATAAACGCAACACCGAAGCTAATATCGAACTGCTCACCGCCTCTCGGGTGCAATCCACTCAGGCACTAGCTGACGCGGTCGCAGGGCTGGGCTTCAGCCTCGATACGTGGGTGCAATCCAGCACTACCGCCATCTATGGTGATGCCGGCGAGCGCAGGATCACCGAGTCCAGCCCCCTACCGACCGGGCCGGATGCGCTACCGGAAATGACCGGGGTAGCGCAGGCCTGGGAGGACGCTTTCGCGCAAGCTCCGGTCACGGCGGAGAACAACTATGTACTGCGTACTTCACTGGTCTTCGCAGACCAAGCACCATTGCTCAAAAGCCTCATGATGCTGGTCCGTACCGGGCTCGGTGGCCCCATCGGTGATGGGCAACAGTGGGTGAGTTGGATCTCCCTACCCGATTGGCTCGCTCTGGTTCGTCAGTTACTCGGGGTTGAAGGAACTCGACCGGATCCCGGGGTGATTAATGCGGCTGCGCCCACCCCGGTACGTAACGCCCAGATGATGCAGTGGCTGCGTCAGAAATATGCCATGCCGGGCTTTGGTGCGCCGGCGGCATTGGTGCGGGTGGGTGCCAACGTCTTAGGTTCTAACCCGCGCGTAGCCCTCACCGGCCGACATGTGACCAGCCAAGTACTCACGGAGCACGGCTTCGAATTTCAGCAGCCAACCTTCGAGTCCCTGCTAACCGATCTCGAATAGTCGACCGCCGCGTTTACGCGCCCGAACCACCATCGCGGTCCGAATCCTGGTCTGTCCTTCTCCCCACATCGGCGCGGTTAAGAACCTGTACAGGTCGATCTGGGTGGGCAGCGTCAGGTCGATCAGTAGCTGATAGTCTCCGGCCAAAGCCGCCGCGTAACGTACTTGGGGCAGGGCGCTGAGCTTTGTGCCCAGTTCATCGATCAGGTGCGGCGAGGTTTCCACCCAGAGTTGGGCCTCAATGGGCAGTCCCATGAGCCTTGGCTCCACCAAGGTCCGCACGGTGGCCTGCGACGTGGAAAGCAAGGTCTCCAATCGTCGCGAAGCCGAGGTCTCGCTGATCCCCACCTGCCGGGCGATGGATTCCACTGTCGCGCGCCCATCTTTTTTGAGGATGTCGATGATTTGCAGGTCTTGCGGACCGAGTTCTGGATTCGGCGTCCAGCTGGTGCGGTCTGCTCCATAAGGACCGAGCATCGCTGCTTCTTCCGCGGCGGTGAGTACCCCGGCGCGCCAGCCTCGAATGGTTTTGAAGTATTTCAACACCGGGTAGGTGGCATACTGCGAAATACCGGGGGTGGCTGGCAATTGCAGAGTAAGGATATCGGCCACATCCCCGTCGTAGTGAACCTCGGTGACCACATCGGCAATGCCTGTGGTGAGGTAGCTATAAGTGGTGTCCTCGCGCTGAGCGAGAGATTCGACGGTCAATCGGGCCGCGCCGGGAAGGCAGGAGAAAGTGCTCACCACCGACCCCTGCTGGTTACGGATGGCGGCTACGGTTAACTGCCCGCTCGTCAACAGCTCGTTCCCGTAGCGGGCGATGGTGCGTTCCGGCTCCCCCAGAACCGTGGCAATTTTGCGCCACGTCGCCCGACCGTCAACTTGCAGCGCCCCGACGATGCGTTGCTGCAACGGGTTCAGAACCTTGCCCGTCGAGTCCTTCATACTCGTTCCCCTCCACAAAAGTTGCTCCCCCTTGGAGAATACCCGCACTAAGCACCGGAGTAACTATCGATATCCCCCGAAACCTCGGCTACAACTCGACAGAATTGGAGGATTTAGCCAAATTTCTGACTACTCACACCATTTCTTGTCACCCGGACTTTTCTCATTCAGGATTGAGTGACGAAAGCCACATTGCACCATCTGCGCGATGGCTCCGGAGCTAGGAGAGAACCATGACCCACCCGCCAGTACTGGCACTCAGAGATCCGTCCTCCACCGATATCTGGGCGCTGGCCAACATCCCGGTCCTATGGATCTGTGCTTTGGGTGTTTTCGCGGTGATCTTTGTGCAAACGATTTTGTATGTCCGGGCCGCGCGCGCCGCCGCACCGCACGTTAATATGCCGAGCCGGGAGCTAAGCGAATCCTTTCGTGCGGGAGCCGTAGCCTCCATCGGCCCTTCGCTTGCAGTCGTACTGGTAGCCATCGCCTTGCTGGCCTTATTCGGAACTCCCGCGGTCATGCTGCGTATTGGTTTGGTCGGATCGGCGCAAGCGGAAACCGCCTCCGCGCAGCTGGCCGCCACCACCATGGGTGCCGATCTGGGTGGAGAGTCCTACACCCAGCAGGTTTTCGCGGTCGCTTTTATCACCATGAGTCTGTCCGGTGGGATGTGGATGCTCAGCACGCTGCTATTGACCCCGATCCTGAAAAAGGGTGGGAAGTCGCTCTCCAAGAAGAATCCTGCGGTGATGGCACTGATCCCCACCGCCGCCTTGATCGCAGCTTTCTCCTCGTTAGCCATCGCCGAACTACCCAAGTCCAACATTCACGCCATGCTGATTTTCATTTCCGCCGGGCTGATGGGGCTTTGCCTGTTGCTGGCCAAACTGCTCAAGGCGAGCTGGCTGCGTGAGTGGGCGCTGGGATTCTCGATCCTCATTTCGCTGACCGCCGCGTATTTCTTGCACACGGCCTAAGACTTCTGGAGTATTCATTATGGCAACATCAATCCCGGCCCCAGCATCCAACGCCGATGCCTCAATGGCCCGCTTCGAAGCTCAAACCACTCGCTACGGTTCCATCACCATGGCCATCGGGCTCCTGTTCTCCTTGGCCGGACCGGCTTACTTCTTCTTTTTCGCCGATATGGAAATCACCGCGGGCATGGTGTGGCTTTCGGTGGCCGCCGTCGCGGCAACCTTCGGCGTACTGTGGTTCGTTGAGCCGTTGACCTACTTCCCAATCCTGGGATCCGCGGCCATGTATCAGGCCTTCATGATCGGCAATATCTCCAATAAGCTGCTTCCCGCGGCCATCGTCGCCCAATCCACCATCAACGCCAAAGCCGGCACTAAGCGTGGGGATCTGGCCGCGGTGATGGCCATCTGTGGTGCGGCTACCGTGCACTTGACCAGCCTGCTGATCTTTGTGGGTGTCCTCGGCACGTGGTTAGTCGCCCGCATCCCCACAGAGGTCATCGAAGTGGCAAGACTGTACATCCTGCCCTCACTAATGGGAGCGGTCTTGGTTCAGGCGATTGTGTCAATGAAGCAACTGCGCCCCACACTGGTGGCAGTTGGCTTGGCCTTGCTCATGCAGTTCCTGATCCTTCCGGCTTTCCCGGCGCTGGGGATGTTCTCCACCGCCTTGGTGGTCATCTTCGCGATCATCGTCACCTGGCTGGTGCGTGACCGGAAGCAGTGCCAGAACACCGAGTCAGCCTAGAGCGTCGACCACCTTCGGCAACACCGGTATCCCTACGTTTCATTCAAGGAGTTCCTTTGCTCAACACCCAGCTTTCAGCCCCAGACACCGAAGCGATGCATCGCATGTACCGGCATCTGCACGCCAACCCCGAACTGTCCATGCAGGAGGAGCAGACCGCACGCTATATTGAAGCGCAGCTCGACGAGTTGGGAATCGAGCACTTCCGGTGCGGCGGTACCGGAGTGGTAGGTCTGCTGGTCAATGGTGCAGGCCCGACGATCGGGTACCGGGCCGACACCGATGGGTTGCCGATCAAGGAGGATACCGCAGCGGAGTATGCCTCTGTGTCTACGGGGCACTTGGCCGATGGAACCGAGGTTCCGCTGATGCATGGGTGCGGCCACGACACCCACGTCACCACGGCACTGACCGCCGCCAAACTGCTCACCCGGCAACGTGAGAACTGGGCTGGCACCATCGTGCTGATTTTCCAGCCCGGGGAAGAAACCGCCGCGGGGGCCAAGGCGATGGTTGCCGACGGGTTATGGGACAAAGCGCCACGACCCGAGGTAGTTTTGGGCCAGCACGTCTTCCCCTTTGCTGCGGGTCAGGTGGCGTTGACCAGTGGCCCAGCCATGGCCTTGGCCGATTCGCTGAAGGTCACCCTCTATGGCCGGCAGTCACACGGTTCGCAGCCACAGGATTCCATCGACCCGATCGTGCTCGGCGCTCACATTGTGACGCGCCTGCAGACCATCACTTCCCGCGAACTGGCGCCGCTCAGCCCGGCCGTGGTCACCTGCGCGACCTTCCATGCCGGACTGAAAGAAAATATCATCCCCGACCGGGCAGAATTTACGCTCAACATCCGCACCCTCACCCCCGAGGTCCGTCAGCAGGTGCTCGCTGCGGTGGAGCGGATCATCAACGCCGAGGCGCAGGCCTCCAACGCGCCGACCCCGTTGATTGAGAAACTTTATGACTTCCCCCGCCTGTACAACAATCCGGATCACACGGCGTTGGTCCAGAGCGCATTGGAAGCCGAGCTGGGTGTAGAGAATGTGCACCTGCAGCAGCCCAAGATGGGTTCGGAAGACGTCGGTTGGCTGGGTGACAGCATTGGGGTGCCCACCGTGTACTGGTTCTTTGGTGGCTTTGATCCCGCGCAAGCGAATCCCCCGGTTAACCACTCCCCGCATTTCCTGCCCCTAGAAGAACCAACACTGAGCACCGGAGTGCGCGCTGCACTGGCCGCCATCGGCCATTACGTGGCAAGGTAGTAGATAGAGATCTACGTCACAACTCCTGCCGTCGACCCGTGAGTTCGACGGCAGGCAGGTGCGGCAAACAACCTCGCTGACGCAGGTCAGCAAGGTTGTTGCCTGCGCTGCACCGGGAGTTCATCTCGCGTTCAGAAGGAGGGGATCCGCCACTTACTTAGTTCATGTCATATAGAAGTGACATAAATTGATTTTCAACACATGTTGACGCACGCTCGTGTTAAGCGTGTGCATTTCAAATCACACATCATCGCCGTCAGCTCAAGCAGGAAAACGTGGGGGACCCAACTATGAGCAAGGATGTTGCCGCACCAGAAGTAAATCACAAGCAGCGGATGCCAAAGCCAAGCGATATCGCCCGGTGGCGCGCAGCTCCGGTGAGTGAAGATGCTCCGACCGCCAATGTGGGCACCGATGCAGCTTATACTCCCCTAGAGCTTCCGGAAGAGACTCAAAGCCGGGTCGTGAACTTTGTCCGCCCCTTGAAGAATATGAGCGAAGTCCGCCATTTCTTCCGCACTAACGAAACGCCGATTTACTTCGTGGGCGCCACCCCTTTTAACCTGCTGGGCTTGGACCGGTGGGTCCGCAAGTTCAGCTTTATTAGCTACTACGATGGCTGGGATGGTGCGCACCCTCGCGTGTTCTCCCCGAGCGAGAAGCCATACTCCGAATTTGAAAGCGGCGAGGCAATCAACAATTGGTTGCTGCAGAACCCCGAGGTACGCGAACACATCGATTCTCGTCGCACCCCCAATGGCCCCCGCCCAAAGATCGCAATGGTGTTCTTCGATGAGGAAACTGAACAGATCTGTGAAGAACTGGGCTATGACCTGATCCTGCCCTCGGCCGAGCTACGGACACACTTGGACTCCAAGATCGTCACCACTGAGTTGGGTAACGCAGCTGGTGCCCCCTCGGTACCTAATGTGTTGGGTTACGCCACCAGCTATGAGGAATTGTTGGACCTGGCCGACTCCAACGATTTAGGTCACGATTTGGTCGTCCAGACCCCCTACGGTGATTCGGGCAAGACCACCTTCTTCATTGCCGACGAGTCCGACTGGTTTAAGCACGCCAAGGACATGATTGGCGAGCAGCTGAAGGTGATGAAGCGGATCAACAACGTCCCGGTGGCCGTTGAGGCTGTCCTGACCAGTTGCGGCACCGTTGTCGGCCCGTTCCTAACCGAATTGGCTGGCTACAAGGAACTCACTCCATACAAGGGTGGCTGGTGTGGCAATGAGATGCACCCGGACGTGCTCAGTGCCTCGCAACGCGCCCGCGCCATTGAACTGGTACGCCGAGTAGGTAACGGTCTGCAAGAGAAGGGTTACCGCGGTTTCTTCGAAGTCGACGTGCTGGTGGATACCGACAGTGACGAGGTGTACCTTGGCGAACTCAATCCGCGCATCTCCGGTGCCAGTGCCATCACCAATGTCACGGCCGGCGCCTACGCGGACGTTCCACTATTCCTCTTCCATCTCTTGGAGTACCTCGATGTGGAGTTCGACCTCGATGTCGACGAGATCAATGAACGCTGGGAGGCTTTGAGCGGCGCGGATATCTGGAGCCACATGATCATTAAAGAAACCGATGACATTGTGGAGTACCTCACCCACGCGCCACGCACCGGCCAGTATGTTCTCGACTCCAGCGGCAAGCTCCAGTTCGTGCGTTCGGCACTGGACTGGCATCAGTTGCAGCACCATAAAGAGGCGTTTTTCCTGCGGATTTACGGTGCCGAAGACTACCGTTGGAAGGGCGCTGATCTGGGGGTATTGGTCACCAAGGCGAAGCTGCAGTACGAGGGGCGCAATAAGACCCGACTGAGCATCGATGCCAAACACTTTGTGTCCTCAATCCGTGGACTCTATAAGGGCATCCCGGTTCCTCCCTCGGCTACCGAGGGGTAAGTCAGATGTCGTAGCTCTTTACCTGGCGGTGGTATCCTCCGAAGGATTGATACTCACCGCCGGGGAAGGACACTGATAGTTCCATGACAACTGCCAAACCCAAGGATCCGATCACGGTCGAGAATTGGCAGCACCAGGACAATCTGCGCTGGAGCTTCCAGAACCTCTCCTCGATCTTGCCTACCTCCCCGGTCAGCCGTGGCGGAGAACCCACAGCCAAACTGCACATGATGCAGATGGATCTGGGCAGCATCGAACTGATCGAAAAGCATGAAAACGAACCGTCGTTGACGGTCCGCAGCGTCATTCAAGCCACCAATACCGATGGCTGGTTGGTGATGCACCGCGGCAAGGTACTGGTCGAAGAGTACTTCGGGACGATGAACTCGGTTACCGATCACTTGCTGATGAGCGTCAGTAAAACTCTGGTAGGTACCGTTGCTGGCATCCTGAATGAGCTGGGCAAACTGGATCTGAACCTACCGATCACCCACTATGTGCCGGAGCTAGCTACCAGCGGTTATGCCGGAGCGACCACACGCCACCTGCTGGATATGCGCTCGGGTATCAAGTTCTCCGAAGAGTATATGGATCCTCAGGCCGAGGTGCGTCTGCTAGAACAGGCCATCGGCTGGGCGGTTCGCGAGGATACTAACCCGAACCCGGCTCAGGGAATGTACGAATATTTGGCCACTCTGCAGGCGAAAACCGAGCACGGCGGCCCATTTGAGTACCGCTCCTGTGAAACCGATGCGCTGGGTTGGGTCTGTGAGCGAGCCGGTGGTAAGAAAATGCAGGAGTTACTCTCGGAGCTGATCTGGTCTCAGATTGGTGCCCAACAGGATCTGGTCATGGGAACCGATCAGTTCGATGTGGGGATGTTTGACGGCGGTTTTAATGCCACCCTGCGCGATCTGGCCCGTTTCGGTTGGATCTACGTGAACAAGGGCGTGGCGCTGAACGGCAAGAAAATCATCGACGAAGCCTGGATCACCGACACCTTTACCGGGGACCCGGACTCACGCCAGGCCTTCGAGGACTCACCCGGGGATAACCGGATGCCCGGGGGCATGTATCGAAATCAGATCTGGTTCCCTTATCCAGGGTCCGATGTGGCGTTGGCTTTGGGTATTCACGGACAAATGATCTACATGAACCCCAACACCAATACCGTCGGAGTCAAGCTATCCAGCTGGCCTTACCCGCAGGATCCGGGACGTCTCTTCCCCACCATCCGGGCCTTCGACGCGATCGCTAACCATTTGGCAGCCACCCAACCCGCCTAATCCTAACTATCCGCGTTCCGGTAAGCATCTTCAGCTTGCCGGACGCGTTGTGGTGTTACCCGCAATTCAATCCGCGGCAAGGGTATCGTGAATGCTGTTACCGGCGCGAAGGAATCACCGAGGATGAACCGATCCACTCAGGCAACCTTGTCCAGTATTGCGGCCACCGGCCTACGGATCTGTGTGGGCGTAATCTTCCTGATCCACGGTTGGGATAAATTCTCCGCAGGGATCCCGGCCACCACTGCTTGGTTGGAAGGGCTGGGGGTGGAATATGCCGCGTTGGCCGCCCCGGTGGTGATGGGGGCAGAACTCTTGGCCGGCGCAGCCCTCATTCTGGGATTAGCGACCCGTTTCGCTGCCCTCGTGTTGTTGATCCACACATCTTTGGCTTGGTTTCTGGTACATCGCGGGCAGGGTTTTTTCGTTGCCGAAGGAGGGTCTGAATTCGTCATCTTGCTGGCGGTGGCCCTCGCCGGGATCGCACTGAGCGGCAGTTGCCGAACCGGCTTGGATCGGTTTATCGTCCGTCGTCGCTAGCCAGCAAAATTATTGAGCGTAGCGCTGGCATCCAACCACTGTTCTAATACTTGCAGGACCCCGTGTTCGCTATTCTTCGGGGCGCGGAAGCGGGCGGCGGTTCGAATCTCTGGGTGGGCGTTAGCCATCGCAAAACTATAGTCGGCGCTGCGCAGCATTTGTAGGTCGTTGAGGTAGTCGCCGAAGACCACGGTGTGTTGCGCCCCAATGCCCATGCTGCGTTGCAAGTTTTGCACGGCGAGGCCCTTATGCACCCCGAGGTTCATCAGATCCACCCAGTTCTCCCCGGAGATCACGACCTGAATCTTGTGGCTCACTGGTTCCAGTAAGGCGGCCACCGCAGCGGAATGGCCCGGCGCGTGGATCGCCAGCTTGAGGCTAGGGTCGGATGGTTCCGCCACTGTCGGCACAAGTTGGGTGCTGGCGTAGTACGGGGCGATTGCCGCGGCGAATTCCGCGCTGGGATCCTGTATGTAGGCGGTGTTAGCTGCGCAGCGTACCAACGCGTCCAGAAGCGCGGGTTCGGTCGATTCCAATAAGGTAAGAACCTCAGCCAGCAGCGCCTCATCGATGGGTTCGGATGAAATTTCTGTTCCTCCGCGCATCACCAAACTACCGTTTTCGGCGATGAAGGTCAGCGCGTGTTCAAGCCGGGCGAACTGTCCGGAGAGTTTGGCATATTGTCGTCCACTGGCCGGAACGAACGCGATCTCCCGTTCCTGTAGCCGTTCGATGAGCGGCCAGGCCGCGTCCGGAATGAGCCCGTGATCATCCAAGAAGGTTCCATCCATGTCCACCGCGACCAGTTTGATCTGTGCGCGGGGGTCGATCGGGTCGAAGGGCACTTATGCTCCTTTGCACGCCGCAAGGCGAGGTTGGGATCGGGTAGCTGTTCTGTAGCGCAGCAGGGGGCCGGCTTTAGGTGCTGGGCTCAACACCGTGGCTAGTGAGTTTTAGTCCACGAGTCGGGTGGCCAATTCGTCAAGTTTCGCCGTGCTCAGACCGTGGGCGATGAGATAGTCGGCTACCGAGCCATGGCGCGTTTCGACTTCGCGCAGCGCCGTATCTAGCCCAGGAATGCTGGTCCCGACCATCAGCTGCACCATTTTCTCGGTGACCGGGTATCCGGCGGCGGCGATGCGCGCACGCATCGTATCGAGCCAGGCACCTTCTAAGTTGGCGGTGGATGAAGCGTAGTCTTCGAATACGGCATCACGGTCGGCTCCCACAGCCAAGAGCAATAGTGCAACCGCCATCCCGGTCCGATCCTTCCCTGCGGTGCAGTGAACCAACGTGGCTTGGGCGTTATCGGCAACTTCCTCGGCCAGTTGAACCCAGGCGGTGGGATGGTTGAGCAGCAGTGGCGGGTAGAGCGAGTCTAGATCCGGGAAGGTGGTGGCCGCGCTCAACGCCCCTTCCAAGAGTGGTAGCCGCGTCCGGGTGGTTTGGCCAGCGATCTCGGGGAAACCGGGAGCCCGCTGGACCTCCTGATCACTGCGCAAATCGAAAATCCGGCTGATCTGGGTGTGCGCCAACCAATCGGTGATCTGGGTATCCAACTGTTCCGGAGCAGCGCACCGGTAAAGTACCGTGCTGCGAATCGTTGAACTTCCGGCGCTCATCCCGCCCACGGCCCGGCTGTTGGGCAGACTCAACGGAAAGCTATTCTCACTCATTTTGTCTCCTTGACCAGATACCTGATCTTCACGCTACCAAGTCTCTTGCGCAGAGCAAGAATTAGCTTTCACGATAGAGCTCGGGGCGTAACTGGGACAGGTAGGGTGCCGCTTTACGCACGGCTTGCTGCCGGAGCCGGTCCATGTCCGCCACGATCAGCTGTGGTTGTCGACCGGCCAATTGAATATTTTGCCCATCGGGCCCGATGATGGTTGAACGTCCGGTCATCGGCATTTGACCCTGGACCGAACAATGGTTGGCCCAGAGCAAGTAGATCCCGTTCTCCATGGCCCGCGCCGGGAGGAGTTTGAGTGCTAGGGCTGCAGCACCGACCTCCGCGGCGGCTGGCACAAACACAATCTTTGCTCCCGCGGCCGCAGCGAAACGTACATTCTCCGGGAACTGGGCATCATAACCACAAGTGAGTGCCATTTTTGTGTGGTGAAATTCGAAGATCTGTGGTGGCGATTGTCCGGCGTTGAAGTGTTGACGTTCAGATGCTGTGGCTAGGTGCACCCGTGTGTAGCTGGCTAGCTGGTGACCTCGATCGTCAAGAAAAAAGCTGCCGATGAACACCCGGTCCGCGGCGAATTCCGGCAAAGAATAGGCTAAGGCCACACCGTAGCTGGCGCTCAAAGAGGTCAGGTGTTGATGTAAACCAGCGATGCTGGACGCGGAGAAGTTCTTAAGCACCGCGTGCGGGTCAGCGCCGGTGAGATACAGTTCGGGAGTGAGCAGGACATCCACCCGATTTGTGGCGGCAAGCTGCAGCGATTCCTCCAGCCGGGCCAGGTTCTTTTCCCAGTCCCCACTCGTCGACTCATGTTGCAGTACCGCCAGCCGCATAGCCTCTCACTTCCCCATCTCGGTGCCTTGGGGAGTGCCCTGCACCGGATGTTGTTGTTTGGGTGCCTTAAGCCTAAGCCCGACGACGCGGGCCGACTAGTGCATTTGCGCAGTTTGTCGGGTTTGCGGCCGGCCGTGACCAAGGGCCCGGGCTCCCCGGGCCGGCGCTAACGTCCGTCAGCCTCGGACCGAGTGGGTGCAGGCCGCTGTCGGCAGCCAGAGCGGGCTGCTACGCGAACCGACGGCGCCAACAAGACAGTTCACCGGGCCGGGGTTTAGAGTCGTGACTATGAGCGAAGCGATCTTCCCGAGATACACCCGGCGTTTAGAGCTGCGTTTCCACACGGCCGAAGACGCCGCGGACCTGCTGCGCGTGTACTCCCAAAAATCCGTGGCCCGTTACCTCTTAGAGGATCGCTGGGATGAGGAATACACTCAGGAGCAGCTGGCCAAGCGAATCTCACGGGTCACCCTGGACCAAGAACCGCACGCCCTGGCTCTGGTGGTCGCCAATGATATGGGACGTTATGTGGGTGATCTGGCCCTGTGGCTCACCGATATCCCCCACCGGCAAGCCGAAATCGGGTGGGTCAGTGATCCGCAATGCGCCGGGTTGGGCTACCTGCGCGAAGCCGCGAACGAACTTTTGACCTTAGCTTTTGGGCCGTTGCGCGTACACCGGGTCGTCGCGCACATGGATGCGCGCAATGCGGCCAGTGCGGCCCTGGCCGAAAGGCTCGGGTTTCGCAAGGAAGGGTATCTACGTGGGGACCTGTTCAGCAAGAACGAATACACCGACACCCTGATCTACGGGATGCTCGCCGAAGATCTGCCAACGTGCGAGCCCGCATGAGTAACTCAAGCGCACCGGGTGGCGGTGAACTCCAAGGTCTACGACGTGATCGGTTGATCTCCGCAAAGTTTCTGCGCTGGGGCCAACATGGAATCACTTTGGTCCTGTGGGGTTTCGCCGTGGCCCGGGCCTTAGTCCTGGATCCGGCTCACCCCGGATTAGTGCTGAGCGTCGGGGTACTCTTTGCCGGGTGGTACCTGTGTGGGTTGCCACTGATGCATCGCGACGATGCACCACGCCGCCTGACGGGCTGGTTAGCGGTACTGCTGTTGTTTTGGGTGCTGGGATTAGTACTCAGTGCGGAATTCATGTGGTTGGCCTTTAGTCTCTGGCTGCTGGTGGGCCACCTCTTGGGCTTAACCGCATCAATCCTGTGCAGCGCACTGATCTACGCGTTGGCCATTGGGTTGCCCTATCTGCTGCATCAGAGTCTGGGTGCCGCCGGGATTATTGGTCCGGTGGTGGGTGGCTCCTTCGCCTGGGGCATCTCCCGCGGCTACCTACAACTGCTGCGCGATGTGGAAGAACGCAACGTCTTGGTGGCTTCGCTGCGGCAGGCGCAGGAACACACCAGCAAACTTCAAGAGGAGCTGGCCCGTTCGCAGCATGAAGCCGGACAGCTGGCCGAACGCACCCGGCTGGCGCGCGATATCCACGACACCATCGCCCAGCAGCTCGCCGCGATTTCCTTGCACGCGCGCGCCGCAAATGCGTTGACCGACTCGACTCGCACCGAAGCTAATCCCGACGCTGAAGAACGCCTTGCCCCGGTGCTAGCCCAGGTGGGTGAGCTGGCCGGGCAGGCCCTGACCGATCTGCGCCGGATCATCGCCGCACTGGCCCCGGCTGAGTTGGAAGATCGGGCGCTGGTCGGGGCGCTCGGACGAATGTTGGGCAGGTTGCAGGAACAATCCGGGATTCGTACCGAGCTGCGCGCGGCCCCCGGACTACCGGTTCTGCCCAGCACCGTTCAGGTGGCGTTGCTGCGTACCGCGCAGTCCGCGTTGGCCAATGTGCAACAACATTCCGAAGCCAAGAACGTAGTTCTTTCCCTCCACGATGCCGGTGATACGGTACGCATGGACATCGTCGATGACGGCAGGGGTTTTGATCCCACCCCCTGGCGGCAGGGATTAGCCCCGCGCGACATCGACGGTGGTTTCGGTTTACCCGCCATGGATCAGCGGTTACGCGAACTCGGTGGCGGGCTGGTGGTGGAATCCGCACCCGGTCACGGAACCGCTTTATCCGCCCATCTTCCACTGACCGCCAAGAAAGGCTCCGACACCCGATGATCACCTTGATGCTGGTTGATGACCATCCGATCGTGCGCACCGGGTTACGGGCCGTGCTCAGCGGCGCCGAGGATATTCAGGTGGTGGCCGAGGCCAATACCGGTGAAGAAGCCGTGGCGTTGGCGGCGTTGAGCCCGGTAGATGTGGTGCTCTGCGATCTGCGTCTGGGGCAGGGCATGAGCGGAGTTGAAACCACCACGGCATTGCGCGCACTCCCGCACCCCCCACAGGTGCTGATCTTGACCACTTTCGACACGGACGCACAGATTCTGGCGTGTGTGGAGGCCGGGGCCAGCGGATACCTGCTCAAAGATGTTGCTGCGAAAACCATCGTGAACTCGGTGCGTCAGGCCGCGGCCGGGCGAATGGTGTTAGCCGCAGAAATGACCCAACGCGTGCTGGCCGGTTTACGTACCCCAAAAGTCACGCTCACCGCGCGCGAACGCGAAGTGCTGAGCCTGCTGGCGACCGGGGCGAGCAACCGGGGCATCGCCAAGGAGATGTTTGTCAGCGAAGCGACCGTCAAAACCCATTTGGTGCACATTTTTGAAAAACTCCAGGTCGCCTCGCGTACCGAGGCGGTCGCCACCGCCCGGGAACGCGGGCTGATCTGACCGGGCAACCACCAGCGGCTAGCCCACACAGCACGACGGTGCATCCATCAAAGGGTTGAGAAATAGTTCGGTTGCTTGACCGATCCGCGCGCGTGAGCTGCACAGTTGACTGGAGGCATGAGATCTTCCCCGCTGCACACGTTATCCCACAGCCTCACCTCCCGCCGCGGCGCGCGAGGCTGGGTACTTGGTTTTCTAATACTCATTTTGCTCAGCTTCGGGCTCTTATCAGCCGCCCCGGACGCCACCCACAGCCCCAACCCGCTCCCGGAGCACAGCGACTCGGCGCAGGTGGCCCAGCTGCTCCAGGAATTTGATGGCGCGGGCAAGGCCACCACCCTGCTGGTGGCCAGCCGCAACGACGGTGTCGGGCTGGATGACCAGGACATCGACCGCTTGGCTGAACTGGGTGCCCTACTGGAGCAACACAGCACTAGCAGCGGCAGCGGTGATGCGGACAGCAGTGCGCCGGACAGCGGTAATAACGAGGCGGTACAGCTGCAGGTTGGCGAGCCAATGCTCAGCGAAGATCGGGCCGCCGGCTTACTGACCTTGAGCTGGCCCAGCGTAGACCCGTTGCAGGACCGTGCACAGCTCGCTGCGCTCCGCGCGATACTCCACGACCAGCCCACCGTGGAGCTCACACTACAATTCACCGGGGGCACCGCCTTCGGGCTCGATGTTGCCCAATCCTTCACCGGGGCGGACTTCACCCTGCTAGCGGTCACCGTGGCCATCGTCGCCGTACTATTGATCCTGACCTACCGCTCCCCCGTCCTGTGGCTCATTCCGCTCCTCGTGGTGGCCGTGGCCGACCGTGCCGCCAGCCTGCTCACCGGGGCGCTCGCCGGAGTGTGGGAGCTGCATTTTGATAGTGGCGTGCTTTCGGTGCTGGTGTTCGGCGCCGGGACGAACTATGCGCTGCTGTTAATTTCCCGGTACCGTGACGAGCTGCGTCACCACACCGATCACCGGCAGGCCATGGCCTCGGCGTGGCGGGCGAGTCTGGTGGCGATCCTCTGCTCAAATCTGACCGTTGTTTTGGCGCTGGGCACCCTGGTCTTGGCCACCATGGATGACACCCGCGGGTTGGGTATCGCCTGCGCCGTGGGGCTGCTGCTCGCGCTGCTGTTCACTCTGCTGTTGCTGCCGGCGGTGCTGGTGCTCTGTGGCCGCACCGTGTTCTGGCCGTTGATCCCCCAAGTTCAAGATCCAGCGGTGGCATTAGCCGCGCGCCCGGGCCGCTGGGCACGGATCGCTAGCACGGTGACCGCCCGCCCGGGGGTGAGCCTCAGCGTAGTGGCAGCAGTGCTGCTCATTTTTACCTCGCTGCTGGCCACAACCAGTCTAGGGATCAAACCGGCCGAGCAGTTCCGCGGGGCCATGGAATCGGCCCGGGGCAGCGAGATCCTGGCCGAACACTTCCCGGTGGGGGAAATCTATCCAAGCATCCTGCTCAGCCGGCCGGATGCGGCCCAACAGGTTGCCGCGGTGGCCGCCGAGGTTCCGGGCATCGAACGCGTCAGTGTGTTGGATGCCAGCGCTGATGGGGCTTGGCAACGGCTCATGGTGGTCGGTAGCGCGCAGCCGGGCAGCGAAGCGAGCCAAGCGGAGATTCACGCTCTACGCGACGCGGTGGCCCAGGTGCCCGGGGCCCAGGCACTACTTGGTGGGCCCGGGGCGCAGCAGGTTGATACTCAGCGCGGTCACCTCACCGACTTCTTCACCATTGCCCCGCTGGTGTTGGGTATCTGTTTCATTATGTTGCTGCTATTGACCCGTTCCTGGGTCGGCGGGGTACTGCTGACCCTGGTCAACTTGCTCAGTTCCGCCGCGGCACTGGGGTTAGGTGCCTTCATCGCAGGATTTGTGTTCGACGTGTGGGCGTTGGATGTGCAGGTGCCACTGTTGGCTTTCATTTTCCTCGTCGCACTGGGCGTGGACTACACCATCTTCTTGACACACCGGATCAAACAGGAGGCCGCTACTTGGCCGATCCGTCAGGCCATTATCCGGGCCGTGTCCGCCACCGGAGCGGTGATCACCAGTGCGGGGCTGGTTTTGGCCGGGGTGTTCGCGGCACTGGCCAGCCTGCCGTTGCTGGTGCTGGGTCAGCTAGGGCTCATTGTCGGGCTGGGGGTGGTGCTGGATACCTTCTTGGTGCGCACCGTCCTGGTTCCGGCGCTGCTGAGCTTGCTGGGCCGCAGCGGTCGGCCCGGTTGGGGTACGCCCCAGGAACCTCAACCCGCTGCATCGTCAGAGCCAGCGCTGCACAGCGCGGTTCATTAAGCCGCCGACGGCGGTCTGACGGCCAGTATTAACGGCTTGGGCCCCGGTCGGACGGAAGAACGATTTAGGACAATCCAAACACAACAAAGGAAGTGTTTTTGATGCGCAACATTCTGCATTGGGCCTTCGGGTACATGCTCGTTGGGGTGGCCTCGGGCCTGTTTTACCGGGAGTTCACCAAACTCAACGAGTTCCCGGCAGGTGAATTTACCCAGCTGTCGTTAGCCCACACTCACCTACTAACGCTCGGGTTCATCGTACTATTACTGGTGCTGCTGCTGGAGAAAGCCTTTGAGTTAAGTGCGCGGCCACGGCTTTTCGGCTGGTTTTTTGGCCTCTACAACGCCGGGGTGATCCTCACCAGTGCCATGCTCATCGTCCATGGGATGCTCACCGTGCGCGGCCTACCCTCCTCGGCGATGCTCGCCGGGATCGCCGGGCTGGGGCATATGCTCCTCAGCGCCGGGTTGGTGCTGCTGTTCGTGTTGCTGCGCTCTCGGGTGCCGCAAAGGCAGCAACCTGCGGTGACAGCCGTGCGCGTCAACGGTTAGGCTGAGAGTCAAGACACACCATCCAGCCAAAGGGGTCTCTCCGTGCGCGCCAACTTTCTCTTCGGACCCGGGCAGGTCGCCCTGCGTCAGGTCGCCGATCCGCTGCTGACCGAAACCACCGACGCGATTGTGCGGATTACCGCCAGCTGTATTTGCGGCTCCGACTTACATCCCTACCGGGACCAGACCCCGCATCCGGCGGGCCGACCGATCGGGCACGAGTTCATTGGTGTGGTTGAACAGGTAGGCGCCGAGGTACACACCGTGACGGTCGGCGACTTTGTGATCGCCCCCTTCGCGGTATCTTGCGGGCACTGCGAATTCTGTGTCGCAAGGCTGACCACGTCCTGCCTGAACTCCAGTTATTGGGGCGCCGATGGGTCCGCGGCGCAGGCCGAAGCGATCCGGGTGCCTACCGCCGACGGAACCCTGGTGAAGGTTCCCGGGCCGGTGGATCCGGGGCTCTACCCCAGCCTGCTGACCCTCTCCGATGTGTACGGCACCGGCTACCATGCGGCGGTCAGTGCGCGGGTGAGCGCCGGGGACGCGGTGACGGTGATCGGGGACGGGGCCGTGGGGCTCCTGGCGGTGCTCTCGGCCAAACTATTGGGTGCCGAACAGATTATTCTGATGGGCCGCCATGAGCACCGGACCGAGTTGGGTCGGGTCTTCGGAGCCACCGAGGTGGTGGCCGAACGCGGGCAGGAAGGCATCGAGCGGGTGCGGGAGCTCTCCGGCGGGCACGGGACGGCCAAGGTGTTAGAAGCCGTGGGACTGCTGCCGGCCTATGAGCAGGCGCTGGGCGTGGTGCGTGATGGCGGAACCATCTCCCGGGTGGGAGTGCCACAGTACACCACCGGGCCGATGGGTCGGGAACTCTTTGGCCGGAACCTGACGCTGACCGGCGGGGTGGCTCCGGTACGCAGCTATATTCCGCAGCTGCTGCCCGGGGTGCTGTCCGGCAAGGTGAATCCGGGGCTAGTTTTTGACCGGGTGCTGCCGTTGGATGAGATCGCCGAAGGCTATGAGCTGATGGATTCCCGGGCGGCCATCAAGGTGATGATCCGTAACTAGGTTGCGGACCCAGCGCATGGTTTTTCGGCAACGGCTCCGGGTAGCCATGGCAGACTGAGCATATGGACCGTTCCATTGATTACCGGCACCTGGAATCGCTCATCGCCTTGCTGACCGTGGCCCGGCTTGGACGTTACACCGCGGCGGCAAAGGTGTTGGGAGTAAATCATTCCACCATCTCACGGCGTATCGATTCCCTGCAGAAGGCCATGGGTGGGCACCTGCTCAGCCGTACCCCCAATGGGTGGGAACTGACCGATCTGGGTCGCCGGGCGATGAGCTCGGCCGAAGCCATCGAACAAGCGGTTGCGGCCATCGGTGGAAAGGAAGAACCGGCGGGCCTATCCGGCCATGTGCGCATCGCCGCGCCGGATGCGTTCAGCGCACATCTGGCCGCCCCGGCCTTAGCGCGGTTGCAGGCGGCGCATCCGGCGCTGGTGTTTGAGATTGTTTCGGAAACCACCCGGGCGCGGCAGACCCGCACCGGGATGGATCTTGAAATCGTCATTGGTGAACCCGATGTGCGTCGGGCCACCTCACAGAAGCTGATGGACTACGAGTTGCGGCTCTATGCCACGCAAACCTATCTGCACCGGCACGGGACCCCGCGCACCCTCGATGAACTGCGCGGGCACAGCCTGAACTACTACATCGATACCGCTTTGACGGTAGATAAACTCGATGAGGCCACCGGTGGGCTGCCGCCGATGCGCCGGGCAATCTCCTCCACAAGTATCGCCGTGCAGTATTCGGCGACCATGAATCACGCCGGGGTGGGATTGCTTCCGGTGTTCCTCTCCAGCCAATACCCGAATCTGCTGCCGGTGCTCCACGAGGAGTTCAGTTACCGTTCCGAGTACTGGTTGGTGGGTCGCGAAGAGGCACTACGCAATAAGGCGGTGCAAGAAACCGTGCGCGCCTTACAGCAGGCGGTGGCCGCCGAACAATGGTTCCTTCCCCCACTGGTCCCGGCAGATACACCCGGCAGTCACTGAGCAAGCGTCCGGGTTTGGCAGATATCTGCCGGTACCTGCCAAACCCGCGCTAAGGTTTTACTGATCGGCCCGCGCTAAGAAAACGGTGTCGTGCCAGGACTTATGTGCGGTGACATCGTGAGCGAGCATCACATGTTTAACATTCGTGTACTCCTCGAAGGAGTAGGAGCTCATGTCCTTACCCATCCCGGAGGACTTGAAACCGCCGTGCGGCATTTCCGAAGCCATCGGGATATGTTCATTAATCCACACGCAGCCAGCCTGAATTTCAGCCGCGGCGCGCATCGCCAGATTCACGTCCTTGGTCCAGGCCGAGGCGGCCAGCCCGAAGTCCGAATCATTGGCCAGGGCCAGGGCCTCATCCTCGGTGTTGAAGGGCAACGCCACCAGCACCGGGCCGAACACCTCCTGCTGCACAATCGGGGAATCCTGGGCCGCGTCCACCAATAGCGTGGGCCGGTAGTAGGCGCCGGGTAGCTCCGGAGCGAACCCGCCGGCCAGCGCACGGGCACCGGAATCAATCGCCTGTTGCACCATCGAGGAAACCTTCTGGCGGTGTGCGAAGGAAATCAGCGACCCCATATCGGTATCCTTAGCAGTAGGGTCTCCCACCACCATGGAGTTCATCAGCTGCGCCACCCGGGTGGTGAACTGTTCAAACACCGAGGAATGAACGTACGCGCGGGTGGCCGCGGTGCAATCTTGGCCGCTATTGAGGGTTGAACCGGCCACCGCACTGTGCGCGGCAGCTTCCACATCGGCATCCTTAAAGACCACCATCGGAGCCTTGCCGCCCAGTTCTAGATGCACCCGCTTACCGGTTTCGGCGGCCATCGCCATGATCTTGCGGCCCACCGCGGTGGAGCCGGTGAAGGAGGTCATCTTCACCAGCGGGTGTTTCACCAGGGCCTCACCCACCTCCGGCCCGGTGCCGGTAAGCACGTTGATCACTCCGGCTGGGATGCCGGCACGGTGCGCGGCCTCAGCGAAGAGTAGGGTGGTGCCCGGGGTCAGTTCCGAGGGTTTAAGCACAATCGTGTTTCCGGCGGCAATGGCCGGTAGCACCTTCCAAGCTGCCATCTGCAGTGGGTAATTCCACGGGGAGATCGAACCGATCACCCCGATCGCTTCACGGCGAATCATCGAGGTTGAGTTCCCGGCATAGTCCGCGGCAGCTAAACCCGATAAGTGGCGGGCCGCACCGGCAAAGAAATTCACATTATCTAGGGTTCCGGGCACGTCGAACTCGGTGGACATGCGTATGGTTTTGCCGGTCTGTTCGGTTTCCAGCACGGCTAGCTCATCGGCCATGGCCGCCAGTTCGCGGCCGAAGTTCAGCAGGTGTTCCGAGCGCTGGCCCGGGGTGAGTCGTGACCAGCTGGCGAAGGCCTCCTGCGCGCCGGCGAGCGCGTCGTGCAGATCCTGCGTTCCGGCATAGTCGATGAGCTCCGCCGCGACACCGATGGCCGGGTTAACCCGGCGGGCGCTTGCCCCGGATCCTACCCGGTAGGCCCCGTTGATGAACTGGTGACCTTCGGAAAAAGTTCTCATGTTTAGCTCTCCTCACGTGGGGTTATGTACACCTTACGCAGTGCCTGACTGACGCTCCAAGTGGTTCTCATCCCGGCGCTTAGCCGCATGAGAACCCCCGGAAAAAGTTCCACCGTGTGTTCCGGCGCCCCGTTGAATTCTGCGATGTATACGCTGCCACGGCCGGCGGTGATGACGAAGATTTCCTCGGCCTCCACGTCGTACATCTTGCCTTGGCTCATTTCCCACACGCCGAATGCTGCTGAGCCGATAGCGCCCAAGGATTGCACACCGGTGGTGGTGGGGATCCCGGCGTTTTGGTGGGCCTGAACCGGCTGCTGGGTCAGTTCCAGTGCTGCCACGTCAACCGCGCTGCCACCACTAAGCGGCTGGTTTCGTTGCTGGCTCATGAGTCGAATCCCATGCCTAGTGCGTCCATGGTTTTCAGGAACAGTCCGCGCTTGCCCTGATTGCGGTCGGCGCGCGCCAGTTCGCTGGTCATCAGCTTCACGCCGATCCAGGCCGCGGGTTCTGGTGGGAACGGAATCGGCTTCTTTTTCACCATTTCCAGTTCGGTGCGCTGGGTTTTCTGCCCGGAGAGCAGATCCAGTAGGACGTTGCCGGCAAAACGGGTGGCGCCCACACCGAGTCCGGTGAACCCGGCAACATAGGCCACCTTGCCGCCATGGGAGCTATCGAAGAAGGAGAAGAATCGGCTGCAGGAGTCGATCGCGCCACCCCAGGCATGGCTGAACTTCACCCCTTCGAGCTGCGGAAAGGTGAAGTAAAAGTGTGCGACGAGCTTGCGGAAAGTTTCGGCACGCTGGTCGTATTCCGGTTTCACCTGACCACCGAAGTAGTATTCGGCGTCGAACCCGCCAAAGAGGATCCGCACCGCACCATTGGCGTCGCGGGTCATCCGGTAGTAGTGGAAACGGTTGTTCAGATCTGCGAGTCCCTGCTGGTCTTTCCAGCCGATGGATTCCAGTTGGGTGTCGCTCAACGGTTCGCTCATCAGGGCATAGTCGTAAACCGGGATAGTGTAAAGGTGGTGGCGTTTGAGCAGGGAGGGGAACACATTGGTGGCTAGTGCCACTTTCTGGGCGGTGATGCTTCCGGCACCGGTGCGCACCGTGATCCGGTTCTTATGCTCTTCGAGCCCGGTGGCCTGGGTATGCTCAAAAATCTTGACACCCTTCTCCAGGCACACCCGGCGCAGCCCCCAAGCCAGTTTGGCAGGGTTGACCATCACCGTGCCGTTCCTATCCCAGAGTCCACCCTGGTAGAGCGGCGACTGCACGGTCTCGCGCACCTCAGTGCGGGAGAGCAAGACCAGTTCCGGGTAAAGTTCTTGTTCCTCCTTCAACCATTGAAGTTGATGCTCCTCGGTGGCCAGTTTCAACACCCCGGAGTAGGTCAGCTCGCAGTCAATCTCATAACGCTCGATAGTTTCGGTCAGTTCGCGCAGGTTTTCCAATCCTAGTTCGCGGAGCAACGCGTTTTCTTTGGGTAGGTGTTGGCGTCCATTGGAGTCCCCGTGGACTAGTGAGGCTTCGCAGAACCCACCGTTACGCCCGGAAGCCGCCCAACCAATGGTTTGTGCCTCGATTAGCACCACCTGGCGCTGCGGGTCGCGTTCCTTGGCCAGCAGCGCGGTCCATAGTCCGCTGTAGCCGCCCCCGACCACTAATAGGTCGGTGTCCAAGGTTCCTTCTAGGGCGGGCAGGGCTGCCGGGCGTTGCGGATCATCTAGCCAATAGGGCACCTGGCTGGACCCCGCGAGAGCAGCATCAATGACCGATGCTGGATATTTGTCGGCAACGTTCTCATAGATACTCATATCGGGCTTTCTCTTGTGTGGATGTGCGGGTTGCTGGTGGTGGGACTGTTCAACATTGTGAAGCGCAAAGTTCGCCCAGTCCACCATCGCGACAATGGTCTATGAGTGCAGCTGACTTTCGACGCTGCTGACTTCGGCCGTTGGCGGAGCCGCCCCGAGATTGATCAGGGCGACTCCACCAGCGGTCAGTAAGATGCCGATAATTTGAATGGAGGTCAGCCGTTCGGAATAGACCACGACCCCAATCAACGCAATCGCCACCGTTCCTGCCGCTGCCCAAATCGCGTAGGCGGTACCCAGTGGAACGTATTTGAGAACTAAGCTCAGCAGATAGAAAGAAGCGATATACCCAATCACTGTGCCAACGCTTGGCCATGGTTTGGTGAAGCCTGCCGAGGCCTTGAGCAATGAGGTCGCGATAACCTCGGCCACAATCGCTGCAATAAGCAAAAGCCAGTGCATCTGTCGCTACTTTCTCTAGTGAGTATTAATTCTCGGATGATGCCTGAAGAAGTTGCTCGCGGGCATCCTTACGCCTCACGAACATCCAAATCAGCACGCCGCTGGCCAGCACGCCGAGGGCTATGCCCAGTTCCTTAAAACCGCCGTATCCGGTGACGGAGAAGCCGGTGGCTCCCACGACCAAGATCACGATCATCAGCACGGTCAGCGCGATGGACAGTGGAACAAAGAACTGCGGCAGGCGAAGTGGCCGATCGGCGTTAGGGCGATCTTTGCGCAGGAGGAAGAAGCCGGAGACTGCAAAAATGTGGGTCAGAATGTAGCCCAGGTTGCCGGTCACGATAATGGCCAGCGGCGATTGCAGCACCACCAGTACAACAATGTTCAACACCAACATGACATTCAACGCACGAAGCGGAACGCCGCGCTTGTTCAGCTTTCCAACCGAACGCACCGTGATCCCGGTTTTGCCCATGTTGAACAGTACCCGGGAGGCGTCGGCAACAGAGGTAGTCATAATGAGCAGCAGGGATGCGATCAGGCATAACACCATAACTTCCGAGGCTCCGCCGACCAGTGCAGCAAAGGAGGCAACAAAGAAGGTGGCTGGGTCGTCTTGGATGGCCGCTTCACCCGCATAACCACCGAGGGTGATCGGGATCAGGAAGAAGACGCCCAGGCAGAAGAGCACTGCGGCCTTGATGGCGCGGGTGCTGTCCTTCACGGAGTCTTTATATTCCGGGGCGAAGGTGGCGCACACTTCGATGCCGAAGGTGGTCCAGGCCATGATGTAGAGCCAGACCAAGGCCTTGTGCAAGCCTTCCATGCCATGAAGGTTCCAGGTCAATTCGCCCGGTGCCCAATCGCCGCTAAATAGTGGCAGAACGATGAAGGCGAACAGTGGAATCATCAAGATGCCGGCGGTGATGTATACGAAGGCCATGGTGAGGCGTACGCCGGCCACATTGATCAGGTACATGAAGAGAATGACACCGATGCCGATGACGATCGGCAGACTTAATTCGATGGGTCCTAGGGTGATGAGCCACTGCGATTCCGGGAACCATTGGGCTTGGATGAGCGCACCGGTAACCGCACCGTAGGTTGCCAAGTTTGTTCCCCAGGGGAACCAGTACCCGACACTGGCTAGCGGAGCCACCCAGGGTGCGCGTTTCTTCCATGCTTCGGCCGCGTAATGCGTAATTCCGCCAGAGGAGTCGGGGAACATCGTGGCCAGTTCGGTGTAAATCCAGTTCACCCCCATGGCAATAATCATCGAAACCGCCCACAAGAACGCGGCTCCCCACCCACCCAAGTCGGCGATGGTGGCACCGAGGGTGGCGATCAATGCTGCGGGCATGGTCATCGACATGGCGAAGCCATCCCACCACCGCATTTTCTTAGGCATCTGCTCCTTCGGTGGCGCAGTTGCTAGCTGTTCTGACATCGGGTTTCCTCCGAACCAATGGTTGCGAGTAAGACACATCACAGCTTGTCAAAGTTGCGCAAAAAGTCAATAGTTTGATCCAAAGTTGCTTCTAGAACAATATCATCTAGAAATTTTTGCTTGACGCACGTCCTGTTCGGGATATAGTGATCTATGTCATCACCTTTAGACCGTTCTCGTGAAAGGGACTTCGATTCCATGACCTCCGTATCCGCGCCAACTCGAACACAGCTTTTTATTGCCGGCGAATACTCCGACGGAAGCGGCCAGGAACGCTATGACGTCACCAGCCCCGCCACCGGCGAATTTATCGCTTCGATTCCGGTACCAACCGAAGCAGACCTCAATCTGGCCGTGGCAAAGGCCCACGAAGCCAAGGGTGCCTGGCAGAAGTTGGGCGTGTTCAAGCGCGCGGAAATCTGCCACAAGATCGGCAATGCACTGGAGGCGAAGGTCGATGAGCTGGCCCGCTTGCAGTCTCTGGAACAGGGCAAGCCCCTAGCCGAATCGATTGCCGACATTGAGGAGGCCGCCCAGCTTTTCCACCTCCATGCCGAGGACGCGATTCGCCTCAATGGCGAAACCATCCAGTCCACCGACACCTCCAAGCGGATGTTCACCTTCCGTGCGGCCGTCGGGGTGTGGGGCATCATTACCCCGTGGAACTTCCCGCTGCTGATGTTCGCGGAGTTCGTCGCCCCGGGACTGGCCACCGGTAACGCCCACGTGGTCAAGCCACCATCGAACACCTCGCTCACCGTGCTGGCCGCCATGGAATGCCTGATCGAGGCCGGCGTTCCAGCCGGTTTGGTTTCGGTCCTGCCCGGTGAAGGTGACTTCGGCGCGATGCTGACCTCGCATCCTGATATTGACGCCATCGGCTTCATCGGCTCCTCGGCCACCGCCGGAAAGATTCAGGCCACCGCCGGTTTCAAGCGTTCAATTATGGAGGCTTCGGGTAACGGCCCGGTCGTGGTTTTGGCGGATGCGGACCTGAAGTTGGCTGCACAGAAGGCAGTGGATGGCGCTTACTACTGTGCCGGTCAGGTCTGCTGCGCTACCGAACGCGTCATCGTCCACCAGGATGTGCACCAGGCATTCGTCAAGGAGGTGCTGGAGTACGCCGAGCAGACCGTGAAGCTCGGTGATCCCTTTGATCCACAAACTAATCTGGGCCCATTGAACAATGAGCAGGTTGCCCAGAAGATGGATGCGCACATGGCCGACGCGCGCGAGCGCGGGCTGGATGTGCTGATGGGCGGGCAGCGCAGCACCGAGTTCGCAACCGACCTGTACTACGAATTCACTGTGGTGGATAACGTCACCGAGGACAGCCTGCTCAGCCGCGAAGAATCCTTCGGCCCGGTTCTGCCGATCATCGTCGGAAAGGACGACGATGATCTGCTGCGTATCGCCAATGACGATGCACTGGGTCTGCAGGGTGCGGTATTCACCCGCGATATGACCAAGGCGTTCCGTTTCATTGAGGAAATGCAGGTGGGCCAGGTAGTGGTCAACGACTCCAACGGCTGGTGGGATATCAACATGCCATTCGGTGGCGCTGGCGGCAAGGGCACCGGTTGGGGCCGGATCGGTGGGGTGCACACTCTGCTAGATATGACTGACCTGCGCACCGGTGTATTGAACCTGGGCTAGAGTTAGCGCATAAAGTGGGGGTTGTGCCGATCCGTCCGGTTCCGCACAACCCCCATTGTCGTTAATAGCGCACCGCGCCGGTGAGCGGGACCACTGCCGGTCCTAACCGGTGTCGTTGGTAAGAACCCGGACCTGATTGTTGCAAAGGAACTCGATGACCGAACTCGATGACATTGACCGACAGCTGATCGCCGCCTTGCAGCTCAATGGGCGCAAATCCTTTAAGGAGATCGCCGAGGAAACCGGAATTCCGGCGTCTTCCGTGCGTTATCGGGTGCAACGGCTGGAGGATTCCGGGACCTTGCAGATCGTGGGGATCGCTAACCCACTATCCATCGGCTTTGACCGTTTGGCGCTGATCGGAATCCGCTGCGCCCCGGGTAAGGCTAAGAGCGTGTGCCAGGATTTGGCAGAACTCACCGAATCCAGCTACGTGGTGCTGACCACCGGAAGCTATGACGTGATGGTTGAGGTGGTGTGCCGGGATCTGGAGCATTACACCGAGCTGCTCTACGACCGCCTGCAGCTGATCGACGGGGTGGTCGCCACCGAAACCTTCTTCGTCTTGGAGGCACATAAGTTGGCCTATGGCTGGGGTGTGGGCGACGGGCCGCTAGCCAGTAGCCCGCGGCCGCAGAGCGGGAGCTAAGCTCTGCCCGGCTTGTGCACCGCCTGTTGTCGGAAGGCTAGATTAGGCTGGGAATCATGCTGCAGACTTTAGCGATCAGCGGGTACCGTTCGGTACGCGACTTGGTCATGCCGCTGGCGGGGTTGACCGTGGTCACCGGCGCTAACGGGGTGGGCAAATCCAATGTGTACCGGGCGCTGAAACTCATTAGTGAACTGGGCCGGGACGGGGCAATTTCCACCCTGGCACGGGAAGGTGGACTGGGCTCGGCCACCTGGGCCGGGCCGGAAGCAGGGACGCGGGCCCGCGGCAATGGTGAGCGGCGCTCCGCCCAAGGCACGGTGCGCCGGGAAGCGGTGGCCCTGAAACTTGGTTTTGCCACCGACGACTACGGTTACACCGTGGACTTGGGTTTACCGCGGCCGGATTTGGATCCCCGTGACCCGAGCATGTTCGGGCTGGATCCGATTATCAAAACCGAAAGTATCTTCCACGGTGCCCTCTTGCGCCCGTCCACCACCATGGTCAAACGCAGTGGCCCGCTGGTGCAGGTGCGGGCCCAGTCGACTTTGGATGATGTGGGGCTGCGGCTGGCCGATTGGGAGTCGGTGCTCTCCATGCTGGATGCCACTACCGCTCCCGAGGCCGGGATGCTACGCCGCGAGCTGACGGCATGGCGTTTTTACGACGCGTTGCGCACCGATGCGCAGTCCCCGGCACGCAGCGAACAGATCGGTACGCGCACCCCGGTTCTCGCCTCGGACGGTTCGGATGTGGCCGCCGCGATCCGCACCATCCACGAGCAATCCGACCCGCAACCCTTCCACGAGGCCATCGCCGCGGCCTTTGACGGGGCCCGGGTGCAGGTCCGCGCCGATGAACACGGCCGTTTTGGGCTGCTGCTGCAGCAGCCCGGGCTGCTGCGCCCGCTATCGGCAGCGGAACTCTCCGACGGTACGCTGCGCTACATTCTCTTGGCCACCGCGCTGCTCTCGGTGCACCCGGCGCCACTGTTGGTATTGAACGAACCGGAAAATTCCTTACACCCGCAACTGTTGGAACCCTTGGGTGCGTTGATCGCCGAAGCCAGCGAACGCTCACAGATTGTGGTGGTGTCCCATGCCAAGGCGCTGGTAGATTCCCTCACTCAGCACGGCGCGCTGCGCCATGAACTGCTCAAGGACGGCGGGGAAACCGTCATTGACGAACAAGGAATTTTTGATCGCCCAGCATGGGCTTGGCCCAAGCGCTAGCCTCGGGTGGCCAGCTGGCTGGGACGTTTAGAGATCCGCGCCCGGGGGAACCGGGACCTCGAGCCCCAGCAACGCATTTTCGGTCACTTCCATCAGCGCCGGATGGATCCAGTATTGGCCGCGCGCCGCGGTGTACGCATCGATGCCCAAGTTCATCGCCATTACCACCGGCTGAATCAGGTTCGAACTTTGATATCCCATGGCGTGTGCGCCCAGGATGCTTCCATCGCGTTTATCGGCCACGATCTTAAACAGTCCAGCGGAGTCTTCCAACGCCCAACCGTAGGCGGTGTCCCCCACCTGCTGGGTTTTGCTGGTGACATGCTCGGCACCAATTTTCTCGATGGCTTCGGCCTCGGTCAGCCCCACCATCGCCAATTCTGGGTGGGTGAACACGGCCGCCGGCACTGCACGGCGCGAATTGGCGCGCAGCTGCTGCGGGTTTTCGAGGTTGTGCATCACCACGCGGGCCTCATAATTGGCCACGTGTTTGAGCTGGTCTTCCGCACAAATATCGCCCAGTGCGTAGAGCCCGGTCACCGGCTGGCCATCGCGCAGCACCCGTTGGTATTCGTCGACCACCAGTCGGCCGTCGTCATGTAAATCCAGTCCCGCCTCGCGGGCCCCGATCCGGTCGGTGTTTGGAACACGGCCGGTGGCCAATAGCACCACGTCGGCGGTGTAAGAGTGCGCATCGGTATGAACCTGTAGGCTGCCGTCCGCGTTGGCGGTGATTTTGCGTGGCTCGGCCTGGTAGGCCACGTTCCAGTGCTGTGGGGCTTCGGTGTTGAAGGCGGTCACCAGCTCGGTATCAAGGTGGCGCATCAGCGCATCCTTGCGGACCAGCTGGGTGGTGTGTGTCCCCAGTCCGGAGAAGATCGCGGCGAATTCGCACGCAATATACCCGCCGCCAATCACGATCAAGCGTTCGGGCAGTTTCACTAGGCGCATTACGCTGTCCGAGGTGTGTACCCCGGGAAGGTCGACACCTTCAATCTGCGGGATCATCGGTCGTGAACCGGCCGCGATCACCAGTTGCTGAGCGTGGACTTCGGTGCCATCGGGGGCGCGGAAACCATGAGTCCCGGCGAGTTTCACCTCGGCAGAAACCACGGTGGCGTTGCTCGCCGAGTTGCGGTAGTCATAACCCGACTCGGCGATCGCATCAATCCGGCCGAAGACGCGGTCGCGGATGGCTGGCCAATTGGCCTCGCCGGCAGGTAGTTCCACGTTCACCCGCGCGGCGTCCACCCGGGTGCGGGCCATTTCGGCCGAACGGACAAACATCTTGGTGGGAATACAGCCCACGTTCAGACAGGTACCACCAAAAACCGCCTTTTCGGCGATGGCCACCTGCTTGTCATTCCAGTATTCGCTGAGCAGCGAGTTGCCCGAACCGGTACCAATGATTGCCAAATCCACCTGATGCGTTGTCATAACTTCATCCTAAGCAGGCGCGGTGAAACTTGCCCAGCCGGTGACGCAGGAAACCTCTGCGCCACCGGCCGTCGGCGGATTGCTCGCTACCTGTTCCGGCGCACATTGCTGTTCCGACGCACAATGGCACTTCGACGATTGTCGTCTAACGCAGTACGACCGTGCGGTTCCCGTAGAGAAAGACTCGACCCTCGCAGTGCCAGCGCACCGCGTTGGACAGGGCCTTGCATTCGGTGTCCCGTCCGGCAGAGACAAGGTCTTCCGGGCCGTAGGTATGGTCAACTTCCACCACCTGTTGGGCGATAATCGGCCCCTCGTCCAATTCGGAATTCACGTAGTGGGCGGTGGCACCCACGGTTTTCACTCCGCGCTCCCAGGCCTGATGGTACGGTTTCGCTCCCTTGAAGGAAGGCAAGAATGAGTGGTGAATGTTGATGGTTTTCCCGGTGAGTTCGGTGGCCAGATGGTCCGAGAGCACCTGCATATACCGGGCAAGTACCACCAGTTTGGCCCCGGTTTCATCAATCAGTTCCAATAAGCGGGCTTCGGCCTGTGGCTTGGTGTCCTTGCTGATCGGCACGTGGTGGAACTCGATACCGTGCCATTCCACCAAGGAGCGGTGATCCGGATGGTTGGACACCACGGCCACCACCTCGATCGGCAGGTCCCCGGTGCGAGCCCGGAAGAGTAAGTCGTTGAGGCAGTGCTCAAATTTGGAGACCATGATCAGGGTTTTGACACGGGTGCCGCGCTCACCCAGATTCCATTCCATCTGCCAGGCTTCGGCCACCGGCGCGAATTCCTCGCGCAGTGTCGCGAGTAGTCCCGGCAGTTCGTCGCCGGCGAAATCCACCCGCATGAACAGCCGCCCGGCGCTCATGTCATCGTACTGTTTCAATTCCACGATGGTGCGCTGGTGTTTCACCAAGAATCCGGTGACGGCATGAACGATTCCCGGGGCTTCTGGGCACTGCAAGGTCAGTACGTGTCGAACCTGATCACTCATGATGGTTGTCCTTTCGGGTGCGGTCAAGGCTACCGGTCGCCAGGGCGCCGGCTGGCCCGGCGGCGCGCGGTGTGTGCGGTGTGCGGCGGTCTATGCCGCCACAAGTCTTAGTATGGTGCAGCCTACGGGCCGCGACCAGTGGGTCATGGTGAGGAAAGTCGCCCGGCAGCACCGGTCCCGGCGCCGCGATGAGGGCAGCGCCGGGACCGGTTGTGCATGGCAGTTAGTCGACTTCCGGGGAGGCGAACTCACGCATCGCGTCGATCAGCCAGTGCACGGTGTGCTCGGTGAAGGACACTCGGGGCATGATCCGCCAGGTCTGTTCGGCGCTACGCCACAGCAGCACCGGAACATTGGCCAGAGTGGTGACAATGGCCTGATTGACCTGGAACTGCCGCGGGTGTAGGTCCGCTGGGCAGCTCTTGCGTAGCACCAACGAGGCGGCGGGGCCCTGTAACTCCAGCACACTGCGGTTTGCGGACAAGTCCAGTACTTGGCCCGGTTCCTCGCCCAGCGCGGTGATCAGTTCGGGCAGTAGCCCACTGCCTTCCGGTGCGGTGAGCAGGAATTCATCGGGTCCCAACCAGAGCACCGCGGTGTCCTGTACATCGCCGCTGACTTCACCGACCCGCTCGGGTAACCCTACGCCGGTGGCGGCAGCCACGACTTGGTGTCCGCGGCTGCCGGGGATCGCACGGATCCCCAACTGGGTGGTGAAGGCAACTTCGCGCAACGCCACGGCACGTTCACCGGTGACGGTGGCCGCGGCCATGATGTCAGTCAGGTGCGCCGCCGGAGAACGGCGCAATTCGGTGGTCTCTAGCACAGTATTAGCCATCTCGACGGCTCCCTTCCGGGTCAAAGAGGACGGTTTCGGATACCACGACGTCAACCAGTTTGCCGTCGATCGGGGTCTTGAGCACTTCGCCGATGCGGTTGCGTCCGTTCTTGATCAGTGCCAGTGCGAAGGTACGGCCCAAGGCCGGGGAATCATAGGAGCTGGTAACCCAACCTTCCATCGGGGTGACGCCATCGGCACCCAGTTCCTCGACCGCCACCAGGGCGGATCCTTCGGCCAGACGCAGGCCGGTGTCCACCGGCAATACCGAGACCAGATGCTTGCGGTCCTCGCGGGTATTATCCGCACGAGCGTAGGAACGCTTACCAACAAAGTCCTTGACCTTGGAAACCACCCATTCCATACCGGCGTCCTGCGGGGTCACCGTGCCGTCGGTGTCCTGCCCGACGATGATGAAGCCCTTTTCGGCGCGCAGCACGTGCATGGTTTCGGTGCCGTACGGGGTGATGTTGAATTCTTCGCCGGCAGCGTACACATCCTCCCAGACGCGCAGGCCGTGCCAGGACGGGACCGCGATTTCGAAAGCCAGTTCACCGGAGAAGGAAATCCGGCTGATCCGTGCCTCGATACCCGAGTCCAGTACGACGTCTTCGAAAGCCATGAACTTGAAGTTCTCGTTGGAGACATCCAGGTTGCTGGCCAGCTTGGCGATGACCTCGCGCGAGCGTGGCCCTACCACCGCTACGGTGGCTAGCTGCTCGGTGACCGAGGTGCAGGTGACATCCAGTTCCGGCCATTCGGTCTGCAGCCACTCTTCCAACCAGTCCAGTACGTCCGCCGCACCGCCGGTGGTGGTATGCAGTAGGAAGCGGTCATCGGCCAGGCGGAGATTGACACCGTCGTCGAAGATCATGCCGTCGGCTTTGCACATGAGTCCGTAGCGTCCCATGCCCACCTTCAGCTTGGAGTAGCCGTTGGTGTACATGCGGTTGAGGAATTCCGCGGCGTCCTTGCCGCGGATCTCAATCTTGCCCAAGGTGGTGGCATCGAGCATGCCCACCGAGTCGCGCACGGCCTTGGCTTCGCGGTAAACCGCGGCGTCCATGTCCTCGCCTTCCTGCGGGAAATACCAGGCACGCTTCCACTGTCCGACGTCCTCAAACTTGGCCCCGTGAGCCAGGTGCCAGGAGTGCATTGGGGTAATGCGTGCCGGATCAAGTAGCTCGCCGCGGGTGCGGCCAGCAAGGGCTGCGAAGGCAACCGGGGTGTATGGGGCGCGGAAGGTGGTGGTGCCGATCTCGGATGGGTTCTCGATCCCCAGCACCGCGGAGATCACACCGATGGCGGCAACCCCGCTGGTCTTGCCCTGATCGTTGGCGGTGGAGATGGAGGTGTAGCGCTTGATATGCTCCACCGACTTCATTCCGGCACCGGTGGCGCGCAGTACGTCGGCCACGGACTGGTCGCGCTGCAGATCCACGAAATGGTGGCGGTAGTTGGTGGCGTCATCCCCGGCCAGCGAAGGCACCAGCCACACCGCACGGGTTTCACCCTGGGTGGTTTCTACGGCCTGCGGCACGCTGGCGATGTGCTGGAAACCGGCGGCCGATGCTGCGGCAGCACCGGTGGCGGCACCGGTGGACAGGGCGCTGGCGGTATCCAGGCGTCCGGTAATCGCACCGGCCAGATGCTGATTGGCGACAGCTTCGGCTGGGACGAAGGCGTGAATGCTCTCGTCCCAAGACAGCTTGCCTTGTCGCTGGGAGTGCAGATGCACTACCGGGTTGAATCCGCCTGCCACGGCCAGCACATCGGCCTCAAATCGCTGCGGAGCACCCAGTTCGCGCTGCTCGTCCAGACTGGCGACGATCACCGCGGATAGCTCCCCGGAATCGTTGGCTTCGGTATCGACAACGACCGACCCGGTGATCACCTGCACCCCCGCGCCGACGGCTTCGGCGGCGGCCGCGGAGGCCTGGGTTCGGGCGTCGATCACGGCAACGACGCCACCGCTGGCGGCCAACTCGCTCACCAGTGCGTAGGCAGAGTCATTCGTGGTGGCCACGACGATATTTTGTCCGGCACGCACCCCATAACGGTTCAGGTAGCTGCGTACCGCCCCGGCGAGCATAATGCCCGGACGGTCGTTGTTTTCAAAGACGATCGGACGCTCGTGGGTGCCGGTGGCCAGGACCACCTGATTCGTGCGGATATGCCAGATACGTTCGCGGGAGACCCCGGCCCCACTTGGTTCATCCAGGTGCACGGTGCGGCGCTGCGCGGCAATGAAGTAGTTTGCATCGTAGGCGCCCAACACGGTGGTGCGCTGCAGGTGAGTGGTGTCCGCGGCCTCGGCGAGTTCCTCGGTCACCGTGCTGATCCACTCGGTTGAGGGCTTCCCGTCGATGTCTTCTCCGGCGGTATCGAGCAGGCTACCACCGGCTTCGGCGCGTTCGTCCAGTAGCATGACTCGGGCCCCGGAGCGGGTGGCTTCGCGGGCCGCGGCCAAGCCGGCCGGGCCGGCACCGACGACCAACACGTCGGTGTGCACATGCACGTGATCGTAGTAGGCCGGGTCGGTGTTCGGATCCAGCACACCCAGTCCGCTGAGCAGCGTGGCGTTCAGGTTTGCGGTGACCGGCACGGTGGTGGCCGGCAGCATCGACTCATTAATATCTTGGGCGTGACGGGCCGCGACGGTCACTAGGGCGTTGGGCTCCTCCACTCCTGCGGAGAAGATCCCGCGGGGGCGATCCAAGTACATGGAGTTTCCGCAGGAGCGCATCCCGTTGGCGAGCATGGCGCTGGCCACGGTGTCACCGCGGAAGGCGGTCAGTTGTTCTCCGTCGATCACCAGGTCGAGCTGGTCCTCACGGTTGATCCGCGCCGCGGCGGACGCGGTGGAGTCCAGGCGGAAGGGCTTGGGCTGGCTCATCGGGTACCTCCCTGGGTGTTCTCTAGTTCTGGGCGGGCTTCCCCGGCCCGGTAGACTGCTTTGAATTCGTAGCTGACGGTGTCCCGCAGGGCGTTAAACCACTTGCGACAGCCGCCGGCGTGGACCCAGCGTTCGGCAAAGATGCCTTTCGGGTTTTCCCGGTAGAACAGGTACTGGGCCCATTCGCGGTCGCTCAGTGCGTGTGGGTCGGCCGGGTAGGCTACGTGAGCCTGGCCGCCGTACTTGAATTCGGTTTCGTTGCGTGGCCCGCAGTTCGGGCACTGAATCAACATCATGGTGCTTACTCCTAGTGGGCCACGGCGGCGGCGCCGTGTTCGTCAATGAGGTGTCCGGTTTCGAAGCGGTCCAGGCTGAACGGGGCGTTCAGCTCGTGCGGCTCGTCGTTGGCGATGGTGTGGGCCAGCGTGTAGCCAGCACCTGGGGTGCCCTTGAAGCCACCGGTTCCCCAGCCACAGTTGACGTAGAGGTTTTGGATCGGGGTCTTGGAAATAATCGGCGAAGCGTCCATGGTGGTGTCCACGATGCCGCCCCAGGTGCGTAGCACGTGGGCTCGGGCGAAGATCGGGAATAGTTCCACGGCCGCAGCCATCTGTTCCTCAATGACGTGGAAGGCCCCGCGTTGGCCATACCCGTTGTAGGTGTCGATCCCCGCACCCATCACCAGTTCACCCTTGTGGGCTTGGGAGACATAAACGTGGATGTGGTTGGACATCACCACGGTGGGGTGCACCGGCTCAAAGAGTTCGGAGACCAAGGCTTGCAGTGGGTGAGACTGGATCGGCAGCTGGAATCCGGCCAGTTCGGCCAGCACCGAGGAGTGTCCGGCGCCGGCTAGCGCCACCTTGCCAGCGTGGATAGTTCCTCGGGTGGTTTTCACGCCGGTGACCTTGTCGCCATCCTTGATAAAGCCGATGACTTCACAGTTTTGGATGATGTCTACGCCCATTTCGTTGGCCTTGCGGGCAAAGGCCCAGGCCACATGGTCGTGCTTGGCGATGCCGGCGCGTGGCTGCCAGGTGGCACCCATCACCGGGTAGCGGATGTCATCGCCGGTGTTGATAATCGGGCAGGCTTCCTTGACCTGGTCCGGGGTGAGCCACTCGGCGTCCACGCCATTGAGCTTGTTCGCCTCGACGCGGCGCACGGATTCGCGCACATCGCCCAGGGTGTGGGCTAGGTTCAGCACACCACGCTGCGAAAAGAGGAAGTCGTATTCCAGCTCTTCGGGTAGCTCTTCCCACAGTTTCAGGGACTTCTCGTAGATCCCAGAAGACTCGTCCCAGAGGTAGTTCGAGCGGATGATGGTGGTGTTGCGGGCCATATTCCCGCCGGCCAGCCAACCCTTTTCAAGGACGGCGATGTTGGTCATGCCGTGGTTTTTGGCTAGATAGTAGGCCGTGGCTAGGCCGTGGCCTCCACCGCCAACAATCACAGCATCATAGGAGGACTTCGGGTCCGGGTTTGCCCAGAGGAATTCTGGGTGCTCAGGTAGCAGATCAGCCATGATTATTCTCCAATCTTCGTCAAGTTCGGGTAGAGCGGGTGGGCCTGGGCGAGGTCCAACACGCGTTGTTTCAGTTCGGGAAGTATCTCGGTGTTTCCTTCGGCGCCGGCAATCAACGTCTGCGCAATAACCTCCGCAACCTCAACAAACGCCTCCTCAGAAAAACCACGAGTCGCCAACGCCGGAGTACCAATACGCAACCCAGACGTCACCATCGGCGGACGCGGATCAAACGGCACCGAATTACGATTCACCGTAATCTCCACCTGCGCCAACAAATCCTCACCCTGCTGCCCATCAAGCTCGCTATTACGCAGATCAACGAGTACTAGGTGCACATCAGTACCACCAGTCAGCACACTGATGCCCTTGGACGCCACATCCTCACGAGTCAACCGCTCAGCCAGAATCTTCGCCCCAGCCAAAGTCCGCTCCTGACGCTCCTTAAACTCCTGCGACCCAGCGATCTTAAACGCAACCGCCTTACCAGCAATCACATGCTCCAACGGACCACCCTGCTGACCAGGGAACACCGCCGAATTCAACTTCTTCGCAAGCTCCGCATCATTAGTCAAAATAATCCCACCACGCGGACCAGCCAAAGTCTTATGCGTCGTCGAAGTCACCACATGCGCGTGCGGCACCGGCGACGGGTGCAAACCAGCAGCCACCAAACCAGCGAAATGCGCCATATCCACAAACAGGTACGCACCGACCTTGTCAGCGATTTCACGGAAACGCTTGAAATCCAACTGACGAGGGTAAGCCGACCAACCAGCCACAATCATCTTCGGCTGATGCTCCACGGCTAGGCGCTCGACTTCATCCATGTCCACCAGGTTCGTTTCCTCATCCACACCATAAGGAACGATATTGAACAAGCGACCAGAGAAGTTCAGCTTCATCCCATGGGTCAGATGCCCGCCATGAGCCAGATTCAGGCCCAGCACGGTATCCCCCGGACGCACCAACGCATGGTACACCGACGCGTTCGCCTGCGCACCAGAGTGCGGCTGTACATTAGCGAACTTCGCGCCGAACAGATCCTTCAGCCGCTCGATCGCCAACGTCTCAATGACATCGACCTCTTCACAACCCCCGTAATAACGGCGACCCGGGTACCCCTCGGCATACTTATTGGTCAACACCGAACCCTGCGCCTGCATCACAGCCTGCGCAGTGTGGTTCTCCGAAGCAATCATTTCCAAACCACGCTGCTGCCGAGCCAACTCAGCATCAATACGCTGCGCCACCTCAGGATCAAGGCTTCCCAGATCCTGTGTGAGGGACTCTGCCACGAGACTTTGTATTTGTAGCATCATTCTCTTTCTTAGGTGTACGAATTGCCGACAACTGATATATCAATTTCTGACTCTTAGCGTATGATCTAACTCACAGGCCGTCAATGGGTTGCCCCAAATAATTTTGGAACGGGTCACATTAGGCAAAATAGAGCAGATAAAAGGAGGCAGAGGAATGACCAGCACGACCGAAATTGCCAGCACGGAATCCATGGCCGAGCGTTCTTACCGAATTCTGCGTGATCGGCTCATCATGTTGGACATCGCTCCGGGCGATCCGATCAATGAAGCCGCTCTCGCCGCCGATCTCGATATGGGCCGCACCCCGATCCGGGAAGCACTCAAACGTCTCGAGGTTGACCACCTCGTAGTCTCCTACCCACGTCGCGGCACTTTTGCGACCGGCGTGGACATTACCGAACTGGCCGCCATCTCCGAGATGCGCCAAGTTCTTGAACCGCTAGCTGCCCAGCGTGCGGCCGAAAACCGGGGAGGCACCCTGCGTGAGGAATTGCAGATAACCATGGCCGCGATTCGCGCGCTGGATCCGGAGCGTGAACGGCGCCAGCTCATGGAGTATGACCTTGAGGTACACCGGCTAATCTACCGCGCCGCGCAGAATCATCACTTGGAAGAGACTTTGGTGCGTTTAGATAATCTGGCAACCCGAATTTGGTGCCTGGTGCTGGATCGACTGCCCGATATTCATGACCATATTTCCGAGCATGCCAATTTGATCGACCTCATTTTGTCGGGCCAAGCCGAGGAGGCCTCGCGCGTGGCCGCCGAACACGTGGTCAGCTTTGAACAGACGGTGCGCGCAGCACTTTAGTAGGGGAAACTTAGCCGGATAAGTCGACGACCACTACTGTTGGGCAGGTTGGATCGCCGCGATCGGCGCCCCAGAGTGCTGTTAGCGCAGCCCCTCGCCGCCTTGGCGGGATCGCGAATAAATTCGACTCACTGAGTGCGCTACCCGGCAACCGGGTGACTCGGCAGTTCCCCGGGCAGGAACCTAGGCCCGCGCGTACCGTCGGCAGGCTGACTTAGAGAAACCCGCGCGACGCTGTCCGCTGAGTGTGCTAACCTCGGTGGGCCCAAGGACGGAGCTCCGTTGACCCCGGGCGATTTCTCGCAGCGCACGAATGAAATATTTGTGCCGCCACTTGAATTTAACTGTTTCTCAACGTCCGCGCTGGCCCAGTCGACACCTCTTCCCCACTTCTCCCACGGGACGCTGAACTACGAACACCGCTTCACGTCAGACCACCGTTTCCGCTTACCGAGTGGCCGCTAGAACAACCGCTTTTCCATGGGGCAACGGATGATCAGCGCCTAGGACCCCGGAGCTTCAAGGAACCTAGATTACGGCTTTTGACCTTGGCTACCAACATTCCCCTCGATCCGCGCTTATGCTGCAAAACCCCCCTCAAAAAACATGCATCGCCACCTAGCGCACCCGTTGACCGGTAGTCGGTTCGCCAATAGTGGGTAAGGATTAGTCTTGGCCGGCATCCCTACCCGGCTCACACACAAAGCTCACACACAAAGCTCACACGACCCACCTTTGAATAGCATCAGGAGAGAACATGAAGCAGCCACAACAGCAGGATCACGAGGGTTACCAGGCCGCACTACAGGCGGCGATCGCCGGAGGCCAGCTAGGAGGGGTGCCTATTGGCTCTGCGCTGGCTGATACCAATGGAGTCATTGCCAGCGGTCACAACCGCCGAGTCCAGAACTCGGACCCCACGGCCCATGCCGAAATCGAAGCCTTGCGCGCGGCGGGCCGTCGCGCCAGCTATACGGAAACCACGCTGTACACGACACTGGCACCCTGCGCACTGTGCTCGGGCGCGATTGTGCAGTTCAAAATCCCTCGGGTGGTCATCGGCGAGGCGGAAAATTTTGCCGGAGAATTGCAGTGGTTGACTGAACGCGGGGTAGAAGTGCTGATTTTGGACGATCCCCAAGCGCGCGATCTGATGAAAAAGTTTATCGCCGAGCAGCCAACCTTGTGGAACGAGGATATCTCCGAGCCTGGCGACTAACCGGATGAAGTTCACAACTGAATCGAGAAAACCTAGGCAAATGCAGGCGCGGTTGGAGCAGTAATCCAACGAAATAGCTTGACTGTGACACGCACCACTGGAATGATTCAACGCAACAGAGTTGCGATCATTGCAACCTTGAAGGCCTTGGATCAGATTAATTCGCTTTCCGAAATTCCTCATTTTCATTCCGCAGGAGGCAACGATGCCCACGGTTTTCCTCGAAGAACTGGATGCCGAAACCTATCAGCAGAAAGTCAGTCAACCCGGTTCAACTCTCATCATCCCCACCGGTGCCACCGAACAGCACGGGCCGCACATGCCGCTAGGTGTGGACGCCATGCTCTCGAAGGCTATCTCGGGAATGGTCGCCGAGAAGATCGGTGCGCTGGTCGCCCCCGTCTTCAGTTATGGCTACAAGTCCCAGCCGCGTTCCGGCGGGGGCAACCATCGCGTAGGCACCACCAGCCTCGGCGCAACCGCACTCATTAGTATGACCGAAGACGTGGTGGGATCCTTTATTACTCAGGGGTTCGATAATATCGTCGTTCTCAATGGTCACTTTGAGAATTACCAATTCCTCTACGAAGGTTTGGATAACGCGGTTAGCCACAGCCGCCTGGCGGGCCTGTCGGCACGCGCAGCACTGCTCTCCTATTGGGATTTCGTCGACGAGACCACGCTGAAGAAAGTCTTTCCGGACGGCTTCTTGGGCTGGGACATTGAACACGGCGGGGTGCTGGAAACTTCGCTCATGCTCCTGCTACATCCCGAAAAGGTGGACATGTCCCGGGTGATCGACCACCCACCGGCCACCCTTACCCCCTATGACATCTTCCCGGAAGACCCGGCACGAACCCCAAGTAGCGGCTGCCTCTCCAGTGCCAAGGGTGCCAGCGCGCAGAGTGGACAACTGCTTTTGGATGCCGTCACCGATGCGGTGGCCGACTCGCTACGAAGCGAATTCACCCTACAGACGAACCCCTCGGAAGTGAACTAGCATGTCGATCAACGAAGCCCAGCGCGCCACCGATGGACAGAGCCAGAAACAGTCGGCCGCTTCTACGAAAGAGGCGACACAGGTCGAACTTCCGCGTTTCATGGGGCGGATCATCCCACCGATTGATCGGCTGCTGATCCGCACCATCCCGCCAGTGCTGATTATCTCGGTAATCATCTGGGTGCTGACCAATCCGGAGGGCGCTTCGGCGGTGATCTCCACCATGCGCACCTACGTCACGGGTAACTTCACCTGGTTATTCGTTCTCTATTCGGTCTTTGCCGTGGTGGTGTGTATCTGGCTTGCCATGAGTAAGGTCGGTCGGATCCGGCTCGGCGGCCCCAAGGCCCAACCTGAACACAGCAAATTTGCCTGGTACTCCATGCTCTTCGCTTGCGGTCAGGGTATCGGCCTGATCTTCTGGTCGGTGGCCGAGCCGATTATGCTGCGCGATGAGAACCCGGTGATTCCTCCTGGCCCGACCGGTTCCGCCGAGGGCGGCATCGTATGGACCTATTTCCATTGGGGCCTGACCGCCTGGGCTATGTATTGCGTGGTCGCCGTATGCTTGGCCTACTCGCACCACAACCTAGGCAAGACGCTGACCTTCCGCGAAGCCACCGTGGATATTCTCCCGCGCTGGTCGCAGCGAGGTGCGGGAGTCATCGTCGAACTGCTAGCCATTATTGCCACCGTACTGGGTTTAGCCACTTCCTTCGGGTTTGCGGCCCTGCAATTTAGCTCCGGAATCAATTCATTTCTGGGACTGGAATCGAACTCCACTATGTGGCTGATGGTGATCGCGATCTTTGCTGGCGTGACTTGTATTTCGGCGATCGTCGGCATCAACAAGGGCATGGCTCGGCTCAGTAGCCTTAACTCGATCCTCAGTATCGTCTTAGTAGGCGCAGCACTGATTTTCGGCCCCACCCTGTACATCATCTCTAACCTGTCGCAGACCTTCGGCAGCTTCATGGCAAACTTCGTCAACATGAGCCTGTGGACAGACGCACCGCTTACCACCGGCCCCCTGGACAGCTGGCAGGATAGCTGGAATGGCTGGTGGACGGTCTTCATCTGGTGCTGGGTCATTGCGTTTTCACCCTTCGTGGCCGGTTTTATCGCTCGCATCTCGCGTGGTCGCACAATCCGCGAATTCGTTCTGGGCGTTACCGTAATCCCGACCCTGATCGTCATGATTTGGGTGGGCATCATCGGTTCGGCCGCCATCTACTACGACGATATGAACGATCGCGCGATTAGCGATGCGGTGACTGCGGATACCTCGGCCGGCCTTTTCGCGATGCTCGACTACATCCCGATCGTCGGCACGGTGTTGCTGGTGGTAGCCACGATCTTGGTGGCGACCTATTACGTCACCTCGTTGGACTCGGGAATCTACGCCTTGAGTGAGTTCGTTTCGGCTCCGAATAAGTCCGGCCCGGTTTTCCGTGTGGTGCTGGTGCTCAGTATCGCCACGGTTGCCACCGTGCTGCTGACCCTGGGTGGAACCGCGGTGGTCGATACGGTGCAAACCGGAACGATTATTGGCGCTTTCCCGTTCTCCTTCGTGATCATCTTGATGATCGTGAATCTGATTCGGCGGCTGATTAAGCGTGACAAGGCAATCAGGCAGCTGGAAAAGGACATTAATAACCCTGATCCGAACTTTATGTTCGTAGCGGAGCCCGACGGCAGCGATGCCATCGCCTCCAAGGAAGAACCACCGGCGTCCAATACCTAACACCACCGTTTTACGGGCCGGGATCGACCACCTCGATCCCGGCCCTCTCGCCTTTCAAGTTCTCTTTTTCCCTAGTCAGCTCGAATATTTCCAAGAAATGACTTGATCTCAAAGAATTTGCTTGACAGTGAGCTGAACCACAAATACTCTAAATGCAACGGGGTTGCGCTGAACGCAACACCCGGCCAAGGCTTTCAATTACCCAGTACTTATTACTTCTCGAAGGAGTCACCATGACCACCTCAGCACACACCGCCACCAGCGTTTCCGAACTGGAGCGTTTGAAGACTCTGCACAACGGGGTTAAGCAGCAGCTAACCTTCTCGGACGCCGAATTTGAGCGTCGTCTGGCCGGCCTGCGTCAGATCATGGCCGCAAAGAACCTGGATGCCACCATCCTCACCAGCTACCACGGCATCAAGTACTACTCGGACTTCCTGTACACCACCTTCGGCCGTAACTACGCACTGGTGGTAACCGCGAAGAACACCACCACCATCACCGCCAACATCGATGCCGGCATGCCATGGCGCACCAGCTACGGCGACAACATCGTGTACACCGATTGGCGTCGTGATAACTTCTACTACGGTCTGCAGGAGGCGCTACGCCGTGATGGTGTGAAGGCCACCCGCATTGGTGTGGAAGACGACTTCCTGCCGGGCTTGACCCGCGAGAAGATTGCCGCGGCCTTCGACGGTGCCGCCCTGGTAGATATTTCGCAGGATGCCATGCGTCAGCGCATGATCAAGTCGGCCGAGGAAATCGAGGTCATCAAGCACGGTGCACGCATCGGTGACATCGGCGGCGAAGCCATCAAGGCAGCCATCCGCGAAGGTATCAGCGAATACGAAGTTGCTTTGATCGGCACCGAAGCCATGACCCATGAGATCGCCAAGACCTTCCCACACCGCGAAGTGCGCGACACCTGGGTGTGGTTCCAGTCCGGTATCAACACCGACGGCGCCCACAACTGGGCCACCACCCGCAAGCTGGAACGCGGCGACATCCTGAGCCTGAACTGCTTCCCGATGACCTCGGGCTACTACACCGCGCTGGAGCGTACCCTGTTCTTGGGCGAGCCGGACGCGCGCAGCCTGGAGCTGTGGAACGTCAACGTTGAAGTGCACAAGCGTGGATTGGAACTGATCAAGCCCGGCGCGGTCTGCAAGGACATCGCCGCGGAGCTGAACGAAATCTTCATCTCGCACAACCTGCTGCCGAACCGCACCTTCGGTTACGGTCACTCCTTCGGTGTCCTCTCGCACTACTACGGTCGCGAGGCTGGTCTGGAGCTGCGCGAGGATATCGATACCGTGTTGGAGCCAGGCATGGTGGTTTCGATGGAGCCAATGATTACCGTGATGGACGGCGAGCCAGGTGCCGGCGGCTACCGCGAGCATGACATCTTGGTGATCAACCACGACGGGTCCGTTGAGAACATCACCAAATTCGGATTCGGGCCGGAACACAACATCATCGACGCCTAATCCGTGCCCAGACAGCCGGGGTGAGCAGGCAACAGCGTGCTTACCCCGGCACTGGCCATTAAACCCATTAGGATTGGTTTTCAACCGATGTTGAGGCGAGGAACCCGCGATGATTACCACCAATGAGCAAAATCAGACCACAACGCGTAGCAGCGGAAATTCGGTGATCGTCAATGTGATTGATGTGTTGCGTTGTTTCACCGTGGAAAACCCCACCGCCGGAGTGACTGAGATTGCCGACCAAGTGGGCTTGCACAAGTCCAGCATCTCCCGGATCTTGTCGACGCTGGAAGCCGAACGCGTGGTGGAACGCGATGAGCAGACTCGAAAGTTTCGCTTAGGCACCGGTCTGATCGCCATTGCTGGCCCGCTACTGGCCAATCTTCACGTCCGGCGCATCGCTTACCCGCTACTCAACGAGCTAGCGAAGGCCACCGGGGAAACCGCGGTACTGAACATCTGGGACGGTGCAGAATCGGTTTCGGTGGAGCAGATCCCTTCCTCGCATCCGGTCAAGCACACTTCGGCAATGGGTAGCCGCTACCGCACCGGAATGAGTGCCACGATTCAGCTGTTTCTCGCGCATGAACCACTTGAGGTTACCCGTCAGTTGCTCGATAGCTCACGGATCGAACTCGAGGGCACGGTGCCGGTTGAGGAGTACCTCGAACGGCTAGCCGATGCCCGATTACGCGGCTATGCGGTGAACTATGGGCAGACCTCACAAGACGAAGTGGGGGTTGCCGCCCCGGTTTATGACCACCGCGGCGACATCGTCGCCTGTGTCATGCTCGCGGCCCCCTACTACCGCATCTCTGCAGAGGTATTGGAAACTCTCATCCAGCACTGTGTACGCACCGCCCGCAGGGTCAGTGCACGTATGGGCTACAGCCCGGATACCGAACAAGCCTGAAAAGTGAGAGCGTCCCAGAATGTTCGAGGCTAGAGACGAATTTTCCTTCGACTACCGCATGCACGAGGGTAGTCCAATGCGCGTCAGTCATCATTTTGGTGGGCAGACCCAACTACCGGTAGCGATCCAAACTTGGGTGATCCCGCCGGGCGGTTTCGAAGGACCTCACCGTCACGATGGTGCAGAACCACTGACCGAGTTCTATCAAGTACTTGAAGGTCAGGCGCGAATGCGGGTGGGCGACATGGTCTATGAGTTGGGACCTGGGGACAGCGTGCTGGCCCCGTCCGACGTAGATCACGATCTGCACAACACCGGCGAAGGTGAGCTACGGGTGCTGACCGTTTGGGGACCACCCGGCAGCTTCGACATGTCGAATTTTGGTTCCCATCGTTTAGCTGAGCAGCAACGTCAGACTGCGCGATAAATTTTGTTCATCACCAGCACAGAGCGGTAGCTAGGTGAATTTTCAGGCGCCTGAGGCAGGTACTGCTTGCACTCCACAATCAGCTGCTCCCTACACCGTCGGTATCCACCCATTTTTGCTGAGGTGGCCGATTGACTCTAGGGTGCACGGAAACTGATCCGGTCAATGATCAGCATGCAGCATTGAGCGCCTAAATCCACGCTAGTTTTTGGAGGCGTGCTGGCCTCGGTGAATAAGCGACACATGCCATGTCATCTGCTGCACTCCCCCGGCAAATGCCTCAAGCAAGTTGTTTTGCCTTGTCACATAGGCAAGGCTGGGTTACAGAACCGCGGACTCGGTCAAGGCGTCTTGGGAGGTTTCTATTGTCAGCAAAGTTGTCCGGCACTCTGCGCGGGGTCAGTGCCTCGCTGGCTGCCTCGGCATTTTTTGGGTTGATTTTCCTCCTCTCGGGGTGGGTCGTAGTCGCAGCCGAGTACATTTTTGCTTGGCGGGTGGCACTGACTTTGGCCTGTTATCTCGTCGTACTGGCCTTCCCAGGGGGACGCAAAGCACTCCAGGAGTACTGGAAAATTCTCCGCCGGACGCGCTTGGGCGGTTTACTTTTGGTGTTATTGGCGCTGATGGTCGGCATTCAATTGTGGCTTTTCATCTGGGCGCCAGCCAATGGGCAGGCGTTGAATGCTTCTCTCGGGTTCTTGCTCTTGCCAATCACTTTGGTGCTCGGTGGCAGATTCATCTTCAAAGCCCATATCTCGCGGCTTCAGTGGATCAGTGTCCTCTTAGCGGCCATGGCGGTCTTGATGAAGTTGGCCTTCACTCCAACTTTCTCTTGGGTCACCGGGTTTATCGCGGTCATTTATCCAATCTATTTCATGCTGCGGCGCCACACTGGTCTAGATCATCCCGCGGGTTTCGGGGTGGAACTTGCCATACTGACTCCGTTAGCGATCCGCTTGCTCGTGCTGTCCCCCACCCCCAGCGACGTTGCCCAACAACTCTTGGTGTGGAGCATCGCGGCCGGTGGTGCACTAGCCATGATCGCCTACCTCAGTGCCTCACGTTGGCTCTCACTCCCGTTATTCGGCATGCTCTCCTATGTTGAGCCGCTCCTGTTGGTGCTCATCGCTATGGTCTTAGGGGAGCGTCTGGAGTCCATGGACGTGTGGGTGTATGCCCTTTTGGCGGTCGCGTTACTAGTTTTGGCGGCTGAGGCGCTGTTGAGCTTGCGAGCATCGAACAAGAAAACCCCAGCGTGAACCCCAACGAGCTGACATTCGCTCTTTCAAGTGCTGGCCACCCGCGGTACAGTTCAGATACTCGCAGCCAGCCGACCGACAAAGTTGTCGTCATGAGCCAGTTCGTCACGGCAACGCACCCGCGCAAAGGAACCTGCCATGTTCACACCAGATGAACCGCTGTCTATGAGTATCGCTTCGGAACCTATTCCGGGACGATACGTGGTGGTCTTCGATGACACCACCCGCGTTGGCCCACAGATGAGTCTGTCTCAATTGCGGGATGAAGCACCTGCCGCGTTGGAAGCCAGCGGGCATTCTCCCGAGCTCTATTTCCCGCGTTTGGGGATCGCAGTGGTGGACAGTGAATCAGCTCAAATCGATGAGCTGCGTTCCGGCTGCGCGAATCGAAAGCTACCACTGAATGTTGTTCCGGAACGGATCTATCGGATCCAAACCGAGCAAGCCGATGCGGCGGCCCCAGCCTTCGCCGACACCGACGAACTCACCTGGGGATTGCAGGCTGTGCGGGCCGCCGAGTCCGGCTACACCGGAGCCGGGATCCGGGTGGCGGTGTTGGATACCGGGTTCGATACGGAGCATCCAGATTTTGTTGGACGTGATGTCAGCACCAAATCCTTCATCGCTGGAGAAGATGCCTTCGATGGCCATGGTCACGGCACCCACTGCATAGGCACGTCCTGCGGTCCACGCGGCGTTCCTGACCAACGCGGATACGGTGTGGCTCCGGGCGCCAGCATTTACTCGGGTAAGGTGCTGTCCAACGCGGGCTCTGGTTCGGATGCCGGGATCCTTTCGGGCATTGAGTGGGCTCTAGAGAATGATTGCCACATCATTTCCATGTCCTTGGGCGCAGACGTTAAGGAGGTGCATCCTCCGTATGTGGCGGCAGGTCGCCGTTGTTTGGATTTAGGAACCATCATTATTGCTGCGGCGGGAAACAATGCCCGCCGTTCCCAAGGAAACGATGGGTTCGTCGGAGCTCCCGCCAATAGCCCTTACATCATGTCGGTCGGAGCTTTGGATGAGAGCTTGAAGGTGGCCGAATTCTCAGCGCGTACCTTGCCTGGGCGTGGTGGTGCGGTCGATATCTCCGGGCCGGGGGTCCGAGTATTCTCATCTTGGCCCGGAGAAGATCGCTACAACACAATCAGTGGTACCTCTATGGCCACCCCACACGTAGCCGGTGTAGCAGCACTGCTTGCCGAAGCTACCGGATATCGTGGCCGTGAATTGTGGGCGGAGTTGGCCCAGGAAGGTCAGCGTTTGCTGCAGTTTTCTGTGGATGTCGGTGCGGGCTTGACCCAAGCACCACCTCCGGCGGAATCGTAGGGGTTATGAGTCACAAGGACGGCAACGCCAAGATGGAGCAAACGGTCATCGTCACCGTGCGCTCGGACCAACTGGCACAGATCGATGATGTCACCCAGAAGTTGCAGGCCGCCGGGATGGTGATCGACAACGTGCTCAAAACCCTGGGTCAAGTCACCGGCCACGCTAGTCCCGATGCTGTCGAGGGGTTGCGCAAGGTCGAACAAGTGGAATCGGTCAGTGCACAACGCGTGGTGCGGATCGCTCCCCCAGATGCCGAGATTCAATAGCCACTGGGAATCGGTTCCATCTAGTTGCGGTGGGTTCTATCTGGACTCACCGCAACTAGGGCGCAACCAGTGCCGATTCAATTGCGTCAGCCACCGCCAAGCTAGCTAAGAAACGCACCGTATCGACGGCGGCCGCCACCTGGCCGGTCGCGGCTGCGATGAAGGCATCGCCATCGAATCTGCTGTGGGGTGGATGAACCGCCCGCGCTAATCCGTCGTGTGCACCTTCCGCGACGATGCGGCATGCCACCTTGTCGAGTTTCGCATTGGTCATCACCACGCCAATGGTGGTATTGTTCCGCGGTTGGGGTGCGTTGCCCTCGGCCTCAAAAAATTCGGCCACTTCAAGTCCTGGATTGTGACCTGGAACCAGGATGTCCCCAAAGGCATTGACCGCAACAAGTGCGCCCACCACCAGCGCTCCGTAGTGGCGTTCAGCGTAGACCAGCCCCGCCCGATAACGCGCTTCGGGGCCCCGCCACTGGCTTGAACAAGCTCCGGTCCCGGCACCAACCGGTCCGGTTACCACCGTATCGGGATGGGCCTGCTCGGCCGCGGAGTACCCGCTTGCTGCGGTGGGACGCACCGTGGCGTCTCCGATGCCCAAATCGAATAATCCGAGGGTCGGCACAATTGGCACCCGCGCTACCGGCGTCTGGACACCGCGCCCTTGTTCCTCCAAAAAGCGCATGACGCCGTCGGCGGCGGCAAGCCCGAAAGCTGAGCCTCCCGTCAGCATAACCGCGTCTACCGTACCCACCGATTTTTGTGGGTCCAGCACATCGAGTTCCCGGGCAGCTGGCGATCCCCCGCGTACTTCATAGGATGCTACGGTGTTTTCCGGGAACATCACTACGGTGCACCCGGTGACCGCGACCGGGTCGGTCCAGTGACCAATGGAAACACCGGGAAGTGAAAGCGTCTTAGTGTAACTTCCGCTGCTCATGAAACACGCTCCTGAATGGAATCGACTAGCCCGTTCCATCCTGTGGCAGAAATCTTGGGAAGTCTAGTCGCCGCCGAGGTTTCCGGGCACAACAATATTGAGCGGTTTTTCGATGATCTTCATGCCTGCTCTGTACAGGTGGCTCGTCCCGGCCATTCAGCGCAGCGGCTTCAGTCCCTTGGCCACGGCACGATGCTGTCAGCAGTGAATAGCTCCGAAAAGCGATAAAGAAAATTCCCCCCGGTCACTGGCCAGGGGAATTCTTGTGAAACTTTGTCAAGCTTGTCTCGACTCTTCACATTCGTGGCGGGGAGAGGATTTGAACCTCTGACCTCCGGGTTATGAGCCCGGCGAGCTACCGAACTGCTCCACCCCGCGTCGGTAATTCAAGTATTACTGACCAGTCATGCTCTTGGCTAATCGAGAGAGCGTGAAGTGAATCACCGCGCCTCTTTTCCGGGCAATTACGGGATCGATTCGCTCAACCATCCGTCCACATCGTTGCAGGCGAGCACAGTTCAACGGCGCCGCCCACGACGCTCAGGAGTTAAGACCTGAAACAAAAAAAGTCTCAGCATTCGTCATGAACGCTGAGACTTTGTGATCTGTGGAGGTAAGGGGATTCGAACCCCTGACCTTCTGCATGCCATGCAGACGCGCTACCAACTGCGCCATACCCCCAGATGAAGGTGCGGTTACCGGGGAATTTCTTCCCTTCGAACCGAGATAAAACTCTACCGGAGAAATTCGCGAATCACCAAATCGCCCGCGGAGAGGCTCGTCACATCGACTCTTCCCTTCTATGAAACACAGTGGAAGAATATGCCACGTTGGCGGTAAAGCCAGCTCATCTTGCGAAAGGTTCATCCCATGACCACTGCAATGACCCCCTATCTACAATTTGGCGGTGTGGCCCGCGAAGCCATGGAGTTCTACCACTCGGTTTTTGGCGGCGAACTCTCCGTGATGACTTATCAGGAAGGAATGAATGACGGAAATCCGGCCACCGCGGATCTGATCATGCACTCCTCCCTCTACTTGGAGCGCGGACTTCACCTGATGGCTGCCGACACCCCACCGGAAATGAATGTCACTGGCAATGGAACGATTGCCATCAGTGGTGATGGTGCCGGCGAAGCCGAGGAAATCAACACCCTACGCGGGTGGTGGGACAAGCTCAGCACGAACGCCCGAGTCGATATCCCCTTGGAAAAGGCGCCGTGGGGCGACTATTTCGGGCAACTCACCGACCGTTTCGGGGTGACCTGGATGTTCGACATCGGAGAAGCCCAGATGCCTTAGGCATGAACTAGGGCACCGGGTGAAAGCACTCTCACCCGGTGCCCTCCGTCTAGGCCTCATTCAGCCGATTTTCAGTCCGATCTTTCGTGAACGGTATTCGGTGACCAGCGCGAGGATCAGACCCAATGCAGCCAGGATTGCCCCAAGGAAGGCCGGGGCGCGGTACCCCAGCCCGGCGGTAATGACCGCTGCACCCAAGGCTGCGCCCAGCGCGTTGGCAACATTCAGCGCCGAATGGTTCAGCGATGCCGCGAGGGACTGCGCTTGCGGGGCCGAGTCCATCAGCAGGGTCTGCAAACTTGGGATAAGCAAAGATCCCGAAGCACCCATGATGAACACCAGAATGAAGGTGGGGATCAACCAGCTGGTGACCAGCCCAAAGACCACCATGACCACAATCATGATTACTGAAGCTAATTTGATCGCACCGAAGACCGACCAGTCTGCCAGCCTCCCGCCGATTAAGGAGCCGACCACCATCCCCAGCCCGTAGAGCGCCAAGGCGACCGGGACCAGTTTAATGTCCATGCCGGTGACGTCGGTGAGGGTGGGGCTGATGTAGGAATATACGGCGAAGAATCCGCCAAAGCCGACGATCCCGGTGGCCATGGCCAACCAGACTTGTAGGCTTTTCAGAGCGGTCAGTTCCTTACGGACGCTGGCTCCGGGGGCTACACCCCGCCACGGAACGAAGAAGCTGATCGCGAGCAGGGTGAGCACCCCGATAACTGCCACCACAATGAACATCGAACGCCAGCCAGTTTCTTGTCCAAGCCGCGTCACGAGCGGAACACCGGCTACGTTGGCCACCGAAAGACCCAGCATCACCCAAGCGATTGCCCGACCACGCATCGATGCGGGAACTAAGGATCCTGCCAGCACACCGGCAAGCCCAAAGTATGCCCCGTGAGGTAGGCCCGAAAGGAATCGAGTGATAAGCATGGACCCGTAATCCGGGGCCAGAGCCGAGGAAAAGTTCGCCAGCGCAAAGAAAATGATGAGGTATTGCACGGCACGTTTCCGCGGGATTTTCGCGGCTGCGGCGGTCAAGATCGGCGCACCGACCACGACGCCCACGGCGTAGGCGCTGATCATCAAACCCATCTGAGCGTTAGAGACGCCCAAGTCTTCGCCGCCTTCTTGCAATAACCCCATAATCGCGAATTCTGTGACTCCAATTCCGAAGCCACCCATCGCCAGCGCCACCACTGCGCCGAGTAATGCCCACCCTTCCAGGAAGTTTCCGGGTTGTGGGTGTTTCATAAATTCCTCATTTTCGTTTGCGACGACTTCTGCCACGCGGCATCATTGGCGCTCGGCTTCGATCGTAGTTGATCAACGCAGAACAAACGCTATTTCATCACGGCCTGCCGTGTGTAAAATCTGGATGCTCAGACCCGCTTTGCTCTCTGAAATCACACAGCAGTCACCCCCTGGACCAGCCGGTTAAGGCTGGTCCAGGGGGTGTTGGGTGGTGGAAATAATTTAGACCCGGGTCATCGCGCTTGCCTTTCGGCGTCGGTAGAAGGTGGCGCAAGCTCCTCGGGCTGATCTTCGTAGACCGGTCGCTCGGCATCGATCTCCGGTGCGTTGTGCACTGTCTCGGGGTATTCTTCCGCCGCTGCCATGAGTCCTTCGGGGGTATGCAGGTGCTGCTCGGTGTCCAGAGCGGCTCGCTCATCGGATGAACCGGTTACTGCGGGTTGGCCTCCGCGCTTGGTCAAGGGTTCACCGGCATCTCGTTCGATACGGAGGTGATCGGATTCTGAGTTTTCAAAGGTCATGTCACATCTCCCTTTTGTGGCGCTCACTGCATCGTTCGGCGCGAATTACTCCTTGTCGTATTGGTCCTCAGGAGAAGCGTCGAGGTCGGGGTCAGCGCCGATGGCCTCGTTCTCCGTAGTCTCCGGAACCGGGGCTTCACCCGCTGGCCAAGTTCGTTCCACCAATGACCCATCGGGGTCTTTGACCTTCTCAACGACGCTGTCGAGGACTTCCTTAGCCTTGTCTTTAAAGCTCACGGTGCTACTCCTTCAGTAGTGGCCACTTACCCAGAGCTAGCTGGGATGGTTTGCCGGATTCGATCTGGCACAGATGGGTGGGTTCAGTGTCCGTCTGCGTCGGTGCCGCCGCGCGGATGATCTAGCCGACTCTTACCTCGGATCGCCCGGTAGGCCCCATAAACCACCATGAGCACACCCCAGATCACCGCAATCCATAGGGGGTTCGCAGAGATGAAACCGCCGTCGCTCGTAAAAAGGAGAAAGGCCGCGAATCCCAATGCAATGATGGCTCCGGCGATCATCAGGCCGACGCCGGGCCGGGACTTCTTAGGTTGTCGGTTTACGTGGTCTGCACTCATGGCTTACTCTCCGATTTCAGTGGTTTGTCGCCTGTCAATTGGTCGTGTTGGCCAGCGCGCGGGAACCGGACACTAGTTAGCCCGCATCGAAGCGCTCTTCGTCTTCGTCGGTTTCCCCCAGCCGGCTGGGGTTTGAGTCAATTTGGTCGGGATCGGTGCGGGGTTGCGCGAATTGTTCATCTGGGTCCGAGGCTGCCGTGGTGGCCTCTCGTCCTGTCTCGCCGTCGGGTGCACGGTCTTCCTTGTGGGGCTTACGGTCACTCATATTTCTCACCTTTCAAGGTTTTCTCGCCGGGTTCTAGGAATCGCGTAACGCTTGGATCAGTTCATCTTTACGCATGGTTGATCGGCCGTCGATTCCGATTTCGGCGGCACGTTTACGAAGTTCGTCCACGGTCCAATCTTCATAGCGTCCCGCTTCACCTCCACGCTCCCCCACCGCTGAACGACCGTCTCGCGCCGCCGCGTTCGCTATACGTGCGGATTTTTGCTTAGAGTTTCCCTCCTCACGTAATTCCTCATAGAGTTCTGGGTCTTTGATCCGATCGTTGTTTCTTTTGGCCATTTTCCCTCCAGAGCTAATTCGATGTTCGTTTCATTCGTCAACGAGAAAAATTCGCTTTCCCTATCCAGTCACCGTACTCACCCCATCTTGTGCCGGTGCCAAGCAGTATTCAATGGCTTGCGATAAATCCCAGCCAACGCCAAGCCGTGATGTTCTCACACGTTCCAATTGACCTTTGGCACCGACGTTCTGTGACACTTTCTCGCTTTGTTACTGTAGTTGGTGCCGAAATCTGAACGTTCGCAGGGAATTACCTTCTCTGCGTTGCATGATGAGCGCAGGCTGACAAACTGGCAGTGGACCTGCAGATTTTTCTATACCTAGAATCTGCTTCACCCGAGTCATCGGAGGAATCTCATGAGTACAAATCAGTCCAGTAACGAACCGGGACATACCGAACCAGTGGGTACCCCTGACGAGTCCAGTAGTTCCAAAGCCACCCCGGCACCCGAGCACAACGAACCGGTAGGTACCGGCAAGGACTCGGATAAGGATCCCAACACTGAATCTGCACACTGATTCAAGGCATTTCTCAGTTCAGGGCGGCGGTCGCACACACTACGACCGCCGCCCTGTCACTGTGCAGAAGATGTATTTGCCCAAGTGGTAGCAATAATGTTCACTGCCGTGCGCCAAGCTGGCTGTCGAGTCTAAGGCTGGTAAACCGCGCAGCATTCGGGATCCTCACGTAGCTGACCGGCGTCGTGCCGTTGGGTCAGATGTTGGAGCCGCGGTAACACTCTTCGCAGTCCACCCCACCTTCTTCGCAGCCCAAATCAACGTTTCCCTCAGCTTTTTGTGGCACTGTTGATTTGAAATGTCCAAAGCAATAACTCGCCGCCTGACGGCCTCTCGAATCATGGCACGGATGCTCATCATCCTTGGCTGCCTTATGCTTACCCTGATACTGGTCTTCCACCAGCAGATCCCTGACGTTCTTGGATTGGGGCTCTTTGTTGATAACTTAGCGCCGTGGCTCGGTTTAGCTATTCCCCTGCTACTGGTCTTTGCCATAGTGGCCGGCGGCCGCGGCACCTATCTCACGTTACTTTTGCCAACCCTAGCTTGGGCACTGATTTTTGGTCCGCAGGTGCTGCCAGCACCTAAATTGGCGCCCCAGCAAGGTTTGACCGTGGCCACACAAAATATTGGTGGGAAGCAAGATCTCGAAACCGCGCGAACCCTGGCGGATTCGGGCGCGGAGATTATCTCCTTGCAAGAGGTCCAACCGGGTCGGGACGAGTACATTACTCAAGCGTTAGCCGATTCGCACCCGCATTTTTATTCGGTGGGCACCGTCGGGGTATGGAGCGCTCTGCCTCTGGATAATGCGCAGTCCTTGGACTTAGGGCTGGACTGGTCCCGGGCTTTGCGTCTCGATGTCCAAACGTCAACCGGTACAGTGCGCTTCTACACGGTTCATGCGGCCTCCGCACGACCGACCGGGCATGCCGACCGGGACATGATGCTGGCGAATCTTGCCGAGTATATTGCCCAGGACCCTTCGCCACGGATTATCGCCGCAGGAGATTTCAATGCCACGGCAACCGATCGCCATTTTCGGCCTATTTCCGCACAGCTAAATGCCATGACTTCATCGTCGTGGGGACCCACGTTCACTTGGCCGCGGACCCCTTTCGCCATGCTAGGGATCGACCACGTGCTCACCCGGGGTCTGGCTCACGCCTCACTGGAACGGGTGGAAGCCGGCGCATCGGATCATTATGCGTTGCTGGCCGAGATCGAGTTGGCAGAGACCGCCGACTAGCCCAAACCGGTTTGCCGCAGGGTGATGTTGATTCGTCCGGCAGCTATTCCGCACCCGGCGGGGGCGGTGTGCGGATGAATCTTGGTCACCGCGTGGAAAGCGAAACGTGCCGGGCCTTCGAAAACGAACAAATCCCCCGAGGCCAGGTACAAGTCCGTATAAGGCTTATTGCGGTGTTCGTTGTTTCCCAATCGGAAGGTGGCACTGTCTCCGATCGATAGTGAGACGACCGGAGCGTTGACGATCTCTTCACGGTCCTGATGCATTCCCATCTTGGAATCCACCGCGTAATAATTCACGATGGCGGCATCCGGGGCATAATCCCGAGCTTTCTTCGCATCTCCGGTTGCTTGTTGTACCGCGCGTCGGCCCAACTCGATCAGCCAGTCCGGAACCGGCGGGACTACGGAGCCGTTGACATCGTCGGCGGTGCGTGAATAGCGGTTTGGGCTCCAATGCCAGCCGAAGCAGATAGTCTGCACACTCATGGGGTGTCCGGCGACGATCGGGGAATGCGGCGGCACTGGCCCCTGACCCCATTCAAAAAACCGCTGACTGATCCAGCGTTGAGCCTCAAGGTTTAACCAGCCAGGCAAGTGGTACGCACCGGGGCGTGGGCTCACTGCTTGGCGGGGTAATACGCTGTCGTCAAAGAGTGCGTCCATAGTTTCCAGAGTGCCTTGAGCCTCGGCGAGCGCGCAACTGCCCGACTCTACCGATGGCTGCGCCTAGTTCGCCAACTCTTCAGCCCATTGGCGCTGTTTGTCGGCCTCATCGGGTTTGTCGAGCCGATCCAATGAATCGGCTAGTCTGAGCCGCAAGGTGCGTTCGGCCAAGGGATCTTCGATCTGTAAGTCCAATGATTGTTCGAAGAGTAGCATAGCCTCCTCATGACGCTCGGCCAGAGCCAAGTAACTGGCTGCTGCCCCTATCCCTTGGGCGGCGTTGGATTCTTGGTGCACCGTTTCAAAGAGGTTCGCGGCCTGCAGCATCAGAGCCACCGCGTCTTGGAATCGTTCATTGGCCCCGTGCCACTGAGCGTACTTGACCAGAATTTGGCCATGAAGCTGCTTTTGGTCGTGTTGCGCGGCAAGCTCAGCCGCCTGGCTGAAGCTGGTGGCGGCGTCTCCCGATCCCGTAGTTTCTTGGACGGTGGCTAGCAACATGAGTGCGTTGAGCATGGGGTGGATGCCCTGTTCCTCAGCAAGTTTTTCGGCCAGGGGGATAAGTCGTTCGGCAAGCATTTGGGCTTCGGCAAAGTTTCCGGAGACCAAATAGATATTGACCAGTTTTTCTGCGCATTGCAGTTCACGCAGGGGGTTTCCGGCGGCCGCGAAAAGTTCAAGGGACTTTTCCCAATTCTCGGCGGCCGGCTCAAACTGTTCGCTGAGCCCGTAGGCCTCGGCCAGCAGATCATGGATTTCTCCTTGCTCCGCCGCGGAGAGGCTCGGTGTGGAATCTTCCAAGGCTTGATCCAGATAGTCGATTGCCTCATAGGCTTCGCCCAAATCTACATGTGTCTGTGCCAAACGAAAGAGCAGGGCAACTCGTTGGCTGCTTTCGGCCAGTTGGGCTTGATGCAATCCGAAACGCAACCCTTCGATGGCTCGCTCGGGCTGATCCATCCCGAGAAACAGGGAAGCGCTGAAATCTGCGGCGCGGATTGCGCGTTCCCGGTCTTGATAGCCGGCAAAGACGGCCAAAGCGCGTTGGGCATATTCCAACCCGGTTTCGTACGCAGAATCATCGACGGCCAGCTGAGCTAAGAAAAAGTGTACTTGCGCTAATGAGTTATCCGTAGGAGTGAACTGGCGCCATGAGTGAACCAGCGCTTCCAGCTCTTTCATTGCCCCGTCGCTGGAGGCCAAGATGATCCGGATGGAGTAGAGATTGTGTAGCAACGAATCCCGAATGTCATCGCCCGGATAATCGCTAAGCAGTCTCGCCACATGCTGTTCGGCCGATGCAGCGGATTCGCGGGCCGCATCGAATTGATCGTGGCGCAGCTGAGCGTGAGCTAACCAGGTATCGATGTACACCCGCGTTATCAGATCCTCGTGCCCCGCGGAATGTGCGTGTAACAAGGCACTGAGCTGCTCGGCGCTTGCGTCGCGGTGCATTGATACCCCGTAGTCGCCCAGCATGCTGGCCAATTCGTGGTAGCCCGCACGCTCCAAGGTACTGAGGTAACTGCTCAGGTGCACTTCGGCCACACTGTCGTTTTCGAATCCTAGATGCAGGATCATCGCTAGTTGTTCTAGTCCAGCTGTAATATCTGCCGCGCACGGTAGTTCTAGGCCAGCTTTGACTTCTCCGAGCGCCAGCTCTGCTTTGTTGCAGGCGGTGTACTCGCGCGCACGACGCAGATACTCGGCCGCGTTGGATGCAGCAGGTACCGGCGAGACAGGATCCAGCCACGCATCATCTTCCCAGGCCAAGTCCCAGTGCTCCAGGCCGATGTCAGCTACCGCGTGAGTGCGGTTCGTGGCCCACTGGTTACCGTTGCGGGTGTCGAAACGTGAGGCCAGCTCGTGGGCGGCCGCCCAAGCCCGTGGGCCCAGTGTGTCAACTCGAAGTTCGTGATCGTGTTGGCCAAAGAATTCCCGCACTTCGCCGGCGTTAGTGCCGCGTACCGGCAGCTCGCTGAGCCCGGCTGCGGACAACTGGTCGCAGAGCAATCCCAGCGCGGCGAGGAATGCCAAGTGTTCGCGCTGAGCCATGGGGTCATGGGCCAGCCACGGAAGATGCCGTTCAGCGATCTGTAAAGCCCGAGTGAGGTTTCCGGTGGCCACCAAATACTGCAAGTGGTGTGCTACCAACCCGAGGTTATCGGGTTCCTTCCGGGCTGCCTGATAGCTGCGCACATGCAATGCCTTGGTTTCCGGTAAACGTCCGGCACGCAACATCGGCAATAAGCCGATGGCGATGGCCTGCGCGGGTTCTTGCCCGCAGCTAAATTCGTTGTCTAGTAAGGTATCGAGCAATCCGATGGCCGCGTCGGGTTCTCCGGTAGCCAGCAAGTAGGACATCTTCAAGGACAGGATGCAAGCCTCGCAATGGGCGTAGGCATCTTGATCTTCAGCCGCTAGTTCGTCATAAGTGCGCTGAGCCAGATCCATCCAACCATTGGCACAAGCCACCTCGAACCGTGAGGTTAGCACCGCGCCTTGGCTTAGTCCTGCCCGCGCATAGTGGCTACTCATCTCCTGCAGAAGTTCGTGAATTTCGGGAGCCGGAATTTGCGGGTCCGCGCTGAGCAGGGAGGCCATCCATTTGTACTGCCATAATAAGTCGGCCCCATCACCCGGATCGGAGGGGAATGCCACAGGGTCTTGATCGTAACGATCTAGGCACCAGCGGAAGTTTCCGAGAAGCCCGGTACTATCGCCACTCATGGCGCAAGCATCTGCTTGGAGTAACCGGACCCGGTATTCGGCTATCAGGTCATGAGCTTCTTCGGCCAGCTCCAGAGCCTGATCCAAAAGTTCGTTGAGCGCTGGCCCATAGGGCAGGTGAGAGCAACGTTGAAGCAGTTCGTCGATATGGTGTTCGGTCATCGGTTGGCCCCTTTCCCTTACCCCACGTGGCGACGTGTTCTGACTAGCATATTTGGCGTACGTGGCGCATGTGTCCAGCGCCACGGTCCAGACGTAGTATTTCCGCGCGTTCCGTTACCGGTGTTCCTAACCGGCTTTGCCACATAGGATGCAGTTATGGCTCGTATTTCTGTGATTGGCGAATCCTTAGTCGATGTAGTTGATCGTAAGCCGTTCCCGGGCGGTTCCCCATTAAATGTTGCAGTCGGTCTGGCACGGCTGGAACATCACGTCATATTTCATACCGAGTTCGGTCTTGACGAACACGGTGCCCTCATTGCTGAACATCTGAACCGGGCCGGGGTGCATTTAGCCGACGGCACCCAACGATTGATCGCCACCAACCAGGCCCAAGTGAAGCTGGATGCGCAACGCCGGGCAAGTTACCGTTTCAACATCACCTGGGATTTGCCCGATGATGTGGTGGCCCCGGGAACTGATCTGCTGCATACCGGTTCCATCGGTGCCTGGCTGGAGCCGGGTGGGTCCAAGGTTTTGGCGGCTTTCGAAAATTCACCGGCCAGCCTGATCCGCACTTATGATCCGAATATTCGCCCCGAATTAGCAGCGGATCGGGACGCTGTCTTCGCCCGAGTTCAGAAGCTGATGAGTCTGGCCCAGGTGGTCAAGCTCAGTGAATCAGATGCGGCGTGGCTTTACCCCCAGTGGGATCCGGCTGAGGTGCTAGACCATGTGTTGTCGCTCGGCCCCCGATTGGTGGTACTCACCCGTGGTGCGATGGGGTGTATTGCGCAAACCACGACCGATTCTTACGCCCAGCCGGCACTGGTTACCGATGTGGTGGACACGGTCGGTGCCGGAGCCGCGTTCATGTCCGGGTTGCTTCACGGTGTGCTGAGCTCTTCCCTAGCCGGACAGCTCACCGAACCATACTCGGGGGAACTTGACCCGGTAGCGGTCGACCAAGCACTCCGGTGTGCGTTGGGCAGTGCGTCGCTGAGCGTTTCACGTTCCGGCGCGAATCCCCCGTCAGCCAAAGAACTCTCCGCCTTATTAGCAGCCCGGGAATAATTGTCCGGGCGTCGTGAGGAAAGGCTCCGATGGTGACAAAAACACCGGCGGCACGCAATACGCTACGTGTGCTGAAGTTATTGGCGAGCAGGAAATCTCCCACCCCGGCCGCCATGATTGCTACCTTGCTGCAATTGCCGCGCTCCAGTGTCTACCAGTTACTCACCGAAATGGTGGATCAGGGGTTTGCCATTCACTACCCGAAGGAGCAGGCCTACGGGCTAGGGTTATCCGCCTTTGAACTCTCCAGCGCCTATACCCGACAAGAACCGTTGGCCCGGCTGGGTGCACCTTTGGTGGCGCAGCTGGTCGATCAGGTCGGCGAATGCGCACATTTGGCGGTGCTGCACGGTGCCGATGTACTGTATATCGTGGAGGAACGGGCAAAATCACGCCCCTCGTTGGTGACCGATGTGGGCGTTCGACTCCCCTCGCATCTCACAGCTTCGGGGCGTGCGATCCTTTCTAAACTTCCCAAATCACAGGTTCGGGCCCTCTACCCCCGGGCCAGTGACTTCATTAGCCGCGGCTCTAACGAAGCGACAATTAGCGACTACGCCTCATTGCGTCGGGAACTCCTGCTCGCCGAAGAACGCGGTTATGCCATTGAGCAGGGGGATGTCACCGCAGATTTTCATTCCTTGGCCATCGCCATCTTGGATTCCTCGAATTGGCCGGTGGCCGCTTTGGCGGTGACTTTTTTGGCCGATAGTTCCGGTGCTGCTGAGCGTGAGCGGCACGAGAAAATTCTCGGGCCGTTACGAGAGACCGCACACTTACTTTCTGAACGCTTCCACGGACGTCGCTAAGGACGAACTTTGGCAATCGCGTACCACGACGATCACTTAGTGTGGTGCTTCGACGGTGTCCTTGGCGGGTGCTTGGCTGCTGGGCACTGAGCTAGATCTGGCTGGCAATTTCCTTGGAAATGGCTCAAGCGTTTGGGCATAACTTGTCCGCTCGGTAGCGTGAGGGAACTCGAAGCGTCCCATCCGGTGGCGCGTAAACGATGTGAAGATTGCAGGAGGTATCCGATGAGCAACCGTCATCCCACCGATCCACCAATCAACCCAGATGATCCCACGGGACCCACCACGCCGCCGAGCGATCCGACAGCTCCTCCCGGACCGGTCACTGACCCAACCGGCCCAACCCAACCGCCGCTAGACCCCACGGCGCCGCCACTACCTCCAGAACCGGATACCGCACCAGAACGCTAAGCTCGCAGTATTTCCGGCCACCACATTTCGCAGAGAAAGGCAGTAAATTCCTATGGGCGACAAGCAGATTCCAGAGCAGGACAAACCGCAGGAACACCAGGACCCAATTTCGGATCCGAAGCTTTCCGATGAACCCGGTCACGACTGGTCCGCCGAAGGCGGTGCAACCGAAGAGGGTGCCGCGACCTCCAGCGAGCAGCAATAAGCGCATTGGTTACCCCGCGGTGACCGAACATGACGCAATCTCTTTACCAGGCAGGGTGCCAGCTTGAACGCAAGGCTGGCACCCTGCCTTGTGCGTTTCACTTGCGCACTTTGAAAATCTGCGAGGCGGTCCAGACACCGTGTCGCAGAACTGAGACAAACTTGAAACAGCAATGCGACCACTAGGGGAAGATCACCACCTAGGCTCGGTAGTACTAGCTCAGATTGGCGGGTTCTCCGCCCTTGCTTAGAAGGAGTACTCTCATGGAAAAAACCACCCTACGCACCGCTGGTCTCAGCCTTGCCGTGGCGCTGTTCGCTTCATTGGGTTTGAGCGGCTGCGTCACGGTCCAGCCCGAGGACGGGGCCCCGACACCCTCCGCCGTTGAAAACAGCCCCAGTACCGAATCGGTGGCGCCAACGACGCAATCTGCCGCAGCTAGCCCTTCGCCAACCACCCAGTCCAGCCCATCGGCGCAACCAAGTAGCGCGGCGAATTTTGATTCTATTTTCGCCAGCATCGCCGATGCCGCCGACAAGACACTTGAATGCCTTGACGATGATGACGCCAACGGTCGTGATGACGCCGATGACCTCACAATTTCGGATAGTGACATTGTCATTAGCATCACTGGAGATTGTGATGATGTGCTGGTTACCGGCAATAACCTCACCATCGCCATCGTTGAGGTTGATGACTTAACGGTTCGCGGCAACAACAACATGATTGCCGTTCAGGATCTGGATGATGTTGATGTCACTGGTTCGCAGAACATCGTCTCGTGGAACCCGGTCCATGAGGATGACCCTGATGTGGACGATAAGGGTTCGGATAACGTCCTGCGCCATGACGCGCTGTTATCCGCTGACCTGAACCTCTAGTCTCATCACATTTTCATCCACTTCGCCCGGCGGAAGACCTCAGCGTCTTTCGCTGGGCGAAGCCAGTTGAAGGAACAGCAGAAGATGACTGTTTCCACCACCGCTTCGGTGCTCTTAGTCGACGATGAACAAGACATCCTTTCCACGCTGGGCGGGTATCTGCGGCGCAGTGGATTGGAGGTGCTCACCGCTTCCGATGGAGCTGCCGCGCTGAAAATTCTCGAAGAACACCCGGTACAGGTGATCGTCTCCGATGTGATGATGCCGTTCCTGGATGGTCGAGCGTTGTTACGTACGCTGCGCCAGCGCAATGATTGGACGCCAGTAATCCTGTTGACCGTTGTCGGTGAGGCCGATGAGCGCTCAGCGGCCCTCGACGAGGGTGCCGATGACTATCTAAATAAACCATTTGCGCCCCAAGAATTACTGTCCCGGATACGGGCGGTGCTGCGCCGCATCCAATCCGCGACCCAGACATTGCATACGGCCGAGGTAGTGCTCGCCGACCACGGTTCAGGAACCCTCACCTTGGATCGCTCCGCACGTCGGGTCTGGAACTCGGACACCGAGATCACGTTGACGCCCAAAGCGCTGACCTTGCTGGAGTATCTGATGACGCGTCCCGAAGAGGTTCACAGCCGGGAACGTTTACTGCAAACTCTGTGGGGATTCGAATTCTCCGTCTCGACCAGAGCGGTAGATCACCGAATTGCTGAAATCCGCAAAGCCTTTGGCGACGATGCGGCGGCACCGACCCTCATTCAAACCGTGGCCGGTCAGGGTTATCGGTTCGCGGGGAAGGTGCGTCGTGGCTGAGATTTCGCAGCGCACCGTGCGCAACCTGCGTCGGCTCCTGTGGCTGCTACCGCTGCTGGCCGTCATGGCAGCGGCCGTGGCGTTCTTCCTCGCTCCGCAGCTACGCTTGGCGGTGCAACTGTCGTTATGGCTAGCACCAGTACTGCTAGCCGCCTTCGGTTTATTGCTGGTGCTCACCCTGCTCGTTCAGTATCGGAAGCTGCAGCGTGCGGCTCATCGGCTGCAGACCCAACTACGCGAAGAGAACGACCAGGCACGGCGTCGGCTGCTGCGCCGGTTGGATCATGAACTCAAGAACCCGCTGACCGTCCTTGAAACGGTGGTCAGCGGCAGCGAGAATGGGATGCCGGATTCTCAAAGCTGGGAAAGCGTCGCCACCCAGACCCGCAGATTGTCCCGGTTGGTCGGTGACCTGCGTGGTTTAGCCGAGTTAGAAATCGCTCAGCTTGAACGTATCGAGGTAGATCTAGAGTCCTTGCTGCGCGATGTTTTGGACGACACCGCCGAAGGCCCATTAGGTGCCGAAGCCGAACAGCGGAAAATTTCCTTACATCTGCCCAAGGCTCCTTGGCCACTCCCCCTGATCAAAGGCGACCCGGACCTTCTGCGATTGAGCCTGCAGAATCTGGTGAGCAACGCGATTAAGTACTCCGAGCCGCAGGACAGCATCGAAATCACCGCGCAGGAACTCGACGGCTGGGTGATCATCGATATCGCCGATACCGGTCGCGGCATCCCCCAAGCCGAACAGGAGCTGGTGCTGGAAGAACTCGCCCGCGGTTCCAACGCGCGCGATAAGCCAGGATCCGGGATTGGTTTGGCCCTCGTCCGGGTCATCGTTTCACGCCACGGAGGTTCATTCAATCTTCGCTCACGTGACGGACACGGCACCTCGGTGTCGATCCGCCTACCGTTAGTTCCCACGGATTAAAACTTCCGACCTGCCAACGGAGATGTAGCCGGTGGCAAGTCGGGAGCGGAACACGTTTTTTACTTCTGCTGGCGGTCCTTGGCTTCTAATTCGGCGAGCGCTTCGGTGGTAAACACCTGATAGCCGTATTCCCGGTGGTACCCGTGAATTTCTCGAGTATCAAGGACATCCATGTAATCCAGAATCTGGGCGGACACCACCTGACCGGGAACCAAGACCGGGAACCCGGGAGGATAGGGAGTCACGAAGGCCGCAGAAACAACTTCCTCTCCCGCGCTCATCCGTTCCCGAACTTGTTTAGAGAGCATGAAGGTCGTTGCCGGGTCCTTGTAGGTGAGGTAGTAGGCACGGCGCATATCGCCACTTTGCGCACCACCATCAAAGGCCTTCGCGAAATAGCTGAAGTTCGGCAATGGCACCTTCAACGCCAAAGATTCCTTCAAGTGCTCCACCGAGCGGCCGTCCAAGCGTCTGCGATGTTCCAAATCGTTGGCGATCTTGATCAATACTTCGATCAGGTAGGAGACGGCGCTGCGGTTAGTGCCAATGTTGGTCATCAACAGCACGCTGGTGCGGCTGGTTTTATTCACCTGGATGGCGTGCCCATCCATCAAATAGGTGTGCTTGAAGGTGTCCCCATCCACGCCGGTGCGGCTGATGTCCAAGGTCAGTCGGCTTGGATCAACTACGAATTCATCGGTTTCCCAGGCTTCATCCCAGGCTGCTAGCCCGTCACGCACCGGGTTCACATTCGAAGACTGCCGGTATTGGCCCGGAATTAGATCTTGGCTGTTGAGCACACGGAAGTATTTGCGTAACAGCTTGTGCCGAGCAATCGCCTTAGAGACGGATAACGCCAAATCAACCTGGCGTTGTACCAGTGCGTAGCCTTCGAGCTCGGCTTGCCGTCGCCCGATGTCCAAGGACGCTAAAATCTGGTAATTCGGTGAAGTCGAGGTGTGAGTCATGTAGGCTTCGCGGAACGAATTGGCGTTTCGTGCCACGTAATCCTGATCGTAAATGTGGATCATCGATCCCTGCCGCAATGACGTCAGCGTCTTGTGCGTGGACTGGGTGGAATAGATACGTAACCGGGTCCGATCCGGATCGGGGATTAGTCGGGTGTGGAGCCACTTCTCATCGTTTGACGGATCCTCGGTGGTTCCTGGTTCGGGCAGGGCCGAGGTCTGCTGCGCGTAGCGTTCCCGAAATTCCTTGGTGCCCATCATGTCTTCGATGGTGCGTGCGGCGGACATGCCGGTGCGTTTCCGGTAAATCGGATGGAACCCGGCAAAGGCGTACCATGCCTCATCCCAGAGGAAGACTAAATCCGGTTTGATCGCCAAGCATTCTTCCATGACCCGCCGCGGGTCGTAGATAATCCCGTCAAAGGTGCAGTTGGTTAGCGTGATCATTTTGACCTTGTCCAGCAAACCTGCGCGACGCAACCTCAACAGTTCAGCCTTGATCTCCGACAGCGGCACCGCACCGTACATGGAATGCTCCTGAAGCGGGTAGGCCTCAAGATATTTCACATGTGCACCGGCCAAGACCAGTGAATAGTGATGCGACTTGTGGCAATTCCTGTCCACGAGGACAATATCGCCCGGGGCCAGAATTGACTGGTGAACGATCTTGTTCGCGGTCGAGGTCCCGTTGGTGACGAAGTAGGTGCGGTGCGATCCAAAGGCTCGTGAAGCCAGCTCATGGGCTTCACGGATCGATCCATGCGGGTCCAATAGCGAATCTAGGCCACCGGAGGTTGCCGAGGTTTCTGCCAACAGTAAGTTAATGCCGTAAAAATCCACGAGGTCTCGGGCCCACGGGGAATTTTGTACCGATCCGGCACGTGAGATCGGCATGGCGTGAAATACGCCGGCGGGACGACGCGCATAGTTCTGCAAGGCATTGAAGAAAGGAGTCTCGTAGCGCGACAGGATCTCGTTGATAATCGATAGATGCAGATCCATTCCGTCGTTACGGGAGAAGATCCGACGGAATCGCCCCGTCATTTCGCGGGCCAGTGATTCCAGAGCCACACCCGCGACGAGATAGACGGCGACCTCGGGACGCAGTTTGCTGATAATGCCTTCAAGATCGATGAGCAGATCCATCTGCTTGGAACTGGTGAACAGCCCTTGGGTCTGCCGGCGAACGTATCCGTGAAGTGCGCTACTGAGCAATCGTTTGGTGTTAATTTCGAAGCGTGGAGTGAGTACGCAAGTCTGAATCGTGGGGTTGATCATCAATGCAACGAGGGCATCTTCGACGCTCGGAACAACCACAAAGTTGTACTGAAACTTGTCCGAGCTACGCCGTTGGTCAAGCATCTCTTGCTTGAAACCTTCGATTTCTTCCACCCGACCGTTATCAACCATCAAGACTTCCACCACCGGGGTGAAACGTTCGGTGGAGTCGGTACGCTTAGTTTGCTGTTCGTCCTCTTCCAACAAATTATTGTTCTCAGGTTCGATGTATTGGGTTTGCGAACGGAAGGTCTTATTGACCAAATACACCTTTTCTAGAGCGGTTGGATAGTCATCCTTTTCCAATGCGGCGACCATGTCATTGAAATAGCTGATTCCTGGCGTTGCCCAGTACGGTTCGATAGCGGCGATCAACACAATAAGTCGTCGCGCCTCAGCGACCAGTCGATCCGGGTCCGTCTTCTGCTCTTTATGGCGGACCACTTCACCCAGAATGTATCCCAGGTGCTCCCACGCGTCCTTGCGTCGGCGCCAAGCGCTTTCAGGTGTACCCGTTGCGTTTACGGTGTGGTTGGCTATCCCAGTATCCACGGTCGTCGGTCTTTCTCTCGATTTTGATGCTCGTTTACCGCAAATTTCAGTTCCTGGCGTCCCCTTTGACCCCCAGTGTACGAAGAATATGCGAACTTCACTTGGAATTGGTTATTAGCGCGCTAAGTTACCCCGGAATTGCTCGCCGCCCGGCATCGGCCTCGCCGGCCCTTGGCAAAGGCTTCGCCTCGGATGAACTACTCATGAACGCCGATCCCCCTGTTTTCACTCCCCCAAGACCCTGATCGGTTGTCCGAAATATCGGACAGTGTGCCTGATTTCAGAACCCTACCTCTTCCAAAGTAGCCAATGATGGGTGATAAGTCCTTTTAGATGTCATCGCAACCGAGGTGAGAAGTGGATACAAATCTGGTGAACGACGTAGTGACCTTGGGTTTATCCGGAAGCACTGCCCAAGACGTGCTACGGGTGGCGCGTCACAATGCACGCATTGAGATCTCCCCCGAGGTCCTCGCCGAGCTTTCCCGGGTTCGCTCACAGATCGATGCTTTGGCAAGCAGCGACACTCCGGTTTATGGGGTGTCCACCGGGTTTGGCGCCTTGGCCACTCGGCATATCCCCTTCGCTGATCGGACCAAACTTCAACGTTCGCTGATTCGATCCCATGCCGCAGGGATGGGTCAGCCGGTAGAGCAAGAAGTGGTGCGAGCTTTGATGTTCCTCCGCGCCAAGACGCTAGCCACCGGTCGCACCGGGGTGCGACCGGTGGTACTCGAAACCATGGTGGGATTGCTCAATCACGGAATTACGCCACTCGTGCGTGAATACGGTTCTTTGGGTTGCTCCGGCGACCTTGCCCCACTGTCCCATTGTGCGCTTGTGCTCATGGGCGAGGGGGAAGCAGCTGACCGCGAAGGGCGGGTTCGCCCCGTCCCGGAATTATTCGCGGAAGCCGGGCTAACACCGGTGGAGTTAGCGGAAAAGGAGGGTCTGGCCCTCATTAATGGCACCGACGGCATGTTGGGCATGCTGCTCATGGCGCTGGCCGACCTCGAAGATCTGGCCGATACCGCCGATCTGAGTGCAGCGATGAGCGTAGAGGCACAGCTGGGAACCGATCAGGTCTTTCGTCCGGAATTACATGCACCGTTACGTCCGCACCCGGGGCAGGAAACCAGCGCCGCCAATATGTTCGCGGCGCTGGCAAGTTCGCCAATTGTGCAGTCCCACCGGGAAAACGACGGAAGAGTCCAGGACGCGTATTCCTTACGTTGCTCGCCGCAGGTGACCGGCGCACTGCGTGACACTATGGCTCATGCCCGAACTGTAGCGAGCAGAGAATTAGCCGCAGCTATCGATAACCCGGTGGTGCTGCCCGATGGGAGCGTGAGTTCGAACGGGAACTTCCACGGCGCACCGGTGGCTTATGTGCTGGATTTCTTGGCTATCGCCGTGGCAGACCTAAGTTCGATCGCCGAGCGTCGCACCGACCGGATGCTAGACCCTGTACGTTCTCGCGGTTTGCCCGCGTTTTTGGCTGATGATCCCGGCGTTGATTCGGGAATGATGATCGCGCAATACACACAGGCAGCTCTGGTCGCTGAAAATAAGCGTCTGGCCGTTCCAGCGAGCGCGGACTCAATTCCTTCCTCGGCCATGCAGGAAGACCATGTTTCGCTAGGCTGGCATGCAGCGCGCAAGTTGCGTACCGCGGTCGATAACTTGCGTCGTGTTCTGGCAATCGAGTTGGCTGTTGCCGGCCGGGCATTAGATCTTCGTCGGCCCTTGATGCCCGGGCCGGTCACCAGTGCGGTTCTGGAACTCTTGCGCAGCAAGGTCGCGGGGCCAGGGCCGGACCGATTCCTCTCGGCAGATCTAGAGGCGGTAAATCAACTACTTGCTAGTGGAGAAATCAACCAGGTGTTGCGAAGGGTTCGAAGCACCGCATAATCCGTGACTGTTGCTAATCCTATCCGTCGCCTAGGTGGGTGACGGATAGGCAAATGGGGGTGCTGCGCCGTCAGATCAGGCACAAGTTCAGCTCTTGTCCAGTGCGGGGGTCTAAACTGGAGGGAACGAAAAATCTTTCCCTGAGCTTGAAGGTACTTCCCCATGCAACGCACTATGTTCAAGTCCAAGATTCATCGGGCCACGGTAACCCAGGCCGACCTGCATTACGTCGGTTCAGTGACGATCGACTCCGACCTGCTTGCGGCTTCGGATATTTTGCCCGGCGAATTGGTGAGCATCGTGGACGTAACCAACGGGGCAAGGCTGGAAACCTACACCATTGCTGGCGAACCCGGTAGTGGCGTCATCGGGATCAACGGAGCCGCGGCGCATCTGGTGCATCCTGGGGATACCGTGATCATCATCAGCTATGCGCAGATGGAAGATGCCGAAGCGCGCAGCTACTCCCCTGCGGTCGTGCATGTTAATGAGCACAACCAGATCATTCATCTGGGTGATGATCCGGCCGTAGCGGTGGCTGAGGGTGTGCAAACCCCACCGTTCGCGCAGGTCTCCGGGGTCTAACCGACCACGAGATCAGTAGCTGGCATCCAGCAAAGCTCCGTCACACTGAGATAGGATTCAGCTCACCAGATCGCAGGGGGCATTTGATGAGTGATAAACAGCAACCGGATGACAGCCCACAGGCACCGCACCGGCAATGGAATGAGCTGCTTCAGGAAATGCGGGTGATGCAGACCGGCATTCAGATTTTGGCCGCTTTTCTGATCATTCTCCCTTTTCAATCTCGATTCGAAATCGTTGAAGAGCGCGAACAGATCTTTTATCTCATCCTGTTGATCGCCGCAGTGTTGCTCATCGTCCTGTTGATCGTGCCGGTTGCGGTCCATCGGCACTTTTTCGGCCAGCGGGTTAAGGCGACCACCGTTCATTTGGGCCATATTGTGGCTAAAGTGGTGGCGGTCGGCGTGGGTCTGCTGGTCACCGGATGTGTCTGGTTTGTTTTGCAGGTCTTATTGGGATGGCAGATGGGGCTCTTCATCGGCGGCCCGCTGATGCTCGTGGCGCTTTTTCTGTTGGTCGGCTTGCCACGGATTATCACGCCACGCCGCGAGCTACGCGTCAATGGTTCTGAGGACTCGAATACAGATCAGTCCACTTGATCGGGTTCCCTTCACCCCAAGGCCCCGCCATCGATCCGGCGCAAAGACCATCTCATGGGTGCGTGACGCACGAACTTCGGCAGAATCCGATTCGCACCCCCTACCAGTTTAAGTATCACCGTAGCGGTCACACGCACCCGGGTCGTGAGCTGATACCCGTACAGTTCGCGCACCCGTTGTGGCAGTAAAGCGATGGTCAAATCTTTGGCTAAGGGCAAGAAGATGCGGACCCACCATGGGGTATTGTGACCGCGAAAGAGCTGCTCGGCCGCTTCGCTGACCTCCGGGCCCACCTGCAATTCCTTGATGGAACGTTCAAAGTAGTTGCGAAAGGCTGCCCGATCCGCAGGCCACATGGAATCGGGCATTTGCAGCGCCTGACCTAAACACACATATTCCCGGTATAGCTCATCCTGCTCCACCTGGGTGAGGCGTGGCAGGGTTTGTTGTGCAACCACATCCGCTGATTCGTAGAGTGTGGCCGCCACCCAGAGTTGCAGCTTCGGATCGCGCGCAGAGTAGGCGGGCGTACCGGCGATGTCATCTCGCGGGGCGTGCACAGGTTTGTGCGCTTTATTCACGTAATCGATCACCACCGCGCGTTGTGCGGCATTACCCGCACCCAACGCGTAAACGTAGGCGAGCGTATTATGCAGTCTTGACATGGGGTTGTCCACGAAATTCGAGTGCCGAACTACGGCGATACCGATGCGTGGATCGGCTAATTGCAGCAGGATCGCACGGCCAGCGCCCAACAGCAGACTTGCTTCGGGGGCAATACTTGCCAACATTCCTGTGCCCATTTCAGCATCCATAACGCCAGCGTACGTGAGCATCCTTGGTGCGCGGTGACAAAGGATACCGCTGCGCCGACCCCCTCAGAGTTCATCCGTGAGGTAACGGATCGTTCGTCAGTTCCCGGAGTAACTCATTGGAATGCTTATCCTGATCGGCTCACGCAAACCATTCGTCGAAAGGTTCCTGTACTTAGGCAAAGTGCCCTTTGCGAGGGCCTGTATCCAAGATTCATTCACGGTTGAGCACCGCCTCGTTGAGATCGTTTCACCGCTAACTGCCGGTTGACAGTTTGTACTATATAAATTTTGGATACGAAGGGCGGCGAGCTCATTTCTCGTTCAGGTGAAGTCTCGGCAGCACATCACCGTGCGGGAAGTTGCCACAGAAGACTAAAGCGGGCCTTGTCTGCAGCGAATCCAACTCAGGATTCCCTTCAGACAAGACCCGCTCTGGCTCATACTTGATCCTCACCGCTAGGGTGAGAAGCCGATGAACCTGCTTAGAAAGCAACCCCGCAGTGCAACACAATGTTGGCGTACGGGGTGGTATCCCCGGTCCGGATAATGAGTTTGGCCGCTGGTTGCATGGCTTTGAGTTCTTCGTGACTGACATATTCTGGGGTCAGTCCATAGCCTTGCACCAAGGCAGGCACCGGACCATCGAGGGACTCGCTAGCCAGGGTGCTCGCTTCGAAAACCATGTTCTGACACAGTACCTGCAGCACTTCGGCGAAGCTCAACCGGCCGCGCACCAAGGCAAGGTCCACCACGGTGGCGTCCGCCGGAATCGGCAGGCCACAGTCGGCGACCACCACAGTATCGGTGTGGCCCAAGGTAGCCAAGGCGGCAAGCAAGGGGGCGTTGAGGATCGGGGTGTTCAGCATTGTTTATCTTTCTTGGGCCGCGCGGGCTACGAGCTTCAGAGCTGGGAGAGGTCTCGAGGATAGGATGCCTGCGCTCCAGGGTGTTGCACAGTATAGGCAGCGAAACGGTTGGCAAAGTCCGCTGCTTCACTCAGGGTTTCACCCGCGGCCAGATGGGCGGCCAGCGCACCGGTGAAGGCGTCGCCGGCGCCGGTGGTGTCGACCGCGTTGACCTTCATGGCGGCCACTTGGCTCAACTGGGCTTGTCCTGCGGCATCCATCTCAGCCACCAAGCATCCAGCCCCGCCGAGAGTGATGACCACCGAACCGATCCCTTGAGCTAGCAGTTGCCGGGCTAGCTGCTCGTAATTTTCCTCCAACCCCTCGGCCGCAGCCGCATCCAACTGCTTAAGCGCTTCAAAAGCCTCGTGTTCGTTGACGACCAGCGGATTGGCGGCCAGGAAATCCCCGCGCTGCAAGGTGATGACCGGGGCAAGGTTCAGTACGACCCGATCCTTTGCGGCGGCGATAGCCGCGGTGATCCCGGCCGCAGGAATTTCGCCCTGCAGCACCAGCACCCCGTGTAATTCTCCGGCGTTTCGCACGGCAGCGGCATCAACGCTGGCATTGGCACCGGAAACCACGGCAATAGAATTTTCTGCGTGGGAGTCCACGCTAATAATAGCCACCCCGGTAGGTTCCTGGCTGCGGATCACCCGCCCCAGCTGCACCCCGGCAGTTTCCATCTGACCCAGCGCAATCGCTGAGTGTTCGTCTTCTCCCACCGCACCAATGAACTCTGTTTGGGCACCAGCCAACTGGGCAGCGAGGGCCTGATTGGCCCCCTTACCGCCGGGGGTGAGCTGATAGGAGTCAGCCAGCACGGTCTCTCCCGGCCCGGGCAGTCGGTTCATCAACGCGGTGATGTCCACATTGCTCGAGCCGACCACGGTGACCTGAATTTGCTGGTCTTCGGCCATGTTCATGTTCCTTGGTTCGTTGGTGCGATGGGTAAGCGAAGGGTTTTTTACTTCGCGAAGTCCGCGATGTTCTCTTCGGTGACGGTATCCACGGCTACCGCGATCTCGGCTTCCACGGTTTCACCGGCAAGAACCTTGCTGATGACCTGGACCGACTGGCGGCCAAGCTCGGTGGGGTTCTGCGCGATGGTGGCCAGCAAGGTGCCTGCTTCAACTGCGGCGAAGCCATCTTCGGTGCCGTCGAAGCCAACAACCGTAACATCGGTGCCAGCCTTAGCACCCAGTGCTTGGATCGCACCCAGTGCCATCTCGTCGTTCATGGCTAGAACGCCCACCACGTCCGGGTTACCCTGCAGCAAGTTGGTAGCAACGTCCAGTGCCTTGGCGCGGTCGTAGTCTGCTGGCTGCGAGGAGACAACCTCGATTTCAGGGAACTGCGCCAGACCCTTGTCGAAGCCCTCGCCACGCTCATTGGTGGAGGAGGCCCCTGGCACGCCCTCCAAAACGATGATCTTGCCCTTGCCACCAAGCTCCTCGGCCAAAGCCTTCGCAGCCTGTTCACCACCGGCAACGTTGTCGCTGGCAATGAAGGAGGCGACCTCGGCCTCACCGACGGTGCGGTCAACGGCAACGATTGGCAGGTCGGCTGCAAGTACCGGAGCGAGGCCAGCGGCGGCAGCGTCGGAGTCGACAGCGTTAATGATCACGCCGGCCGAGCCGTCGGTCGCTGCCGTGGCCAGCTGGTTGGCCTGGGTGGCCGAATCGTTCTGCGCATCAACAACGCTAAGTTCCAAACCAAGCTTCTGTGCTTCTTCTTCGGCACCATCACGCAGGTCAACGAAGAATGGGTTGTTCAGGGTCGACACGGCCAAGGTGGCTTTCGACCCTTCGGCGGCCACATCGCCACGGTTGCAGGCGGTCATGCCTAGCACCAAACCAAGGCCGAGAGATAGGGCGGTTGCCTTGCGTGCAATATTCTTCATGGGGTTCTCCTTTGAACGTTGTTCGATGCGGGGATAAAAAACTTGGCGGAAGACTGCGCGGTTATTTAGTGGCGCACGTTCTTGCGGCGGATCACGTCAAAGCCGACGGCGATCGCGATCACCAAACCGATCACGACCTGCTGCCAGAATGCGGAGACCGAGAGCAGGTTGAGACCGTTACGGATGACGGCCAGAACCAGTGCGCCGATCAGGGTGCCGGAAATACGCCCTACACCACCGGCTAGCGAGGAACCACCGATCACTACCGCGGCAATAGCGTCCAGCTCATAGCCACTGGCCAGCGTGGGCTGCGCCGAGTCCAGGCGACCGGCCAAAATCATGCCCGAGAGGGCCGCGAAAATACCGGAGATCACGAAGACGGTGACCAGCACGCGCTTGACCGGGATCCCAGAGAGACGCGCCGCTTCGGTGTTGCCGCCCACCGCAAAAGCATTCTTACCGATGACGGTGTAGTTCAGCACGAAACCGGCGATCAGGGCCGAAGCAATGAGAATCAAGATTGGCACTGGCATGAAGCCGATGTCGGAACCCAGCCAGGACACCGAGTCACCGGTAGCGATTGGTCGGCCATCGGAGATCACCAGAGTCAGTCCGCGCACTATGGTGAGCATCGCCAGTGAGGCGATAAATGTCGGTAATTTACCGTAGGCGCTCATTGCACCGGTAACCCAACCGCAGAGGGCTCCAACCAGCAGGCCAATCACGATTGCCAAGCCGTCGGGCAGATTCGCGGTTGTCACCCAGTAGGAAGAGGTCATTGCCGAAAGCGCGGCGACCGAACCCACGGACAGGTCAATGCCAGCGGCAACAATGACAAAGGTCAATCCGAAGGCCATCACGGCGATGGTGGAGACCTGAATACCGACGTTAATCAAGTTCGGCACGGTGAGGAAGCGTGGGGTGGCGATGAACATGGCCAGGCAGAGAATGACCAGTCCGACCAGTGCGCCGTTGTTAGCCAGAAAGGCCTTGAGATCAAAGCCCTTGGGCTTGGTGGCTGTGGTGTTCATTAGTTAGTTCCCATTTCCTCTTCACGATGCACATTGCTCACGGCCAAAGCCATGATCGAGTCCTGTGAGGCCGTTTCGGTGGCCATTTCCCCGGCGATCCGACCCTGGCTCATCACCACAACGCGGTCGCTCATTCCCAATACTTCGGGTAGTTCGCTGGAAGCCATCAGTACGCACCCGCCGGATGCGGTGATCTCGTTGATCAGTTCGTAAATTTCTACCTTGGCTCCCACGTCCACGCCGCGGGTTGGTTCATCCAGCAGCAGCACTTTGGAGCCGGCAGTGAACCACCGACCAAAGACCGCCTTTTGCTGGTTACCCCCGGACAGCGAACGGATTGGTTGGTCGATGGACCCCATCCGGATCCGCAGTCTCTTGGCGATTGCTTCGGCCCGTTCATGTTGACCCTTGCGATCAACCAGACCGATCTTGGCGGTGCTGGCCATGGTGGCGTAACCAATGTTCTCGGCCACCGAAGCATCCAGCACTAACCCTTGAGTTTTACGTTCTTCCGGTACATGCCCGACACCTGCGCGGGTGGCGGCGGCAACATCGTGTCGTGCCAACGATTTGCCGTTGACTAACACCTTGCCCGAGTCGTAGGCGTCGGCTCCCGCAATAGCGCGGATCAGTTCGGTGCGCCCGGCGCCCATCAACCCGGCCAATGCCACCACTTCACCGGGACGAACCGTGAGGCTCACGTCCTTGAGCGCAGAGCTGTTGAGGCCCTGAATCTGCAGCAGCGGAGTTTCACGTACGGTGGCGCGAACACGCGGGAATTGTTGGGAGATCTCGCGCCCGACCATGAGTCGTACCAGTTCGTTTTCGGCGGTGTCGGCCGGGACGGTGGCGATAAACTTGCCATCACGCAGCACGTTGACGAAGTCGCCGATTTCGGCGATTTCGTCTAGGTGGTGGCTGATGAAAACCATCCCCACACCCTTAACCTTCAACGATCGGACCACTTCAAAAAGCTGCGCAATTTCAGCGCCGGTCAGTGCCGCGGTCGGTTCATCGAGAATTAACACGCGAGCATCAAGCGATAGTGCCTTGGCAATCTCGATTAGCTGTTGCATGGCCAGACCAAGATCCCCCACCTTGGTGTCCACGTCAAGGTCTAGGCCTAGCGTATCCAGTGCCTGACGGGCGATTTTGCGCATGGCTCGGCGGTTAATGATGCCGAATTTTCGTGGCACGCGGCCCAAGGTGATGTTCTCGGCAATAGTCATCGAAGGAACCAGGTTGAGTTCCTGGTGAATGGTGGCGATTCCCAGGGCTTCGGAGGCCTTGGTGTCTGGGATCTTCACCTCCTGACCGTCTAAGATGATTCGCCCGGAGTCTGGGCTGTGCACCCCGGCAATCATCTTAATCAGCGTGGATTTACCGGCACCGTTTTCACCTAAGAGCACCGAGACCTTCCCCGCGTGCACCTCGACGGTGACCTCGTCGATGACCTGGACGGGGCCGAATGACTTGCAGACCTTGTCCAGAACCAGCAGAGCATCCTGGCTCATGGGCGTGGGTTCCTTTCCGTTGTCAGGTTCAATCTGGGGGCGGTGTCCACCGAAGCTCGGGGACTGTAATGGCTGGTCAGTTGCACTGCCGCAGTATCTTCGGAGCGCATCAATGCGGTCAGGGCGTTGAGGGCGGCTCTCCCCATCTGTTCTAGATCGTGACTGATGGTCGCGATGGGTGGTTCGTGCAGCAGCAACGCGTCCACTTCATCGAAGCTGATCACGGAGAATTCCTCGCCAATCCGTGCCCCGGTTTCTTGCCAGTAGGAGATCGCGCCCAGAGCCATCGGCGCATCGGCGATGATCACTGCCGTGGGGTGCTGCAGGTGGCCGCTAAACCACTGGGCACCAGCACGTCCGGAGCTGCGCTTGAAGTCTCCGGTGAAATGTAGCTGCGGGTCGATGCGTAGTCCGGCTTGACGTAATGCCGCGGCAAAGGCCAGCTGACGCTCGCTGGCGGTGGAGGCGTGCTTCGGTCCGCCGAGGAAGGCGATTCGCTCGTGACCTTTAGCTTTGAGGTCCGCCACGGCGTGGATCATCGCTTCATCGCTGCGTGCCGTGACACTGGGGATACCGGCATTGGCCACGGTACGGTCCACAAAGACCGTGGGAATGGGGCTGTCGATTACTCGTTGCAACATGTCGCTGGGTTTGTTGCTATCCTCACCCAATCCTTGCGGGACGATCAGCAGGCCATCAACTCGACGCGAAAGCATCGCGGCCAAAAAGTCGTCCTGCTGCGCGATGTCCTCATCGGCGTTGCCGATGAAAGTGACTAGGCCCAGCGAGCGGGCGTGCTGCTCCACGGCATGAGCTAAGTCGGAGAAGTAGGGGTTACGCACATCGGAAATCAGCAGCGCGATGGAATCGGTTTTGGTCGAGCGCAGGGAGCGGGCCTGAGCGTTGGGTAGAAAACCCAATTTCGCGGCGGCCGCTTCAACCTTGGCGCGGGATTCGGTGGAGGTTGCAGGATTGCCGGAGAGCACACGCGAAGCAGTGGCCGATGAAACACCGGCCGCGCGTGCCACATCCTTGATGGTGACTGCCTGCATGATGCGAATAAGCTCCTTTGCCTACCTCATGAAATCGATTCCATGGAATCGATTTCACAGTCTTCCCTAACAACTGGGCGATGTCAAACCATCAGCTAGAAACACCCCGGCCGACTCCCGAGCCTGCGATTACTCACTCTGAGGATTCCCGCAGACTGGTCATCTTTCAGTAGGACACCAGAAGTTCGAGAACCGCGACTCCCAGCCTGAATGCGATGTCTGGCGGCGGTAAATATTGGGTATTACCCGGCGGTCAGACCCGTCCGCGATGAGGCGTAGAGCCGCGCAGTCTGTGGCGCGTGAGCAACGGCTTGTCCCAAGATTTGGGTAAAACCCCAATCGGAATCAAGAGATGACTAAGATAGTTCTCGTGTCGGTCAACCAGCTTTCAGATAGCGCGCAAAATTACCTGAAGATCATTTTCAGTCTCAAGGAATGGTCGGATGAGCCGGTCACGCCGAGTCTGGTGGCTGAGCGTGCGGGAGTGAAACTCTCCACTGTTTCCGGAGCGCTGGCTAAGCTTCGTCAGTTGAATCTGTTAGATCATGCCCCTTACGGGGAAATTAGCTTGACGGAAACCGGGCGTGCTTATGCCTTGGATATGGTTCGCCGGCATCGTTTAATCGAAACCTTTTTGGTTCAGATGCTGGGCTACCGCTGGGATCAAGTGCATGATGAGGCCGAGAATTTGGAACACGCTGTGTCGGACTTCATGATCGAGCGGCTCGATGAGATCTTGGGACACCCCACCCGAGACCCCCATGGTGATCCGATTCCGAGCGCGGCCGGAGATATTCTGATTCCCACTGCGCACCGGCTCAACCACAGCGTTGCCGGTAGCCGGGTAATTGTCGAGCGCATTTCGGATACCGACTCGCAATTGCTGCAGTACTTTTCCGACACCGGGATTGTCGTGGGCGCACAGCTAAACGTCTTCGAGGCTGACCCGTATTCGGACACGGTGGAGATCACTACTGCTGAAAACGCTCCACGGATCAGCCTCGGTTCCCGTGCGGCCGAGGCGGTGTGGGTTTCTGACCTCGGCTAGCCTGCTAATGCGCGACGTCGACCTGCTTACGTCGCTGGCGAGCCTTGAGCGCCTTAGCAATTTGCCCCTGATTCGGGCTGAATAGATACACCAGTCCAAAGAGGACACCTTGGGAAAGCACCACCATTCCACCGGTTGAGGCATCCAGATAGTAGCTGACATAGACCCCGACGATCCCTGCCCCGGCAGCCATCAACGGCGCATAGATCAGCATCCGGCTGAAACGGTCAGTAACCAAGTAGGCGGTAGCCCCGGGAATAATCAGCATAGCCACCACCAAAATCACCCCCACGGCCTGCAAGGCCACGACAGCAGTCATCGCCAATAGCCCCAAGAGCACCGCACCGATTAGTCGCGGGTTCATTCCCAATGCATGGGCGTGTGTGGGGTCAAAGGCGTAGAGGGTGAAATCCTTGCGTTTGAGTATCAGAATCGCAAAGGTCACCACCCCCAGAATGAGTACCTGCCACAAGTCTCCGGCGGACACTCCCAAGAGATTTCCGAAGAGAATGTGGTTCAAATCCAGGTGGCTCGGGGTGATCGAAATCAGCACCAGACCAATGGCAAAGAGCGTAGTGAACACGATGCCGATGGCCGCATCTTCCTTCACTCGACTCGTGTCTCGTAGCCCACCGATCAGTGCGACAGCGAGCAATCCAAAGACGATGGCCCCCAAGGCAAAGGGTGCGCCGAGAATATAGGCGATCACCACACCGGGAAGCACCGCATGCGAAACGGCATCTCCCATCAACGACCAGCCAATCAGGACCAACCAGCAGGACAGGACCGCGCAGAGAATGGCGGCAATCACTGTCACGGCGAGCGCGCGGACCATGAAGGTGTAGCTCAATGGTTCGATAACCAGTTCAATGAGACTCATTTCTCACCACGCTTCATGGGATCTAGGCCAAAGGCCAAGGCCAGATTTTCCGGTCGCAACACGACTTGCGGAGTCCCATGCATCAAAACCTTGGTCATTAAGAGAATCGCCTCATCGGCTAGATCGGGCAGTGCGTGCAAGTCATGGGTGGAGATCAAGACGCTACCGCCTTCATTGGTGATTTCTTTGAGCAATGTGGTGATCATGGCCTCGCTGCGTTTATCCACCCCCGCGAAGGGCTCATCGAGCAACATAATCTTTGCTTCTTGGGCGATACAGCGGGCCACGAAAGCGCGCTTCTTCTGACCTCCGGAAAGCTGCCCAATTTGGCGTTGCGCCTGTTTGCTCAATCCCACTCGGGCTAGAGCTTCGTCCACCGCGGCATGATCTGCTTTGCGAGCTCGACGCATCCACCCCATACTCCCGTAACGTCCAGTCATCACAACGTCGCGCACGGAAATCGGGAAGTTCCAGTCAACCGACTCATTCTGTGGGACATAACCAATGGCTGCGTTGCGACGGGCTTGTTGCGGGTCCATCTGATTGACCTTCACCGTGCCGGTATCCGGTTTGATTAGGCCCATGATGGTTTTGAACAAGGTGGATTTACCCGAGCCGTTCATCCCGACGAGGGCACAGATTGAACCTTGCTCCACTCGCAGACTGGCCCGGTCCAGAGCCAACACGGACCCATAATGAACCGTGGCGTTGGTGACTTCAATAGCCGATTCTCTCACAATGCTCCGTTCAAGGCTGCGGCAATCGCACGGGTGTCGTGGGTGATCAAATCGAGGTAGGTTGGCACTGGCCCATCGGGGGTGGAGAGCGAATCCACGTAGAGCGCGCCACCAAAAATGGCGTCACTCGACTCCACCACGCGTTGCATGGGCCCATCAGAGACCGTGGATTCACAGAAAACTGCCGGGATGCGGTGTTCGCGCACATAGTCGATGACAGCGGCAACCTTGCGTGGGGTTGCCTCGGTTTCCGAGTTCACCGCCCAGAGGTAGGCTTCCTTCAGTTGCGCATCACGGGCCAGATAAGAAAAAGCTCCTTCGCAGGAAACCAGCACTCGTTCATTTTCTGGAACCGCGGTAAGCCCCGCGGTCAGTTCATCGTGCACGCGTTGCAATTCGGTTTGGTAGTGCAACGCATTTTGTCGGTAGTCGCTGGCGTGTTCCGGGTCCAATTCAGCGAAAGCGTCGGCGATATTCTGTGCATAGATTTTCACGTTTATTGGGCTCATCCAAGCGTGTGGATTCGGGTGCGTGGCCGCGTCACCACCCTCAATTGGGATCGGAGTGACACCCTCACTCGCCGTGACATGTGGGGCTTGAATATCGACCATAAACTGTTCAAACCAAGCTTCGAGGTTGAGCCCATTGTCGAGCACTAGATCCGCCTCGGAGGCTCGCCGCAGATCATCTGGGGTTGGTTCATAGCCGTGGATTTCGGCCCCGTATTTAGTAATGGATTCCACCCGCAGATGTTCACCAGCAACATTCTGGGCAATATCGGCCAGCACGGTGAAGGTGGTCAGCACCACGGGTTTGTCATCTTCGGTCCGCTGGTTAGTTTCCCCTGCTCGGTGTGCGGTACAACTGATCAACAGCACTGCGAGCAGGCTCAGCATGAGGGCAAGCCAGAACCGAGGACGCACTGTCGATATTGGCAGTGAGTTCATGACACCTATTTCGATCGGCCGTGACAGGTTATCGGAAACCTGCTGAATGTGTAGTTTGGCGGTCCAAAAGACCACCCCCTCAGGATAATGTTCGAGGGGTCAAACATTCAAGTTTGGTGCACCGTATTATTGTTTGTTAATCCACCCAGTTCGAACGATGGTCTCGATAAGTCGGGCCGCGCTGCGGGCGGTGCGCTGATCGATATCAAACAGTGGATTGAGTTCGACCACTTCCAGCAAAGCAAGTTTCCCACTGGCCGCCACCTGATCACAGACTTCGCGGATTACCTCATAGGGCACCCCAAAGCCTGCCGGGGCACTCACCCCGGGAGCCACACTGGCCGGTAACACATCCAAGTCGATACTCAATTGCACCCTATCCAGCGGTTCAAGAAAGCACTGCACAAAGTCTCTAACCGCGGCAATGTTCCAGCTGACGCACTGCTCATCGAGCAAGTAGTCCACCGAGAGTTCGGCTGCCCGGTCAAAAAGTGCCGTGGTATTCGAGGGCCGGCTGATCCCAAGCGCTGCATAGTGGATCCTTTCACCCTGCTGTCGCAGATACTGCGCAATATCGTTGAAAGGGGTACCAGAACTGCGCTTGGGGGCAGTGCGCAGGTCAAAGTGAGCGTCTAGGTTCAGCACACCGACGCGTTGTTTACCGCTGGCACGCAGCGCCCGATGCAAACCTAGAAAGCTGCCGTACACGCTTTCATGTCCGCCTCCGAGGACAATCGGGCGGGCCTTAGCTTGGATCAGGCGTTCAATGAGAACACTCAGTCGCTCTTGACCGCTTTCCAACTCATCACCAGGCACCACCACGTCGCCAAGATCCACAACGGGCTGCTCTGCCTCGATGGCCATAGGTGCTAACGCTTGCCTTAAGGCCGCTGGTCCGGCAGCGGCACCTACCCGACCTTGATTGCGGTGCACCCCAGCATCACTACTGAACCCGAGGAGTGTGAAATCTGCAGGTTTTGGCTGTGCCCCGAGTCGCTGGTTGATGAGCTGGTGCCAGCGAAAGTGCTCCGGTGTCGTCCCGTCGAGACGGCCTCGCCAAGGGGTCGCGGGCCGATCAATAGCTACGGGGTGATGATCCATCGGAGTCTCCATGGCTCTATCAGATCACCGGGTCTGGTCGGGGAAACGAACTCAAGCGGTCAACTGTCCGGGATTCCGGATTCAGCGCAGGAAGATGAGGATAATCCGTGCTGCTTCCAGCGCGGTGACCGCATGTTCTAACCCAGGCTCCAGGTGCAGCAGCGCCCCGGCTCCCAGCCGCCAGCGCTCCTCACCGACTTCCACCTCAATATCCCCGGTAACTACTTGGACAATCACCGCGTGTGGAGAGGAGTGCTCACTGAGCACGACACCCTTATCGAAGGCCAGCTCAGTAACCCGAAATTCCTCAGCCTTATAAAGTGCCCGCGGCGAGACCCGCCCCGGCTTGTAGGGATTCTCTTCGGCCAACTCGTCAGCCCCGAGAGTAATCAGCCCATCGGGCAGGGTTCGTGTCAATGGATGTTCCATGCCGGAGTGCTCCTTCGCCGCGTGGTACAGCCACCATGCCACACCGCCGCGGAGCGCGCCAGAGCTAATTGGAGGCAACCACGTATGCGGTCGCCGATCCCGGGTCGATCTCGGTGCGTCCAGCGTCGTGAATCACCGGCCCAATTGCTTGGTTCATCCCGGCCAGAAATTCTGCTCGTGCGCATTGCCTGATACCTAGAGTCGCACCGTTATCGATCCAGGATTTCACGCTCTGACCTGTGGCTTGGATCAACCACGCGAATAATGCATGGGCCGCCTGTGCACACGCCTTGCCGGTGGACATCCCCAGTGAAGCATCCAAGATTATTTGGATGTCCCCGGTGATCCTATCTTCGGTAGCTGGCAATTGGGTACCGGAGACCTGAAGTTTGGCCAGCCGCTTTGGCAACGCCTGTGCTGGTAACGGCCCCAGTCCTGCCGCTTGCGCCGCTCCCACTTCGATCAACGCATGATCCGCAAACTCTTCGAGCACTTTGGCGAACATTTTGGGGTTAGCCCGCCGCACACTCTTAGCGAAAGCACCAGCGGACCAGCTGGCCCACAATGGGTTCTCTGGGTCTTGCAGAAATGCGGCGACCGAGGCCAACGCAGCGGCGGCGATCCCCTCATCTTCTGCGCAAGGGTTGTCCTTATCAATGCGCAAAATAATGGGTTGCACTAATTCGCCGCTGACGGCCTCGGTCGTTTCGCTCATGACGCTAGTTTAGGCGGCTCACGCCTGACCCCGTAGCCGGCGCTAAGCTACGGTGATAACCACCTTGCCAGCAAGATGTCCATCAATCATGGCTTGAAAACCTTCATGGATACGGTCCAGCGGCAGCACTCGGTCAATCTGGGGCTGCAGCCCGTGGCGCTCAACCATGTCCAGCATTGCCTGAGTCTCATCGCGGGTCGAACCGGTGGAACCGATCACGCGCAATTGCTGGTAGAAAATACGGCCAAGGTCAGCATCCGGGCTGGTGCCGCTGGTAGCACCGGCGATAACAATGGCACCGCCGGGCTTCAGGCAGCGTAGCGAGTGGCTCCAGGTGGCTTCGCCGACGGTTTCGATGACCACATCAACCCGTTCGGGCAGACGCGCACCGGATTCAAAGGCGGCAGTAGCGCCGAGGTCCAGAGCTAATTGCCGGTTTTCCGCGCTGCGGCTGGTGGCATAGACGGTCAGGCCCGCGGCCTTGGCCAAGGAAATCGCCGCGCTGGCCACCCCGCCGCCGGCACCTTGCACCAACACCTTTTGTCCGGCAACCAATTCGCCGCGCGTAAAGAGCATCCGATACGCGGTGGACCAAGCCACCGGAAGGCAGGCAGCCTGTTCAAAGCTCAACGAACTGGGCTTATCTATGACACAATGCTCGGGAACCTGAATATATTCGGCGAAGCCGCCATCGTGCCGCTCGGAGAGTAGCGCACGGTTGGGATCTAGGGTTTCGTCTCCCCCACCGGCTTCGGCATCGGCGATGACCGGATGCACCACCACTTCGCGACCGTCTTCGGTCACCCCAGCAACATCGCAGCCCAAGATGATCGGGATATTCTTCGGATCATGTCCTACTCCGCGCAGGGTCCACAGGTCGTGCATATTCACCGAGGACGCTTTCACCTTCACCACTACCCAACCGGCCCGCGGCTCCGGTTTCGGCACGTCCTTCAAAACTAGGCTCGACAGTGGGTCGTTGGGGTTCTGAGAGACGGCAACGGCTGCACGCATCGGGTAAATCTCCTTGAGATCGTCAGATAGGTCTTTTGTTCCTAAGTCTTTTCCCCACCGGATACGAAGTCGAGTCCGCGTGCCGCACACCGGCATGAACCATTTCTTTGATGTGTTTCAGTTCATAGGATTGGCCGGAAGATTGTCTTGTCAAAGCGTTGACCACCGAGGAGAAACTGTGCTGAAGACCGACGAAGCCCTGTGGTTTGGAACCACCGACATCAACGAACTCAACGAGAAGGCCTCCGGCTGTTTGAATGAGAATCTCGGCATCGAAATGACCGAGATTACCCCTACTGCCCTACGCGGACGGATGCCGGTCGATGAGCGTACCGTTCAGCCAGCCGGCGTGCTCCATGGCGGAGCTTCGGTGGCATTCGCCGAAACTCTCGCGTCATGGGCCGCCTACATGGCAGTGGATCGTTCGCGCTTCCACGTGGTGGGGCAGGAAATAAATGCCAATCATCTGCGCCCGGGCATCAAGGGTCAATATGTCTATGGCGAAGCCACCCCAGCGATTATCGGTCGACGGTCGCATGTGTGGATGATCAATATCCGCAATGAAGAAGGCAAACTGGTGTGCGTTTCGCGCTGCACTATGGCCGTGATCGACGTACCGGGCCAGTACACCACCAAAGAGAATCGCCCGACCTAAGGTGTAGCCGCGCTCCGTATCCGTTTACGCAGCGCGGCTTACTCTTCGGGCATACTCGGCTTGAATTGGGCCACCTGAGGGGCCGTGGTGATCAGGTGCATCAACACCTCGCCGCGCTCTGCGGTGTATTGATGTTGCACATCTCCGGGAAAGCGGAAGAAGTCACCGGGGGTAAGCGAAACGCTGTCGAACTCTCCGCTGACCCGCACCCGGCCACTGATGAGATAAACCTGGTGGATCGTCCCACGTGAGTGGGGGCTAATCAGCTCGGTCGCGGCCGCTCCGAGCTTGTAGAGCCCCGATTCCACGTAGCCGGTACCGTAAATCCGGTCCATGGACCACATGGTTCCAACCCCAAACTCACGCCATGGTTCGTCCTCGGCGCGTTGCAGTTTAGCGATGCTGCCATAGGTCGCCAGCATCGCTGCGAGGGTGACTCCCAACCCTCGCGCAATCGCTTCAAGGGTTCCCACCGTTGGGTTACCTTGCCCGACTTCAATCTTGGACAGCGTCTGTTTGGAGATCCCGGTTCGCCTGGCGAGATCACCTAACGATAATTCACGTTCGCGTCGGAACCGTCGAATGTTCTCAGCCACCAATAAATTACTTTCCACGCCTTGATTGTCACTTATAGTTGACACTTTGTCATGTTTGACTATGTTTGCTCCGCCCGGGAGAATGGGATCATAGCTTCTTGGCGCTATCGCGATTGTTCGCAGCGCGTCACCACACTTCGCATTAGGAGCCTACTGTGACTCGTCCTGCCCTTCCCCCCAGAGATAATCGGACCGCGGTGGACAAGGCCATGGATCTTTTGAAGGCCTTCGGCGAAGAAGCCACCACCGGGGTGGGAGTCAGTGAGTTGGCTCGTCGCGCCGAACTATCCAAATCCACTGCCTTTCGTGTTCTCGCCTCCTTGCAGGCTAATGGTGCGGTGCAGCGTGCCGGCAACGCCTATCGCTTGGGAAAAATGATTCAAGATCTGGGCATGACGCACGAATCCGATCTCCACGCTAGATTGCGTGATGCGCTCACCCCGTACCTCGTCAACCTCTACGAGCTAACCCGGCAAACCGTGCATTTGGCTGTCTTGCAGGGTACCGACGTGGTGTACCTAAACAAGCTCTATGGTCAGCTCAGTGTGCGCAGCCCGTCGCGTATTGGCGGTCGGGCACCTTCGTACTGCACCGCAGTGGGTAAAGTCCTCTTGGCGCATACCCCCTCGGCGGCCTCCGCGGTGATGGAGCAGGAAATGCACGCCTGGACCGAAAACACCTTGACCGATCCCAATGATCTGGCCGTGGAGCTGTCGCAAATCCGCAAAACGAATCTGGGCTTTGACCGCGAAGAGATTTTGATCGGACTGAATTGCGTCGGGGCACCGGTGTTCAATGCCACCGGTCAGGCGGTGGCTGCGTTCTCGATCTCGGGCCCAACCGGAAAGTTCATCCCGGAAAGTCAAACCTCGGTGCTGCGCAAGGTCTGTTATGAAGCTTCACGAGCGGCGGCCGCCGTCACCGCTGCCGCCAGCCGGGTGAGCTAACCGGTTTCACTGGGACTATTAGCGTCTGGCAAAGACTTAAAAGCATTGAGCCCCGCATTATGCGGGGCTCGATGCTTGTCTCTGCAATCTAGCGGGTAGGAACCTCGTCGATACGACGTGATTGCTCCAGCACCCAGTCCGGTTCCGCGGTCATCAGGCTGACGGCGCGATCCCAGAGGTCCACATCAACTACGTAGCGATATCCCCCGGCTTCAGCGCGGGCGATGGCTTCAACATCTCCCTCGTTGGGGGCAATGACCAAGCGACGGCACTGTGGATCTCGGTTCATCAGCTCTTCGGAAACCAGTTGGACGGTGCCCGGCTCAGCGGGTCCGGAAACTTCCAACAGCTGATCGTGACCCGAAACCGGGTAGGCGTCCTTAATCTCGCTGCGCGAGCACAACACAGTGTCACACCGTCCGCGCGATTCTTCTCCTTCAAAGACCTCGAAGGCCAAGGTGAATCCCTCGCGGGCTGGCACCTGGGTTAGGCGCCATGATTTGGGCAACGGCTCGGGCCACTTGAGCAGGTCAATTTCATCGTCATGATCGTGCGACATCAGCTACTCACCTCGTACTGACTAGGGATCGGATCGCTACCTTATCCAGCTTACCGGCACCATTACGTGGCACGTCCTCGGTCAGCACGATTTCCTTTGGCAGCTTATAGCGAGCTAGATGTGACTCTGCATAAGCACGGATCTCATCCACAGATGGTTTCACACCAGGCTTGCAGCTAATCACCGCAACCACGCGTTCGCCCCACTTTTCATCGGGTACACCCACCACGGCAATATCGGTCAGTCCCGGGAAGCCGGTTAACGCACGCTCTACCTCGGCCGGGTAAACGTTCTCCCCACCGGAGATGATCATGTCCTTCAGGCGGTCCACAATGTAGAGGTATCCGTCCTCATCGCGATAACCGATATCCCCGGAACGGAACCAACCCTCGTGGAAAGCGTTGTCGGTAGCTTCCTGATTCTTCCAGTAACCCAAGGTGACGTTCGGGCCCTTGACCCACATTTCGCCGGTCTGCCCATCTTCGCTTACTTCCCGCATCGTGGCAGGATCCACGATCTTTACCTCGGTATACGGCATCGGGATACCGCAAGATCCGGGCTTAGCGTGGGTTAGTTCGCTTGGCAAGTAGGTGGCAAATGGCGCTGTTTCGGTCAGCCCCCAAGCCTGCTGCACGTCCACACCCTTGTGCTGGTATTGGCTGAGCAGGATTGGTGGAACCGGAGCACCGGCACAGATCAGAGCGCGCAGCGAAGAGATATCGTATTTTTCGAACTCTTCGGTTTGCTGCATGGCACCAAGCATTGCAGGCACCAAGAAGGCCTGGTTGACCTGGTAGTCTTCGATGTCTTTCAGTACTTGGCGCGGATCAAAGTTGCGCCGGATCACGGTGCGGCCACCACGAACCATGCAACGAATGGTCAACGCGTTGAGCCCGCCAATGTGGAACAGTGGTGCGACCGCAAGGTTGGTATCCCCGCGTCGAGTGTCAACTAACGAGTCAACATTGACCGAGTTCCACCAAATATTTCCGTGCGTCAGCTGAACACCCTTAGGGCTACCGGTGGTACCCGAAGTGAACATCAGCATCGCCAAATCCGTGTCGTGGCGTTCTACCGGCTCGTCCAGATTTTCGTTCTGCGCTGCTGCCCGCAATTCGCTGAGGCGAGTGTACTGTGCCGGTAGCGACTCGGTGACCGGGACCTGCGGATCCTCGTCGATCATCACCATGGTCATGGACTGGGACAGCTCATCCAGATTCTGCATCGCGTCGATGACGTTCTGGTGAGTTTGCTCCACCAGCAGAACCCTGGGTGCCGAACGGGTCAACAGGTCTGAAACTTCACCAGGAGCCAGACGGAAGTTTAACGGCACGTGGACCGCACCAATCCACCAGCTGGCCAGCATGCTCTCCAGAAAACTGAAGCTGTTCAACCCTAGGTAGGCGACCCGGTCGTTTTCCTTCACACCTTGAGCAATCAGCATTTTTGTCAACGCACGAACCGAGTCGACCAATTCGTGGTAGGTGTAGGTCTGCTCCCCGTACACCACCGCTTCTTGTGTGGGGAAGAAAAAAGCCTGACGGGCCACCCCGGCGGCGGCATTGATGTTGATCATGTGCTGGTTCTCGCTCATAGCGCGTCTCCTCCTGCTGCTTTGTCCCCGAAGCCACGAATGCCGATACCACCGTCAGCCTGAATGATCTGGCCGGTGATGTTACTGGAGTTGTTGCGCGAGGCGAATAGAACGTAGGAACCGGTGAAGTCCACTGGATCCACCGATGAGTCATGTAGTGGGATCAGCGGATTGTTTCCGGTGATCGTGGAGCGGGCGAAGGAGTCACCGATCGAACGCTCAGACAGGCCGATAGATTCTGGGCCTCGCAAGTCAGTGTTCATCCCACCGACGGCCACGCCGTTCACCCGAACCTTTGGGGCCAGCTCGTAGGCCAGCTGATAGACCAAGCCACGGGCAGCAAATTTGCTGGCCGTGTAGACCGGCCCGCCGCCAGCGGTGTGGAAGGACGCGTTAGAAAGTGTCATCACGACATTGCCGCGGCTCTTAACCAACTCGGGCCAGGCGGCTTCCACGGCTAGCAGGTAACCCTTGACGTTGATCGAGAAGAGCTCATCGAAGCTCTCACTCAGTTCTTTGCCGGACAGGCGCGTCACCGAGCGGTTGAAATCCCAGATTCCGGCATTGGGAACTAGGATGTCGAGTTTGCCGAAGCGTTCTACGGTGCTGGCCACCGCCTGATGTAGCGCATCGGTGTCCCGCACGTCGGCCACCAGACCGAGCATGTTTTCCGGTTGTCCGGATTCAGCGATCACCGTGTCCAGCTTGGCCTGATCGCGGCCGATAATGGCGACCTTTGCGCCTTCGGCGAGGTATCGCAAGGCCACGGCCTTGCCAATACCGGATCCGCCACCGGTGATCAGGGCGACGTCGCCTTCGAGCCAGCGCGCGGGGTCAGTGGGTGTGCTCATCGGTTCTCTCCACGATTGAACGGGTTAAAAGGGTGTGTGACACCGTTGCCGCACCAGGGTGTGGTTGGTTCGGCAACGGTGTGTGTGGCACATCTTTTTAGAAGAAGGTGCTCAAGTTCTTGGCCTGTAGGACATTGATGTCGAACAGGATTTCGCGGCGTGCCACGCCAAAGCTACCGTCTTCACGGATGCGCACAATATCGGTGCGGCCTCCGGAGTACAGGTCGGTTTCGGTCTGCAGGCGGTTGCGGTAGACCAAGAAGGCGCTACGCACACGCAACTCATTGGGGTTCTCCCAGCGAGCGGTGATGTTTGAAATCAGGTGCCGGGTGCGGCTCGGTGGATCTTCGGCCCAGGCCATTCCCGAATCGTAGCGGCGAATACGCCAAGCTAAGGATTCCTTGGTCTCATCGAAGTACGCGGCTTCGCCTTCGCGACCAATCGACAGGGCAGCCTGGCGGCGCAGTCGGTTGGTGCGCAGTGGTGCGAAGTAGAACAGGTCTTCTTCGAATACCTCTAGCCAGTCGGCGAACTGTCCATCGTCTAACAGTTCGGCTTCGTTGAAGTAGAACTGCTGTACTTTGTAAGCCAATTCGGCGTCCACAAGCTGTCCGCGTAGTTCGAACTGCTCCTCGGCCTCGGTGGCGGCTTGCTCAGTCATGGTTTTCCCTTCACTCTCTCCCGCGCTAGCGGGCAAGTTTCTTCAGGTCTACGGCCGGGTCAGCCAACTGCTCGGCACTAACCGGCTTTTTCTTGTCGATAATGCGACGGGCGGCGCGAACCAGCATGCCGCCGTCAATGGCGGCGCAGCCTGCGAGCAGGCCCTCACCGTCGATACGGAACGCTGCCACGGGAACACCATCTTGTTCGCGGATCACCTGGGTGCCTTCACCCAGCATGGAACCCACGCCTTCGACATGCACTCCGTGCCGATCCGACCAGAACCACGAGGCACCGTGAGTGGGTAGTTCCTGCCCCAGTAGCGCGGCCGCGGCGGTGGCACCGGTATTCATCGCATGCTCCCAGTGCTCGGCTCGGCGCAGCAAGGTGCCGTCTTCCAAGCGGGTGCGCGCGGTGTCACCGATGGCATATAGGTTCGGATGGCTGGTGCGCTGGCTGAGGTCCACCAGAATTCCGTTGTCGGTATCCAACCCGGCGGTGGTGGCGAGCACGGTATCGGCCACAATGCCGATACCTACCAACACCACATCGGCAATGACCTCCGAGCCGTCGGCCAGCGCCAGGGTGTGCACCCCGTCGTTGTCCACGGAAATTTCGGTGGGTACCCCGGTGATGAGTTTGATGCCATTCTCGGTATGCATCTGGTGCAGCCGGTTGGCCAAGGTTTCACCGACCGCTGGAATCAGTGGCGGGTCCACCGGGTCAATCAACGTGACCTGCGCACCAAACTTCAGGGCAGAGGAAGCGACTTCGGCACCGATCAGACCGGCACCGACGATCGCCAGCCGGGTCCCCTCGGTGAGTACCGAACGCAGGTGGTCGGCATCGGCGCGGGTGCGCAGTTCCAGCACCGTGGGTAGCTGCCCTCCGGGGATGGGTAGCCGGCGGGCGGTGCCGCCGGTGGCCAAGACGATCTTGTCCGCCTCACGAACCGTGCCATCGGCCAAGGTCACTGAAGGGGTCTCGGTGTCCAGATCGACCACCGAGGAGGTGATGATTTCGATGTTGTTTTCATCAAACCATTCCGCCGCGATGAGCCGGATTTGGGTGGCGTCTTGATCCCCTAAGAGATAACCCTTGCTCAGCGGTGGCCGATCATAAGGTATCCCTTCAGGATCCACGATGCTGATGCGGCCTTCAAAACCGCGTGCGCGCAATTCCTTGGCGCAGGTGAAGCCGGCCATGCCGCCTCCGGCAATGATCACTGATTCCAGTGCCATGTTCGTCCTCTAATCCTTGAAGTGCGACAGGGTGTTTAGGCTTCGATGTCGGCTGGCACGTTCGGGTATAGCAACAGCTCATCCCCGGATACCTCAACCTTGTGAGTCTGGGCATCCACCGTGGCGGGCATGCACAGTGCGGTCCCCTTCTTCAGGCAGAACTTGGCCGAGTGAATTGGGCATTCAACCTCGGTACCTTCGATCCAGCCATCGGCCAACGATGCGGTCTCATGGGTGCAGTTATCGTTCAGCGCGTAGAAGTTTCCGTCTTCGGCGTGGAAAATTGCGATGTCTTCCCCGGTTCCGGTTTCTGCTGCCGGGATGACCTTAGCTTCGCCCTCGTCGATGTCGTCGACGCTTCCGATATTGATCGCTTCGCTCATGGCTGTTCGTTCCTTTCGTGCCAGGCTGGGGTGTTCATCAGGTTCTTCCAATGCTTATAGAAGGCGCGACCTGCGGCGTCTGAGTACAGCTCGCTGGTCTGACCCGGGTAGGTGCCGTCTTCCTTCTCCGAACCGATGCCCATCTGGAAGTTCAGTGGGACATTGTTGGTGACGAAGCCGTGCGAGATCGCTTGGATCTCACTCCAGTTCTCACCGTCATCAGCTTCGAAGATACCCGACGGGCCGAAGGTGCGCAGGTTGTACAGGCGCTGAGCGTCCTTGACTTCCTGTGGCATGGACTTGTCCACCAGAACCCACGCCCAAACCTCCATCTTGTCTGGACCCTTTGGATGCCAGATCCGGATCGAACCGTTGACCGGCAGGTAGGAGAAGTTCGGGAAGACAGTGGCGTGCCCGGTGGTCATCGGGCCTTCCACTGCGGCATCCCCCAAGCGTTCACGCAGTGCGGGGTAATCGTAGTATTCGTGCACCGGACGGGCATCAAAACGGGACTTCGGGTGTGTGGGGAACCCAGCTCCGTGACCCTTTTCGCTACCGAACTGGCGTCCTGGGGTGGCGGCGATTTCGGCCTTCGGGCCACGGCCGGTGGGCGAAAGCACCATTAGCGCCGAGGCGTGGGACATGTTCACGTGGTACCAGTCGGTGGCGAACTGTTCGGCGGCCAGCTTCCAGTTACCTTCCAAGGTCCACTTCATGACCCCGCCCATGACCTCAGTTCCTTCAGGGTCGCGGTCCAGCATGGCGTCTAGGTAGTAGCGCATGTCGCCGAGGTTTTCCTCCAGCGATTCGGCGTCTTTGTCCCAGTTGCCGAAGATCAGGCCCTTGTAGGACTGCACGTTAGGAACCTCGATGAGGCTCCAGTCCTTCTTGTCGAATTCCTCGGGGTAGGCCTGCTCGTTCGGCACCGACTGTAGCGCACCGGCCAGATCGAAGGACCAGCCGTGATAAGTGCAGGTAAACATCTTGGTGGCACCGGCATCAGCGCGGCAGAGGCGTACTCCACGGTGGCGGCAAGAGTTCAGGTAAGCGCGGATCTTCTTGGTCTTGTCCATGGTGACGATGATTGGATCTTCGCCCATGAAGGTGGTGAAGAAGTCGCCCGGCTTCTTGAACTGGGTCTCGTGAGCCAGAAAAAGCCAGCTCCGGGCAAAGATGCGACGCTGCTCTTGCGCGTAAATCGCGTCGGCGGTGTAGATGGACCGATCGATCAACCCGCCGTCGGTATCCACCAGAGTGGAGACATCAATGGTTTGAGTCAGTGCCGCGGGGCGCTCCATCTTTCCAATGGAGGCATTTGCCTCGGGCTGCGAGGAACAACTATCAGCGGTGCTCATCTGCCTACCGTCCTTGCCTAGTTTTGATGTGGTGCCGTCAAAGGGATGACGACCTTGCTCACATCCTATTCATCCATGACTGTGATCCGATAGACCAGCCCATGTTCCAAACCACAACACACCCCAATCTGTCAAGCACAATTATTGCCATGATCACGAGCGCGAAGGGTGCTGCGGGAGAGCAGTTTGGCCACCCCGCCCAGTTCACTGACCCCCGTCGCAGTACGCCGCTCAAGATCACCGGCAACAGCCTGAACCTAGGCGCAACGCCTTGGAACCAAAGGTTGGAAAATCCTCTTGACCGATCAGAGACGAGACTTTAGAGAGCATGAATATTCTTATATCCCCATGTCAGGCACGCTTTATTCAAGCTTTAGGGGGCGATTTTGAACCCTTGAAACTATTATTCGTTCCGTGGTGCGGAACACTCTTTGTCTTATTGCTGGTTAGGTAACTCACACTAAATCAAGCACCTCGGCGGCAGGCACCGCCCGCACTCATTACCCGTTTCACACTCTTTGGAGCTCGCAAATGGATCAGACATCCGCACAGGCCTCACAGCCTAAATCCAGTAAGGAATCCCGCCGGGCACTGGTTTCCAGTTTCTTGGGTTCAACCGTTGAATACTACGACTTCCTGTTGTACGGCGCTGCCGCCGGATTAGTCTTCCCTTACCTATTCTTCTCCGATGAGATGGACCCAACCCTGGGTATGATCCTGTCCTTCGTGATCTTGTTGGCCGGTTACATTTCCCGCCCCATTGGTGGCATTCTCTTCGGTCACTTCGGTGACCGTTTCGGACGCAAGAACATGCTGTTCATCACACTGATGATGATGGGTATCGTCTCCATCGCGATCGGCTTAATGCCGACCTTTGACACCATTGGTGTTGCGGCTCCAATCATCTTGGTGCTGCTACGTGTGATCCAGGGGCTAGCAGTGGGTGGCGAATGGGCCGGCGCTACGCTGATGGCTGCCGAGCACGTTTCCGAGGATAAGCGCGGATTTGCTGCTTCGATCGCCGTCACCGGCGGTCCCACCGGTTCGGTGCTGGCAACCCTGATTCTCGGTCTTTTCGCAGGTCTGCCCGAAGAAGACTTCTTGTCGTGGGGCTGGCGTATACCGTTCTTGCTCTCCGCTGCCCTAGTGGTCATCGGCCTGTACATGCGTTACCGCGTCACCGAATCTCCTGACTTCGTCGCGGCTCAGGCCAAGGGTGAGGTACACACCGGCGTGCCGATCATGCGCGTACTGCGTAAGTACAAGATGTCCAGCATCTACGGCATCTTGGCAGGTGCTGGCCCACTGTTCATGCAGGCTCTGTTGGCCGTCTTCATGGTGCCTTACGTGGTTCAAACCGGTGCTGTTGACCGCCAGACAGCGCTGATGATGCTCACCGCTTCATCCTTCGTGCACATCTTCGCGATTCCGTTCTTCGCTTCGCTCTCCGATAAGTTCGGCCGTCGCCCAGTGATGCTGGTCGGTGCAGGCATCTCGATCGCACTGATCTTCCCAATGTTCGCGCTATTCAACTCCGGTGAATTCTGGCTGATTGCGCTGGCGTTCATGGTGGGTAACCCGATCATCCAAGCGTCGATGTACGGTCCAATCGGTGCCTTCTTGGCCGAAAAGTTCGAAACTCAGGACCGTTACACCGGTGTATCGCTGACCTTCCAGCTCGGTTCGGTGCTGGGTGCCGGTACCGCACCATTGATGGCCACCTGGTTGGTTGGTCTGGACAACGGCTGGGGTACCAGCAACATCGCGATCTTCTTCATCTTCATGATCGTGTTGGCAGCCATCTCGGTGCTACTGTCCAAGGAAACCCGTGGCCGTCGCGAGCGCACCGCGTTCCGTGCCCAGGAAACCATCGACGATCAGGTCAGCAACTAAATAATTACTGACAGCCCATCGATGGCCTGCACAGCTTACTGCTGTGCAGGCCACCGTGGCGTTACGAGCCGGCATTAATGCCGCAATGCACACGCATCCGTTTAGGCTGAAGACAGCTTTAATCCGCACTGTACTAAGGAGAACACGTGGCAATTCCAGCAACTACCGCAGACCTGCAGGCCTACGTTGACAAGTTTCTAAGCCGCTTGGGTTTCGATGATATTGTCACCACTCTGGGCTTGGAAGCCCACGCGGCCGACGGTGAAACCATCAGCCTCCGCATGGCTCTGCGCGAACCAATTTCTCAGGCCAACGGGATGTTCTCAGCCGCCGCGCTCTTCGGCGCTGCGGACATTACCGGCACTTTCCTCGCCATGGCCGCTTACGCCGATTCGGGACAGTTCCCCTTGGCCGTGCAGTCCAATCAGAACTTCATGTCCAATTCCAAGTCCGAATACGCCGTGGCCACCGCACGCATTCTGCGCGGCGGCGGTTCGGTTGCCGTGGCAGAGGTCGCCGTAGCCGATGCCGAAGGTAAACAACTGATGCACTCAACGTTTACTTACGTCATCAAGGAACGCACGTTCGGCAAATAAAAGACGGCACAAGACGCGGCTGTTCCACCGTACGGAACAGCCGCGCGCAGTCATGACCAACACTTCATAGTCTGGTCAGTAGATCTCCTCGGCATCGGCCACCTGGCCGTTACTCCCGAGCCCACATTCAATTGATCAAAGGGGCGTGGCAATGACCAGCGTATCCATCCCGGACTACACCACCGATAAGTTCTTCGGACTGGAAGATAAGTGGCTTGAAACCGCCGAAGGCGAACTCACTCACTACCACGAAATGGGCGAGGGTACTCCCATCCTGTTCCTCCACGGTTCGGGCACCGGTGTCACCGCTGCAGCTAACTGGTGGCTCAACCTGCCAGAACTGAGCGAGCACGGCCGCTGCATCGCGATCGACTCGGTCGGTTACGGCCAGACCGTCGCCGCTGAAGGCATCCAGTACGGCATCAAGGAATGGGTTCGTCACGCGGTACGCACCTTGGACGCCTTGGGTATCGAAAAGACCTGGATCGTGGGTAACTCGCTTGGCGGCTGGCTCGCATTCCAGTTCGCCATCGACTTCCCAGAGCGTCTCTTGGGCATCGTTTCCATGGGCACCGGCGGAGCCAAGTTGACCGGTGCGCTCAAGGGCCACTCCAACCCTGTGCTCACCGAAGAAGGCATTCGCAACACCTTGGAAATGTTCGTGGTGGATAAGTCCCTGGTCACCGATGAACTGGTTTCGCTGCGCTACCAGTCGGCACTGAATGATACCGCCAGCGACCGTCTGGCCGATGTCGTTGCCGCCCGCGACCGTGACCGCACCGAACTGCCATTGGACTTCGATGTGCTGGCCAAGCTAGACATCCCTGTCCTGCTGATCCACGGTGTGCAGGACGTGGTGATTCCAGTGTCACGCACCTGGGAACTGCTGAACACCATCCCAACTTCCGATGCGCATATTTTCAACCAGTGTGGCCACTGGTCGCAGGTTGAAAAGGCTTCTGAATTCAACGAGGTCGTCGGCAGCTACCTAAGCCGTCACATGGCCTAAGCTCAAAAGCTTAAACACAACGGGCTTCGTTGCACCTTGACGGTGGAACGAAGCCCGTTTTCTCTACTTGGCCCGTCTTCCTCAAGTACTGTCTGATTCAGGGCGGAAGTTCCTAGCGATCCAACCAGCGCGGTTGACTAGAGCCCCGCGGCACCAAGGGAAATGCGTAAGATCCGGGAGTCTGGGACATCTGCACCTGATCGGTTACACCTTGGTATAACCCCAGAGGAGTCTGGACTTGGAAGGTTTCCGGGGGAAGGTAAGCATGCTCCCCTGTCGTGGACCCCACGAGCTGTGCATATCCCTTATCGAAGATGCCTAGCTCCATCAGCCACATGGAAAGCCGCACTAGTGAAATGTGGATCCGGTAACTGCCGCCTTCGGTTTCTCGGCGTTTAAGCGTGGCCATCACCGCCATGGAAGCAAGCCATGACATGGCGTAGTCGTTGATCACAAAGATTTCGGTCAGTGCCGGATCCTCTAGACTTCCCTCACGCGCCAAAATCCCGGTAACACCTCCGGCGTTCTGGTCGAAGCCTATACGCTGGCTCCACGGCCCGCGCGTACCGTACAGTGACATCTCTACGTGGATTAATCCGGGACGAATCTTCGCAAGATTCTGGGCATCCAGCCCATGTTGCTCCAATAGTCCGGGACGACGATTGGCAAAGAATACGTCAGTCTCACGGACCAGTTCCAAGAGCTTTTCTTTACCGTGGGACTGCGCAAATTCCAGCGTTGCCGAGCGCATGCCAACATGGGAGGTGCTGTAGATGGACTCCATTTCAAAGTCGTTCGGCCGCCACAGATTCAGCACATCCGCACCGTGTAAAGCCAGAGCCCTGCCAAGACCCGCACCGGCGATCACTCGGCCAAGGCCAAGTGCACGTACTCCGTCTAAGGGAGAACTCGGCGCGGGAGGTAGTGGCTGAGCCGGAGAATCGGCGATCTTTTCGATTTCGATCAGCTGCATGCTCTCCAGCACTTTAGCCTGCTCCAACTCTAAGAATTCTTCGGGACTGCGGATTACGGTGGCTTGAAGTCCTTGACTGTTCAGTTCCTCCTCCAGGGCGAACGCATCCCACTGTCGCGTCACCCGAGCAAGGTCCTCATAGTTATCGGCACACCCAAGGACCTTGAGGGCCCGGGTCTTTGCTTTGGGATAGGTATTGAGCAGTTGGATCTTTCGGCCATCCCGCGTTGGGTACATGAAGGTAGGAAAGAAAGGGTTCGTTGGATCGTGAGAATTTTGTTTCGGGTACCCGTTAAGAAGTTCCCACTTTTGGTCATAGAACGGGCATAGACGGTGCGGCACCTGACGCAAGTCCAGAGAGAGGTCTTGCCTGGTCCCTGTACGGTGCCGCCAAAGATCCGCCGCCGCAACGGACTTCGCCATCAATGCGACACCACCCATGGTGGCTAGCGGCCAGGGGCTCTTCAGAATGGGGTCCCTGCCGGTAAAAGTCACGCTCCCACCTGTCGAGGCGGATGAGAGCCCCACCAATGAGAGAACACGTTCGAGTTCTGTCTCGGGCGAGAGGCTTTGACCTTCACCCAGCGGAGCGTTTAACGATGCCCGGATCCGCTCGCGCAGTCCTTCATCAGCTATCTGCGGCATTACCCTGTCCGTTTCTCTCGATGCTATGGCTGGTTTCAATTGAGGCCTAAATAGTTCTTGCTGGTATGGCACGACGGCCACACCAGCAAGAAATTCTCGTCGGTTACGCGTCCTGCGTCGTCAAGTTGTATTGTGCTTCCTTGCGTCCCCAGCCCCCTGGGAGTAGGGAAACGGAGATAATTGAAATCGCCGAGACGACGAGCATATATACGGCCACTGCGTCGGAGGAACCGTAGGTGGCGAATAAGGCCGTGGCAATCGTTGGGGCGAAAGCCGGACCGACAATCTGCGAAATGGTATAGCCCACCGAGGCTCCGGTATAGCGAACTTCCCGGGAGAAGACCATGGAGAACAGCGACCCGGTGACCCCGGCGGCTGGCGGCATGGCAATACCGAAGAGCAGGATAACGGCCAACGCGAAGCCCCATGCGGTGCCGGTGTTGATCAGCATGAATGCGGGCCACGTGACGACACCCATGGCGACAGCGCCGATGAGGTACATGGTTTTGCGCCCATAGGTGTCGGACAGAGCACCGAAGATCGGATAGAGGATCACGGCGATGACAGCCGCAGCGAACACTCCCAAAAGTGCCGTGCTCTTATCCAGATCCACCACGTTGGCCGCGTAGTTCACCAGATAGCTCATAGTGATGTAGGCATACACGCCTTGTGACAGGTAGGTTCCTGCGATCAGGAAGATTTCCTTCGGGTGACGCCTAAAAGCTTCCTTCAGTGGCACCTTCACGATTTCTTGTTGGCTACGGGCTGCAGCGAAGGCCGGGGATTCATCCACCGACATCCGGATGATCAGCCCTACGACGACCAAGGCCGCACTAACCAAAAACGGGATACGCCATCCCCAAGAGAAGAACGCCGCGTCGGGAAGAGCCGCCACGGCAAGGAAAGCAACCGTAGCCAGCGCGGTACCGGCAGGCGCTCCTGTCTGCGGGAAGGCTCCATAGAAACCACGTTTACCACGCGGCGCATGCTCCACGGCCATCAACGTAGCTCCACCCCATTCGCCGCCCACCATAAAACCTTGGAACAAGCGCAACACTGTCAAGAGGATCGGTGCAGCAATACCGATCTGAGCGTAGCCGGGCAGCAAACCCATCAGCATGGTCGCCAGTCCCATACCTACTAGCGAAATCACCAGCATTTTCTTGCGACCAATACGGTCGCCGAAATGCCCAAAGACCACACCGCCAAGCGGACGTGCTAGGAAGCCAACGCCAAAGGTAGCGAAGGAAAGAAGCGTACCCATCAGTGGGGTGGCTTCTGGGAAGAAGAGACGGGGAAAGACCAAAGCGGCAGCTGTGCCGTAAATAAAGAAGTCGTAGTACTCAATGGTGGTACCAATGAAGCTGGCCATAGCCACTTTAAACGGGCTAGCCTTCTTAGAATCAGTGATGGTGTGGGACATCAGAGTCCTCCAGTGTGAGATCAAAATATCAGTCGGAGGAATCGCTGTGCCTCCGAAACGAGTAGCACAGATCGCTACCCTCGGTGACTAGCTTCACATAAAACTAATTAACTAGCAAACAATCTAGTGAACTATTCTCCCCACCACGCCTCAGGGGCTACGATCGCGCCTGTTTCGATTGCGCCACGACCTGAGTCAATGCGCGCAATCCCTCCGTCAACTGAATAATATGACGCGGCGCCAACTCTTTGAGTAGCTCTTGCTCGTACGCAGAAATGGACTCGACGATTGGCTGGAAGACTTCCTCTGCCTTGCCTGTCGGCTCAATGAGATAACCGCGCCGATCTCGCGGATTTTCAATCTTGCGCACCAGATCTTCCGCGATCATGCGCTGCAATCGCTTGGTGGTCCCTGGGGCAGAAATCAATGACTGCGCCGTGATTTCGGTCGGACTGAGCGCCCTGCCACTGCGTACTAGCACCGACAAGATATCGAAGTCCGCCCGAGTAAGCCCGTAGTTTGCCAGCACCTGGTCACTGCCGGCTTGAATCGCATTGGCTAAGACGCGAATTCGACCCGTAATAGCCATGGGCGAGGTGTCCAGTTCGGGCAATATGGTCCCCCATTGCTCCTGGACGACATCAATTGAGTCACTTTCGGCAAACAATTTACTTCACCAGCTAACTAGTTTAGAGTGGGTAGTGATGACGCTCACCATCATCTCGAGATCTTGCGTCTATACCAAACTACGATGCGGTTCACGCGAAGGAATAATCGCCGGATCATCGCGAGATCCCCGTGGCGAAACGAGGAGAAGACTTTGGAAAATTTCACCACTATCACCGGCGCCGCCGACCGGTTAGACGAAGCGACCGCTGACCCAGCTTTCGATACCGACGTTTTTATTGTCGGTACCGGACCCACCGGTGCCACCGCAGCCTTAGCTTTAGCCACCTACGGGGTGCGCACGATGATGATCTCGCAATGGTCATGGCTGGCAAATACCCCCCGCGCCCACATCACCAACCAGCGCGCGGTGGAAGTTTTGCGTGATCTGGGAATCGAGGAGGAAGTTAAGAAATACGCCGTGCCGTGGGACCAGATGGGCGATACCCTGTTCACCACGTCGCTGGCCGGTGCAGAAATTGCCCGGCTTCGCACCTGGGGTACCGGCGATGAACGGCAGGGCGATTACCGCAACGCCAGTCCCTGCACCATGCTTGATGTCCCACAAACTTCGATGGAACCGTTATTGGTCAAGAACGCGGCCGAACGCGGGGCAAAGGTTGCCTTTTCCACCAAATATCTAGGGCATGAACAAGATGCTTCGGGTGTCACCATCCGGCTCTTAGACCGGACGTCAAATCGGGAGTACAGCATCCGCGCCCGGTATCTGTTTGGTGCCGATGGGGCCAACAGCCAGATCGCCGCGGAGCTCGGACTAGAGATCGTCGGGCACACAGCACGTGCTGGCACCGCTTACATCCGGTTCAAGGCCGACCTGTCTAAATACGTCGCACACCGACCAAGTATTTTGCATTGGATCATGAATCCGGCAGCCAATTTCGGTGAAATCGGCATGGGCTTGTTACGTGCGGTGAGTCCCTGGGATGAGTGGATTGCAGGATGGGGCTTCGACCTGGAAGCTGGGGAACCAGATCTATCCGCCGATCGGATCATTAGTCAGATTCGTACCCTAGTTGGCGACCCAGAACTGAACCCAGAAATTCAGGGTACCTCGGTCTGGTATGTCAACCAGCAGCATGCCTTGACCATGTCACGCGGCCGAGTCTTCGCCGGCGGGGATGCAACCCACCGGCACCCACCAAGCAGCGGATTGGGGTCCAACACCTGCATGCAGGATGCTTTTAACCTGGCCTGGAAACTGGCCTACGTCATCAAGGGATACGCCGGTCCGGAACTCTTGGAGACCTATTCGGCCGAGCGGGTACCTGTCGGGGCGCAAATTGTAGCGCGAGCCAATCAGTCGCGACTGGACTATGCCCCGCTGCGTGAATGCTTCGACACTTCGGACCCGCACGGTGGAGCACCTGCCATTGAACATGGGTTGGCGCGAATCAAGGCTCCAACCGCCGAAGGTGCCCAGTTACGCGCCAAGGTCAACGCGGCACTGCAACTCAAGAACACTGAATTCAATGCGCAGGGCATCGAAATGAACCAGCGCTATCACAGCAGTGCGGTCATCCCGGAGCCAGGACAGGTCGAAGAAGAATTTGCGCTGGACCCAATTTTGCATGTCAACGCCACCACCCGTCCCGGCGCCAAGATCCCGCACGCCTGGCTGGTCGGCGAGGACGGTCACCGGGTCTCAACCCTAGATGTGACCGGTGCCGGGCGCTTCACTTTGGTCACCGGGCTTTCCGGGCAAGCCTGGAAGCGTGCCGCCGCGCAACTGAACCTAGAGTTCTTGGACACTGTGGTCGTAGGAGAACCCGGGTACGAAGACCCCTACTGCTACTGGGCTCGGGTGCGAGAAATCGATGAGGCCGGGGCACTGCTAGTTCGTCCCGATGGTTACATCGCCTGGCGGCACAGCGCTGCGGTCTGGGATGACGAATCTGCTCACGCGCAACTCTCGGAAGCACTCAACAGTGTGCTGGGCCTCGCGCTGACCACCCGCGTCTAACCCAAAGTTCGTCTCCTGAGCCTAACGGGCAAAACATCAAACAATCCGATTGGAAGGAAAACTATGCCAACACTAAATATCCCCGACTATAAGACCGACAAATTTTTCGGTCTCGAAGATCTCTGGCTGGAAACCGCTGAAGGCGAGCTGACCCATTATCACGAAATGGGCGAAGGCACCCCGATCCTGTTCCTGCACGGTTCAGGCACCGGTGTCACCGCGGCAGCAAACTGGTGGCTTAATCTCCCAGAGCTGGCCAAAATGGGTCGTTGCATCGCAATCGACTCGGTGGGATACGGGCAAACCGTGCCCCCGGCAGGAATCGAATATGGCATCAAGGAATGGGTCCGCCACGCGGTACGCACCCTGGATGCTTTAGGGATTGAAAAGACCTGGCTTGTAGGTAACTCCATCGGTGGTTGGGTGGCCCTGCAGTTCGCCATCGATTACCCCGAACGCCTACTCGGCGTAATTTCCATGGGAACCGGTGGGGCGAAGAAGACCGCCGCGCTCTCCGGGCACGCCAAACCAGAGCTCTCCGAAGCCGGCATCCGCCGCACCCTAGAACAGTTTGTCGTGGACAAATCCTTGGTCACCGACGAGCTGGTCTCCTTGCGTTACCAGTCGGCCCTGAACGACACGGCGAGCGATCGCCTGGTCGAGGTGATCGGCGCACGTGACCGTGACCGTGATGCGCTTCCCCTGGATTTTGAGGTACTGAGCAAGCTGCAGATTCCAGTGCTTCTCATTCACGGAATGCAGGACGTGGTAATCCCAGTATCACGCACTTACCAGCTGCTTGAAGTGATTCCTACAGCGGATGCCCACATTTTCAATCAGTGTGGCCACTGGTCCCAAGTAGAGCGGGCAGCGGAGTTCAATCAGGTCATCAGCAACTATTTAGCGCAGCACATGGCCTAGCAAGTCGCACGGATCGAGGACGGTAAAAACTGTCCTCGATCCGTGCTTTTCACTCGTTGAACGGTCTAAAAACCGTTGTCAGCGGGCTGTCCCCGGCTTTTAATCAGCCCGTAGGTGAACTCTTCGTACCGTCAGATGGAACGAAAGCTGGATCACTTCCCACCCAATGCAGTGCAATGGGTACTAAGCCACTAAACGTGAAATTACTTTCCGTCGTTGAAGGAGCGCACTATGCCTCAGGCACTACTCTGCATGTCCCACAGCCCGCTACTGGAACACACCAACCCGCCGGCAGATGTTAAGGCCGCCGTGGATTCGGCATTCGATCAGGCCCGTGCCTTCGTCAAGGACTTCGATCCGGATTTGGTGATCAACTTCGGCCCGGATCACTACAACGGGTTCTTCTACGATCTGATGCCACCATTTTGCATCGGTTATGAGGCCCTAGGCACCGGTGACTACGATTCCTGGGACGGCCCCATCAACGTGCCAACCTCGATCTCCGAAGAGCTGGCCCAGTACATCATTGATCAGGATATCGACACCGCTATTTCCCGCAAGATGGAAGTCGACCACGGTGCCGTGCAGCCGATGGAAATCATCTACGGGAACCTGCAAGACAAGCCTATGATCCCGATTTTCATCAACTCGGTGGCCCGCCCCTTCACCAAGGTCTCACGCGTGCGCAAGTTCGGTCAGGCTGTTGGTGAATTCTTCAAGAATAGCGACAAGAAGGTCCTATTCATTGGGTCCGGTGGCCTCTCGCACGATCCGCCAGTGCCGCAGATCGCTACCGCCACCGAGGAACAGCGCAAGTTCCTCACCGATGGTCGTCACCCGACCCCGGAGGCCCGGGCAGCACGCCAGCAGCGCACCATTGATACCGCTATCGCATTCGCCAAGGGCGAGGCAGAGATCATGGACCTGAACCCGGAGTGGGACAAGAAGTTCATCGAGGTCTGCAAGTCCGGCAAGGTCGAGGACTTCGACGCCTACAACGCCGACGACATGGACGCGCAGGCCGGCCACTCCTCCCACGAGGTTCGCACCTGGGTTGCTGCCTACTCGGCTCTAAAAGCCTGCGGTGACTACGAAGTCACCTACGAGTTCTACAAGCCCATCAAGGAATACATTGCCGGATTCGGCGTAACGACAGCGGTGATCAAGTAATGACACAGGCAGCACAGGCAGGCGCAGCAGACTGGGCCAGCAACCACTCGGACGAAGCCACTCGCGCGGAGCTACTGAAGCGTCTGGCCGAGGAACTACTCAAGGCCACCGATGAGCTCACCGCGGTTCCACCACTGCGTGACCGCGTCCTGGACATGAATCTCAACGACGCCTACCAGGTGCAGGATCTGCAGTTGCAGGCGCACCTGGCCAACGGTCGCGTGCTGGCCGGGCGCAAGGTTGGTTTAACTTCCTTGGCCATGCAGCAGCAGCTGGGGGTGGATTCCCCGGATTTCGGTTTCTTCTTCACCGACATGGTGCATAACGAAGACGCCAGCATTCCGGCCGATTCCTTCATCTCGCCAAAGGTGGAACCAGAATTCGGTTTTGTCCTGAAGGAAACGCTCACCGGTCCGGGTGTTACCCGCGAACAGGCTGCAGCGGCCATCGGTGAGATCTACCCGGCCATTGAAATCATTGATTCGCGTATCGAGAATTGGGATATCAAGCTGGTGGATACCGTGGCCGATAACGCCTCCTGCGGTGCCATCGCCGTGGGGACCACCGCACTGGATGTCAACGTCGAGGATCTGGCCGAAGTGTCCTGCTCGCTAGTGATCGATGGGGAAACCGTCTCCACCGGTCAGGGCAGCGCCGTGATGGGCGACCCGATCGCTCCTTTGGCTTGGCTTGCCAACGTGCTGGGCGAACAGGGTGTCTCTCTGGAAGCCGGCCAACTGATTCTTCCCGGTTCCTTCACCGGCGCCGTGCCGGTGGTCGCGAATTCCAGCGCTACCGCCGACTTCGGTGAGCTAGGCAAGCTCACCATCAACTTCAGCTAAGCGACAGTCCCACACGGGACTTTCGCACCCGCTGCCGGAGTATGTCTCCGGCAGCGGGAGCAACACCTCTAATCTCTCTCTAAAAGGATTTCGCTCTCATGGCAAAGAAAACCGCCGCCATTGTAGGCTCTGGCAACATCGGCACCGACCTGATGTTCAAGATCATGCGCCGTTCAAAGAACGTCGAAGTTAAGTACATGATCGGCATCGACCCGAACTCCGACGGTCTGGCCCGTGCCAAGAAGCTTGGCGTCACTGTCTCCGCCGAAGGCGTGGACTGGTTACTGGCTCAGGAAGACAAGCCAGACTTCGTCTTTGAGTGCACCAGCGCTAAGGCACACGCGGCCAACGCTCCACGCTACAAGGAAGCCGGGATCCACGCGATCGACCTGACCCCGGCAGCCGTTGGCCCGTACTTGGCCCCTGTGGTGAACCTCGATGAGCTCACCGACACCATGAACGTCAACATGATCACCTGCGCCGGCCAGGCCACCACCCCCATCGTGGCCGCCGTGTCCTCCGTGGTGCCCGTTGATTACGCCGAAATCGTCGCGTCGATCGCCTCGAAGTCCGCTGGCCCGGGCACCCGCGCCAACGTGGACGAGTTCACCGAGACCACCGCTAAGGCCCTGGAGGCAATCGGCGGTGCCAAGCGCGGCAAGGCGATCATCATCATCAACCCGGTCGAGCCACCGATGATCATGCGCAACACCATTTACTGCGCGATCCCAGCCGAAGCGGCAGAACCTGGCGAAACGCAGGACAAGATTCGTGCCGCCATCGACGAAGCCGCGGCCAAGATCCGTGACTACGTTCCGGGTTATGAGCTACGCGTAGAGCCACAGTTCGATGTTGCTCGTGAAGACTGGGGCGGTAATGGACGCGTCGGTGTCTGGGTGCAGGTCAAGGGCGCAGCAGATTACCTGCCCGAGTACGCCGGCAACTTGGACATCATCACCGCTGCCGCCACCCGCACCGCCGATCTGCTCTCCGAGAAGATCGATGCCAAGCTCGCCGCAGGCGCCTAAAGCTCTCGCCCGGATAAGGATTTAGAAATAATGAATGCACCTTTGGATACAACTTTCGATATCCGTCTGACCGATACCACTCTGCGTGATGGTTCACATGCCATGAGCCACAAGTTCACCGAGCAGCATGTGCGCGATGTGGTCCGTGCGCTAGATGATTCGCGCGTTGAGGTCATCGAGGTCACCCACGGTGACGGCTTGGGCGGCTCCTCCTTCAACTATGGTTTCTCGCTCACCCCGGAACTGGATCTGATCCGTGCCGCCGTGGATGAAGCCAAGCAGGCCAAGATCGCTGTGCTGATGCTGCCGGGTTTGGGCACCATCCACGATCTAAACCAGGCCCATGACGCCGGTGCCTCCGTGGCGCGTATCGCCACCCACTGCACCGAAGCCGATATCTCGATCCAGCACTTCCAGCACGCACGCAAATTGGGCATGGAAACCGTGGGCTTCCTGATGCTCAGCCACCGCACCAGCCCGGAGGATCTGGCCAAGCAGGCTCGCATCATGGCCGATGCCGGGTGCCAGTGTGTGTACGTGGTCGACTCGGCCGGCGCGCTGATCTTGGAAGACGTCTCCGACCGTGTTTCGGCACTGGTTGCCGAGCTGGGCGATGACGCTCAGGTTGGCTTCCACGGCCACCAGAACATGAGCTTCGGTGTTGCGAACTCGGTCTACGCCGTGCGTGCCGGGGCCAAGCAGATCGACGGCACTTTGCTGGCACTGGGCGCCGGTGCGGGTAACTCCCCTACCGAGGTTCTGGCCGCAGCCTTCGACCGACTGGATGTCAAGACCGGTGTGGATGTGCAGGGCCTGATGGGTGCCGCCGAAGATATCGTCAAGCCATTCATTACCCGCATGCCAATCATGGACCGCGCCTCGATCATGCAGGGTTACGCCGGGGTGTACTCCTCGTTCCTGATCCACGCCGAGCGCGCTGCCGAACGCTACGGTGTTCCTGCCTACCGGATCTTGGAAGAAGTCGGTAAGGCTGGCTACGTAGGTGGCCAGGAAGACATGATTGTGGACGTGGCTGTCCAGTTGGCCGCAGCCAAGTAAAGCCCTTCCACGGCAAAGACCGGTGGGGATCAGTTCGATGAAACTGATCCCCACCGGTCTTTGCCTTCATCCCTTGGGATTCGCCGGGACATCAGCCCCGCTCGCACGCTACTGACTCAAGAAGGTCACCGTGATTCGTGCCGGTGCCGCGGCATAGACCGCGTGCATAATGTCGGCTTCTAAATGCAGCAACCCACCGACCGCTAGCGAATGCAGCTGATCCCCAATGGTGAAATCTACTGACCCCTCAATGACCTGAACTAGGATCGGGGTCCGGGCCTTGTGATCGGGCAGCTCGACACCCGCATCGAAGGCGATCTCGGTGATTTGGACCTTCTCACCAGCGAAAATCCGCTTAGCCGCGTATTTGCCGGGCTTGATGGGGTTTCTTTCGATGTAGTCCTGTACTGAGCGGGCAATCAGTGTCGATTCCGCGTGCGTGGATTCCTTAGCAGCCATGCCATGTCCTCTTTCGGTTCCCGATGTGCTTACGCTCATTATGCCGTTTGGGGATACGTTACTCGATGAGGTGACGCCGGAGGGTTCCTCGGGAGCCAAGCTTTTGGCTTTTAATCAGCAACAGCTAGCATTTGGCAGAAAATGCTAGCTGTTGCTGATCCAGTGGGAACCTCGGGATTCGGACACCGTATGGTTGTTTGCGCACCAGCTAACTGGTCAGAGCAGGGCAGGTGACGAACCCCAAGACATTTCACCGTTTAGGATCGGTTGTCCCTGACGACTGGGTTCACGGCGGCTACAGCATCCAGCCCGTGTCGGGAGTTGAGCAGGATCAGCGCAATGCACAGGATCGCCATAAGGATAACGACCACCAATAGGCTCATCAGTGGGAACCACAGTGTCAAAAAAGCCAAGATGGTTGGGGCGAGGTATGCGCCATAAGCCAAGGTGTAGAACTTCCCGGTGGCCGCTCCCAAACGTTGGGGACTGCTCAACCGCTGGGTCTCCAACAACCCGGCGACCAGCATCAGACCGTAGCCGGCACCCAACAGGCAACAGGCGAGCAAGCCGGCCCACGGCCATTGCCCAAGCGCGGTTCCCCATGCCACCAGCAAACCCAAGAGCGACATGCTCAGCGCAACGATACTGGCGCGTGCCGAATGCAGGCTATCGAGTTTTCGCGCCAAGGGCTGTACTGCCACACCAAAGCCCAAGGTCAGGGCCACCGCACTGGTCGAATAGAGCAGCGCGGTGTCTCCCAGATTGCTGAACAAGCTGGGAACCACGGCAAAACCAATGGTTCCAGCGCCAAAGACCCAGAAGGCACCCGGGGCCACCACGCGCCGGAAACGTTGCTGCGCTTCAGGACTAACGTAAGCCGGAACCTCGCGTAGCGATTGCTGGGCGCTAGTTGCGTGTTCGTGTAGCCCGGGTACTTTGGCCACCAGGAAGAAGAGTGGGATACACAGCAGAATATGAACTAGATAAGGGACGACCTCCGGCCAGGGGGCAAAGTTTGCAATCAATCCGCTGGCTACCGGGCCTAGCCAAAAGCCGGCGGTACTAAAAAGTGATGCCCGGCGAGCTCCGACACCGGCGGTGGCGTGCGGGTCCCACTGTCCTTGCGAGAGTTCCTTGACCCAAGCGGTGGCGGCCGCCATGGCAGCACCGGTTGCTACCCCGGCAAGGAAGCGTCCCAGATAGAGCAGGAAGGCAAACTGACTGCCAAAGATCATTGCCACACTAGCGATAACGGTAATGGCTAAGGCGGCCAGGCTGGTCCCCTTCCGTCCCAAACGGTCCGAAATTTGTCCACCCAGCAGCAGTGCCGGGATCAACCCGCCGACGTAGATTCCGAGCATCGAGGTAACCTCGATCTGCGTGAAGCCGAAGGTCTGCTGATAGAAGGCCAGCATCGAGGCGAACTGATTAGCGCCCCACCCCACAAGCAAAAGTGCCAAGGCAACGGGGAGCCAGTACTGCGTCTGCTTCACCAGTGCTCTATCCTTTCTCTGGTACAGCACCCGGCGTACTGCACCCTCTGGCTATCCTTGGTTACCACCGCGGCGATTGCCAGCTATCGTGCCATGGTACGCAACACGGGTGTGCAGTGTGTCATGATCGGAAGCGTGAAGGAAGAACAAACCACCCCCGCCACCAGTTCGCGCACCGCGGGCTCCCAAACCTTGGCTCGCGGATTAACGATCTTGCGACATGTCACCGAATCCGCAGATGGCCTGTCCAGCACCGAAGTCGCCGAACTGTCCGGGGTGCACCGCACCGTGGCCTATCGAATCCTCAACACCCTGTGCGATTCACAGCTACTACACCGTGGCACCGATGGAAGGTACCGCGGTGCTGCCGGTTTACTGTCACTAGCCGCGGCCGGACACCAACATCTGCGCAATAGTGCCATCCCCCATCTGCGGCAGGCAGCCAATGAATTAGGTGCCACCGTAGCGCTACTCGCTCGCGAAGGAAGTTCCGCCGTAGCGCTGGCTGTGGTTGCCCCGACCACGGGCAGTTATCACATTGCTTTCTCCGAAGGGGCACACCATCCGTTGACGGCCGGCGCCGCTGGCTTAGCTTTGCAGGCTGCAGAGCCACCTTCGGAACACGATTCTGAACAAGTTCTGCACGCCCGGGAACAGGGTTATGCCGAGACTTTTGGTCAGGTGGAACCGAATATGTTTGGTTTGGCCGTTCCATTGCCAGCCCGAGGGCTGACCCCGGCGTCCTGCTTGACCGCGATCACCGTCCGCGAGGAAACCGCCCAGGCCGCCCTCGAACCCTTGCAGCGCATCGCTCGCGCATTGACGGAGGAGCTCGCAGGCTGAAGAACTACCGGAAGCCACACATTTTCTGCCGCCTTTCGTTCCGCTCTACGAAACACCCCTTTGACCTAGATCACATATAGTGGTGTCATAGATATCAAGAAAAGTGCAAATATCGTTCATCAATGTGCGATAAGTACACAAAGCGAGGATTCCATGGCACAGGTAACTACCAGCGAAGTCATTATTGTCGGCGCGGGACCAACTGGTCTGATGCTGGCCAACATTCTGGGTAAGTATGGTCGTTCGGTGACCGTGCTCGAGGCCCGCGAGACACTCATCGATTACCCGCGCGGGGTTGGCCTCGACGACGAATCGCTGCGCACCATCCAAACCGTAGGCTTGGTCGATGAAGTTCGCCCGCACACCACTCCACAACACATCATGCGACTGGTCAACGGTCGCGGCAAGACCATCTTGGTGAACAACCCGCAAACCGATGAGTTCGGCTGGGAACGCAAGCACGGGTTCATTCAACCCGAGGTGGATAAGGTCCTCTATGACGGTCTAGAGCGCTTCGATCACGTCAACGTGTTGTTCGGCCACGAGGTCACCACGGTCGAAGAGGACTCGGACAAGGTCAGCCTCACCGTCACTTTGACCGATGCCGAAGGACAGCAGGTTGAAAAGAATTTTGAGGCCCAGTACTTGGTGGGTTGTGAGGGTGGTAAGTCCCCAACCCGTAAGCGCTTGAACGTTAGCTTCGAAGGCGAATCCCCAGCTACCCGTTGGCTGGTCGTCGACGTCAACAACGACCCACTGGGCACCCCAAACGTCTTCTTGGGCGCAGACCCCAAACGCCCCTATGTCTCCATCGGCTTGCCGCACGCGGTGCGTCGCTGGGAGTTTATGCTGCACGACGATGAAAGCGAAGAAATGGCTACGGATCCAGACTTCGTGGATCAGATGCTGCGCGAGCATGTGCCAAACCCCCGAGACCTGGATTTCATCCGCCGCCGCGTTTTCACCCACCACGCCCGCGTAGCCGGGTCTTTCCGCAAGGGCCGGCAGATCATTGCCGGCGATGCCGCCCACTTGATGCCGGTATGGATGGGTCAGGGCTGGAACTCCGGAATGCGTGATGCCACCAACCTCGGCTGGAAGCTCGCGTCGATCCTCTCCGGCCAGGTATCTGACGACGTTCTGGACACCTACACCTCCGAACGCAAGGATCATTCCAAGGCCATGGTTGATCTTTCGTTGACTATGGGTAAGGTCATCAAGATCACTAACCCCGCTGGTGCGGTGGCCCGTGACGCGATCTCCAGCGCGCTGAACCTCTTCCCCTCGGTGAAGAGCTACTTCTCCGATATGCGTTTCAAGCCAATGCCACGCTACACCCAGGGCGTGTTAGCCGACCCCACCACGCAGGCCTCGGGGAAAGCTGCAGCCAAATTGACCCGCAAGCTAATTCCGGTGACTACCGCCAATACCCGCGTTTCCCCGGTTGGGGTCCAATTCCCCCAGCCAGATGTCACCACCTCCGCCGGGGTGAAAAAGTTCGATGATGCCGTGGGCAACTGGTGGACCGTGATCGTTTGGGGCAATGACCCGAAGGATGTCTTGCCAGTAGCGTCGCTGAAGAAGCTGGAAGCGCTGGGCGCCAAACTGGTAGCAGTGGTTCCACAGACGCAGCGCGAATGGGCTGAACGGGATGCCGATTCAGATGTCTTGGTCCTTGGCGATCACACCGGACGGTTGAAGAAGTGGTTCGATGATCGACCTACCCCGATGATCTTCCTGCGCCCAGACCGTTTTGTGGCCGGCGCCTGCCTGAATCAGGATGGCCCACAAACGCTGGAGGCGATCCTTGAGGCGCTGCATTTCCGTGGCCCGGTGAGCAACCCCGGCACCGTGAGTGTTCCGGATGACGCCAGCTCCTTACTGCCCTAATCGATCCTAGCTCTCACTCCCCGTGGTAGACGCGAATTCGTGTTCACCACGGGGAGTCTGCCATCCCGGACTATTCCGCGCACTGCTGGTTGTAGGGTATTGTGCCAGCCAGTGAGCCCTTAGACGTAGGAGCGTGAACGGTCGATCATGAGTGAGAACAATACCCCCAAGCTGCTGTCCGGTGGGAACCCACAAATCCCCAAGGGTGAAGGCCCAGGCCCGGTGCGCGACTATATTGCTGCGATGCCCGAGTGGAAACAAGCCATCGGTCAACGGCTCGATGAGCTCATCGAACAAGCCATCCCGCAGGTCAAGAAGGCCGTGAAATGGAATCAGCCCATTTACGGCACCGACGGACAAACGTGGCTGCTATCCTTCCGGTGCTTCACCCATTACGTACAGATCGCTTTTTACCGGGGCACCTCACTGGAACCAGTACCAGCGAAATCCTCTAAGCATGAAGAGGTCCGCTACCTGGACATCCACCAACAGGATGAACTCGACGAGGCTCAACTGCTGAGCTGGTTTGAACAGTCCGCCAAACTGCCCGGCATGAAACTCTAAGCTCCCGCCTTCGCCTTAGATTGCTCGGGCCGCTTGGTGCGGGTGCCAGGAGCTGGGACCTAACCTTAATTTCAGCCCGGCACTCGCTCAACGGTTGTCTAATGTTCATGTAACACGAGGTCGCGTAAGCACTTTAGACAACTGCCCGTTACCCCGCGGTGCTAGCGTTAAAGTCGACAGTGGTTGACTTTAAATCATGTGCATTAGCGCTCTCAGCGCTGCCGCACCAGACAGCAGGGAGCACTTCTCTATGGGCGCTATGGGCCTCCAGTTACACCGTCCACCGGTCAGATTCGATATTTCGACCAAGGCTTTCGCGAGCTTTAGCACCGAGGAAATCGACCACCTCCTGGCTTGCACTTACGCCTCCACCAAGAACTTCAAACGCGGCGAAGTTCTTATCACCCAGGGAGAAGATTCAAGCACTCTGGCAATAGTGCTCAAAGGTACGGTGTTATTGAGCGACCAAGAATCCGGATCAGACTCCCCCGTCGCCTTCCTCAACCCCGGAGATCACTTTGGCGAGGATCTAGGCTGGAGCGAGAACCCCACCGCACGTTTCACCGCGATCGCCGCTTCCCCCGGAACCGTGGCCGTTCTGGATCTGCGAACTCTGCAAAATCTCGATGGCCACCAGTGCAAACTGCGCACCCGCTTAGCGGCCAAACTACTGGAATTCAGTGCAGAGAGTGTTGCCCGTGCCAGCGCATTTGAGCAGATGCGGCAGCAAGAAACCCTCCGCGAGCGGCTCGCCGAATTCTTCATCAACCAGCGCGCCGAGCAAGGCACCGAGAAACTGCTCATCACCTTGAACCGCGAGCAGTTTGCCGCTCATCTGGGCACCGAAAAGACCACTCTGGGCAAGGAACTCAAAGCCATGCAGAACGAAGGGCTCATCGAGTTCTACCGCAGCAGTTTCCGAATTCTCAAGGATCTCACCGAGGGCTAAGCACACTAGTCGGTGTCGGGCAATCCGGCATTCCACTGCTCTAGTGAAATCCGCCGAATGCTCAAAATGTCGCCCAAAGTGCCCCATTGGCTGCCACCGAGTCGAGCCAAGGGGTTCAATAGTTGTGCGTCGGGCCTTTGCTGATCGTTGTGGACGTTTTCACTCACTGCTGCCTGAACCACCCGCCCAAGAACCAGGAACGAGTCGCCGACCTCCACAACTCGCTCGAGTTCGCACTCCAGTGCGGCCGGTGAATCGGCGACCCGTGGCGGCGCGACCCGCATGCTGGGCTCCGCGGCGATCCCAAGTTCGGTGAATTCACTCCGCCCGGCCTCGAATTCCGTGGCCGAGGCATTGATCGTCTCGAAGTGGTGACGGGTGGCGAAACAGATGGTGAACTGCCCGTTCTGCTCGATATTCCGTAGCGTATCTTTGCGACCCACCGAGGTGAATTGGACGATCGGCGGATTAGCGCTGGCAACGGTAAAGAATGAATGCGGTGCTAGATTCGTTTGTCCCTGATCATTGATGGTCGAGACCCAGGCGATCGGGCGCGGGATCACCAAGTTGGTCAGTAGCCGGTACAAGTCCGTCGACGATACCTGATCTGGAGTCGTTTCTCTGCGCATAGCTCCAAGCACACCAGATTTACACCACGAATGCCATTGCTGACTCCGGCTGAACCGAGTCGTCAAGCGGTGCGGGGCGCTCAGGCAGCGTGTGGTGGCCCCGGGTCTATTTCGATCCGCCGGTGCGCCCGCTCGGCGATACTCGGCGACAGAACTGCCGCCACTACCACCAGGATTAACGGCAGAATAAGCGCTCCGCGCAAACCGTGGACTTCGGCGATGAAGCCCAGCAAGGGTGGTCCCACGAGAAACGCGACATAGCCCATCGTGGCGACCACCGATACCCGCCCAGCGGCATTCGCCCCGGAATCACCGGCCGCGGAAATTGCCAAGGGGAATGCCAGCGAAGTGCCCAGTCCCCACAATATGGCGGCCGAACCGGCCAGGATGGCGTTCTCGGCGAAGATCACTGTTCCCATCCCCAGCGCGCCCAGCACGGCACAGCTGGCGAAGACTCTAGCCCGCCCAAACCGGAGCACGAACCACCCACCGGCAAAACGTCCAATGGTCATCGCCAGCGCGAATCCGGTAAAGATTAGCGAACCGGAAGTCGCGTCAAAGCCATGCCCGTCCACCATCACCAATGGCAGCCAGTCCGTGGCAGCACCTTCCGATAGCGCCATCGCCAGCACTAAGACTCCGATGAGCAGCAGGGACGGATCAAACCACAAAGACTTAGCACGTTCCACGCCCTGTTGTTTCGAGACATTGTCCTGCCGTCCCGTTGCGGCGGGCAGAGCGCGAATCGCGAAACTGACGCAAGCGATGGCAACCAGACAAATCAGGGCCAAATGCCACGGAACCCCGATGCCCAGAGCGGTAAACGCAATGCCGCTGGAGGCGCCCACCACCGTGCCAAGACTAAAGAAGCCGTGTAGTTGCGAAAGGAAGGGTCTGCCGGTCGAACGTTCAACGTCGGCCCCCTCCACGTTCATGGCAACTTCGGCACTTCCCATGCCAGCCCCAAAGCAGAAGAGACCGGCCGATACCACCACGCCCTGTCCGAGTAGCGCACCGATCGCCACGGTCGGTAATCCGAGAATCAGCAGGCTAGCCCCCGCAGCAATTACCGAGCGCGCCCCGAAACGTGCAACCAGTCGTCCCGAGGCCAGGATTCCGAGCATGGAACCCACCGATAACCCGAAGAGCACCATTCCCATTTGCGCGGGAGATGCTTCGATGAGATCGCGGATATCCGGGGTCCGAGTCACCCACGAAGAGAGCCCCATCCCGGGGAGGAAAAACAATAAACATAGAGCCCGGCGTCGCTGCTGCATTTTCAGGCTCATTTACGCTCCATGTCAGGGATCAGACTCATCAGTACGTATTAAATCTATCCTGCGAAGCATCGCCCGTTGTCCGGGTATGCTCACCGCGTCACAACGACCAGGAACATTGTGAGCCAAGCTTAGACAGCAATAGTAACTAACGGTGTCGGATACGACGCAGAAGCACTAGCAGAACGCTCAAGATCATTGCCCCAGCCAGCGTGATAATGCTGGCTGTAATCCATTGTGGTTCCAATGCATGGGCGCTAAAGACTTCCCAGAGTCGGGTACCGGTCAGCGTCGCATCGACGGTCGCGAGTTGTGCGGATAAAAGATTCAGGAAAACCGGGGCAAGCCACTGGATGACCAAGGCGGCGATCCAGAATGCCAGCGCGACGATCCGTTCAAATCCAAGCACCCCAAGCACGATACCGAGTAGCAAAGGTCCAAGATGCTGGATGGGCAGCTGCCACGGTACCTCATCCCAGAGCTGGTCAAGCCAGAACCCGGGGACGAAACTGAGCAGGGCTAGGCTCAGAGCCACCCAGCACATCTGTAGCCGGGCAATAATCCAGAAGAGGAGCAACAGGCACACCAGACCCAGTCCAAACACCAGCAGATGACGCGGCAGGGTGTCACGGCCCGCAGCGAAGGAGTTCAGCACGGTTAAGGAATGGTATCCCGCCCCGAGCCATCCGCAAGCGCTGCCGATCAGAACCAGCAATAGGAACCGCAGGTTTCTCCCACTGAGCGCGCGAACAAAGAACCCGCCCAGCAGTGCACACATACCTTGGGCAACCCACAGATCGGATGATTGGTATGCCGCGTGCGGTAACAGACTCGGTGTGGGCGAAAGCTCCCCCGCAGCGCCAAGCTGGATCAGGTTGTCACCACTTAGCCACGGTAGAAGTGCGAACAGCGTAAGCGCCAGTCCCAAGGACCATTGCACCCACCACACACCGAATAACGATCGGAACCAAGTGGTCTGCAGGTATGGTTGGGCGCTCACCCTGCCATTCTTGCAAACTATCGAGCCAAGCTAGCCCATCCCCTCGGCCTAAGTCGACTCCGGGTTTTAAAAGAATGCAGGTGGTTCGTAACCCCATCCTCTAAGGGTGAGGTTACGAACCACCTGCATCGTTCTTGACCTGCGCTCGCCTCGTGGGCTTGCGCTGCACCATCCCAACGGTAAGCGTGGCCATTGGGTGGCGGGTACATAAGTCGACTCATGAAGGTAGTCCGAACGACTTGATCTAATGCAAGTAAACCCAGATCTTTCAGTATGCGCAACAGCCACAAACTTGACTGGTCAATCTGATCAATCGAGAACAAACCACAATGCGATTCTTGATCATTCTGAAGATTCAATGAACAAGATGTGATCCACGGCACGAAGTTTGGGTCAGCTCGGTCATCAGCCCACCGCAGCAAAGCCGAATCCCACCCTTGAGTGCCACGCCATGGTCACTACCGGCGAAGCACATACCCCATTCCAGTCAGGGAACTACTTGGTCTCGCGGGCGATATCCTCGCGAGCTTCGGCATAACGGCGTTGAATGTAGTTCTCCAATTCAACGCGTTCGACACGCCACATTCCCCGGCCACCGATCTGGATCGCTGGCAACTCCCCACTTTTGACCAAAGCACGCACTTGGGGCAACTTTACGTTTAATTCCTCGGCAACATCTTCAAGTCGCAGAAACCTCATACCGCAAGCTTAGTCACGCTAGAGTCTATTTGCTGATGTTTGAAGCCAATACGTGGATAACTTTATTGGTGAAATTACTGTGCCCCGTGGCGATAAATTCTCACTCTCTAGTGAAACCCTACCGGTCATACCGTGCAATAAGCTTGGGAGTTGTTGGTCATTTTGACTAGTATTTCACGAAGGCATTCCTTTAGCCTGACCACTTTGACGCCACCGCGCAGGAGAGACACCGATGACTCCCGAGACGTACCAGCTCGACGAAACTGACCGTCGCATCCTGCTAGCCCTAGACAGTGATCCGCGGGTCCCCATTATGATGCTGGCTCAACAGCTCGGTCTGGCTCGCGGAACGGTGCAAACTCGTCTGGAACGATTGGCACATTCCGGGGCACTGCGCCCTAATACCGCGCGAATTCGACCGGCTGCCTTAGGTCGCGGGGTTTCGGCGTATGTCAGCGCCGAGCTCGATCAAGCACGCCTGGATGAGGCCATCGAGGCGCTGCGCAAGATTCCCGAGGTCCTCGAATGTGTGGCACCCGCTGGGGACACCGACCTGTTGATTCGTGTGGCGGCCAAAGATCCGGATGATCTTTACCGCGTCAGTGAAGTCATTCGTTTGTGCCCCGGGATTAACCGGACATCCACGTCTATGATTCTGCGTGATGTGATCCCCTATCGCACCACGTCACTGCTTAAGCACGACACGGCAGCCGAATAGCCCAGCGGCTTTTCATCCGGTGCAGACCGGATCTACCGGGGTCTGCCGTTAGTTGTATCGTACGACCATCGGGACATCGATACGCAAGTCATTAATCCGCCGTCGCAAATGCTCCACTTGGCCTTGGATATTCTCTTCCGTCGGGTGCAGTTGAATCATAAAGTGCATTCCGACGATCAGGGTCAGGAGCTCACCGGCCACGACTTCCGGCCGCGCAGTGCTAGCTATTTCGCCGTTTTGGATTGCTATGCGCAAGTGGTGCTCGGTAAGTCGCCGCCATGGAAGAAGATCCTCACGGAAAGCTGCTCGGAGGGTCTCGTTCCCAATCGCACGGTCCGAGAAAGTAAACAGGACACGTGCCACTGCGATGTTCTCCGGTTTATTGGGCATGGCCGTTTCGAAGATTTCACTAACAGCGTCCAGCCCCTGTAGCCCATTAACCGCTTTTTCGAGTCGTTCAATGAGCTGCTCCGACACGTACTTACTGGTAGCCATCAGGATCTGATCTTTACCTTCGAAATAGCGCTTTAAGGCACCGTTCGCGTACCCGGCAGCGGCAGCTATCTCCCGCATGGTCGCAGCTTCAAAGCCACCGGAAACGATGAGTTTCTCGGTCGCCAAGACGATTTCTAAACGTCGTTGGTCATGATCGATAATCTTAGGCACGCAGACCTCCAGGACAGTGCAGCTACACGGTGCTCGGACACCTGATGAGCACAAGAAAGGAACGTTTGGCTGGTTCTAACGGGGCCATGTTCGACCACCCTAGCCTAGTCAGTGTTCCGCGACTTGGCCAGTGACAATCACGTGATCTTGGCGGTTTTTCAACAAGTGTCGATTCTTCAAGACACATAACAGACTGATCGAGCACAAGAGGAACAACAGCCCGATGAAATATACCGGCTGGAACTGATAGCGCCAGAGTGAGAGAACATTTGGGATCAAAAACCCGATGTAGCAGACCGAGTAGAAGCGTCCGGTGAGTTTTCCAATCTCGGCTGGCCCGGCCAAGGTAAGTACCTGTCCTAATCCACCGAGCAAAAGAATTCCGTTGGCACATCCCGCCAATCCCGAGGCGAGCAATCCCAAGGTGGCAGACCCGGTGAGCGCAACCGGGATCATAACCAGATAGGCACTTAGCGCCACTCCCAGGCCGATCAGGAGGAGTTTGGCGCTGCGTGGACGGTCCCAGCGACGAGCAATGGGTTGAATTAATGCACCGAGCCCCATAGTCAAAGCCACCGTGACGGTAGAGAACAGCAGGCCTGAGCCCTCACCACGTCCGGTGAGCGCGGTGACCACCGCGAACCCGCTGGTAGCCAGCCCAAACACCCACGGTGCCATAGGGAGCACCACACGACGGAAGATCTGAAGATTCTCGGGGGTAGTGGCCCCAGTCTGGCTACTGGTCAACACCCGCCGGGGTGCTTCCGGCTGGAAGAAGATCAGTACCAGCCAGGCCAAGGAAGTAATTGCATGCACGAGATAAGCCAGTTCGGGACTGCTGGTGATCCCGACCAGCGCTCCAGAAATAACCGGGCCGAGCGCGAAACCCACTGATGTGCATACCCCGGCACGCACTGCACCACCGGGACCCGCAAAGATTTCTTTGATCCAACTGGTAGCCGCCACCATAGCAAGCCCCATCCCGATACCGGTCAATACCCGTCCGGCATGTAGCCATAAATGTGCTTCGGCACCGAGGATCAGCATCCCGGATCCACAGATCGAGGCGATCAGGGCGAGGAGGGTAAAGAGCTTACGGCCGAGCTTATCGGCCCAAGAGCCTCCGAAAACCAGCATGGGCAACAGCCCAATGATGTAACTGGTCAGCACAAGAAATGCCGAAAACTCACTAAGTTCACGATTTTGCTGGTACCACCCAATGAGTGAAACGTACTGGTTGGCACACCAACCGGTCAAGACCAGACATATACCAGGAAACCACCATGAGCCTCGGGCTCGGGTCGATGTTGTCTGTGTGGGCGAGGAAATTTTTACTTCTCCAATTCGTAGCTCAGCGCGCGGACTCGTTCAGCGATTTCATCGCGGATCCGTCGCATTCGTTCTAGCCCGGTATGCCCCTCATCGCTCGGCTCACTGATGAGCCACCGTTCGGTGCGCACTGATTCCCCAAAAACGGGGTGGGCTTCACTTCCAAGGATGACCACCCGATCAACCTGTTCGACTATTGCCGGGTCGATTTCTTTGGGATGAGCTTGAGTCATATCGACGCCCGCTTCGGTGATCACTTCCAAGGATTCGGGATTGACCGCTTCTCCTGGTTTGGTTCCCGCTGAATAGCCGATAATTTTCCCTTCGGTCAGATGCGTCATCAGCGCAGCGGCCATCTGGGATTTACCGGAATTTCGAGAACAAATAAAAAGAACTGAGCTACCCATAGGAACATTGAATCACCCTTGGCCCGAGATCGGCAGCGGGTGAAGTGCAGATTGCGTTCCTAGCTACCTGAACCGTCAGCTGATCGTTGAATAGTGATAGGTAACTGGCAGGATGGATCCCATGAAAGAAAACAAGCCTCGTGCCCTTCTCGGCTTCACGGCACGCCAGTGGGCCGCCGTAGCTTTGCTCATTGCCGCGGGAATCTTTATTCTGCAGAATCTTTATCGAGTCCGCGTGCAGATCTTCTTCTTCCACACAGCTGCACCGCTCTGGTCGGTGATCTTGGGAACCTTGATTATCGGCTATCTAGTCGGCAGGTTCTCAGTTCGCCGTTAGCTAGCAGCCAACATCTGAAGGAAGGGGTGGTGGTCATTCGTCGAGAATCGCCCATTCACCCACGGCGTCCATATTCGAATCGAAAATATCTTCTTGCGCTCCGGGCTCCATGGGATAGAGCTGCAGGTTTTTGGCCCAGTGCTGCAAGATCTGTTGCAATTCCTCAAGCGGTTGTGACGCCATGGCCTCGGAGTCAAAATTTACTTCGAAAACGAAACGCATAGGGTTCTCCTCAATGTCCGATTGCAGGACATCCTATGCGGATTACGCGGGAAATACGAGGGTGTGATTCAGGTTTGAGCCGCGTGAGGCAACCTTGAGTTTGGGGAATGAAAAAGGGGCAGAGCATAGATGCTCTGCCCAGCTCACGCCGCCGTATAGGCGCTCGCCTGACCTTACATTGGGTACTGGCTGTAGGCGGTGCTCATGTTTTCTAACAATTCGTTGCCACCGATCCGGTAGGTAATGAGTAGAAGCGCACCAAAGACGACACCGGTGATAGCGCTGAATCCCAAAGAGATTTTCGCCAAAGAGCGAACCTCGGATCGCTTCACTGGTGCGTCATCGTTGAGGTACGATCGCACCCCGCGACTCATCGACGCAGCTGGGCTTAATACTGCAACTTCCAGCTCGTTGGAGGCGGTGTCAGTTGCACCATCTTTCAACAGGGCCACAGTCTGACGGTTCCGGCGATCCTGACGAAGCTTGACGATGTTAGCACCGTGACGGGCTAAAAGAATGTCTTCACCGAGCGGAATCGAACTCATCGTGCTGCTCCTTCATGAAAGTCGGGTGGAATAATTCAAACCTAACAGCCCTTTTCTCCCCCTATTACAAATACCGGAGATAAGTTCACAACCTCACAGCCACATGTGACAGAAACTGCATCATTCCGCGGTCAAGTCAATGATTCAGGACACATGAGATACCCAAGACCCCGCACCTAGAACCAAAAAATCTCGTGAACTTTAAGTGTAAATAAATGCGGATTAGATGAGACTTTGTCATATTTTTTAATTCAGATCGTACGTTCCAATTCACTGTCGATAGATCTTTTTCCGGGGGTTGCTCTTCACTAAACAGCTCACTGTGGATGACTGAGCCCTTGTCTAGCTTGCCAGCAAACGGTAGCGTCCAAGCTAGGGCTACAGTTACTTTCCGGCGCGATCTTGAGATTGCGCCGTTATGGAATATCAGCTGTTGATCTCTTGTTATGCCAGATGGTGTAAACAAACAACAAGGAGGACAGACATGGCCGAAACACGACGCGTTGTGATTGTTGGCGGACATGGAAAGGTCGCTTTGCTTACTGCTCCGCGGCTAGTGCGAGAAGGCTTCGAGGTCCATTCGTTGATTCGCAATCCGGAGCATGCCAAGGAAATTACCGCCGTGGGCGCCACTCCGGTCGAGTTGGACATCGAGCAGGCGGACACCGACGCTTTAGCCGGAGTATTCAGCGGCGCTAGCGCGGTAGTATTCTCGGCCGGCGCAGGCGGCGGTAACCCTGCCCGGACCAACGCCGTAGATTACGAGGCGGCCGTACGAACCATGGAGGCCGCTAAACAAGCCGGCGTGCGCCGCTATGTGATGGTTTCCTACAGCCGCGCTTCAGTAGATGTAAATTCCTTAGACCCCGCGGACTCGTTTTATGCCTATGCCAAGGCGAAGCATGATGCAAACGAACATCTGCGTTCCACAAGCTTGGACTACACCATTTTGGGTCCGGGCATGCTGACATTGGATCCCGCGACCTACAAGCTCACTCTAGTGGATAATCAGGGACGCATTGCCGGTAAACAGCCTTCGGGCAGTGACGCGGACACCGCACGAGAAAACGTGGCTGAGGTGATTGCGCATGTTCTGGCCAATGACAGCGCAATCCGCCAAACCGTGAATTTCTATGATGGGCAGACCCCCATCACCAAGATCTTCTCCTAGCTCGGCCAGATGACTAGCGGCGAATCAGCACTCCCTGACGAATTTACATTCCCCGCTAGTATTCTGCGTTGCCGGTGCTGTGTTCAAAGACCAGCGAGGTTTGCGTTGTGGCGACAGCCGGGTTCGAGGACAAGTAATCCAGCACGAACTGTCGTACATCGGCAGAGTTCCGTACCGCCACGTGAAGCACAAAGTCATCGGCCCCACCGAGAAAGAACAGCTGACGTACCCCGGGTTTTAGTCGCATTTCTTGGGCAAAAGATGACATCAAATGGCGTGCCCCCGGACGGATGCGCACAAAGATCAGCGCTTCGAGTTCACGTCCCAGCACCTGTGGATCGACTTCGATCGTAAAGCGGGAAATCACCCCCGACTCACGGAGCTGATTCATTCTGGCCAAACAGGTAGAAGCCGCAATGCCCAGCTCCTCAGCCAACGAGTTGTTGGTTCGCCGCGAGTTTTGCGACAAAAGCTTCAAAAGCTTACGGTCAAGCTCATCCAGTTGTGCCTTCTTGTTTTCGGATGGTGCCAGCGAATCTGTCATCTGAAAAGTCCTTTCCGACTCTCTTTACGCCCAAGATCAGGTTCGATGCCCCGGGCATTGAGGAGATCTCCCGCGGCCAACCACCTTCGCAACACGCGTCCGATAGCGAACTAAAAACCACAATAGAGTACCAACGATCACCGCTCAGAGAAGTAGTCTGGGCCAATCTAAAGCAATCCACGCATAAAGCACGGTCATCCCCCCAATGGTATAAATTCATGCCCAAACCACGGATCTCACAGCCCCGGCTGGCAGATGCTTAGGGAAGGGCAGCCACGTCATCGCGCCGTGGGCAGTGACCGCAGATTGCACCCCAGCAGTCCTTGAGCGTTGAGGAAAATCGACTTGCGAAGTACTGCTTGATATTTGCTGCGCCCGACCTAAGCCACCATCTTGATCCTGTTGACTAAGAGGCCACCGGCCAAGGCAACCACCGCAGCACAGATGAACAAGGTGGCGTACCCGCCTAACCAAGACACCGAAAGCCAGGCGATCAAGGGGGCAAAGACCTGCGGCAGTGAGTTAGCAACGTTGATGACGCCCAGATCCTTGGCTCGCGAATCGGCATGTGGCAATACTTGGGTGAGCAGCGCGTAGTCCACCGCCAGGAATGCCCCAAAACCGATGCCTAAGAGGACCGCGCCACCGATAGCCACCGCAAAGTTCGGAGCCGCCGCCATCAGCAGGGCAGCTGCGGCGGTGATCACTGCGGAAATCAACACGTAGCGTTTGCGCTTACCGTCCCGGTCCGAAAGCCTTCCGGCCACCACCGAGGACAGGATCACAAACCCGGCATAGACGCTAGAAAGCACCAATACACCGGTTGCCGGTTGTGGATGGTGCAGTTCGTCTTGCAGGAAAAATAAAAGATAGACCAAGAAAAGTTGGCTAGAGAGATACAGCAGGAAGCGGGTGATCCAGGCCCAGCCAAAGTCCGGGTACTGCTTCGGGCTAATCCAGAACCCTTTGAGGAAGCTGACCCAGGCGAAAGGTTCGCGTTCCTGTGCTGGCAACACGACATCTTGGCGCAGCAGGACGAACGGTATCGAGCACAGGGCAATGACTACGGCGACAATGGCATATCCAAAGACTAGGTCACTGGCGGCCACCATACCGATGCCGGCACCAATGAGGATACCAACGGTCTGACCGAGGGCAACGAGCCCACCAACCGTGCCGCGCTGTTCGACCGGGACTTTATCGGGCACCACCGCCAATACCGCGGCGAGCGCGGCGTTACCTGCGGCTTGCATCAAAGCCCACCCCACCACTAGCAGGCTCACCGTATGTGCGGTAGACATGAGAAGTAAAGCCAGCGCTCCACCCAAGGTTCCAGCAACAATCCACGGGATACGCCGACCAAAGCGTGAGGTGGTTCGATCGCTCAACGCGCCAAAGAGCGGGTTTGCAATCATTGATACGGCCGCACCAACACCGGTGACCAGCGAGAGAGTAGCATTTTTCTGCTGCGGAGTAATCGCCTCAGAGTGCAATCCCAGCAGTACTTGAATAGGTGCGAAGAATCCGACGTTGATCCCGATGTGTACGATCAGCACCGCGGCGATCCACCCCGCGGTGACGCGCGCGCGAGGGGTTCGCAACGCTTCAACTGCGTTATGAGAATCCATGTGTTGGCTATCCCTTAACTAACTCTGTCCCAGATCCCGCAGGGAAATCCGCGGATTCTGCAGGTCACTATGATTTGGTGAGCGTCCATGTGCGATCAATTCTCGCATGATGTCACTGTCCTGACCGGGGTCGGCGAGCGCAGCGGCGACCAGTTGGCCTTGATCGTTCAGGCCAAAGGAGATTTGGATTCGCTCCTGCCAGTTCAACCGTTCCACGCTGTACTTGGCTCTGCTAAAGTCCCCTACCACTTCGATATGGCTCTCGTGCCGGTCGGACCAGAACCAAGGGGTTTGACGCTGAACAGTGGGAGTGGCCATGATGGTGCTCGCGGCAATCTGTGCATCTTCGATGGCGTGTTCCCAGTGTCGGTAGGCTCGTTCCCCAGGGTGCCGGGTGACATCCCCAACGGCCAAGACCTGTGGCAGGTTGGTACGTTGGTGTTGATCGACGAGGATTCCGTCGTCGGTTCTCACGCCCAGTTGCTGGGCTACCTGCACATTAGGTGTCACACCGATGGCGCTGACAATAATGTCTGCTTCCAGTTCTTCGTCATTGACCCGCACCGTATGCTCGGTGATGTTCTGCACTTGCCCGGTGATCAGTCGGATTCCTCCGATCCGGTGGTCCTCATGGAGCTGGCGCGCCAGCGCCGGGCCGAAGGCTTTCTGGGCGGGGAGCTCCTGGTTGCTGATCAATGTGACCGTGGCACCGAATTGGCGGGCCGCGGCAGCGAATTCTGCACCGATCAGCCCTGCTCCGATAACCACCGCGTGGGTTCCGAAGGCACCGAAGGACAGCTTTTGCGCCAATTCTTCGGCAACGCTAGCCGTGTGAATCACCTTGGCGTTTTCGGCGCCCGGCACATTCAAGGCCAGCGGTGTGGTGCCGGTAGCCAGCACCAGCCAGTCTTCCTTTGAGGTAGGCAGCGGTGGGGTTTCGATCAGCTCGTCACGTAGCTCAATGGAATGCTGTGCGAACCATTGCGGCGGGGCGAACGGCACGCGTTCCAGACTCTTACTCAGTGGTGGGCGATCATAGGGTAAACCTTGCGGGTCATTGAGCACGATCTGCCCGTCATAGCCCGCCTGAACTAACTCGCGAGCCAGAGCGAATCCGGCCACTCCGGCACCGAGGATCTGTACCGAGGCCATTTAGAAGGTCAGCTCCAGCATCCCGTCAACAACCTCCACGTGATAGGTGCGGGCGTCAACGTAGGCCGGCAGGCATAGCACTTTTCCGGTCTTCAGGTTAAAGCGTGAGGCGTGGATGGGGCATTCGACCTCGCACCCCTCAATCCACCCCTCGGATAGCGAGGCGACTTCGTGGGTGCATTCATCCTGCAAGGCGTAGAAGCTTCCATCTTCCGCGTGAAAGATCGCAATATCTTCGCTGGCACCGCTGTCACTGGCTTCAACTTTAAGCGCTTCGCCCTCAGCAAGATCTGATGCCGGGCCTACGGTGTACTTCACGGACTTCTCCTCAAACTTCATGAATACTTCGGTTTTCATCATGTCATTTTCGGGCACCGTCAAGCTATCTAGCGGCTCACCTGTCCAAGGTTTTAGGATCCGGCACGGAATTTGCAGGACATGCTCAATAGCACCCACGCCAAGAACGGTGCCCCAGCCATCGAGGTCACCAAGCCCACCGGCAACGCGACTGGGAACAGGGTCTTGCCCAGCAGATCCGCCAGCAGCATCAATACTGCACCGGTCAGTGCGGCTGGTGCGGGTTCTGGGTGCGTGTGGCCGAAGAGTCGTTGCGCTAGCTGTGGTGCGACAAAGGCGATAAAACCAACCGGACCGGCAATGGCTACAGCGGCTCCGGCGATGAGCACCGAAATCCCCAATAGACTCAGGCTCGCCCCTTGCACGCGTACCCCGAGGCTACGAGCCAAATCATCACCTAGTTGCAGGACCCCTAGCCAACGGGCACACAGTAGCACGGCAAGTATCCCCCCGAGCAGAATGATGCTCCCGGCCGGAACAATCACCGTCCAGGTGGCCAACGACAAACTTCCGGTCAACCAGACCAGGGCGCTATTCAGATCCGGAAGTTCGGCGCGCAAGAGTAACCAGGAAACCCCGGCGCCGAGCCCGGCGTTCACTCCCAAACCGACCAGTACCAGTCTGAAGGAGCTGAGACTTCCGCGGTAGGAAAAGGCTAAGACTGCCACCCCCGCAATGAGTGCACCGAAGGCTGCAGCGATCGGCAATCGCCAAGCACCAAGTAAGAGGATCGCCGGGATGCTGGAGGCACCGACGATGGAGATCACCGCACCCAGACTAGCCCCGGCCGTCACCCCGATAATGTCGGGGCTGGCCAGCACATTGCGCAGCACCGCTTGGGTAATCGCCCCGGACACACCGAATCCCACACCGACCAGAATCGCCGCGACCGCGCGTGGGCCGCGCAGATCACGGATCAGGAACATGGTTCCGGGATCCGCGCTGCCCTCGAGCACCGCGCACCACACCCGGACATCGACGCCCAGCCCCAGCGCATTAACCGCCAACAGTACCCCGGCTAGTGATAGCAGTAGCCAACACAGAGCCCGACGCCAGTGCTTGTCCGAAAATCGGTTAGGAACCATCACGGGCTCAGCGCTCCCCCTTTGCTCGGGTCTAGAGGCTAAACTCGTGGCCGGATCCTGCACGAGGGTCATACTCTCAATTCTGGGCATGAGCTCGTTCTCGTTTCAGGGAGCGGGCTAGGAAGATAAATATCGGGGCACCAATCACCGAAAGGACGATCCCTACGGAAAGTTCCCCACTGGCCAGCACAAGGCGTCCAACCGTGTCTGCCACCAGTAGCAACGTGGCCCCCAACAGACCAGACACCGCTATCACCGCCGGGAACCCGGGTTCCGAGTCACAGCCAGCCAACGGATCCTGCAGGCGGTTTCGGATCCATTCTTGGGATTCGTGACGCTGGATGACCGAGCCTACTACATCCGCCAGTTCCGCGACCACAACGTGTCCTTCGACCTAGAGTCTCTGGCCTCACAGACATTTTTGGACTACGTGCGCGCCTGTGCTGTGACCTTGGCCAGAGCCCATGCTCAGAGCCCCAACGCCGCATTCATTGCGGGATATTTAGGCTCCGGCGAAAGCTTCGATCATGCCATGGCGCGATGGGCGGTCAGTTACGCACAGCAGTCGCACGCGGACTACAACTTGCTGGTGAATGCAGTAGCTGCGGGTCGTTTCTCTGTTTAGTCCGTTCCGCTGGAGAACAGGACAATACGAAAAGCTCGGGGAGTGTCTCTCCCTGTTGAAGAGACACCTCCGGGAGGGGAAGCGCAACGGAAAGATCATAGGCTCAGCACTAGCCGTTACGCTGCCATAGCGATTCTGTTCGATGGTGGCTGGCCAGCTGGCAACGTTCGCGGAGGTAATGTCCAGATCGTAGTTGTCCTCTAGGCGATGTAGGAACCTCGCGTCACTTTTGTCTTCGGTGAGCCTGAGGTCGCGCAAACCTCCATCCGCTTGCAGGTCAGTATCTTCACTCCGAAGGTAAATCGCGCCCAACACCGACACCCCGCCCCTGCGCGGGCCCGGTCAGCTGCTCGTTTTCCTGATCCGACAAGGACAGGAAAACCCGTTTCGTGAGCGGGTGTTCCACCCTTGGCTGGCTCCCGCACGGATCATAAACCAGACGCAAAGACTCCGCTGTATTAGCCTGCACGGACTGCCTTTCACGCCGCGCAGCTTCCTGCTCCGGCGTCGCAACAAACGGATTCAGCGGACGCACCGGGGCCGAGGGTTTCTTCCGAGAAAACCGCGCCCTAGCAAATGTCCTTCCGTGACGGCGAAGCGGTCGAGAACAGGCTCTCCGCAAGAGCAAGGTGTGACAAACCGGAACGAAAACTGCCAGCGAGGTTCGAGCGGTACGTCAGTTTTCCGCTACGGATAATCACAGGTTCCATATGATTGTGTCCTCGACAGTGAAAGATACTGCCGCGCGCAAACAGGGGGCCAGACACGGGACCGATAACCCCGAGTGCACACGATGAGGGTGGGCCAGCCCATCAACCGCAGCACAACAGGGGTCGCGATTCCCAAGGCATAGTTCCCTGCGTGATGATGTTTCGCTCGTGTTAGTCTTCGACTCAGAAGCCTCGCACCGCGGATTTGGTCCTTACAGACCGACCTAGCCGGAAGGACACCGTGCCATGAGTGAACAGACCGACCCTGTCTCTGGCGATTCACCGGTTTCGCTGCCGGAACCTCCGGAGCCAGCGGCCCCATCCGATCCCCCTTCCGCTGCCCCAGCCTCCCGAGAAACAGCTCAAATCCGTTCCAGCATTTCCCGTCCGTTCAAGCTGGGGCTTTTCATTACCTTGGGTGGTCTCACCGCCCTGGGGTTTGCCTTTGCCTTAGGCCGGATCAGCACGATTCTGATCTATATCGCTTTGGCGCTGTTTATTGCCTTAGGTCTGGATCCGATTGTGCGCTGGTTGCAACGCCACGGCATGAAAAGGCCGCTAGGGATTGGGCTGGTATATGTTGTTTTCCTACTCTTGGTCACCGGTATAACGCTATTGATCGCCCCGGTGGTGGTACAGCAGTTAACAAGTTTCGTCGGTTCAATCCCACAGATCGTCACCGATGTGCAGAGATCCGATATCTTCCTCTGGGTAACCGAGAACTACGGGCAACAAGCCACTGATGCGTTGGCAACCATTGCTGCTTTCGTCAGCAATCCAGCAAACCTGCTGGCCTTAGCCGGCGGTGCTCTGCAAGTGGGCATCGGCATTGGCAACGTACTTTCCGGGACATTGATCGTGTTGGTGCTTAGCCTGTATTTCCTTGCTTCGTTAGAACCAATGAAGCAGGCTATGGTGCGTTTGTTCCCAGCCTACGAACGCGCCCGGACCGCCAACCTGATAGACCAGATCAGCCATTCGGTAGGCGACTATTTAGGTGGCATGACCATCCTGGCGCTAATGAATTCACTCCTTGTCGGTACCTTGTCTCTTATCCTGGGACTCGCCTTCCCACCACTGATGGCCGTCACCGCATTCTTCATCACCTTAATTCCGCTGATCGGTACCGTTTTGTTCTGGGCTATCGGCACGGTAGTGGCACTGTTCCATTCGCCCATGGACGCGCTGCTCTTTGCAGTTATCTACTTCATCTACATGCAGCTCGAGGCCTATCTACTCACCCCACGAATTATGAACCGTAGCGTCGCCGTCCCCGGGGCCCTGGTGGTGATCGGCGCATTGGTCGGCGGCACATTGCTAGGGCTGCTCGGGGCGTTGGTTGCCGTACCGATTACCGCCTCAATTATCCTGATCATCAAGCAGGTGCTGATTCCACTGCAGGACGCTAAAACCACCGCATTATAAGAAACGCTTGCCTTTTGAAAGTCGCAAACTCGTGATCACAGGGCCGAAAAACTAATATGTAGCATATGCACGATGAAGATTTACTTAATGCTTTAGAAGCCGAGTTCACCGCGGTGCTCTTGCATGCCCGGCACACTATCTTGCGGCGCGCTAAAGAAATCCACCCGGATTTGCAAGCCCCGGGATACCGGATCCTGTCGATTCTGATTCGTGATGATGCCCAACAGCAGGGTTATCTCGCTGAGGCTTTGCAACTTGATAAAGCCACCATCTCTCGACTGGTCAAACAACTCGAATCCTTCGGGTTGATCAGCCGAACCACCGACCCGAACGATGGTCGGGCACAATTGGTGTCAATCACCAATAAAGCCAGACAGGCCTGGATCAGTAGCGGTCAATCACTTCGGCAACGCCTGCACGACCGTCTGAACGAGTGGAGCGCCGATGACGTACAACGCTTCACCGAATTACTTCACCGACTGAATGATAACGTCAGTTTCGACGAGACCGAAGCTTCAGCCTAGGCCGCATGTCAGCCCGGCACCGGAACACGCCTGATTGGTTTCCAGCCATGGGTTGGCCCAGGCGCAACTGCGGAATTTTGTAGCGGTTGGGCACCTACTTCCCCGTTCACATGTCCTTGGCACCCCCAGGAACTTCGGGGGCGCATCCTGCAACGTGCTTAAATGACGTGGCGTGAAGCCCACGATTTACCAAGCGATCCACCCTTGGTAGAAAAGAAGCACTGAATCACGAGTTCCAACCACTTGCAGCCCTGGCTGGTTGGACGGCAACCCTATTCGCGTCATTGTGCGGGGTGCCCCAGGTGATGATTCGACATTCCTGAAGGTCAGGGATGTAAGCGATGGCGCCCCTCGCGCCAGAAAGGGGAACGATCCCCATGTCGAACGCACCAACCACGCTTTCCGTAGCAGAAGACCGCGCACAGCGTCTGAAGCAGGCCGGTTCAGCTTGGGCCGACCAATTAGCCAAGGATCCATCCAACGGACGGCTGACTTTTCGAGCCACCGGCGAAGGAATTGGATCGGTGGCCAGTACCATCACGGCAGGCAAGCATACCTTTCAGGTGGATGAACCAGCGCCCTTAGCCGGAGATGACCTTGACGCCAGTCCGGTGGAGTACGCCCTAGGCGCTTTAATTTCCTGCCAAATCGTGGTGTACCGGCTCTATGCCCAGCAGTTGGGGATCCAGGTAGACGATATTTCCATCACCGCCAACGGGGATCTTGACGTTCATGGTCTATTCGGCGCCGATAAATCAGTGCGCCCCGGATTTTCCGATGTCCGGCTCGAGGTGAAGATCAGCGGCCCGGAAACTGCTGAGCGTTATACCGAACTGCAACGGGTAGTGGACGAGCGCTGCCCGGTGCTGGATATCTTCAAGAACCCGGTGCCGGTGCAGACTACCGTCACCGTGACTGCAAAGGCATAAGCACCAAAACCAGCACGGTTTTGGGCCAGATCGTATCTGCCTACTGCGAGAAAACCCGGAAGATCATCTAGGCTAGATGACGATGATGACTCGTAGAGACGCCGCGATTGCGCTGGATATTCCCCTAGAAATGGCCAAACGCCATGGCATTCCTTCACGCCTAAGTGAAAAAGAATTCGCTGCACTGAATGCTAATCCACCGGCTTGGCTGGTTCAGTCCCGGTCCAACCGTAGGGCCGGTGGCCGTCCCGTATGGATGGAACTGACCTGTGCTGTGTGCGGGTTCAGTGAGTATGAACGCCCCAAGAAATGGTGGCCGGACTTCGATTTTGTGCACTGCGCAGAGCATTCGCCAGCGCAGCTACCTAAACTCGAATCCGGGAAGATTCGTGCGGAGTATCAGGGAATTTCGGCACGGATGTTCGGCATTGTCGATGAGTTGCCCTAATCGGTGAAAAGTGTCCTCCTCGGGCCAACCGTGGGTTAAGTCCCTAATGTTGACCCTGTGAGAATTCAAATGATCCCGTTGCTCCGGTGGAAAGGGGCAACGGGATCACCCACTTAAAGCGGCGCTCTGCGTGGCTGGAGACCAGCTAGGTGATATTGCTGTAGTAACTGCTGGGCTCTTAGGCCGCAGCTTCCGTGGCCTAGGTATCCCGTTGGCTTCCCCGGTGGTCTTGGCCGCGATGACTTTGAACAAGCAAAAGTGCTCGGCGAGAACCAGATGCTCCACCGAAGAGATGTCAGCTCTTCACACTCCAGGCAAGATTCACCTGCACGGCTGCGTCAAGCTCCTGTGCGGTTCTTCGGCCGGGTAGGAGCTGAAGTCACCTACCAAAAGCACTTGCTTGGTATTTCGGATCTGCATCGGCCGCGCGGCGAAACGCACCAGCCCTGTCATCCCGATCGGTATTACCCGACCTAGCTTTCGGCGCCGAATCCTTGGACCTGTAGTGGTTCGTCGGCTCCAGGAAGTGAATCGTGGCTTTTCCGCTATGCCGTTAGAACGCCTGAGTCAGTGGCTCAGGGAAATTAAGGCGGCGTCATCCGAAACCTCTGGCTTGGAAATCGATTCCACCGTGGTCGGCGCGGGAGAACTGTGCCAAACAGATACCATCATTCCAGCAGGAACTTGGTTCGAACTTGGCGCATATGCTCCCAGCTTCTTTCCCCGTCCGCGTTCAAGGCTGCTACCCGGGTTTCACCGAGTGGTCACGGTTTATACCGAAATTCGAGGATTTTTCAATTTCCTGCACTGCGTCCGGCTCGGCGTCGAAGTAGTGCAAGGAGGCAACAATCTGGGACTACCGGCACTGGAGGTCTACAGTGTCCGTAGCGCCCGAAGCGGCGCAGCCGCTGAAGTTCTAGGAGTTATCTACGGCTCGCAAATCGCCTCGGCAAAAGTTGTACCAAACGAAGAGTGGGTTGGCTCGCTGACTCGTTTTGGTCAGCGAGCCAACCCCTATCAGCCAGTAGGCACTGTGGCTTACTCGGGCCAGGAGTTTTGTTTAATGATCTCCACGAAGTCCATCCGCTGGAACCCAGGAACGAAGTGCTGCAACACGTCGGCCTTAATATTGCCGAACGTCGTTTCCGGACGATCCTTAATACCCTCGGTGAAGGCAGCCAGGATACCTTCTTTGAAGTTTGGGCGAGGGTGGACACTGGTCACAGCATCCCGCTCTTGTTCCGTGATCGCGTCGTAACCGATTCCTAGAACGTCAAGTTCAACACCGCGGGTAACCAAGGCGATTTCGGGAGCCATGTGCAATGGAATTTCTGGGGTGGTGTGCAATGCAATTGCTGCCCAAACGGTGTCGGCGGCTTCGCCGGTCACTCCATGCGACGCTAGCATCTTTCGGGCTTCATCGGCTCCGTCAATCTCGAACCGTTGATCGGTGCGGCGGTATTTCTCGGTCAATCCAATGTCGTGGAACATTGCCCCAACGTAAAGTAGCTCGGGATCGTATTTCAGTCCCTGCTCCTGTCCGCGTAGTGCACCAAAAAGGTACACCCGACGGGAGTGGTTGAATACCAGGTCACTGGCTGCTTCACGGACCAGTTCAGTTGTTTCTCGTGCCAATGCACTATCTGGAATGGCGATTCCAGCAATTGTTTCGGCCATTACTGACACCCTTTCAGTGGTTCTTCTCCTGATGTATCAATTCTCGGTTGATACGATGGTCATGAGCCATGTCCAAATGGACAAGAAAACCTCAATTTAGGACGTCATGCATCATGTTGGAATCGTTGTTTTCGATGGAGTGACCCTCCTTGATGTCAGCGGTCCAGGAGACGTCTTTGGGCAAGGAACCAAAGATGGACTGCCATACCAAATTTCGCTGATTTCACCGGATGGTGGGCCGGTGACCACATCTTCCGGGTTACAGCTCACCGGAACGGTGGCGGCCACACAGGCGGGAAAAATTGATTCCTTGATGGTGGCCGGAGGTCCGCATTTACCTGTCCAGCCGGTGGATCCGCAACTGTTGAACGCGGTATCCCAGCTGCTGCCGGGAGCCGAGAGAGTCGCCTCGGTCTGCACTGGAGCTTTCGTCTTAGCGGAACTGGGGGTACTCGATGGACGAACCGCAACAACTCACTGGCGCCATACCGATACGTTGGCGCTACGCTACCCCCAGGTGCGCGTCGAGCATGATGTCATTCATTGCCAAGATGAAAATTACTTTACCTCCGCGGGCATTACCGCAGGGATCGATCTAACCTTAGCGCTGATCGAACAAGATCATGGGCCTGCGGCAGCCCGAAATATCGCCCAAGAATTGGTGGTATTCATGAATCGACCCGGCGGCCAAGCACAGTTCGCCAGTGGTTTCGCACTCTCGTCCCCGAAGAGCGAGGTTCTTCGGTCAGTTACCCAATCAGTTATTGCTCAGCCAGCTGCCGAGCACTCACTTAGCACCATGGCGGCCACTGCGCATGTGAGCGAACGTCATCTCACACGGCTATTTCGCACAGAATTGAACTCCACTCCCGCACGTTGGGTAGAACGTATCCGGCTGGATCGTTCACAACGCTTACTTCTTGACGGACATAGCGTTACCGAAACCGCCCAGCGCAGCGGATTCGGCAACGATGAAACCTTGCGCCGGGCATTCGCCCGCCAGCTTGGTATTACACCGAGCGAATATAAAAGGCGCTTTGCCTCCACCATTCGGTAGGGCAAAGCGCCTTCGATGTTGTTCTCTGCGGATGTTTAAAATCTGGTCTGGTTATAGAACCAGGTGATGTGGTCTTCGAGCAGGTGAGCTGCCCGTTCACGATTGCCGCTGGCGAAGGCCCGGTGGATGGCCTTGTGCTGACGTCGCAGCACTTTGGCGATCGGCTGCCAGGTCTCATCATCCGGGATGGCTGCAGCCACATAGTCACTGATCGAGTGACGCAGTGACTCCATCATTGCTTCCACCACCGCGTTACCGGCCATGGATGAGAGCAGCACGTGGAACTCCGCATCGATGCGGTGGAATTCGTCGCGGGAAAGCTGCGGGTCATCCATGCGCATGATCAGCACCGCGGTGCGGTCAATCACGCGTTGGGCGTAGGCAGGATCCCGCGGGTCCATCTGTGCGGCCCAGGTTTCCAAGAGGATTCGGGATTCGACGATCTCACGGACTTGGATTCCCTTGGCTGCCACGTGTAACCGCAGGGCTTGGGAAAGCCCTGCGGCCGGATTCGAGATAATCACGGCCCCGGAATTCGGCCCGGACCCGGTGGAGGTGCGCACTACACCCATCACATCGAGGATGCGGATGGCATCTCGCACCGAAGCCCGGGAAATTCCATGAGCTTCGGCCAGCGCGCGCTCACCAGGCAGTTGGTCCCCCAGCGTCAGTTTGCCGGTGCGCAATTCATTCTCGATTGCTTCAAGAACCACCTGATAGGCGCGCGGCGCTGGATTAGTAGACATCAGAAGCCAGTTTACTCGTTACGGGAGCATCCAGCTAAGCACCGGTGTCGACTGCAAGTAGACCAGGACACAGAGCACCAGAAGCAGGCCTACGGACCAACCGGCCACCTTCTTGAGGATCACCGATTCCTGACCGTCCATCTTCACCGCGGTCGCAGCAATGGCCAGATTCTGTGGGGAGATCAGCTTGCCGACCACACCACCGGAGGTATTGGCGGCAACCAGCAGGGTCGGATCAATCCCTGCATTCACACCTGCGGTCTGCTGCAGCTTAGCGAACAGGGCGTTGGCCGAGGTGTCCGAGCCGGTCACTGCGGTGCCAATCCAGCCCAAGATTGGGGACAGGAAGGCGAAGGCCGCGCCGGTACCGGCAAGCCAAGTACCAATGGTGATGGTCTGACCCGACAGGTTCATGACGTACGCCAAGCCAAGTACCGACAGAATGGTCAGGGCAGCCCAACGCATGTTGTAGATGGTGCGCCCAATTTCCACGATGGCGTTGCCCACGGTGACGGCGTACTTACCACCGTCGTTGTACTTCGAATATACGATCGCCACAATCAAACCGGTGATCAGCAGCAACGTGCCCGGGGTGGAGAGCCAGTTGAAGTTGTAGATAGTCGAAGAGACAGCTTCACCGTTGGCGTCAACCACCACATTGTGTAGCCCTGGCCAGCCGAACTTCACGTCAGTGGCGGCCAGCGCTGCCGGAATGTCCACGCCGAGGCGCCACAGCTTAGCCACACCGAAGATGATGATGACCAAGATGTACGGGAAGAGTGCCATCCAGGTCCGGCCTGGGTGCAGCTTCTTGTTTTCTTCTACCGGAATAGCCAAGGCTTCTGCGGTGAGGATACGCTGACGAGCTTCTTCGACGCCCTTTGGACGCCAGACGCGCAGCAGCAGTACGGCAACACCAAGGCCGACCAATGCGGCGACAATGTCGGTGAGTTCGTAGGAGAAATAGGTCGCGCACAGCCACTGAGCTATGGCGAAGGAGATACCAATGGTCAAGGTAGCCGGCAAGGTCTGACGCATACCACGCCATCCGTCAATGACCAGCACCAGAATCGATGGAACGAACAGTGCCAGAACTGGGGACTGATGTCCGACAACAGCACCGATCTCGGTTGCTGGAATACCGGTCAGTGCACCAGCGGTGGTGATGGGGATAGCCACCGCACCAAAGGCTACCGGCGCAGTGTTGGCAATCAACACGGCACAAGCCGCGCGCAAGGGTGAGAGACCCAGTGCTAGCAACATGGTGGCGGTAATGGCTACCGGGGCACCAAATCCAGCCAGCGCTTCAAGCAAACCGCCGAAGCAGAAGGCGATCAGTACGGCCTGGATACGCACATCGCCGCCGCCGATCACGTCAAAGACGCGACGCAGGTCTTCGAAGCGTCCGGAGATCACAGTGACCTGGTAAAGCCAGATCGCCATAACCACGATCCAGACAATCGGGAAAGCTCCGAAAACTAGACCCATGGCTCCGGAGTTCAGAGCAAGGCCGACAGGCATCTGCCAACCAAAGATCGCGACGATAATCGCAACAGCCAACGAGGTCAGACCGGCCCAGTGGGCCTTGACCTTAACGATGGCAAGCATGACAAAGAAGGTGAGCAAAGGAATGAGTGCAACCAGCGCGGAGATAGCCACGCTTCCCGCAATCGGCTCAGTTGATGGTGTAAACACGTGTGGGCGTCCTTATGTATGATGGTCAGACCACATATGGTCAGACCTCCCATGCTACAAGGTGAGTGCGATCACAACAAGTCTTGACGGAATGCAATTTTTCGCACTAGTATGGTCAGACCACACAGCGAGAGAGTTAACCTAATGCGAATTGCACTCTTTGCCACCTGCATCGTGGATGCCATGTACCCGGAAACCGCCAAGTCAACGGTTAAAATCCTGGAACGTTTGGGGCATGAAGTGATCTTCCCGGCCGATCAGGCCTGCTGCGGGCAGATGCACATCAACTCCGGATACATGCCAGAAGCACTACCGGTGGTCGAAAATCACGTCAAGGCCTTTGAGCGTAGCGACTATGACGTGGCAGTGGCTCCGTCGGGCTCGTGCGTTTCCTCGGTGAAGCACCAGCATCCGATGCTGGCCAAGAGATTGGGTAAGCCAGAGCTGAAAGAGCGCGCCGAAGCAGTAGGCGCCAAAACTTACGAGCTCTCCCAGCTGTTGACTGATGTTTTGGGTATCACCAATGCCGCCGAACAATTGGGTAGCTACTTCCCCCACACCATCACTTACCATCCCTCATGCCACGGTATGCGCACCCTCGGGCTGGAGGACCGTCAGCTAAACCTGCTGAAGTCCGTTGGCGGAATCACCGTTGAGGAGCTACCCGAAGCGGATCAGTGCTGCGGCTTTGGTGGCACATTCTCGCTGAAGAACTCCGAGGTTTCCTCGGCCATGCTCGAAGACAAGGTGAAAAACATCTGCTCCACCGGCGCCTCAATGTGCGCCGGCGGTGACGTCTCCTGCCTGATGCACATTGGTGGTGGCCTCTCACGCAGCGGGCAGCGCCCAGGCACCATTCACTTGGCCGATATTCTGGCCAGCACCATGGACGCGGAGGTTGCACTGTGAGTCAGGTATTTCTAGGCATGCCAGCCCCCGGGGCTGGCAACCTCTTCGCTGAGGAACAATTCCCAAGCGCAGCACGCCGCGAACTAGGTAACACCCAGCTGCGCGCCAACCTGCGCCACGCCACCCACACCATCCGCGATAAGCGTCTGCGTGTGGTCGACGAGCTTCCGGACTGGGAGGCCTTGCGTACCGCTGGCTCTGCCATCAAGGACAACGCCATGGCCAACTTGGAAGAGCGTCTGGAAGAATTCGAGAAGAACTTCACCGCTCGCGGCGGTATCATCCACTGGGCTCGTGACGCGGCGGAGGCCAATGCGATAGTCACCCAACTGGTTCAGGAGACCGACAGTGATGAGGTCGTCAAGGTCAAGTCCATGGCCACCCAGGAAATCGGTTTAAACGAGCACTTGGAAACCCAAGGCATCGCAGCATACGAGACCGACCTCGCCGAATTGATCGTCCAGCTGGGCCATGACAAGCCGAGCCACATTCTCGTTCCGGCCATTCACAAAAACCGCACCGAAGTTCGGGATATCTTCCTGAAGGAAATGCCGGTGGTGGATCCGAACCTGACCGATGAGCCAGCCAAGCTGGCCGAAGCGGCACGGCTACACCTGCGCAAGAAGTTCCTCTCGGCTAAGGTGGCGATCTCCGGGGCAAACTTTGCCCTGGCTGACACTGGCACCTTGGGTGTTGTCGAGTCCGAGGGTAACGGCCGCATGTGCCTGACCCTTCCCGAAACTCTGATCACTGTCATGGGTATCGAGAAAGTGCTACCAAACTGGGAAGACATCGAGGTCTTCATGCAGTTGTTGCCGCGCTCGTCCACCGGCGAGCGGATGAACCCGTACACCTCCCTGTGGACCGGCGTAACTGAAAACGACGGCCCGCAGAATGTGCATCTAGTGTTGCTAGATAACGGCCGCACCCGGGCGCTTGCCGATAAGTTTGGTCGTAGCGCACTGAACTGCATCCGTTGCTCGGCGTGTATGAACGTCTGCCCAGTGTACGAGCGCACCGGTGGTCACGCCTACGGTTCGACCTACCCGGGTCCGATCGGCGCGATTCTCTCTCCACTGCTGACCGGCATTGAGGCCGAAGATAATAACTCCTTGCCTTATGCCTCCTCGCTGTGCGGTGCTTGCTATGACGCCTGCCCGGTTAAGATCAACATTCCAGAAATCCTCGTGCATTTACGTGGCGAGGATGTGGATTCCAAGCGTGGCAAGAAGAAGCTGCCAACGCAGATGGATCTGTTGATGAAGGGCGGCTCTTGGGCACTGGGCAAGGGAAGCAACCTGGGTCTGCTGGAGAAGGCGTTGCCACTGGGCCGCCTGATGGCCGGCAAGGACAAGAAGATCAAGAAACTGCCGGGTATCGCTGCCGGCTGGACCGCCAGCCGCGACCTCCCAGCACCACCGAGCAAATCCTTCCGCGACTGGTGGAAGAGTGAGAAGGAGAGCAAATGAGCGCCAAGGACGAAATCCTCGGACGGATCCGTTCGGCCTTAGCCGATGCTCCCCAGGTGGCAGAGGTACCTCGCGAATACCGCAAGACCTCCACCCTCTCCGAGGCGGAACTGATCGAGTTACTGGTTGATCGGCTGGTTGACTACAAGGCCGGAGTGGATGTCATTCAGGCCTCCGAGGTTCCGAAGTTTGTGGCGGCCAAACTACAGGCTGCCACCAGTGTGGTTTACCCGCACGGGTTAGACACCAACTGGCTTGCGGATCTGGATGAGTCCGTTGAACGCCGACTCGATGCTCCGGCTGCGGTGCTCACGGTTCCGGAATTGGATGCGACCAGTGCCGTGGTGACCTCCTCGGCCATTTCGGTGGCCGAATCCGGCACCATCATCCTAGATGGCGAACCGGATCAGGGCCGTCGTGCGATCTCGCTGGTCCCAGATCACCACGTCTGTATCGTTCCGGTATCAACAATCGTGCAGTTGTTGCCCGAGGCCATGCCACGATTGGAAGTGACTCGGCCACAGACTTGGATCTCAGGTCCCAGTGCCACCAGTGACATCGAGTTGGAGCGTGTGGAAGGTGTCCACGGCCCGCGTGTACTCGACGTACTGATTGTGCACGGCCTCTAGGCCCCCACTGATCTTGTGGCCGGTTTCCCTGTTCCAAAACCTCTAAAGGGAAACCGGCCACAGTCGTCTCGGTGTCTACTCCACGAGCTTGCCCGCGACCGAAACTTCGCGAATCAACTCACGAATCTCCTGCGGAATTTCCGGAATTGGTTCTCGAGTAATTCCGTTGGTGGGTGACCAGACGAGGTTCACCTGAAGCTCAGGATCCAGCTGCGGATAGTCACTCCGGTTGTGGCAGCCGCGGGTCTCGCGGCGCTCCAGTGCCGCTTCTAAGGTGGCCCGAGCGGATAGTGCCGAGGAGAGCAGATCGAAGGCATGAGCTAGATCTTGATAACCGGCGATATCTGGGTGAATCCCCACATTCTGGATCCGCGCTTCAATCACCGCTAGTTTCTCCAACCCGGCGCGTAGTCCTTGTTCATCACGCACCACCCCGGCATGCTCGGTCATCAGATCGCGTATCGCTCGTTGCAGGGCGCGCACGTTCTCGGTACCGTCGGCTGCTAAGAGGCCGTCGACATTGCCGCGTGCTTCGGCCACGGCTGGCGCCGAACGCACCTGGGCACCCAATGATGCGGAGTAATTCGCCGCTTCCTGCCCAACAATCCGGCCAAAAACCAGCAGTTCAATCAGTGAGTTGCCGCCCAAGCGGTTCGCTCCGTGCAAACCGCTGGAGGCCTCGCCGATGGCATAGAGTCCTGCCACATCGGTGGCGTGATCCGTAGGGTTTACCCAGACACCACCCATGGAGTAGTGCGCCGTCGGAGCAATCTCGATTTTTTCTTGCGTAATGTCCAGCATCTGTACCTCGAGCATGGTCTGGTAAACGCGCGGCAACCGTTCCATAATCTGTTCGCGCGGCAAATGCGAGACATCCAGCCATACCCCTCCGTTGGCGGTGCCACGCCCCTCCTTAATCTCGGTATACGCGGCCAATGCCACCCGGTCTCGGGTGGATAATTCCATGCGTTCGGGATCATAGCGAGCCATGAACCGCTCCCCCAGTGCGTTGGTCAGAATCCCGCCCTCGCCGCGAGCGGCCTCGGAAATCAGGGTGCCAGCGGCACTTTCCGGTTCGATAATGCCCGAAGGGTGGAATTGCACCAGTTCCGGATCTCGTAGCCGAGCCCCCGCTTCCACCGCGAGGCGGAAGGAGTCTCCGGTATTCTCATCACGCCGCGAGCTGGTTCGGCGCCAAATACGGTTATGCCCGCCGGCGGCCAAGATCACCGCATCGGCATGGATGAGGTAACGCGTACCGTTGTTGAGGTCGAACCCGTAGGCTCCGAACACCTTATTCTCACTGACCAACAGGTTGGTGATGTAGACGGTGTCGAGAATGGGGATCTCCAGTTGATGGCTACGTGCCACCAGACTGCGCTGGATTTCTAAACCAGTGTAATCCCCGGCAAACGCGGTGCGGCGGAAGGTATGTGCTCCGAAGAAACGCTGAGAGATGCGACCATCCTCTTCACGGGCAAAGCCCATCCCGTAACGCTCCAAATCGGCAATGCCCGCGGCGGCCCCTCGGGCCACAATTTCCACGGTGCGCGGATCGGCCAGGAAATAGCTCTCCTTGATGGTGTCCGCCGCGTGTTGCTGCCAGCTATCTTCTTGATCCATGGTGCCAAGGGCTGCGTTGATCCCTCCGGCGGCCAGAGAGGTGTGGGCGTCGTGACGTGGGCGCTTGCCCACAGCCAGCACATCGGTGCCCAATTCGGCCAATTCGATTGCGGCGCGAAGACCCGAACCGCCGGTACCGATCACCAGTACGCTCGTGGAGATTTGCTTTTCTTTGGTGGTTTTCTGCATGTCTACAACGCTAAGAAGCAATACGTCGATACGTCCAATGAATTATCTGAGTTGTCACGATTCATTTATGCTATGGTCATGAATCTCGAACAGCTACGCAGCTTCCTCATGGTGGCCCAAACCGGGCATTTCACCAAGGCAGCCACGCAATTGCATGTCGCCCAACCCACCTTGAGTCGGCAGATTTCCACCCTCGAATCCGAGCTCGGTTCCGAGCTTTTTCATCGTGCCCGGGGGAACATCACATTGACCGCGGCAGGGGAAACTCTTTTGCCCAGCGCCAAACGGATGCTCGCCGATGCCGAACACATTCGGCAACAGATGCACGAGTTATCCGGTCTCCGGGCAGGCCGAGTTCGGCTCGGTGCCCCACCCAGCCTCTGTATCTCCCTGGTCGCGCAGATGCTGGTCGGCTACCACCGAGCGTATCCGGGAATCGAACTTCACCTGTATGAGGCTGGCTCCCTAGATTTATTGCAAGAGCTGGCCGGCGGCGGACTGGATCTGGCGTTAGTCGTCGCTTCGGAGCATGAACCGAATAGTTTCGACTCACTAACGCATCTTCCACTGCTCGGCGAAGAGCTGGTCGTTGTTTCCGCGCCGGGAACCCATTTGGCGCCGGGAATCCAGGAGCTCTCACTCACCGAACTGGCCGCGCTACCGCAGATCGCTTTTTCCACCAGCTATGACCTGCGCGCAGCAACCATGGCCGCATATCGGCAGTTAGATCTGCAACCCCACATCGTTTTACAAGGCGCCCAGATGGACGCGGCACTGCGTTTCGTCGAAAGCGGTTTAGGGGTGGCTTTGGTTCCCGCAATGGTCTTGTTAGACCGTCCGGAATTGCAGATTTGCCGATTGTCCAGCCCCGTACTGACCCGAACGATTGCTTTGGCGCATCGCCGAGATGTTGCCCTCTCCCGCGCTGCGGCGGCGATGCAGGAGCTGATCACTGACACCGCGAAGCAACTCGCTTCGCAAAACCACGCCTTGCGTGCCCTGCAGTCTAGTGAATAGCGCGCTGGCCTGAGAGCTGCCTCAGTTGTGGCCGCTGAGCTGACTCGGATACTTGGTGGTCGTCAGCTAAATCTGCGGGGCTTGCACATGGGAGAACATCGTCAATCGCATGGCCTTGGCAGTTTTCATATGCTGCTGAACCACGTCGCGTGCGCCTGACGCGTCCCGATCACGAATGCAGTCGCAGATCCGCTGATGCTCGTTCAGGGATTCTTCCCAGCGGTTACCCACTGAGAGAGTGGAACTCGGGATGTGGACATGATGACTAGCCAAACGGTCCAAAATATCTTCGAGGACCGGGTTGCGTGCGGCTTTCCAGAGCGTTCGGTGGAACTCGATGTTGGTCACCAATCTGGTGACATCATCGGGGTTTTCTAGCGCCCGATCACGGTCGATGAGCCCCTGTAATTTCGCTAGATCCGTTTCCGAACGCATCTCGGCCGCTTCACTGGCGGCCTGGCCCTCCAACATGATCCGTAGATCGTAAACCTGCATGATCTGTTCCGGCTCGATCTCCCGGACGAACAGGCCGCGGGCTCGGCGTTCCAGCATTCCCTCATGTAAGAGGCGGGTCAGCGCTTCACGCACCGGAGTACGCGAGACCCCGAATTCCTCGGCTAAGGCCACCTCACGCAGCGGATCGCCAGGCATAAAGTGTCCGCGTAACAGTTGTTGGCGCAGTTGCGCATGGATTGCCTGCGCGTCGAGCTTTGCCATGAACCCTTTCCTCAAATAAACAATTGCCGGTTTCGCCATCAATGATGCTGACGAAACCGGCAAAGTGATGCTTATGCCAGATTACCGGCTCGACGTCCAAATACGACACCGGCCGCTAGACCGGAACCGCCGGGGTAGTTTGCCGAGAACAGCCCGCCGAACATTTCACCGCAGACGTACAAGCCGTCGATAACCTCGCCGTCTTCGTTCAACACCTGACCATTGATATTGCCCTTCAGACCACCGAAGGTAAAGGTGATACCGCAGGTAACCGGGTAGGCGTAGAACGGACCGGTTTCTAGCGGGTTGGCCCAGTTGCTCTTGGGAGGATTGACCTTTGCGGCGCGACCATCCAGCACATTCGGGTCGTAGCTGATCGAGGTGTCGATCGAAGCGTTGAACTCGGACACCGTCTTGGACAATGCGGCCGTGTCTACCCCAATCTTCTCGGCTAGCTCCTCAATGCTGTCGGCGACGACCTCTGAGATACCCGGCATTTCGTACTCTTCGCTGCGCAGCATTGGACGCAAGGAGGCGTCAAAGATCTGATAGGCGATGGAATCTGGCTGCTGCAGGATGACCTTGCCGTACTTGGCGTAGGTCAGGTTGCGGAAGTCCGCCCCCTCGTCCAAGAAGCGCTCGCCACGGTTGTTCACAATGATGCCCAAGGGGTAGGACTGACGGGTTAGTCGGTTGGTCAGCTCACGGTTGGACTCGTTGTTTTCGGTCAGCGCATCCCACTGCACCGAGTGGCAGGTGCCCCAGTCTCCGCCCTTGGCGGCGCCGATTTCCAGACCTGCTGCCAGCATGTCACCGTTGTTGAATGGGGTGCCGCGCACCTTCGCATTCTGCCATCCCTCACCCAAGTGTTCTTGACGCCACTGTGGGCTGGACTCAAAGCCTCCGGCAGCTAGGATGACCGACTCGGCGCGTAGCTCCTGCTCTTCGCCGTTGACGCGCAGCTTCACGCCAACAACCTTGCCATCTTCGACGATCAGGCCATAGACATCCTGCTCGAAACGAACCTCGGTACCTAGCTTCTCGGCAACCGCGAGGTGGTCGTGCATCAGACCCTCGCCGCCGTCCACGTTTCCGACATGCAGACCGCCCCAGAACAAGTAACCACCTTCGGCGGTTTCGTAGGCTTGGCGTTCGTACATCAGGCGGTATTTCAGACCCAGAGACTTCAGCCAACGAAGGCCAGGTGCGGCTTCCTTGACGAGAACTTCGGTCATTTCCTTGTTATTACGGCCTTCAGTTACCTTGGCAATGTCGCCGGCGTAATCAGCTTCGGAATATGGCGGAACTTCGGAAACCGGGTGGCGCTCATCAAATTCCACTAGGTCCTGCAGGTCTTCTAGACCGTTATGAGCAATGCGGGTGGCACCTGCCGTGTAGTAGCTGTTGCCACCGAACTGGTCACGAGGCGCCTTTTCCAACAGCAGGACCTTACGACCCCGGGTGGCAGCGGCATGGGCTGCGGTGAAGGCGGCGTTGCCACCACCAACGACGATCACTTCGGCGTCAAGGGTTTTGGCGGTGGTTGGGGATGCGTCACTCATGGCATGGGACCTTTCGGGTTGCGAACCTGCGGCCACGCGTTCGGGCAAGCTAAGGATTCGGAGCTAATAATCATGGATCCGAAATTAGTGTATACACAAAAGTGCGCTAGAAAACCTTAAGATACAGTTTTTTTAGTTTTTTAAACTCTCCACCGGTAGCGATGCTCTGGTCTTCCGGTGGCGCCATAGCGTGGTTTGAGTTCAGCCAATTGCCGCGACACCAGAAAGTCGAGGTACCGGCGAGCGCTCACCCGCGAGATGCCACAGGTCTCGGACAGCTCCTTCGCAGAGAGCGTTGGATCGGAGTTGGTGGCCGCATCCTTCAGGCTTTCGGACACCATGGCCAGCGTCGGGGCAGTGAACCCCTTGGGTAATTGCGGAGTGTCGGCGCTGGAGACCGTTGTCTTCTCCAGCCACGGCACGTTGGTATGGTCCGTCTCGCGCCCACTGGCCACGGCCATCAGCTGATCGATTTCGTCCTGCGCCAAGGCAGCGGCATCCACGTGGCGCACGAGTTGTTCGCGCCGATCCCGGTACCCCGAAAGCCTCAGATTGAAGTCTTCAATGCCAAAAGGTTTGACCAAATAGTCTTGCACCCCATGCCCTACCGCAAGCCGTACCGATTCGCGTTCGTTATCAGCGGTAATCATAATGACATCTACGCCCAGTCCCTTCGAGCGCAATTCGGAGAGCACCGCCAAACCGTCTTGGTCGGGCAGGTGGACATCTAACAGGATGAGGTCAGTGGCGGTCTCTTGGACGAAGGGTGCTACCGCACGCCCCCGCTCCAAGACTCCGACAACCTCAAATCCGCCCAATTGTTCGAGGAAGCGCCGATGCAACCTTGCCACGGCGAAATCGTCATCGACTACCAGTACCCTGATCATCCGTCTTCATTCCCTGCGCTCTCGTAGTCCGTCCTCGGTGCGCCACTACTGACCTGCAGTGGCCAGGCCGCGACGATACTCGCCCCACCCAATTCGGAACTCCCTGCTTTTAATTGTCCACCCCGGCGGGTGATGATGCGGTCCACTAGTGTTAGCCCAATCCCCCGGGCGTGCAGTGGCTGACCTGGCCCGCGTTTGCTGCTGTACCCCAACTCCACTAAGTGCGAAAACTCTTCGGAAGGGATCCCGGGCCCGGAATCCCCTACCGCGATACGCACCCCGGCCGAATTCGCGTTGATGCGAAAGACGACTTTTCCGCCGTCCCCGGCTGCTTCGATGGCGTTTGTCAGTAGATTAGCGGCCACCGTGACCGCGTCCTCATCCGACCGCCAGTCGGCGCCGGTCTTGGAGTTTTCATCCACCCAGAATTCCACGCCGGCTTCCCGTGCCACGGCCAGCTGCGCGTTGCACAGGGCTGCCATCATCGGGTCATCGACCAGTCGGTCGGTGCCGGGCCCGGCCATCCCGGTATACCGTTTGATGTGATCATGAGCTTCCTCAACCTCGCCCAGGGACAATAACCCCGAAACCAGATGTAGCCGGTTAGTGAATTCATGAGCCTGCGCCCGCAAGGTGTCGGTCAAGCTCTTCTGGCCACGCAATTCGCGCAAGTTGTTTTCCAGCTCGGTGCGGTCTTTCAACGTTAGGGTTCGTCCGTAGCTTCTCGCCCCAAGTTGGGCCTCGCGACGCGTGGCAATCAGGACACGTTCACCAGCGAGCACCGTTTGGACCCCTTCGGCACTCGGGTCTGCGCTTTCTAGTAGCCGTGCGACGCTTTCTTCCAAGACCTCGGATGCCGGCTTACCCACCTCTTGCGGGCTCAGCCCCAGGAGGCGTTGGGCTTCCTTATTAATTAGCGTCAAGGTTCCCTCCGGATCCACCCCCAGCACCCCTTCGTCGATGCTGTAGAGTACCGCCTCGTTGGCCTGCAATAGGCCGCCGATCTGTTCCGGAGCAACACCGTAGATGCGGTACACCAACCGTGAGGCAAGACCTGCACCGACGGTACCGATGGCAGCGGCCAGCAGGATCCATGGCGCAAAACCCCAAACCACACTGGTCAGATTGGCACGCACGGTACTTTGCAAAATGCCCACGGATACCGTGCCCACGACCTCACCCGCGTAATAGATCGGCTCCTTGGCCCGAAGGGTCAAACCCAGTGGGCCTTCCTCCACCCCCAGGAAGCTCTCCCCCTGCCGGACTAACTCGTGTTCGGATGATACGGGCAGACCAATCAGGTTCGGGTCGAGGTGCGCCACCCGAATGCCGTCCATGTCGGCCACGGTGATGTAGTAGACCCCCGAGACAGCGGTTGATAGCTCGGCAACCGGCGCAATAACTGCCGTGGGATCCACCGATGCCATCCCTGCTTGGATCACCGGAAGGTCCGCCAACTCGCGAGCTACCGACTGGGTGCGGTCAAAAGCCGTACGCTCGACCCGTTCGACTTCCACGCTCATCACCACGGCAGAAACCAGCACCACCACCCCGAGCACGATACCCAGCTGTAGGAACAGGATTCGTGTGCGCAGCCGCCGCGGGGCACGTACTTTGCGCATCGGAGCCACCCTTCATTTACTTAAGTTTTTTAAGTTTCCGATATGACCACAACCACATTTTCGCTGTGCCGCCGATCACTTTTCTGCCATCGTTGATTCCCGTGCACCGGAAGTCGGTGAGGCGAATCACTAACATTGAGGTTACGGAATATGGTGAACAAACGCATAGTCGGCAAGACGATATACGCCGTTGCGGTAGTGGCCATCACTGGCTTAGCACTAACCAACGCGGCATCGTCCGGTGGCGAATCCTCCGCACGCAATAAATTGGTACTCATGGCTCCTGCCTCCCCCGGCGGCGGTTGGGACGGATTCGCACGCGAATCCCAGCAGGCCATGAAATCCATTGGTGCGGTCAACAATGTTCAGGTCACCAACGTTCCCGGGGCTGGCGGCACCATCGGCCTGAGCCAGTTCGTCCAGATGACCGGCCGACACGACATGATGATGGTGACCGGCGGGGTGATGGTTGGCGCAATCGAGCTAGCCAATTCCGAGTCCACCCTAGACGACGTGGAGTTGGTGGCGCGCCTCGCCGACGACTACGCAGCACTGGTAGTTCCGGCTTCCTCGGAGATTCAAACCCTGGATGACTTCATCGAAGTCTGGCAAGAAGATCCCGGAGGCACCTCCATTGCCGGTGGTTCGCTAGGCTCCATCGATCACTTGTTGACCGGCTTGGTAGCCCAAAAAATTGGCATCGATCCAGCAGACACCAACTACATCGCCTACTCCGGCGGCGGTGAGGCGCTGACCTCGATGCTCGCCGGAACTACCGTTGGCGGCATGTCCGGCTACAACGAGGTGGCCGACCAGATCGAGGTAGGCACCCTACGAGCGCTAGCAATCTCTTCAGAGGAGCGTCTGCCCGGGGTGGATGTCCCCACCTTTGCGGAGCTCGGCGTGGACGCGGTGATGGCCAACTGGCGTGGTTTTGTTGCCGCTCCGGGCATCACAGACAGCGAGAAGCAAGAATTCGTGGACATCGTCACCGAATTCCGTGACTCGGAGCAATGGCGAGATGCTTTGGAACGCAATAACTGGACCGACAGCTTCATGATCGGCGAAGAGTTCGCCGATTTCGTTGAAGCCGAAATCGAAACAACCGCAGGAATTATTGAAGGACTGGGACTATGAGCAGCAACGTTTCTCCAGAGCACTCGGTGAACCCGCCGACTGCCGTTGACGCGCCGGCGAACTGGAATGGACGCAGCGAACTGATTGTTCCAGCACTGGTGCTGGCCCTGGCCGTTTTCCTGACCTTCCAGACCGCCACCATGGAGGTTCTAGGTTCCTCGGTTCCCGGTCCACAGTTCTTTCCCACGATCGTCTGTGTCCTGATGTACTCGGTCGCGGTCATTCACATCATCCAGATTCTGCGTAACCCGCATGCCCCGGACCCCACCTCGGATTCCAAGAACCCGGACTTCTCTAGCGACATGCTCGGGGACATGGCCGCGGCCACCGAACGCGGCCGCAGCAAAATTCAGCGCCGCACCCCGCAGGCTTCCATACCGGCTACCTGGAAAACCTACTCAGACTGGAAGACCGTGGGCATGGTCGTCGCCGGGGTGGCAGGCTTTGCGCTGCTACTGCCATATGTGGGATGGATCCTGAGTGCTGCCGCCCTGTTCTGGGTGGTTGCCCGCGCGCTAGGTAGCAAGCGCGCCCTCTTCGATATCAGCATTTCCATACTCTTTGCCTCGATTATCCAGCTGGCCTTCAACGCCGGGCTGGGGCTGAACCTGCCATCGGGCTTCCTGGAAGGACTGCTCTAAATGGAACAGATCAACCTCTTACTGGAGGGCTTCTCACAAGCCCTCACCCCGATGAATCTGTTGTGGGTTCTGCTCGGGGCCCTGCTGGGAACCGCCGTCGGGGTTTTGCCCGGCCTCGGTTCGGCCATGGCGGTCGCACTGTTGTTGCCGATTACCTTTTCGCTGGACCCCACTGCGGCGTTCATCATGTTCGCCGGCGTCTATTACGGCGGTTTGTTTGGTGACTCCACCTCAGGGATTTTGCTGAACACCCCGGGGAACTCATCGGCGATCGCCTCAACCTTCGAAGGTCACCGCATGGCCCGCAACGGGTTAGCGGCCAAGGCCTTAGCCACCGCAGCCATGGGCGCTTTCATTGGCGGTCTGCTCGCCACCACCGTGGTGGTTTTCTTTGCCCCGACACTGGTAAAGATGGCAACCGCCTTCGGCCCAGCCGAGTACTTCGCGCTAGCAGTCTTCGCCTTCCTCGCAATTTCCTCGGTCGTTTCCGATTCGATCGTCAAGGGTCTGATTTCGCTGTCCATTGGTCTGGTCTTGGCCATGGTCGGTGTCGATGGCCCTTCCGGCACCGTGCGATACACTCTGGGTCTTCCCCAGCTCTTTGACGGGATCTCGATCGTAGTGATCACCGTGGGTCTGCTGGCCTTGGGTGAGGTGCTACATATCGCGGCGCGGATCCACCGTGACCCAGAGGCTCTGAAGATCAAACCCAGTGGTCGTCCACGGCTCTCCCGCCACGATCTGCGCAAAGCCTTGCCGGCCTGGTTGCGTGGAACCGCTTTCGGTTTGCCCTTCGGTATTATTCCGGCCGGTGGTTCGGAAGTTCCGACCTTCTTGGCCTATGGCACCGAAAAGAAGCTCGCGAAGCGTCGCGGTGATATCGAATTCGGTCAGATGGGTTCGATTCGTGGTGTGGCGGCACCAGAAGCTGCGGGCAACGCTACCGCCGGTACCGCCATGGGTGCACTGCTAGCTCTGGGTCTGCCGACCAGTGCCACCGCTGCGATCATGATCGCCGCTTTCCAGCAATATGGAATGCAGCCGGGACCACTACTCTTCGAGCGCAGCGGAGACATGGTCTGGACCCTCTTGGCCTCGCTGTTCATCGGTTTGGTGATTCTGTTGGTGATGAACATGCAGTTCGCGGTGCTGTGGGCAAAGCTGCTGTTGGTACCGCGCCACTACTTGTACGCCGGAATCACGGTCCTCTCGGTGCTCGGTGTTTACGCCATCAGCGCCTCAACCTTGGACCTGTGGGTATTGCTCGGGGTGGGTGTCGTCGGTTTCATCATGCGGCGTTACCAACTGCCGTTGGCGCCGGTACTGATCGCGGTGATCCTCGGTCCGTTGGCTGAAACGGAACTCCGTCGTGCCCTGACCGTGTCCGAGGGCGATCTGACCATCCTCGTCTCCAGCCCGGTCACGATCATCCTCTACATCATTCTGGCGATCACTTTGGTCATCAGCGGCAGCCAGCACCTGCGACATCGTCGCAAGGAACGCGAAGAGCAGACTACCGCCGTTGAAACCACCGAGGTGAGCTCGCGCTAGCTCGCGCCACATCGCACGGGGCTTCACCGACCACATTGGTCGGTGAAGCCCCGTTGTTCTTGCCAACAGAATTCTGCGCCGCGGCGACGACATATCTTCATAGTTCGGTGAACACTTCTGCTTACATTGGCTAGTGAAGTACGAGCAAAGGCACGCTAATCAATGAACGTTTCCGCAACAGGCAGCGACCGCCCCAAAGATCGCTCAGTGGTGCCCGATTCCGCCCTGCGTTTCATCGGTTTTCTCGCCTTCTTTGACCGCTACGGAACCCCGCCCATGCTGTTGATTTTGGCTGCGGTCACCCAGCTCTCGCTGACTCAGGCGGTACAACTGGTCGCCGGGTACTCTTTGCTCTACGCGGTGGGGCAGCCCTTGTGGGGGTTGCTCAGCGACCGTTTCGGGCGGCTGAGCGTACTTCGGCTGGCGTTGTTGGGTGCCGTGCTCGGTTCCCTAGCGAGCACCCTCTTTGTCGCCTATACTCCCTTACTAATAACGCGGTGCTTTACCGGGCTGATGTTCGGTGCACTCTACCCAACCTTACTTACCCTACTGGGTGACACACGTACCGGGATTCATCGGGCGCGGGGGCTCTCAGATCTGCAAATCTATTCCTCGCTGGGCACCACGCTAGCCACCCTGAGCGCTGGTACGTTGGCCGCCGTGATCGATTGGCGTTTGGTCTTTGCGCTACCGGCTCTCGGAGCCCTCGCCGCCTTATACAGTTTGCGCAAGGTTCGTGATGTGACACCGGAACGTCGCCGGTTCTCCCTGCGCCTGGCCTTCACCAACTCCACCCTCGTGTTGTACCTGGTGGTGTTCATCGAAGGTGCCTTATTAATGGGGCTGCTAACCTACATTGTCCCGGCCTTGCAGGACGAGCAGATCGACATCACGCTCGCAGGTTTTCTTGGCTGTGGATTCGCCCTCGGGGTGATTCTGGGTGCCCGACTCATGCGCCGGCTGGTGGCACATTTTTCACGCAGCATGTTGATATTCATTGGTTCGCTGGTGCTGGCCGTCGGGTTCGCGCTCTCGGCATTCTGGTATTCGGTCACGGCTTTGACGCTCACCGCGGTACTGATGGGAGCCACCAATGCGATCATGCATTCCTCGATGCAGGGTTGGGCCACGGATGTTGCTCCCACCGCGCGAGCGACCACCGTGTCGTTCTTCGTCTTTAGCCTGTTCTTTGGGGCTTCGGTAGGCACTTGGGTGACCGCCGGGCTCGCCGAATCCGGTCAGTACGCACAAATCTTCCACTACGGTTTCTACGCCGCACTGGTACTGAGCTTGCTTGCTACTTTCGCCCATGAACTGTGGCATCGGCGAAACTTGAAAGACGCTGTGTAACTGGGGCAAAGCATGTCATCGCGGCCGAATTGTTGGTTCAATTAAGGATCCTGTTAAGGAGGTTTCTAGAATCATGTCGACCCCTACGAATGAACCTCATAACCCATATTCCCAAGGTGGCCCCTCCTACGATGGCGGATCGTTCAATCAGCCTCCGGAATTTCACGGGAAAACTCCCGCCAGCAATCGATCCGCGCACCAGCGGAATTCAGCGGCGCGGTTCGAAGGTGAAAAACTGGCGCAAACGGCCCTTGTCCTTGGCATTCTCGGGATTGTCTTGAGCCCGCTGGGCTGGATTTTTGGTCCGCTGGCGATCAGCAAGGCCAATCGTTCCCAGCGTGAATTCCTTACCGCGGCGGTCCTAGGCAAGGTCACCGGATGGATCGCCACTATCGTGGGTCTGCTGTGGATACTCATCCTAGGATTCGCCTTGATCACTCGCATGCTTCCCTAAGAATTTTTCGGCGATTCCCGGCTGAGCAGCTTCACAGAGTTACTCAGATCTTCGCGCACGCGCTAGCGTAAAAATCAGGAACACTGTTCGAGCCAATAAGAAGGACATTTGATGAGCGCAAAGATTCGGATCGGTATTGCTGGGTACGGGAATCTAGGCCGCGGAGTGCAGGCAGCCGTGGCAAAGAATCAAGATATGGAATTGGTGGGGGTATTCACCCGCCGCGATCCACAGTCCTTGGAGTTGGCTGCCCCCGCACCGAAATTCTCGATGGACGATCTCGGCTCGCAGACCGAGAACATCGACGTGTTGATCTTGTGCGGCGGGTCGAAATCCGATCTTCCCGAGCAGGGCCCACAGCTGGCGGCACTGTTCAACACCGTGGACAGCTTTGACACGCACGCCCGCATCCCCGAGCACTTTGCCAATGTGGATCAGCCTGCCAAGGCTGCAGGGAAAACCGCACTGATCTCCGCCGGGTGGGATCCCGGGATGTTCTCGATTAACCGAGTAATGGGCGAGGCCCTTCTGCCCGATGGGGTGACCTACACCTTCTGGGGTCGCGGTTTGAGCCAGGGGCATTCGGATGCGGTCCGCCGTGTTCCAGGTGTGGCCGGAGGTGTGCAATACACCATCCCAAGCCCCGAAGCGATTGAAGCTGTTCGAGCGGGGCAACGTCCGGAACTAAGCACCCGCAAAAAGCATCAGCGCGAATGCTTCGTGGTCTTGGAAGAAGGTGCCGACGCCGATAAGGTGCGTGATGCCATCGTCACCATGGAGCACTATTTCGACCAGTACGACACCACGGTACATTTCATTGACGCGCAGACTTTGGCCACCGAACACCAAGATATGCCGCACGGTGGTTTTGTCTTCCGCTCGGGCAATACCAGTGCCGAGCAGGCTCAGGTCATTGAGTATTCGTTGACCTTGGGATCGAACCCCGAATTCACCTCCAGTGTTTTGGTGGCCTATGCGCGCGCCGTTTACCGGATGAATCAGGCCGGAATCACCGGCGCGCAGACCGTCTTCGATGTGGCACCGGGGCTCCTATCACCAAAGTCTGCCGCCGAGCTACGCGCAGAACTGCTCTAAGCCGAGTTTTAGCTTCGGCCAGCGAGGAGATCTTTAGCGAAAATCTATCGATTCCTCGCTGACCGATGACTAGACTAACGCCATGAAACCTCAATTTCGCGCCCTGTTAGCGGCGCCAGCCCTGCTGCTCGCCCTGTCTGCCTGCGCCGGCGGGAGCTCGGGGTCAGACCAAGAATATGCACTGGAGGGCACCTTCGGTGGAGCCACGTCCTCCGATCCTTTTCTCACCTTCGCCGCAGATGGTTCCCTGACCGGATCGGATGGGTGCAATAACTTTACCGGCCAGTGGACTCGGGACGGCAACGAGGTAACGATCGAAATGGGAGCCATGACCTTGAAAGCTTGTGAGGATGTGGACACCTGGCTCAGTGCCGCCGCATCCGCCTCCGTAGCAGAATCCCTACTGACCGTGCACGACCACGAGGCACACGATGCGTGGCCCACCAGCTCCTCTGGATCTTCGATGCCCGGCGTATTGACCAAGTACTCCAAGTCGATAATGTCTTTCTCGCGCCCCGCGGGATTTTATCAACCACGTTGGAGACCCGCTCCACCTAGAAGATGCTCGAACTCGCCGAAGAGCTGCGCGAACGCAGTATTGAGCTTCGGGTCTCGAACCTCGCCGGTGGCGACGCGGGCGCAATAAGCGCCAAGGTGAGTTATGGCCTTCACCGACCTGACAGCGCTCACGCAGCTGGGTTTGCAGATTAAACAACAAACGACCCCGACTGGGGTCGTTTGTTGTTGCGGTGAGTGCCCCCCTAGAGGGCAGATTTACTCTGCGGTTGGCAGAACGAAGGCTGCGTCGATCTCGATCTTGACCTTGTCGCTAACCAGTACGCCGCCGGCTTCCAGAGCAGCGTTCCAGGTGATGCCAAATTCCTTGCGGGAAATGGTGGTGCTGGCCGAGAAGCCTGCGCGGGTTGCGCCGAATGGATCCACGGTCTGGCCACCGAACTCTGCATCCAGTTCAACCTGCTTGGTGACACCCTTGATGGTTAGCTCACCGAGCAAGGTGAAAGCACCTGGCTCGCCCTGCAGGCCGGTGGAGCGGAAGCTCATCACTGGGAAGGTTTCCACGTCGAAGAAGTCTGCGCTCTTCAGGTGGCCATCGCGGTTCTCATCCTTGGTGCTGACCGAGGCCAACTGGATGTCTGCGGTCACGGTGGACTCGGTCAGGGTTTCGCCGACCACCAAGGTGGCGTCGAATTCACCGAAGGTGCCGCGGACCTTGGAGATGCCTGCGTGGCGGACGGTGAAGCCAACCTCGCTGTGCGAAGCGTCCAGGTTCCAGGTACCTGCGGTCAAGTTAGCGGTTGCTGCTGCGGTCATGATGACTCCTTCAGAATTCGGTTCCACGCCATATGGTTGACGCTTCAATTTGTTGTTGAATCCAGTATGGCACGGAATAAGTTGAAGCGTCAACAACATTGGGCAAAATTTTTTGAAACTTTTCCCTACGCGCCTTCCCGAGGTCGCACCTGTATTTATATCCACTAGTCAAGTGGCACAAGAAAGGTGAGTGTCGAGGAAGTACTTTTTCCTCGACACCCACCTTTTTAGTTATGGTTCGGTGACCAGGCCTTGTTCAACCATCCATTCGAAGGCAACATCGGCGGGCTCGCGTCCCTCCACATCGACTTCGGCGTTAAGTGTCTGCAAGACCTCATCGGTGAGCAATGGTGCGATGGTTCCCATGATTTCGGCAACCTGCGGCCATTGCGCATGGAATTCCGCATTGATCATGGGTGCCATGTTGTAGCTCGGAAAGTACTGGATGTCATCTTCCAGCACCGTCAGATTCAGCGCTTTGATCCGTCCATCGGTCGTGAAGACCTCACCAAAGTTACAGGCCCCGGCCGCGGTGGCCGAATAAATTGCACCCACGTCATAGAGGCCAATATTCGATTCAGGTACATCACTGCCACGGGTCAACCCGATAGCCTCCAGCATGGGAGTCAGCCCATCGCGACGTGAATTGAACTCCGGATCAACACAGAAGGTCAGATCAGCAGCATCCAAATCTCGCAATTCGGAGAGTTTGGTAATCCCTAGCTTTTCGGTGACTTCTTCGTTCATGGCCATGGCATAGGTATTGTTCATCGGAGCCGGGCGGCCCCAATAGATCCCGTTGCCCGCATCCTCATCATGCACGGCCTGCCACTGCTCCTCGGATCCGACTACCGGCTCCTCATGGCCCAGATAGGTCAACCAGGCGGTACCGGTATATTCCCAGACCATATTCGCCGAGTTACTCAACACCAGCTCCCGGGCTGGCTGCGAACCGGGGACGTTGGTCATGTCCGTAACATTAAATCCGGCGGTCTGTAGGGCGATCACCGCAATCTTGCCCACCAGCAACTGTTCGGTGAAGGACTTTGAGGTTACCGTGGCGGTCGCATTATCCGGCAGATCCGCAATCGGTTGAATCGATCCGGGCGCCGACGCGGGAACCACACCCGTAGACGGTGACAACCCGCAGCCGGTCAGCGCCAGCAGGGCCACCGAGGCAAGCGCAATTTTTTTCAGTGTCTTTTTCACGTCAGTCCCTTCGGTCGTGCCACGGCTTCCACCAGTCGTCCGACCCAGTCAATGCTCACGGCCAACAGTGCCACCAGAATGGATCCGGCAATCAAGACTACATTCAGGTTCAGGTTCACCCCGGTGGTGATCAAAATGCCCAGCCCACCACCATCGATAAAGGTTGCCAGGGTGGCGGTGCCGACCAAGAGCACCAGTGCCGTACGAATCCCGGAGAGCATCACCGGCACCGCCAGTGGTAGTTCTACCTTGAACAGGACCGCCAGTTGACTCATCCCAATCCCCCGGCCGGCTTCGATCAAACGTTCATCGACCTGTTGTAGCCCGATCATGGTGTTGGAAAGTACCGGAAGAATCGCGTACAGCACCAAGGAAACGATGGCGGTGCGTGGCCCGAAGCCCAGCCAAAAGGCCAAAAGCACCACCAAACCGATAGCCGGTGCGGCCTGACCGATGTTGGCAATAGCGCGCACATAAGGTGCCGCATGACGAATGCCCGGACGGGTGAGAATCACTCCCAGCGGAACCGCGATCGCCAACACAATCAGCGCCGACCATAAAGTGATTTCTAAGTGTTCTCTGGTGTACCCCCAAATTGTTGCAGGATCCAGGGTTTGACGTTCGGTGTCGGTCAAATCCGCGTTGAGTAGCCACAGCAATAAGATGCCAAAGGCCACAAGGATCCCCAGTAATTGATAAATCAGTCCGCGTCGTTCCGCGTTCATGACCTGGCCCCACCATCCTCGATGGCCACCTGATTGATCGCTCCCGAGTTCAGGCCCACCGGTGCTTCACCGTCGCCGCCTGCGGCTGCGTTAGCCGCGGCAATGGCTTCCATGACCGTTTGTACGGTGATGACCCCTTCAAAGATGTCGCGTCGTCCAGTGACGATCGCGGACTCGGTGCTGGCCACCAGCATGGTGTCCAACGCGTCGTTCAGGGTCGCTTGCAAACTCACCGACGGGAGGTTTGGATCCATCGTGCCTTCCACGATCTGCGCGCGCGAAAGCTGGCGCCGGGTCAGCCGGCGCAGCGGGCGTTGCCGCGAATCAAGTACCACCGCATAGTTCGCCCCGACGCTTTGCAACTGCGATAAGACATCCGAGGCGTTTGCGCCCGCGGTGGTGGTCACCGCATCGGTCAGCTCCACGTCCTGTACCCGGCTAAGGGTCAGCTGTTTGAGCCCGGCACCGGAGCCAATGAAATTCTCCACAAACTCATTGGCCGGGTTGGCCAAAATACGCTCTGGAGAATCGTATTGCTCTAACTGCGCGCCCTCGTTGAAGATCGCGATCCAGTCTCCGAGCTTCACCGCTTCGTCAAAGTCGTGCGTGACACAGACAATGGTTTTTTGTACCTCTGACTGGATATTGAGCAGCTCATCTTGCAAGCGCTGCCGGGTAATCGGATCCACTGCACCGAAGGGCTCGTCCATGAGTAGCACTGGCGGATCGGCGGCCAAGGCGCGGGCCACACCCACACGCTGCTGCTGCCCACCGGAGAGTTCCTTCGGGAACCGGTCGCGGTAGATCTCTGGATCCAGCGACACCAGTTCCAGCAATTCATCAACCCGTGCGGCGATTTTTTCCTTGGACCAGCCCAACATTTTCGGGACCATCCCAATATTGGTGGACACGGTCATGTGCGGGAACAGGCCACCGGCCTGAATCACGTAGCCGATCCGCCGGCGAAGCTCATCGCCATTCATTTTGGTGACATCATCACCATTAATGACGATTTTTCCGGTGGTCGGTTCGATCAGCCGGTTGATCATTTTCAGCGTCGTGGTTTTACCGCAACCGGAGGGGCCAACAAACATCACGATCGATCCGGCCGGGATTTCCAGTGTCAGACCACCAACAGCGGATTTCTTTTGCCCCTGGTAGGTCTTGGTGACCTCTTCGAGCATGATGGATGCGCCGGTGACATTATTTTCAATACTGGTATTTTCAGACACGGATACCTCGCGGTGTTGTCAGTCGGCCAAGGCCGATCAAGAGCAAGTCAAGAATGAGGGCTAGGATCACAATTCCCACGACGCCAACAATGACGGATTCAAGAGAATTGGCTCCACCCAACCGGGACAGTCCGGAAAAAATCATGCCGCCCAAACCTGGTCCGAGCGAGTAGGCCGCGATGGCAGCCACACCCATGACCATCTGGGCGGCAATGCGAATGCCGGTGAGGATGACCGGCCAAGCCATCGGTATTTCCACTTTGAACAAGGTGAGCAGCCGGCCCATGCCGATCCCCCGGGCCGATTCGACCAGAGTCGGTTCAATGTTGTGCAGTCCCACGATCGCATTGCGCAAAATCGGCAATGCGGCAAAGAATGTCACCACGATCACGGCCGGAGTCACGCCAAAACCTACGGGAACAATCAACAGACCGATCAGGGCAAAGGACGGGATTGTCAGACCTATCGCACTTACGCCATTGGCCAGACCATAGAGGGTTTTACTGCGATAAACCAGCACCGCGAGGAATACCGCGATGATTGTTGCCAGAATCAGACACTGGACAACCAATGAAAAGTGTTGCCAAGAGGCAAATAATATTTGGCGATATCGTTCGCCAACGAATTCTCCCACATCAAGACCTACTTCACTTTAGTTACGAGTCACAAGTTAGTAGGGGTTCAAAACCCTACTTACAACCCCGTAGCTTATCGAGGTTCACCGCACCATTCCAGTCTAGAGAGCGATATTTAGGGTTTGACTTGGGATTAATTAATCTAATTCGGCGAAAACGGCCGCAAGACATCAACTAGCGTGCGACCGGTCACTTGTAGTGTGATGGAGCTATGAAATTTGCAACGCTACGCACGCCGAATAACTCCACTATAACCACTGCGGCGGTGATCACTGAGGCTGGTGCCTACCTTTTAGATCAGCTCAGTGATGTCCAGCAACTACTACTGCTGGACGAAGCCACACGCCACGAACGGATCACCCAGGCCCAAACCGGTAGCCCACTGGCGTTAGACACCTTGGATTACGCCACACTGATCCCAGCCCCGGCCAAGGTACTGTGCATCGGGTTGAACTACCGCAATCACATTGCCGAGGTGAATGCGGAGGAACCAAAGTTCCCCACCATCTTCGCCAAGTTTGCCTCCTCACTCACCGGAGCCAACGACAGCGTGGAAATTCCTGCCGAAGATCACCGGATCGACTACGAAGGTGAGCTTGCCGTGATCATCGGTACCGCCGGGCGACGGATTGACGAGGCTGATGCCGCGAAGCACATCGCTGGCTACGCGGTCTCCAACGACATCTCCATGCGTGGTTACCAGGGCCGCACCCCCGAATGGCTACAGGGTAAAGCTTGGGATGCTTCCACCCCGGTAGGCCCCTGGCTGACCACCAGCGACGAATTCACCGAAGGCGCGCGCATCACCACCCGCGTCAACGGTGAGGTGGTTCAGGACGATTCGACCAATGACTTGGTTTTCCCAGTGACTAAACTCGTCTCCTACATCTCTGCCATGACCGAGCTGCAACCCGGTGACATCATCCTGACCGGAACCCCGGCGGGTGTGGCACTCTCCCGCAAGGATGCTCAGGGCCGGCGCCCCTGGCTACGTGAGGGTGATGTGCTAGAAACCAGCATCGAAGGACTGGGCACAAGTCGGGTGACTTTCCACCAGCAGTAAAGCAAGCTCAGCGGCGGTGCCGCACCGACGTCGTAGTCGCTGGTAGGCCCCCCTGCCCGAAATGTCCTTCTCAGAAGTAGGTACATACCCTAGGGAAACCTCAAACCTTCCGGTGGAAAATACATAAATATTAACTGGCATGGACTAATGTGTGATGCGTGACATAAACATTGTCACGCATCATCATTTTCTGCACACTCGGAGGATCTCATCACATGAATTCCCTTTCGACGTTCTTTGGGGACATATCGTCCGTCATCTGGGGGCCGTTCGTTCTGATCCCGTTGCTCTTGGGCACCGGAATGTATCTGACCATTCGTTTGGGTCTGATCCAGCTTGTCAAGCTTGGCCCGTCGCTGAAGCTCGGCCTGATCAAACGAAAGGACGCCGATAGTGAAGGCGACGTCTCACAGTTTCAGGCACTGACCACCGCGCTAGCCGCCACCGTGGGCGTGGGTAACATCGTCGGTGTCGCAACCGCGATCGGCATTGGTGGTCCCGGCGCTCTCTTCTGGATGTGGGTCACCGGTATCTTCGGTATGGCTTCAAAGTACACCGAGGCCTACTTGGGTGTGCGGTTCCGTGGCACCGATGCCGCCGGCGAAAAATCCGGCGGTCCACAGTATTACCTAGAGCGTGGCATTAAGGGTCCAATAGGTAAGTTCCTGGCCCTGTTCTTCTCCATCGCCGCGGTTCTGGCCTGCTTCGGAATTGGCAACATGACCCAGGCCAACGCGATCTCGGCGAATATGGAAAACTCCTTCAGCGTGCCGGTGTGGCTCACCGGTGGCGTGTTAGTTGTGCTCTCGCTGGCTGTGCTGGTCGGTGGCATCAAGTCCATCGGTAAGGTCACCGCAGCTTTCGTTCCTGTGATGATCGCTTTCTACGTGCTGGCCGCGCTGTACATCCTGCTGGTGAACGTGGTGGACATCCCTGCCGCCTTTGCACTGATCTTCACCGATGCGTTCACCGGTACCGCTGCCGTCGGTGGTTTCGCCGGCTCGGTTCTGATTATCGCCATCCAGTACGGTGTGGCTCGCGGTATCTTCTCTAACGAGTCCGGCATGGGTTCGGCTGCTATCGCCGCGGCCGCTGCCCAGACCTCCCACCCGGTCCGTCAGGGCCTGGTCTCGATGACCCAGACCTTTATCGACACCATCATCGTGGTCACCTGCACCGGTTTGGTCATTATCACCACCGGAACGTGGAACTTGATTGGCGATGACGGCGAACAGATTTCCGCCGCGTTGATGACCGGTGAGGCCTTCACGAACGGCCTGCCGGGCGAGTGGGGACACTGGATGGTGACCATCGCACTGGTGATGTTCGCTTACTCCACCATTCTGGGTTGGTGCTACTACGGTGAACGCAACGTGGAACGTCTCTTCGGCCGCAAGCTGGTGATGCCATTCCGCATTGTGTTCTCGCTGGTCATCTACGTGGGCGCCACCACTGAGCTGGAAGCCGTGTGGAACTTCTCGGATATGATGAACGGCCTGATGGCACTGCCGAACCTGATCGGGCTGATCATCCTAGCTGGCATGGTGGCTAAGGAAACCAAGTGGTACCTCAAGCATGATCCGAAGCTGGAAGCCTCCAAGGCTCAGATTGAGGACTTCATGAAGGACCGCCCGGGCTGGGCGGAGTGGAAGGCCGGAGACGTTATCGGTTCCACCCACAAGAAGTAAAGCCAAAGACTGCTGGCCGACTCCTACAGGAGCCGGCCAGCAGTCTTTAACACTTCATCCCAAAGAGGGTCTTAGGCGTTCCACAACCCATAGGAGTCGGCCAAGTCCGCGATCTTCTGAGCACGGGCCAGGCGTGGCAGGTAGGATCCGTCGCCCACGCTCGCTCCGGCGGCGTGTGCTTCCAGGAGTTCCATCGCCCAGGACATCTCGTCGCTGCTCGGTGCCAGTGCCGCGTTGATGCCATCCACATGATCACTACTCAGCGAGAGCTTTCCGGTCATCCCCATCGATGCAGTCACCTTGGTCTCGTTGGTCACGATCTCGGCAGTGGAGCCGGCCGGCGGCGGACCATCAATGGCACCGGGTAGCTTTCCTACACGCGAGGCCACCACGAGTTTGCCTCGGGCATAGGCCAAGGCCAGCGGGTCATCGGACACACCGGTGTCCTTCCGGAAATCATTCACTCCGAAAGCCAGACGGAAGGTGCCCGGCGCTGAAGCAATCGCGGTAGCGTTCTCAATGCCCAAGGCCGACTCGATCAATGCCAAAACTGGAGTACCGGCGCGCAAACGCATGGCGCTGAGGGTAACCTGTTCGGGTTTCTCGGTCATCGCCAACATAATGCCCCGCAAGCCCGGGGCCTCGGATAGTGCAGCAAGGTCATCGGCCCAGTATTCGGTGTCGATGCCGTTTACGCGCACCCACGCGGTCATACCGGTGGACAGTGCGTTGACCACCGCGTCACGGGCTTGGCTCTTTTGATCATCAGGAACGGCCGCTTCCATATCGAAAATCACCGAGTCAGCTTCCGAAGCCAACGAAGGGGCGAAAAGTTCCGGATTTGCCGCGTTGACCAACAACCACGAACGGGACAATTTTGCGGGAAGCGCGGCGGCGCGACGATTACGAAAAGCCATACTCCTACCCTACTCACTTCGAGGGATTGACTGCTAGCTGCACTCAGTGCGCGTCGCCTATTGACCCTAGATTCACACGCGGCTCATCCCTGAAACCCAAGACTGAAACGGCCGCCTAGCCTCGGCTGGTCGCTGGGACCGGTGTCAGCAGTCGTTCAACGAAACGCGCCGGAGCGACCGCGTTCACCACATACTCCCCGACCGCTTGTTTGCGATATTCTGCCGGGTTGTGTGAGGAAATCGTGCGCGCATTGCGCCAGTGCCGATCTAAGGCATGGGCGCTGGATACCGCGGAGGCGCCACCGACTTCAAAGAGTTGACTGGTGAGTCGGAGTACCGATTCGATGATGTGCGGTTGGATCGCGAAAACATGCCCATCGGCGGCAGCCACCAGGGACGCTGTAGGTCTCCCGGATTCGATCGCTCGACTGGCTGTGTCCAGAGCCTCCGCGGCGGCCAGAACGGTGGAGCGCACGGCCAGGACACTTCCCTGACCTTCCCCGATGATCTGCAAGGCGACCGGGTCACCGGTGGCCGGAACCTGCGGGTTGAATAAATTCCGGGTACGCTGCCGCACGAAATCTACGGTGTCACTCAGCGCGGCCACTGCGATCCCGGCGAGCGCGGCTAAATGCACCAGCTGATAGGTCGCGTGCAGAATCGAACCGTTGGGTGCCGCCGCCTCACGGTGGGTGATTTGGGCGAAGTCGACCGGAACGTCAGTGAAGGTTGTGGTTCCCGAACCGGTGAGTCGCTGCCCAAAGCCATCCCAGTCATCACTAATCACTACTCCTGGATCGGAGCTTGGCACCTGCACGGTGACTAGCTTGTCCCCGAGGTCATCGCTCAGTACCGCACTGACGTGAATCCAGTCGGCGAAAATCGAGCCGGTGGTGTAGTACTTGGTTCCGGTCAGCGAATACCCCTCGGTGGTTTTCTGAATGCGGGTAGCTTGCTCCGCAAAGGTGCCGGTGCGTTCGCTTTCCGCGTTCCCGACCAGCGCTCCGGCGGCCAGCCGCGCAAACCACTGCTCACGAAACAGCGGGTCGGGGTGAGTGCGCACGAACTCCACAAAACCGATATGCCCGCGGAGGGCTTGAACAATGTTGGAATCCGCGGCACCGAGCTCGATCAGCAGGTCAAAGAACTCACGCAGTTCTAGCCCGAAACCGCCATGGCTCACCGGTACCCGGAGTCGGCCAAAACCCGCTTCGCTTAACCAGTTGATTTCCTCTCTCGGAAGCTGGCGCAATGTTTCACGTTCGATGGCCCCGGCCCGGATTCGTTCGAAGATCGGGCTAAAGATGGCGCGTGGTTGCTCACTCATTAGCGAATTCCTTCGTTCGGTTAGCTGCCAACCCGGCTTCGAGGTTTGGCAGTGCGGATAGTAGTTGGCGGGTATAGGGATGTGCCGGGTTGGTGAAGATCTGCTCGGCCTCGCCCTGTTCGAGAGCTACACCGTCCTTCATTACCAACACCTGATCGCTCATGTGGCGGATCACGCCCAGATCGTGGGAGATAAATAGATAGCTCAGACCTAGCCGCTGCTGAAGTTCGCTGAGCAGGTCCAGTACTTGGGCCTGGACCGAGACATCCAACGCCGACACCGCTTCGTCGAGTACCACGACTCGCGGTTCGGGTGCCAAGGCTCGGGCTATGGCTAGTCGTTGCCGTTGACCTCCGGAGAGCTGTAAGGGATGTTTTTCAAGGTGCTCGCTGGACAATCCGACCTGGCTTGCCAGTTCCACAGCACGATTCTGTCGTGTCTCGGCGTGAGGATAACGGTTCCGGTCGAGGGCATCTGTAAGAATCCGCACCCCGTTCCAGCGTGGGTCAAAGGAACTCAGTGGATCTTGGTACACCACGGTGACCTCGCGGCGGCGTGGCCGGCGGGCAGCGGTGCTCAGCTGGGACCAAGGCTGCCCGTTGAGCAGGACCGTGCCAGAGTCCGCGGTGAGCGTGGCTAAAGCTAAAGCTGCGGTGGTGCTTTTTCCGGAACCGGATTCGCCCACGATCCCCAGAGTTTGTCCGGGGTATAGGTTAAAAGACACGTCCTTGACCACCGTAGTGGGTTTTCCTTCCGGGCCGGGATAGCTCTTCGACAGGCCATGAGCCTCTAACACCGGTAAGTACCAGGACTTCGGTTCCTGAACCGGTTCCAGCTGGTTGGACAGCTGCTGGCCGTGCACGGTAAGCGCCTGCCCCTTGGTATGGGCCGACGGGATCGCTTGGAGCAGTGCCTTGGTGTATTCGTGGCGCGGGTTTTTCAAGATCTCGTGCACCGCACCGGATTCCACGATTTCACCTCCGCGCATGACTGCCACCTCATCGGCTAGTTGGGCAACCACGGACAGGTCGTGGCTGATCAGGATAATCCCGGTGCCCTGGTCCTTCATCTCCGCCAGTAGTTCCAACACTTGGGCCTGCACGGTGACGTCAAGGGCCGTGGTGGGCTCATCGGCGATGACTAGTTGTGGCTGCAACGCAATGGCGGAGGCGATCAGGGCGCGTTGCCGTAATCCGCCGGAGAGTTGGTCCGGGCGCTGCTGCGCCCGGACCCGAGGCTCCGGGACGCCCACCGCTGCTAAGAGCTCGATCACTCGTTCGCGGCGGGTGGCCGGGTTCCCCCACCGGTGCAGGGCAAGGCTCTCTTCGATTTCCTTACCCACTGGCCGCAGCGGATCCAAGGAGACCAGTGCGTCTTGCAGGATGAAACCAATCTTTTGCCCGCGGGTCTCTCGCCATGTCCGCTCATTGAACTCTGCGGCAGATTCTTCGAAGAGCTCAAATTTCGCCGTGTTCACTTGGGCGTTCGTTCCACTCAGGCCGACGAGAGTGCGCGCAGTGACCGACTTCCCGGAACCGGATTCCCCCACGATGGCTAGGCAACGCCCTGCCTGCAGGTGCAGGTTCACGTCTCGTACAACATGTCGTGTCACATCATTTTTCCGGCCGGATCCGAAACTGACGTTCAGGCCGCGTACTTCTAAGAGGGTCGGTGTCTGGGGTATCGCGGTGGTGCTTCTGCGTTCTTCCAATACTTCGGTCATGCTTTGGCTCCTTCCAAGGTGGTTTGTAGGTAGCGACCCACCGCTGTAGCGGAGAGCGCGAGGGCGACGATGGCCACGCCGGGCATGACTTCAAGCCACCAAGCTTTGGTGATGAACATCCGTCCCGCATCAAGTAAGGCGCCCCATTCCGCAGATGGTGGGGCCACCCCAAGTCCGAGGAAGGCCAGCCCCGAGGCCCAGACGATGGATTGCCCCACCCCAAGGGTCACCACGGCAAGCAACGGGCGCATGGCGTTAGGCATGACGTGTTGCCGTAGCACGGTGAGTTGACTATGTCCCAGTGCGTGGGCGGCCTGGACATACCCGGAGTGACGGACCGCGAGCACTTGCCCGCGAATCATACGCGCATATCCCGGCGCCGTACCCAAACCCACGGCAACAATCTGTGTGGTGACGCTGGGTCCGTAAATGGTTACGAACAGCATGGCTAGAAGCAACACCGGGAAGGCGAAGAGCACTTCTAGGCCGCGGTTGATCAGCCCATCGGTGACTCGTCCCCCCAGTCCGGCAGCCACTCCGAGAATCAGGGCGATTCCCATCGCGAGTCCGGTGGCCCCTAAGCCGATCAGCAACGATTGCCGGGTTCCGTACACCACCCGGGTGTACAGGTCGCGGCCCGACTGGTCGGTCCCGAACCAGTGTTCTGCGCTCGGCGGGAGCAGTACCGCGTGCAGGTCAGTGGCATAGGGATCCTTCGCAGTGAGCAGCCCCGGTGCCACCGCGGCAAGGACGAAGAAGGCAAGCACAAGTAACCCCAAGGTAGCCGGTATGGGAAGGCGTAGCGCTACCCATCTGCGGCCCTGAGATCGCTTCAACCTCGGGCGTGCGTGGTGATCTAACAGACTCATGAGTTCTTCAACCTCGGATCAATCAGGGTGTAGGCGATATCGACTAACAAGTTGGCCAGCACATAGATCACCGCGACTAGGATGACCACCCCGCAGACCACCGGCAGGTCCCGGGCGTTGACCGCGGTGACCAGCACCTTGCCCAGCCCCGGGCGAGAAAAAATACTTTCGGCAATCACGGCGCCGGAAAAGAGCGACCCCATGGCCCAACCACTGAGCGTGATCCCCGGGAGCACTGAATGGCGTAGCACATGCCGTACTCGCACTCCGGTATCCCGCATGCCGCGCATCCGGGCGGTGAGCGCGAATGGCTGGTCTAACCCGGATTCAAATTCAGGTCGGATAACTTGGCTCATGAATCCCGCCAAGGGTATCCCTAAGGTCAAAGCCGGAAGCACTAACCCGCTCAGACCGGTACCACCAATCACCGGGAACCAACCCAGACCCAGAGCGAATACCACCAGCAGGATAACGCCCAACCAATACTGCGGAAGCCCGGCAGCAAAAGCCTCTAACCCGGAAGCCAGTGAGCTGATCAGCCGGTGCCGTTTGGCGGTTCCCACTACTGCCACCACGCAGATCACCCAGGCCACCAGTAAAGATGCGAAGGTGAGGATGACGGTAGGTGCGATTTGATCACCAAGTACCTCGGTGACCGGCTTATGTAGCTGGTAGGACTGCCCGAGATTTCCTGTCAGCAGTCCACCGAGGAAATCCAAATATTGAACAATCAGCGGATTATCGAAACCGTACTTTTCATTGATCGGCGCCAATTCGGCTGCCGTGCGTTCTTGTACTTGCCCGGTGAGCTGGTTCAATAAAAGGGTTGCTCGGTCCCCCGGGAGCAAGGCCTGAATCAAGAAGGTTAAGGTGGCTGCCGCCCAGATCACCCCAAGCGTGCCTGCTATCCGACGCAGCATCCACCCCAACGGGCGCACCCTGCGTGCCCAAGGTACCGGTGCCGCGGCGGCGTCGAGTGGTGTTTCCAATAATTCTTGTGTGCTCATCGTGGGCCTATTCGGTGAAGTACGCATCGTGGAATACCGGCTCACCCTGGGAGGCTTCGAGCCAAATATCCTTGAGATTCGGAATGCTGGCGATCGTGGAGGTCTGCGAGTATAAGCCCACGGCCACGGCCTCATCGCTCAGTAGCTGTTGTGCCTTCTGGTAGTGTTCATTCGCCTCGTCAGCGTTCTTTGCCGAATTGCCCCGAAGAATGATCTCTTCAATTTCGGCGTTATTGTAGAAGGCCGTGTTGGCCGGGTTCGGGTGTTCCTCGGTGTTTTGCCGGAAGTTGATGTGCAGGATCCCGGCATGCGGGCTGGTCCAGTAGCCCAGTTGGGCATCATAGCTTTGCGGGGTGGAGTATTCCCCCGAGAACAGCTCCGCCTGCGTCACCGGAACTAGGGTGATTTTGAATCCGCTTTGCTTGACTTGGTCCTGCAGGTTCTGCAGTGCCGTGGCACCTTCTTGGGTCACGATCGAGTTCAATCCGAAAACGATTCTGACTTCTAGCTCTTTCCCATCCTTGGTGCGCGTGCCATCACTGCTTCGTCCGGTCCATCCCGCCTGATCTAGCAACCGATTGGCTTGCTCTAGATCCAAAGGGTAATCCTGGGCCACCTCAGCGTTGTAGCCGGGAGTGCTTGCGCTCACCGTCCCGTTGCCTTCAAACGGTACGACCCCGAGGAATGCGGAGTCCACCACGGCCTGCCGATCTGCCGAGTAGGCGAAAGCCCGACGCACCAGCACATCGGTGAACGGCCCGTTGCTGGTGTTTAGAGATAAGGTGACCGGGCGTCCCGGAGTCAGATACTGTTGTACCTCGTATTGGCTCTTCGCGGCCTCAAAATCGACGGTGGGTACCTCACCAATGGCATCGGATTCTCCGCTGACCAATGACCCAAACCGTGAAGTGTTGTCTTGGATGAAAGACCAGATCACCGATTCCACATAGGCCGGTCCTTGATGTTTCGCATTGGCGGGCGCCGAAGCGTACTGCTCGTTGCGTTGGAAGGTAATGGATTGACCGCGCTTCCACTCGGCTACCGTAAAGGGCCCCGAGCCGATAGGTGCCTCGCAATTCTCCTGTTCGCTTCGGTTGGCCAGGGCTTGGGCCGACTGGATCCCAAAATATCCTTGGCTGAGTGCTGAGAGAAGCGGAGTGTAGGGTGCGCTGAGTTTGATCTCTAAGGTTGTAGCGTCCACGGCACGGCTAGATTCGTAGTAATCCCCAATATGGGCGGTGACCGTTCCGTTTCCTCCGGCCATCCAGTATTCAAAATTATCGCTGACCGCTTGTGCGTCGAGGTTGCTCCCATCGGTGAATTTCAGCTCAGGCTTGAGCGTGAACGTCCAGGTCAGTTGATCCTCGCTCACCTCCCAGTCCTCAGCCAACCAAGGCACAATTGAGCCGTCCGCAGTTTGTGAAACCAATGAGTCAAGCACCTGACGGGACAAGTACGCCTGCTGCACCCACCCGCCATAGACGCAGGGCGGCTCCTGCAGGTGGGCGTAGCGAATAGTTCCACCCTCCACTCGTTCGGCGCTGTCGGAACTGTTCGCCCCGGTGGCAGAACCGCCGCAGCCAGCCAAGAAGATGGCTGCCAGACCGGTGAGGGTCAGTGCTTTGAGGGCCGAGGTTCGTCGGGTTGGCCGGTACGCCGGCTGGCGGTTTGTCACGTCTGGACTCCTAGTAACGATGGGGTGGCTGGTGCGAGTTTTCTTCGGGATTTCCCCGGCGCACCACGGTGTGTCATCAGTTCTAGTTCGTTCAGTAGCGATCACACCAACGCTGCCGACGCGCAACGTTGTGTGACTTCTTTTCGCGTCTTATGTAGCAATGTTTCGTCGTTTTTCCGCGTCGTAGATACGTCATATTTCGCAGATCACGTCATCTGTAGTCGCACCGGGACATGACACTTCGCAATGCTCGCAGCTGCTGGGCGGCCTTGGCATCATCGATGCAACGTGGTGCTTAGCCGGGCAGCGAACAGGCCCCAGCCCACGGCAAAGCTCTCTTTCAACCACCAGCGGGGACCAACACTATGGGCAAGCAATTACACTTCAACGCCTTCGTCATGAACACCACCAGCCACATCCACCACGGTCAGTGGCGGCGTCCAGATGCGGGCCAAACCGAGTTCAACGATGTGAACACTTGGATCAATCTGGCCAAAATTCTGGAGGAGGCAAAGTTCGATGCGATGTTCTTTGCCGATGTCTCCGGCCTTTATGGGGATCCGGAAGCAGATTATGAGGTTTATGCCCACGAGGGGCTGCAGATCCCTTCCAACGATCCAACGGTGCTACTTGCTGCGCTCGCCGTGCACACCAAGCACATCGGGCTGGCCACCACCTCGAACGTAGTGCAGAACCACCCGTATAATTTCGCCCGACACATCTCCACGCTGGATCATATTTCCGGCGGACGTATCGCTTGGAATATTGTCACCGGCATCAATGAGAACGCTTCACGAAATTACGGTCTGCCGGCCTTGACCGACCACACCGAGCGTTACGCTTGGGCCGATGAATATGTAGACGTCACCTATAAACTCTGGGAGGGCTCCTGGGACGAAGGTGCAGTGCTCAAAGACAAGGCGGCCGGTCAGTATTCCGATCCGTCGAAAATACACAAGATCTACCACGAATCCGCACGGTACCGGGTCGAAGGCCCGCATCTGCCATCACCTTCACCACAGCGCACTCCGGTGCTCTTCCAAGCAGGTTCTTCTACTTCCGGCCGTGATTTCGCGGCGCGAAATGCCGAGGCAACCTTCATCGTCGCCCCTTCCGCTGCCGTGGCTCGGGAACTGATTGCCGATACGCGGCGTCGAGCCGTGGAGCAGGGGCGCAAGGCCGAGGATCTCAAGTTTTTCCAAGGGTTGTCCTTCGTTATCGGGGACACCGAGGAAGAAGCCCAAGAAAAGGCCAAGTACTACGATCAGTTCGTTAGCGTTGATGGCTATCTCGCGCATATGGCCATCTTGGACAGATCCGGGCGGGTCTACCCTCCGGAGACCAAGATCAAAGACATCGATACCAACACCTCCAAGGGCTTCTTAGAATGGATTTCGCACCATATCACCGACCGTGAACCGGTGCTTGCTGACCTAGCTCGCCTGCAGGCCGAGAATACTCGTTTGGTGGGAACTCCGGAACAGATCGCCGACCAGCTAGAGATCTGGCAAGCGGCGGGAGTGGATGGAATCAACGTGATCAACTGGGTGATTCCCGGCTCTTTCCAAGAGTTCGCGGATAAGGTTTTGCCGGTGCTGCGCGAGCGCGGTCTGGCACAGCGTGAGTACACACCAGGTAGCTTGCGGCACAAGCTCTTCGGCGAAGGAGACCGGCTCAATGAGCGGCACCCCGCAGCACGATACCGTGGGGCTTTTAGCAACGGCCCCAGTAGCTGGGAGGAAGCGGCCGCGCTATTAAAACCGGTCATTGCCGGTGCGGGGGGCTAAGGATTTTTTCCATCTACCTACAGGGGTGCGTGATTCACGGTCGGGGATGACGCACCGCTTATAGGTACTCGCGGAACACGGGCTTCAGACGATTGACATGCAGTGCCGTGGTGAAGACGTTATCCGTCGCTGGCATGCTCTCACCGTCAGCAACTATGACCTCCGAAGTTGCGCACCTTGGACATTAGCTGGGAAAAGCAGCATTGAACCCGGCTAAGCGGTCCAGTCAAGCCGACTAGTATCCAAAGGTTTTTTGCAGATAAGCCAATCCGGTTCAAACCCATCAAGCACGTCATGAATCAAGGCTGCCATCGGAACTTCGATGGACACTTTAGCAAAGACCAATTCGTTGAAAAGAGCTGTGCTGTGTTTACCCGCAGCAAATGACTGATTGTTCACCATAACTTGCTGTGCCAGATGCTTCAGGAGGGCAAAAACGTCCTGTTCCCGATCTGCAGCGCTAATAATTTCTGGGTGCCCGACCGAGCTCAGTCCCACAGTGAGTCCCACGACACCTCGACCTGTCTGCGGACGACAAGCCAGAAGCGCATAGCCGCAGTAATCAATTTCTCCGAGTACTTGAATTCGGAAAGACATATCCTCGGGCATGCCACGGTACAGGCCGCACTGAATTTCTACCAGATCTTCCATGGTGGATTTCCTCCGTCGCTCAGGAATTTTCCACTCTGCCCACCCAGTGATCTTTCGGGCTCGGGCGTTCAACCATTTGTGGATAACGGAAGCCGCATAGCTTTGTTCGATATCAAACTGCTCTGACGGCTACCCAGCCTTCAGTACTATCTTGTAACTTCGTAGACGGACGAAAACGCACTGCCCGGCAACCTTGACGGTGCCGGGCAGTGCGTTTGCAGAACCACTTCTGTTCGGTGGGAAGGTTACTCCGCGTTCTTTGCCACGGCGCCGACAGCTTCCGCAACGGCAGGCATCACACGCTCGTCCAAGGCTGACGGAATGATGTAGTCGGCAGCCAAGTCGTCGCCGACTAGGTCAGCGATTGCATGGGCGGCAACGACCTTCATTTCCTCGGTGATCTTCTTTGCGCCGGAATCCAGTGCACCGCGGAAGATCCCAGGGAAAGCCAACACGTTGTTGATCTGATTCGGGAAGTCACTGCGGCCGGTGGCGACTACCGCGGCGTACTTCTTGGCATCCTCCGGCATGATTTCCGGATTCGGATTGGACAGCGCGAAGATGATGGCGTCCTTGTTCATCTTGGCCACGGCGGCCTCATCGAACTTCGAGGAAGATAGACCCACCACGACGTCGGCCCCGTCTAAGGCTTCAGCCAGCCCACCCATGACATCTTCACGGTTGGTGATGGCAGCAAGTTCAGCCTTGGTAGCGTTGAGGTCATCGCGCTCGCGGTGGATGGTTCCGCGCGAATCCAGCACGATGACGTCCGAGACGCCCGCCTGCAGCAGCAATTTGGTCACGGCGACACCGGCCGATCCGGCACCGGAAATCACGACCTTCAATGAGGACAGATCACGCTTGGTGTAGCGGGCCGCACCAATCAGGGCTGCCAAGACCACCACGGCGGTACCGTGCTGATCATCGTGCATGACTGGAATATCGAGGGCCTCGATCAGCCGACGCTCAATTTCAAAGCAACGTGGAGCCGAGATATCTTCCAGGTTCACCGCACCAAAGCTTGGACGAAGGCGGATGACAGTTTCCACGATCTCATCAACATCAGTGGTGTCAAGGACCAGAGGAATGGAATCTAGACCAGCGAATTCTTTGAATAGCGCGGACTTACCTTCCATCACTGGTAGCGAGGCGGCCGCCCCGATATCGCCCAAACCGAGCACCGCAGTGCCATCGGAGACGACCGCCACTAGGCGGGAGGACCAAGTATGCGTCTGATGTTTGGCTGGGTCATCGGCGATCGCCTGAGAAACCTTGGCTACACCCGGGGTGTAAGCAATGGATAGGTCGCGCTTGGTGCGCAGTGGCATTTGCGAGATGACGCTGAGTTTGCCGCCAAGATGAGCGTCGAAAACTTCTGCATCGGTGATGGTGGACAGGTCTTGGGATGAGTCAACAGGCATTAAACTACTACTTCCTTCAGAAAGTGCTGAATACGGCATAACGCATTGCCTACGAAACTTGTGGCATAGCGAGGGAACGCGTAAAACCAAACATCCGGCCACGTTTATGCAAAGCGAGCCGTCTTCGGCTCAAACTTCACTTCACAAACGCACAAGAACAACAACGCCGTTGCCAGGTAAGGCAATCTGTCACGTCACTGCGTGCCGCAATGATGGTTGGTCAGTACTTTCTTTAGACCTTGGTTTCCACCATACGGGAATAATTACTTGACGCGCAATCTTTTCTGTAATAGTCACTCAACAGTTCATTGGAAATTTACCGCGACCGTTGTCCGCGACCGACATTCCCTCGGTTCTCGGGCAAGATGGTGTTATGGCTTCACCAACTGCGGCATTGAGCAAGGTGCGCACCTTTGATGCGCTTGATCAGAATACGACCCAGCGCCTGGCCCGGTCCTTAGCTGAGTCGGATGACACCACGGTTTTTGTCAACGGCACCGCGATGCAATTGCCCGCCGAAGCGCAGCACGCCGTGCTGGAGGTACTACACCGATTAGCCAAGGGCGAGGCGGTGAGTATCGGCACCCCGGAGATGCTGCTCAATACTTCACAGGCCGCCCAAATGGCCGGCATCTCCAATAGTTACCTGCGCAAGCTCACCGATTCAGGAATCATCCCGGTGGAATACCGCGGAACTCACCGGCGGATCCGCCCTGCGGCAATCGAAGCTTGGCTAGCCGAACGTAACGAGTCCCAGCCCGAGGCATCCTCGACAGCAGAGAAAAAGTAATCCATACTCTTCACAACAGACTTTTCCAATAGGACACTTAAGTAGTTCAACAGACAACTTTTGTGAATGGATTCTTTCCCCAGCTTGAGCCTCACCCACGGGCTCTGAGAGACGAGGAGCAGTATGGCAGTCCCACCTTCGGCACAATCCCTCATCGCCGAGCACGAAGCGCTCTACTCGCAGCGCGCAGCAGGAATCAAACAGTCTGCTGTCCGGGATGTGTTTGAGCTTTCCCTGGATGCCTCGCTCGTCTCCTTGGCCGGAGGAAATCCCTACCTGCAGTCCTTGCCCTTAAAAAAACTGGGCGATATCGCCCAGCGGATCATTACCGAGCAGGGGCCGGTAGCTTTGCAGTACGGTTCGGGTTTGGGCACCGAAGAGTTGCGCCTGCAGATCTTAGAAGTCATGGCGGCCGAGGGCATTGACAATGTTTCGGTAGATGATGTGGTCATCACCAACGGTTCGCAGTCAGCCCAGGATATGGCGTGCAAGGTGTTCTGCGATCCCGGGGACACCGTGCTGTGTGAGGATCCCACCTATGTGGGGGCGTTAAACACCTTTGAGGCTTATCAGGTGAAGGCCGCCGCTGTACTCACCGATGCCCAGGGCATCGTTCCCGAGGCATTGGCCGAGCGGATCCAGAGCCTGCGTGCGGCAGGCGAACGCGTCAAATTCCTGTACACCATCCCTAACTTCAATAACCCCTCCGGAATCACTTTGGCCGCGCACCGACGCCAGCAGGTGGTTGAAATTTGCCGCGCCGCCGGGGTTTTGATCCTCGAAGATAACCCCTATGGCATGCTGCGCTATGACGGGGAACCAGCCCCCACGCTACGCAGCTTGGATCCCGAGAATGTGATCTACATGGGCTCCTTCTCCAAGATCCTCTCCCCCGGGCTACGGATTGGCTGGGCCGCGGTCCCCAGTCACCTCTTCCGCCGTTTCTATCTGGCGGGCGAAGCCGTGGCACTGTGCCCACCCACCCTGAACCAGATGATTATCAGCGCTTACCTACGCGAACATGACTGGAAGGGACAGATTGAAAGTTACTGCCAGCTCTATGCCAGCCGGCGCGATGCCATGTTCGCGGCACTGGAGAAGTATCTGCCCGCCGGGATCAGTTACACCCGCCCAGAGGGCGGTTTCTTCATCTGGCTGACCTTGCCCGAGGGCATCGACACCTACCAGCTGCTTCAAGAAGGAGTGCAGGCCGGGGTAATTTTCATTCCCGGAGCCGCTTTTAGCCCGGGTAACCCGCTCAGCCACACCTTGCGACTAGCCTTCTGCGCGGTAGATGAGGACACTATTGACGAAGGAGTCAAGCGCCTGTCAAAGCTTCTGGAACGCAAACTTGAGGTGCTCAGCAACTAGCTCAGCGGGTGGCAATCCGACCGCCGAAGTCATCGGCAATGTCCTGAGCAACCTGTTGCATGCGCGGCACCATCAGTTCGGTGATCGAGTCGGTCCCCATCCGCCCGGGCTGTACCGACACATTCAGCGCCCCGAGCAGTTGTTTACCGCGATATACCGGGACAGCCAATCCGCGCAGTCCATCGTCAAGTTCTTGGGCAACCATGGACCAACCTTGAGCTGCCACCGTGGCCAGCTCAGCGCGTAGCGCCTCGATGCTGGTCACTGTTTTGTCCGTGTAGTGGGTCAATTCCACCTGCGCTAAGAACTCGTCCAGTTCGGCCGGTGGCAGCGCGGCCATCAGTACCCGACCCATCGAGGTCACCCAGGCTGGCAGCCGATTGCCGATCGCACTACTGATGGTGTGTAGTTTTGGGGACAGGATTCGCTGTACATACAGGATGTCTTGCCGGTCCAATACACATAGTGAGGTGGTCTCTTCCAGCTCGGTGGCCAGCCGTTGCAGGTGCGGGGTAGCGACCTGCGGCAGGCTTAAACCAGCCAAATAGGACGCTCCGATATCCAGTACGCGCGGGGTCAACCGGAAGGCGTTGCCCACGGTTTCGAGGTAGCCCAAGTCCGCGAGGGTGAACAGGAATCGTCGCGCGGTGGGGCGCGAAGAGTCAATGGCCACCGCCACCTGCGAGACGGTCAACGGTTCTTGGTGACCATTGAATGCCAACAGGACTGCCAGGGTCTTCTCCGCTGATTTCACGAAGTAGTCGGGCTGTTCTGCGGGCATCGGCTTCCTGCTCTCTGCGTCGAGGTTTTTAGTGTCCGGCGAGGCGATTGCGCTCAAATTGTGCTGCTAGCCTTACTGGAGCGTTCGGTGCTCCGTACCCATCGTAGCCGTCGCGGCGTTCGATCACCTCGAAAAAGATATTGCCTACGGTGGCGGTGTAGAAGTGCAAGAACACCCCGTGCTCATCCCGGTCATAGAGCAAATTAAGCTCACGCAAGACACTGAGCTCCTGATCGGACAGGGAGTAGCGGGAGGCCAGATCCTCATAGTAATTTTCTGGAACTTGCAAGAATTCCATCCCTGCGCTCACCGCTCGGCGGGCTAAGGCGATAATGTCTTGGGTCTTTACCGCAATATGTTCGGGGTATTCGTGGTTGCGTTCAATGACCGCTTCTAGCCCTTTCGGCACGATATTTAGTGCCAGCCGAACCCGGCCATCACTCGTGCGCAACACCTGAGACCGGACGAGTCCCATGGGGCTCGGTACCTCGGTACCCGCGATCGCCTGAAGGTTCAACGTACTGGTGTAAAAAAGCACCGATTCGTCAAAGGCTTGCCAGGGTTGGGCCAGATTGATGTGATCAATTCCCTGCACTAACCCGGTTTCCGGCTGCTGGGCGCCGGTCCCGAATTCGTTATGCCAGGCACCGGTGCCCTGTGGGCTAGAGAAGAATACCTCCGTGGCGTCCGGTGCTCGGAACCCCCTGAGTTCTTGCTCGTCCCCGGCACGCGTGCGTGGCACCGCAGGAGCCAGCAAGGCCTGGGCACGATCTGCCGCGAGGACGTCATCAGGAACTTGAATACCGAATCCGGAGATTTCGGCGATAACGCCGTTGCTGCGTTGGGTGTTGATGATAATGCGCGCATCCCCGGCAGTCCATAACTGCACCGGCTTGCGGCGGTGTTGTCCTTGGAAGGTGAACCCCAACTGCCAGAGCAGCGTGGCGATCTGTTCCGGATCTTCGGTGCGCACTTCGGCATAGTCGAAACCCAGTGCTGGTTGTGCTGTAGGCAGCGCCACCAGGTTCAGATTGTCCTGCTCTTGAGCAAGTCGCGCCCGGGCGCGGTCCTGCAACCAGGTGAGCGAACGCAGTCCGTCCAGAGCGGTGTGCACCACGTTGGATTGGCGGAAGACATCGTTGAAAATTTCCAGTGACACAATACCGTCATAGCCCGAACGCACCAGATGAACCATGAAGTTCTCTAGGTCGAAACCACCCTCACCAGGGAATACCCGGTAGTGGCGGGACCAGGAGAGCACATCCATGCTCATCACCGGGGCATCGGCCAGTTGTACGAAAAAGATCTTCTCCCCGGGAATTTCGGCAATTCGTACCGGGTCATCACCGCGCGAGAGGATGTGGAAAGAATCTAGGCATAACCCCACGTTCGGGCGGTCTACCATTTGCACGATCCGCCACGAGTGCCAGTAGGTGTTCACATATTTACCCCAGGCCAACGCCTCATAAGCGATGCGCACCGAGTAGCGCTCAGCCAACTGCGCCAAGCGTCGAATCTGCTCGGCAAATACCTCATCGTCATCGATGGTTGCGGTGCCCACATTGGAGCAGAGCAAAATGGTGTCGATCCCCAACCGTTGCATGAGCGCGAACTTGTGTTCAGCCCGGCGCAGGTTCGCTTCCAAGGTTTGCTCATCCACCCCTTCGAAATCGCGGAAGGGCTGGAACAAATCCAGGCTCAAACCGAGCCGATCCGCTAGTGCGCGCACCTCCTCGGGAGATTTGGGGCTGACGATCAGGTCCTGCTCGAAAATTTCGATTCCGTCAAAGCCCGCCTTAGCGCAGGCCAACATCTTGTCTTCGAGGGTTCCGGAGATACAAACCGTGGCAATCGAGGTGCGCATTTAGAGTCCTGCCTCCAGCATTTCCAGTAGGTGCAAACGCATCCGTTCAGCGTCGGACGCTTCGCCGGTGATGATTCCGAAGGCATCCACTGCTTGTCCCACGGCCATCTGGCCGCCGTCCATAACCTGACAGCCGCGTGCCCGTGCAGCCTTGATCAATTCGGTATCCACTGGCCGGTAGACACAATCGGCAACCCAGTGTCGGGTTTCCAGCCCACTGACATCCAACGGCAAGCCCGGGTGGTGGTGCATCCCGATGGGGCTGGCGTTAACCACACCGTCGACTACCGGCAGGAGGGAGCTGACTTGGCTTGGCGTACTGGCGTGGAGAGTGCGATCGGCAAAGTGTTGACGCAAGGCGTCCGCGCGCTCTTCGGCGCGAGTGACTTCCGGATCTACTAAGTAGAGTTCTTGCACCCCGGCTTCTAGCAGGGCGTAGGCCACTGCGGCTCCGGCTCCGCCGGCTCCTAGCTGCAGCACCGTGCCGAGTTTGGCCGTCGGCAACGTGTTGGCCAATCCCCAGCCGAATCCAGAGGCATCAGTGTTGTAGCCGTGGAACTTGCCGTCCTTGATTACCACGGTGTTCACCGCCCCGATGTTGCGGGCGTTCTCACTGATTTCATCGAGGTGTTGGATCACCAATTGTTTGCAGGGGTGGGTGATGTTAAAAGCGTTGAAGCCCAATTGTGCACCGGCGCTAAGCAGCGAGCCCACCTGATCGGCAGGCAGTCCCAGTTCGGTCAGATCGATAGGCCGGTAGAGGTAACGCAGGTTGTGCGCGTCGGCTTCCCGTTCATGCAGCGGCGGGGTCAGCGACGGCATTACCCCATCGCCGATCAAACCCACCAGATAGGACTGTTCCGTGGTGCTCATTGCGTTTCCTTCGCCTCGTACGACATCGATCCTTCATGGGATTGTCACCCGTGTGATTTAGGTCTAGTCTATTTCCTGAACGCTTTACGTACAAGTGTACGCTATACGTACAGAAGTAGAATTCTTGTAGAGCCTCGGCAATTTTTAGGAGTAGCGCTATGTCAGGAACTCAGCCCGCGACGGCAGACCAGCCGCCGGAGACTTCACAGCGAACCCCGGTGAAGGCGGCGCTAGCCAGCTTCATGGGAAGCGCCGTGGAATATTATGACTTTTTCATCTTCGGCTCGGCCGCTGCACTGATTTTCCCGCATGTCTTCTTCCCGGATGCCGATACTAACGCCGCCGTGATGTCACTGGCCACCTTCGGCTTCGCCTATATTGCCCGCCCGGTGGGCGCAGTAATCCTTGGACACTTCGGGGACCGCATCGGACGTCAAAAAGTATTGATGTTCACCCTGATCCTGATGGGTGTCTCGACGTTCGCGATCGGCTGTTTGCCTACCTTCGATCAGGTTGGCTGGCTAGCACCGATCCTCTTGGTCTTCGCTCGACTCTTGCAGGGCCTGTCGGCTGCCGGTGAGCAGGCCGGCGCCTCCTCGCTGAGTTTGGAACACGCCCCGGATAACCGCCGCTCCTTCTTCACTTCCTGGACGCTGACCGGTACGCAGGGCGGTCAGATTCTGGCCGCACTGGTGTTCATTCCCGTCGTAGCCATGCCTGATGAGTTCAAGTTCGGCATCGGCTGGCGCATTCCGTTCTGGCTCTCGGCCGTGGTGGTGCTGGTAACCTTCTTCATCCGTCGCACTCTGCACGAGACCCCAGAATTCGAAGCCGCGAAGAAGAACAACCAGATCGCCAAGCTTCCGCTAGGTGTACTGTTGCGCTTCCACTGGCGCGATGTGCTGCGCGTGGTGCTCTGTGCCTTTATCGCCGCGGTCTCCACCGTGTATGGAACCTTGGCGATCTCCTATGGCAAAACCATTGGTAACCTAGATGAATCGGTCACCCTGTGGCTGGTCGTAGCCGGTAATATTGGCGCGCTGTTCACCCAGCCACTGTTCGGAATGCTCGCCGATAAGATCGGCCGGAAGCCGGTGTACATCTACGGGGCGCTGGCCTCTGCCGCGTTCATGCCTCTCTATTTGCGGTCCATGGAATCAGACAACACTCTGCTTCAGTTTGCACTGTCGCTTCTGGTCTTCTCCTGCGCCTACGCCGCAGCGAACGCTGTCTGGCCAAGTTTCTACGCTGAGATGTTCTCCTCGCAGGTTCGCTTCTCCGGTTTGGCTATCGGCACCCAGCTGGGCTTCCTGCTGGCCGGTTTCGCCCCGTCGATCGTAGCGGCCATCGGTGGTTTGGAACCCGGCGGCTGGGTCCAGATCAGCTTCTTCACCGCGGCTGTCGCAGTGATTGCTAGCCTTGCGGCATTGACCGCCCGTGAAACCTACCGCGTGCCGACCCATCAGTTGGGTCACAAGGTAGAACAGGTAACCTCGGCCTAGCTCTCTAACAAGAAGCTGGAACCCAGATGATGGGTTCCAGCTTCTTGTTGTTTCGTCCTGATCTTTCATGCCGGTGCGCAAAACCATCAGGTCACAGCGCTAGCTGACGGGCTTCCCCGGGCTAAACCACTCGCAAGGCCCTCGTCCCTCAGCGAGCATGAGCTGTCGGCAGAGAATTTTGGAATCTCACGATTTGCCGCTGCCGCCGAATCGATCTCGGCGGCAGCAGTCATACCGAATATTATCCAGTCAAAATTTCGTGACCCTGAGCTTGCATCCCTAGGTACTGTTTAGACGGATCACTGCTCGTTTTCACGGGGTATCCAATGAGCCACCGCACTATGTTGCCAGTACTTCGAACGCAAGGTCATGCACTTAGCGGTGCGCACCTGGTCGAAGAGCTCAGTGATGTACCCCGTGGATGAAACTTCTACGACGCGTTCCAATGCTTGGTCGGGACGGGATAAGTGCACCAACTCCACGAGCTGGGTCGCTTCATCGAGCAGAGCCACGACGACGGCATGATTCTGCAAGCCAACCCGCAACAGTACATCGTCGATCAATTCGGTGGGATGTGCAAGAATAATAGGCACATCCTCGCTCCAACCGTGTGCATGCAGTTGATCGCGTTCATTTCGGCTGCTCAATAGCAGTTGAACCGCCGCGGCGGCCGGCGATTTCACGTTCCGGATAGACAAAACTCTGCTCCTCGTACACTCAATAACCATCAGGGATCCCCATCGGTCACATTGCACACCCTTGGATAGAGCTTGTCTGCGAGGAGCGAAGCCATATGTGCGAGCAAAGCGTTCTTTGAATCTACGCGAATTACCCGCAAATAGCCACCATGCCGCAATATCCCAGCACTGCGCTGTTACCGAAGAACCGCCGCGCCCGGCACCGGCAGAGCGTTCATGAAAACGCTCAGCCAGATGTTCTGGGTCATACTGAAGTTATGGAGCAGCCTCTACCAACCTTCAAAACCCACACCCCGGATACGGTGCAACGTGCCGCCAGTGTGCTGATGCTGCGGGAGTCAACCCAGGGATTAGAGGTTTTTATCCAACATCGGGCGACCACCATGGATTTCGCAGCAGGGGTCGTGGTCTATCCCGGCGGCCGGGTGGATGAACAAGATTCTGCAGCCGCTGGGCAGGTCCCGGATCTGGTAGCCACCGCACATGCCAAACGTTGGGCGCACACATCGGTGGCTGATCTGGGTACCGAACACGCCGCCTTTGCGGCCTCGGTTCTCGCCGCGGCCGCACAACGCGAAGTGTGGGAAGAAACCGGCGCTACATTGTCTTTCCAGCAACTGCAACCCTGGGCAAATTGGGTAACACCCAGCGGAAACCCTAAACGCTTCGATACCTTCTTCTATGTCGCGGGCTTGGAACCGGGGCAGGAACCACAACACCAAACCACCGAAGCCACCACCTCCCAATGGATTACTACCACCGAGCTGTTGCGTGCTAGCGACGCCGGAAGGTTACGACTCATGGCCCCGACCCGCGCCACGCTGCAAGCGGTGCACCGTCTGGGTTCGCTCCCTGCCGTGCTGGGATCCTCCGCGCAGATCCTTCCCGTGCGCCCGGTACGTCCAGCAGTGCACCCCAACCGATAAACGGCTCGGCCGCTACGATTCCACCAGCCCGCGGCCCACGATTAGCTGCATGATCTCGTTAGTTCCTTCCAAGATCTGGTGAACCCGTAAATCCCGCGCGATCTTTTCCAGACCGTATTCACTCAAGTATCCGTAGCCACCGTGAAGCTGTATGGCGTTATTAGCCGCGTTGAACCCGGCATCCGTGGCCACCCGTTTAGCCATGGCGCAGAGCCTGACCGCGTCCGATGTCTTGGCATCCAAAGCTGCGGCGGCGCGTCGCAATAGCGTGCGAGCCGCTTCCAACTCCATATCCATATCGGCCAATTTAAAAACCAATGCTTCTTGGCGGGTCAATGGCCCACCGAAGGCTTCGCGCTCTTTGAGGTAAGTGACCGACTTTTCCAGCGCCAGTTGGCCTCCACCCAAGGAACAGGCCGCAATATTTAACCGACCACCGTTTAGCGCTTTCATCGCAATGGAGAAGCCCTGACCCTCGAGTCCCAGCATATTAGTGGCCGGGATACGCACGTCCTGCATGATGACTTGCCTGGTCGGTTGGGCCTTCCACCCCATCTTTTTTTCGTTGGATCCGAAAGAGAGTCCCGCAGATTTCGCTGGTAGGAGGAATGCGCTGATGCCACTTGCTCCCGTGTCAGCCGTGCGGGCCATCACCACGTAGACCGCCGCGGCTCCCGCCCCAGAGATGAACTGTTTGACTCCGTTGAGCACGTAGTCATCCCCGTCGCGTACTGCTCGGGTGGTCAATGCTGCGGCATCTGAGCCGATGGCAGGTTCGGTCAGGCAGTAGGCACCCAAATGTTGCATGGAGATCATTTCCGGTAACCAGGCTTCGCGCTGGGCTGGCGTGCCGAAGCTGTCGATCATCCAGACCACCATGTTGTGGATGGAAATATACGCGGAAATGGTGGGGCAGGCCTTCGCCAGCTCCTCGAAGATCAGCACCGCATCGCTGCGGGTGAGCCCGGCGCCACCGTAGTCCTCAGCGGCGTACACCCCGCCCAAACCCAGCTCTCCGGCCCGCGCCAGCACATCGATTGGGAAGTGTTGGTTCTGATCCCACTCCAGGGCGTGCGGCGCGATCTGTTCGGTCGCAAAATCACGCACCGTTTCTACTAGTGAGAGTTGGTCCTCAGTCAGCTCGAACATGCTTTACCCCCGGGTCACAAGGGTATGTGTGACTCACACTACATGCATTGGCCTCATAGTTGCCTGGCAATATAGCTCGCAGGATTACTTGCCTCCGCAATGAACCAGCCGGTGGCATCGCTAGGCGTGTTTTACTGAAAAGAGAGCCCGAGGTCGAGCGAGGAGAGTCATGTCGGAACGCAGTAAGTTAGCGCAATGGATCCTGCCGGAGGGGCAAGAGCCGGATCCGCGGTTTACCCTGGCTAATGAGCGTACCTTTCTGGCGTGGATCCGTACCTCGCTCGCCTTTCTCGCCGGCGGCATCGCGCTAGAAGCGTTCACCGCACAGGCCTTCGATTCACCGCTGCGCACCATCTTGGCGGTGCTGGTGATCGGTGTGGGACTCCTGATTGCCGCCGGTGCCGGCTTCCGTTGGATTCGTGTCGAACGCAGCATGCGCGTGGGCAGGCCGTTACCGATTCCGGCCATCGTTCCGTTGCTCGGGCTCGGCGCGGTAGCCGCAGCGATCGCCGCGGTGGCGCTGATTCTATTGAATCGGCTGAATTCGTGAGTCCCCAGATCCCGGTCAGTGATCCCGGCCTGCAACCCGAACGCACCGTGCTGGCTTGGGGCCGCACCCTAGTTTCTTTCCTTGTGGTCTCGGCCGTTTTCTTACGCTGGCTACCGCATTACGGCTGGGGAATTATCGCGCTGATCGCCGTTGCCATGGCGTTGGCTGGCGGTATCTTCTTCTCCCAACGCAGGCGCTATCGCAGGATGGCCTTTGGTTTAGAAGGTGGAAAGATTCACGCCGACGTGGTGGCGGTATTGGTTATGACCGGCTCGATGCTCGCCCTTGGGGTCAGTGGGGTTGTGCTGGTCTTGAGTTTGCACTGATTTCCCCAGCTGAGTTCAGTCAATCGCTAAGAGGATCAATATTTCTGAGGAGACAGCTACCATGATCCGAATTCCGGCAGGATCTTTTCTCCAGGGTTCCACCGCTTTCTACCCCGATGAGGGGCCCGTGCGGGAAACGTTTGTGGAAACTTTCGAGATTGACCTAACCCCGGTCACCAACGCCCAGTTCGGTGAATTTGTGGCCGCCACCGGGTACCGCACCGTTGCCGAGCGCAGCTTGCCGGTGGAGCAGTTCCCGACTTTGGGCGGGGCCGAACGTGCGCCGGGCTCCTTGGTTTTCACCCCCACCACGCATCCGGTGGATCTCAGCGACTGGCGGCAGTGGTGGCGCTGGGTGCCCGGCGCCCAGTGGCGTCACCCCTACGGGGTGGAACATTCAGCGGTGGCCGAGGCGGATCACCCGGTGGTGCAGGTTGCGTATGAAGATGCCCAAGCTTACGCTCAGTGGCGCGGACAACGCCTACCCACCGAGGCCGAGTGGGAATACGCGGCGCGGGGAGGTTTGGTTGGCGCCACCTATGCCTGGGGCGATGAGCCTCAAGACCCCCAAAACCTGCTGGCCAATACCTGGCAAGGCAAATTTCCTTACCTGAACACCGGGGCTAACGGCTGGGTGGGCACCTCCCCAGTGAGGTCTTTCGCCCCGAACGGATACGGTCTCTACGACATGATCGGTAATGTCTGGGAATGGACAAGCACCAGCTACACGCCCAGCGCTACTTCGGGCTGCTCGTGCACCCCAGCAACCCCGGTTCCGGGAGCGGATCTGACGCTCAAAGGCGGTTCACACTTATGCGCCCCGGAATATTGCCTGCGTTACCGTCCCGCGGCCCGCTCGGCCCAGAGCCCAGATTCGGCAACCACCCACATCGGTTTCCGTTGTGTTCGTTCGCTGAGCTAATAGCAAGCCGACGCGGCAACGGTTTGTGTCATATCATTCCGGTTCGTGAAGTCGTGAAAGATACCATCGGTATCAAGACCCATCGTTCCACGTCCCGAAAGGACCAGCATGAAAATCGCAGTGTACGGAGCCACCGGTATGGTCGGCAGCCAGATTGTTGCCGAGGCCCTGACCCGCGGGCATGAGCTCACTGCGGTAACCCGTTCGGGTACCCCGGTAGAAAACACCACGGCCCGCGCCGCAGATATCAGCGATGCGCAGACCTACCGTGACCTGGGCGCCAGCCACGATGCGGTGGTCATCGCCGTGCCGCCATCGCGCACCGGTGGCGAGCATCAGGAATACTTGGATGCTTTTGAGGAGATCACCGAAACGTTGATCCCGGCCCGTCTGCTGGTGATCGGTGGCGCCGGAGCCACCGAGGTCGGCGGCGTGCGGCTGGTTGACACCCCGGGCTTCCCTGAGGAGTACAAGGCCGAAGCAAGTACCTGTGCCGAGGTCTATGACATGTTCACCTCGGTCTCTGGAATCACTTGGACCGTGGCGGCTCCTGCACCGGTCATCGCTCCGGGCCGGCGCACCGGAAGCTACACCTTGGGCACCGATTCCCCGGCCGGCGACTTCGTTTCCGCGCAAGATTTCGCGGTCGCGATTCTGGACGAACTGGAAACACCGGTACATGAAAACCGTCGGATGACCGTGGCCAGCGAAAGATAAACCAGCTTTACTGGGCGGGTCAAGGGAATGTGATCTAACATACCCAACCCGCCCAGTTTGCTTTGAGGTGGCTAAGGTTGAAACAGCAAATAAACATCATTATTTTTCCGCGAGGTTAGCTTTGCAAAGAACTTTTCGTACTCGACGCCTGTTGACCGGCGTGATCGCCCTACCACTGCTCACGGCTTTGCTGGCAGGCTGTTCCACGGCTGATCCCAACGAACAGGCGGAGGAAGCGAGTCCGACCAGCGGTGGCACGTTGATCTACGCCTCGGGTGATGCCGAGCCGACCTGTCTGGACCCGCATGTGGGCGGCAACTACCCACAGGCTCTAGTGGCCTCGCAGTACCTAGAGTCCCTGTTCACCAAAGATGCCAGCGGCCAGATTATTCCGTGGCTGGCCGAGTCCACCGAAGTCTCCGAAGACGGACTGACCCGCACGATCAAGCTGCGCGATTCAATCACCTTCCACGACGGGCAGAAACTGACCGCCGAGGCCATCAAGGCGAATATCGAACATTTGCAGAACCCGGACACCAAGTCCTCTACCGGTTACTTGGCCGTGGGCAAGGTGGGCGAAATTGAGCTGGTTGACGAGCTTACCGCCAAGCTGCACCTTTCGGCCCCGGATAATGCCCTGCTCGAATCCCTGTCCATGCCATGGACCGCGATCCAGTCCCCGCAGGCACTGGAACGTGACCAGACCACTAACTGCGAAGCCCCGGTCGGTACCGGACCGTTCCAGGTTGCCGAATGGAAGCACCAAGAATCGGTGAACCTGACCCGCTATGAGGACTATGTCCTGCCGGTGGCTGATCCGGATCGCACCACGGATGCAGCCTACCTGGATGGGATCACTTGGCGTTTCATCCCCGAAGCCGCCACCCGCTACGCCGCCTTGCAGTCCGGTGAAGTGCATGTCATCGACAACGCGCAACCGGACACCATCGCTTCGGCCGAAGGCACAGGCCTAGGACATTTGGATGCCCCACGCCCCGGGGCCGCAAACCGGATCGAACTAAATAGCTCCAAGGCACCGTTCGATGACCCGGCCGTGCGCGAGGCCTTCATCCGTTCGCTGGATGTCAACGCTGGCATTGATTCGCTGTTCTTCGCCACCGCTCCACGCAGCTACTCGTTGCTCTCCTCAGTGGAGCCACTGGGGATCTCCGACGAGTCCCTCTTTAGCCCTGATTCGGCCAAGGCCGTCCAGCTGTTGGATGCGGCTGGCTGGAGCGAACGCGATAGTGAGGGCTACCGCGTTAAGGATGGGCAGCGACTGTCGCTGAACTTCCCGGTCTCCACCAACCAATCGGTCCCTGCCGAACAGTCCTTGTTCGAGCAGATCCAGGCCTCGGCTAAACTGGCCGGCTTTGAAGTGAAGCTTCAGCTGCTGGATCTATCTAGCTGGTACGGTGCCTTGGCCGCACACGAATACGATCTCGTCTCTGCCCCCTATACCAAGGTTGGTCCGAGCGTTTTGCGGATCCTCTACCATTCCGATTCCACCACCCCGGCACCTTCGGGCTACTTCGCCAATAACGCCCAAGTCACCAACGAACAAGTTGATGAGCTGCTAACCCAAGCCGAGCAAACCAATGACGCCGCCGAGCGTGAAGAACTCTACAAGCAGGCGCAACAGCTAGTACTTGATGGCTACTACGTTCTACCGCTCTATGACCAGCAGAACCACTTCCTCTATGGCAAGGACGTGGCCGGAATGGGTGCTACCACCGCGGTGTCCTCGCCGATCTACCACGACGTGTTCCTCAAGAACTAAGTCCACATGGGTATGCTTCGCTGGGCTGCCGGCCGGCTGGCCGGCGCCACGGTGGTGCTCTGGCTGGTTGCCACAGCCATTTTCATCGGTGTGCGGCTGATCCCCGGCGATCCGGCCGAAGCAATTATGGGCGGACCCGGCTCCCAAGCTTCGCCGGAGGCCTTGGCCGCGGCTCGCGCCGAATACGGGCTGGATGAGCCGGTCTTCGTGCAATACCAGATGTTTCTGGGCAAGCTGATCCGTCTAGATTTCGGCACCTCCTACGCCCTGCGTGACCCGGTGCTGGAGATCATGGGTGAGGTATTACCGCAAACCATCAGCTTGTCCCTGCTGGCACTAATGACCGCCTGGGTTTTCGCGCTCTGCTTCGCCGCGGCTTCCTTGCGTGCTACGCGCTTTGGGGCGCTACTTGGCAACTCAGTTGAAATCATTGCCGCCGCTGTCCCGCACTTCTGGCTCGGCGCGGTGCTGATTATGCTCTTTTCCTCCACCCTGGGTTGGCTGCCCGCAGTGGATAACGGCAGTGCTGCGGGACTTATCCTGCCGGTACTCACCCTCGCGCTGCCCTTAGCAGGTTTCCTCACCCAGCTCATGCGCGATTCGCTGTCTACCGCGATGAGCAGCCAATTTTCCTTGGCAGCCCGAGCCCGCGGGGAAAGCCGGCTACAGGTATTCTGGCGGCACGGGTTACGTCATGCGGCACTGCCGGCACTGAGCATGACCGGTTGGGCGTTTTCCTCGCTGCTCTCCGGTGCGGTAGTAGTCGAAGCTGTATTCGCCCGCCCCGGGTTAGGCCGGGCATTACTTTCGGCGGTGCTCTCCCGAGATATACCGATGGTCACCGGTATCGCGTTATTCGCCGCGGCCATTTACATGGCGGTGATGGCCCTGACCGAGGGCATCGAGAAAGTCATTCACCCCGCAGGAGCGCGATCATGAGTCGCTTAGCAAAAATCCTCAGCCTCTTGTTCATCAGTTTCTGGCTACTCGTCGCACTTTTCCCCACGCTCCTGGCCCCCGGCGATCCGCTAGCTATCGATCCGGCCGCGGCCTTCCAATCCCCGAACTGGGCGCACCCGATGGGCACCGATGAATCCGGGCGCGATGTCATGACCCGGGTCATCCACGGAGCGCGGGATTCCTTGTTCATCGGGGTGGCAGCCACCGGGCTAGGAATGGGAATTGCCATCGTTTTCGGAACCATCAGTGGCTTGGCTCCGCGCTGGTTAGATGAGATCATTTTGCGGATTCTTGAAGCACTTTACGCGATCCCTTCATTGCTGATGGCGCTATTGATCATCGCCTTCACCGGCCCCGGGGTGGGACCGGCCATTGTGGCGGTGGGGCTTTCCACCGCCCCGGGCTATGCCCGCTTAGTGCGCAGTCAGATCCGCACGCTGAAGGACTCCGAAATGATCCAAGCCGCTACCGTGCTGGGCCGCGGCACCTTGCTGCGCACCGGAAATCACCTGATCCCCAACGCCCTGCGTCCACTGTTGGCCTTGCTCACTTTAGGGGTAGGGCAGGCGGTGATCTGGGCTTCGGCGCTATCCTTCCTCGGCTTGGGCACTCCCCCGCCGGCCCCCGAATGGGGTGCCATGTTGGCTGCCGGACGTACCTACCTGCATCTGGCGTGGTGGCTGAGTCTCTTCCCCGGGCTGGCGATAGTGCTCGTTGCGGCCGGGACCACCATGATCGGCCGCGCCTTGGGCGGAAAGGTGAATCCTGTATGAGCGCGTTGATTAGCGTGCAGGATCTGTCGATCCGCTTCGACGCCGCTCCGGTGGTGGACCAGATCAGCTTCCAGCTCCATGCCGGGGAATGTTTGGCACTGGTCGGTGAATCCGGATCCGGCAAATCGGTGACCGCACGCAGCTTGCTGGGGCTCAGCGGCGGCATGGTCAGCGCCAGCGAATTGCGGGTGTTGGGCAGCGATGGAACTACCCTCACCGATCCGCAGTGGCGTGCCATTCGCGGTTCACAAGTAGCCATGGTGCTCCAAGACGCCTTGATGGCACTGGACCCGCTACGTCCGGTGGGCCGGGAAATCTCCGATGCGCTCAGGCAGATCTCCTCTCGTACCGAACGTAACCGCCGCGCGGTGGCCATGTTGGGTGAGGTGGGGATGGACGATCCGGCACGCCGGGCCACACAACGCAGCCCCGAATTGTCCGGCGGAATGCGCCAGCGCGCCCTGATTGCCCAAGCCCTGATCAACGACCCACAGGTGGTGATCGCCGATGAAGCCACCACCGCACTTGACGCTCAGCTCACCGCCTTGGTGCTGGAACAGCTCCAACAGATTAAAGATTCCGGCCGCGCGGTGCTGATGATCAGTCATGATCTGGCCCAAGTGGCTCAGCTAGCGGACCGGATCGCGGTGATGCGCGCCGGAAAAATTGTGGAAACCGGGCCCACCGCGCAGCTACTGAATGACCCGCACCATGAGTACACTCGCACCCTGCTGCGCGCCATCCCCTCCGGGGTGCCGCGATTTACCCCGCTCTCCACTACTGAGCGCACCAAAAAGCAGCAGCCGGTAGCCATCGAAGCCAGCCAACCCCCGGCACTGCGGGCAGAGAATTTAGCTAAGTCCTTCGCCGGCCACCAAGCAGTAGAGGCGGTCAGCTTTGAACTGCCTCGAGGCCAAACCCTGGGAATTGTGGGTGAGTCCGGCTCCGGGAAAACCACCACCGCACGGTTGGTGCTGGGGTTGGAACGCCCGGATACCGGGAGTGTGAGCCTGCTGGGAGAACACTTCGCTCCACGACGCGAATCCTCCCGCCGAAAGTTGCGCCGCGGATTAGGCGCGATCTATCAGAACCCACTGGGCTCTTTCGACCCGCGCTACACGGTCGGTGGGCTGCTTGCCGATGCGCTGAGTTCCGGACGCACCCGGCGGGTCGCTGGCTACCGGGAGCAGGTGAACGGCCTACTGGAACAGGTTGAGCTGGATCCCGGGCTCACCGGGCGCTACCCGAACCAGCTCTCCGGTGGGCAACGCCAACGCTTAGCCATCGCCCGCGCATTGGCTCCCCAACCGGCGGTACTGGTACTGGATGAGCCGGTGTCCGCATTGGATGTGTCTATCCAAGCCACCGTGCTGGATCTGCTGGATAAGATCCAACTGGAGACCGGGACCAGCTACCTATTTATCAGCCATGATTTGTCCGTGATTGAGCATATGAGCGATTCCGTCGCGGTGATGTACCGCGGCAAAATTATTGAGACTGGACCCACCGCTGAGGTTTTCGCTCACCCCACGGCTCAATACACGCAGCGCCTGCTCAGCGCAGTCCCCCGATTGAAGTAATACGTCTGGAATACAGCTATTTCATCGCCCTTGATCTATAGGATCGGGCTAAGGTCCAAAACCGCGAGGGAAATGAGGAACCATGCCCCGGTTGTATCCGCCCGAACCCGATTTTGGGGATCATCAGTCGGCCGAACGCGATGTGTGGGACCGGCTGCGCAAGGCGCTACCTGATGAGGTGGTGCTGCTGCATTCGGTGCCGGTGCGCCACGGTTCGGCGGAGCATGAGATCGACCTGCTGGTGGCTTGGCCGGGAGTCGGTTTAGCGGCTATTGAAGTCAAGGGTGGGCAAGTCTCGCTTACCGGGGGCCAGTGGTACCAGTCCGATAGGAAGGGCAAACATCCGATCCAAAATCCGATGGCGCAGGTTCAGGGTGCCGCGCACGCGCTGAAACAGTGGCTAGATCAGCACTCTGGCACCCGACTCAGTAGTCGTTTCGCCCATATCGTTTGTTTCCCCTACACCCATATTCCCAATGACTGGGTAACTGCGGGTATCCCCCGGGAACTGGTGCTGGATGCCGATGACCTGATAGCTCCGGCCAGTGCGATTCGGCAGGCCATCGAAGCTCAGGGTGGTGCCTTCACCGGGCTCAACCCGGATTTTATGGAACGACTGATTACTCGAATCACCGGGACTCTGGACGCTACTTCGGATCAGAAGCTCAACTCACGGGAGCTGGAGGCCGTCCAGGATCACCTCACCGTCCGGCAGGCCACCTTGTTGTCGTCCACCCGTTCGCTGCAACGAGTGCGATTCTTGGGTGGCGCCGGTAGCGGTAAAACTTGGTTGGCGGTGGCCAAAGCCAAGGAATTGTGTGCGCAGGGGCAACGCGTCGGGCTTTTTTGCTATAACAAGGGTCTGGGGCAATACCTGAGCAGACAAGTTGAGCAGTGGCGGCAGAATAAACCCGTGCATACCGGCGAATTCCACGCCTACGCAACGTCGTTGGGCGTGGCTGACGGGTTAGGTCAGGACTACTTCGATCAGCGGATGCCGCAACTCTTGATCGAGCAGGCCGCGACCTTGCCGCTCGATCAGAAACTCGATGCGGTAATCGTCGATGAGGCTCAAGATTTTGCGCCGCTATGGTGGGAAGCTATGCTGGCCTGTATGAAGGACCCCGCGTCCGGGCAGATCTACGCTTTCATGGACAGCCGGCAAGATGTGTACCGTCGTTGGGACGGGGAACCACTGGGCGGTTCCTTCGGCCAGAGCCTGGACTTGGTGCCGATCCACGTCGATGAAAACTTACGCAACACCCGCAAAATTGCGGCCACTTTTCGTTCGATGTTGGGCGAACATTTCGCCCCGCGCGGCGGGGATGGGTTGCCGGTCCGGGTAGTGCAGTGCGATACGGCCGATGCCATCGATGTGGCTTCAGACTGTGTCGATGCGCTGATCACCGAGGGCTGGGCGAATAACCAGATCGCGTTGCTCACCACCAAGAGCCGCCATCCGATTCACCAAGATCACTACGATGCCAGGACGATCGACAGCGACTACTGGCAAGGGTTCCATGCCGATCAAGAGGAGTTCTACGGCCATGTTCTTGGCTTCAAGGGACTGGAACGCTCGGTAGTGATCCTCTGTGTGAACGGGTTTAAGGATATGGCTCGCGCCGCAGAAACACTCTACGTGGGACTCTCTCGGGCGCGTAGCCTGCTCGTGGTGGTCGGTGACCAACAGCTCATTACCCAAGCCTGTGGCACCGAACTGCACGGCGCCTTGCACGGGGCAACGACTTGGGCACCGGATCTTGCTGCCGCGCCACCGGGTCTTGGCCACGGTGCCTTAAAGTTCAGTCAGTAGCTGGGCTCTTGCCGCCAGAGGATCCTTCTAGCTGACGCTGCTGATGGTGTAAGTATTCTCAGGAACATGATGTTGTGGGCCGCGGCCGCACCTGAGCGGGGTTCGACCCTCTAGCTGACTATCTGGCAGGGGTGGATGCCTTAGGCCTCGCGCAGACGGGAAATCCGCTGGAGCATTCCGTTCTCCCCGCGTCCTACCTGGTCACGATGCCACGTAAAATGAGCTTGAGCCGCATCGAGTAGCGGTGCAATGAAGTCCGCCGGATCGATCCAGAAGCGCTTCTCAGCCACACCGAAAATGGCTGAACGGCCGGCACGCTGGAGAATGAGGTTTACCGGCTGACCGTCAAGTAGTCCCTGCCCGGATCCGCTGGAAAGGTAGCCTGCTGTCATCTCAACTAGCGCATTCCAGATTCCGTCAACATCATCCCAATATTTCGGACCCAAGAGTTCCTCGCCCCGATATTTCAGACACACCACCCCGTCGCCCCCGAAGGGGTTGCGGATCGTACGGGAGCGATATTGAGCGGCAGCACCGGCCGGATCCTGTTCCACCCAGACCAGCTGCCGCTCATAATTGGCGCTAAATTCCGTCAGATCCGTGACCGTGTGTGGGATCAGAATCCCGGTACGGGCGGTGAATGCTGGCATTAGAGCCGGTCGAGCATCTGTTCGCGTACCTGTTTGCGCAGGATCTTGCCCAGCAGCGAGCGCGGCATCTCATCGATCACCACAATCCGCTTGGGCACCTTGTAAGCTGCGAGTAATTCGCGGCAATGCTCGCGCAGCGCCTGCTCATCCAAGCTCGCACCTTCATCCAGTTGAATGGCGGCTACCACCATTTCCCCGCCGCGCTCTAACGGTTTGCCGAACACTGCCGCATCGAACACATCTTGGTGGGAACGTAACGCAATCTCCACCTCGGTCGGGGCCACGTTGAAACCGCCGGTGATGATCAGTTCCTTGGCGCGGTCCACGATGGTGACGAAGCCGGCCTCGTCCACGGTGACCACGTCCCCGGTGCGCAGCCAGCCATCCTTAGTAAGTGCCTTGGCGGTCTCCTCCGGGTTATTCCAATATCCTTCGAATACCTGCGGCCCTGATATCAGCAGTTCACCGGGTTCACCCTGAGCCACCACCTTGTCCGGATCATCCAGATCCACCACCTTCATCAGCGTTGAAGGGAAGGGAATACCGATAGTGCCGTTACGGCGTGAGGGGTGGAAGGGGTTGCCCAACGCCACCGGGGAGGATTCGGTCATCCCGTACCCTTCCACGAGCAGCCCACCGGAAAGCGACTCCCAGAGTTCGACCACATGGTCAGGCAGATTCATCGCTCCGGAAATACAGAACTTTGCCGACTTCAGCGAAATTCCCTGTTCTTTGGCGGCCATCGCGGTGCGCTCATAGATCGGCGGGACAGCGCAGTACACGCTAGCCGGGGACTTCTTCCAGGCATCCAACACCATTTGTGGATCAAACTTCGGGAAAAGCACCAGAAGACCCTGCTTCTTAATCCCAAAAGTCAGGTACAGCGTCATCCCAAAGGCATGGAACATGGGCAGGATCGCGTAGAGGATTTCCTTGCGTTCCTCGGCGCCCTGCATCCAGGCTTCACCCTGCAGTGCGTTGGAATACAGGTTGTAATGGGTGAGCATCGCACCCTTCGGATGACCGGTAGTCCCCGAGGTGTACTGAATGACCGCCAGGTCGGTGACTTGCGGCATCGGATGTTCGGGGTTCAAACGTTCGGCGGCTAACAACTGCTTCCAGGCCATGGTGCCGGTGGTGCGCCCGGTCAAGGTGGCCTTGGTTTCGCGCAGTTTCTTCACCGGCAGGTTCAGCGCGAGGCGTTTGATCGTGGGGAACGCATCGAGTAGGTTGACCGCCACAATGGTGTCCAGCGGAACATCTTTGGGGAACTCTTGCAGCGCAGGGACTACCTTGTCCCAAGCGATGACCACCCGGGCCTGATGATCTTCGAACTGGTGGCGCAGTTCGCGTGAGGTGTAGAGCGGATTGTGCTCCACCACCACGGCACCCACACGCAACGCGGCGTAGAAGGCCACCACATGTTGTGGACAGTTCGGTAAAACGAGAGCCACCCGATCCCCGGGCTTAACGCCGAGTCTACGCAGCCCCTCGGCCGCGCGCTCAACCTGTTCGCCGATCTGGGCGTAACTTAGTTGGCGGCCAAAGAATTCGGTGGCCGGGCTATCCCCGGCTTGGGCGACCGAGCGGGCAAACATGTGGCTCAGGGATTCGGAGGGCAACTCAATGGTTTCAGGGACACCTGGCTGGTAGTTGACGGTCCAGGGCTGTGCCGACATATTCTGCATATCTCTTATTTTGCCTTGTTCTTCCGCTGCTTGCCCATTCCCCGCGCGACATAGCTGGCCGCGCGGGGAAGGATTCACGGATTATTTACCCAGCGCGGTGGCTAGTTCCGCGACGGTGAGCGCTTGGCCGAACAGTGACATCGAACCCAGCGCCGCCTCATGTGCGGCCAGATCCGCGGCCGAGCACGCGTCGGTGAGTACATAGGTGTCATAGCCTAAGTCCGATGCCTGCCGCACCGCACCTTCCACCGAGGCGTTGGTAGCCACACCGCACACCACCACGTGCTTGATCCCGCGGGCCTGCAGTTGCGCATGCAGGTCGGTACCGGTGAACGGGCCAGGGCGCTGGTGTCCCAGTACCAAGTCGGTGTCCTGCACCCGAACCTCATCCACGATCTGCGCGCCGGGCTGCGAACGCTTTAGCGCTCCGGCCTGTTTAGCCATGGCTAGCAGCGGGATGGTCTCAACCGCATCCGCGTAATCATCGTCGAAATCGATCTTCAAGGGCACCACAGTTCCCCCAGCGGCACGGGTCACTTCCATGGCGCGAGCCGAGTTTTCGATGACTTTGCGCTCGATGACCTGGGGGTTGAAAAGCGAGCCGAAGGCGGTGCCCGCCGAAACAATATCGTGCTGCAGGTGTACCACTAACAGAGCAGTCTGGGCTGGATTCAAAGTGCTCATGCGTTACTCCTTGGTCGAGGGCTTCTCCCCCATCCTTGCCCAGTCAGCAGACTGTTTCCAGCACTGTGCCGCCTAGCGAAACCGGGCACTCTGCCCACTGGAGCCATAGACTGGCTAGGTGATCAACTACACCCTGCGCCAGTTGCAGTATTTCGTGGCGGTGGCCGAAGCCGGCTCATCGCGGTAAATTTCGAAGGGTTCAAAGGCCGGCGGAGTTACGCTCTGGTGGTTCCCGGTACCCGCCGGGAGCTGAATATCCCGGACCTTGAAACAATCCACTGGCGAGCATCGCAAGGCATCGTTAACTGAACATCGAGTCGGCGCTCGGGGTCGCGTTCTGTAGGAACAGCAGTTGCGGCGGAACTTCGGCTCGTGGACTCACTGAGGGCAATTGCCTGCACCCCGGGCCAGGAGGATTCCCCGCAGATCGCCAGGGGTGAAGCCGGCCTGCGTCAGTTGGTTACCCATTCCGGTTCAGGCATTCACAAGGTATGCGGCCTCGCCAAACAATGACGGCGGCACTTCCGGCACGCTTGCCGCCGTTCTGACCGCTCAACCAGCGTGGCCCAGCGGCGGTTCCCAGAGTGATGATCTTGGCTCACAGAAAATTCCTCTCACTACTCAAAAGTGCCCTGAATCCGGTTACGCGTGTGTCATCCCCGCTCACCACGCAGCCTTTTTCACAAAAACTGTTGACTGCATCACAGTGAGCGAATAGTGTGATCTACGTTACTGATATATCAATCGTGCATTAATCAGCTATCAGGTGTCGATGGCTGTGTTCAAAGGACTTTCAGGCGAGATATGACTCAAAAAACACCTACCCGGGCCCATTTGGCCACGGTAGAAAAGACTAGCTTCCTGCGTGCTCTGACCTATGCCGGGGCGATCATCGCCTTCCTGATAGGCTCCGGTTTCGCCACCGGGCAGGAAATCATGCAATATTTCACCTCCTACGGCTATTGGGGCATCTTCGGAACCGGCGCGTTAGTACTGATCCTGATGACCTATGTGGCAGTCGAGTTCTTTGTGGTGGGTAACGCGAAAAAGTTCGACAAGCCTTCGCGGATCTTCCACTACTACTGTGGCAAGTACCTCGGCACCTTCTTCGACTACTTCTCGATCCTCTTCGTCTTCCTCAGCTTCACCGTGATGGTTGCCGGGGCCGGCGCCGTCGTGGAGGAGCATTACGGAGCGTCAAAGTACCTCGGCGGCATCGCTCTAGCTCTGGCGGTGGGAATCAGCGTGTGGTTCGGGCTCAAGAGCCTAGTCGATGTCATCGGTAAGATCGGCCCGTTGATCGTCATCATAGCCATCGCACTTGGTCTCGTCGGCATCTTCTCCAACCCGGAGGGCATCGCCACCGGAAATTCCCTGGTCGCTTCGTTGGACCTGACCCGGGCATCGTCCAATTGGTTCATGGCGGGGCTGTCCTATGTTGGTTTCTGCATGTTGTGGTTGGCCGCTTTCCTCACCGCGCTGGGCAAAACAGCACGGAGTAAACGGGAGGCAGCCTCCGGTGGCATACTGGGCTCGACCGCCTTCTCGCTGGCCTGTGTGATTGTCGGACTCGGATTGCTGGCGAATCTTGATCAGGTGGCCGGGGCCGAAATCCCGATGCTGATCCTGGCCTCGCAGATCGGCCCGTTCGTGGCCGCCGCCATTTCGGTGATGATCTTGGCCGGAATCTACACCACCGCGGTTCCGCTGCTCTGGACCGTTTCCTCGCGCTTCTTTCCGGATAAGACCCCGCGTTTCAAGTACCTGACCATCGCGCTGGCGATCCTAGGAACCATCATCGGTCTGCTGATTCCGTTCTCCCAGATGGTGAACCTGGTGTACGTCATCAATGGGTACGTCGGCATCTTGCTGCTGGTGCTGATGCTGGTCAAGACCTTCACCCGGCTGGTGCGTCGCGAAAAAATCTAACGACATGTCTACGAAAGGCTAGGGGCTAGAAAATCCCTAGCCTTTCGTCATGCCCATCGGCACCTGCGCAATCACCAGTTAGTCACGGGCGGTGCGTTCAACCACGATGTGTGTGAACAGTCCTGCTAACAGCGCCCAGAATGCTCCGCCAATCCCAAAGATCGTCAAATTACTCGCGGCCACCAACACCGTGACCAAAGCGCTGAGCCGCCACGCTGCCTCGGTCATGGCCCCTAGCAATGAATTAGCCAGCGTGGCCAGCAATGCCAGACCCGCCGCGGCTTGGAACAAACCTTCCGGCGAGGCACTCGCAACCGAAACGATCAGCGTTGCGAGGCCCGCGAACACCACATAGAATCCTCCGGCACTAAGCGATACGCGCCAGCGCCGCGAAGCATCGCTGCCCGCGTGATCACCGGCGGCCAGAGCCGCCGTAATGGCCGCGAGATTAATCGCGTGCCCACCGAATAACGCCCCCACCGAGGTTCCGGCTCCGGTCAGCAACATCGACGAACGCCACGGCACGGTGTAACCGAAAGATTTCAGTACCGCGACCCCGGGGATATTCTGCGAAGCCATGGTGACGATAAACAACGGCACACTGATACTGGCGATGGCTTGCCAGGAGAACTCCGGGGTCACCCAATGTAGTTCCGGCATGACCGTGATTTGCTCCCACGCCCCGTGACTTCCGATATGCCACAAGCCGAATCCCACTGCGGCAATCATGCTGAGCACGGTGGCAAATTTGGGCAATAAACGCAGCCCGAGGAAAAAGACCAGCAAAATTCCCAGACCCTGCACCGGAATGGTGCTCAACACGGTAAAGGGTTTGAGGCACAACGGGATGAGTACCCCCGCAAGCATCCCCTGCGCCAGCGGGACCGGAATTTGCCGCAGCCAGCGCTGGAAGAGCGGCACCAGTCCGGTGAGCATGATCAGCACTCCGGCGACGATAAACGCACCCACCGCTTGGCCAAAACCAAACTCGCCCGGGGCCACCGAGGCAAGCATCGCCGCGCCGGGTGTGGACCAGGCAATACTGATCGGCAGTCGATGACGCAGACTGAGCACGATGGTAGTCAACCCCACGCAAACCGACAGAATCAACAGACCTGAGGCCGCCTGCTGCGCAGTGGCACCGACCTGAAATAACCCGGCCAGGACTACTGCGAAGGAGGCAACAAATCCCACCATCGTGGTGACGAGTCCGGCGAGTATCGCTTGGCCAAGGCCGTCACTGTGCTCAGTTGAATGAGGTCGCATACTCACTTTCTACCCGTGCGCACGAACATTACCGAATTCACTGCGGCTTAAGAGAAGAGTAAGTCAGCGTGCACCGCAGCGCAGGTGAGCCTCGGTGTTTCGCGGCCGCCTCCTCAGCGATGCCGGAGCTTCTGGGATAACTCATGGGCGTGTTGCAAAAGCAGCCGCCCCAGTTCAGGCTGCCGTTCGGGAGCAAAACGCGATTCGATGCCGGTAATGCTCAGGGCCCACGCCGGCTGACCCGACGCATCAAAGACCGCAGCACCCATCCCCCAGCTACCTTCCACAATCAATCCTGGGTTCACCGAGTAACCCAAACGGCGGGTTTCTTGCACCTTCCGACGCAGATGTTGCGCATCATGAACTTGCCCGTATTCGGTACTGAAATCGTTGGATTCTAGGTAGTGTTCCACACTGGCTTCGGGAAGGAAGGCGAGGATGGCGATACCGGCCGAGGCCACACCCAAGGGAAAACGTCGCCCCTCATGCAACACGAAGGAGCGAATGGGGAAGGACCCATCTTGGCGCAGCAAGCAGACTGTTTCATCACCGCGGCGTGCCGAGAGAAAGGCGCTTTCGCCGGTCAGCTCGGCCAAGGCAATCACATGCTCACGCGCCACTTCGCTGATGTCATAGCGCTCGGCCGCGACCGACCCCATAAGGTACAGTTCTGGACCCAACATCCACTGTCCGGTGCGACGGTCATGGTCACAGAATCCCTCCGCAGACAGCGCCGCCAACAACCGGTGTACCGTGGGCCGCGGAAGCCCGCTACGTCGAGCAGCTTCGGAGGTACTGATCCCCAAAGGCATCGAGGCACTGACCACCCGCAAAATCTGCGCCAAGCGTCCCACCACCTGTGCTCCGGGATGTGAAATTGTCATGCTCATATTATGGACGAGTGGCACCGCAAGGCAGCAGCTCATGAAGTCTCGCTGTTATTTTGCTGAGCCCACTATCTGAGCCGCGCCTTCTGCCCATAAAATGCAGTTCACATGCGCTAAGAGAGGTTTGAGATGAGTGGAGGGGCTAAGCGGTCGCGCTCACCGCGCGACCCCATCGAAAGGATCCGCCGCGACGGGGATTTTGTGTACCGTCGCCACGGCCGCACCATCCGCGATGCACAAACTCTCGAACGCATTGCCAAGTTGGCGATTCCTCCGGCATGGCAGCACGTGGAAATATCCGCTTCCTCCACCGGGAAGGTCCAGGCCCGAGGTATCGATGCCGCCGGGCGCCGCCAAGCCATTTACCACCAACAATTTCGCAACCGTCAAGACCGTGCCAAATTCGCTCGACTAGCCGAATTTGGCTCACACCTTCCGGCACTACGTACCCAACTTCGTCGAGATTTGCGCCGAACCGGCTTACCAGAAGAGAAGGTGCTCGCGGCCCTGATCCGGCTCATTGATTTGCACCTGCTGCGGCTGGGTAATCCGCGCTATACCGCCGAGTATGCTTCCTTCGGGGCCATCACTTTGCGTCGACGCCACGCCAACTTTTCCGCGCACGCCGCGGATTTCGCCTTTGTTGGCAAAAGTGGGCAACCGCAGCAGCTACAGGTTCGCGATGCTGAACTACTCGCCGTCCTGCGCGAGCTGGAACAACAGCCGGGTCACGAGTTTTTCCGCATCCATAACGGAGCGGGCAAATACCGTCTGGTGCGCGGCGAACAAGTCAACGCCTACCTGCACGAATATCTCGGCCCAGAGTTCTCCGCCAAGGATTTTCGCACCTTTGGGGCACCCGCATCGCACTAGATTATTTGCTCAAAAGTGACTTGCACGCCGACAGTAGCCACCGTGAACAACAACGGGTACAACGTCAGGCGGTGCAGGCCGCAGCCGAGGTGCTGGGCAATACCGCTGCCACGGCGCGCCGTTCCTATATCAGCCCCACCGTGCTCCAAGTCGCCGAAGATCCCCACACCCTGATCGAGCTTCGTTCCTGGCGAGAACAACGCCGCGAGCGCATCCTGCAGCCCGTATCCGAGCAATGCCTCGTGCATTTGCTGCAGCAGGGTTAGGTAATGGGCGCCCCGCACCGTGGGCACACCCGCAAGTGAAGCTCCGTTCATAATATGAACACATGGCAGATCATTCCTCACCCGTAGAGCACTTTGCGCCAGTTCATTGACCGGCTTGTATGCCACTGGGTAGTTTTTGAGGCAAGAACAATGCATCCACATCATGGACGAAGGAGCGATGATGTCGACAAAGTATTCCTCGGACGCGGCGGCCGAACTAGCCGCGGTAGTGCGTGATGGGATGACCATTGCTGTCGGCGGGTTTGGGCTCAGTGGCATCCCATCCCGACTAATTAAAGCGCTGCGCGAAACGGGCGCGAAAAACCTAACCATCGTCTCGAACAACATGGGGGTCGACGGTAAGGGTCTGGGGTTATTGATCGAAAGTCGGCAGGTGGCCAAGGTGATGGCCTCCTACGTGGGTGAAAACAAGCTCTTTGCCCAGCAGTTTCTTTCCGGCGAATTAGACGTCGAGTTCGTCCCGCAGGGGACCTTGGCCGAACGGTTACGCGCCGGCGGTGCCGGGATCCCGGCCTTCTACACTCCCACCGGGGTCGGCACCCCGGTGGCCGAGGGTAAGGAAGTGATGGAGTTCGACGGCAAACCGGCGATTTTGGAGCGCGGTATCGTGGCCGATATTGCCTTGGTTCGCGCTCATCAGGGCGATGCCGAAGGAAACCTGCGCTACCGGATGACCGCGCGGAACTTCAACCCCTTAGCCGCGGCCGCCGGACGGTTCACCTTGGCCGAAGTCGAGCATCTGCTCGATGACTTCATGGACCCGCAATTGGTGGACACCCCGGGCATCTTCGTACAACGCGTGGTGGATGCCGACCCGGTCAAGGACATCGAACAACGCACCGTACGCACCAAGCAGGAGGGGTAATCATGTGGAGCAGAGATGAGATGGCGGCCATCGCCGCCAGCGAGCTGGTCGACGGACAGTATGTGAACCTCGGCATCGGAATCCCCACCCTCGTGGCCAATAATTTGCCCGCAGGAGTTTCGGTCAAGTTGCAAAGCGAGAACGGACTGCTCGGGATGGGCCCCTTCCCCTATGCGGGGGAGGAAGACGCGGATCTGATCAACGCCGGAAAACAGACCGTCACCGTGGTTCCGGGTGGAAGTTTTTTCGATTCCGCATCCAGTTTCGGCATGATCCGGGGCGGGCACGTGCAAACCGCGATCCTCGGTGCCCTCCAAGTAGCCGCCAACGGGGATTTGGCCAACTGGACGATCCCGGGCAAGCTCGTCAAAGGGATGGGTGGCGCCATGGATTTGGTGGCGGGCACCCCACGGGTGATTGTGTTAACCGACCATCTGGCCAAGGATGGAAGTAGCAAAATCGTGGAGGAATGCGACCTGCCGTTGACCGGCGTGGGCGTGGTGGATCGGATCATTACCGACCGCGCCGTATTTGATATTGAGAACGGAAAACTGATCCTGCGCCGGGTTGCCGAGGGTGAAAGCCCACAGAGCATTAAGGACATCACCGCCGCTGAATTTAGTACTGAATTAGAGGAGACTTACCGAGCATGAGCGTCAAGATCGCCGGCTACGCCCGCACCCCCTTCCTGCGTTTCAACGGAGCTTTCGCCAACATCCCGGCCACCGAGCTGGGCGCACACGCGGCCAAAGCGGCACTAGAACGCGCCGGCGTCCCCGCCGACAAGGTGCAGCAGGTCTACGCCGGGCAGGTGCTCCAGGCTGCCGCGGGCCAAAACCCGGCACGCCAAAGTGCGGTGGGCGCCGGAGTTGAGCTAAGCGTTCCGGCAATGACCCTGAACGCGGTCTGCCTCTCGGGCACCGAAGCGGTAGTTGCCGCCACTCGGCTAATTAACGCCGGGGAGGCCGATGTCGTCCTTGCCATCGGCCAAGAATCGATGTCCTTGGCCCCCCACGCCCAGCGCGCCCGCGCTGGCACCAAGTACGGAGCCATCGAAATGATCGACACCCTCGCTTACGACGGGCTGACCGATGCCTTCGATCAGCACTCCATGGGAGTCTCCACCGAGGAACACAACAGCGTGCTCGCGCTACCCCGCGAGGCCCAGGACCGGTTGGCCGCAGAGTCTCACCAACGTGCCCAGGCCTCCGCCGAATTCTTGGCCGCAGAGATCGCCCCGTTCACCATCTCCACCCGTAAGGGAGAAACCGTGCACGCCGCCGATGACGGGGTACGCCCCGAAACCACGGTTGAATCCCTCGGTGCGCTGCGTCCGGCCTTCGCCAAGGATGGCACCATCACCGCCGGGAACTCCTCACAGATCACCGACGGCGCCGCGGCATTGGTCTTGGTCAGCGATAAGGCGGTAGCCGAACTTGGCTTGCAGCCGCTGGCCGAAATCCTCTCCCACTCCTTAGTAGCCGGACCCGATCGCACCCTGCATGAGCAGCCCTCCAACGCGATCCGCAGCGCGCTGGCCAAAACCGAATACGGTGCCCAGGACTTGCAAGCGGTAGAGATCAACGAAGCCTTCGCCGCGGTCGGCGTCTGCTCCACCGAGCAGCTGGGCATCGATCGGCAGATTGTGAACCAGCACGGCGGAGCCATCGCCCTCGGCCACCCGATCGGTGCCTCCGGGGCACGCATCGTCGGCACCCTGGCTCGGCAGCTGAACGAGTTGGGCCCCGGATCCGTGGGTGCCGTGGGCATTTGCGGCGGCGGTGGCCAAGGTAGCGCCGTGGTGCTACGCGGATTGTAGGCACCGCCCGTCGCCTAGCGGTTGGGGTTCCCCGGCAGTAGCCGGGGAACCAGCCTGACCAACAGCACCATGCCCAGCAGCTCCACCAGGGTCTGGGTCACCACCACGGCCGGGGCAATGGCCAGGGACGCTGGCAAGGCCAGCGCCAGCGGCAAAACCACCAGCGAATTTCGGGTGGCACCGCTGAAAACCAGAGCCCGGGCCGTGGGGATATCCACCCCGAACAACCGGGCCACCCACAGACCTAGAAATACCATGATGGCCAGGAACCCCGCATACAACGGCCCCACCCACCACAGCGCGGCACTCGCGGCCAGGATGCGCGGGGTTTGCGAGGCAACCATGATCAATAACACCAGGACCATCAGCGGCACCATGGAACCGGTGCCGATATCCATCACCTTCGAGGCCCGAATGCTCCGGTCGGCCAGAAATTGGGTGGCGGCGGCCAGAGCCAGCGGCAGCAGGATCAGCCAGAGCAGCGCGCCGAAAAACGGGGCAGGGTCGATAATTCCCAAGGTGTCTGGACCGGCCATCAGGTACAGATAACCCGGCAGCAGGAGCAGTTGTGCCACCATCAGCAGCGGCGCAGCCGCCAGCAATTTCCCGTGGCTAGCCCCGGCCAACCCGGAAAATACGATGACATAGTCGATACACGGGGTAAGCAACACCAACAGCAGCCCGATCAGCACCCCGGCATCGTGGGCCACGAACCGGCTGAGCCCGAACACCAGCACCGGAACCACCACGAAATTCAGCACCAGCAAGGCACCAAGGAAACGCCGGTCGCCGAACCCCTGGCCCAGCCGAGCCATCGGGATCCCCAGGAAGGTGGCGTAGAGCAGCAGTCCCAGGACCGGGGTCAGTGCTACCTCGAGCACCTCGACGTGGTCCACGGCCAGTCCGATGCCCGCACCGGCGGCGATCCCCAGCAGGTAGAGCGGAATCTGCCAGCGTTCGGCGGCATAAAACAGGCGAGACAACAGGTGGGGTTCAGACGTAGGCACGAACCCGATTCTAGCGTTACACGAATCCGTGCAGCCGTCCGGTGTCCAGGACCAGCACCTCACCGTTCTGCACTCGCGGGTGCGGGTGTTCGGCCAGCGCCCCGAGCACCAGCCGGATCAGCATGCCCTGGGCGACGATGGCCACCCGGGGGTCTGGGTTCTGCCCCACCAGTGTCCGCAACGCGTTCAAAGCACGAACCACCACATCGTCCTCGGATTACCCGTCGGCCAGTAGCCACTCGCGTTCCTCCGGGTGAGCGGGTCCAGGTAGCAGCCCTCGGCGGCTCCGTAGTCGCGTTCAAGCAGATCCTCGACCTCAAGCACCTGGCAGAACCCCAGGTAGTCGGCAATGATCTGCGCGGTCTGCCAGGCCCGGCCCAGCAGCGAAAAGACCACCAGCTCCCAGGGTCCTTCCTTGTCCAGCTACACTTCGGCCTGATCTAGGCTGGTCTCGTGTGCGGTGTGCAGCACAGAAGTGACCCGGGCGAGCTGGGCACGGTTGAACTGTTCCGATGAAGCGACCTTAGCGCTTTGCCACTCGATTGCGGGAGGGGTCAGGACCGCCACCGCGCGTCGTGACCGGCTATTGGTGCCGATCGCCCCGTCGTTCAGGTAGGTTCCCGGGCCCAGGGGATCCGCGCGCAACCTCGGCAGAACCAGCCCCGGGTGATCGGAATGGAAATTGGAACCCATCAGGGTGCCGAGGAACAGCTTGGCATCGCTAATGAAGGGGGCTGCAAAGGCGCGGGCAGGGGTCCGGCGCAGGTTACGAACGGCGGCGGATCGTGTAGCAGGTGGGCTCTTCCGGTTTCCTTATTCCGTCAGCTGCAGAACGCTGTGACAAGAAAATCCCACCGGGTAACCGGTCGGTGAACACCGTGCCACCACCGCTGAAATGGTGTTTTCCGCTCGCGATCCCGGCTACAGCGCGCTGTGCTGCACCCGCTGTGAGCGTGCCGCCACCAGCGAATGCAGGCTGGCTCCCAGCACAATCAACCCGATCCCGGCCAGTTCGACCCAGCCCGGCTGCTGGTCCAGCAGCACCATCCCCACCAACACCGCCCAGATTGGGTTGATGCTGGTCAGCACGCCGAAGGTGGCGGCGGAAAGGTCCCGCAGGCAGAGCAGGTCGAACACATAGGGAACCAACAAGGACAGCATCGCGCACCCCGCGGCCAGCCCCAGTGCCAGCAGCGTCGGAGGATGCTGCAGGAACCAGAAAACCGCCACCGGCACCCACAGCACGGTGGTGCACGCACTGGCCGCGGCGGTGCCCTGTAGTCCGGGCAGGCGTGCCCCGGCGCTGCGATTGAACAGGATGTAATAGGCCCAGCCCACGGCCGCCGCCAACGCCAGCAGGATCCCGAGAAGATCAGTGCTCGGACCTGGACGCACCAGCAGCAGCACCCCACCGCCGGCGATCAACACGAACACCGCATCAGTGGCTCGACGGCTGCCAGCTAGGGCCACAGCCAGCGGTCCGAGGAATTCGAGGGTGACCGCCAGCCCCAGCCCGATACGTTCGATGGCCGCGTAGAGGCATAGGTTCATCATGCTGAAGGAAAGCGCCAGCCCGATGATCGGACGCCACTGCCCGGCACTGAGTCTGCCCCACGTCACCCGAACGAAGACGTTAAGCACCAAGGCAGTCAGGATCTGGCGGATGGCCACCACACCCACGGGCCCCAGCACCCCAAAGGCCATGGCCCCCATCGCCGCGCCGGCCTGGTTCGAAATGCCTGACCCCAAGGCCAGAGCAGTACCGCGCAACTGCCGCTTCTCGGTGCCGGAACAGGTGTGCGCAGGTGTTTGCTGGGTTGTCATACCTTGAGGTTAGGCACCGGGCACAACATAACACTAGTGAATATTTTGACGCTCCCATACGCTTAGGTTATGGACTTCTCATTGCGAGATCTGCGGTTCTTCGTCACCGCCGCCGAGGCCGGCTCCTTCACCGAGGCCGCCTCCCAGCTGTTTGTGTCCCAGGCGGCGGTCTCACGCACCATTGCGGGTTTCGAACGCCAGGTCGGTGACAAGCTGTTGCGACGTACCGTGCGTGGCTGCGAGGTCACCGGTGCCGGGGCCCAGTTACTGCCCGAGGCCCGCCGGGTTCTGGCCGAGGCCGATCGTTTTTCCCGATTCCTGGCCGCCCGACAGCGTACCCTGCGCCTGGGGTATGCCTGGGCCGCGTTGGGGGTGCATACCACCGCATTACAACGCCAATGGCCGAAACAGTGCCCGGGACTGGAAATGGTCCTGCTGCGGCACAACTCCCCCACCTCCGGGCTAGCCGAGGGGATGTGCGATGTGGCGGTCATGCGCCGCGAGGTGAACGCCGAACTCTACGACTCGGTCGTGGTGGGCTTGGAGCAGCGAATGGTGGTCTTCGCCGCCGATGACCCGCAGTGGGCGCGGCGACGGGTGCTATCGATGTCCGAATTGGCCGACCGCACGGTCTTCATCGACAGCAAGATGGGTGCCACCGACCCCGCAGACTGGGCACAAGGCGAACGCCGTCCGCAGTTTTTGGAATCTTCGGATGTGGATAGCTGGCTTGACGGGATCGTAGCCGGCCGCGCAGTGGGAACCACCGCCGAAGCCACCGCCCACCACCATCCGCGTCCCACCGTGGCCTACCGGCCGCTGAAGGATGGGCCGCGCATCCCGGTCCGGCTGGCCTGGCACCGCCATGAGCCACCGGCCGGACTCGGCGAGTTGATCTCGCTGGCGACCGATCTATACCACTGACCGACTGGCTACCTTTCCAGGATTCCGGGGAGCTGGTCGGCCGGTTCAGCGGCCGGATCGAAAGCCGGTTGGCCGGTTAACTGCTGCATAGCCAGACTCAGGGCCTTGAGCACTCGGGGTGTGACTGATCCGGTTACATGCCTGCTAGCGTTGCACAAACTGGTGCAGACGTTCGGTATCGAGCACCAACACCTCACCGTTATCCACCCGTGGATGCGGGGTTTCGGCTAAAGCACCGAGCACCAATCGGATCAGGGTGCCATGCGCGACGATCACCACTCGCGACTTCGGGTATTGCTCCACCAGGGCGCGCAGGGCGTTCACCGCCCGCACCACCACAGCATCTTCCGGTTCCCCACCGGCCAGCAACTGCTCACGTTCCTGCGCGCTCAGCTTCCCAAAATAGCGGCCCTCGGCCGCTCCGAAGTCCCGCTCCACCAGATCCTCGATCTCTAGCACCTGCCAGATCCCTAGGTAGTCGGCGATGATTTGAGCGGTCTGCCGGGCCCGACCCAGCGGGGAACACACCACCAAATCCCACGGCCCGTCCTTAGCCAATTGCACGCCGGCGCGTTCGGCCTGTTGCCGACCGGTGGCGTTCAGCCGCACATCCGAACGGCCCTGCAAACGCTGATCCACATTCCATGCGGTCTGTCCGTGGCGCACCAAGACCCAGCGTTCGGCCGGTTTGTTCAGCACCGGGTCGTCCTCGCGCCCCGTCACCTCGACGCGTGATTCCGTTCGACCAGCACAACTCGACATCCCCGCCACCCTCCTTCTAGCCCCTAATGTGACACTAGCCGGTTCTGACCTGATTTCGGTAGAGGTACCGGACCCGAAGGGCTAATGATCTTGCCGAGTCAGCTCACCGGCCGCGGCCGGTAGCGTCCCGGACAGTTGGTGCAGAGCCAAGAGGAGGGCGTTGCGAACCAGCAACGGGCCGATCCGGCCGCTAAATCTCTGAGCCCTATCGGTTGGGGTGCCAGCTACCAGGGTCAGATCCGCCAGTTCTGCCAGCGCCGAATCCGCGGACCCGGTCACCGCGATCACCCGTGATCCGGCTTGTGCGGCGGTGCGCACTAGCTGCAAGACATGCTCTGTGGCAGCAGAGTAGCTCACCACCAAGCAGATATCTTGGGCGTTAAGCTCGGTGAGCTCCAGTTCTTCGCGCAGCACCGTACGCCCGCTCGCCCGCAGCATTGCTGCGGTGTCTTGGGCTAGCGGCTGGGCGGCACCGGATCCCAACACGAGGATCCTGCTGGCCCCGGCTAACGCGGTTACCGTTCGATCAAAATTTACCCGATCCAGCACCTTCGCCACGGCGTGCACTTCGGCGAGCGCCTGGTGCACCACCTGCTCTAGCGCACCCTCAGGTGCCGCGGATGCGGCTATGCGGTCTGATTCAGTGGGCCACGCGGGTGCATGGGTCGCCGCGGCACGGATGGACTGCAGCCGCAACTGTTGAAATCCGCTAAAGCCCATGCGTTGACAGGCCCGCACGACGGTGGCGGCCGAGCATTGAGCTTCGGCCGCCAGAGCGAGAGCCGAATACTCCTCCAAGCGGTGCAGCTGTGCCATGAGCACCTCGGCCACCCGCCGTTCGGCTGGCACCAACCCACTAGAAGCACTGCGCAGATGGGCCAGTAACGTTTCATAGTTGGGGGCAGAACCGGTCATTCGGGTAGCCTAGCCCGCGCCGTTAAACGGCATCTGGCCACTAAGCTAACGGCGAGTAAACGGCGAAGCTACTAAGATTGAGCTGAAAACCTTTTTCAGTTCTAGGAGCGTAATGCGCGGCAGCAAAGTAGTATCTTTCGGCCACTATCAGCCCGAACAGGTCGTGCCCAACAGCGAGCTTGAGAAGCTGGTTGAAACCAGCGATGAATGGATCACCCGCCGCGTAGGCATTAAAGAACGCCGCTGGGCGCAGGATCATGAGAGCGTGGACTACATGGCCACCGAGGCGGGGAGGATGGCGCTGGCCAACGCCAACCTGCAGGCCTCGGACATCGACATGGTGGTTGTCGCTACCTGCACCGCGGTGGATCGTGCCCCGAATATGGCCGCGCGCGTCGCGCTGGCGCTGGGCATGGAAAATAGCCCCGCCACCTTAGATGTGAATACTGCCTGCTCGGGGTTCAACCACGCGCTGGCGATGGCTCAGCACGCGGTGATGGCTGGTAGCGCCAGCAACGCGCTGGTCATCGCCTCCGAACGGCTCACCGATGTCACCGACTTCACCGACCGCACCACCTGTGTGTTGACCGCCGATGGTGCCGGTGCGGTGGTGGTCAGCGCCAGTGCTGAGCAGGCGATCTCTCCGGTGCTGTGGGGTTCGGTGCCGCAAATGTCCGACGCGGTCCGCATCGAACACAGTAACAATGACAAGTTCGCGCAGAACGGGCAAAGCGTCTTCCGCTGGACCACCACCCAGCTACCGAAAATCGCCCAGCAGATCATCGACAAGGCCGGGCTGGAACCGGCCGAAATCGATGGCATCGTGCTGCATCAGGCGAACTTGCGGATTATTGAACCGCTGGCACAGAAGATTGGCGCACCCAACGCGCGGGTAGCCACCGACGTGGTGTACTCCGGTAACACCTCCGCGGCCTCGGTGCCGTTGGCCTTGTCCAAGATGATGGCCGATGATCCCCTGCCGGCCGGGAGCAAGGTGCTGCTCTTCGCCTTTGGCGGCGGGCTGACCTACGCCGGCCAAGTCATTACCGTCTAAAACCAAAACCCTGTTTGACATGTCAAACAGGGGTTTTCGGTTCGGGAACCGATTGAGGAGAGCTTATGGAAATCATCACCAGCCGTGTACTGCTGCGTCCGGCACACCCGGACACCCTTGATTTTTACCAAAGAATCCTCAACCTGCCGGTGGTGCGGGAATTTGGTCCGCCGGATAGTCCCGGCGTCGTCTTTCAACTGGGCACCGGGCAATTGGAAATTTCCGGTTCCCGTCCGGCAAGTGAACCCTCCAGCTTGGTGCTCTGGCTGCAGGTGCGCGAGGTGCACGCCGAGCTGGAGCGGCTCCACCGATTGGGGGTACCCATCGACCGCGAAGCCCGAACCGAGCCCTGGGGATTAATCGAGGGCTCGGTTCGGGACCCGGATGGCAGCAAGATCGTGCTCGTGCAGGTTCCCCAGACCCATCCGTTGCGCCGGGATCAGCGGGTTCTCTAGAACAGCACCACAGGTTTCAGCGTGGACCCGTCGGCCGAATCGGAGAAGGCCTGGTTGATCTGCTCGAACTCATAAGTTTTGATCAGCTTGTCGAAGGGGAACAGCCCTTGCTGGTGCAGGCTGATCAGCCGCGGGATGAACTCACGCGGTACCGCATCGCCCTCGATCACCAGATGCACATTGATACCGGCCAGCAGCTGGGTTCCGATATCGATTTTCGCCTCGGTGCCCAACTTGGCTGCACCCACCAACGCCGCGTGTCCGCGGGTGGCCAGTGAGTTAGTCATCTGGGTGAACACCGCCGGCACCCCGGTGGTGTCCAACGCGAATTGCACCCCGCCTGTGGTGATCTCTTTAATCGCGGTCACCGCATCGGTGGTCTTCGAGTTCACCGTATGGGTCGCCCCGAGTTCCTTGGCGAACTCCAGTCGCGACTCGACGATGTCCACCATGATGATGGTCGTCGCCCCGGCAGCCTTGGCAGCCAACATCCCGGCCATACCCACCGCGCCGGTCCCAAACACGGCTACCGAGGATCCCGGCTGTGGTTTGAGCACATTGAGCACCGCGCCCGCACCGGTCATGATTCCGCACCCTAGCGGGCCCAGGATCTCCAATGGCGCATCCGCGGGCACCTTCACCGCACCGCCGGCGGCCACGTTCGTATATTGCGCAAAGGAGGACTGCCCGAAGAAGTGCGAACCCACCGGTACACCGGCAGCAGAGAACGCCGAGGAGCCATCGGCGCGACGCACCCCAAAGTTTTGGTCGTAGAAGTTCACGCAATACATCGGATGCCCGGCCACACACTGCTGGCAGGCTCCACAATGGGCCGGGCCCATCACCACTTTGTCACCGACGGCAAATCCATGAACCCCAGGACCTACCGCATCGACAATTCCGGCTCCCTCATGCCCCAGCACCACCGGCAACGGCACGGGGTACCACTGATCGCGGATGATGGCATCGGTGTGGCAGACTCCGGTGGCGACGATCCGCACCCGTAACTCTCCGGCTTGGGGTTCATCGAGCTCAAGTTCGCGGATTTCTAGATCTTTTTCAGGGGCGATGGCCACGGCCGCGCGAGTTTTCACGAATACTCCTTAGATGATTGCCGCCCGCTCACCCGCGGGCGCTCGTACTTGCACCCTACGCAGAAACCGCGAGGAAAGGATAGGGATCTGCCACAAAATCTTGCGCCTGTTCAACACCGGATGCGGTTCTTTCCGAACAGCGCGCAGCCGAGGCGTGCTTCACGCTTGCTGCACCCAGCCGGAATAATGTTGAGACCACCGTGCGGCGATGGGTCAGTTCAGCCCAGGTGCCAGCATGACCTCGAGCAGACTCGCTTTAGCGGGCTGGCCCGAAGCTCATCACATCGCTTCGGCCACGTCCCAATTTTTACACGTCACTCATCGCCGCATACATTCCCGGGTTCTGGATGAAATTGACCAAGTCCCCGACCGATTGACATACTCAACACGTTGCCCCGCCGATCAGGAGACTCATGCTTCCCTTGCCACTTCAGGATCTACCGGCCCACGTTCCAGTGGTTGCAGCCAGCCGCGGGGAACGGATCGAATCCATTCACCACGGTTCGGCGGTGGTGCTGGACCCCGGTGGGAACATCGTGCACTCGCGTGGAGACACCTCAGCTCACTTCTACCCGCGCTCGGCCCTCAAACCGCTCTTCGCCGTAGCCATCTTGCGCGCCGGACTCCAGCTGAGCGCGGAACAAATCGCTGTGGCCGCGGCCAGCCATTCCGGTTCCCCCGAACATCAACGGATCGCGTTGAGCACCTTGCACGCTGCCGGACTGGCCGAAAACGACTTGGGCAACTCCACCGATCTGCCCTACGGGGTCACCGAACGCGAAGACTGGCTGGCTGCCGGCGGGCAAGCCACCCAGCTGGCTCAAAACTGTTCGGGTAAGCACGCCGCCCTGCTAGCTTTGTGCCAACACTTGGGCTGGCCCACCGAGGGCTATCTCGCACCCACCCATCCGCTGGCTCAACTGCTGGCCGACACCGTGGAGGAGCTCACCGGCCAACGCATCACCGCGATCAGCACCGATGGCTGCGGCACCCAGGTCTACCCGCTCTCGCTCCCGGCCCTAGCCCGTGGGTTTGCCCGACTGTCCTGCGCGGGACCCGGGACCGAGGAGCACCAGGTGGCTCAGGCGATGCGTCAGCATCCCGAACTCGTGGCCGGCCGCGGACGTGATGTTACCGAGCTGATGCAGCGGCTGCCCCGGGCGGTGGCCAAGGACGGTTTTGAGGGGATTCAGGCGGTCGGTTTGGCCGACGGGTCCGCGCTGGCGTTGAAAATTGCCGATGGGAGTGACCGCGCGCGCATGCCGCTGACCATCAAAATGCTCACCGACTACCTGCCCGACCCGCCGGCCACCCTCACTGAACTGGCCAGCAGCCCCACCCTCGGTGGCGGAGTGCCGGTGGGTGTCCTCACCGCTTTGTAAAACTTATCCACAATTTTTCTGTTCCGCCCCCGCGACACAATTTCTCGGGGGCATGATGGGGCGCATGTACACCAGCACCGCGCACCCTTTGGAACAGTTGGCGCAGGCCGCCGCACTGATCCAGCAGGCGACCACCGTCGTCGCCGAGCAGCAACCCCCGGCGGGTCATGCCGCCTACTTCGCGCTGCTGGTGGAACAGCTCAGTGAGCACTTGGTGCGGGCACAAATCCATGCAGCCGACGCGGTCCGCCGCACCGGTGCACACCAGCTGGATCCGGCTTCGCTCGAAACCATTCGCGACGCTGGAACACACCCCTCCCGGGGAGCGTTACGCGCCACCGAAGGGCAACTCAGCCGTGGCCGTACGCATTTTCACAGCGCCGTGGATCTGCTCCATTCCTGGTTGAACATCCCGCTGTCGACCGCCCGTGAACGGTTACAACAGGCCGATGCGCTAATCGCTACCGTCAGCCCGGCCGGAACCCGCGGTGAGCCGCTGCTTCCAGATCTGGCCGAAGAATTCGGTTCCGCGGACACCGACCCACGCCTGCTGCTGAGCGCCTCCCGACAGATCCGCGGGGTGCGCAAGGATCTGGGCATCGGACCCCAGGCAAGCCAGGCCCAAGAACAGTTGGAGCAAGACGCTATCTCGCTGATTCGCCAGCAACCACAAACCGCGCGCAAACATCTGACCCGCATGGCACAACAATGTCTCAATGCTCAGCGACCGCTGGAAGCTCTGCTGGCAGAAGTGGGCTGTTACCGGCGCGGAGTCAAACGCGGACTGGTGAATTACAACCTGCGGTTGTTGCCACAAGACGCGGAACTATTCGAATCCGCCTTCAGCCAAAGCGATAATCCCAAGACCTTAGCCGGAAACCGCGATGCGCTCATGGCGATGATTGCCGCCCGCTATGGCGGATTAGCACCTAGGGATCCCGCCGCACAGTCGTGGGGAGATGCCGAGAGTATGCCGCAGTGGGCCCGCGAAACCCCAACAGAAGCTGAAAACGAAAGCAGTGCCCCCGAAACCGTGTCTGACTCACCGGTCGCCACGACTCCTCCAACGCCCGCAGAACTCGCCCTGCCTTTGGAAGATCTTCGCCCGGAATTTCGTCACCTCATGGCACTGATCGAACTCATCCGCGGAGCACAAGAAACCTCAAGCGAAAGCCCCAGCGCCTTCACCCCGGAAGTGGTCGTAATCCTGAATTACGAGAAGATGCTCGCCGGAGCCGCAGACTACGCGGTTACCGCCAACGGCCTGCCACTGTCCGCCGGGGAGGCCCGCGCGCTACTCTGCCAAGCCAAAATTTATCCCGAAGTGCTCAGTTCCAAGGGAATGGTGTTGGATTTCGGACGTTCACGACGACTCTTCCCCAAGCATGTGGGCCGAGCGGTGCGTGCCGCCTACCGGGGATGTTCATATCCGGGATGCACCATGCCTGCAAACCGTTGCGAATTGGACCACCTCGACCCGTGGGACAAAGGTGGCAAAACGAACGTAGATAACGTGGATCTATATTGTAAGGTGCACCACTTGGCCCGGCACAGCGGTTTGTTCAAGGTGGTGAAGGTCCAGGGCTGTCGCCCGATGGTGCTGCTACCGCGCAATCTCGACCCCCCACAAAAACTCCGCGTCAACACCTACTGGATGAGTCCGTCCGAAGCGCTTGAAGCCAACCGGTTGACCGGGGAAGCTACCGCGCTGTATCGCTCCGGTAAGCTTCAACCCTTCGCGGCGTGATCGACTACTCGGTAATGCGCACCGTCTTCATGATCGAGCTGAGGAACTCGAAGTCCTCCGTATTCACGAACGCCTCGGCTTGCTCACGGGTGACCTGATCATCCTCGCGATACCCGGTGGCTTCGAGATACTCCTCGGCAACCCAGAGCATTGGCCACGCGTCATCGCTGGTTTTGAAGTAGTCCAGATCCGGTTCCGAGCCGCGGTCGGCCAGATGTTCATCGTCGATCACGGACCTACCGCAGCGGATGGTTCCACCATTCGCGCCTGGCTGGCGCTGCCCTCCGACGCGCGCGCAGCAGACCCTGCGCCCTTACTGCTGTGGGTACATGGTGGGCCGGTGTCCTCGTGGAACACCTGGAGCTGGCGGTGGAACCCGTGGATTATGGTTGCCGCCGGGTATGCGGTACTGCTGCCGGATCCGGCGCTGTCCACCGGGTACGGGCACGATTTCATCGCCCGCGGCTGGGGTCGTTGGGGGGCTGAACCCTATACGGATCTGATGCAGCTGACCGATGAGGTGCAAGCTCGCCCGGATATTGATCAGACGCGCACCGCAGCCATGGGTGGTTCCTTCGGCGGCTACATGGCCAACTGGATCGCCGGGCAGACCGACCGGTTCAAAGCCATCGTCACCCACGCCAGCCTCTGGGATCTGGATGGGTTTGGCCCCAGCACCGATATGTCCTTCTACTGGGCGCGGGAAATGAAACCGGAGATGGTCGCCACCTACTCCCCGAGCAAGTACATCGGACAGATCCGCACCCCTATGCTGGTCATCCACGGCGATAAGGACTACCGGGTACCCATCGGTGAGGGCTTGCGGTTGTGGTACGAGCTGCTGTCCAAGTCAGGACTGCCGCAAGCCGCCGATGGTTCCACCGCGCACCGGTTCTTGTATTTCCCGCAGGAGAACCATTGGATCCTCAGCCCGCAGCATGCCAAGCTTTGGTACGAGGTGGTGTTGGGGTACTTGGCCAGCAACGTGCTGGGTGAGGCCACCGAACTACCCAACACGCTGGGGCTAAGCGCTCCGTAGTGCTAACCGCCGGCACCGCGGGTGGCGGCGATGAATTCATCGGCGCGCACCTGCACGTCCACCTCGTGACGTTGCAAGGTGCGCACCAGCCCTTCGAGGTGGGCCACGCGTCGTTCAAAATCCGCCCCGAAACGCGCGGAAAGCTCGATGGCCGAAAGCTCCTCGGACTCCCGCCAGGCCATCGCCAGCGCCCGCTCGTGCAGCCGTTGCCCAGCTTCCGCGGCGGTGCCCGGCGGCCCGGCCCCCAGCACCGCCACCGCATTCAGACGTGACTCGTCCAGACCGATGGCCAGTTTCTGAAGTTCAAGTTGCACGGTCCGCAGCCGGCGGCCCCCGCGGCCCAACTGGCCTAGGCGTTGGGTGGCGCTCAGCGCGAAGCGCAGCAACACGAGCGCGTTGAGCACCGTCAGCCAGAGGGTGAAACTCAGGGTCCAGAAAAGCCCGGACACCGAGAAGTCCGGGCGGCGCGCATCGTTGCGCACCAGGGCTTCAGCGTAGTCATCGATCATGTTGGCGAGGGTGATATCTCCGTAGTCCGAGCCGCGGATACTGCCATGCTCCCAGTTCATCCCCCAGCCATAATCGCCACCGGACACCTGCCAGCTGGCCATCCCCGGAATCGCTAGGGTCCCATCGGCAAAAATCATCGCCGGAATGATCGTTTCGCCTTCACGCAGCTCCCCGGTCAGTTCATCGACCTTGTCCCCGAACTCGTCTTTCAACCGCCAGAGGATGTCGGGGATGTTGCGTGGAATCAGCCGGTCGGGTTCCTCCGAATCGTACTGCAGGTAGGCCGCCGCGTCGCGCACCGCGATGGTAATCCGCTCCGGCTGCGGGAACTCCATGTCCATGAAGCGGCGGATATCGGCTTCCACCACCTTCTCGTGGGTGCCGTCGATGACCAGCTCCAGCGCGGCGCTACCGCTGTTTTCTTCAGCCTGCGGGCGCTGCGAATAGGGAGCAACGAGCACACCGGAAACAATCATGGCGACCAGCAATATCCCGAGGGCTACCCCGGCCTGCAACCAACGGCGCCGAGCCGGAGGCTCATCGCCCCGCTTTTTCGCACGGTTTTGCCAACCGCGCCGGCCGTGAGCAGATGTCTGTGGCGTATCGGTTGGCAAGTCCCCCAGAATGCTGCGCACCCGGGCGTTGGCGCGACCCAGCTGGGTCAGTGCCGTAGATTCGGCCAGCCCGAGAGATTGCCGCAAGGTGCGCAGCGCAGCAGCTTCCTGGATCGGGGAGATCGGTGAGCGGTCATGTGGGTAGCGGCGCAACCAAGCGTTGAATTTACGGACCGTTTCGGCCAGCTCCGCTTCCGCCGCAGACCACTGGTCGATGGCTTGGCGTGAATCATCGGCGCTATTAGCCACGCTAATCAGCCGATCCAGACCCGCTCGAATCGCATCGAGCTGCTGCTGGCTGACCATCCGCCCCGGGGCGGCCTGCAAACGATTCAAGAGTTCCAAGGTGGCCGCGTTGATTGGCTGGCTGAGCCGATCGAAGGTGGACCCGGTGCCGGCCAGCTGGGCATGCACCGACCCAGCCCCCAGTAGTCCGTCGGCCAGCTCGGTCAGTTCGCGAACCTCACGTTCGAAGGCGCTGAGCTCTTGGGCGTACTCGGCTTCATCCGGAAGCAGACGTTGTTCCCGACGGGCGGCGTCCAGCGAAAGCCGCTCCAATTTTTCCCAGGAGCGGGTGAACCCGGCTGGCCGGTCTGTTTCACGCACCGTCCGATAGGTCACTTCCAGCGCTTCAAGATCCAGTACCACGCGGGCAAGCTTTCTTCCGGCCGCCTTCAAACGTTGCTCTCGCTTTATCCGCACCCCGCGCCGCCGCATCCCCACACCCAGGAAGGCGGCGGTCGTCATCGCCCCGAGTCCGATGCCGGCCAACCAGTACACCGGGTTAGTCACCGGGCCGCCACCGAGCAGGGCGGCGGCCTGTTCTGCTGCGGCCACCACCGCGGCCGGGCCGTGCCCGAGTCCCAGGTTATCCAGGAATCCCTGGGAAATATCGAAGCGAATATCGGTGTATTTCTCAGCGCTACTCAGGTTGCGGTCAAACCCAGCACCGGTAAAACGTTCGGCGACCGGCTCCTCGGTGCGTAAGCGCTGCAACTGGGCCGAGACAATGATGCTGTTTTCCGGCACCTGCCCGCGCAACAGTTCATCGCCGGTGAGCCAGCGGTCGGTGAAGGTCATCTCCAAAGGCCGCCAGCTGCGAATCGGTTCGCTCAGGAGCGCGTCGACGGTCTCTTGGGAGATGTTCCAGTCGTGTTCCCCCACGACGCGGATACTCAGCTCGTGTTCCGGTTCGGCGCGCACCGCCTGGAATGCGTTCAGCGCGGTCACCATGGTGATTACCGCGCAGATTAGGGCCAGCAGCCAAGGCCAGTTCCGGGTCATTTTCATGCTTTCGCCGTTGCCTCCAGCAAACCGTTTAGTCGCCCGAAAATATCTGCTGTCGATGTACCGGGTAGCTTAGCTAAGGCCGGTGCGGTCCGCAGTTCGTTGGCTAATTCGTGGCGGAGTTTCCAGTGCCGTTCCAAAAGTTCTTCGCCGCTGTCCGCGGTTACTGTAGCGGTGCGGAGCACTTGCAGCTCATCGGTATGTTCCACCACTAGCACCCGGATGGCCTGAGCATTGTCGATCCGCCCGCGGGTGTCTGCCGCCAAGAGTGGCGGGATCTCGGCCAGCTGTTCACGGTGATTTTCCTGCATCCGACGTAAGCTCTGCGCCAGCTTAGCCGGCCGGTTCCAAGAGTCCAGCTCATCGAGGATCTCCTGCAGTTGGCCTAGCGTCGCGGCATGCTCGGTGAGTCTGGGTGCTTGGGTGGGGCTAGGGTTGCTATCTTCCGGACCCGCAGCGGTGCGGGCCGCCGCTACGAGTTGCGGCCCGGTGCGTGCCAGCGCGCCGAGGGCTTGGGCCGCAGGACCGTTGCCGGTAGGCTGCCACGGTTGGTATCCCACCCCTTCGATACGCTGTGCCAGTACGCGGATCTGAGCGGCGGCATTCTCAGCCTGAGCGCGTTGGGCAGTTTCGCGCTCACTGCGGCGCTTACTCAACGCTTTCACGGTGCCGCTACCGCCAAGGAGCACCACCAACCCGCCCAGCACCCACAGTGCGTAGCGGGCGTAATCCGGTTCGCGTTCCACCCCGGCAACCACCGATTCTAGGGTGCTGATCACGGCTGCGGTGGTGTTGCCCGCAGCGAAGTCATCTAGCCCGACCGTCACCAGCCGATCATCGGGCACACTGAGATTGCGTCCCAGATCGATGCCGACGCGGGTGTCTCCCTGCCCGGATTCGGGCAGGATGATCCCGATAACCACCCAGTCCTTCGCCACATAACCGCGGGTTTTCGCATTCTCCAACCAGTCATCGCTCAGGGCGTCGATGGGTCCAAAGAGCAGCATCCCGCGAATCAACTGGTCGACGGAGGCCACCGTGATCGGTTCCTGATCCACCGCCAGCGCCACCTTTAACCCAGTGTCGGCTAGGATCTCTGCGGCGGCCGCCATCACCGCGGGAGTGTCGATCAGCTCCGTCGCCGAGTCTTTGACGGCGAGCTGGAAGTTTTCGCTCTCATCGCTCAGTCCGGGCAGCACAATGGTGCCCTCCGAGTCTTGGGGCACGCTGGTGGCACTGGGGTAGGCGGGCGTCGGTTCGCTGCTTAGCATGGGGATACTCGGGAAGAGGAAGCTCAGCACCAAGGCAGCGCTCGAAAGTGCGTTGATCATGCGCTCCTTGGGTCGGGATCTTCTCGCCCCAGCTTATCAACATTGAATAGACAAAACCGGCGCTCACCGCCAAGGTGAACGCCGGTCTAAGTCTGCGCCGGAAAGCCTAGTCCAAGAGCAACGCGGGTTCTTCCATAATTGCTGCCACATCGGCCATGAAACGGGCCGATAGATCCCCATCGACCACCCGGTGGTCGAAGGAGCCGCCCAGCGTGGTGATCCAGCGTGGAACTACTTCCCCGTCCACCACCCACGGTTTCTGCCGGATGGTTCCGAACGCAACGATGGCGACCTCACCGGGGTTGATAATCGGGGTACCGGTGTCGATGCCCAGCGCACCGATGTTGGTGATGCTCAAGGTGCCATCGCGCATCGCCTCGGGCTTGGTCTTCCCTGCCCGGGCGGTGCTGGCCAGCTCATTGAGTTCGATGGCCAGCTCGCGCATCGACAGATCCTGTGCGTCCTTAATATTCGGTACCAGCAGTCCGCGCGGGGTGGCCGCGGCAATCCCTAGGTTCAAGAAGTGCTTCTGATGAATTTCGGCTCCCTCGGCGGTGTCCACCCAGCTGGCGTTCACCGATGGGTTACGCGCGGCAGCCCAAATCACCGCGCGCGCCAGCACCAGCAGCGGGGAAACCTTAATCCCCTCGAAGTCCCGGGACTTCTTCAAGCGGGCCACGTACTCCATGGTGCGGCTGGCATCCACGTCGACAAAGATCGAGACGTGCGGCGCGGTGAAGGCCGAATCCACCATCGCCTTGGCGGTGGCCTTACGCACGCCACGCACCACGGTGCGTTCAATGCGGGTTTCTTCGCGTGAACCCTTCTGCCAGTACAGTGGCGCCGCGTCGCGTTCGGCGGCACGCTGCGCATTGTAGCTATTCACGTCTTGGCGGGTGACTTCACCCTGAGTACCGGTGCCCACCACATCGTTAATGTCGATGTTCAGGTCTTTGGCCAGCCGACGTACCGGCGGCTTGGCCATCACCCGATCCACAAAGTTGGCCATCGCCGGCTTACGCTTATCCACCTCGCGGGCCACCGCGGCAGAAATATCCTGCGCACGACGGGAGATCTGGTCGGCCAAGGCGCTGGGAGCACCGCTGGCACGGGCCGCCGCGGTGCGTTTACCGGCCGCACTGGGGACCGGACGGTTCACCCGTAGGCGGCGCCGGGCGGAGTCCGCAGTGGGTCCGGAACCCACCAACGGGCCGGGTTCTTCACTGGCCACCGGGGTGGCAGTTGCAAGGGCTTCGGTCGCATCCGGGGTGCCGGTGGGAGCTGGCTTATTACCGTCCTCGTCGATGGTGATCAGCGCAGAGTCCACCAGCACGGTCTGACCTTCTTCGGCGTGCAGTTCGGTCACTACCCCAGCAAAGGGGCAGGGCAACTCCACCAGTGACTTCGCGGTTTCGATCTCCACGAAGATCTGGTTGACTTCCACGGTGTCACCCACGGCGACCTTCCAGGAGGCAATATCCGCCTCGGTCAGCCCTTCGCCAACATCAGGCAGGTTGAAGGTAGTCATCGAATTCCTCAGATCTAGTAGGCGAAGGAGCGGTCGAGCGCTTCAAGCAGCTTGTCAATATCGGGCAGGTACTGGGACTCGACCTTGGAGATCGGGTACGGCATGTGGAAACCGCCCACGCGGATCACCGGGGCTTCGAGCGACATGAAGGCACGTTCACTAATCCGTGCCGCAATTTCGCCACCGATGCCGCCGAAGGTCGGAGCCTCGTGGGTGACAATCAGCCGTCCGGTCTTCTGCACCGACTCGGTGATGGTGTCAAAGTCGATCGGTGAAAGTGAACGCAGGTCAATGACCTCGACCGAACGCCCATCTTCCAGTGCCGCTTCGGCCGCAGCCAAAGCGACCGGGACCAGCGGGCCGTAAGCCACGATGGTGGCGTCTTCCCCGGGCCGGATGACCTGGGCCTTGAACGCGTCCAGCGCCGGGTTTTCGGTGTCCACCTCACCCTTGAGCCAGTAGCGGCGCTTGGGTTCGAAGTAGATGACCGGGTCCTGAGATTGAGCAGCCTGCTGAATCATCCAGTAGGCGTCGTTCGCATTGGAGGGGGTGATCACCCGCAACCCGGCGGTGTGTACGAACAGGGCTTCCGGGGATTCGGAGTGATGCTCAATCGATCCAATGCCACCACCGTATGGAATGCGGATGACCACCGGCATGTCGATGCGACCCTCGGAACGGGTGCGCATTTTGGCCAGCTGGGTGGTGATCTGGCTGAAGGCCGGGAAGACGAAACCGTCGAACTGGATCTCGGCCATCGGGCGATGACCGCGCAGAGCCATGCCCACGCACGTTCCGACGATGCCAGCCTCCCCCAGTGGCGAATCAATCACCCGGTGGGCGCCATGCTTTTCCTGCAGGCCTTCGGTGATGCGGTAGACGCCACCGAGCTTGCCAATATCTTCGCCGATGAGGATCGCGCGCTCGTTGGCCTGTAGAACTTTATCCAGCCCGGCGGTGATGGCCTTGGCCAAGGTCATAGTGGTGGTCACGTTATTTGCTCTCGTTTCCGGCCTCATCGGCGAATCCTGCTTCGTACTCCAGATGCCACGCCAGCTCTTCCTTGATCAGCGGGTGGGCCTCGGCGTAGACGTGCTCAAAGGCCTCGGCCAGTGGTGGAACTGGGAAAGCCATCGCGTCCTTGCGGACCCGAGCGGCCATCTCATCTCCGTCGACGGCGAGTTGCGCGAAGAAGGCATCATCCACCAGGTTCTGCTCGCGCAGGTAGGTTTCCAGCCGGATCAGCGGATCCTTGGGATCCCAGGCTTCTTCCTCGGCGCTCTTGCGGTATTTGGTGGGGTCATCGGCGGTGGTGTGCGCCCCGAGCCGGTAGGTGATCGCTTCGATCAGCACCGGCCCCTTGCCGCTTCGGGCGTGTTCCAAGGCCCAACGGGTGGCGGCCAGCACGGCCAGCACGTCGTTGCCGTCCACCTGTATTCCCGGCATTCCGTATCCGGCGGCGCGCTTGACCAGCGGCACCTTGGACTGCACTTCGAAAGGCACCGAGATCGCCCACTGGTTGTTCTGACAGAAGAACACCACCGGGGCGTTGAAACTGGCGGCAAAAACCATCGATTCGTGAGTTTCCCCCTCGGTGGAGGAACCATCACCGAAATAGGCCAGCACGGCTTCCCCGTCGGCAGCACGCTTGGCCTCATCCCAACCGTGCTGTTCCAAGTTCAATGCCATCCCGTAGCCCGCCGCGTGCGGTAGCTGGGCGGCGAGCACCATGGTGTACATGTGGAAGTTGTTTTCCCGTGGATCCCAGCCGCCCCCGGAAATTCCTCGAAAGAGGCGCAACATCTCGGAGAAGGACACATCACGGGTCAGCGCAACTCCGTGTTCACGGTAGGTGGGAAAGATGTAGTCGCTGCGCCGTGTGGCACGGCCCGAGGCGATCTGCGCGGCTTCTTGACCGCGCAGTGGCACCCAGAGGCAGAGCTGGCCCTGACGTTGCAGCGCGGTGGCTTCGGCATCAAAGCGGCGAGTCAGCGCCATGTCGCGATAAAAATCGCGCAGCATCTGATCGTCCACATCTTGCAGGTAGGCATCGTAGAACTCATGAGAGTGCCGTGTACCTTCCGGAGTCAATAACTGAATGAACTCCGGCTCGGATGCCTCGGCTGCACTGTGCGGCATACGCTTCCCTTCAATTAAATATGCCCCACGCGGAATGTATTCCGCATGGGACATATACGTCATGTCCTAGTCACAAGCCTAGCGCCCGTCCACTGAGAAATGCGATATTTTGACTCGTTCTATGAGCTTAACAACCCGGCATTCTCTCGGCACAGCGCAAGGAAACGGTCGTTGGCTTCGACTTCGCCGATGGACACTCGAACTCCCTCGCCCGCGAATCCGCGCACGGACAAAGCACGGGCTTCGGCCAACTGAACAAAGTCCATGCTTTGCTCCCCCAACGGCAGCCATACGAAGTTCGCCTGGGTGGTGGGAATCTTCCAGCCCAGTTCCGTTAGCGCCGCCACCACGCGTTCGCGTTCCTCCACGAGCGAGTCCACCCGAGCCATAACCTTGTCCAGATTCGCTAGCGAGGCCATGGCCGCCTGCTGAGCCACGCTGGACACGGCAAATGGAGTGGCAATCAGCCGCAGGTAGCTGGTGATTTCTGGGTGCGAAACCGAATACCCGATGCGGAGGTTCGCCAGCCCGTGGGCCTTGGAGAAGGTGCGTAGCACCACAACATTGCGATGCTGCTGATAGGTCTTAATCCCGTCCACGGCCTCGGCATCGCGCACAAACTCGGTGTAAGCCTCATCAAGGACGATCAGCACATTCTTTGGCACGCGGGCGATGAAGTCGTCGACCTCACGCTGGGTCAGGATTGGCCCGGTCGGGTTATTTGGGGTGCACAACAAGATCACTGAGGTGTTTTCGTTGATAGCCTCGGCCATCGCGTCCAGGTCGTGGCGACCGTCGGACAGCAAGGGAATTTGCACCGGTAGCGCCCCGGCGGACTGCACCACGATTGGGTAAGCTTCAAAGGATCGCCAAGCGAAGATGACCTCGTCTTGCACCCCGTCCTCGTTCTGCCCGGCAAAAGTGGACAGAATCTGGGTCAGCGCGCCAAGCGAACCGGCACCAGTGACGATGTCCTCGGCCGGAACCCCTAAGACGAGAGCCAATTGGGCGCACAATTCGGTGGAGATGGTGTCCGGATAACGGTTGATTCCCAACGTCGCGGCAATCGCGGCGCGCACTTCGTCCAAAGGCTCAAAGGGGTTCTCGTTCGAGGCCAATTTATACGGGGTTAGACCCGGCACGTCCACCGGGGGTTTACCGGCGGCGTATTTGGGCAAGCGAGCCACCACGGGCCGTGGCTGAACGGGATCATGGTTCAAGTTATCAGTCATGAGGCCAGCTTATCGGTGACTCTGCGGGCACGGGGAGAAAATTTACAGGCTCCACGCGGAATCTTATGACAAGGTAGATTTCATGAACTTCTTGATTCGTGTGCTGGTCAATGCGCTAGCCCTAGCCGCGGCGGTGTGGATCGTGGGCGGTATTGAAATCAGCGGCCTCGGCGATGATCTGACGGGCAGGGTGTTCTCTTACCTGATTGTCGGACTAATTTTCGGTCTGATTAACGCGCTGGTGCGCCCGATCGTCTCGCTGTTCTCCCTGCCGATCACCTGTTTGACGCTGGGGTTATTTACCGTGATCATCAATGCGCTGATGCTGATGCTCACCTCTTGGGTTTCACAGTTCACTCCGGTGCGTCTGACCATTGAAACTTTCTGGTGGGATGCCATCGTCGGCACGCTGATTATTTCCATTGTTTCGGCGGTGCTGGGACTATTCGTCGGCAAGGAACGGCGTTAGAGCCTCTGCTTCCGGGACCAGTTTTCCCATTTTAAGTGAGACTCAACATGCCGTTGTGTACGCTAATCTTTCTGCATGGAAAGCCTGCGGAGTCCTTGATTCGAACATCGGTCACCGGCACGCGCTAGAACCACCGAAGACTTTTGGAAATAACGCGTGAGTCGACGTCGGATGTCGAATCCGTCTTTTAGTAGCCAGAGATTCGGGGCTAATGCGGCGGGTTGATTTCGCTGAGTTTGCGGTAATTCTTATCCCGACGGGTCGGGGTGGGTGCCGGTTTCTTCTCTTGACGCCGCAGCCGGAAGCTTCTGAGCTTAAGCGGCCCCGAATCGAAACGTAAGCCGTTGATAATTGGGAGGAGTTCTGGACCCGGCGACGCTTCCAGCCGCATGAGATGGTCGCGATAATTCTGTAACTGGTGGCCTTTGCCGAAGCCTTCCGAATCCAATGCTTCCGGATTAGTCGGCTTGGGAAAAGTGATGGTGAGTTGCCGGGGTTTGCGTCGATTCGGCCGCCCGTCCATCCCCGGTACCGGGTCTGTACTGTCTTCCAGATGCAGTGACTGCACATCATCGGGCAATTCAATGGGTGCAACCGGGGACCCGAGGGTGAGGACCGTCTTGATTTTGAATTTCCGTCGCAACAGTGGATGTTTGGCCAGATTCGCAATGTGAATCCCACCTTGGGAGTGCCCGCTGAGAATGACCTCACTGCCTTCGCGGGCGCCGGAAAACTCAAGGGCCTTGGCGAAAGCTTCGGCGTAGTTTTCCGAGTTATGCCCCAGCGAATCCAAAATGCCTCGCGGATCAAAGGGGTTATCATCCTTCCGCTGGGGTTGGGTACCGGGAACAATCACCAAAAATACCTCCCGGCCTTCGCTGAAAGTGCGGCCAATCAGTATCCGGGAATCTTCTTGACGGGTTAGTTCCTGCAGCCGGATGTAGCTCTCTAGGTTTCCCTCCAGCGGGATCGCATCAAGCTGTTCAACTGCTTCGATGCCGATCGGTTGGCGAGGTACGAGGTTCTGTGAATCCAAAAGTTCGCTGAGTTTGTGCATCACCTCCGGAACCCGTGCCCCGTCAAGTTCGTGGGCTTGCCAAGGCAGAATCTCCACATTCGCTAGCACTGCAAAAAGTTCGATTAAACGCTGCGTTTCCTCGCGCGGTGGCCGCCAGTCATTCTCCCGCGCCCCGGTAAAGCCATCGAGCAGCGTCTGAGGTGCACCCAGCAGGACAAACATGGCCCGGATCTTCTGTTCGGCAGCGCTAGCTCGTTCCATGGCAAGGACCACCTTGGCCGCTAAGGAGGTAGCCAGTGACTCGATCGCGCTGGCCCGGGCCGCCAACTCTTCTAACTGTTCACTCAACTCCCACAGCGCGCCTAACCTCGGAATCACCCCGGCCAGCTGTGCCCGCCAGGACGCTTCGACCCGGCAAGCTACCGCGTGCAGCAGAGATTGCGCGGCCGCCTGCTGGACTTGTTCTGCATGCCCGCAGACCGACCGGCACACCTGTGCGGCATGCGCGTAATCCTCGGCGTTGTAATTGATTTCATACCCCATCGCTACCCCGCTAGCTGGGCAATAATTTCTTCCTCGAGTTCGTCCAGCGCACGAGTGGCGGCCAGCAGCTGGGTGTGCGTCGTACCGATTTGTTCGCGCAATCGTTGAAGCATCTCGGCTAGCTCCGTCGTACGCTCGGTAAACTCTCTGCCCGCTACGGTTTGCCAAGTCAAACCGCTGATTTCGGTCAGTTCGGAAAGCGCGGTGGAGACCGCGTCCTGGGTTTGTCCCAGCCGAATTGCCACCGTATCCAAGGTTGCGTTGAACATGCCCTCGCCCTTCATAGTTCGTGCCCTTCCCGGTGAAGCCCCGGTTGACCACCAGCATGGGCAGCTTTCGGCCACAGTGAACCGGTTGATCGCCCGGATGTGGACTTGTCGTAAAGATGTGTCCGCCGCCAAGTGATGAAAGAATATGGGCATGTCTGAGAATGTGCGTACTTCCCTTGCAAATGAACCATTGGCACTTGGTGCACTCGATGGTCGTTACCGTTCCGCTGTGGCCCCGCTGGTGGACTACCTATCCGAGGCGGCTTTGAACCGTGACCGTGTCCACGTCGAAATCGAGTGGTTGATTCATCTCACCGAACACTCGGTGCTGCCGGGCACTGCCCCGTTGAGCGCCGAACAGGTGGCAGGTCTGCGTAAGATCGTCACCGACTTCGATGCCGATTCGGTCAAAGAACTGGCCGAGATTGAAGCGGTCACCGTGCACGATGTGAAGGCCGTGGAGTACTACATCGCCAATCGTTTGGAAGGCTTGGGCATCGGCCAGCTCAAGCCACTGGTGCACTTTGGCTGCACCAGTGAAGACATCAATAACCTCTCCTACGCGCTGGGTGTGCAGGGGGGCGTGACTCAGGTCTGGCTGCCGGCGGCCCGCGATCTGGTGGCACAGCTGACCAAGATGGCCGAGGATTCTCGCGAGGTGCCGATGCTCTCGCGCACCCACGGTCAGCCGGCCACCCCAACCACTCTGGGTAAGGAACTGGCCGTGCTGGCTTGGCGACTGACCCGCCAGCTGGACCGCATTGAGAAGACCGAATACTTGGGCAAGATCAACGGCGCCACCGGTACCTACGCCGCGCATTACGCCTCGGTACCCAACGCCGACTGGCAGCAGATCGCCAAGGGTTTCGTCCAGCATCTGGGTCTGACCTGGAACCCGCTGACCACCCAGATCGAATCCCACGACTGGCAGGCCGAGGTGTACGCGGACATCGCCCGTTTCAACTCGATCCTGCATAACCTGTGCACGGATATCTGGAGCTACATCTCCATCGGCTATTTCGCGCAGATCCCGGTGGCTGGGGCCACCGGTTCCTCGACCATGCCGCATAAGGTCAATCCGATCCGCTTCGAGAACGCTGAGGCGAACTTGGAGATCTCCAATGGTCTGCTCAATACTCTGGGCTCCACCCTGGTCACCAGCCGCTGGCAGCGCGACTTGACCGACTCCTCCTCGCAACGCAATATCGGTACCGCCATCGGCCATTCGGTGCTGGCGATTTCCAACGTTGCCAAGGGCCTGGATCGTCTGGATGTTGCCGAGGCCGTGCTGGCCGAGGATCTGGACCACAACTGGGAGGTGCTGGCCGAGGCCATCCAGATGGTGATGCGCGCCGAGGCCATCGCCGGGGTGGAAGGTATGGACAACCCGTACGAGCGGCTGAAGGATCTGACCCGCGGACAGCGCGTGGATGCTGCTCGGCTGAAGGAATTCGTCGGCGAGCTGGGCTTGTCCGCTGAGGCCGAGGCGCGCCTGCAGTCGCTGACCCCGGGCAGCTACAACGGTATTGCTTCGCAGTTGGTTGACCATTTGAAGAAGTAGCCTTCGCGCACAGCCCGTTCCCCTTGATCCGGGGAACGGGCTGTGCGCACTTCCGAACGAATTATTTGGGCCCTAGCCATCGCGGCCATCCACACCCTCAACGTACGCTACGCCCCGGCAGCCCACCAAGCGGTGCCGGTCAAAGAGATCGGCGAAGCTTGCCCCGTCCCCAGCACCGGCACGATGCAGCAGTTCCCGGTCACTGACCGGCGGTAAGTGGTTCATACCCTGTAATGTCCGCTATCCCTCTGTCGTTCCCTTACGATCCTCTTGAACTCTGATCTGGGGCGGCTGTGTTGAGGCGGTTCAGGCACGGCACCGCCCGCGCCAAGGATCGCCGTGCAACACTTGGACGGTGGACCTACAGATCATTTACACCATTATCGCCGGGCTCTTGCTCTTCGTCTCCGCCTTGGGAACGATCTTCCCGGTGCTACCCGGATCCCTGCTCACCATCCTGACTCTGCTCGGGTGGGGTTGGTTACTCGGCAGCGGCCCCGCTTGGTGGGCTGCCGGGTTGGGCATGCTGATCGCTGCTCTGGGGTGGTCGGCTTCCGCGGTGCTCACCGGCCGGAAGCTCAAGGAGCATCAAGTTCCCACCGGGTCCATCCTGTGGGCAATTCTTGGCGCGGTCATCGGCGCCTTTGTGATTCCGGTGCTGGGGCTCTTTATTGGTTTCGCCGTGGGTCTTTTTGCCGGTGAAGCCGCCCGCCGTCGCGAGCTGGGCGGGGCGCTGGCCTCCTCTTGGGCCGCGTTGAAGGCTATGGGCTTGGGGATAATTGTCGAGTTCGGCTGTGTCCTCCTGGCAACGTCGATCTGGGTGATCGGGATGATCACCCATTTCGTCACCCGCTAGAACTAGTCACGTGAGATAATCCTCGCATGTCACGACTGATACAACTCTGGCCGGCTGCCGGTTTGCGAGCCTCTAGCGGGAACTTAGAACTGCGTTGGATCACCGATGAGCTGATGGTGTTGCTCGCCGATGTGGCCGGCCGGGGTATCCACCACCCGGATCTCATGCCGTTCACCTTCCCGTGGACCCGCGGTAGCAACGAACAAGTGGCCCGCGGTCTACTCAGCTATCAGTGGTCGGCTCGCTCCACTATGGGCCCTAACGAGGTGGCGTTGGAAATGGCGGTATTGGTCGATGGTGAGCCCATCGGCGTGCAGGCAGCCGGCGGGAAAGACTTTTCGGTGTTGCGCACCGTGGAGACTGGGTCTTGGATGGGGCAGGAATTTCAGGGCCGCGGACTGGGCACCAAAATGCGGGCGCTGATGTTGCATCTGCTCTTCGACGGCTTAGGCACCCGGGTGGTGACGTCCACCGCCTATGCCGATAATCCGGCTTCGAACCGCGTATCGCTGAAAACTGGGTACGAACCCGACGGATCCTACGAGGTGGTGCGCGATCAGACGCCAACCGAATTGAACCGCTACGTGATGACGGCCCAGCGTTTTGCCACTCAACGAGAGGCGTTGGGCCAGCTGCTCGGTGCTCCAGTCACTTTGGAGGGTACCGAGGCGGTACGCAAACAACTGGCTGGCTAGATCCAGCCGCGCTCCTGGGCCACCCGAGCCGCTTCGATCCGGTTGGCAGTATGAGTTTTCCCGATGGCGCTAGACAGGTGGTTGCGCACGGTACCCGCGGAGAGGTGAACTTGTCGCGCGATCGCGGAGACCGGGTTTCCATCGGCCGCTAATAAAAGCACCTCACGTTCCCGTTCGGTGAGCGGATTAGCCGGGGACCCAACACTGGCCAACGCCATCTGCGGGTCAATGACTTTATCCCCGGCGTGCACTTTGCGCACCGCGGCGGCTAGTTCGGCTGGGGAGGCGTCCTTTACCATGAAGCCGTGGGCTCCCGCTTCGAAAGCTTGGCGGAAGTAGCCTGGGCGGTCGAAGGTGGTCACGATCAGTACTTTCACCGCCGGGTGTGCATCGCGCAATTGTGCAGCGGTGGTGAGCCCATCCTGTTGGGGCATCTGAATATCCAGGAGCACCACATCCACCTTGTGTTCGGTGACCGCGGCTGTCACCTGGTCCCCGTCGGAGCATTGAGCGACCACCGCGATATCCGGTTCGAGGTTCAGCAGAGCGGCTAGGGCGCCGCGTACTAGGTGTTGGTCGTCGGCAATGAGCACCCGGATCATTGGGCCCCCGTTCCGTTGAAGTCGATTAGCACTCGTGTTCCGCCCAGTGCGGACTGCCCCACTATACAACTGGCACCGAAGAGTCGGGCCCGCTGGCGCATGCCACGGATCCCGTGTCCTTCCGGCGCGCTGATCCCATCCCCGTCGTCGTCGATGCTGACTTGATCCGTAGCGAGGTTGACCCAAACCTCGGAGGCATGCGCGTGGCGGAGCACGTTGGTCAACGCCTCACGCAGCAACCAGGCCACATGGGAATGTAGTTCGGTGGGCACTTGCTCCGTGAGGCCGGTGATATTGAAACCTATCCCGTTATCTTCACAGGAGCGTTCCAGTTCGCGCAGTTCGGTATCTAGGTTGCCACGGGACATCCCGTGCACCGTAGTACGTACCGAGTCCAGTGCCGTTATCGCTAACTCGGAAAGTTGTTCCACCTCGGCGCGCGCCTGATCCAGTTGCCTCTCATCAAGCAGTCGCAGCGCCAGCTGAGCTTTCAGATGCAGCGCGGTCAGCGAGTGTCCCACCCCGTCGTGCACATCGCGCGCCATCCGTTCCTGTTCACTGACCACCAAGTAGTCGGTTTTCAGTTGATCCGCGGCCACTGAACGTTCGATGGCGGTGACGGTCACCGAGTACACGGCCATGAGTACCAAGTTCAAGCCCACCAGAAAGATCATCTCCAGCAGGGTTCCGAAGAGCAGCGGTAAGCCGATCGCCAAGGCCGTGACCACCGCGTAGGTTACATAAGCGACTTTTCGTCCCAGTAGGAAGGCCGCATAGGAAGAGAGGAAAGGCAGTAGCCCTAATGTTCCGGATTCCAGTACCGGGATGCTCAGCAGCACGATCAAGCACATTATCCCGAAGTAGACCCTGGCTTCGGTGGTGTGCGTTCCACCGTATCCGACAAACACGGAATAGCGAATGTAGCCGCGCAGGTACACTCCGGCGTAGACCGCCAAGAGCAGCAGGCCGATCACCCGCACCGCCGGCGGGTGCGGGTTCTGCACGAGGTCCAGAATGGGGAAGATCAGGAAGAAAAGCCAAACCCCGGAAACCCACCACCCGAACTTATTCCAGAACTCATCAACTCCCTGTACCGGATCTTTGGTCACTGGCGTGCCCGAACCTTTCGGGTGGCCAGCACGGCGAAGATCGCGAAGATGAGCGCCCAGGCCAGCAGATTAGTCACCGGCATCCACAAGGGGTCCACGCCGAACCCGGTTTCGGCCGGCACATCACGCAGTTGCATGTAGCGAATCAAGGCGACGTACCCGAACATCGGAGTAAAACGGGCGATGTCCAACATCAGCCCTTCCAGTGGCATGAACACGTTGCCGAAGAAGGCGAAGAACACCATCAGCCCGGCGGCCAGACCCAGCGCCGACTCGGATTTGAACAGCATGCCCACCCCGATACCGTAGCAGGCGAAGATCAGCGAACCGACAACGGTGATCGCAAAGGCGGCGGCCCAGATCCAATTCTGTGTTACATAGGCCCCGGTGGCGGCCCCGAGCGCAAACACTAGTGCACTGGAGATGGTCGCCACGGTAGTGGCTACCACCATCTTGGAGGAGACCAACGTGGTCGGAGACATCGGGGTCAGTGCCAGCTGCCGACCCCACCCCTGCATGGTTTCGGTGGCTACGGTGCCAGCAATGGACACGGTGGAAACCGCCGCACCATAGGCGGCCATCGAGACCATAATGTAGAACTTCACGTTGCCGAAGCCCAGTTCCTGGTCAGTGTAGGAGGGGATGTTGCCAAAGAGCAGGTACATGGCCATCGGCATCAGTAGCGCGAAGATCAGGTTGTATCCATCGCGCAGGTGGCGGGAGAACTCTATGCGCACGTAGGTGGGGTTCATGATGCGTCCTCGGTCAGCTGAATGAAGGCCTCTTCGAGGCTTGGGGAAAAAATTTCGAGGTCATAGGCACCCAGCTCAGTCAGTAAGAGACGGGCCAGCGTATCGGAGTCTTGGCAGCGGAAGCTCACTCGCAGGTCCTGCTGCTCCTCGATGCTGATCTGATCGTTGGTTGCCAATACTCGGTCGATGGAGTCGGTATCCGGCATTGTGGCGGTGAGTTTGCGCCCGGAGATCATCTGCCGCAGCTGGCCGGTGGCGCCGTCGGCCACCACCTGTCCGTGGCTGAGCAGGACGGTGCGTTCGGCGAAGTTCTGCGCCTCTTCCAAATAGTGGGTGGCGAAGATGATGGTGCGACCCTCGGTGGCCTCGGCACGCATGGTTTCCCAGAAATCACGACGGGTTCGCACATCCATCCCGGCGGTGGGTTCGTCAAGAATCAGCACGGCGGGATCTGGAAGCAGCGCGAGGGCGAATTTGATGCGTTGTTGTTCACCACCGGAACACTTGCCAACCTTCCGCTTGGCGATGCCCGTGAGCCCGGTGCGTTCCATGACCGGAGCAATCCGTTCGGGAGTCTTGTGCATCGAAGCGATGGCTGTGATGGTTTCCTGCACGGTCATGTCGCGCAGCAGCCCACCGGTTTGCAGCACCGCGGACACCCGGCCGCTGCGCACCGCTTGGCGTGGGGCCAACCCGAGCACCTCAACACTGCCGGAGGTGGGTGTGCTCAAGCCCAGAATCATATCCACGGTGGTAGTTTTCCCGGCACCGTTAGGTCCGAGCAAAGCTAGGATCTGGCCGCTGGGAACCGTGAAATCGATCCCCTTAACGGCTTGAACCTGCTTCTCCCCCGAGGCGAAGGTCTTGCTCACAGCGTGTAGCTTCAGCGCATCGGCAGTCGTTAGTGTCTTCATATTTTCAAGTGTGCTAGAGAGTTCGGGTGTTGCGAAGAGCCGAAAGTCACGAAATTTCCCATGACGATTGTCACGAGCCAAGCCTGTGACATTGCAAACAACCAGTCGCTGCGAGGTAGTTACCTGAAACGATCTCACGACAAAAGGCCGCGTCGAGGCACAAATGAGCGGTGCCGGGTGTGAAGTTCGTCGGGTGAGATTCGTCGTATCGGAGGGAAACTCTCAGATTAATCCCGTAATCTTCTTATCGTGCCTGATCTATCTTCATTAACTTCAACCGTGCTCGATGCCAGCGTGCTGGGTGCCGCCTTCCTGCCGGACTGGCTGGACCCGACGGTGTTCCTGTCCAACGAGGCGCTCGGACCGTGGGTTTTGGCCCTGGTCTGCGGCATTGTCTTCGTGGAAACCGGCTTGTTGGTGGGTTTCTTCCTGCCTGGCGACTCAATGCTGTTCACCGTGGGAATGTTCATTGCCACCGGTGTGCTGCAGATTCCGCTGTGGCTCTTCGCTGCCTGCATCTTTATTTGCGCGTTCGCCGGTGACCAAACCGGCTACATCATCGGGCGCAAATCCGGTCCGGCGATCTTTAAGAAGCCCGATTCGAAGTTCTTCTCGCAGAAAAACGTCGAACGAGCCCATGAGTTCTTTGAAAAGTACGGCGGACGTGCGGTGATTTTGGCTCGCTTCGTGCCGATCGTGCGTACCTTCGTGCCGGTGATCGCCGGCGTTGCGAAGATGAAGCACTCCACCTTCGTGGCCTACAACCTGATCGGCGCCCTGCTCTGGGGTGTGGGCGTGACCCTGCTGGGTTACTGGCTGGGCCAGTTCACCTGGATTGCCGAGAACATCGACCTGATCTTCGTACTGATCGTGTTCATCTCGGTGCTGCCGATCATCTTTGAAGTCAGCAAGGCTTGGCTGGAAACCCGCAAGCAGAAGAAGGCTGCGGTCTCTCCGAAGGCCGAAAGCAACTAGGCACTACGTCGGCGGAACTGTCCGCCACCCCATTGCACGCCGCGGCGCATCATCCACTGGTCACAGGGTTGAATGCTGCCGCGGCGTACTCCGTGGCAGAGAATATCGTCGCCCGCATCAAGTAATCGTGCCGCCTCAAGGCTGGCTGGGCGCACCGCATTCATCAGCACCTCGCAGTCGCAATACCCACCGAGCATCTGCACTTTGCGTTCCAGCGCGGTAGCCCGCGGCACCCGGGTATCACGGTAATGTTTCACAAAGCGTAACGACTGCTCGCAGGGGAATTGTCCACCCATGCGGTAGAGATAGCAGATCAGGCATTCATGGTCGACCGGTAGCGGTAGTTCGTTCATCGCCAGACTCCTTGGGCTGTGTCCGTTAGCCCAGCATCGCCCGCTTGGCTGACCCGTGCCACGAAGCAGCCGACCGATTGTGGAGAAGTTGCTATCCCAGATGTCTGCTCAAAAACTCCTGCACCCGCCCGATGGCACGCTGAACCTGCCCATACCCTGCGGCGAAGGACAGCCGGATGTACTGCTCCCCGGTGAACGGGTCGAAGTCCCCACCCGGGGTCAGCGCCACCTGCGCCTCGCCCAGCAGCTGAGTGCAGAACCCATGAGCCGAATCAAAGCGCGCCAACACCCGATCATTCAGTCGCCCGTAGAGGTAAAAGGCTCCGTCGGCCGGGGCAACCTCGCTCAACCCAAGTTGCTCCACAGAATCGAGAACTAGTGCACGGGTACGCGCGAACTCGGCCACCCGAGCTTTAGCCTCGGCATAACTGGACTCTTCAAACGCCGCCAACACCGCCTGTTGTGCGGGAGCCGGGGCACACAATGCCAAGCTGGAAGCCAGCGCATCCACCGCATCGACCAGATCATCGGGCAGCAACAGCCAGCCCAGCCGCCACCCGGTCATCCCCCAATATTTAGAGAAGGAGGAGACCACGATGGCGCTGGAGGAATACTTCAGCGCCGTCATCGAAGCGCGCGTCGGATCAAATTCAATGCCGTGGTAGATCTCGTCGCTGATCAACCGTACCCCGTTGGTGTGGCACCAGCTGGCGAGAGTTTCCAACTCGGCTTCGGAAAGCATGGTACCGGTGGGGTTATTCGGCGAGGCGATGACCAGCCCATCCAGTCTCCCATGGGCGGTGCGGGCCGCTTCTAACAGTTCGATGGTCGGCTGGTAGCGTTCGGCAGCGCCGGTGGGTAGGTCAATGACCTTCAGCCCCAGTGCACTAAGAATATTGGCGTAGGCCGGGTAGCCGGGCCGGGCCAGTGCCACCACATCTCCAGCATCGAAGGCTGCCAGAAACGCGAGCTGGAAAGCCCCGGAGGATCCGGTAGTCATCACGATGTTTTCCAGCTGCGGTCGAAGGCCGTAGCGGTGTTGATAGTGTCCTGCCAGCGCGAGCCGGGTGGAGGTCAAGCCGCGGGTGGGCGTGTACCCAAATTCGGACTGCTCTGCGTGCAAACGTGCTGCTAGCTCATTGACCGCGTGTGGTGCCCCACCGCCGGGTTCGCCTACGCACAGGGAGATGACATCTTGGCCTTCGGCGCGCATGGCCGTGACCTTATCGACGATGCTCATCACTTCGAAACCCGGGATCTGTGCCCGGGTGGCAACCTTCATTATTTCTCTCCGAGGGTGAACTCGCGGGCCCGGATCGGGTGGCGGGAGAGGATCGAAATGCGGTTAAAGGCGTTCATTGAAACCGCGATCCATTGAATCACCGAGAATTGTTTTTCGTCCAGCACCATCCGGGCACTGGCCAGCGCGGCCACGCGTTCCTCGTAGTTGGGCAGTTCGGTGGCAGCCTCGGCGATGGTCAGCGCCGCTTTCTCGGTTTCGTCGAACAGCGCGGTGTCCTCCCAGACATCCAGTAGCGAGATTCGTTGCATGGTTTCCCCTGCCGCTAGCGCCTGGCGGATGTGCAAATCCAGACAAAAGGCGCAGCCGTTGATCTGGGAAACTCGTAAGTTCACCAGTTCGGTCAGCCGAGTGCTGATCCCGGCCGCGCGGGCGGAGGCGGTGAGCTGCTGGGAGAAGGCACCCAGTGATTTCCACAGCTCGGGGTTGGTCTTGTCAAGAAACAGCGGATCAGAAAGGGCCATATGCCGAGTCTAGTACGGCATTCATACTCTGGCAGCGGAACCCGCAACGATCGAATATCACCAAGTTCCAGCTAACTGACATGGTCCCTGGCATGTCGGCTTCAACAGGGCCTGAAGCACCACAATTCCAGAGGGCGAAATATCCGCATGGGCGGTTGAGATTCGAACAGCGCGAGGACGCTCAGCGAAGCTAAGCCCGAGGTTCGATTCCAGTCGCCCACCTCAAAGCATTCCACATGCCAGAATTGAACGGTGCATTCCAAGGAGTGCACCTTGGCAACTCTCGTAGCCCCATCCTTCGGAATCGCTGGTGCGCTAGTAGCGCGCTCAGGAGCAGTACTTCGGCCCAAAAGAAAACTGCCGAGCGGATTCGCTCGGCAGTTCGCTTATTTGTCTCCGTCGGCGGCCAGCTGACCGCAGGCCCCGTCAATTTCCTTACCGCGGGTATCACGCAGTGTGGTGGGCACGCCCAGCTCATCGAGCCGGCGCACGAACTTGCTGGTGATATCGGGTTCGCTGCGGGTCCAAATGGAGCCGGGGACCGGGTTTAGTGGAATCGGGTTGACGTGCACCCAGCCGCGGCCGCGCTCATTGAGCTTTTTGGCCAGCAGTTCGGCACGCCACTCGTGATCGTTCATATCCTTGATCAGCGCGTACTCGATCGAGACGCGGCGTCCGGTCTTGGCATAGTACTCAAAAGCGGCATCTAGGGCCTCATCGACCTTCCAACGCGAGTTCACCGGGATCAGTTCATCGCGTAGTTCATCGTCGGGCGCATGCAGGCTCAGCGCGAAGGTCACCGGAACGTTTTCCTCGGCGAGCTTGCGGATCGCCGGAACCAGCCCCACGGTGGAGACGGTGATACCGCGAGCGCTCATGCCCAGTCCTTCGGGTGACTCGGCGACCATCCGGTGCACGGCGTTCATCACGCGCTTGTAGTTGGCCAGCGGCTCGCCCATACCCATGAACACGATGTTGCCGACACGCTCATCGGGATGCTTCTGGCCACCCAACCCGCCTTCGGCGATAACTCGGTTGGCTTGAACAATTTGGTCCAAGATTTCGGCGGTGGACATATTGCGTGTCAATCCGGCCTGACCGGTGGCGCAGAACGGGCAGTTCATACCGCAACCGCACTGCGAAGAAATGCATAGCGTAATGCGTCCCGGGTAACGCATCAGCACGGATTCCACGAGCGAACCGTCAAATAGTCGCCAGAGGAACTTTACGGTTCGCCCATCGTCGGTGGTTAGCCGCTTCACCTCGGTGAGCAGGGTCGGGAACATCGCCTCGACCAGCTCGGTGCGACCGTTTTTGGGCAGATCGCTCATCTTCTCTGGATCGGTGGTGTAGTGCTGGAAGTAATGCACCGAGAGCTGCTTGGCACGGAAGGCCGGCAGCCCCAGCTCTTTCAGCTTGGCCTGACGTTCGGTCAATGACAGATCGGCCAAATGTGTCGGTGGCTGAGATACGCGGCGCTTGGCGGCGAATTGCAACTGTGGGCGGCCGTCGGCACCCATCTCCTGCTTCCACCCCTCGGAGGTGGGGATCACCTGGGCGCGGCCCTCGGCTTTGGCCCGGGAGGTAGAAATGCGAAGTTGCTGGGCACGCTGCGCAGCGGCCTGGTCTTCACGCAGGGCCTTGCGCTCGGCGGCAGAAAGTGGGGTGGAATCCAGAGAAGTCATCTCCTTCATTGTTTCATGCATTTTCTGGTAATGGGCGGTGAGTTGTGGCACGCATAGCCTTCCGGCGCGATCCGACTTACCGAAATAATCTGAAAATAATCTGGGTCACATCTAGGTAATCTATTATTTTAGAGATAATCTACTTTTAATCGAGCAAAGGAGGCCACTATGGCATGGGGACTGATCCGCGAGATGGGCCACGTATCCATCCAGACCAACGACATCGAAGGATCCATTTTCGATGCAACCGCCCTGCTGGGCCTGCGTGTCACCGAGCGCACCGACAATGAGGTCTACCTTGCGGCGAACTCGGTGCACCACGAACTGATCTACGTGGAATCCGAGGTCAACGGCATCCATTCGCTAGGTCTGGTGGCCCGTGACGGAGACGCACTGCGTGAAATCCGCAAGCGCGTCGGCGCCGAGAACTTTGTCATCCTCTCCGAAACTCCGGTGAGTTCCGGAGTGCAGGATGGCTTTTCCTTCATCGGTCCCGAAGGCTGGATCTTTGAGGTCTACACCGACTTGCAGCATAACGACCGCGGGCTGATCGGCTTCGGCCCGGACCGCTATGGTCACATCAACTTCCACCCCCGCGATGTGCGCGGCATGATGGAGTTCCTGCGCCGGATCTTTGACTTCCGCCTCTCGGATGTCATCGGCGATGATTATGCCTACTTCATGCGTTGCAACCCAGACCACCACGGCATCGCACTCATCAAGGGTGAGGGCAAATTCCACCACCATGCCTGGCAAGTGCAGTCAGTGGGCGAGCTAGCCAAACTTGGCGACCGTCTCGGCGCTGCAGGCCGCGAACTGATCTGGGGTCCGGTACGTCACGGTGCCGGCCACAATATCGCCGCCTACTATGTGGAAGCCTCCGGCGCAGTAGTCGAGGTGTACACCGACCTAGAGCAGATCTACAACGATGCACGCGAACCGGTCATCTGGGGGCAAGAAGAAAACTGGTGGAACATGTGGTCTGATCGCCGCCCCGAGGATTTCCGCACCTTCGGCATCCCCACCGTCACCGATCTGAAGACCTTCCACTAAACCTACATTCACTGAGCACTACCGAAAGGCTAAACCCATGCAGTACCTATCCTTCCTCGCAGCCAACGGCACCGAAACCTGGGGCGTCTCCGTCGACGGCACCGTCTACGACCTGGGCCCCACCGGAAAAAATCTGGCCGCAACCACCCGTGAAGCCATCGAAAAGGGAATCTTCGGTAGCGAACTGGACCTAAGCGGTGCACCAACCGTGACCGAGTCCGAAATTCAGTTCCTGCCCTCGGTGACTAACCCGGGCAAGATCATCTGCATCGGTGTGAACTACCTGGCTCACCAGGAGGAATCAGGGAAAACCGGGCAGACCGCACCAACTGTTTTCACCCGCTTTGCCGACTCGCAGATGGGTCATCTGGCCCCCGCGGTGAAACCAACCTCCACCACCAAGTTTGACTACGAAGGCGAGATGGCACTGGTGATCTCCAAGGAAGCCTTCCACGTGGAGAAGGAGGAGGCCTGGGATTACATTGCCGGCTACGCCTGCTACAACGACTTCTCAGTGCGTGACTGGCAGAAGGCTGCCAGCCAGTGGATCCCGGGCAAGAACTTCCCGGACACCGGCGGCTTTGGCCCTTACCTGGTTCCGGCTGCGGATCTGGGCGATATCACCACAGCAGTGCTGGAAACTCGAGTGAACGGCGAGGTGCGCCAGAACGCTCCGGTCTCCAACCTCGTCTTCGACATCCCCACCCTGATCAACTACGTCACCGGCTTCACCAAGCTGAACCCGGGCGATGTCATCGTTACCGGAACCCCCGGAGGTGTGGGTCTGTTCTATGGTGAAAACGGCCTGTTGAACGACGGCGACGTCGTCGAGGTGGAGATCACGGGGCTAGGCATCCTGCGCAACACCGTGGTCGACGAGGCAGCACTCAACGCACCGGCGGCCACCGCCGCTGCCGCCACTGCTCGCTAAGACCAACGGCGTGGAACCCGCAGGTTCGGGTTCCACGCCAAGACAACACATCCACACTCGCATAAGGGAACATCATGACTGAACGCATTGAAACGGACGTATTGGTAATCGGTTCGGGCCCCACCGGTCTCACCGCGGCAAACCTGCTCGCCGACTATGGCGTTTCAGTCACCCTCATCGAGCGTAATCCCGGCAGTGGCGACGAACCACGCGCCATCAGCGCCACCGATGAAACCCTGCGAGTCATGCAACGGCTGGGCGTCATGGACGTGTTGGCCCCAGAAATGCTGATGGACACCGGCGCACGATACTTTGGTCGCGGCGGTAAGGTCATCGCCGATGTGCGCCCCGGCGCGGCGCGTCTGGGCCAGCCGGGCAAAAGCCAGTTCGACCAACCGGTCATGGAAGGCGCGCTCTATGAGGCGGCGGCCACCCGCGCAGCCATCGACCTGCACTACGCCACCGAAGCCATTCGCATCACCGAGCAGCAGGATTCGGTGACCGTCAGCGCCCGCCGGCACGGCGAACGCACCACCGGTCATAATGGAGCGCTGGCCGGTGATCAGGGGCTAGACACCACCATCGCCGCCGATGCCCCCACCCATGATCTAGAAATAACTGCCCAATGGGTGCTGGCCTGCGATGGTGGAAAGTCCTTTACCCGCCGCGAGCTGGGTGTGAAACTCATCGGCTCCACCCAAGTGGAACGCTGGATCGTCGTGGATCTGCTCGATGTGCCCGGCACTCCCGAGCCCTTCGCGTCCTTCCACGCCAACGGGGAACGCCCGGCCGTGGTGGTGCCCGGGGTCAAGGGACGCCGCCGCTACGAATTCATGCTCTTCGATCACGAAGACGGCGAGGCGATGATCACCCCCGAGGTGATCGCCGAACTCGTGGCACCTTACCAAGACATCTCCAAGGTGACGGTGCGCCGTGCCGCGGTCTACACCGCCCACCAACGGGTGGCCGAGAGCTACCGCCAGGGCCGGATCTTGCTGGCAGGAGACGCCGCACACTTGATGCCCCCGTTCGCCGGGCAGGGCTTGAATGCTGGTATCCGAGATGCCGCCGGCGCTGCTTGGCGCATCGCCGCCCATATTAAGGGAGCCGGTACTGAGGCGCTACTGGATGATTATCAGCTGGAACGTCGCCCGCATGCCGCGCAGATGGTCAAACTTTCCAAGCTCATCGGTTCGGTCGTGATGAACACCAACCCGGTGATCACCCGGTTGCGCGATGTGATCGTGCCAGCCACCCGAATCGTTCCGCCACTGAACCGCTGGCTCACCCAGATGCGTTTCTTGAAGCAGCCGCATTACCTCAACGGCACCGTATATTCCGATGTTTCAGGTGTACCCCCACTGGCCGCTGAGCTACTGGGCCGCTCACTACCGCAACCCACCGTACGTGTTGCGGATTCCGAGCATGCGCTGGATGAACTGCTGGGTACCGGCTGGGCTTGGGTTGACGTGGCCGGGCATCGCAAACTGGTCATCGAAACTGAATCCGGTGAGCGCACTGCCGCCGAAGATACCGCCGGAGTGTTCGAGCACGCCGCAGGCACCGTACTGCTGGTGCGCCCCGATGGTTACGTGGCCGCGGTAGTTCCCACCCTGCAGCGCGCCCGTGCCTTGGAAGGGCTGGCCGCCAAGCTTCCTGGCCTTTTCGCCGGGGCAAAGCTGGGCAACTAAGACGCAGCACGACAGCCTAAGTAGATAATTGGCGGATACTATGAATAAGATCAAAAATTATCCAGCCCGCCCGTCGGGGCAGTCGACACGAGGATCAATAGTGGCCAAGGCATCAACCCAGTCAGTCGAGGGGATTCGGCATACGATCCTCACCGGTCAGTGGGCGCCGGGTGAGCGACTTCAGCCGACGGTGCTCGCCGAACAATTCGGGACTAGCACCACTGTGATCCGCGAAAGTCTCACCCGTCTAGCTGGCGAGCATTTGGTAGTCATCAGGACCAACCGTGGCTTCTTCGTCCCCGAATTGGATCTGCAGGAACTGGCCGATATCACCGAGTTGCGTTGCGTCACCGAGGCCTTGGCCGCGCGGCTGGCGGTGGAACGTGGGGATGTGAACTGGGAGTCCGAGCTCATCGCCGCGCACCACAAGCTCTCGCGTACTCCGCGCCGTATGCCGCAGGATCCGCAGGCAACGAACCCGGACTGGTGGGTTGCCCACCGCGCCTTCCATCAAGCGTTACTTGCCCCGTGTGATTGCCAGCCGATGACTCAGCTGTCCACCAACCTGGCCAATTTCACCGAATTGTATCGACGTTGGGCGGCTCCTTCGCCAGCAGCCACCCAGCGTGATGTCGAAGCCGAGCACCAGCAGATTCTCGATGCCGCGTTGGCTCGCGATAGCGAGCTACTGTCATCCCTGCTGCGCAAACACTATGAAGCCACCGTGCAGGTGGTTATGGATTCGGGACTGGCCGAACACTAAGGTCGCTTCGCAAGCTAAGGCGTAGCAGCCTATCCGCTCGCGGAGGCCAAGGAGCGTGTCCGGATAAAAAGCTTATGGACTTCACGACCGAGGGTTGAGCGCAAAATCGTCCATGATGACTCCGATTGCCACCGATGCCCGTTGCCGCTTGAACCGCGTGTTCAAGTCATAGTTGTCAGTCCGGCCGCGGATCCAGCATGCCATGCTCGGCCGGAGCGCGGGATCAGCTGTGTATTACTCCCTTACCCACGAAGAACCCTCAGTTGTCATGGCGTGTGCTCATCACACATGCTAAAGGTTCGAGCCAGCGCATGCATGAATCTCGGTTGCCGGTTCAGCACCGAAAAGATCCCGTCGCGCAGTGGGACCAGTGGTGACGGTAGTGGCCTTCCCAGAAACATATTGACCTGTGCTTGCCGCGCGGCACGGCGAGCGCGAGCCAGCCGACGTGTGGAGAATTCGGCCAAACCCCGTGAGGTCACGGGCAACTCGCCGGTCAGCAGGTGGGCTAGTTCTTGGGCATCGAGCAGGCCCAGGGTCATCCCTTGCCCGCCAATCGGACTAATCTCATGAGCCGCGTCGCCGATCAGAATCACCCGACCGTGCACCATTGACGCGACTTGGCGATGCGCCGTACGAAATTCGCTGTACATGCTGCGTTCGCTTGGCAACTGATGCCCGGTGCGTTCGGCGACCAGTTGCTCCAGTTCTGGGGCCGGTCCGGAGCCCCGGCCGGCGTGCGCCACCCAGCGGCGTCGTCCCTGCGGCAACGGAAAGGATTCAACGATGCCTCGCGGATGCAGAAACAATGCGGCGGTAGCACCAAAATCGGTGCTCTGGGGGTAGTCCCCCATCAGGTACCGGTCACTGAGTGAGCGGCCGTGGAAATCTAGGCCCAGCTGCTGCCGAACCGTGGAGTCGGTACCATCGGCGGCGATGAGCCAATCGGTATCCCTGCTCTGTGTTGGCCCGGCTTTTTGACTGGTCACCTGAATCCGGGAACTAGCGGCGGCTTGCCGGTGATGCAGATATTTGGTGCCCAGTTCGAGGGCTCGCGGGGCCAGCTCATTCAGGCGTTGGCGTAAGAGCTGTATGGTCTGGTTTTGAGGCAGGCTCAGAATGTAGTTGTGCCGGACGGCGAGCTGCCCGAAGTCCACTTGGCCGATAGTTCGGTCTCGGGAGATACCGATCCCTTGGCTGATCCGGACTCCTTGGTCCAGGGCGCCGGATGCGACGCCCACCCGATCGAGCACCGCGAGCCCAGGCGGGTGGATACCAATGGCCCGTGAGTGTTCCCCGACTGTTAGCCGGTGTTCTACCACGCGCACTGTCCAGCCGGCCTGGACAAGTAGGATCGCACAGGTCAACCCGCTAGGTCCAGCTCCCACGATGGTTGCCTCAGGCATCTGACACCACGGGCTGGTAGCTGACTAGATTCCGGAAGGGGTGCGCGGCTTCGACGTGCCACCCTGCGGGCAGCCGCCGGGCTAGTTCCACACTGGTGTAGCTGCGGCGAATTGAGGTCAGCCCATCGCGGCGGGTGAGCGATGTTCGAGCCAAAGGCAACGTACCCAGCCCAAAGAGAATCGACGCGGCTCTGCTTCGACGAATATCTGAATGCAACACTAAGCCACTGGCGAGCTCGGCCGAATCCCGCCAGAGTCCCGCTAGTTCTTCCGGCGTCAGGTGGTGGATCAGGTGGTTGGAAATCACCACATCGAAGCGCTGCTGCGTATTGCACAACTCATGACTGAAAGCTTGCTTAAATTCCAGACGGCCCGGTGGGAGATTCGCTCGCTGCAGGCGTGTACGCGCGAAGGCTTGAGCGCGAGGATCCGGGTCTATGCCTACGATCTGTGCATCAATCTGATCGTTAACAGTCCAGTGGGCTAACGCCAAGGCGATGTCACCACCACCGGAGCCGATGTCTAAGATTCGGGCCGGCCGCTCTCGCGGAAGCCGGGGTCTGAGCCGACGCAGATAGAGGCCACGCCATCCCGAAACCACCCGGTTCACCCAAGGAAATTGCGCATAGGTCCGTTCGAGAAGTTGCGGATCACAGTCCGGATCATCCATCGCCTCGGTGGCCTGTTCCCAGCGGCGCATTAACCACGCTCGGGCAGCAGGGTCATCAGTGCGCTTTCGACGGTGAGCCCTGGTCCGAAGGCCATGGAACAGACCTGTTGGCCTTCGGGTGCTAACCCGCTCAGGTTCTCTTCCATAATCCGTTTCAGCACGAAAAGGACCGTCACGCTGGACATGTTTCCGTAATTCCGCAGCACGTGCCGTGCCGGTTCGAGCTGCTCCTCGCTTAGTTCCAAGCGTTTTTGCACCCTGTCGAGGATGGAACGACCCCCGGGATGGATACCCCAGAGCGGAATCTGTGCATAGTTTTCAAGATGCTGCCCGTTGCGTGCCAGCAAGGGTGCCAGCGCCCCGCTGATATGTTCGTCGATAATATGCGGAACATAGGTTCCCAGCACCATATCGAACCCGTGGTCGCCGATTTTCCACGCCATTGATTCTTCGCCCACCGGGGTGAGCGTCGATTCGAAAGCATCCATCCGCAAACCGGAGCGGCCGTGATCCTGGCCGGTGAGCAGCGCCGCAGCAGCACCGTCGGCGAAGAGTGCCGACCCCATAATGGTGTCCGGGTCATTGGAGGAATGCACGTGCAAGGTGCACAGTTCGGCGCACACCACCAGCACCACCGCATCGGGGTCAGCCCGACAGAAATCCGCGGCGGCCCGTAGCCCGGGGAAGGCCGCATAGCAGCCCATAAACCCCAAGTGATAACGCAGGGTGCTGGGCTTCATCCCCAGCTCGCGGACAATCTGATAGTCCGGACCGGGGTTATAGAAACCGGTGCAGGAGACGGTGATCAGGTGTGTCACGTCCGTGGCCTGTATCTCGGGGCAGGCATCTAAGGCTTTGCGCGCCGCCTCGATGAACAATGCCCCGGCCTGTTCGGCATAAACCTCGTTGCGGATCCCAGTGGTCGGGCGCAACAGCTCGTTACGTTCGGCGTCGTAGAACACTGGCTGGTCTTCGGACTCCAGGGAGGTGTCGAATTCCTTCACCACCGTACGCCGAGTAGAAATGTCGGCAGAATCGAAGGAGGTTTGGATCAAGCGTTGTCCCAGACGGGTTAGTCCGGCTTGGGCTGCGAAGACATCGCGCACCTCGTCTTGGTGCAACACAGTAGGCGGCAGAGCGGTTTGGATGGTTCTGAGCATGACCGGCATAGGTCGAGACTACGGTTGTATCCTCCACCGGTAAAGGGATCATCGATGATTCCCAGTGATCCCCCATCTCAGGTTCCGAGGCCGGTGGAAATGAGGAACAGCGTCACCGTGTTCCTGCTCGAGTGCGGCAAGCGGGGTGTCTTTACCGCGCTCCACTCGCTCGGCCACCAACGGCTCGATGATCACCGCGACAACCATCGCGTAACCGGAAAGGGTAGCACCCGGTTAATTCCTTCCGGCATCGCACGTGATTAACCGATAGAGCTTCTCGACAATCTCAAACGTGTATCGCGAGTTTGTCATCATCCGCGAAGCTCCCCTCGGCTCCAGCTGGAAACGTGGTGCGCTTAGCTTTGCGCCCGGCTGGACTGCACCGCGAGTAGCTCTTCGGAGGCCAGCTTTTCTTGGACGACGTCGAGCATGGCGGAGGTAGTGCGAATGAACGCGCTAATCCATCCGAAGAGAATCGCCACGGCCGCTAATTCGAATCCGGTGAGGTTGAAGTATTCCCATTCCAGCCACAACAGCATGGCCAGCCACATGCCGCCAAGCGCTGCGAAGGACAGTAGGTGAAAGATCATGGGGAACCCCGGAAAGAGGAACATCGAACCGCCCAGCATGACAATCAGTGCCGCTGCGGCCGCCCACACCCCGGCGGCATGCAGGTCACCTAGGGTGTTCACCGGCACCACCGCGGCGAGCATCACGCCTCCAGCCACCACCAGCAGACAGATGCGCACCATTTTAGGTCGAGGACGGAAGATCCGTGAAAGTTTCTGACCGCGTGCGGCTGCGCGGCGGGCGTGGGCCCGAGCCAATTGCACCAGATCGCGCAGCAAAAATTCGCTAAAGGTGGCCAGCACCAGACCGGTCACCAACAGCGTGGTGTTGAAAGTCCAGAAGGACAGCACCCCGCTGTCAAAGGTTCCCAGAGTGGAGAACATTGTCTGCCACCACACCGGGTTCTCGGCCAACAACATACTGAGCATGATTCCGGCCACCATAAAACCGCCGAGCACCACCGACAGGCTCTGCGCGGTGGTGCGTGCGGTCGCTTCCATAGCGATATAAGCGCTGACTCCGGCGGCTACCGCGACCAGCGCACTGCCGGCGAATAGATCCAAACGCAACCCGAGGAAAGAGCGTTGCATTAAATGGAAGAACACACTCAACCCCATCACCGCGATAGCCGCGTGCACCAAAATCAGCGAGAAAGAGATCAGCCCCCAACGCCAAATAGATAGACCCTGCAGCCACGGTTCGCGGCGGATCAGCAGGTACTTATATCCCCATGCGCTACTCCCGGCCGCGGCCACGGCTCCTGCGACCGCTGCCACCGATCCGATGGAAAGCCCACCATAGAGCGCCGGCTGTTGCCCGGAAAACAACATGAGCCCGACAGCCAAACCCAATACCGAGCAGATCAGCCCAGTCCACAGGGCGTGCCGTTCAATATCCAGTTCAACGCCCGCAGATCGCTGCGGTAATTTCCTCGTCTCTTGTTCCACCCATCCATTCTGCCATTGGCTACCGGCGCAGCGACGCGCGAAAACCGCCGATAGTATGATGATTGGAGAAACTCGTGAAGGGAGGGGTGAGGTGGCAGGACAAACAGGACAGCCGGGACGTTCGGTAATTTCCAAGGCTTTGAGCATCATGTCTTCCTTCGAATCTTTACCCGCTCCGATATCAATCCAGGATCTTGCCGAGCATGCGCGGGTACCACTGAGCACCACCCACCGCATTGTCAATGAGCTGATCGAATGGGGCGCCTTGGAACGCGACCAGAACGGCGGCGTTCATTTAGGTGGCCGACTGACCGCGCTGGCGGCCCGGCCAAGCGCCTCGATGCGCCGGTTGCTGCAACCACATCTGGAGGAGCTTTGCGCGGTTACCGGACACACCGTCTCGCTCGGGCTACGCGAAGGTGATCAGGTCCGGGTTTCCGAACGGTGCTATGGGCAGATCGAGACTCCGCGGCTGACCCGTGTGGGCAGTCGGGTCAATCTACATCTGACTGCGATGGGGAAAATCCTGTTGGCCCATGAACCGCAGTGGTTTCAGGACAGCTTCCTGAGCCGCGACTTAGCCTTATCAATTTTCGGCGAGGCCACCGATCCCGCAGAGCTGCGCGAAGAGCTCACCCAGATTGCCGCTGCCGGATATGTACACACCCAGCATTCCATTCCCGAAGAGGTCGAGGTGCTCGCGGTGCCGGTTTTCCACCACGAAAAGATCAGCTGCGCAATAGATCTGATGCGCCCCACCGATGCCCAGTCCCCCTTCAGCGATTTTCTTCCGGCATTGGAAGTTGCGGTCAGCCGGATCCAGAGCGAACTAGATCATTTCCGCACCCTCCCACCGTGGGATAACGACTGAACCCCATTGACATGATGCGCGTCACACTGTTGAGTATTAAGTAAATGACCCTTAACTGAAAAGCGGGTCGCTTCTTACCTCCACTCGATGGGAAGTGACTAATGAGTTCACCCACTCCACAGACCGCGCCACGGATGCAGCAACTGGTTTCAGAACTACACGAACGGCTGACCGAAACCGCCTTGGGCGGTAGCGCGGCGGCTCGGGAACGCCATGTTGCCCGTGGAAAACTCTTGCCGCGTGAACGCATCGACAGGCTCCTCGACGAGGGCTCAGACTTTCTTGAGCTCGCCCCACTGGCAGCCAATGGGCTTTATGAGGATGCCAGCCCGGGAGCGGGATTGATCACTGGGATCGGCCAGGTGGCGGAGCGCAAGGTGATGGTGGTGTGCAACGACGCCACGGTTAAGGGTGGCACCTATTTCCCGATGACGGTGAAAAAACACCTGCGCGCCCAGCAGGTAGCCCTCGAACACCGGCTGCCGTGCATCTATCTGGTGGACTCCGGTGGCGCATTTTTACCCCTGCAGGACGAGGTCTTTCCCGACCGTGAACACTTTGGTCGGATCTTCTACAATCAGGCGCAACTCTCGGCGCGAGGCATCCCCCAGTTATCGGCGGTACTGGGGTCCTGCACCGCCGGCGGCGCCTACGTTCCGGCAATGAGTGATGAAACCGTGATCGTGCGTGAGCAAGGCACGATCTTCCTAGGCGGTCCCCCGCTGGTGAAGGCTGCCATCGGTGAAGAGGTGAGCGCGGAGGAACTCGGCGGTGGGCAGCTGCATGCCCAAATTTCTGGGGTGGTGGATCATCTGGCCGAGAATGACGAACATGCCCTCGCGTTGGTGCGCGAGATGGTGAGCACCTTGGAACCGGCCCCAGCGGAACCCGCCCGCCAGTTCTGCGAACCGAGCCGGGACGCCGCGGAGATCTTGGAGATCCTCCCGGTTGACGTCAACACCCCCTACGATGTCCGCCAGATAATCGAGGCGCTGGTGGACGGCGGCTCGGTCAGCGAATTCAAACCGGAGTACGGCCAAACCCTTGTGACATGCTTCGCCAGCATTTACGGGATGCGGGTGGGGATTCTAGCCAATAATGGGGTGCTCTTCAGCGAGTCCGCGCAGAAGGGCGCACATTTCATTCAGGTCTGCGACCAGCGCGGGATCCCACTAGTGTTTTTGCAGAACATTTCCGGGTTCATGGTGGGTAAGGAGGCCGAGGCCGGGGGCATTGCCAAACATGGGGCCAAGCTGGTGACCGCGGTCGCTACCACCCGGGTCCCCAAGTACACGGTGGTGATCGGCGGGTCCTTCGGTGCCGGGAACTATGCAATGTGTGGGCGAGCCTACGCGCCACGCTTCCTCTGGATGTGGCCCAACGCTCGAATTTCGGTGATGGGCGGGGCTCAAGCCTCCGGAGTGTTGACCAGTATCCGCGCCGAAGCGCGGGCCGCTCAGGGAGAGCCGATGACCCCGGCCGAGCAGGAGCAGTTCGCCGCCCCCATCCGGGCCGACTATGAACGAATGGGCAGCCCCTACTACTCCACCGCCCGGCTCTGGGACGACGGGGTGATCGATCCGCGCGATACCCGCCGGATCTTAGGGATGGCCCTGTCTTTGGCCGACGGTGAAGAGTTGCCGCCGAGCAACTTCGGAATCTTCAGGATGTAGCAATGGAACTGTTTACTAAAGTGGTGGTGGCCAATCGCGGTGAGATTGCCGTGCGTGTCATCCGAACCCTTCAAGCCATGGGTATTCATGCGGTTGCTCTCTTCTCTGCGGCGGACCGGAACGCACGCCATGTCACCCAGGCCGATAGCTCCTACTATCTGGGTCCGGCACCAGCGGCCGAAAGCTATCTGAATATCGACTTGGTGGTGCGGGCCGCCCAAGTCACCGGTGCCCAAGCGGTACACCCGGGCTATGGTTTCCTCTCCGAGAATCTTGCCTTTGCCCAAGCCTTAGATGCGGCGGGTATTACCTTGATCGGCCCCAATCTCACGGCGTTGGAAGCCATGGCCGATAAGATCCGGGCCAAGGAACTGGTTGCGGCGCACGGGGTTCCTCTGGCCCAAGGTTTCTCCGCCGCCGGGCTAAGCGATGAGCACATCGCTGCCCAAGCTACCCAAACCGGGTTTCCGTTGCTGATCAAACCCTCCGCTGGTGGTGGCGGCAAGGGTATGGTGCAGGTGCATGAAGCATCCGAACTTCCGGCTGCGCTGGCCACCGCCCGGCGCGTGGCAGGCAAAGCCTTCGGGGATGACACCCTGCTACTGGAACGGCTGATCGACACCCCGCGACATATCGAGGTGCAAATTCTTGCCGACACCCACGGACACACCGTGTATCTCGGCGAGCGCGAGTGTTCCTTGCAACGCCGGCATCAAAAGGTGATTGAGGAAGCCCCCTCGGCACTCTTGGAGTCCCTACCCCACGGTGCGCAACTGCGCGAACGGCTGGGAGCTGCCGCGGTGGCGGCCGCCCGGTCGGTGAACTATGTCGGGGCCGGTACCGTGGAATTCTTGGTTTCCGCAGACAACCCGGATGAGTTTTTCTTTATGGAAATGAACACCCGGCTACAGGTGGAGCACCCGGTGACCGAACAGGTTGTGCGGATTTCCGGTGAGCCGCTAGATCTGGTGCGTTGGCAGGTGCGTATCGCCGCGGGTGAACAACTGGATTTCACTCAAGATCAGGTGCAGTTGCGGGGGCATGCCATCGAGGCGCGACTCTACGCAGAGGTTCCGGAGCGGGATTTCCTGCCCGATACGGGCATCATCACGCAATATCGAGAACCCGCAGGAGAAGAACTGCGTATCGATTCGATGCTCGCCGAGGGAATAGCGATCACCGCGCACTACGATCCGATGCTGGCTAAGGTCATCGCCACCGGTCGCGACCGGGACAGCGCACGGCAACATCTGCAAACTGCGCTGTGTGAGCTGCGAGTACATGGAGTGCGGACCAACCAAGAATTCCTGCACGATCTGCTGGATGATCCACAGGTTCGCGCGGGCACACTCGATACCGCGCTGATTAGCCGTTTCCTAGATCGTTGGGAACCTCGCAAGCCGGACTTGACGCATCTGGCCCGAGCCGCAGCGCACTGGTTGTGCGCTATCCCCAACGACGAGGGGCCTTGGGCCGGAACCGGTTTTAGTTTAAGCGGGCCCCGATCCCGGGTGATGCATCTGGAACACGAGGGAACGTACCACCGGCTCACTGCTCTGCCCATCCCGGAGGGTTGGGAGCTGTCCGACCAGAACGAACGGGTCCGCGTGGTGATTCTTGATGGCTGCGTCATCGTCGATGGTCAACCCCTAGAACAGCAACCGCCCGGTGAGACCCAGTGGCTGAGCTCGGGGGCCGCCACCTTCGCGGTGCGGCGAGTGAGCCGCGAGGAGATGCTCGGCAGACATTTAGAGGCCATCGAACGTTCCGCGTCCGAGTTGGATGCCCAGCTTCGCTCCCCGATGCCCGGAGCGATCTGTCTGCTCAACATTCGGGACGGGCAGCAGGTGGCCGCCGGGGAGGTGCTGCTGGCGGTGGAGGCGATGAAGATGGAGCATGAAATTACCGCACCGGCTGCTGGAAGGGTGCAGCTGCTCGTGGGAATGGGTGAGCAGCTCTCCGCCCGGCAACCGGTGGCCATCATGCACTACTATGCGCAGGAGGACTCATGACCGGGTCATTGGGACCAGCCTGGCTGTTTTGTCCGGGTGATCGTCCCGAACGTTTTGCTAAGGCCGCCGAGCGCTCAGATGTGGTGATTTTGGATCTGGAAGATGCGGTTTCGACGAAGAATAAGCCGCGCGCACGAGCTGCGGTCGCGGCTGCGCAACTTGATCCGGAACGCACGATAGTCCGTATTAACCCGGTCGACTCCCCCTACTTTGTGCCGGATCTACAGATGGTGCGCAGCAGCGGATATCGGATGGTAATGCTGCCCAAAACTGAGAGCACGGCAGCTCTAGAGACCCTCACCGGACTACAGATCTTCGCATTGCTCGAAACCGCTGCGGGCGTCTTAGCCGCCGAACAGGTGGCGGCCGCCGAGCACGTCCACGGATTGATGTGGGGGGCCGAGGATCTATTGGCATCGCTAGGTGGCACCTCTTCTCGGGCCGCCGATGGAAGCTATCGAGAAGTGGCCCGGTTCGCCCGCTCTCGGGTGCTGATAAGTGCCCGTGCCTTTGGCAAGCTCGCGATCGATTCGGTCTATCTCAATATCCCGGATCTGTCGGGGTTAGCCACCGAGGCTGCTGATGCGCGAGCCAGCGGTTTTTCCGCCAAAGCATTGATCCACCCCTCGCACGTGCCCATCGTGCGTGAGGCATTCACCCAATCCGACCGGCTCGCGTGGGCCACCCGGGTGTTGGAGCATGCGAAGCAGCATGGTGGGGTGTTTAGCTTTGAGGGGCAGATGGTCGATGAACCAGTGTTGCGCCAGGCTAGAGAGATCTTGGGGCAGAACTAAGCGTTGAGCTCTAGGAGCCCGTTGACCATCAAGGTCAATGCCCCGGCAAAGGCGATGATCACAACGAATGCCCGGCTGAGTTTCGGTGGAATCTTGGGTGCTAACCAGTTGCCGAGCAAAATTCCGCAGATCATCGCCACAGCGCATCCGGTCCACTGGATCCAGTGCAGCTGGGGCATCCCGCCCTTGGCGGTCAGCGACGCGATCGCCAGCACGAAGAAGTACAGCTGCACCGAGATCGCGAATTTCGCTTGGGGCCACCGGCTAGCCACCGCGTAGGCGGCTATCGCTGGACTAGAGACTCCGGCGGTTACCGACATAAACCCGGAGACGGCTCCGGCACCGATGGCGAGACCTTTTCCTTGCGAGGCTTTGAGGTTTCGGAGCAAGAAACTGCTGCTAAGGGCAAGAATCACCATGATGGCGATCCCAATGGATAGCATCGGTCCGCTCACACGGGCGGCCACCCAGGCACCCGGGATTGTCATCAGCATTGCCGGAACGAGAACAAGAAAAACTTTACGGAATTCAACCTGTTTGAAGACTTGCGCCAGAATCATGAAACTACTGCAACATCCGAGGAAGTTGACGAGCATGACACCTTGATGTGGCCCGAGGACCATCACCAGAAATGGCGAAGAGACTAGGGCAAAGCCCATGCCGCTGATGCGTTGGGTAGAGGCCCCCACAAAGGTTGCCCCGAGCAATGCGAATAGCGCGCCGCTGGCAACCATTGCTCGCCTCTGTCTTTCCCTCAACCTACTTCCACGCAGGTTTCGCATGGCTCTCAAATACTCTACAGGGTGTCAGTCGAGCTCAGGAGCTGCCCTAGGGTGGAGCGATCACGGCTCTTTGCAGCCACGTCAGTTAGCCAATTTCGTTAGTCGACTAGCCCAATTTTTCGGCAGCGGGCCAAGTACCGGATAGTAGCTGCGTCATAAGTGATCCTTGTTCTTAGTCTAGAGATATCCCGTAGTTTGACGGGCCATCACTTCACCTTCAGGAGACTTCGGATGACTTCCTCGCCAACTACACGCAAGCACACATCCCGCAAGGTCAAAGCCCTGCTCGCCGGCGGGCTTGTTCTCGGTGTGGGTGCTGCGGTGACTTTGGCCGCTTGGACGGATACCGAATGGGCCACTGGTAACTTTTCAGCCGGCACCTTCGGCATTGAGGGCAGCACCGATGGTGCTGCCTACGACGACCACGAGACAGTAGGCGAAGCTGCGACCCTAACTTTCAACCTCACCGGCGGTGAGAACCTCAGCCCGGGCGATGTAACGTCTGCCCCATTCGCGTTGCGCACTATCGTGGGTACCTCGTACGGCGCGTCAGTGGAGCTTACTTCGGCAGTCTCAGATGGCCCCAATGCCGCGAATCTGACCTACGGTATCGTGACCGTGGCGGACGCTGCGGCTTGTAATCCTGAGGCAACTGGAACCGCTATTGTGCCTGCCGGAACCGCTCTGGATAGCTTCGCAGGTGCCGCCACCTTTGACCTAGCAGCAGCCACCACGGAAGCCGCCGGAACCGCCGTCACGTTGTGCTTCCAGGTCGCCGCGGGGGATGATCTGATTCAAGGCGAAACAGCGAGCGCAAGCTGGGAGTTCATCGGCACTTCCGTCGAATAAACACGTTTGCGTCTAGGCCGAATTGATACCGCCTTACGCTCCGAAAGCCCGTACGACCACACCAAAGGACGTACGGGCTCCTCTTCGTAGGTTTCTGAAGATTCGTGCCTTTTTGGCTGGCGGTCTAGTGTTTGGAATCGGTGCCTCACTGACAGTGGCATCGTGGACCGATGCTGAACGCATCACCGCCGATTTTTCCGCCGGAAGCTTCGCCATCGAGGTGTCGGTCAATAACCAATGGAGCAGTGCATCTGAAATGACCTTTAGCAGTGCCGGCATGTTCCCGGGCACCGTCACTGCTGCCCCGGTGTTCGTCCGGACTACTCCAGATTCCACGACTGCTGGATCGCTCAGGCTCGCTGGAAACGGAGTCTCCGGGGCTAGCAGTGTAGCCAACCAGTTGTTATACCGCGTGACGGCTTCAACGATTACCCCCGCACAGGTTCAATCCTTCACCTGCCCGAATACCGGCACTCCCTCCGGAACCTTCGTCCTGGGATCGGCCGCGGAATGGGTCGCCTTAGCGGAAAGCCAAAGTGCCGACGTAAGTCAAAGAGTTAACGCTGCAGCTGGAAACGTCGTCGCCTACTGTTTCCAGATTCGACTCTCCCAGTCTGCGCCTAGTTCGGTTCAAGGGCTGAGTACAACTCACACCTGGGTTTGGAATGCTGAATCGCTGAGCGAAACAGGCACACCATGAAGCATAGAGCTCCAACTACCCGGCCATCGTGGGGTGCCCGCATAGGGGATTCGATTCTTACCCTTCTCGCAATTGCTGGATCACTATGCATGATCATGGTGATCCTCGGTTACTTCTTCAATATTTCCATCATGATGTTCCGCACCGGTTCAATGAGTCCGACCATCGAAGCGGGGTCCATTGCTTTAGTCAGAGAAGTACCGGCGACGGGGCTTCAAGAAGGGGATGTCGTCACGGTCGATCGCGGACCAGGTTTATTACCGGTGACGCACCGCGTTCTAGACGTTCAATCGATAGACGAGCAAACGGGGGTTGCGACCTTCACGATGAAGGGCGACGCAAATGCGACCCCGGATCCGATGCCTTACTCCGTGGACACCGTCCGAGAAGTAATCTTTTCTGTTCCGGGTATTGCTCCAGCGATCCAATGGTTCTCTAATCCGCTAGTGCTTGGCGGACTGACAATTTCCGCATCGTGTTTGGTGGTGTGGGCTTTCTGGCCACGGGAGCCGAAGCTGCCCGCCAATTCCGCACACACCGCGGTGACATTGGGCTTACTCCCGGTGCTTCTGCTGATGCCTCCATTCGGCACCCCCACCCCAGATGACCGCGGGCAGGCCCAAATCGAACACATTCACAGTGAGGTGCTCCAGCTTCGTTCGATCACCTACCCGCAAAGCATGGTAAATATGTCTCCAGGAGATTCTGCCATCTGGGTAGTGGATATCTGGGCCGAAGCACCCGAGTCCGGCACAATTGACGTGACTTTGAGCGCTCCAGAAAGACTCACACAGGATATCGGACCATTTCTCATCAGCGTTGATTCATGCACCCTAGAGTCACGTGCTGCCACCACGCGCTGTACCACCCCACTATCGACCTTGCTAGCGCCGGTTGCTGCAACGGAGTTGGCTCACGACCGGCAAGGTCTCCCACTACTCAGCTTTCCCACCGAACAAACGCGACGCTTTGTCGTCACTAGCTTTCTTCCGGAATCAACCGGGCTCGAACACACAACAAAAAATGCGACAATACGCTTGGCTGCAACTGGTTCGGGGGAAAAGCTCACGGTCGATCCGTATACTCCACATGCGCCCGAGTCACTGCCGAAAACCGGGGTCTCCACATGGCTAGCGGTCATGCTCTCCGTAGCGATTATCTTAATTCTCTGCGGAGTGAAAAGCATGCGGCGCAGGAGAGTGCGCCATGAGAACTAACAATAGCGGTAATTTCGCGCGCAGCCCACTAGTCCGCGCGGCATTAGTTCTTGCCTCGTTTCTTCTACTCATCCCTATTATTAGCAGCCAGATCAACCTCACCAGCGCGCATTGGATCGATGCTGAGAGCACGCATGGCTCCGTATCCGCGGGCACTCTCGAACCGGTGAATAACTTGGCATGTCGGGACAGTCAGCTCCTGTCCATCTCCTTGGGTCGGGATCAAGTCCAGATCGACTGGCAACGTCCGTCCAATGTTCCTCTTGAAATCCCCATCGAATATGAAATCCGGTGGACAGAAAATAGCCTACTCGGCGGAACGAATACTGGCACCCTAAGGATTCCAGGGGTGTCCTACACTCATACACGACAAACTACTGGGTTATTGTCTAACCTGTTGAGACTAACCATGACCATCGAAGTAACCCCCGTGATCCCCGGAACCAGTTGGGAGGGCCCACCACAGGCTGTCAGCGGTCGCATCCTGGATCTGTTCGGCCTGCTCGGTATCCGCCTGACTTGTAACTAGGGTGCAATAGCATCTAACGCCGACTGATGTTACGTCTCCTTTTCAGGCCGCTGCGGAGCCGAGGCGAAGAGGTTGAGTCCCAGTGCACGCGAAAGATGCCCAATAGCCAACTGCGAACGCACCGAGTTCCCGGCCTCGTCCAGTAGCGGGGAGAACGCCCCGATGGCGCCCTTGCCCGGCGCAATGGCCACAATTCCTCCGGAGACCCCCGATTTGGCCGGGATCCCGATTTCGAACAGCCACTCCCCGGACTTCTCGTAAAGCCCGTTGGCCGCCACAACGGCCAGCACATCCCGGCAAACATCCGCGGAAACCACACGTTCACCGGTCACCGGGTTGACCCCGCCATCAGCGAGGGTTGCGCCCATAATTGCTAGATCATGCGAGGTAACCTTCAGGGAGCACTGGCGGGTGTAGATATCCACGATCTCCAAGGGTTCGCCCTCCAACTGACCGTGTGCTTTGAGCAGGCGACCCAGCGCCTTATTCCGTTCGTTGCTGCGCGATTCGGAGCGGTACACCTCTCCGTCCATCCGCAGATAGCGCCCTGCAAAAGCCGACAGCCCCTCTCGGATGTTTTCCCACTTTTCGGCTGCGGTGAGCCCGGGCATGAGCGCCGAGGTGGCTAAGGCTCCGGCGTTGACCATGGGGTTCATCGGGTGGCCGTCATTGAGCTCGATGGCCATCACTGAGTTGAAGGACATTCCGGTGTTGTTCACACCCACGTGATCACGCACGGTGTCATGCCCCAGTTCTTGGAGCACCAGCGCGTAGACAAACATTTTGGAGATGGATTGGATGGAGAAGCTCTGCCCCACATCGCCCACGCCCTGGACGGTGCCACCAACATTGGAGAGCGACAGCGCAAAGAGCGAAGGATCTACTTCTCCGAGAATGGGAATGTAGTAGGCCAGCATGCCATCATCAACATCGACGTAGCGTTCATAAGCATCTTGCAGGAGTTCTTCAACTCGGGTTTTGGCGGGCAGTGAACCGGTCGAGACCTGCTGTGTCACGTCGCTGTAGTCGTTAGGAATCACTTACGCCTCCGCTTCGCTGCCGCTTGCAGGTCATTGTCACCGGGTGTCTGCCACCGTGTTGTGCTATCCACCCTGCTTCACATTCCACCATGTCTAGCGCCGTATTCAAAGATGCTGGTCACCTGCGCATTGTGTCATGCCCAACAGTATGGCGCACATGACTGCGCGCAACACGGAAGCAGAATAAAATCGAAGTATGGCTGAATCAATTACTTTTCATACTCGCAAGTGGGTCCGCCCGGAAGACCTCAACGCTAACGGCACGCTCTTTGGCGGTTCGTTGCTGCGCTGGATCGATGAGGAAGCGGCGATTTACTCGATCATCCAGCTTGGCAATAAGCACGTAGTCACCAAGTACATGTCCGAGATTAATTTCGTGGCCTCGGCCAAGGAGGGCGATCTGATCGAAATGGGTCTGACCGCCATTCACTTCGGACGTACTTCCATCACGCTGCGAGCCGCGGTTCGCAATATTTTCACTCAGGCCTCAATCCTGACTATCGACAAGCTTGTTTTCGTCAACATGGGCCCCGACGGCAAACCGGAACCACACGGCTACGATCACATCACCTACACCCGCGACCGTATTCCCTTGGAAATCACCAAGTCACTGGTCTAGCACATATCCGCTGAAGCTCAGCCAGCAGCACAGACAAAGGTCATTTCAGGCTTCCCGAATCGCTCCGATTCGGGAAGCTTTTCTTTTACCCCGCTCCTCCCAATAGCACCCAGTGTCTGGCCAGTGTTTTCCTCTTGACCACGGAATCAGTGGTTCTGTGCCAGCGCACCGGTATCGACGGGCCGGATCACTAGGAGGGTAAGCCGCCAACCGTAGGGTGGGTGCGATAGCCAACGGATTCGGGTATCGCACAGCGTGCATTGAGCCCCGCGCCGACGGCACTAAGCGTCATCGGCAACGAATTCGCGTTCAGTCAATGCTCTGGATTTAGTGATTCGTCGGCCAGTGGCGATCAGTCTGAGAATGTCAATACCGCAGCAAGGCCGTCAGGTTCGGGGTGCAGTAGGTAGCATTGAGCACGGCCGGGCGCTTTCAACGGTGGTTGAGTAGGAACTTTCATCCGGTGGGATTCGTTCCGCCGAAACCGCCGCCGCGATGATCGCCGCCGGGGCGACTCGGTTAGGGGTCTCCGGAACCCGAAACCTTCTGCAGGGTACGGAAAACACTTCAACTTACTAACAATTAGTTCAAGGGGACGCTACGGGAATCTTCCGTAGCGTCCCTTTGAACTCGGTGCGCAGAACACCCACCGGGCTAGTTCACCGGGGTGAAAACCCACTGTCCGGAGTTCTGTGCCACCGCGAATGCTTGGTTCCCCGGCAACGACTCCGCACTGAGTTGCCCGGCGCAGAAATCGACGTTGGACCGCGAAAGACGTAAGGCTTCCGTTCGATCTTCGCGAGCAAAAATAAACCATTGCGAAGATTCATCCATGAGGTCATGATCATCCTTGATCACTTGGGCGAACTTCGGTTCGAGGTCTTGAGTACTCGCATAGGGGCAAAGGATTACCATCTCATCCCAGGTTTCGAACGGGGTTCCGGCGCTGGGCAGACTCATGCCCCCGTCAAGGGCTTCGGCCTGAGCCACTAATGCCTGCTCAAATTCGACGCCCCCGGCGGCGCATGAACTAAGAACTCCCGCACTCATCACCGCGGCGAAACCGAGCACACCAATTCTCATCTGCTTAGTCTTCATGGGGTCTCATTTCTCCACGTCAAGTTCCGATAATCAGCGGGTTCAGGGATAGATTCTAGCCAAAAAACTTCCAAGACAGCGTCCTACTTAAGTTCTGTTCACATCCAAGTGGTACGCATTCTTAGTTGTTCTGCCCTGATTGTCGAAGGCAGGCCCCCGCGAGCTGTCAGGTGGGTGAACTACGGACTGGTTATTTTTCGCGGCCACACCGCGTCCCCGGCAGACAACGCGCTATGCAGGCGGAAGATCGCTGCGCATCGTAAGAATCGCAAGAAAGCACCGCACTTTTTCTCCCGAACTCTTGCCTCCGAGGCTGCTTCAGAGGAGAGTGTAACAGCTAGACCACCATCCGACGTTCCTCAACATAACTTGCGAGGCTGACCCTGAGCCGCATGATTTTCATCAACCTTCCCTCCAGCGATTTGGCTCGGACCGATAAGTTTTACGCCGCATTGGGTTTCACCAAAAACGAGACCTTCTCCGATGCAAACGCCAGCTCCTGGATGATCAGCGAGACCATCACCGTCATGCTATTGCACCGTGATTACTTCGCCAGCTTCATGGCGCAGGGCGATGCCCCGACCCTGGACGGTAAAAACCGCGAAGTACTCCATGCACTTTCGGCCGATTCACGAGAAGAAGTGGACCAGTTTGTCACCCGGGCCTTGGCCGGTGGGGGCAGCATTTACCGGGAGTCAGACGAACCTTTTCCCGGAATGTACCAGGCGGCGGTGCAGGACCCGGACGGTCATGTCTGGGAAATCGCGTGGATGAGCCCCGAGGTCATGGGCGAGCCGAGCTAGGCCGAATCAGCTAAACTCTTCAGGTTTTCCCTAAGTTTCTTCTCCGGGTCGCAGGCTACTGCACGGCAAGTCACGAACTCTAATGTTGAAGTCTGACAACAACAGCGACAGACACCACCGCACGGTCTGCGACCCGTCCACCACTCAGATTCTTTTATACTCTGCTGCAGTTAGCTCTTCTCGGTTCGGTGGGATTAGTGATTGTCTCACTGCTCCTAGGCTGGCTGGCTGCAGGCACGGGCTTGATCTTGCTTGCCGGCTTCGGTCTCGTGCTCCTGCTCGGCCTGCTCTACACGGTCTTCGGGCTGTCCTGGCTAGAGATCGAACGGGTGAGCCAACTCTACAATCTGCCGGTCGCCAGCCTGCGCTGGCGAGAACGCAACGCACCGGGGTTCAGCTCCTACATTCGCTCCGTGGGCCGGAACCTGGGTAACGGACGGATGTGGGCGGCCTTCGGCAACTTCGTGCTGGCCACGCTGCTGGGCGCCGGTATGCTCGGGGCTCTGCGCTGGAGTATCTCTGCGGCCATTTTGGCCTTTGCTCCGATGAGCAACACCAGCAGCGTCACCCTCGAAGGCTGGGAGCTCAGTTCGGCTCAAGCACCCTGGCTGATCCCGCTGGCCTTGGCTGGGGTAGGTGTGGTTGTCGCTTTGGTTTTTCTCCACCGGGCGATCAGCACCGCAATTATTGGCACCATCGCCCGGGAAACGGAGCTCGCGCAGAAGGCACAGACCAGCAGCGTGCAACGCGAAGGGGCGGTACGCGCCGCTGAGGTGGAGCGCACTCGGATCGAGTGCGATCTGCATGATGGCGTGCAACCCCGGTTAGTTTCGGTGGCCATGGCCCTGGGGCTGGCCCACCAACAGATCGACACCGAGCCGCAGCAGGCGAAAGAGCTAATTGCCGAAGCGCATACCTCGACCAAAGCAGCGATCACCGAACTGCGGCAGCTCACCCGAGGCATCTACACCTCCGTGCTGGAGGACCGTGGGCTCGATGCGGCACTGTCCGCGGTGGCGGGTCGCAGCCATATTCCGGTGCAGCTAGACATCCAATTGCCGAAGCGGATGGAGAAAAATGCGGAGGCCGCCATGTACTTCGCCATCGCCGAAGCGCTGACCAACGCCGCGAAACATTCGCGGGCCAGCTGGTGCCGTGTTACCGTCCGGGTGCGTGAATTCGAAGGCCACCCTTGGCTCTGGGCCCGGATCGAAGACAACGGCATCGGTGGGGCACATATTCAGCCAGGTGGCGGTTTGGACGGGATACATCACCGTGTGTTGGCCGCCGGCGGCACACTCCATCTAGACAGCCCGCAGGGCGGTCCGACAGCAGTGGAGGTGAACGTGCCATGCGCATCCTAATCTGTGAGGATTCGGTCCTGCTGCGTGAAGGTCTGGTGCGCTTGTTAGAACATTCAGGCCATGAAGTCACTGCGGCGCTACCCGACACTAGCGAGCTCTTTGAAACCTTGGAGCAGGTGTCCGCGGATCAATTTCCCGAACTATGCATCCTCGATGTGCGCCTTCCTCCGACGTACACTGACGAAGGAATCCGCGCGGCCTTAGAACTTCGCCGCCGCTATCCGCAAACCCCATTGCTGGTGCTCTCCCAATATGTGGAGGAACGCTACGCCGCGGAGCTGATTGCCACTCAAACCGGCGCCTTGGGTTACCTACTCAAGGACCGGGTGGCCGATGTCAGTGACTTCGTCCAATCTCTGGAGCAGATCGCCTCCGGCGGAACCGTGCTCGATCAGGAAGTGGTGGCTCAGCTCTTGACCCGCAGAAACCATGATGACCGCATGCAACGGCTCACCGATAGGGAACGCACCGTGTTGGCGGCACTGGCCGAAGGCAAGTCGAATCAGGCCATTGCGGCGTTACTCTTCCTCTCCGAAGCAAGCGTCGAAAAGTACATCACCTCCATCTTCCAGAAACTCGGCCTCACGGCCGATGGCACCGGTAACCGACGGGTGCTTGCAGCCCTGGCTCACATCCAAACCCTAGGTACCACTAACACAGACAGGACTTTGCCATGAGTACCAAGACCATGGATTCACCCCTTCCACAGGTTCCGGAACCACCGCGCCGCCCGCAAACTCTGACCTACCTCCTCGCTTCCTTCGGTGCGCTAATCCTGCTAGGGGTGGTGCTTGGAACCTCGTGGTCGGCACTTAACACCCTCTCCCGGGGCGATAGCTTTCTCAGCGCCAATGCGCAGGGCATCACCTCCGTGGAGGTCGACGCCGATGCCAGGGAATTTAACTTCGAATTCGCCGATGTGCCCGAAGCACAATTGGATATCCGTTCCTCCGACAACGGTTGGGAGCTGTCCCGGCAGGGCACCGCGCTGATCGTCGATTCGCCGGATGGCTGGGCGAACTGGTGCATTTTCGGATGCGATTCAACCCAGTCCACGGTGGTGCTCACCCTGCCGGAAGCGCTGAATGACGGCAGCTTAGATGTGGATCTAGAGCTCAGTGCCGGTGAGTTCTACGGTACGGGTCAGTTCAATTCTCTGGTTCTTGAGATGAGTGCCGGTCGGCTGGTGGCCAGCGGTTCAGCGAACTCGGTGGATGTCCGGCTCGGTGCCGGTCACGCCTCCCTTGAACTGGCAGATGTGCGCGAGGCCAGCTTCGAAGTCTCGGCCGGACGATTGGACGGCGTGCTGACCGGAAGCGTCCCAGCTTCCGTGTCCGGGGAGGTTAGCGCCGGCATGTTGGATCTGGCATTACCGACCGCCAGCTACGATGTCCGTTCCACGGTGTCTGCTGGCAATCTCGATAACCGGTTAACAACCGATCCTGCGGCAGCCAACAAGGTGCTGTTGGATGTCTCCGCGGGAAACGTGGTATTACGGGAGTCTTCCTAACCAATATTCTCTGACCGTCTCCCCGTCCTACAGTAGCTGTGCTCGTCTACTATAGGACGGGGTTCAGTCATTTAAGGGAATGTTCCAGTATGCAGCTGACCACCGTGACCGTTTCGGCTACTCTGTGATTTATGCGCACAAAAATAGTGGCCCGCCGGTCATTTTCGGTCCTGGCCACAGCGTTTATCCTCACGCTATTAATTTCCGGCTGCGGCGGGTCACTCGCGGGCGAAAGAACGACAGCTCCCTCGGCAACTCCGACGGTGAATGCCAGTACGCAGCCTGAATCTGCAGCCAACGATTCACCGAGCCCACGCCGTACGGAAACAGTCGAGACCAGTAGATCGTCGGTGAGCACCTTCGTCAAACTGGATCCATGGAATGATCCCGAGGTGCAGCTGCTCGAACCGGATGCACAGAGCAACACGGCTTTCGCCTGCGGCTCCCCCCTCGGTCCGGACAGTGCCACGGTTAGCTGCATAACCGATGCCCGCTGTGTCTTGAACCCAGCCTCCACCGAGGCGCTGTGTTTGGCCGATGAACGAGTGCTCGGGCTCGACGCCCCTTTTGACCTTTCCAAGTGGGTGCACAAATCGCTGGAGGAAAAGCACGCCGAACCAGCGATCTCCAGCAACGATGAGCGTGGCATGCTGATCGCCGTGGAACTGAAAGATGGGCGCATCTGCGTGGGTTCCAATGCCGGTGGCGCTGAACCACCGCCGGGGTTTAATGGGCTCTGGGGAGTGTGCGATGACAAGCAACTGATCTGGCGGCCCGGCGCCCCCGATCAGATCGATCTGAACGCACCGTTCCTCGACCCGGAGGCCGAGCGGCTGCGGGTTGCGGTGAGCGAAAACTATGCCGAAAACCCTAGCGAAGTAGAAGTTGAATCAGTTTTCTACTAAACAGCTACTAGGTAATGCTCCGACACCGCGGGACCGTAGTGGTTCTAGTGCTGCTTTTTCAGCGCAGCCAGTCGCGCTTCAATTTCAGAGAGCTGCGGATCTGCTTGTTTCAGTGCAGCAGGAGCTTCATCCACTACGTCCGGGGCCGGCTTCAGGGCGGCCAAGCGAGCCTCGATTTCGGCGTCCTGTCCCAGATCTTCTAGCGCTGCGAACTGCGCGTCCAGCGAGGAGGCGGCAAGTTCCGCTGCTCCACGGGCTTTGGCTTCGTCCTGCCGTACCTGCTGTTCGAAACGGCTGATTTCCGAGGTCGGGTTGTTGACGTCCAACGCTTTGAGCGCATCCATCATCTGACCTTGGGTCTTGGCGTTGCGGGCGCGAGCCACTAGCTCGTTACGCTTAGAAACCAACTCATGACGTTTGGTTTTCATGGTTTCCAGCCCAGTTTTCAGGCGGTCCACGACTTCCTGCTGGGTGCGAATGGTGGGTTCCAACGCCGCGGCAGCTTTTTCGCCGGCCAACTGCTTCTGCAATGCAACGGTGGCCAGCTGATTAAACTTCTGGGCATTGGCCGAATCTCCGGCAGCAGCAAATTCATCGGCCTTGTTCGAGGCGGCGAGCGCTTTGCCACCCCATTCCTGAGCCTCACGCAGGGCCTTGGCGTGATCTTCTTCCTGCATCCGTAAGTTTCCGATAGTCTGCGCGACCGCCGATTCGGCTTCCGAAATGTTCTTCGTGTAGTCCCGCACTGACTGGTCAAGCATCTTTTGCGGGTCTTCGACAGAATCCAGTGCGGCATGCGCATTGGATCGTCCGATACGGAATAGGCGGGCAAAAAACGACTGCTTGGCCATGGGGTCCCCTTCGATTGCTGCAACTTTAACTCTATGGCACGATCCGGCACAGGCTTAATTCCCACCGTTGTTTCACCCCGGCTACGAGCGAAATCCGGTTGTGGCGCTGAGCACTACACAAGAAAATACTTGAAGCATCAACAAATAAGGTTTAGGCTTAAAGCATGACTTCCTTTGATACCAAACCTCCGGTCCTATTCCTCTCCCACGGTGCCCCGCCCCTAGCCGACGACGCCACTTGGACCTCGCAACTGGCAGCCTGGTCCGGGAGCATGGAAAAGCCCAAGGAGATTCTGATGATCTCCGCGCACTGGGAAAATGCTCCGGTAACACTCAGCGCCACGCACCAAAAGCAGGAGTTAGTCTATGACTTCTGGGGCTTCCCCGACCGTTATTACGATGTGCGCTACGACGCTCCGATGGCTCCCGAGCTGGCCGACGAAGTGGCCCGGTTGACTGCTACTCACGGCCACCACGTGGAACGCGATGAAACCCGCGGCCTAGATCACGGCGCGTATGTCCCGTTAAAGGAAATGTTCCCCGACGCCGACATTCCGGTGGTGCAAATGTCGATGCCCACCTTGGATCCCGAAGGGTTATTCAACCTCGGTCAGAGCCTAGCTCCTTTGCGCGATCGCGGCACCATGATCATCGGTTCGGGGTTTACCACCCACAACTTGCGCTGGTTCAACCCAGCCGCCGGGCCAGATACCGCTCCGCCAACAGCTTCTAGCGAGTTCGATCACTGGGCCGAAGAAGCGATGGCCAAGGGCGATGTGGATTCGATCCTGAACTTCCTCGAAAAAGCTCCGGCCGCATTGGAAGCCCACCCCCGTTCCGAACACTGGGCACCACTTTATGTGTCACTCGGTGCGGCCTATGCATCCGGTGGCATCGAAGCTAAAACCGCGATCGATGGCTTCTGGTTCGGGCTGTCAAAGCGCTCCTGGACCCTGAGCTAAGAATGAGGCGCGCTATACCGGAGGAAGTCCCGGCTAGCGCGCCTCAGTACTATTCCTAAGCGGTGCAGGCTTCATTCGAGCACCCGGCATCGCGTGGCAAGTATTGGTCACTATCGTCAAGCTGTTCCCACACCACATGTCGGTGCTGGCCGCAACGTTCGCAGGAAGGGGCCAAATAGGTGGCGCGCTCTTCCATGGTGTATGCCCGAAAATCTCCCATCACGACCTCCTCAGTTGTGGCGGCCGTCCCGCAGGCCGGACTACGCCGCGTGCTTCTGGTGACCTCACTCTACGCCGGATGAGCGCATTGAACCAGATCGCCGCGTGCTGAGTTATCCAGCTACGGCTAACGATTCCGTTTGAGATCTTTTGCTGCTCAATTCAGAGCAAAGCAACGTATTGCGAGTTTCAGGTGGGCAGAGCACACTACCTGCCCGCCGAGTCATTGCTCGCGTTTTTGGAATATCTCGGCAGAAATCAGGAAGTTGTTTCCCAACTGTCCCCATTCCATACTGCCTCCGGATTCCAAAATCTTGCGCCGCAAGTTGCTCAGGCTGTCCCCACCGGTGAACTGGTTACCGCGTGCTCTTACCCCGTCGTTACGCACCGAAACATGCCACAGGTTGCGGTTTTGTTGTGGTGGTTGCGGTCGCAGGAAAATCACTAGATGCGTGGTGTCCGCGTGAATTACCGCGTTAGTGGCCGCTTCGCGCAGTAAGCGCATCAGCAAGATCGGTAGCCGATCATCAAGATCCACACCGGGGGCATTCATATCCACCCTGATCCCCGCATCACGCAAGCTCGACACCAGTTCTACGATATTGCCTAGCGAGCCCGCGGTGCGGCTCGACGCATCGGTGTCACTGAGCGAATCAACGCTGCGTCGCAGAATCATCAGGGCCTTCCGCGTGGACTCGCGGATATACTCCAGACTAACAATTGCTGGTTGCCCAGATTTGGCTTGCTCTAGGGCTGCGTTTCCATGCAGGGTGGCTACGGCCAAGTGGTGCGCCAGTTCATCCTGGGCATTGAGATACAGCCGGGAGCGCTCTTGCATCCATTGCCGGTCGGCATCGAATTTGATTCTGGCTTTCGATTTCAGGTCGTCGAGTTTTTGAGTGCTGGTGACTAGTTTGCGTTCGGCTGCCTCCGCTCGGCGGAGATACAGGACGGCTTGGGCGAGCACCATCGCCACCGCCGCCAGCCCAAGACTGGCCACGAGCTCGTAGCCCAGTACGGTATCCGGCTCCTCACCGGCGAGAATCCGCAGCACACTACTGACCAAGTAGATTCCCACAGCCACCGCCCCGGCAAAGATTTGGTGCCCGGCCATCACTACGGCAAAGAGGATCACCATCAGCGCCGGAGCCAGCGCGAGGCTTGGCAGACCAGCCGCGTAATAGCCCCCGGCCCCCAACGCGGCCAGGACCAGAGTTATCCGCGGAACACTGCGGCGAGCTAGACTCAGCGCGGCAAACCCCAAGGCGAAGCCACCGGTGAGCAGAAGGTGGGTGAGCCACTGCGGGTCAGACCAAGCGTGGGGTTCGGCCAGCAATGACAGCAGAATCATGGCAAGAAATATGACTACAGCCCACAGAATACCGGTGACGCGCCAACTGCCTGATTGATCCACGTTCCCAGTCTATGACTTTCACCGGCGTGAAGCGCAGACACCGGATGCTACTGGGAAGTATTTCTGTCATCGTCGGTTCGGTTAATGCCGCAGCTAACCTCGACGTGCCCTGCTTTCCTTCAAAAGCTGGATGTTCACCTCCGCAGCGCACCCCGCAGCTTTTGGGAAATTACACCCGCACGGGGCGATGATCCTCCACATAACGGGGCTTGCCTGCCTGTATCCCCGCCACGGTCTGGGCTACCATGAGAACACCCAAGAGCACAATGGGGGCGGTCCACGACCCAGTGATTTCGTGCAGCGCACCGACGGCAAAGGGTCCGGGGAAGGAAATCATGTACCCCACGGACTGCCCAAATGCCGAGAGCTTAGCCACCCCGGCGGCGGTATGAGCTTTCAATCCAATCATGGTCAGCGCTAGCGGGAAGTTTGCTCCGGCAATTCCTAACAAAATCGCCCAGAGCAGGGCACCCTGAGCTTGAAAGACCAGCAAACCAACAACCGCCAGCATTCCCGCCGTACCGGTGATCCACACGAGCGGACCTTGGTTGGTGAATCGGCCGGCCAACGCGGGCATGACGAAAGATAGCGGTACTCCCACCCCGAGCAGGAGAGCGAGCAGGAGACCGGAGATTTGTGGGTCCACGCCAAAGTCGGAGAAGATCTTCGGCGCCCAGCCCATGAAGATGTAGGCGGCGGAGGATTGCGTGCCGAAGAAAATCGCCACCCACCATGCCGTCGGATTCTTACGCATCGATCCCAGCTCGCCAGCGCCGGTCACCCGTGGCTTGATGGGTTGCTGCTGCTCGCGGATGTGTGCACGCAAGCCAAAGTAGATCACCACCCAAAGCACCAAGGCCACCAGTGCCGGCAAGGCCCAGATCGCCAGCCCTACACGCCACTGTCCACCCATGGCCTGGTTGAGAGGAACCGCCACACCGGCAACCGTTGCCGCGCCGAGCGCGACCGCCGTGGTGTAGCTGCCGGTGACTAGCCCGATCTTGTGTGGGAACCATTTTTTGACCAGTACCGGCATCAAGATGTTTCCCACCGCGATTCCGGCCAGCGCCAACGCGGTACAGAGCAGGAAGAGCGAGGTGGTCGGCGCCAGTGAACGCAGGAGGATGCCGGCAAGTATGGCACCCATAGCACCGAGAATCACCAGCTCCGGTCCACGTTTAGCGGCCAAGCGAGGTGCCAAGGGACCAAGCAGAGCAAAACACAAGGGTGGAACACCGGTGATGATCCCAGCCACGAAGCCGTTCATTTCAAGACCGTGAATCACCGGATCCAATAGGGCTCCGAGAGAAGTGACGGCTGGGCGCAGGTTCACCGCGGCCAGGATCATTGCCACTATGAGCAGCGGCGCAAACCCTCGGGGCAATATTGGCTGATTACTCTTCATTGAGCTCATCCTAAGACGTGTCGGTGTTTTAATCTCTGCCTGCCTTAGGACAGCTCGCCTGTTCACATGGTGGGTGGGTTACGTTTGAACTTGCGATAGTGGTTCACTGCGCTCAGCGCAATGTAGTACCAGCGTCGCGGGTCGGTTTCTTTGCGGTAGTTCAGTGGGTGGCTGTAGGCCTTGACTTTAATGAGCCGATTCACCAGTTGTCGCTGCTGCTCAGGGACGAAACGGCGCAGCAAACGCAATGGCAGAATCGTGTAGAGGTGTTCGTTAGTTGATTGCTCGAACTCTGCCGGTTCACGCAATCCACCTTCGAGGTATTCCTCCACGTAGAAGCGGGCTACGTTATGCCCAGCTGCGGAAATGTAGAAATGGTTGCGGCCCAAACGGGGGTTGAGCTCAAAGAAGCGGTAGCTGCCATCGCGCGGATCGAGTTTCACGTCAAACATTGAAAACCCGGTCCAGCCCAATTCGTTGAGGATCCGGATCCCGTCTTCAACCAGCGCCTCGTTGGGTTTGGCGATAATAGCGGCCGAGTTCCCCAAGGCGCCAGGAGCGTGCTCTTCGACAATCACGCTACCGCAGGAAGCAAAGCGGACCTTGCCCTGTTGGTCCGAGAAGAAGGTGGCGATATTCATAGCGCTATCTCCCCCGGGAACCAGGTCCTGCACCACTACCGTGTTACCGTAACCAGCCTGACTGGCCGTGTTGAGTAGCGAGCTAAGTTCGGCTACAGAAGCCACGGTGTGTACCTTTTTCTTGCCGCGGAACTCTGTCTCACCCCAAGCCACCCCATCGGACGGTTTCACGATCGCTGGAAATGCGATCCCTTCGGCTTCCAGAGCCGCTTCTAGGTCGCTGGTTGATGCCGTCGTGGCGCAGTCGTGCACGATGGTTCGCGGGAAGGGCACCTCCAGCTGGCGGCACAACTCGTAGAAGGCGTCCTTCCCCGTGGTCCGGTCCAGTAGGTCTTCCCCCACATAGGGCACGGTGAAGTGTTCGGAGAAATGTTGCGCATTGCGGGCGATAAAGCGAATGTGCGGATCGGCCCCGCCTAACAGCAGCAGTGGGCGCTTCCCGGTTTCCGTCGGCGAGAGTTCGGTACCCAGCTGGGTGACAAAGTCGCGGAATCCAGCTTCGTCGGATTGCTCAGCAAATGGTCTGGCATCAAGGATACGAGAATAACGGGTGATCCCGGTCAGTACCGAGGGAATGACCACCGAGACTACGTTGTACTGTTCGTGGAACTCACGGGCCAGTGAGTAGGTTCCGATATCTCCGCCCAGAATGACCGGGACGAAGGGCTGTTCAGCTGGAATGCGCATAGCCTAAAACTATCAACTGAGACATGCCGCACCGTGCATCTCCCCACGAGCGATACGCCACGTGCCGAAGCTGCCTTCGCTCTTATTTCCTACGACGCAGATTCGGAATGAACCGAGCCAATGGCCCGAGGAAGCTATCCAGCTCGGGGCTTCGGATCAGCCGCAACAGGATGAGGTAAACCACCAGCATCACCACGCCCACCACGGCGATGGAGATAAATGCGGCCGGGATTGAAGACCAAGCAAAGCCCCAATTGTAGCCACCTAGCAGGGCTAGGGTGAGGCCTCCGGCCACTGCTGAGATTGCGGCCATGACACCGATGCGAATGTATACGTCCATCACGTGTCGGCTGCCATAGTCTCCATACCTTTTGACTAGTAGCCGGTGCGCAATATACGCCGAGAGGATGTTTGTTCCGCCGTAGATCGCAGCCACTGCGGCCGCGATCTGGGTGGCTGGCAGGAACACCGACGCGGCGAAGGCCAGAATCACGCAGAGGCCGGCAATAATGCTTTGGATGATCATCGGTGTTTTGGTGTCTTCGTCGGCAAAGAAGACTCGCAAGATGAAAAAGTGCATGGACTTGAACGGCAGCCCGAGGGCCGTGAGGAGCAAGAGCTGCCCTATCGCGGCACCCTGCATCATGGAGGTTTCCGAGCTACCGGCGAAGAGTCGGCCGAGCGGGCCAGCCAGAACGATAAAGGCGACGCTAGCGAATATTACCGGCACCGCCGAGGTGCGTAACCCGCGCGAAAGCAGCGGCCCGATCTGATCCCGTCGCTGTGCTTGGAAGGATTTGGTGAACTCGTTGAAGTACATGGTGGCCAGTGCCAGCACGAAGATCGAATGCGGCAGGACGGTAATCAGTTGCGAGGTGTTCAGCGCGTACTCACCGGCCACCGAAGCGCCTCCGTCGGGCAGTTCAAGACGTGCCGGGGTGGCTGCGGAGACGAAGCGGGAATTGACCAGCGAGGCGATGTTGCCCACGGTCATTGAGCCCAGCGTCCAAGCCGCCAGTTTACCCACGTGGCGTAGACCCATACCCCGCCAAGAGAAGTCCGGGCGCAGTTTCAGTCCCAAGCGATGTAAAGGCCAGAACAACACTGCGGCCTGCAACACGATGCCTAACGTGGAACCGCCAGCCAATAACACGGTTTTAGCGGTAGTCCACTGAGCCAGCTGGTCCACATCCGCGGAGTAGGAACCAAAGAGCCCAATGAAAGCACCAATGACACCAATTTGCACCACGTTGTTGACCACCGGAGCCCACATGAACGCGGCGAAGCGTCCGTGAGCATTGAGCACCTGCCCCACTACCGCGAACACGCCATAGAAGAAAATCTGTGGCAAACACCAGTAGGCGAATACTGTGCCGAGGGTGAGCATCGCCGGAGTCCAGCCCAGTGTCAGGGCCTTAATAATCGGCCCGGCGAGCAGGGTCAGCAGGATCGTTGCCACGCCGATTACCACGATGGTCAGCGTCAGTAGCTTCGAGGTATAGGCTCGCCCATTGTCACTGCTCTTGGAAGCCTTGATCAACTGGGGAACGAGCACCACATTGAAGATGCCACCGGCCAGCAGCATGAAGATGATGGTCGGAATGACATTGGCTTTTTCGAAAATGTCGGCCATCGAGGTGGAGGCACCAATGGCGACCGCCAGCAAGGCGGTGCGCACGAATCCCAGAATTCGGGAAACCAAGGTACCCGAGGTCATTAGGGCATAGACCTTCGAGGAGTGTTTTCGCTGCCCGGATGCGTCCTTGGGCTCTGCGGCCTGTGCATCCTGGGTCTGGCTAGTTGATTCCTGGGACATGTCCTGTAAAAATTTCACCCTCTACTTCGACACCGTGCCCGGGGCATCCGTCTAGCCATAGTCGGCTGGCGGATTCGAGCAGCTTCGCGGGGGTTCGCTAAAACTGGCGCCTGCGGCGTCGATTGGTTTTTTCCAGTCGACGGTCACCGGTTCGGCCAGCGACATTCACTCATTGTAACGACCCTTGCGGCTCAGCATCTCACAGCACGCCCACGCAGTGGCACGAAGCGGATCACATTGCGACCCGAACCACAGACCAGTACCCTTGATAACCCATACCCCCTAGGGGTATATTGAGGGTATGGCAGAGCAGATCACCGACACCGAAGAGCAGCACACACACGGCTACGCCGGAGACAAGGACGCACTGCTGCGCCGCTTGAAGCGCATTGAAGGACAAGTACGCGGGGTGGCTCGCATGGTCAATGAGGATCAGTACTGCATAGACATCCTCACCCAGATTTCGGCTATCAATGCGGCCATGCACAAGGTCAGTGTGCAGCTGATCGGTGACCATATTTCGCATTGTGTGATCAACGCGGCCAACGAGTCCGTAGCCACAGGCAATGAGCAGATCGTTCAGGACAAGGTAGCCGAAGCTACCGCAGCCATCTCCCGGCTGCTGCGCTAAATTTCGACAATGACTATCCCAGAAGAGGCATCACAATGACTGAAAAGCAAGGCTGCGGTTGCGGCTGCTCCAGCGAGAACCAAGGTCTACAGATTTCTTCCCGCCCCAGCCAGGAGGGCGAAACTCAGCGCATTGAGCTGAGCCTCAGCGGACTCACCTGCGGCCACTGCGTCGCGTCCGTTACCGAGGAGCTGGAAGAGCTCGCCGGCGTCACCACGGTGGACGTTGATTTGGTCGCCAATGGAACGTCGAAAGCCACTGTCACCGCGACTTCCGCAGTCGATGATGCCACGCTACGCGGCGCTATCGATGAGGCCGGTTACCAGATCGTGGGGATCTCCCGCTAAACACTTCCGGCTCGCGAACCACAATTTTCTAAGGACTGATCCTCGTGTCTACGCCAACCAACGCCAAACCGCATGCTTCCGAGCGCATCGTCAACCTGGATATTCAGGGGATGACCTGTGCTTCCTGTGTGAACAGGGTGGAACGCAAACTGGGCAAGCTACCGGGTGTCACTGCCACGGTGAACCTTCCACTGGAAAATGCTCGGGTCAGCGTCCCAGAGTCTATTACCGATGAACAGTTGCTTGAAACGGTGGCCGCAGCTGGTTACCAAGCCCAAGTGCATCGCAACGAACAGCAGAACCATGATCACGGCGGGATGAAACACGTGGATCACGGCAACCTGCGCAACCGGGTCATCTTTTCACTGATCTTTACGGTTCCACTTTTCATCATCTCGATGATTCCCGGGGCACAGTTCCCGCACTGGGGATGGGCGGCGCTGGCACTGTCCACGCCGGTGGTGTTTTACGGGGCTTGGCCGTTCCACAAGGCCGCCGCGGTCAACGCACGACACCTGTCCAGCACCATGGACACGCTGGTGTCCATCGGTGTGCTCGCCGCCTACTTCTTCTCCGTCTTCGAGCTTTTCCGCAACCCGACGATGACTAGCCACACCGGTGGGGGGATGCATGATCACTCGCTGTATTTTGAAACCGCGGGCGTGGTGGCTACCTTCCTGCTGGTCGGACGCTACTTGGAAGACCGGGCAAAAAATCGCGCCTCAGATGCGTTGAAGAGCCTGCTGAATTTGGGGGCGAAAGATGCGGTAGTGCTACGCAACGGAACCGAAGAACGCATCCCGGCCGATCAGCTGAACCCCGGTGATCACTTCGTGGTGCGTCCGGGCGAAAAGATCGCGACCGACGGGATTGTGCGCCAAGGCGCCAGCGCAATTGACACCTCACTACTAACCGGCGAATCAGTGCCGCAACGTGTGGGCGAAGGAGACGAAGTCACAGGAGCCACGGTCAACACCTCGGGTCGGCTGGTCATTGAGACTACCCGAGTAGGCTCGGAAACCACTTTGGCCCAGATGGGGCGGCTGGTCTCCGAAGCGCAGTCCGGCAAGGCTCCAATCGCGCGTCTCGCGGACCGAATTTCCTCAGTGTTCGTTCCGATCGTACTGATCATTGCCGTGGTCACATTCCTCGCCTGGTGGCTGTTCAGCAATGACATGCTGGCTGCTTTTACCGCTGCGGTAGCCGTCTTGGTGATCGCCTGTCCTTGTGCGCTGGGTTTGGCCACTCCAATCGGGCTGATGGTAGGGACCGGTCGTGGTGCCCAGCTAGGCATCCTGATCCGCGGCCCAGAAGTTTTAGAAGATACCCGCAAGTTGGACACCATCGTGCTGGATAAGACTGGCACTGTCACCACCGGTGTGATGAGCTATTTGGGCACTGAAGCCACTAAGGGAGTCAACCCAGATCGAGTGCTGGCCTTGGCCGGTGCGGTCGAGCATCATTCAGAGCACCCAATTGCCCAAGCCATCGCCGGCGCCGCAGCGAAGATTGGCCCGCTGGCCGAGGTCAGCGACTTTGATTCGGATCCCGGTGGCGGTGTGAAGGGCATCATCGAAGGTCACAAGATCGTGGTGGGCCGCTACAGCTGGCTGGAGTCCGAAGGAACCACACTGGATGAAGCGGCGATGCAGAAACTGCATGAGGCCGAGGCATCCGGGGCAACAGCGATCCTGGTGTCGGTGGATAGTAAGTTTGTGGGCGTGATTTCCGTAGCCGATAAGGTGAAAGACTCCTCCGCGAAGGCGATCTCCCAACTGCAACAACGCGGCCTACGCGTCATGCTGTTGACCGGAGACAATATTCAAGTGGCCCGAAAGGTGGCCAGCGAGGTGGGCATCAAAACCGAAGATGTCTTCGCCGGGGTCTTCCCAGCCGACAAGGCCCACACCATTAGCAAGCTGCAGGCCGAAGGCAAGGTTGTGGCAATGGTTGGCGACGGGGTCAACGACGCCCCGGCACTGGCTCAAGCGGACCTAGGTATTGCCATGGGATCGGGAACCGATGTGGCCATTCAGGCCGCTGAAATCACCCTCATGGGTAACGACCTAGCTCAGGTGCATGAGGCGATCGCCTTGTCGGAAAAGACGCTGTCGACCATCAAAACCAACCTGTTCTGGGCCTTTGCCTACAACACCGCTGGCATCCCTATCGCAGCTTTGGGGTTGCTGAACCCCATGATTGCCGGGGCGGCGATGGCGGCAAGTTCGATTCTGGTGGTGCTGAACTCGCTACGGCTGCGCTCCTTCGGAAAATAACGAACACAGGTCCAGCGCGTTCCGGGTCAGTAGCGGGTATTTCCCGAGCGGCCCGGAGCGCGTCAACTTAAACGGGTCTTTACAAGGCAAAATGCCGCACTTCCGCTCCTCGAATAACTAGACTTAGTAAGTTCCTACGTTCGACTTACTTCGGGTATGACGTGCGTAAGAGGGAGTTTGCGGTGAATCGGCCGCCATCCAGACCGGATTTCCTCGTGAGTCTTTTATGACGAGCTTATGGCTCTTGAGCTTGCATTGTTGAGTACGCACCACGCATACTGTGAGCGCAGTCACAAACTGCGCGCCATTGAAGTTTGGCGGGAGAAATCCACCCCGGCCAGGGGCGGACACCGTAGGAGCAATTCCTCCCCAGGAAACTCTCAGGTACCCGTACCGCCAGAAAGAGGCACATCTGGAAAGCGGCAGGTTCATCCCCTGCCCACCGAAGGAGCAAGTCCCGGCCCGATTCGGCTTCGGACGAAAACTCTCAGGTTCGTCTACAGATGGGGAGGAGCCACGAATAGCGCAGCCTCGTAGCGCGCCGATTCGGAACACTCCTCCCAGAGTGCTTGACCCGCGGCAGTTATCGTACCGCGGGTAGCCAAGCCACACCGGGTTGCTTCCGTTTCCTGCGCTCCTGGAATCATCCCGAGCACTTTGGAAGGCGCAGTCATGAGCACCACCGACACTTCAGCCCACCTTGAACGTGGGTTATCCAACCGACACATTCAGTTGATCGCCATTGGCGGGGCCATCGGTACCGGCCTATTCATGGGGTCTGGCAAAACCATCAATGTCGCCGGCCCCTCGGTCATCTTCGTTTACATGATCATCGGTTTTATGCTCTTCTTCGTCATGCGCGCCATGGGTGAATTGCTGTTGAGCAATCTGGAATACAAGTCTTTCGCGGATTTCGCCGGCGATTTACTCGGACCCTGGGCCGCATTTTTTACCGGCTGGACCTACTGGTTCTGTTGGATCGTCACCGGCATCGCCGATGTGGTCGCCATTGCCTACTATGTGGCCTTCTGGTGGGGTGATCTACCACTGTGGATCCCGGCGCTGGCGTGTATTTTGCTGCTCTTTGCCCTGAATCTTCCGAGTGTGAAATCTTTTGGTGAAACCGAGTTCTGGTTCGCCCTCATTAAGATCATCGCTATCGGCGCACTCATTGTCACCGGTCTGGTTATGATCCTGACCGGCTTTGAGAATGCCGGTGCCACCGCTTCGTTCGCCAACCTCGTCCAACACGGTGGCATGTTCCCCACCGGATTTATGGGTTTTGTCGCAGGCTTCCAGATCGCTGTGTTCGCTTTCGTGGGAATCGAACTGGTCGGTACCACCGCGGCCGAAACCAAGAACCCTGAAGTCACCTTGCCGCGAGCCATCAACTCCATCCCCATTCGTATCCTGCTGTTCTATGTGGGCGCGCTGATCATCCTTTGTGCCGTGCAGCCGTGGAACACCTATAGTGCGGACGCTTCCCCGTTTGTGGGCATGTTTGCCCTAGCCGGTTTGGCAGCGGCAGCTGGAGTAGTGAACTTCGTGGTCCTCACCTCCGCCGCCTCCAGCGCGAATTCCGGGATCTATTCCACCTCACGCATGATTCGTGGTCTCGCTATGGAAGGTGATGCGCCGCGGACCTTTGCCAACCTCACTAAGCGCAAGGTTCCGCGCAATGCGCTGATGTTCTCCTGCACTTTCCTGCTGGCCGGTGTGGTGTTGCTCTACAGTGGCGACTCGGTGATCGAGGCCTTCACCATGGTGACCACGGTGGCCGCGGTTTGCTTCATGTTCGTTTGGTCTATTATTTTGGCCAGCTACTTGGTCTACCGCCACCGCCGTCCACACCTACACGCCAGCAGCAAGTTCAAGATGCCCGGCGGCCTATTCATGCCATACGTGGTGTTCGCATTCTTTGCTTTCATCCTCTGGACACTGACTACCCAGAGCGATACTTTATCGGCTCTGCTGGTCACCCCGATATGGTTCCTCATCCTAGCGATCGGTTATGGCTTGGTACGCCGCAACCCGTTACACGCAAAATTGCGGGCAGCCCATGAGGCCAAAGTAGCCGAGGAACGCGAGCTGGCCGCAGCATACCGGTCCGGCCGGCCATTAGCCGGTGCCAGCAATGCGGAGCGCAACGAGTAAGCACCCCTCAACAATGGTCATCTTGGGAGCTTTATCGAAAGTTTCCAAGATGATCTCCTTGAGTACTGCACTTTTCGCAGCGATATCCTTCACCTTCTGCCCTGTGCATACCGGCTCAGAACGTTGGCACGACGGTAGATTGAGTCTGCACTTGATGCCCTCGGAATCGACTTAATGAGCCGCGCGTAGGAATACGGATCCAGCTCTTTCAAAGCTTGGACGATGTTATGGAGTCGAAAGAAGTAGAGAAGGTGCATGTGAGTCAACTAGGGCTGGCGGTTGGTGAGAGGCGTGCCAAAAGCATTTTCCTCGTTAGACTGCTCATGCTGCTTGATCACAGAAACGGCCTACGCAGCCCACTAATTTTTCCTAGAGGTACCCGGTCTGGGGATCAATCTCAGACAGAAAATCACGAATCTGCTCAAGATGATGTTCATGACTTGGCTCGTGCCCGTAGCCCGACACGGTGAATCCATATCCTTCGTTTGGACCCGATTCCCAGTCGTAGTGCATAGACCCATCCCTGTCGCGACGACGCACTCGGAAATGCTCACCGTGTACGGTGAACTCTCCTAGGTCGGTGTAGCTTTCAGTATCCGGTGGTGCAGGCAAATAGACCCAGTCGCCATCTCCGGCAGTGAACTGCTGCTCCTTGCGCCTTAGGCTAGCAAACCGTGCAGTGAAAGCGCCGTATGCCGCTGCTGTCGTGCTGGGGAGAGTACTCAGTCTTTGAACCCACCTGACGCGCATGCCTCAAACCCAACATCGGTATCTACAACAACCACGCGGCTAGAACACGGCTTATGAGCTGTGCGGAGAATCTTCGCGGCCTGCGCACAGTCACTGGCTCCCCATTTCCGCAACCGTGCACCTTGAGTAAAATGTAGGAATCGCTATGCGCTATGAGCGACTTCGTCTGACCTAAGCCTTGACGGGCCGACGTAGCTCGTCCAGTCGAACGAGTACCACGCCGCCGACGATCATCATCCCACCCAAGAGTTGAATCAGCCCTGGCAGTTCACCCAAGAGCAACCAAGCCCACAACACGGCGAAAAGCACCTCGGTCAGCGAGATAAAGCTGGCGACCTTTGAGCCCAGGGCTCGGGCAGCCATAATGCCAGTAACATAGGCGATCACAGTAGACAGCAGAATCATTCCGCCCAGAGCCACCCACCATTGTGTTTGCATACCGGCAAGATTTACTTCGGTGAACGTCATATCCATGGGCAGGATTTCCAAGGCACCAATCACCGCCATCATGGCCGCACCCACAGTCAGGCCACCGGCGGACAGCATGATCGGGGGCAAAGCACCGTCCACACGCGCGCTGACGAAGAAGTAGACGGTCAATCCCACCGCAGCACCCAAGCCCCACAGGACGCCAATGGGGTCGATTGAAGTGGTTCCGGTCAGATCCAGCACAGCCATTAGCCCCATCAGTGCCAGTAAGGTTCCAAAGATCGTGGGAATGCGCGGACGACGCTGATGGCGCGCCCACAGCACCAACACAATCAACACCGGCGCCAAGTATTCGAGCATCAAGGCCACCCCGACATCCAAGCGTTGCACCGCGAGGAAATAGAACAGCTGGCAGGCGGCAACCCCGAAGAGGCCGAAAAGTAGGATCGGAATCCAGTTGGTCCGCAAGAGCACCCAACGCCCTCGCATAGCGATCACTGCCGGAACCATGAGCACGAGTGCGGCACCGGCCATACGCAATGTCACGGCCGCCGCAGGTGACCACCCCGCTTCCATCAAACCCTTAGCAAAGGACCCGGAGAGCCCGAACACTGCCGAGGACAGCAACGCAATCCATACACCTGTGAACCGACCGGTGTTGCGCCCAGTATTTCTGGAAGAGCCGGCAACGGGCACGGCGGCGGGTTTCTGAGACATATCGGTCACTTTCGGAACTGCCCCAGAATCCGAGTAGCTGTCTTTGCATTGACATACGGCTGTCGGTCAGGAGTCATTGACTGTATGATCATGACAATACGATCCTGCCCGAAGATTCGTCAACCAGCACGACGCTAAGGAGTCACATTGATCTTTGCCCCTGACACCGAGGCTTCGCTGCGCAGCGTGGTAAACCTGCTGAACACCAATGCGGGACTTGTCGATCGTCTCGAAACGGTGGCCGATTTGGACTATTACTTGGATACCGAACGATTCACCGGAGCCCGTGCACGGAACCTCGCCGAATTGCGCTCCGTCCGGCAGTTGCGGGCACAGCTGCATGATATTTGGATCGCCGAGGAAGATACGGCGGTGCGCCGGGTCAACGCGATTCTTCGCAACGCGCAAGCACTTCCGCAGCTGATCAAGCATGATGGCTGGGATTATCACCTACATGCAACCACGCAAAGCGCGCCACTCTATGACCGAATGGCGGTTGAAGCAGCAATGGCCATCGCCGAAGTCATCCGCTCCAAGGGGCTAGAGCGGCTACGCATCTGTGCATCAAGTGACTGCCGGGCTGCACTGGTTGACCTGTCGCGCAACCGCTCAAAAATGTACTGCGATACCGGCAACTGCGCCAACCGGGAACACGTACGTGCCTATCGAGCACGTAAATCCGGGAATTCATAAATCAGTCACTGGGCGCAGCCGAGTTTCTCGCCCTCGACGCACCTTGCCCCTAGGATGAGAGAACAGACAGACTTATGTCTGCCTCAAACTTTGCCTAAGCGGCGATCCCCGCGAGGCCAGAGCTTCTAGGAAGGGACGCGTCATGACCCAGCATCAAGCATCCGACGATTATGAAGCACGCTTGGAGCGCACGGAGGATTCGCCACTGAAAGCGGCTGCCCGCTGGACCGCAGCGATTGCTTCGGCGGTGATCGGTGATGCCGAATTCGAACCTTCAGGAACCCAAGTCGTCGTGTATTCCCGAACCGATGACTCAAAAATTTTGAGCATGCGCACCTCAAATTTGGAGGAAGCTGAACGCCTGATCGAATTGGTACGGAGAGACTTGGCCGAACTCAGCCCGCAGGATTTTCTCACTGAATGGGGTCAGGCTGGAGAAACCCACCAGCACCAGTAACCATCCCTAACAAAGAATCTGGGCATGAAAAAAAGCCGCTATCCATAGCGGCTTTTTTCATAGTTTCTTTAGTCTTGATCGGGGTTATCAGACGAACGGTTCACGCCGGAGCCGCTTCCGAGGCTTGGATCGTTTTCCTTGGAAGCCATGGTCAGCACCGAGATCACCAGCAGGCTGACAATAAACGCCACACCAAAGCAAACCAGTCCGATATCGAGGCGCAGGTCGTTCTGCGATCCACCGGTGCCGCTGATCATGCCCACAAACGCCGCAACCGCTCCCAAAACAAAGGAGAAGATCAACGGAGCCTTAATTGACTGACTCCAAGGTTGCTTCTTCGGTGATTTCTTAGACACCAGGATCTCCATTTCTATTTCCTCGTGTTTCAAACAAGTCTAGTCGTTCTCCGCGGTGACTTCTTTTTTCCGCGAGTCATGCCGGTGCCCGAAGGCCGCGATCAGTTCAAAAACAGCAAAGACGATGGCGCTACCACCGATCAGTCCCAGTACTCCGTGGATATCCATTCCACCGGCGAAGAGCAGCGCTGCACCCACCAGGACCGCCACGGCACCGCTAATCAGCTGATTGCGGTAGGGCGGGAAAACGGCGCGATACTTCACGAAAATCGCGATCTCCGCAATGCCAGCAGCAATCAAACCAGCCGCGGCGAGATAGGCCACCATCGCCGGGGTGGAAGCAAAGAGCATGGTGATGCCCGCCATGAGCATAATTCCGGCCCCGAAGGCATACAGTCCGCGGGCCTTGACCGGGGCACTATTCACGGAAGCGTACTGCCACATAAAGACGCCGGTCAGCACTAGAAGACCAGCGGTCGAGTAGGACAGAACTTTCTGATCTGCGCCAAACCAAAAAATGGAAATCGCAGCATAGCCAAGTGCGGTCAATCCGCGTAGCAGGACTGGACGGTAAACTTCTTGGGCTTGGGTAACAGATGTTTTAGGCGCAGGCACAGATCTATTCTACGCGTAATAGAATTTCTGGGCATCTTAATACCACATTGGTGAGACGAAGCACAGCACCAATGTGGTTTACTCCATGCAGCAGCTGGTTGTCTTTTGAGCTGGCAGCCGCGAATTCTCCTAAAGCTCTTGTCCGCCGATTGCGTTCAACGCCTCAAGACTTCAAAGGTTGTCCCGTGCTGGCCGTCGTTCCGCGCAGTCGAATCAAATCACTAGTCAGGTCATTGATCGTTCCGGCGCCCATAAGTTGCATATTTACTTCGATTTCCTTGGCCAGCAACTCAATCGCCCGCTCAACACCCTGTTGCCCACCGGCCATCAACCCGTAGAGGTATGCCCGACCAATCAACACAAAGTTTGCCCCGGCACACAGTGAAGCCACGATGTCGGCTCCCGACATAATGCCCGAGTCCAGGATGATCTCCATCTGCGGCCCAACTTCGGCACGTACTTCGCGCAACGCCTCAAAAGCAATGGGGGCGCGATCCAACTGCCGGCCTCCATGGTTGGATACCACCAGCCCATCGGCTCCAGCGGCCACCGATTGCCGGGCGTCCTCAGCGGTGAGCACGCCCTTGACGAAGAGCTTGCCCGGCCACAGGTCACGGATCCAACGCAAATCATCGAAGTCCAGCGAAGAGTCGAACATCGAGTTAATGATCGAGGGAAGATCGGAAGAAGTGTTAGACAGCGAGGCAAATTTTAGCGAATCGGTGGTCAGGAAATTCCACCACCACTCGGGCCGGTAGGAAGCATCCAAAACAGTCTTCAGAGTTAGTTCAGGCGGGATTTTCATCCCATTACGCACGTCGCGGAGGCGTTGACCGGCTACCGGAGTATCCACGGTCACCAACAAAGTGTCATAGCCCGCAGCCGCGGCTCGTTCGACCAGCACACGGGACTTCTCGCGATCCTTCCACAGGTAAAGCTGAAACCACCGACGTCCCGCTGGTGCTGCCTGAGCGACTTCTTCAACGGAGCGGGTTCCCATGGTGGAGAGGCTAAAGGGGATCCCCGCCTTGGCCGCGGCTCGCACGCCACCGATCTCACCTTCGGAGTGCATGAAGCGTGTAAAGCCGGTCGGCGCGATGCCGAAAGGTAGCGTGCTGCGTTGCCCGGCGATAGTGGTGGAGAGATCCGAGTGTGCGGTGCCATGCAGGATGCGTGGCAAAAGCTCTACCGAATCAAACACTTCACGTGCCCTGTCCGCGGTGATTTCCCGCCCGGCGGCCCCATCCACGTAGTCAAAGGCGGCGGTAGGTGTGCGGCGCTTGGCAATGGCGCGCAAATCCCACAGGTCTGCGGCCTTAGCCAACCGGGCTTCACGGCGCTTGAGAGTGGGAAGCGAAAACTTCATCAGGCTCGCAAGCTCACCTAAATCAGGAAACTGTCGATTAAGGTTCGTCATGGGTTATTCCTTAGCAGATCGTCAGGGAAATTCATTGGTTTTTTGGTGTGCTAGTTAGCGGTAGCGCTGCCGAGTGGAACGCAGTCCGAAGAAGATCGCCACGGCCGAGCTCAGACAGCACAGTGCCAGATACCCGGCAGGCAGAGTAATCGCTCCCCCGCCGGCCTCCAGCAACGCTGCGGCGATCAGCGGCGACATGCCAGCGACCAAAGCACCATTGAGTTCGCGGGCGGTGGCAATGCCGGTAAAACGCACCGATACCGGGAAGAGCTCGGTCAGGAAAGCACCCTGCGCCCCACTGGTACACGGGATCACCAGGGCGTACCCGAGAGCGATGGCCAGCATGCCGAGCAAGAATTCCCCGCTACTGAGCAGCATGAAGATCGGGTAGGCCAAGATCAGTCCGCTGATATTCCCGGCGGCAAGGGTACGCCCGGCACCGAATCGGTCGGCCAGCCACCCACCGGCGGGGGTGAGAACCACCGAAACCAGCGAACCTGCGGTCACGGCAAGCAACGCATCGGTGCGGTCCATTCCGGATCCGACCATCAGGCTGATGGAGAAGACGGCCAGAATGTAGTTCATGGCGTTATGGCCGGTGATGGCCAAGAACCCCAGCACCACTTCCCGCCAGTGCCCGGCGAACATCTTGGTCAGGGGCAGCTTGTTCGCTTTACCCGTGTCCTGCGCCTTCTCCATCGCTTGAGCATATTCCGGAGTCTCTTCTAAGCGGTTGCGGATATACAGAGCCAATACGAAGAGCACCGCAGAGATCAGGAACGGAACACGCCATGCCCAGCCCAACAACGCTTCATCACCAAGGTTTGAGACCGCAAAAAAGCTGACAGTTGCTAAAGCGATACCCAACGGTGGGGTGGCTAGCACCAACGAGGTGTACCAGCCGCGTTTGCGCGGCTCTACGTACTCAGCCACCAAGGTCATGGCACCGGTGAGCTCGGCACCGGCACCAAAGCCCTGAATCAAACGGAACAGAACTAATAACCCGACGGCCCAGACACCCCAGGTTTCTGCAGTAGGCAGTAGCCCAATCCCCACGGTGGCAATACCCATCAGAATAATGGCCAGCAGCATGGCCGGACGGCGGCCAAACTTATCACCAAGATGCCCGATAATCACTCCGCCAAAGGGTCGGGCAATAAAGCCCACAGCAAAGGTGGCAAATGCGGCTAAGGCTTCTCCCGAGGATCCAGCGGCACCAAAGAACAGCGGCCCAATCACCACGGACGCGGCCGCACCATAGAGCGCATAGTCGTACCATTCGATAGCGGTACCCAGCACTGAGGCGAAGATCGCCCGGTGCCGTTGCTTGGTTTGGTACTGCGTCTGTTGGTGAGTCAGGATCGCATCCTGCTGCGCCATAGTCACTCCCTTGGGGCTTGGCTCGGCACCCACATCGAATGTAAGATACCTGAAATATATTTCAGTACAGACTAGAGTTTTTCTCAACCGGGAACAAAGAGTTTGTCGCAAAGATTACGCGCCAAGGCCACCGGGGTGACGGGATTAGGAAAACGTGACCATGTCATTGACCGAACGGTTGACCGATGAGTTACGGCGGCGAGTGCTCAGCGGCCAGTTGGCGCCGGGGACGGTCGTAGTCGAACCACGCTTGGCCGAAGAGTTCGATGTTTCCAAGACTCCGATCCGCGAATCCCTCCGCCAGCTCACCAGCGAGGGTCTGCTGCAAATTCTGCCGAAGAAGGGCTACCTCGTTCGCGCGGTCACCTACAACGATGTCTATGAAACCCTAGATTTACGAATGCTGTTGGAACCTTTTGCCACGGCGGCTGCGACCCGCACCGCTGACGCGGAGCTACTCGATACACTGCGTGGCCATCTTGATCAGCAGGAGCGGCTAGCCGCGAGCGATCCTATCGGCTCGATGCATGCGGCACAGCGCTTTCATGAGCTCCTTGCCAAAGCCGGAGGGAATTCTCGGATCACCAGCACCTTAGACAAATGCTTGGCCGATACCGCGCGAGCGCACTACGTGTTACCCGGCATGCAACAGTACATGTCGAATTCTCAAGAAATCACCGAACATCGGCGAATTCTAGGCGCCATGGAGCGCGGTGACAGTGACGAGGCGCAACTGGCCATGGCCGAGCATCTGAAGTCCATCCGTGCGGCCATGCTCGGTCAGCACACCGAGTCCGGTGGACTCTGGGAATAGCACGGAAAGTTCTGGCTACCATCGACGCCGCGGAGCAGCTGCTACACACCCAACCGCATCCACGAATCGGTGCGCGCCCGTAACCCCAAGGTCAGCAAGCGTGCCAACATATAGCCCAATGCAAAGGATACCCAGAGCCACACCATGGCGCTGAGCGGATCATGAGTCAGCACTTGCACAAGCCAAAGCATCGGCAAGTAAGCCGCCAAGTTCAGCAGCCCAGCCAACCCGAGGTAGCGGGCGTCTCCGGCACCCATCAACACTCCGTCGAGCACGAAGACCACACCACAGATCGGTTGTGACATCGCCAGTATCCAGAGCCCCGGGGTGGCCAGCGCATGCACAGAGGAATCCGAACTGAGCAATACCGGAACAATCCACGACAGTGCAAAGATAAACACTCCGGTGAGGATCCCAAAATAGATCCCCCAGCGGGTCATCAACACGGTCAGCTCTTTGGCTTTCGCAGCATCGCCTGCTCCTAACTCCTTACCGATTAGCGCTTGAGCCGCGATGGCTAGGGCGTCCAGCGCGAAAGCTAGGAACGAGAAGAGCGTAAAGACCAGCTGGTGGGCCGCTAGGGTGACCTCTCCAGCTTGCGTTGCCACCACGACGGTGGCTAACAGCGCAATGCGCATGGTGGCGTTGCGCAGCATCAGCCAGGAGCCAATCTGCCCGGTAGCTTTGAAGCCCGCCCACGTGGGCGCCAAGGATAGCCCTGCTTGGCGGATCCGCGGAATAATGAGCCAGAAATAGACAATGGCCATCATCCACTGCGAGATCGACGTGCCCAGGGCGGCACCCGCCACGGACCAGCCGAACCCATAAACGAAAGTGAAGTTGAGGATGATATTCAGCCCAAACCCGGCACCGGCTACCACCAATGGAGTTTTAGTGTCCTGCATTCCGCGAAGCACGCCGGTAGCGGCGAACACCAGCAGCATAGCGGTCAACCCGGGCAATGAATACATAATGTAATCCACCGCAAAACCTAAGGTTTGGCCTTCAGCACCCATGACACGCGCAAGTGGGGCCGCGGTGAAGAAGCCAATCAGGCTCAGCACTCCTCCAAGTACCAAGGCAAACCACATACCATCTCGTCCAGCCGCCATGGCTCTGCCGAACTGACCGGCTCCAATGGCCCGAGCGACCGCCGGGGTGGTGGCATAAGCCAAGAAGATCATCAGACCCACCGCTGTTTGAATCACAGTGATGCCCAGACCCGCACCGGCGAGTTCAGATACTCCCAAGTGGCCAATGATGGCGGTATCAGCGAGTAGGAATAGCGGTTCGGCAATGAGGGCACCCAACGCCGGAATGGCCAGCGCAAGAATTTGCCGAGCCATGGACCGGTTGGAACCGGAGGGAGTGGTTTGCTGCTTCACGGCTCCTACTCTACGAAGCCTGCGGCCGAATCCCCTATTCGCCTGGGCACTTAAGTCCTGCCGACCTCCGGGGTTCATCATGAAATGATTCCAAGAATGTGAAGTTGGACCGGCACCGGGCGTTTAGGGTGTGTTTACTTTCGTCACCTGCGGCTCGTCTAGACTGCACGGCATGAACAGTGAACCCACAACGCCGTTGCGCCATCCGGGCTCGGTCTGGGAAGTCTTCACAGTCTTTTTGCGTCTGGGACTCACCTCCTTTGGAGGCCCAATAGCCCACCTGAGCTATTTCCGTGAAGCTTTCGTGCAACGACGCAAATGGCTCAGCGAGCATGCTTACGCAGACTTGGTTTCCTTATGTCAGCTGCTTCCCGGACCGGCATCCAGCCAAGTGGGCATGGCTTTAGGCTTGCAGCGGGCCGGTCTTTTGGGACTGCTAGCGGCGTGGGCGGGTTTTACCCTGCCTTCGGCCCTGTTGCTTTTCGGTTTCGCGCTGGGCGCTCCGTGGCTGAGTGAAAGCTTCGGTCAGGGATGGCTCATCGGTTTGAAGGCGGCCGCCGTAGCGGTTGTCGCGCACGCTGTCTTGGGGATGGCCCGGGTCCTGACCCCGGATGCCGTCCGCGCGAGCATTGCTGTGCTAACTCTGGCGGTGGTATTGCTAATCCCGAGCGCTCTCACGCAATTAGCGGTGATGGGTGCGGCAGCAGTGGTGGGTCTCATCTGCTTGAAAACCCCGACCGAACAGCGAAGGGAAAAGAAGCTCGTCCATTCTCGCGGCACAGCCATCGGCGCTCTGGCCCTCTTTGCGTCGTTACTGTTCATTTTGCCCATCGTCGCCGCGTTACAACCCTCGCTTCTTTGGCAGCTGACCGATGTCTTTTATCGGGTGGGCTCCCTAGTTTTCGGCGGCGGGCATGTGGTTCTACCGCTGCTTGAAACCGAGCTGGTGTCCACCGGGAAGATTGACGAGCAGATGTTCTTGGCAGGATACGGTGCCGCCCAAGCTGTTCCCGGGCCCTTGTTCACCTTTGCCGCATTCCTTGGTGCGGTGACTCCCGGCGCTAGCTATCCGCCGCTCACCTCACTGGTCGCCCTGCTCGCGATATTTCTTCCCTCCGCGTTGCTAGTCATCGGTGTCCTGCCGTTTTGGGATACCTTACGCGGATATGCCAACATGCGACGGGCGCTGTCCGGGGTGAACGCGGCCGTGGTGGGGATATTGGCAGCTGCCCTCTACTCCCCGGTGTTCATACACGGAGTCCCCAACACAGCGACGTTCGTGCTTGCCGCAACTTGTTTCGTGGCATTGACCATGTGGAAGGCTCCGGCCTGGGCGGTGGTCTTGGCCGCAGCGGTTATCGGCGGGTGGTTGCTCTAAACACTCCCAGGCCTTTTCTTTTGCGCCTTGGACTCGTAGCGTAGGTACCGAGCGAGGTGCTAGGTGATCAACCAAGATCTTTCCCAATGGCAATGTGCCGGTTGCGCGGTGGAGTTCCCACCAGCGCAACAACCACCTAAGCAGTGCCCAATTTGTGAGGATGAACGACAATATATCCCCGGCGGCGTGCAACACTGGGTCACCTGCACTCAACTGGAGCAGGCAGGCAAATCAGTACAGCTGACCGAGCTCGAACCAAATCTGACCGCGATTCGTGCACCTCGGGTAGGGATTGAGCAAAGTGGCCTATTAGTGCAAACCGCGCACGGAAACTTGCTGTTTGATATCCCCGGCCTGATCACTCAAGAAGCGATTGCGAAGATCCAGGCCTTGGGTGGAATCAGTGCCATTGTGGCCAGTCATCCGCACATGTACGGCGTGCAAAGTCAATACAGCGCGGCCTTTGACGATGCTCCGAGCTACGTGGCTCAGGCCGATTCTCGCTGGTTGCAGCGCACCGACGCTCCGGTACAGTACTGGAGCGATTCTTTCGAGGTCTTGCCCGGAATTTCACTGCATCAGATCGGTGGGCATTTTCCTGGAAGCACGCTGGCCCTATGGCAGAACGGCGCCAACGGCCACGGTGCTTTACTGGCCGGGGATGCGGTCTTCCCGGTCGCGGATGGCAACGTCACGTTCTTGCGAAGTTACCCGAACCAGATTCCACTCTCCGCCCGGGTAGTTCGGCGGATGGCCCTTCAACTCTCGACGTTGTCGTTCGAGCGCCTCTACAACAACTTTGCCACTTGCGTTCCCGAGCGTGCCGGTGAGATCGTTCAGTTCTCTGCCCGCCGTTACGCCGGATGGGCCGACGGGGACCATGATGACCTAACGTAGCCGCCCCGCGCTATCACGCAGCAAGCTTGCCAGCAAGGCTGCAGCCGTTTGTAAGCAAAGTACCCAGAGGACGAGTGCTGGCCACCCGTGGCTCACGAACGGTATTCCTAGGAGCCATCCGAAGAGTGAAGATCCAATGTAGTAACCCAAGTTATAGAGACTGGCACCTTGTGCCCGACTATCAGCGGCCAAAACCGGAACCCAGCCGCTAGCTACCGCATGGGCGGCGAAGAATCCCGCGGTAAAGATCAGCATGCCTAGAATGATTACCCAAAGATTCCCCGCCAGTGTCAGCAAGAGTCCGGCCGCCATCGCGGCGTTACCGAGCAGCAGCGAACGTTTACGTCCAAGCTTTGCCACCAATTTTCCCGAAATCATCGACGAGTACGTTCCGGAAAGATAAGCGACAAAAACCAGCGCAGCGATTGCTGGGGGTATCAGATAGGGCGGGGCTTCAAGCCGAAATCCCAAATAGTTGTATACGGCGACGAAGCCACCCATCAACAAGAATCCCTGGAGGTAGAGGATGGGTCTGCGTCCGGAGAGGCTCGCCGCAAACTTGCGCAGAATCGGTTTCAGGCTTCGGTCGGTAATTGCGCTAAACCCCTGCGATTGCGGGGCTTTGAGCAGAAAGAACAGCGTGGCGATACCCGCACTGATGCTCACCGCGGCCACTCCCCACCGCCATGACGTTGGCTCAGCTACCCATGCTGCAATCAAGCGCCCTGCCAAGCCTCCGACAGTGGTGCCAGCGATGTAGGTTCCACTGGCTAAAGCAACAGCTCGCGGCGAGAGTTCTTCTGCCAGATAGGCCAGTGAGGTTCCAGGTACCCCGGCCAAGGCTACTCCTTCGAAGAAGCGGGCCAATAACAGCAGCTCAACATTAGGGCTCAGTGTTCCCAGCAAGCCGAATGCCACCGAGCAAATTAGCGCGGCAACGATCACCTGCCGGCGTCCGATCCGATCAGAAATAATCGCCCAGGGGATCACGGCGAGAGCCAACCCGAGGGTGGCCGCCGAGACGCTCAACGCAGCCTGAGATTCTGAGACCTGCAGGTCTTTGGAGATCAGTGGCAGTAGCCCTTGCACCGAGTACAGCTGTGAGAATGTTGCCAACCCGCTGGCAAAGAGTGCTAGGAGCATCCAGCGGTAACCGGGGCTTTGTGGTTCGTGTCCGGTGAAACTCAACTACCCGCCCAAGGCCGGAAGCAGCGGCGCGAACACGTAGAGCATCAGCACTGCGATCCCGTTGTTGACCACGTGCAGCATGTAGGCGTAGGCCAAGGACTTGCCAGAAAGAATGTAGGCCACCGACATCAGCACACCGAGCATCACGTACGGCAAGAACTCAACGACCGAGGAAATCCCGCCGGCATTCACAAAGTGAATGCCGGTAAATAGCACGATAGAGATTAATGCACAGACCCAAATGTTTAGTTTGCGCGAGAGCTTGCCGATCAACAGGTGCCGGAATAGGTATTCCTCCACAAAGGGACCGAACAGCACCGTAATAACAAACATGACAGGCAACGGCACCGAGCCGGTCATGTCCACCAATGCCTGCTGGTTAGCGCTTGTCTCGGCACCCCCGGCCAATGCGCTCACTATCGCTGAAATGATCACGGTGATCAGCCATCCCCCGGGCAACATCAGCCATTTGAGCCAGGGGAAATAACGCATTGTGGCGAAAGATTCGAAGAATTGTGGCCCGCATTGGATCATGGCCAGCACGAAGAACACCGTGTAAAGGATCATATTGATCCCGAACAGTGCCGCTTGCTCATCCGGGAAGGCCGCAAAGTAACCGGGAATTAAGGTAAGTAGCGCAGCCCCGCCCAAAATGAAGAAGACTATATATGCCCCAACGGTAATATAATCGCCTTTGGTAAATGCGCCGGCTTCAAAGGTGCGTTGTCTCTGAGGCGGCCGGGGAAACCCGGGGTGTGGCGGGTAGTGCGGGACATGAGTCATGCTCCTAGCCTACCGAGATGTCACCGCAGATCATGTCTGGCATGGTCGGGATCGCACAGTGATTCACCGATTCCGGCGGATGCGCAACTTCCCACCGGAGGTTGAGCGGCGCCGGATACCGACACGGAACCCGAGCCAGTCTCCGCTAAACGTCACGATCAAAAGATAACGCCACGGCGCAGCCAAGAACCCTTGGTGCCCCGTGGCGTTCTCGGCACTACTTAACCGCGAACTGCTTCTTCACGAACATGTTGTGGGAAGAATGCCCCGTAGCTAACCCCGGCAATTGCCGCACCCAGAAGCGGGGCGAGGAAAAAGACCCAGACTTGGCCTAAAGCTTCACCGCCCGCAAACCAGGCCACACCCAGCGAGCGTGCCGGGTTAACCGAAGTATTGGAAATCGGGATCGAAATAAGGTGAATCAGCGTCAGGCTGAGACCGATTGATATTCCGGCGAAACCCTTAGGCGCCCGGGTGTCGGTGGATCCAAGAATGACGTACAGGAAGATTGCCGTCAACACCACTTCAGCGATCAGCACCGCCATCAGGGAATATCCATCCGGAGAACGCTCTGCATAGCCGTTAGAAGCAAACCCGGATTCAACAGCGTTAAACCCTTCTTTACCACTGGCGATCGCGAACAACACCGCGCCAGCCACGGAGCCCGCGATCAGCTGAGTAATCCAATACCCCGGTACTGCGCGCCATTCGATGCGCTTGGCGATCGCGGCACCGAAAGTCACCGCAGGGTTGAAATGTCCGCCAGAAATATGTCCAACCGCGTAGACCATGACCAGAACGGTCAGGCCAAAAGCCAACGCTACTCCAAGGAATCCGATCCCCATATTGATACTGTCATCGGCAACAACCTTCGCGGCGAAGATCGCCGAGCCACAACCGCCTAAAACCAGAACGAAGGTCCCCAAGAATTCGGCTATAAGCCGGCTACCCATCGAGGGCGCTGATTCAGACATAACAAATTCCTTTCCCCAAGAATGCCCTTCTGGTGTCAGCTTAGGCCGTCAACTGCCGTTTCGGATAGATGACACGAAGCATTTATGGGGATTGTATGGGCTGTCCTGACAGCGTTTGTTCGCGGTGCGAGATGCAGACTCTTAGTACGCAAGACTTCAGCAAGTGAGCCAGCGCGACGTGCACACAGCAATGCCGCGGCAACTCAGCATTTCTGTCGCTGAACTGCCACGGCATGAGCCCATCGGCGGGTTAGTTCGTCTCGGGATCCGGGGTTTCCCCCGGAAGACCAGCCACCGGCAGTCCACCGGTCACCGCCGGGACAGCCGCGGTGTCCGGGTTGGCATCCACGTCTTCGGCCGGACCAGCGAACTGCGACTGGTATAGCCGGTAATAGGCACCCTGCCGCTCCAGGAGTTGCTCATGGTTCCCCTGCTCAACGATCCGTCCAGCTTCCATGACCAAAATGGTATCGGCATCCCGGATGGTGGACAGGCGGTGAGCGATCACGAAACTGGTACGGTCGGTACGCAACGCCGCCATAGCCTGTTGCACCAACACTTCGGTTCGGGTGTCCACCGAGCTGGTGGCTTCATCCAAGATCAACAACGACGGGTTGGCCACGAACGCTCGCGCGATGGTGATCAACTGTTTTTCACCAGCCGAAACGTTGGTTCCTTCCTCATCGATGACAGTGTCATACCCTTCAGGCAGGGCACGCACAAAACGATCCACGAAGGTGGCTTTGGCCGCTTCGATAACCTCTTCATCGGTTGCTTCCAAGCGCCCGTAGCGGATGTTTTCCATGATCGTGCCGCCAAACAACCACGCGTCCTGTAGCACCATCCCTACCTTGGAACGCAGATCAGCGCGGGATAGATGGGTGATATCCACGTTATCCAACATGATCCGCCCCGAATTCAGTTCATAGAAGCGCATCACGAGGTTAACCAGTGTGGTTTTACCTGCACCGGTTGGTCCCACAATTGCCACGGTGTGTCCGGGGTCCGCGTCAAAGGACAAATCTTCGATCAGTGGCTTGTCCGAGCTGTATGAGAAACTCACGTTTTCGAAGGACACGTGACCATCGGTCCGCTCGGGCAACCGTTCCCGTGCGTCTTCCGGATCCTGCTCTTCGGCATCTAAGAGTTCAAAGGTCCGCTCGGCGGAGGCCACGCCCGACTGCAACATATTGGCCAATCCTGCCATCTGTGCCAGCGGCTGAGTGAACTCGCGGGAGTACTGGATGAATGCGGTCGCATCTCCCAGGGTCATTCCACCCGAAGCCACACGCAGACCACCGACTACCGCAATACCCACATAGGACAGGTAGGAGACGAAGTTCATCACCGGCATGATCATCCCGGAAACAAACTGGGCACCGAAACTGGCTTTGTAGAGCTCGTCATTGCGCTGGGTGAAACGATCCACCATGTCATCTTCGCGGCCAAAAACCTTCATCAAGTCATGACCCGAGAAGGATTCCTCAATCTGCCCGTTAAGCGCACCGGTGTTCTTCCACTGCGCGGTGAAAAGCTTCTGTGCACGGGTGCCGATCACACCCGCAGCGACGGCGGAAAGCGGCAGCGCCACTAAAGCGATCAGCGCCAGCTGCCAGGAGACCACGAACATCATGATGACAATGCCAATGACGGTCAGCGCAGACTGCACCAACTGGCTCAATGCCTGCTGCAGCGCATTCTGGATATTGTCCACGTCATTGGTTACCCGGGAGAGAATGTCGCCACGCTGCCGAGTATCAAAGTAATTCAGTGGTAAGGCGTTGATCTTATCTTCGACATCCTTGCGTAGCTTGTGCACTACGCGCATCACGAGCTTATTCAGCAGCCACCCGGAGAGCCACATAAAGATCGAAGCGATGAAGTACATGGACAGCACGATCAGGATGTAGCGCGAGAGCTGAGTGAAGTCGATGCCTTGGCCTGGAACAAAGTCGATCCGCGAGAGCATATCTGCCTGCGTATCTTGCCCGGAAGCCCGCAACTGTTCGATTAGCAGGTCGGCGGGGGTTCCTGCCGGTAGGTTCTTTCCGACAAGTCCGGCAAAGATGACATCCATGGCGCGTCCGAGCACCCGAGGGGCCACGACCGAAAGCACCACGTACACGCCGATCAGCGCGAAGACGATCACCATACCCAGCTTGTACGGTGCCAGTAGCCCTACGAGACGCTTGGCCGAGGGCCAAAAATGCTGTGCTTTGCGCACCGGGGCTTCATCCCAGCCGTCACCGCCGGCGGCTACCTCGAATTCATCGATTTCTTCCAATTCCACATCGGTCTTCACCGCGGGGCTGGTGTTTTTCTTTGATTTCTCCCCCATTTAGGCCACCTCCTCCGCACTTAGCTGTGATGCAACAATTTCTTGATAGGTTGTCGAGGACTGCAAAAGTTCCTCATGAGTACCGCGGTCAACGATCTGCCCATGATCCAATACCAGAATCTGATCGGCTCGGGTAATCGTAGAAACACGTTGAGCCACGATGATCACCGCGGCGTCTTTGGTCGGTTCTGCCAACGCAGCCCGCAACTTCGCGTCGGTCGCGACGTCCAAAGCGGAGAAAGAGTCATCAAAGAGATAGGTGCGAGGCTTAGCGGCTAACGCTCGAGCAATACACAGTCGTTGACGTTGACCGCCAGAGACGTTGGTGCCACCCTGCGAGATCCGGGACTCTAACTGACCTTCGCGTTCAGTGACAAAATCCTCGGCCTGAGCGATTCGCAAGGCCGCCCAGAGTTCTTCGTCAGTGGCTTTTTGGGCTCCGAAGCGGAGGTTACTGGCCACCGTTCCGGAGAACAGGTAGGGCCGCTGCGGAACCGCGGAAATATTCTTTGAAATCGTCTCTCGGCCCAGCTCATCAACCGGCACCCCACCAATCAGAATCTGCCCGCGGGTGACATCGTAGAGCCGCGGAATCAGGTTCAGCAACGTCGTCTTACCGGAACCGGTGGACCCAATAATCGCGGTTACTTGGCCAGGTTCGGCGGTGAAGGAAACATTATTGAGCACCGGTTCCTCCGCGCCGGGGTAGCCGAAGCTGACATTACGGAACTCCACGGTACCCGGGGTCGGCAACTGCATGTCACGATCTTCGGCTTCGGTCATGCTCGGCTCGGTACTCAGTACCTCACCAATACGATCGGCCGACACCATCGCGCGTGGAACCATCATGGCCATGAAAGTACCCATCATGACCGCCATGAGGATTTGCAAAAGGTATTGCAGGAAGGCGGTGAGTGCACCGACTTCCACTTGGTTCGTATCTACCCGCTGCCCGCCGAACCACAGCACAGCTGCGGTGGCTAAGTGCAAGATCATCATGATCGCTGGGAACATCAGCACAAACAGGTTGCCTACCTTGATCCCCAGGTTGGTCAGATTCTGGTTAGCTTGGGCATACCGCTCGGATTCATGCGCTTCTCGCACGAACGCACGCACAACACGAATACCTGTGATTTGTTCACGCAGCACTCCGTTGATTCCGTCGATCCGTACTTGCATCTCACGGAACAAGGGCATTAGCTTGATGACAATGATCCCTACGGCAAGTAGCACCATCGGCACCGAAACCCAGACCAGCCAAGAGAGGCCCGGGTCTTCACGGATGGCCATAATGACCCCACCGATCGACATGATTGGCGCAGAAATCATGAAGTTCAGCGCCATCAACGTCAGCATCTGAACCTGTTGCACGTCGTTGGTGCCACGGGTAATCAGCGTGGCGGCCCCAAACTTGTTCACGTCTTGAGCTGAGAAAGTGGAAACCTGCTCGAAGACCGCCTGTCGGAGATCCCGTCCAAGGCTCATCGCGGTTTTAGCGCCAAAGTACACGGCCGCGATGGCGGTGACCACCTGAACGAGCGCAACGACCAGCATGATTCCGCCGGTACGCCAGATGTAGTCGATATCGGTTTGTACAACACCGACATCGATAATTCTGGCGTTTAAGCTGGGCAGTAGCAAGGTGGCGATGGTGGTCAACATTTGCAGTATGACCACTGCAATAATCCATCCCTTATAGGGCTTGGAATGTTCTAAGATCAGCTTGAGAAGCATCTGGTAAATCCTCGCTGGCATCAGGCTCTACGCAGCGGTACCGCTTCGGATTAAGGGCAGCGCGATCGGAGAGCGATAGCTAGTCTAGCGCGGACGAATGACAGAAAGAGTCATCCTTCCGATTGATTTTAGCCAATCACTGCCCGGAGCTGATTCAGTCCCTCAGTTCCGGGGTGAATTTCAGAGGACCTAAGGCAGTCCGAGGTTCTTGCCAAGGGACGGAGCCGCTGGATCTTCGCTCGTTACACACTTGTCCCGCGGAGCAGGTTCCGTGGATTACGCACCCGCCCAGCACGAAGCTCCTGAACGATCCACACAGCGACTTAACGCTTTTCGAATCCTCATTCAACGTTGTACCGGAAGCATTGAGTAAGCTCACTCTGCCTCCGTAGTGTTTCCCTGTTGGATTGGTGAACCTAGGCTGCCCTTGGCTCGATTTGTTCCTCTTCGCCAACCGCAGGTAATCCACATGAGTATTATTCCTGCGCGTCAGAGAATCAACATGGAGCTCATTACGAAATTTTCGGCTCTACGATGCTCTACCCCCAGGCAAATTCTTGGGGCCACCCAATTAGAATCCTGCGGGGAGAAAGACCGAACAAGCCGCCGAATACCAGCGTATTCGGCGGCCCTTAATAAGTTTGTTCAGCCTGTTAACGCGCTGAGACCTTCACCAATTTGTGGTTAATGAACTCGTCCATGCCGTACTTGCCCAGTTCACGTCCGATACCTGAGCGCTTTACGCCACCAAAAGGTAGTTCGGCGGCGCTACCTGATGGCTCATTGATGGCCACCATCCCGGCTTCGAGGCGGCGGGAGATCCGCTCGGCGCGTTCGTGGTCGGCGGTATGAACCGACGCGCCCAGACCATAGTCGGTGTTGTTCGCGAGCGCGACCGCTTCTTCCTCTCCATCAACCTTGTAGAGCACTGCTACCGGGCCGAAGAGTTCCTCAGAGAAGGCCCGCATCTCCTCAGTGACACCAGCCAAAACCGTGGGTTCAAAATAGGCACCGTCACCGTCGACAGGCTTTCCACCAGCAAGTACGGTGGCTCCCTTATCGATGGCGTCCTTGACCTGTGCAGCCAACCCATCACGTGCGGCAGCGGAGGATAGTGGGCCAAGGAAGGTGTCAGGTTGCGTCGGGTCGCCCATCTTTATGGTTTCCACCTGCTCAACTAGCGCCTTGGAGAACTCGTCGTATACCGCGGAGTCAACAATAAAACGCTTGGCAGCATTGCAGGCCTGCCCGGTGTTTGCGAAACGGGCACGCATGCCCATCTTCGCAGTACGAGCCACATCCGCATCCTCCATGACCAGGAAGGGATCGGAGCCACCAAGTTCGAGGACAACCTTCTTCAAGTTCCGTCCGGCGATTTCGGCTACTGCAGCTCCGGCGCGTTCCGATCCGGTTAGCGATACACCTTGGACTCTGCGGTCAGCGATGATATCGGCAACTTGCTCGTTGCTGGCAAAGATATTGACGTAGGCACCCACCGGCGCGCCTGCATCCTTGAATATCTGTTCCATGGCCAGCGCTGATTCGGGGCATTGCGGTGCATGCTTGAGCAGGATGGTGTTGCCGTTCATCAAGTTTGGTGCGGCAAAGCGAGCCACCTGATAGTACGGGAAGTTCCACGGCATGATACCCAGTAGCACGCCTACGGCCTCCTTGCGCACCAGCGCCTTGCCACCGGAAGCCACCTCAAGTTCTTCGTCTTCTAAGAACTTTGGCCCATTCTTTGCGTAATAGCGATAGATCGAGACCACGATCGAGATTTCGCCTTGCGCTTGGCGTGCTGGCTTTCCCATCTCGCGGGTAATGATCGCGGCCAATTCCTCCGCGCGTGATTCGTAAATGTCCGCAATGCGCTCCAGCAGCGCGGCGCGCTCGGCAACCTCCGAAGTGGACCATCCGCTAAAAGCGTGATGTGCCTTGGCGATAGCATCTTGAATTTGGGTATCACTGGCGGTCGAGTAGGTGGATTCCACCTTGCCAGTGGCCGGATTAGTCACAGCGTAAATCGACATCTCACTCCTTGAAATGCGGTGATGCCCCGCGGGCCACCTTGACAACGAATCCCCTCCAGCTTGTCATGGATCACACTGCTACGATAGCTCGCTAGCCCTTTCGAAGATCGATTCGCGCCCAGCGAACGTTTAGCTGAGTACGCACTCGAAGCTCTCGGCTGCCTGACTAATTTGCTGAGCCAAGGCAATGTCACGTTGCGTCAGCTTTCCACCCACATCATGGGAGGTTAGCGAAATCTTCAGCGAGTTGTACCGCCAATCAACATCGGGGTGATGGTTCGCGTCCTGAGCTAATTGCGCAATGTGCACGAAGAGGTCAATTGCTTGTTGTGCTTTGCGGCAAGTAATGGTCACCTGCAATGCATCATCCGTGTACCGCCAGCCGGGCAGACGCTTGAGGTTGAGTTCAATTTCCTCGTGATTCAGCACTTCATCCGGAGACATGACACTCCTTGGGTTAGGGCACCGACAAAATTTGAGTAGGACCGTCATTCCAGTCTGCCACCGAGGCAATGAACCCGAAAGGGGCTCAGCAGTACGTTCCCATTCATTGAGTGCGCGTTGAACATTTCGGCGCTTATGGCTAGCGGGCAGTGAGTCAACTCACTATAGTGGAAATCAGATACCACGATATGGAAGAAGGTTTGAAGATGAGCGCAGAAAATTCACAACTGGAAGTTGGGCAACAAGCCCCTGCCTTTATCCTGCAGGACTCAACTGGTCAGCAGGTTTCCCTCGCCGATTATGCTGGCAAGAACGTCATCGTGTACTTCTACCCCAAGGCCGCAACCCCGGGGTGCACTACCGAAGCCTGCGATTTCCGCGACAACCTCAACTCTTTACAGGGAGCCGGCTACAGCGTGCTGGGGATTTCTCCGGACTCCCCCGACGAGATTTCCAAGTTCGCAACGGATGAAGCACTGAATTTTCCGCTTCTTTCTGATCCGGAACATGCAACCGCCAAGGCTTACGGTTCCTTCGGTATGAAAACCGTCAACGACAAGACCTTCGAAGGAACCCTACGCTCTACCGTAGTAGTGGATCCCGAAGGGAAAATAAGCCATACCGAGTACGGAGTTGACGCACAAGGCCATGTCCGCCGGCTGCGTGAAACTCTCGGAGTGTAAGTCTTAGCCAGGTGCATTCCTCAAGTCGCGGCGGGCATGCTCGTCGCGACTTTTCGTTTCTCACATCAGGAAATTTGAGGCAGAAACTCTCGTCCTTGCTCGAGGTAACTGCGCATGTCGGTTGCTGGCACCATGGATCCGCCCGTTGACCACACCAAGTGCGTACTATTAGCCAGTTGCTCGTCACTCAGCCCAGAAATAGCGCGGAAGTCCGTCGCGGCATTCACACGCCAGGGCAGCAAGAGTCCTGCGGTCGCTGATGGTTCCACACGGATGTTCTCGGTCTCATCAAGCAAGGCGGTCAAGGCCAACATCTTCTCGTCATCCACTGTGCAGTACCCATCAATCAGCTCGGCGAGCGCCCTCCCAACAAGTCCCGAGGGTCGGGCTACCGCTAAGCCGTCGGCGACAGTTGCTCCTGTAAGCCCTAGGTCGAAGGCCGAGATCTGTTCGTGTAGTCCGGTACGCGCACCAAGTGTGACAGCTGGGCAGTTGCTCGGTTCAGCGAAAAAACAGTACACCGCATCTCCGAATACCTGCTTGAGGCCGTAGGTCACTCCTCCGGGACTTCCTCCCACCCCGCAGGGTAGATAAACGAAAAGCGGGTGTCGCTCATCCACTGTGACCTCAAGTCCCTGCAATTGGCCGGCGAGCCGTTGAGCGGAGGCTGCGTAGCCCGCGAATAGCGCCAGCGAGTTTTCGTCATCCACAAAGTGCACTTTGGGATCGCGGGCGGCTTCAGCTCGACCAGCTGCCACAGCTTGGGTGAAATCACCTGGATGCTCCACCACCTGCACCCCATGGGAGCGCAGCAGTGCTTTCTTCCATGATCGGGCGTCGGAGGACATGTGTACGGTGGTTTGTAATCCCAAGGCTGCGGCGGTGATGCCGACAGACAACCCGAGGTTTCCGGTGGACCCCACGCTGATCCCGTACTGGGACATCACTTCTCGCACGTCCGGTTCTGCGAACCGTTCATAGTTATCGTCGGGGCCGATGACCCCTGCGTCAAGAGCGAATCGTTCGGCTACCTCTAGTACTTCGTGAATCCCGCCACGGGCCTTAATCGAACCAGCAACCGGCAACAGGTCATCGCGCTTGAGCCAGAGTTCGCCAGGCAGTGTTGCACCTAAGCGTCGGTTCAGTTCCTGTTGCAGCTGCGGGATCCCGTGTACCGGGGATTCAAGGATTCCGTGGCTGGATCCAGTTTCTGGGAATTGCTTCACGAACCAGGGAGCGAATCTGTGCAACCGCTGGCGTGCATCAAGAGTTAGCTCGGGGTCTAAGCCGCTGCGTTGAAGAGCTTGCGCCGCCGGAGTATCTCCGCTTCGAAACCAGCTAGTCTCTTCACCACGAGCCATAGCCGCCACAATGGGGTCTTGAAGTAGCTTGTCGATTTCAGGTGTCATTCGGTCCGCTCCCGTCATTTTCCTATTGCGTTAAAGCGTCAGTTCATCCCCCGAGAATCACGCAATCTCGTGACGGTCAGAGTCTAACCTCTCCTCTGGTCTCGTTAACATAGCTTCGCCAACTAATTATCCCGCTGACCCGGCATCCCCAAACTGATAATTTGCTCCACCGTTTCCTTGGAAGAGATCTTGAAGAGCATATTAGGCAAGTCGGCCCAATGCCTCGGCAGCAATTCAAGCCGTGTGACCTCCCATGCGCAGGCGGTATGGATCCCCAATTGGTCCAGTCGCAGCTGGAACCAATTCGTTTGCTTTCTACGGCCTGCCACTGCAGCTAGCTGTTGCACCGCTGGGGGAATCAATACGTGGAGAAGCGCATAGAGTTCCGGGGTGAAGTTAGCGGTTTTCCACTCTTGCACGCCAAATTTCCGCACGGGATCCTGCCTGATGTTTCCGTACAGCACCTCGGCAATCAGATGCTTACGCCACGTGCTTGGTGGCATCGCCGATGTCTTGCTTGGCGCTGGCAGGGGGTAGTCCAGCAAGGTTGCGTCCCAACGCAATTCGAGTTTTTCACTCTCCGTTGGCTCGGTATCTTGAGCAGGCACTGGCAAACCGTATTTATCCACCGGTACATAAATCGGGTTTTTATAGGTCGGAACCCCATTTGCATCGCGAGTCAGAACCACTCGTCGGTAGGCCTCGGTCGCAGGAGCTGTCCCAACGGCTTCCGAACCAACAAGTTCATTGGTCCACAGGTCAAAGTTTTTTGAGTGTTCGGGTGACGTATTGTCCATATTGCTCTCATCCCTTCAAAGGATGCAGGGAACCATGCTCATTTTGTGAGTCCCGCATGGTTCCTGCCGACTTACCCGTGAGCGTTGACTCACGGGTCGGTTCTTCCCCTGAGGCACCCCGCTCGGAATCGGAGGGTTGCCGCAGAGTGTCGCCGTGCCTTCCAGGGCCCGGTAGGCACGGAAGACGTCAGTTCCGATTCGACTAAGCAGTTGCTCCGCTGCACAATGGCCAACCTTTGACTTCGGTTACCGGTAGGTAGCCGCCCTCCCAATGATATCCCTTCACATCCATTGCGCCTGGCTCATACTCAGCCGTCTTAAACAGAGCCTCAGGTCTCTTTTTCTGCCTCTCAATGGCCAAGAACTACGCCGAGGACAGGGTTCTATGGCATTTGTACAGCCGATCATTTTTGAATCCTTGTCGGCCCTGCTGTTCATGCTGGACCCATTACGCAGTCTGGTCTTTCTCGCCGGCTCCTAGGTTGAGCACACGAAACGGATCGGCGACTTAAACTGCGTGGGATTGTTCTTCAGCAGCTACGGTTTTTTAATCCGGTGAACCCATCCATCGTTACGGCATCAATGCCCTGCTTTCAGCATTGGTCTTGGTCGATCAGCAGAATCTTGAACACGGTTTAGGAACGGCTCGGAACCATATCCATGGTCGCTGTGCCGGTGTCTTTGCGTACTTGGTGAGATCTACGATCACCGTGAGGTACTTGACGCCGGTGCGTGCATGCCTCCAGACGTGCTCGTCAACGCCAAATACTTTGATGCCATTGAAGCGATCGGAATCGTGGATGAGCAGTCGTTGGTCTCAAGACAGCACTACTCGATTAGCGGCACGACACCGAGGTCTTTTGCTAATCCGTAACTCCCACTGGCGCTGACAGTCCGGTCTTGCCAGCACCTAGCGCAGTCCGGTCCTACTGATTTTCAGTCGTTCAACCGCGACTGAGGACAGGTCATCCCGCCACACTGGTCGACGATGAACGTGACGGTAGCGGTGGTGCTTAATGACCAAGAACAGCGGGCCCCTATCTGAAGGATTCGTTGGAGAATCTGCAGGTGACGGTATCGCAGGGAACCCTGCATCTAGGGCACCACGGGTTCGGTGGTGGCGACGTCGCAGGGGATTTTAGTTTTTATCGGGCGGGTGTTGTTGGTCCGGCGCCGTTGCTCTCAGCCGGTTCACGCAGGTGAAAGTAGTGAAATCTGTTGCGATGAAGGTTAGATTGGGCAGCGTCGAGGTCTTTCGAAGATGGGTAGTGAGGTAACTTCCATTCTTTTGGAAGACTTCGACGTATCATTGGTTGGCGAGGTGCCTGGGATCCGGGGGTGATTTTCACCGGTTACACGCCCACTCCTGAAGAACCCCTTAAATTCCTGGAGCCAATTTACTTTTCTCCGTTACTACGCCCGCAGGACTCATTGAACGAACCAACTAATGCAATCAACATGTTGTGTGCAAGAATCCTTGCGTGAACATGCACCGCAACTCGAACCGTGCATAAATGAATGAATCTGAGGTAAGTGGCTTTGGAGAACAACGCAGCGCAGCGAACGAACGCCGCTCGGATCTTGATCGTGGCCTCTGGTGTGGTTGCAGCCCTGCATATTTGGAAGCTTCCCTCGGCGCTCCCAGTCATTCAAGAACAGCTGGGATTCTCACTCCTTGTTGCCGGGGTACTGCTCGGCGTCGTTCAGGTCGCTGGAATGCTTGGCGGCCTGCTGTTTTCCCTGCTCGCGGAGCTCATTTCGGCACGATGGACCTTTATCACCGGGCTTACCTTGCTCATCATAGGCTCAAGCATCGGTTCGCTGTCGCAGGATGCCACACTCCTGATTGCTTCACGTATCCTAGAGGGCGCTGGTGTGGTGATGTCCGCAGTGATGGGACCAGGGATCATCCGCATGCATGCTCCTATCCCCCGGCTCAACCAAGCCGTTGGCTGGTGGGCCGGATATATGGGGATGGCTACCTTTGCCGGTGTCTTTGCCACCGCTTGGTATTTGCAGTACTTCACCTGGCAATCTTGGTGGCTGATTCTAGCCATTCTCACGATTGTTCCGATCCCGCTCATTCTGAAGATAATCCCTCCGGAGAAAACCTCTGGCTTCGCGGGAGTGAGAGTAGCGATTAGCCGCATCACTGTCACGGCGTCTTCCGGCCGGGTCTGGCTCAGTGGATTCATCTTCGGCTGTTACACGGTGCAGTGGATGGCAGTTATTGGATTCCTGCCCAGTATCTACCAGACCTTTGGTCTTAGCCCGCTGACCGGCGGGTTCCTTTCAGGTCTGGTGGGCGGACTCAACGCCGTGGGCGCAATCATTACAGGATTACTGTTGCAGCGTGGCGCGTCAGGTAAAACCATGCTGATCCTGGCCTTCAGCATCATGGCACTGACGTCCTTCGGAACATTTGCTTTCAACTACCCCACCTCGTTGATCGCTCTGCAGGTAGTTCTGGTGGGACTGTTTTCCCTCTGTGGAGCGATGGTTCCAGCAACCATGACCCGCGTAGCTATTGAGCTCGCACCTTCAGGCGGCTCAACGCCCGCAGCAGTGGGGTTAATGCAACAGATATTCAATGTTGGAAACTTCACCGGCCCCATGCTGGCGGCTTGGCTTGTCACTCTGACAGGCAGCTGGAACACCACATGGTGGATGACAGTGACCTTTGGGCTGCTGGGCATTGGGCTGACGCTTATTTTGTCCCGCGGTGATTCTCCGCTACAGAAGATTCATGCGTGATTCCGCATAATCGGCCACACACGCAATCTGCACCCTAAGTCTTCAACAACCGCAAACACTTTACTTGGCATTTAACGCAGGAATTCCCCGACCCAACGTAGTGGTTTGGGTCAGGGAATTCAGTTTTGACTCTGCGTCGCAGATTCAGGTGTGGTGTTTACCAGAAAACGGCGATTGCGATATTGATCAAGGACAGGCCACCAACCGCATGTGCTAGACCGGTCGATACCTCTTCGCCGCGCTTAGCCTTGCGACGACCAATGATCGCAGCCACAAGAATGCCGATGAGGATGACCGTCTTGATACCGATCTTCATGTGGTTTAGACCAGCACCGCCATCGGAGGCCGACATTTCAGCGATGCCGACCAGCAGAAGTCCGGTGACCAGCTGGATCCAAGCACCGAGGTGCTGCCAGAAACCCACGGTCGGGGTCTTGAAGGTGGCCAGCCAGCCGCCAAGTAGTGCTGCGGCGCCAACTAGGTGAAGAAAGACAAGGGGGGTATGAAGAAATTCCATAGCTTTATCCTAGCCAATGGCCATCTCAAAGTGTCCGAGAAGTATTAGTTTACGCATAAACTACTATATCTCTGCTCACATCAAATAGCTTTTGCTACGTGATGGAGTTCGTTTTCGTCCAACCAGAACTTTCACTGTCGAAATAGCTTGTCAAAGCCGTAGCTGCGTGAACTGCGGCAACACTTTGCGCAGAATATCGCTCAAGGTCATGACTCCTGCGAATTGGCCTTCCCGCGTGACGATAGCGAACTGTTCGCCAGCTTCACGCATTGTGGCTAATCCGGCTCTTCAGGATTCAGAGTGTAACCGCGGCCTAAACCCGCCAGTCTCCAGCAACGACCGTGCGATATAGTGCGCCAGATTCCTGAACCCCAACGCGATACCCCGTAAGTGCTCCAGTCTCCCATTTAAGGCCTCGGTGGGGCCGTTCGAGCTGCCCACGTGATCGAAGTAGGCCAGGATGTCATTCTTGCGACGTTTCAGCGTGGTGCCCAACCGTTTCAGCTCCGGTAATCCCGCAGGCACCTTTGCTCCGATCTCGTCAATCAGCGTCGATAAGGCCCACTTGCCGACCTCGACTTTTGGCTGCCGATAGGCATCGACCATCCGCTGATACACGCTCCACACCAGCTGCACCGGCTCATACGCCGGCTCGGTGAACAGGTCCTCCAGCTTGGCTTTCTGCTTCTCGATCGCCAGATCCAATCCCACGGTCAGTGTCCTGCGAGCCTTGTAGAGCGGGTCGTCTTTCAACCCGCGCCGTCCGTGCTGCTCGCGTTGCACCCGCTGCCGGGTGCGATCCAACGCGTCCGATCCGAGCTTGACCACATGAAATGGGTCCAGCACCTGAACCGCCTCAGGAAGTTCCTCGACGGCCGCGGTTTTGAAGCCGGTGAACCCGTCCATCGCGACCACTTCAATGCCCTGCTTCCACTGGTCCTCGCGTTCGGTCAGCCAGGTCTTGAATACCGCCTTTGACCGGCCCGGGATCATGTCCAGCAGGCGGGCGGTGCCGGTGCCGTCGCGGACCGCGGTCAGGTCCACGATCACCGTCACGTATTTGTCTCCGGTGCGGGTATGCCGCCAGACATGCTCGTCGACACCGAGCACCTTGACCCCGTCAAACCGGGACGAATCGCTGATCAGGACCCGTTGGCCTTCGGCCAGCACCGCGTCATTGGCGGTATTCCACGTGACGCCCAGAGATTCGGCGATGCGGGAGACGGACAGGTGCTGGCAGACCAGCCCGTTCAGGGCCCAGGCCAGGCCGGTGCGGCTGATCTTCTGGCGTTGTGCCACCGCCTTGGAGAGGTCCTCGCGCCACACGTGCCGGCAGGAGGGGCATCGGTAGCGGCGGTGCCTGATGACCAAGACGGTGGGCCGCCACCCGAACGGTGCGTGGGCGAGCCGGCGGGTGACCGTATCGCGTGGGGCGCCTTCGGATCCGCAGCGGGTGCACCACGGATCCGGTGCGGTCACGCGGCAGAGGATTTCGGCTTTCGCCGCGGTGAGGTGCTGACCGATCGCGGTGAGGCCCAAGCCGTCGAGGCGGGTGAAGGTCGTGAGATCCGGTGCGGTAAAGGTAGACTCGTGCACTGTCGAGGTCTTTCGAAGAAGGTTGTGTGGTAACTTCCATTCTTCGCGAAGGCCTCGACTTTTTGCTGCATTGGTGACACGCCCGGGATCCGGGGTGTTGAATTCAGCTGGTTACACCCTTATTTCTGAAGAGCCAGTTAAGCGTTGCTTTCAAATGAAGCCCACATCACGACCAAAGCCCATGCGCGACGCACCGGCCCCTACGGAACCTCCTGAAGAAGCTGCGATCCCTAAGCAAGAAATTGCTCCAGAAACCCAAAGACGCCACCTCCAGAACGAGGCGGCGTCAAAGTTCAGCTACGCCATGAAACCCTAGACTGCGGCGCATCCACCTTCGACCTGGCTGGTGGTGCCGGTGATGAACTGGACCCTGTGATTACGTGTGGCACGGGCATCAGTGTTCCCGTCGCGCAAAGCGATCGTATGGTCTGGCACGAAACGCCACATTTTCTCCGAGATGAATGTAGATATGGCCCGCAATTTCGTGCTCATCAACAAGGTAGGCCCAACCTCGACCATGAACCTGGTCGTCCCCCTGAACGCCTTCCCAGGTAAATTCAAATCCGGGAAGACCGTCCTTTTCGATCGCTTGACAGTCCATCCAGCCGTGGACAGAGCCATATGCGAAATCACCGTGCAGCCCGCTAACGAAGCGAATATAACCTGGCTCCACGGCATCCACATCAGAACGAGCATATTCGTCCATCTCGATGATGCGCCAACGACCCACTAATTTGTCCGCGGCTTTCGAAAGCTTGTGCTTCATGCAAGCAAGTGTAGTCACGCTGAAGGCAAGAGACCCTATACACAACCGCGCTATAAAGCGATGCTAGGAAGTTAGTTGAATTCAGCTATTCCAAACTTGTGCGGGAGCGCCAGGCAGAGCTGGGAACGCCTAGCACACGACTAGACGCTCCCAACTGGTGATCTCTCATAGAGTACGTTCTACGCGTACTGACTAATGGCTACTCCCCTGCCGCTGAGTGCAGCATCTAGAACAGGAAGTGCTCGGCGCCCAAACTCGATGAAGTCGCTAAGGTATATGCTGTATCCCTCTGCCTCTTCATGAGCGGCGAGTTGCGCAGTTTGTTGTTGAGTCAGATCGTCGTCTCGATCTCGGAACCACAGTGGGTGTCCTATCAATACACCGACTTTTTCTTCGTCCAGTAACAGCAGCGGCGCGCCATCGTTGCCGACCCTCGCTACGCGAATACCTGAATGTAAGCTTTCGGCAGTAGCTCGTACTTCCGCTATGCGGTCAAACCAGCGAGGTAGGTTCAGCTCAAGACCAGACGCCAGATCAAGAACGTCCAATGCCAAACGCCAGTCAAGAACACCGTGAAGCCTCTGGTTATCCCAAGACCGTAGGCAATCAGGGCAAGATGTTGAACACTGGCTATGTGCCTTGCTCTCAAACTCGTTCTGGAGGTTCAGACGGGTCGCCTCAAGTAGTTTCCCGAAAATTTCAGACTTCGCAATCTGTGCTGCGTAACCGGCACCATTTTCTAGCGTGTCAGCCAAGAATACTCGTGCAGAAGCAACGCCGTTGACCATTCGGTGCTGCAAACCTGCCTGCATTTCTTGCGGGTCAATATCCAGCTGCTGCTTAGCTGCTGTGCGCAACACTTCAGCCATCGACCACAATGCCGACTCCCCAGCTGGCGCAACATGTGGCGCAGTGGGAATAAACCCACCGCTGGTAGCCAGGCGTGCAAAGTCAACGGTTAGAGCATCAGTCGTTCGAATTTCTCCGATAGCGCTCTTTCCGATCGCCTTTCCGTTAGAAGGCATCGCCTTCCAGCCACTACGGTATAGACCTGAGTTAACTGCAACAACAGAATCATCATCGTCAGTCTTGACCAGCTCAAAATACTGGCCGCGGTTGTCGTTGTACTGAAGAAGTTTCCCCTGCTCATAAAGACGCACATCGACAGCACCAACAGCAATGCCCTGAGGCTCGGCTCCCGTTGAGACGAATGAAGGCAAGCTCTTTGACTGCGAGCGAGACTGATCGATTCGATATGGTCGTGGCATATACGTGGTTCTGAACCCCAGAGGTTCGAATAATTTAAAGACATTCATTGCCGCATTACAGCTCGGGCAAACCGTTACCGATGACCTATCAATGACAGTTGTGGTGCAGTCAGGGCAACTGGCAACTTGGTGTTCTTTACCCAAAGGGTTGGTCGGGAATACCTTTCCATCTCGCTGTTCATAGTTCACAAATCCAGCAGCAACATGGATCATTCTGTCCCGCACTACCTCCGCACCAGGGGCATAGTTTGTAATTGCTATGCCTAGCGGACGGTCAGAAACAACTTTGTCGTCCATCGATTTCGTCGTTAGATTTTTATCCCCAAACAACTGGCGTACACGCGTAGGGAAACCAAACATAGGTAGAAGCCCGCCCAGCGCAAGTGCCTTGCTAAGTTCCCGCTCCGAGATATCTGGCTGCGCAATGATCTTGTCAATTTCACTAACGATGTCGGTACGAACCCACTGAATGACATCTGTGATATCGCCCTCCGTGAGACGCGTATACGAAGTTAGTCGACGGACAATTCCCTCGACTTCGCTATTAGTCTTCAGCCATGATGCCACCCCCGCCTTGCGGGTCGGCCACTCCTCGGTTTGTCCAAATGTCCCGTGTAAGCTCTCCGGGCCCCACTCTGGTGGAGCTGGTAAGGACGCGAACGCACGTTTCAATGTTTCTGCCGCAGCAATTCGCTGCACAATACGCGTCCGCCCAAGATCTAAGAACGGCTGTGGTGGTAAGTCACCAGTCATTCTGTACGCATGATTGAAGTAGTACTCATCATGCGCTGAATCTCGGCAGGAAGTGATTGCGAACGAGAAAGCTTGGCCGGAACGTCCGGCTCGGCCAACACGCTGTTGATAGTTGAAACGCTGCGGGGGCATGTTTGCCATCAGGGTTGCGTTCAATGAACCAATATCCACGCCGACTTCCATCGTCGTAGTAACACTTAGAACATCCAACTCGCAGGTTAGAGCATTCTCAGCAGGTGCTGGAAGCTGCACTCCCTTAAACCAGCGTTGGCGCCGGCGTTGCTCCGCGGCAGGCTTTGTCTGCGCAGTTAATTCTGCGACAGCAATTCTCCGCACGGGCTGCTCGGCAAGCCATCCATAGTAGTCCTGTGCGCCTTGGTCAATTGATTCCTTGGCCAGTTCACTTGATTCGCATCCCTTATTCGCGCAGACTCCTGCCGACGGGTGCAGATGCTGGAAAGCGCATTTAGAGCAAACCCAAACGTTCTCGCCGGCCATAGCGAAACGAACCTTGCTGGAGTTTCCATGAAGCTTCAGCACCCATCCAGATGCGATCCCCGTTCGCTCCAGCACAGCGTAAACCCAGGCTTCAAGTGCTTCCGGTTCTATGCGCTGCTTAGCGGCAACCTTCTTCAAGTAATTCTTTATGGCCGTGGGCGAATTGCTCTTACCAGTGTCAACAGCCCAATACCCCTCGTAGTTCCGTGTCAGACCAAGGATACGAACGCAACTTGAAATCACTTCGGAACCGATGATGCTATCTACCGGACCAACAATGCCCTCAGGCACTGTGACAGGGAACCATGCTAGACGCGTAGATTCGACATCGCGACGCCCAGCGTCAAAGATCTGAATGGCTAATTCGCCATCAAGCATTTTACTAAAGTAGCCCTGTGCCTGAATGGAAGACGAAGGGTTATTCTGGGTCCATAATCCATCGGTAGGTGGCTGATAGTATTTATACCAGGGATCACCATCCACTTCTTGTGCCTTGGCGGAGCTGCCAGCGGGACTCAATCCCACGCGAACCATCTCCGATTCGACACGCGAGCGTAGTTCTCCCCAACCGATTCCTACTTGAGTTGCAGACTCCGCATCGTCCATCAATGCTTGCTGTTCAGGAGAGGCCTGACCTGACATCTTTGCAATTACAGCCATGAACAACGGCATATTGGTGGTAAGGATGTGATCCGCTTGAGCTGCTTCCTGAGGAGAAAGGCTGCCAGGATCGGAGGCCTTTCTGATAAGCAAATCTACAATGCTGGTTTGTGACGCCTCACTGAGTCCCTTGCGCAACATCTGAACCAAGATGTCACCGTATTGGCGAGTAGCCAACGATGCGGCAGTTCGCGCGGCTGAGTCACGATTATCAGTGAATACAATTGTCCGGTAATCTTTCGGCTGCGAGCCAAGAGTTCGGGGTAATTGGCGAAGATAAATCGAGGTTGCCTGTGCCGGCGACGTTGCATGTCCCTGCAACGGTGAAGCCACACGTCCCAATTTGAAATCGTCAGTTTGCCTTGATGATTGGCCACAATGCGGGCACTTCGAAGGAATGGCCGGAGTAACCTCTGAATCCTTACCGGCAATACTTAGCACCCACCCGTTGTTTTCGAAGGCGCCTAGTTGCAGTTTTCCGCCTTCGTCGAGAGTCGCTCTTTGCCAGTTAGCTTTAAATCCCGATACGGTCCATGGCTTGTCCACTCCGACTGGGTCTTGTTTAGACGACGGCCAGAACCATCTATAGTCCTTACGAGCACGGTTAGTCGTAAGGCCAGGTGCATCGCCCAGAACACCGGTCGGCGTTGCGCTCAGCGCTTCGAAGTCTTCGTCCAGTGCCAATAGGTATCCACCCAGGCTTGCGTCACCGCATTCACCACAGAGAATCAGTTCCAGAACTCTCGATCCGCAAGCATCGCAGACTGATAATGGCTGGCCAAAAATCTTTCCAACATGGCGTTCAGCATCCTTGCGTTCTTCGTCAACACCAGAACAAGACGCATTGGTACAGGCCCAAAGGCCTGAAAGGACTCTGGCAAAAATATGGCCACGGAGCGGTACAGGAGTTTTTGCCTTGCTTGCGATGGCTTCAAGTACGGATTTTAGGCCTTCAAGTTTTTGATCTTCGCCATCAAATATGCGTTCAGAAATGGTCGAGAGGAACTGGGCTCGGTACCGCTTTTCGTCAGGGTCGAAGCACGCGCGGGCTACGATTTTGGACAGTTCTTCAGCCCGTCCTACCAAGGCGCCGGCCTTCGCCGCCGCAATCACTTCTTCGCGATCGATCGGTTGCATCGCGTCCAGTTCAAGCGGCTTGCCAGCGGTCACGGTAAACGTGGAAGCATCTACACCGAAGAATTCTTGGAGAAAATCAAGCCCCGCAGCATCGCCTTCCAATGAAGCAGAAGCCGCGACAATTCGCAGCTGAGGGCTATACGGTTCCAGCCCCAATTTATCCAGGATGCGACGTAGTAGTAGCGCTACTTCACTACCTGACGCGCCACGATAAGAGTGCAGCTCATCCACTGCCAAGGTGAACACATGATTAGGATCAGCGGCCAGCCAAGCTTTTGTTTTAGCGAAAATTGGAGACTCAAATTCTCGCATCAGCATTGCATTAATCATCGAGAAGTTCGACACGAAGATATCCGGTGGATCTTGCACCATGTCCCACCTGGCGACCATTTCGTTACGAGACGGATCCGTAAACAGTGCCAGATCTGACTCCGCTACATCACCAGATTCGCGCAAGCTGCTAAATTCTTGCTCCAATTCCTGAATCTCTTTGCTGACTGCTCCAACTTTCCCTTTGTCGCGAGAAGTTGGGAGGCGATTGTTTCCCAACGTTGCACCGGTGTAACGGCCAAACCACAGTCTCGCCTGTGGGAGGTCTTCGGCAATGCGACGGAACGCCAACCTCAGTCGAGTCAGCTGGTCTTCGACGAGAGCATTTGTCGGGTAGAGGATCATAGCGCGCACGGCAGCTGGACGACTTTCGGCTGCACGCATCCGCTGATATTTGGCGCTGGTACCCCGCCACCAGCATTCGACTGGTCCAGGCTTTGTCCACTGTTCAGATTCTTCTACTAAACGGAGCAAGATTGGCAGCAACATAGCTTCGGTCTTACCTGAGCCAGTCCCCGATGTAACGACAACATTATGCCGGCCTGATGTTGCTACATCTCTGTTGGTGGTAATTGCTTCTGCCTGATGCTTACGCAGCTTAAGACGCTCACCATTTTCGAGATCAACGTAATCTCCAAAAAATGCCGCGCCAACGATTCGAGCTACGTTTTCCGAGTACCCTGCAGCTGTCGCAGTTTCCAGCAGATCATCGGTAGCAGGATATGGGAGAACCGGTTCAATTAGCGGTTCTCGAAAAATCTGGCCTTCTTTTGCAACAAGATCCTCGCGGTCGGCAGTCAGACCTTTGGATCGTAGACGGTAATTAGTATTGAAATAACGGAGAAAGGCCTCTTTAAGGTCTTCTGAGACACTTATGGGATTAGGTTTCACAGTTATGACATAATCTTTCTGCTAATGATGGCCGCGCTCCGTGGCGAGATCCCGCTATAAGTTATTGAATTAATTCTATTTTCAGTTTCTGGAATACGTCCCGAAGAAAGAACAGCTGCCCTACCGTATAGAGCAGGCAGCTCAGCTCCAAGAGGAACGCGGAGTTTCTGCTCTTTAGCGTCGTAGGATACCAACGGTCGCTGAAGTATATTTGCGGCTAAATGTTTACCCAATTCCGCCCAAACACGTCTAGATTTTCCATTTTCAATATCATTCTTTGTTCTTAGGAAATAACCGGAGCCTTGGACACGCGCTAGGCGATACAATCCTGGAATAGTCGCATATTCCGATTCGATCCACTGCGCCTTATCCACCACGAAATATTCGTACTGAGAAGCAAACGGGAAGTCCACCTGGGGAATTTCTTCAATAATTTTTGAAAGCGGTGGCAAAGATTGGGCAAGCTTGTAGCCGCTGAACGGCACTATGCCTTCTTCATCCATATATTCTTCAAGCGTATGCGCCAGGTTTGCCTCGGTGACACCGCTAAAGGTCACCGTGCTAGCGAGCCTTGCGCTTTCATTCTCGACAGATGCTCCTTGGGCAGCCACTGCTTTGGCGAGTTCACCACTCAAAGAATCACTCCAGGGCCCAGTCAGTAGCCACTTCCCACTGTCCGTACCTGCAATGCCCTGATAAACAGACTCCCAGGCAATAACTTCCATCAATTCGTTGCGTTCGACTTCAATGAACGCCAAGGACTCTAGCGTCATTAAAAGCTGTCTCTCGAAAAGTGCAGAATCTTCTATCTGGCGTGCGAGCATCGAGAAATCTTTTCGACTACCTTCACCCAAGAACATCAGCGCGTCCAGGAGGGCCTGAATATGCGGGACTGAATTTTTAGCTGACATTTTTGGTAAGGGATTTCGCACCAGATTATAAGAAAATTCTTTCTTTTGGGCCCCCTTGATCCGGGTAGGAAATCGTCGACTGATTCCGCATTCGGCACATTGCGAATACATCCACGGAGTTTTCGGATACTTTCCGTCGAATGTCGGTAAACTGAAACGATGGCTGCCCGTCACAATGCAGCTCTCTTGCCCTGGCTCTGGAAGCCGAAGTTTCGTACGGCCCGTGCCAAAGCTCATAGGTCCAGACCACGAAATCTTGTTCGGAACAGGCTCGGTGGATTCAACATCGTCGTATGACGGCGCGTCGACAATGGAACCCATAATCCAACCCTTAGCTTTGTCAGATTCTTCGAGAGCGGTGAGCGGCCAAAGAGCTGTCCCTACTGCATGGGCAAGGGACCTGAGCTGGTCTGGTTCCGCTGCATCTTCTGAATCGACGTCACGCAACCTTATCTGCATATTTTGCAAAGTTTTTGAGTTTCGACGCAGCGACACGGTGAAATCCTGGTACCCGCCGGATAACTTGTGAATGTCTAGCTTCAGCGGTGGAACGAGGTCTGCATGCAACAGGACATCTGTCGTCCGGAGAGTCTCCGGGTCACGGTCAATACGGTACAGCTCTACCTTGTTCTGTTCTTCCGAAGTAACCACCAATGACATTGGTGCGACCGCGCTCCAGCGGCGCGTTCTGCCAGGTAACCGAAGACCACCCTGTATGTTCATTTGCGTCGTGAGCCGAGGCTGGAACGCATGAAAATCCTGGTTTTCAACTAACGTTGGGTTAGGTGCTCGCAAGAACGTGACATCTATGTATGCGACCCACCCCGCAGGGATCCCTTCTTTTCCGCCACCGCTGATCTTCCGGTAGGAAGGGTCTGCTGCATCATTGATAATCGCCTCGACGTCTTCTATTAGCCGCGGGTCATCTTTGATCAAGATTCGGCTCTCAGTGCCGGCTACTGTGCGGTCAACTTCAACGTACGACGCTGTCATCGCGTCTCTGGTAAAGATAACAATTCGCTTCGGAGAACGTCGCAGCTGTTGCTCTTCGGAAGTTGTAATCGTTACCGTAGACCCCACCAATGATCCGCTCTCAATCTGGTGGTCGTCAAAGCTCACGCCGTAAGTGTTGTTGCCCGCTGGTTTGAAGGTAACTGCGGATTCTTGCCCGTCTTCACCCAAGATCCGTCCCGATCTATCTTCTGGAACACCTTGCATGACGACGAGACCGAATTTAGCTACGGAGCTCAGTAGTTTGCGTTCGTTTCTCCAGCTGAGGATACAACGAGCTACTTTTGAAACACGTTGACCGGTGACCCCAATGACTTTTGGACCTTCCCAAGCCGCGAATTGGGCCAGGGCGAGTTCTGTGACTCGATCCTGGTTTCCGGTCTTGGACCAAATTATGCGGAGTCCTTGATTCGCGCTACTGCCGCTGATCGTTAGCCACACATCTAACGCTGTGAACATTTCAGCATGAGACATTGAAGAGCCCGCGATGAATCCTTGTTCTTCGAAGAACCGATCAATATTTCGGCGTTCTGTATTCCGTATCAGCGCCTGCGAAATCGGTAAACCTACGTATCGATGCATCAATGCGTAAGCACTCGGAAGTCCCTTAGAGCCGGCAAAATCTTCAAGCCATACGTTGAGTGCCTCCCAATAGGCTTCGCTCGACACCGCGAATGATTCGCGCAACCGCTTGGACTCCGAGGTAGAAATTTCTAGCGTACGCTCCAGCTGAGCATAGTAGCTTCCACTGCCGGCCATGGCACCTTGCCCGGATGTCTGCATCTTTTCTGCTGCGATTGAAAGTACCATCAACAGAGCAATATGAGGCGGAGCCAGTACCGGCTCTTTTTTTGCTCGGGCCACTTTTCGCGCATAAATCCAACGCTTTGTGAGCATGTCGAATTCAGCAAAAGTAGCGCGTCCAGACGGGAGCCAACACAACTTGCTAGCAACTGCTTCGCTCAACGACTTAATGGCCTCTTCGCTGCTGGAAAACCCCAATGACTCATAGGACTTTTTAAAGGCCTCGTCATCTTGGTCTAGGTAAACCAGCTCTCCTGAGCGATCTGCGCTGAAGAATGCGGCAGCTAAAGCATCATTCCATTCAACATAACCAATCGACTTTGAAAACGCGGCCGGAGTATCCGGTTGATGGCTAACCAACGACATTGTTCGTTCCCCCATTTAAACCAAAATTTGTGAGTGTACGGCCAGGCTAGACCACCGTTAGGACACTTTAGAGTTAGCTGCCGGCAACAGTTCCGAAGGAGTTCCGCTCCAGCTGACTACTAGCTCGTCGCGAGCACGAGTCGCCGCCACGTAAAGCAACGACCGTTCGCGCAGCAACCCATCGTTTCTTTCCGCTTCGGCCAGGCCAGTAGTCGCCAGTGCAAGCGGAACGTTCGACTCGTTAATCCCGAACAAGATGACTTTGAAGAATTCCATACCTTTAGCGCGGTGCATCGTCATGTACAGCGGTGCGGTACCGTCTCCTGGATAGTCAACGTCCCTGACTTCAAGTTTTCGTTCAGCTAAACCAGTTTGTAGTTTCTGCAGCTGATGCTTGGTACGAGCAATAATGCCGATCATGTTTCCAGGTACTTCTTGTGCCTTCCACTGCCGAATATGCTTGGCAACGACGTCAAGCTCATCGGCCAGGGATTTTGCCCCGGCTTCTTCTGGGTTAGGGCCGCTTCGTGCTGAGTGATAGCCTTTAGAATCTTGGTTTTCGCCCTCAAGATCCTCAATGTTTGCGCCCTTGAGCATGCTGACCGCATACTCGAGGTTCTGCGCCGTTGTGCGATAGTTCAAGGACAGGCGACGTGAGCGTCCGACGATGGCGATACCGTAGCGGGACAGTGGGACTTTCTGGCCGTAAATACGCTGATGCGAGTCTTCGGCAATGAATAGATCATCCTTGCCTTCTCCTGCCAATTCTCGCAGGAACAACCAGTGCGCAGCGTGCAGGTCTTGTGCTTCATCAATCAGTACATGGTCAGCAAAGGCTGGCTTTCCTGCAGCTGTCCTCTGCTTTAGCAGGTAAGCTGAAGCAGCTGCTAATTCTGGGAAGGAAATATTCTCGCTAATGCGCTGGTTCTGGCGATACGCTTCAATAATTTTCCATACACCCAAGCGCTTAGGCCTCGTCAAAGCGGTTCCGCGCCCGACACGAGGCACCTTTACGTAACCATCACGAGTAGCGACAAAATTCGCGAGGACAACGGAGGTATATTCCTGCTCCAAGAAAGTCTGATTTGCGAGTTCTAAGTCCAATCCATGATCGGTGTTTTGGATCGCTTCCTTCCATGGGTTCGAAACACCATTGCCGGGGCGAAGATCTGCTGTTGAATGGCCCTCACCAAGGACCGCTCTCAGCGCATCTTTGCGTTCAGATGCACTTGCCGCATTAAATACCTGCAGAGCTAATGCATCGATACCGCTGGTGTAGATCCCTGCATCGCCTAAGTTTTTGGCAAGCTTCAAATCTGAATCCAGTTTCAGCAGACTACTGCTCAACGAAGAAGCGAGGGTACGGGTAAATGTAGTCAGAATAATTCGAGACTCAGGATTACGCTGCGCCAAGGCCTTCGCCCTATGCAAAATCACCACAGTTTTACCGGTTCCAGCTCCGCCAGTTAGACGGAATGGCCCATTCCATGAGCCATCTGCATATCGACGCTGTTCTGGGTGCAAGAAGGTGCGCCAAGCATCGGCATTCCCACCTTCGATGACTTCACGTAATGCGTCCGGAGCATCCCCAATGAAAGCAAACTGCAGCTTCGCAGCTTCTTTGTCGAACCCTGCAATTAGCTTCTCGTCGTCTGTCTGTCCATCAGTTGCTTCTTCTGGATGATCACGCTGATCAACTAGCCCTAAGTCCCGTTTGCTATCTTCAAGGCTTACCCCTGAAGCGAGGTCGAGTATGAGAAGCCCCTGCCAATCAGGTGCTTTATCTGTGACTTTGTGAAACTCCGGCGCCGTCTTAGCGTTTAAGGCCTTATTAGCAATCTGTGCGTCAAGACCAGCGGTATCAATCAGGAAGAGTAGGTTGTACCCGCGTTCCACCAAGCCATTTTTCCAGGTTGTCGGTGGAGTAGGAGGAACAGTGGCAGGGGCTGTAATTGAATGCACGAATGCTGGGGCCTGCGGGTCCGGCATTGTCTGTTCGATGATCTCTGGGATCCCAAAGACTGGGTTCATCTGCAGGGTACTACGGCTGGCTACCTCTATGGCTTTATCATGCGGCCAGGTTCCGTAGTAGACATAGGTTGGAGTCTTTCCTGTTTCCAAACGGAAGAGAACAGCGCGCCACATTTCGTTGACGCGGCCGGTGCGTACTCGCGTATCAGTCACATTCTTTAGCGGCTCTATGTGAAGGCCCGGTGATGAGTCATCGTTCTGGAGTTTTTCCAGAAAATTCATGACAGCTGGCTTTACTGAGTTATCCAGCTTGTCTTTAGTCTTAGCAAAAATAATTCCGGGCATTATTTAATCCCTTTTCCAGTCAATGATTCAAGGATGAGTTCAGTCTGTGGCGCAATAATGATCCACCCAGCGGATTCAAGTTCTTGCGGTGCCTCTTCGCCTTCGTAGCGAACCGCAATCTTCTGGCTTTCCCAGACCAGCATCATTGGATACCCGTCTCCGATCTCCGCACCCAATTCAGGCACAGTCTCCAAGCCTGCGGTGGCAAGTTCGGTGAGTAGTTTCTGCTCATTGTCTAAGGCATCTTCCAGCAACGAGACCCAAACCGGTGCCAACCTGACAGTCTCAGAGCTTGTGGTGCCCATCTGAGAACCTTCTGGTTCACCTGGCGTTGCGGCGGTCTCACTCGGTGCTGCCGTATCCAATGCTGCTGCGATCGCTGATACTTCCGGTCCCAGGATCTGCCATCCTTCGGACTCCCACGCGGCTTGTGCCTCGGGATCGTTCTCCAGCAGCACGCCGATACGCTGCTCGGCCCAGCCCAGGGACAAGACATACCCTGTTGCTGATTCCAGCCCAAGTACCGGTGGCGCGCTGACACCGGCCTTGGCCAGGTCCGCGAGCAGCACTCGTTCGTCTTCCAGAGCCTCTTCCAGTAGGCCTTCCCATCCGGCAGGTAGCTCCACGTGGCCCTTGCGAACCGACTGCTTTTCCAACGAATCGCCAGCCACATCCTGATTTACCGTAGTGATGGAAAGCCCCACGGCCTTGAATGCCATCAGATTCGACAGTCGCAACCATTCACGCCACGACGCCACGAACCCGGCGTCGGCTACCGCTTCATTACTGTCTTCGAGGCACAAACCCACCGCAAACGTGGCCGGGGATGTGCCCGGAGCCGCACAGACGAACGCTGCAAATCCCAGACTGCGTGTCCAATACACGGCTTCTCCTGCTGCCGGGATGAGTTGCTCGCCACGGGCCAGGGCCTGGGCCAGCTGCGGCACCGCGTCCGGGTCCGTCTTCCCCGCCCCCGCCTGGCGCAGCATGAATGGCACCAGATCAGAGAACTTGCCCCACACCTGCGTATCAGGTTCATGGATCCAATGCCACAGCTGGGTCATCGCATCCCGGGAAATCAGCGCCATCAACGAAGCCGACGGGGAAAACTTTGCCTGCAATTTCAGATTGAGTTGGGCATCAGCCCACACCGGCAGCTCGCCCTTACTCTCAGGGCTGCTGAACGCCTCCACATCCTGCCAAGTCACCGCCCACGGAATAATCCCCTGCTCACGCAAGGAAGCACGCTTGACCGCATCATCAGCCAAACGGTTATGCTCTTGCGACGCATGGAACTGATACCCATCCGTATAGATCGCCAAGTCCGGAATATTCGGGTCCGGCGCCTTCAACAGGAAATCAGGGCGGGTTCCCTGCAGGTCCACCTGCGGGATCAACTGCCACGTGTACGGCTGGCCCGGAATGCGGAAGTTGATGGTATCGGCATCCGTGCCGGGGACGATCTTGTAATACGCCCCCGAGTCCTTCAATCGGGTCACGAAGGCCTGTCGGAACCGCTGTTCCAGCAACGACTCCACCGTGGCCGTGGCCTGCGGGGCCTGCTGGGTCACCGTCCAATCCGTAGCGAAGGACGGGGCCGCTTCTGGCGCATCGCTGCGCCCGGCCCGCAGGATCTTGCCCAGCAATCGTTCGGCGGTCGCCCGCGCCGTATGATCCATCGTCCACGGATCCGCGTACGGCAGCAAGCAGTTATGGCAGGCCAGACGTTCTTCCTCCCGGCAAGGACACTCCGAGACGGTCTTCCAAGCTGCTTCCAACAGCTCCCAGACCCGCTGGGGGTCGCCGAAACGGGCCAGATATCCGGTGCCGCCGGGTACCTTGTCATGCAGCAGCAGCGCCAGCCGGCCCTGGTCAATGGTCGGATCGCTGATCCGGACTACCGCCAGATGATCCGGGGCCCCACCGAGCACCTTCTGCAACCCCAGCAGGATCGCAGCCTGCAAGCTGGGCACCGAGAAATCATCGCCCAGCGTCGCATCCAACGGCAGGTGCAGCACCACACCCTGGGTGCCCAGGGTTCGAGCCAACGCGACTTCCTTGACGTTCTCTTCCTCGGCCTTGCGATACTTGCACCAGTACCGGTGCTCCGTAGGACTATTCTCCTTCGCGGACTGGTCCAGCTGCCCGCAATGCGCGCAGACCCGGAACAACGGGGTCTTGATCTCGTCCCCGGCAATCGTGCGGGTGGTGCCGAACGCTGCCTGCTTGCCCACGTTGATCCAGCGAATCTCCACCCGGTTCAGGTACTGGGCGCCGAAGTCATAGCCTTCCAGGAACCAGGAGCGCTGCACATGCTGCGGATCGATATCCGCGGCCGCGACAATGCTGAACCGCTCACGCACCCGGTTCTCCCGGCGGTCGCCAATGGACGCCTCGTCCCGGCGCACCTCGGCAGAGACCTTCTTCATCACCACCACGTCCAGCACCTGGCTCATGTCCGCGATCCCGGCACTGCCGCACCGCACACAGGTCGACGCCGCACTGCCGGTAGCCAGGTCTGTTTTCGCCCATCCGCACTGCGGGCATAGCTGCCACTGCTGGATCTGGCTGTTCTGCGGTCCCAGATCCACCGCGTCAATGAGCACTTCCATGCCCTGGGCATAGAACGTGGCACCCGGCGCCAATTCAGCCAACGCCACCGAGGCGCCGCGCTCATAGCTCAACGCATCGGTCTGGAATTCGTTGGTGTCCGCGTCCTTCCACGACAACCCCACATCCAACGTGACCGAATCATCCAGCAGGGTGTAGTTCGGCAGGATCCCGTAGGCTTCCAGCACCGAAATCCAATACCCGCCACGCAGCTCCTTCAGCTGGCCGCGCAGCATCCCCAGGGTCGCCTTCGCGGTGCGCAGCGCCTGCTGGTCATCCCGGTCGTCGTCGCCCAACTGCTGAGTTCGGGCAATCGCTTCTTCCAGCTCCGGAAGTGCTAGTTCTATCTGCTGCCGCCGCTCGGACAGTTCCGCCACATCCGCGTTCCACAATTGCGCGGCCCGCACTACGTGCCGGGCCAACCCGCTCGGCTCCCCCTCGGGGCCTTCGCTGGCCCAGGCATTGAGCCGCTCGCGGCTCTCTGTGGACAGGTGCTCGGAGAACTGGGCGCAGAACCCTTCCAAATACTCGGCTGAATGCTCGCTGGAATCCTGGATCAAATCCCCGATGAACGTGCCCGGCTCCACCTTGCCCAAGGCCTGCACCGCATCCTTCGGATGCGGGCGGGATGAGTCCCTGGCGAACCGGTCCACCAGGTACGCCACATACTGACGCTGCAAGATCTCCTCCGCATCCAAGAACGTCGCCGGAGGCCGCACCTCGCCGTTGATCACCGACAACGGATCATGTAACTTTGGCAAATGTTCGCCGCGGCCACGCACGAACGCCAACACTAACGAGTTACCGGTCAGGCGGCCCGCACGACCCACCCGCTGCAAGTACGAGGACACCGACGTCGGCAAGGAGGCGAGCATGACGCAGGACAAGTCGCCGATGTCGATGCCCATCTCCAAGGTAGGGGTCGCTACCAGCACATTCGGTGCGTCCGGGTTCTTCGCCCCGTCGCGGAACTCGCGTTCGTACTGCAGGCGCTTGTCCACATCCAGCAACGAGGTGTGCTCGCGGGCCACCACGCGCTTGGTCTGCTTCGAGGCGTACAGGTCCCGGTAGTAGTTGCGGTCCTCGCCGCGGTGGCGCTTCAACGTGCCAGAGCAACGCACCAGCAGGCACGGCCCGGACTCCAACTGGTCAATGACCGTGCTGCTGCCCGGGGTGATCGCCTTGCACGTATCGCAGGCGAGGACATGCTGCCCCGACACGACATCTTGAACCCGTGGGGTGCCCAGCACAATCTTCTCCGGATCAAGCCAATACACGTTCGCCCCGGAACCGGTGGTGGAACTGCCCAGCACCCCATCATCCACCAGTGCCATGATCAGTGCCTTGGCCAGGTAGCCGCTCTCCGCCCGGGATACCTGCAGCGTCCGTTCGGTCCAGCGGGAGTACCAGCTGCCCGCCGAGGTCACCGGGTCCAGGTTCTCCGTCCCTGCTTCCGCCTTCCCCAGACGTGGGAACGCCGGGGTGGAACGGCCGGTCGGGAACGCCGGCATGCCCTCATGCTTCGCACGCCCGCCCCAGATCTGGTAACGCTTGCCATCGGTCTGGATGTACTTGCCCAGCCACGGATGCTGGATGCCGCCACGGATACGCACACGTTCCAGGGTGCCGCGCACCCACTGCGCCAGCTGACGATCCGACGGTGCAAGGCCTTCGAACGCCGCCTGCTGCTGGGACTGCTCGAACGCGCGGCGTGCCAGCGACGTGATCCGCGCCGTGCTGCCCGCATCGGTTTCCACCACCACGCTGCCGGTCAGCTCCAGCGTACGGCCGGTGCGGGACTGCAGCCCGAACTCCAGCGCCGCATCGAACAAGAGCCGCTTCTTCGCCGCCCGCCGGGCCCGCAGCTGCGCTTGCGGATCAGCCTGCGGATCCCAGAACGGCCTGAACAGGTCGCGATCCACGAATTCCGGGGCGATCAACTGGAACCGCTCCTCCGGGGTGTTGGCCGTGGAAATGACCGTGTCCACCAGTTCTGCCAGCGTCGCCGGGCCCGAATCCAGGGCACGGCGCAGCGCCGTACGCAACAGCATCGTATGGGAGCGGGACTGCACGAACCCGGCCCGATGCGCCGCATCCTGGACGCTATCGGTGAACACGAGCGCCTTCTTCTCCCCCGAATCCAGGCTTTCAGCGCCGAACAGGTTGGAGATCGTCACCGACAGCATCGTGGCGACCGCGCTACCGATGAACGCGATCCCTTCCTTTGCCAGGCAGGACGGGCAAGTGTCGTTGGTCGACTGGTCATCGGCCTCCGGACCGTCGAGCATCAACACCGGCATAATCAGCCCTCGGCTCAGATCCGGGTCGTCCTCGGATGGGGTCTGCTTGGACAGAGTCCGGTTCACCGTATGGAGCCAGCGCAGCCCCTGCACTTCGGAGGCACCGTCCTTGCCATATTCGAGCATGTCTGCCTCATTAGCGGCAGAAATCAGTGCACGGAACCGGCCGTTCTTCGCCAAGCGCGCGGTGCGGATCTTCGAATCATCCAACTCCAGATCCGTACCGGTGGGCGCCAACAGCACTGCCCACCCATTCCTGCCGCAGTGCCGGCAATACAGGGCAGGGAAGAACGTGTCCTCGGACTGGTCCACCCCGTCATCGGACCAGCGGAACCTCGGGGTCGGATCCACGGCCGCGTCCACCCGGGACATCTCCCGGATCCATAAGTGCGTTTCCACAGTCAGCTCTGAGCGTCCGCCGTTGGCCCGCACGTGGCTGAACAGCGCCAGCACCGCAGTCAGGTAGTCCGTGGCATCCGTCAGCGTGGCATCGCCCAGCCGGAGCTGCCGACCGAATATCCGCGCGGCCAGGACCTCCACTGAGATCGCTTCGCCGGTGTGTTTCAGGATCACCGCCGTCAACGGGTGGCGCCGCAACGCCAGAGCGAGGTCCGCGGGGGTTTCGCGGAACAGCATGCCCGCGACGACCTGCACCAGTCCCGGTGCCAGGGTCTGCTGGTTGTCGTCTTCGGCGTCGACCGGCGAGACGTCGTAGGCCTCGCGGATCCGCGGTCCGAAATCGGGCAATAGTGCCGCTATATCTTCCAGGGTGTAATGATCCGCCTCTACCCCGGTGCCGCACCATGTCTCGGCGGACAGGCGGGTTTCGGTGATCACCGCGGAGGCATCGAATTCCTCGCCGAACACGGTGGCGGCGAACTGCAGCATCGCGTCCGGGTCGCCCTTGCTGCCCAGCGTGGCCGAGGTCGCCACCGGCGTCACCAGACCCAACGGCCGTTCCCGATCCTCCTCACCCAGCACCGGGTGGTCGTCAAGCTCCTCGGGCCAATGGCTCTTCAGCGTCAAGCCCAGGCGGCGCAGCAGCATGGCCACATCCGTGCCCTGCGCCCCGTCATAGGTGTGGAATTCATCTAGCACCACGTACTGCAGGCTGGTGGCCGACTTCTTCCAGATGAGTGCGTCCTGCGGACGCAACAGCAGCATGTCCAGCATCTTGTAGTTAGTCAGTAAGATATCCGGCGGGTCGGCACGGAACACGTCCCGATCGTTGATCAGCCCCTCCGCCGATACCCGGGTGCGGACTGTTTCCTGCTGCCCTGTGTAGATGCCCGCGGTGACCCCGGACAAGGCCGGATGCGAGGTGAGCATTTTGGCCAGGCGGTTGGACTGATCGTTGGCCAACGCATTCATCGGGTACAGGATCAGGGCCTTGATCCCGGTGACGCCGTTCTTCTTCGCCCGCAGCACGTGGTCCAGGATCGGGTACAAGAACGCCTCGGTCTTACCCGAACCCGTACCCGTGGTCACCAATGTGGGTTGTGGTCTGCGCATCCCACCCCCAGCAACCTTGCTGGTCAACCGGGCGAACGCGCGCGCCTGGTGCCCGTAAGGGTCAAAGCCCTCATACCAATCGAGTGAGTCACGCCAGCCGGCCTGCGCCGGCTCGAACGGCAGACGCAACCGCACATAGGGACCTTTGAACAGCCCGTCCTCCGGGTGGCCAAGGAAGTCCTTCATCGCCGCCTGCGCAGTGCCATCCGTCAATGCGAACGTCGTCGCCAAATAATCCGACAAGCCCCGCTGGAAGTCCCGGGCGCGTACGGTGGGGAGCAGTTCGCTCACTTGATCAACTCCACGGCCGGCTCCTGTACCAGCATTTTCTCGAAGTGCGCGTACGCGGCACGCATGTCCTCTTCACGGTCGAAGCCCTGGAACGGGAACTCGAAAACGTACTTCGCGTTGCTCTGCGGATGAACCCAGGTGCGTTCCTCAACAGATAGGCCTTCACCGCGCTGACGGTAGAGCTTGTTCATCTCGCCCGGGACTTTGCGTCCGTTGGCATCATAGAGGTCATTCTGCTCATAGCCGCGCAAGACCGGGAATTGGGTACGGTAGATCGTACAAAGCTCGTCTATATCAATCCCAAAAGTTATAGCTACCAAGGCGTCTAATTCGATCTGCACCCGACGACGCTCTACAGCCACCTTAAGTGCCGTATCTAATGCCCATTTTTCGTGCACTACGAGTTCATAAATATCTGAATAGGCCGATGTCAAGCACAGCAGCCGGGCTGCTCGTTTAGCAACTTCAGGTTGTAAATGATGTTCCGAAGCAAACGGCAACATCTCAATGACCGATGGATAGAAATCGCCTATTCCGGCCGTCTTTACCACGAAGTCCAGTGGAATAGTAGAAAACACTCCAAACAGTTCCATCAGCTTCTGATCACCACCAGATGTGGGCAAACCACCCGATGCAACTGTATTTACATGAGTCGCGCCAACCGGGAGCAAAGTGACATTCAAGGAACGAACTCCAGATGTACCTGCCATACGCCTCCACCCCAGGCGGAGGTGCTCGTGGGCCGATGTCAGCTCTCCGCCGACGTCCCATTTCGTGTAGTCGTGGTCGTAGTCGACATTTCCGTCGCGTACGGGCTGGTAGCTGGTGCGGGGAATGAAATCCTCCGACAGCGCTTCAAGATCAATCTCATCCCAGTCATTATTGCTTCTGACAACTTTTCGGGGTTGCTTAGAGAAGGGGTTCGCCACGCTAAAGTGCGGCCCCTGCAGAATCACGTCATCCCACGAGTCATTGATCTTAGACCCGACCTCGAAATACCCCTTCTTCCGGTCAGCAGTTTCATGCCATCCGGAAGAGTATTGCAGTCCGAGTTCGCGGACGCGTGGGGCCTTGCTCAGCTTTTCCAGCACGTTCATGCTCGCCCGGTTGACCGGGTACACCATCCGCGCATGCAACGGAGGGGTGCCGGGCTCGTCGAGGATGTCGGCCCAGACCTTCAACACGTCAAAGTCAACATGCACGAGTCGTTCGGAATGTCCACGCGTGTCCCAAGCCCCGCTGGCGGTCTTCAATGCTGGAGCTTCTCCGCTGCCATCATGCAGGAATGAGCTTTCAACAGTAGCGGGTACATATAGAGAAGCCGCCATGACAAATTTGGGAGATTCTTGCTCAGCGCCGTATACATGAATCGCGTATTCGAGCTGATCGGTCAGCTCAGCGAAGAGCTTCTTCTTATTACGGAATGCCCAATGACGACGCAAGCGGCGGTACGTCTCCGCACGCAGATGATGCGCCTTCTTCTCGGTGAAGTGCGAACCTGGGTGAATGAGCGAAATTGCCCCAGAAGAGGAAGTATTTCGCCAGGTACGCATCATGAACGTCCGGTATAAATCAGGTTGGAGACCTGTTAGCAGCCCATATTGCGACGAGGCTCCAAGGAATGTCGCGAGTACCGATGTCGGCACCGCACCGTCGACAAAAGCGTCTCGGGCCCCCGGCAACGCCAGCGTTTGTTCACGTTTTTGGCGCACCAAGGCCTGGGTAGGTTTCTCTGCCAGTTGCCACCATGCGTCATGTTCAGCTAACAGGGCTGCTTCGTCTGAGCGTGGGCGCACCCAGGGCGGGTTGCCGACCTGCAGATCGAAACCACCGCGGCCGAACACGGAAGCGAATTCAAGTTCCCAATGGAAGAACGCCCGCTGTTGGCCTCGCTTGGCATCGATCTCCGTTGCAGGCATTTCATCTCCAGCTATCCGGTCGCAAACTGCCAACCATGGATGCTCCGCGGAGAGTTCCCGGGCGTCGCGCATGCCGGCCAGCGGGTAGTCGAACGCTTCGAAGGTTTGCAGGTCGCCCCAGCTTGCCGACGACAGTGCGCTGGTCTGTCCTTCGGTGTGACCAAACTTCTTGGGCGCAATCTTGGATACCGTTGAATAAGGTCGGCCAAGAATCCCTTCTAGCCCGTCAATCCACTCATCAATGCTCGGTGGGGTGACAGACGTTTCCGTCAATGGCCAGAACCACAACGCATTCCACGCGTTCATTACACGCTTCAACCGCTGATACGCGCCCTTAGGATCAGTCAGTGCAGCTTCGATCTCGGCGCGACTCACTGATGTTGCCTGTTGCGGGCGCTCACCTGGCCAGTAATTCACAAAACGGGCGGCCTGCTGCTCGGCAACCTGCAGCCTCCGAAGGGCCACCTTCCACAGCACCTCAACCCGTTCAGACAAGGCGACCAGCCGGTCGATCTGCGTCTTCTTCAACGCCAGGCGGGTGCTCTTCGCCCACGCCTTCAGCTCTTTTTGCTCCGGGCCGGCGATGTCCTTGACTTCCTTTGCATCCGCCGCAGCGCCCCACCCTTCCCCGGGCAGCAGGAAGTGGTGGATCCGCCCGTCCACGGCCGGATCGGTAGTCTCCGCGTCCAGCGCGGCCACCAGCCCGGTCAGCGGGTTCGCCTGCGGCTCCTCCGACAGGTAAGCCTTCGCCTTCACTGCCTGCACCGAATACGTCGCCCGCCGGGCTCCGACCAGCGAGTTGCCCTGCTTCAACCGCATGCCGAACCACGGGGCCTGCAGGTCGCTGGTCATGGTGTCCAGCCACAGAGACACTTCGGCCAGTTCCACCGCGGTGGAGTTCAAGTCCACCCCGTGCACCTGGTGCAACGCGATATGGGCCTTGACCTTCTGCAACTCCTGTGGGTACTGGTCCGCCGGGATCTTCCGGTCAAGCTCCACCTGCTTGCGCTTCAGATATTCGGCAGCCAGCTGGCGGACCGCCTCGATCGCGAACGCGCCAGAACCCAGCGCCGGCTCGCACACCGTCAACGCCAGGATGTCATCGGCAGCGGTCATTTCCCCGTCTTGGTCCAGGAGTTCTTCCAGCGCCTGGGAGACAACGAACTTCGTCAGCACTTCCGGCGTGTAGTAGGAAGCAGACTGCTGGCGTTCACGCCCAGCCAGGCGGAACACGAAGGAGCCTCTGGGGTGCACCACGGTTTCCGGTTCGCCGGTGCGCTCGTTGCGGATCTTGATGAAATGCTTCGAGTCAATCGAGGCCGACCGGTCGGTGGGCACCACCCACGAGCCCTTGGTCGCGTCCCCGTTCTTCGCGACCTCGTGCAGGTCCGTTTCGGCGATGAATCCGGTGTAGGACATCAAACCCTCATACACGGCGCCGAGCTGGTTGATGCCCAGCTCCGCGTACGAGATGAACCCGCGGTCCTTGCCCTTGGATTCCTTACTCAACAGCAGATGCTGCAGCACCCGCTGCAAAGCGCTGTTCGACAGCTTCACCTCGTTGATGAAGGACGTCGCGGTTTCGGCGAAAAGGTCCGCCTTCAAAGCGTCAAACCGCAGCCCCTCGTTTTCAGCGCTCTTCTTCCCATGGGCCTTCGGAGTGTGTCCTTTATCTACGAGCTTGAATAGCCCGTTCAGGGACTGATAGATATGGGTGCCCCGCCGTGACCTGTCCTCATGGATCTCCACCAGGGTCAGTTCGCGCAGCCGATCCAGACCGTAGCCTTCGTTGTATTCACCGACACCGACAGGCAGGACCCCGAGTTCCGGGGACGCCTCGGCATACAGCAGGAACAAGATCCGGTAGAGGAAACGCAGCGATTGCTTCGCCAGTTCCTGCCCATCTACCTCGTCCAGGGGCAGGCCTTGGGCGGTGCGGCGGGTGAGCACGTCGTTGGCGATGATTTCAATCGACCGGCGGATCCCTTCGCGCAGGTCCTGGGACACCCCGACTGTGTGCTTGACCGAGCTTTCCAGGATCCCGGTCCACCAGATGTCCCCTTCGGGCGAGGGCAAAAGCGATTCCCGACCGAAGATGGCCAGGAACCGGTCCACTTCCTGGCCGCGCTTGGTGTCGTTGCGGTCCGCGACCAGCAGCACGTCCACGGCCAGGTAGCGGCCTTCGGCCCAGCGTTCCGGTTCGGTGAGGATCAACCACTTGCCGGCCATCACGACCACAAAATTCGGGGCCTGATCGCCCAGGTAGATTTCCGAGACATGCTTGGCCACAGGGCGCGCATCGGGCTTGCCGTCCACGCTCACCAGACCCAACGGCCTGCTTTGCCCGAGGAAATCCTCCAGCGAATCCGCCGGGTCCGCCTCGATGAATAACACTTCGCCGGTGGGGCTGGCCCAGACCTGGTCAAGGGCGGTCTCGGTGCCGCTACGTCGCGACACGTACTGCGCGGTGGGGCCGTTGAACCCCAGCGCGGTACGCAGCAGCGCATACGCATGCGCCGCACCTGCCGGGGCTTCCATCAGTTCGGCCAGGCGGACCTGCAACTCGCCGCGTGCCTGGGTAAACCGGGTCAATGCCGTGGGATGCCCTGCCTTGGCGTCCTCGTCCCAGGCCTTGCGCAATTTCAGCACTTCACCGTGGAAGGATTCCTTGGTCGAGTCAGTGGTGAAATAGTGCTCACTAATCCAGTCTTCACCGACGATCATCGAGTCAAATGACGGCATTAGTTCGTTCCTTCCGAAGAGTCAGCACGAGGGGTATCGCGCGGCACCACGACCAGCAAGGGCCGGATCAGGCGTTGCGCCGGAGCCAGGGATTCGGCGATCCGCTGCTCATCTTCCACTCGTTGGCGCTGCTTCTTCACGTTCGTCGTTTCAGCCAAGGAATCAGCCTGCTGCCGCCACTGCGCGGCACGTTGCGTCCATTCCTCGAGCCGGGAGGTTGCTTGGGCTGCGGATGCGCTAAACGTCATCTCCATTGCAGAACCCGCGCTATCCACGGCCAACGGGATCAGAGTTTGCAGATGCTCGATTCCGGCGACCGGGCCAGGGTTCGCGGCGTTGCTGCTCAACCCGATCTCCGCCAAGTAACTACCCAGATCAGGCAGGGGGTGCACGGCTTGGAATTTCGGGTTCCCCGGGTTGGGGAATTCGACGGCGTAGAACATCTTGGACACCACCTGGCCACGCCGGTTCATCAACGTGCCCATGAGCAGTACCTGCGCAGCATCCACATCACCGCGCACCGCCAGCACCTCGCTGCGCGACAGCTCGGCCAAGGCCCGGTCGCTGGCCCAGTCAAGCACCGGATGCAGCGGGCCCAAATAGTGCGCCTCCGGCCACATGTTGTCCTGCGATTCACGGGCCCGATCCAGCTCGCGCTGCCCCGCCTCCCGGGTAGTCGCAATCTTCAGGGCCTTGTCCACCTTGCGTTCGCTTAAGTAATCCTGCGGCAGGTGCCCCAGCCGGTGCTGCAAATCCGCAGGAGGTGCCAGTTCGGCAATGCCGTGCGCCGCATGTACCTGCCAGCCGACCTTCTTCTGCGGTTCCACAAACGCCTGGGTCAACGCTTCATCCAAGAAATCCAGATCAGACTTATACAATCCCAACGGAGACGCGACCGGCACCTTGGGTACCGCCGAAGCATCGGTTTCGGTGGCTACATCGAATTCTGCGAACCACGCATCAAGCCCGTCGGCGTCCTCTGGGGCATGCACCACCTCTTCGAAGGTCTTCTTCCCTAACAGGACCTCGCGGATGGCTTCTTCTTCCTGCGAAACCGAATGCTTGCCCATCAACGAGGCCACGTCCTGCAGCACCGTGTGGGCTTCGTTTTCGCGTTCCATCAACCGGCTGATGACCTTCAAGTCACCGGAAAAGCGCTCATCGTTCGGGTCCAGCAGCAGCGTGGTGATCTGCGGATTGTGCTTCTGCCCGTACCGGTCGATGCGGCCGTTGCGCTGCTCGATACGGATCAGGCTCCACGGGATATCGAAGTGGATTAGGTGGTGGCACTGTGCGTGCAGGTTCACGCCTTCCGAGGCCACGTCCCCGGTCACCAGGACACGCAGCGGAGAGTTGCCGCGCTTGAACTGGTCGACGATCTCCTGCTGCTCCACATCGCTGAGCCCGCCGTGGAGCATGCCCACGTTCTCCGGCTTGAGCCCCAGTGCCTTCGGCAGCTTCTCCTTCAGCCATTTCAGCGTAGCCACGCGCTCAGCAAACACCACCGCACGCATTGGCGAAGCCTTGCCGACATCAATCCCCTTCAGATAGGAGACCAGTTCATCGTACTTGGCAGAATTCCCGGTGTTCGAGGCTTCCGCCAAAGCACGCAACCGCGTCAGCGCATCGACTTCCCGGGCTTCGGAAGGCAAAGCACTATTCAGCTTCTTCAACCGCTCGGTGACGGTCTCCACCAATGCTGCCGGGCTGGAAAGGAACGCCTTGGCCAGGGTCCATCCGAACAGTGCGGAAGTGTTTCCCGAATACGGCGAGCTGCCATGCTGCGGGTAGAGCCATACCTCGGATAGTTCGTTGGCGACAGCGTCCTCGGCAGCCGAGGCCGAGATCAGCCGATTATCAGGTTCGGCGCGTTCAGCCCAATCGGAGCCGACTTCTTGGGCGACCTCGGGGCTGTGACGGTGACGGCGGATGATCAGCCGCTCGACATCCTTCACGTCGAAGGAACCATCCGGGCGAACCACCGTCGGATCCAGCAGGCGCAAGAGCTCGGCGAAGGACTCGTTCTTGCCGTTGTGCGGGGTGGCCGAGGCCAGGATTAGTGCTTCGGTGTTGGGGGCCAGCAGCCGGGCCAGCTCGTTGTTCTGCACACCCACGTTAGTGACGTTGTGCGCTTCGTCGATGACGACCGCGTCCCAGCGGAGCTTGCTCAGATGCGCACGGTAGCGGGCGCTCTTGAGCGTATCCATGGAGATGATCGCCCGCTTGTAATATGTGAACGGGTTGCGGGTCGCAGGAAGCTTCTGTCGAACCTTCTGGATGCCTGCGGAGTCAAGGCGTACGAACGGCAGCGCGAAACGGCACCACATCTCGTGCTGCATCTGCTCCAGCACATGGCGAGGCGTGACGATCAGAATCCGGTCGCCGCGTCCGCGTTTGACCAGTTCGCTCAGGATCATGCCGATTTCCAGGGTCTTGCCCAGTCCTACGGCGTCAGCGATCAGGATCCGGGGGCGGACGTTCGCCGGGTCAAGCGCCTTCTGCACAGCTATCTGCTGGTACTTGAGTGTGTTAGCGAGCATCCCGGTGGACACCGTCAGGTGATCATCAAATTGGGGTGTCGGTGTCTTCCTCAAGGTCGTTTCCAAGAACAACCGGGATTTCCTATACCTCGGGCTGTCATCTGCCACGACCGTCGCATTCCTAGGGTCCACTACGTCGATCTCATCCAACGCTGAATAGAACGTTGCTGTGGTGTCGCGGACTAGTTCAGTGAGTCCTTGGACCCGAATCAGCTTTCCATCTACAGAAGGTTCCGTAGCCGTTACTAACCATTCTTCGTCCCGGACACGGACAACTGATCCCGGTGCAGCATTCAGTTCGACAGCACTAGCCGACATGGTTCCCCTAACAATGCGTTACTTCTAGTCAAAGGAGATTAAAATTCGACAAATCGGTTCACTCCCCTACCCTGATCTTAGGCCAGAGCCGATTTTTACCTGAAACTTAAACACCCAAAAACTGGATGAAAGCTGAATTGTTAATTTGAAGTACCCGATAATTTTCGCAAGTGATTTGTTAGAAATTCAATGAACGGTTCCCTGGCGGCATTGCTCCGACACGCTGCATCCTTGTGCCCGGAACCCGTTTATATTCTCTGCAGGCTAGCGCTATGAAGTATCGGCTAAAGAAGTTCCGATCAATACCAACTTTGTGGTGTAGCAATCTGCCGTTCTGCGGCCAATGCGGCCGCACGCACCTTGTTGCAGACGCTAATCGGATTATTAAGCCACTCCGGCAGCCAGATACGCATAGTCGCTGGCCATCCGAGCACCCCTTCTAAGATTAGCTGGGGAAGTCCATCGCGTTCTGCAACTGTGCTTCGTGCAGCCCAGTCTTCGCCATCCAAGATAATTGCGACCAGAGGAACCTCAGGTTTTTCCTCTGTCGATACAACGAGATCAATTTTATATTGGGACAGTCCAACAGCGGTTTGAACATGCAGCCCCCGTGCACGGAGTTTTCGAGCAATATTTTCACGGTGCCGATCAAGTCTATATGCGGTTCCCTGCTTAATATCTAAGACGCTAGTGCCTTTCTGAGCCAATTCGAGATAGTCGCGCAGCCGTTTTATTCCCAGAGATTCAGACTCAGCGGTACGTAATTGTTCAGGCGCAAAGCTCGAGAAAACTACTACTTCTTTTCGAGCTCTTGTTACGGCAACGTTGAGCCTTCTTTCACCGCCAGAGTTATTTAGCGGACCAAAATTCAATGGCAAAATGCCGCGGTCGTTTGGGCTAAAAGCAGTCGAAAAGAAAATAGTATCTCGTTCGTCGCCTTGGACGTTTTCCAAGTTTTTGACGAAGAGCCCATCTTCAAGCTCTAGTGCTTCTAGCATTCGAGGATCTGGATGGTCTCGGATCATGTCTTCGATTAAATCCCGATGTTGCGCGTTAAAGGTGATGACGCCCAGTGAAGGCAGCACGAATCGTGACTCCTCGAACCGCTTAGCAATATTTTCCACGACTCGACGTGCTTCGACCGGATTCGTTCGTTTGAAACGTGTTTCGACGCCGATCTCACTGCTTCTATGAAAATGCCCGTCGACACGTACTAAGCTGATTCCGTATCCGGAGTCTTCTTTCCCGTTAAGCAAACTTCGGGGCGCAGGAAAAGTAGTCAATCGATTGTCATAAAAGTGCCGGTTACTGAAAGCAATAAGTGACTCGGATTGACTCCGGTAATGCCCAGACAGCCAGATTCGGGGGATTCCCGCTTGTTCACATTCCTGGAGAATAGATTCTTCATCGACAATGACTTCGTCAAAATTCTGCTGATCTGTTGATGCTGAAGACATCGCGAATGATGTAGGAGGCATCTGTTGACTGTCGCCGACCACGATAACACTGGTCGAACGCCCGATGGCGCCTAGTGCATCTGCCACGCGAATTTGAGATGCTTCGTCGAAAATGACGATATCAAACCTCGCATTATCGGCGGGGAAGAACCGTGCGACTGAGTCTGGACTTGATAAAACGCATGGCGTGACTCGGGTGATGACATAAAAGAACTCATTCATCAGTTCGCGCGTCCGCAGTCGTCCTGGCTTGATCGCTTCCCGTAAGGGTTTGAGACGAGCATGGTTCACCGACTTATACTCTTCCCGTCGGCGTATGATTTCATCAGGAATTAAGTGGCAGGCCTGACGACGCTTCAGCTTTGATAACCGATTGAACTCAGTAATTTTTCGTTCATGCCGCACAGGATCGAAATTGTCTAACGATGTAGTTTCAAGGCGTTCGGCAAGAAGCTCTTCTACGAGCCCAACTTCAAAATCTTTAATCATTTGCTCAGCCGAATAGCATCCTGATAGCAAACGCGTTATGGCTTCTTCAGACACTGCACTCGATAGCTGCTGCGCGATCTGTTGGAACTTTACCCATGCCTTGATATCACGTTCAGCGTTCCAATCCGTGCGACGCTCCCACCCAGTGTCAAGCCAACATTCAGATAAGAATTTATTTCCAGACCATGCGAAAATAGCTTCGATTCCTTGGGGAATCTCGACCAGGAGCTTCTGATGTTTTTCAGAATACTCAGATAACAGGCGCCAGCTTTCTTGACGATATTTAGACTGATCGAGGAGAAATTCTATGTTACAAAGCACTTTCTCTGTAAGCTGCTCACGAGCCTTCGACCAAAGATTTCCAAGTTCCGACAACTCATGGATTACCTGAGTCAGCAACTCGTAGCCACGCTCATCTATCTGTATTTCAAGAGCCGAAGATTCCAACCCCGGGAACTGCAAGAGTTGCTGACGAAGATCTTCTGCTTTGAGCTGTTGCGCTTGTGCCATGCGCAAAGCCACGTGGACGGAAGCTTCATCTTTCGCAGTGCCAATCCAAGCGGAGCCTAGGGAAAGAATGCCTTCGTGAATCTTCTTTTTGCGGCCTATTCCCAAGAAGCCGGTGCGGGCAGCCTGCTCAGCTATTACTGCAGCTTCTTCAAGATCGATGGCAAGGATTTCTCGCGTAAACACACGACCAATCGGAGTGACTGAATCTAGCAAGGCACGAAAAGCTTCTAATAAATCATCTGCTGCACCTCGCCATCCCGGCTCTGCAAGGCTATTCAAAAAGTTTGTGGGCTGATTCACCTGCAGTAGCTGGTTAATCAGTAATAAATCATTCGATGATTTCAGGCTCTCGATGATCGTCACGACGCGTTGTCCATGTCGATGGGCAAGTGTCCGTGTTAATGCCTCTGTATAAGCTGCGCTCGCGTCAATGATCGGGCCTACATTCAATGGCAATAAGTCGGCCCCGATGAATCCCCACGGATGTTTCTTGGCAGGCCGTGCTGCAGGCTCAATTGATGCAAGTTTTTCGAAATTTTGTCGGAGGTCCTTAATGCTTTTCTGGGTTGCTTTGCGTACGTAGTCATTCCGGACCGGAGACAAGCCCTTGATCCGTGAAGAGCTGGCATCTGAGTTAATAGCGAGCTTTTGCGTCCAAGCGCTGTACAACGAATAACCGAGAGAATTCTTCTCGTGAAGTTTGTTGGCGTAATTATTAAGGTCGCTGCGGACGGCCTGCAACCGGGCTGACAGGTCCGTACCGAGCCCTTCCTTGCCCGAACTTTTGCACTGAAGTGCAACACGAATCTGACGGCGCACGTTCATGATGCGTGAGTCCTTGTCGTGCAAATCGAGCACATGATTTTCAAGGCCCACTGAGTTCAGCCGTTGTTTCACGACTTCGAGCGCCGCTTTTTTCTCGGCTACGAAAAGAACTCTCTTACCTTCGGCGATCGCGACGGCGATCATATTGGTAATCGTCTGAGATTTTCCTGTACCTGGAGGACCTTCCAGGATAAAGCTTTCGCCTGAGACAGCCTTATCAATTGCGTTCAGCTGAGCAGCGTCGGCAGGCAGCGGACATTTTTCAGACAGGATGTCTAAATCGGGAGATGCTTGGAGGCTATATTTTCCAGCCTTTTTTACAAAGTTCTTATTGCCGCCGTTTAGTATATGTTTAATTACCGCATTTTGTGATATTTCATCCCAATGTTCATCAATGTCCTTCCACATCTGAAATTTTGAGAACTGTAAGATAGCCAGATCGACGGATCGTTGTATTGTGAACTGGATTCCTGTGTGAACCAGAGCGTCTTTCACGCTCTTTATATAACTTTCGACGTTGAACCCATCCCGTTGATCGCCTTGAGCGTTTAATTCTCGAGCATCAATCCCAAATTCCACTCGTAGTTTTTCTAAAAGGCATAGGTTCGTTTGCACCGTTGATGTAGCGTCCATTTCGATCGCGAATTTTTCGTTCGCCTCGGACGTCAGGGTTGCAGGTACCAAAATGAGGGGCGACACATATAATTTTGCGTTTAATTCCCAGTGCAGGGTTGCAACTGCAAGAAATAAATTATTCGCGCCCGTCTCCTGGGTCTCCGTTTGAGCTGCACGTTGAAGGGCGCGCAGTCGGCGAGTCGCAGTGCTTTCCTCGAGGGGCACTTGAATTCGGCGTGAGGTGAGTAATGAATGACGACGTTTCGGATCGGGATCAGCCAATCGCTGGATTTTTTCTGATTTCGATCCAATAGCAATCTCTCCAGATGCCCTCAGACGGAATTTTTTCTCATTTTCGAGAATTTCGATAAATTCGGTTAGGGAATCGCCGGGAACCGCCAGCGGAAACCTAGTGCTAGGCACAAAGTTCAGCAGGCGATTTCGAAATGTGAGGTCCAGTAACTGGTTTTTCCATTGTTTTTCACGGCCCACTGCAGTCGAGCTGCTACGTCCAGCTATCTTCGAATCAAGCATCGTTTTCTTTCGTAAATCCACGACAAATCACTGTGACGATGCACCGAGATATTCTTGTCTGCTTCACCGTTCACAGGGTTTAACTTCAGTTTGAGCGTTATTTGTGTAGCGCTGCTCCCCGCACAGTCGACGTTCACCTCAGCATTTGTGAGACTCTGCCATCAGCGATGGTCAGGCGTTCTTCCCGAACAGCTTGTTCAAGCCCGCGCTGCAACCAGTTGGCGATGCCTACCGTGAATCTCTTGTAGCCGAAGAATCCCATTGTTTCGCGTTTAAGCGTGTCGACGTCCAAATTAGGGATTTCATTCGCCATCTGGCACATGACATTCGCAATTTCACGCGGACTGATATCGGTAATTGACAATCCCTTACCAGAAAAATCTGTACGGTATTCATGCCACTTCAGAGGATCTAATCCAACCGGCCACACAAATTGCTCATCATCGATCATGAATGTGGACTTGTCCAAACAACTGATCATCGCTGTTTCACGGGCAGTGGATACCTTCCCGAGCCCGAATGCGCTATTGGCTAACTTAGACAATCTCTTGGTAGTGAGTGGCCATTCGACAGACGCTATCTCACTTAGCAAGTCAGAAGCTTTCAGTCGAATAGGTCGGGATTCAATTTCGTCCAATTCACCGGGTGTTCCTGCGGTTCTCGGTTGCCATTGCTGATATGTACGAGGTACCGCTTCTGAGTCTCGTGGATCGTCACCAACTTCATTTGTAATCGCTGGCGTTACTCCGTTTTGAGATTCCTCCGTATTGAATACCTGAGCGAAACGCTCCCCGTTTATTCTCGCTGTTTCTATCTCGTCAATTAGAACAGGCGTAGCCATCTGCACTTTAGCCGGTTCAGCCACGTTTACTTGGTCGAGCATTTCAGCCGCTTCAGTAATATCTTCGACGACGAGATCCACCGGGGCTGAAGAAAGTGACTGATTGAGTCGTTCTTCCATCACCAGTCGTTCTTGATCAGCTTTATTCATCTGCTCACGAACACGGCTAAGCACAGATTCAGAATTTTGAAGCCACGCAGGAAGCCAAATCCTAAGGACAGAACCCCAATTCATCAGGTTTACCAGTACTTCCTCCGGTAAACCATCACGGTCACCTACCGTCTTTCGTTGCGCCCACACCTCGTTGTCCAATAGAACCGCCACCAGTGGTTCCTCCGGTCGATCCCTAGTGGCGATTGTCAGATCAATTTTAAAATCTGATAGTCCGACGTTCGATTCGACGACAAATCCTAGCTTTCGGATTTCCTCGGCGATTAAGTCACGGTACCGATCTTCAGCCATTTTCCGTTGCGTATTGTCTTCAAGAATCCGAGTTCCCTGCGCAGCTAGATCGAGGTAAGCCCGTAGGTGTTTAATTCCGACAGATGACGAGTCTTCCGCACGGAGATCTTCAGGGGCAAAACTAGAAAAAACTACCACTTGACGCCGGGCGCGCGTCACAGCTACATTTAGCCGACGTTCGCCTCCAGCGTTGTTCAATGGCCCGAAGTTAAGAGGCAATTTTCCATTGTCATTTACGCTGAATGCTGTTGAAAACAGAATCACGTCTCGCTCGTCACCCTGAACATTTTCCAAGTTCTTCACGAACAGTCCTTCACTGTCCGTATCTAGCGCCTCAACAAGCCGGTCATCACCAAGATCCCGAATTAGGTTCTCTATATAATTTCGCTGCTGAACGTTGAACGTAATCACGCCGAGCGAAGGGTTCTGTCCGGGAGAGCTGTCGAAGCGTCGCTTTATCTCAGTCACTATTGCTTGGGCTTCAATCGGATTAGTTCTAAGTAAGGTTCCCTTACCTGTGCGATGAAATTTTCCATCAACACGTACCAAACTGATACCGTGACCATTCTCGTTCGTCATAACTTGGCTACTACGTGGTGCAGGGAAGGAAGAAAGCTTTCCCTCGTAGTACTGCTGGTTACTGAAAGCAATCAATGATTCATCTTGCGAGCGATAGTGCCACGAAAGCCATTGTCGTGATACTCGGGCTTGTACGCATTCGCTGAGAATCGATTCTTCGTCAGCAACAACAGACAGTTCATTTTCGTCGGATTCGTCATCAACACCCACTCCGCCAAAAACCGTCGGCGGCATCTGTTTACTGTCTCCAACGACTATGGCCGAGTTCGCCCGCCCCAAAGTTCCAATTGCGTCAGCAACTCTTATCTGTGATGCCTCGTCGTAAACAACCACGTCAAATTGTCCAGCCCGAGGAGGGAAAAAGCGCGCGGCAGAGTCTGGACTGACCAAGACGCACGGAAGAATTGTGGTGATCAGATCCCCGTAATTTGTCATCAACTGACGAACAGTTTGGCCTCCCCGCCGACGATTAAGTTGACGTTGCAACTCGCCCATGCGACTGGATTCCTTCTGCAGAAGAGGAGCACGACGTTCTGAGATCTGCGCGGGCAACGTTCTCACTAAGTGCTGACGAATATCTTTTGACGAGGCTGTGAAGCGTTCAATGTTCCGAAGATGACTGCTCTCACTGAAATCGTCAAGTGAGTTGACTCCTAATCGCTCACGGAGTGCGGCTTCGGCCGAGCCTTTCACAAAACCGCGTAGCGCATCTTCAGCGGGATACGTACCATCACGCAATAGTTCCCGCGCTGCAAAAAGGCCATGCTCACGAAGAATCTCTATAGCCGTCATAAACGCGATCCAGCGACTTAGGGTACGATCACTGCTTCCATCATGCTCGCGTCCCGAACGTGTTTGAACGAATCTTTGCAAGAACGTTGATTCGCCAGCCCATTCATCTTTCCGCTCGTTCCACGATGAAAGAACTAAAATCAGTCGTTCCCATGCCGCAGCCACATCGTGTAGTCCCTGAGCTACTATTTGCGCGGCCGTACCTGGATTACGCAGTACTTCCCGAAGTGGTTCGACGTGCTCATCACGGCTGCTAGTCTCAGCAGCCGTGAGTTTTTGTGCCAGTTCTTGGAGCTCAGCACTACGTGTAACCACTTGTTCCACATGAACAGGGATAAACGGGTTCCATCGCTGAACAAGTTCGATTCCTGCGATTTCCCCCCACCCTTGCATTAATTCAGCACACTTAGATCGGGCATCAATCAATCCGGTAATGACGTCAACTAGATTCTTCGCGTCCTCTTCGTTCCCGTGCCAGTGGCCGCCAAATTTCTCCGAAATTATTTGCAGACGTCGCTTATTTTTTCCAAGGCCAAGGAAGCCCGAAGACTCCGCTTGAATGGCTGCTTCCCGGATCGGGACAAGATCCATAAATAGCACGGCGGGATCAACAGTTTTCGTTACCCAGGACATCGTCGTAGCAAGATCTTGGGTATCTGCGATGAGAGTTTGAACCCGCTGTGACCACGCAGCACTATTGATTTCGTCCAAGACGGATAATGGTGTTCCAGCAGCAATCAACTCAGCGACTAGAAAAAGCTGTTTCGGGTTACTTGCTGAGAACATGAAGCTTCGCGCAGTTTCGGCTTGCTCATCGCGCTCAAGGCTCAGTATTGCGCTGTTAAGTTCACCTGTTGCAGCGAGCACTTTTTGCTGTGTATCGGCATCAATTGGGGAATCAATAAAACCCCACGGGTGATTTTTTTGCGGATGAGCGATTTCTGCCGTCTCCGGCAATTCGCTCATTGCATCGCGTACTCTCGAAATAACTGAAATTGAAGTTTCGGATGCGAATTTTTCAGTTATCGGTAAGGCGGGTATTTCCGTAGCTACTACGAGAGCGCTGTTATTCGCGCTATATGCTGAATATCCCGCGGCATTCTCATCATGAATGCGCGACGCATAAAGCGCTAGTTTACGGCGTGCAGATCGCAAGTCGCTCTTGACCAGTTGCATACCTTGATCATCCGAATAAACTACATGGTCAATTGAGTCCTTAATTTGCTTTCGCACCTCGTTCGGGCGTGCACCTTTGTCATGTAGATCCAACGCATAAGCGCCGAGGCCGACGTCGTTCAATCGTCGACGGACAACTTCCAGTGCGGCTCGTTTCTCGGCAACAAAAAGTACCCGTTTACCGGAAGACATCGCGTGAGCCAACAGGTTGGTAATAGTTTGTGACTTACCCGTTCCCGGAGGTCCTTCCAGAACAAATGTCCGGCCTTGCTCAGCTGATGCCACCGCCTCAAGCTGAGATGCATCCGCAGCGACTGGAAGTCTCGCCGCAAGATCATCAAGATTTATCGCATCATCTAGTTCATTAGGTGCGGCTGGGTCGATGAATTCACTTGTAGGTGTTTCCACTAGATGTTTGACCAAAGGGGCCGTTAAGAAAGTGGCCCAGTTTTCGTCAAGGTCCTTCCACATACGGAACTTTGCAAACTGCAAGATTGCTAAGTCGACGGTCTGTTCAACGTGAAATGGGAGGTCGGCATCAATAATTGCCTGCGTGACCGCTGCGAAAGTTTTTTCCAGATCGATGCCTGAGGAATCCAGTTCAGGATTCTCAAAATTAGGAATCGTTATGTTGAATTGTTCCCGCAGTTTCTCGGCCAAACAATAGTTAGGAGTTGACGTACCAGATTCGTCACGAACAACACGGAAGTGGCCGCCACGGCCAGCAGGTTGTAAATTGACTGGAATCAGAATCAATGGAGAGCGAAGGTCTTTTCCGTCTAAGTTCCATAGTAATGTCCCCATAGCAAGATATAAATTATTCGCGCCGCTTTGATCCACAATGGTTTTAGCTTCAGACGCAATTTTACGGAGCCTAGTTTTGTAAGTATTGGCTGAAAGCTCCGTATATACCTGACCCTTGGTAAGCAGGAGCTCAATACGACGGTCTACTGGCAGCAAGGCCCCATTTTTGTAGCGTTCAACATCTACTGCCCCGATGGAATCGTCAGGTAGCAGCTCAATGGATTTCCCATCATTGATGAGGTCCTCGCAGCTTGCCACCGCTTGGTCTGGGATTGCTAAGGTGAAGCGAGAACTGTCAGTGAAGTTCAATAATCGGTTACGGAGCGATAAGTCCAAAAGTCCGTTCTTCCACTGGACCACTCGTGACGGAACACTGGAGCGGTCTTCCCGGTTCGAATCTATCGACCGTGTGGCCTTCTCTTTAAAGAATCGGTCTAGGACTCCGGATTCGGCAGGCCGGTATTCAACAACGGTAACTTCCCCTGATGCATCGACCCGTCGGGCGGGCAACGGGAAGATTCCACTATTTCTCGCCTGGGCCAGGTCAATGACATATTGGAGATTCTGTGCCGCGCCTGCCCCTTGCCCAAAAGTTCGACGTGTATTTGCTGAAGAAGACTGAATTGAGGCCTTCTTTTCATGAGTTAAGGCCGTCGTTTCGACTATCCGAAGTTTATCCGTGCTCAGTAGATTGAATAGGCTTCCAGCATTTTCTTGGTCGACGCTTGCACTAGCCAAGGAAGCCTCAATACGCCAATATGCAAGGAAGGCATGGCCTTCGACCAACCAGAGTGTGGAGTTGATTCCTACTTGCTCGAGAACGGATGCAAACAAGACTGTGGTATCCAAGCACGTCCCAAATCGATTTGTCAGCACTTCTTCGGCAGATCGAACATGTTGTCCGCCAAGATGAGCAAGTTCCCAACTTGCAGGTGGATTGCTGTACCGAATTTGGCGACTTCCTAATACGTCAAAAATAGCTTCGGCGATCGCATCTACTCGCTCCGAGCCTGACTGGAAACCTTCAAGTTTCGAATCTCCGGTCCGCTTTAGCAGCAGATCACTAACATCTGAGAGGATACTCGTGATTTCCGGATGCTGCGGTTGAACAAACGCCGCGAGCAGCTCGGCATCAGCTTGCGTCGTTGTGCCTGTCCAATGCGTCCAAGGGAGAATCTCAACTTGCTCCGTAGATTCAGCAATAACTGTGTCATTGACTTTTACTTGGACTGAAACTTTGCCTGGGCGTCGAGAATCAATGCCGGAAAAGATATCAGGATCCAACTCCACATTTAGATCGTGCAGCGGAGTCTGTCCCGGGACCAAGTCCATTCGTCGTTCGGCAACTGTCGAAACAACAGCGCCCCCGCTTGTCACGGCTGCCGTGACAACAACCGAAAGCGGAACGTCACCCCTGTAATCTACTTCTACTCTGTCAATGATGGGAAAGCGTGATTGCACTGTTGCATAGTTAATCGCCGCATTGCACGCAATATCTAAGGTCAGCTTCTCGCTAAGTAATGACGATTCTGCTGATACTTCTGCGGCATTGCTCTTGGGCTGGTGCTCGGAGGATCTGTTTTCGCCGGTAAGTGGATTCTTTGGCTCTAGAGCCAATACTTGGTCTGAAGCATGAATCCGAGCATCGCCTAAAACCTCATTCTCCCGTATCTGGATAATCAGATGTTCGATTTTGCTAACATCGTCACTCAGTTCCAAAGACTGGAGTAATCTTAGGCACGTGTCTATCGCACGTTTTAGGTCTGACGAATCGAACTCTCTGCCATGTGCCCACCCATTTCGGATGTCGAGCAATTCAAGGAGAAACGCGCGTTGAGGCGCCGTCAGCTTGAACAAATACCCTAAATGACCAAGATGGGTGGTCAGAAGTCTTATCTGCGCTGACAGGTCTTCTTTCTCAACCGGGCGTGCAGATTTTCCATTCTTAGCGTCAAGTGAACGAAGTATTTTTGGCCAGTCGCCATCCGGGACACGACCACTGAGGTTAGCTGAAATATAGCTAAGCAATGCACCGGACATGATTTCAACGGCTGAACCCAAAAAACTACGATTTGATCTCAACGTTTCTTCCCCCAAATAACTTTTCGCGATACAGCAGCAAGATTTCTAAACAGAATCTATCGCATGACACCGACGACTAGTAAAACTTCTGGATTTAGGGAATCAGAGAATTGAAATTCTACGACTTTATTTTCAATCTCACAGACTGCAGTATTTGTCGGTATCGTCCACTGCCCTAGTTTGTTTGAGTATTCGTTAGGTGCGGCCCGACATAACCTATATAGATTTTTCCAGTCCGAACTACGTCATCTAGGTAGTGCATCCTGGCGCTCCCCATTCCTGCTCGATGCAATCGGAAGTGTGCCACCATTGTCGCTTTGCAGCCGGGGTCAACGCTGGACGGAACGCTGAACTCTCGTTCTTTGCCCCACTGCCCCATGGTTACTTTCGATTCGTTCATTGCGTGCTTTGCTGCACTGATACTTGAACTGCCGCTTTGGTGATTCCTCAAATACTCTTCAACGTCACCAGTGAATTCATCATCAATTTTCGCTTTGGCATAGTTCTCCAAGGCCCTGCAAGCATGAAGCAAGTTAAATGCGGCTCTGCCGAGTTGGTCTCGATTATCGATATAATCGACGTGCGCGTAGTCACCGGTAAATGCAACGACGGATGCTGCGCCAATTTCTTCAAGGACTTCCCTACACGAACTAGGTCGAACCCAGCCATCATCGACTGGGGTTACACCATTTGCGCTCTCATGATCGTTGGCTTCTCTGAGCTTCTCTCTTAGCCACCGTATTTCTGATTGTTGCTTCTGCAACTCCTCTTGGTACTCCGCTTGTTCGATTTCGATATCGTTTAGCGACGCAGTAGTTTCCCGCAGCCCATCTTGAAGGTCTTCAATTTCCACTAATTGCTTTTCAATCGTTTCAACAGCTTCATCACTAAGCGTGTTAGTCGCTGGCGCTATCCGTGAGGCTGCTGAGACAATCGCTGCCTCGGTCAGATCTTGGATTCCTAGGATCGCTTGAACAAGATCAAGTTTGCTTTGCAGTTCGCTTTTCGAAGGCTCAGTCGTCGGATTGTTAACCGAAGGTCCTACCGGAGTGCCTTCTTGCGTTCCCGTCTCAGTGCGCTGGGTTACTACCACAGTTTCATGCGGTTTTTCGAGACCAACTGGAGGTTGTTCAACACCCGGCTTGATAGATGGGGTCGCCAATTTAGGCTTCTCTATTTCATCTATCAACCGCTGGGTTGCGGCTCGTGTGAATCTACGACGCGCAAACATGAGTTCCAGTGGCTCTGTCCGTGTCGCGGCATGTCGACGTGCTGCATTACCAAGCAATTGTCGAACGACCGTCGGCTTTTGCTGCGCCAATCGTCCAGTACCTATATAGCGGTGTCGAACAGAGTCGACAGGGCTTCCATGATCGACGCCTGGAAAGTATGTTCTGAGTGTCCATGGTGCAACTGCGTAATGCCCGATTCGTCGAGCTAATTCCAAAGTTGCTTCGGGAGTGAGAAATATTGTCTGCGCCAGACCGTACACTTCTCGGGCCCAGTCTGGACCTAATCCGGCAAAGGGTTCAAAGAGCTCCCTTTCCTCTTTTCGACTCCCACCAACGAATACCAGTCCATGCCGGTCGGAGTCTTCAAGCAGCTCGACCAGTTCGTCGACTTTTTCGATGTCCCAGACCATGGGCTTATCTAGAAACTGCAATGAGGCATCAAAAAGATTAAGTCGACGCATCAGCGCTTTAGCGATACGTGGGACGCTCACGAACCTTCCCTCAGCGCTGCGCACTGAGATATTAATCCATCCTTCCGAGGACGCGTATATCTCAGTCGTAAACCGACCCGCTGGGGTTTCTTCAACTAATCGACAGAGCAGCAGTTCATGGACACCGTTTTCGACAGTATCGATGGTGGCCTTAGAATCATTAGTCTCTGCACGCCCGTGGGCGGCCGCTATTACGATGTTTTTTTCGCCTAGCCACTTAACGAACTCTTCGCGAACAGCAGGAATACAATCTTGCGGAACCGACGCACGAGAAAAAGACTGATAGTCCTGATCACTTACTGCTGCTCGTGGACGTTCTAACGTGGCATTCAATATTCCGTCCACAAGGATCGTTCCCTTCGTCTATTGCTGCACCTACGAGGAATCGTATCGTGAACTAGTTAGTTGACTCCGCAATATGAGTATTTTAAATCCCGCACTCGAAGAATCGAGATAGATGACCACGACGAAACAACAAAGAATGACCCACAATCGTGTTTCCCCTTCTCATGCTGATAATCTCCAACCATACGGTTGAATGAGGAGCCACTACCGATGAGCCATAAATGGTCACAATTCAAGGACTTACGCTTGCGACGTGAAGCAATCTCCTGGCTCCAAATACGAACTAGTGGTGGAGTGCACTCCCTAAGTAGGGAAGAATTAAATGACTTCTTCTTTGACGGTCAACCTTTCAAGCTCATCGATCCGATGAAGGGTATTCGTAAGCCCGCAGAGCTTGAAGCTGCACTATCAATCATGACTGCATATAGGAAACCTGGCGAAGATCGCCCCTACGCAGATGATGTAGGACCAGACGATTTGCCTCGATACATGTGGGAGGGAAACAATCCTGAAACCTCAACGAATGCCGGACTTCGTCTTGCTTACGAAAGAAACTTACCGATCATTTGGTTCATTGGGATCGGTGGCTCTCCCACTCAGTTTCACGCTGTGTGCCCGGTGAAGATTATTGGGGAAGAACGTAGTCTGAAGCGTTTCGTTCTGAGCCCAGTTTTAGAGGACGATCTAACCTTCGCTGGACTTGGAGATCCAGGATCCGCGGAGAATATTATCAAAAAGTACCTACAACGAGAAACAAAAATTCGACTTCACCAGCCGGTATTCCGAGCATCCGTAATTAGGGCTTATAACGGACGCTGTGCCGTGTGCAGTCTTGGCCATGAGATTTTACTAGATGCTGCGCATATCGTTCCAGATTCGGATGATCGTGGTATCGCCTCAGTTACAAATGGGCTCGCACTGTGCAAAATCCACCACGCGGCTTATGATTCATCAATCTTGGGTATTTCACCGGATTATACAGTCGAGATACGTCGAGATCTTATGGAAGAGAATGACGGGCCCATGCTGGAGCATGGATTGAAAGAACGTCACAAAGAAAAACTAATGACGCTTCCGAGCATCATGAAAGAACGGCCTGACCGGGAATTATTAGATATCACTTATCAGAAATTCTTGCTCGCTCAACCAGCTTAAGCAGATGACTCGCAAGAGCAACCAGAATCTAGAGGGCAAACAAACACCGCAAATCCTTTCGGCTGCGCAAGTGTGGACAACCGCAACCAATATGAACTTCGTTCTGCCCTCTTCCGAGCACGGCGCATCGTTCACGAACTTCAGGGAATCGAAACTGGCTGCCGGACCGAAATACGAAAGGCGCTCGCAACGTGGATCCTGTAGGGGAATGGGATTGGGCCGATTGGTTCTATTTCTACTCGACCGTAGCAACATTTCTAACGACCATCGGCGTTCTCGGAATAATTTGGCAGATCATCGGCGAGCGTCGTACTCGCCATCGCGAATTCGAGAATATGTATGTGAGTCGGTACTGGAGCATCGCAAATAATTTGCCGCGACGGTTTGTTTGTGGCCATCCAGATTACGAGGCCAATGAGAAAGAAGTTGTTGCACTCACTGAGTATTTGCTCCTCTGCGAAGATGAACTCGATCTGAGGATGAGAGGCTTCGTTACGGATCAAACGTGGGAAATCTGGGCCGAAGGAATATGCGCTGCTTCATCCGATAAAAAACTGCGCGAGCTCGCGAGTACTTTTCCTCCCGGGCGTCTGACGAATTTCAAGACACTGCTAGAGTCAGGTTCTTCCTCCTTTGACCCACTAGCTTGGTCAAAAACAAAGCGTTGGTGGAACGGGCTACGTTAGGACAACCGTAATCACACAGTTAAGCGCGTTTCCGAAGCGTCGTCTTGTCGGGTTCTACAAGCGAGTAAATCAGCAAGAGAGCCTCGTGAATACCGTCATCGTGAGACCCTTGGACTATGGACTTAGAAATATCGTCCGCGTTAAGGATCCCGGAATCTGAACTTCATTGGCGTTTTTCGTGCTCTTCAGGCCCCGGAGGTCAACATTTAAATACCTCCGACAGTCGTGTTGAACTTTCGTGGTCGGTTACCGATTCACTTTCGCTATCCGACCAGCAATGAACCGTCCCGGAAATTATGCCGCCAGTTTACTGGCGGCTTCATCGGGTAACGAGCCGCTCATTGAACCGTCCCGGATTTGATGCCGCTGTCTTTCGAGAGAAAGATAGTAACTATGCCCAAGAGGTACCCTGCCGAAGTTCGTGACCGTGCTGTAGCCATGGTGATGGATCGGCTTTCCGAATATCCCTCCATTTATGCTGCATGCAAGGCATTGGCCCCAAAGTTGGACGTTGGTAAAGAATCCTTACGGCGCTGGGTTCTTCAAGCCCAGGTTGATGCCGACCAAAAAGAAGGCTCGACCACCGATGAGCAAGACGAACTCAAGCGTCTGCGGGCCGAAAACAGGGACTTGAAGGAAGCCAACGAAATCTTGAAGGCTGCCTCGATTTTCTTCGCGAGGGAGCTCGACCCTCGCCGCCGCTAATCTGCCGGTTCATTGACGAACAAAGAGCTTTAGGTCATGCGGTCGAGTCGATCTGCGCCGTCCTGCGATCGCAGGGCGTGCAGGTTGCCGCACGAACCTACAGAGCCTGGAAAACACGTTTGCCAGCCCTGCGCGCCTTTGAGGACGCGAAGATCATTGACACGTTACGCAGCCTCAAAGAGTTAGACAGTAAAGGAAGACCGAAACCAGAAATCCTTTACGGCCGGCGGAAAATGACTGCTTGGCTGCGGCGCAACGGTCACGCGGAGGTCTCCAAGCACACCGTGGATCGGCTCATGCGAGATGAAGGCATGAATGGCCTGATTCGTGGACGTAAGACCCGCACCACAATCCCCGGCAAAGACGGCCACAGAGCCGGTGACCTGCTAAATCGAGACTTCAGCGCAGAGGCACCCAACCGGATTTGGGTCACGGACTTCACGTACGTACCGGTGTATTCCGGGTTCGTTTACGTTGCGCTGGTGATTGACTTATATTCACGGGCGATTGTTGGGTGGGAAACCTCCACGGTGAAAGACACGGCCTTCGTGGAACAATGCTTAAAGATAGCTTTATGGCGTCGCAAACACACTAAAAGACCAGTTGACAAGGGGCTTCTGTATCACTCAGATGCAGGATCGCAGTATACTTCGATCCGTTATACCGACACGTTGGAGATTGAAGGCTTGGTTCCTTCCATCGGAAGCGTCGGTGATGCGTACGATAACGCCGCTGCCGAAACTGTGATGGGTCTATTCAAGAATGAAGCCGTGGCCAAGGGATCGCCATTCAGATCTGGTGCACTGAAGACCGAATCAGATGTCATTGAGATCGTCTTCGACTGGGTGTTTTGGTACAACAATGATCGCTTGCATTCCTCGCTGGTTCACCAAACTCCCGAGGAATTTGAGCAAGCCTACTATGATGAAATAACAGGCTCGTTACCCGACGCTGCCGCACATAAGACGGCGGCATGATTTCCGGGACGGTTCAACTAACGCATTCGACTTGCAGATTCTCGGCTTCGCTGGTCACCCTAAGCAGGTCCTCGCCTACACGTTGCCTCGCCAACAGCATAAGTAAAGGTCTGAGCTCACGCCGGATCGCTGATCCCTCATGGGTAGAACCACGTATCAATATGACTAATCGCATTCTGCTGGATGCACGCTAGTCAGAAACTTACGACTCCCACATATCTTTAGCATCACCGCTATGACACTCGTTCGTAGATCGAACTACTGCAAATTCACCCCAAAATTCACCCTTTTTCACCCATACTGCTCAGCAATTGCTCTTCCAGACGGATGCCGGTACCCCAACAAGCAATCTCACTCGGCGCCAAAGAACTAGAAATCGGAGGACACTTTTAACGGCGTTAGGACGATGCGGACGGCCGCAAAGCCTGATTTCACATAATCTAAAAGGGTCAAGCGAAATTGGCCTTGGAACCCAACCGGGGACAAGATGCGCCCACGGAAGCCGGCGACGCTAAACTCAACGCCGACGAGTTTGACCTCATTCAGGCAGCCATGCCCACGTTGAAGAAGATCATGTCCGCAGGCCCACAGTGAAAGCCAAGGACGTCAGCCTAGTACCAACGTTATTCTTTGCCGCGCTTTCCACTGCCGTAGTTAGTTCCTGGGGAATGCTGCGGATTCCAGTGATCGCCAGAGAGTTCGAAATCAAGGCCAGCTCCGCGCAATGGATGCTGACAACCAACCTGTTCGTCGGAGCCGTATCCACCCCAGTTTTGGGCCGTCTCAGCGATGGGCCTCACAAAAAACGCCTGCTTTCGATCTCTTTCGCAATCACCTTCGCCGGTTCGATCATTACGGCAGTCGCACCACGTAATGAGCTATTTATTGTCGGAAGAATCCTGCAGGGTGTGACTTACGGAGCTAACTTGACAGGCTCAAATTTTCGGCTTGTCCCATACAAACAGTTCGAACTCGCCTTTCCCGGACGGGAAACGCACTCAACACTCATCAGCTGAGGAAAAATACGGCACCGCAAAAGCCCTAAGTTCGCGCAACAGGCCCCATTGACCACCACCGCGCTTCCCCCATGAATGTCTGGCACAAAAGATCCCAACCACGCAAAGACGCCACCTCGACAACGAGGTGGCGTCAAAGGTCGAACAGGCCATGAAAACCTAGACGGCAGTGTATCCGCCATCGATCGGGATGGTGGTGCCGGTGATGAACTTGGCCTTGTCACTTGCTAGATAGGTAATGAGGTCAGCGACTTCCTTGGCTTCGCCCACACGGCCAGCCGGGTGTAGCTTTGCGTACTGCTCCAAGGTCGGCTCATCGATCAGCGGGGTGCGGATCACGCCAGGGGCTACCGCGTTGACGCGAATGCCTTCCTTGGCGTACATGGTGCCGGCTGCGCGGGTCATATTGACCACGCCACCCTTGGAGGCGGAGTAGGCAATGTTGTTCGAGACTGCTACCAACCCAAACATCGAGGCCAAGTTGATGACGGCCCCACCCTTGCCCTGCTTCAATAGCTGAGCAATGACGTACTTATTGGTATAGAAGACGCCGGAGTAGTCGATTCCATTGGTGCGCTCCCAGTTGTCGATGGTCGAGGTAACCACGTCACCCTCGCCACCCACACCAGCTGAGGCCACGGCGATGTCTACCTTGCCGAATTCCTCGACGGTCTTGGCAACAGCAGCTTCTACGTTCTCGGCATTCGAAACGTCACCCTGGAAGAACTTAGCGCCGATTTCATCGGCCACTTCCTGCGACTGTGGATTGAAGTCGAAAATCATTACCTGGGCACCTTCGGCAATGAAGTTCTTGGCTGTTTCCAACCCCAGACCTGACCCACCGCCGGTGATAAATGCGACCTTGTCTTTAAGTTCCATGATTCGCTCCAATCCTTGAATGTTTCGCGGTAACTTTCGTGACCGTCTATCATCTATAGAACCATGAAATAATTGAAGCGTCAACCATATGCGAGAGTTGTCTCCCGTCATCCATCTAACGCGAATTGCTGTTGCTGGCTGCCACTTACGGAAATTTTCAAGTCAAGTGAGACCACCGCAAGCTATACAGCCGATACGGCCACGTTGTCTTCTTCCTCCCGAGCGACGGGCTCATTGATCCAAGCCTGCTCCGGCAACCGCAGCTTCCTCGGCAACCAGGAGGAGGAAAACCGTTCAGGATGCACATCCCACGCTTGGCGCAACGCTGTCAGACGCTGATCATCAACATGCCCGGTCATCCCGAAATGCACGTCTGCCGGGGTGTGGAACCCGATGCCTGAATGCCGGTGCTGCGTGTTGCACGCGCCGACAAACCGGTCCATGAAATCCCTGGCATGAGCCAGCGAGCCAAACCGCTCAGGGAACGTCGGCAGATACTTCAAGGTCTTGAACCACGGCTCCGAATAGGGGTTGTCATTACTGACTTTCGGCCGTGAATGCGATTTGAGCACATCCAAATCAGCGAGCAATGCCGCCACAGGCTTCGACGTCATGGACGTGCCGCGATCCGCGTGCACCACCTTCGGCACATGGTCGCAGGCGAAGACCTGTTCCATGAAGGCCTTGGCCAGCTCGCCAGATTCCCGGGCGTGAACCTGCGCGCCGACAATGTAACGCGAATAGATATCGATCATGACGTACGCATCGAAGTAGGTGCCTTTCTGTGGTCCTGCCAGCTTGGTGATATCCCAGGTGAACACTTCTCCGGGCCCGGTCGCAACCAGCTCGGGGACCTTCCGTGACGGGTGCCGTGCCTGCCGGCGGCGTTCCTTGACCTGCTTCTCACGTTGAAGCAGTCGATACATTGTCGATACGGAACACAGGTAGGTCCCTTCAGAGAGCAACGTCGCGAAGATCTGCTCGGGTGCCTGGTCGACGAACCGGTCGCTGTTCAGCGTGGCGAGCACGGTGGCTTCTTCCTGGGTCGTGAGCTTGTTCGCTGGGGCTGGCCGGCTGGACGCCGCGCGGCTTATTGGCGGGCGTTGGCGGCGGTGCATCGTCGCTCGCGCAACGCCTGCCAGAGCGCTGGCACGACGGGTGGGTACCATTCCGGACACGAGCTGTTGGTAGGTGTTTTCCAAGACCAGGCGTGCTTCTACTTCGAATCCGCGCTCTTTGAGATCTGCTCCAAGAGCGCGTGTGCTTTTCCCATGATTTCCAAGGCGGTTTGCGTGGTGGCCAGTTTCTGCTCGTTCGCCGCCAGCTGCTTTTTCAGCTTCGCGATTTCCGCTTGTTCCTTGCTCAGCCGGCCGGGCTTGGCCGAGGATTGGGAGGCGACGGTTCCGTCGAGGATTCCGGCGTCGCGTAGTTTGCGCCATTCGGTGATTTGGGAGGAGTAGAGCCCGTTGGCTCTCAGATAGCCGCCGCCTTCGCCGGTTTGGATGGCTTGTTCGTATCCGTCGAGGTAGGCGGATTTCTGGGCTGGGCTGATCACGCGGCGGCGTGCGGTCGCAGGTCGTGGCGGGTCGGTGGAGTCCATGGTTCCATTGTCCTGCACGGTGCTGATCAGTTCGGTCAGTGAGGTGATGCTCATGGTGGAGCGGTCCTGTTCTTGCCCTGTCCTTGGGGTGGTTTGTTATGAACGGGTGGTCTCACTCAACCCTGACAGACTGTGAGTCTGGGAGTAGCTGGTCTGGGATCAGCTGGCAGAGTAGGAACCAGCCGCCTACCCTTGTCTCGTGACTCTTGACAGACTTGGCCCCGCGGGGTGCCGTAGCCCTGACTTGTCCGAGCCTGGGGTGGTCGGCCGGCACCTGCCCGGCCCACCCCGGTAGCCTGATCAGAAGGCTGCCCGCCACCAGCTGGTGGCGTGGCTCATCACAGTAATGCTCCGACGGTGACCTCTACCCGGACCGGTACCGGCCGCACGCGGCCGATTGCCCTGTCGTCCATGAAGAGAAGAGCAAGCGACCATGTCTATCGTCTCGCAAACCCACCCATTTGTCGTCGGTGTCGACACACACGCGAAGAAGCACGTCTACGCCATCCTCACCGCTGCCGGTGAACTGATCGAGACCCGAGACTTCCCGACCTCAGACACGGGGATCAAACGAGCCCTGGCTTGGGTCGGACGGCGTACCGGCGGGGACGCGAGCACCCTGTGGGTGATCGAGGGCGCCGCGTCCTACGGCGCTATCCTCGCAGGCACCGTCGCCGATGCCGGGTACCCGGTCGCCGAGGCCGCCCGGATGGATGCCAAGGCCCGGCAAGGGGGTCGGCAAATCCGACCCGATGGACGCGTACCGGATCGCCTCCACCGTCCTGCCGACGGACACCAACAGGTTACGCCGCCCCCGGCTCAACGAGGGCGCCCGGGCCGCGCTACGGGTACTGGTGACCGCACGGGACGCGATGACCACCGAGCGGACCCGGCACGTCAACGCGCTCACCGCCCTGCTCCGGGTGAACCCGCTGGGTATTGACGCCCGCAAACGGATGAGCGGCGCCCAGATCGGCGAGGTGTCGATGTGGCGGACCCGTGACGAGGCTCTGGAGTTGCAGGTCGCCCGATCTGAAGCCGTCCGGCTCGCCGTGCGGGTGACCGAGCTGGATGATCACCTGAAGGCCAACGCCGAGAAGATCACCGAGCTGGTCAAGCTCAGCGAAGCTAAGGATCTGCTGGACGTGAAGGGCATTGGACCGGTGGTCGCGGCCGTGTGTCTGACTGCATGGTCGCACCAGGGCCGGGTGCGATCAGAGGCCGCCTACGCGTCTCTGGCCGGGGCGAACCCGATTCCCGCGTCCTCAGGGAATACGGTCAGGCATCGGCTGAACCGTGGCGGGGACCGGAAGCTCAATAAGGCGCTACATACCGCAGCACTGGTCCGGATGGCCTATGACGAAGAAACCCGCGTTTACGTGGAGAAACGCACCCAGGAAGGCAAGAGCCTTCGGGAGATCCGCCGATGCATCAAACGCTACCTCGCGAGGAAGATCTACCGGATCCTCAATGCCGCTATTCCGGAGGTGTTACCGGCTTGACAAATATAGAAGGGTCAGGGGTCCCTTCTGGAAGCACGCCAACATTCATACTGGCGAACACATTGGAACGCATATCGATGCGCCAATCCACTGGATCAGCGGTCGTGACAGCCACGATGTCGCCGATATCCCGCTTCCTCGGCTCATTGGCCCAGCGGTAGTTCTCGATTTCTCGGCCGAGGCCGCCGCGGATACGGATTTTCTGCTCGAGGTGGAACACATCAAGAAGTGGGAGTCGGAGAATGGTCCGCTACCCGAGGGCGGCTGGGTGCTGTACCGCACGGGTTGGGACGTCTACGCGCAGGATCAGGAAAAGTTCCTCAACTTCGACGACAATGGATCGCACACCCCAGGAGTCTCGGCCGAATGTGCTCAATGGCTGTCGGAGACCGGTATTGCCGGGGTCGGTGTAGAGACTGTCGGCATCGATGCTGGCAACGCGGGGGCCCTTGATCCAGTCTTCCCCATGCACTATTACCTCATGGGAGCAGACAAGTATGGAATTACTTCTCTGCAAAACCTTGCGCAGTTGCCAACCCGTGGAGCAATGATCATCGTCGCTCCGCTACCAATCGTCGGCGGCTCGGGAAGCCCGACCCGCGTATTGGCCATCGTCCCGCGAGACTCCTAGGCTCCACTTCAGGGAAGCTGCTCGCCCACCTCTGGGCCGGCAGCTTCCCGGATTCGCTCTCGCGCCCTGTACGAAGTTGTTGCACGGCAATTGCGGCCTTTTCAAAGCGCTGTCGAGCCACTGCCGGGACTCGCAACATTCCGCTTTTCGCGAGGTTCTGTCAGGTGCGCAGTCACCCATGAAAGTTGGCAGATCTCAGCGCACCAGCGGTCTGCCCAAATTGGAGTAGCAGCTACCAGATGTGCAAGGCCCAGGGCTGGGCGTCTGCAACACACCTTTGCGGGGCAAAACTTATGGCTGTCTATCAGGATTGTTGCGGTCTTCCTGCCACCGGAGAGAACCACAACTATCCGGGCAGGCTCTCACCATTCATCGCTGTATTTCATCGATGATCCACATTCTTGTTCCTCATGCTTTACAGCGGCCCACCCTGAAATTCAGCAGCTGAACACTGCCTAACATTCCGCCAAGAACCCGGTGGTGAAAAGATCAGTGCCGCCCCCATGGCATTCCTGGGTTTTTATACTCACAAACGCCAGCCCGGTTGACGAAGAACTCTCCGTCAACCGGGCATGCCATATATTGTTTTCGGCTCCATCCTCAGAAGGATCACGATTCCGTTGCTCACCGAGCTTCGAAACTTGAGATAAGGGTCCATGCTGCACCGTGTTTTTCACTGAATTCCCACGCAGCATTCAGGCCCCTACAGGCCGATGAAACATGCACCGCACGCGTACAGAATTAGTTCATGAGCCCCTGATACTAAAAAGAATTAACCGAGAACTTTCTTCCTAGGCCAAGGCAGCCTTGGAGTTACCTGCAATCCAATCCCCAATCACTGTCGGGTCAATCTTGGCGTCTACCAGCATAGGTCCACTCGGATTTTCCAGCCATGGCTTCAACTTTTCAAGATCGTCCAGGCTTCGAACGGTCACGCCTTGAGCACCTACCGACTGTGCCATCGCTTCGAAATTTCGCTCCGGGAAACGCACTAGGTCAACGTTCAACCCCAAAGGCTCAAAGCGGTGCACCTCTGCACCATAGGACGAGTCATTGTAGACAATTGCCAGGAGTGAGACCTCATTCTGGACGGCGGTGTCCAGTTCCTGAGGACTTAACATCCACCCACCGTCTCCGATGGTCAGCACGCTAATGCGATCAGGTCGTGCTATTCCGACACCGATCGAAACGGCTAGACCCAGCCCTACCGACTGGAATGACTGTGGATAGACGAATCCTGCAGCGTCTGGCACCGACAAATACTTCGCTGGCCAGCCCATGAAATGCCCAGAGTCTACGGTCAGGGTTCGTTCTGCCGGAAGCAAGGATTCTAGCGCCAAGGTGAAAACACGCGGGTCGAGACCTTTTTCACCGGTGGCTGCAATAAAGTGGCTCGACGGGTCATTGGTCGCAAGCCTATTTTTTAGTTCTGGCGTTCTGTACCCCGTCTGCTTCCACTCACCGCGCACTAGTTCTTGGTAAATTTGCGTTGCAGTCACCGCAGCGTCACCGTGAATCGCCATATCAACTGAGCGATGGGAACCAATAGCGCTTGGATCAACATCAACCTGGATAGCCGGTACATTCGCACCGAGCATCCTGCCATTGCCAGTGGTCCATGCATTGAGGCTCGCACCGAACGCCAACACCAAATCCGCTTGCCCCAGCAATTCGGCAGTCACCGGTGAAGCGAAGCTACCGGCGATTCCCAGATCAAAATCATCACCGGAGAACAGACCCTTTGCGGGTGCTGCCACAGTCAGCACTGCACCAATCTGTTCAGCGAGCGCCCTCAATTCTGCACCGGCTTCCGATCTCATCGCGCCGCGACCGGCTAGGATGACCGGCCGCTTAGCCAGTTTGATCTTATTGGCAGCTTCCTTAACGGAGTGCAGGTCAGGCCATGGAGGTGCCGCATAGGCAAGTGACCGTACAGTAGTTTGAGCCTTCGGCACCTTCGCATGCACTAGATCCAACGGCACCATAAGTACGATCGGCAGCATCTCAGTCTGAGTTCGGTGCAAGGAACGTGCCAGGTCGTCAACTGCACTGGCTGCGGATCGAACCACTTCTACCCCTGCGCCCAATGCACGGCATACTGCGGTTTGATCGACATTAAGGTTACCGTGACGGGAAGTACGCGGTGTATCAATCACTATGACGACCATTGAGGTTCGGCTCTTCACTGCTTCGGTGAGCGCGGTCAGCCCATTAGTCAGCCCTGGTCCCTGCGAGAGCATGGCAACACCAACTTGGCCCGTAGTGCGTGACCAACCATCAGCGACCCCTACGGCGCCAGCTTCATGATTTGATCCGTAGTACCGAACACCGGCTTCACGTGCTGCGTGCACCAGCTCATAGTTCCCGCTACCCGGAAGACCGGCCATAAAAGAGACGCCAAGTTCAGGTAGTGCGGCCCCTAAGGCTTCTAGAACGACAGTGTTAGGCGTTTCCGCTTGTTCACTCGCAATGTTCTGATTTGGACTGGATAACTGAGCAACCTCGACCATCTGATGTCTCCACTATCTACGAATAAAAATAAGTTTGTCGTGACTCGCTGTGCCCAGAAATGACTGACTATCCCGAAGGGTTCAGGGTAGGTCTAACAGCGATTCTTTAGTTTACTACTCACTCTGGTGATGTGTTACCAATCATGAGCCTTCGTCTCATTCAAGTCAAGAGTGTTTAAGAAATGCCTCAACTCTCTTTCAAGGCAAGACCTTGCAGTTCAATCCCGAAAGGACTTCAGCTCCCCTTCAGGACGAGCGGAAATTCTAGGATTGACCTCGTGCCATGAACTAGACTGCGTTCCTATCCGCTATGGGACCCCTGGACTATCGGCCCGCATGTGCGGTTCGCCCAATAGAGAGCAATAGGTATTCAGCCCCACCCGTTGACCTTCGCAGGTAATCCAAGCCGCGAGGTTCCCGATAATTTTCATTCACACCACATTGATGGGAGTCACAGTTGATCCGCAATGCAACAGTCGAAGATGCCTGCGCCCTAGCTACACTTGCATCCCAGACTTTCCACCTCGCCTGCCCGCTAGGAACTACAACAGACGACATCCAATTTTTTCTCGAACAACACCTGAGTAAAGCAAAGTTTGTCGAGTATGCCCTCGACAACGATTACATGGTCAAGGTTTACGACAACGCCACGGAAATTTTGGGCTACACCCTATTGGTCTACCAACAGCCAGAAACTGACGTGGTGCGTGAAACCCTCCAAGCGGCCCGACCGGTCCAGCTCAGCAAGTGCTATGTCCACCCAAATCACCACGGCTCCGGAATTGCCGGTGAGCTTCTTCAAGCCTCCCTTGAATGGGGCTTGAAGCGCGGGAGCGATCTCATGTGGCTTGCCGTAAACCAGCGCAATGAGCGGGCCCAGCGATTTTACAAAAAATGGGGGTTTTCAATCGTCGGAGAAAAATTCTTTCAAATCGGCCAAGCCACGGAGAAGGACTATATTTTGACACGCGATTACCGCTAAACCGCAGCACCTTCAGGTGGAAAACGCTCACGGCTCGCATTCAATGGCTTGTGAAACATCGAACTTCCGCTAGCTTTGAGCTCAACTGGCAGCACCGCTTGACCGCCAGCCCCTCACCTCCAGGGCAGGAGCTGTGCAAGATCATGCTCAAATTATGGTTGACAATTCAATCCGGTGAGGTGTTAAGTGTTCCTAAGGGTTATCCCGCTCTACCGGAAGGAATTTTCCAATGACTACGAACCAACTTGAGGATTCGGACTTACTGACACTCTCGATGTTTGTTGATGGCAAACATGTTGAGACATCGCGTTCTGGTCGAACGTTCGACAGTGTTGATCCTTCTACACAGCAAGCATGGGCACGTGTCCCCGATGCCGACGCATCTGACGTCGATCTTGCCGTTGCTGCCGCTAATCAGGCACTAGTTGGGCCATGGGGCGAGACGACAGGAGTCGAACGCGCGCGTGTGCTTCGCAGCATTGCTGAAAAGATTTTGCAGAATCTTGACTACCTAGCTGAACTGGAAGCCCGGGACAGTGGAAGGCTACTGAGAGACGCAAAGACTCAGGTCAGATTGGTCGTCGACTGGTTCTATTACTTCGCGGGCCTGGCCGATAAGTTCACCGGCCAAACCATTCCCACGGGCCACAAGAATATGATGGTCTACACCGAAGCTGTCCCTGTCGGGACTGTGGGCATTATCGTTCCTTGGAACGCGCCTCTGCTGCTGCTCGCGTGGAAGCTTGCGCCCGCCTTGGCTGTCGGCTGCACTGTCGTCGTTAAACCCTCGGATTACACTCCAGCAACAGCTCTGGCGCTGGGTCCGATTCTGCAAGAGGCCGGGGTACCTGATGGAGCCTTCAACGTCGTCACTGGCTTTGGTCCGGCAGTAGGGGAAGCAATCACCGCCCACCCACGGATCAACAAGATTGCCTTCACCGGTTCCACTGCAACGGGCATGCTGGTTGGCAAAGCAGCTATGTCCAATATGACCCGAGTGACTTTAGAATTAGGCGGCAAATCAGCGCAGCTCGTGTTTGAAGACGCCGATATCGAATCAGCCCTCAATGGCGTGATGAACGGAATCTTCGTTGCTTCCGGACAAACCTGCATGGCAGGCTCACGACTCTTGTTGCATGAGAGCATCCATGACAAATTCGTTGCCGAATTAGTCAAGCGTGCAGAAGCAATCCGCATTGGTCCTCCGACTGATCCGTCGACTCAAATCGGCCCTATTGTCAATGCGAAGCAACACACGTCAATCTTGGAAAAAATTGCCACTGCACAACGCCAGGGAGCCACTCTTGTTTGCGGTGGAGGTGTCCCGTCATCCGTCACGGGGTGGTATGTCGAACCCACCATCTTTACGGATGTCGAGCCAGATATGGAGATCGCCCAGGAAGAGGTCTTCGGCCCTGTGATGGCGGTGATGAAGTTCAGCACCGAAGCTGAGGCCATCGAGCTGGCTAACAACACCCGCTTTGGTTTGGCCGCAGGAGTGTGGAGCCAGAGCGTACATCGCGCCCACCGAGTTTCTCGGCAGCTTCGCGCCGGCACCGTCTGGGTAAATACTTACCGGGCGTTTTCCCCTGCCGCTCCTTTCGGTGGTTTTGGGCATAGCGGCCTGGGACGAGAAAACGGTCTTGAAGCCATGCGTTCCTTCAGTGAAACCAGAACCGTATGGATTGAAATGGAAGGCGAGACTCGCGACCCATTCTCCGTCTAGATGACCACAAACGGCTTGGTGCTGTCCTTCTGATGAAGGACAGCACCAAGCCGTTTGCGGTTCCACAGGGGCGTGGTTCTGCCTCTGGGCTGATCCAGCAGAGCTTTTTCACGCAACAGAGCTCATCTACGTCCACTGCCCAAGACTGGACAGTCCGCACCCTTCGGTGCTCCGTAGATTCTAGTCTGAAGTTACGTGAGGGTTTTGCCCCGGAACCGCAAGATTCCGGGGCAAAACCCAGTTTTCGGACAAAAAACGTAGCCACTAAAAATATGCGGGAAAACCTTTCCCAAATCACCCTATTCATCATATGATGTGAACATGGTCACCAAGGGTCCCGCGATGCACGTAGCCATCAACCGACGCCAACGCACCAACCAAGCCGGCATCACCGTGGAATACCGCACCGCACTGATCCGCCGCACCTACCGCGAGAACGGGAAAGTTAAACACGAAACCCTAGGCAACGTCTCCTACCTGCCCCAGCACGCACTGGACGCGCTCAAAGCCTCCCTCGCAGGGAAAACCCTCATCGACGCCACCGGTAACCTACACATCCACCGCTCCCTCCCAGCAGGGCACATCCACGCGATCACCACCCTCGCCCAAGGCTTAGGTTTCGAGAACCTGCTGGGTAAAAAATGCCGGCACCGCGACCTGATCATGGGACTACTGGCCGCCCGGATCTGCAACCCCACCTCAAAAAACGCGACCCTGAACTGGTTCAACGACACCACCTACGGCACCGACCTAGGCCCCACGACTAGTGATGAACTCTACGCCGCGATGGACTGGCTCTTAGAACAACAACCCCGCATTGAAAAGCAGCTGGCCCGCACCTATTTGGGCAACCAGAACACGAACCCGCAGAAACTGGCGTTGTTTGATTTGTCGTCCTCGTGGGTGACCGGTACCTGCAACCCACTAGCCCAGTACGGGTACTCCCGGGATAAGAAACGCGGGCACACCCAGATCGAATACGGGATGCTGGCCACCCACACCGGCCTACCCATTGCGGTACGTGTCTTTCCCGGGAACACCGCCGACCCGACCGCGTTCATCAAGATCACCGAAGACATCCAAGACCTGGCCGGGGTACAAGACCTGGTCATGGTCGGGGACCGTGGCATGATCACCAACGCCCGCATCAAAGACCTACGCACCAATTCCTCCCTGTCCTGGGTGACCGCGCTACGCAACACCGATATCCAGGCCCTCGCCGAGGATAACGGGCCCTTACAGATGAGCCTGTTCGACGAACAAAACCTGGCAGAGATCAGCCACCCAAAGTATCCCGGCGAACGGCTGATCGCCTGCCGCAACCCCGCCCTAGCCGAACACCGCAAACACAAACGCGAGAACCTACTGTCCGCGACCGAGGAGAAACTCGATGCCCTGGCCGCGTCCGTGGCTGCCGGCCGGATCACCGGTGCCGGGACGATCGGGGTGAAAGTCGGCAAAGTCCTAGGCAAATACAACATGGCCAAGCACTACGTCCTGACCATCACCGATACCTCGTTCGCGTACCACAGTAACCAGGAATCTATTGCCCGTGAGGCCGGGTTGGACGGGGTCTATGTTATCCGCACCAACCTCCCCGCAACCAGCATGGACGCAGCCCACACGGTGCGCACTTACAAGTCGTTAGCGAACGTGGAGAAAATTTTCAAAACCCTGAAAACCCGGGATTTAGGGATCCGCCCGATCCGTCACTACACCGAGGACCGTACCCGGGGGCACGTGTTCCTATGCATGCTCGCAGCCCACCTGACCTGGCACCTACGCACCGCCCTAGCCGAACTGACGTACACGGACGAAGCCAAATCCGCAGCACAGGATCCGGTAGCGAAGGCTGAACGCTCCCCGGCCGCGGCACGTAAGGCCAGCACCCGCAAACTCGCTGACCAGAGCCCCGCATATAGCTTCCAAGACCTACTCACCCATCTGGCCACCCGTACCCGTAACACGGTCGCGGTGGACGGCGTCACCGAGACCTTCGAACTGTTAGCTATGCCCATCACCACCCAGCACCGGGTCCTAGAACTGATCACTGAGCACCTAGAGAAGCTGAAAAGCACACCAAAGTAGCCAGAAACAGAAAGGGGAAAACGCTCGGATCCGCGTGATTCCGCGGATCCAAGCGTTTTTCCTAACGTAACTTCAGTCTAGTGAGGCTTACACCAGCCCCCAGGTGAATGCGTGGACACGACAGCCCTTGGGTCTGCTCAAACCATTTGGGCGTCAACGGATTTTTCCGACACCACCCTAACGCCACGGCAGCCGTGGCTCGGTGCTGAAAATTTTCCTGTGCTTCTCCTCCGGTCAGGAGGTCAGTAGCGGGCAGCTAAACTGCTCAGTGCTCCTTCGGGTGAACCCTACCTTTGCCACTTCTTCGGTACCTCGTCTGGGTTCGGTATTTTTCTTCCGACCCGTACGGCTTAAACCAGCAGAACCTCGCAGTTTCAATGATCTGCAGACACTGCATTGACTGGCCCCTTTGAGCAGGCCAGCGGCCATGCCGTAGCCCATTGGTGGCCTGCAATCCACCGGTTCCAGTCGTAGGATAGCGTCATTCCGTCCACAGTTCCGTGGGACCGTTCACGAATGTCGCTGTCTTTCCCTTTACCTGCCACATGCTTTGCGTCGGCCGGGGTCTCGATTATTTCTCCACCGAGTTGTTCCCTGCTGAATGGTGCGTTGAAATTTTCAATGAACCCGTCCTGCCCTGGTGATCCCGGGTCGATACAAACGTTCTCCACACCGGTGGTGCTACGGCAGCCGATCACTGTAGCTGCGGTGAATTCCGGTTCAATATCGCAATGCACGAAAGACAGTTCGATGCCGGTTACACCGATAATATTCTCCGGCACGCAGACCACGTCGATAGGCCCTTGAACGAAGGCTACACAACGATGCCCCCAGCGCCATGCGGGTGTATTGCTCGATGACGGTGGACAAGCGGCTGTGGCACCCGCAGAATGCGACGTCGGACTAAAAGGCGAAGCTGCTGACGTGCATCGGACAGTCGGTCTTCAAACACTGCTGTTCCCCGGCATCGAGGCCGGTGGGGCTTTCTTCTTCGGTTTGGGTTTTGCCGGCCGGTCTTTCGCCCCGCCATGCTCGGCGTACCCGTTTACTGTTCAGCGTCATCTCCTGTCACTGCGGCGGCGCACGCAGGTGCCAGCGGGCGTTCTTCCAACCCCACGCCCGGTATTTTTGCGCGACGGCCAGCAGATCTGCGCACAGCCGTGTTTCCTCGAAACCACCCCTGGTTTCTTCATGAGCAAGTTCAAGCGGTTCTGACCCAGCGCTGCGCGGGCACATCGTTCCGATGCCACGGTGTCCGTGCTCCAGAGTCCTTAATGCCTCGTGGCCCGCATTGCTTACCCATTGCTGCCGCAGTGCTGCCGTCCCAGAAGTTTGGTTTTTACCAACGAAGGACAGGAAGATACTTTCTCAGTACCAATAAATCTGTCTAGGTCAGCGAAGGCCACAACTCAGACCATAGGAATACCCCAATGGCTAAGACAAGGCATCGGACCCGAAGTGGCTCAGCCACCAGCACCAAAGCCTCTCGGTCATCTGCAGCTGCCTGACAGGTCTGTCTGAGAGGCCGTCCTTCATCTAGCAATTTCTGGCCCTACCGGATCTTCGCCATGGCCTGCTCGGGGTCTATGTGCCGTAACCGGTGATTTTCCCCTTGCCTCTTGGACATGAAACTCACGTAGTTACCGGGCTCCTTCACGGGGAAACAAGCACATTATGTGGGGCGTAGCATGAAAGACACCGGCGATCGCATTTAGCAATCACCGGTGTCTGACTTGCACCCGTGCACACCTGTTCTAGACATTAATTATTTAATTGCCGTTCTTTTGGAAGAACTCCCGTGCTGCGTCTGCGAATTCTTTGGGGTGAGTCACCACTCCGTAGGATGCATGAGCGCCGGTCACCACTCCGATTTCAAGGTGTGGCACACCTTCACGTAGTTCGTTCACTCCCGGCTGTGCCATTGCTTCTTCAGTGGATTCAGCACCCAGTAGCAACAGTGTAGGAGCGGTCACCCGCGGCAGTTCATCACGAACATCGGCGTGCAACAGACCATATCCAACTGTGGATTCCACGGTTTCTACATGCACTACTTCCGAGATATTTTGGGCCTCCCACGGTACGAACCACGGCAGGGTTTCAATATCCATCCACTTGGCCAGGAGCTTTGCGCCGCGGCCGGTAGTGCCGAGGTTATTCACAATTGCCGAGTAAATATTCCAATTTTTCGTTCGGTCTTGGAGACCTGCCCATACTTCGGTAGAAGTAATGACGCTCTGGACAAGGTCGGGATGCTGGGCTGCCAGTTTCATCGCAATGAAACCACCAAATCCATCGGCCCATAGGTGAGCCTTTTTGACCCCAATCGCTGCGAGCAATCTGCTCAGATCGTCGGCCCACACATCGGTGGAGTATCCGCTAGTGTCACCTTCAGCTGCCTGAGATAGTCCAAGGCCTCGCGGTTCCCAGGTGATGAGGCGATACTCTTGTAGGTGTTCCCGAACAAAATCGAAGACGAAATGTCCGGCGGTAAACCCTCCTAAGAGAACTATCGGCTCTCCATCACCACCGCTATCGTGATACCAAATCTTCACGTCATCAAGCTCTAGGACATTGCCGTCTTCAACCTTTGTCCTTTGGTATGACTTTTCATTCAACTGAGTCATCGATGAAAATTCAAGCGTACTCATTGACGGTACCTCCTATCAGGATTGTTAGTCGAAATGGTTGTGGTCGTCGGTTGTCTCAACGTTGACTCAAACCATCCGAAGTATTAGGCGCTGGCCTGTGGAGCTTGAACCTTTGAGCGGCTAAAGCCACGTCCGAATTTACGTTCCAAGTAGTACTGACCCACACCGGCTACCGATGCGATGATCAGGTACCAAATCGAAGCCACCAGCAGCAGTTCGATCGTCTTCAGGTTCGTAGCCGAAATATTCTCTGCACGGGTTAGAAGCTCAGAGCCAGCAATCACCGAAACCAGCGAGGTAGCCTTGATCGTATTAATGACCGAGCTGCCGGTGGGCGGGATGATAATGCGCATGGCCTGTGGCATGGTCACCAAGAAAAATGCTTTGAAACCTGGGATTGCCAAGGCCTTGGTGGCGTCACGCTGGCCGGCAGGTACGGACAGAATTCCACTTCGAATAATTTCCGCCATGTAGGCAGCCTCGTGCAGTGTCAACGCCACGATGGAGGCTACGAATGCCGTCATGACCGCATTGGTCGGAACACTGAAGAGATAGATATCGGTAAAGGGGATAGCCAGGCCAAGACGCTCAAAGAGAAGTCCGAGGTTACCGCAGAAGATAATAAGCACTAGCAGCGGAACGGAACGAAAGAACCACACATATCCCCAGCTAAATGCCGACCACACGGGTCCACCTGCCAGACGCATCACGGCAAGCAGGGTTCCAAGGAGGGTCGCAAATACCATAGAAATGAGGGCCATCAACAGTGTGTTTGCCACACCACCCAGGATGACATCCTTGGAGAAATACTCAGCCACCGTTGCGTAATCAATATTCTGGTTCTGAGCCAGGCTCATACCAAACCAGAGCATGAGCAAGATGAGAACCGCACCGGAAACATACCATCCCGGATGTTTCCGCGGAAGAATGGTTGCAAATCCGTATTCACCAGCTTTGGCAGGCATTTGGGTAACCTTCGGCATTAGGGCTTCTTTTGACATGACAATTCATCCTCTCGTCGATGCGTCGAGACTGGTATTTTCGTCTTCTTGTGAATTCCGGAATCGGTGCAAAAAGTCCTTTGTTCGACGTTCCTTAGGTGCCATGAGCACCTGAGTCGGAGGGCCTTGCTCAATAATTCCGCCGTCGGCCATAAACACCAGATGATCGCCAACGTCCATCGCAAATTGTGTTTCGTGGGTAACCACTGCCATGGTCATCCCGCTTTCAGCGAGGTCTTTCATGACATTCAAGACTTCACCGACAAGTTCTGGGTCCAATGCCGAGGTGGGCTCGTCGAAGAGCATCAGTCGAGGCTTAAGGCAGAGGGCTCGTGCGATGGCAACTCGCTGCTGCTGCCCACCGGAAAGGTGAGCTGGATAGGAATTGGCCTTATCGGCCAGTCCCACACGTGCCAGCTGATGCTTTGCTTCAGCGATCGCGTCTTGCTTATTGACACCCAGGCTTTGGATCTGCGGCATGGTCAGGTTGCCCAGCACCGAGAGGTGAGGGAACAGGTTGAACTGCTGAAAAACCATACCGATGCCGATCCGCTGCTTCTGCATGACTCGTTCGCTGAGTCGACGTGGTCCCTGTGGGGTCTGCTTGACACCGCAGAGTTTGCCGTCGAACCAAATCTCACCGCTGTCGGCCTCTTCCAGAAGGTTCAGGCATCGCAGGAGCGTGCTTTTCCCGGACCCGGACGGGCCCATGATGCTGACGACTGTTCCTTCTTCAATGGAGAAATCAATTCCATCCAGGATCCGAAGACTACCGTAAGATTTAACTAGTTTCCGAGTAGTAAGTAATGCCATTTTAACCACCCCGTGGTTGCGTAGGTATTGGCGCTGCCTTTGCGTCAAACGAGGTCAGTTTGCGCCAATTATTGACGATATTCATTTGAATGAGTTTGCGTTGGAGCGTAATTATCAACGCGCGATAGATGCAGAGCTAATCTCCATTTCCGACAGCCCGAATTCTTCAAAGACCTTCGCATACGAACCATTTGCAATCAGTGCATTGACCGCTTCTGCCATGGCCGAAGCTAATTCCTCATTGCCCTTTTTGAACTGAATCCCAATCGGTGTCGGCTCGATGTCCGGAATTGCAACAGCACTGAACGCGGCACCTTCATCTGAGTTCTCGGCGTAGTAAAGATTGTTCGCGTGCCCACCCAGGAATGCGTCCGCATTCTTGGACAGAACCGCTAGACGACCTTCAGCCGGTGACTTGTAGGTCAGCAGGTTAATGGCGGTAGATCCCGAATCTACACATTCAGCAGAGGCTTCCTCCACATAATCTTGGAAAATTGACCCCTGCGGGACTCCAATTCCCAGGCCGCAGAAGCTGTCCAAATCGACAATGTCCTTTGGATTATCCTTGGGCACCAGTACGCCGTAGGTTAGATTGGCGAATTCAACGAAGGTAGCGGCTTCGAGCCTTTCAGCGTTAATGCTTGTAGTTTCCCACACCACATCAACCTTGTCTGCTTCCAGGGCAGCAGCCTGTCCCGGGAACGGCAGAATACTAAAGTCGCCCTGCAAACCGAGTTGCTCCAAGGCAAGTACCGCCAACTCGTGTGAGATTCCGGCCTTAACCTGACCGTCATCTTCTAACATCGTCATCGGAGCGGTCTGGAATGATGCAGCAATCCGGACAGTTCCCGAGTCTTTGATCTTCTGTGGTAACAGCTCTGCTGCCTCAGGTGCCAGCGGAGTCAGTTCGGGGGCAGGACTAGTTGCCTCAGTTGACCCGCCGCATCCTGTGACAGCCAAAGCTGTAGCTAACGACAAAAAGGAAAGCAGTAATTTTCGTGACATGTGACCCTCAAGAATTAGAGAAGACTGGATGAATGGTAAATAGCTGGTAGATCATCGCGGATACTTTTAGCTGACACTGCGAATGACCAAAATTTTTGGTTCAATCGTTAACCGCGGTGATTCCACGCAACTCCCAAATCATGGGTCTCAGCCAAGCCATAAATCTTCTTAGCTAGCGCAATATCCAACACGCTCAACCCAAACGGCGAGTACACAACCGGGCCAGACGACTTGACGACGTCCTTTCCGAGCAGAGCCGGCAATTCATAAATGTCCTCCGTGTTCAGACCTTCTATGATTGCCTTGCCGAGGCTGACTGGCAATTTAGCTACGTCAGAAATTCGATCTGTGACGTTGGTAACCTGCGAGAAGTACTCGACCGGGAGATCATCGGCTGAAATGTGGAGGATCATGCGATCATCGGTAGGCAACAAATCGGTGTCAATCCACGGACCTTCGGCCGAGGTAGCAAGAATGATAATCCTTGCCTGGCGCAAGATATCCTCGGTGCTTGCTACGGATGCCTCAAAACCAAGGTCAACCAGCGATTTCACTAAGCGCTGAGCACGTTCCTCGACGATGTCGGAAACCAGCAGGCTATGTTTCCCGTCGTAAGTCTGTGCTAGCTCGGCGGCAAAGGCATCAGCAAGTGCGCCGGCCCCGATAATTCCAATCTGTCCATCCTGCGGGTGGTAACCGAAGCATTCAGCTGCCAGGAACGCAGATGCAGCGGTCCGTCGCAGATTCAGTTCACTACCTTCGATACAGGCCAACGGGACGCCGGTGCCGATATCCGAGAGCAGCAGCAGGGTATTTAGTGGGTTCTCTTCTAGTGCGACATTGCCGCGAAAGTTGGAAACCCATTTAGTGCCGGCGGCTCCATCCGATCCTGACCCCGCAGCGTATGCCGGGAGAGTAATAAACCGCGAGGGGGCTTCATTAGGAATTGGTAGGAAGGTAGTTGGTGAACTAGTTGATTTCCCTAATTCCAGTGAAGTGTAGGTATCAATAACCGATGGTCGTACGATTTCTGGCGAAGACTTCAAGACCTTGGATACATCTGAGGTGCTGAGAAATTTCATTTTGTGAGCTCCTTCGAGTTCTGACAAAAGCGAGTTTGGCGTGAAATAAAATTTGTTTGGGAGTCAGATCAGCCGATGATCTCTGCCTTATCGATCATCATTGCTTCCGGCATCTGCCACTTTTTGAGAATTTCGGCGTACGATCCGTCTTCGATCATGTTGTTAACCAAAGACTCCAACGACTCAGCTAGGACCTGATCTCCCTTTTTGAGCTGAATGGCAAGTTTCACTGGAGGGATCTCTGGCAGGTCAACGGCGCTGAACACTTCGCCGCCACCGGTAGTGTTTGCAAAGTAGGTGGTATCGGGCTGAGCACTCATGTAGCCGTCGATATTTTCGGACTGCAGGGCAGTTCGGCCACTTGGCGCACCATCGTAAGTTAGCTGTTCAATCGGTTCCAGGCCGTCGGCAACACACTTTTCCGATTGCTCTTTCACCATGCCGACGAAGACGGCGCCCCGGGACATCCCGATGCTCAGGCCACACATGTCTTGCATGGAGCTGATACCGCTTGGATTACCCTTTTGCACCAAGACACTGGTGTTTGCATTTGCGAAATGCACAAAGGTCGCGGCCTTGATTCGCTCTTCATCAACACTCGTCGTTTCCCAGACGATATCCACTTTGTCGGCGGCAATGGCAGGACTCTGCCCTGGGTAAATGATGTTGCTCCACACTGGTTCCAAGCCCAGACGCTTTGCTCCCAGATTCGCCATCTCATATGACAAGCCGTCACGGGTCTCGCCATCGTCAGTCAGCATTGTCAGTGGTGGAGTACGGAACGAGGCGGCAATCCGAAGTTCGCCTGAATCACGGATCTCAGCCGGCAGCAGCTCACGGCTGGTCTCATCTACGGACTCTACGGATGCTTTAGTCGCTTCATCCGAGGGAGCGCTGGCTTCTCCCGCACTGCCACAGGCTGCCACTGCGAGTGTCATGGCTGCTGTGGTAGCGATGAGTGGTACAAGCATTGATTTTTTCATAACGTAATCCTTCGTGGTTTTGATTTTTCTTTGCAGGCCGCCTTTGGTCCTGGTCAAGAATCATCACCTGGAGTGTTTGTTATCTGGCTGATGCCAGGAAACCTGTTCTTTATGCTGTTTACTACTGCTCGGATGCCGCCAGCTGTCTGTCCTTGCGAGAATCGGCTGGACTTCACATCTTTGCTTGCATTGCTTACTTCTGCGGGTGTTACTCATCGATGGGTTTTACTTGCCCAACCTGGACGTCGAAGTTGAACATCTTTGAATTTGGTTCATTGCTTCTCCCCTGAGATCTAAATTACATTTCCATCGATTGACGGCAACTTTACGCATGACCGAGGTCGCGTGTCAACAGATTTCAGAATCCGTATTTTTCCTGTGAAAGATCAACCCTCAAACTGTCGATCCAGGAAGTTTTAAATTCGAAGCTCGCTACGTATTATCTGCGGGCGTTACGCGCTTGAAGTGGGCGCAGGAGCACATCCTGTCGAACTGCTTGCACGCTTTGGTGCGAAACCAACAGAGGCCTGCGCGAGCTGATGACAACCCCTAATATTAAACGCTGGTACCCCGTTCGTCAGGCCCAGCAGCTGGCCAGACAGGTTCAGAGGGCAGCCATATTTTGCCGTTCAGGGATCATGCAAATCTATTTGAGAAGTCACTCATAGGCTGCTGGGCTCACTGGCCAAAGGTGCGGTAGAAGTGACTCTGAGCAGGCACGAGATGAGCCCTGAGCCGCTCCTCAATGAAATGGCACAATCAGCTTTGACACTCCAGTGCTAGAAGCTTCCTGTGGCATTGGCTCACGGCCTAAAAAATACCAGCATCCCATGGAGGAAACCGGACTGACCCGGCCCCTACAAAGTCCGCCTGAACCGTCTAGGGCCACAAAGCCCGATAAATCCTCCGACGAGCTGTATTTCAAGCCCGGAGAATTGATAAAAGCCGTTTCAGGCGAACCATTAAAGGAACCCTCCAAGAGGCGAAACCATACCGGATGGGGAAGCCGAAAACGCTGAGCAGTGCCGCGTTCAAGCCATTTTCACCATCGACTTATTTCGCACCAAACAAGGCCAGGTGGAACTAGGTGCGGGGCACCAGGGCCATAACACGCGCTGGACTCCCGGAGCCTCCGACCAAGCGTAGCGGCGCGACAATGATCATTGCACCGGTCGCTGGCACCTGCTCGAGGTTAGTGAGCGAAGTGACACCATACTTCCCCGCGCCGAGCATGTAGTAATGAACTGGGGCCGGGGGATCAAAAGTTGGCCCAGCGCCCGCATCCGTACCCACGGTCTGCACACCAATGCCTAGGATTCCCGTTTCTTGGGCAATCCATTTCGCGCATTCAGGAGCAATTCCGGGGGTGCGAGCAGAGCCAGAAGCATTGTTCAGGAACAAACTCTCATCATGTACGCGCTTGTCCCAACCGGTACGGTATATCAACCAACCGCCATCGGGAAGTGGACCATGCTCTGCGATGAACTCCTGCACATCGTCGATGGTGAGAAGGTAGTCCGGGTTCTCTTCAACCTTGGCGGTGCGGTCAATGACGACCGCCGGTCCCACAAGGCGGGGCAAAGGAACACTGGCTACGTCCTCTCCACCCTTGCCCGAAATCCAGTGACGGGGGGCATCTAGGTGGGTTCCTACGTGCTCGCCAAGCTCAAGATGATTCCAGGTCCAACGTGGGCCGCGGTCATCAAAATTAGAAATCTCAGTCATCTTCAAGCCCGAAACATTGACAAAAGGCTCGGGAACTCGCATGACGGGCGTGCTCTCGGACAGCGGTTGAGTTAGATCTACGACATCCACAGCGCCTGAAGCCAGTCCTGCGAGGAGGTCTTGAACAGCATTTGATCGGTTTGTTTCGATTGACATTTCCACTCCATTTAATTGAGTTGATTTTCTCTTCACGTGTTCCCCCTTCATGGTGATCCATAGTCACCGGAAGAAGGTCTAGTCGCGTTACTTCATCATCAAACTTCCATAAGATCCACACCAACCAAGATCTCACCGTCGTAGGTCTCGCGAACTAAACGAGTCCATTCTTCGGCATTAACAAGATCATTGTCAGGCAAAATGTGATTCAGCACCAAGCATGGAACGTTCGCTTCGGCAGCTATCCGGCCTACATCCTGTGGCGAGGTGTGGTCATTTCGGTAATGAGCCAAGACCGTCTCATTAGCCTTCGGGAACGTCTTAAGCATTGCGTCGTAATGTAAGACTTCGTGTACCAACACGTCGCTGCCCTGGGCTAATTGGACGATCGAATCTTCGCCGCCGCGATCACCACTGAAAGTCACCGACAAGTCCGGCGTCTGGAAACGATAAGCAACCGCCGGAACCAGGCCATGCTGAACTCGTACCGCCGTCACCGAGACGAGATCGTCGCGCATGATTTCCATGGGAGTCGAAGTCAGCTGCTCCATGTCTAGCTCATTGGCCTGAGGAATCGGCGCAAATGGTGATCGCCCAGTTTCCCTCTCTCGGAGTTCGAAATCGAAGGAGTTGAGCCTGACATAGTCTTCGATGTATCCGGCTAACCGAGGTGGCCCATAGACGTTAATTGGTTCGCGACGACCGGCATACCACGCATACGCCATAAAGTTGCCCAGGTCTGAATTATGGTCGAAATGCTGATGCGTAATGAAGATATTGTCCACATCTTCAAAGTTCATTCCAGCCTGTAAAAATTGTCGTGGCGCTCCTGCCCCACAATCAATCAGGTAAGGCTTGTTATCAACATGCAGAACACTAGCTGGCCCGTTACGCGTTTCATTGCGATGAATCGTCGGACCTCCCCCTGTGCCTAGCAACATCAGCTTAGTGCGCTCAGCATCACGCACCTTACGGCTCTGAGCAACCTTGGTCAGCGATTCGGCCATTGTAAATCTCCTATGTTAACACTCTCTGGTTTCGCCGGCAGCTACCCCATAATCACTGTGTGATCAGAGCAGCTATCTTCGGGCGAGACCCGAGAATATTCCGTCCCTCAAAATAATAAACTCGTCACCCGAGTGACGCGTACAATAATGAGTGTAGGTCAAAATTCACGATCACGCCATGAAATTTAAAACTGTGATGTCTCGATACACCGGTGACACTTCTGTATCACGACATCGGTAACACTCGATGTATCGGGACATCGGTAACACTCGATGTATCGGGACATCGGTAACAATTACCCCTTCTCGGCCATGTTCTGGAACTTCGCCGTGGCATGTTTCAAGCTCAAGTACGTCACGCCGGCAGGGAACGGAAAATCGTATTTGGTGATCAGCTCGCCATCCATCGAGACCACCATCAGCTCCTCCTGATCCCAGGTGACCTGGACCATGGTGGAGCGCAGCAGCTTACCCAGATAAAGCTGCACACCGGCGATCTTCAAGCATCGGTTCTTGTTCGCCCGCATCAGCTGGCTACCGGCCGGTTCCATCACCTCGGCCCGCAGCGTGGCACTGAGCTTCACCGGTTCCGGCGCAGCCTGTGGGACCGTGGTTACGGCCTGGTCGGTGACCTGCGTCATGGTGGCAAGGGTTGCTTCAGTGATGGTGGGGCTGGGCGTGGTGCTCAGCTTCACCCATTCACCGTCTGTCAAAGGCTGCGCCACCTCGGTGGCATCCCACGGTTCTTGCGGCGTACACCGGCCCTCCAAGGCCTGATGCCCACGCTGCGTGTTGTAGGCCTGGTCAAAGACATCGACCTGGGCTTGCAACTCGGTAAGGTCCTTGGCGAAGGGCTGCTTCTTCAGCCACTTGAACAAGGTCGAATGAAACCGCTCATTCTTCCCCTGCGTGGTGGGCTTGTATGGTTTGCCGGTGATGGTGGCAACCCCGATGGCGTTGGCGTAGGCGACTAGTTCGCTGGTCATACCCCGCCGAATGGGATTGAGCGCCTCACCATTGTCGCTGAGCAACCGCTGCGGCACGCCGCGGGCGGCGATGCCGGCACGGAAGACCTTCACCGCGTCCACCCCGTTCTCCGTCGTGGCGACCAAGGACGCGACAGCCAGACGGGAGTGATCGTCAATGAGCTGGAAGATCACGCATTTACGCCCGCCCTCCAGCACATACTCGGTGGCATCTAGCTGCCAGCAGGCATTGGGCATCGGGTAGCGGAAGGACCGGAAGGAGGAGCGGGGACGTTTGTTCGGGGCCGGGACGATCAGGCCGCGTTCGCGAAAGATCCGCGCCAGTACGGCGACCGACGGGGCTTGCATGCCCAGGTGGACCATCTTGTCGTGCACGCTGATCGGGCCGTGGTCCCAGCCGGAGTCGGCTAGTGATTGTCGCATGGCTACGGCTTGGTCTTTGAGGGCTTCGCTGGTGGCGTTGGGTGAGGTATTCGGGCGCCGAGAGCGCGGCTCCAGGGCTGCGGCTTGCCCTTCGGTGCGGGCTCGTTTCAGAATCTGGTAGAACGTTTTGCGGCTGATGTCGTGTTCGGTGCAGAACGCGGTGACAGAGCCTCTGTGTGCGTCGTCTGGCCATCGGGCGATGGCAAGGCGTATCGTCGGGTCAACTGGGTCATTTTTCACGAATACCAGTCCACCAGCCCGCCCCATGGCTTGATGTCGTGGGGCGGGCTGTGTGGTTCGAGGGGTTAAATCACTGGTGAAGTGTTACCACTTTAATCGTGGGAGTGTCACCGATGTGGTGATACAGAACTGTCACCGATGTGAACCGTCCCGGATTTGATGCCGCTGTCTTTCGAGAGAAAGATAGTAACTATGCCCAAGAGGTACCCTGCCGAAGTTCGTGACCGTGCTGTAGCCATGGTGATGGATCGACTTTCCGAATATCCCTCCATATATGCTGCATGCAAGGCATTGGCCCCAAAGTTGGACGTTGGTAAAGAATCCTTACGGCGCTGGGTTCTTCAAGCCCAGGTTGATGCCGACCAAAAAGAAGGCTCGACCACCGATGAGCAAGACGAACTCAAGCGTCTGCGGGCCGAAAACAGGGACTTGAAGGAAGCCAACGAAATCTTGAAGGCTGCCTCGATTTTCTTCGCGAGGGAGCTCGACCCTCGCCGCCGCTAATCTGCCGGTTCATTGACGAACAAAGAGCTTTAGGTCATGCGGTCGAGTCGATCTGCGCCGTCCTGCGATCGCAGGGCGTGCAGGTTGCCGCCCGAACCTACAGAGCCTGGAAAACACGTTTGCCAGCCCTGCGCGCCTTTGAGGACGCGAAGATCATTGACACGTTACGCAGCCTCAAAGAGTTAGACAGTAAAGGAAGACCGAAACCAGAAATCCTTTACGGCCGGCGGAAAATGACTGCTTGGCTGCGGCGCAACGGTCACGCGGAGGTCTCCAAGCACACCGTGGATCGGCTCATGCGAGATGAAGGCATGAATGGCCTGATTCGTGGACGTAAGACCCGCACCACAATCCCCGGCAAAGACGGCCACAGAGCCGGTGACCTGCTAAATCGAGACTTCAGCGCAGAGGCACCCAACCGGATTTGGGTCACGGACTTCACGTACGTACCGGTGTATTCCGGGTTCGTTTACGTTGCGCTGGTGATTGACTTATATTCACGGGCGATTGTTGGGTGGGAAACCTCCACTGTGAAAGACACGGCCTTCGTGGAACAATGCTTAAAGATAGCTTTATGGCGTCGCAAACACACTAAAAGACCAGTTGACAAGGGGCTTCTGCATCACTCAGATGCAGGATCGCAGTATACTTCGATCCGTTACACCGACACGTTGGAGATTGAAGGCTCGGTTCCTTCCATCGGAAGCGTCGGTGATTCCCTGTTAACCGGCTAATCCACGTTTTATACCCTTGAATTCCCCCGGAAACTCTTGACTTTCCAAAGGATGAGGTCGATGCTCATGTGTCATGAACACCCAGCAAGAGTTGGTTTTGTTGTCTTCACACGGAGCATGGAACCTCCATGGGTCGGCAGCAGCGAGGTTCTCCCAGGCTAATGATTACCTCGGCTATCTGAGTGACCGCAACTACTCTCCAGCCACGACACGTGCCTACGGTTATGACCTGTTGGCGTTCTGCCGCTGGCTACACGAACAAAATCTGACTATCGAAGCAGTCGACACCAACACGCTGATCAACTACCTGAAGTTCTGCAAGCAATCGTCCGTACCAGGACGTCCAGGCCCGAATGTAATGACTTTAGACGGTCAAAGAGCCGATGGATATGCACCTGCAACGGTGAATCGCCGGATGGCAGCAGTGTCCGGGCTGTTCACATTCTTGGCGATGCGGGATCCGTGTCTACCCAATCCTATGCCGAAAGGTCAGGAGTCCCGTTGGGTATCCTCCGCCCAGCGTTCCGGGCTTCTGGGGCATCTGGCCACACCAGCTGCCAGATCGCCGCTACGTGTTCGCGAACCCCGCCGGCTACCGAGATCCTTGGAATCTGACGAAGTCATTGCCCTGTTTCAAGGTCTGCGGACGTACCGGGATCGTGCCATGGCAGGGCTAATGCTCTATTGCGGGCTACGTGCTGGCGAGGTACTTGCCTTGCGGATACACGACGTGGACATCGGTGGGCGGTGGCTACTAGTGCAGGGCAAAGGATCCAAGGAACGACGAGTTCCATTAGACGTGGACGTCGCCGGAGTCATCCAAACTTATCTGCTCGCTGAACGCCCGGAATCGGATGAACAACGGCTATTTCTCGTTGCCAAAGGAGCCAACCGCGGCCTGCCCTTGACAGCAGCTGGCCTGCGTACGATCTTCCGGTACCACCGCGAAATTTCAGGGGTTCCTGACGGCCACCCACATGCATTGCGTCATACCTTCGGCAGTGCCTTAGCAGCTTCAGGGGTGGACCTGTCCATCATGAGAGAGCTTCTGGGGCATGCCCACGTGAACACGACCGCCCGCTACATCCACCTTGTTCCCGCTCATGTGAAATCAGAATACGATGCCGCGATCAACCGCCAAAAACAATCACATTGAACCGCCTCTGGATCTAGTTGGCGCTTACCGCACCTACTTATCCTCCACTCACCGCGGGTCGGAACCGTATTTTTCAGCAGCAAGAACGTTCATGCTCCGATATCCAGACCCATCGAAGTGGAGCCAAGAGCCGCTGGAGCGACGGCTGGAGGCGAATAGCGGCGCTAGAGCCTTCATCCTTTATCTGATGGTCACCAAAAGGATCCGCGGCGACTTCCCGTATCTGCTTGAGCGTAAATTAGCCAACATCTTCGTTGAGGTCCAGGGAACTGATTACGAAGATGATCTCAGATTTTTCTCTGGCGAAGCCCGCAAGGTGGGGTTCAGCGAACGAGTCAGTGCGGCGATGACGACTAGCGTCATCGCTAAGATCCTGCTGCGGACTCAACAGCCACTTACACAGATCACGAGTGCTGATTTAGAGGAATTTGAAACTTGTTGCCGAGCCCGAGAAGCCCAGACTGGCATCTCAGCCCGTCCATTACTCGTGCTGAGTTCTTCAACCCGCCAGGTCTTGTTCCATGCACACCTGCTTGCCAATCCACCTCTGAGCAGGACCCAACGAGTGCCGCTCAAGGATAGGGTCGGCGCAGTGAACGGTCCCTTTGCACAGTTTCTTCTGCGGTATTTGGAACGTAAGGAAGTGACCTGCACTAGGAAAACGGTCAGTAGCCTGGCGACGCGTTTGGCGCATTTCGGGCAGTTCGTCACCGAAGCAGATCCATCATTAGCTTCACCGGCTGAGCTAACTCGTTGTTCTCATATTGAACCGTATCTGGTGTCTTTGCCTCGAAGCCCCAACACGAAGAGCTCCGGCACGCTTTCCGTAGCGGAACAATCACGACGGATCAGGGCCGCCGGTAACTTCTTACGTGAAATTACCGAGTGGGGATGGCCCGAAGCTCCTCCCCGGCAACTGTTCTTCCGTTCTGACGTTCCTAGGCTCCCTCGGCCGCTGCCACGTCATTTGCCCCCGGATGCCGACCGGCTCCTAGCCCAAGAGCTCCTGGCCTCGGACTATCGTCAGGCTGCCGACGCGCTGCTGCTTCAACGAGCGTGCGGGCTGCGCATTGGCGAGTTGCTGGATTTGGAACTGGACTGTGTTCATGAGATTCCCGAGGCAGGGACTTGGCTGAAGATACCGCTGGGAAAGATGAAGACCGAGCGTATGGTTCCGCTGGACACGGACACCCTTGCTTTGATTGATCGCATCATCGCAGAACGTTCGCCGGGCCAGCCGTTGGCTCATCCACGCACGGGGAAGCCCGCACAGTTCCTTTTCACCCATCACGGACGCCGGTTGGGAGAAAGCGCTGTTCGGCTCGAACTGAACCGAGCTGCGCAAGCCGCCGGCCTGGGAAAGATCACTCCTCACCAGCTTCGTCATACTTATGCAACTGCGTTGATCAATGCCGGGGTCACCCTCCAGTCCTTGATGGCTCTCTTGGGCCATGTCTCAGCGGAGATGAGTTTGCGCTATGCATCCTTATTCGATTCAACTGTCCGCACCGAATACGAGCGTGCTTTGGACTTGGCGAAGTCACGCATCGGATTACCTGACCTGAAAGAACACCGTTCGCTGCTTCCGTTGAGTGATGTTTCTGCTGGCTCTTGGCACGATACCGCGACAATTAAGTCACGGCTTGCTGGCGGGCATTGCCTGAGGTCCCCAGCCCAGCAGGCGTGCCAGTATGCGAATATATGCGAGCACTGTCCGAGCTTCCGCACTGAGGATTCGAACCTTCCAGTACTTGAAGCACAGCGTAGGGACGCTCTGATTTTGGCGCAGGACGCGAAACGCCGTGGCTGGGACAGCGAGGTGCAACGACATGAAGCATTGGTGACTCAATTGGATCTGCTCATCGAGAGGACACGCACCGCGTGAAGCGAAGCGAATACCAACGAGTCATTGAGAAGGCCCTGCTGACATTGCGACTGCAAGGACGTACGGTGACGTTTCGGGCGGTAGCTGAACTTGCTGGAATTTCTCGTTCCACGCTCTATCGCTCTGCTGGGCTTCGTGAACTGATCCAGGAGTACCGGGACGGAACCGCGCGGCTAGGTGGCCGTGCGATTTTGCTTGGATCTCCTGCTCGGGTTGACGTGTTCGGTTCGGGTTCTTGGAATCAGGGGAAGCCGTTCCTGCAGAGTGATGACCAGGCATGCAACAGGGAGTGCAGAGAAAAATAGAATTAGCCGGATAAGGCGTAGCCTAGCCATTTTTTAGCCGGTTAAGCGTACGATAACGCCGCTGCCGAAACTGTGATGGGTCTATTCAAGAATGAAGCCATGGCCAAGGGATCGCCATTCAGATCTGGTGCACTGAAGACCGAATCAGATGTCATTGAGATCGTCTTCGACTGGGTGTTTTGGTACAACAATGATCGCTTGCATTCCTCGCTGGATCACCAAACTCCCGAGGAATTTGAGCAAGCCTACTATGATGAAATAACAGGCTCGTTACCCGACGCTGCCGCACATAAGACGGCGGCATGATTTCCGGGACGGTTCAATGACTCATCGGAGGCAGCGGAATGCTCACACGTGCAGCGGCAGGAGTAAAACTGCTCGGCACTAGTTTGCAGGAAGAACCATGCTACGACACAGCCCACGGCGGATGGCGATTCTGTCAAACAGACACCATCCGGTGAGATCCGGCAACTGACTTCTAACGAACACCCTTATCAATGGTGGTGATCTGGTCAAAATATCGCACAGCTGGCTCTTCTAGGCCGCTGTAAATCTCATTGAATATTCTGATCGTCTCGTCGCGCATGGCAGTAACCGGGAACTGTGGGCCTTCTATCCCTGGGTCGAGCGATGGAAATTGGCGAAAGTTATGCAGTGCCTGCGTGCGTATTTGGAAAGCCTCGGCGTCGGTTCTAGCATCTGCTACCCGAAGTGCACCGAAAATTTCCACATACCTCTCATAACGCTCGTTCAGTGCATTGAGATCCCAGGCGCGCTCAACGAGCGATGCCAACTGTAAATTTTCAGACAGTCTTCCGATCACCAGACTGCAGTACTCACCTAGGCCAAGGTCAGTCAAAAATCCTAGAACATCTTCTTCACGATCCCCGAGTCCTACCCAGACGCCATCTTGCACCGGGCCAAAACCCCAGAATCTCAGGCGTCGTGCTAGTCGGCCTCGCTCCAGGCGCATCTCCTCTGGCAAGGTATGAAGAAGAACAGTGATTTCACTGACGCTAGCTTGCGGCGCATTCTGCAGAAACTGGTCAATTTCACCACCCACAAGTAGGCGTTCCATTTGCTCCGAAAGCTCATAACCAACAACGCGTCCACGCTTCTGCGGAACGATCAGGCCTCTTCTGGCCATCCGACTCAGAGCCACCCGGGCCGCACCTGCGGAAAAACCGAACTCCCCAAGGACCTTCACGAGACCACCAGACCAAATAGTGTCTTTTCGGTGACGAACATAGTCCCCTAGGACCGTCAAAAGAAGGTCACGCGGCTGGGGTGGTTCTAGCCAGCCATCAAACGAGATCGCGCTATCTTCGTCTTCGCTGGCCACATCGCGCTCAACAATCTGGTTGGTCATAATAATTAGTTTACTCCTCAGTAGGGATACATGTCGAGTAATTATCCGTGAGGAAACCTAACGCGCGAGCCCCTGAGATTGAGGGCCGCCAAGACGCACGATACTCACTGGCAACAGAATGCCTCGATAGCTAGGAGCATACCCCTACAAGCGGGTTCAGGGAACCATCGCAAGTCATCAGCGGCAGGCACCAGAATGCCCGCCCGAGGGCCCGCTCAAGGCCTGCGTCCGGGAAATAAATATTTGGGGGTTGACAATCAGCCGAACCTGACAGCATCATTGTTTACATAGCAACACGGTGACATGTTTACTATTTATTTTTAGCATCCACACCGCACGGCAGCCTCAGCGCAGCCACTGGTATCGAGGTAGGAGCGTCAATGACATGGACAGCGCCAAATACGGCGGATAACAGTAATCATCCAAGGTTTATCGCGGCAGCGGTCCAAGCGGCTCCGGTATTTCTTGATCCCGATGCCAGCGTCGCCAAGGCGTGCCGACTGATTGCCGAAGCAGCGGAGAATGGCGCCAGCTTGGTGGCCTTTCCCGAGGTCTTCATCCCTGGTTACCCGTATTGGAACTGGACCATGACTCCCGTACAAGGCGGCAAATGGTACGAACTGTTGCACCGGGCATCCATTGAAATCCCTAGCCCGCAGGTGGATTCGTTGTGCGAGGCGGCTCGACGAGCAAAGTGCCATGTAGTCATCGGGATTAACGAGCGCAGCGGGCCAGGTATCGGTTCCCTATATAACACGGTTCTGGTGATCGATGATCAAGGCGAACTGATCGGGGTCCATCGAAAGCTGGTACCTACCTGGGCGGAAAAACTGACCTGGACGCAGGGTGACGGCAGCTCCCTAGAGGTTTACGACACCACTGTGGGACCGCTGGGAGTCTTGGCCTGTGGTGAGAACACGAATCCGCTGGCGCGCTTCAGCCTCTTGGCCCAGGGAGAACTTGTCCACGTCGCCAACTACATTGCACTTCCCGTGGCACCGGCGGACTACGACATGGTCGAAGCCATCAAACTGCGCTCTGCGGCACACGCCTTTGAAGGCAAGGTCTTCAACATTGTGTCTTGCTCGACGATTTCGGAAGAGATTATCGAGGCGGTAGCCGGCGACGACGATGAAGCACGTGAGCTCCTCTCCCGAAAGAATAGTGCTTTTTCCGGAATCTTTGGGCCAGATGGCCGACTACTGACCAAGCCACTGATCGACGCCGAAGGGATCGTCTATGCCGAAATCGATTTGAGCAAATGCATCCAACCGAAGCAAATGCACGACATTGTCGGCCACTACAACCGTTTCGACATTTTCGATCTACGGGTCAATAAGCGGTCGAATAAGCCAGTCACCATCCTCAATGAGCTTGATGTGCAGGATGAAGCACTAGTCAGCCACGATGCGAAGCTCGATTTCGACGCTTCTCGTGTCTGAGACAGAACACCAATTTTAAACGCCGAAGGCAACAATATTCACAAAGGAGTAGCAAGATGAGCACAACTGCTGACGATCAGATCGGTCGGGCCCGCGTAACAGACACCCCTGAATTGGAAAAATTCTATTCAGAGCTGGAAGACATGGATGCTGGCGCACTGTGGACCGTAGCCAACGAAATCGAACCTTGGTACCCACAACCGAAGTCAGTTCCCATGCACTGGTCCTACGAGGCACTTCGTCCAAAGCTTCTTGAAGCAGCCAAACTTGTCACCGGAGATGACGCCGGACGCCGCGTCATCCTGCTGGCGAACAAGGGTCGTCGTGATGTCAGTGCCGCTGCTGGTCTGCTCTACACCGGTCTGCAGATCATGAACCCTGGCGAATCCATGTCGGCACACCGACATGCGGCCTCCGCCCTTCGTTTCGTCCTTGAAGGTGAGGGTGCCTGGACCATTGTTGAAGGCGACCGCCTCAAGGTTGGTCCACGCGACTTCGCTATTACCCCACGTGGCACCTGGCACGAGCATGGCAATGACTCCGAAACCAGCCACGTCATCTGGCAGGATGGGCTGGATATTCCGCTCATCAATGCCCTGGACGCAAACTTCTACGCGGTTCACCCAGAACTGCACCAGGTTCCTGGCCGTGTGCTGAATACGACCTTGCTGCGTCATGGCGCAGGGATCCTGAAGCCTGTTGGTTACGACTGGAATAAGAAGTACTCTCCGCTGCTGGCCTTCCCATGGGAGAAGACCTACGAGGCACTGCTGAACCTGGCCAAGGTTTCAGATGGCAGCCCATACGACGGCATCATCATGGAGTACGTCAACCCGGTGACCGGAGGCTCCGTGATGCCAACTATGGGTGCACACATGCAGCTGCTCCAGGCCGGACAGGGAACCCTCAGCCACCGTCACACCGGCAACGTTGTCTACAACGTGGCCAAGGGCAAGGGGCACTCCATCATCAATGGCCAGCGCTTTGATTGGAAGGAAAAGGACGTCTTCGTCGTACCATCATGGGCCTGGCATGAGCACCATAATGATGACGCCAACGACGACGCTTGCCTGTTCTCCTTCAACGACTTCCCAGCCATGAAATCCTTGGATCTGTGGGTGGAAGAAGCGTACGACGCCAATGGCGGAACGCAGTACCTAGATTTCTAACAACACTCCCGGCTGTTCCGCCCAAAAGGATCTACTTTTGGGCGGAACAGCCTTCTCCAGATCGGATTATCACCTAAATGAAACTTATGACTTTTGCGCCCGCGAACGCTACGGAACGTGCGGGTTTGCTCCACAACGAAAATCTCATCGTAGACCTACATGCCTTTGGAACGGCCACTGGTGTGGAACTTGCGGATAACGTGCAGGCTTATGTTTCTTCTCCCGAGATGATGGCGACCTTGCGCCAGGCCGTTGAATCTGCGAAGGGTGACTACCCCGAAGCTGCCGTGCACAGCCTAGATCAGGTGGCTCTACGCGCTCCGCTTCGGCCGACAAAGATCGTTGGTGTGGGCCTTAATTACGTGGAACACGTGGCTGAATCAAGTCGTACCCTTGACACCGACAAGGATCTGCCAAGCCGTCCAGTGCTTTTCAGCAAGCCGGCAACTGCCGTCGTGGGGCATGGGGAACCGATTCGCCATGACGGAACCATGACCCAAGAGCTGGACTGGGAATGTGAACTCGCCGTCGTCATTGGAAAGACTGCCTCTCAGGTCAGTGCCGAAGACGCACTGGATTATGTCTTTGGATATTCCATCATTAACGACATCAGCGCACGTGATCAGCGCCGTTCCGGTCAGTGGTTCTTCTCCAAGGGTCAGGACTCCTACGCGCCTTTCGGTCCTTGGATTGTGACTGCGGATGAAATTGGTGACCCGCAGAACCTGAACTTCTCATTGCATGTCAATGGGGAGGAAAAGCAGAATTCAAATACTCAGCATATGCTCTTCAAAATCGCGGATCTCATCGAAGATATTAGCTCCGGTGTCACGCTCGAACCCGGCGACGTGATTGCCACCGGTTCGGCCCAGGGTGTAGGAGCTGCGCAGGTTCCTCCGCAGTACCTCCAGCCGGGCGACACTGTTGAGCTAACGATTGAAAAGATTGGTCAACTCATTAATCCCGTCGTAGCTGTTTAGTTAGAAAATAAATTTCTCAAGGACTATCAATGACTAAGAAATACCGGATCGGGCAGATCGTCCCGAGTTCGAATATCACCATGGAGACCGAAATTCCTGCCATGCTTAACGCAAGGCAGCAGGTCGAACCGGAGAAGTTCACTTTTCACTCAAGCCGCATGCGGATGACCGAAGTGACCAAAGAACAGCTCGAAGCGATGGACAACGATGCCAAACGATGCGTCGTCGAGCTGGCAGACGCCGAAGTCGACGTCATGGGCTATGCCTGTCTCGTGGCGATTATGAGCCGTGGGCTGGGATATCACGAACAATCACAGGATCAACTGGAATCCCGTGTCGAAGGCATCGGAAAATCGATTCCCGTGGTGACCAGTGCCGGTGCGTTGCTGGAGGGTTTGCGGGTACTCGGAGCGAAGAAGACCGCCATTATCGCGCCCTATATGGAACCGCTGACGAAAAAGGTCGTTGAGTACATTGAACACGAGGGCATCGAAGTAACCGACTACGTTGCTCTGGAAATTCCGGATAATTTGGAGGTCGGGAGCCGCGACCCGCTCGCTTTGGTGGAAATCATTAATCGGCTGGATCACAGCGACGCCGATGTTGTCGTGCTCTCCGCATGTGTTCAGATGCCCTCGCTCGAAGCCGTACAAATCGTGCAAGATGCCATTGGTAAGCCGGTCATCACCGCGGCAATTGCTACGACCTACACAATGCTCAAAACCTTGGGTCTAAAAACCTTTGTCCCAGACGCTGGCGAACTCCTTTCAGGAAAATACTGAACCGAGAAAAGACCTCGGCCCACAGTTTCGACGGTTACCGTCATCGGGGCCATAACGGATGATGAATAGCGCTTCCCATGCCTGGCGTGGGAAGCACTATTCGTATATAGCTCGCATTCCACATCACGCAATGGTGGGTTCTCAACGAAACTCAGACCGTATCGCCTCTAATCTAAATAACATCAGCAGGTCACAATTCCACCTGCCAACGGATCCGTCTCCGCGATTCGGTGAACTGTGTGCAAGAATCCATGCGGAGGCATAGGATGCGATCAGGCATCTGCATGAATGATTGAACATGGGGTGCGGGTCATTGGATCAGAGCGCAGAACAGCGAACAAATACCGCGTGGATTCTCATTGTGACCACGGCTGTCATCGCCGCACTGCATATTTGGAAGCTTCCTTCCAGCCTGCCCGTCATTCAGGAGCAGCTTGGTTTTTCGCTGCTCACCGCTGGCGTATTGCTGGGTGTGGTGCAGGTCGCCGGCATGCTTGGAGGACTGTTATTTTCGCTGCTGGCCGAGCTCATATCGGCCCGTTGGACCTTTATTACCGGGCTCTGTTTGCTCATCCTCGGCTCCAGCATAGGTTCCCTGTCGCAAGATGCGACGCTGCTGATTGGCACCCGCATCATTGAGGGTGCCGGTGTGATCATGGCGGCGGTCATGGGGCCGGGACTGATCCGCATGCATGCCCCCATCCCCCGATTAAACCAAGCCGTGGGCTGGTGGGCAGGCTACATGGGATTGGCGACCTTCATCGGTGTCTTCACCACCGCGTGGTACCTGCAATATTTTTCGTGGCAGTCCTGGTGGCTAATACTCGCCGTGCTCACCGTCTTGCCCATCCCGCTGCTCATTCGGGTGATTCCTCCGGAATCAACCAGTGGCCTTGCTGGTGTCAGGGTCGCCGTCAGCCGGATAAAAATTACGGCTTCTTCCGGACGTGTGTGGCTCAGTGGCCTGATTTTTGGTTGCTATACCGCCCAATGGATGGCGGTCATTGGATTCCTGCCCAGCATCTACCAGACCTTTGGCTTCAGCCCGCTGACCGGTGGTTTCCTCTCCGGATTGGTGGGTGGGCTGAACGCGGTCGGTGCGATTATCACCGGGATGATGTTGCAGCGCGGCGCTTCGGCCCAAACGATGCTGATCGCGGCCTTTGGCATTATGGCACTGACTTCCGTGGGAACCTTCGCATTCAATTACCCCGATTCACTGATGTTCTTGCAGGTCGTGTGGGTGGGGATTTTCTCCTTGTGTGGTGCCATGGTTCCAGCCACCATGACCCGCCTCGCCATCGACTTGGCACCGCCCGGTGGCTCGGTTCCCGCAGCAGTGGGGTTAATGCAACAGATATTTAACGTTGGTAACTTCACCGGCCCGATGATCGCGGCATGGCTGGTCACGGTGAACCATACGTGGAACACCACCTGGTGGATGACGGTGACCTTCGCCGTGCTGGGAATTGGATTAATCCTGGTTTTGGCTCGTGGTGATTCCCCATTGAGGAAGATCCACCACCGCGGTTCCTAGCGCAGAGGCCAGAGTGCACCCGGTTCGACATCGATACTTTGTCCCGTGCAACGTATTAGATCGCATGCACACGGTGCTGAAACTGATACGAACGGCAACTCTGATGAAACCAGCACCGTCGTGAACCTTCAAGCTGCCCATGCGGGAGGTTCGATATGCGGTATTTACGGTGACTGAATTCAAGTTATAGCGTCGTAGGAACACGAAATTATCGCGGCCTGGACCTAACCCCAATACCGTTTACTTAGTCTTGTCATGTGTTAATCTTTTCGCATGGCACGCAGTGGATGGGTAAAACCCGAAGGAACCGAACGACTGACCGACCACGTCAGTCTGGGAGTGCTGGCACGGGTTTTCCCGCCCAGCGTCATTGACGAGGTGATCGCTCGCAGCAACGCCGGGGAGCAGCGTTCCCGGCTGCTTCCGGCGCGGGTGATGGTCTATTACGTGATGGCGATGGCCCTGTTCGCCTCGGCCTCCTACGAGGAAGTGATGCGCTCGCTGCTGGCCGGCCTGCACTGGCTCTCGGGACGCTTTGGGACGTGGACCATGCCCACCAAGGCGGCGATCTTCAAAGCCCGCTCCCGGCTGGGCTCGCAGGTGATGATCGAGCTGTTCGACCAGGTCGCTCAACCGCTGGCGGCCGCCGGCGGCCCGGGGTTCCTGGGCCGGTGGCGGCTGGTCAGCGTGGATGGCACCACCCTGGATTTGGCCGACACCCCGGTAATCGAGGCCGCGTACGGCCGGCCCGGCACCAACACCGGGCTGAAAAGCGCCTTCCCCCAGGCCCGGGTGCTGGGGCTGGTTGAATGCGCCACCCATGCGGTCATCGGGGCCGTCACCGCGCCCTACACCACCAGTAAAACCGACATGCTCCCGGGCCTGTCCCACCGGATAGATGACTCGATGCTGCTGATCGCCGACCGCGGCTTCTACAGCTACCGGGCATGGACCCAGGCCACGGCCACCGGGGCGCAGCTGCTGTGGCGCATCAAGGCCAACCAGGTCCTGCCGATCCTCCAGGAGCTGCCGGACGGCTCCTACCTGGCCGCCCTGCATGCCAGCACGAAAAACCGGCGCAACAACATCGAGCCGATCACCGTGCGGGTCATCGAGTACCAGGTCCACACCGGGCAGAAGACCACGAATTTCCGGCTGATGACCACGATCCTGGACCCCCACGCCGCCGGCGCCCAGCAGCTGGCCGAGGCCTACGCCCAGCGGTGGGAAATCGAGCTGTGCTTCGACGAGCTGAAAACCCACCACCGCGGCGCCGGTCTGGTGCTGCGCTCAAAGACTCCCGACGGGGTCCTGCAGGAGATCTACGGGTTCTTGTGCGCCCACTACGCGCTGCGGGCCCTGATCGGGCAGGTGGCCCGCGAATTCGACGAAGATCCCTTGCGTTTTTCCTTCACTCGCACCCTGCGGGCCGCGCGGCGTTCCATTGCCGGCGTCCCGGATTTTTCCCCCTAACCACGTTGCCGCCGCCTTCATCGGGTTCTGCCAGGAACTGATGCACGAACTGCTGCCGCTGCGCCGCGAGCGTACCAACCCTCGGGTGGTGAAACGGAAAATGTCGAACTGGCCGTTGAAACGCGTCCCGAAAGATCTTAAGTAAACGGTATTGGGCTTAGCCCAGTTGTTTCATCGGTTGCCTGAAGGCCGCTGACCCCCCGAAATTCTCGTAGGTCAGCGGCCATCCTTGTTTTCGGGCAGGACGGCGTGGGCTGGGGTGCGCCAGCCGTAGGGCGTCGAGGTCCACCTCCTCGAAACTTCTGATGCTCTTTCATCTCGCCACGGTTATTGAACAGGACCCTGGATTCAGGCGGTAAGGTGCCCCTGCCGCCACCGCTGATGCAGCTTCTGGCAGACATCACCGATGAGTGTGAACAGCCCAGCTTCCGGAGCATGTTTAGGGATGAGCAGCTTCGCCTGCCTGCCGCTGCGCACCAGCTTCCCCGCAATACTAAACAACCGGTACCGCCACCGCTTCAGGTCCCAAACCGATGCCTGATGCCCCACCGGCAGCACCGACAGTTGCACCCACGCCGGCAGATTCACCGCCAGCGCCGCGAGTAACGCCCAGGCCTGATTCGCGGCAAACGACCAATAGGGCAGCTTGCCCAACCCGGCATGTTTCAGGGACTTGATACGGTTCTCGCATCGTCCACGAGCCCGATGCCGGCGATCAAGTTCAGCAATGTTGTAGTACGGGCTGTTCGTGAGAAACGCGGTGACCCTGTTCCCGTCCGTATCGAATAAAGAAGCTTTCGCTCCCGAATGCAGGGGCTCAGCCCGCACATAGATCCGGGTATTCGGCGGATAAGCCTTCAGCTTCATCACCTCGGTGGCGTCCACAACCCACACATCACGCAACTGCTGACCATGCTGATCAATCGCCGGCTCCCAGTATTTCTTCTGACTGATCCACCCGATCTCGCGTTCCTTAATCACGGGCAGGGAATACGAGGTACTGAACTGGAGGCCCAACAAATCCAGGAGGTTCAAAAATTCCCGGGAAGCACCAGCTGAATCGGTGCGCACCAGCAGCTTCTCACCAATCAGCACGCCGTGATCGTCGTAAAAGTCATCGGGCAGCACTGCCAGTGCCTGCGACAAAACTTCGATGTGGTCCTTGGCGCTGTTCGCGCCCTTGTTCCCTGAGCGCAGCAGCACGGCCAAGATTTCTCCGGTGCCATACCCCTGCCCATAGTCGAGACAAGCGATCATAGGAGCGAAACCGTACCCGCCCTTATAGGTGCCCGCCGCACCCTGTTTGTCCGAATGCGCCTGAACGAGTGTGGCGTCAATGTCAATGATTAACGGGTTGATCCTGGTGGCGCGCTTCGCCGGGTTCCGGTCACCGGCCGCCGCCCAGAGCCTGGAGCGCAGGGTCTTACTCATGGTCTGGTACCCGTAGGTGAACGCCTCGGGCATATGTTTAACCCGCCCCATGAACCGGCTGACCGTGGCCTCGGAGCTAACGGGGCCGAACACCCCGGCACTGGTGCGCAGGATATCCAGATCGCAGGCCTGCTCGCCCCCAGCGGCGAGGGTGAGCACCAGGTCCGCGATGATTTTCCCTGGACGATGAATCGCAGCTTTGGGGACGAACTGGGAGAACCGGTCCTCGCACAGGGCCCTGAAATCCACAGCGTTTAGCAGGTCACCCATAGCGCTCAGTCCAGCGTGGGAAATCAGGTGCTGGTCGGTGAGTTCAACGCGCGGCGTGGGGTAAGTCAGGGTAGAATTGATCATCGAAAAGGTGATCCTTCGAACGGGTATTTTAGAGCTTCAACAACTCCTATTTTCCCTGTTCAGGTCACCTTTTCTTTGTTAATGACGGAGCCCCGTCATGAAACCACTGGGCTAGTCACCCACCTGCTGCCAAGTATTGGTAAATTCCTGGCCGGATTCACCATTACCAGTGTGCTGGGCATTGTCTTGGGGTTGTGCATCGGTTTATCCCCGGTACTACGGGCAGCCAGTGAGCCGATCGTGCAGTTCCTGCGTTCACTCCCGCCCCCGGTGTTGCTCCCCATCGGCATGGTCGTCTTTGGGATCGGCGCCGGGATGAATATTTCCATCATCGCTTTCGGAGCGATCTGGCCAACCCTGCTCAATACCATCGACGGGGTCAGGTCGTTGGACTCGCAGCTGGAAGACGTGACGCGTTCCTACCGTCTGAAAATGTCGCAGCATATCCGCTACGTCGTACTTCCCAATGCCGGTCCGCAAATCTTTGCGGGACTGCGCACCACCTTGCAGATCTCGATCATCCTCATCGTGGTCTCGGAGATGGTCGCTTCCACTAACGGCATCGGTTATTACCTGCTTAATTCACAGCAGACCTTCGAGGTAGCTGAAACTTGGGCTGGCACCCTCCTGCTGGGATTGTTCGGCTATCTAGCCAACCTGCTATTCCTCCGTCTGGAACACCGGGTACTGCGTTGGCAGTCCCAAATGCTCGCTACTTCAGGAAAGGGCTCCTAGCCATGAACGAAACCACTGCAAATATGCGTCCCAGCGATAGCGACTTCGGCAACGAGGTGCTGCTGGAACTGCGTTCACTGCGCAAGTCCTACGGTCCAATTGCGATCCTTGACGGCATTGATGTGAGGATTCACCGCGGCGAGTTCGTCTGCATCGTCGGCCCTTCCGGCTCCGGTAAAACCACCTTGCTCCGTTGCATGGCCGGCTTGCAGGAGCCTACCGACGGGATGACTGTCTTTGAAGGAACCGAGGTGACCGAACCACCGGCGAAACTGGCCGTGGTCTTCCAGGACTATAGCCGCTCGTTAATGCCATGGATGACGGTGGCCCAGAATATCGAGCTGCCGCTGAAGAATAAGTTGGGCAAATCTGAACGGCCCGCTCGCATTGCCGAAGTTCTGAATGCCGTGGGGCTGTCCGGCAAGGGTGATCTCTACCCCTGGCAAATGTCCGGAGGGATGCAGCAGCGTGCGGCAATCGCCCGCGGGTTGGCCTATCAGCCCGATGTCTTGCTCATGGATGAGCCCTTTGCGGCGGTTGACGCCCAAACTCGTATTGAGCTGGAAGACCTGGTGCTGAAGGTCCGCGAACAGTTCGAGATGACCATTGTCTTTGTCACCCACGACATTGATGAATCGGTCTATCTTGCCGCCCGGGTCATCGTGCTCTCGGGCGCGCCAACCAAGGTAACCCGGAATATTGTCATTGATCTGCCACAACCGCGTGATCAGCTAGCTACCAAGATGCTGCCTGAATTTGCGCAATACCGCACCGAAGTTTTCGAACTGATCCAGGCCGCCCAGTATCGCGCCACCGTCACCCTGCTGGGAACCGCGGGAGGTCCCCCATGGTGGGACGGATCGGATCGGGCCGGGATCTCCACGGCTATCACCGTTAACGGTTGCGTGTACCTGATCGATCTCGGAGAAGGGTGGGGACCACAATTCCGTAAGTCCGGATTGGGCCCCAGTGGGTTCCAAAAAGGCTTGGACAATGTTCGTTCAGTTTTCGTTACCCACCATCATTCGGATCATATGGTCGACTATCCAAACCTGCTCCTGCTGGCTTGGCACAACGGCTCCGATGGTCTGAAGCAACCCATCCAAATCTTCGGCCCGGGTAACCGCGGCGTCTTACCGCCGATCTTTGCCGAGGAAAAGCGTGAACATCTGCCGGAAGTTTTCAATCCAAGTTCGCCAACACCGGGCCTAGAGGAAAGCACCGAAAAACTGTTGCAGGCCTACGCTCTGGACATCAACGATCGGATGCGCGATAACGCCAAACAGGATCTGCGTGAGATTTTCTCCTTCCATGACATAGAGCTGCCCGGGAGCACCGGCAGTGACCCCAATGGGGATCCCAGCCCGCAGATGGAACCCTTTGAAATATACCGGGATGAGAATGTCCGCGTCACCGCCATCCTGGTGGACCATCGACCAATCTTCCCGGCCTTTGCCTTCCGCTTTGACACCCCGGACGGATCGATTGTTGTCTCCGGAGATACCGGCGTATGTGACAACCTGATCACTATCGCCAAGAACGCGGATCTGTTGCTGCATGAATGCATCGACATGGACTGGGTAGATAGCCTGATGGGTCCGCAATCCCCCAAACCTGATCCGAACCTCATGCAGCATATGCTCGCGGCGCATACCTCAATTGAACAGGTCGGCCCGCAGGCTGAGGCGGCCGGAGCCAAAACTCTGGTTCTGACCCACCTGGTTCCGGGTAATACCCCGGTAGAAAAATGGCAGCAGGCACAGGCCGGATTCTCCGGAAATCTCATTGTCGGCGAGGACCTGATGGTCTTTGGGCTGGGAGAAAAGAACCTGAAGGAGAACCCTCAGCGTACCGCTCAGCGGGTGGCGTTTTCTTAAGGGCGCCCGGAAATACACCAGATGCCTTGCGGGCGGAACGTTATACGTTCCGCCCGCAAGGCATCTTGTGCGTGAGCGCGAAGCTTCGCTGGGTTCGAGCCGGCTTCTTACAGGGCTGTCGGCGCAGTGATATTGAGTCGCTGAGCAATCTGGAACAAGGCGTAGGAGGTCACCGGGTTGATACGCAATACGGTGTCTTCGGCCAGCTGCTCGGCCGTTGGGGCGTTTTCTCCCGGTGCCCGCACGGCACTGGCGCCGGACTCCAGTTCGGTGTCCTTGACATGCGCAATGAATTCTTCGACCTGCGCGATATAGTCCGCCAGATTCTGCAGCTGCGCCACGTCCAAGGCAATGATCAAGGTGCCCTGCGCCTGCTCGCTGTCCCGGCCAGATACGGTCTGTGACCCCGAGAGGGCGCCCCCTAAGGCTTCGACCAGCAGAGCCAAACCAAAGCCCTTAAACCCGCCGAATGGTTTCAAATGACCGCCCGGGCCGGTCCATTCTTCCGGAATAGCCGCGCCGTTGTCCTGATCGAAATGTAGGCGCCCCGAGGCGACTGCACTGGTGGCGAAATCAATGACCATGTGTGGGGCCTGCGCCCGCGGAACACCTGCGGCGATGGGATTCGTTGACAGTCGCGGCTGGGTAGCTCCCGGTGGAAGAACATTTTGCAGGGACCCATTGTTGTTTCCGAAGATCAGCGTAATGACTCCGGCATCGGCCGCATCTTCACAAAATGGCGCAAATCGTCCCGCGAAGTCACTATTGCGTACCGTCACCGCGCTGATGCCCTGATCCTTGGCCCGTTGTACCGCAATTGTAGTGGCGTCCCTAATCGCAAAATGCCCGTAGGTTCGATGGCCGTCCATGGCCACCAGGGCGCCGGAATCTTTCTCAATGGTCGCGCGGGCGGCGGCATTGGTGACGCCGCTCAGTGCCCGGTCAATATATTCGGGAAGCCGCCGCATACCGTGAGACGAGTGCCCGGCCAGTTCGGCTGCCAACAGATGACGCGCCATATATTGCGCGTCAGTCTCGCTGGCCCCGACTCCCATCATGGAATTCACGGTAAAGTCATGCAGTTCGCGAGATCCAAAGGACGTCGATTCCACCGCGGTGCTTTGATTTTTCATTGCTTATTGCCTCGACTCTCGCGTTACGGGACGGGAATACTTCCTGTGTCGGATCATGCCCGAGCTCCCAACAGGTTTCAAATCTGATTGCGCTGAATGGCCCACTTTATCTCAGCGTCCAAAACACCGGCGCACCCCGAATGAATTGTGGGTTAAGCCTGAGCGTTGGCGCTGCTGCCTCACCACTAACGGCTCTGGTCTGATACTAGGAGCCCCATCCGTAACGGTTCATGCGCGGATGTCTATGCCCTAAATTCCGTAGCTTCTGGGTGCTCGTACCTAAGGAGGAGAAAGCTGAGTGAACACTACATGCAGCTTGCCCACGTCCAAGGCAGCTGTCACGATGGCCACGAAACCACAACGATAGGAGCATTGTTATGACCGATCTATCGAACAAGAAGGTTCTCGTTCTGGTCTCGAATCGGGGAGTGGAACAAGATGAGCTCAAAAGCCCCGTGGATGAGTTGCGACAGGCTGGCGCACAGGTCACCGTTGCCGCACCAGATTCCGGGGAAGTTGAATCCTTGGTCGGCGACTGGGATCTTGGTGAGAAGTTTCCGGTCGATGAGGTTCTGGCGAACGTCTCGGCGGACGAGTACGACCTCTTATTGTTACCGGGCGGGACGTTGAACGCCGACAATTTACGCCTAGATGTCGCTGCCCTAAGCGTGACGAAGAATTTTGCATCCGGAGGTAAACCTATTGCCTCGATCTGTCATGGACCGTGGATGCTGGTGGAATCGGGCCTGACCCAGGGAAAAACCTTGACCAGCTACCAGTCCATCAAAACCGACGTCATCAATGCCGGTGGAACGTGGAAGGATACTGCGGTATCTCGATGTGATGCTCAGGGGTGGGTGCTGATCACCTCGCGTAATCCGGGTGATCTCAATGAGTTCAATCAGGCTATTATCGACGAGCTCTCCGCCTAATAGGCGGTAGCCCCTCGCGCGATGTGACGTGGGGTTCCACTCTCAAATAATCCGAGGCAGTGCATGATGAGCATGCCTGGGAAGGAATAGTCCCCGAAGCCGTTGCTTCCCGGACCGAAAATATCAATGGTCGCATTGGGCCAGTGGAATTCTCCGCGCCGGCCCAATGCGACCCATTTCAGCGAGCTGTTAAAGCTCCACGATTTCAAATTCCATTAGGTCAGCGTCGGTGGCTACCGGCTTCTTCGCGTCCGACCCCGCATGCGCCGCATCCGAACGTTGCGCACGCCAGTTTTCAAAGTCTTCCCGGGACGCCCACTGGGTGAAGACGAAATAACGCTCCTCGCCGGCGACCGGACGCAAAAGTTTGAATCCTTCGAAACCTGGCGAGCTATCCACCGAGTGTTTGCGGGCCGCGAAACGCTTTTCCAATTCCGGGCCAGCCTGTGCCGGAACCTTCAGCGCGTTGATGACAACAATAGACATGTCGTTCCTTTCCATCCCCGGCATCATCCGAGACACCGATCACTTTGTCTTCAGCCTACAACGGCACAGCGCGCTTCACCGTGACGCCGTCATGACCGACCAACGTTTTTAGAAGTGTTCTTTCTGACCTACCCTGCCGTTTTCCTAAAAGTTTTGACTACCCCTAGCCGTATGGAAGATTCAATGTTGAACTGTTCCCATGGCTACATACAACATTGGTTATTTTGTTGGGTCCCTGTCCAGTACGTCCATTAACCGCACGCTTTCCCGTGCGCTGATCAAGCTGGCGCCAGACACCCTGAGCTTCAATGAGATCCCCATCAAGGATCTTCCGCTGTACAGTCAGGATTACGACGAGAGCTACCCTGCCGAAGGCACGGCCCTGAAGCAAAGCATCGAGGCCTCCGATGGACTACTGATCATTTCGCCGGAATACAACCGTTCCATTCCCGGCGCCCTGAAGAACGCCATTGACTGGGCCTCGCGTCCTTGGGGAACTAACTCCTTCGCGCGCAAACCCACCGGTTTGATCGGTGCCTCTCCCGGAGCAATTGGCACGGCAGTCATGCAATCCAATATGCGCAGTGTGCTCAGCTTCCTCGACGCACCACAGTTGAACTCTCCCGAGGCTTATTTAAGTTTCAACCCTGAAACCTTCAGCGACGACGGAACCATCAACGACGACTCCACGCGTGAATTCTTGCAGCACTACATGGATGAATACGTTGCTTTTGTGCAGCGTGTGCTGGACGCAAACGCTGCCGGCCACATTGGTGACCCCAACTCACCGGCCAAGTAAGCTCACGCATGCCACGAGGCTTCAAAGAGCACTGAGGAATCTTCCCAGCAGATCCGCAGTGCTCTTTTTTGCTTTGGTGGCCGCTCGCAGCGGTCGCCGGTATTTCACGCGGTCTTAGGCTTCACCGCGACGCAGCAGTTTGCCCTGTGGCGTGCGGAAATCCACCTCTGTCCCGCCGACGATCGCAGATCGCACCACGCCTTCCAGGCGTTTACCCTGGTAGGGCGAAATCGGGTTCTTGTGATGCAACGTGGTCACGTCCACCACGAAGGAGTCCTCCGGTGCGAAAACCGCGAAGTCGGCATCGTTTCCTAGCGCGATGGCTCCCTTGTTTGTTAAGCCAGCCAAACCGCCCGGCCGGGACGACATCCAGTCAATAACTTGTTCCAGGCCGATGCCGCGCTGCTTGGCCTCCGACCAGATCAACGGTAGACCTAGCTGAAGTGACGCAACTCCACCCCAGGCCACACCGAAGTCCCCATTGTCCACGTCCTTCAGGTCAATGGTGGAGGGTGAGTGGTCCGACACGATGCAGTCGATCACGCCTTCTTCCAATCCCTTCCACAGCAGTTCCCGATTCGATGCTTCACGGATGGGCGGGCAGCATTTAAAGGCGGTCGCTCCATTCGGGATTTCCTCGGCCAGAAGCGTCAAATAGTGCGGGCAGGTCTCGACGGTGATTTTCACCCCCTCGGCTTTCGCCGTTTTGATCATCGCCAGAGCATCCGAACTGGACAGGTGCAGGATGTGGGCGCGTGCCCCGGTCCACCGGGCCCGCTCGATCACCTGGGCAATGGCCACATTTTCTGCACCGCGGGGTCGTGACTTGAGGAACCGCTTGTATTGATCACCCTGCGCCGCCGGGGCACGTTCCACGGCCTGAGAATCTTCGGCATGCACAATCATCAACGAGTCGAACCGCTGAAGTTCGACCATGTCCTCTTCCATTTCCTCCACGCTCAGTGAAGGAAATTCGTCCACCCCCGAATGCAGCAGGAAGCATTTGAAACCAAAGACGCCGGCGTCATGCAGTGTGCGTAGATCCTTTTTATTTCCCGGGATCGCACCACCCCAGAAACCAATATTGACAAAGGCCTTGGTGCTGGCTGCGGCTCGTTTGATCTCAAGCGCGTCAAGGTTCACCGTGGGTGGGATGGAGTTCAAGGGCATATCGATGATGGTGGTCACTCCCCCGGCAGCCGCTGCCTTAGTCGCAGATTCGAACCCCTCCCACTCGGTTCGTCCCGGCTCGTTGACGTGTACGTGGGTGTCGACCAGGCCCGGGATCAGGACCTCGTCGGCGCCGATCTCAACGATGCGAGCGGCATCGAGATTGTTGCCTAAGGGTTCGATCGCCACAATTTTTCCATCCTTGACGCCGACCTCGCGCGCGGAAATTCCTGCGGTTGTCAGGACGCGCTGACCGCGCAGCACGAGGTCAAAGTGGGTGGTCGCGTTTTTACCGACTCTGCTCGCTGCTTCTGTGCTCATGGTTTGTACGATCCCTTGGTAGTGCGTTGAGTATTATTCGGTCGGTGCCGCTCAGTGGTGGTGCGCGGTATTCGCCGTGTGTTCTGCGAGGATGAAGTCTGCCAGGTGTTCCGCGGCCGCGGCGACCAGCTGGTGTGAGCGGGTCATGGCTTCGGCCGGATCCTTGACCAAATCCACCAGGGCGATGGTGTGCCTGATTCCCGCACCGCGTAGTTCATGCTCGTTCAAGGTGGTGCGCCCACAGACCGCATAGACCGGCACACCATGGGCGAAGGCCATTTCAGATACGCCGATCGGGGTTTTACCCTCAAGAGATTGCTGATCGAGGCTGCCTTCACCGGTAATCACGGCATCGGCCCCCTCCAGGGCCCGGGCAAGCCCGGTCAATTCCAACACCACGTCAATACCGCGGCGCCGTTCGGCACCAAGCAGTGCGATCGCGGCAAACCCCATCCCGCCGGCCGCACCGGCCCCCGGGGTATTACGGCTTCTGGTACCGAGCTGCTGTTCCAACAGATCCGCAAAGTGTTCCAGTGCGGCATCAAGACGCTGCACGTCCTGCGGGCTGGCACCCTTTTGGGGACCGAAAATTTTCGCGGCGCCCCGTGCACCGGTCAGCGGGTTATCTACGTCTGCGGCCAACACCATGGATGCCTGACGCAATGCCGGGTTAATATTTCTTAGATCAATGTGCTCCAGCTCGGCCAATGCTGCGCCACCACCTGGTAGCTCCATACCGTGCCGGTCAGTAAGGCTCACCCCCAAGGCCTGGAGCATTCCTGCCCCGGCATCGGTGGTGGCCGAACCTCCCACACCAAGGATGATCTGGCGGGCACCGGTGGCTAACGCGTGGGTGATCAGTTCACCGGTACCGTAACTGGTGGCGGTCAACGGTTCCATCCGTTGTTCGGGCAACTGTTCCAATCCGGAGGCCGCCGCCATTTCGATCACGGCTTGTTCCCCGTGCAGCGCGTAACTAGCTTCAATGCGTTGTCCGGTCGGTCCGGTCACTTCTACTTGCTGGGCGGAATATCCGCTGGCCAGGGCCGCCTGTACCGTGCCTTCCCCACCGTCGGCTACCGGTATCGTCAGAATCTGCCCATCAGGGATGACTCGTTGCAGCCCGCGAGTCAAGGCCGCGGCAACCTCGGCACCGGTGAGGGTGCCCTTGAACTTATCGGAGGCGATTACGATCTTCATTCCGCCACCACCTTTCACTCGGTCCGGCACGGCCATCATTTCTGATTTCAGTATGTTTGGAGCCGAAGCCGGATGGTGCCTGCGGTCACATTCTTTATGTGACCATTGTGCACACATCCGGCCTGGCGATGTAGCGCCATGGGTGTGATGACGGGCCTAGCGGATGTTCAGTGCTGCGGCACCCAGCGGCACCAGCGCGGTCGGGGCATCGGCGGCATCCAGTGCAAGATCCTCGAATTCATTCACGGCATTCAGTTGCCCACCCATGGCGACATTGGTGACCTTTTCTAGGATCACTTCCACCACCACCGGAACCCGGTGCTCCTGGGCCAAGCGGTTGGCTTGAGCGAAACCATGGGCCAGCTCTTCGGGGTCTTCAATGCGCACGGCCTTGCGTCCCAATCCCTCGGCGACCTTCACATGGTCCACCCCGTAGCCTTTGGTTTCCGGAGAGTTGATGTTATCGAAGCCCAAGGAGACGTGATAATCCATGTCAAAGGGTAGCTGTGACTGACGAATCAAACCCAGGTACGAGTTATTGACCACCACATGGATGTACGGGAGGTTGAACTGTGCCCCCACGGCCAGCTCTTCGAGCATGAATTGGAAGTCGTAATCCCCCGAGAGCGCCACCACATTTTCGCCCGGCTTACCGCGCACCACGCCCAAGGCGGCCGGACCGGTCCAGCCCAACGGCCCGGCCTGCCCGGCATTAATCCAGCGGCGTGGCCCGTACACGTGCAGCAGTTGTGCCCCGGCGATCTGGCTCAGTCCAATGGTGGAAACGTAGGTGGTGTCGCGGCCGAAGGCGGCATTCATTTCCTGATAGACCCGCTGTGGCTTGATCGGCATATCGTCAAAGTTGGTTTTGCGGTGCCCGGTTGATTTCCGGGCCGTGGCCGAATCCGCCCAGTGCGAGTAGTCGGGCAGGGTGCCGGCTGCCTTGCGTTCGCGCGCAACCTCTAAGATTGCGTCAATGGCGGCGCCGGCGTCCGAAACAATCCCCAGGTCCGGACTAAATACCCGGCCGATTTGGGTGGGCTCGACGTCAACGTGAATAAATCTGCGGTTCCCGCGGTAGGTTTCCAACCCACCGGTGTGGCGGTTGGCCCAACGATTCCCGAGGCCAAGAACCACGTCGGCTTCTAAGAAGGTGGCGTTACCGTACTTCGTGTGGGTCTGGATGCCCACCATGCCCGATTGCAGCCGGTGATCATCGGGGATCGCACCCCACCCCATCAAGGTCGGGGATCGCTCCCCACCCCATCAAGGTCGGGGACACCGGAATGTTTAATTCCTCGGCGAGTTCGACGAGCTTTTCGCTGGCGTTGGCGTTAATGACCCCGCCTCCGGCGATGATGATCGGCTTGCTCCCGGAGCTGATCAGATCCAGCGCTTTTTCGGCTTGGATCCGGCTGGCCCGCGGGTTCTGTACCGGCAGCGGCTCGTAGGTATCAATGTCAAAGTCGATTTCTGCCAATTGGACGTTGATGGGCAGATCGATCAGTGCCGGGCCGGGACGGTTTGAACGCATCACCTGGAAAGCCTTGGCGAAGGTGCCCGGGACCAAGCCCGGTTCCAGCACCGTCACCGCATATTTGGTCACCGGCTTGGCAATGGACTCAATATCTACCGCCTGAAAGTCCTCCTTGTGCAGCACATTCGTGGGGGCTTGGCCGGTAATGCACAGGATTGGGATGGAATCGGCGATCGCGGCATAGAGGCCGGTGATCATGTCGGTGCCGGCCGGGCCGGAGGTTCCCGGGCATAAACCAATCTTGCCGGTGGCTCGTGAATATCCGTCCGCGGCGTGGGAGGCAGCTTCCACATGACGGTGCAGCGTGTGTCTGATCCCGCCGTCTGCCTTCATGGCGGAGTACAACGGGTAATGGCCGCCCCGGGCAGCCCGAAGGCCTCAACAGCGCCCTCCTTGTGCAGGATTTGAACGATGGCGTCGACGGCGCGCATTTTAGGCATGGGAATCACACATCCTCTGATGGGGTATTCGGCCGTGCAACGGCATTACGAATACTGTTCTGGAAAAAGGAACCTGCGGCGGGTCCGTGCACGAGGGATACGAGGCAATCACGGGGCCCGTGGAGTTTACGGCTCATCACACCTTTTCCGGGCCATGCCAGAGCACGTGGGTTCCGACAAGGTGGCAGCTAGCCCGTGGGCCAGGATCCAGGAGAAATTCAGCGAATCACTGGCCTCGCGTACTTTGCGGTACCCCTAGCATGTATCGGCTTGTCCACTGGGCCGCCGGCGTTCCGCTGCTGCGGCCCACCGCAGGAGTTTTGTGTCGGTGGCGTTACTGGCCTTTACCGCTGAGGCGTTCTACACCGCGGAAGAGTCCTGAATGATCGAGGTCGCCGTCACCACTGGCGACGGTGGACCCAACAAGTTGGGCAACGAGGGCACCCAGCGGCAAGTTTACGTTTGCTTCATGAGCTGCACTGGTGACGATACCCATGTCTTTGTGGTGAAGGGACAACCGGAATCCGGGCGCAAATTCTCGGTCAAGGATCTTTTGACCCTTTTGCTCCAGAACCTTGGAACCGGCCAGTCCGCCACCGAGTACCGTCAGCGCCGCATCGGTATCCACCCCGTAGGCTTCGAGAAATACTACAGCCTCGGAAAGAGCTTGGATATTAGCGGCCACAATCAGCTGGTTGGCAGCCTTGACGGTTTGTCCGGAGCCCGCGGGGCCGACCAAAACGATGGTTTGACCTACCGCTTCGAGCACCGGGCGGGCGGCCTCAAAATCGGTGGGTTCGCCCCCGACCATAATTGAGAGCGTCGCATTGATGGCACCTTGTTCGCCTCCCGAAACGGGGGCATCCAACGGGCGGATTCCCGCCTCACGTGCCAGCCGGGCCAGACGAACCGAGACATCTGGGCGAATTGATGAATTATCGATCCAGATGGCCCCGGGCTTGGCATGGGCAAAAACTCCGCCGTCCCCGTTCACGATGGCTTCGACGTCCGGGGAGTCGGGCACCATGGTAATGATGATGTCAGCGTCCTGGACGGCTTCGGCCACGGTGTTGGCGCTGTTGCCTCCCGCGGCGACCAGCCGTTCACCCTTATCGGGGCTGCGGTTATAGCCGGTGAATTGAAAACCGGCGTTGAGAAGATTCTTGGCCATGGGAAGACCCATAATGCCCAATCCTATGAAGGCGACGTTCTGCGACATGATGGTTACTCCAACGTTGAGGTGTGATTTGTAGCGGGAGTGAAGCTCTAGACGTGAGTCGGCGAAGTGTTCAGCCAGTTGAAAGCGGTGGTGATGTCCTGCCTATATTCCAGGGATACCTTTCCGCGGTAACCTAGTTCCCGGCTGCGATCGATCCATTGCAGCAGCGGAAGCTGCCCGGTACCCGGTGCCCCACGGCCCGGATTATCAGCGATTTGGATATGCCCAAAATCTTTCGCGTGGGCTTCGATGAGCGCCGGCACATCATCATTGTTGACCGCCAAGTGGTAAAAGTCGGCGAGCAGGGCGATATTGTTTCCGCCCGCCGCCTTGACCCGGTCAACCACCGCTAACGCATCAGCGGCGGTTTTCAGCGGGTAGGCATTCGCACCCGAGACCGACTCGATGAGGACGGTGCCATTGACACGGGCCACTGCCGCGGTGGCCGCTAAGAGGTTCTGCAGCGCTAGTTCATCTTGTTCGGCGGCGGTGTAGCCCGCCATACGGTTGCCATAGAGGGCATTGAACGATTGGCATCCGGTGGCCTCAGCGATGGCGGCAACTACGTTTGCATTGTCGGTGAACTCCGAGCAGCGTCCCTTCCAGGAGACGATGCCGCGGTCCCCCGCGGGCATGTCGCCGGCGAAGAAGTTCAGTCCGTCAAGTTGCACCCCCGCATCATGCAGCGAAGTAACGAAGGAATCCACCTGCCTATCCGCGGGAACAGCGTCGACAAAGGGCCACCAGAATTCCACACTGTCAAAACCGGCAGCCTTGGCGGCCGCGGCCCGTTCAAGGATGGGTAGTTCGGTGAAAAGGATTGAGCAGTTCACGGTGTAAGTCATGGTGGATCTACCTTCACAAGCTAGGCATAAATTCCGTTTCGTGGAATTTATATTTTGCTTTATGAAAACTTTAGGAGGAGAGGTGCGTCACTGTCAAGGGCAAAATAGTGAAACTACCGGACCCCATCCCGCAATTGCCGGACGGCATACACCGACAGCTCGCCGATTGGGCCACATAGCTAAAATTCCGACACCGGTAAGCCGCACATGGAAAGTGCGAAATTAAAGCCCGACCCCGCTGCGATTATTGCCAGACTTTCGACTCGCACGGCATCGCCAGATTCGTCAGAACGCACCGAATCTAGTGCGACCAAAATGGCGCAGTGGCGCCCCGAGTCCGTAATGCTGATCAACGGCTCCCGATCGTTCGGGCTGCGAAGCGCCCCCACTCCACTGGAGGGCAACCACCCAAAGCCCTTTCCAGTTTTCCAATATGGTGTTGTTCGGCACGATCTAAGGAACATTGGCCATCTATCCGATTCTCCCGCTGTTGCAGATGGAAACCCTCCGGGAATTCGGCATGGCAATGACGATGCCGGCGCCCTATGCTAGGCCATCACGCCTGGCCCTACCCCGCTTTCACTGCCGAGCTACCCCCACCCGAATGAGGCATACGGCCACATCATTGACCTTCCAAAAGCTCTTCGAGCTTTGACGCGGGGCCGCTCCGCTCATCACCGCACTCATGACGCGCAGGGCCAATCGCAAACTGTGGCTGAGCGAAGCATGCCGGGCCGTGATGCTGGGCGCTGCGGCAACCACCATCGGGGCGACTCGTGAAGGCCGAAGCCTGGAGCTCAACGACATCGACTGACGCTTTTCGGCAGCCAACCGCCTAGCAATATCGTGAACCCGGTATCCTCTGCAGCAGTCGGTGAGTTGAACCCGAACTAGACAGAGGTAGGATTCACACCTCTGCGCATCGGGCAAGCTCATGCGTGTGGGAGCACAAAGGGGTTCGGGCATGATCTGGGTGACCGGTCAATCCGCAGCCAAGCTGCTCCGCAACAAGCAATGAGCGCAATGACCCCGCTCGGCCCTCCCGCGTCATCCAACACCGGACAGTGGTTATGGGCGGGAGCCATAGGTTCTTTGAGGTCCAGGAGGGAATAGCCTTCAGTACCGTCACTACCCGCGAAATTGGAAACATGGCATGCTCAACATCCTCATCGGGGAAGTCCAGAACACGGTAAATGAGCATGAATAAATCTAGCGACACGGCCCTGCTGTGAATCCGCCATGGCCTGTTTCAGATCTTCGTGCGAGGCGCTGGAATCACAGGTTGACAGCCACATCGAATACACTGATGAGCCAACCGAATACGCTCAAGTAGAACCGTGTGGAGCAGGCGAGGTCCAGAACCAAGGGTTCCGGCGCGGAGATGGCGAGATTTTTCGGATACAGTTCACCGAAGATCATTTGGGCAATTATGCCGAAGACGGCACCATCACCAACGAATCCACCCGCGGATTCCTACAGTATTACATGGACGAGTACGCAGGCTTCGTTCAGCGCGTATTGGATGCTCACGCCGCCGGCCATAGCGGCAACCAAGCCCAGCGTTAGGTTTCAGCACTCTTAGCTGTTGACCTTCGAGCGATAGAGCGCGGCGAACAGTTCGCTGACCTTTACCTCAGGGGAGACCGAACGCAACAGCTCCAGCGCAGCGCGGGCGCTGTCGGCCCCCAATGGTGCGGCGGTCACCAAGAACTTCTCATTAACCTCAGCGATGCTCAGCGGACGGGAGAAAGAGCCTTTGGCATCATCCACTCGTGCCTGCACCCGCTTCCCGGCGTCGGTGACTACCTCTATCCACGCGTAGCGTCCCTCCATCCCGGAAGACAGATCTCCATTGGATACGTCTTCTTCCACGTCGATCAACCCCATCAGCTCTCGGGTGAATGGATCGTGCACCGCCTTATCTTGGAAGTGCGCTGGTCGCGGGATTCCGTGAGCTAGGGCCGACGCAATGACATAGGGCAAACTAAACTTCGCCTCGAGTCCCGAAGTGGGGTCGTCATAAATCAGCGCGGTGCGCGTACCCAGCGGCACAACCACGTTAATTTTCTGGATTTTCTCACTAGAATCCAGCGCGTCGTAGACTTCGAGGGCCGCATCCACCGCATAGTGCGAGCCACGGCAGCAGGGGTAGAGCTTCAAACCCAATGAGTCGAGGCCATCTTGTGCTGCCTGAACGGCAACGTGGAGTGGTTCGCTGTAACTGTCCGGCCAGCTTCCATCTCCATAAACCTTCACGGCACCCAATTTTCCTTCCAGCGCAACTGGCGAGGCGAGGATACCGACTTCGGCCATAAATGCCGCTTCGATCCCGGCTCGCGCAGCTAAGCCAGCATGAATGGGCTTCAGTGGGGTACCAAAGTTAGCACGAATGCCTACCGACATGGAGGCGGCAGCGGAGATCGCAGTCGCAATTTGGTCAGCCTTCAGCCCCAGAGTAGCCGCGGCGGCCGCGGCAGCACCAATGACCCCACAGGTTGACGTCGAGTGCCAGCCCACCGAGTAATGTTGTGGGCCAAAGATTTTACTGGCGGCGTTCATGACACCCACGCCAACCACATATCCGTTGAGGACCGAGGAGAACTGCAGCTCTCGCTCTTGGGCGATAGCGATAATCACCGGAACGATCACGGTACTGGCATGCCCATGGATGTCATAGTGCACATCATCAAAATCCATCAAGTGTCCGGCGGTGGCGTTGGCCAGCGCCGCCTTGGTGACCGAGGCATTCTCGTCGGTCCCCCAAATCTTGGCCTGACCGGCCTCTTGCGGATACGCGGCAGATATATAGGCCTGAATTTCAGCGAACTCCGGTGCACGGGAACCGGAAATTGCGACACCGATGGTGTCGATCAGTGAGTTCAGGACGCGCGTGCGCTGATCCTCAGTGAGATCTTCCCACCGAACCCCCGCACTCCACTGCCCCAATAGCTTGGCCAACCCACTCATTCGGACTCCCTTGAATTAACTTGCGCCCATCGGTATACAGATGCATGGAAGTCATGCTAGCGTTCATATCCAAGACAGGCAAGTGCGCTAAATCACGATTTTCTACTGAAGATTTCGATCCGTATTTGTATCAGCTTGTAATAGGAGTACCGAGTTTCGGCAGTGTTTGTCGATCACTTCGGCTACATGAGAGGGAACATCTTGAAGGTCAAGAATCTAATGCTGGTCGGCATTGCCAGCTTGTCACTCGCACTGGCGGGATGTGGGTCGGGCAATGAGTCGCCGACAACATCTGGCACGTCAAGCGGAGAGTTGGCCGAGGGGGTCTATATCACCGACTCCGGGGCTCAGGCACTAGCCTTGGGTGACCCGGTCAGGGGTGGCGCATTGACTGTGGGGCACTTTGCTCCCGTCGAATCCTTGGACCCGACGACTTCAGTGGGTAGCGGGGCCGCGGTGATGCGCGCCATTTTCGATGTTCTCTTCGTGTACGATGCCAATGGCGATGTTGTTCCGGAGCTGGCCGAGTCGATCGAAACCACCGATGGTGGCAAGACCTGGATCATGAAGCTACCAGCAGCCGTTAAGTTCACCGATGGCACCGACTTCAACGCACAGGCTATTGTCGCCCACCTCGAGAATCTGGCTGCGGAGGGTTCAATGTCCCGCGCTGCTGGTGACGTGCGTCAGATTGAATCCATGAACACCCCGGATGATCTTACGCTGGAGATGGTGCTCAAGGAACCAAACATGACCTTCCCGAAGGTCTTTGTCTGGGGCATTCCCGGCGGGCCGTCAATGATCCCTTCTCCGACGGCAGTGAAGGAACTCGGCGACTCCTTTGGCGCCAAACCTGTAGGTGCTGGCCCGTTCAAGGTGAAGTCCTTCCAATCCGGCGGAGATGTGGTTCTGGAACGCAATCCGGATTACTACATGGATGAATATCCATACTTGGATGAATTGACGTTCAAGAACACCACGGACTCCCAAGCACGTCTTGCGGCGGCTCAGGCCGGGGACATTGACATGGGATCCTCCAAAGCCGCCACGGATATGGTGCAGGCAGAAGCGGCTGGTCTAACAGCTCTCTACCAGCCAGATGGCAGCTACTACAATCTGCTGTACAACCTGGCTGAAGAGCCATTCGATGATGTCCGCTTTCGTACCGCGGTCATTCATGCACTCGATCTGAACGCCTTGAATGAGGCGGTCTTTGACGGCCTCCATACCCCGATGCAGGGCATGGTTCCAACATCAAACCCCCACTTCGTGGAAACGGACTGGCCAACCTTTGATGTGGAAGCGGCAAAGAAGCTAGTCACGGAGTACGAGGCTGACGGAGGCAAGGCCGAGTTCACCGTGACTACCACCAGTCCGCCGGAGTTCCAGAAGCAGGCTGCAGTCATGCAGCAGATGCTCCAGGACGCTGGCATCACCATGAATATCAATGTTGCTGATCAGCCAACCATGGTGACCGAAGCCTTGGCCGGAAAATTCCAGGCCCAGCACCGCTACGTGGACGTTCGTGAAGAATTCGACCAGTTGTTGCGCACCGGTTACCACAGCAACTCCACCGGTAACTTCAGCCAGGTGGGCAACCCTGACTTAGATGTCCTATTGGACGAGTTAAAGACTCAGGAAGGTCAGGACCGCAAGTCTGAGATCTACGCTGACATTCAGGAAGTATTGGCCGAATGGGTGCCAATCACTCCGCTGGTTGCCCACAGCGACGGTTGGTACGTCGGTGACGAGGTTGGCGGGTTTCCAGGTGTTCGCGTCGGCGTTTCCGAACCAGATTGGCGTCAAATCTGGAAGAAAGAGTCCTAGGGGGAGCACGGTCGGGTAGCGCCCGGCGAGATATCTGAAGTTGTGCAGTGGCCGGGTGATCCGTTTGGATCACCCGGCCACTTTTGTTTGTCTTCAAATTCGATTCCATCCCTTGGATCGAGATCTGGGCGAAGTCGGCACTGGAAAGAGGTGTCTACCGGCCGGGGCGTGGCCGCAGAGACACCATCCGCTGCAGAACGCCGGGAGGTCTGATCTGCGCCCTAAAAAGTTCACCACGATGTCCCGCAGTCATGAAACCGGGAGTTTGGACCCGGGAATGCACTACCGCCTATTCTGGCGCTCCCCCAGATCGCATTCCACCGCTTGGTTGCTCTGGCCAGCTCTCACGGCATTGTCACCACCAGTGACGCGGCTCGTGATTCAATTGTCGAATCGAACTGCGACGTCAGCGTGTACTGCATTCCGCGAAGCTCCTCGGCCTCTGGACAGTACTGAACGCTCGCGGCGGCCACCACCGGCATATCCTCGAATCATTAAATCCCTAGCACAGAGAACTGCCGTCAGGACCTGTAGACGATCTTGACGGCAGTTCTCGAAATGTTCCCTTCACCGAAGGGTTATATAATTTTTAGCGGCGCGCCTTAGTCCTCGATCGGGTGGTGGCAAGCAACCTGATGGTCATCACCGATGATCTTCAGCTCCGGCATCTCGTCCTTGCAGATTTGAGTTGCGGCCGGGCATCGTGATGCGAACGGACACCCGGTGCCGTCATACTTCACCTGTCCAGAGTCGCTTTGAACCGGCTTTAGCTTTCGTTGCTCACCGGGCTTCGGCACCGAGTCCAGCAGCAGGTTCGTGTAATGATGTCGCGGACGGCTGTACAGCTCGGTGGATGGCGCCACCTCACACATCCGGCCCAGATACATCACTGCAACACGGTCACTAATATTGGCTACTACCGCTAGGTCATGGGAGATAAAGACCATGGACAGGCTGTACTCTTCCTTCATCTCTTCGAGTAGGTTGAGTACCTGTGCCTGCACCGAAACGTCCAGTGCGGACACGGGCTCGTCACAGATCATAACTTCGGGCTCTTGAGCGATCGAGCGTGCGATCGAGATCCGCTGGCACTGACCACCGGAGAGCTGGTGTGGGCGCCGGCTGGCCATCTGACGGTCCACACCCACCGACTGCAGAATCTCCAGAGCACGTTCCTTAGGATTCTTATGCCCTATCAACGTCAGCGAATCCATAACGATTTCTTGCGCGGTGCGGCGCGGATTCAGCGAAGCGATCGGATCCTGGAAGATCATCTGCAGGCGGTTACGTACCCCGCGAAGCTCCTTCTGGCTCAGCTTGCTCAGATCCAAATCACCTAGCATCACCTCACCTTGAGTTGGCCTCGGAAGCTGAATCAGCGACTTTCCGGTGGTCGATTTTCCACACCCCGATTCACCAACCAACCCCAACGTCTCGCCGCGGCGCACGAAAAGATCCACTCCGTGCACCGCACGGAATGGCTTCTTGCCTCGCACCGGGTAGTCAACAATGATCCCCTTGGCATCCAACACGATGTCGTCGGCTGCCTGAACCCCTTCTTTAACAGAGACATTCACCGAACTATTCGTACTCATTAGCGAACTCCTGTCGAATCTGAAGAATTAGCCGGATGGGACCCAGCAGAAAGATCCACGGCATCCGCTGCGTAGAGGTCGTGGTGACACGCGACCACGCGCTTGTCGCCACGCGCAAGCAGCAAGGGGCGCTCATGTCGGCAGATCTCGGTGGCCAGCGGGCAACGGTTGGCAAAGGAACAGCCTGGCGGCAGATCCACCAGCTGCGGCGGGCTACCGGGAATGGTCTGCAGCACCGTATGCGGTGGCGTGTCCATGCTCGGGCGAGCTTCTTCCAACAGCTTGGTGTACGGATGCTCGGGGTGATTAAAGATCTCCTCGGCAGGACCGGATTCGACGATACGTCCGGCGTACATCACCGACACATGATCACAACGCTCGGCGATCAATGACAGGTCGTGAGAGACCAGCAAAATCGCCAGATTGCGTTCTTTGCGTAACCGGTCGAACAAGTCCAAAATCTGTGCCTGAACGGTCACGTCAAGTGCTGTGGTTGGTTCATCGGCAATTAACAGTTCTGGGTCACATGCCAGCGCGATCGCGATCATGACACGTTGTCGCTGACCACCGGACATCTCGTGAGGGAAGGAACGCAGACGCTCGGCCGGATGCGGGATACCGACCTGTCCGAGCAATTCTTCGGCCCGGACCAGGGCAGCCTTCTTTGAAATACCAAAATGACGAATCATCGGCAGCGCCAACTGCATCCCGATTCGCATCACGGGGTTCAGGGCAGTCATCGGATCCTGGAACACCATGGACACGTGTTTGCCACGGATACTTTCGCGCATTTGGTCTTCATTCAGGTCCATGATTTCGCGGCCCTTGAATTTGATTGAACCGGTGCGGGTAACCATCCGCTGGCGTGGCAATAGATCCATGACCGCTCGGGAAGTCACCGACTTGCCTGAGCCTGATTCACCGACTAGTCCGTGAACCTTGCCGGCTTCGAGTTTCAACCCCACACCGTTGATGACCTCGGCGATCCCATTGCCGGTATCAAAGTGGATGTTGAGGTCTTCAATTTCAAGTAGCGGGGATGAATCTGCGGTGTTTTCCCGAACCTCTGGTGAAGTGCTCATTACAGCGCGGCCTCCTTAATGTCGAAGCGCTTGCTAAAGAATTCGGCCAGGAAGTTCAATGCGAGCAAAGTGATGAACATTGTTGCTGCCGGCAACAGGACGATATGTGGCAAGGTCGAGAGTTCGGCTCGGCCGGTACCCATCATCGATCCCCAGCTCGCGGCCGGAGGTGGAACACCCAGACCGAGGAAGCTCAGGGAAGCCTCAGCCACGATAGCCACCGCAATCATGACGGTTGCGTAGGCAATGATCGGAACGATCACGTTAGGCAGAATTTCACGGAACAGAATCCGCAAGCTGCTAGCCCCCATACTGCGAGCAGCCACCACAAAGTCACGGTTGACGAAGGTCAGAGTTGCCGAACGCGCCACACGCGCAAGAGCAGGTGAGGCCACAATGCCGATACCGATAATGATGGTCCACAGGCCCGGGCCCATAAAAACACTCAAGGCAATCAGCGCGACGATGGAGGGGAAGGCCAGCATGATGTCCAGCGCGCCGCTAATCACACGGTTAACCCAGCCACCAAAGAAGCCAGCGCAAATACCCAAGGTCGAGCCGATGATTACGGCAACGAGGATGGCGCCGATACCGGCGGTCAACGAGACCTGCGCACCAACAATCAATCGCGAGAGCATGTCACGCCCGATTTCATCGGTACCCAGAATATGTCCCGGGCTAAAGGGTAGTGCACCGATCGCAGCGTAATCACTTCGAGCAGGATCAGGTAGTGGCAACAGTGGGAAGAGGATGATCGATCCGAAGAGGATGACCAACCAAGCAACGGATAATGTTAGTGCCAGTGGGCGGCGTTTGGCCTTGCGCTTGCGGCTTGCCTTGGTGACTGCGAGTTGTGCCGGCTGCGAGGCGGGTGGGAGATTTTTTATATCGGTGCTCATGCTTCAACCCTCGGGTCAAGAATTGTGTAGAAAATATCCACGAGAAAGTTCGCCACAACGTAGGCCGCTGCCACAAACAAGATCACACCTTGGACCAATACGTAGTCGCGGTTGTTAATCGCAGCGTAGAGCAAGGTTCCAATGCCTGGAAGACCACTGATCAGTTCGATAATGATCGTTCCGCCGATCAATGTACCGATATTGATACCAACCACGGTGACCAAGGTCGGCAGCGATGGCTTCAACGCGTAGCGGAAGAGCACGGTGCGTGACTTCAGCCCCTGTGAGCGGGCTACAAGAATAAAGTCTTCCTGAAGAACACGAATCATTTCGTTTCGGAGCACACGCATATACAGCGGGATCAGACCAGCCGATAACGCGAGTGTCGGGATTATCAGCGACTTGATATTTTCCCAAAGCCCCTCGTTCATCGGCACGAAACCAATCGCCGGCAACCAGCCGAGCATAACGGAAAAAATCACAATACTTACCAGCGCAACCACAAAGTTCGGGATCGATTGCAGGCCGAAGGCAAAAACTGCGGTGACTTTGTCAAACATGGCGTCACGGCGCTTAGCAGCGGCGATGGCCAGGGGGATGGCAATGGCTAACGAAACGACTTCGGCCATGAGTAGCAACTGCAAGGTGACCGGCAGTCGCTCGGCGATCGCTTCGGTCACAGCCTGGCCGGTACGGAAGGACATCCCCAGATCCCCCTGCAATGCATTTCCAAACCAGCCAAAAAATCGCACTAGTAGCGGTTGATCTAACCCCAGTTGTTTTCGAATCTCCTCGACGGCATCCTCTGTCGGGTTAGCGCTCGAGGCGACAATTACTTCGGCGGTATCGCCAGGCAGCAGGTCAAGGAGCAAATATACTAGAAAGCTCACCCCAAATAGCACGGCTATTAAATGAGCAAACCGTATGCCTGCGAGACGTAATCTGGACACTAAATTCTCCATGGTGACTTGTTTGATTGAAGTACCCGCTACTTGCCACGTAACAACAGGCACCGTCCGCATAACCATATGTGCTGTCAGTCACATGCGCAGTAGGCATGTTCCAGAACTTGGAACGATCACTACAAATATTTTTACTTTCGACCTTTACCCCCACCACTGACCCAACTCAAGAATCCGCAGTGGGTGTCCGTTGACGAGGTCAACACGTCGCCGAGGCGCAGCGACGTTTGGACTATCCGAGCACATATAGATTGAACTCGGCTCCGCTATTCCATCTGGCGCGAGAATCAGGGGAAACTACCCGCCTAACGGGCGCCGGAATAGCTTTTGGCGTCAATTGCGGCGCGGCTCGACCGAGATGGAGCCCACCCCGAGTGAGGCTCACCACCCGGAGGTAGCGTTCCACGCATTGGTCCGTTCTGAAAATCCTGTAACAGTTGTTCCAGCTTTCGGAACAGCAATATTTGTTTCTGCGCAGAAAAATTGAATACTGTGATCAGCCTTACATCGAAGGGTGGTCCCTCCAGCAGGGATTTAGTCCAGCTCTGCGTGGCAGTAAATATCCATGTGGAACCTCGACTCAAAATTTATTCACAGGCAAACTCACAGGCAAGAGGAGCAGCTCCATGAGCGTTACCGAACTAGAGCATTCGACATCTTTGGAATCAGCAGCAGGAATCACCGCCCGCCCAAAGGTGCGCAGCTTGGGCTACGTCGTCGTTGAAGCAACGAATCTGGACGCTTGGGTTGCCTTCGCTTCTGACCTTCTGGGGCTGCAGCTGTCGGTACGCACCGATGACCGCCTAGAGTTCCGCATGGATGAGAAGGAATACCGCCTGATCATCAACAAGGGTGAAACCGACGGCGCTCGCGTCATCGGTTGGGAAGTTAGCGGTCCAAAGGATCTGGCGCAGCTCTCCCAGATTTTGACCGAGGCCGGCTACGAGGTCACCCAAATGAATGCGGAAGAAGTGCGCGAACGTCGCGTCACTGCCGGCGCCCGTTTCGATGACCCGGACAAGCTCCTCACACTGGAACTGCACTACGGACTACGCGAAGCCACTGACCGTCTCGTCACGCCTCATGGCAACCGGTTCATCACAGGACGTGGCGGTCTGGGTCACGTATTCCAGGCTGTGAAAAACTGGGACGCCTACAACACCCTGTACTTCGACTTGCTGGGCTTCTCTCTGAGCGACCACATTGAAGGTGGCCCAAATGGGGAAATTGACCTGACCTTCCTGCACTGCAACGAGCGCCACCACTCCTACGCCTTCGCCGAACTGCCAAATGTTGGCTCAGCCGTGGGACACCTGATGTTCGAAGTCGACGAACTCGATGTCGTGGGACGTGCTTGGGAAAAGGTGCTGGAAGAAGACGCCGCACCAATCCTGTCGACTCTCGGTAAGCACACCAACGACAAGATGATCAGCTTCTACGTTCGTAGCCCATCGAACTTCGGTATCGAATACGGTACCGGCGGAATCGTCATTGACGAGAAGACCTGGACACCAACTCGCTACTCAGCAGCCCACTACTGGGGGCACAACCGCAAGACCCCTGTCGATCCAACCGACGCAGCGGACAACTCGTAACTCTTTGCCACAATGGAGAATGACATGACTGAAGTACTGCCGCAGACTGAAGCTTCCGCCGCAGATAATGTGCTGGAACGCGTCGAGGCCCTCGCCGAGTACTTTGCCGAAAATGGTCGAGCGAATGAAAACTTGGGAAAGCTCACCGCCGATGTTGCTTCGACCCTGAAGGACACCGGCATTGTCCGGATGCTACAGCCGAAGAAGTACGGGGGCATGGAAACGCACCCGGTTGATTTCATGAAGGCTGTTTTAACCGCTGGAAGCGCCGATTCGGCCACTGGTTGGGTTGCTGGAGTGGTGGGTGTGCATCCACACGAACTGGCGCAGGCCGACGATCGACTACAGCAAGAACTGTGGAAGGAAGATCCAGATACCTGGGTCGCCTCACCTTATGCCCCAATGGGTGTCGGCACCCCGGTTGACGGTGGATTCCGTTTCACCGGTCACTGGAAGTTCTCCTCGGGCACCGACCACTGCCAGTGGGTCATGATTGGCGGTTTTGTCGCGAATCCGGACGGCACACCAAACCGCAATGACGTTCGTCATTTCTGTCTGCCACGCAAGGACTACGAAATCGTCCATGATTCGTGGGACGTGCTGGGCTTGCGCGGAACGGGCTCGAAGGATCTGCTGGTCAAGGATGTTTTCGTACCTGATTACCGGGTAATCAGCACCGAGGAAATCACCGCCGGTACTGCTGGCCGTGCTTTGGGTCTAGAAAATCCGTTGTACAGCATCCCACGTGGTGTGATGTTCGCTGGCGCCATCACCACCGCAACCTTAGCCATCGCCGAGGGCGCACTGGCGGCTTCGATCGCGTTTACCCGTGAACGCACCGGCATCACCGGGGCCGCAACAAAGTCCGATCCATACCAGCTCGGTTCTTTGGGTGCGGCCGCAGCCGACATTCAGGCATCGGTCAATCACGTTTTGGATGATTTCTCCCGGGTGTACGACATTGCCGCCGCTGGCAAGGTTGTTTCGACCGAAACCAAGATCGAAGTCCGCCGCAATCAGGTGCGCGCTACCCACCGCGCACTAGCGGCAGTTGATGAGCTATTCCTGCACTCCGGCGGCGCATCCTTGCACTTAGACCAGCCACTGCAGCGCTTCTGGCGGGATATGCACGCCGCGATGAACCACATCGTTAACGTGGCCGAGCCTTGGTACAACACCTGGTCTCGCTCGGCGTTCGGCATGGAAATTCCGCCGAACATCAAGCTCTAATTCGTTCAACTTTTTCTCGAGAAAGAAAGCAGGAGTAGTGACTTCACAAACTAACGAAAAATCCCTGCAGGTAACCCCACAAAGCCAGTACATCGAGCTGGCCGACGGATCCAAGGCTCATTACATGGTGGCCGGACCGGAAGGTGGTGATCCTGTAGTTCTTCTGCATGGTGGCCTTCCAGGCTCCTCCGGCACCGCCGGCTGGCGTTTCATGATGCCGGCACTGGCCAAGGAAGGGTTCCGCGTCTACGCTCCAGACCGCCCAGGTTTCGGCAAATCAGACACCGGCGCCCAATACCGTCCGGTGCGTGGTCATATGAGCTGGGTAGACTTCCTTAAGCAGTTTGCCGATGCGCTGAAACTAGAAAAATTCAACCTCGGCGGCAACTCACAGGGCGCGCAGAGCGCAGCTTACTTTGCGATTACCTACCCAGAGCGCGTCACCAACTTGGCCATGATCGCTACCTCGGGTTTCAACAGCGCCCTAGGCATCCCAGCCGACGCATTGGCCCCCGGTATTCCGTTCCCGCGCTGGGAAGGCACTGCCGAGTCGATGCGCGAAATGATGGGCAGCATCATCCACCGCGGTGAGGCCGTAACCGATGATGTCATCGAATTGCGCACCGCGGCCGCCGAGATTCAGCGTGATTCTTTCACAGCTGCCTCTAAGTGGAACCGTGCCGCCGCTACTGATCCAAATCTTGCTCAACTGTTGGATCTGCGCGGACGCTTGGACGCACTGACCATCCCAATGATTTACCTGTACGGTCGTCAGGATGTGCTTGGACCTGTGGAAAACGCATACCTGCAGGAAGAGAAACTTCCCAACGTACAGTTCTTCTACCCCGACGACTGCGGTCACCAGGGTCAGACCGACCAGCCGGAAATGTTCAATCAGGTCTTCACCGAATTCTTCACCAACGGGAAGGTTTCGGAAAAGACCGCTCAATGGGCCGGGGTGTCTGACCGCCGCCCAGTGAACACCGATATCATCTCGGACTAGTTTAGAGCAAAGAATTGGGGAGAATGTCTATGGGCATTCTCCCCACTTTTTTGTTTCCCTTTGTACTTCACTTTGCCCGGTTACCACCCCTGAGCAGGAAGAATGGTGATATTTCGACAAAGTTTCAGTGGATCTCAGATCCCGGGCTGGTCCAGTGGCTACCCCCCTAACGGCCGAGACCTTTGGTGAGGTTCCAGCGCTCGTTCCTCGTGACTCTAAAATGTATGCACGGATATTTCATCCGGTTGAACGAGATCGTCCAAGAGCAACAAAGTCTTGGCAGGACCTGGATGAAGAAACATATTTCAATGACATCAGTGATATTGAAGCCGCTCTTGTAACCGACTGGACTAGCTGGGCCAACGTCGCGGCAGCATGCGGCACCACCATGCATGCCGAGGCACAGTATCCGCGGCTAGTCCGCCGGGACTAAGGGGACACCAACGGGATGATGGCCGCTGATGAGTGGCGTTACGGCACGCCCTAAGAGGACGGCTTCGACTCCAGCGCCTTGGCCGTAGCCGCCAGAGTTTTGGCTCAGCACACCACCACTCCATCCGCAGGCGTCACGGCCATCTGGTTTGGCTGGGGTGGTATGCTCAGCTCGGCAGGAGCCACACAGCTGATGATGGAACCTGTCCTGGGTATGCTAGTACGCTACACCGATACTCCAGTTCAAGGAACTACCATGCGGTCATTTCTTCGGCGGCTTGACGCGGCCATCGGGTGGAAGTTATCCGGAATCCGTTGGGGTTCCGCCGCCTTCCTCGCAACAGCAATCGATAACGCCGTACTTGGATCGGGGCTGCGGCCCCCACAAGGTGGCCCGCGGAAAGCACTTCGGGCTCTCTTGAGGACGAACTCAACGGTGTCGGCGGATGAGGCGGCCATCGCTTCAATCTAGCGCACATCGGCGGCCGAACGAGAGACCGAGCCTCCCTTGCCCAGGTTCTTCAGGTGAATGACGACTGCCTCTGCATTAAAGTCGGTCGCGTCGGTGAACTTCACCCCGGTAGGTAGCTTCATCACCCAGGTTTTGCCATCATCCCTGCTCTCGAGGGACTTGGCCAGCCCCGGCACGACCTCACGCTTTTCACTGTAGACGAAGAGCGTGCCATAGATAGCACGCATCACGACACTGCCACTGGTTGCCGAGGAGCTCGGGTCCAAAGATTCGATCGGGGCCATCAAACCCACCGACAGTGATCCACCGGAAACCGAGGTGCCGCGCGAAAAGGTTTGCGCTCCAACCTCGGTGACATCAACGCCTGGCCGAAGCGACACACTTCCGACGGAGGTTCCACCGTAACCGGTCCGCCTTCTGCGGGAGTACTCGCGCAGGAGGCTAGGAGCAACGAGGAAACTGCAAGGAAAGATAGAGCGCTTTTATGTGGCGCATACTTGGCCTTACATAAGGCGAACAAGAGAACCTTCGGATATTGCTTAGATCACACTTTCGCGAAACCTGGCGCGCAAGTGCAGCATTTTGTTTCGTTCCAAGAACCAACTAGACATCTACCGTGATTTTGCACCCTACTCGACCACTGAAATTTTCCGCTTTAAAGCAGAAAAACCACTGACCTTCCGAATTCCGGAAGATCAGTGGCTTATCCATGCCCCACTTAAGGGCTTACAGCCTCAACCCTAGGTGGTTACGATCTACGACAGGTACGCTGAACGAGGCTTACTTGCCACCATCAACGGCCCAGACCAGACGCCAGTCTGGGTCAAAGGTGCCCACGCGAGCGCCTGGGAAGCCGCCAACCTTTTCGCCGGCGTACCAGCCGTTCTTGTGGGCCAACAGTGGTGCGATTGGCATCCAGCTATTGAGTTCCTTCTGCAGGTCGCTGAACAGCTGTTCGCGGTTGGATTGACCAGCCTCGGTCTTCAGCTCATCGAAGATGCTGTCAATCTGTGGCAGACCAGCCTTGCCGTTATTACCGGTGGACTTGGAATGATATAGGTTGCGCAAGCCCTGGTCGACTTCTTCACGGACTTCGGTGTAACGGTGCTGTGCCTGGTAATTACCGGATAGCGCTTCGGTTACCATGGTTGGCTGGTCCGAGACATTGATGGTCATCTCGATACCGGCATCACTGAGCATCTGCTGAATCACTGCGGCCTGCTTCTGGAATTCTGGCGGGCTGGTGGTGGTCAGGCTGAATGCAGCGGTGCCGCCGTCGGCCTTGTACTCCTCAACCAGCTTCTTGGCGGCCTCGGGGTCAAAGCCTGGCCAGCCGGTTTCCTCGAAGAACGGGTTGGCCTCCGGGAAAAGACCGGTCATGGTGCTATGCGTTCCACCGAAGGTTGCCTGGTTCAGGCCATCTAGGTCAATAGCCTGAATGACAGCCTGGCGGAAACGAATGTCGTCAAACGGTTCCTTGGTCAAATTGAACAGCAGGTTATAGTAGGTCGAATCTGGCTGGTAGAGCGAGACCAGCCCGCCATTGGAGGCTTCAGCCAAGTCAGTACCGGACTGGGTGCGCCCTAGGTCGATATCCTTGGCGATAGCCGCTGACAGACGCGACTGGGAGTCGGTAGCACTCACGAAGACGATTTCGTCAAGCAGTGGCTGCCCGTCAATATGGTAGTCAGGGTTACGCTCCAGAGTGATGTTGCCACCGGACTGGAAGGACTTCACCTTGAATGGACCAACACCAACCGGAGCGGTAGCAAACTTATCGCCCAGCTTCTCCACCGCGGTGGGTGAAGGAATCATCGAAGGACCACCAGGGAAGCCCCAGACGAAAATCTTTGGGAAGGTCATATTTGGGCTGCTCAGCACGAACTCAACAGTGTCAGCGGAAGGTGCGCTCATGGTTTCGATCTGGCGCACATCGGCGGCAGCACGGGAAACCGAGCCCTCCTTGGCTAGGTTCGTCAGGTGCGTCACCACGGCATCGGCATTGAAGTCAGTACCGTCGGTGAACTTCACACCGGTAGGCAGCTTCATAACCCAGGTCTTACCACCGTCGGCGGTCTCTAGGGATTCGGCAAGGTCTGGGATAACTTCGCCCTTTTCGTTGTAGACGAAGAGGGAGTCGAAGATTGCACGCATGACCGTGCCACCACTGGCCACGGAGGTGGTTGGATCCAGCGACTCGATCGGAGCGATTAACCCCACCGAGAGCGAACCGCCAGCAACAGGGGTACCACGGCTCAACGTCTGCGCGCCAACTGCGGTGACTTCAACACCGGGCGGAAGGGCTTCGCTGGCTCCGACTCCGCCCGAGGCGGTGGTGTCTCCCCCAGTCGAGACGCCGCCACAGGATGCTAGGAGCAATGAGGAGACAGCCAGAAGCGACAGAACTCTCTTTCGATAGCGCATATCAAGCCTTTCAAAACATAGATACGGGGATCATCTTAAGGTTGTGTAGAACACACTCTGGCGAAAATCGCCTAAGAAAGATAGACCGATGTTCCGTCTTGCAGAACATGAAATCGCTCTCACAGAATTTGCTATTTTCCCATTCTTCGTACTCACGCTGTGCAAGCCCATTAAAGTCGGCTAGTCGCCGATTCCTGGATATCAGGAATCGGCGACTAGCCGACCTATTGATTGATTCGCTTTCTCAGCGCAAAGCCGCCTGGACGATTCGCTGATTTCGCTCTATTGACTCTTACTTGCCACCGTCAACCGCCCAAAGCAAACGCCAGTCTGGATCTGCAATACCAATGCGTGCACCCGGGAAACCACCCACGTCTTCGCCAACATACCAACCATTCTTATGGGCCAATAGTGGGGCGATTGGCATCCACTCGGTCAATTCCTTCTGCAAATCGCTGTATAGCTGCTCGCGGTTAACCTGGCCCTCAGCGGTCTTCAGCTCATCAAAGATGGCGTCGATCTCCGGGGTGCCAGCCTTACCGTTATTGCCCGTGGACTTTGAGTGGTAGAGGTTGCGCAGCGACTGATCAACCTCTTCGCGTACTTCGGTGAATCGATGCTGTGCTTGGTAGTTTCCGGATAGCGCCTCGGTAACCATGGTCGGCTGATCCGAAACGTTGATGGTCACATCAATTCCCACATCTCCAAGCATCTGTTGCATGACCGCAGCCTGCTTCTGGAATTCCGGAGGGCTGGTGGTGGTCAGACTAAAGGACGGGGTACCGCCGCCAGCCTTGTATTCTTCAACCAGCGCCTTGGCTGCTTCCGGATCGAAGGCCGGCCAGTTCGTATCCTCATAGAACGGGTTGGACTTCGGGAACATTCCATCCATGGTGGCGTGCGTTCCATTGAAGACCGCGTCGTTCAGACCATCGAGGTCAATAGCTTGGATAACCGCTTGACGGAACCCTGGATCGTCAAACGGCTCCTTGGTCAGGTTGAACAGCAGGTTATAGTAGGTCGCATCCGGTTGGCCCAAAGCCACCAATCCGCCGTTGGCGGCCTCTCTTAGGTCGGTGCCGGACTGAGTTAACCCCATATCTATGTCTCCGGCAATTGCCGCCGACAAGCGCGACTGTGAGTCAGTGGCGCTGACAAAAACCAATTCGTCCAGCAACGGCTGGCCTCCGATACGGTAATCGGGGTTGCGTTCCAGAACGATGTTGCCACCAGATTGGAAAGACTTCACCTTGAATGGACCAACACCTACCGGCGCGGTCGCGAATTTGTCGCCCAGCTCCTTCACTGCAGTAGGGGAAGGAATCAACGATGGACCACCTGGCACGCCCCAGACAAAAATCTTTGGGAAGATCATATTCGGGCTCTGGAGCACCAGCTCGATAGTGGTCTCATCCACGGCGGTCATCTTTTCAATCTGACGCACATCGGCAGCCGCGCGGGAAATCGAGCCCTCCTTAGCGAGATTATTCAGGTGAATCACCACAGCTTCGGCATTGAAGTCGGTACCATCAGTGAATTTCACACCGGACGGGAGCTTCATGATCCAAGTTTTACCCTCATCAGTGGTCTCGAGGGACTCAGCCAACTCGGGAACAACTTCGCCCTTGTCGTCATAGACAAAAAGAGAATCAAAAATGGCGCGCATTACCGAGCCGCCGCTGGCTACCGAGGTCGTTGGATCCAACGACTCAATCGGAGCGATCAACCCCACCGAGAGCGAACCACCGGCCACCGGGGTTCCACGCGAAAGCGACTGAGCCCCTAGCGCGCTTTGTTCGACGCCAGGCTGCAATGATGCGCTGGCCTCGGAATCAGTGCTGGTCGTAGTTCCTTCCTCAGGGGCGGCTCCGCCGCAGGAGGCTAGGAGCAAGGAGGAGACTGCCAGAAGCGACAGCAAACTCTTTCGATAGCGCATATTTGCCCTTTCATATAACGAATGCGAGAACTCCGTCGTGTTGCGTAAATCACACTTTGACGAAATGTCTGCCCAGAAAACAGCGAATCGTTCCGGCTGTTAGAACACGAGAGCGCTTTCAACGATTCTTTATCGCTTTGTGATTTTTGCCCACCAACCTAAGAAGCAGAGCCGCCGATTTTCGGTGGCTCTGCTTCGTTAACTAGCTAGCACTCACGGGGAATCCCGCAAAACATTTGTGCGGGGCACACAAAATCGCTTACGGTTCGGATCACTCAACGGTCAAGCATCAATTATCAAGGCAAGGGTGTCCGGCCGGCTGTTATTTGCCACCATCTACGGCCCAGATAAGGCGCCAGTCCGGATCATAGGTACCCACGCGAGCACCCGGGAACCCACCAATCTTCTCACCGACATACCAGCCATTCTTATGAGCCAGCAGCGGAGCGATAGGCATCCATTCGGTCAATGCTTGCTGCAGGTCGGTGTACAGCTGCTCGCGGTTAGTTTGGTCCTCGGCAGTTTGGATTTCATCGAGAATCCGGTCTACCTCCGGATCACCGGCCTTGCCGTTATTGCCGGTGGATGTCGAGTGGTAAAGGTTGCGCAGGTTCTGGTCGATTTCCTCGCGTACTTCGGTGAAGCGGTGTTGTGCCTGATAGTTCCCCGACAGTGCCTCGGTCACCATGGTCGGCTGATCCGAAACGTTGATGGTCATGTCGATGCCCACGTCACTGAGCATCTGCTGCATCACTGCAGCTTGCTTCTGGAACTCCGGAGGGCTGGTAGTGGTCAGACTGAAGGAAGCGGTGCCACCGTCTGCCACATATTCAGCAACCAGAGCCTTAGCTTCCTCTGGATCGAAGGCCGGCCACCCAGTGTCCACAAAGAATGGGTTAGTGTTCGGAAAGAGACCGTTCATGGTGGGGTGAGTACCGTCGAATGTCGCCTGATTCAAGCCTTCAAGATCGATCGCCTGAATCACAGCCTGACGGAACCTGACATCATCAAATGGCTCCTTGGTGAGATTGAACAGCAGGTCATAGTAGGTCGAATCCGGCTGATGCAGCGAGATCAAGCCCTTGTTTTCAGCCTCAATCAGGTCGGTACCCGATTGGGTTGGTGCCATATCAAGATCTCCGGCAATAGCCGCCGCCAAGCGGGACTGCGAGTCGGTGGCGCTGACAAAGATCAGCTCATCTAGCATCGGTTGATCGTCAATGCGGTAATCGGGATTCCGCTTCAGCGTAATATTGCCGCCGGGTTGGAAGCCGGTCACCATAAACGGTCCCACACCTACTGGCGCGGAACCGAACTTGTCCCCCAGTTCTTTCACCGCGGTGGGCGACGGGATATTGGACGGACCAGAGGAAACTCCCACAGCGAAAATCTTGGGGAAAACCATGTTCGGGCTCTTCAACACGAATTCTATGGTTGCTTCATCAACAGCGGTCATCGTTTCGATCTGGCGTACATCGGCAGCTGAACGAGAGACTGAACCCTCCGCAGCAATATTCTCAAGGTGGATCACCACGGCCTCGGCATTGAAGTCGGTGCCGTCGGTGAATTTCACACCGGTAGGTAGCTTCATAACCCAGGTCTTTCCCGCATCGCTGGTCTCTAGGGACTCAGCCAACTCGGGAACAACTTCACCCTGGTTGTTGTAGACGAAAAGTGAGTCATAGACCGCGCGCATGACCAGACCACCACTGGCGACGGAAATAGTTGGATCAAGTGATTCAATGGGGGCGATCAGACCAACGGTAATGGAACCGCCAGCTACAGGGGTACCACGCGAGAGCGACTGCGCTCCCAGTTCGTCCTGCTGCACACCTGGCGCCAACGAGGTTGTAGCTTCGGTGCTAGTGCCACCATTGGGATTACCGCCCTCTTCCGGAGTGGCACCACTACAAGATGCCAAGAGTAGTGAGGAGACTGCCAAGAGGGACAGTACCCGCTTTTTGTAGCTCATTGTCGGCCTTTCATTACGCAGATACGAGGTTTGGTATTAAGTTGCGTAGCTCACATCCTGACCTAATATTCTATAGAGTATCTAGCTCCGTGTTTCGTCATATAGAACGCGGACATTTTGCCCAGTTATTTGGGCCTTGGACTTATCTCTCACCGAGCTCAGGAACACTTTGGCACCGACACCCGTAAAAACTGATGATCCAAGGCAACCAAATCAGATTTCTGCCGTTGCACTGCCGGAGCGGAGATGACTCGGCAAAAGGTGTTGCACAAACTAGCACCGCACCAACTCCTCGACGCTGTTTCAGCCGACGGAACTAAAAGGTGTGAATTGCCCCTCTTTTGAGACATTGTTATTACACAGTGTCGAGCCGCGTGCAGTAGTTGCCCAGTGCCTACGAAGCTATCGAAGCACGACTGAAAATCCTTACAGTCAAACTATTTAGGCGGGAGAATCCACAGTGTCAGTAAATGTGACTCAAGAATCGGTAGAAGAACTCACGGACGAAAACACCAGCAAGTTCGTCCAAACCAAGGATTGGAACATCCACTACAACGAAGCCGGTAGCGGTCCAGTTCTGCTGATGTTGCACGGTTCGGGCCCAGGTGCCACCGGTTGGAGCAACTTCGGTCCCAACATGAAGGAACTGTCCAAGAAGTACCGCTGCATCGCGGTAGATATGCCAGGTTGGGGCCGCTCAGACGCTTGCCCTCCAGAGAAGCGCGATCACGTTGAGGCCGCGCTGCAGATTTTGGACGCACTAGGCATCGAAAAGGCGGCCTTCCTTGGTAACTCTATGGGCGGTATCACTTCGGCTCGCTTTGCCATGGCCCACCCAGAGCGCATGTCGCACCTGATCACCATGGGTGCCGGCGCACGTTCAACCCTGTTCGCGCCTGCCGGACGCAGCGAAGGTATCAAGGTACTGCAGGACGCTTACCGCGACCCATCCCCGGAGGGTATGCGCCGTCTGGTTGACATCATGACCTTCGATTCAGCCTTCGCCACCGAAGAATTGGTGCAGCAGCGTTCGAATTCAGCCACCTCACGCCCAGAGCATCTGCAGAATTTCCTAGACGGGCTACGCGGCCCGCGTCCAGTTCTGGATTTCTCGCCACTAGCCACCTCGGAAATCCCAGCCCTGATTATCCATGGTCGTGATGACCGCGTGGTTCACTTCGAGAACTCCCTGAACCTCGTCTCGATCATTCCGAACTCCCGCCTTGTTCTGCTGAACCAATGTGGTCACTGGGCACAGGTTGAGCACCCGAAGGAATTCAACCAGCTGGTTGATGGTTTCGTAGCCGGCAACTAGTCCTACGGCTCCGAGAGATCTCTAGGTAATGAGACTCCCTAACCCGTCCTTTCGACGTGTTAGGGAGTCTCACGTTTAAAGCTTGTCTCCTTGCCGCACCCGTGCTTGTTGGCTCGCGGTAACCCGGAACCCGCAATAGCTCTCTTGTACATAAGTAGGTAGGTGCCTGTCCCGGTACTTTCGCCGGATCAGGCACCCATCTAGGTGAATCTTCAGTTAGCTCGGGATAAACACCGTTTAGCGTTTTACTCGCTGTGTAGTGCTTTACTCGAAGTACGCAGTGACTGTTCCCAAGTTCTGGTATTCGGCCTGCAAGGTATCGCCGGAGTGCACGAAGACCGGGCGGGTGAAGGAACCGGAGAGGATCGGCAAACCGGCCTCAAGCTTTTCTCCATACGGGGCTAGGCTATTAGCTAACCAAGCCACGCTCGCGGCGGGATGATTCATCACCGCACCGGAAACACCGGACTCCTCAATAGTCCCATTGACATAGAGCATCGCCGATTCCCAGCGCAGATCGACCTTGGAGATTTTCTGCGGGTTACCGCCCAGGATCATGCCACCGTTGGCCGCATTGTCACCAATCGCATCAACGATTTTGCGTGCCTGGCCGGATTTCGGGTCACGCATCTCCAAACGGGCATCAAGAATTTCCAGTCCAGGCTGGACCCAAGCGGTCGCATCCAGCACATCTGTAAGGGTCACGTTCGGACCGGACAGATCCCTCTTGAGAATGAAAACGATCTCCACTTCAACACGGGGCTTAATGAATTTCGAATGATCAATGACGGCCGAATCGGCGTACATCATGTCATCAAGGAAGAACCCGCGATCTGGCTCATCTACCTCCTGCGCCTTCTGCATAGTGCGCGAGGTCAACCCGATCTTCCGACCGCTAAGTTTTCTACCCTTGGCCAGCTTGAGCTCACGCCATGCCGTTTGGATCGCATAGGCCTCATCAATGCTCATCCCCGGGTACTGAACCGACAGTTGAGTCATCGGCACCTTGGTCAGCTCAGCCTGCTCCAGCCGCTCTGCGATGCTTTGAATAGTTTGCTGACTAAGCATTTAGTTTTCTTTCAGGAAGGGTACAGCTGCGGTCACGAAGGTTTGTGGATCTTCAAAAGCGGCCCAGTGCGCAACGTGTTCCATCGGCAAGGACTGCGCGTTGGGCATCATTTCCATGATGCGACGCGCAGTGGTTTCGTAGTCCTTATGGTCTTTGCCCGAAAGCACCACTAAGGCCGGAGCCTGAATGGAGCGCCAATCATCCTCGGAGAGCAAGTTGGCCTGTCGTACCCCATCCTGCTGCAGGGTCAGCATCCGGTGCACGGTGTCGCGGGTGTCTTGGCGACGGTAGATGGCCAGACGCAGTGCGATCAGATCCGAAACCCGATTATCTTCGGTGGCAATCAGATGATTGAACATCGCCGCGATCGAATCCCAGGTGGCTTCGTTCACCGCTCGCGAGCGCTCGCGGATAATACGAGCCATGTTCTCCGGATTGGCAATCAGTCCGGCAGGGGAAATTAGAATTAGACGGTTGGTGCGCGCAGGGTGCTCCAACGCAAATCGCACTGCAACCCAGGAGCCGAGCGACGAGCCCATCACGTGAGCTTTTTCGATACCTAGCGCGTCGAGCACCCCGGTGAGGTGTTCTGCGTAGGCAAAGGTGTCATAGGGGCGGTCTGGCTTCTGGGAGAAACCGTTACCTACCATGTCGTAGGCCACGCAGTAAAAGTGCTCCGATAGTGGTCCAATGACTCGGGAGAAGGCTTCCCAGTGTCCACCGGTTCCATGCAACATCACCAATGCTGGATTGGCTGGATCTCCGGCTGTGGCCACGCGGGTCCGGACTCCGGCGACATCTATAAACTTCTGGCTAAATTCAACTTCGCGCAGCGAGGTCCAGATGCTCTGAAATTCGGTTTCAACGGCAGATGAGGTCATCATGCTCTCCAATCGGTAATTTCTGTTGCTAATGCTCTAAATGTTGTGCCCAACATGGCACTGTCGGTCCCCGCGCCGACGAAGGAATATCCCTCGGCTAAGGCCGCTGAGGCCGTGGCGGCCGACTTGGTCAACGACCCCACTGGTTTATCGGCTTCCAGTGCTTGAGACAACACCCGGGCCACGACTTGTTGCACGTCGGGATGCGCGGGATTTCCCAAGTGCCCCATACTCGCGGCCAGATCGGCGGCGCCTATAAATACGGCATCCACTCCGGGGGTTGCGATAATCGCCTCGGCGTTATCGGCCCCGACTTTGGATTCGATCTGCAGGATCAGGCAAATCTCCTCACGTGCGTCTCGTAAGAAGTTTTTGTCTTGCCCCCAGCTTCCGGCCCGTGTCTGCGAGGACACTCCGCGAGTGCCCTGCGGAGCGAATTGGCAGGCTTTGGCAATCGATTCGGCCTGTTCGGCGTTTTCCACCATGGGCACCAGCAATGACTGAGCCCCGAGATCTAGTAGCTGACCGATTTCTTGTGGGGAGTGAGAGCCGACGCGTACTATGCTGCTGGTGCCGAGCCGATCGGCAATCCCCAGAGCCAAAGACAGCTCCTCCAGCGACCGTGGGCTGTGTTCTTGGTCTAAGAGAATCCAGTCGAATCCACTTGCGCAGATAATTTCAGTAGCGGCCACTCCGCGCAGGTTATGCCACAGGCCAACCTGCGCTTGCTTGCCGCGCAAGCCCTTCAGAAACTGGTTCGGACTCACTATTTCACCACCGACACATCACGTGCATAGTTCCCGGCCAGCTCTTGGAGAGCTCGGGTGCACTGAGCGAGATCTTCATAGATTCCGTAGATGTATCGGTCGGGCCTGATCAAGATCGCGGTGGCGTTGTTTTCGGCCAGCCAGTCATCCAGTGACACATCGGCCGGCACCAGCTGCACATTGGCCGACTCTAAATGTTGCTTGTCCGTCTCAAGTAGCTGGCTGGCTCCCTGCTGCCCCATGACCAGACCGAATTCGTAGCCGAGTAACTCATCCATTAGGACGCCATCAACCGTGCGTGGCTGGGAGGAGAGCACTCCCCCACCATGTTGCGGATCGAAGATTCCCGGCCCTAGACGGGGCGGGGTCCCACGTCCTTCGCGGCCAACCCGCGAGTTTAGCAAGTCAATGGAGTCTTTGGTCGGTTTGGTTAGTTTGGTGCCTAGCTCCGTGGCGGTTTTTATGAAATGCTCGGCGTGCGCCGAACGTTCGGTACCGTAACTATCAAGTAGCGAATCTGGAGCATCCCGGAGGATCACATCGCGCAGTCGCCAGACCAGATTGGTAGCGTCTCGTACGCCGGTGCACAGCCCCTGTCCGAGAAATGGTGGTGTCTGATGTGCCGCATCGCCAGCCAACAGAACCCGTCCCTTGCGCCACCGGTCAGCGACCAGTGAGCGGTGGGTGTATACCGCGGCGCGCAGCAAGGTGGCCTGGTCCTCGGTGATCCATCGTGAAACTCGCTGCCAGATATTCTGTGGATCGATTGCCCTGCTCAGATCTTCATCGGGCAACGCACGGAATTCAAAACGTCGAATATTGCGCACCACGTGGATGTAGATGGCCGGGGATTGTGGGTGCGCATAATGGGTGTTAATATCAGGAATATCCGCTTTGTCAGTGACTGCGAAGTCCGCAACAATCCAAGGCTGATTCAACCCGTAATCCGTGTAATTGGAATCGATTAACCGGCGGATGGTGCTTTTTCCACCATCGGATCCGACCGTGTATTTTGCCCGGATTTGCAGCGCTTCTTCGCTGAGCGTGTTGCGTGCTGTGAGGGTAACTCCTTGGTCATCCTGGCTTAGCGCTTCAACGGTCGTATTTGTCAGTTCCGTGACTACGTGACGGTCACGCAAAGACTTGCGCAACACGGCTTCGAGTTCAGGCTGGTGTACATTGTATCGATCCGGCCAGCCCTGAGTACCGGCAGTATTTGCTGGTGGCCGAGTGGCTACCACTTGCCCCTCGGCATCGAGGTACTGGGCTCCGCGAAAGACCTTGAGAAATGGTTCAAGTTCCTCGGCGAGACCTAGGGTCTGCATGGCACGCATGATTTCACCGTCAATCCCCACCCCGCGTGGGAGCTGCATGATATCGGGTTCGCTGTCCACCGCTACGACTTTCAAACCGGTTGCAGCCAACAGGTTGGCCACCAACCCTCCGACCGGTCCGAGACCCACAACGGCCACATCACAGGTCAATGGCTCAACGGGTACCGCTTGGTGAGTCATGGTTTGGAACTCCTATCCCGGGTCAGAGCGATCCCTAGACCGGTTAACCAGTCGCGGACTGGCTCATAACAAACGGTTTCTAGGCCGCGACCACCGGCGGCATATGCGGCATACCAAGTACGTAGTTCATGAGCGCCGATGCCGCCATACTGCAGTTCGTCGTTGGTGATCTCATCTACCCACGAGGTGTCATCCGCTCCAAGGTTTTCCAGCATCTGCTGATCCCATTCGGGACGGATATCATCCATGGCAGCCTGACGGTACTTGGCGCTCAACTCGCGGCGTTCCGCTTCACCCAAGCCTTCGGTTGTCATCGCCAGGGTCGGTGGGTTATGCGACATCCCGCCGGAGCCGACAAAGAGCACTCGTTCGTTTGTGCCGGCAAAGAACTTCGCCACTTCCCGCCCCAACGCGGCGGCGCGACCCGGACGTCCCAGGGGTAGCGTGGCGCTGTTGATAAAGATCGGGATGACCGGCTTGGCGTCCAAGCCACCGAGAATGTCGGCGGTGGTCTGGCCGAAACCATGATCTAGTGCGATCTGCTTGGTGATAGCAATATCAAAGTCGGCCTGCAGCAAGTGGGCAGCTAGGGCGCTAGCTAGTTCCTTGGGCACGTTATAGGGTCCGGTAGGTGATTCCGAATCACCCAGCCCTTCGGCTTGAAGGACCACTGACGCTGCCGGAATAATCTGCCCGAATGCGCGGCGGTGATCCGAGCCGAAGAATACCACTAGGGTGGGATCCCAGTCGGCTACTGCATCTCGTGCCGCGCCAACTCCAGCCCGGAAGATATGCCCCTGTTCCTCGGCATGATCCCGCGCAAACCCTGGGCTGTGGGACATGCATAGAGTCATTGACTCATAACTCATTCTTGGTCTCCCTTGCTGATTCGTATACCTACGCATACAGTAGCATGGTAGCGAATTTTTCTGAATAGCTGCTAGTGTTTCGGTTTTCCGGAACGGGCTACACACACCCGAGGCCAACCATGCGAGAGACAGGCAAAAAATGCAGATTAGTGGATTCACCTCCGGAAGCTGGGACTCCTCGGCCGACACATCTTTCACGCTCACTAATAAATTCAGTGGCCAAGCGGTCGCTGAGGTCGCGAACACACCGCACTCCGGGCTTCGCGAAGCAATCAGGGTTCTTGCCGAAGCCCAACAAACCATCAAGTTCAACGCACGTGACCGAGCAATGGCATTATCACGTGCCGCCGAGCTAATCCGCGCCAAGCGCGAGCAGCTGATCTCACTGGTACAGCTCGACACCGGTTTCGCGCTGGCTGATGCGACCAAGGAGGTTGACCGTTCGGCAGAGACCCTTCTACTCTGCGCTGAGGAAGCGAAGCGGCTGACCGGACACATGATTCCTATTGAAGCCAGCGCCGGTGGAGCAGGGCGCCTAAGCTTTACCAAGCAGATTCCGCGCGGAGTTGTATGCGCGCTAACGCCTTTTAATTCGCCACTGAATACTGTGGTGCACAAGATCGGGCCTGCTCTCGCTGCGGGAAACTCGATAATCCTCAAACCCGCATCGTTAACCCCGCTGTCCGCCCATGCACTGATCGAAATTCTTCTTGAAGCCGGAATCCCGCCGCAGATGCTAGCGCTGGTTTTTGGTAGTGGTTCACAGTTAGGTTCGTGGCTGGCCGAGGAACAGGCCATCGACTACTACGCCTTTACCGGAAGCACAGAGGTAGGTCAGACCCTGCACAGGGCGGTGGGAATGCGACCGACCCAGCTGGAGATGGGAAGCCTGTCCTCGACGATCGTCTGCGACGACGCCGACCTAGATGCGGCGGCAGCAGCGATCGTGGCCGGCGCACTACGCAAGTCCGGTCAGGTCTGCACCTCCGTGCAACGCGTGTACGTGCAAAAAGATGTAGCCACCGAACTCACCGAGCGGGTCGCATCACTGATGCACCAGGAACGGGCCGGTGATCCAGCAGACCCGGCAACAACTCTGGGTCCACTAATCAGCCCAGCAGAGGCTGAACGTGTAGCGAACTGGTTCACTGAAGCCATGGCCGGTGGGGCGCAAGCGGTAATCGGCGGGTCCAAGGACGGCAATGTGGTAGAGCCGACCCTGCTGACCGACGTCGCAGACTCCGCTCGCATTATGACCTCCGAACTGTTTGGTCCGGGCGTGATTATGTGCGAATTCACCGAGCTTGACCACGCGTTTCAGCAAGCAAATTCCACGCCTTTCGGACTGGCCGCAGGGATCTTTACCAGCAATATTTCACGTTCATTCCAGGCCATCGATGATTTGAATGTCGGTGCCTTGTACGTCAATCAAACCTCCAGCTCGCGCATCGATGCCATGCCTTTTTCGGGCCACAAGCTTAGTGGCTTTGGTGGCCCGGAGGGCCCAGCCTATGCAATTCGGGAGATGTCTAAGGAAAAGACCATCACCATCTCCCGGTAACTGGAACCCCCCCAAATTACGGGGTGTTAGCGTAATCTTTATAAAGATCGAGTTTAGTGAGGCAAGAAGGTATTTATGAGTCCCGCTGAGTCAACTAAGAAGACTCTGCCCACAGCGCAAGGCCGTATTGCGGCATATACGAAGATCCGTGATGCGATCATTTCCGGCGAGTTCGCTCCAGGGCAACCACTGAGTGAATCAGCGCTAGCCACCTGGTGCGGGGTCAGCCGCACCCCGATCCGTGAAGCCATCGGCCGTCTTGAACAAGACACCTTGGTTGCATGGAACGAAAATGGTTTAGTGGTCCGCGCGCTCGGCGCCGAAGAAATCCTCGATGTCTACGAAGTACGCGCCTACCTTGAGGCTGCTTCGGCTCGTACGGCCGCGGATCGACGCACAGATCGTGACTTGCAGATGCTCCGTGCCACCCTCGACAAGGGCCAAAAGGTCGACTCTTCAGTGATCTCCGAGATGGTGGACTACTCCCGGACTTTCATGGATCATATCCTGCGGATCGCACGCAATCAGTCTCTGAACGATGTACTCAATCGCGTAAAGCTGCAATTGGCCCGAACCACCCAAGCCAACCCAACCGTGTCGGTTCCCGGGCGTTGGGAACAGTCCCGCGAGTACCAGCACGCGGTCACCGAACGAATCGCTGCACGGGACCTTGATGGGGCCTATGCCCTGACGCAGAAACATTTCTTTGACGCGCGCGATATCCGCCTAGCGATGTTCCACGAAGAGTCGGAATCACTTTAGCCCTGAACTCATCGTCTTTGGTGCCACGACATTCTGAGCTGTTGTGGCACCATACAATAGGAAAACCAGCCGGAGCGCTTAGGCAACACCAGATTCGATGTGCACGGCATTTGTCAGCACATAGATGATTTCGGGAGCCAACAGATGGAGCTTGCCTTGGTTTTCTCCTAATTGGCTCCCGACAAAGAGCCCGTCGGATACCACCATGGTCAGCCGCGCAAGATCCTTAACCAGCGTGGGGTCTGTGACCCCGGCCGGGCATTGCACAGTGATAGCTTGAGAAAGCACAGCGGCCGATTCCGCGCGGATTTTGCTGTACTCACTGCGCCCCTCAGCGCCTGTCTGCCCGTCCTGCAGCGCTAGGAGAATCCCAATTCTTGTCGAACCAGGGTTCATTTCCAAATGGTAAAAATGGTCGGCCAGCGCGTGGGTCATATCCTCGACTGACAAAGACGGACCGCGCTGCGCGGTTAATTCTCTAAATTTCGCGTAATCATCATTGCCAGCTTCGACCACTGAGGCGAGCAAGGCGTCCTTATCCTTGAATTTCCAATACAACGAGCTGGGTGGAAGCTTTGCCTCTTTACAGATACGAGAAATGGTTGAGGCGTGAAATCCGTGCCGTGCCATAACGGTGGTAGCCGCGTGCAGGAGAACTTCCCTGCTACTCGTTGGCGCGTTTGGATTGCTAACCTCGAATTTAGTTACGTCCCATCCCAGAGCTGGAATCTCACCTGCTTCCGCTAAGGCATCTAACCCGTTGGCAAACATCGCTGTGACACGTTCGGTGATTTGCGTTCCGATCGCGGAGGAAATGTACCGTCCATCAAGCAAGGCCATGGTTAGATCGGTCAGCAGCTTCACCCGCTGCTCGCGCTGCTGCCCCTGCAGAGGCGAAAGCAGCAGTTCATCTGCCCACCAGGCGTAGAGCCGTTGATAACTGTGGTTGCGCATTTCTTGAAAACGTTCGCGCAGAGAGACCACCTCGGGGCTAGCCTCGACCGCGACGGTCACACCCATCCGCCAAAAGGCGGTGCGGATATCGGTGTTTCCACCGCGCGCCAGGTTGGCACGCAGTCGTTCAACACGCGGCCCCTGACCACGATTTAGTTTCCAAGACGGGACAAAAGTGCGCCGTTCCCGGTAACTGTGTTCCATGGCAGCTGCGACAAGCGCTTGCTTGTCTTTGAAATACCAATAGATGGAGCTGGGTGAAACTCCCGTTTCCTGGGTAATTCGCGCTACGGTTGCGGCTCGATGGCCTTCCGTCGAGGCAATACGAATTGTCGCATCGAGGATCTTCTGTTTGGTTCTCTCGCCCTGCTTTGTGGAGCGTTGCGTTTTTTTATTACTTTCTAGATCCATTTTTTCCTCATTAGAACCGTACCGTTTCGTTGTTCACGCTACAAAACGTGCGCAACCCCTTTACGACCGGGCTGCTGCTCCAGTTCAATTCAATTTTCAACATCGTAGCCTGCGCAACAGGTGCAACCCAACGGGAGGTCCTGCTACTTTGCGGACTACGTCATATCCTCTGGATGAATATCAAGACTTGCGAAACTCACGGAGCGAAGCATGAGAATTCCAAAGACACTGATCACCATCAGCACGCCCGCGACGAACAGGGATACCTGCACATTCCACATATCCGCCATCCACGCCTGGAACATCGCTCCTACAGGAAAAGACAGTGTGTAGAGCATATGACGCAAGGCAATTACCCTGCCGCGCATGGGATCGGCAACCATCAGCTGCAACGAGGTATTCAGACCCGAGATGACGGAGAGAAAACAGGCGCCAATGATCACCAACATGATGATGCCTACCCAGTAGGCCGTGGTGAGGCTGAACAAGGCTAGTGCCACACCATAGACAATCATGCCCCACTTCACCACCTTCGAAGACGGAAGGAACTTACTCCACCCACTAACAATCGGAGCAGCTATCAGGGCACCTAATCCAAGGGCTGCGTTCATCATGCCTAGAGCTACTTCATCGACTTTGTAGATGTCTTCGGCATACACCACAGTCAAAGTGAACAGCGGGTTGCCTAAAATACCCACGATTACCGAAAGCAAGATCGAACTGAGCAGCCCTTTGGTTCGACGCGTGTATTTCACCGCGTCGGTGAACTGCCGCAAGACCGGGCTCTTGGCCGAATGCTGAATAATTCGTTTGGGAAGGGTAATGACCAATAGCGAAATGATCACAAAGCTGAAGGAAATACCGTTGAGCAAGAACGCAAGTGCAGGACCCGAGGCAGCGAGTAAAATTCCCGCGATGGCAGGCCCAATGGAGCGAGCAGCATTGAATTGCAGGGAATTGAGTGTCACAGCCGACATCAAATCGCCTCGTGGTACCAGATCGGAGACAAAGGACTGCCACGTCGGCATGTTTAGTCCGCCAAAGCTGCCGATCAGCATGACCAGAAGCAAAAGTACATAGGCATCATGGAAACCCTGCACCCACACGAACCACATAGCCATGGCTGAAAGCGTCATGCCTAGTTGGGTCAGTATCAGTACCTTGCGTCGGTCAAAACGGTCGGCTAGTGAGCCGCCTAAGGGGCCAAGGATGATTCCGGGCACAAACTGTGCCACACTGGCCAGCCCAACCCAAGTGGCTTCGCCGGTAATGTCATAAAGGACAAATGGCACAGCAAGGTTGCTGAGCCAACCGCCGATATTGGACAGCAACGCCCCAACCCAAAATATCGAGAAGTTCTTGTGTTTGAAGGCCCGGAAGGAATATATAATCCCATGCTCACGTGGCGGTGGCGTCGGTTCATGAGAATCGAGCCCCATACTAGTTTCCTGCGGAAATACTAGTGCTTGCCTCGGCTGCGGTCTTGCGCATTTCGTTCACCCAACGCCGCAAAACTGCTTCATCGAGATTCGCCGGTAGCTGCGCCAAGCGAAGGACGAGTTGCACACGGCCCTGAGCATCCTTGACCGGAACGACCACCGAGGTCAGTGAATCTGCGTCGGCTAGGTCGTCGAGGTCAACTTCTTGATACCTGCTGATTGCTGCGGAAATCTTCTTGGCGATGGCGCGTTCTCCGGCCGGGGTGAGTTCGGCGTCGTTGTAGTCACTGATGGCGGCAATCAATTCCTGATCATTATCCGCTGACAGCGAGTAAGACCAGCCACGTTCCCTAATCACTTCCAGTCGACCGACAAAGAAATCACGCGCCTCATCATCTATGTCCACTGCCTTAGCGATCCACTTGGCCTGCTCTTCTTCGTTTTCCCACGCGATGAACAGTTCACCCATGGGTAGCATCAGCGGGAAACGACTACCAAGGGTCGCGGTATGGTTCATCCCTTCCGATACCACGGTGGCTACGGTGGCGATATCATCGCCAACGCGGGCATAGGCTGTTACCTCAGCGCCGGTAATGGCACACAGATTTTCCATGGAAGAACGCACTTTTTGCGCCAGGGTCACCGCGTTAGCTAGCTCCTTGTCGTAGGAAACCATCAGCGAGCGCGGAACAAATCCGCCATAACCGCCCTGGAAGAACAACAGCGGGGTTACCGGACGCCGCACCTGAAGATTCTGGACTGCGCCGAGCACAATGTCATGGTCGCCGGCATCGGTGATGCTATGGAAGGAACAGTCAATGGTGGCTACCACGCCCTCCAGCACCGGAGAACCATTTATCGATGGCGTCCACGCAATATCAGCAAGCTTATTCGCCGCCGGGCGGGCCAACTGTCGACACAGCCCTTCTTGGTCGTTGGCCAGAATATTGACCGTGAATCCCTCGGAGGTGCGCAATTTACCGTAAGTAAAGGAACCCTTGGTGGGCATGAAAGCCGCCAAGGGTGGGTCCAATGACACCGAACTAAAGGTACCGACCACCATGGCGATCGCTTCGCCGTCATCCGCGATACCTGTCACCACTGCTACACCGGTGGGGTAATGCCCCATCACCTCACGGAACTTCAGCGGATCAATCTCAGCTACATCGTCAGCTGTCGGCACGACGCCTCCTTAGGAGATAACAAAATCAGTACATGAGATATCTATTACACCGATAAAAATCGCGTTGGTCGAAGAGATTGTTCCGAGTGCTGGAACTCTCGCTCCAGAAACATAGATAATATTTCACGATTTACACCCAAAAACATTGCAACAAGTGCCAAATGACACTATTCTCCTAATAAGGATCTGGAATGAACGCTACAGCTTTACACCTGTAGCTCACCACCATTTGCGGAAAGGTCGGGGTTGTTATGACAGCTGTCTCTGTGCGTCCGTTCGAAGCTCAATTGAGTTATAATGCGTCGGAATCTCCAACAGTTACCCAGGTTGAAACCACTGACAGCTCCATGACTTCAACCTCAGTGCTCAAAGCACTGCAGCTTCTTGACGCTTTTCGTGGAGTTTCCGACTTGGTGGGCGTCAGCGAAATTGCTCGTCTTTCCGGAATTCACAAATCCACCGCATTCCGTCTATTGGCCACGTTAGAGCATGGCGAATTTGTTGAACGAGTTGGCACCAAATACCGGCTGACTCTTCGGGTGTTCGAGCTGGGCAACCGTGTCGGTGTATGCGCACCCAAGGGCTTGCGCGAAGTGGCGCTGCCGCATCTGACGGATCTATACGCTTCAACGGGACGGGCCGTACACATGGGTCTACTCGCCGAAGGAGACGTGGTCTATCTGGAGAAGATTCACGGCTCAAAGACCGCGTTGCTTCCCTCGGCGGTCGGTGGACGCCTACCCGCCAACTGCTCGGCACTAGGCAAGATCCTGATGGCCTTCTCTTCGAAAGAAACCGTAGAGCAAATCTTGAGCGCTCCACTAAACCGGCTAACCAGCTATTCCATCGTCGAACCCGCCAGACTAATTCGCCAACTACACCAAGCACAGGAGGAAGGGTTCTCCTCCGATCTAGAAGAATCAGCTCAGGGCTTAGCTTGCGTAGCCGCACCTATCATTGTTGCGGGCAAACTGGTCGCCGCCATTTCCGTTTCCGGCCCCACCCACGGTTTCCACGCGCGGAACTTGAGCCTGACACTTCGCAAGACAGCACAGCAAATTAGTCTCGCAATGAGCACCATCGACTAATCTAAGTCTTCACGACTAGCGCCCTGCCGAGTGGGTCTAGGGCAGCTGCCAGTAGCAAGTCACAGACGTACAAAAGTGATGTCTTGACGATTCACGCGCCTATTCGCATTGTTCACATCGCCAGCTGAGTTCCAACAGGCAATGCAATATGCGCGGAGAATAAAAGGTTCCTGCAGGTCCCAACAGGGTTCCGCTCCGGAATCCAGTGGTGGTGGTTGGGTCCCTTTAAGCAGTCCAGCAGCTATGCGATAGCTAACTGATTCTCTCTAACCCACTCATCCCAAAACCGGGACAGCGTCAACCCATCCAAGGAACCATGGGGACGCTCATGATTATAAATGTCTTTCCATTCATCAGCCAAATACTTCGCCTCCACCATGGTGTCCATGATTTCCCCGGAGAGCTGTTCACGCCGGAACTGGGCGTTAAACGACTCAATAAAACCGTTTTGCCAAGGCGAACCAGGATCGATAAACGCAGTGGACACCCCAGCCTCATTACACCATTCCACCAGCGCGCCAGCAGTGAATTCAGGCCGGTTATCACACCGCACGAACGCCGGCTGGGCCCCAGTTTCAGCAATGATCCCCTCTAAAACTGCCACCACGTCCTGAGCCTTGAAAGACCGGCGAGGAATGATCGCCAAAGCGGTCCGCGTGTACTCATCAATGACATTGAAGAACCGGATATGACGGCCGCAAGAGGTCACATCCGACTGAAAATCGAAGCTGAGCACGTGCATCGGATACTCGGCGGTCAACCGCTTCTGCTCCCCAGCGTCTGGGCCGGTGCGCCGCTTCTTTCGACGCTTGGGCTTACAGACCAAGCCTTCTTCTCGCCATAATCGTCGGATGCGCTTGCTGTTCAAGACAGTGTCTTTCCATCGTTCGGTGGCCAGCAAGTGCCAGCGGGCTTTGCGCCATCCCCACGCTGGATGCTTAGACGCGACAGCCCTCAAGTCGGCTCGTAGCTGCGCTTCGTCAAAGCTCATCGGTGATTTCTTCTTACGGAGTGCAGAGCGGTTCTGGCCCAGAACTTGGCAAGCGAAGCGTTCGGACGCCCCGAATTTTTCCATCGCCATCCGTACAGCACGGCGGCGTGGTTCGGGGCTTAGAATTTTCCCTTGGCAACCTCAGTAAGGATGTCGTTGGCGAGCATCTGATCAGCAAGCAGCTTCTTGAGGCGCGCGTTTTCCTTCTCTAGCTCCTTGGTACGTTTGCTGGCTTCAGCGTTTTTCTCGGACCCGTACTGGTTGATCCAGCGGTACCAAGTAGCTTCAGTGATCTGAAGTTCCTTGATGACCTCGATCATCGGGTGTCCGTCGTTGAGCATCTTTTGTCCTTGCCGGACTTTAGCGATGACCTGGTCTGGTGTGTGTCTGCGTGCCATTGTTTCTGTGATTCCTCCTGTGTCCATTGTCGGACACGAGTACTCACATAGTCACTGGACTACTTTCCGGGGACCCAACCAGCTGCACTATATAAAAACCCTAGTGAGATTGACTGTAAAGCGTCAAGAGGGACCGTTCCGACATCCGGTACTCATGCGCCAGCTCGCCGGTATTCAAGGTTAAACGTCATAGGCGACCCCAGAAATTATCGGCGGTCGCCTATAGCTTAGTTTTGTTCCTTTAACGGAACGCCAAGAACTGTTTGGTTCGTTCGTGCTGCGGGTTATCAATGATGTGCTTCGGGTCGCCGTGTTCGACCACAACACCGTCGCTCATAAAGATCATTGAGTCAGCGACTTCGCGGGCAAAAGTAATTTCGTGGGTCACCACGATCATTGTCATGCCTTCACTCGCCAACCCGCGCATCACATCTAAAACTTCGCCAACCAGCTCCGGATCAAGCGCCGAAGTCGGTTCATCAAAGAGCATTAGCTTCGGTTCCATGGCCAGCGCTCGAGCGATAGCAACACGTTGCTGCTGGCCACCGGAAAGCTGAGCAGGGTAATGATTCGCATGGCTTCCCAGTCCAACCTGATCCAGTGCCGCGAGGGCCTTCTTGCGGACCTCATCCGGTTTTTGACGCCTAACCCGGATCGGCGCTTCCATGATGTTCTCTAACGCTGTCATGTGAGAGAACAAGTTGAAGCGCTGGAATACCATGCCGATCGACTGACGTTGCCGTGCCAGCTCCGAAGGCTTCATCTCGTGGAGTTTCCCGCGACGCTCATGGAAGCCGATCAACTCCCCATCCACCCGGATCTCTCCGGCATCGATGGTTTCCAGACGGTTGATGCAGCGTAGCAAGGTGGACTTGCCCGACCCTGACGGGCCTAGCAGACACGCGACTTCTCCCTCGTTGACCGTCAGGTCGATTCCCTTGAGGATGTGCATGTTGCTAAAGGACTTGTGAATCCCTTTTAGAGTAACTAGTGGAGCCTTCATCAGATTCTCATTCCTTCCTCTGATGTCCCTACTTGCGCCGGACGCTACGGCTGAGCCGCTTTTCGAGCTTGCTCTGCAAGATATTCAACACGGTGACCACGATCAGGTACCACAGCGAGGCGACCAACAACATTTCAATGGTCCGGTAGCTCTGTGCCGAAATATTCTGCACGGTACTCATCAAATCATGGCCGGAAATAATGGCGATCAAGGAACTTGCTTTGAGCAAGGAAATGAACTGATTTCCCGTCGGCGGAATTATGATGCGCATAGCCTGTGGCAGGATAATACGGCCCATAGCCAGCGTTCCGGTCATGCCTAAGGCAATCGCAGCTTCTTCCTGTCCCTGATCCACACCCAAAATACCACCGCGAACGATCTCTGCCATATAGGCACCCTCGTGCAAACCCAGCGCCAGTGCACCAGCCACGAAGGTTGTGATCACAATGTTGGTATCAACGCTGAAGAACATGATATCTGTGAAGGGGATTCCAACTCCCAGCTTGGGGAAAAGCAATGCAAAGTTACCCAAGATCAAAATCTGCACCAATAGTGGAACACCGCGGAAGATCCAGATATAGAGCTCGGCAAGAGTTTTGAGCACCTTGTTTTCGGACATCTTGGCAACGGCGACCAGAACACCAACGACTAGGCCGATTAGCATACCAATGGCGGTGAGTTGGAAGGTGGTGACCAAGCCCTTCAGGACCGCCTCAGCGGCGAAGAACTCGGCAATAGTCGCGTAGTGAATGTTCTCGTTCTGGGCCAGCGCCAACGCAAGTGAGGCACTGAAGATCAGCAGCACGACGGCCGTAGCCCACTGCCCATAGCGTTTCCGCGGGACGATTTCTAGCAAATGAACTTGCGGGTTAGGCTTCGTGCCCGTCACTGACTTCGAGGTCGCTACGGTTTTGGTCATTTCAGTTCACCCGAACCGACACCGTTAATAAGGATTTCATCGGCAGTCAGAGCACCACTGGCCGCATGGTACTTGGTCAGTACCTCTTCGTAGGATCCGTCGTTCACCAGCTCACGCAATGCATCGCGCAGTGCGGTCTGCAGTTCGGTGTCGCCCTTTTCAAAAGCCATCGCATAAATGGTAGGCAGAACTTCTAGGGACTCAACGCGGTACAGGCCACCGTCCTCGGCGGTTGCGGCGATGTAATCCTGGATGGCACCCATACCAATCATGGTCTCAACCTTGCCGGCCTGCAGCTGCGCCATGGCGGCCGAAGAGGCTTCGTAGAGGTTTAGCTCCATCGGGGTACCGGATTCTTCACATTTTGTCTTGACAGTTTCCAAGTAGCGGTGAATGTCCCCACCTTGTACCGCGCCGACTTTCACACCACAGAGGTCCTCTTCCGTGGAGATGCTCAGGTCGGTGTCCTTCAGCATGAGTGGCTTCATTGGAGAGCGCAGGTAGGAAACGAAGTCCAAAACCTTTTCACGTTCGACACTATCAGCCGAAGCACCCCAGATCATATCGATCTTGCCGGCCTGCAAAGAAGGGATCTGCGCCGGGAACGCGGTGGAAATGATTTCCATTTCAACACCCAACAGCTTTTCGGCGGCATCGCTCAACTCGGGAAGCATGCCCTCGAACTCTTCGCCTGGCTTCATCGAGAAGGGAGTACCGGTCGGGGACATACCCACGCGGATTTTGCCTGCGTCCTTGATCTCCTGTGGCAATTGATCGTAGTACGGAGCGCTCGCGCCCGCTCCACCCTGCGGCGCGCTCGATTCCTCGGGTGCTGCGGTGCCCGAACCACAAGCTGTGAGCGAGAGTGCCAACACACCGGTCAAGGCCAGAGCTTTGGCGAAACGTGGGCTTTTGATTAGGGTCTGCTTCTTCATGGTCAGTCCTTTGTAACTACGAGTTGTGTGGTGAAGGTCGCTCGGACCGGATAAGTCTGGTGAGCTTTAGAAGGCGTTGAGAGCGGGAGCCGATTCAACAATGTGCGAAAGTGGTGGACGGCGGGTAGACATACCGGCGCGGGCTGCCGATTCCGCAGACACCTTGCCTTGACCGACAAATTCCGCGATGACATTGTTGACAATCTCCGGCTGGTCGGTCTGTGCCTGGTGGCCGCAATCCTCAATGTAGAAGTACTGAACATTGTTCAGCGCATCTTCCTGCAACTGCACGCCTTCAAGCGGCAAGAGGCGATCGTTGATGCCGTGCAGATAGATGATCGGCATCTCCAGTCGGTTCAGTCGGGTCGACAGATCCATCCATTGTTTGAAACTCGCGTTCTGTGCTGCGTGGCGAGAGGCTACGCCCTTTGCGTAGGACTCTTTCTGGACCTGCGCCGCGTGGTAACGCTGAGATACAAGTTCATCGGTGATGCTGGCCTGAGAACGAACCACGTGCTGCAGAACCAAGCGCATCGACTCTTCAGTGCCCTCATACCGTGGTGGCCAGTCACCACGTTCGCGGAATGGCCAATTGATCCCGATGCATTCGGAAATTCCTGCGGTAGAAATCAGGAACAAACCCTTGATTTTTTCGAAGTGGTTAGCCGCTACCAGGGCCGAAATCTGGGCTCCCTGGGAGTTGCCGCCGAGGTAGAACTCTTCCAGCCCCAGTGCACTGGTGAACTCGATAACAAAGTCGGCCCAACTCTTCAGTCCGTTTACCGGGTGGAACTTCTCGCGAATATCGGCTTGTCCAAAACCTGGAAGATCCGGAGCAAAGACACGGATGCCTCGGCTTGCCAGCTCGGGGACAAGCTTGGACCAACCGGCCGAGCCCGAGGAACCGGGCAATCCGCCGTGAAGCACAACCAATGCCGGACCGGTTTCCCCTGCGGTCGTAAAGTGGGCGAGCTCGCCGGATGCGAGACGAATGTACTCGTTGCGGACAGTGGGTGTCGACATTAGTTAACCCTTCTAAGTGGTTTGCTAGCGGTGTCTCGTAATTACGGCGCCACTTGAAGAAACGGCGCAGTTCCTGCAGGAACCCTATGGCAAAAATGCAAGATTTCCCCGGCCGACAACGGAGGTCGGTGTAACTTTCGTTAACCAGTGTGCCTTACCCCACATTGATCCGGAAAGGCGCGCGTTCCAGAATGTGGGACGCGTCCCACAAATGACTATTCAAGGCCTCGAGCGATGTGCAGACTGGCTCGCTTGAGCATCCCGCGCTGGCTGGCCACATCAATACGGCTCGGCGGGCCAGCAACAGAGAGCGCAGCCACCGCTTCACCTTGTCGCAAGACCGGCACTGCCAAGCAGGCTAAACGTGGACTGGACTCTTGGCATTCGACCGCATAGCCATCGCGCCGCACCGCCTCGAGCGTTGCATCCAATTCCTCGGCAGAGGTAACAGAACGGCGCGTTAGAGCCGGCAAAACCTCGGGCTGAAATTGACTCCACTTCTCGCGCGGCACAAAGGCCAGCAATGCCTTGCCCAACGCCGAGCAATTTGCTGGCAATTGGGCCCCATTGGAGGCGGGCGTGATCGGTGATTCGCGAGTCCGCAGGGTGGCTAGGTAGACCACCTGAAACCCCTGCAGCCAAGCAAGGTTTACGATCAAGCCGGTGGACTGCTGCAGCTCAGTCATCAGGGGAAGACTGGCATCCAGCAATCGCGCCGGGCGCCCACCAAGGGCGCTTTGTCCCAGTGAATGCATTCGTCGTCCCAGCTGATAGCCATCCCGGTGTCGCTCAATGATCTGCTCGTCGATCAAGGAGGCGAGCAAGCGGAACACCGTGGACTTGGGCATACCAACCCGCCTGGTCAACTCCATCAGAGACAATGAGCCCCCTCCTTCGAAAGCGCTGAGGATGGCCACTGCCTTTAATACCGTCGCTGGCCCCTTAGACCGCGCCGAGGACTCCGCTTCGCTCCCACTCAGGGACTTAGGATTATCGACCAATTGAGTCATTCAAATCATCCACTTCCGTCTCACGGCGCCCGTACCCACTTGCCAGATTTGCACCTCTACTTGTGATTTATAGCACGAATAAACTATTTTTGGAATGAGTTCCATAGTGTGGGACAAAAGATAGTGTCGTCACATTATCAACTGTTAGACATGTAGTTAGTTCACTCAGCGGGCTGTAGCCCACGACACGAAGCAGGAATCATGGATATCTCGCACCCTTCGCTTGACCCACAGGTTTTCCGCCAAGTCATGGGCACCTACCCCACAGGCGTGGTTCTTGTGACGGCAATGAATAACAATGAGCCGATCGCTATGGTGGTCGGAACCTTCAATTCGGTCTCCATTGATCCCCCACTGATCGGGTTCCTGCCGATGCGCTCTTCAAAACGCTTCGCGCTAATCGACGATGCCGAACACTTTGCCGTAAATATCTTGGGCAGCGACCAGATTGAACTGTGTAACGCAGTGTCACGTAACGACGATCCATTCGGACGTTTTTCCTGGACCCCGGACGAAAACGGCGCACCAGTCTTTGACGGTGTCATCGGATCAATCTCCTGCGCCAAGTACCAAACCGTAGATGCAGGAGATCATTTCTTCTGCATGGGCGCCGTTACCGCGCTGTCCTCGCGCCGAACCGCACCTCCACTAGTTTTCTTCCAAGGAGAATTCGGTAGCTACGGGCGTCTGCGCCAGATGAGTGAGGCCGAAGTCATCAGTGCCGTTCAGACCATCCAGCCATTACAGCCCGGGCTCCGGGAACTGAGCACCCGCCTGAATTCCGAGGTCTCCATCATTTCTCGGACCGATCAGGAAATGGTCACCGTGACCGCAATCGCCAGCAATGGCAAGGACAACCCCTCGTTGCTGGGCCAGCGTCTGCCACTGATCGCCCCACTGGGCGAACTCTTCGTGGCCGCGGACAAGGAACTGAAGACCCGGTGGTTGCAAAATGCCAAGCCCGAGGTGCGGGAGATGCTTGAACAGCGCTTGGCGCAGGTCGCAGAAACCGGTTGGTCGGTCTCGATGACCTCCGAGTACCGCACTGAAGAGGTCAGCCCCGCACTACAGAATTTCCAGCTCAATCCCTACACGCCACAACGGTACCGTGAGCTGTCGGAAATCATCGGCCGCGCTCAAGACTATTACACCCCTGCCGACCTTAATTCCGCCGGAACCCATTCGGTAGCCGGTATTACCGTGCCAATTATGGGCAACGGAGTGATCCACTGCGTACTACGTACCTCCGGTTTCGCTTCGGATCTAACCGGACAGCAAATTCAAGATATCGCAGCGCAGATGCTGGAATTTGCGCAAAGTTCTTCTTTTCTTCTGAACCTCTAATCCACATTTTCCACACCACCCTTTACGAGGAGCAATCATGCAGACAACGACGAGCCTTTCAATCTCCGATCTGGCCAAATACGTCGCCGAGCATTCTCTGGAAGCCGACCAAGCCGGCCAGCTACCACTTGAAATGGCCAACAAGATACGTGAAGCCGGTGTCATCAAGATGCTGCAGCCCAAGGATTACGGTGGCGCTGAAGTTCACCCACTGGAATTCTTTGACGCCGTCATGGAGATTGGCGCAGCCTACCCTTCGGCCGGTTGGGTTGCCGGTGTGGTGGGCGTGCACTCCTTCGAAATTGCTCAGGTCGATCTGCGGGTACAGGAAGAAATTTGGGGTCAAGATGTCGATACCTGGGTGGCCTCGCCATACGCACCCATGGGTCGTGCCACTAAGGTTGACGGCGGATATATGTTCTCCGGGCGCTGGCCATTCTCCTCGGGTACCGATAACTGCGAATGGGTAGTAATCGGCGGCGTGATCGAGCCAGATAGCTTGGCTGAAGGCGAGAACCCACGTCGCCATTTCATTCTCAAGCGCGACCAGTACACCATCGATCAGGACAGCTGGAACGTTATCGGACTGAAGGGTACCGGAAGTAAGGACCTGATAGTTGATAACGTCTTCGTGCCAGACTACCGCGTAGTCAACCCACTGGATCTGACCAGTGGTGCCGCTGCCAAGGCAGTGAACCGCGACAATGCGCTGTACCGCACCAACTGGTACATGATGTTCTCCGGCGCCATCACCGCGGCCACCCTAGCCATGGCCGAAGGATCGGTAAACCACTTTATCGAGGCGCTCGGCACCTCTAAGCGTGATGCCACCGCTAAGTCGTTGCGAGACCCACACGTAGTTTCTGCTCTGGGTAAGGTCACCGCCGAGCTGACCCGCTGCCGCACCCAGTTCCGTCACGACATTGCCGAAATGTACGCTCAGGCTGAGCGAGGGGATCGCATGAGCGAGGACCAACGTCTGCTGGTGCGTCGTAATCAGGTGGCTATATCGCAGCAGGCCGTCTCGTCGGTCGAGCAGCTCTTCCTGCTCGGTGGCGGACATACCATGCGCGAAGGCACCGCCCTACAGCGTTACTGGCGTGATATCCACAGCGCAGCCAACCACTCCGCTAACTTCGCTCAGCCAGTCTTCACCGCCTACGGCTCGCAGACCCTGCACGGTTTCATCCCTGAAGGTGTGCGTTTCTAGCATGCTAGTGACTCCACGGGTGCGTCCAAATGCTGGCATGCGCGAGCATGCTAGCACGAAAGGCCGCCCTAAGGACACCGCCATCGACAAGGCGCTGATGATCTTGGAGACCCTCAACGGCCGTGATCGCGACAAGTCACTGTCCTCGATCTGCTCCGAAACCGGGCTCCCCAAGACCACAGTGCACCGGGTCCTGACGATCTTAGAGGCTCGCGGCTTCGTGGATAGAACCCAATCCAATGGTTTTATTGTGGGCCGTAAGGTCATTTCGCTTGGTGTGGCTGCTGCGGAGCGTGACTCGTTAGTCAATGCTGCTCGCCCGATCCTTCGAGAGCTGGTCTCGCTAACCAACGAAACCGTACAGCTAGGGGTCCTACAAGAGATGCAGGTACTTTACGTGGATCGGATGGAGCCGGTGGACTCCTCCGTGCGATTGGCCAGAATGCCCTCCCTACTGGCGGAACTACACACTTCGGCTATGGGTAAGGCATTGCTGGCTTTCGCCGAACCCGCAGCACTCAACGCGTTCTTAGACCGTCCGTTAACTCAATACACGGACTCAACCGTTATTGATCGCCAGCAACTCATCGTAGAACTTGAGCAGATCCGTATCGGAAGAGTGGCGGTGGCCTCACAGGAACGGTATCACGGTGTGACCGCCGTTGGTTCTCCTATCCTGGACAACCAAGGATATGCTCACGCAGCCATCAGCGTAGCTGGCCCAGCACACCGAATGACCAAGGAAAAGCAGGAACAGATCGCTCAGATATTACCGGCGGCCGCCGAAGAATTAAGCGTCCTGGCTAGCCACCTGCGCTAAGTAACAGAAAGATTCCCCCAAGGAACGGGGCTGGAAGATTCCCCCATCTTCCAGCCCCAATTTTCTTTAGCAAATTTCTCCAGAAGGCCTTCAGCTCAACCGTCACTGTTGATGCCACAAGTGCTGGAGCACTCTCATCACCAAGCGCCGGTCGACCATGTAGTTCTGTCCACCCGCGCAGTTTTCAACCCGGTGCGCTTCGGTAGGGAATGAGACGTGCCAGAGAGCAAAATAGACTTCGGCTGCCAAAACGCATGAAGCGTCTGGCAGCCGAAGTCTATTTGATGCGCTATTAGAGCTTCCGCACTAGGAGCTCAACAGGCTTCCGCGCTTGTGACCCCAGTAGTGCGCTGCCTCCCAGCGACCTGGAACCCAGGTCTCCTGATCAATGGTCTTCCCGCCATAACCAAACTCCATTTCCCAACCTGAAGGAGTCTTGACGTAGTAGGAGATCATTTCATCGTTGGTGTGCTTGCCCAAGGTCGCGCCCAGCGGAGCTGCGCCCTCAAGGATCTGGTCGTAGGCACGACCAACGGTGTCAATATCTTCAACCTGTACCATTAAATGGCCAAAGCGTGCGCCAATATTTGGGCGGCTCGCGAAGGCGATTGAGTGGTGGCGCGGGTTGCAGTGCAGGAATGTTCCTGGATCCGGTCCCACATCAATGTAGTCGCTCAGACCCAGATCCAAGATGTCCATGTATAGCTCGCGGTAAGGAGCGGACTGGCTAACCGAAAGCATCACGTGACCCAGTCCCATATCCTTGGTGACAAAACGTGCGCCGGTAGGCGAGACAAACGGGGTGGCATCTAGCTTCTGACCGTAGTAAAGCTCCACACCGTGGCCATCTGGATCTGTGAAAGAGACATAGTCGGTCACGCCGCGTTCCTTGGCCTCTTCAGAGGTGGCCCGGTGGGTTATATACCCGCGATCGCAAAGGCGCTTGTCCAACATTTCCAAATCTTCTGGGGTAGTAACTTCCCAACCCACAGCGTCAATGCTCTCGGCATCTCCCAGACGCAAGTCAATTCGCCAGGCACGCTCATCAACACGCAGCAGTAGGCGTTCGGGGGTATGTTCAACAACCTGCATTCCATGCAGATCACTCGCGAAGCGTTTCCACCCGTCAATATCTTTGACGGTGGCAACGAGGTACCCGAAGGCTCGGACGACTCCCATTGTTTCCTCCTTCTGGATGGATATTAGTCCCCTGTTTCGCGCTGCAGCGGATGAGGGGAGACTCTATGTCTCCACTAAATCACGATTTTCGTGATATTTGTCCTACATGATGGTTCGCGATCCCACGATACGGAACTATGGTGTATTTATTCACTACCTTCCGTGCCATCATCGGTTGTATGAGCGACGAAACCATTGAAATGCAGCCTTGGGACGAGCGACCAAAATTTGCCGCACTAAATACTGCCGCAAATATCCTCTACAACTCCCAGCTCGCTGGACGACCAAGCCCCTCCATTCACGAACAGATCGCTCGTTATTCGAGTGAAGGTGCCACAGAAGTCCTGCTGGAGAATTACCGGCGCGGCGTAGCCGAAGAGCGCCGTCTTGCGGCCCGCGTCAGTAGAATTCACGCGTCGGGTCGAAACGTCTTTGGTTACCTCTACTCTGATTCAATTCACGGTTCGGGTCAGTCAATCCCGGCAAATCACATGGTCAACCCGTTGCTTTCTCCGGTTCTTGCGCTCGCGGTACAACAAAAGTTGGAACACCCGGACGTTAATCCGGCCAAGATCCTCGCCTCCTGTAACTCGGTGTTCTTCGGCCTACTCATTTCCAGTCAGCGAAGTGAAAAATATGAGAAGATCTCGTACTTGGAGTGCCTAGCCGATAACGCGCAGGCTACTCATCTAGTTATCGCTCCACAGCATCAGCCCTTGGCCGGATTCGATTTCGATTCTCACGTGGCTACCCTGACGCAGCAGGATGCAGAGCTCGCGGGCCATCCAGCGCAGTACAACCTTGCGCCTAATGCGTTGGCGCACCTCACCGAGAGCGTTCGCGAGAGCATTCTTCACCTCGGCCCGGTGGAACCCGGAGAACTGCTGATCCTGCCTGGCACCGCCAAGCCCATGCCGTTCCCACTGGATGCGACGGCCAGCGCACGGGCAATTGAATTCGGCACCAGCAGAGCGACACATGCCAGCGCGGAGTTTGAAGAGGGATTCATCCCCCTAGAAAGCGTCTAATTCACGCCATTACCCCGTGGAGAATTCTTAGAACTTCGATTCGCAGCCATTGCCACCAACCATCTCCCATTTAACGGGCGATGGGTCGGTGCCGCTCTGAGGGCTAAACACAAGGCCGCTTTCCAGAATTTGTTCCATATTATGGAACATGAGAAGAGTTTTTCGCGCTAAGATGAGATTCGCAAAGATCGGTTTTAGTTACCCGATATTCGGGATAAGCGAGGTATAACTTGGCTACGGCAGTAGATAAGGCGCTCCGCGTCTTAGATCTCCTCGACGGCGCACCTGAGGGTAAGCCTCTCATCGCGATCTCTAGCGCGGCCGATCTTCCAAAGTCCACCGCACACCGGCTCTTACAAACACTGGTGATGCAGGGATTTGCGGCCAAGACTCCGGGTGGCAATTACCGCATCGGCCCCAAGCTCATTGCTTTGGGTGCCTCTGCCTCGCAGAATGACTACTTCCTAGTTTCCGTGCGACCAATCTTGCGGGATCTGATGAACCGTTGCCAAGAGACAGTACAGTTGGGTGTACTGCTCAACGAGCAACTGCTTTTTTTAGAACGGATGTCCCCGGTTAATCTCGCGGTGCAGGTGGGTAATCTGCCTTCTCCGCTCTCAGAATTGCACACCAGCGCCATGGGAAAGTCGATTCTTGCCGCCAAGTCCCCCGAATACGTTCAAAGCTACGTCCAAGGGGGGCTCAAGCAATATACCGTACACACGATCACGGATCCACCGGCTCTGCTTGCTGAACTAGAGAAGATTCGGCGGCGGGGGTATGCGGTGTCTAATGAGGAACGCCACGACGGTGTACTGGCCGTGGGAGCAGCCATCACCAACGCATTAGGTGACCCGGTTGCCGCATTGAGTGTGGCCGCGCCGACCATGCGGGTCACTGATCAGACCGTAGAATTGCTGGCCGAGTCAACACTGGCCTCCGCCGCACAAATCTCGCATCTAAACATGCTTTCCGCCGGCGCTTAGCTCTCAGGCAACTAAACCGCCGCAACCCAAAAGAAGGATCCTCCACCCGAATGTTGGAGGATCCTTCTTTTTCGCTAAGCTAACGCGAACTGACCTTACCGAAGAGCGAGGCAATCGGTGCCAGAATGAATGGACGGGCGGCCAGGGCCGCACCGACAATCACCGCAAGTGAGACGACAAACATCCAGAAGCCGAACCAGTTGTTTGCGTACTCAGTAGGATCTACGGACCCCTGAGCCGCGTACATATGATTCAAGTTCCGAAGCGCACCGGTGGACAACACCAGTGCCACGTGGACCAAGATGAATGCCACGAAGTACAGCATGACCGGGAAATGGATCTTGCGTGCTAGCTCCATCGGGTAGATGGCGCTAAGCTTCGTGGCGCGCTTTGGCCACATGCCCGACATCCGGAAACCGGTCGCAGCGGCCAACGGGGCGGCAATGAAGATCGTGGTGAAATAAGCCAACTGCTGTAGCGAGTTGTAGTTCACCCAACCATTGTCTGTCGGCCAGTCCAAGGACATATACTGCAGGCCCGCAGAAATAGCATTCGGGAAAACCTCCCAAGAGGTTGGAATAACGCGCATCCATTGTCCGGTGGCAAACAGCAACACCATAAATACCACACCATTGATCAGCCAAAGCAAGTCAACTGATTGATGGAACCAGATCGTCAGGCTAACCTTTCCACCCGATTTCCCATTTGGCGTCCAGAACGCCTTGGGACGGGTTTCCCCGCGGATCTGAATACCCGAACGAATAATCAGAACCATCAAAAAGACGTTCAAGAAGTGCTGCCAACCCAACCATGCAGGGAAGCCTACTGGAGCAGTCTCGGGCAGATGATATTCGCCGGGATACTTGCTCAGGAAGCTTTGTCCGCCATCCGAACTGAGGAACATCCGAGTAGCCAGGACGGCAATTGCGGCAACTACAATCAGGCCAATGCCCACCAACGCGACCTTGGCCCACTTATTTGCTAGCAACGGCGGGCCAGGCTGGACGGGCTTGGAACCTGTGAGTTTAGAATCCGCAAGCTTTGCCACGGTCGGCCGGGACTGCACAGGCTGTGCGGTAGCCGAAGCGACGGTTGCGGACGGGGGTGTTGCCGCGATCTGCTCGACGGCCGATGCCTCGGCAACCGGGGCGTGTTCCGCTTCTGCGGTCGGCACAAACTGCTGTACCAAAGCCGTGGCACTCAGTGGCCAATGTTCTTCACCAACCACACGTGGCAAACCCTGACGAAGGCTCTGCTCTACGGTTACAGTCTGTCCACTGGCCTGAGGTGCTGCCACAGACTGGGAGGTTACTACCGGCTCCTGCAAAGCTACAGGAGTGGCAGCTTGCGCGGTGACAGCCGCAACGGGTTGTTCAGCGGCGACTGCCAGGGCCGCCGGCCCTGTGCCCAGCACCGAGGTGCTGTTCACCAGTGGCCAGTGTGTTTCACCAGGCGTTCGAGGGAGGCCGCGACGCAACGTTACCTGCTCCGTTACGCATACGTTGGTAACGGCAGGAGCCACAGGCGCAGGCGGTGCTGGAACGTCGGTGCTGGTAGCCGCTGCTACAACCGGCCGGGGGGACTCGACGACCGCGTCTGCAGCTGCGGGAGAAATTCGAGCGAGCGCGTTGCCGGCACTGACCTCAATGGGTTGATCGATAATCGGCCACGCCTCGGAACCCGGACTACGCGGAAGTCCGCGTCGCAGGGTTACTAGTGTGGCGGTATTGCTCAACTTTCTGCCTTCTTCGCCTGGAGCGCCTCAATGGTCTGTGGAATCACGGAAAAGAGGTCACCCACCACGGCGAAATCGGCCACGTCGAAGATTGGCGCATCCGCATCTTGGTTCACCGCGACAATCGTCTTAGCAGTCTGCATTCCGGCCTTGTGCTGGATTGCCCCGGAGATCCCCAAAGCGATGTACAACTGTGGCGATACCGAAACACCGGTCTGACCAACCTGGTAAGAGTAAGGTACATAGCCAGCGTCAACAGCGGCACGCGAGGCACCTACCGCGGCCCCCAGCTCATCGGCCAGCTGCCCAACCAGCTCAAATTTTTCGGCCGAACCCAGTCCGCGACCGCCGGAAACAACCCTGGCGGCCCCACGCAGTTCTGGACGCGAGGTGTTCACCTCCGCAGCTTCGAAGGAAATCACATCTGCCGCGCGGTTTTCCGAAGCGCTCAAATCTAGGTCCTTGCGCTGCAGTGGTTTCGCTTCGGCCCGTGCCTCGATGGCGCCGTGGCGCACGGTGATCACGGGCATGCCATAAGTCAAGGCCGATTCCACCAAGAACTCGCCACCGAACACCGAATGTTTGGCAATGATGCCCTGATCATCGCGGGCGACGTCCACTGCGTCAACCAAGATGCCGGTGCTGGCGCGTACCGCAAAGCGGCCGGCAACATCGCGGCCCTCAACAGAGTTGGAGATCAGCACGGCCTGGGGGTTTACCAGCCGGCTGGCGGCTTCCAAGGCATCGACCGTGGTTACGCTCAACTTACTTGCGGCAGCGGTATCGGCCAGCAAGACGTGGACGGCACCAAGATCCGCGGCGTTCTGTACCGCGGCTACAAGTTCGGTGGGGTTGCCGGCGAGCAACGCTACCGGGGTACCCAACGCGGTGGCACCGCCCAATAGTCCGGCGGAGCTCTTAGCGAGCGCTCCGTCTGGCAGGGTGTCCAGAAGAACCAGAATGGAATTATCTGCAAATTCAGTCATGTTAGTGCTCCCTATACCAGCTTGTTCTCGATGAGGAATTCGGCCAATTTGCGTCCGGCATCACCGTCATCAACGATCTTCACACCCGCGCTACGTGGTGGCTTGGCGGCCGCGGTGGTCATAATTACGCGCGGGATATCCAATCGCTCCACGTCAACTCCCAGGTCGGCGGTGCTTAGGGTCTCAAATGGCTTCTTTTTGGCGGCCATAATGCCCTTGAAGTTGGGAAAACGTCCATCGGGTAGCGCCTCGGTCACCGAGATTATCGCCGGTAGTTCAGCACTGACCGTGGCGTTGCCGGCATCGGTTGCACGGTTACCCGACACCTTGTCCGCTGTGATTTCCACGCTGGAGAGGAAGGTCAGCTGCGGTAGGTTCATGCGCTCCGCGAGCATCGATGGCAATACACCGCCGGAACCGTCTGTGGACTGGTTTCCAGCGATAATCAGATCCGCTTCAAGGCGAGATAGAGCTGCGGCAAGCACCTCGGAGGTGAGCAACAGATCTGCCCCGAGCAATTTCTCATCGGCAACCTGTACTGCGCGGGTGGCACCCATTGCCAGTCCCTTACGAATCGTGGCCTGCGCGCTCTCCGGCCCCATGGACAGGAGGATAACTTCCGTGTCTGCATTCGCATCGGCGTACGACAGTGCGACTTCTATGGCCCGTTCGCCGATCTCGTCCATCACCACGTCTCCGGCGGCACGGTCAGCTAGGCCCGTTTCCAAAGACAGTTTACGTTCCCCGTAGGTATCGGGGACTTCCTTGATCAGGACAACAATTTTCACGATCGGCTCCTTGTTAAGGACATTCAGTGGCGGACGCCGGGCACCAAAGTCACACTGCGGGTTATTAATTCCTACCTTAAGAGCCGGTCAAGCACCGAGCAAAGGCTATCTCTCACTGATTGAGAGAGGAAGCAATCGGTTGTTGACCTACTACCCTTCAAGCACATATTCTGTAACAACGAAATTAATTCCGCTATACAGAATTAGACTCTGCCTGACGCCGATCATGGCGAGCATCGATTCACAAAGGAGAATGACATGGCGCAGCAGCCCACGAAAGTAGAGACTCTGATCGTCGGTGGCGGCATTGGCGGCTTGGCTACCGCAGCAGGTCTGGCCAAGGCTGGTAAAAACGTTCACGTACTTGAGCGCGCCCCACAATTCGGAGAAGTTGGTGCGGGTATTCAGCTGGCTCCCAACGCACTTTCGGCGCTGGATCGACTCGGCGTGCTGGACAAGGTCATGAAGGATGCGGTTTTCCCAGAACGCAAGATCTACATTGATGCCGTCACCGGCGAGACCATCGCCACCATCGACCTGGGCGATGAGTTCAAGGCTCACTACGGTTACCCCTACATCGTGACCCACCGCGCGGACCTGCACTCCGCTCTGCTGGAGGCCTGTCAGGAAAGCGGCAAGGTTAGCTTAGAAACCGATCGCGAAGTCCTTAGCGCCGAGAATCAGGCCGACGGCACCGTGCTGGTCAAGACACTGGGTGGAGCCGAATATCTGGCCGATGCTGTGATCGGCGCCGATGGCATCCGCTCCAACCTGCGCGATCAGATCGTCAAGGACGATTTGGTGGCCTCGCAATACGTCGCCTACCGCGGAACCGTGCCAATCGAAGCTGTCGGAGAGGATGTCACGTCCTCCCCAGCCGTACTATGCTGGCTTGGCCCAAACATGCACCTGATTCAGTACCCACTGCGCGGCGGCAAGCTCTACAACAATGTGGCAGTGTTCAAGTCCGATTCCTACTCGCCAGATCACGACAACTGGGGAACCCCGGAGGAATTAGACGCACGCTTCTCGGTTTGCTGCGATGCCGTGCAGAATGCCAGCCGTTACCTCAGCCGCGATATCCGCTGGCCAATGTACGACCGCAACCCGGCCGATGTTTGGGTTGATGGCAATGTCGCCCTACTCGGTGATGCCGCACACGCCATGGTTCAGTATCTGGCTCAGGGTGGCGCACAGTCTATCGACGACGCTATCGTCATGGCCGAAGAACTCGGTGCCACCGAGGATGTAGCTCAGGCTTTCACCAACTATGAGGACCGCCGTCTGGAGCACGCCGGCAACATTCAGCGTTTGGCTCGTGTGGCCGGTGAACTCTTCCACATCGAAGGTATTGGCCGAAACATTCGCAACCACACCTTCAAGGATCACCGCCCAACCGAATATTCGAACTTGGACTGGATGTTCATGCCGATCGATCGTGCTCCGAAGGTACGTAACTACCCGGTGTAAGGATACGTTAGGGAAAACGCTTGGAACCGCGGAATCACACGGGTCCAAGCGTTTCTCCATTCTTGTTTCTGGCTACACTTGTCCTGTCCAGAAGCGTTCCAGATGCCCGAGGGTCTTCTCACGGTTTGGTTGACACTTCGATCGCATAGCCTTTGTATGGTTGTGCCCAAAAGAAGGAATCAATCTTGGCCAAGAATGTCTACACTGCTGAGTTCAAAAACGACGCCGTGGCACTGGAAGAATCGGGGATTCCTCCGAAGCAGGTCACTCAGGACCTCGGTGTTCCTAAGACTGCACTGCAGTCTTAGGTTGGGCGTTACCCGGTTCCACATGTAGGGGATGACCCCCTTCGCTGACCCGGACGAACGCAAAGACATGTCCCAGGCGCTCAAGCGCAGTCGGGAACTCGGGATGGAGAACGAGGTACTGCGCAAGGCCGCAGCCTACCTAGCGCAGCCACCTATCTACTCCCCAAAATAATAGCGTCGCTTCAATCGTGAATTGGCCGCCAGAACAGGCAGGAAACGTATTCGAAGTGGTGATGACGTGCTTAGCTTCTGGGGTTTAGCACTCAGGCATACTACAAATGGTTGAAGCACCCTATCTCGGCAAGGGATCTGGAAGCCTAAGAGCTCACTGCGAAGCTGCACGAACCGCATCAGAACGACCCCGAGGGCGGGTACCGGGTGTTGGCCGACGATCTGGAAGATCTGGGTTATCAGGTCTTGGAACGGCGGGTGTGGCGACCGTGTAACAAGGCCGGAATCCGTTCGGTGACCATCAAACGCCAGTTTGAAGCTGCGATAATCGAGTCAGTCGCTCTGGCGGCATAAACCACGGTGTCAACTAAACCGTCAGCAGACCCAACTATTCAGCTTCCGAGTTCATCGCTCAGCCGCTGGGCTGCAGCGGTCATTTCTTGGACTAGGTTCGGCAGATTTTTCTCCTCTATTCGACCGGTCGGATAGGTTACGCCGATCGCGTACGGCGCCTTACCGGCGGGACCCGGCACCGGGACAGCTACGGTGCTGACCCCGGCTTCAATTTCACCGTGTTGCACCAAGTAGCCTTGTTGCTGCAACGCATCGATACTCTGTGCAAATCGGGTCTCATCGGCTCCGTCGGCTTCCAATGCGGTATCGATTGTCTCCTTGGTACTGCCGGAGAGCAACACCCTGCCCATCCCACTGCGGGCAGCCGGTTGGGCGTGTCCCTCACGATTACCCACCCGCAACATATGCGGGCTTTCTACCGAGAGAATTGTTAACGCTTGGGTACCTTCTAAGGTACTGAGATGGATGGTTTCGCTGAACTTGCCCACCAAAGATTCCAAAAACGGCCGGGCGATCTGGCGCGTACGCTCCCGCTGATCCGAGAGCCGATCCAGGGTTTCACCGGGGTGGTACATTTTCGTTTCGGCATCCTGCCTGGCAAACCCACGATGAACTAGCATCTGCAGGAGGCGATGCGCCGTGGAAGCAGCCACATCCAACATGCTGGCAGCATCGCCGATACGAATTCCAGCTGGGTTCTCAGCGACCATCACCACGAGACGCAAGGCTTTATCCACGGATCCGATGGGATAGGCCGGCTGGTCTTTTTCACGTTTGGCAGTCAATTATTATTTCCTCGGTAAGCATACAACCGCGTTGAGGGTTGCACAGGTGTCCTCAGATCACGATTCGGAGCTAGACGACGGTAAATCACGAGCATGACGCGCCAGGTCGTTACTGATTGCGCGCGCCGTACCTAACACTTGGGGAAGAATGGTGCGCGGTTCGGGGATGCGGGTTTCCGGAAAGGAAACCGTCAGACTGGCCACCACAGCCCCGTCTTCTCCGTAAACCGGAGCGGCCACGGAAGTCCGTCCGCGCAACCCGTCATTGCGAATTACCGCATACCCGTTGGAGCGGATGGAGACCAGCTCCCTACCCAAGGCGGCAAGATCAGCCGGCGGCCGTGCCCCCTGATCACTCTCGGCGGCCGTGATGCCGCGTGCGGCAATGTCTTCAGCTTCCTGCAGAACCTGCGCATCCCGTTGCAGATTCTGCCACGCTTCCTGGTTGTATGCCAGAAGCACCCGTCCACAGGCAGTACTCTGCAAGGGCATTCGTCGAGTAACGTAGGACGACAACACTGTTGGCTTGACCCGGGTAATCCGATCGCCGAATACCGCATCCTGGCCATCTCGCACACCCAAATACACTGTTCCGCGGGTAGCCATATGCAGGTTCACTAGATATGGCTGCGAAAGTTCACGCAGCCGGCGGATCTGTGGAGCGCTAACCCCAAGTCGCCAGATCCGCGCTCCGAGCCGGTACCGGCCGCGCGAGGTGCGCTCCACGCCCTCCCATTCCACGAGGGCCGCGAGCATCCGGTGGACGGTGGCCGGTGGCAAACCGGTCTGTTCGCAAATACCGGCGACAGTCATTTCCTGGCCGCCAACAAAACAATCGAGGATCTCGAAGGCGCGCCCAAGAACCGAACGTCTTGATTCCTCACCTTGCTCGGTGGAAACCTTGCCAACCAAAATGACCTCCGTAAATAAACCGCAGAACGCGACACCGAAATATTGCGCCCATAGGAGGTAATTCTAACGCGATTCGGTCGATTCCCCCGCAGGGATGACATAGCGCTCAATGCTTCCCTGCACGGTAACCCATTGCGTTTCGGTAAAGGCTTCAAAATTTGCCTCCGGCCCGCCGAAGCGCGCCCCGTTACCCGAGGACCCTATACCGCCGAAGGGTGCCATGGTTTCATCGCCCACAGTCTGCTCATTAATGTGCACCACGCCGCTGTGGATCCGCTCGGATACCTCCATGGCCACCCCGACATCACCCAGTAGTGCAACCGAAAGACCGAAGTTGCTGGCGTTAACCAGCTCAACAGCTTCATCGATCGTGGAGTAGCTGAGCACCGGAGCAACCGGCCCAAAGATCTCCTCAGCCCAGACGGGCATCTCCGACTCGAGATTCGACAGCACGGTAGGCTGATAGCAGTTACCCGCGCGGACCCCGCCGGCATGAACCTGCGCCCCGTTGGCCACGGCACCCTGTACCAGCGAATCGATCCCGCGCAGTTGACCTTCGTCAATCACCGGCCCAATTTGAATGCCGGTTTCTCGGTATGGGTCACCCACCCGCAATTCCTTGGCAATCCGCGTCAGCTCTTCCAGGTAGTCCTGAACCTGTGACTCATGTACCAGATGCCGACCGGTAGCTTGGCAAATCTGTCCCTGATGCAAGAAGGAGCCGTAGGCACCAGCAGCGGCCGCCTGCTTGATATCAGCGCCTGGCAACACCACCAGGGCATTATTTCCGCCTAGTTCCAGGTGCGCTCGTTTCATCTGCGCGGCGGCGGCCTGACCGATTTTCTGCCCGGCCGCGGTGGATCCGGTGAAGGAAATGATTCGCACTTGTGGCGCGTTGACCACCGCGACACCAATATCCGCGCCACCTGGCAAAAGCTGAAGGACACCGGGCGGCAGCCCGGCCTCTTCAAAGATCCGTTGAATCACCACACCACCGGTCACCGAAGTGCGTGGATCCGGCTTCAGCAGTACCGCATTACCCAGGGCCAGGGCCGGGGCCACAGAACGGATCCCGAGTGTCAGCGGGAAATTGAACGGTGAAATGACCGTCACGACCCCTGCTGGAACCCGTTTGGAGAAGGACCAACGCTTCTTGTTGGTGGCTAGCACGTCCCCCTGCGGGTGCGTGGGCAGTCCGGCCGCCTCATGACATTCAATCACGGCCGAACGGATCTCTACCTGCGCCTTGGCCCAGGTTCCGCCGGTTTCACGCACTGCCCATGGGGCAATCTCATCGGCGTACTGGGCGAACAGGTCACCGGCACGGCGCATCACTGCCCCGCGTTCGGAAGGGGCCAGTGCCGCCCAACGGCGCTGTGCCTCGCGGGCATCGCTGGCTGCCTGAGCGACCTGCTCCACGCTGACCGTGCCCAGTTGCGCTAACGTGTGCCCGGTGGCTGCTTCACGAACGGTGAGTGATTCTCCGTTCCCGGCAACCCACCCCTCAACCAAGGCAACCTTGTTCTCCCAACGGGTAATATCCAGCAGGTTCATAACTTTTACCGGTTCTTCCAGACTGGCGCACGCTTTTCGAGGAAAGCGGCCACGCCCTCAGCGCGATCTTCACTGGTGTAAGGGTTGGGCCCAACGTTTAGACGCAAGGCCGAACTGACTGGAAGCCCCCAGCTCTTAGTGGCCATTTCCTTGTACCGGCGGGTAGAGACCGGCGAGTTAGCCACAATGCTGGCCACGTAGTTGGTGACTTCGGTTTCGAAGTCTTCACGGGCAACAACCTTGTTCACCAAGCCCATTTCCGCGGCTTCCTCCACCGGAACCATCCGTCCGGTGTACAACATGTCCATGGCTTGGGCGCGTGGAATCAGTCGCGGTAGCACCACCGAACCGAAGTTGGCGCCCATCCCACGGCGAGCCTCGGTCAAACCGATAGTGGCTCCTGCCACAGCAATACGGATATCACTGGCTAGGGTGATTTCGCACCCGCCGGCCAACGCATGGCCGTTAATGGCCGCAATCACTGGCTTGTACGTTTCGAGCATGACTTCTAACAAGGCACGATATTCACCGGTCATTGGCGTGTGCACCTGGCGACCAGCCTTAGCGATGGAGTTCATTTCCTTCATATCACCACCGGCGCAGAAGGCCTTATCCCCGGTGCCGGTGATGACTACTGCCCAAACATCACGGTCTTCTTCGGCTTCCACGAAGGCCTTGACCAATAGCTGTACGGTGTGCCGGCTCATCGCATTGCGGCGCTCCGGACGGTTAATCGTAATCCAGGCGACCTTATCGCGTACCTCGTAGAGCACTTCGTCGGTGGTTCCGCTAATCAGTCCATCATCACTCATTACGCGTTTCCTTCGTTCTTTGGCTGCGGTTCACCGGTCTCAATAATCCCGGCACTCAACAAATCACTAATCCGTTCATCCGACAGACCCAGTCCACCGAGTACCGCGGCGGTATCCGACCCCAGCAATGGTGGGGCTTGGGTGTGGGCTAAGTATTCGCCGTTAACAGTCAACGGGGTGTTCACCGCGGTGTAGCGTCCCAGCTGCGGGTGCTCCAGCTCTTCAAGTTGACCAAGGGCCTGCACTTGCGGATCGGTGATGACCTTATCCAGGGTGTTAACCGCCGAATGCGGTACCTTGGCCGCATCAAGCCGCTGCAAGAGTTCATCCATGGTGAACTTCACGGTAGCTTCACCCAAGGCCTCGTTGACCCTATTTCGGTTCTGCACGCGAGCCAGATTATCTTCGAAACCTTCGGCATCTTTCAGGTGCTCGGCTTCGATAGCTTCGAGCAACCGGTAGAAGCTGTCGTTATTACCCACCGAGAGGAACACATACCCATCCGAGGCCGGGAAAGCCCCATTGGGTACGTTGCCGCGGAAACCGGACCCCAAACGCTTGGGAACCGGTGAACCGGCGGCCACACTCATCAGCGGAGTGTTGACCCACCCCAACGCGGTTTGCAGCAACGAGACCTCAACATGTGAACCCTTGCCTTCAACCTCGCGGCGACGCAATCCGTCAAAAACAGCCATGGTGATCCACATACCGGTGCCCATGTCCATCATGGACAGTGGCACACGCGCCGGACCAGAGTCTTCGGAACCAGTAATGGAGACCACGCCGGAGTAGGCTTGCAGCATCGCATCGTAGGCCGGCTGCAGGTGACGTGGCCCGGTACGACCGTATCCGGTCATTTCCACGTAGATCAGATTCGGGTTAATTTCCTGCAGGCGTTCCCAGGAGAAACCGGCCTTGGCCAGCGCGCCGGGGCGCAGGTTCTGCACCAGCACGTCGGCTGTTTGCAGTAATTCTTCGAGGAGCTTGGCGCCTTCTTCGTCCTTGTAGTTCAGCACGACGGACTTCTTGTTGCGGTTCAGCGACAGGAAAGTAATCGACACGTCATCAACGATTGGCGCCCACGTGCGGGCGTCATCCCCACCGTTGAGACGTTCAATTTTAATGACTTCAGCACCAAAGTCGGCCAAAATCTGGCAGCCATAAGGCACAGCGACACTCGTACCGATCTCAACGATACGAATACCGTTTAATGATCCCGGTATACTCACGGTTAGTTCTCCTTCTCTGCGGCGATCCGGGCATCATACGCGTCACGGACCGGGGAGGTGACCGGTTCACGCCAAGGCGAGAGTGCACCTTGGTAAACCTTCGGTCCCTGCCGGAAATGTTGTGCCTGTTCAAAAGTTTCGACAAATGGCATGTCCATCGCGTAGACGCGATCCCCGGTGGGACGTGGTCCGGCCGCGGTCACCTTCGACCACAGTTCGTGGCCCACCACTTCTTCGGCGATGGTGCCCGCTTCAACGAGCTTGTCGATGTCCAGGCCGGTCTCAATCCCCTCGGACTCCAGGAAATGGGCGAAGTCCTCGGTGGGGATCATGCGGGTGGCTCGGCCATTGCCGCAGTATGGGCAACCGCCCATTCCGCCGATGGCGGTGTCGATCAGCAGGCTATGGCGTTCGTCCAGTTCCTCGATGGCAGCGTAGGCCGAGAGCATGGCCATTCCGCGTGCGTCGTGTAGATGGAGGTGGTAGTCGCGCACCTCGGGGAAGGTTTTCAGAATCCGGCGCAGCGTTGAGCGAACTGCCGAGGGCGTGTTCCAGCTCATCGGGTCGCCCAAATGGATACGGGTGACCGGGATGCCCGCGGCAGTCCAGGCGTCGTATTGTAGCTGCAGTAGGCGCAGTCGTTCGTCCTCGTCGAAGCCGCCGAGCCAGTTCGAACCCCAAGCGGCGTTGATCGAAATCTCTGCGTGGGTAATACCGTTGGCGGCCGCGTTAGCTACCGACTGTTCCAGCTGCTCAATTTCCGAGGCTTGGCTGCGGTTGATGTTACGGCGCACGAACACGTCGCACAGATGAATCTTGCTACGTCCTAGAGTTGGGTCCGGAAGCGTGAGCTTATGCCCATAAGCGGCTCGGCGTTCGGCACCCTTCGGGTTGAGCACAATGGCGGTATAGTCCACGCCTTCAACGGGTGTAAAGCCATCAATAACCGCTTCAACTTCGGCCATTTGCGGGGTCCATTTGGGACTGACGAAGGCACCAACAATAATTCGCTTTAGCCCAGTCTGGGATAATGCATCGAGCAAGCGAATCTTTTCCGAAGCCGGAATATCAGCGCTTTCGATCTGCATGCCCTCGCGCATCCCTTCTTCCTGGATGTGCACCTGCGGCTTACCTTGACTCATGAATCCCTCCTCGGGATGACTGCAGTAAATCCTGGCCCCGGCGCACCGGTAACCGCTTGAATGATCTGATCGGCGAGCTGTTCTTGGTAGCCGCCGGCTGTGACACAGTCAGCGACTTTCTCACGCAATTCCGCGCGAGTCAGTGGATCCGCGTATTGGCCGTGAGTGATCTCCACACGTTCGGCGAGCACTGTACCGTCGGCGAAGGTGGCTTCCACGACGGTAAAGCCAGTGGAAAATTCCTCCGGGCCGATCGGTGGCACATCAGATTCACCGACACTGATTTTGGGCATCAGCTCATGCACGTGTTGATCGGCAAAGGCTTCGGCGGTGAAGTCATCAAGAAGCACCCGTCCTCGGAGGTAGGCCACGGCCAAGGTGTATTCGAGGCTGAATTTAGCTTCGGTTCCAGTGGTGGGCCGCGCCTTGCGCAACGGGCGGGTACCGCGCGTGTGTAGGGTAGCGACAATTTTCACCGGAGTGTCATTCGGCCGCTGTTCACGAATCCGCAACATCGCGTCGATTCCGCGGTGAGTTCCGTAGCAGCTGGCGTAGCGCTTCAAACCCCAGTCACTGACCCAGGATTCGCTCCAGTAGTCCAATCGTTCTTCTAGAACTTGGGCGGCCGAGCCGGCCGGCGCCAACGACGGGTCCCCATAGCGTTCGAGGAAGCCACCGGGCTCTTCCAGTTCGGAGGGATTCGCGGTGAATCCGGCACGCGCCAATTCCACTGCCATGACAGCATCCCGTGCCGCGGCTCCGGCGTGCAAGGGCTTGGTCATGGTGCCAAAATTTGGTCGGGAACCGGCCGTCAACGAGGCGACCAGACCCAATGCGTGGCGGGTAGTTGCCACATCAAAACCACCGAGGGTGGCCAAGGAGGCGACACAAGCCAGCCGACCAATGGTCGAGGTGCTGTGCCAGCCACGGGCATAGTGCACATGCTGTGGCAGCACATCTGCTAATGCACGGAAAGCTGCGGCTCCCACAATGTAGGCGGAAGCAAAACGTTCGGAATTGGCCGCGTTGCCGCCCCAAGATTCGGCGGCCGCAACCAGTGCTGGGAACAAAACTGCGCTGGGGTGCAGCGGCATCGACGGGGAAATATCGTCAAAGTCCAGCAAGTGCGCCACTGTTCCATTTACTAGGGCCGCTGTGGATGCCGAAGTCTTTTCCCCGCTAGTCCACAGCGTGGACGGGCCATCAGTGGACTCAGTCCGGGACCAGGAGCGCAGAATCTCTTCGCCCGGTGCACCGGCACCACCCAAGGTGACCGCAACAGTATCAATGAGTGCGCGGGCCACCTCTGCTAAGTGGCGGGGTGCCGCCTTGGTGCCAGCGGTGGCAAACGCCGCTAGCACCTCGGTGGCTCCCACTTCCGCTGAATAGTCGGCCACGTCTAGAAGGACTTCGGCAGACCCAGGGTGCCGTGGGCGATACCAGCGAGCACAAGGTTATTACTGATTGGGGCAGTACGTGGCAGGCGAGCCTCGCGCCACTTGCGTTCGATTCCGTATTCTTCGGCTGCGGCGTAGCCACCGAAAGTATCGAAAGCCGCGTCGGCGGCAGCCCACAGCGCCTCCGAACCCATCAGCTTGGCGCCGTTGACCTCGAAGCGTGGGTTATCTCCGGCGGCGAACATTTCGGCGGCACGCCAACGCATCAGCGATGCGGCCTGTAGCTGAGCGTAGGCACGAGCCAGTGGGACCTGGATTGCCTGGTTCTGACCGATCTTACGGCCGAAAACTTCACGTTCATTGGCGTACTGAATGGCACGATCTAGCAGGTAGAATCCTGCACCGATGTATTCACTGGTCACAATGACGCGCTCGGAGTTCATGCCGGAGAGGATAACCTTGAAACCCTTGCCCTCTTCGCCAATACGGTTCGCGACCGGAACACGCAGGTTCCGGATTGCCAGTTCGTTGGTTTCGTGGTTGACCATAGTCTTGATCGGAGTTGCCTCGATCTGACCGTTTTCGATGGCGGTGCGTAGATCTACCAGTAGCACGGTGAAACCGTCGCTTGGTTTGGAAGCGTCTTCGCGCTTGGTGGTACGGGTCAGCAACAGCAGCAGGTCCGAGTGCTGGACACGGGAGATGAAAATTTTGTTGCCGTTGACCACGTACTCATCGCCCTCACGCACAGCGAAGGTTTTGATGCGGGTGGTGTCCGAGCCAGCATCTGGCTCGGTCACGCCGAAGGACTGCAAGCGCAACTCGCCCGAAGCGATCTTTGGGAGGAACTCGGCCTTCTGCTCATCCGAGCCATGGCGCAGGATCGCACCCATGGTGTACATGCCGGCACGTGCAGCACCAGCGGAGCAACCATTGCGCTCGAGCTGCTCCAGCACCACCGCAGCGTCACGGATGTCCGCGCCGCCGCCACCGTATTCTTCGGGAATCAGCATGCTCATCCAGCCGGCGTCGTAGAGTGCGTCAACGAACTCTTCCGGGTAGGTATGGTTGGTGTCGTGCTTGCGCCAATATTCGTTATCGAAAGGCTGGCACAAATCATCGATTGCCTCGCGGATGACGATCTGCTCTTCGGTCAGGCTAAATGCGGATGACTCAATTTTGTAGGCCATGTATATCTCCTTCGTGAGTTTGTTTAGCTCTAGTCAAACGAATCGGCTTGAACTGAGAAACCGGATGTATCACCGGATGGAATTCAAATCACAAAAGGGCTTTTCCCCGGCGAATTCTAGGGCTCTCGACGCTCAGGAGAGGAATTCAATTCAAAGCGACCACGCATTTTCTTTGATGCGATCAACACCATCGAAGTGATCAGCAAGATAACACCCAGCACGAAAGTGGCCCATTGGACACCCCAAATATCGCTGAGATAGCCCGAGATAAATCCGCCCAAACCGATAGATGAGGAGAAGACCATATGCCGAGCTGCTAAGATTTTTCCGCGCAAAGTATCCGGGGCGGTCAGCTGGATCAGCGAGTTCAAAATGGAGGTAACGGCCAAGAAAGCCGCGCCGATCATCAACCCCGCCACGATTCCCATGGCAAAGGTTCCGATCCAGGCATAAAGTGCGTGCCCTATGGCCAGAACGACCAACCCAATCACGAGTTGTCGAGCGAGATTGACCGACTTCATTTTGGTGAACAGTCCACCAACAACGAACAGGACTGCGCCAACACCCAATGCCGCGGCCAGCACACCGAAACCTAAGGGATCAGTTTGATACACGGTTTCAGCGAACACTACGGTGAGGTTAAAGATCGGGTTGGCTGCGAAACCCACTACGCAAGAGAGCAGGATACAAGCGATCAGGATGTCGCTTCGACTTAAGTAGCCCAGCGTTTGTTTCCATTGGACCGCGAAACCCAGCGACTTCGCGGGCTTTTTTATGCTTCGGTAGGCCCGCACAAACAGCAAAGCCACCAGAACTCCCGCGAAGGAAAGCGCATTGAAGAAGAATGCCCAGGTCGCCCCAAGACTGGCCAACAGGACACCGGCAACCGCCGGCCCAATGGCCCGCCCCAAATTGAACTGCAAGGAGTTCAAGGTGACCGCCGAATACACCTCGGTGCGTGGTACTAGATCGTTGACCAACGACTGCCAGGTGGGGTTGTTGACGCCGTTGGCGGCACCCGCCAAGGTAAGTAAAAGAACTAGCAGCCACGGTTCGTGTAATCCGCTAAGCCATTGCAACCACATCAGCGCAGCCACGATAAAAAGGGTCAGCTGCGTCCATAACAATAATTTGCGTCGATCCACCGAGTCGGCGAGCAAACCGCCCACCGGGGAGAGTATCATCACGGGTCCAAACTGGGCCACAGCAGCGATACCCACCCAAGTGGCGCTACCGGTGGCCTGAAACAACACGTAGGGCACGGTGAGGTTTCCCAGCCACGTTCCGGTATTCGAGATCAGCGCACCAACCCAGAAAATCGCGTAATTGCGGTGCCGTAACGCCGCAAAGAGGCCGCTTTGCGGAGCGGAGCCTGCCGCGGAAGCAGCTTTCGTCATGTGATTCTCCTTGCAGAGGATTGTTATACGCATGTCACACTGAACGGCAGGTTCCCGCAAAAATATGCGGGAACCTGCCGTCACTCGTACCTAACCTACGCAGGGTACGTCAATGGATATTCATATTTATTAGCGTCCGAAAGCGTCACGCCAGATTTCGGCGTCTGCACTGGCGTATTCCAGTTCGGATGTGGCTGGCATGACCCATACTTGGTCCGAATCTAGTGGTGGCAAGGCGCGACCGACGGCTTCTGGTGGGGCCACATCGCTACGTACCGAGTAGTCACCGACCTGACGGATAACATCCTGGCCACGCTTGGAAAGGGTGTAGTTCAGGTAAACTTCAGCGGCTTCAGGGTTCGTGGCGGTCGATGCCTTTCCGGCAAAGAAGCTAAAAAGCACGATGCCCTCATCGGGAACCACATATTCGATCGGCGCACCGTCCTTGGTGACGGCCACATTCACGGCAGCGGTACCGGCGGTTGCCACCATCAGTTCACCGCGGGCCAGAGCTTCCTGACGCTGTCCTCCGCTGTCATACACGGTTGGGTCAAGTTCGGCGAGCTTTGTCCAGAAATCGGGGTCGACTTCCTCCTGAATAAAGCGGTTCAACGCAATCGATGACCCACCGGCAGTACCCTGAACGATACCGATCTTGCCCTTGTACTCCGGGTTGAGCAAATCTTTCCACGACGTTGGCGCATCTTCAGCGGCAATGTTGTTGGTGTTGTACGCGAAGGTCACCGGCACGTTGGCAAAGGTCACGAACTTACCGTCATTGTGCTGCAGATCTTTCATCTCAGCGATGCTGCTGGGCACGAAGGAATCCCATATTCCGGCCTCGTCGTAGCCGTTGGCGACCTTGTAATCCGACGTGATAATCACGTCGGCGCCCAACTTATTGGCACCGTGTTCGGAGAGGATTCGCTCGGAGAGCTTATTAGTCACGTCACGGATGTATTCGACCTTGATCCCGGTGTCTGCGGTGAACGCATCATTGACCACGGTCTGGTTGGCTTCCTGATAACCGGTGTAGATGGTCAGCGTCTGGTCCTTGGCTGCCTCGTACAGTTCCTGGTCGGCGATAACTTCACCGTTGATTACCAGCCCTTCTTGGGTATCCACCGTAGCCTCGTCGGTGACGACGCCACCACCGGTGTCCGAGCCGCCACAGGCGCTAAGCGCCAGTACTAGGGCCGCAAGGCCTGCGACACTGCGAGTGCGAATCTTCATGGGAGTGCCTTTCATTTGGGAGGGTACAGGGCGGACAGCTCTGTCCGCCCTGACGGAGGAATTAGTTGGTCTTGGCCTGAGCCTTCTTCTCACGAATGCCGATAACCTGCGTGGCCACAGCGACAATCGCGATCAGCAGTACGAAAATCAGGCTGATGGCTGCCGAGTAGCTGATGCTGCCATTTTCAAAACTATGGAAGACCAGGATCGACAGGACCCGGGTGTCCGAAGTGTAAACAAACAGCACCGCACTCATCTCACGCAATCCGAGCATGAGCAACAATAGAAGGGTCGATACCAGACCTGTGCGCATCAGCGGGACCGTCACGTCCTTCAGCGCGCGCAACCGATTCGCGCCGAGCATCACCGCGCTATGTTCCAGATCGCTGTCCATTTGGAGCATTGAGGAGGAGACACTGCGGTACCCCTGTGGCATATTCACCGCAATGGTGGCGATCACCAACAACAGCAAGGTGCCAAAGACCGGGAATGGCAGTACGAGCCAACCCCAGAGAATACCCATGCCAAGCACCACCTGCGGGATAGCCAGAGGTAGCATCGATACCTGCTCCAGAAGCTGGCCAGCCTTCGACGTGGTACGGAAGCGCACATACGAAGCCATGAAGGCAACGATCGTACCGATGCCGGCGGCCAGCAGCGCCATGATGATCGAGTTCGTAGTGGACTGCTGGAAATCCGCTTGCGAGAGCGCCTCAACTATGCGATCCAACGAGAAGCCGGAGAACAAATCCGCAAAGGTGTTCACGTACACCTTCTTGCTCATCGCGGTGAAAATCAACGCACCGATCGGAAGCACAACCGAGAACAGGAAGTACAGCATCGCAAATCCGGTGGCAACCCAACGCAGCCAGCGCAGGGGTACCGGACGTGGGCGGTTACCCTTGCCAGTCAGGGTGGTGAAACGCTTACGGTTCACCACACGCTGTTGGAACCAGGTCACCACAATCACGGCCAGGGTTAGGGCCACAGCGATTCCCGCAGCCTGATTAGGCTGCGAGTCCCCGGTCATCAACCGGTAGATGTATGTCGGCAGGGTTTCGATACCCGCTGGGTTACCCAGAATCGCATTGACCGGGAAGTTTTCCATGGCCAGGGTGAAGCACAGGATCGCTGCACCGGCCAACGCCGGAATGGACAGCGGGAGGGTAACCGTGCGGAACAATCGGCCCAAGCTCGCACCGTGTACCGAGGCTGCTTCCTCCAGATCTGCGTTCATCATTGAGAACGAGCTGTAGGTGAGCATGAACGCGTACGGAGCGTAGTACAAACCTAGGACGAAGATGATCCCGGCATAGGAATAAATATTCAGCGCTGAGCCGATGCCAATAGCCTCAAGAAATAGGTTCAGGTGGCCAGCGGTGGGGCTGGCTAAGATTGACCATGCCAAGGCACCAACTAGGGCGGGCAAGAACATCGGAGCGATACCGGTGATGTAAATGAATCGCTTCCATGGGGCGTCGGTACGTGCGGCAATGAACGCCAGCACGGCACCGATCAGCAGCGAGAGAATACCGGCCCCGGCCCCGATAATCAGTGAGTTGATAATGCTTTGGATACCCTCGGGTGTTCCCAGCACTGCGAAGTTTGCCCAGGTGAAACTGCCTACTTCGGCGTTTCCTGGACGGGGCACCGCGGTGGAGAAAGCAGCGATGACAATGAAGATGATCGGGAGAATCACCAGGAAAAAGAGCAATACTCCCAGAATGGTGCTGGGGATTTCATAGCGCAGATTCTTCAGCCGCGCCTTGACACTGATCTTCGGTGGCTGCTCAATTTGGCGTAGAGCGCGATGTTCCTTCGGTTCGGCCGGTGGAGCTGTCATGGTCATACCCCCACCGCCACCGAGTGCTTGGTGCCTACCGCGTCCTGCGGAAGTACCTGGACGGCATTGGCATCGATGCTTACCCAGACTTCATCTCCCGGCTCAAACCGGTCGGTCGAAGCCAGTGGCATCACAACATCGAGTTCTGGCAGCTGTGGATGTACTGCCACCGCGTAGCGCATGCTGCTGCCTTGGAAGCTAGAAACCTTCACGGTTCCCTTCCAGCTATTCACCCCGGCACTGCCGTTGCGTGAGAGTGTCAGATCTTCGCTACGGAAGCAGGCGCGCGGTTCAATGGTGTTCGCTTCGGCGGCTACGGCTGGAGAGATCGCCAATTCGGAACCGCTAAGCACGTACCCGTCATTGACGGCCGTGACAGGGTGGACGTTTGAGACACCCAGGAAGTGCGCAATGCTCGAGCTAGCCGGCTGCAAGTACATGGCAGTGGGATCCTGCATCTGCACGATCCGCCCATCTTGCATCAGCGCAATCCGGTCGGCTAAAGCGAAAGCTTCTTGCTGGTCGTGGGTCACGTACACGGTGGTCAACCCGAGTTGTAGCTGAATCTCACGCAATTCGATACGCAAGCGGTCACGAAGTCGAGCATCGAGGTTCGACAGCGGCTCATCCAATAGCAATACGTCCGGTCGCATCACCAAGCTGCGTGCCAGAGCCACACGTTGCATCTGTCCACCGGAGAGCAGGCTGGCTCCGCGATTGGCAAAAGCCTCCAAACCAACCAGTTCCAGCGCCTCGTGGACCCGCTGTTTAATTTCTCTTTTGGCCACGCGTTGGATCTTCAGTGAGTACGCTACGTTCTCAAAGACGGTCATATGTGGCCAGACGGCATAGGACTGAAACACCATACCGACATTGCGCTTATTCGGGGGCAGGTTAATGCCGGCGGAGGCATCAAAAACGACTGTGTCACCGATGGTGATCCGACCGGAGGTAGGTTGTTCTAAACCTGCAATGCAGCGCATGGTACTGGTCTTGCCGCAACCCGATTTACCCAATAGCACAACCGATTCTTGATCGCCGATCTCGACGTTCATATTGTCGATGGCCGTGAATTTGTCGTATCGCAGCTGAAGGTTTTCGATGGTAATTTTCATTCTTTACCCTTAGTCAAAGTAGGTGACGGCCTCGATCAGCACTGGCTCGTTGCCGGCGAATGCCCGGCTCAGCGCGTCACGAAGATCGGATTCATTGGTTGCCAATTCGGCGCGCACGCCGTATCCCTTGGCAAGTGACACGAAGTCGATGCCGCTGAGGTTGAAGGACGGTAGTCCTTCGGTACCCATGCGGCGTCCAAAGTTGACCAGTGCCCCATAGCTTTCATTGCGTAAGATCACAAAGACTACGGGCACCTGATGGCGGGCCGCCGTCCAAAGTCCAGTGATACCAAAATTTGCCGAGCCATCACCGATCTCGGCGACCACGCGGCGCTCGGGCTGAGCCAGCTGGATGCCCACGGCGGCGGGCAGTCCGAAGCCCAGCCCACCGGCAGCGGCCGTGTACAGCGAGCCTTGTTCGCTCATGCTGATATTGCCCCAGAAGGATTCTGCAGTGGAAGTAGATTCGACCACATGGATCAGGTCCTTGGGACCTAGTTCCTGAATGGAGCGGAAAACGGTGTCCGGGTGCATCCGGCCCTCGCGGTCCACACCGGGCGCACGTTTTGCCTTAGGCATCTGCTTGTTCTCTCGAACCGTTACCGATTGTGCCAACCGTTCTAGAGTGTCGGCTACTGGGGCAAAGTAGGCGTCCCCGAAGGCGGCGCGTGCAATTTCGTCCGGATCTTGGGAGATGTGCAGCAATCGTACGCCCGCGGCCAAGTAGTTTCCGGGCTTGTCGTGGTGGTAACGGAAGACCGGGGCACCTACTACCAACACCACGTCATGCTCGGAGAGCAGATCCGAGATGTCGGCGATATTTGCCGGAAGCAGACCGGCAAAATTTGAGTGATTGGTCGGAAATGGGCAGCGTGCCGGTGATGGGGCGATCCACGCCTTGGCACCCAGACGCTCGGCCAAGTGCACCGCAGCAGTATTCGCGTGGGTCGCATCGACTTCCGGACCGAGAACCAACGCCGGGTTCTTCGCACCGTCTAAGGCCGCGGTGAGCTCTGCCAGGTTTGCCTCGGCGAGCGCGGAAGCGTCGGTAACCTTGCGTGAAATAGTCAACGCAACGTTTTCATCGATTTCTTGGTCCCAATCATCATGGGGAACCGAAATATGGGTTGGACCCTTCGGATGCATATTAGCCAGATGAATGGCCTGCGATAGCGTGCGAACGACGTCCTTGGCGGAGATCGGTTCGGCCGAAAATTTGCTCAGTGGCTTAGGTAACTGTGCCGCATCGTGGCTGGCCACCATAATGTCTTGACCCACCAGCTCTCGTAGCTGTTGCCCGGAGAGCACGACTACCGGGGATTTGGAGACCGCGGTGTTGGCCAGCACCCCCATGGAGGTTCCGGTACCCGCCGCTGAATGCAGGCTGACTAGTGGAATTTCACCCGAAGCCTGCGCGTAGCCATCAGCCATAGCCATCACAGCGCCCTCGTGCAATCCTAAGACGTACTCAAAATCCTCCGGGAAATCCCGCAAGAACGTCAGTTCATTGGACCCGGGATTGCCAAACATTTTAGTAATCCCCTGCTGACGCAGCAGCTCGTAGGTGGCCTCGCGGATAGTCGTCACGTGCTCTCCTCAGAAAATTGTTGATACCACTCCGCTACGGAAGTGACTGCGCTATAGATCACAATAGGTGAGAGTTAGATAAAGCCAAACAACGAATCCTTGATGGGCCCATAGATACTATCTATAGTTTGAGGGTGAGCACTTATGACCTCGGCATGCTGCGCGTCTTTATTTTGGTATATGAAACCGGCAGCGTCACCTCGGCCTCCGAGCAACTATTTATCAGCCAGCCCTCAGTTAGCTATACCCTGCGGAAGTTACGCCAGCATTTTGCCGATCCGCTCTTCCAGCGGCGCGGCAATCAACTGAAACCCACCGCCGTAGCACAGAGCCTTTACCCGAAACTACGACGCCTAGTAGGTTCACTGGATGATGTTATGAGCGGCCCTTCCAACTTTGACCCGAGCACCTCTACGCTCCGCTTTCGACTGCGGATGACCGATGTGGGAGTTAGCGGCCTGCTGCCTCCAATCCTGCACGCTACGCGCACCCGCGCCCCACACGTCACCTTGGATGTCGAAATTCTGGATGTTAATGCGGTGACCAGCGAACTGCGGTCAGGAAGTGCCCACGCAGCCATCTGCACCACGCCGCTGATCGAAGATGATATTGACCGCCAGGTTCTGTTTTACGAGCACTATGTGGGGCTTTGCGCCACCGGCCACCCAAGAATCTCCGAAGCTCCAACTCTGGAGCAGTATGAGAACGAGGAGCACGTGGCAGTAGCACCCTCGACTGGCCATACGCGCCTGGATATTCGACTGCGGGAAATGCAGGTGAACCGCAAAGTCATAGCGTCTATTCCCACCTTTTCCGCGCTGCCGCATATTCTGGAAGGCAGTGACCTCATCTCCTACTCCCCCTCTAGTGTTGCCAAGCGTTTAACTGGACGCTACGCAATACGCTCGTTCCAATTGCCGGTAGAGCACATGCGCACAGAAGTTGCTCTTCACACCCTCAAACGCGAGATCCCCTCGGCCCCCATGACCTGGTTTAACAATTTGCTGCACGAATGCATGCAGTCCCGCAATGACGAGGCCCTAAAGCTAGCTGAAGCCGATCAGCGACTGGCCTAAAAACTTCGATACCAACCCCGGCAGAAGTCCCACTTAGCGAAACAGATCCCGACGAAGCTCTCACTGAGCGGTAAAGAGTATTGACGGGAGCGCATTCCTGCTTCATTCTTGTACATAGAATTACAATCCGTCTTGCAGAATGGAGCTGAGATGACAGAGACAGTTGGCACCAACGAAGCGTTCTACACAGAACTGGCCGAGAATCACTACTCACCGCTGTGGCAGCTGATGGGTGGCCTGGACTCCGAAGCCAAGACCAATCTGGTGCCGCATATCTGGCGCTATGAGCAGGCTCGCGAGCTGATGATGAAGGCCGGAGAGGTCGTTCCGCTGGAAGATGCGCTGCGCCGCGTACTGGGTTTCCGTAACCCGGGCTCACTCCCACACCAGCGTACCGGCGCCACCGACTCGCTCTGGGCAGCACTCCAGCTGGTCAAGCCCGGTGAGATCGCCCCGTCGCACCGCCACACCCCGTCGGCGCTGCGATTCATCGTTGAAGGCAACGGTGCCTACACCGTGGTCAACGGTCAGCGCGTACCAATGGAGGTCGGCGACTTCCTGCTAACCCCCTCGTTACACTGGCATGAGCACGGACACGAGGGTGAGGGTCCGATGATTTGGCTCGACGGCTTGGATTCGCCATTGATGAGCCGCCTGAACCAATACATCATTGATGAGGCTGGCGGAACCCGCGAGGTCGAGAAGCCAATGCCTGGCGCATACCTGCAGGGCATGCTGGGAAAGAACTACGGTGAACCGCATCAGCTGCAGCAGCCACTGGTGTACAAGTTGGCAGACGCGCTCGAAGCCCTGGAATACCTGCGTGATGACGAGCCGGATCCATACGACGACATCATCGTCGAGTACAAGAACCCGACCAACGGTGGCCCTGTTATGACCACGATCTCCGCATACCTGCAGCTGATCCGCCCGGGCGTAGACACCAAGAGCCACCGCCATACCCACAGCACCGTGTACCACGTGGTCAGCGGCAGTGGTTACTCGATTGTGGACGGCAAGAAGATTGAATGGGTCAAGGGTGACACCTTGGCCATCCCATTGTGGTACGAGCACTCGCATCACAACCACTCGGGAGAAGACGCAGTGCTCTTCTCCTATACCGACCGCCCGGCGATCACCGCCTTGGGCCTCTGGCGCGAACAGGGAGAATAACGAATGCGCGTATGTGTTTTTGACGATCAGCTGGTAGGAGCACTGGCTCAGGACGGAACTATCGTTGATCTGAGCGATCTGGTTCCTGAGCATACCCCGGCCGATGACCGGATGACCGCACTGATCGGCCTGTGGCAGGAAGTCAAGTCAGTTGTGGCCGAGCGCGTAGCCACCGGCGGAGGTAAGCCCGAAGCCGAGGTTGTGCTGCGAGCACCACAGCCTAAGCCACGCAATCTCTTTGCCGCTCCGGTGAACTACCACAAGCACCAGCAAGAAATGGGTGGTGAAAACGGGGTCTACACCGACCGTAAGATCCTGACTGCAGAGGTCCGCAAGGGCTTCTTGAAGGCTACCACCTCGATCGTTGGTCCGGACGGCGCCATTGAACTACCGTGGGAAGATCGCCGCTTCGACCACGAAGCCGAGATCGGTGTCATCATTGGCCGTACCACCAGCCGGGTGTCAGCTGATGAGGCCCTAGATTACGTGTTTGGCTACACCCCGCTATTGGACATCACCCTGCGCGGTGAAGAGGACCGCTCGTTCCGTAAGTCCTTTGACACCTTCACCCCGATTGGCCCATACATCGTCACCGCCGATGAGGTACCAAACCCAGAGGCACTGGACTTCTGGCTGACGGTGGACGGAGAAGAGCGCCAGCGCTCGAATACCTCCTACCTGATCTATGGCATTGCCAAGCTGATCGAGGTGTACTCCGAGGTTATGACCCTGCAGCCCGGCGATATCATCGCCACCGGCACCCCGGAGGGTGTCGGGCAGATCCTGCCGGGCGAAACCGTGGTGCTGAGCATCCCCGAGGTGGGGGAACTGACCATGCCGGTGGTTGGCCGCAAGTAACAACCTTGCGTACGAATCACAGACAGGCTTGAAGCCGCCCCCGGGCGGTGTCAAGCCTGTCTGGTTTTAATGGATGAAATGCGGGCGCGAGAAATGACGCAACCGGCATTCATGGGTGGCTTGATAGGCAGGCTACGGGCGGGTCCAGCTTTGTAAGGCTTTGAGGTGCGCACCGTCGAGCACCAGCCGCATGTGCATCGCGGTCTGGCGCAGGGCCGAGACTAGATAGTGACGGTCCAGCGCCTGCCAGCCGCGACCCCAGCTGAGCTGGGAGGCCACCCGCCACACGCTGGCCGTGGGATCGGTCTCCAGCACGCTGGCCACTTCCGCGGTGCGCTGCAAATGCCGTGCCGCGATGGCCGCGGCGCGATGAGCGGCCCCCTCAAAACGGTATTCATGTCCCGGCAGACACTGGCGAACACTCAAATCGGTGAGCTTTTCCAAGCTGTTGAGGTACTGCTCCAAGGGGTTGACCGACGGGTCGATCCCGGCACCGATCCCGGGAGTCACCTTCGGCAGTAACTGATCGCCGCTGAAAAGTAACTTCTGATCTTCCTCATAGAGGGAAATATGCCCGGGCGTATGCCCCGGGGTGTGCAGCACCCGCAGCCTTCGTCCGACAACCGGCAGGTAATAGCTCTCCTCCAGCAACTGATCTGCGGGGACCACCACGCGCGGGGTTCCGATCGCGAAGTTCAGGACCTGCCCGAATCGCTCTTCCGGAACGCCCCACGCCTGAAGGTCGGGACGCACCAGGCTCGCATCCTGATTCCAGCGTGCGTAGACGAGCTGTGCCTCATCCTCGATGCGGTGCATGGACACCGGTGTGCCATAGCGGGCGCGCAGGTTGCGCGCCAATCCCAGATGATCGGGATGCAAATGTGTGATGGTGATGCTGGCCGGTCCATCACTGGCCCCGAGGAACTTCAGGCGTTCATCGACCAGCTCCATATTCGGCTCTAAGTCCCAGCCCGAATCGAGCAGGTGAACATCGCCGCCCGCATCACGGATCAGATAGCTGAAGGTGAAGGGCATATGCCCCGGCTTATTGGCCAGTGGCAGGCTCCAGATCCCCTCGGTGATTTCCTCTGCCTCGGGTACCTGGCGGTTTGCGTGCGCAGCGAACTCCCGGGCGCTAACTGGTGTGATCATCGAGGTCATCCTTTCACCGGCCCGGGCCGGAGCATGTCTTTTAGTCCCGCAGGGTGGCGCGGAGGGCGAAGGGCAACATCCCGCCGTGGCGGATGTATTGGGCCTCCGCGGGGGTATCGATCCGGATGTGCGCCTCGAAGTCCACGCGCGTTCCATCCTCACGAGTGGCACTAACCCGTGCGAAGTCCGGGTGTCCACCGGCGCCGAATTCCTTCAGACCGCTGACATCATATTCTTCGGTACCATTCAGACCCAGGCTGTGGGCGGAATCGCCGTCTTTGAACTGCAAGGGGAAAATCCCCATGCCCACCAGGTTGGAGCGGTGAATGCGTTCGAAGGATTGCGCCAGTACAACCCGCACACCCAGCAAGTAGGTACCCTTCGCCGCATAGTCACGGGCCGAGCCGGAGCCGTATTCGCGTCCGGCCAGCACCAGCAACCCGGTCCCCCGCGCGCGATAGCGGCGGGAAGCCTCATAGATACTCATCGGTTCCCGCGAGGGCAACAGTTGGGTCACCGCGCCCACTTGACCCTCGGCTAGTTCGTTGCGTAGCCGGACGTTGGCGAAGGTGCCGCGCACCATCACCTCATGGTTTCCGCGCCGCGACCCGTAGGTGTTGAAATCCTTGCGATCCACCCCTTGTTCCAGCAGGTATTCACCGGCCGGGCTATCGGCACGAATTGAACCGACCGGGCTGATGTGATCGGTGGTGACCGAGTCACCGAGTTTGACCAGGACCCGAGCCGCGTGCAGATCGTCGATTCCCGCCGGGGTCGGCGCCGCCTGTTCCAGGAAAGGGGAGGCGAGCATGTAGGTGGATTCCCCGAACTCGTAGGTGCTAGCCTGCGGTACCACCAATGCCTCCCACTGCGCGGTGCCGGTGAAGGTTTGAGAATAGCTTTGCTTGTACATTTCTCGGTTCACCACCTCGGCCAACTGCGCTTCCACCTCGGCGGCGCTCGGCCATAGGTCCCGCAACATGACCTCGGTGCCGTCCGTCGCGGTGCCCAGGCTATCGCGGTAGACGTCAATATCCATGGTTCCGGCCAGTGCGTGGGCGATCACCAATGGCGGCGAGGCCAGATAGTTCATCTTCACATCCGGGCTGATCCGCCCCTCGAAGTTGCGGTTACCGGACAGGATGGAGGTTAAGACCAGGTCCTCCTCCCGTGCCGCCTGCGCCACCGGCTCGGGCAGCGAGCCGGAATTACCCATGCAGGTGGTGCAACCGTAGCCCACCACGTGGAAGCCCAGGGTCTCCAGGGCGGGCAATAGTCCCGCCTTTTCCAGGTAGGCGGTCACCACCTGGGAGCCGGGGGCCAGTGAGGTCTTCACCCAGGGTGGAACCCGCAACCCGCGTTCCACGGCATTGCGTGCCAGCAGGGCGGCGGTCATCATAATCTGCGGGTTTGAGGTATTGGTGCAGCTGGTAATCGCCGCGATCGCCAGGGTTCCATCACGCAGAACCTCCGCGTGTTCGGCGAGCCGGACCGGGACCTGCAGCTCACCGTTGGTACGCGCCGGATGCGTCGTATCCACGAGATTGTCGAGGTCGGCCCGAAATTGTTGTTGCGCCGCGTCCAGCGCGATGCGGTCCTGTGGCCGGTAGGGTCCGGCCAGACTTGGTACCACGGTGGATAGGTCCAGTTCGAGGGTTTCGGTGTACGTGGCCCGGCTGGCCGATCCGTCGGCCCACAGCCCCTGCGCCCGCGCATAGGCTTCGATGAGTTCGATCTGTGCCTCGTCCCGTCCGGTGAGACGGTAATAGTCCACGGTCTGCTGATCCACCGGGAACAACGCCGCGGTGGAACCGAATTCCGGAGACATATTCGCGATCGTGGCGCGATCCGCCACGGGTAGACCGGCCAGGCCGGGACCGTGGAACTCCACAATTTTGCCCACCACCTGATGGGTGCGCAGCAATTCGGTGATGGTCAGTACCAGATCGGTTGCGGTGCTCCCCGATGGCAGCGTTCCGCTCAGCTCTACTCCCACGACCGGTGGTACCAGCAGGGAGAGCGGCTGCCCCAGAAGCGCGGAAGTCGCCTCGATGCCGCCCACACCCCAACCCAAAATTCCCAGCCCGTTGACCATGGTGGTGTGGCTATCGGTCCCGATGCAGGTATCCGGGTACACCAGGGACGGTTCGTCTTCTGTCCCGGGGGCCTGCAGAATCCCGCGGGTCAGATGCTCGATATTGACCTGGTGAATAATCCCGCGTCCCGGTGGGACCACCCGAAAACCGTCAAAGGCGGATTGTGCCCAACGCAGGAAACGGAATCGTTCCTCATTGCGCTCAAATTCCAGTTCCGTATTGCGCGCAAAGGCCCGGTCACTGCCGTATTCGTCCACGATCACCGAGTGGTCAATCACCAGTTCGGCTGGGATCCCCGGGTTGATCCGGGAAGGGTCTCCCCCGTGGCGGAGCACTGCCTCCCGCAGGGTCACCAGATCGTGAATCACCGGTGCACCGGCCATATCCTGCATGACCACGCGTCCGGGATAGAAGGACACTTCCGCGCCCGTCGGTGTCCCGTTGCCGGAATCGAGCAAGGCCTGAACGGCGCTGCTCGGTCCGCCGTGACGCAGCACATTTTCCAGCAGAATTTTCAGGCTCAGAGGTAGCTGCTGCGCGGAAGGAAGCTTCCGCAGATCCACATACCTGACATTTCCATCGGACAGCTTCAGGGTGCTGATGAGTGCGGGATCGATGTGTGCATCGGTAGTCATCTGGCGCAACTTCCTCATGTGCGTGGACCGGCTGATGGAAAACAAGGCAAATGCCAGCGCCGCGGGTCCAAGGAGGCAACGCCGGCAAGCCGCTAGGCTTTACTTTAGGGAACGTCGCGGGGTTCGGCACCAATGTAGTCGGGCAGAATACTGCGATGCTCGGGACCCTTATTGCGCATCCCGGAGCCGGATTCTTCCCACGCGTGAGCCAGTGCCCCCACCGAACGTGAGAGCACGAAAAGTCCGCGACCCAGTACCGGAGCGAATCCAAGTTCCGCATAAATGATTGCGGTGGCGCCATCGATATTCATGGGGATGGGGCGTTCGCGGCCCTCATTGAGCTGACGTTCGATTTCCAGTGCAACGGTCAAGACCTGCCCCTGCACTATCCCCTGCTCGCGCGCCTCTTCAATGGCGGCTAACAGCGGTGCACGGCGCGGATCCACGGGGTGGAAACGGTGTCCGAAACCCGGAATGTATCGCTTCTGATCGCGCAGCTCCTGCAATTTTTCGGCAACCGTTACGCTCAGCTCGCGGTCATCTTGCAGGATCTGTTCAAAGATCTCCATCAGTTCCTGACCGGCGCCGCCGTGGACGTCGCCCAGGACGTTGGTAGCCGAGGCCATAGCACTTTGAATACCCACGCCACAAGACATCGCCATCCGGGCGATGCCGATTGACGGTGCCTGCGGGCCATGGTCCACTCCCGCAACCAGTGCACGCTCCAACAGCTGGGCTTGTCCCACCGTTGGCAGCTCACCACGGGTCATCAACCAAATCATGGAGGCCATGCCGACCTCATTCGAGGAGATCAGCTGTTCCACGGGGTAACCCGAAAAACGGATAACTCCCGGAGAAATATCGGAGATCGAGGTCTTCCACCAAGTTGAACGATCCATTTATACGGTCCTCTCGCTACGCAGACGGGCAATTTCTTCGGGTCCATAACCCAGATCGGTCAGCACTTGGTCGGTGTGCTCGCCCAGGGTTGGCGGTGGTGCATCCGGGCCCACCGTTTGGCCGTTGACGTGAACCGGGGAACCGAGTAACCGCATATCGCCTTCGGCGCTCACGGATGTTCCCGCAAGATTCGCGGCGTCAGGCAGGCGCAGGGTGTTAACTAATCCGCGGGCGGTGATCTGTTCGGAGGCCAGGGCCGCGGCGACGTCCATCACCGGGGCACCGGGGATTCCGGCGGCGCCAAGCTTTTCATCCCAGTAGGCACTGGTTTGGGTGGTGAGTACCGTTTCGATCTCGGTCTTCAGCTCCAGGCGGTTGGTCTTACGCGTTTCACGTTCGGCGAAGCGCGCATCGCTGGCCAGCTCCGGGCGACCAATCAGTTCGCACAGGGCCTCAAACTGCTCCTGCTTGTTCGCGGCAATATTGAAGTCACCGTCACTGGTGGCAAAGGTTCCCGACGGTGCTGCCGTACGGTTTTCGTTGCCCATGGGGATAGGGGTGCTTCCGCCGACCAGATAATCGGAGGCTACCCAGCCCATGGCGGTCAACGTTGCTTCAAGCATTGAGACGTCTAAGAAACTACCTTCGCCGCTACGGGAGCGCCGAACCAAGGCCGAAGAGATCGCAAAGGCGGCAGCAAACCCGCCAATGGTATCCGCGATGGGAGCACCGACACGAAGCGGGGCGGTTTCCTCATCTCCGGTCACGGACATGAGACCGGACATCCCCTGAATTATCTGATCGTAGGCCGGACGGTCGCGTAGTGGTCCGTTCTGTCCGAAGCCCGAAATCGCACAGTAGACGATCCCCGGATTGATTTCCTTGAGCTGATCCCAGCCGAATCCCAAACGATCCATTACGCCGGGACGGAAATTTTCAAGTACTACATCGTAGTCCGCGACCAGCTTTCGGAATATCTCCTTGCCGTCCTCGGATTTTAGGTTCAGTGTCATGGAACGCTTTGAACTGTTCTGGGCGAGGAAGGAGATACCGAGGTGACGGTCGCTTAGCTCCGGGCTGGCTCCCAACTTTCGAGCGAGATCGCCACCGGCTTGGGCTTCGACCTTGAGCACCTCGGCTCCCATCAAGGCCAGCTGGTAGCCGGCGAATGGGCCGGAAAGCACATTAGTCAGGTCCAATACCCTGACACCATCGAGCAGATTTGTTCTCATCCCTAGTCCTCCTCTGAAACGCTCCATCAAAAGCTCGCATAACGCGAGGCACGCGACGATTCTGCGAAGACCTCAAGCGCAACCTTCAAGCTCCGTCGGGAAAACCCTTTCGTTTCTCCGACGAAGGGCATAATGAGCCGACAATCCGGCTCAGCAAAGCCAGTCTAGGGATCCGGCCGGTTCAGAAGTAGCGTTTCGATCACCTAACGGAATCAGCCCCGAGATCGTCGGAACCACCGCTGGGGATCGAAAATCACGCAAGTCAAGCAATATCTTCGTGGGGTCTTTAGGGGTGGGTTCCTCCCCGAATACCCACGAAGCTAGGCCACGGGTAGCTCGGTCAGCAGGATCGAGCAGTTCAGGGTATAGGTCATTGCCAGCCATCATCGAGATCGGGGAGCGTAGGGCACAGGGAAACCCTTCGCTCATTTGTTCCAAACCTAAAAGCCGTGGGAACCACCGTCAAGAGCAGCGGTCATGACTGCTCCCCTACCAAGCCCGCTCGGTGCCGTGTCACCCTTGTTTGCCGGGCACTGTAACAGCAAAGTCGGCGTCGAAGCCAGTAAATCTAGAACTTAATATTTTGCCACGATAATTTAGTTAACATTCTTGGTTCGAATTAGCCCAGCCATACCTGCCCTCGTTCGAAAAGGGCCCAGATAACCGGCAATTTTGACGCTAAAGACCTGAAATGTAACTTGAATCACAGGCTTCTGGCAATGTCTTTCAAAACCAACTTAGGTTAGGCTAAGACTAGATCAAGCTCGCTGATGGCTACTTATGGCCTCCCAGAACGACAAGGAAATCATGGCTTCTCTCAAACTGCGTGCCGCTGCGCTCCTCAGCATTGCAGCACTGTCCCTCACCGCCTGCGGTTCCACCGCTAGCGGAGCTGCCGATTCTTCGGCCCCAGCCACCGAGGGTGGCACCGTGACCGTCACGGATAGCGTTGGGGAGGTTACTGTCACCACCAACCCGCAGTCCGTGGTTGCCACCGACAACAATAGCTTTGAAACCTTGGATTCCTGGGGTGTGGAACTTACCGCCGGTGCGGTGGCGCTGATGCCGACCACCGTGAGTTACAAGGACAATGCCCAGATTGTAGACCTGGGTAACCACCGCGAACCGAATCTGGAAGCAGTCGTCGCCGCGGAACCAGATCTGATCATCACCGGTAGCCGTTTCACCCAGTACACCGAAGATTTCAAGAAGCTGGCTCCCGAGGCGGCCGTGGTTCAGGTCGACCGTATCGAGGGTAAGCCCTTGGCGGACGAACTCAAGCGCACCACCAGCGTTCTGGGCGAGGTCTTCGGCAAGCAGGACGAGGCCACTAAGTTGAACGCGGATCTGGATGCCGCCATTGAGCGCGCCAAGTCCGCCTACGACTCCGATCAGAAGGTCATGGCCGTGATCACCTCCGGCGGCACCGTGAACTACGCCGCTCCGGGTGAAGGACGCACACTCGGCCCACTATTCGGACTGCTGGGCCTGACCCCAGCACTGGATATCAGCGATGCATCGAGTAACCATGAAGGTGACGATATCTCGGTGGAGGCCATCGCCAGCTCGAACCCGGACTGGATCCTCGTCATGGACCGCGATGCCGGCACCACCGCCTCGGCCGAAGAAGGCTACACGCCGGCCAACGAACTGCTGGCCAACTCTGCGGCTCTGCAGAACGTTACCGCCGTGAAGGAAGGCAATATCGTTTACATGCCAGCCGACACCTACACCAACGAGGGCATTCAGACCTACACCGAATACCTCAACACCTTGGCTGACGCTTTCGAAGCCAAGTAGGCAGGTAATCAGCAATACGCTCAGTGGTAGATCCAAGGTTCTTGGCTCTACCACTGTTCGTGCGTTTAGCACCGATTGAAATTGTGACCACACCATGCACACCGTAGTAACCAAAGTCGCCAGTAAAGGTAAGCTCTTCGACCCCAAGCTCCTGTTTGGGGTTCTCGTCGTGCTGATCCTGCTGGTCATTTCGCTTTTCACCGGGGTCTACGACATTTTTGGCGCCGAAGACGGCGCGGAAATGTTCGTGATCACCCGTATTCCGCGCACCATTGCGCTGGTGCTAGCCGGAGCCGCCATGAGCATGTGTGGTCTGGTGATGCAGCTGTTGACGCAAAACCGTTTCGTGGAACCGACCACCACCGGCACCACCGAATGGGCCGGCCTCGGCCTGCTCACGGTGATGATCATCGCCCCGCAGTCGGGGCTGCTGACGAAGATGGGTGTGGCTATCATCTTCGCCTTTATCGGCACCATGATCTTCTTCCTCTTCCTGCAGCGGGTCTCACTGAAGGCGTCGCTGACGGTGCCGATCGTGGGCATTATGCTCGGTGCGGTGGTAGGTGCGGTCTCCACCTTCATTGCCCTGCAAACCGATATGCTGCAGTCCCTGGGTATCTGGTTTGCCGGTTCCTTCACCTCGGTACTGCGCGGCCAGTACGAAATTCTGTGGGTGGTCGCCCTGGTGGGTATCGCAATCTTCATCGTCGCGGACCGTTTCACCGTGGCCGGGCTGGGCGAAGAAATTGCTACCAACGTCGGTTTGAACTACCGCCAGGTCATGCTGCTGGGAACCGGGTTGATCGCCATCGCCACCGGTGTAGTCACCGTGGTAGTTGGCAACCTACCCTTCCTCGGGTTGATTGTGCCAAATATTGTCTCCATGTTCCGCGGCGATGACCTGCGCGGTAACCTACCCTGGGTGGTGCTGCTGGGTGTTGGCGTGGTGACGGTCTGCGACCTGATCGGACGCACCATCATCATGCCGTTTGAGATCCCGGTATCACTGGTGCTGGGCATCCTAGGTGCGGCGATCTTTATAGTCCTGCTACTGAGGCAGCGTAAGATTGGCTGAGCTCATGACCAAGAACCAGATCTCCCTACCTTCGCCGTTGCGTCGCTCCGGAGCGCTACCCACGAAGAAGGTTGCCACCCGTTATTGGGTGACCCTCGGCGCGCTGATCCTCGCCTCCCTGGCCTTCGCCTACGGTTTCTTGGCGCTGGATAATCCCATGCCTCCGGGTTCGGCCGGTTTCTGGCGGATCGCCGAATTGCGTGGCACCGCGGTGATCACCATGGCGGTGGTGGCCGTCGCCCAGACCGTGGCGACCGTGTCCTTCCAAACGGTGACAAATAACCGCATCATCACCCCGTCAATTATGGGCTTCGATTCCCTGTTCGTGGCGGTACAGACGGCTTCCGTGTACCTATTGGGCGCGGTCGGCGTGGTGGCGATGCAGGGCGTGCCACAGTTTATTTTTCAGGTTGCCGTCATGGTGGCTCTGTCCGTGGCACTCTACGGCTGGCTACTGTCGGGCAAGCTGGGCAATATTCAGATTATGTTGCTGGTGGGCATCATCATCGGCGCCGGGCTCGGCTCGGTGTCCGCCTTCATGCAGCGCATGCTCACCCCCAGCGAGTTCGACATTCTTACCGCCCGGCTCTTCGGTTCGGTCTCCAACGCGGATGCCAGCTACTTCCCGATCGCCATCCCGTTAGTCATTATCGCCTCGGCCTTCTTGATTGGTTCCTCCAAGCGGCTCAACGTGGTGGCGCTGGGCCGTGACACCACCATGAATCTGGGAATCAACCACCGCCGCGAAGTCATGAAGACGCTGTTCTTCGTCTCGATTCTGATCGCGGTGTCCACCGCACTGATCGGCCCGCTGACCTTCTTTGGTTTCCTGGCCGCGATGCTCTCCTACCAGCTGGCCGACACCTACGATCACCGGTACGTCTTCCCGATGTCGATCCTGACCGGGTTCGTGGTGCTCAGTGGCGCCTACTTCGTGATGAAACATGTCTTCTACGCTCAGGGTGTGGTTGGCATCATCATCGAACTGGTGGGCGGCACCGCCTTCCTCATCTTCGTTCTTAGAAAGGGTCGACTGTGATTACGCTCAAGGATGTGCGCAAGCAATACTCATCCGAGGTGGGCATTGGCCCCGTCACCCTTCAGATTCCGGCCGGCGGGATCACCGCCCTGGTGGGACCCAACGGCGCCGGCAAGTCCACCATGCTCACCATGGTGGGACGTCTGCTCGGATTAGACGAGGGCACCATCGAGGTGGCCGGTTACGATGTCGCCTCCACCGCGTCCAAGGATCTGGCCAAGATCGTCTCGATCCTGCGCCAGGAGAACCACTTCGTCACCCGTCTGACCGTGCGCCAGCTGGTGGGTTTCGGACGTTTCCCCTATTCCAAGGGCCGCTTGACCGCAGAGGATGAAACCATCATTTCCCGGTCCATCGATTTTCTGAATATGAACGATCTGGAACACCGGTATTTGGATCAGCTCTCCGGTGGGCAGCGGCAGCGCGCCTATGTGGCCATGGTGTTGGCTCAGGACACCGAGTACGTGCTGCTCGATGAGCCGCTGAACAACCTCGATATGAAGCATTCGGTACAGATGATGAAGCATCTTTCCGAAGCCGCCCGCGAACTGGGACGAACCATCGTTGTGGTGTTGCACGACATTAACTTTGCCGGACACTACGCGGATTACATCTGCGCCATGAAGGAGGGTAAGGTCGTGGAGTTCGGGACCCCGGAACACATCATGCGCGACGATGTGCTCTCGGCCGTGTTCGATACCCCGATCAACGTGATTGCCGGCCCCAACGGCCCGCTGGCGGTCTACTACTAACCCCAGCGGTCGACTCGGCTTTGATGGGGCGCGGACGCGCCTCGCTGGTACAGCACAACACTCCCGAGCCCCTGCTCCCCCAAGACGCAGGGGATAGGGAGCGCTGCAGGGAATACCACGGACTCTGACGGCTCAACACCGGGAAGATCCACCATTATTCCTCGGCTTATTTTGAAGCCCCAATGGCCCAGACTCGTGGCAGCTCGGTTCCGTTGACGGCCAGATCCCCAATGAGCCGGGCCTTGAACACCCAAGGGTTGTGATTTCCTGCCGTGCGCGCATTCCGCCAGTGCCGATCCAGGTTCTTGGTATTGCTGGTGGCCGAGGCGGCCAGCGCATCAAAGGCGTGAGTGATCGCATTCAGCACCAATGGGGTCAGCGCGACTTGCGCCTGCGCCGACGCGAGTTCCGCCGCATCATTGGCCGCCTCGTCTTGGTCCGCGGTGAATTCTCCGCCATGTCGTCCCACGGCCGTCTCATAGGCCCGTTCCAAGGCTCCCGAGACCCGCTGCACCGCGGCACTGGCAACGAAGGCGGCCGAGGCCACCTCACCAATCACTTGTAAGAGCTGCGGATCTTCGCTGGCCACGTTGGCCGCGGCATGGCTGAAGGTGCGCTTGCGTGCCTTCAGTTCGGCGGCGAAGTCTCTTTCCGCGGCCTTGGCACTGCCGGCGAGTACTGCGAGCAATACCTGCTGGTAGAACGCGGTCTGATATTTGAAGCGTGTGTCGAAGTCGATCAGATGCTCGGCGTGCACCACGGCGTTGGTGAAGGTCGACGTGCCGGTGCCGGTGGTGCGCTGGCCGAATCCATCCCAGTCATCGGCCAACTCCACGCCGGGCTGGTGACGGCTGACCGCGGCGATGACCCGCTGGCCGGTATCGGTGCGTTCGGCATAGGTATCCAGCCAGTCGGCAAAGATCGAGCCCGTGGAATAGTATTTGGTGCCATTAATGCGAAATCCGCCCGAGCCGTCCGGGCTCACCTTGGTGATTACGTCCCCCACCGTCACGGCACCGATCTCGGTCCAGGAGTTACCCACCAACTCACCGCGGGCAAAGCGTTCGAGCCAGAGATCCCGGTTCGCACCGGGTGTGGCCACCAAACGGTCTTCGACGAAGGCGAAGTGGGCGCGTAGCGCCTGGGCAATGCTGCTGTCGGCGGCGGCGAGTTCGGTCAGCAGCTCGAAAAGCTCGGTGAGATTGAGTCCGGCTCCACCGTGAGAGACCGGCACTCGCAGTGCGCCAAAGCCGGCCTCGGCCAGTTGTCGAATTTCATTGTAGGGAAGTTCCCCGCTGCGGTCGCGGTCGGCGGAACTGGCGGCAATGCTTTCAAAGATCGGGGCGAAACGGGCGCGGGTGGCGTTCAGGCGGTCGGTGGAAAGTGTTTGGGTACTCATCGGATGTCCTCGTGGGTCTAGCTGGAGGGTGCCGGCCGCACCAGGAAGGATGCGGCGGGCACTCGCGTCTGGTGGTTTAGGTGTAGAGCGAGATCGGTTGCGGTTCGCCATGCAGGTAGTACTGGCCAACTTCGATCTTTTTGTAATCCACCGGGTCATGCAGGGTATGGGTGCGGATATTGCGCCAGTACAGGTCCAGTCCCACCGCGTTATGGGTCGAGGAGGAACCGGTCACTTCAAAGATCCGGTGCGCAGTTTCCAATCCCACTTCCGTGGAGACAATCTTCAACTCCGCGATCCGCACCGCCAGTTCGGCTCGTTGGTCGTGAGTGACATCCCCGGCCAGGGCCATCACGGCGTCATAGTTTCGGGCCAACTTTTCGGCTAAGGCCTCCGCCGCGGCAACACGGGCCTTGAGTTCCCCAATACTGCGCTGAAAAATCACATCGCGTGCGTAGGTATCGGCGCCGGAAAGAAACCACGCGTTCTGGCGCTGCAATAGGATCTGGCGGCCCTTGGCCAGCGCACCCTGAGCGATCCCCACATACAGGTGCGCGAAGGCCAGCTGGAGTCCCGGGATCAGCAGGGTGGCGATGGGCTCGTCGGTGACCTCACCGAGAACATCCGCGGCATTCACCCGAACCTGCTGGTAACGCACCGAACCCGAGGCGGTGAGCCGCTGTCCCAGATGATCCCAATCATCAACCAGTTCGATCCCTTCACGGTTGGTCTCCAATGCAAAGGCCACCACCTTTCCGGCCCGCTCACCATCCGCCACGAGGGCGTTAACAATAATGACTTCGCCAACTCCGGAACCGGTGGAGAAACGTTTGTAGCCGTTGAGCCGGTAGCCCCCATCCGCATCCGCGGTCAACGTGAGGGTGGGATCGACCGGATTCACCGAGTCACCCCACAACCAACCGCCCGCTACGGTGCGGCGCCACCACTCATCCTGCTGCTGAGCCGGGGCATAGAAGGCAATACCGGTCTGGTTGAAGTAGTGATAGGCCAGCAGTTGAGCGATTGACCCGTCCACGGTGGCCAGAATTCGGATCACGGCAAAGGCGGTTTCGAAATGTCCCCCGGCTCCCCCACATTCCCTTGGAACAAGTAGGTTCAGCAGTCCCGAGGAACGCAATAATTCGGCCTCGGTATAGGGCTGCTGGTTAGCGCGGTCGCGTTGCAGGACATCGATGCTGAGGGTGTCGGCCACTTGCTGGGCCACGGTCGACCAATGGTGAAGTTCACTGGTGTCGGCCAGCCCTCGAAACGGGGTACGCGGCGCGGTCTGAATGGTGGTCATGATTTCCTTCCCGAAATTCTTCGCAGATTTCGAAGGACACTGCGCGGCCGCCGGGGCCTGAAGTTTCCATCGATCCTGGCGGAAGCATTCGTCCGCGGATGCGGGATTGCTGCGGCGTCATTGAGCCAGGTCTCTTGGCCGCTCTGGATGGTGTGCTTCGATTCAAGCAGTGCGATTCTGCGGAGGAAAGCAGACCCAGTAAGTGACGACTTAATGGGTCATGTGACAAGTTTCGGGAGGATTTTTCGGCACTTTCCACGCCGCGGATGACCTTGTGTGGCGTTTTTGACGGCGCATGACCGTCAAACCGGCCAACTCTTGACTTTGGCGGCGCAATGATTGTGGGGACTCGTTGACGCGGCACCCCTGATGCGTCTTAGCTAGGCGGTTGTACGCACCAGTGCATCCAGCGCCAAAACCCCCTGCCCCTGACCGTAAACGAGCAGTGGGTTAGCCTCCGCCTCGGCCACCTCCGGGTTCGTTTGCGCTAACCGCGACAGGGCAACGATGGCGTTACTCAGCGCGTCGAGGTCGCCCAGGGGGGCGTTACGGTAACCGCGCACACTGGCCAGGCCGCGCACCTCGGCAATCATTTCCAGGGCTATCTCCTTAGTGACCGGTGCTAGACGAACCGATGAATCATCGAAAAGTTCTGCCAGTACCCCACCGGTAGATAGCACCACCAACGCTCCGACATCCGGGCTAACCCGGTACCCCAGGAGCGCCTCACCCAAGGCGGGTGCGGCCATGGGTTGTACCAGGACACGTTCCACAGGAACTTCGGGCAGCGTTTGGTGCACGTTACTCACGATCCGGCGCACCGCGTCCACCAGCTCTTCGGCCGAGCCCACATTGAGCAGCACCCCACCGGCATCACTCTTATGTGGCACCAGATCGGAGAGTACCTTCACGACCACCGGGTAGGCGAAGGGCAGCTCGGTGCCCGCGTTGATCTCGGCCACCGTCAAGGCCACCGAAGTGGCCAGGGGAACCCCGGCTTGACGCAATACCTCGGTACTGGCCTGTTCGTCGAGCACCCGGGAAGTAGTTCCCTGAGCCACCTGGAAGTGTTCGCCAATGCTTGCCGGCCGCCGCGCGAATGCCGCGGCAATGGCGTCGGCGCAAGCTTCGGGGGTGCGGAAGGCCGGGACCCCGGCGGCATGCAAGAGTTCGGCGGCTTGCGGTGCCTCCGGCACCGCAAAGGCGATGAGCGGTACCCTCTGCTGACCGGCGTCGGCAATGGCTCGCACCGCCAGTTCCGGGTAGAGCCGTGCCGAGGAACCAATGGTGAAGACCACCAGATCGTACTCGCCACTGTCTTCCAGCAGTTTCAGCGCCATCGAGACAACCTCGTGCCGTGCACCGTCCAGACCCAAGTCAAGAATGAGACTGTGCGGTACGTCCACACCGGCTGCGGCTAGCCTGGCGAAAAGCTCGTCACTGGGTCGGATCACGTTCAAGCCATGACCGGCCAGCTGATCAACCATGATCGCTGCCCCACCACCGGTCGTTGTCACCACGCAGATACGCGGATCGCGTTGCTGTGTGGCGGCCGGGATGCGGCGCAGTACCGCGGGGGTTTCTAAGAGCCCCTCGAAATTCTCTACCCGGGCAAAGCCGCAGGCTTTAAAGAAGGCCTCGGCCTCGGAGTCGGAACCGGCCAGGGCGCCGGTGTGGGATACGGAAAGTTCCGCGGCGGCTTCGGAGCGGCCTAACTTATAGACGGTCACCGGTTTGCCCGCGGCATCGGCCGCACGCGCAAAGGCGGCCAGTTCGGCCGAGTGGCTCAAGGTTTCCATGAAGAGCGCAAAACTGGTGATTTCAGGATCGTCGAGTACGGCCTGGCAAATCTCGCCCACCGACAGGTCGGCTTCGCCACCCACGGAGACCAATCCAGCAAAGCCGATTCCGCGTCCGCGCGCCCGACTGACCAGTGCACCGATGACGCTGCCCGATTGGGAGGCCACGAAGATCCCACCGGTGGGAATGTCCGGCTCATCGAATGCGGCGTTGCCGGTGAGTAGCAACCCGTTGCGCGGGTTGACCAGCCCCAAGGAGCTCGGGCCTATCAGGCGCACGCCGCCGCGGCGGGCGGTTTCACGCAAGCGCGCCTCGCGTTCGCGTCCCCGCTCGCCTTCTTCACCGAAGCCCGAGGCCAAAACCACCGCCACCGGGACTCCCACTTCGCCGCATTCTTTGACCGCTTCAATGGCCCGCTCGGCACCGGTCATGATGAAGACCAGATCCGGTGTCTCGGGTAAGGCACCTAAGCTTGGCCAGGCTTTGGCTCCCTGCACGGTCTCGCGGCGCGGGTTGATGAAGTATGTGGCCCCTTCGAAGCCGGCATGCTTCAGGAACTGTTGCGGCCGCGCGGTGGTCTTGGTGGGATCATCCGAAGCACCCACCACCGCAATGGCGCGTGGCTGTAGTAGCTGTTGGGCCAGGGATGGGCTCAAGGTCTTCATCATAATTCTTCTCCTCATAGCTGCGGCGGCTCACTTCCGTGAACCATCCACCGGCCATATGCTGCGGTCGATAGTGTTTTAGTTAGCGGTGAACGGTGATCTTTTCTGGCCCACCACCCACCGTTGCGTGGACTAGCTGATTAACAGTTCTAAATCACCGGGTGTGAAGCCATAGCCGGTGGTCTCGGCCAGCTCGGTCATTTCTCGTTCCAACTGCTCACGGGACTGGTTCGCGGCCCAGAAGGAGATCCCGCCACGGTAGGCGGGGAATCCGTAACCGAGCACCAGCATTACGTCGATATCGCTGGCGCGCTCGGCAACCCCCTCGGCCAGCACCAAGCTGGCCTCGTTAGCCATGGCGAGCAGAACCCGCCGTACGATCTGTCCATCCGTGAAGCTGCGACGCTCAATGCCTTTGAGGGCACTGGTGTTGATGATGAGTTCCTCCACCCCGGTATGGCGTTCACCGCGACGGCTTCCTGGCGCATAGCCGTACCAGCCCGAACCGGTTTTCTGACCGAAGTTCCCCGCCTCACACAACTGATCGGCAACGCTGGGATAGCGTTCCCGGGGATCCCGGCTGCCATCCTTACTGCGGCGCATCCGCCAGGCGATATCGAGCCCGGACATGTCGGCCACGGCAAAGGGGCCCATGGCAAACCCAAAATCGGTCAGCGCGCGGTCAACCTGGTACGGGAGCACGCCCTCTTCCAACATGAGTTCGCACTGGCGCCGGTAGGCGTTAAAGATTCTGTTACCGATAAAACCATCACCGACCTTGGCCGGTACGGCCACCTTGCCCAGGAGCTTTGCGGCCGCGAACACGAGGTCGCGGGCGGATTGACCGGTGGCATCCGCGCAGATAATCTCAACGACCGAGGTGCGGAAGGCCGGACTAAAAAAGTGCATTCCCACGAGGTTTTCCGGCCGCTGAAGCGCTTGCCCCAGCCGGTTGATGTCTAGATACGAGGTGTTGGTGGCCAGCACCGCACTGCCGGCAATGCTCTCCATGTGAGCAAGCACTTCGGCCTTGACCGCCGGATCCTCGAAGACCGCTTCAATAAAGAGCTGGCTTCCGGCGAGCTGGTCACAATCCGAGACCACCAGAAGATTCTCTCGAATCATCGCGGCTTGCGCGGCGGATAACCGTCCCTTGGTTATTTCGCGTTGTAAGTCCCCCTGCACCCGCTCCAGAGCACTTCGTGCCGCCCGCTCATTGGTGTCGAAGACGGTAACTTGCACACCCGCGGCGGCAAAAGCCCGCGCAATTCCCATTCCCATCGTGCCGGCGCCAACGATCGATACCCGCTGAAGCTCGATATCGGCTGCTGGCCGGTGCGCCTTTGCTAGGGTCTTCTGCGCGAAGAACTGGTGCCGTAACGCCGCCGCTTCGGGGCCATGACGCAACCGGGTGAACTCTGCGCGTTCATGGGCCAGGGCCGCCGGTGCGTTCAGGACGGTTCCGGCGATGATGGCCCCCACCGCGCTGATGATCTGCCCGCGCCCCTGACCCGCGGAAATTGCCGTGGCCGCGGCCTGTTCAACCGCACCCGGTTCCCAGCTGGGCACCGGGTGCTTGATCAGTACCCGCTTGGTCGTCACTGTTTGGGCGAATCGAACCGCCTCGGCCAGGAGATCTTTGGCTACCACCCGGTCCACCAGTTTGTGACCTTGGTCGAGGGTTAGCTGATGGCGCTTGGCCTCGCATACGAAACTCATGGTTGCCGCTGGACCGAGCAGACGCAGTATGCGCTGCGTTCCACCGGCTCCGGGGATCATTCCTAGGGAGGTTTCGGGTAAACCAATCACACTGCCGGCGAGCGCGATCCGGTAGTCGCAGCCCAGCGCGAGTTCCAGACCACCGCCCAGGGTGGCTCCGGATAGGGCGGCCACTACCGGGCGGTCCAATTCTTCTAGGGCACGGATGACCATGGGAAGTTCCGGTTCCGGTAGCTGCGGGATGGAGAATTCGTTGAGATCCGACCCGGAGATGAAGTTCTTGGTGCCGATGAGCACGAGGGCTGTGATCCGTGGGTCCGCGGCAACCTTCTGGATTCCGTGCATCAGGCCGGTGCGCACCGCCATGGAGCTGGCGTTCACCGGAGGGTTATCAATGCGCAGGACGGCGACCCGATCCTGCACCGTGTACCGAACCACGTCGGTCGGTGCTGCGGGTTCTTGTTGTTGCATGGGTTTAGCCTCGCTGGCTGAAGCGACGGCCGAAAACTTCTTCGGCGATCTTATTTTTCAGCACTTCGATGGAGCCACCGGCGATCATCCAGCCTCGGGTGCGTTTGAAACAGTACTCCACCAGTGTTTCGGTGCTGTATCCCATGCCGCCCATGGCTTGCATGGCGCGGTCGGCGGCCAGGAACCCGGCCTGGTTGGCGGCCAGTTTGGCGGCCGAGGTTTCGTAGGCCGAGGGTAGCCCATTGGCGGCGTTCGTCACGGCGCGGTTCAGTAGTAGCTCGGCGGCGTCCAGTGCCACGGCGACTTCGGCAAACTCCCACTGTAGGCCCTGGAATTCGTTCAGGGTGCGGCCGAACTGTTGACGCTGCGACACGTGGTCACGGGCGATATTAAAGGCCAGACGTCCCAAGGCCAGGGCGCGCGAGGCATTGCCGATCCGTTCAACGTTGAAGCCGCTCATCTGTTTCTTAAACCCGCCCGGGCCCAGCAGTAGGTTTGCCTTGGGAACGCGGGCATTGTCAAAATGCAGTTCCGCCCACTGCTCGCCGCTCATATATTCGGAAGGGTTACCCACGGTAAATCCGGGCGTATCGCGTTCCACGAGGATTGAGCCGATATTTCCGGTGCCTTCCCCGAAGCGGACGTAGATGAGGTAGATGGTGGCGTCCACGGAGTGGGTGGACCAGATTTTGGTGCCGTTGATGAGGTAGTCATCTCCGTCTTCGACGGCGCTGGTGACCAGTTCGGTGGCGGCCGAGCCCGCTTCGGGCTCGCTCATGCCCAGTGCCATCAGTCCCTTGCCGGACAGCAAATCCGGTAGGTATTTGGTCCGCTGCTCATCGCTGGCGAACTGCGCGAAGGTGCGGATTGCCCCGAAATTTCCAGCCTGTAGAATATCCGCACTCTTGGGACAATGCATGGCCACTTCCTGAATGACCGCTACCGCGTCACCGAGTTCCGCTCCCTGGCCGCCTAGTTCTTCCGGGATGGTCAGTCCAAGTAGGCCGAGTTCACCAAACTGCTGCGCAATGTCCCAGGCGTAGCCGGGGTGATGGGCGCGCTGCAACGCGCCGGGGGAAAGTTCCTGCTCCGCGAAGGAGCGGACCATGCTGAGCAGCCCCTCGCGTTCTTCCGAAATAACTGCGGTCATCTTTGTCTTCTTTCCTAGCACCACCGTTGAGCGGCAGTGAACCATGGGTTTATGTTCTTGAGGCTTTACCGGTGCGGGTTAGGCGACCGGTTGCCGGTGGCGAACCTGCTCGTCAATTTTTTTGAGAAAGTCCAGATTCTGAAAATTCCAACAGGATTCAATCAGGGTGTCGGTGGCCGCGACACCGATGATGTCTGTGGTCAGTGACCGAACTTTGAGTTCCAAGTCCGCGTTGCTGATCGGCGCATCCGGTTCGCCTTCGGGGAACTGCACCCGGTGCGTGAGGCGCCGCCCATCGCTAAGGGTGAGTGTCACCTCGGCCGGTCGGCCATGATTCGGGTAGTCTCGCTCCGCTTGCTCATCAAGTTCCACCACAACTTTTTGCATCAGTTCATGTAGCGGGGGTGACTGACGGGCTTCTTCGGTGAAGTCGCGCAGGGTGACCTCCCCGCGGTCCAGTGCTACCGCGAGGGTGAAGGGAATGCTGAGCTGGGAGGCCATCATCGTGGAGACATCGCGGGAGGCGTGGCCGACCGCGATGGAGAATGTCCCCACGTGCACCGCCGTGATATCGGCGAGCGCGAAGTTGTGTTCAGCGCGTAGCGCCCGAGCCGCGTCGATGGCCCCATGCAGGTGGCGGCAGCACGGGTAAGGCTTGATGTAGGTGCGAAGCAGAACCCACTGCTCACCGAGACCCCCGGTCACCTTTTCGGCGAACCAGTCCGTGCCTTCGTCTCCGGCGTAGCTAGCAAAGTATCCCTCGGCCCCTTCCAAGATGCTGGTCGGTCCCGTCAGGCCTTCGAAGGCAAGTTCCGCGCTAGCAATCCCATCGCGGGCCGCCTTCCCCGGGTGGAACCTTTTGATTTCTGCCGACTGACCGAGGAATTCAAAGAGGCCCCCGACATGTGATCCGGCGATACCCAAGGCGTTGGCGGTTTGTTCTTCGTTCAGCCCGAGTAAGACGCTGACCGCCGCGGTGGCTCCGAAGATGCCGGCGACCGGGGTGTTATGAAAATGGTTGCGGCGGGTGGCCGGGTGACCGGCCGCGGCGATGCGGCAACCGATTTCCATGCCAATGGCGGCGGATTTGAGGATCCGCTCCGCGTCCAGGCCGTGCTCCTCTCCCACCGCGAAGACCGCGGGTAGGACCACACAGGTTGGGTGGAAACTGCCGGGAGTATAACCGTCATCGGTTTCGATGCCGTGTCCGTTGGTGCCGTTGAGTAATGCGGCTCCCAGTGCGGTGACCGGCCCGTGTCCGATCGCGGTCGCCGGGCCCGGGCCATAACTTCGCGCGACGTGGCGCCCCACCACTTGAGATACTTCCCCCACGCTGCTGGCCACCACGCCACCTAAGTGATCCAGGATCATGCGGCGGACATGGTTCTGCACGGTGGCGGGCATATCTTGCTGGGATTGATGCACAATCCATCGTGCCACCTCACGCGTGAGTGAAGATTCCTGGGCCATATTTTCCTCCATGCTTCACCACATCCACCAAACCACCGACAACTCTTCTATAGATTACATAGTCTATAGAGTGTTGTCTACGGACAATCTCATATTTGGCCCTAGAATGATCACAACAGCCCCATCCCTGAAATGGAGTGACTAACGTGAGCGACAGCGCGACCTCAGCACCCCCGGTAAGCCGGACCGAGTATGTGACATCACGGATCAAAGAAGATGTCGCCAACGGGGTGATCGCCCCGGGTGAGCTGATCAAGCAGACCGTGTTGGCTAAGCGCTATGGAGTGAGCCCCACACCAGTTCGCGAAGCCCTGCGTATTCTCGAAGCCGATGGGGTGATTACCTACGCGCCCCACAAAGGTGCATCCGTACGCGAAATGTCACCCGAAGGGGCTCACGACCTCTATCGTCTGCGCGCGGCCGCGGAATATGAAGCCACCGAGATGGCCACCTCGCGGATGACCCCCGAGATCCTTGCCCGGGTGGAAGCCAAGTATCGAGAACTGAGCGATTTACTGGCCGATCGGCAGTCCACCGCGGCACAACTGTCGGTTCTGAACAAGGAGTTCCATTTCGCCATCTACGAGGCCAGCTCACCGGTGGTTGTTGAGTACCTAGAAATGCTGTGGACCCGGTTCACTCCACCCACCACGATCTTCCGGGACCGCAATGCGGCGTTAAAACTGCACCGGGAGCATGAGGCGATCCTCAACGCGATCAGGAGTGGCAACGCGAAGAAGGCCGCCGAGCTGACCTCGGCCCACACCTTGGGCGCCTCGAAGGTGCGCGAGGAGCAACCCGCGGTACGCCCCGCCGGGCATGACGATCAGATTTAGCAGGTAGCCGGCACCGCACACCCGCCACCGTCTCGCTAACTCCCGAGGATTGACGATTCAGCTGCCAGATTTTCAGTGCCGGATACGCTTTCCCGGGTGATCTTCTTGAGCAGATCCACCGCCACGCTCAGGGCAATCATGGCTGGCTCATTTCCCACGACGCTGGGATCCCCGATGGGACAGTGGATTCGGTCGATCTGCTGTGGCTCGTGCCCCGCGGCACTTAAATTCTTTCGAAAGCGCTGCCATTTGGCCTTCGAACCAATCACGCCAATTGAGCCAAGGCACGGGTGGCGCAGGGCAGCATCACAGAGGTGGAAGTCCTCGGCATGATCGTGGGTCATGATCAGTACATGCGTACCTGGCGGCAAACGACTGAGCACCGCTTCACCGATGACCGCGTGCCGGGTATGGATCTGGGCCACCGCCGGCTCCAGTCCCTCGGCCGCATTCAGGTGTTCGACTCTCGAATCGCTCAAGTACAGGTCCAGATCGTGACGCGAAAGGATCCTGACCAACTCCATACCCACATGACCCACCCCAAAGATCGCCACCACCGGGGGAACGGGCAATGGTTCGAGAAGAATTTTGACCTCTCCCCCACAGCATTGCCGCCCGAATTCGGCCACCGCCCGCTCATTGAGCCGTAGCTGCAGACTCCGCAGCTCGGTGGCACCGTCTTCGAGCATGTCCCGCGCGCGGCTGACCACCGTCATCTCTAGATTGCCGCCACCAATGGTGCCAAAGAGTGCCTCGCGGCCGACCAGCATTTTGGTCCCGGCCCCACGCGGAGCATGACCGCGTACTTCCAGCACGGTAGTCAGCACCGCGGGCAGGCGGTGTTCCCGGTGCCAGATCACGGCCTCAGCCCACCTCATGCCCGTTCGCCCCTGCCGCGGGCTTGCTCGATGGCCCAAAAGACCGCCTCAGGGGTCGCCGGGGAGCTCAGCTCGATGCTGGTACCGGGCTTGCCAAAGGCGGCCGCCGCTTGGCGCAGCGCCTCGCGCACCGAAAAGGCGAGCATCAAGGGTGGCTCACCGACCGCCTTCGACCCATAGACGGCACCTGCTTCGTGGGCGTGCTCGAGCAGTGACACGTTGAAGACTTCCGGCATCTCGGAGAAGCTGGGAATCTTATACGTGCTAGCCGCTTGCGTCGCCACTTTGCCCCTCGTGGCCCGCTCACTGGTATCCCACCGCAGATCCTCCAGTGTCAGCCAGCCGGCTCCCTGAACAAATCCACCCTCGATTTGCCCCAAATCGATCAGTGGGGAGAGCGAATCCCCCACGTCGTGGACGATATCCACGCGGCGCAGCGTGTAGGAGCCGTCGAATCGATTCACTTCCACCTCACTCGCGGCCGCCCCGTAGGCAAAGTATTTGAAGGGGGTCCCTGTCATTGTCGACAGATCCCAGTGCAGGCCCTCGGTCCGGTAGAACCCCACCGCAGAAAGCTGGACCCGCCGGAAGTAGGCGGCGCGTACCAGTTCGGGCCAGCGGATGCTGTGTGTCCCGCTCACATCGCTGACGATTCCGCGATGAAAACGTACCGCGCCGGCCGGGACTTCTAAGAGGTCGGCGGCAACCTGTGCCAGCCGGGCACGAATCTGCTCACAGGCGTCCTTCACCGCACCGCCATTGAGATCGCTACCCGAGCTGGCCGCGGTGGCCGAGGTATTGGGTACCTTATCGGTACGCGTGGGGGCGATGCGCACGTTGCGAAGTTCCACACCCAGCGCGGTCGCCGCCACTTGCACCATCTTGGTGTGTAACCCCTGGCCCATTTCGGTACCGCCGTGGTTCACCAGCACCGTGCCATCCTTGTAGACCAGCACCAGGGCCCCGGCCTGGTTGAAGGCGGTGAGGTTGAAGGAGATTCCGAACTTTACCGGGGTCAGGGCCAACGCCCGCTTGCGATTCTCTTCTTTGGCGTTGAAATCTTCAATCTCCGCCTCGCGGCGGGACACGTCGGCTTCGTCCAGCACCCGCTGCCAGACCGTCTCCAACCGCTCGGCATGCCGCACGGGCTGGTAGTACGGGGTGTCCTGACCTTGGGAGTAGAAGTTACGGCGGCGCAGTTCACGGGCGCTCATCCCCAGTTTGGGTGCAACCCTGCCAAGAATGTCTTCTATCACCAGCATGCCCTGCGGCCTACCAAAGCCACGGAAGGCCGTCTGTGAGGTCTTATGGCATTTGGCGATCCGGCCGCGCACTTTAATATTGGGGATCCAGTAGCCGTTATCGATATGACACAATGCCCGGGTCAATACCGGCTCGGATAAATCCAGGCTCCACCCACCGTCGGCGGTGAGGGTGGCCTCCAAAGCGAGGATTCGATCCTGCCGGTCAAATCCGATCCGCCAGCTGGAGTGGAACCCATGCCGCTTACCGGTCATGGTCATATCCAGGGTGCGATCCAGTCGCACCCGCACCGGTTGTCCGGTCAGCACCGCCCCCAATGCCGCCACGGCCGCATACCCGTGCGATTGCATTTCCTTGCCCCCGAAGGCGCCTCCCATGCGTACCACTTGGACGGTGATCCGGTGCGCCGGAATCCCCAGGATCTGCGAAACAATATCCTGGGTCTCACTCGGATGCTGTGTCGAAGAATGAATCAGCAGCTGTCCGCTCTCGTCCACGAACGCCAACGAATTCTGGGTCTCAAGATAAAAATGCTCCTGCCCGGCGAATTCAAACTCTCCGGCAAACACGTGTGCGGCATCCGCCAAGGCGCCGTGGGTCTCCCCTTTATCAATCACCGATTGAATGCCGTGAAAGCTCTGGGCGGCGATAGCTTCGCCCAAGGTAATCAGCGAATCTAAGCGCTCGTAATCCACCTCGATGGCGGCCGCTCCGGCCTTGGCCGCTTCGAGGCTCTCACCGAGCACCCAGGCAATCGGTTGGCCATAGAACATCACCTCGTCCGCGGGCAACATCGGTTCGTCCTGCTTCGTTCCCTGATCGTTGACTCCGGGAATATCCGCGGCGGTCAGCACCCGGATGCCCCCCGGAACCCGGTACGCGCCGGCAATCACAAGACGCAGAATGCGGGCATGGGCTTCGGTGGATTGCAGTGGATAGGCGTGTAGCACTCCCTGCATCCGTAAATACAGGTCATCGGTGTACTTTGCGCTGCCCGTGACATGCTCAATGGCGGACTCGTGGGGGTGAGCCTCCCCCACAATGGCGTTGCTCGGACGTTGCGACAGCATACTCATCTGTTCTGCGCCTCCAGCCATTCTTGGTGTGGATGTTGTTCGGCATAGAAGCGCTCCAACGAGGTTTCCAGCATCGCCCTGCGATATCGGGCACTGGCGCGGTGATCGTCCAGGGGGGGTTCCCTCCGTGGCCAGAACTTGGGCGGCTTCACGGATGGTGGCCAACGACCAGGGTGCCCCTTCCAACACCGCCTCGGTGTTCAGTGCGCGCAGCGGGGTGGCGGCGACACCACCGAGTCCGATCCGGGCCCGGAGAATCCTCCCCTGCGCTACCGTCATGCCGCAGCCGATGGCCACGCTGGAGATATCGTCAAAGCGGCGCTTGGCAATTTTGTGGAAGGAAGACAGTTCGGGCAGGGGAAGTGGGATGCGTATGGCCGAAATGAGCTCGCCCGGTTTCCGCACCGTCTGCCGGTAGCCGGTGAAGTAATCGGCTAGTGGAACCCGGCGCGATCCGGACAGGGAGGTGAGAACGAGCTCGGCCTCCAGCGCCAGGAGCGCCGGCGCCGAATCCCCGATGGGGGACCCGGTACCCAGGTTCCCGCCGATGGTGGCACTATTTCGAATGAGTCGGGAGGCGAATTGGCCAAAGACCTTATCCGGCTCTTCAGGATTGAGAGTGTAACGACCTAAGTTCAACATCCCGGTTCCCGGGCGTGTTGAAGGCGCAAAAAAGTCGAGGTCTTCCAGAAGAATGGAAGTTACCACACTAACCAATTTTGAAAGACCTCGACGTTGTCTCATTCTACCTTCACCACCCCCGATCTCACCACGTTCACCGGCCTTGACAGGTTGGGGCTCACCGCGACCGGGCAACGGGTCACCAGAGCGAAGACCGAAATCCTGTGCCAGGTCACCACCCCGAATCCGTGGTGCCGTACCTGCGGGGCCGCTGGTGTGCCCCGCGATACCGTCACCCGATCTCTGGCCCATGAACCGTTCGGGTGGAGGCCTACCGTTCTGCTGATCAGGCACCGACGCTACCGCTGCGCGCACTGTCAGCGGGTGTGGCGTGAAGACCTCAGCCAAGCAGTAGCAGCACGCCAGAAAATCAGCCGGACCGTGCTGCGATGGGCACTGGCCGGGTTAGTCTGCCAGCACCTGTCAGTCTCCCGGATTGCCGAAGGTCTGGGCGTCACTTGGAATACCGCCAACGAGGCCGTGCTGGCCGAGGGCCAGCGTCTGTTGATCAATGATCCTCAACGGTTTGACGGGGTCAAGGTGTTGGGCGTGGATGAGCACGTGTGGCGGCATACGCGCGCCGGGGATAAATACGTCACGGTCATTGTGGACCTCACCGCGGTACGCGATGGCACCGGGTCCTCACGGTTGCTGGACATGGTTCCCGGACGGTCCAAAGCAGTGTTCAAAACCTGGTTGGCAGAACGCGATGAGCAGTGGAAGAAAGGCATTGACGTCGTGGCGATGGACGGGTTTACCGGTTTCAAAACCGCTGCTGCTGAAGAACTGAAACAAGCAGTGGAAGTATTGGATCCGTTCCATGTGGTCAAGCTCGGTTCCGAAGCGTTGGATCAGACCCGGCAGAGGGTCCAGCGTGAAGTCCATGGACGGCGGGGGCGTAAAGATGACCCGCTCTACAAGTGCCGGCGCACGCTGAGCACTGGGTTGTCGCTGGCGACTGATAAGCAGAAGGCCAAGGTAGCGGACCTGTTCACAAACAAGAAGTATGAGTCGGTTGAATTGGTCTGGAGCGTGTATCAGCGGATGGTCGATGCCTACCGGCAAACGAAACCTGAGATCGGACGGTGGGCCATGGAGCAACTGATCGGTGAAATCGGCACGAAGGTTCCACAAGGGTTACCGGAGTTGAAGAAACTCGGTGGAACCCTCCAACGCAGGAAGGCGGACATCCTCGCGTACTTCGACCACGTGGGTAGCTCGAACGGGCCCACCGAAGCGATCAATGGGCGGTTGGAGCACCTGCGGGGTACTGCGTTGGGGTTCAAGAATCTGGCGCACTATATCGCACGGTCACTATTGGAGACTGGTGGTTTCAGGCCCCGTTTACACCCTAAATCCTGAAGAGCCCGTTATTGTCGCAGTCGAGATGAATCTGCTACGGCGAAAGGATCAAGCTGGCCGGAGAACTCAGCCCCCTGCCGATGGATTCGGTCCGCAGTAACGTCCTCTCCCGCCAAAGTTTTTCGGTTGTCGGCTAAGACGGTTAGGTCCCGCAATAGCGTCAATGTCTTTCTACTGTCCTGCGGCTAGAGTAGCCACCTCCGGCGCACTGCACAGCTCACCCAATCTATTCTCTCTCAGTGCACTAACAGACAGAGCAGCCGCATGGAAAAGTTCAGGAGACAAATGGGGACCACTTGCCCGATATGGCATCCCATGCCTTACGACGCTCGCGTGCCGCCGGTTTGACATCGTTTCAGGTCCCTGAATGGCGGCTTGCCATCCCACTTGGAACCTAGCAGACATTCAGAGGCGTACATGCTGAATGTCTCTGACCAAAAAGATTGGCTGGCCCTGAGAAGGAATAACACCGTTTCCAACGGGAGACTTCAAACCGTATCGGGGGCTCTCATAGAGCCACATGTCCGCGATGCCAGACGACTTCAGCCTCGACTAATTTCCTTACCGTCAAGCAGGGGGCGGGATGGGAGGCGTGTACAAAGTCGTGAGATTAGTTGTCCACGATATAGCGGGATTACACACTGTTTGGCCCCGCGGCAAAAACCAAAACGGTGGCCATCCAATAAAAGAAACTCGTAACAGCTTCGAGGTGCTCACGGTTGGTGTTGCGCTTCTACGCCATGCTCACATGCTGCCCCTGTCTTAGACACTGCACACCTTTGCTACTGCACGTGGTCGCTTCGAGGGAATAGTCGTTGTGGTCGCTCATGTTGCACCTGGTGGAAATCCTTACCGGAGATAAATCCTACGAGCATACGAGCAGTTCCGCACCGCGTCTCAAGCGGGACATTTCGGTCTCCAAAACGCCAAAGTCATCCGGATCTGCTGAATCACTATCGGCAGTACGGAATGCCCGGTAGCGCAACACCGAAGGCGAATTAACAGCCAGTTGCTGCGCGAGAATTTCTGGTTTAGATTTGTCGCCCGGCGCGTCAAAGACCTTGCGGGCGAATTGGTAGGGAACCCATCGCGCACCCAAATCGTCATCGCCACGTAAAGATGCAGCGTAAGCCTCCTCCCAACGCTCGGTAATTCGTTGCTGCGAAATTTCAAAAGGAACCCGAACTTCCACGATTTCCACGCTGTATCCTGCCGTATCAAGTTCCTCAATGATCTGGTTGGCACTCTGAGCAGAGTGCAACACCTTGTCAATCACAATATTCAACCCGGCAGCAATGCACTCGCGGCGAAGCTGGGCGGATAGTTGCGAAGACTCCTCATGTACTAAGGTCGCCAACTCCAAGGGGAAGAACTCTTCCCCTGCGGCTTCACGTTGTTTGACCTCATCCGGCTTGATCATGGTTTCGTAACTACCATCTAACTGGGCCTGACGTAGCAAGAGCTCCTTGAATTCATCGGCGTCCAGCACGAGATAGTCTGTAAGGTGATCACCTAGCAGTTCGGTGAGCAGGGTGCTTTTCCCGGCCCCTGGCGCCCCAGCCAAGATCATCGCGCGACGCTGCTTCTTTACCTTGGGACTCTGCTTCCGATACTGCTCTTTGAGTTGCTCATGAAGTTTTTGACGGTCCGGCTTTGGTTTCATGACACCGTTCTCGTCTGGATAGAACCAGTCGGGATTGCGCACGGTAATGTTCTCCGAATCCTGCGCTAACGCCTGCCCGGGATGAGATAAACGATCGACAGTACGTCGGTGATATTCGATCTTCTCATTCTTCGCCATATCCGCCCTTTCCGCTCTGCAGCCACGTTAATGCCTCACCGACCACGGTGCGAGAGATCTTTCCGGAATGCCAGCTGGTATACAGCAAAAGCCTCAAGAAAAATCCGTCGAACGGAAATTGCTTGAGGCTTTGTACTGCGAGATAGATCTAGGCTTCACCGCGGCGGATCAGTTTGCCCTGCGGCGTCTGAAAATCAACATCCGCACCTCCAACAATGGATGAGCGAACCACACCAGCCAGCGTCTTCCCCTGGTACGGGGAAATCGGGTTCTTATGGTGCAGTTTATGCACATCTACGACGAAAGCGTCTTCCGGAGCAAACACTGCGAAATCAGCGTCGTTGCCCAGGGAAATCGCCCCCTTGTTCTTTAATCCGGCCAGTTCCGCCGGCTTAGTCGACATCCAGCTGACGACCTGCTCAAGACTGATGCCACGCTGTTTTGCCTCGGACCAGATCAGCGATAGACCCAGCTGGAGTGAGGCCACCCCTCCCCAAGCCACACCAAAATCTCCATTCTCCACATCTTTCAAGTCAATGGTGGACGGTGAATGGTCAGAGACGATGCAATCGATAATTCCCTCTCCAAGACCTTTCCAAAGCAATTCGCGGTTGGACGCCTCACGGATCGGCGGGCAGCATTTAAAGGAGGTAGCTCCATTGGGGATTTCCTCGGCCAATAGAGTCAGGTAATGCGGGCAGGTTTCAACCGTGATTTTCACCCCGTCTGATTTCGCCGTTTTGATCATCGCCAAGGCATCCGAACTAGATAGGTGCAGTACGTGGGCCCGAGCCCCGGTCCACCGCGCACGCTCGATGACTTGGGCGATGGCCACGTTCTCCGCGCCGCGAGGACGTGACTTGAGGAATCGTTCGTACTGGTCCCCCTCGGCGTCGGGGGCGCGATCTACCGCCTGAGAGTCTTCAGCATGCACGATCATCAATGAGTCAAAGCTTTTCAACTCAATCATGTCTTCTTCCATTTCTTCGACACTCAGCGAAGGGAATTCATCCACACCCGAGTGCAGCAAGAAACATTTAAAACCAAAGACGCCAGCATCGTGCAGATCACGCAGGTCCTTTTTATTGCCAGGGATCGCTCCACCCCAAAACCCGATATTCACATAGGCTTTGCTGCTAGCCGCCTCGCGTTTGATTTGCAACGCTTCGAGGTTCACCGTCGGTGGGATGGAATTCAGCGGCATATCCACAATGGTGGTGACTCCACCAGCGGCGGCTGCTTTCGTGGCAGACTCGAACCCCTCCCATTCAGTGCGTCCCGGCTCATTAACGTGGACGTGGGTGTCGACCAACCCGGGAAGCAGTACCTCATCGGCAGCAAGCTCGATGACACGATCCGCGCTCAAATTATTACCCAAGGGTTCGATCGCTACGATCTTTCCATCCCTCACGCCTACCTCGCGGGCAGAGATACCCGCGGTAGTTAGGATCTGTTCGCCGCGCAACACCAAGTCGAAGTGGGTGGTGCTCTCTTTGCTGTTGATGCTCATCGCTTCGGTGCTCATACTTCTCTTGATTCCTTGGGTAGTACGTTGAGTAGATTCGGGTGAAACTGGTTCAGTGCGAACCGACGGATCCCGCCGCGTGCTCGGCATGCTCCGCGGTGATGATGGCACCCAGCCGCTCTGCGGCTTGGGTTACCAACTCCGCTGAACGAGTCATCGCCTCGGCGGGATCAGCTACCAGATCCACCAAGGCAACGGTGTGCCTGATTCCTGCGTTGCGCAATTGATCTTGGCCTAGAGTGGTGCGTCCGCAGATGGCGTACACTGGCACCCCCTGCGCGAAGGCCATTTCCGACACTCCGATGGGTGTCTTGCCTTCCAATGACTGAGTGTCCAGGCTACCTTCACCGGTGATGACGGCATCGGCACCCACGAGGGCCTCGGCTAGGCCGGTCAGCTCCAGAACCACGTCGATCCCGCGTCGGCGCTCGGCGGCGAGCAAAGCCATCGCGGCATATCCCATGCCGCCCGCAGCTCCAGCTCCAGGAATGTTTTGAAAACTGTTATCTAGCTGTTGTTCGAGCAGTTGAGCAAAGTGCCCAAGAGCCGCATCCAGTTGCTTCACCTGTTCGGGGTTGGCGCCCTTTTGCGGACCGAAAATCGCCGCCGCTCCGTTGGGCCCGGTCAGCGGGTTATCCACGTCTGCGGCAAGCACTATATTTACCTGCTTAAGTGCGGAGTTTAGGTTGCTCAGCTCGATCCGCGCCAGATCGGCGAGGGCAGCCCCGCCGCCGGGTAACTCATTTCCCTGCTGGTCTTGAAGACTGACACCCAAGGCTTGGAGCATGCCCGCACCGGCATCGGTGGTTGCCGAACCACCGACCCCTAACACGATCTGTCGAGCCCCCGCAGCCAGTGCGTGCGAAATCAGTTCACCGGTCCCGTAGCTTGTTGCGGTCAGTGGACTCTTGCGTCCCTGGGGCAAGACCTCTAGCCCGGAGGCAGCAGCCATTTCGATCACCGCACTGTCCTGGTGACGCGCATAGACTGCTACAACGGGCTGACCGGTGGGCCCGGTGACAGTCACCTGCTGTGCGGTGTACCCGGCAGCTAATGCCGCTTCTACGGTTCCTTCCCCACCGTCGGCCACTGGAACCGTCAAGGTGTGGACATCAGGCAAAACCTTCTGCAGCCCGAGAGTCATGGCATGGGCAACCTCGGCACCGGTCAGAGTGCCTTTGAACTTATCGGATGCCATCACAATTTTCATTTCGCTACCGTCTTCCCTTGGTGTGTTCTGCCGGAGATATCCCAACAAAGTTGCGGCTGGCGCAACGGCCGGATGGTGCTCCTAGTCACATTGCGCATGTGACTATTGTGCACACATCCGGCCCCACGTCATGTGGCTAGGTGAGTGTGACGACTGCCTAGCGGATGCTGAGTGCCTCAGCCCCCAGCGGCACCAATGCGGTCGGAGCGTCCGCAGCATTAAGTGCCAGATCTTCAAATTCATTCACGGCATCAAGTTGAGCGCCCATCGCGATGTTCGTGACCTTTTCCAAAATCACTTCGACAACTACCGGAACTTGGTGTTCCTCAGCCAACTGATTGGCTTCAGCAAAGCCGCGGGCCAGATCCGCCGGGTCCTCGATCCGCACGGCCTTGCAGCCGAGCCCTTCGGCTACCTTGACGTGGTCCACTCCGTAGCCCTTGGTTTCCGGGGAGTTGATGTTATCGAAGCCCAACGAGACGTGATAATCCATCTCAAATGGACGCTGCGACTGACGAATCAGGCCCAAGTAGGAGTTGTTGACCACCACGTGGATGTACGGCAGCTTGAACTGCGCACCCACTGCGAGCTCTTCGATCATGAACTGGAAGTCGTAGTCCCCAGACAGCGCCACAACTTTCGCGCCTGGTTTGCCACGCACCACGCCCAGTGCCGCTGGTCCGGTCCAGCCCAAGGGGCCAGCCTGCCCAGCGTTGATCCAATGACGTGGCTGGTACACGTGCAACATCTGAGCACCAGCTATTTGGCTCAACCCGATGGTGGAGACATACGTCGTATCCTGCCCGAAGGCGGCGTTCATTTCCTGATAGACGCGCTGCGGTTTGATCGGCACATTATCGAAGTTCGTCTTGCGATGCCCGGTGGACTTACGCGCAGTGGCCGAATCTGCCCAGGCCGAGTAGTCCGGCAAGGTACCAGCGGTCTTACGCTCACGCACCACCTCAAGAATTGCCTCAATGGCCTGCCCGGCATCCGAAACGATCCCCAAATCCGGGGTGAAGACCCGGCCGATCTGTGTTGGTTCAACATCCACGTGAATGAATTTACGGTTTCCGCGGTAGGTACCGAGTCCACCGGTATGCCGGTTGGCCCAACGGTTACCCAGTCCAAGAACCACATCGGATTCCAAGAACGTCGCGTTGCCATATTTGGTGTGAGTTTGAATGCCCACCATGCCCGACTGTAAACGGTGATCATCGGGAATCACACCCCAGCCCATCAGGGTTGGGGAGACCGGGATGTTCAACTCTTCGGCCAGTTCCACCAGCTTCTCACTGGCGTTGGCGTTGATAACACCACCGCCGGCAATGATGATTGGTTTAGAACCGGAAGTGATCAGATCAACGACTTTTTCTGCCTGTACTCGACTGGCTCGTGGATTCAGCACCGGCAGTGGCTCATAGGCATCGATATCGAATTCAATTTCCGCCAACTGAACGTTAATCGGCAGGTCGATCAATGCCGGTCCGGGCCGACCAGATCGCATGATTTGGAAAGCTTTGGCAAAGGTGCCAGGCACTAGCCCGGGTTCAAGCACCGTCGAGGCGTATTTGGTTACCGGCTTGGCAATGGACTCAATGTCTACCGCTTGGAAATCTTCCTTATGCAGCACATTGGTGGGAGCTTGCCCGGTGATGCATAGCATTGGGATGGAATCGGCAATGGCCGCGTATAGCCCAGTGATCATGTCGGTTCCAGCCGGGCCCGAGGTCCCTAGGCACAGCCCGATCTTACCGGTAGCACGTGAGTAGCCATCCGCGGCGTGCGATGCGCCTTCGACGTGACGGTGCAGCGTGTGCCGGATCCCGCCATGTGTTTTCATTGCCGAGTACAGCGGATTAATGGCAGCTCCGGGCAGACCGAACGCCTCGGTAGCGCCCTCCTTCTCCAGGATCAGAACGATGGCATCAACAGCGCGCATCTTTGGCATGGGAATCACACATCCTCTTATGGGGTGTTGGGCCGAACATCGGCCGGATATAAAGCTGAATTTGAGTTAGGACCTGCGGTGGAACCGTGTTCTGGAGGTACGGAGCAATCACGTAGACCCGTGACTTTCCTGGCTCATCACACCTCAACCGACCGTTACCATGAGCACGTGGGACCTTTGACTGCTGGCGCTTGGCCCAACGAGTGAATCAGGGAATCACTGTTCTCGTTTGCCGCCGGCCCCCTGGCACGGTTCGACGTTTTGGTCACGGGCCACTGCGTACTTTCAGATACGGCCCACCGCAGGAGTTTGTGGGGGCGCTACTCGCTCTTACCGCTCAGGCGCTGTACGCCGCGGAAGAGACCGGAGTGGTCTAATGCCCCGTCACCGCTGGCTACGGTGGAGCCAACGAGTTGGGCGACCAAGGAGCCAAGCGGGAGGATCACGCCGGCTTCGCGGGCCGCTGAGGTAACGATGCCCATGTCCTTGTTGTGCAGGGCGAGGCGGAAGCCTGGACCGAATTCGCGGTCGAGGATCTTTTGTCCCTTTTGATCCAACACCTTGGAGCCGGCTAGCCCGCCGCTGAGAACCTGCAGCGCGGAATCGGTGTCCACACCATAGGCTTCAAGGAACACCACGGCTTCGGAGAGCGCCTGGATGTTGGAAGCCACAATTAGCTGGTTGGCGGCCTTAACGGTCTGTCCGGAACCGGCCGGACCCACCAAAACGATGGTCTTACCGACGGCTTCTAGGACGGGTTTCGCCGCGGCGAAGTCTGCCGCTTCACCGCCGACCATGATCGACAGCACCCCGTCGATCGCACCCTGTTCACCACCGGAGACCGGCGCGTCGAGGGGACGCAGCCCTGCCTGGCGGGCGACTTCGGCCAGACGGACCGAAACATCCGGACGGATGGAGGAGTTATCGATCCAAATCGCGCCCGATTTGGCGTTGGCGAAAACGCCTTCCTCGCCACTAACAACGGCCTCAACATCTGGCGAATCCGGGACCATGGTGATAATGACATCCGCGCCCTTGACTGCCTCGGCCACGGTCTTGGCCGCGTGTCCGCCGGACGCTTCTAGCGCTGCACCCTTTTCCGGGCTGCGGTTATATCCGGTGACATTGAAACCGGCGTTGACGAGATTCTTGGCCATGGGAAGACCCATGATGCCCAAACCGATGAATGCGACGTTCTGCGACATGGTGGTTACTCCAGTTTGTTTAGTGGCCCGAGCCGGGCGGGAAATGACTTATGCGTGGGCGGCCGTGGCATTTAGCCACTGGAAGGCGGTGGCGGCTTCCTGCTTGTATTCCAGAGCCACCTTTCCGGTGTAGCCCAGCTCGCGGGAGCGTTCGATCCATGCGAGCAGAGGTAGCCGACCGGTGCCCGGTGCACCGCGACCCGGAGCATCGGCAATTTGAATGTGCCCGAAGTCTTTAGCATGGGATTCGATGACGGCGGGAACATCATCCCCGTTGACGAACAAGTGGTAGAAGTCAGCCAGCAGGGCGATATTGTTCTGACCTGCGGCCTTGACCTTGGCAACCACGTCCAAGGCATCGTCCGCGGTCTTCAGCGGATAAGCTTCGGTACCCGATACCGGTTCGATGAGCACCGTGCCATCGATACGGGCTACCGCTTCGGTGGCGGCAACCAAGTTCTTCAACGCCAGTTCGTCTTGCTCGGCGGCGGTGTACTCGGCCATGCGGTTGCCATAGAGAGCATTAAAGGACTTGCAGCCGGTAGCTTCACCGATCGCGGCAACCACCTGGGCGTTGTCCTTGAACTCCGAGCAGCGTCCTTTCCATGACACCAACCCGCGGTCCCCTTCGGGCATGTTTCCGGCGAAGAAGTTCAGCCCATCAAGCTGCACTCCGGCATCGCGCAGCGAGTTGACGAACTGATCTACCTGCTTATCACCCGGAACAGCCTCAGCGAAAGGCCACCAGAATTCCACGCTGTCAAAGCCTGCGGCCTTAGCGGCTGCGGCGCGTTCCAGCAGTGGCAGTTCGGTCAAGAGAATCGAGCAGTTCAGGGTGTAAGTCATTTTTGGTCACCTTCACAAGCTTTTTTATATTCCATATTGTGGAATTTGGGTTTTGCTTTATGAAAACTCTAAGAGGAGACGTGGATCACTGTCAAGGCTTCAGCGGCCAGCACCCCACAACCCTGAGCCCGACACTACGAGATTGGCGCCCGAGGCCGAGGTGAAGGTCGGCAAGAAGCGGGGCATAAGTTGGCAACACTAAAGCCATAGAGATGCCTCGACGAATTCCGCCACAGGAAAATAGGGCCCCTCATCGGGGCGCACCCTAAGTTCGGGCTATTGCTCGGTCGCACAACCTACCCCGCTACTTCCAGGGCCGTAACCGCACGACGACCGTTCACACCAGTACGCCCGCGACCCCAGTCCCCGCGCGAGATAATTTAGTTAACAATTACGTCGCGAATTAGCCCAGCCATACCTGCCCTCAGCGCAGAACGCCCAAGAAAACACAGTTCTTCACGAAAATCTAAGGCCGGGGTGACTTGAATTACACAAATCTGACAATGCCTTTCGGACGCAGCTTAGGTTAGGCTAAGACTAGATCAAACTGGCTGGCGGCTATGAAAGCTGCCCAGAACGATAAGGAAATCATGGCTTCCATGAAATTGCGCGCCGCTGCGCTGCTGAGCATCGCCGCTCTGTCCCTGACCGCCTGTGGTTCGAACGCTAGCGGAACTTCCGAGTCTTCAGCCCCTGCTGCCGAAGCAACCACCGTCACCGTGACCGACAGTGTCGGCGAAGTTACCGTTCCAACCGACCCCAAGTCCGTGGTCGCCACCGATAACAACAGTTTCGAAACCTTGGATTCCTGGGGCGTTGAGCTGACCGCTGGCGCGGTTTCGCTGATGCCAAGCACCGTGAGCTACAAGGACAATGCGGACATTATCGACCTGGGTAGCCACCGCGAGCCAAACCTGGAAGCCGTTGTTGCTGCAGAACCAGATCTGATCATCACTGGTAGCCGTTACACCCAGTACAGCGAAGACTTCAAGAAGCTCGCACCGGAAGCAGCAGTTGTTCAGGTTGACCGGGATGCCGAGAAGCCACTGGATGAAGAGCTCAAGCGCACCACCACCGTTCTGGGTGAGGTCTTCGGCAAGCAGGACGAAGCCACCAAGCTGAACGAAGAGCTGGATGGCGCCATCGGGCGCGCCAAGGCCGCCTACAACTCGGACCAGAAGGTCATGGCCGTGATCACCTCCGGTGGCGAAATCAACTACGCCGCACCAGGTGCCGGCCGTACCCTAGGCCCACTGTTCGGCCTGCTGGGCTTGACCCCTGCCCTTGAGGTCGACGGTGCTTCGACCGATCACCAGGGTGATGACATTTCGGTTGAAGCTATCGCCGATTCCAACCCAGACTGGATCCTGGTCATGGACCGTGACGCAGCAGTAGCCGCTTCGGCCGAAGATGGCTACAAGCCAGCTAACGAACTGCTGGCCAACTCGGCAGCTCTGCAGAACGTCAACGCAGTGAAGGAAGGCAACATCATCTACATGCCAGCCGACACCTACACCAACGAAGGCATCCAGACCTACACCGAGTTCCTCAACTCCATCGCTGACGCTTTCGAAGCCAAGTAGGCCTCGAGTTTCAGTACCGCGTGCAGTGGTAGAACCAAGGGTATTTGGTTTTACCACTGTTCGTGCGTTTAGCACCGATTGAAATTGTGACCACACCATGCACACCGTAGTGACCAAAGCCGCCAGCAAAGGTAAGCTCTTCGACCCCAAGCTTCTCATTGGGTTCCTCGTTGTGGCGATCTTGCTAGTGGTTTCTCTTTTTACCGGGGTTTACGACATCTTCGGCGCCGAGGACGGCGGCGAGATGTTCGCAATCACCCGCATCCCTCGAACCATCGCACTAGTTCTGGCCGGAGCAGCCATGAGTATGTGTGGTCTGGTCATGCAGCTGTTGACGCAGAACCGGTTCGTAGAACCAACCACCACCGGCACCACCGAATGGGCTGGCTTGGGCTTGCTGACGGTGATGATCCTGGCTCCACAGGCCGGGTTGCTTACCAAGATGACGGTGGCGGTGGTCTTTGCCTTCATCGGCACCATGATCTTCTTCCTCTTCCTGCAGCGAGTCTCGCTAAAGGCCTCGCTGACCGTTCCGATTGTCGGCATCATGCTCGGCGCGGTGGTTGGCGCGGTGTCCACTTTCCTAGCCCTGCAGACCGACATGCTGCAATCATTGGGTATCTGGTTTGCCGGATCCTTCACCTCGGTACTGCGCGGCCAGTACGAAATTCTGTGGGTGGTCGCCCTGGTGGGTATCGCAATCTTCATCGTCGCGGACCGTTTCACCGTGGCCGGGCTGGGCGAAGAAATTGCTACCAACGTCGGTTTGAACTACCGCCAGGTCATGCTGCTGGGAACCGGGTTGATCGCCATCGCCACCGGTGTAGTCACCGTGGTAGTTGGCAACCTACCCTTCCTCGGGTTGATCGTGCCAAATATTGTCTCCATGTTCCGCGGCGATGACCTACGCAGCAACCTGCCGTGGGTGGTGCTGCTCGGAGTGGGCGTAGTGACCGTCTGCGACCTGATCGGACGCACCATCATCATGCCGTTCGAAATCCCCGTTTCTCTGGTGCTAGGCATTCTGGGCGCGGCGATCTTTATTCTCCTGCTCCTAAGGCAGCGTAAGATTGGCTGAGCTCATGACGAAGAACAACATTGCCCTTCCCGCGCCATCGCGTCGTTCTGGCGCTTTGCCGAATAAGAAGGTTGCCGTCCGCTACTGGGTGACACTCGGTGCGTTGATTATTGCCTCATTGGGCTTCGCCTACGGTTTCCTGGCACTGGATAACCCCATGCCGCCGGGTTCCGATGGCTTCTGGCGCATTGCCGAACTTCGCGGCACCGCGGTGCTCACCATGGCCATTGTGGCGGTCGCCCAGACGGTGGCAACCGTATCGTTCCAGACGGTGACCAATAACCGAATCATCACGCCGTCGATTATGGGGTTTGATTCGCTCTTCGTTGCGGTACAGACCGCTTCGGTATTCCTCTTGGGTGCCGGCGGCGTAGTGGCGATGCAGGGTGTACCGCAGTTTATTTTCCAGGTCATCATTATGGTGGCGCTGTCGGTGGCTCTCTATGGTTGGCTACTGTCGGGCAAATTGGGCAATATTCAAATCATGCTGCTGGTGGGCATCATCATCGGTGCCGGACTAGGTTCGGTCTCCTCTTTCATGCAGCGCATGCTCACCCCCAGTGAGTTCGATATTCTCACCGCACGGCTTTTCGGTTCGGTCTCGAATGCCGATGCCAGCTACTTCCCGATTGCCATCCCGCTGGTGATTGTCGCCTCGGCATTCCTGATTGGGTCGTCCAAACGATTGAACGTGGTGGCTTTGGGCCGCGACACCACCATGAACCTGGGGATCAATCACCGCCGCGAGGTGATGAAGACACTGTTCTTCGTCTCGATCCTGATCGCCGTGTCCACCGCATTGATCGGCCCACTGACATTCTTCGGGTTCCTGGCTGCGATGCTCTCCTACCAGCTGGCCGACACCTATGATCACCGCTACGTGTTCCCAATGTCGATCCTGACCGGGTTCGTGGTGCTCAGCGGCGCCTACTTCATCATGAAGCACGTCTTCTACGCCCAGGGCGTGGTGGGCATCATTATCGAACTTGTCGGCGGTACCGCCTTCCTCATCTTCGTTCTCAGAAAGGGTCGACTGTGATTACGCTCAAGGACGTACGCAAGAAATACTCCTCCGAGGTCCTGATCGGCCCGGTGACCCTGCAAATCCCAGCCGGTGGTATCACCGCCCTTGTGGGCCCCAACGGTGCAGGCAAGTCCACCATGCTCACCATGGTGGGGCGCCTACTCGGTCTGGACGAAGGAAGCATTGAAGTGGCCGGCTACGATGTTGCCTCCACTGCGTCGAAGGACTTGGCCAAGATCGTCTCGATCCTGCGTCAGGAGAACCACTTCGTCACCCGCCTGACCGTGCGTCAGCTGGTGGGCTTTGGTCGGTTCCCTTACTCTAAGGGCCGTTTGACCGCGGAAGATGAACGCATCATCTCCCAGTCGATCGATTTCTTGGACCTGAACGGACTAGAACACCGGTACCTTGATCAGCTTTCCGGCGGTCAGCGCCAGCGCGCCTACGTGGCCATGGTGCTGGCTCAGGACACCGAATATGTGCTGTTGGATGAACCCCTGAACAACCTGGACATGAAGCACTCGGTACAGATGATGAAGCATCTGTCCCAGGCGGCTCGTGAACTGGGGCGCACCATCGTGGTGGTACTGCATGATATTAACTTTGCCGGACACTACGCGGACTACATCTGCGCCATGAAGCAGGGCAAGGTCGTCGAGTTTGGTACCCCCGAACATATCTTGCGTGATGAGGTGCTCAGCGCGGTCTTCGACACCCCGGTGCGCGTCATCGACGGCCCTAACGGACCGTTGGCAGTCTATTACTGAGAATTTCTCGCGCGGCCCCACCTTTGCAGGTAAGGAATGACTACCTGCACCGGTGGGGCTTCGGCGTTAACCTTGCCGGTCATCCCAAGGCTCGCCCAGGGAAACTGACCCGCCCTGACGCGGCTTGAGCGAGAATTCCGCACCCCTGATCCGATGGTTCCAGCTGTGCTCAGCTAGCTTCGTCAAACAGGCCGGCCCGTTCCATGGCAGAACGTAATACCGTACGTGTTGCTTCATCCACCCCCTGCAATGGCAGCGGAAGAGTGTCCTGAGATATCAACCGGAGTTCCTCGGCGAGCGCGCTAACCACGCGTAAACTGCCGTGACTACGGAATAGTTCCCACACCTCATCGAGTCGCGCCGAAGCATGTTGCGCTGCGCTGTTCTCGTTGCTCAGTGCTCGTTGCGTCAGCTCTAATGCCCAGGCCGGAAGCACACCAGCAATCGCCGAATACCAGACATCGCAGCCGGCGCTGAGCGCTTCGGCTGCCATCCAGTCACCGCTGATACCGATACTGTGTTCTACCGGCAATAGGGCGCGGAGATCCGTGATGCGTTCTACCGCGGTGCCCCGAGCTGGCGGTGGGATCTTCACCCCGGTGACATGATCGAGGTGCGCGATCCGTGCGTGCAGTTCATCGGAGAAAGTGAATCCGGTGGTTCCCGGGTTGTCGTAGACAATGACCGGTACCGAACTCTGCTCGGCCACGTGTCGGTAGAGTTCAAAAACTTCCTGTTCGGTCAGTCGCTGATAAGACATCGGGGCCAGCAGCAGTGCCTTGGCCCCGACCTCCTGAGCGTCTTCGACAGCGAGCAGTACATCCCGAACCCGTAACGCACCTACACCGGCCAAAACGGGGGTAGTGCCCGCGGCCTGGACACTGATCTGCAGAACCTGACGCCGTTCGGCACGACTCAGGTACGCATAGTTGCCAGTGGAACCTAACGCACCGATGGACTGCACACCCGCATGGCAGGCACGAGCGACCAGTTGCTCCACCGCGTCCAAGTCAATGCTTTCGCCGACCAGCGGCGTTAGGGGGAAGGCACACAGTCCCTTGAACATCTGCTCTGCTCCTTTGCACGCGTGCCGAGATCTGTCCACCACGCTACCTCAACGACCGCGGGTCTCTAGCTACGTTGCTCCCCTTCCCGGTATGGAGGCAGGTCGGCAAGGTCAATCTGTCCGGTCTGGATTTGTTCGAACTCTTCCTCACTGACCACCGGGACTTCCTGGCCCTCACCATCGATGAGTTTGCCGTCCTGATAGCGATCACCCTCGAGTACACCGCAAATCTGCTCACGCTTCACGATTCGGGGCGGGGCTGCAGCGAAGACCGAAGCATTCTTGCCCGGGCTGCCGAACTTTATTTCGTTGAACAGAATATTCAAGAGCACGGCCATCAGTGCGCCCGATGAAATTCCGGAAGAGAAGATGGTGGCGAACCAGTTTGGGAAGTTGTTGTAGATCCCTTCACTGACGATCGGTAAACATCCAAAGGCAAGGGAAGCGGCCACGATCACCAGATTCATGCCATCGTATTTCACACCGGCTAGGGTGCGGATACCGGAGGCCGCCACCGTCCCGAAAAGCACGATCCCGGCACCACCGAGAACCGGGGCGGGCACCGCAGCAACTACACGGCCCAGGACCGGCAGGAGTCCCAACACCACCAGAATCCCGCCACCAGCGGCAACCACAAACCGGCTGGTAATACCGGTAATCGCCACCAACCCAACGTTCTGGGCGAAGGCCGTTTGGGTGAAGGTATTGAATACCGGGGCCAATACGGAGGAGGCCATATCCGCCCGTAAACCATCGGCGATGCGTTTGGAGTCGACTTTGGTCTTGGCGATCTGACCGACTGCAAGAATATCTGCCGTGGTTTCGGTCAGCGTCACTAACACCACGATCGTCATCGAGATAATGCCACCGATTTCAAATACTGGCCAGCCAAACGCAAACGGGGTGGGGATCGCGAAGAACGATCCGTCGAAGACCGTGGAGAAGTCGGCCATACCGGTCAGCGCGGCAAACACGGTCCCAGCAACAATCGCTAAGAGAATCGACAGCCGGGACAGCGCCGGGTTACCTACTTTGGAGAGCAAGAGGACGATCGCTAAGGTCGCTGCGGCTAGCCCAATATTCTGCAACGATCCGTAGTCCTCCGCAGCAGCGTCCCCGCCCATCGCCCAGTTCGCGGCTACCGGAGTCAGCGATAGCCCAATCATGGTGATCACCACCCCGGTCACTACCGAAGGAAAGAATCTGATGATTCGAGCGAAGAAGGGCGCAATGAGAAATCCAATCAGCGAAGCGACCAGCACCGCGCCGAAAACCGCAGGCATACCACCGCCGCCATTGACGATCGCCACGAGCGTGGCCACCGAGGCAAAGGAAACACCTTGAACCAATGGAAGCTGTGCACCAAAGAACGGGATACCAATGGTTTGCAAGATGGTGGCCAGTCCACCAATGAATAGGCAACTGGCCACGAGCATCCCCTGATCGGCGGGGCTTAGCCCGGCGGCGCCTCCCACGATCAGGGGTGGGGCAATAATTCCTCCATACATCGTCAGCACATGTTGTAATCCATAGGCCAAAGATCGACCCAGCGGTAATTTCTCGTCTTCCGGCCGGCCTTTAAAAGCAGGTGTTGTATTCGCACTCACGGATGACCTCCTTGTCATTTTGGGTGCACGAATTCCTCCGGTTGGGTTCAGACGAACCCTCTGGTGGTTTTCGACGGTGATTGATTGGGTACTGGTACTGTGCTCCGCTGCAGGTTCAGCGAAGCGTGCTTAGCGCTGCGGAACTGTCACCCGAGCCATTTTCTTGAACAGCTCGGCAGCCACACTTAGCGCGATTACGGCTGGTTCCTTGCCGATGATGTCAGGATCACCGATGGGGCAATCGATGCGTTCGATCGCTTCCGGTTCGTGGCCCGAGGCCGCCAAGTTCTTGCGAAACCTCTGCCATTTGGCGTTGGAACCAATCAGACCGACCGAACCGAGGTTGGGGTGGCGCAGCGCGGCATCACACAGGTGAAAGTCTTCGGCGTGATCATGGGTCATGATTAGCACGTGTGTGTCAGCCGGTAACCGGCTGAGTACCTCCTCACCGACTATGGCCTGGCGGGTGTGGATTTGCGCCACCGCCGGCTGGAGCAGCTGGGCTGCACTGAGTTGCTCTTCTCGCGAATCACTGAGGTATAGCTCCAGATCGTGGCGAGACAGGATTCTGGCTAATTCCATCCCCACATGCCCGACCCCAAAAATGGCGACCGTTGGGGCCACGGGCAATGGTTCACACAGGATCGTCACTTCTCCCCCACAACATTGCCGACCATATTCTGCCGGGGCTTTCTCATTGAGCCGCAACTGCAGGCTCTGCGGCTCAGCGGCGGCCGAGATGAGCATTTCCCGTGCCCGATTGATCGCGGTCATTTCTAGGTTGCCGCCACCGATGGTTTCAAAGACCTCGTTGGGGCTGACCACCATTTTGGTTCCGGCCCGGCGCGGGGCGTGACCGCGTACTTCCGTCACGGTGATCAGAACGGCGGGGATGCGTTGCATCCTGAGCCATTGCACCGTATCGATCCACGTCATAGCCGTCCACCCCCGGCACGCGCTTGCTCGATTGCCCAGTAAACCGCTTCGGGTGTTGCCGGGGAGTTCAACTCCACGCTCGTACCATGGGCGCCAAAGGCGGCCACCGCCTGACGTAGGGCCTCACGTACCGAGAACGCGAGCATCAACGGCGGCTCACCCACCGCTTTCGAACCATAGACGGCGCCCTCCTCGTGGGCCTTATCCAACAGGGTGACGTTGAACTGTTCTGGCATCTCGGAGAAGCTGGGGATCTTATAGGTACTCGCCGCTTGGGTGAGCACCCTTCCCCTCGTGGGTTTGTCACTGGTGTCCCAGCGCAGGTCTTCCAAGGTCATCCAGCCAGCGCCTTGCACGAACCCGCCCTCGATCTGTCCCACATCGATCAGTGGGGAGAGTGAATCTCCCACATCGTGGACGATATCCACCCGGCGTAACGTATAGGAGCCGTCGAACCGACTGACTTCCACTTCACTGGCAGCGACTCCATAAGCAAAATATTTGAAAGGGGAACCGGTCATGCGCGACAGGTCCCAGTGCAAACCCTCGGTGCGATAGAATCCCGCCGCTGAGAGTTGCACTCGTTGAAAATAGGCGGCGTTGACCAGCTCAGACCAACCAATCTGCTGCCGGCCACTCAGGTCACTGACCACCCCGCGGCTGAACCGCACCTCATGAGCGGGCACTGCCAATTTACCCGCGGCGACTTGTGCCAAGCGGGCCCGGATTTGTTCGCAGGCATCCTTCACCGCCCCACCGTTGAGGTCGCTACCGGAGCTGGCTGCGGTAGCCGAAGTGTTCGGCACCTTATCGGTACGGGTCGGGGCGATCCGCACGGTGCTCATCTCCACGCCCAGCGTGGTTGCCGCGACTTGCAACATCTTGGTGTGCAGCCCCTGCCCCATCTCGGTGCCACCGTGGTTGACCAGCACCGAACCATCCTTGTAGACCATGACCAAGGCCCCACCCTGGTTAAACGCGGTGAGGTTAAAGGAGATCCCGAATTTTACTGGAGTGAGCGCCAACGCCCGCTTGCAATAGTCCTGTGCGGCATTGAACTCCTCGATTTGTGCTTCGCGGTGTGGAACGTCCGCTTGGTCCAGTACCTGCTGCCACGCTGCCGCCAAACGGTCAGCATGTCGCACCGGCTGGTAATACGGGGTGTCTTGCCCCCGAGTGTAAAAGTTACGGCGGCGCAGCTCGCGCGCGCTGATTCCCAGTTTCGGTGCCACCCGGCCGAGAATGTCCTCCATCACCAGCATCCCCTGTGGTCCGCCGAATCCACGGAATGCGGTCTGAGAGGTCTTATGGCATTTGGCGACCCGCCCCTGCACTTTAATATTGGGGATCCAGTATCCGTTATCGATGTGGCACAGCGCCCGGGTTAAGACTGGTTCGGACAGGTCTAAACTCCACCCGCCATCTGCGGTCAGGGTCGCCTCCAACGCCAGGATCCTGCCGTGCTCATCAAACCCAATTTGCCACTTGGCGTGGAATCCATGGCGTTTACCGGTCATGGTCATATCTAGGGTTCGATCAAGTCGCACTCTTACCGGTCGACCGGTGAGTAACGCACCCAGTCCGGCCACAGCCGCATAACCATGAGATTGCATTTCTTTTCCGCCAAAGGCTCCGCCCATGCGCAGTACTTGGACGGTAATTTGATGGGCAGGAATCCCTAAAACCTGGGCAACAATATCTTGGGTCTCGGTGGGATGTTGGGTCGAGGAGTGGATCAGCAGCTGACCGCTTTCATCCAGCATCGCCAGCGAATTCTGAGTTTCTAGATAGAAGTGTTCTTGTCCAGAGAATTCGAATTCCCCGGTAAAGACCTGTGTGGCATCGGCAAAGGCGCTAGCGCAATCTCCCTTGTCGATTACTGGCTGAATGCCGTGAAAACTTTCTGCGGCGATAGCTTCGGTCAAGGTAATCAGCGAGTCGAGCGGCTCATAATCCACCTCGATCGCCGCGGCACCAGCTTTGGCTGCTTCGAGGCTCTCGCCAAGTACCCAGGCCACCGGCTGCCCATAGAACATGACTTCGTCCTCGGGCAGCATCGGTTCGTCGTGTTTGGCCCCCTGATCATTAATGCCGGGAATGTCGGTAGCTGTCAGCACCTTGACTACCCCGGGCATTCGGTATGCGGCCGAGGTCTGCATCCGCATGATGCGTGCGTGGGCGTGGGTTGCTTGTAATGGGTAGGCGTGCAGCACTCCACGCATCTGTAAGTACAGGTCGTCGGTATACCGGGCGCTACCGGTCACATGGGCCACGGCAGATTCATGCGGTTGTGGTTTTCCCACCACAGCGTGGGCCGGGCGTTGGGACAGCGTACTCATTTGGTCTCCGCCTTCATCCATTCTGGGGGTGTTAATTGCTCGGCGTAGAAACGCTCTAATGAGGAGGCGAGCATGGCCTGACGGTAGCGCGCACTAGCCCGGTGATCATCCATCGGTGTTCCCTCATCGGCCATCACCGCGGCGGCGTCACGGACTGTTGAAAGATTCCATTCCTTACCGGCCAGCGCCGCCTCGGTAGCCAACGCGCGAATCGGGGTGGCGGCGACCCCGCCTAGTCCGATTCGAGCTTGGGTGATGTGCCCGTCGTGAACAGTGACCGCATAGCCAATGGCCACGCTAGAGATGTCATCGAAGCGTCGTTTGGCAATTTTTTGGAAAGAAGTCAGTTTCGCCAGCGGGAGTGGAATGCGAATCGCAGCGATGAGTTCATCGGGTTGCCTGACGGTTTGCCGGTACCCGGTGAAGTACTCGGATAGCCGAACATAGCGAGACCCCGAGTTTGAGGCGAGTAGCAGTTCGGCGTCCAAGGCCAAAAGCGCTGGAGGGGTATCTCCAATGGGGGAGCCGGTGCCAAGGTTGCCACCGATGGTGGCACTATTGCGAATGAGCCGTGAGGCAAATTGGCCAAAGAGTTTGCCCAGCAAAGGTATCCGTCCAGCAAGATTCCGTTCAAGTTCGCTCAACGTGCACGCCGCACCGATCTCAATGTGAGTGTCTGTGTTGTGCAGCTGCCGCAGTTCGCTCAACCGGTCGATCGCTAGCACCGATTTAGCCCGCGCGCCCTTGAGGTTGACATCCACTCCCCAGTCGGTGCTCCCGGAAAGCAGCACCACCTCGGGTTCTGTCTCCAAAATACGCAAAGCCTCGCTCAGGTTCGCCGGCCTCCGGTACCGACCGATCTCTCCATTAGGAGTATCGGGCCGGGTAATGTCGGTAGCCACCGCCTGCGGTGCGGGTTGCTCGCGGCGCGCGGCCAGCGGATCTTCGGTCGCAGGGTCGCCCAGGGCAAAAGCAGCATCACGGATCGGCCGGTAGCCGGTGCAGCGACACAGGTTCCCGGACAACGAATGTAAGTCGAAACCGTTGGGACCGCACTGGTGATCGGCTTCTGCTTTGCCAGCGCTTGGGGCAGTGCGTTCGGGTCGATAGTATTCGGCGGCCATACTGCAGATGAACCCGGGCGTGCAGTAGCCACATTGCGATCCCCCACCTGCAGCCATTTGTTCTTGGACCGCGTGCAGTTCAGCATCGTGCCCCAACCCTTCGGCAGTGATAACTTCTTGACCGTCGAGCGCAGCAGCGGGTAGCAGACAAGAGTTCAGCGCGGTCCAGCGTGTACCGTTGGCATCTTCACGCGCCACTAAGATCGAGCAAGCGCCACATTCCCCCTCAGCGCAGCCTTCCTTGCTTGCGGTTAGTCCGGAACTGCGCAAAAAGTCCAGGGCGTTGGTGTGGGGCGGGCCGGTAAATTCACGTTGCGTGCCATTAACACTGATAAGGCAGCGGGGTTCCGGGGTATTGGTGGCTTCCATGCCGGGGGCCTCCTACTTCCCTGTCACCAGGGAAGCCAGATGAGAAATGAACGGTCGACGGCGGCACACCGAAAGAAGGCGGCCGAGCATGCTGCAGAAGAAGACCAGCAACCGCTGGCCAGCGCACTGCGCGGGCCAGCCTAAGCTCCGTGGGCGATCTGCCCCTTGGCCCATGCAACCGAACCACCCACGAGATCCTCCGGTAGCGTCAAACGAACAATATTCTCGGTGGGCACACAACCTCACTCACCGAGAGCTTCCTCAGAGACTAACAGCGAAAGTGAACCATGTCACTAGATGGATGGTATTAAACTCCCACGATACGGATATTCAGTTACTTCTTAGGTTTGCGATTCAGCCATGTCGTGATATTTGCGGTTCGAATAGTTCACCGCCAGATACCACGAGGCACCCACGATCAGGTGCATGAGTGCTAAGGCGATTCCGCTGGCAAGGTCTGTGGCAAATATGATCGGGTTGATAATCGACAGCACCACCACAGCCACACCGAACCACTGAGCAATTTTGCAGAATCCCGGGCGGGCCCGGCCAATCACCCAGGTCAGCAAACCGAGCAAGGCAATCGGTGCGACCGTGAATCTGATGACCTGAATGAAGTCCAGATGCCGGAACAATCCCCCGGAGAAGTCCATCGAGGCACCGGCGGCACCGGCAACGAAGTAGATAAATGTACAAATCGACGCTGCTCCGAATGCAGCAATGAGCACTTGCACATAATTGAACGGCATTCTGAATCTGGTGTCAGCACCCATGGCTGACCATCTCCTCAATCGAACGATTCGGATAATCCACCCCAGACCTTCAGAGTACGCCCCTTGTACCGTCTTGGGCAGTAGTCATGGGAAATTTTCGGTACAGCAAAGCTGCGGTTTGCCACCATCGAGCCAAGCGGCGTTTTTCACGGGCAAGTCATAGAATTTCGCCCGACCGCGCACGCGTGAAAACCTTAGTCTCGGTAGCGGAAAAACCTGTGCTGAAGGACGAATATATGCGGGACGTAGCGGCGATGGGAAAGATGCAAAATCGTGGCACCACCCCGAAGATCCATCGGGCATGGTTGGTTGCCGCAGTGACGGCCATGGCCCTAATCGCCACCGCAGCGTTCCGCTCCACCACCGGCGCCTTTTTCGCGCCACTGGAAAACGAATTTTCCTGGGACCGGACCGGGCTATCTGCCGCAGTAATGATCAACCTGGCGATCTACGGGTTGGTCGCCCCCTTCGCCGCAACGTTGATCGAAAGATTCTCCATGCGCAAGGTGGCCATCGGTGCCCTACTGCTGGTTTCGACCGGTGCCGGATTAGCCGTACTGATCACCGAGCTGTGGCACTTGTGGTTGCTGTGGGGTGGACTGGTCGGTCTTGGCACCGGTGCGATGGCCTTAGTATTCGGAGCAGCCGTAGCCAATCGCTGGTTTACCAAGCATCGTGGGCTGGTGATGGGGCTCTTCTCCGGAGCAAACGCGGCTGGCCAACTGGTCTTCCTACCGAGTATCGTCTTCATCATTGAGGCCACCGAGTGGCGGGTTGCTTCGCTCACCGTGGCGGCCTGTGCCCTGCTGGTGATCCCGTTACTCATTTGGCCTTTTTCCAACTCTCCGCAGGAAGCTAAGACCACGCCCTTCGGTGCAACCCTCACCGAAGAGGCACCGGCTCCGGTCAATTTCAAACCTACTCAGGGTGCCATCGCAGCAACCCTTTCATCGCTCATCCGAGCTATGCGCTACCCCGCTTTTTGGGTCTTAGCCATGACCTTTTGGGTGTGCGGTTGGTCCACCAACGGCTTGATCCAAACTCACTTCATCCCCGCAGCACATGACCACGGGATGCCCGCTACAACGGCTTCAGGCCTACTGGCTTTGATCGGAATTTTCGACATTATCGGGACCATGGCCTCGGGCTGGCTCACCGATCGGGTTCGCCCTTGGATTCTCTTAGCTGTGTATTACGCACTGCGCGGGATGTCGCTACTGACCCTGCACACGCTACTGGGTCCGGATATTCAACCGATGATGTGGATCTTTATTATTTTTTACGGGCTAGATTGGGTGGCTACAGTCCCGCCGACGGTGGCCCTATGTAATCAGTACTTCGGCCCACAGCAAGCCACCGTCATCTTCGGCTGGGTTTTCGCCTTCCATATGATCGGGGCTGGTACCGGAGCGTTGACCGCAGGGCTCTTCCGCGACATGTCTGGAAGTTACTTAGTCGCCTGGATCGTGGCGGCTGTCCTCTGCTTTGCAGCAGCAATCAGTTTAATTTTCCTTCCACGCATGCGGCGCTCTCACATGCACACGCCACTGGTAGATACTGCCGCGTAGCCGCTAGCTAGTCACCGCTTTTGCTCTTTGTTGGGTCGATCGCTTCAGGCCGCAATCCAGCCTGCAGAATGAGATCCACCGAAGAATTGTAGTGCTCGGCCAATAGCCGTACCGCGGTATCAGCATCGCGGGCGATGACCGCCTCCACGATCGGATCATGCTCATCCACCAAATACTGGGTTTCGTGATCCGGCATCGTATTCGACCACAGTCGATAGAGTGACGTGGCGTCTTCAAGGGCGTCAGCCAGCTTTTCTAAGACCGGGATGCCCGCAGCGGAAATCAATAGTCGGTGGAATTCCTTTGCCCCCTCCAGCCAGGTATCGGATATCCCTCGCTGGTCTCCCGGCCCGAAACGTTCGGTGTGCTTGAGCCGGTGCTGCGCAGCCACCACGGTGGACTCCCACATCAGATCCCCGCGCTCAAGGGACAAACGTAACGCCAGCTCTTCGGAATGGCAACGCACCCGATTGAGATCTGATAGTTCGGGCAACGATAAATAAGGCACCGAAAACCCCTGCTTAGCCTCGTTGATCACCAGAAAATCACTGGACATCTGCATTAGCGACTCACGTACCACCGTAGTGCTCGTTTCATAGCGCTTAGCCAATGGAACCAGCGGTAGGCGTTCACCAGGCTTCCACTGGCCAGTGAGGATATCGCGTCTAATCGCAGCGATCGTCGAGTCAACCAACGAGCTCTTATTGTCATGAGGCATGAATTTATCCTACAGAACACTTCCGTTACATTATTCAGTTGACGTTGTAATGAATTAATAATAATGTGTCACCCATGTCACATAACAATGCAATGGGGCGAAGGTTTGCGACGTACAAGATCTCCACCATGGCGATCGCGTTACTCGGCGCAGGCTGCACCTTTTACGGCTTCAGCCTCGGTTTAGGAACTATGGCTCAGCCGCGTGCTGGGGCATGGCCATTCTTGGTGGGTCTTGGTCTCTGTCTTGCCGCAGTCGCTTTGTTCTTCACTGAACGCGTCGGCACCGATTATGAGCCCTTTAGCAAACGCAGCTGGATCATCGTGGCCGGTTTCGGGCTGATGATCGCCTACATCCTGCTTTTCGAGTCAGTCGGATTTAGTCTGGCGACACTGCTGGTAAGCATCGCTTGGCTGCGTTGGATGGCCAAGGAACCATGGCGTTTCACGCTCTGGTATTCGCTGGCGCAGACCGCACTTTTCGTCACCATATTCAGCATCCTGCTGGCCGTCCCAATGCCATATGACCCAGTGGTCAATTTGCTTTCCGGAAAGGGTCTCTAGACATGGATTTCTCTGCCGTATTCGACGGGTTCATGGTCGCTTTGGACCCATTGAACCTGCTCTACGTTTTCATCGGCGTAGTTGTGGGCATGATTGTGGGTATTTTGCCCGGCTTGGGGCCGGCCCCAACGATCGCCTTGATGCTCCCGCTGACTTATGTGATTCCGACTGAGTCCGCCATCGTGATGCTGGCTGGTATTTACTATGGTGCGTACTACGGTGGCACTATCACCTCGGTGCTATTGCGGCTTCCGGGCGAAGCAGCCAGTGTTGTGACCGTCTATGACGGCCATCAAATGGCGTTGCGTGGACGGGCCGGACCGGCACTGGGAATCTCTGCTATCGGGTCCTTTGCCGGTGGTGTGGTTGCCACCTTCGGATTGATTTTCCTCTCCCCCATTGTCGCGGCATTCGCAGTGAAGCTCGGCCCACCGGAATACACCTTGTTCGCTTTAGTCGGACTGTTAATGGTCGCTACCTTGGGCGAATCCAACCGGCTGAAGAACCTAATCGTGGTGTGCTTCGGATTGCTGGTCGCCACCGTTGGTATCGACGCGGTCACCGGGGTAGCACGCTTCACCGGCGGTAATCCGGAGCTGCTGCGCGGGATCGACTTTGTGGCGGTAGCCATGGGCTTGTACGGTATCGGCGATGTGCTCTATGACCTGGAGCAAAAGGCAACCGGAGCCAAGATCAAGGGAAAGATTGGTCGGGTGTTGCCCACCAAGAAGGATCTCAAGGATTCCAGTGGTGCTATCGCCCGAGGGTCGGTTATAGGCTTCTTTCTGGGGCTTCTACCTGGCGGTGGTGGCGTAGTCTCCTCACTGGCTTCTTACGCCACCGAGAAGAAGCTGTCCAAACATCCCGAAGAATTCGGCAAGGGCGCAATTGCCGGTGTGGCGGGCCCCGAGACCGCCAACAATGCCGGCTCCACCTCTTCGTTCCTACCGCTGCTGTCCTTGGGTATCCCGTCAAACGTGGTGCTAGCCCTGATCTACGGCGCCCTATTGATTCAAGGTGTTACCCCCGGCCCTTCCTTGGTCAACGAGCATCCGGGAGTCTTCTGGGGTGTGCTGGCCTCGATGCTGGTAGGGAACCTGATGTTGCTGGTGCTGAGCATGCCGTTGGTGGGTGTCTTCGTAAACCTGGTCAAGGTTCGCATTGGAATTCTCTCCAGTGTCATCTTGATCGTCACCATGGTCGGCGTGTACTCGGTGTCCAATAGCACCTTCGATATGTGGACCATGCTGGTCTTCGGAATCATCGGTTATCTGATGCGCAAGGCAGGTTTCGACCCGGGGCCGATGGCCTTGGCCATCGTGCTAGGACCAACGCTAGAAACTTCCTTCCGACAGTCCATGCTGATGAGCCAAGGTTCAGCCACGATTTTCGTAGATCGTCCAGTCTCATTGATCTTAGTGATCGTGTTGGCATTGATCGTCCTGCTGCCACTGCTGCTACGACTTCGCAAGAACAATAGTGGCGTGCTGACCGGTCAGGGGCTGGATCCTAACTCCACCGCCGCAGACCTTGCCGAAGCTCAGGAAGTGACCACACAGAACCCCGCAGCCGCCACTGCGGAAGGGGCCAAGGACACCCCACAGAAGTCCGATACTTCACGCTAGTTTCTGCCTCCGTATTTTTGTTCCACTCTCTTAACCATTAGGAATCTCATGAAAAAGAACATCATTCGCTGGGCTGCGGCCCTCGGCTCATTGACATTGGCCACGACTCTGGCTGCCTGTGGCGGTTCCAGCTCCGCAGGCGGCGCTGACGCTGACTTCCCCACTCGTGATATCACCATGCTGGTGCCCTATGCGGCCGGCGGCCCCACCGACATTTCCGCCCGTGCCCTAGCCACGGAAATGGAAAAAGAACTGGATACCACGGTCATCGTGGAAAACCGGCCTGGTGCCTCAGGGATCACCGGACTATCCGAGGCCGCCAGCGCTAAAGCCGATGGCTACACCATGGTCTTCTCCACCGACGATTCTTTCGTGCAATCAGTCAAGCGCACCACCCCGTACAGCTTCGAAAGCTTTGACGCAGTTGGTGGCGTGTTCACCCAGCCGTATTTGATCGTGGTCCCTTCCAGCTCCGAAATTACCAACGTCGAGGGCCTGAGGAAGGCCGGCAAGCTGAACTACGCGGTGACCGGCTGGGCTAATCCAACCCATGTAAATCAGGCAGCGATCTTTGGTGATCTGGGTCTAGACGCCACCGCCATTCCCTTCGACGGTGCCGCACCGGCAGCTCAAGCCATGATCGGCGGGCAGACCGATGTTGCCATGCTCGATGCGCAGGCCGTTATGCCGTACATCAAGAATGATGATCTGCGCGTGCTGGCCGTGCTCACCGCCGACGGTGAGCGCCTTGATTATCTACCGGATGCACCCACCTTTGAAGAAGCCGGTCTTCCGGTAGATAACCAGACCCTGACCATGTATGGCATCGCGGTTCCTACCGGAACCGATGAAGCTATTGTCTCCACTTTGAAGGAGGCCACCAACACCGCACGTGTATCCGAAAGCTTCACCAAGCTGTCCGAAGATAACTACATGCCGCTGCTTTCCGAGGAAGACGCAGCAAACTGGTACACCCTGTTGCAAGAGAAGTCCGCTTCCACGGTGCAGGTCATGAAGCAGTACAACATCACCGTCGAATAAGTCAGGACTTGGAATGGATTCATTGAACGAACGCACGATCTTTGTCACCGGTGCAGGAAGTGGCATCGGTGCCGCGCTGGCCACGGGTCTAGCTGAACATGGGGCCCGTGTGGGTGTGGCAGATATTAATCTGCAATCCGCACAACAGGTCGTAGAGAAAATTCGACAAGCTGGCGGGCAAGCCCATCCAGCCCAGATTGATGTAACTGACCGAGCAAGTGTCGCTCATGCAATCGCCGAGGTTGTCGAAGTGTTCGGTCCGTTACATACGATCGTGAATAATGCTGGCGTCTCCGGAGAGGTGCCTTTCTTGGAGGCAACCGAGGCCGATTGGAACCGAACGATGACCGTTAACGGTCTGGGTGTACTGATCTGCATGCAGGAGGCAGCGAAGGTTTTTATCGCCCAGGGTGCTGGTGGACGCATTATCAATACCACCTCGATCACGGCCAAGAACGCGAGCCCGAACTTCGCCCCGTATGCGGCCAGTAAATCAGCGGTCTCTTCGCTGATCCAGTCAGGAGCCCGCGCGTTGGCTCCGCATAATATTCGAGTCACCGGTTTCGCTCCGGGAATCGTCGACACCCAGCTGTGGGAAGGTATCCAGCAGGATGATGCCAGCCGACAGCTGAAAATGCAGAACTATGCGAAGCAGATTCTGGTCGGCCGCGTAGCGGTACCGCAGGATTTAGTTCCTACCGTTCTGTTTTTGGCTAGCAGCGGCGCTGACTACCTGACCGGTCAAGTCATCACGGTAGATGGTGGCATGGTTTTGAGTTAAGGAGCCAAATCAATGGCCTAGGTTCTACGCAGATAACTCTGCGTAGAACCCAGGCCATCGTGGTTAATGACGGCGCGCAGTGCACCTAGTCTCGGAGCGATGCGGGGCCGGGTCATCTGCCCGAACGGATGCGGTTGGACTGCAGCCCGGCAGGTAAACTCGGCCACGAACCCCATCTTCTGTGAAAGGACCTCACCATGCGCTGCTGGCTTCCCGGGCACTTATCTGTAGCGGAGCAGTCGGCATGAGAGTATCCATCCTTGATCAGGTTCCACTCACCGAGCATGCCCCCACCCGGGCCGCCGCACTGTCCAGTGGTCTGTCCTTGGCACAGCAAGCCGACGAGCTTGGATACCACCGGATTTGGTACGCCGAACACCACCATTCACGGTCTTTCGCCAGCCCCGCTCCTGAGATGATGACGGCTCTGGCGCTCGAGCGCACCCAGCGCATCCGTATTGGTACCGGCGCCATTCTGCTGCCTTACTATTCGGCGCAGAAGGTTTTGGAGGTAATGGGGCTGCTCGCCATGGTCCATCCTGACCGGGTGGACACCGGGCTGGGACGAGCTTCGCTCAATGACCCCGACTACGCGACAAAGGTCGCTTCCTTGGTGCAAGAGCTAGGCACGGTACATGAAGCGTCAGCAAACGAACCCGCCGGGCGGGTGTGGGTGCTGGGTGCGGGTGGTTCCTCGGCCCCGCTGCCGGGAACCTTGGGCGCCGGATACGTACACGGCCACTTCTTGCGTCCTAGCGGTGGTGAAGCTGCCACCGCTGCTTATCGCGAAGCGGCCACACGCAGCGGGCACACCCCGCACACCGTATTAGCAGTTCGTTTTGTCACCGCCCCTACCGAGGAACACGCCCAAGCGTTGGCGCAGGCATTACTGCTCTGGCGGGTCCGCAAGGACTTTGGAGATGACGGCCCGGTTCCATCGGTCACTACGGCGGCTAACTACCGGTGGAGTCCGCAGGAAATCGCCCGCGCTCAAGAACGGAGTCGGGCTCTGATTGTCGGAACTCCGTCACAGGTCCATGCTCAGCTAGTCACCTTGGCCGAAGCCCACGGAGCCGATGAGTTGATGCTCAATACGTTGGTGAGCAATCCCGAGGACAGGTTAGAGGCTTACCAACTGTTAGCTGAACGGTTCATCGCGTAGCACCCCAACTCGCCTTGAAACACAGGATTGATGCACCTGATCGTGATAACTAGGCTGATCGCGATTCGGGTTGTTGCATTCACGGGAGAGACAACTCTGCTGGAACGCAGGGTCAGCCTCGCGCCCCACACCACATAGGAAACTTAGATTATTTTCCTCCACGGGATACGGCATCTCTCAGCGACAATTACTCGCGAAATTCTGATCTCAAGAGGGTGTGAGAGTGCGGTGGCGCTGGTCAAAGCGCCACCGCAGCTTTTCACCATCCCCACTTCTCGTCACTTAGGCACGGGCTGAGCGCCCAAACTACTTAGCGGCCCCGATCGCCCACACACGCGGCAGCTCGGTGCCGTTGACCGCTAAATCCCCAATTAGCCGAGCCTTGAACACCCACGGGTTATGGTTCCCGGCAGTGCGGGCGTTACGCCAATGCCGATCCAGATTCTTGGTGCTGCTAGTGGCTGAGGCAGCCAAAGCGTCAAAGGCATGGGTAATGGCCGAGAGTACCAGCGGGGTCAGCGTTACCTGTGCCTGCGCCGAAGCTAGCTCGGCCGCATCGTTTGCCGCTTCATCTTGGGCCGCTGTGTACTGCCCATTGTGCTGCCCCAAAGCTGTTTGGAAAGCGTATTCTAGGGCCCCGGAGACCCGTTGGACAGCAGCACTGGCAACAAAGGCAGCCGAAGCAACCTCGCCGATCACCTGCAATAGCTGCGGATCCTCGCTGGCCACATTGGCCGCGGCATGGCTAAAGGTTCGTTTACGTTCTTTGAGCTCGGCGGCAAAGTCGCGTTCTGCAGCACGGGCACTGCCGGCAAGCACCGTGAGCAGAACCTGTTGGTAGAACGCAGTTTGATATTTGAAACGAGTGTCGAAATCGATCAAATGCTGGGCGTGCACCACCGCATCGGTGAAGGTGGAGGTTCCGGTGCCAGTGGTGCGCTGCCCGAAACCATCCCAATCATCGGCCAGCTCAACCCCGGGCTGGTGGCGGCTCACTGCGGCAATGATCCGCTGTCCGGTATCGGTGCGTTCGGCGTAGGTGTCCAGCCAGTCGGCAAAGATTGAGCCGGTGGAATAGTATTTGGTGCCGTTGATCCGAAAGCCACCGGATCCATCGGGGCTGACCTTGGTAATCACCTCACCTACCTTCACCGATCCCACTTCGGTCCACGAGTTACCGACCAACTCACCGCGGGCAAAACGTTCTAACCACAGATCCCGATCGGCCCCGGAAGCTGCCACCAATCGGTCTTCTACGAAGGCGAAGTGTGCGCGCAAGGCTTGTGCAATACTGCTATCGGCGGTCGCCAGGTCGGTTAGCAGCTCGAAAAGTTCGGTCAAGTTGAGGCCGGCTCCGCCGTGGGATTCCGGGACGCGCAGTGCCCCGAATCCGGCTTCGGCCAGCTGGCGAATTTCGTTATAGGGCAGTTGTCCGCTGCGATCGCGTTCGACCGAACCGGCGGCAATGCTATGGAAGATGGGTGCGAAACGGGCCCGGGCCGTAGCCAAACGGTCTGCGGGCACGGTCTGAATCTGGGTACTCATCGGTTGTCCTCGGAAGGTCGAAGTTGGGACGTGGGAGCCGCTCAATGAACGGTATAGCGACTCCCACGAGTTTGTCGGTTTAGGTGTACAGCGAGATCGGCTGCGGTTCACCGTGCAAGTAGTACTGGCCGACCTCGATTTTCTTGTAATCCACTGGGTCATGCAGGGTGTGCGTGCGCACATTGCGCCAGTACAGGTCGAGTCCCACCTCGTTATTGGTTGAGGAGGATCCAGTTATTTCGAAGATACGATGAGCGGTTTCAAGCCCCACTTCCGTGGACACAACTTTTAGTTCCGCGATCGCTACCGCCACGTCGGCGCGGAGCGCGGAAGTGACCTCCCCGCCCAAGGAAATCACCGCGTCATAGCGACGAGCCAGTTTGTCAGCCAAGGCTTCGGCCGCGGCAACGCGAGCCTTCAGCTCACCGATGGTGCGTTGAAAAATTACGTCTCGCGAGTAGCTGTCGACCCCGGCAAGGAACCATGAGTTCTGTCTGTTCAGCAAGATGTCACGGCCCTTGGCCAAGGCACCTTGGGCGATTCCCACATATAGGTGGGCGAAGGCCAACTGTAGGCCCGGAATCAGCAAGGTGGAGATCGGTTCCTCGCTCAGCTCACCGAGAATATCCTCCGCATTTACTCGAACCTGCGAATAGCGCACCGATCCGGACGCGGTCAGTCGCTGACCCAGATGGTTCCAATCATCAACAAGCTCAATACCTTTCCGGTCTGTTTCAAGCACAAAAGCTAGGACTTTACCCGCCTGCTCACCATCCGCGACCACCGCGTTGACAATGATCACCTCCCCAACTCCCGAACCGGTAGAGAATCGTTTGTACCTGTTGAGTCGGTATCCCCCGTCAGGGTCGGTGGTCAAAGTGAGTGTGGGATCCACCGGATTCACTGAATCACCCCACAGCCAGCCACCTGATACGCTTCGACGCCACCAGTGCTCTTGCTGCTGCGCTGGCGCGTAGAACGCGATGCCAGTCTGATTGAAGTAGTGATAGGCCAAAAGTTGGGCGATCGATCCCCTGTCTGTCAGGATGGGGTGAGACCAGCTCTTCACAGCAACTTCACCCCGTGACAGGGCGAGAATCAGGGATGAATCCCCAGTGATGACCAGTACCCAGACCCGTTCTTCAGCCGCCCCGGTGACCGCGTTGCGTCCGATGGCCGAGAATGGATCTATGACCCAGGAACCGCGCCCCGAAGCCCCGAAGCGTCGGGTGATCACCCCGGCCCAGAAGCTTGAGTTTCTCGCCGGCTACGAGCAAGCCATTCAGTCCAATGAAGGCGGCGCGTATCTGCGATCCAACGGGTTGTATTCCTCGCAGATCACCGAATGGCGCAAGCTACGTGACGCCGGAGTCCTGGAAGGCAAACCGGCCGGACAGAAGATCGGCCGGCTGAGTCGGGAACAGGCGGAGATCGCCCGGCTCAAGCGCGAGCTGGCGAACCGTGAGCAGCAGTTGGAAACCACCCAGACCGCCTTGGAAATCATGGGAAAAGCGCACGCGCTCTTGGAGCAGATCTCCAAGAGCGCGGAATCGGACGAATCGAAGCGCAAGAAACGTTGAGACGTGCCTACCGGCAGTTGGTGGACGCGAAGGTCCCGGCCCGTCGGGCAGCGGTGCTGACGGGTATCAGCCGGGCCAGCATGCACCGTGCCAGGCAAGTGGCAGAGCGTGGTAGCAGTGGGCAGCAGCAGCTGGCCGCCCGACCGGTACCGGTGAACAAGCTCAGCCACGCCGAACGGGAAGCGATCCTTGAGGTGCTGAACAGTGACCGGTTCGTGGACCAAGCGCCGCCGCAGGTGTACGCCACGCTGCTGAGCGAGGGTGAGTACGTGGGTTCGGTGTCGAGCATGTACCGGGTGTTGCGGGAGAACCGGCAGGTCACCGAGCGGCGGCGGCAGGCCAGGCATCCGGCGCGGAAGGTCCCGGAACTGGTGGCCCGCCAACCCTGCGAGGTGTTCAGCTGTTATGCCGAGGTTGGTGTTATGCCGACATGGGTGGTCTTTGCCTGTGTTTATCCGGACGTTCCGCTCCGATCCTCGGCATAATCAGCTTGCCGTGTTCAACTTGTTTTCCTCGAATCCCTGGAAGCAAGGAGAACCCCTATCATGGTCGTCATCGGCGCGGATAGCCGTGTACACGTCGCTGGCTCGCTGGAACCCTACGTTCATCAGTTCGAGACTGAGCTGAACAGGCTAAACTACACATACTTCTCAGCAGCAGCGCAAATGCGGCTGATGGCGCATTTGAGTCGCTGGCTCTGGAACAGGAACCTTCTTGCCGGCGATCTAAGACGGGAACTGATTGAAGAATTCTGCAAGGAACGTCGTTCTGCGTACACATCCCTGCTGACTCCCCAAGCATTGCGACCACTGTTGAACCTCCTCGCAGGCTTGGGCGTTATCACGGAAGACGCGATGGTGCCTGATCACGATCCTGATCCTCCAGTGCTGGAACGATTCGAGACGTACTTGCGTACCGAACGCCGTCTTCGAGAAATTTCGATCCAAGCCCAGACCTCTCGCATACGCCGATTCCTTCAGCGATACACACCGCCTGCGGGTTTGAAGGCGTTGGGTGCCGCCGAGGTAGTCCAAGCCTCGCTGGATGAAGGCAAAAGTCGTCAACCGGTATCGGTGAAGAAGTTCGGATACGTGCTTCGCTCCTTCCTCAGATATTGCTTCACCGCCGGTGAACTGGACAGTGACCTGACAGGTGCGACGCTCATCGTCAGGCTACCGGTACCTTCGCTGCTGCCTAGAGGCGTCGAAGCAGAGCAGATTCGGAGCCTGCTTGGTGCTTGCGACCAAAATACACTTGCCGGGAAACGTGACTTCGCGTTGCTGTTGCTGCTTGCGCGTTTGGGATTACGTGCAGGTGAAGTCGCAGGTCTGCGGCTTGCAGACATTGACTGGCGCCACGGGGAAATACTGGTGCGCGGCAAAGGATCCAAACCGGAGCTCCTACCCATGAGTACGGAAATCGGTGAGGCATTGGTGAACTATCTGCAGCACCGTCCTGCGGGGATACACCTGCCGGAGGTTTTTTGCACGCTTAAGGCGCCCTATCGTATTCTTAGTTCTCCTGCAGTCTGGGCGGTCGTCGTTCGGGGTTGCAAGAAAGCGAACGTGGAACCGTTTGGCCCGCATAAGCTCCGGCATTCATTGGCAGAATCCATGGTCAATGCCCAAGTTCCCTTGGACGCTATCAGCCAGGTGCTCAGACACGAGAACCCAGTAACGACGGTGAATTACGCACGAGTCGATCTGCCCAGACTTCGAGCTCTTTGCCAAGCATGGCCGAATGAAAAGAGTCAGCCATGAGCCATTGGGAGGCATTGGTCGATGACTATCTGCGATTGCGGCGGCAATTGGGTGCCACGCTGGCTTGGAACGAACACCTACTGGTCCAATATGCTGCGTACTTGACGCAGTCGGGTTCACCAACGATCACCGTGGAAAATGCGATTGCCTGGTCCCGGAGCCTATCCAATGCAGGGTTGGGTAACCCAGAAGCCCGCGCAGCCCGCCGGTTCCAAGTCATCCGAGGATTCGCCACTTACATGCACGCAGTGGATCCTGCCCATCAGATCCCGCCGAGAGGGATCTTCACCCACCGGCCCCTGCGCGTCACACCATACATTTACTCTGATGAGGAGATATTCGCCTTACTTCAAGCAGCTGAACAGCTGTCTCATGGCGTTCGCTCTCATCTTTACACGACATTGTTCGGGTTGCTGGCTGCGACCGGTCTGAGGGTCGGAGAGGCCTTGGGATTGGACCGTGAACACGTTGACCTGAGTACAGGAACATTACTGGTCAGCAGCGGTAAATCCCGCAACCCTCGCTTGGTTCCGATGCATCCTACGGTCATGGAGGCCTTGGAACGCTACACGGTATGGCGCCAGGGCTATCAGTTCCGTCCGGGCGGCGACAAAGCCGCCTTCTTCATCAACGCTGCTGAAGGGCGCTTGAGTTATGACAGCGCATTGAAAGCCTTCTGGCAAGTCAATGCTGCGGCTGGAATTAAAACACACAGGAAACATCCAAAAATGCACGACCTGCGGCACACCTTCAGTGTGAAAACGCTACTGGGCTGGTATGAGCAAGGCGAAGACGTGGCGGCGATGATGCCTACGCTATCAACCTACCTTGGACACAGCGACCCAGCGAACACCTACTGGTACTTGAGCGCCGTACCCGAACTGCTCGCTCAAGCCTCCAAGAGACTGGCTACTTCTCTAACCGATGGGCAGGAACGATCATGACAGCTCTGGCTCCGCTATTGCAATCCTTCTTTTCTGACAGGCTAATGACGCAGAAGCACGCAAGTTCCAATACGATCAGTTCCTACCGGGATACATTCAAGCTATTGCTGAATTTCGCGCGCGAGCAGACAGGCAAGAGCCCCTCGCAATTGGACATCAGTGACTTGGACGCTTCGGTGGTCACCGCCTTTCTGATCTATCTGGAAACGACACGAGGCAACAGTCCGCGCACCAGCAATTCACGGTTGGCAGCCATTCATTCGCTCTTTTCCTACGCGGCACTTCACCACCCCGAACATTCGGCAGATATCCAACGCGTTTTGGCGATCCCCACAGCAAGAACGAACCGAAGTATTGTGGCATGGCTTGATCACGCGGAAGCAGCGGCCCTGCTGGAATCCTGTGACCAGAACACCAGAACAGGACGCCGTGACTACGCGATGTTCACCCTGACAAGTCAAACCGGTCTACGTGTGAGTGAATTGATCGGACTGAACGTCAAGGATCTTCACCTAGACGCCGGCGCACACGTGCATTGCGAAGGGAAGGGCCGGAAGGAACGATGTACACCGTTGCTGCCGGAAACCGTGGAAGTCATGAAAAATTGGATCGAAGAACGGGCTGGAATAGCCGGTGATCCGCTTTTCACGACCCATTCCGGCAGCCGTCTGAGTAGAGACGCGGTCGAACAACGATTGCGAGTCACCAGTGCCAAGGCCGCACTTGTCTGCCCTAGCCTCAAAGACAAAGCGGTCACCCCTCACGTGCTACGTCACACGGCAGCGATGAGACTGCTGCAGGCAGGTGTCGACTCCACGGTTATTGCCCTCTGGCTTGGCCATGAGCAGGTCTCCACAACGAACGTTTACATTCATGCCGATATGACTTTGAAAGAGAGTGCCATAGCCAAGGTGGCGCCTACTGGATTGGCCAAGCAGGCGCGCTATCAGCCCACTGATACGGTGATGGCGTTCTTGGAGTCGTTGTGATTATGCCGAGGATCGGAGCGGAACGTCCGGATAAACACAGGCAAAGACCACCCATGTCGGCATAACACCAACCTCGGCATAACAGCTATTATGCGGATATCCGCATAACAGCTGGGATATCACCAAGTTGGCCGGCCCGGCCAAGGGCACCTACTTTGACGCGTACGTGATGATCGATATCTATTCGCGGTTCATCGTCGGCTGCGAGGTCCATGCCCGTGAGTCCGGGACAATGGCCGAGCAGTTCATGCAGCAGATCTTCGGGATGCACGGGATCCCCAAGGTAGTCCATTCGGATCGTGGGCCGGCGATGACCTCGAAACCGGTCACCGCGTTGCTCTCGGATCTGGAGGTCCTCAAATCCCATTCCAGACCCAAGGTATCGAATGACAACCCCTACTCGGAGGCCCTGTTCAAGACCTTGAAGTACTTGCCGGTGTTCCCCGAACGCTTCGGCTCGCTGCAGGACGCCAGGGTGTTCATGGAGGAATTCGTTCAGGCGTATAACCATCACCACCGGCATTCGGGGATCGGGTTCCATACCCCGGCGGATGTGCATTTCGGGCTTACCGACGAGGTGGATCAGGCCCGGCTGCAGGCGCTGGAAGCAGCGTGGCAGGCGCATCCGGAACGGTTTGGTCGCCCCCGGTTGCCCAAGGCGTTGCGGCTGCCCGAAGCCGCGTGGATCAACGAACCGATCGAAGAAGAGAGCAATGACGAACAACTAGCCGCGTAATGACACGCTGGTCTCACTCACCTTGAAAATTTCCGGGAGAGTCTTCGTTTAAATGGTTTATTCTTTTCCTCGACTAAGAAACTGGATCCCACACACAATCACCGGCGTATACGCGGGTTCTACCCAGCCCAATCACAGCCAAGGTCACTAATGTTGGTAACAACCTCCTTGAGGGTGCGAGTGATGATCGTGAGAACCCCGTCGTTAGCGACGGGGTTCTTTCATTTCCCAAGAAAGTTTCCGGGTCACACCCCAAGGGCCGCTTCCTAGGTTCAGTGCCTATTTCGCTCAAATCTTTCCCCCCAAAGAATTACGAATATGAGAACCAGATTGCCATCCGAGTTCTGTAATGTAATCTATTCACCTCGGACCAAACACCATTCTCTAGCACGGTCCCATCGATTTTCTTCGCGGAATTCATAACACCAAGTATGATGATCCCATAGTCATTTGGGGACAATGAGCTAGTCGGTAGCCACAAAGAATTACGTGGGATTTCCGACGATCTTGGGGGGATTAAGTAGTTTGCTTGAATATACGATGGAACCGTCATCCGTTGACGAACCACAATTAGCATTTCACCCCAGTATCAAACGCTTTCATGAAGTCTTTAACGCCCAATCGCGTCTTTTATTTATCACTGCTGCCCGCGGCACCGAACGGCATTTGTTTGCGCAAAGTTGGTTCGCGGATCATCCCGGTGAAATTCTCGATCTTTCCGCCCCAAACTTCGACTTGCAGCGGGAGTTAAGCCAGGTTGAGGAACGAATGGACGCAGACCCCGCAGCCCGCTTTGCGGTTCTGATCGGGCCAACGGAATCAGCATGGTTACTGTCCAGCCGGTTTGACTGCGTGGTCGCAAGACAGTGCGATCTGTTGATGACCTATGACGAGCTGCAGGAAACGCTGGGTTCCACCGCAGAAGATACCACCAAGATTTTCGAGCAAACTGGTGGATGGTCTAGCGCATCGCTAAGCATGCGCAACAACCCCGAGGATACGACGAACGCGTACCACATCATCCGCACCGGACTCGCTCGGTGGCTGGCAGTACATCCCCAGGCCGAAGCCATCCGACAAGCCGGATTCCTACCCATTATGGATGAACCTTGCGTCGAAGAATTCTATAATCAGCTGGGTAATCTCAGCTTCGGTTTTGCGGAATTGCAGGATCTCGGATTTGTACAGGCCGGTCCCTCTAGGGGGTGGATCATGCCCCATCTAGTCCGCCGTGCCCTAGTTGAACAACAGCGCGATATTGACCCCGTGGTGGCTCAGGAACTTGAACTTCTCGGTTTGCGCACCGTGGCGAATACACACAGTGTCCAGCGTGCTGTGGATAACGCCTCGCAACGACGCAACTGGAAGGCGCTTGATCACGTCCTCGTTGAGCGTTGGATTGACTTATTCATCACTAACCCCAGAGGTTTACGGAAGTATCTAAGCCAGGTTCCGGAGTTCGTCATGAACCGAACCAGCTATATGTGGGTAGCTGTCCGGATTGTGGCAGCGATCGGTACTGACCGGATGGTTTTGCCGTTCCCGTCGATCGTCCCGAACTACGAATCCGATCGTGCTGCTCAAAGGATGCGCGAACTGACGACAAGTCTCTACCGGCGTCCCAGCCCCCGCGCCCTCACGGCAGGATTACTGGAGATTAGCTATCTACGCCTCGCGGGCCTCTATAGCGAATCGGCAGATGCAGCCGAACGTCTGCGTTCTGTGGCCCAAGCCGTCAGTAGCGTGCGCCGGGTTAACCCCAAACTACTTTCCGCGGTGGAACTTCACTGCGGCATTTCCCTCGAGTTGGAAGGACGCGATGTCCAAGCCAAATGGGCTTACACCGCAGCATACCAAGCAGCACAGGTCGGCAACACGGCTTTCCAGATTGCCGATGCCACCGGGCGTTTAGCGCTGCTTTGCGCCAAACAGAAGGATCCTACTGCGGCCGACCATTGGCTCGCATTGCATGATGAAGTTATCGCCGAGGTCGCATGGGGACGGGAGATGGTTGGGCGGGGTGCCACGCTAGCCCGAGGTTGTCTTGCACTACAAGATCTTGATCCTGTCGAACTAGATCGGGTTATGGGCAACCTGCCCAAGGATCCGGATAGCGATGAGTTCTGGGCTTCGCACGTCCTGTTTCTCGCATTTCAAGCCGCTCTTTCCGGGCAGGTACAGGAACATGGTCTACTTTTACGGCGTCTGGCGGACGAACGCGTCTACGCGCTTTCTGATCTATCGGCCGAACACCTTGAGCAAGCCCGCCAAGTTTTGGCGCTTACCGGCCACTGGGAAGAATCTGAACCAGCAGAGGACTATCATGCCGCTGAGTTCCGGGCATTGGCAGCGCTGCGTGCTGGCCGCTTCGACCGCGCGCTGAGCCTTCTAGAAGCGGCCAAGACGAAGCCGTTATCGCAGCGCTATGCCGGACTTCACCTGTATCTAGAGATGGCTACACGACATCAGCATGGCCCCTCCGATCAGCAGATCGAGGAACTAAAGAGACTGTACGCCACGCAAAACCGGCTCGTGGATCTTGCGATGCTTTCTACAATCCCCGGTTGGGAAGCGGTACCCGAGCTCATGGAGCTAGACTCAGAATCCATGGACCGGATTCGTTTGCTCCAGCAAGCTTTCCCCGCCCCCAAGACCCTGCCCAAACTTACCGAACGCGAAAACGAACTCTTAGCACTCTTGCGTGAAGGACTGACCCGCAAGCAAATCGCGGCGACGACGTATCGATCGGAAAATACCATTAAGACTCAATTGCGCGGCCTCTATCGAAAACTTGATGTCGCCGATGGAGTTGACGCTTTGGATCGCGCCCGCGAGCTCGGCCTCTAACCGCGCACAGTTTTCAACAAGTAATCCACAGTTATTGTGGATAACCTCGTTCAACCTGTGTGTAACCCCGTCAACGTCAGCTCCTCCACCGGAGCTGACTGTTGATTGCAGGGCGAGAGAACGGCTCATACCCCGCAGAAATATTTCTCCGTGCAGGATCTGCGCTAGCGTAGATCCTGCACCCCTTTTAGATCGCCGAAATTTTCTGTGCCGGCAGTGATCGGAGAATTCATGTCAGCCACCGACCTCACCCCGGTAGAACGCCAGTCAGTACTGCGCACCCTACGCTCCCCCCGCCTACTGAAAACCGAGTTGCTTGCCGGATTAGTCGTCTCCCTGGCTCTCATCCCGGAAGTAATCGCGTTCTCAATCATCGCCGGAGTAGATCCGCGAGTCGGGATTTTCGCCTCATTCACCATGTCTATCGTGATCGCTTTCACCGGTGGGCGCCCGGCAATGATTTCCGCAGCAGCAGGCGCAGTGGCCTTGGTAGTGGCGCCATTGGTGCGCAGCCACGGAGTGGACTATCTCCTAGCCGCGGTGATTCTTGCCGGTATCTTGCAGGTACTGCTGGCGGTCCTGGGCGTAGCCAAGCTCATGCGTTTCATCCCCCGTCAGGTGATGATCGGGTTCGTCAACGCGCTCGCGATCCTCATTTTCCTCTCCCAAATGCCAGAGCTGATCGACGTTCCTTGGGCGGTGTATCCGCTGACAGCACTCGGGTTGGCGATCATTTATTTCTTCCCTAAACTGACCAGAGCAATCCCTGCACCGCTGGTAGCCATCGTGGTACTCACCCTCATTACGGTCCTTGTCAAAGTCGCCGTACCCACTGTTGGGGACAAAGGCGAGCTACCAGATTCCTTGCCGACTTTCCTGATTCCCGATATCCCGTGGACCTTCGAGACCCTGCAAGTGATCTTCCCTTATGCTCTCGCGGTCGCCTTCGTGGGCTTACTCGAATCACTGTTGACCGCTAAGTTGGTTGATGACATCACCGACACCGGGTCGAATAAGACCCGTGAATCCTGGGGCCAAGGCGCCGCAAATATTGTCACCGGGTTTTTCGGTGGAATCTGTGGTTGCGCGATGATTGGTCAGACCATGATCGGGGTGAAGGCTTCAGGTGGCAGAACCCGAATTTCAACCGCCTTCGCCGGAATCTTCATGTTGCTTTTGTCTGTGGTACTGGGCGACGTGGTGGCGCAAATCCCTATGGCAGCGTTGGTCGCCGTCATGATTTTTGTGTCCCTGACAACCTTTAACTGGCATAGTATCCGCCCTTCCACCCTGAAGATGATGCCTCAGAGCGAAACAACCGTCATGGCGGTGACCGTGATCTTCACGGTGGCAACCAATAACCTTGCCATCGGTGTCGGTCTAGGGGTGCTGAGCGCGATGGTGCTCTTCGCCAACCGGGTGGCGCATTTCGTCACCGTGACGCGCAGTGTCACTGGCGGAGTCGATGGGCAAGTAGCGATCTATACGGTGAACGGGCAGCTGTTCTTTGCCTCTTCAAATGATCTGTATACCCAGTTCGATTACGCGCAGGATCCAAAGCAGATCATTATCGATATGTCCGGTTCGCATGTATGGGATGCCTCTACCAGCGCAGCCCTAGACTCCGTGATCGATAAATATGCCAAATACGGCAAACAGGTTTCCATCCGCGGACTGAACGAAACGAGTTTGGTAATGCGCGATCGACTCGGCGGTAAGCTCGGCGACTAGCTAACCGCAACGCAGACCGGCCACCGATGGATCCTTCTCCGGTAGCCGGTCTGCGTTATCTCGGCTAAAGCTCAACCGTGTTCGAGGTTCCGGGCCGCTGAGGCTCGCCACCAATTTTCTCTTGCACCCAACTCATCACAAAACTGGCCACCCCGCCGGGGTTTTCCCAATATTCAGCGGAGTCGGCAGCCACATGAATTAGCACCGTATTCGGTGACTCTGGACCATCCGTGGCAAAAGCCTCCACTACCGGATTCCAGAGCTCTTTCTTCTTCGCTACCTCGCGAACGATCTGGGCCTGTCCGCTCAACGAAACCCAAGACTTTTTCTGCGCAAAGGAAACATTCACCTCAGAGTCGGTTTCAACTTCTCGCACCACATCCGAGCTTTGCGTGGAGAAAAACCAGAGATCCCCATCCTCGGTAACTTCGATGACCGTCAATGGTCTGCTCAGTAAGCTGCCATCCCCGTGGCTGGTGAGCATCCCCACCCGGGCATCCTGGATCAGCTGCACTACTTGTCGGACTTCTTCGTTAGCCATCCGTGGCCTCCTATAGAGTCTGTACTTTTTCGGCGATTCTCACGCTACGCAACCCAAAAACTCAACGGAAATGGTAGCTCCAAATACACAGCGCGCGTGCAGGTTCTCTCTGTGGCAATTTCTCATACACAATCCGATGACTTCAGCCCAAGCACCCAGTAGTCTTTTGCATACGCATTTTCGCAAGACAAGATCGGTAGAGCCATGAGCGGATCAGCCCCGATTCACGATGCGGCAGCAGCCGGCCGCAGCTCCTTCCTCAACATATTAATCAACACCGCGGTAGCTAACTTAACCACGAGCTACCTGTGGTTTGCCCTTACCTTCTGGGTCTACCTCGAAACCGAAAATGTGATGGCCACCGGCATCATAGGGGGCTCCTATATGTTGCTGATTGCGTTCTTCTCGATGGTGTTCGGAACCTTGATCGACCGCTACCGAAAGAAGCAAATATTCGTTTTCTCTTCCGTATCCACAACCCTCGCCTTCGGCGTGGCCGGATTGATTTTCCTTTGGCTTCCCACCGAAGACATCCTGAACATAGGAGGTCCACAATTCTGGCTCTTTAGCGGTGTGGTTCTCCTCGGTGCCGTGGTCGAGCAAATGCGTAGCATCGCCTTGTCCACCACGGTCACCCTGTTAGTTCCGGTAGAACGCCACGCGAACGCCAACGGTCTGGTTGGTACCGTACAAGGCATCGCTTTTATCGTCACATCCGTGTTTTCCGGGCTGTCTATCGGTTTGCTCGGCATGGGATGGACATTAGCCTTAGCGCTGATTCTGATTAGCGCGACCCTGCTGCACGTGCTGTTCATCAAGTTGCCCGAAGCCACCCCCGAACCGCTGCCAGGTGAGCAAAAGATTTTCGACCTCCGGAACAGCTACCTTGCAGTAATCGCCATCCCGGGTCTGATCGCCTTGATCTTTTTCTCAATGTTTAACAACTTCATCGGCGGGGTATATATGGCATTGATGGATCCCTACGGGCTAAGCATTATGTCGGTGGAAGCGTGGGGCATCACTTTTGGTTTAGCTTCGACAGGGTTTATTCTGGGCGGTGCGCTCATCGCTAAATTCGGTTTAGGAAGCAACCCGATCCGAACTTTGCTGATCTGCGTCGTCTTCATGGGTGCACTCGGTGCGCTCTTCACCATTCGCGAATGGGTCTGGCTCTACATTCTGGGTATCTGGCTCTATATGGCACTGATACCTGCCGTCGAAGCTGCCGAACAAACCGTAATCCAAAAGGTTGTCCCTTACCGCAGGCAAGGGCGTGTCTTTGGCTTCGCCCAAATGCTTGAAGCCTCAGCTGCGCCACTTACCGCTTTCATTATTGCGCCCATCGCTCAGTACGGAATCATCCCGTATCTGCGCAGCCCCGAAGGAGAAGCAAACTTTCGATGGTTACTCGGTCAGGGTGATGCCCGCGGGATCGCCTTGGTTTTCTTAGCCGGCGGGTTGACGATGGTGCTGGTCGCGCTGGTGGCTATGAGCACTAAACAATATCGCCGGCTCAGTACAACGTTCATGAGCACCCCACCAAATACGGTCAGCTAAGCCATCTTGCCACGGATCACCTCAGCGTTCAGAATAGCTCCATGAGCACCCAGAAAACCTTGCCCACCACGGCCAGCGTGGCCGATTTCATCGCCTCGGCCACCCCATTGAAACGGCGCACAGATGGTCAGCAACTTGAGCACATTTTCCGTGAGGCCACCGGCGAAAGCCCAGTAATGTGGGGAGCCTCGATCGTGGGGTATGGCCAGTACCGTTATGTCTCACCTGCGAATCCGCGAACACGCGGCATCTGGCCGAAGTCTGGGTTTTCTCCTCGCAAAACGCAACTGTCCTTGTACGGGTTGAAGGACAGCGGCCAAGCTACCGCTTTGCTACCTCGTTTGGGTCAATACACCGAAGGTGCCGGGTGCCTGTACGTCAAGAAACTCGAAGACATCGATCTTGATGTACTTCGCGAGCTGATCACCTTGGCAAACCAGCGTGCCGATCAATGGTGAGCTCACCCGAGCGTGTCCTGCCTCTAGTTATTGCGCGAACGGCAAAACGTGGGTGGTTTGACTCTCTGAGCGCTTAGGCTCGGAAGAGCGAGCGTATCTGATTGGGGAGGAAACCGTGGACTCATCCGCCGAAACACAATTGCAGGGCAAAGAATTTTGGGAAAACCATTACGGCCAGGCCGACCAAGTGTGGTCAGGCAAAGTGAATTCGACGTTGGAAACCATTCTGGAACCTTTGCCGGTCGGTCGCTCTTTAGACTTGGGATGCGGTGAGGGCGGCGATGTGCTCTGGCTCGCCTCGCGTGGCTGGCATGCCACCGGGGTGGATATTTCACAGACCGCCATTACGCGTGCCCGCAGCACAGCAACGCATTTGCCCGAGGGGTCAGGGGTTGCTGAGTTCCTCGTGGCCGATCTGGAATCTTGGGATGATCAGCGAGACTTCGATCTTGTCACGCTTAGTTTCTTCCATGCACCCTTCGAGTTCCAACGGGATCGAATTCTTCGTGGGGCTTTGAATCGCGTAGCTGTCGGCGGACACTTGGTTCTGCTCTCGCATGGTAGCCACCCCGCATCAGCCAAAGCACCCAAACATCAAACGGGGCATGAGCATGCGCAAGGCCACGGGCCTAACCTAGTCACGGTGGACGGGGAATTGAAATCCCTCGGAGTTCCGGTCACCGGCTTCGAAATTCTGCAAGCCTATACCCTGCAGCGCACGGTGACCGGTCCGGAGGGGCAGCCGACCACGATCGATGACGTGGTAGTGATGCTCCGCCGCACCGCGTAAATAGAGAACCCACCGAGGAATCCGGCAGCTCTCCTAGCGTCGCGACATCCATATACTCAGCGCGGACTGTCACCACGTGCTGCGGCATGGTCACTGACTTCAAGCAGTTTGCCCGGAAAGAATTCCTTCAAACCGCTCAAAAGTCGTGGAGCCCACCAGGCCCAATCGTGCCCACCGGATACTGGCTGAAAATGTATCCGCCCCAATGCCTCACGACTTTCCAGCATGCGCAACGTACGTTCGCACGCGTCAAAGATTGCAGTTTCATAGCGTCCTGCTTGCATCCTGAGCTGTACTCGCGGATCAATCTCACACAGTTCCTCAGTGAGATCGGTGTGCCACAGGGAAGGTGACTGGGCGAGCGCCTTGGCCATGAGATCGGGGTGGTGGATAACGGCGTGCAGGGCGGCCAGCCCACCAAAGGACGAGCCAGCTCTCAGGGGAAATCATGGACACCATGGTGGAGGCGAAGTATTTGGCTGATGAATGGAAGGACATTTACAATCAGGAACGTCCCCATGGTTCCTTGGATGGGTTGACGCCGTCCCGGTTTTGGGATGAATGGGTTTTAGAGAATCAGTTAGCTATCGCATAGCTGCTGGACTGCTCAAAAGGACCCAACCAAGACCCCTACGGGACGGTGTGACTGTTGCAGGTGCGAAAGAAAACGCTTGTAGGTTCGAATAAAGCGCGGGGCGCGCTTCAGCGATTACCATGATTCGGACTGTGCCATACTGGCGAAATGGACACGCCATGCATCCCCGTATCATCGATCATGGCGCGATGGAACTCCGCTGATCAAGCCGTGGACCTTGTCATCGACGGGACCGCGGTCATCGATATAGTCGATATTCAACGACAATGGGGGGGGGTTCTCCGTTTGCACGCCGTTTCTCGCGCGCAGCGGTACACCAATGGTTGACTTATTATCGCGGGGCGTGCGGCGATATGGATTGCGGCAATCTTGCGATCGATGTCGAGATGGCAGCCGACACAGTCACCTGGAGACGACCTCACTGGGCCGGAGATACCGATGAAAACGACGACGAGCCCGATGCTAACGATCCAGAATCACTCTTCCCTCAGCTATTGGTATTCAACCGTGTCCAGTACGATACCGCGCTAATAGACGCGGAAAGGTTCATCGCGCGATCCAGGTGGCGTCGGCAGGAACCCGAGGCCGCAATATGGCTTGATCGACTACGCAACCGGTTCATGAGACTGTGGAATAAATAGGTACGTGCGCGCTGGTGGTAGAGGTCTGCTAACGCGATCCCAGATAGGGTTCCGCTGGCGGTCATCCGATCTCAGTGGAGACGACTTTGGAAAACGACAATTGCTCAGCCGGAAATTGCATCAGCCTCTGCAACGGCAGCTAAAGCTGTATCTTCTACGCTCAGCATCACAGTGCTGTCCCGACGGTTAAAGAGGTGCGTAGTGATCGTCCGGCCGTTGGCCTCCCAAATGCAGGGTGGCGTCTCTTCGTTCTCCCACGGGTGTTCTGGTTTTCCAAAGAGTTCGGTGAGTTGGATACGTAGTTCGTTGAATCCGCTTTGAACTGCTGGTGCACCGGATTCTTGAGTGCTGTAGAGGTGGATTGTTACACCTAGGAACTCACGGTTATACGTGTCCCATGAACCAAGCACTTGTCCACCGACACATATATCCAGCTCATTCATCTGGTGGGGTGATTCTTCGTTCTCTAGCTCGTACCGGCCCCCTGATATGAATCCAAGACGCGCGAATAGATTTTCGCGTTCTTGATCAGACCGTGGCCAAGGCTCGTCGACCATTTTTTTGACTAGCTCCACCACGGTGCCAGGCGCGGGATTCAATTCCAACTAGAGGTCAGTCTCGGACATAGTGTGAGTTTACCTCGCAAGAATTGAGACATGGCCCTTAGAGGTTCCTCATTCGGGACACCAAAAACGGTCGTTTATGACACAGTCGCCCGATGGCTTGATCGGATAACGCCGACAGTTGAAAACTCAACAGACTTCCACGGCCATTTCGTCGCAAAACTCCGTGCCTCAAACTATGCGTCGAAACAATGACCAAGCTACGAGAATTAATACATTTTGGCCCATGGGAAACCTCCTCGGACATGCAGAGTCTCCACCCGCAGCTAAGTGCTCAAATCCGACAGGATGAACTCACTAAAAAGGGTGGCATCGGTCATATGAAATGGCTGTAATGACTGGGGATCAGACTCGAAAACCCCGCTCTAAAACAGCAACACCAGCTTCTCGGGAAGCGGGATCGAAACAAGCAACGAGCCATGACGGTTGCTAAGATCGATGAAAAGCTTGACGTGCACCCCAGTACGTCGACCAGGCACTAAGAGATACGCCCGCAGTCCACCTCAGCCATTACTTGAGCAGAATTTGCTACACGGCTTCCACCAACCAGTACACAATCAGCTCGGAACACCACTTCGCCATCAGGCAGTGTTCCGAGCTGATTCAGGATGATATTTTCGAGAGCTTTAAGAGCGACGCGTTAGAGCTCGTGACTTCCAAGGTCTTCACCTCGCATCTCCAACGAGCTAATTGTTGAATTCGCCTACAGCCCTACATGTTTACCAGAAAACGGCCAGGGCAACATTGACCAACGTGAGGCCCCCAACAGCATGCGCAAGGCCAACAGAAGCGGATCCTTCTCGCTTGGTCTTTCGGCGGCCAATCACAGCCGACACGATGATGGCCAGAAGAACCACCAGCTTCACTCCAATTTTCATATGGTTGATGCCTGAGCCGTCGTCGGCGGCGGTCATTTCCGCCAAGCCGACCAGCAATACACCCGTCGTTAGCTGGATCCACGCTCCAGCATGCTGCCAGAAACCGACCATGGGAGTCTTGAAATTCGCAAGCCACCCACCCAAGAGAGCTGCGGCACCGAAGATGTGAAGAAAGACAAGTAGAGAATGAAGAATATCCATACTACAAATCGTATAACATTTTCTCGACAGCCTGTCAGGACAGGTATCGGATCACATCAATGGGAGATCTGGCACAATCCACCGTTGGAGATTGCCTCAACCGATCTCATTATGACAGACTGTCAGCATGTTTCTGACACATGTCAGTAAATTTCTGATTCTATACTTAAGGTCTAACTAGCATGTTTCTCGCGCTAAGAGAGCTGTCCTTCGCCAGGGGGCGTTTCAGTCTCATGGGAGCGGTCATCGCGCTCATTGCAGTACTCACTGTCATTCTTTCCGGTCTTTCTTCAGGTCTCGTCAACGATGGCGTTTCGGGCTTGAAGTCCATGCCGGTTTCCGCGTTCGCTTTTGACGAGGGAACCAAAACGGACAATGCTTTCTCACGCTCTGTCGTTGAACAAGAGCAGGTGGATGCTTGGTCCGAACAGCCAGGGATTGAACAGGCCACCCCCATGGGAAGCTCCATGATGAACGCCATTACCGATGACGGAACCCAGGTGGACATTGCAGTATTTGGTGTTGCACCCGACTCGTTCCTCGCTCCGGATGTCTCTGATGGCAAGCAATTAGGAGACATCGACGGCATCGTCGTGTCCGAAACCATGCGTGAAGACGGAGTGGAAATCGGCACCGTCCTGACTTTGGACCGCGTAGATACCGAACTCACTGTCATCGGGTTCACCGAAGGCCAGGCGACCTTCGGGCACGTTGACGTTGCTTATGCACCATTGGGAACCTGGCAGTTGCTGGCCGCTGGGCAAGCACCTGCAGGCAAACCTACGCAGCAGGATCTCGACAGACTCGACTTTGATTACAGCAGCGTCGTTGCGCTGAAATACGCCGATGGAGCTTCCGTGGATCTGGTCGCCGGCGACGCCGCAGCCGACACCAGCAGCAAGACCCTGGCCGAGTCCTTCAATGCCTCTCCGGGATACGAGGCTGAAACCATGACGTTGAGCATGATCCAGGTCTTCCTCTACGCCATCTGCGCCCTGGTTGTCGGTGCGTTCTTCTCGGTGTGGACCATCCAGCGCAAACAGGAAATCGCGGTGCTGCGCGCCATTGGCGCTCCCGTGCGCTACCTACTGCGTGACGGAGTTACTCAGGCGGCCTTGTTGCTGGTGCTCTTCACTGCCATCGGAATCGGCGCAGGCCTCGGATTGGGTGCCGCAATGCCCGCTGGGATGCCTTTTGCCTTAGAAGGTGGGCCAATCGCCATCGCCGCCATGCTGACCATCATTCTGGGTCTGATCGGTGCCGTCATCTCCATTATCCGCATCGCCCGCATTGACCCACTGACCGCACTCGGAGGAAACCGATGAGCCAGCAAACCCAAGATATCCCTGCCAACAATATTTCGAACCAGGGCTCAGGCCTTGCTCTCACCGACGTCAATCTGGAGCTCGGGGATGGTGCGCAAAAGGTACGAGTCCTCGACCATGTCAACCTCCACGTAGAAGATGGTGAATTCGTAGCGATCGTCGGGCCTTCCGGATCAGGAAAGTCCTCCCTGCTCGCCGTCGCCGGAGCACTATCCCTACCCGATACCGGCTCCGTTCGTCTGCGTGGCCAAGAACTCACAACCCTCACTGCTAAGCAGCGAGCAAAGCACCGTCTGCAGGATGTCGGCTTTGTTTTCCAGTCCGGCAACCTCATTCCCTCACTGAATGCCGCAGACCAGTTACGCATGGTCAACTTGCTGGCCAAGGGGCCACGCAACTTCGACCCCATACCTCTGCTGGATGCCGTAGGCATGTCCCACCGGGCCAAGCACCGCCCGGGCCAGCTCTCCGGCGGTGAGCGACAGCGCGTGGGCATAGCCCGCGCCTTGGTTACCAAGCCAGCGGTGATGCTCCTGGACGAACCGACCGCAGCCTTGGACAGCGCACGCAGTCACGAAGTAGTTAGTCTCCTGGCTCAGCGCGCGCGCGACATGGGAGTCGCCACGGTCATGGTTACCCATGATCACGGAATGCTCGATCACTGCGATGCCATTTACAAAATGAATGACGGAAAATTGACCAGAGGCTAGATTTTTCTGCACCGAAGGCGGTGGGCGTGAAACGTGCCTACCGCCTTCAGAGTTTTCCGATAACCTGAGAGTCGAACCCGTATTGGAGTGAGAAAAGAAAATATGCCACGAATTAACGCTCCTACCGTCGCGGAGCATAGGGCACAACAAGAACGCGGCATCATGGAGGCCACCTTCGCACTCCTGCATGAGACCCAAGCTCCCCCCACCCTTGCAGAGGTCGCCAAGCGGGCTGGCATATCCCGAACCGCAATCTACCAGTACTACAAGTCGCCACAGGAACTCCTACGCGCCGCTGCCCGGGAAGTTTACCCCCGGTGGATTGCCCGCATCACCGAAGCGGTCAACAGCGCAGCAACCCCTCAGGATGCTGTACTCGCCTACGCCTATGCGTGTGTCGATCAAGTAGCCGAGGGCGGTCACGCTGTGGGCACCGCTCTGGCATCGTTCACCCCCGATGGACCACTGGATGACCAAGCCGAGCAAATGCACATTTCAGCGCAACTACCCTTGCTGGGCGCGCTCGAAGCATTGGAAGTCGAAGATCCGCCGGCAATCGCCAATCTGGTCATGTCGGTCATCCACGCCGCAGGGCAAATGGCCGATCAAGGCGCAGACCTCGATGCCGTGCACCGTCATCTCAATGTGATGCTCCGCCATATCGGAAACAAGTCCTAACAAACACTTTCCCCCTTAAACTACCCGCAAGCTTTCTCGGCAGACTGGGCAAAATTTAATGACTATCACGTATGCGACCTGCCGCTTGAAGGTGTAAATTTAAGTGACAGAGTGTCAGAAAAATATTCGGCTCAAGATCCGCCCAGAAAGGCTCACTTCATGTTTGTCATTACTAATCGAATCGATGTCACCAAAGACACTGCACAGGCCTTCGAAGCAGCCTTTACCGACATGAGCTGTCATGATGTTGTGAGACACGCGCTCGTAGGAGAATGAGTGCATGTCCAAACTTCAGAAGTTCACCCCGGAGTTCCGCGCCGAAGCAGTCGAACTAGTGATCTCCTCCCAGAAGAGCCTGGTCGAGGTCGCAGCCTCTCTGGGTATCAACGAAGGGACCCTGGGCAACTGGGTCCGCGCTTACCGCACCGAGCACCCCGAAGCGGAAACCGAGGAACGCGGACCAGTGGAATGGGCCCAGTACGAGAAGCTGCGTCAGGAACTGCTGGAGGTGAAACGGGAAAACGACTTTTTAAAAGATGTCAGCGCCTATTTCGCCTCGAACAGCAAGAAAGAAGCGCAATCTTCAACTTCATCAAAGCCCATACCGGCCAGTACCCGGTGAACTGGATGTGCCAGAAACTGCAGGTATCCAGGGCATCCTATTACAGGTGGCTGAACCCTTGCGAGGAGCTGAGCGAGGCCAAAGCACTGCGCATGCGCCGCACCGAACTGGTCCATACCGAGTTCGAAGCATCCAACCAGGTTGCTGGGGCCGGCCAACTGGTGGACCTGCTCCGCAACAACCAGAACATGCAGATCCCGAAGTCCACGGTGCTCTCGATCATGAAAGACCTGGGAATTTAGGCAGAGCGGATGAGCGCGTTCAAGACCACGACAGTGCGTGACCACCAGGCCCGGACGGCGCATATCAAGAACCACATGGTCGATAAGCTCGGCCGGCGCGACTTCCGCTCTTGCCGTCCTGGGGCGAAACTGGTTGGCGATATCACCTACCTGCGCACCGGCGAAGGCTGGTTGTATTTAGCGACGGTCATCGATTTGTATTCGCGTCAGATCGTGGGCTGGTCAATGGGCGAGAACATGCAAACTCAGCTGGTCATTGACGCGATGGAGCTTTCCGCGTCGCGGGGCTTTATCCAGCCTGGCAGCGTGTTCCACTCGGACCGGGGCACGCAGTACACCTCGGACGCGTTCCAGGCATGGTGCGCTGCCCACCGCGTGCGGCAGTCGATGGGGCGCACCGGGGTGTGCTGGGATAATTCCGTCGCCGAGTCAACCTTCTCGACGATCAAGAACGAAATGTATCATCACCGAGCGTTCACCAGCAGGGTGGCAGCGCGGACGAAAAATGTCAAGCTGTGTGGAGTCACTAAGCAGCCTGCAACGCAGCCCTTGTATCTTCTGAGGGCAGGTTAATCCCCACGATTCCCGCAGGCGCAGGCGTCACCGGACGCTGGTGAAAACGTGCTGGATGCTTCCGGTAATAATCTTCCAAAGCCTGCTGCCGCACCTGCCAAACCTGCTCCCATGACCCATCATGGACCTGTTCCGGAGAGAACAAAGCAATCCCAGAATGCTTATGCTGCCGGTTGTACCACGGCACGTACCCATCTAAATAGGCTCGCGCATCCTCAAGAGTGGAGAACACTTTGGGATAACCAGGACGATACTTCATCGTCCGGAACCCGGACTCCGAAAATGGGTTGTCATTCGATACGTAGGGCCTGTTATGGCTTAGCTCAACGCCCTTGGCCTCCAACGTGTCTTTCATGGCATTGGATTTCATTGCCGCCCCCGAGTCGGCGTGTACCACTTGCGGCACGCCATAGCCTGTGAAGGCATCCTGGAACATGTCCACGGCCAGGTGATCCGCTTCGCGTTCTTCCACTCGGTACCCGACGATCTGTCGGGAGAAAGTATCAATGATCGAATACGCCTTAAACACCTTGTTCTTGTATGGCGAATACAAGTCGGTAATATCCCACGACCAGACCTGTCCCGGACCTGTAGCTTTTAGGACAGGCTTCTGCCCACGTAGTTGACGGTTCTGTTTACGCGTGGGCACCTTCGGTCGGAGCATCTGCTCTTCAATCTCGGCAGCGATACGCCACCACGCGCGTCGTGAAGCGAGCATCAGGCCTTCATCCCAAGCTGTGGCGAAGGCATGGTCCACCGAGTTACCTTCCGTCCAGCCGGCAAGAATACGCTCTTGGATGCTGTCCCGGTCAGCGGGACTGATCCTGGTGGAGTAGGCACGGTCGGCCTGGTGGATAGGGTTCGTGGTCTTGGGGCGTGGGTTACTGCGGTAGTGCCAAGTCGAACGGGAAAGACCAGTGATCTTCAGGGCGTGGCGTTGAGAACCGGTAAAACTAGTTAGTGCGTGGATCAGCTCGTTTTCCGTGGCGATGAATTCTTGTGCTCGTTCGTCATCGATGCGGCGGGCTCTTGTTCGTTCAGCTTGTGCAAGAGCCCGTTAGCTTTTCCCAAGGCTTCGTTGGTCCCTTCGAGCTGCTGGACGCGTTCACGTAGCGCTTTCAGCTCGGCTTCGTATGCTGCTTGTTCTTTGGCGCGTGCTTGTTCGAAAGCTGATCGCTGGCTCGGGCTGGTACTCATGCTTCCATGATCTCGTGGAACAAAGTTGCGGTCGAGGTCTCCTTCGAAGACCATCTTGTTCCATCGGTAGAACGTGGCTCTGGCGAAGGGCTGCTGTTGCAGCCACGCGGTCCGGGTGCCGTGAGGCTGCAGGTTGTATTGGTGGACGTATTCTCTGATTTCTTCACGGGTGATACCGACAGTACTCATGGTGTTTCCTTCTGGTCAGTGGTGGGTCCCTTAGTGACTCACTTACAGCCTGACCGAGAGGGCTTGAGAATATTTAGAAAAGATCAAAGATCGTGTCTCAAGAACTTGACCAGCTCAGCTGCGAGGACTGCGGTAATGGAGTTCATTGAGGTTTGGTACAACCGGAAGCGTCCGCATACGAGCAATGGTGGCTTGACGCCTCAGATGGCGTTAGACGCGTATGAGTTGAAGCATTCTGAAGCTGAAGCGGCTTGAGGATAGTTAGTAAAAATCAGATATTGTGTCTCAAAAACTTGACCGGCTCAAACCGCACCTCGCCAACCGCATCCTATTAATCCGTCGTGCTCAAGGCACCTCCACCCGTTGTCTTACACGACCGCTAGCGGATCCCGTGACCGCAAAACCGCGGTGCTACCGGTTGCAGGAGATGCAGAAGATTAAGGAAATCCGCCGCCTTTCGGATTACGAAAGACGGCGGATCTCTTCATCACCGTACCATCAAGACGGTGACATCAGCGCTAGACGCCCACAAGGTGACTAGGCCACACTATTAACTTTTTCAGGCTGGTAATGCGTCAAGGAAATCGAGTTGCGCACCATCTCGCGCAGTTTTCCGGTTTCCCAAGAGGCAGTGTCAACCGCACGAAGCTGAACCAACACATTGCCCAACGCGGTACATTCCACCGGTCCGGCGATCACCGGCACTCCAGCACGGTCCGCGGTGCGCTGGCATAGCAACTGTCCCTGCGAGCCGCCGCCGACCATGTGGATGGAATCTGGCTCGAAGCCAGCAAAGCGCGCCGCGGCGAAGCTCTGTTGCGCAAAACTTTCAGCCAACGACTCGATGGCCACCCGGACTACCTCGGCTTTACTGGCTGGGGCGGTTCCGCCGGCAGCGACGACCGCCTCGCTAACTCGCACCGGAAGATCACCCGGCGACAAATAGCGTTCATCCTGCGGGTCGATCAGCACCTTCGGCTCCGGTAATTGCTCGGCCTCGGCTAACAGTTCAGCCAGGGACACTTCATTACCCGGCTCCTGGGCGTTCCAGTAATTGATCGACTCGCTGAGCAACCATGTCCCGGTGACATTCTTCAAGAACCGCACCGTGGAATCGATCCCCAGCTCGTTGGTGAAACCGGTGATCCGGGCCTCCTCGGTCAGCACCGGAGTGGACAGCTCCACCCCCACCAGACCCCAGGTACCACAGGACACGTAGGCACTACGTGATGAGCTCAATGGTGCTGCGGCCACCGCACTAGCGGTGTCATGCGAAGCCACCGCGATCACCTGTACTTCCGATGAGGCGCCAAGCTCCGCGGCCAGTTCGGCACGCAGGGTGCCCACTTGCTCGCCGGGCTGAATCAGTGGTGGAAGCTTGCCATCCAGTTGGAAGTACTCCACCAGTTCGGCATTCCAGGTCCCCGTGGTTTGATCCAACATGCCGGTGGTGGACACGTTCGTCCATTCGCTACGCGCCTGACCGGTCAACAACCAGTTGATGTAGTCCGGAACTAGCAGCAGCGTGTCGGACTGCGACAAACGACTGTCGGCCAGCTCCGCTTGTAGCTGGTAGATGGTGTTGAAAGGCAGGTATTGCAAGCCATGGCGGGTATAGAGCTCTTCCCGACCGAACTTCTCCTCCAGTGCCGCAACCGCACGCTCATTGCGTGGATCGCGGTAATGCCGCACCTGACCCAATCGCTGATCGTTCTGCAACAGCGCATAGTCTACCGCCCACGAATCCACCCCAATGGAGGCGATCTGTGGGCACTGCGCGAAGGCCAACCGCAGTCCGTGACGAATCTCTGTCCACAACTGATCCAGATCCCAGGCTAATGCCTCGGAACTGGCGGATGCCTCAAATGTCTGCAGCGGGTGGGCGCCATTGGCGAAACGGTGCACCAAGCGCAATTCGAGTTTGCCTTGGGCCATTTCACCAATCATGACGCGCCCGCTGGTGGCGCCCAAGTCGATTGCTGCGACCGGGGCGCCGGAACCTGCCTTGCTCATCGCAGGAACGCCGCCGCAACGCCGGAGTCAACCGGGATGTGAAGGCCCGTGGTGCGGGTCAGCTCTGGACCGGTCAACACGTACACCGCGTCGGCCACGTTCTCTGGAACCACTTCACGCTTGAGGATGGTGCGGTTCGCATAGAACTGGCCGAGATCCTCTTCATCCACACCGTAGGTGGCGGCACGCTGTGCGCCCCAACCACCGGCGAAGATACCCGAACCGCGCACCACGCCGTCAGGGTTGATACCGTTCACGCGCACCCCGTGCTCGCCCAGTTCCACAGCCAGCAAGCGCACTTGGTGCGCCTGGTCGGCCTTGGTAGCCGAGTAAGCGATGTTGTTCGGACCAGCGAAGACCGAGTTCTTGGAAGAGATGTAGATGATATCTCCGCCCATCTGCTGCTCGATCAGCGCCTTAGCGGCGGCCTTGGAGACCAGGAAGGAGCCCTTAGCCATCACGTCATGCTGCAGGTTCCAGTCCGCTTCGGTGGTTTCCAGCAATGGCTTGGACAGCGAGAGGCCGGCGTTGTTCACCACGAGGTCCAGACCGCCGAAGGCCAGCACGGCCTCGTCGATGGCGGACTGTACCGCGTCGGCATCGGCCACATTGGCGGCCACTCCGATAGCCACATCGGCATTACCCAGTTCGGCGGCGGCAGCCTGTGCCTTAGCTAGGTCCAGGTCGGCCACGACCACGCAGGCGCCTTCGGCGGCCAGACGGGTGGCGATCGCCTTACCAATACCGGAGGCGGCACCGGTCACCAGTGCGATGCGTCCGGCATGGCTCTTTGGCTTTGGCATGCGCTGCAGCTTGGCTTCTTCCAACGCCCAGTACTCGATACGGAACTTCTCCGCGTCAGAAATTGGGGTGTAGGTCGATAGGCCTTCGGCACCGCGCATCACGTTGATAGCGTTCAGGTAGAACTCACCGGCCACCCGGGCGGTCTGCTTGTTCGCACCGTAGGAGAACATGCCAACGCCCGGAATCAGGACGATCAATGGGTCCGCACCACGGATGGCTGGGGAGTTCTCATCCTTGTGCGCATCGTAGTAGGCCTGGTAGTCCGCCCGGTAGGCGACGTGCAGTTCCTTCAGGCGAGCTATCTGCTCTTCCGCGGTTGCGGTAGTTGGCAGGTCCAACACCATTGGCTTGACCTTGGTGCGCAGGAAGTGATCCGGGCAGCTGGTACCCAACTCAGCCAGCTGGCCAAGCTTCTCGCGCGAGAGGAAGTCCAGCACCCGCTCATCATCAATGAAGTGACCGACCATTGGCTTATCGTGCGAAGCCAGGCCACGAATGGTTGGAGCCAGTGCCGCGGCACGAGCCCGGCGCTCGGTCTGGCTCAAGGCCTCGAAACCGGCCACAACGGCACCGAAAGGCTCGGCGACCGAGTGCTCTTCAATGTACTTCGCGGCGGTGTCGATGATCCACAGCGAGTTCTTTTCCGATTCCTCCGAGGTTTCGCCCCAAGCGGTGATGCCGTGACCACCGAGGATGCAGCCCACGGCTTGTGGGTTAGCTTCCTTGATGGCGGAGATGTCTAGACCCAGCTGGAAGCCGGGACGGCGCCAAGGAACCCATACCACCTTGTCACCGAAGATTTTGCCGGTCAGTTCCTCGCCGTCCTTCGCGGTGGCGATGGCGATACCGGAATCTGGGTGCAGGTGATCAACGTGTGGAGCATTCACCAAGCCGTGCATGGCGGTGTCAATGGACGGGGCAGCCCCACCCTTGCCGTGCAGGCAGTAGTCGAAAGCGGCAACCATTTCGTCTTCGCGTTCGATGCCCGGGTAGACGTTGACTAGCGAACGCATGCGGTCCAGGCGCAGGGTGGACAGGCCCTTTTCGGTCAGCGTGCCTAAGTCTCCGCCGGATCCCTTGACCCAGAGCAATTCGATTTGCTCACCGGTCACCGGATCGGTGCTCAGTCCCTTAGCCGAGGTGTTGCCGCCGGCGAAGTTGGTGTTCTTCTTGTCGGAGCCCAAGCGATTGGATCGTTCGATGAGTTCCTGGGCAACGGTTTTGCTGATGGTTTCAGACATGTTCTTCCCTATGCGTTTTCTTTGGTTCCGTAGCGTTCAGCTTCAATTTCTTCCAGGCTCTTACCGCGAGTCTCCGGGGCCCAGATGGTGCCGATCAGAAGGGCCGCAACGAGCAGACCCAGGATGATCAGACCCAGCTTGGTCAGCCCGATGGAGCTGAGCAGGACTGGGAAGACCAGCGAGAGCAAGCCGACCATCACACGGGCGAGCATAAACAGCATGCCCTGCGCGCTGGCACGGTACTTGGTTGCAAACAGCTCGGCGGTCCACAGACCGTAGAAGGCCTGCGCACCCAGACCTGCGGAGATGCCCCAGCAGATGGCGAAGGTGAACAGCGAGAACATCCCTGGAGGGGCGAAGATCAGCACAACCCAGGCCACGACACCGAGCAGTGCGCCACCGAAGTAGAGCCAGCGACGCGAAACGCGATCACCGTAGCGCATGAAGCCGAAGTAGGTTGCAGCAGCGGTTAGGGTCCAGACCAGCACCTGCAGCAAGTTCTGCTGGGTAGCACTTTCCAGACCTGCAGCTTCGTAGACGCGCGGCTGGAAGATTCCGGACTGACCGGCCACGGTGTTCCACAGGCCGTAAACGCCCAGCAGGAAGGCTAGGGCGCCCCAATTCTTCCGCTCGGAGAGCAGACCGGCTACACCGGAGAAGAAGGACACCTTGGCACCGGTACGGATTTCCTCGGCGCGCTGTTCCTTCCACTTGGTGGATTCTGGCAGACCCCGGCGCACCCACCAGGTAATCGCAGCGATGACGAAGAGGTGGAAGAAGATAATGCGGCTACCGGTCACGCCCAGTGGGCCCACCAAAATAGCCAACGCGAAACCGATGGCTGGACCAATGGACCAGGCCAGCTGCGCGGTGCCCACGTGGGCGGCACGCTGCTCACTTGGCGCCTCTTCGGCAATGTAAGTCCACGAGGCCGGAACACCAGCACCCACGGCAATACCCATCAGGATGACACCGATCAGCAGCAAGGCAAGGTTGGTGCAGAAGGTGATCATCAGGGCACCGACCATAAAGACAATCAGGTCATAGGTGTAGATGAACTTACGGCCCAGACGGTCACACAGTGGACCACCGATCATCGCACCGATCGCGGCACCGAAGGCGTTGGCCGACAGTGCGGCGATGATGCCCACCATGCCATCGTCAAAGCCAAAGGCACCCTGCCACAGGCTCAAGCTGGTAGCCAGCGCGATAATCGCACCGGCTTCGATGTAGTTACTCATCGCCACCGCGATAGTGGCCTTCCACGCGCTCATTGGGCGGCGGGTTTTGGCAGGCTTCATAGCATTCACACTCATTCTAGGCACCCCAACCAGCCTGTACGCCACCCACGCGCTCGGCGGCGATCTTTTCGGCGTAGCCGGACTCACGGTAAGCAGCCATTGGGTCCGCTGGCAGCGAGCGAGTCTCGCGCCAAGCGGCCAGCTCTTCGCGCACATCGGTGTAGAAGGCGTTCATGAACACTTCCTGCGCACCGAGTACGTCGCCGGACTGCTGAGCCACGCGCAGCGCCTCGCGGTCCACCAGCAAGGCCCGAGCGGTCATTTCCTGAACGTTCAACACGCTGCGGATCTGACCAAGCACCTTGTCTTCCACGTTGTGGCACTGGTCGAGCATGAATGCGATCGGGGTGTCCGCGTCCAGACCGCCACCGCGCAGCACCTCGAACATGATGCGGAAGAGCTGGAACGGATCGGCCGAACCGACGATCAGGTCATCATCGGCGTAGAAGCGCGAGTTGAAGTCGAAAGATCCAAGCTTGCCTAGACGCTGCAGCTGCATCACGATGAATTCGATGTTGGTTCCCGGAGCGTGGTGCCCAGTGTCCAGGCAGACCATCGCGCGCTCGCCCAGAGCAGCAACCTGCGCATAAGCGGTGCCCCAGTCCGGCACATCGGTGTGGTAGAAAGCAGGTTCGAAGAACTTATATTCCAGTACCATGCGCTGGTCCCCCGAGAGGCGAGCGTAAATCTGCTCTAGCGACTCGGCCAGTCGGTCCTGTCGACCGCGCATATCGGCCTGTCCCGGGTAGTTCGAGCCATCAGCCAGCCAGATCTTCAGATCCTGGCTCCCGGTGGCGTCCATGACCTCGATGCACTCGAAGTGGTGTTCCACAGCCTGGCGGCGGATGGCTGGATCCTCGTGGGTCAGTGATCCGAACTTGTATTCATCGGCCTGGAAGGTGTTGGAGTTGATGGTGCCCAGCTCGACGCCCAGATCGTTCGCGTACTGGCGCAGCTTGGTGTAGTCCTCAACCTTATCCCAGGGGTAGTGCAGGGCAACCTTGGGAGCTAGACCGGTTAGCTTGTGCACCTGAGCGGCGTCGGCGATTTTTTCCCACGGGTCGCGTGGGGTGCCGGGGGTACCGAATACCTTGAAACGGGTACCGGAGTTGCCGTAAGCCCAGGAAGGGACTTCGATGGCCTGACGTTCTAAGACGGTTAGGATCTCTGGGGTCAGTTTGGCGCCCATGATCACTCCAATCAGTTGGGGTTGCAGTGCAGGAGAGGATCGCTACCGACTAATGCCGGGCGAGCTGGTCTTCGAGGTTGAATACTTCCTTCAGACGCAGTGCCGACTGATCGGCGCGTCCTTCAAGGGAGATGAAATATTCGGACATTTCCGCTTCCCAGCGGGCGGTACGTGGATCGTTATCCAGTGCCTGCTGCGCGGCAGCATCGTCATCGGTTTCGTAGTAGCCGATGAGTAGCCCGTCCGCGCGCATAAATAGCGAGTAATTACGGCGTCCGGCATCGGCGATCGCCTGAAGCATTTCGGGCCAGACGGCCGCGTGGCGTTCTTGGTACTCGGCGATGCGCTCGGGTTTGACTTGTAGCTGGAAACAGACTCTGGTCATAACGGGTTCCCTCCTTCTTCTTTGAAGTGCGTTTGGTGTAACTGAACGCTGAAAATGAATCGTTTCAATTAATAAGCTCCCCTGAGCATAAACCACCCTTTACAGAATTGACAAGCATCACAGATCAGGCAGATACGTGAACTGTTGAATCCTTTCAATTTTTGTTCTGGTTAATGCCTGCGCCCGCAAGATATACTCACAAGAGCTACACAGCAAAAAGAGTGTTGACCGGCGGGAGGGCCATGGCGATCAGCGTGCGCGACGTGGCCCGGGAGGCCGGGGTCTCGGTAGGCACCGTCTCGAATGTGCTCAACCGCCCACAGTTGGTGGCTCCCGCTACCGTTGCCAAGGTCAGTGAAGTCATTGAACGCCTCGGGTTCGTGCGCAATGATGCGGCACGGCAACTTCGCGCCGGACGCAGCCACAGCGTGGGGCTGGTGGTGTTAGATGCCCGCAACCCTTTCTTTATGGATGTCACGCACGGGGCACAGGAGCGCGCCCTGAAAAACGGATACAGCGTGTTGATGGGTGCCAGCGAAGATGCCAAGAGCACCGAAACCCAGCTACTGGAACTTTTTGATGAGCAGCGTGTGGCCGGAGTGCTGATCACCCCGGTGGACACCGACCTCAGTAGGTTAAGAAAAATCCAAGAATCCGGCACCCCGGTAGTTCTGGTGGACCGCAGCTCCGAGGACCGCTCCTTCTCCTCGGTCTCCGTGGATGACGTGGAAGGTGGCCGACTGGCCGCGCAGCATCTGGTGGAGATTGGCCGACGCCGCATCGCATTCGTTGGCGGACCCTTGGAAACCGAACAGGTTGCCCACCGCCTCAGCGGCGCACAAGCAATAATCGCGGCAACTTCCGATGCGGTATTGGAGGTCTACGAAACCAAAGCACTGAGTGTTCTAGAGGGCCGTCGGATCGGGACGAAGCTGGCGCTACTTCCGCCCGGCGAGCGCCCGGACGCTATCTTTGCCGCGAATGACTTGCTGGCCTTGGGAGTGTTGCAGGCCTTGGTGATGAACGGCGCCCTCAGCGTCCCGGAGGATGTAGCGCTGGTGGGCTATGACGATATTGCCTTTACCGAATCCGCGGTCGTTCCGATTACCTCGATTCGGCAGCCCGCCGAGGAGATTGGCCGCACCGCCATTGACCTGCTCTTACGTCAGGCCCAAGCCGGCCAGAACGCGCAACGCGAACAATTCGTATTTGCACCCAAGCTTGTAGTGCGAGCCTCAAGCGCTCAAACCGCGCAACGCTAAGTATGCGTCGGCTACCTAGTAGGGTAACCGACGCATCCGAGGTATCAGTCTTCGATTAGCGGGAGAGATACCCCTGGATCAGCTCGTTGACGTGCTCAATGTCGAAGTAGGCCGGGTCAAACTCCTCGCCGTCCTCCAACAAGAGCCACTCACGGTACTGTTGGTGATCCTCGTGGTTCGGGTCGGCCATCGCTTCGTGGATATGCTCCCAGCCGCCCAGGCCGCCGGAGTCTTCGACCGGAGCCATCCGCCGACCGCCGGTACACCGTGGAGTCCGGTCCTCGGGGTTCTCCAGCAGCTTCTCCACAGCAATACTCAGCGCCCACCCATCACCGAAGTCGTACATGTAGCTGATCTTGTCCTTTTCAGCCCGAAGCAGCCGCCCAATGGTGATGGCCTCCTCGTCCAGCGACGTACTGTACTCGTCAAAAGGGTCAGGAACCGTAGGTAGCCCCTGAGCCTGCACGTCACTGAGCTGGAACTCGTGCAGGTGATAGTCGGCCCATTCGAAGGCTCCTTGGATGACTTGGTGCAAGGCACGGAGGCTTAATTCGGCGGGCACCTGAACGCGCCGCCAAATCGGTGGTTTAGCGCCTTTCAGGTTGAGCTTCAGCTGCAGCATCGGCCCGGAGGTAGGCACCTGGAAGTCCGGCTCCGCTTCCTCAAGCTCATCCCCTTCTAGCCCGCTATCGAACTGGCTGAGCAATGCCCCAACGGCCAACGGCACCTCATAGTGAGTTCCCTTGGTCACCAGTCCTAGCTGTGCCAGCTCGGTGAGCTGGGCGTGCATCTGCTGCCAGTAATCTTCGGGGATCTTTTCCTCCCGTGGTAGATCCACGGGCACCGGGGTCTGATCCGCGGCCATCTCCAAAGTTTGCCGTACCAGGTATGAAACCTGTTGGTCAGTCACCGAGTCGGTTTCAGATTCAGCCAGAGTTTCCTCGAGGAAGGCGTGCACGAAGGCGAACAGCGAGCCGAAAGCCACTGAGGGGTCCTCGGAGAGGAAATCTTGTGCGGCGGCACTGGGCCGGACCTGGTGTTCTTCGATCTCAATGGCTTCGGCCAAGGCGAGCGCCAAGTAAAGGCGCATTAACAGATCATCCCCGGAACTGACCTGTGCCTCCAAGCTGTTTTCGAAGAGGCTGATCGCTTCCTTAGCCTCGGCGGCGGCAAGCTCACCACCGGCTTCGATGGCACGCCCCGGCCCAATCCAGCGCAAGAGTTCGCGGCCCAGCTGCACAACCTTCATCTGGTTAAGGTCACCCACCACCTGAGTTTCCAAGCTGGAGAGCTGGGCAGGCATATCGGGATCAATTTCTTGGCCGTCGAGCACCTGACCCACCAGTTCCCCTAGACGATACAGATCTTCCTCGCGACCAGTCCACACATCCGATTCGTTCAGGAAGTTCACGTAGCTATTCACCGCGTCTTTGACCATATTCAGCGACTCATCGTCGGCTGAAGTTTCGTCTTCCGCTTGAGAAAAGACGATTGCGTCGAATATCTCGGCGAAGGCCTGCGGATCAAAGTTGGTCAGGGACTGCGCGCCATACTCTTCAGCGGTAACCACAAAAATCTGACCAAGAATCATCAGATACGGCATCGCCAGGCCATCATCGTTGTAGGTTTTCTCGTACCAACGCAAATAGTGCGGGGTGATCTGATCCAAGGAACGTTGCACGGAAGCCTCAAGCGCGGATGTACCGTGCTGTGTAGCTTGTCGACCTGGATGACCCTGCCGTTGGTTCTTTTTCTTCTTCTGTGCCACGTCTTTAGCCTCAACTAACTGGTGAAATTGACTCAGCTTAAGGCTACTGCGCCTCATGGATCTCAAACAATCAGCCGCTGGAATCGCAGCGAAGCCCCCGCCGATGTCCCGTGATTTCCTGCCTAAAGCGAAAGCAGAAGAAACTGTCCGGTCGTGCTACTACGATGATTCGTATGTCCGCCGTTCATGCCGCCCTGACGGCACGCCGCTTACTGAGCGAAAGCCCAGCCTGGTCGCTACTGCGCGCCGCTAACGCCCCAGTGGCTTTGGCGGTACTGGGCAACCGGTTCTCCCGACAGCAACGCCAGGTGTCCGCCGCGGAACTCATCGAAGCCACCGAAGCGGATTTGGACGAGCTTCGTGACCGCGGATTTGAGCTACCCCAGAACGCAATTTCTTATGTCAGAAGCTGGTTAACCGAGGGGTATTTGGTTCGCCGTCCGGGTCAAGCCCGCGAAGAACTCTATGAGTTGAGTAACGGAGCGCTCACCGCACTACGATTCATTGAAGATTTAGCCGCCCCACGCACCTCGGTCACCGAATCTCGTTTGGCTACGATCGTCCAGCGGGTGCGCGCGTTAAATCTGGAAACCGACCCGGATGTCTCCCGTCGAGTGGCCGCCCTGCAGGCCGAGCGAGACCGTATCGATGCCCAAATCGACGCGTTGACACGTGGTGAGCTCACCGAAGTCGATGAACAACGTGCCATGGATTCGGCCACCGATATCCTCGCCCTCGCTTCACAGTTACCCGAAGATTTCGCCCGGGTGCGCGCCGAACTGGAGAAGATCAACCGCGGGCTTCGGTCTCAGCTAATCGAGGATCCGGCCTCCCGCGGCAGCGTACTTGACGATATTTTTCGTGGAGTGGATTTACTGGCCGAGTCGGATGCCGGGCGTTCTTTCTCCGCCTTCCACGCCCTATTGCTCGACCCGGAGCAGACCTTGGCAGTGGATGAAGACATCGACCAGATGCTCACCCGCGCTTTCGCCCGGAAACTCACCGATACCCAACGCGTGGCCCTACGCGACCTGTTGCCCGGGATGCAGGATTCCAGTGCAGAAGTGAGCACCGTGATGACTTCCTTGGGTCGCAGTTTGCGCCGTTTTGTGCAGTCCGAAGAATTGGCCGAGGACCGGGCTGTGTACAACCAGTTGCGCAGCACCATGGGCCGGGCATTAGCCGCTGCGCCGGCGCTCAAACCATATAGCAAATTGGAGTTGGCTCTGCCGCTGACCGGGGTGCAGCTAGCCTCCCCCAGCGCGATGACCCTGCATAATCCCACCGACTCGCAAACCGCCATCCCTTTGCTGGTTCACGAATCGGGGGTTGCGGATCTCGCCGCTCTGCGCGAAGCCGTGCGAGCCTCGGAAATCGACTTTGCTGAAATAACCGACAACGTTAACCGGGTTCTGGACGAGCGCGGTTCGTCCACCATCGCCGAGGTACTGGAAAGCTATCCGGCCACTCAAGGGATCGCCACCGTGGTCGGGTTGCTGGTTCTCGCCGAAACCCACGCTCACGCGGCCGGAGACATTCCGGAGCCGGTCAGCTGGTGCAGCGGTGAAATTACCCGTCAGGCTACCGTCCCCCGCTTCCTATTTCAGGAGAAAATCTGATGAGTGAATCCACCCAAACTTTCACCGATTCTGGGGTGGAGGACTCCATCAACCGCGATGCTCAGCTTTGGCCGGAGGACACCGGGCAGCTGACGGCCGCATCCCGCAAAGTGCTGGTGCATCTGGTCAAAGGGCCGTATCTTTCGGCCGAACGCCATAAAGAGGCCTGGCGGGTATTACTCAGCGACACTGTGGCGATTCGTTCCCGACTTGCGGATCTCTTCCTTGATTTGGTGCTGGATGAGGCCCAAGGGGTAGCCTTTGTCCGGAATGCTCCGGTGGAGGACGGTGTTGCGCCGCAGGTCGTCCGCACCATGGCGCTGACCTTCATAGATACCGCGCTCTTGCTCTTCCTGCGTCGTGAACTACTACGCGGCTCCGGCACCCAACGGGTGTTTATCGGCAAGGAGGAGGTCATTGAACATCTGAGCAGCTACAAAGCCAATGAATCCACCGACGAAGCCGGATTCATGAAGCGCATCAATTCCGCGTGGACAAAGATGGAAAAGCACAGCCTGCTGCTTTCGGGCGGTGCCGGTGAACGTTATGAGATTTCCCCGATCCTGCGACTGATCTTCTCACCGGAACAAATCCAAGCCGTAGAAGAGGAATACCAGCGCTTGGCCCGAACCGCCGAACCCTCGCCGACGGAGGCAGGAAAGGAAGGTAGTGGAGCATGAACAACCAACCATACCCGGGCCAATGGCGCCTAGCGCATATCGAGGTGGTTAACTGGGGCACCTTCTGCGGATTACACACGATCAGGGTTCCCCGCAAGGGGTTCTTGCTCACCGGGGTATCCGGATCCGGCAAGTCTTCAATTGTGGATGCGATCAGCGCGGTTCTCACCCCGCGCGGCAAGACAAGATTTAATGCCGCCGCCGCGGACAGCAACACCCGTGGAGCGGACCGTTCGATCCTCACCTACGTCCGCGGGGCTTGGCGGCGCAGCGCCGATGGAGAAACCGGCGAAATCACCAGCCAGTATCTGCGTCCCAAAGCTACCTGGTCCGGCATCCTGCTGCGTTACGCCAACGGTAAGGGTCAAAGCTGGACCCTGATCAAGCTGATGCATGTGAAAGCCGGGGATAACGCTCCAGCGGATGTCCGAGAAGTTTCGCTCCTCAGCCCCGCCACGTTGCAGCTCTCCGAACTGGAACCCTACGCCACCAACGGGTTGAAAGTGCGCGAACTCAAGGCCGCTTTCCCCGACGCCAATGTGGATACCGAGCATTCAAGATTTTCTCGCAAAGTCGCCCGCACTCTCGGTTTAGCCGGGGAACGGGCGGCGCTGTTGCTACACAAAACTCAGTCGGCCAAAAACCTCGGCTCCTTGGACGAACTCTTCCGCAAGTTCATGCTTGACGAACCGGCAACCTTCGCCAAGGCCGATGCCGCCGTTGAACAGTTTACCGAGTTGAATGCAGCCCACGAAGCGGTACTCCGCGCCCGCCGGCAAGTGGAACACCTGCAACCATTGCGCGCCCAGAGTAGCGACTACGACCAAGCCAACGATGAAGCCCAACAGGTTGAGGTGCTCCTTGAGAATCTGGAGGCCTTCACATATTTTCGGCGCCGCGAATTAACCCGCAGCGCCATCGATGATGCCCTCGCCCGGCAGACCACTCTCCGCCAAGAGCTCAACCGCGCGACCGAGGCCCATCAGGCCGCGGTGCAACGCAGTGAAAACTTCCGCGCTCAGGTAGAAAAACGTGGCGGGCACCAGCTGTCCGTGCTGGAAGCGAAGATGCACTCCGCCGAGACGGACCTGACCCGCACCGACGCTGACCGTAGCGAACTACAACGCAAACTCAAAGACGCGCAACTGCAGATGCCCGAAGATGCCGCGCAATACGCCGAATTAGCTAGGGAATGCGCTCGATTATTAGCCGAAGCAGAGACCGAAAAGCAGTCCCTGACCGAACGCTATGCGCAAGCCAGCAATGGATGCCACCAGGCTCAGTCCGAACTCCAAGAAATCGACCGAGACTTGACCGCATTGCGCAAAAACCGCTCGAATCTGCCGCGGGACCTACTCGCTGCCCGCCAACTGATCTGCCAAGACACCGGTTTAGACCCCTCCACGCTACGCTTTGCCGGCGAACTGTTACAGGTCAAAGAGGAATTCGCGCAGTGGACTGGAGCTATCGAGCGGGTACTGCGGCCCCTTTCCCTCGTCATGTTGGTCCCGGCGGTCCATGCTTTGGAGGTCTCTCGGGCCGTAAATGCCCGGCATCTGGGTACCTCGCTACGCTTTGAAAGTATTGGCCGACAAAGCCCCAAACCCACTCGCGCCACTGCCGCGCATACCCTCGTACACCGGGTGGAGGTGGGCCGATCCCCCATGCACGACTGGCTCCAGTCCCGGCTCGCCGACCGCTTCGACTACAGCTGCGTGGACAGTGTCGAAGAGCTTATGGAGGTACCCCGCGGCGTCACCCTCACCGGGCAGGTCAAACGCGGTCCACAGTCCTTCGAAAAGAACGACCGTCACGAGGTCACGGATCGCCGGCACTGGGTGTTGGGCTTTGACACTGATGCCAAATTGGAACAGCTGCAAGATGACCGCAATCACGCGGCCGCCGTACTCGAACGCGCACTCAACGCTGAGAAGCAGGCCAAAGCAGCCATGGACCTGCACGCAACCCGTGCTTTCGTGGCCGCGGATATGGTCCACCGCCAGTGGGAGTGCTATGACACCGAACGCATCAGGGCGCAGCTCCAAGAGCTGCACGCAGCCCGGGCCACCTTACTGGCCGACGACGGTGACTTGCGCACGGCCCAACACGAACTGGACCAGTCCAAGAAGCATGAGGCCGAGGCCAACGACATTCGGCTTCGCGCACAACATGATGAAATCTCCGCCTCGGCCCAACTTGAGGCATTGCGTTTAGCCCTGACCCGGCTAGACGAACAGCCACAGCCCGCCGTCGCTCCGGAAATCGCACAGCAACTGCGCAGCGAATTCGACGCGGTCAAAACCCAACGCATTACCACCCACGAATCGGTAGAGACCGAGGCTCGCAAGGCGCAAGCTGCCCTAGCCCGGCGCAAAGAAACACTGCGCACCACCATGACAGATCTGCACCAGCTCATGTCCAGGGTGATCTCAGGGTTCAAGCTCCGCTGGCCTGAGTCGGCCCAAGATCTCACCGATTCGGTGGCGGATCGATCCGGATATTTACAGGTTTTGGGGTCCTTGCAGGCCGACCGGTTGCCGGAATTCGAAGACCGGTTCTTCGATATGCTGCGTACCCAAACTCAGCAGAACATCGCCCAGCTGCGCGAGCTCATCCAGCGTGCTGTCCGGGAGATCCGGCAACGGATCGACCCGATCAACTCATCGCTATTGCGTAGCTTCTACTCACCGGGGCACTACCTGCAGATCCGGGTGGAGGATTCGCGGCCGGCCATGGCCACCGAGTTCCTGCGCGATCTGAACACTGTCACCACTGGGGCATTGGCCGTAGAGGAAGACCGTGCCGCAGCCGAGGAACGTTTTGCGGTGTTGGCTCAGATGATGACCCAGCTCGGTTCCTCCGAATCGGCTCACCGTTCTTGGCGTCAACAGGTGTTGGACGTACGCAACCATGTGCGCTTCACCGCGATCGAAGTGGACGCCGAGCACCATGTTATGGATGTCTACGATTCGGGGGCAGGACGTTCCGGTGGGCAGAAACAGAAACTAGTAGTGTTCTGCCTGGCCGCTGCCCTGCGTTACCAGTTGGCCGGGGACGCCAAGCTGCCCAGCTACGCCTCAATCGTCATGGATGAGGCCTTTGACAAGGCGGACACCAACTTCACCAAGACCGCGATGGACATCTTTGCAGAGTTCGGCTTCCACATGATTCTGGCTACCCCGATGAAACTGCTGCGCACCCTCGAAGATTACGTGGGTGGCGTGGCTTTGGTCAGCTGCCAGGATTCCAAGGCCTCGCATCTCTCCGAGGTACCCTTCGAACCGATGGATGATCCGGCACAGGCAGAGCACGAAGCTACACATGCCGAGAATAACCAGCCAGATACTGACCCCGTTGTTGAAGCTCTGTTCTGATCACATGGAAGGCCCACTATGCTCACCGTTGCTCAGGCCAAGGACCGGCTCGAGAAACTCTATCACCGTAAAAGTGCCACCTGGAGTGTAGCGCCCTTCCCGTCCACCGAGGCCGTAATCTTGGGCCTACAACCGCCCAATGACCGCCAGGCGGCCGCCGATATGGCCGCTGTTGCCCGCTGGATTCAGTTGTGGAGCCGGGTGCAGGGGCAAGATTTGCACGTTGATTGGGAGCTGCGTCGGTGGCCGAACACCGGAACCCAGAATGTCCCGGTGCGGCTATCGGTCAGCAGTCCGCAGGCGATGGCGCGATTCCTCGGATGCAGTACCCACTGGACCCGGCGCAGGGAACGCGCGCAACGTCTCATGCGCTTAGCGGGCGAGGATAGTCCCGAATTCGGGCAGGTCGTGGCCAAGATTCTTCCCAAACTCGACAACCTTCCCGAAGCGGACTTTGAACGCATCTTTGATGTGTTGGCTTGGCTCGCCGAACACCCGCATTCCGGGCTCTATCCCCGGCAATTACCGGTATCGGGGATCGATTCGAAATGGTTAGAGCGCCATGCCAGCATCGTGCGGCCCCTTCATGTTGCCTCCGGCGGGGAGTCTGACCTTGGCCTCGTGACACCACCGAAAATGTATCGGGCGAAATTCCTAGACCCGGCTCTGGCACCGGGCGGTTTGACCGATCTTAGTGCTCCGCTGTCCGTGCTGGCCGCGTTGTCCGCTCCGGTGCAGTACGTGCTGATCGTGGAAAACCTCCAAACCCTGTTATCACTACCCGTCATGGAAGGTGTAATCGCCCTACACGGTGCCGGCTATGACGTGCGCTGGTGCGCACAGTTGCCATGGGTGCGCAGGAGCCAGGTCGTTTATTGGGGTGATCTGGATACCGATGGACTGACGATTCTGGCGGAATTACGCGGAGTATTGCCGCAATCCCGCTCAGTGATGACAGACTCCGAAACTCTCCAGCAATTTATCGACTTCGCGGTGCCCGACCCCAATGGTCTTGGCAAACAGGCGCCTCAGGGCCTGAGTGATTCGGAACGCGAGCTGTTCGAGTTACTTGGTGAACTCGGTGGGTTACGGCTGGAACAAGAGCGCATTACCTGGTCTCACGCCCTGAACGAACTATTCTGGGTGCTTTCCGCGCCCTAGACAGAGTTAAGAACCAGGCTCGTTCTATTCCAGCCGCCTTTTACTGGTGTCATTTCTTTCGATAGGTCCGCTGCGGGCTGGTGGGCGACCCGATGGAAACTCGCCAACAGGCCTCAACAAGTCAGCTCAGGTAACGTCTAACTATATTGGGATGGAGACCCGTCCGTGACGCGATCGTTCGCCTATTAAGTTCTTCATACTCACGCCATCGACCGGTTGGAGAACATCTTTACGTTGCTTTCGATTGCTTTGAAGTGCGTAGACTCTAAACTCATTGAGCCTATGATCACCGTCGTGTAGCCGCCGATAACTTCCACTCCTGGGTCCTTTGTCGGAGGCGAAACAAGGTTTCTGCTGGGGCTCAAGTTCGCTCACTTCGATAATTACAACCCTGCCGCTTTCAAAGGGAGCAATGTTCACATCCAATACCGGAGTCGGCGTTAGTGAGCCGCTTTCTTCTTTGAGCCTTCGCGACCGACCGATATCCATTGCCGCGTTGGCAATTGCTCCAGGGGCAAAGCCCTCGGCAAGAGTGAATCCGCTTCTTTCTTCGAGCCCCACCAGAATCAGCCCACCCCAGTGCTTTTGCTCAACGCACTGACGGTTTCCCGAATCAATTTGGGGAATCCACCTGAGACCGCCTTAACCTCTACGAATCGTGAATCCGAGCCAGTCGCGCAATCTAACCACGAGCTCATCCAGCTCGCTTGGGCAGGTATTCGTGGAAAGACTTATCTCGCAGCCACCACTTAAACTACTCACACTTTAACTCTGACTAGCATCCCATACTTGCACTCCTACTTTCACAATTTTGTTGAAGTTACCCCACATATTGTGAAAGTAAGAGTCAAATTTGTGAAAGTCGATGGTGGAGTTAGGCACTCTGCAATCAGCCCGCTCATACACAGTCAAAAGATCTAGAGCGTCCCTGCGGTGAGATGATGCGGGGCTCAGCAGAACCGAGCCCACCACTTATTACGCCAAACCGACCGCGTTGCCCTGCTCATCAATGTCCATGCGCATCGCCGCAGGGTTTTTGGGCAGACCCGGCATAGTCATGATGGCCCCGGTCAATGCCACGACAAAACCGGCACCGGTTTTCGGAATGAGTTCGCGTACCTGCAGCGTGAAGTCCTGTGGTGCACCCAACAAAGTGGGGTCATCGGAGAACGAATACTGCGTTTTTGCCATACACACCGGCAGGTTATCCCACCCATTGTCGTGGATCTGCTCCAGCATTTGTTCGGCTTTAGCGGAGTAATCCACCTCCACCGCCCCGTAGACTTCCGTGGCCACGCGACGAATCTTGTCTTCGGTGCTTTGGGTCATCCCATACAGTGGGGCAAAGTTCTTCGGTTCTTCCAAGGCCCGCAGTACTGCCGCAGCCAGATCGCCGGTTCCCGCTCCGCCCTGGCCCCAGACGTCTGCCACCTCGCAATCGATTCCCTGAGAGTTCGCCCAGTCGATGACTACCCCGAGTTCTGCCGCGGTGTCCGTGGTGAAACGGTTTAGCGCGATCACTGGGCGGATCCCGAATTTGGAAACAATCTGCGCATGATGCGCCAAGTTCGCCAGTCCGGCGCGGACGGCAGCAACGTTTTCTTGCGCTAGCTCGCTCTTGGGAACCGACCCGTGCATTTTCAGTGCCCTGATGGTGGCAACGATAACCACCGCGTCTGGGGCGCAGTCTGCGTAGTGGGCCTTAATGTTCATGAACTTTTCCGCGCCCAGATCTGACCCGAAACCAGCTTCGGTCACCACCACATCGGCTAAGGCCCGCGCGGTGTTGGTAGCAATCGCCGAATTACAGCCGTGCGCAATATTCGCAAACGGTCCACCGTGAATCAGAGCAGGGGTGCCACCGATGCTTTGGACGAGATTGGGTTTGATCGCTTCCTTGAGCAGCAGTGCCATAGATCCAGCAGCGCCTAGATCATCGACGGTCACCGGGACCTTGTCATAGGTGTACCCCACGGTCATCCGGCCTAACCGGGCACGCAGATCCGCCAAATCCGTGGCAAGGCAAAAGACCGCCATCACCTCGGAAGCTGCGGTGATATCAAAGCCGGTTTCGCGCGGCATACCCTGCGCGGGACCGCCTAAACCAATGACGATATTGCGCAACGCCCGGTCATTCATGTCCATCACACGTTTGAAGGTAATGCGGCGCGGATCAATGCCCAGCGCGTTGCCCTGTTGCAGGTGGTTATCTAATAGTGCCATCAGTAGATTGTTTGCACTGGTGATGGCATGGAAATCTCCGGTGAAATGCAGGTTGATTTCATCCATGGGCAACACCTGGGAGTAGCCGCCGCCGGTGGCCCCGCCCTTCATTCCGAAACTCGGCCCGACCGACGGTTCACGCAAGGCCATCATGGTCCGGGTTCCCGTGGCAGCTAGTGCATCGGCCAGTCCCACCACTACCGTGGTCTTCCCCTCCCCTGCGGGTGTCGGAGACATGCCGGTGACCAGCACGACCTTGCCTAAACCAGTGCCCTGTGTGGTGATTTGGGATGGGTCGATCTTGGCTTTGTACTTGCCATAAAATTCAACCGCATCAGCCTCAATCCCCGCCGCCTCGGCGATAACGGAGATGGGTTTGAGTGTGGCTCGCGAGGCAATGCCAAGGTCGCTCATATCTGGTTCGTGCATCACTGTCATCGGGTAATCCCTATCCGGTGTCCGCTCACTGGGTGAGGACGGAAAACCAAGGTCTTCGATTCGGCTAAAGCTACCCTCAAGCTATCACTGGGTTGCCAGCAAGTGTAGCTCTAATCCTCGGTTCGCTTCATACCTTCAGCGGTTAGCCGCGTCCGGGTTGAGCACGTGGGAGCGCCGGCGAGAATCTACCAGTTCTTGGTGAAAGGCCCGGTGCCGCGGAAATTTAGCGGCAAGGGTTGCAACAAACTGCTCGGCTTCCTCCGGCTGCCCGTTCAGGTATCCCAATTCGGCGCGGCAGTAAATGAGATTTGCAGCAAGCTCGTAGCTTGACCGGTTCTGGCCACCAACAATCCGTTGTACCACTGCTTCGATCTGTGTTTCTGCCGTCCGAGCATGCTGCGCACGCTGCGTTTCGCTGAAGTTCTGCCCGGCTATCCGTTGCAACAACAGCGAGGCGAGCCGGACCTCACCGGACTCGTTAGATGGCGAAATTTGTCGGCCCAGATCCGCGCTACGCAGATCCAGCCCGACGTATTCTCCGCCATCAGTCCCGGAAAGCAACAAAGCTAACCAGCTTCCGCGCTGCGGCAGCGCTAACGGCTTGTCCAGCCCAGAGACCAGTAAATACGGGAGTAAAACCATCAGTGCCTGACCGGCCACGGTCCCTGCAGTAGACGAACCCAAACCGAGCTTCATCGCTGCTTGCACTTCACCGGCGAATAAAAGCATCACTAGCTGAGATATGAGTGGGATCTTAGGTGCTTGCGGGCTGTTACGGAAGAACTCAAGCTCTCGGCACATGGACAACGTTGGATCAGCAAACTGTTGTTCGGCATTATAAAGGCTGGTAAGTCGATGAAGTTTCGGGTCAGAGCGAAAGGCTTGCCGGCGAGCTTCCAGCGCCTCTTCCGGGGTAGCGACCAGCAGCTCCGCCAGCTCATCGGCGATGCGCGCCCGGGTGGTCCCCGGCTGGCTAAGTCTGCTTAGGGCTTCTCGGGCGACTGTAATCCCTTGTTCTTGGTCACCAATTTCTAGTACGGTCACCAACCAGTCGAGATACAGGTCGGCCTGAGCTGCTGTGGCATTGCGCGCCAACTCACCTAACGCCTCTACACCACCGTGGTAGAGGGTTGCTTCAACCAGCAATTCGCGTCCGCGAGACGTGAACTGTCGTTCTAGGCGAACCTGTAGCTCGTGGATCCATCCTGGGAGGAAGGCCTCAAAGTCAGGCATCTGCTCTGGCCGAGCTTCGTCGATCATTCGTAGGGACAATTGATCGCTGCACTCACTGAGCGAAAACCATGCTTGGACGAAATCCGTGGCCCGCTGATCTTGTGCGCTAAGTTCGTAGACGCAGCGCAGATAGCGGGCCTGACTTTCGGAAATATCCTGATCCAACATATCAACAGGTTCCTCAGCTCCGGTGAAAACCCCAACCTCATCACCAAGATCCAGAATGTCGAAGAGCTGCTCATAGGCAGTTCGGGCACCCTGCAAATCACCGCCCATGAATACTGCATCGGTGTCGCTGAAAAGTTCGCTTAGTTCATCGGCCCAGGAATCATCCCCGAAGGAGCGCTCGTCATAAATCTCGTCATCCCAGCCATAGCCCTGAAAATAGTCTCCTCGTTCCAGACGTTCATGAAGCTCGGCGATGCTAGTCAATAGTGATTCAACGTCGATCTGACGAATCAGCGACTGCTCGATCGGAGTATTGCCGGGGATGAAATGTGAAAGAAAAGTTGCGCGCTGGGCCGCGGGTAGATGCTGAGCCCATCCCAGCACCGCCCGTCGCAGCTCTTCGTCTGAAAGCTGGGAGATCTCATCGGACAAGGCTTCGATAAACCGTTGCAGGCTGAGCTGTTGCGTCATGAGAGCACTTTCTGTCAGAGACCATGGGGAAACAAGAACAAGCTACCGAAGGTTTCCGACAGTTACCTCAGCAGACGAGCGTATTCGTCATCAATCGTTCGCGCGTTAAAGTATTTGGGGTCGAAAACCTCACCGGGCGCCAGGCCCAGGAAGTTACGATAGCGCTGATAATCGGGGTGACGCGGGTCGGCCAGAATTTCCACGGCGTGCTCCCACCCGGGAATCCCACCAATATCGTCGACCGGCGAACGCATTCGCCCACCAGTGCAGCGCATCAGCTGGCCGGGCGGGGTATCCACGATTTTCTCGAGGACCAGCTTCAACCGCCAGCTGTCACCGTAGTCGTAGTTGTAGTGGAAGGAATCTTTGGGCTGGCGTGCAAGCTGCCCGACGCTGACCTGAAACTCATCTTCGGCCATGTCCTCTTCCATTTCACCGTTGGAGAAGCGCAGCACGTGTAGGCCATCGGCGCTGCGTTGTTCAAAGTCATGCAGGTGAGAGTTGTTCCATCCAAACGCCACCTGCAGCGCGGAGTGCAGGTCTGCGAGGTTCATGAATGCCGGCACCACGAGACGGCGCCAAATCGGTGGTTCGGCATATTCAAGATCCGCACGCAGTTGTAGCGATTTGCCTTCGAGTGCTGGAGCTAGAGCAGGCAACGGTGAGTCACTGTGCTCAGCGTAGAAATCGTCATTCATCCGCAGCCCTTGGGCCGCAGGCTCACCGGGTTGAACGGTGGTGAGCTCATCATGTGTCACGTACAACGAGAACATGTCCACACTTTCCATCAGCGCCAGGTCGACATCAAGCTGTCGTGTTGAATCATCTAAAGTGCTCGCGAAACAACCCACATGCCTCAAATGAGAAATGCTCGCGAAACGCTACCACCATGCAGGTGAAAACCGCATGCTGAATAGATGGGACACGAGCTAACCTTGGCAACACGACGAGACATCACCAAAAAAGAAGCGCAGTCCTACGCCAAAGCCAGCAAAAAGGAAAAAGGCGTCATCCTGGACCGCATGACCACCGAAATCGGATGGTCCCGAGCCAATGCCCGACGCCAACTCCAGCACGCGCTCCAACGCCGCGGACCAGCCACCAGCATCCTGCGCAAACCACGCGGCAACAAATACACCTACGACGCCAGACTCGTCCTCCAGCACGTGTATCTCACCGCTGGTAAACCCTGCGGCAAATACTTGTCAGCCGCCATGCGCACCATTCTGGACAACCTAGAAAGGCACGTAGCTTCCGGATCCCTGGGCAAGGTCAGAACCCGCTACACACCACAGGTCCGCGATGAGCTGCTGCGCATGAGCCCAGCAACCATCGACCGATACCTGGCCCCCTTCAAGGACCGCCTGCATCCCGACGCGAAAGCGGCCACCCGAACCTCGAAGAACCGGTTCAAAGACATCATCCCGATCATGACGCACATCAAACCGATCGATCATCAGCCAGGGATCGTCATGGCCGACACTGTCGCCCACTGCGGACACACGCTCAAAGGCGAATTTGCTTTCACCTTGACCGTCACCGACCCGTTCACCGGACGGACCATCAACACCGCAGTGAAGAATAAAGCGTCCAAATGGATTGCTGAAGCACTTGAGGAAACCAAGGGTCTTTTCCCCTATGAGGTGGATAGAATCCATACAGACAACGGGTCTGAATTCTTGAACGCCTCAGTTCAGAGCTGGGTGAAAAGCACCAATCTCCGAGCGACTCGTTCACGTCCCAGGCATTCGAATGACAACCCGTTCGTAGAGCAGAAGAACGGCGATATCGTCCGTAAGGACGCGTTCTACTACCGGTATGACACGCCCCGGGAATTGGCCGTGTTGAAGGCTTTGTGGCCGCTGGTGAACCTGCGGAAGAACTTGTTCACCCCGACGACCAAGGCCGTGGGATACAAGGTCAGTCGCTCAGGACGGCAGGTGCGTAGCTACGATGCCCCGCGCACACCGGCGGACCGGGTCAAGTCCACCGGGGTGATGCTACCGCCTGAACGGGACGCGTTGGAACAGTTGTATCGGGAAACGAATCTCGCTGAACTGACTCGTCGGATCCATCAGCTGCAGTTAGAGTTGATTCGTCTTGCCGAGGCGAAGACCCAGGCGCAGGTGCGGAAGCAGGTGAAGGCATCCTAATGATTACGCGAGCACTTTAGCTGAGGCATGGGACTGACTTTTCGCGAGCATATTGACATGAGGCACTACGGAGTGCGGATTATCTTTCAAACTACATCTCAACGGAATCCGGCTGTTGGTTCTAGCCTTCGTAGGTAATCTTCACTGTGGGGCTCAGAGCCGTGGCCTGGCAGGCCACGTTACTGATCTTACTGTCCAGTTCCACCTCGCCCTCGGCGATTTCCCCGCCGGCATCCACAGCCAGCGGAACCACCGGGGCGGCGCCCAGATTCTGCTCATCGCGGTTCGCGTAGATTCAGGGTGATCGAACCACTGTCGAAGAGCAGCGCGGACTTAAGGCTGGAGAGCACTTGGGTGATACCCCTGCCCGCGGCGAACCGCAGAAAATCGGTGTCTAGGGTCGAAGGCACGACGGTGCCCGGCTTCGACGTTGTCGTCCCACGCAAAGACTCCAGCATTGTCGAGGACTTCTGACAGGGAGTCGGGTTGAAGGGCACCGGCCCCGGAAGGCATCTGCTTGCTTCCTGCCGCGAAAATAATTCTCTGTGGACTCTTCGACGCTTCCCTTCAGTAACTCAGAAGGGCTGCGGAACCATCTAGTTCCGCAGCCCTTGTGCGTTACATCCGTTTAGAGCTGGATCTGGCGGTTCTGATCCTTGTACAGCAGGTAGCGGAAGTTTGACGGGCCGCCGGCATAGCAGGCTTGCGGGCAGAAGGCGCGCAGGGCCATGTAATCCCCGGCTTCCACCTCAACCCAGTCATCATTCAGCCGGTACACGGCCTTACCTTCAAGGACGTAGAGCCCATGCTCCATGACGTGCGTTTCGGCAAACGGAATCGAAGCCCCAGGTTCGAAGGTCACGATGTTCACCCCGAAGTCGAAGGCCACATCATCCGGATCGAGCATCCGGGTGGTGCGCCATTTGCCGTCAGTGTCCGGCATGGCGCCTGGTTCAATATCGTGTTCGTTGCCTACCACCGGTCCCGGAGCAGCAACACCTTCCAGCGGCTCATAGCGTTTACGGATCCAGTGGAAGGTCGCCACCTCGGCGGTGTTGTTGTTAGCGCTCCACTGAGCACCGGCAGGAAGGTAGGCGAACCCACCCTCGCTCAGAAGGTGCTCCTCCCCCTCGATGGTTAGCGCTAGCTCACCGGCCACCACGAAGATGAAACCGGAGACTTCCTGCTGTGGTTCTGGCTTGGTTGAACCGCCACCGGGACCTACCTCGACGATGGACTGCGCGAAGGTGGTGGGGCCGCCGGCCACCGGACGGTTTAGCACCCAGGCGCGGGTGTTGCTCCATTCCGGGAAGACGCTGGTCACAATATCGCGCAGCACACCACGCGGGATGACGGTGTAGGCTTCGGTGACGATCGCCCGGTCAGTGAGCAGATCGGTCTGTGGCGGGTGTCCACCGTAGGTGGTGTAGTACGGGTTCTTGGCATTGGCTGGTGCGGTCATCGCGGGGTCCTTAGGCATGGGAACGGTTCAGGGCAAGTGCTTCGAGTTCAGCAAGGGAAATCTGTGCCATGGCGGTAACTTCTTCCTCTTCCATGGCTCCGCAGGCTAGACCACGGTGAATGTAGCGGGCCAGGGCGCGGGCGGTGGCTGGTTCGTCCATAATGGCCGACTCGATCTGATGGACATAGTTACGTAGCCGGGTGGTGGCCGCGGCGAGATTTTCCCGGAAGAAGGAGAAGGTGGCGAGGTATCGGGTGACTAGCTGGTTTTCGTGCAAATCCCAGCCTTGGTAGATCCCGCGCTCCAGGTGGCGGCGGACCAACCGGGCGTGCAGCGCCCAGGCTTCGGCCATATTCTCCGGATCGCCGGCAGGCAGAATGTTGGTGGATCCGTCTGAGAGTTCCACCCCGGTACCGGCCACCGCTACCTGCAACACATCCTTGGCGAAGTCGGCCACTGGATGCTCCATGGACTGGTAGGCCGCGGCCACTCCGAGAGAAGCCGAGTAGTCATAGGTACCGTAATGCAAGGAGGAGACGCGCCCGGCACCGGCTTGAATCAGTTGGGCCGCTGGCAGGCTGCCATTGGCGGCAATGATTACCTGCGGGGTTTCGATCTGCACCTCAAAGCGCAGCGAACCTTCGGCAAGTCCGTGCGCCTGTTCCAGCTTTTCGGCCAGCAGTACCATTGCCTCGACCTGAGCCACGGTGACCACCATCGGTAGGGTTAGCCGGAGCCCCTGCGGTAAAGATCCATGGCTTACCAGCCGGGAGATGAACAGGTCCAGTGTGCGGATACCGCGGGCCCGGGTGGCCGCATCAAAGCTCTTGAAGCGGATCCCGATAAAGGCCGGGGCTTTGCCCGCGGCAACGGCTTCAGCCACTGCGTCCGCGGCGCTGAGTGCCGCCGCATCTTCTTCGGCATCCGAACGGTTCCCGTAACCGTCTTCAAAATCAAGTCGAAGGTCTTCGATCGGCTCCCCGCGCAGCTTAGCGGCGACCAGTGCACCGAGGCGCTCGGGTTCACGCAGTCCCAGTGTTGCAGCGATTTCGGCCAGCCCTTCAGTGCCACCAGCGGCTGCCAGCGCATTGGCTCCCCAACGGGCAGGTAACTGTTGGGTGTAGCGGTCGGCGGAAATGTAGACGGTGTGTACCGGTTGGCGCGCCCCGGTATCACCGGCGTAGCTGGTAGACATCAGCTGGTCAGTGTGCGCCAGCTGGGCCTCCACCGCGGCGAGGGTCGCCTGATCGAAGACTGAGTTCATGCTTAGCTCACGTATTCCTTATCCAACAGTTCGTAGGCGGGCAAGGTCAGGAAGTCCTCGAAGTCTTCGTCCTTGCCGCTGGTCAGTTTGGCAATCAAGTCGGCCGCCGGCTGGTAGTAGGCGGTGAAGCGTGCCTCGTCGTTGACCTCACCGCGAAGCTTTTCCACTTCCTCGGCCAAGATCTCGGAGACCATCTGCGCGGTAATGGTGTTGCCGGTGTCGGCAGCGACCACTTGGTTGCGGATCTGCTGCCAGATCTGCGAGCGCGAGATCTCTGCGGTCGCCGCGTCTTCCATCAAGTTGTGAATCGCTACTGCACCATTGCCCGAGAGCCAGACGGCGGTATAGGCCACAGCCACATACAGGTTCAGCCGCACCCCAGCTTCGGTCACCTGGCCCGGAGCACTGGCCACATCCAGCAGTTGTTCGGCAGTGACTTCTACCTCTGGACGCTGCTTATCCAGCTGGTTTGGCTTGTCTCCCAAGACTGAATCGAAGATTTCTTGGCATAGTCCCACCAAGTCCGGGTGGGCAACCCAGGATCCGTCGAAGCCATCGTTGGCTTCGCGGGTCTTGTCATCGCGCACCTTGGCGAAGGCGGCTTCAGTGACTTCAGGTTCGCGGCGGTTAGGGATGAAGGCGGCCATGCCACCCATGGCAAAGGCCCCGCGCTTGTGGCAGGTCTTGACCAACAGTTCGGTGTAGGCACGCATCATCGGGGCGGTCATCGCAACGTCTGCACGGTCCGGCATGATGAAGTCGCTGCCGGCTTCGCGGAAGGTCTTGATAATCGAGAATAGGTAGTCCCAGCGTCCGGCGTTCAGGCCCGAAACGTGGTCGCGCAATTCGTAGAGGAATTCTTCCATCTGGAAGGCGGCCGGGATGGTTTCGATGAGCATGGTGGCGCGCACGGTACCGTAGTCGATCCCCAGCTGTTCCTGGGCGAAAGTGAAGATCTCATTCCACAGACGCACCTCGAGGTAGTGCTCCATCTTGGGCAGGTAGTAGAACGGGCCCTGCCCGGCCGCGGCCAGTACCTTGGCGTTGTGGAAGAAGTGCAGCCCAAAGTCCACGAGCGCACCCACGGCGGGTTTGCCGTTGATCAGCACGTTGTTCTCGTTCAGGTGCCAACCGCGTGGGCGAACGACCACCACGGAGAGTGGGGCATCATCACGCAGCGCATAGGTTTTCCCTTCGGGCGAGGTGAAGGACAGCTCTCCACGGGCTGCGGCCGTCAGGTTGGCCACCGCATCGATGACGTTTTCCCAGCTCGGGGTGGAGGCATCTTCTAAGTCAGCCAACCAAACCTTGGCGCCGGAGTTCAGCGCGTTGATGGCCATCTTGGCGGGGGAGGCCGGGCCGGTGATTTCCACGCGGCGATCGCGCAGCGCGGCCGGAGCCGGGGCAACCTTCCAGTCCCCGGTGCGCACCTGCTCGGTGGCCGGGTCAAAATCGATGCGCTTGGCCTTGGAGTACTCGCTGCGCCGCTCGGTGCGTGCAGCAAGCAAGTCATCGCGGGTCCCGGCAAAACGCACGTGTAGCTGTTCAATGAACGCCAGCGCCTCATCCGAAAGAATGTTCTGGGCGTTGGGCACATCGGGGATACGTGAGATGGAGATGGTCATGGTGCTCCTCATACCTTTACTGTTGTGATTGCTCTCAATGTTTGTTCGCTGCGCGGACCACGGCGGCGGCCACGTCGCTGGCCACCTTCGGGTCGAACACCGAGGGGATGATGAATCCCGGATTGAGTTCTTCCTCGCCTACCCGCGCCGCAATGGCATCCGCGGCGGCTAGCAGCATGGCGTCGGTAATGTCCGATACCCCCGCATCCAGCAGCCCACGGAAGAAGCCCGGGAAGGCCAAGACGTTGTTAATTTGGTTCGGGAAGTCACTGCGTCCGGTGGCAACCACCGCGGCGTGCTTCCCGGCAATGTTTGGGTCTACTTCTGGATCCGGGTTGGCCATGGCAAAGACGATGGCGTTGGCGTTCATGGCCGCGATATCCGCTTCGTCCAGCACATTTGGTGCGGAGACACCGATGAACAAGTCGGCACCGACGACGGCTTCTTTTAAGGAGCCGGCGAAGTTCTCGGGGTTGGTGTGCTGTGCCAACCATTGTCGGTGGGCGTCCTGGTAGTTTCCGGCACGGTTGATGGCTCCTTCACGGCCGCAGGCGATGATGTTCGCTGCCCCGCGAGCGGTCAGCAGCTGGATGATCGCGTTACCGGCCGCACCCACCCCGGAGACCACGATACGCACCTCGGACAAGGATTTGCCGACCACTAGTAGCGCGTTCTGTAGGGCCGCGAGCGTGACGATGGCAGTTCCGTGCTGGTCGTCGTGGAAGACCGGGATGTCCAGCTCTTCGCGCAGCCGGGCTTCAATTTCAAAGCAGCGCGGGGCCGCGATGTCTTCGAGGTTCACTCCGCCATATACCGGGGCCAATGCCTTGACGATCATGACGATCTCATCGCTATCCTGGGTGTCGAGACAGACCGGCCAGGCATCCACACCGGCGAACTGTTTGAAAAGGGCGGCCTTGCCTTCCATCACCGGCAGTGCGGCAGCCGGACCAATATTTCCCAATCCGAGCACCGCCGAACCGTCGGTAACCACCGCGATGGTGTTTCGCTTAACGGTCAGATTACGCGCGTCGGCTGGATTTTCGGCAATGGCCTGGCAGACACGAGCCACCCCAGGGGTGTAGGCACGCGATAGGTCATCGCGGTTGCGCAGGGCCACCTTCGGGACCACCTCCAGCTTTCCACCTAAGTGCATCAGGAAGGTACGGTCCGAGACGTTACGAACATCTACCCCGTCTAGGCCTTCCAGCTCATCGCGAACCCGCTGACCATGTTCCACATCGGTGGTATTGCAGCTGACATCTACCACCATGTAGGCGTGATGCGATTCGGTGACATCCAGCGCGGTGATATCTCCCCCGGCGCGGCTCACGGCTGCAGCAAGTTCGCTAGTGGCCGTGATCGATGCAGGCGTCTGAACCCGCAGGGTGAGTGAATACCCCGGACTTGGTGCTGGCATGATCTCTCCTCAACATCTAAAAAGTTTCCGTATAGTGGATATTAGTATCTGTAAAATGAAAAGACAAGGGCTCAGGTGCACTAGCTCACACTTTTATTGGGCGAATGTTTTCGGATCGTGGAATTTTCTGAAGTTCTTCCGGTATTCTTACGAGCAAGAACCCACTAAACAGTGCCACTTTTCTCTCTAGATGCAGTGGCAAGGCTGCACCGGCAGTCAGGCAAGGAGCAGACCATGACCGAGGTTAAGGCCAAGGCCAGCGGCGGCGTCCAATCGGTTGAACGCGCCTTTGAATTACTAGAAGTTATCGCCCGTGCGGGCGGCGAGGCGGCCTTAAGCGAACTGGCAGCCGATACGCCGCTGCCGCTGCCGACCATTCACCGGCTTCTGCGCACGCTAGTAGGTGTGGGTTATGTGCGACAGCTTCCAAACCGCCGGTACTCCTTAGGTCCACGGCTGATCCGATTGGGTGAAGTAGCCAACCGGCAGCTGGGCGCCCTGGCCACTCCGAAGCTGAAGGAACTAGTCGAACGTCTAGGCGAGAGCGCCAATATCGCGGTGCTCGACGGAGACATGGTCACCTATATCGCTCAGGTACAGTCAAACCATTCCATGCGCATGGTTACCGAGGTGGGCCGCCGGGCCATGCTGCATTACTCGGGCGTGGGCAAGGCGATCTTGTCCGTGCTGGATGATGAACGGGTGCAGCGGCTCGTGGCTCAGGCCGGAATGCCGGCGCGGACACCGAAGACCATCACTACCTTGGGCAAGCTGTTTACCGAAATTGAGGCGGTCCGCGAGCGCGGCTATGCGGTGGACGAGGAAGAGCAGGAGCTGGGCGTGCGCTGCTTCGCCGTACCGGTACCCGGCGCTCCGACCCCAATGGCGGTCTCCGTTTCCGGACCGGTTACCCGCGTGGATGCCGACTTTGCCAAGCGTGCCGTGCCCGAACTACAGGCTGCGGCCGCAGAGTTAGGCCGCCAACTGGTGGCCGCGACCGACTAGCCAGCCGCGCGGTAACCCCAATTCAACACCCTTGCAAGGGACGGGTTACTGCGCGAACTGGGTTTCGTATAGTTCGGTGTAGCGCCCACCGAGGCTCAGTAACTGCTGATGCGTGCCACGTTCGAGGATCTTGCCCTCTTCAATTACCAGGATCAGATCCGCCGAACGGATGGTGGAGAGCCGGTGCGCGATAATCAAAGCGGTCCGGTTCTCTAGCGCCTCACTCAACGCCGCCTGTACCGCGGCCTCATTGGCCGAATCCAAAGCCGCCGTCGCCTCATCCAGAATCACCACTTGTGGCGCCGCCAGCAGCAACCGGGCAATGGTCATCCGCTGACGCTCACCACCGGAAAGCCGGTAGCCGCGCTCCCCCACGACGGTGTCTAGGCCCTCAGGGAGTGCTTGGATGGTGGGTTTCAGACGGGCCCGCTCCAACGCCTGCCAGATCTGCTCGTCACTGGCCTCGGGACGCGCCAACCGCAGATTCGCGCGGATCGTTTCATGGAAAAGGTGTCCGTCTTGGGTCACCATTGACACAACGGACCGTAGCGACTGCATTTTTAGCTGGCGGATATCGGTTCCGGCCAATTCGACACTCCCCGAGTCCACATCGTAGAGCCGCGCCAGCAGCGAGGCGATCGTCGACTTACCAGCTCCCGAGGAACCGACCAGTGCGACGGTGGCACCGGCCGGGATCTCAAAGTCGATTCCGTGCAAGACCTGCTGCCCACCCCGAGTATCTAAAACGGCAACCTCCTCCAGAGAAGCCAGCGAAACCTTATCGGCACTGGGGTAGGCGAAATCCACCTCTTTGAATTTCACCGAGACCGGGCCCGGCGAAAGTTCGGTGGCATCGGGCGCATCCACGATCAGCGGCTGAAGGTCTAAGATTTCAAAGACCCGGTCAAAGCTCACCAGTGCGCTGGTGATCTCCACGCGGGCGTTGGCCAACGCGGTCAACGGCGCATACAAGCGGGTCAGCAGCATTCCTAGGACCACCACATCACCGGCGGCCAGATCGCCACGGGCCGCGTACACGCCACCGAGGCCATAAACCAGCGCTAACGCCAGGGCGGCAACCAGCGTCAGGGCTGCTACGAAATAGAACTGGCGCATGGTGGTTTTTACGCCGATATCCCGCACGCGTCGTGCCCGCAGCGCGAACTGTTCCGATTCATCAGCCGGCCGCCCGAAAAGTTTGATCAGTGTGGCACCCGGGGCTGAGAATCGCTCGGTCATTTGGGTACCCATGGACGCGTTGAGCTCTGCGGATTCGCGGCGCAAAAGCGCCACGGTGCGCCCAAAGTGACGGGCCGGAAGCAGGAAAATGGGCAGCAGGATCAGTGCCAGCACAGTCACCTGCCAGGAAGTGGAAAACATAACACCGGCGGTCAGCAACAGGGCAACGGTGTTTGATACCAATCCCGACAGGGTGCCGGCAAACGCCGCTTGCGCGCCGATGACATCATTGTTCAGCCGGCTGACCAATGCGCCGGTGCGAGTGCGGGCGAAAAAGGCCACGGGCATCTTTTGCACGTGGTCAAATACCGCGGTCCGCAGATCGTAAATGATCCCCTCACCGAGCTTCGCAGAGAACCAACGCACCACCACCGACACTGCCGCATCCAGCACGGCGACCAGTGCAATGATCAACGCGAGGTTGATGATGATTTCGGTACCGCTACCGGCCACGATCTCATCAACCACCCGGCCAGCGAGCACCGGGGTGATGACCGCTAAGACCGCGGCGCAAATGGAGAAGAGCACAAAGACGAACAGGCGGCTCTTGTACCCGGCAGCGAAGGCCAGTACTCTGCGTGGGGTTGTCGGTGCGTAGGCTTTGCCCTGTTCACCGGATAATTTCCACAGCGAATGCCAAGCCGCATTTTCCATGCTCATTTATCGGTGCTCTCAATCCTTCAGAAGGTCTCTGGCGGGAACCGCCAGCATCCATCATCTCCAGCAGGAGGCCCTCGCGGCTACGTAGGGTTAGCTTACGTCCGAGCTTCACCGCGTGGAACCCGTGACCAGTGAAACACCCGTCACTGCATCATCAGTGTAGAAAGTGACGCCATCAGTGTAGATACTGTTGCCTTCAGTGTAGAAAGTGACCGCATCAGTGTAGAAAGTGACGCCATCAGTGACTGCATTGAAAATACCTATGCTGAGATAGTTCCCACTGTTAGGTATAGGTGGCTAGACGAGGTGTTCGTAAATCAATAGAGGTTTGCTTACAACGTCACCGAGGTACCTCTAGCTAATCCCATGGATGACGCCGGTGGTTACATCGTGACCTAAATTCGCTTATGTCGCGGCCCACTGGCTGTGGACCCGCTATTTCCGTAAAGTCGGAAACAACCGCCTGTTCACGTCCGAGCCGCTTTGCGAGAGGAAACCTGGGAACCAATGAAGATCGCCATGGCACAGGTGCTCAGCACCAATGATCCTCAACTAAATCTGGACATTATCCGTGAGTACGCAACTCAAGCCTCCAGCGCCGGTGCCCGCCTCGTGGTTTTCCCCGAGGCGATGCACATTGCCATGGGTAATTCGCTGCTCGATGCGGCCGAGCCGCTGGACGGGCCCTGGGCTCAGGCGGTTCGACAACTCGCCGAGGAACTACAGATCACGATCTTGGCAGGGATGTTTACTCCCGGTGAGGGTGCACGGGTTCGAAACACCTTGCTCATTACCGGTTCTGGCATAGACACGCACTACGACAAGATTCACCTCTACGATGCCTTTGGTTTCGCCGAGTCCGATTCGGTCACCCCCGGCGAGCGCCCCGTTCACTTCGACATCGATGGGGTGAAGTTCGCAGTGGCGATCTGTTATGACCTACGGTTCCCGAAACTTTTCACCCACCACGCCCAGCACGGTGTGCTGATCAACCTCGTATCTGCTTCTTGGGGCGCAGGAGAGGGTAAGGCCGAGCAGTGGACCACCCTAGCCAAGGCACGCGCCTTGGACACCACCACCTTTGTCATTGCGGTGGATCAGGCGGACCCGGAATCAGCCGGTGAAACCGTGAGTGGGACGGCGCCACGGGGCGTGGGGCGCTCCATTGCGGTGGATCCGCTGGGACGGGTACTGCATGAATCCGGGCAAGGGGTTGAATTAGCCATTCTCGATTTGGATCTGGAAGCGATCACCGAGGCACGGGAAAAACTACCGGTGCTTGCCAACGCCCGGGAGATCTAGCCAAGCCTGCCCTGCGCGGCAACTAGCTCGACGATTTCATCCACCCAGTAGGCTGAGATGGTGTGGATTTTGATCGTCGAGGATGAAGTAGCTCTGGCCGAGGCATTGCGCCGCGGGCTAACAGCCGAGGGCTATTCCGTAGAGGTCTGCCACGATGGGCCGACCGGTTACGAATTTGCGCGGCGCGGTGATTTTTCTGCCATCATCCTTGATCTGATGTTGCCTGGGATGAACGGCTATAAAATCCTTCAATCGCTGCGTCAAGAGGAAATCACCACCCCGGTCTTAGTGCTCACTGCCAAGTCCGGGCAGTACGACCAGATTGATGCCCTAGATCTGGGTGCGGATGAGTATCTGGTCAAACCGTTTTCCTTCCCCATTCTGTTGGCACGACTGCGCGCCTTGATTCGCCGAGCTTCCCCTAAAGAGAGCACGGAGTTACACATTGATCAGCTGCAACTTCACCGCATGAAGCGGCGCGCCTGGATCAATCAGGACGACCTGCACTTAACCGAGATCGAATTCGGGATTCTTGAAATCCTCGCCTTACATGTCGAAGAGCCCGTCAGCCGTGAAACCATCGTTGCTCATGCCTGGGTCGACGGGAGTGGAACGGGCAACTCTCTGGAAGTACGGGTTGCTTCGCTGCGGCGGAAGCTTGCTGATCCCAACCCCCGGCTGGCGATCGAAACAGTGCGCGGCACCGGCTATCGGCTAGTGCGGCAGCGGGCCACCGGCCTCATGGGGGCCTAGTGATGGCCGCGAGCCCATCCCCGCTGCCGAATCGCCGGCTCGCACCTTTGCGGTTTCTTCGCTCGACGCGGGCCAGAATCACACTGACCACGGTGCTCGCCACCGGCCTTCTGCTGTCATTGTTGGCCTTGGGTGCTTACAGTTTCTTGCAGACCGTTCAACATAGTTCGTTGCGCAATGAAGGCATCCAGAAGTTATACGGCCTGCAGTTAGATCTGGAGCAAGGCAAATTGCCTGAGGTCAACCAATCCGTCGAACGCCTACCGGTCGAAATTTCTGTGGGTAACCAAATTCTGTATAGCGATCCGTTGCTCGCTTCCTTGAAGTGGGCCGAGACCTTAAACGAACGCTTACCCGATTCATGGATCGGGCGCGGTGATCAGGTCGCGTCCGGCACGGTGGAACGGTTTCCCTTCAACACTTCCGAGTCGTGGCACCCGTGGGCCAACACCACCTTAGACGTGCTGTACACCGATATCCCGGTGGATCTGGTGCCCCTAGATCTGCCAGAGAACCAGCAAGTGGTCCGAATCAGCCTAGTGGTTTTTGATTTTACTCACGAGTCCCTGATGGAGTTCCTGCCACGGGGCCTAAGCATCGCGGTGCTGGGCACCACCCTAATTATTGCCGCGGTGTCCTATGCCGCAGTGACTTGGTCTTTGCGTCCCGTAGACAAAATCCGGCGCAAGCTTCGCCAGCTCTCGGCCGAAAACCTCACTGAGCGACTCTGGGTGCCACAGACCGGGGATGAGATCCAAGCCCTAGCGGAGGAAGGCAACGCCGCACTTGAACGCCTCGAAGCCGCCGATCGTCGGCAACAGCAGTTCATTGCCAATGCTGCTCATGATTTGCGCAGCCCACTGGCCTCACTATATTCGACACTGGAGATTGCCCGGCTATATCCCAACTCCCAACCTGCCGAGCAGACGTTAGCCCAGGCTGAAACCCAGGTGAAGCGCTTGGTTGCACTGTCCGAACAGCTTCTGGAGCTAGAGCAGCTGAAAGCCGCACCAGAGCGCAGCCATTACGATATCGAGATTCGTCAACTACTCACCCAGGCGCTGGAGCTGCACCCCACACCTTGGCACGTCAGCGTCGACATCACCGACACAGTGCCGCGGCAGGTGCGACTACGGGCGAACCAGCAGCATGTCACTTCGGCGATCGGCAATGTACTTGCCAATGCGCAACGCCACGCCGCATCCCTGGTCACCCTCACAGCCCGGTACGAGCAAGTTGCCGCAGCGTCCCCCGGGTCGGCACCTGTTCAGCTTGTCATTACTATTGCCAATGACGGTGCCGAGATCCCTTCGGCGGATCGCCAGCGCATCTTCGAACGCTTCACGCGCTTAGATGAGTCCCGCACTACCAGTACGGGAGGTAGCGGCCTGGGGTTGGCCATCGCCGCCCAGATTATGGATTCGGCCGGCGGCAGTATTGGCACCGACCGCGAGGCTGGCCTGACAAAATTTGTACTCACCTTCCCGGTCAGCGAAGCTCCGCCGCAGACAACCTGACTGTCCTGTCAGGTGAAGTCAGGTTCCCGACGTGGGCAGGAGGAAGAGTAGCTTGCATCGTTACTTTTCAGTCCAGGGCGGGAGACCTCTTGATGACACTTGTCCGTGCACTGCACCCGGGCGTGCGAAAAACTTTCCGTGAGCTGCGCTGGCTACTGCTCACAGCGGCTGTCATCGCTATCGCGTTGTTCCTACAGTTGCGGGTCATTTCGACGGTGAATCCCGTGGATTTTCTGGTTTACCGTTATGCCGCGGGCGAGGCCTTGAGCGGGGTGAACCTTTACACCTCCAATGTTTTCGGACCGATGATGCCCGAAGGCGGGTTGCCCTACACGTACACTCCTTTTGGCCTACTCGCACTGTGGCCGAGCACCTTGTTCAGTAGCGGAAGCAGCTTCTTGCTGTGGTCGGCGTTGAGCCTAGTGACCGTCATCTGGTGTATCTGGCGCATCCTTCCGCAGCACCGTCGAAGCCTGTGGATACTCCCGGTGATCGCTACCGGTGCCGGCTTTACTAGTGTGATGGCACATCACCTAGCCTTTGGGCAGATCAATGTTTTTCTGATGGCCTTGGTGATTTTGGATCTTACCCGAACGCACGCCGCTGACCGGAAGCGCTTTCTACCGCGCGGCGCGCTGGTGGGCGTTGCCGCCGCCATCAAGCTAACCCCCGGGTTGTTCATTCTTTTCTTCTTGGTGACCCGTCAGTGGCGGTTGTTTTGGGCCTCGGCGATTTCCGGTGCCCTATGCACGCTGGGAGCCGGACTGATCTTTCCACAAATGACTTGGGGTTTCTTCAGCGAAACCTTATGGAGTTTGGGCTCGCGGGTCAGTTTGACCGGGGACTTGGGCACATCCGGGAACAACTCCATCACCGGCTTACTCACCGCTGTGGGCACCAATCCCGAGATGCTCATCAGCATGGTGGTCGTACTCAGTGCCGTAGGCTTACTGGCTCTGGCCGCCCGCACCCAGGCGCGGGCGCTGAGCATTCAGGCATGGCTGATAATCGGCTTGAGCGCACCCTTACTTTCACCGGTGAGTTGGATCCATCATTGGGTTTATCTGCTTCCGGCCCTGTGTTTGGTGCTCGCCAGCGGAAGAGTGACACGTGCTCGAATAGCCCTGCTGAGCCTATGCCTACTTTTGCTGGTGGTCGGACCGCAAGGCGGTGAATGGTTGTTAGAGAACACCGCAGCGTGGCTGTGGCCGATTGCTTGGATCTTCCGGCAAAGCCTGATGCTCGCCTCGGTGATCCTGATCTTCTGCTTAGCTAGCCACCAACCGGCCGGCCCGGCAGAATCCGCACACCAGCTGCCGGCTCGCACCGAGCCGAGGCCAGAAATGCACTCAGTGCTCCCCGGTGCGCAACCAGTGCAGGATTTCATCCCAGACCGGTTCACCGATTCCGCGGCGCATCAACCCGTGGTGTCCGATAGCCGTTGCCCCTAATTCTTGCGGGCTCACGGTCCGTCTGAGCACCGGCGCATTAACCAGTTTCGAAGCGAACCGGTCCATTTGCGCGGCGCTAGCCCAGGGGTCATCACTACTTCCGGCCAAGAGCAACGGGGTGGTAACTCGTGTACACCGTTGAGCAGCATTCATGCTTGGATCATCAAAAAAGTACTCTGGTTTAAGGTTCCAGCGGCCCCATTCAAACATCGCCGCCGCGGGTATATTCTCCCCCAGACCGAGGCGTTGACCTGGCATATAACCCAGAACCCGGCTCATAACTGGGCCGAGCCAGTGCAATACCGCTCTGACACGCAGCCGCTCCCAAAAGTCTTCAATGCTGCCGATATTGGCTAGGTGACTGGAGATAATTACGGCCCGGGTCAGTTGGTCTGTTCCGTAGTCTAGGGCCACCCCATGGCCACCTACGCTGTGCCCCAGCGCGTACTGGGGAAGCTGCGGGTAGGTGTGGTTCACCCATTGGCTCACGGTGGGAATGTCCTGCTGAATCCAGTCGCGCATTCTGATCTGAGCGTTGGAGCGGGCCTCTCCGGAGAGCCCGGTTCCCCGATAGTCATAGGTCACCACGAGCAACCCAGTGGCCGCGGCGTACTGGGCAAAACCTCGGTAGAAGCCTTGGGGTGTCGCGGTTGCCGAATGAACGATCAGCACACCGACCGGGTCGACGCTTGGCTTGTAAATCGTGGCTATGACCCCATCGCGAACGGTGACGGGGATGCGAATCTGCTCGCGCATCCCCGAGGTTGTGAGCTGTTCCATAATTTCATGCTACCGATAAGTTACTCATGAGTACATAGTGCATTGGCCGCTCGTTGAGATTAGTCTCCGAGCATGACGCACCAACCGCCGCGCAAAGTTTCGACTGCAAAATATTCGCACCCGTTCATAACTAGCTATCCGGAATAGAGTCATGAATCCTGCCTTGTCACTCCCCTCCGCGCCGGTCCCCGAGCCCCGGCAGACTCCGCCACTGAACTGGGCAATTTTGGGTCCGGGATATATTGCCGCACAGTTCGCCCAGTCCTTGAAACAAACGCGGCATCGCGTGGCCGCGGTGGCTTCGCGGGACCGAGGGCGGTCGGCTAGGTTCGCACAAACCTACGGGGACTCGAACACCCAAGCCTTTGGGCAATACGGTCAACTATTGCAGCAGGCCGAATTCGATATCGCCTATATCGCGGTTCCACATAGCGCCCATTTCGAGCTGGCTCGACAAGCGATCAAGGCCGGAAAACATGTACTTGTGGAAAAGCCCTTCACCCTGAATGCCAAGCAGTCCACCACACTGGCCGAACTAGCGCGCAGCGCCGGGGTCTTCGCCATGGAAGGGGTGTGGTCCCGTTGCATCCCCTCCGGACGGGTGATCCGCGAGCTACTTGCCATAGGAACGCTAGGCAGGATCACTTCCTTCACCGCCTCCTTGGGTGATCATTTCCCTTACTCTCCGACGAGCCGCCTGCACGATCCGGCACTGGGTGGTGGGGCCCTCTTGGATTTGGGGATCTACCCACTGGCACTGTCCGCCCTCATTGCAGAGCCGCGCGAACTGCTGCATGCTTCCGGACAACTTTCCACTAACGGAGTAGATAATTATTCAACTATGGTCCTAACCAACACCGATGGCTCGCTGTCGACCCTGCACAGCAGCATCAAATCACGCTTACCCAATAACGGTTGGCTTGTTGGGGAGCATGGGATTCTGGAAGTTTGCGCCCCGCTTTATGCGCCGTCGAAGCTGATCCTGCGCCAGCTTGATGGGACGGTGGCCGACGAGCAGGAGTTTGCCGAAACCTCACCGGCGCTCGGTTTAGCATGGGAGGCTGCCCATGTGGCCGAGTGTCTCGCGGCGCAGAAACTCGAATCCGAGCTGATGCCTTTAGCGCAGACCGTACACCTTGCCGGACTGCTCGATCAGGCGGCCACCAGGATGCGCGAAGCGGCGCGACCAAGCCAACTCTGATCCGGCACACCAAAGCACCCCGCAGGCGGGGCGCTTTGGTGTGCCGTCATGAAGTACTTACTTATCGGGCGGGTCTTCCTCGGTCTCGGATTCAGTGTCCGCCCCTTTTGGAATGTCCGTTACGCTCCAATTCCACCAAATCGATTTGTCCGGTCATGATTTGTTCAAACTCTTCACTAGTAACCACCGGGATTTCCGCCCCGTCCTTGTCGATGAGCTTGCCATCTTCAAAGTGGTCCCCCTCGATCAATCCGCAAACTTCTTCGCGCTTCACCAGGCGCGGTGGGGCCGCCGCGAAGACCGAGCCATCCTTGCCCGGCGAGCCCTTCCGGAATTCGTTGAACAGCAGGTTCAGCAGGACAGCCATGATGGCTGCCGAGGAAATCCCGGAGTGGAAGATGGTTTCAAACCAGGCAGGGAAGTTTGCGTAGAAATCGCCCTTGACGATCGGCAAGCAACCAAAGGCAATGGATGCGGCAACAATGACCAGGTTCGGGCCGTCGTACTTGACCTTGGACAGGGTACGAATTCCCGAGGCGGCCACGGTGCCAAAGAGCACGATTCCCGCTCCGCCCAGCACCGGCATTGGCACGGCGGCAACCACGCGTCCCAACACTGGCAGCAGACCCAGCACCACCAGGATGCCGCCACCGGCAGCAACCACGAACCGACTGGTCACACCAGTAATGGCAACCAGACCAACATTCTGTGCGAAGGCCGACTGGGTGAACGTGTTGAAAAACGGGGCAAGGATCGAGGAAGCCATATCGGCGCGCAACCCGTCGGCAATACGCTTGGAATCGACCTTAGTCTTCGCGATCTCACCCACAGCTAGGATATCTGCGGTGGTTTCGGTCAGGATGACCAGTACCACGATGGTCATGGAGATAATCCCGCCAATCTCAAAGATTGGCCAGCCGAAGGCCAACGGCTGCGGGAAAGCGAAAAACGCGCCTTGGCCCACCTTCGAGAAGTCAGCCATACCCAGCACTGCCGCAACGATGGTACCAATCACGATGGCCAAGAGGATCGAGAGTCGCGAAATGGCCGCACTACCCACCTTGGACAGCAACAAAACGATTAACAGGGTGCCGGCTGCCAAACCAATATTGGCCAACGAGCCATAATCCTCGGACTGGGCATTGCCGCCCATAGCCCAGTTCGCGGCCACCGGGGTCAACGAGACACCAATCATCGTGATCACCACACCGGTAACCACCGGCGGGAAGAACCGAATGATCCGTGCGAAGAACGGTGCGATCAGAAAACCAATGACTGAGGCGACAAGCACCGCCCCAAAAACCGCCCGGATCCCGCCTCCGCCATTAACGATCGCCACCATGGTGGCCACCGCGGCGAAGGAGGTGCCCTGCACCAGGGGTAGCTGTGCACCGAAGAAGGGAATACCGATGGTCTGCAGGATCGTGGCGACACCACCGACGAACAGACAACAGGCGACCAGTAGACCAATGTCCGTAGCATTCAAACCGGCCGCCCCGCCGATAATCAGCGGTGGAGCGATGATCCCGCCGTACATGGTCAGCACATGCTGCAGACCATAGGCGATGGTCTTCCCGAACGGTAATCTCTCGTCTTCGGGTCGGCGAGGTTTGATAGATTTTGAATGCGCAGCACTCATGGCTGACCTCCTAGTAGTCAGTCGCTGCCGGAGTGTGCCCGTGTAGCACCACGGGCACACACCAACCATTGAGATGGATTAGATGAAGGCTGGAATATTGGTCCAGATAGGATGCGAAGCTTCGGTTTCCGCCCGGGTGACGGTGGCTTCAATCAAACCGTAAGGTCGGTCAGCGGCGAAGAACACTTCATTCGGGTTATCCTGGCCGAATGGTTCCAGATCCACCAAGAAGTGGTGCTTATTAGGCAGTGACATCTTGATTTCGGCAATCTCTGGATGCGCTTCCAAAACATCCTTACCCATCTCAAACATGGTTTGCTGCAGGGCGTAGGAATGCGTGTTCGCAAAAGCGGTCAGTAGCAGTGCACGCACCGAGGTGTACACGGCATCGAAGTCGATACCGGACTTGATGGCCTCGGCGTCGTAGCGCCAACGCGCGGTGACATCGGTAGCCAGGATGCGGTCACTGGTTTCCTTCAGCGTGGTGTAACGATCCTTCGGGAAACCATGGAATTCACTGCCAGTGGACTTCAGCACGGTCAAATCTTCCAAACCGGCCACAATGCTCTTCTCACCGTTGGCGGCAATTTCTAGCACCGCGGTGCGAACTTCGGACTTGTTCTGCGAGAAGGCGTGGTCGTGATCGTTGATGCGGTCCCAGAAGAACTGCTGAGCTGCCCAGCGTCCGCCGGTGATCCATTCGAACTCACCGGTGAAGTGCTCACCCAAGCTGATGAGGAATTCTTCGATGGCACCCACGCCGTGACGGGCCAAACCGTAAACGGTGTTTTTCTGGGTGTCGGTGGGTACCACAAGGCCGTTGTCACCATTGGCATGGGCTTCGGTGAAGTCGCCGTGGAGCTGGCTGGTCACGTTCAGGTCTTGGATCTGGTGGCGGTCGGTGTCGCGGGTGATTTTCACTAGACGAACTTCGGCCTTGCCGTACTGGTTCTGGCCTAGCACGATCTTGGTATTGGTTGGTGCGGTTGCTGCGGTGGTCATTTCTCTAGCTCCCTCGGTACGTGGAATATGCAAACGGGCTGATAAGAAGGGGTACGTGGTAATGCTCATCGACGTTGTTGACGTAGAAGTCGATGCTTACCGCGGGGAAGAAGCTTTCCGTTCCCTGCTTCCCGAAGTAGTCACCGGTTTCGAAGGAAACCCGGTAGTGGCCTACTTCAACCTGTATCGGTCCGAGGTTCTTGATGCGGCCATCCGCATCGGTCGTACCGGATCCGATTTCTTGCCAGCCGGTTGCCTGCTTGGCTTCCAGCGTGGCCTTGACACCGGAGGCAGGCCTCCCGGTCCCGGTGTCGAGTACATGGGTGGTGATGTGGCTGCGTTGAGCCTGGTCATCTGCCATTAGTCACTCCTAAATAAAGGGGTCTAAGGTCATTAGTTGCTTGGTGCGTCGACCGCTTGCGACAGTCGAAGCACCGCGATAGCGCGCAATTGCTCGGAGACTTCACGCAGTTCGGTGATGTCGTCATTGCCGAGCCGACGCTGGCATTCACTGAGAATTTCTTCGCTGCTACGGCCGGCGGCACGGATGAGGAAGACCCGAGAGAACCGCTCTTCGTAGGCACGGTTGGCTTCGGCTAAGCGGGCATTGATATCCGCGTCGAGATTCAACGCGGCTTGTTCATTGCGTGAGAGTTTTGCTTCCTGGCTCTCTCCGCTGGCTCGCTCGCCGATGCGAGGATGGTGCGCCAGTGCAGCGTCCAGCTCGGCATCAGTGAAGGGGTTGGCGCTGCTTTCGCCGGCCCGCAAAAGTTCGTCGTGGGACGCGAAAGGCCGGGAGTCTACGATCTGCGAAATCCACCGGTCGATATCGATGCAGGGACGCAAGACCTCAGCCGCCTGCTCGCCGTCGAGGGAGTTAAATTCCGCCAGTTTCATGGGTGATCAGCTCTTTCGAAAAGTCGTACCTCCACAACCCGATGCGCTGACACCCTTACAACCGGCTGGCTTACCGGCTTCGACTCGATGTTTTTGGATCGTGGAATCTTTGTTCCACTACTGTAAGCCAGATCACATAGCTCGAGTCAACCCCTTAGCCGCACATTTTTCTCAAGTCATACTTACTCAATTCACCTGGCGTTCACGCGGCCACAAACTTTCCCAAAACCCTTGCGCTGACCAGAAACAGGCGGCATACTAGTTTCACATCACAAAAAGATGTTTCCGCATTGCGGAATAATTTCTTAGAAGGAGGGTCGCATGACCACCACGGCACATCCCACAAGTACCTCGAAGGAAAGCCCGGTCCTTGCGGCCACCGAAGCACTGAAAACTGGACTATTCCAGCCGATCTCTTGCTCGGATCCCGATCTGAGCAGTCAAGTACGGATTCAAGGCGCACCGCTCACCGCTTGGATCCGGATGTTCCCGCGAAAGCGGTAATCCTTCTTCGCCGATGTTCGGCGGATGACCACAAAGCTGCGTGAAGACCACATTTCTGAGGCGTTAATGTGGTCTTCACGTTTTTAACTGCCGCCAGGACCCAGCTGCGGCGCAATGTTTACCCTTCTTTCGAGGGCTTACTGCATAAAAAGTTGCGCCAAAAGCGGCAGAGTCAAAAGGGACAGCGCGCAGGTGATCACTATGGCTAGCGCCGTCGGCTCCCCATCCCCGGTATCGGTTTGCGCCATAATGTACGCGGTAGCCGAGGTGGGAACCGCTGCCATCAGCACGGCAGCGTTAAACCACACGGCATCCAGTTGTGGAGCGAACAGCCGTAGCACGCCCACCGTAAGCAGCGGAAGAACCAGCAGTTTGCCCAGCACCATGATCAGCATGGCGCTGGACGCACCGCGTTGCCCTTCTCCCGAATCCGGCACAACCCGGGTCCTGCTCAGCCTTTGCACGGTACGACGCAAGGACAGGCCAATAGTGAACAGTGCCCCGGGCGCCGCAGCGGCGGCCAGCATGTCAACGGTGGCGTCCACGGGAGAGGGTAAATGGATTTGCCAGGTCACCACGGCGCCTCCGGCAAGCATGGCCCAGGTCACCGGGTTGTAGAGCAACGCCGCGCGAATCGTGCGCAGAATCCGCCCAAAGTTGGGGCGCTGTCCGCTGGCCTGCGTGGCCGGCAGCGCGATCTGCGCCAGCACCGGAAAACCGACCATGAAAATCACGTTGTGCACTAGCTGACCCATCCCGGCCGCAAATCCAGCCTGTGGGCCCAGGACACCCAGAATTACCGGGATCCCCAGGTAGGAGACATTACCGAAACTGGCGGTGAGCATGCCCGCCAAACTTCGGGCGCGACCCAACCGAATCAGATACCGAAAGATTGCCCAGAACAGGACGGCACTGAGTAAAGCCGCGCCAGCACTCCCCCAGAGGAATTCGCTGGGGACACCACCACTGATATCGGCGCGAGCAACCACCTGATAGAGCAGCGCGGGTAAGGCAGCATAGAAAACAAAAACGTTCAGGGCCGGTTCTACGCTGGCGAAGCGTTTGGAATAGCTGGCTCCGTATCCCGCCAACATCAAGAAGAACAGCGGGAGAACGCCGAACAATACGTCAACGAACACGGAACAGCCCTACTTATCGATGAAACCCAAACAACCAGTCCACCCTACAGGTTCACCGCGGGCTGAGCCGGTATCACCATATTTTGCTCGCGTCATGCGGCTTCGCATAGCGGTAGCGAGCACCGTCCCTAGATAAAGGGTCGGTGCTCGCTACTTCTGCTGTCCTTTAGGCGTCGCCTCCGGCGTTACCCGAGGAACCCGCGTTCGGGTTGTTCAGGTCATACTTCTGATGCGCTGTGACCGGGGTCTCGGCCGGGATCTCTCCCCGCTTCGCGAGGGTCTGCAGGGTTTTCACCACCAAGGAATGCGCGTCGATCTTGAAGTAGCGGCGGGCCGCGGCCCGGGTATCACTAAACCCGAACCCGTCCGCGCCCAGGGTATGGAACTCACCAGGCACATACGGGCGTACCTGCTCCAACACCGCGCGCTGGTAATCACTGGTCGCGATCACCGGACCGGTCACTGACTCCAGTTGCTGGGTCAGGTACGGTACCGGTGGCTGGGCGGCCGGGTCATCAAGCCCGGCCCGGTCACAGGTCTGTCCTTCGCGGGCCAGTTCGTTCCACGAAGTCACGGACCACACATCAGCAGACACCCCCCACTCGGTAGCCAGGATTTGTTGGGCTTCTAACGCCCACGGCACCGCGACCCCCGAAGCCAGCAGTTGCGCCCGAGGCCCGTCAATACTCGCTTCCTTCAACAGGTAGATCCCTTTCAGGATCCCGTCCACGTTCACGTTTTCGGGTTCAGCGGGCTGACTGATCGGCTCGTTATACACCGTCAGGTAGTACATCACGTTCGGATCTGGGTGCTGCCCCCCGTACATGCGTTCAATCCCGGCCCGCATAATATGCCCGATCTCATACCCATACGCCGGGTCATAGGTGACCACGGCCGGGTTCGTGAGCGCTAACAGCGGGGAATGCCCATCCGCGTGCTGTAGCCCTTCACCGGTCAGGGTGGTGCGGCCAGCGGTCGCACCAATAATGAACCCGCGAGTCATTTGATCCGCGGCCGCCCAGAACGCGTCCCCGGTACGTTGGAACCCGAACATCGAGTAGAACACATAGATCGGGATCAACGCTTCGCCGTGGGTGGCGTACGAGGTCCCGGCGGCGGTGAACGCTGCGACCGCGCCGGCTTCGTTAATACCGGGGTGGATCAGCTGGCCCTGCGGGGATTCCTTATACGCCAACACCAGGTCCCGGTCCACCGAGAGGTAGTTCTGCCCGGCCGGGTTATAAATCTTCGCGGTCGGGAAGAAGGAATCCATGCCGAAGGTGCGGGACTCATCGGGCACGATCGGCACGATGCGGTGACCGAAGTCTTTATCCCGCATCAAGTCCTTGAGTAGACGCACGAACGCCATCGTGGTCGCGGCTAACTGTTTCCCTGACCCGCGTTGCGCGATCGCGTAAGACTTCGCCGCGGGCAGGCTGATCTGCTTCTGTTGGTGGGTCCGACGCTCCGGGATCGCCCCACCCAGCTCAGCCCGCCGGGCCATCAGATACTGATGCTCTGGCGAGGACGCCTCGGGCCGGTAGTAAGGGGGCAGGTACGGGTCAGCTTCTAACTGCTCATCAGTGATCGGGATCCGTAAATGATCCCGGAACCCCTTCAAATCCTCCAAGGTGAGTTTCTTCATCTGGTGGGTCGCGTTACGGGCCTCGAAATGCGGCCCTAACCCGTAACCCTTCACGGTCTTCGCCAGGATCACCGTGGGTTTGCCCTTGAACTCGGTCGCGGCCTGATACGCGGCATACACCTTGTGGTAATCATGCCCGCCACGCTTCAGATTCCAGATCTGATCATCACTGAGGTGATTGACCATTTCCTTAGTTTCCGGGCGTTGACCGAAGAAGTGTTCACGCACGAACGCACCAGACTCGGCCTTATAGGTCTGATAATCCCCATCCGGGGTCTGGTTCATCACCTCAACCAGAGCATTGCCCTGCTCGGATTCGAGCAGGGTGTCCCATTCGCGGCCCCACACGACCTTGATCACGTTCCACCCGGCACCGCGGAAGAACGCTTCGAGTTCCTGCATGATTTTCCCGTTACCGCGCACCGGCCCGTCCAGGCGTTGCAGGTTACAGTTCACCACGAACGTCAGGTTATCCAGACGTTCATTCGCTGCCAGCTGTAAAAAGCCGCGCGATTCTGGTTCGTCCATTTCCCCGTCGCCGAGGAACGCCCACACGTGTTGATCGCTGGTGTCTTTAATCCCCCGGTTATGCAGGTACCGGTTCAGTTGGGCCTGGTAGATCGCGTTAGCTGGGCCTAGCCCCATGGACACGGTCGGGAATTGCCAGAACTCGGGCATGGACCGCGGGTGCGGGTAAGACGGTAAGGCGTGGCCTTCTTTAGACTTTTCTTGCCGGAACCCGTCCAGGTCTTCTTCGGTGAGGCGTCCTTCCAGGAACGCGCGAGCGTACATGCCCGGGGAAGCGTGGCCTTGGAAGAAGATTTGATCCCCGCCCCCGGGGTGGTCTTGACCGCGGAAGAAGTGGTTAAACCCGACCTCGTACAAAGTCGCGGCCCCCGCGTAGGTGGAGATATGGCCTCCGACCCCGATCTCGGGGTGTTGCCCACGGTGGACCATGATCGCTGCGTTCCAACGCATAAAGGCCCGGTAGCGGCGTTCGATTTGCTCATCACCAGGGAATTCGGGTTCTTGATCGACCGGGATCGTGTTCACGTAATCGGTGGTGGTGACCATCGGGACCCCCACGGACTTCGCTCCCGCGCGTTGCAGCAGCGAGCGGATGATGAACTGAGCGCGTTCGGTTCCTTGCGACTCGACCAGTGAATCGAAAGAGTCTAACCATTCCTGGGTCTCTTCCGGGTCTTGATCGGATAACTGATACGTCAGACCACTACGAATCTGAGAAATATGCTCCGGCAGACCGCGGGTTTGCCCTGCGGTGCGAATCGGCTCCGATTTCGCCTCGGCCCGCGTTACGCTCGGTGATTCTTCAACAACAGTCATCAATGAAATCCTTTTCGATCTGTCGAACCCTTCAGCGGAAATCAAACTATCCAATTTCTTCCGCTTTATGGAAACTTCCTATCGCATACTAAGATTAAGTGAGCCTACTCACAACCCTAGTGGCAAAAACTACGCTTCACACCACGCCGCATGACACGCTTTGCCTAACGGCGAGGCTACCGACCCGGCCCGCAAACACTGGAGGTCATCATGAATCCCCCCAACGGCTCGTCCCGCGAACTCGCTCGGACCATCGTCATAACCGGAGCCGGCTCTGGCATCGGCAAAGCTACCGCCGAGCTACTCCTGTCACAAGGTTGGAATGTTGCCTTGGCTGGGCGCAGTTCCCATGCCCTCGAAAAGGTTTCCAACGGTCATGAGCGCGCCCTGGTGGTACCCACCGATGTCACGCAAAGTTCTCAAGTCGAAGATCTCTTCACCCAAACCGCTGAGCGCTTTGGCCGGATCACCACGCTATTTAATAACGCCGGAAGCTTTGGGCCGGCGGTGCATATTGGCGAGCTGACCGATATGCAGTGGCAAGCACTATGCGCAGTCAATCTCACCGGGGCCATCAACTGTGCACGCACAGCGTTCAATCACATGAAGGAGGAAGGTGGGGGGCGGATCATCAACAATGGCTCCATCTCCGCCCAAGTACCCCGCCCCCTCTCGGCCGCCTACACGGTGACCAAACACGCGATCACCGGGCTGACGAAATCCATTGAACTTGACGGACGTCCTTGGGCGATCAGTGCATCGCAGATCGACATTGGGAATACGGCCAGCGCCATCATGAATCAGTTGGGCACCACCACCGGAGCACTACAAGCCGATGGGTCACGCAAGGTGGAACCCACCTTCCCGCTTGAGGAGGCGGCCGCAGCGGTAGCCTTTATCGCCAACGCGCCGGCGAGCGCCTCAATCAATCAGCTAACACTGACCGCGGCAGGGATGCCGTTTATTGGTCGCGGCTAACCTACCTCGCTGCGCGTTACCGTAGCTCAAGCGCGTAGAGTGATGCCTAACGTCACATCTAGCCTACGCGGAGGTCGCAACCATGACGGATAGCACCGTACAGTCGCTAGAAATCCGAGAGCCCGAGGGAGGGTGCGGTAACGCACCACGGGCGCAGATTGTTCGAGACTTGATCGTCGCCATACAAAGCAAAGACTTGGAGCATCTTCACCAATGGTTGAGCCCGGATGTTCAGTGGGAGGTCGTGGGATTCCAGAAACTCGACGGCCTAAACGAGGTCTCCGACTGGGTGACCGGGGCTCGGGACAACATCAGTCTGAGTTTCAACAGCATCCTGACACATGGTCGAGAGGCATGCGTCGATGGTCAGGTCACCAATATTCGCCAAGTGTCGGTCGCATTTAGCTACGTTTTCCGCTTCGCCAGTACAGCGAAAACCGCCAAAGTCGACGCAGTGCGCGCCTACTTGGTATCAAAGCCGGTGTAGTTTCCGAGCGGGCTAAGCGAAGAACTGTCCGAGTAAGGCATCCAACTTATCGAGCGCGGATTCCCAAGCCTGCTGGCTGGTAGTGAGCACTTCAAAAGGAATCGGTCCCTGAGTCAACGTGATTATTGTGCGTCCAGCGAACTCATTGAAGTCAACGCGCGTCTGAATCACTAGGTCCAAGGTCATTTCGTGCGGACCATCGGCACTAGCAAAGCACTTGTACTCATCGAATTCGGTGATGGTTGCCTTCAGTGGCACCTGTTGCGTTTTGTCGGCTTGCTGAACCATCAGCAATTCGTGCCGCCCACCGACCTTGGGTTCCAAAACGACCGAAGAATCCTGAACATCCCAACCGGCCGGACCCCACCACTGGGCGATGATTTCCGGTTCGCAAAATGCGGCCCAGACAGCGGTACGCGGGGCAGAAAATTGGCGAGTGAGTACTAGTTCGGTCATGTCCTTCATAGTTTGAAGATTACCGTGAACTGTAACTGCAGGTCGACTTGAAACAGCTTAGCGCGGTTCCATCCGTGCGGCGGTCTGCACGGTTTGCTCATCGGGTTCCGTCCCGGCAGCCTGGTGGGCACGCAGCACCCTCATGGCCCGTTCCCACTTATGGCGTTCGCGTGGGCTGGAGTGGATGGAGCGCTCGGCTGGCCCGAAAATCATCAGTGCCATGAATTTTAGTCTCCACAGAAAGCGGTACCCCCGACTCAGTCCGGTGGTATCGGAAACAATCGGTAGCGGTGACTCGTTCATCATTCCCCTAGCGGTCGGCAGCAATCTTCATGAGACTTAATTATCATTGTACGCCAATTGTTGGTGCACCAACTAAAAACCGGCTAACCGCGCGACTTACTGGCGGCCGTGGCAAGTTTCCCCATGAGCCGCTGAATGTCACGCACGTCCTGCTCATCTAGTTCTAAGCGTTGCATCATTTGAACCGGCACCTGTAAAGCCTGTTCACGCAGCTTGGCGCCGTCTGCGGTTAATTCGATCAAGATGGCCCGCTCATCCTCCGGGTTCTTGCGACGAGTCACCAATTCCCGACTCTCTAAGCGCTTGAGTAAAGGACTAAGCGTTCCGGGATCCAAGTGTAGAAGTGAGCTTAATTCCCGTGCCCCAATAGGAGCGTGCTCCCACAGTGCGAGCATCACCAAGTACTGCGGATGAGTTAGCCCTAATGGTTCAAGCACCGGACGGTAGGCCGAAATCACCTCACGTGAGGCCACGGCAACCCCGAAGCACACCTGACTTTCCAGCTTGAGCAATTCGTCCGGATTCTTAACCGGCCCCATTCATTTCCGCCTTTCGAAAGTGGGACGCTAACTAGGTGTCCCACAGTAGCTGAGCTACCTTCAAGTCTAGGCCGATACGACCAGCGCTCCGAGTGAAGTACTTTAGAAAGTGCGCCACGTGCGATTCGGGGCAAGTAAGGGCGAGTAAGCAAGATGATCAGGTGATCGGTGAACGTGACTACAGAGACCAACTCCCCCAGTATTTCCAATTGGATTGCTAGGCTCCCACCTTCCGTCTTTGCCTCGGTGATGGCCACGGGCATCGTAGGATACGGTCTGGGATTGGCTGGCCACCGTGGGCTGGGGCAGATTTTCTCGTGGACTGGGCTGGTACTGCTGCTACTTCTGCTCGGCGCGCTAATTGTGCGCATCATCCGCTACCGTTCCGCGCTGCTCAATGATCTGCGAAACCCCACGACATCTTTCGGTTTCTTCACCATTGTCGCCGCAGCCACCGTGGTGTCCCTCGACTTGGGAACATTGGGATACACCCGGATCTCATTGGCTGTAGCCATCACCGGAGGGGTGCTGTGGGTGGGAATGTGTTACCTCCTCCCAGCCCTTTTGGTGCTCATTGAGCGGCCCGAACCCGGGCTAGCTCACGCGCATGGAACCTGGTTCCTGTGGCCCGTGGCGACCCAAGCCGTGGCCAGCACCTTCGCTTTCCACCCCACCACCATTTTTAGTTTGGGCAATATTGCTGCACTAGCCATCTGGTTATTCGGTTGCATGCTGTATCTGATGATTGCCACCTTGGTGACCGTGCGGATGCTGCGCTACCCCAATCGCCCAGAAACACTCTCCCCCACCTACTGGATTTTCATGGGTGCCACGGCAATCACCGTAATGACCGGTTCGCAATTACTGCACCTCACCCGGGAGGGCACACTTGAGTCCTGGCTCTTCCCCACCATCGCCTTCACCTGTTTCGCTCTCCTATCGGTGGGTGTCTGGTTCATTCCATTGCTCGTCATTTTCGGGTTCTGGCGCCATCTGGTGCACCGTGTTCCGCTGAAGTATGAGACCGGACTGTGGGCTATTGTCTTCCCTCTGGGGATGCTAGCTAGCTGTTGCCAGTTCCTCGGGGAACAAACCGACTTCCCTGCCCTGCAACTCTTTGGGCAAGGTTTCATCTGGGTTGCGGTGGCCGCATGGTGTGGAACCGTGTTGCTATGGCTAGGAATGCTGGTGCGAAAATCCTAAGCTGGACTCATGAGCAACCTTGAGCAAGCTCCGGCAGAAATTGACTGCGCCAATAGTGGAACCGATAAGCCTGTCGAAGTGTTAGAGCCCCGCCCAGTCCCACTGGGCGGGGCTCGTGCGATGACGGTGTACCGAACTCTCCCACAGAAGCAGCGCAGTCTGATTGGCGCTTGGTGTTTCGTAGACCACTACGGACCAGACGATGTCCGGCACACCCCGAGCATGCAAGTTCCCCGGCACCCACACACCGGCCTGCAGACCGTTTCATGGTTGTTTACCGGAGCCATCGATCATCTGGACTCCGCGGGCTTTGAAGCCACGGTTGTACCTGGCGAAGTGAACCTCATGACCGCTGGACACGGGATCACCCACTCGGAATTTTCCACCGCGGATACAACCGTCCTCCACGGCGCTCAGCTCTGGATTGCGTTACCTGAGCACGCCCGGCACATGCCACCAACCTTTGAAAACTACCGTCCCGAACCGCTTCTCGGTGATGGCTGGACGCTTTCGGTGTTCCTGGGCACACTGGGTACCAAAACGCAGTGGTCGACCGCACCAGTACGCACGCATAGCGCCATCACCGGCGCCGAACTCACTCTCAAACCACACACCGAGGTGGTTCTACAAGTGCCGACGGACCACGAGCACGGGGTCATGGTCGATTTAGGGCAGCCAACGATTAACGGGCGGGGTCTTGCACACCGCGAACTTGGATTCATTAGTCGCGGCCATAGCGAACTCACCATCCGGGCAGGGGCCGAGCCAGTACGTGTCCTGATCATCGGCGGCGAACCGTTGAATGAAGAAATCCTGATGTGGTGGAACTTCGTGGGCCGCAGTCACGAGGAGGTGGTCAGTTTCCGTCAGCAGTATCAAGCCGAAATCGGCGCAGAACCAGGCGACGCCTCGGAAAACCGTTTTGGACCCTTCCCCGAAGGAACACCGGCTGCATTACCTGCCCCAGCGCTTCCCACCGTCCGCTTGCGGCCGCGACACAACCCACCGGCCTAATCCACCTCGACCAGTTCTAGGAGCATCATGAGCCAGATCCAACCGGCAGCCCTTCCCGACAAACAACGCTACGTGCTCGACGACGCCGGTAAACATATCGGCCGAGCACATTACCGCGACTACCAAAGCAGCGCTGGGGTGGAACGGATTTTCTTCCACACCGCGGTTGATGAGGAATACGGCGGGCAGGGGTTGGCCGGAAAGCTCGTGACCTTCGCACTGCAGGACACTATCGCCGCGGGAATCAAGATCGTTGCAGTCTGCCCCTACGTCAAAGCCTTTGTTCGCAAACACGAGGAATACGAGCCGCATCTCGTCTCCACAGCACCGCACCATATCGACTTGCTTCCGAAGCAGTAGTCCATCACCCGCGTTCCCGGGGTATAGCACAGCCGCCGATCCATCAAGGGATCGGCGGCTGGTTGCTTTGGTGCGTAGGATAGCTTCGGAGCATTCATCCAGTAGAAGGGGCTTTAACCCAGTGACTCCGGAGCAATCCAAAAAATGGTTTTTGAAGACCACCGTTGTTTTATTGGCGATCATTTTTGCCGTGACTTCCGTCTTGGCCTCAGGCCTTCCCGCCCTCTTGCTGGATTCCGGGGATGAAGTTGGTTTCGGGGTTCTCACCCCTGAACTGTGGCGTTAGCCTACCCCTCGTTCTGCATGTTGTTAAACCGTGAGTAGTGTCCCTGGAATGCCACGGTGATCGTCTTCGTCGGGCCATTACGGTGTTTGGCGACGATGACATCGGCTTCGCCCGGGCGGTTTTCCTTGTCGTACACATCTTCACGGTGCAACAAGATCACCATGTCCGCGTCCTGCTCAATCGAACCGGATTCACGCAGATCGGAGACCATCGGTTTCTTGTCAGTGCGCTGCTCCGAACCACGGTTCAGCTGCGACAAGGCAATCAGCGGCACGTCCAATTCCTTGGCCAGCAATTTCAAATTACGCGAAAACTCGGAAACTTCTTGCTGACGAGATTCCACACGCTTGCCCGAGCTCATCAGCTGAAGATAGTCCAAGATAATCATCTTCAGTTCATTGCGCTGCTTCAGGCGGCGGCACTTGGCACGAATCTCCATCATCGACATATTCGGTGAATCGTCGATAAACAACGGCGCTTCATTCAACCGCCCCATGGTGGTGGCAATCTTGGTCCACTGCGCGTCTTCGACGGAACCCTTACGCAAATCTTGCAATTGAATGGAGGCTTCAGCCGAGAGCAAGCGCATGGCGATTTCGTTGCGGCCCATTTCCAAGGAGAAAAATACGGTGGCCATATTGTTCTTGATCGCCGCCGAACGCGCGAAGTCCAAGGCAAAGGTTGATTTACCCACTGCCGGACGAGCAGCGATAATAATCATCTGCCCGCCTTGGAGCCCCTGAGTCAGCTCATCAAGCTCATAGAACCCGGTGGGAACACCGGTAATGCCATCACCGGCGTTGGCCGCGTTTTCGATTTCGTCAACGGTGCCTTCGATGATTTCGCTCAGGCGCACGTAGTCTTCGCTCGAACGGTTCTCGGCGACCTTGTACACCTCGGCCTGCGCCTCGTTGACAATCGCGTCAACTTCTCCATCCGGAGAGTAACCCATCTGTACAATCCGGGTGCCAGCATCAACCAAACGGCGTAAGACTGCGCGCTCGCGCACAATCTCGGCATAATATCCAGCGTTAGCCGCCGTCGGGACCGACTGAATCAGATTGTGCAGGTAGGCGGCTCCACCAACCCGAACAATTTCGCCGCGTTTAGTCAACAGGTCCGAAACGGTCACAGCATCCGCAGGCTCACCGCGTCCGTAGAGGTCGATAATCGCCTCATAGATCGACTCATGAGCCGGGCGATAAAAGTCGGCTCCACGCACAACCTCAATCACATCGGCAATCGCGTCTTTGGACAGCATCATGCCGCCCAATACAGACATTTCTGCGGCAATATCCTGTGGCGGTGTACGCCCGACATCGGAGTCGCGATTTTCGTAGGATGGCTCAGCGTTAGCAACAGACATTTATTATCCCCTTCTACCCACCGGGAACGCGGTGAAAGATTCACCGTGAAACATGCACCATCTCATCGAGTACCGACGGTTCGGATTTGTGGATTGCTGTGGATATTTCAGTTCCAAGGCCAACCTTAGGCCGGTTTTTATTAGCCGTAAACCTCATTATCCACAGCTTTTGTGGACAAGATGGGGATAACCAGAGATACCTTGTGCAGTACTTGGGGAGAATCCTGTGGATTTCCATACTTAACATCGATATATATCAATCTGACTTGGACTTTTATGTTTTCACAACTGTGGATAAAAACTTAATTTCTAATCACAAGAACACCGCGGACCAACCTTATCAACAAGAAAAAACGCGTCGCCACTGGGATATCTCGCTGTTTCCCACACTAATCAACACACCTTCCACAGCCCTGTGGAAGAATCTGTGGATAATCATCCGGAGGGGTGTGCATAAACACAGTAAATTCTCTAGAGAGTTCTACTTTTCATCCTAAACAGTCAGTTGAGTAGGAAACAGTTAGATCCCTTTTGTTGTCAATCCGCATCTAAATTCATTTGATGACAGCATCGTGGTGTGACTTTCGCCCAACCCCAACAGAGAGCTCTCCTAGATCTCGGCGCTGAAATGCCGTGCAGCGTTCCTGTGCACCCATCAGCCTGTGTAAAAGTCCGTCGCACAATGTCGACATAGCAAGAGCCCGATACGTTCAGGCAGGGTGGGACCCCGGTTGATTGCGGTTTTGCGTTAAACGGGTTCGGGGCTGTTGTGGCGGTAAGCCACAACAGCCCCGAACCCGTCGGCTCAGCGCAGACTTTAAATTGGAAGTTACACGAGCGCCGGGACGCGGAGCGTGTGGAAGCTGGACCCGTAGAAGATGGACGGTGAGTTGTTCAAAAGACGGTGTCCGTGGACCTGAAGTAGCACCACCCAGTGATCTCCGGCTTCAACCTCGTTGTAAATCGTCGTATCTATCCAGAGAGTTGATTCCTCGATAAACAGTGCAGCTTGCTCTGTGACATGGGTGTCTAAACCGGCGAAACGATCGCCCTTCTTGGATGCGATCTGTGCACAGACCCCATCGTTTTGCTCGCTGAGCACGGAGACGCCGATGCGACCGGCTTCGCGAAGCTTGGGCCAGGTGTTGGAGGATTTTTGTACCGCGAACATCACCAAGGCCGGTTCAAGGGATACGCCAACGGTAAATGAGGAGGCGACGATTCCGGTTTTGATTCCATCGAGTTCGGCGCAGAGGGCCGCGACTCCACTAGGGTGCTGGGCAAAGACTTGTCGTAGGGTCAAGGTGTCGAGTTCGTGATTCAAGGTCATTTGACATTTCCTTCGCTATCAAGCGCACCGGAGCGAGACCCAGAACCTCGGATGGTAGCGTCATAAACGCTGCCGCATACTGGATTGTTTGGGTTGTGTCCCGGCGTGCGGTACTTGCCCCATGGGGTTGGCATGGAACCGAATCCTCACCTAGAGCACCCCACTACCGTTTAGAGGGTTGCCGGTCAGCAAGCTAGGGCTTATCGCTGACGCTCTTGATTCCACTTAAGACACTATGACGCGTTACACGCGGTGGTCAAACAATCGGGTTCAATAGTTGAAATATATGACACAAAATTCAACATTGTGGACAAAACCGCGGCACTGGCAGACCATTTGTTCGCCATTCCTTGGCATTGGAACTTTCTTCAGGTCCTGTTTTCTTAGCTGTGCCGTTGTTAGTCTGATAACCCGCCCATGGGTCGTTTGAAGGGTTCAAGTGATGAAACCAGATGGCCGATCAAAGCGTTATGCCGGACTGTTAGCTTTCATGCTGATCATGACGGCGTGCAGTTCGCCTCCCGATACCCCTCCGGAACCGACGAAAAATACCGCCACTGAGAGCACAGTTCCGCACTCCCCCGACACACAACTGGTTAATAGCCCGATTAGTACCGACCTAGATGCCCCGTGGTCAATCACCTTCGCCGGCGAGGTTGCCTTGGTTAGTGAGCGCGATAGCGGAAAGATTCTCGAGCTGGATGCCACTGGTATGCACCGAACCATAGGCGAGATCGGTGACCTTCGAAGCGAAGGAGAAGGCGGGCTGTTAGGCCTAGCATTCAACGAACCTGACCAATTGTTCGTCTACTCCAGCGGTCAGGACGGCAACCGCATCCAGCGCTTCAGGCTCGAGGGAGAGCCCGGAAATTTCCGTCTCTCCGAGCCGGTCACCCTCATTGATTCATTGCCAGTATCTTCCATCCACAATGGTGGGCGGATCGCGCTGGGCCCAGATGGCATGTTGTACGTGGGAGTCGGTGATGCAGCGAACCCTTCGCTGGCCCAGGATTTGGGCAGTCTCGGCGGAAAAATCTTGCGGATGACGCCTACCGGGCGTGTTCCAACTGATAACCCCTTTGATGGGTCATTGGTGTACAGCTATGGTCATCGCAATGTGCAGGGGTTAGCGTGGGATTCGACAGGAAATCTCTACGCCAGCGAATTCGGGCAAAACACGTGGGACGAACTGAACCTCATTGTTCCTGGTGGTAACTATGGATGGCCCGAAGCCGAAGGGCAGAGCGAAGATCAACAGAAATTTACCGACCCGATCGTTCAGTGGTCGCCGGCCGAAGCCAGTCCCAGCGGGATCGCCGTAAAGGACGACACTTTATACATTGCAAATCTCAGGGGTCAGCGGCTGCGTAGCGTAGACCTTGCCGATCCACAGCAACAGGAAGAGCTCTGGGTGGGAGAATACGGGCGGTTTCGCGATATCGTTCTCACTCCGACCGGGCAGCTCTGGGCCCTGACAAACAACACGGATGGGCGCGGTAGCGCGGGTGTCAGCGATGATCAGATTTTGCTCGTTAATCCCGAGGACTTCGGAGGTTCTACCTCTAGGTAAGGTGGCCTAGCGTCCGCGGACCACATCAAGTGCGTTCAGAATTCGTTGCCGTATCCCCACAGGTTCTGGTTCAGGAACGGTGCGCAGTAGATGAAACGCTGCGATGCCTAGAACCCCGGCTAGGGGCGCATGAACTTCGACCCATTCGGTCACGGTCGCAATGGGGATAAGCCAGAAGACGGCCTCCCACCCCGGGTCTGGTCCCGCCAAAGAAGTCCAGCGCGGAATCGCATAAAGTATCCCGGAGCCCAAAAATACTGCGGCATAGATTTTCGCCGGAGACTCGGGACTTGGCAAGCGAGCTAGCGTGAAAACCCAGAGGATCGCCATCAAGCTGCTGAGCAATCTCAGCGGATCAAGGATCATTCCAGCTAACGTATCCGCAGTATTTGTCGGGCCTGTCCCAGCCGTGGTGCCCAGTTCGTTAATGAAGTACCCCGGAACCGGCGGTAATGCCAGCAGCACTACTAGGAGTCCAGCGGCAATCAACCAAGTTCTTAAGCTCATGACCCCAGTATGGCGTGAACCGGTACGACTTCCCGAAGAGCAACCCAGCAACCTCGCCGGGTAGTGGCTTTGGGGTTCAGCCATCCACTGCTATTCCCCAAAGCCACCGTGCAACCGTTGGCACACACCACGTTGCCCTTCGAGCCTCGCTTCGTCCTAAGTAGCTGGACGCATATCGCCGGTCTCGACATAACGTTGATGCCAGCTCAACGCTTCACCCAAGAGGTGCGGGGTGTGCTTGGCATAGCTATCGCGTTGTGCCCGGTCAACGTAATCCTGCAGCATCGGACGGAAGTCCGGGTGGGCGCAATTGTCGATCACTATTTGGGCGCGTTGCTTAGGCGACTTGCCACGCAGGTCCGCCAGCCCCTGCTCGGTAATCAGGATCATCGTGTCATGTTCGGTGTGGTCCACATGGCTGGCCATCGGCACGATACCTGAAATCTTCCCACCCTTGGCGGTGGAAGGAGACATGAACACCGACAGGTAGCCGTTGCGGGCGAAGTCACCGGATCCGCCAATACCGTTCATGACATGAGACCCCACAACATTTGTGGAGTTCACGTTTCCATAGATATCTGCTTCGATCATTCCGTTCAGGGCAATGCACCCTAGTCGGCGAATGATTTCCGGGTGGTTCGAGATTTCCTGTGGACGGAGCAGGATTCGCTCGCGATAGAACTCGACGTTTCGGTTAAACTCGGCAATGCCCTCTTCGGACAGTGAGAAGCTCGTGGCCGAGGCGAACTCCAAAGTTCCGTCCTTGATCAGCTCCAGCATCCCATCCTGGATGACCTCGGTATAGGACTGCAATCCGCGGTATCCACCGCGAGAAAGTCCGGCCAGTACCGCGTTAGCAATATTTCCGACACCGGACTGGATGGGCAACAGCTTTTCGTTAAGTCGACCCGCACGAATTTCGTGATCTAAGAAGCCCAGTAAATGATCGGCGATTTTTTCACTGGTCTCGTCCACCGGGGCAAAAGGCGAGAGACGGTCTTGTCCTTTGGTTTCCACCACCGCAATGACTTTAGAGATATCGACGTCGAGATACGGTTGCCCAATGCGTTGATTGGCATTGGTCAGCTGAATCGGCTTACGGTGCGGAGGCAGGGCGGTGCCGTAGTAAATATCGTGCATCCCCTCCATAGCCGCTGACTGGTCCTCATTGACCTCAATGATGATCTTGTCCGCCATCTCCAGCCAGGTTTTATTGTTACCCACGGACGAAGACGGGATCAGCTGACCGTCGGAGGTAATCCCCACAACCTCGACAATGGCCAGATCAATCTTTCCGTAGAATCCAAACCACGCGTGCTGCGCCACATGCGAGAGATGTATGTCCATGTATTCCATGTCCCCGGAGTTGATCCGGCGACGCAAATCTGGGTCCGACATATACGGCAGGCGTAAGTTCATACCATCGGCACGAGCCAGCACACCATCTAATTCCGGTGCCGTAGATGCCCCGGTGAGCACGTTGATCTTGTAATCCTGCCCCGCATCGTGCGCCTTTTGCATATGGGCCGCCAACGCTCCGGGCACTGCCTTCGGGTAACCAGCACCGGTAAAACCACTCATCGCCACGGTCATACCGGGTTGTACTAGGGCGGCGGCCTGCTCGGCGCTCATCAATCGATCGGTGAACGCACGATGGTGAATTCTGGGGTGCACGTCTGGCCTCTCTGCTCAGTGTGGTGAACCTAGCTCTCAGGTTCTTCCGTTTCACTGTAGCCGCGCCAGATCACTGCCCGATACTTATGAATCGCGCGACGCTCAAATGATTCCTCAGCGGTCGGTAAGCTGTAGTTAATCCACGATAACCGGGGATGAAAGACAAAACATGACATGCGTTGTGCAATTCAGCGCACCAGTACTCACAGCATTCGGGAGATCCTGCCTTGAACAATACCGCTGCCAGCGCGGCTGCTTCGCTGCCCAGAAACTTCTCGGTATTTAGCAAGGCCACTGGCCTTGTCATTGATACGGTCAACGCCACGGAAGTCACCGCACACGCGGACCTTGGCATTGACCATCACACCCCCTGGGGTGTGATTCACGGTGGCGTCTATACGTCATTGATCGAAAGTGTCGGAAGCGTCGGGGCCAGCTACGCCGTGCTGGAACGGAAACAGTATGCCGTTGGGGTGCATAACGCCACGGATTTTCTCCGTCCAAGCAAAAAAGCCCTGGTTAGCATCAAGGGGACCGCGCTTTTTCAGGGACGTACCCAGCAACTGTGGGAAGTGGTTATCACCGATCAGGCCACCGGCAAGGAGCTAGCTCGCGGACAATTGAGGACCCAGAATATTCCCATGCCCAACTAGTCCCAATCGGCGCACATACTCAAATCTTTGTAGGTTTCTTCTTAGCCACCATCTAATTTTATTTCTTCAAGCAAAGTGATATTTGCTTTTCTACATATGTATGTTTCATACTTAATCCATGAATCATACAAAGCTCGTGGGCCAACTTAAACGAGCCTTGTTGCCATACGTAATTCTGCGGCGGCTCCGCGAAGGACCCACCCATGGATATTCGATCCTGCTTCGCCTGGAGCGGATCGGATTACCCTCAGTGAAAAGTGGAACCCTGTATCCGCTGCTTCGCTCCATGGAGGAAGCCGGAGAGGTGACCGCACACTGGGAAACCCCCGAACAAGGGCCGGCCAGAAAGAAATTCGAGATCACCGAGCAGGGTCTGAAATCCCTACAGGATCTCGAAACATGGATAGACGAGATTGTTTAGGAGCGAATATGCGATCCATTGACTCATACACCGAGGAACTTCGCACCAGCCTGACACTGCGAAATCTCGACACCTCCACGATTCAGGACATCATCCGCGAGGTCAGTTCCGAGTGCTCAAGCTACGAGCAGGCCATGACACAATTTGGGACTCCCGACGCCTATGCCCAGAACTACGAAGAGCGTCAGGCTCCTCGCGGTGGAACAATTTTTACGGTAATTTCAGTGATCGCTGCGATCATCTGGATAGTAGTCATGCACATTGTTCGTGACTCCGAAACGAATATCCTGGCTAACTTGGCAGTCACCTACCTTCCCGCGTTAAGCCTTATGGTTTTGGGAATCATCGTGGACTTCTCACGCTTCCAAGCCAGAGTGCGTCGCACACGCTAAAGCGGGCGGGCCCAGTGGCCCACCCGCTCGAACTTAGAAGCCTAGGATCCAGGTGATTACGTCGTAGATCGCAGCGGCCGAAATCCCGGTCAGGACCGCTGGCACATTCGGCTTGATGTTCTTGTCATACCACTTCACGAACGCTTTCTTGCCCAAACCGACCTTGGAGACGATCTTATTGTAGAGCTTCTTATTGGTCCGCTTCAGGGTTTCCAAGGCAGCCTTGACCGCAATACGCTGCCAGAATGCCGATTCAGAAGTGGTCGGCCCGGTGGCATTGCCGCCCAGCGTGGTCGACTGTAGCGATCCGTTGTTCGATGGCAGCGGGGCTGGTGCACTCAAGGAGATCGCGGTGCGCTCCACGGTGGTCGGAGCCGTGGCAGCCATCGCTGGCGCGCCAACTCCCAGGGACAGGCTCAGGCACAGGGCGGCTGCGGCGGTCGTACGGGTGATGCGTCGGGACATTCTTCCTCCTACGTATGATGTAACGGATATGGTGAACCAGTTCTGATTATTTATAAACACGAATTGATAAACCAAGTATCACCATACGATGCATAAACTCATGTTGGAATCATACTTTTGTAGGAAGCGCAGCTTTGGTCCCACATGCGAGACTTTGTTTTCGACCCACTAATTTCAACCCGCCCAGCACCTACGCCAACTGCGGCACTCCCGTCTGCCCTTCCGCCGTTGTCACTCAGAGCCAGACAAGATGCTGGTCATATAAAATCCTTTCGGATGCGCGTTACCCCATCAGCTCACTGGTGAGCCTAGAGATTTCGGACAGTGAACCCTCCTAAAATGGGAGGACTACTGAAAGAGAGATCAGCAGTATGTCTGCATCCCGCCGTACATTTACCAAAGAGTTCAAAGACAGCCTCTGCGAGGAAGTCATCAATGATTCCAAGCCAGTGGTCGAAGTCGCCAAATCCTACGGCGTCGGAGCCGAGACCCTGCGCCGCTGGCTGATCAAATACCGGGAAACCCATGCCGGAACCCAGGCCGTGGCAACCAGCGCCGAAGCCGCTCGCTTGAAAGCCCTGGAGAAGGAAAACCAGGAGCTGCGCGCCGAGGTTTCATTCTTGAAAAAAGCAAGTGCTTACTTCGCGAGGGAGCAGCGGTAGTGAGCAATTATGAATTCATTGATTCCCAACGAACCAGCCCATCCAACACCAATCCGGTGACCAAGATGTGCCGCTGGCTTGCCGTGTCCACTTCCGGTTTCTACCACTGGCTCACCCGACCGAAATCAGCGACAGCCGCCCGCCGCGACGAGCTGGCGGTGCGGATCAAGAACTACTTCAAGGAAAGTGACCAGACCTACGGATACCGGCGGATCCACGCGGATCTGGTGGCCGAGGAAACAGAGTGTTCCCCGGAGCTGGTGCGGCAGATCATGCGGGTCGAGGGCCTGGTTCCGTGCCAGCCGCGCCCGTTCAGGATCACCACCGAGGCGGATGCCGAAGCGGCCGCGAGGATCCCGGATCTGGTGAAACGGGACTTCACCGCCACCGAGCCCGGGGTCAAGTTCGTCGGCGATATCACGTACCTTCACACGTGGCAGGGCTTCATCTATCTGGCCACCGTCATCGATTGCTTTTCGAAGAAAGTCGTCGGCTGGGCCATCTCTGATCATATGCGCGCAGAACTCGTGGAGGAAGCGCTGCGCAATGCCGCTGCAACGACCCGAATCGCCCCTGGCGCCGTGACGCACTCAGACCGGGGCAGTCAGTACACCTCCAGCTCCTACAGAGCGCTGGTGGAGCGTCTGGGTATGCGCTCATCCATGGGGAGAACCGGGGTGTCCTGGGATAATAGTCAGGCCGAAACTTTCTTCTCGGCCCTGAAAAACGAGCGTGTCTACCGCACGGTCTACGCGACCAAAGAGCGGGCCAAGAGTGATGTCATCCAATACATCGAGGGCTTTTACAACAGTCGGAGACGGCATTCGGGATTGGATTACCGCCGGCCCAACGAAGTGCACTACTGTTATCAGCAGCCTGACATGGCAGCGTAAGAGAAAACACTAACTCCGCTGTCCGAAATTCACGAAGCAGCCCACACACCCTGTCCGGTTAGGGCTGGTTTACGCCCTATCACATGGCCACCTAGAGCCATTCCCTGCCATTAAACGCCAATGGGTGGCACACTCCCCGGAAGGAATGTGCCACCCATTGATCTGAAGTGGTCTAAGAAGACTTACTTCTTGGCAGCAGCCACAACCTGCAGGCGCAGGTTGGCGACAACGTCCTCGTGTACACGCACGGTGGCGGTGTAGTTGCCGGTCGACTTGATGTTCTCGGCCAGCTGGATGTTGCGCTTGTCAATGCGGCCAAGGCCTGCGGCCTCGACAGCGTTGGCAATGTCGACGCTCTTCACGGTGCCGAACAGGCGGCCGTTAGCGCCAGCCTTGACGGTCACCTTGACCGGCTGCGACTTCAGCGAAGCAGCCAGAGCCTGAGCATCTTCAAGGTTTGCAACTGCGCGAGCAGCACGTGCAGCCTTGATCGACTCCACCTGCTTCTCACCGCCCTTGGTCCACACGATTGCGTGGCCGCGTGGCAGCAGGTAGTTGCGAGCGTAGCCGTTCTTGACCTCGACGATATCGCCAGCGGTACCAAGACCGGATACTTCATTAGTCAGAATGATCTTTGCCATGGTGGTATCCCTCTTCCTTAACCGCGGCCAGCGCCGGAGTAAGGCAGCAGAGCAACTTCGCGGGCGTTCTTGATTGCCTGGGCGATCTTGCGCTGTTCCTGCACGGAAACACCGGTCACGCGACGAGCGCGAATCTTGCCGCGGTCCGAGATGAACTTGCGCAGCAGTGCGGTGTCCTTGTAGTCGATGACAGTGATGTCAGCGGCCTTCAAGGGGTTGGACTTTGGTTTGGGCTTACGGATTTCAGCCTTAGCCATCGTGGAGCTCCTTTAGTTTGGGAGCCCGCAGATTGTTCTGCGGGATGGTGGATAAATATTTGTTAGAAAGGCGGTTCGTCGTTGCCTGGGTTACCCCAGCCACCGTTGCCGCCGCTGCTTGAGCCACCGGTGCTCCACGGGTCGGAAGATGGAGCATTCCATCCGCCACCCTGCTGCGGCTGTTGCTGCTGCTGTGGGGCACTTTGCTGTGGTGCGTTGGAAAAACCTCCGCCACCACCGAAGCCGCCGCCACCACCGCCGGAGCGCTGGGTGCGGGTGACCTTGGCCGAAGCGAACCGTAGGGATGGGCCGATTTCGTCGACTTCCAATTCCATGACGGTGCGGCGTTCGCCTTCCTTCGTGTCATAAGAACGGGAACGCAGTCGACCCTGGGCTATGACTCGCATGCCCTTGGTCAGCGTCTCGGCGACGTTCTCCGCAGCCTCACGCCATACTGATGCGCGCAAGAACAGGGCTTCCCCGTCCTTCCACTCATTGGACTGGCGGTCAAAGGTGCGCGGAGTCGAAGCGATCGTGAAGTTCGCTACGGCTGATCCAGACGGCGTGAAACGCAGCTCCGGGTCGGCGGTCAAGTTTCCGATCACGGTAATTACAGTCTCGCCTGCCATGCTCTCTCCTTAGATTGTTCGACCGAAGTTCTTATGCTGAAGATTGTGCGCGTAATTAAACGCGAGCCTCTTCTGGGCGGGTAACCTTGTGGCGCAGGATCTGCTCGTTGATCTTCAGCTGGCGCTCAAGCTCAGCGGAAGCAGCAGGCTCCGACTTGTAGTTGACCACAACGTAGATGGCTTCGGACTTCTTCTGGATTTCGTAAGCCATCTTGCGACGGCCCCAGATGTCCACGTTGTCAATCGAGCCACCGGCGGAACGGATGACCTCGAGGTACTTCTCGATGGTCGGTTCCACGGTACGGTCGTCGACCTCTGGGTCGATGAGGACCATGAGTTCATAAGCACGCATGTGAACCCACCTCCTTTGGGCTAAACGGTCACGGTATTTCCGCAACAGGAGGTTCTTTGCGTTATCTGGCCTCACATATCCGCTTTTTGGACACGCTGCAGCACAGACTTATCAATCTTACCCGATCCCAGCGCAACACCGGGACAGATCGTGGCGCAGATCATGGACGGAGAACTCCAATTCCAAATGAACTCAAAATTTTGTTTTGACTTTGAGTTCATTTGGAATTGGGCACACAAACTATGCGCCGAAGAACTCTTTAGAGACCTTCGTCAGGTACCAAGGGTCATCCACACCGCACATTTCACGGGCCGAATGCATGGACAACAACGGAATGCCCACATCTACGGTGCGAATTCCAATACGGGTTGCGGTCAGCGGCCCAATGGTCGAGCCGCAAGGCACCCGGTTATTCGAGACAAATTCTTGATACGGCACCCCGGCTGCTTCGCACCACCCGGCGAAGGCCGCCGCGCCAATAGCATCGGTAGCGTAACGCTGATTAGCGTTAATCTTCAGCAGCGGACCAGCGTTCAGCTGCGGGCGGTTCGCTGGATCATGACGCTCAGGGTAGTTCGGGTGAACCGCATGTCCGGCATCTGCCGAAAGGCACACCGAGTTCGACAGTGCCCGAGCCGTCTGATCGGTGGTGGCATTGAAGGAGGACTGGATGCGGAAAATCAATTCCTCTAAAAATGGTCCGGCGGCACCGGAGCGAGATTCGGAGCCTAATTCTTCATGATCAAAGGCTGCCAACATGGCAATGTGGCTGCCGTGTGGTTTCCGGGCATAGTCGATCAGGGCAATCAACCCGGCGTGCACACTGGAAAGGTTATCTAGTCGACTTGAGGCGAAGAAGTTCTTACCGTGGCCAAACACCTCACCACGCTGCGCCGGAGCGGTGAGCACATCGTATCCGGCGATCTGTGCGGCATCCACCCCCGCTGCGGCAGCTAGCTCACCGAGGATGTCGGCATCAGCAAGATCGCCCGCACCAAAGATGGGGTTGGTGTGAACTTGTTTATCTAGCGTCAATCCGTCATTGACCTGACGATCTAAATGGATGGCCAGCTGTGGGATGCGAAGCAGTGGTTCGGTCTGTGTCAGGTGCACCGATCCGTCACGCAAGACCACTCGGCCGGCTAACACCAATTCCCGATCCAGCCAGGAGTTCAGGAGTGGACCACCATATACCTCCACTCCGGCTTGCCACCAGCCATGAGATCCGGTGGTCGGTTTTGGCTTGAGCTTGAATCCCGGGGAGTCGGTATGGGCCCCAAGAATGTGAAAACCGCTCGTCGCGGTGACCGATTCCGGTTGCACCCAAGCGATCACCGCGCCATCGCGCACCACATAGTAGGCCCCAGCGTTTAAATGCCATTCTGCGGTTTCATCCAATGCAACGAATCCCGCTGCATCCAAACGTTTCGCGGCGCTAGCTGCCGCGTGGTAGCTGGAGGGTGAAGTGGCCACGTACTCGGCTAGATCGGCGATATGGGCCATTGCGGCGGCTTGAGCCATGGAGGATACTCACTTCTTTCACAAGGTGATACTGCTAAACGCTAACGTCACTCACCACACTAATCTGAAACAGACCTTCAGGCATCCCGCGGGAGGTAATCAAGGTGCGCCCGGTGAGAAAGACAAGCGCAACGGCCAGCCAAGGTGCGCCCACTAGCCGAAAAGCACTCGATCCCACATGCTTGGAACATGATGTGGATCGGTTGGCTAGAAATAGACCTACTTTTAGGCGATGTGCACTCACTCAAGCAAAAACGGTCGGTCGTTCGTCCGATCGTTTCTGAACTGCGACGAAAGTTTGAGATCTCGGTGGCAGAAACCGGTCAGCAGCACCTCTATCGGCGCGCCGGCATCGGGGTGGCCGTTGTAAGCGGGGACGCGGGCACTGCACAGCAAGTCCTGGATCGGGTCGAACGTTTAGTTGCCGAACGCCCTGAAGTTCAGTTGCTTAGTACGCGCCGGGGGTTAAGCTCCAGCGATGATCAATAACCGCAGCCAAAACCACTTAACTATTTAGAAATCCAGTCCTTGAGATGGAATCACGAGTCCGGTTTCGTAGGCATAGACCACAGCCTGCACCCGGTCACGCAGGTGCAGCTTGGTCAGAATACGACGCACATGAGTTTTCACGGTGGCCTCCGAGAGGAAGAACTTATGCGCAATCTCAGCGTTGGATAACCCTTCGGCGAGCGCCCGCAGCACTTCTAGTTCGCGCGGGGTCAGATCATCCAGCAAGGGGTCACGTTCCGGTTCAGCGGATGGCGCGGGCGACCGCACGGCCCCGGCACGCACATAGGTTTCCAACAGGCGCGCGGTGACGCGTGGCGCAACCACCGCATCTCCGCTGGCTACGAGCCGCACCGCGTGAACCAGTTCCTCTGGAGCCACGTCCTTGAGCAGGAAGGCGCTCGCTCCGGCTTGCAGTCCAGCGAACGCGTACTCATCAAGATCAAAGGTGGTCAGGATGATTATTTTGGTTTCCGGATGCGCCTTAACGATTTTCTCGGTGGCCTCAATCCCATCCATACGCGGCATGCGCACGTCCATGAGCACCACATCCGGCGTGAGAGCCCGAGCCTGCGTGAGCGCATCAATCCCATCGGCGGCTTCGCCGACGATCTGCATGTCGTCCTCACCTTCGAGGATGAGCCTAAAGCCCATCCGCAAGAGCGGCTGGTCATCGACCAAGAGCACCTTAACCGGCGTTTCCATGTTCTCTACTCCTTGGTGCTTCGTTGATCGCATTGCGTGCTTTCGGGCAGTTCAAGGCTAACTTTGACGATCCACCCTCCGTGGGCGGCTGGCCCCACATCGACCGTGCCGCCATACAGTGCGGCACGCTCACGCATGCCCCGCAGGCCTTGCCCGGATCCGGAACTGGGTCCCGGGCTCCCCTGACCATTATCGACCACTTCAATGCGTAACCTGCATTCTTCACGCACTAGTCGCACAGACACGGAACTAACATTTCGCGCGTACCGCAAGGAGTTGGTCAATGATTCTTGAACGATCCGGTAAACGGTGAGCTTGAAGGTGGCATCCTGCGGCAAAGGCTCGCCCACATAGGTGTATTCCAGTGGTAATCCAGCGATCCGGAAGCCTTCCAAGAGCTGTTCCATGGATCCTTCGGTAGGTTGGGGCGCTAACTCGCCGCCTTCCCTATTGCGTAATACTCCCAGCATCCGTCGCATATCCGCCAACGCTGCTCGACCGGTGGACGAGAGCTCACTGAGCACCTCTTCGGCGCGAGCTGAGTCTCGGCGTCCTACTACCCGCGCCCCATCAGACAGGGCGATCATCACAGATAGCGAGTGAGCTACCACATCATGCATCTCGCGGGCGATACGGTTTCGTTCCTGAACCTGAGCCAGAGAGGAGACTTGGGAGGCCCAGTGATTGAGTTCTGCCTCATGAATCCGCGCATTACGCACATTCAACCCAATGATGGTCGCCGTCAAATAGGTGGTCACCATCATCGCACCAGTAATACCGATAATGACCGGGCGACCGCCCATATCCTCTAATGAGGTTCCGTCTTCAAAGATCACGCCTTCGGCATCCGGGAATCCCATCACCACTAACAACAGGACTTGAAACGCGGCAGCCAGAATCGCCAGCGGAATTGTACGTCGCCCCGAATAGTTGGTGCCCACCGAGTACAAGGCGATTATCATGCCGATGCCCGCATAGTTACTGTTCGCCCCGTCGATTAACATGCCGATGCTGTCTAGGACGAAGATCAGGATCAAGACCGTCATCGGCGCCTTGTTCCTAGCTAGCAATACCCCGGCGACGGTGACGGTGATCAGCAGCATCGGGATAGCGGCAAATCCCGGAAGGAGAGTTGAAGGCAGGAAAGAGAATAGCGAAAAGAACAGGTATACGGCTGAGGTGCCCACCGCCACGAAGCGTGGGTGCTGACGCAAGTAGCGGCGAATCTTGCCGCGACGCTTCGAGGTGATCTCATCAAAGGAGAGCACCGGCTCGTTCTTCCCTAGCTGGCTCATATGTCCTAAATATAGTTTCGTTTCGCGCTGTTAATGCTCCGCTGGCGGCAGCTACCCGGTGGGCTGACATCCCACCGGGTAGCATCAGGCATTCTTAGATATCACGCACTTTGAGCATCCAAGCTCCAATCAGCAACGGAATCAGTGCCCACCCAGCGATCCCCAGCAGCTGTTGCCACAGCTCCAAATCTGTCGCGTAGGTTATCGGTAAGGCCGGTCCCAGCCCGACCTGATCGGGCAGGAACTTGGCAATATCGCGGAACCATTCAACGGCCAGCATCAGCAATTGAGTGGCTAGGGGCAGCACGAAGAAGATCGCGGCCAGTAGGGTGATTCCGCCAGCAGAGTTGCGCAGGATTGTGCCGAAGGCCAAGCCCATCAGGGCCGCCATCACTACACCGAGAGCGCCGAACCACAGCACGCGTTGGAGTGGTTCGCCAGAGAATTCCAGTGGCATCGAATAGTGTGCCGCAATGGGCTTACAAATCAGGTAGGTCAGTAACAGCGATCCCACGGTGACCATCGTGGTCAACACCGTAATCAGAATAGTCTTCGCCGCTAATACGCGAAGCCGTTGCGGCGAGGCAAGAAAGGTGCTGACCGCCGAACCGGTGGTGAATTCGCCACTGATTAGGAGCACGCCGAGGGCACCAAGAATCAACTGACTAAATCCGAGACCGCTCCCAACCATTTCGGCGGTGAATCCCGGATCGGTGAAGTCAGGCATACCTGGAAAACCTGACATTCCGGCGCTCTGTTCCGCGAACAGCCCCATGGCCCAGAAGGTGCCGGCCGCGATTAACATATTGACGAGTATCGCCACGATAATCAGCACTCGGGTGGAGTTTAGCGAGAAGAACCGGATAGTTTCAGAGCGCAGTACACCACCTAAGGTGACCTTGCCGGGAAAGACAGTTTCAACCGGTGTACTCATGATTAGCTACTTCCCGCCTTCAATGGTGGAACGATCTTGGGTCTGATATTCAACTGCATCCCGGGTGAGTTCCATATAGGCATCTTCCAAGGTTCGTTGCAGTGGCCGAAGTTCGCTGAGCACGATTCCGGCTTCCAGAGCTCGCCGTCCGATGCTCTCAGAATCCGGCCCGACCACACGCAAACTAGTGGTATCCAACCGGGTCAGTTCCACCCCATCGGCAGACAACGCGGTCATTAAAGATTCCAGATCCCGCGCGCGCACTATGGTCTGAGCCACGCCGTTATCAATAAATTCATGCATCGGCGCGTCGGCCATAATCCGGCCACGGCCGATCACAATCAGGTGATCGGCGGTCTGCGCCATTTCACTCATCAAATGTGAAGAGATAAATACGGTCTTGCCCGCTTGGGCTTGGCCGCGCGCCAAATTTCGCACCCAAGCAACACCCTCAGGATCCAATCCGTTAACCGGTTCATCAAGAATCAGGACCTGCGGATCACCTAGCAGGGCGGTGGCGATCCCGAGGCGTTGTCCCATACCCAGGGAGAACCCGCCGACCTTCTTTTTGGCGACCGCCTGCAAACCGGTCAGTTCCAAGACCTCATCAACCCGGCTCGCAGGGATGGCGTGCGTTGCCGCCATGGCTCGCAAGTGAGCGCGGGGTGTCAATGACTTATGGACGCTCTTGGCCTCCAACAGCGTTCCTACTTCGGTCAACGGGTTGCGTGATTGAACGAAGTTCCGTCCGTTGACATGCACTTGCCCCGCTGTGGGTTTGGCCAGTCCCACCACCATTTTCATCGTGGTTGATTTACCCGCACCATTAGGTCCGAGGAAGCCGGTGACCTGCCCCGGTTGCACCGTGAAGGACACCCGGTCCACAACGGTTTTCGCACCATATCTTTTGGTCAGTTCCTGAGCCTGAATCATATGTCCAGAATATGCAGGTGTAGGCGGGCGCGTCACCGCCCTATGTGCTGATTTTTTGGGTCACCCGGAAGGATGATCCGCACGCTATTGGTTCAGCGAAAAGATGAGTGCGAGTCCTAGGACCGCGGCGAAGGGGATCGCAAGGACCGTTACCGTCACCCAATGGTCGCGCACGATCGCTATGAACTCTCTCAGGAACGCGCTGGGCCGGTAATAGCGCGCGGTTTTCGCGCCGAAGGATGCGGCGTCTAACCCCAGACGATGTGACGCGAGTCCAGCACGCAGACTGTGGTAGTCATTGGTGACGATCCACATCCGAGTTTTTTGGCCCTGCTGCTCAAGCAGACGTTGTGAGAACAGGAGATTCTCATCGGTGTCTCGGGCCTGATCTTCGATCAGAATCCGTGACTCATCAATCCCTTGCTCAAGAAGGTAGCGTGCCATCGTTTCGCCCTCGGGCTCAATCTCATCCGGCCCTTGTCCACCGGTGGGAACCATCCACACGTCCTGCGAATCCCTCGAACGGAATAACTCGATTCCACGGTCCAATCTGCTGCGCAGGAGCGGGGTGATCTGCCCTTTGATAGTTCTCGCCCCGAGCACCACCACCGCTTGGGGAGTGCCGCGCACTGTGAAGCGGGCATAAACCCACGCGTAGAGCAACACCATCACGAAGATCATCGCGGTAAAAATGGTTCCCATAAACAAGATGAAGGCCGTAGCTAGACCGAACCAATGCTGAGTGCGAACAAGAAGTACGGCGAGCACCGGCAACAACAGGACCAAGACACCGCAGAACAGCGACAGCAGATTCGCTATCCGGCGGCCCTCGCGACGCCACATCAGAATTCCGTTATAGATCAGGACAAAAGCAAAGATCAGCAGTATCAACGGCAGGGAAACCAGTAGCAGAGCAAGAATGAATCCAGCCCCGGGAACATGGCTGGTGAGGAACTCCGAAATCGTACTGAAGGTCAACAACACGGTGGGTAGCAACACCGCGGCATTGGCAAGACGTCGCGGTTCACTGCGGTACATCAACAAGAATGCCGTCCACAACGCGAGGAGTATGATCAGCGTGGCCATATCCTGAATCCTATTTCACCGGAGCGCATTACTAGTCAGCGGCTTCGTAGAGTTATATTCTTCTTGTGCGCAGTCGACCCGTACGGGCCAACCAAACCAGCCAGAACAGCGCTATCGCCATGCTTCCGGCGGCCCACAAAAAGGTTGTGTGCATATTTTGGACGACGGCAACGTACCCCAGCGCCCAAGCACCCAATGCCATACCCGTATCCATGGCTAGAAAAAGCGTGGCGCTGGCTCGACCGCGCGCCTGAGATCGGGCGGCCAGCACGGTTATGGCATTCATGGATGGGGTCACCACGCCAACTCCCAAGCCATAGAGAACTCCAGCCAAAATAAGCCCCCAAGTACCGGTGGCGAGATACATGCACAGCATCGACACCCCGGACAAAGCAATCCCTAGAGCAACAACTTTGAGCAGACTCAAGTGCCGTTGCAGGGGGCCGATCAATAGTCTGGAAATTGCTAAGGCGACACCACTGGCGACAAAGAACAATCCCACGTTGCTGATTTCACGGCTCAGTGCCGATGCTGCGAGAAAGGTTCCAACGCAGGTGTTGCCCATCATGAAGAAGAACATGACCGAGGCTGGACGCCAAGCATCGGGTTCCACGATCTTGGTCCAGAATTTGCGTTGAGTCTGGGCCGGTTTGGGTTGTTGACGGCGAGTTGTTTCCAAAGCTTTTGCGGTCTTGGCCAGGGGGATCCGCAATAACAGGTTGGCCACGCAGCAGCCCACCACCACTGCGAATGCCGTTTCGTAGTCATAACTGGCGATCAGGATCAGGGCTAGCCAGGGCGCAAAGATTTGCACCACTGTTTGTTCCAGACCGAGAATTCCTAGTCCTTCAGCAAGTCGCTCGCGCGGGATCATTTCCGAGGCCAGAGCGTTACTAGCCGTGCTGTTCAGGCTGAAACCCATTCCTTGGACCGCTCTTAAAGTTAAGAACAGAGCCGCCGGAATGGTCAGCAGGTACATGCCACTGGCCAAGGTCAGCAGTATGACACCGATGAACATGATCGGCCAACGACCTCGGGTGTCCACCAGCCATCCAGACAACGGACGAGCCAAAGCTGCCGCACCAAAATACAAGGTCGTGGTAAGCCCGACCTCTAACGGAGAAAGCCCAATGTCCAGAGCGTACAAAGGAACCAGGGTGACCAGCATCAGAGTCGCCACTCGCAGGCTGGCATTCGAAAGCATGAGCGCGAAAAACACCTTCGTGTACATGATTTCTCCGCTTCTGCTACCAAGATTCCGTTTCAGCGCGCAGAATATTTGATGCCCGCCGAGTAGACCTTAGGTATCTTACCGGCCGGCCTTCCCGCCCTCCGCGGGCAAACACTGGGCATAAAACACGCCGCAAGCACCAATGCGACCGGGGAAAATGCCGTGATCGAACCACACGTCGACCACAACAGTCGCCTGATATTTCGTTGGTGGTCTCGAATGCCTCAGGTCAGCGCCGTTCGAGAGTGCTCACCGAATGTTGTGGCAATTCCTCAGGCGGCGCTAAGGCTATCCCAGCAATGTACGGCGGCCGTCCTTAGCGCTCGAAGGAAATCCCGAATTCTCGCCGCAGCATGTGCTGAGCACCACGGTATCCGCCCATCCCATGAACCGAAGGGCCCGGTGGAACCGCCGAGGAAATCAGGTACATCCCCCGCGCTTGTAGCCACCAGGGGTTAGGGCTCAAGCGCGGGCGCACCACACTGCCGTAAAGATCCATGGTGCCTCCGGAAATATCGCCACCCACCAAAGAAGCGTTTTGTTGCTCGAGGTCACTCGCAGTTCGCACATGCTGGTGGATAATAGTGTCCCTGAATCCCGGGGCAGCATCTTCCAACAGGGCAGTAATTCGCGCGCTCATGTCAGCAGTCGAACCGAGTGGCACGTGACAATAGGCCCAGAGCACATGCTGATTCGGTGCGGCGCGACCACTATCGAATTGTGAGGGTTGGGCAACCAGCACGAAGGGATCGTTCATGAGCGTGCGACGGCTACGCCTTTCGGCCCGGTGTACCTGGCGGGCGCTGCCCCCTAAGTGCACGGTGCCGGCCCCAGCCACAGCCGGATCTTTCCACGGCACGGGTTCACGCAACACATAATGCACTACGCAGCTACCCGGCGAGCGCCGCGGGGTGCTGAGCTTGCGAGCCAGTTTTTCGGGAATGCGTCCGGCGCCTAACTGCGCTGCGGTTTCCGGGGAAGTGTTCAGTAGAAAAACCTGCTCATCCAGATCCTGGAGATTATCGATGTGTTGTCCGGTGACGATTCGCCCACCGTGCTCCGTCAACTCACTGGCCAAGGCGTCGCTAATGGCCTGTGAACCACCGCGCGGAATCGGCCATCCGGCACCGTGGGCCGCGGCGGCGAGGAAGAGTCCGGCCCCGGTTCCTGCCGGACCACGCGATCCTCCGGCTACATGTGCCGCGCAGCCGGCTAAGAGGGCCGCGGCGTGCGGGGCTTTCTCGGGTATCCCCTGCAGTAGACCCATTCCCAAGAGGGTTGAGGCGCCAAAAGCGGCCAAGGTGACCGGATGTCTGGGTACGTCCAGTAAGGGGTTGAGTAGGGTTTGGCCAAGTTCATGGATCCGCTTGACCAGTGGAGTCATGATCCCCGAATAGATTCTGGCGTCGGCCACAGGCAAGTCTTCGAGCGTGCGCTGTAGATCGCGCCAAGCAAGGCTGGATTGGTGCGTATTGACGTGGGCGTAGGACAGCTCGGGAACGGTAAAATCCACTCGCTGGTGTACGCCTAGGACTTGGAAGGCTTCGGATAGCATCGCCATCGGATGAACCGCACTCCCCAAGTCAAAGATTGCCTGCGACTCACCCAAGGGTTGGGTACGGGCTGCCCCACCAATATTCTGGTTCGTTTCGTACACCGTGACTTCGAGCCCGGCCCGGGCAGCCACGCATGCCGCAGCTAGTCCGTTTGTTCCGGCTCCGATCACCGCTACAGAACTCATCAAACACGCTCTTTTTCTCGACGCTGTTGAAGGATCTTCCAACTGAGCCGGTCCTCGGCACCAGCGAATGGTCCGGCCTGCGGATCTTCCTGCCCTACGTCTCTGACTGGGTCATATTCTGGTTTGAGAATACTTTGAACGACGCGGTACATCAGGTATCCGAGCATCACCATATGCCCCAGCACCAACAGCACATACCCGGATTCGGGGAATGCATGGTTCGCTTCGACATCCGAGGTGTAGCTGTGAATGTAGAACCACAGCCCGTAAAAGTGCAGGACTTCCACCGCCATCCACATGACGAATTCCCGCCAGCGAGGCAACGCTAAGGCGAAGAGTGGGATCAACCAGATCACGAACTGTGGTGAATAGACCTTGTTGACCATGACAAAGGACGCCACGATCAAAAAGGTCAATGAGGCCAGACGCGGTCTTTGCGGGGCGAAGAAAGTCAAGAGCGCAACTGCCACGCAGGCGAAGAAGAAAATGATCAGACCCAGGCGAGAGATCGCATCCGCATCGGCGGAAGGAAGCCAAGAGACTTCTCGGGAAATAATGTTCCAGACATGCCAGAAACTTGAAAGCCCTGCCCCGCGGTCGGAGGTGAACTTGAAAAAGTGCGCGAAGGAATCGGGAAATGCAATCGCATAGGGCAGATTCACCGCAAGCCATGCAGCAACGGCCGAACCCGCGGTCACGAAGAACGCCTTGAGTTTCCCGGTGCGCAAAGCCAACACCAATATTGCCCCGAGAATCAGGACGGGATATAGCTTCATTGCTGTACCTAGACCAATCAGCACCCCCGCTAGCACCAAACGGCCACGGGCGAAGCTCAACATCCCTAGGGCGAGCATGGCTACTGCCCACATATCCCAGTTGATGCTGGCGGTGAGGACTATCCCCGGCGCCAATGCCACCAGCGCAGCATCCCACGGCCGGCGTCCTGCCATGCGCATGGTGGCCCAGACGATCACAAACCACAAAATGGCGACCAAAATGAGATTCAGATCGAAGAAAAGTAGGCCTCGGTTCGTACCGCCTTCCGGCACCAACGCCGCCACTGCCGAAGCTGCCGCGCTCATCAGTACCGGGTACTCGAACTCCGCTCCTGCACTAAAAGGCGCCCAAGGGTTATCGGCGAAGCCGCGAGCCCCAAAGAGTGGAACCCAGTCCGTGTAGCACGCCATGAGATAAGGGTTAGAGCCACCCCATCCGTTGATGCGACAAGGGTTTTTCGCCAGCAACATCAAGAACGCAGAGAATGTCGTGAAGATCATTAACACACGTTCCACGGTGAAAAGTCCGGGGGTAACCCGTCCCGGATCACTGTGCCGCCCCAAGGGCCCACCAATCGCCCGGGAGAACAGCCGCAAAAATCCGTCGGCTCGAGAGGGTACGGTGATCCGCCACGGCTGACGGGTCTGCTCAGGCTGTTTTGGCTCGCGCATGCTCTCCAGCCTAGTTGCTTACTTGCATTACTACCGTGCGGCTACGCGCTGTTTCGTCCATTTATCGCCGAAAATCCCTATTCCCCGTCATCACAACGCGAATTCACCTGAGGTAATTCGCTGCCTTAAACTGAGCGCCGTCGCGTTGACGCGTCCCTAGTTTAGCTCCCTAACTCCGACCCTGACCTAGCCGTTCAGGTAACGGTCAGGTAATTAAACCTGCACTTCACCCCGCGTTCACGCAATAGGTGCGCTTCAGTCAACTCGGACTTCTACCGTCGAGAACGTGAGCAATACCAATCAGCCAAATGTCTTGGCGATCATCCCGGCACGCGGGGGATCTAAAGGCGTCCGGCTCAAGAACCTACGCAAGGTCGGCGGGATCAGTCTGCTGGCCCGCGCGATTAATTCCGCACGTGCCGCGGCGTCAGTTAGCGACGTCGTGGTGAGCACCGATCATGAGGACATCCGAGCCGAAGCTTTAGCCCACGGAGCAACCGTTGTTGATCGCCCGGCAGAAATCGCCGGAGATACGGCCAGTAGCGAATCGGTTTTACTGCACGTCCTCGAACAGCGGCAGCAAACCCCCGATGTCACCCTATTCATCCAATGCACCTCCCCCTTCATCGCCTCCGAGGATCTTGATGCGGCCGTCACCCAGATAACTTCAGGTGCTGCCGATGTGAGCTTCGCAGCGGTCGCAGATCATAGTTTCCTCTGGGCTGCCGATGAGCACGGTGCTGCCATTGCGGTGGGTCACGATGCCGCGCACCGGCCACGCCGTCAGGATCGAGCACCACAATTCCGCGAAACTGGCGCCTTCTATGCCATGCGCACCAGCGGACTGCTCGAGGCCAAACACCGCTTCTTCGGGAATGTTCGGATTCATCAGGTGCGCACCGAACACGGCATCGATATCGACACCGAAGCGGACCTGCTCTTGGCGAACCATGAACTTGCACAAGCCGAACAACACATCGATGTAGACGCGGTCGTCACCGACTTTGACGGGGTGCACACCCCCGATACCGCCTATTTGGACGAACACGGTAACGAATCCGTGCGGGTCTCGCGCTCCGATGGCATGGGAGTGGAGCGTCTTCGCTCCGCCGGAGTGAAGTTCCTGATTCTGTCCAAGGAACGCAACAAGGTGGTATCGGCTCGAGCCGCGAAACTCAACGTCGAAGTGGCTCAGGGAATCGAATCCAAAGCCGAATACCTTAGCCGTTGGATGGCCGATGAATCCATCAACCCGTCCCGCGTAGCCTACCTGGGCAATGACATCAACGACATTTCTGCCATGAACCTGGTCGGCTGGCCAATTACCGTAGCCGATGCCCGCCCCGAGGCACACCAGGCGGCACGACACCGACTTACCCGCGCCGGGGGTACCGGCGCGGTGCGTGAGCTAGCTGAGCTTGTGCTCGCCGCACGCAATAAGTAACACATTTTCACCCCTACGAAAGGCACCAAAAGAATGAGCACCGTAACTACCGACCTCAAGCCAGTGGCAATTGGCCAGAGCCTGCTTGGCCCCGACCAGCAGGTCTATGTCATCGGCGAAATCGGCATTAACCACAACGGTGACATCGAGATTGCCAAGCAACTGATCGATGTATCGGCCAACGCTGGCGCCAACGCCGTGAAGTTCCAGAAGCGCACCCCGGAGATCTCTACCCCGATGGATATGCGCGATAAGATCCGCTCCACTCCTTGGGGCGAGATGACCTATCTGGATTACCGCTACCGGGTCGAATTCGATGAGGCCCAGTACAAGGAACTGATCTCCTACGCCGCGTCCAAGGGTCTGCACGCCTTCGCTTCCCCATGGGACGTCCCCTCGGTCGAGTTCATGGAAGAGCAAGGTGCCGTCACCCACAAGGTCGCTTCCGCTTCGGTCACCGACCTCGAGCTGCTCAAGGCGCTGCGCGACACCGGCAAGCCGATCATCCTGTCCACCGGCATGTCCACCATCGAGCAGATCGACAACGCCGTGGAGACTCTGGGCACCGACAAACTGGTCATGATGCACGCGACCAGCACCTACCCTTTGCCTCCTGAGGAAGCCAACCTGCGCATGATCGAAACCCTGCGCGATCGCTACCAGGTTCCGGTGGGCTACTCGGGCCACGAGCGCGGCCTGCAGATCTCGCTGGCCGCTGTCGCCCTGGGTGCAGTGACCGTCGAGCGCCACATCACTTTGGATCGCACCATGTGGGGTTCGGATCAGGCTTCTTCGCTGGAGCCGAAGGGCTTCGAGTCGCTGATCCGCGACATCCGTATTCTGGAGCAGGCCATGGGTGACGGCGTGAAGAAAGTCTTCCCTGGCGAGCTGGCACCACTGTCCCGCTTGCGCCGCGTCGACGGCTAATTTAGCCACCCCGCCAAGAACAGGCTTTCCGGGGCCCCGCTTGGGGTCCCGGAAAGCCTGTATTTCACCAAGTTTTCATTTCAAGGAATGATCCGTCAGTGACAGAAAATTCATCCGACACGTCGCGCGTCGCAGGACAGATCAGTGTGATCATCCCGGCTTATAACCAAGAGCCATACATCACCGATGCGTTGGATTCCCTCTCCGCTCAACAGCTGGGAAAATTCACCTTAGAAGTCATTGTGGTCAACGATGCCTCGACCGACCTCACCGCAACACTGGTTTCCGAGTACGCCGAGCATTTCCCTGAACTGAAACTCATCACCCACCCGGTGAACCGCGGTGTTTCGGCCGCGCGAAATTCTGGGCTCGCCGAAGCGACCGGGCAGTACATCGCCTTCCTCGATCCGGATGATTGGTTCGCCAAGGACCACTTGGCACGCCTAGCTCAAGATTTGGAGGAACTAGACGTGGCTTTCGTGCGTTGTGACCATGTGCAGGTCAAGGGAGCTGCCCGGCAAATTCACCGCGCCCCACAGGCCCAAAGACACGTTGCGCGGGATCCGCGCAACGATATTTTGCCCGTGGATGCCAGTTCGATGATCGATTACCCCTTTCCACCCACCGGCTTATTCCGTCATGATGTGCTTCCCGCCCCGTGGTTCGACGAGTCCCTACACACTTGCGAGGATCGCTTGTGGATGTGGCAACTCTTTCTCAGCGGACAGCGCTACGCAGTGGTCGGAGAACCCGGGTTCTTCTACCGCCGCGGCAACAGCGATTCATTGACCCAAGTGTTTGACGAGCGTCAGCTACATTTTGTGCGAGCCTATTCGAAAATCGTCAGCCTAGTGTTCGCTGACCCTGCCTCCGAAGATTTCCTTCCCAAAGCCCTGCGCCAATTTTTTGCCGTGAGCTGCCACCATCTCAACCGGTCCAAACAGTTCGCGCCAGCCATGGCCGCACGACTGCGTCAGGAAATCACCGAAGCTCTGGCAGCCATGCCGCAACAACATCTTGCGAGGGCATTACATCAGTTAGATGGTCGGCGACGTGCCATGCTGCTCTCGCTGCATAAACCCACGGTCGGGAAGGTCCGCTCATGATTCAACTCTTGGTAGCATCGTCGAGCTTTCAGATAATGTGCCTTGCTGCGATGTTGGACAGCAATGCCCTGCCACCGGCCGATTCGCGTGTTTTGGTTTTGGCCAACGGGTCACTTGCTCCGGAACTCACCGTTCCCTTGGATCAGGCCCCCGGTTTCAGCACTCTCGCATCCCGGTTCGACAAAGTGGTAGATCTGGGCGCGCTTACCGCGCCGCGCCGCGCCGGGGCACTGAATCCGCGGGGCGAAGATCTGGTGACCTTTGAACGTTTGCTTCGCAAGGCGTGGGACCTAGGTGCTGAGCGGGTGAGCTTGGTCGTTGAGTCCATCCAAGTCAATCCGGCCCAAGCCTTGGCACGAATTTTCTATGATGCGCCCATTTATGTGCATTCCGATGGATTGATGTCCTACGGCCCAACTCGCAATACGTTGCCTCGAGAGATTACCCAACGCATCTTGGGTACCTGTCACGTGGATCTGGTTCCCGGACTAGAACCGGTGTTATTGCACGAGCTTGCTCCGGAACGTCAGGTGGTGCCGCTCTCGGCGCTACGCACGGTCTTTGACGAGGTGGAACGGAATGAAGCGCGGGCCTACGATCTACCTCGGATCAAAGAAAAGCACGCGTTGGTACTCGGTCAGTACCTAGGTGCCCTCGGGCTCCTCGACGATGCCGAAGAACTCGATCTGCATCTTCAGATGCTGCAGACTGCCAGTGATGCCGGGCTCACCCATGTCGTGTTCAAGCCTCACCCCAGCTCCTCCCCCGCCGCAACCTATCGATTAGCGGTACGTGCTCAGGAGCGCGGGATTACCTTTACTTGGCTGCGTAGTCCGCTACTGGCGGAAACGGTGATCAGTCAGATGCAACCGGAAGTAGTGATCTCTTGCTTCTCCACCGCGTTGACCACCGCTAAATTCATGTTGGATGTTCCCGTCATTGCCATTGGGACGGAATCTCTGCTTGAAAAGCTGGCTCCTTTTCAAAATTCGAATCGGATTCCGTTAACGCTGATCCGTGCCCTCTTCGTGCAAAACTACCCACTGCCTGAACAGTTCCCGTCCGGGTCACCGGACCGATTGAACGAGCTGGTCAAGACGATCTCCTACTGCATGCAGGCCGAACAGCTACCGATGCTACGGCAGACCGCCGAAGCTTTTCTTACCAGCAATTATTCTCAGAGTAGTGAGTACTTCAAGCGGCGACGATTGGCGGCATTGGACCTTCCACCACGTTGGGCGCATCCCACAAGTGACCGCAACCCACTCATTCGACTGCGGCGGATTGCCGGGAGTAAAGTTCGGGGTCTGCGCCGACGTTCGGCGCGAGCCTTCACGCAGGTCGCGAAAAAGCTTGAAGTGACGGTCTAGTGGCTATGGACATCGAATTTCTTCCCGAAGCCGAAGTGGCCCGGCCGCGGTTCGGTAGCTCTAAGGTCTGGGTTGAATCCCCTTTGCAGTTGCTATCCGCCGTGGAAACTCACGCGGCAGGTCTTTTGGGGACCGATACGTTGATCGTGCCGCGCCGAAATATGCCGTTAGCTGCTACTACCGAAGCTCTGTTGGAGGCTGCCCCGGCCGGTCTGAACATCAGCGACCCGGCACGTAATCCACCCTCTGCGGTAGCTACCGACAATCGTTGGGTGACCGGGGACGTTTATTCCGGCCGGGTGCAACGCGCCCTCCTTGGACCGGTTCAGGCCAAGGAGGTGGTCATTATCGATGACGGGATGGCTACCCTAGCACTCATCGGGCAACTCATCAGCGATGATCCCACCCCCATCATTCGAGGGCGCGTGGCTAACTCTGGAAGCCGCAAAGCGTTAGGTTTGGCCTTGTGGTATCGGCTGAGGTTTATGGCGCGTGACCATCGATTACTGATTGTCTCGGCCCTCGAGGTAGGACGAGAAACTCGTGTGCGCATGCATCAACTCGGGATCAAATTTGCGCAACATAATTTTGAGTGGCTCGCAGCGCAACCGGTCGAAGAGAAGTTCACCGAACCGACGTTAGTTGTTGGATCGGCAATGAGCGCGGATGGGTTAATTCATTTCGAACCCTATTTTCAGTGGTTGAAATCTTTAGCCGAAGATGGCCCCTTCGCCTATTTCCCGCATCGCCGCGAAAATCCCGAAGCTTTGGCGTTGATCGCGGATTTACCCAATGTGCAGATGAAGGAACACACCATTCCAATCGAGATGCGGCTACGAGCACTAAAATCAGGGCAGCAAATTCGTTCGCTGCCCTCCACCGTCATTCCCTCGCTAAGGTTATTGCTAGGTAAGGATCGCAAACAGGTTTTTCCAAAGCCTGTTCCAACCGACTGGTGGACCGAAACAACTACTCACGAGGTGCGCGAGCATCTCTCCAGCTCGTTAAAGGTGTAGTGATTCCGTGGCGCCAAGTATTCTTGCGGTGGCCGATTCCGACTCGTATTTGAAGTTGGCTACCAGTTTGCTACACCGCCTCGGTTCCGGGTGGGATCGTCGTATCGTTTTGGTGCGTACCCCCACCACTCCGACCGAAGAACAGGTCCAAGCCGCTTTCGTAGGAACTGATCTCGATGCTGCCGATGTCGAAATCTTGACTCTGAATCAGCTCAGCGCTACTGCGATTCCCGAGGATGTGCTCTTCGCTTCGGCCACCGGACCGGTTGTTGCCGAAATCTACGCACGGGTGTTGCGTAGTGAACCGGCGGACGCACGACGCACGGGGCTGATCTCGGCGCTTCCTGGCGTTGCTTTTCCCGCCACAACCAAGGGGTGGAACTACCGTATCGCCGGCGACGGGTTTATCTGTCATTCTCATGCCGAGGCCAGAGATTTCGCGGATCTGTCCGATGCCTTAACGGGTCATCAACCGACGATCCTGGTGGGAAAGCTGCCATTCCTCTCCTCCGCTGGTTTCCCTACTCCTTGCGAGCAACCGATCAAACAGGTTGTGTTCGCGCCGCAGGCCAAGGTGCCCTTCGAGCGTGAACAACGTGAGCAAATACTGTTGACTCTAGAATCGGTGGCCCGGCTCAATCCTGGGACCGAGGTCATCGTCAAACTGCGTGCCCGTGCCGGTGAACCCCAGACTCACTTGGAACAATTTCCTTTTGATTCCCTTCTAGAGCAGATGAAAGCCTCCGGGAAGTTTAATAAGAGCACTCATATCAGGTTCGCGACCGGATCCATGCAGGACTACCTGCGCCCCGGCAGTGCACTGGTGACTGTTTCTTCAACCGCCGCACTCGAGGCGATTGACCACGGCTTACCCACGATGGTTCTCACGGATTTTGGTGTGAGTAATGAGCTGATAAATACGGTATTCCTGGGCTCCGGAATTCAGGGCAGTCTGCAGGATTTGCTCGATCTCAACTTCTCCGCCCCGCATCGGACCTGGCTTCGAGAGAACTATTTTCACCGCAGCAACCGCGACCTTGCTGACTCATTGGAACTTTTGGCCCATCGGGCACACCACGCAGAATTACGCACTGATACGCAATTGTTGGCTGAAATTAGGAATTTCCCGCTGCGGCAGCGTGTCCGTACCTCGCTGCCCAGCCCCCTCTTACGATTAGCACGAAAATTGCGTCGCTATCTGGTAGATGCGTAAAATGAGATGAAATAGACATGTCATGACTGTTTCTAACTTTGAACATGACATCATTTTTGGGGAAATTTTCTCGGCATGATCTGTGTTATATCCCTATTTTCCGAGGACTGTCATTATTAAAACTAGTTACACTAATGACAGTGTTTTCACTCTACGCAGAAGGTAATCGAATAGATACCCGCGGATAAGACATCTCCCGTGGGCTTTGAATCCGTCGTAAACCCGGCAGTTTGCGCAATGGGAATGAAAATACCCCCGGAGAGACTTAAGATCTATGGGGAGCCTGTTTGCAGATACCTCTTATCTATTGGATCCGCTCCCCAAGCTTTCATCTTTTTCCAAAGGAGTTCATGTGTCGGCGAACCCGATCAGAGTTGCCATCGTTGGCGTAGGTAACTGTGCCACCTCACTTATTCAAGGTGTTGAGTACTACCGAAACGCTGAGGTGGATACCGTTGTCCCGGGGCTGATGCACGTCAAGTTTGGTGATTACCACGTCAGCGATGTGCAATTCGTTGCCGCCTATGACGTAGACGCCAAGAAGGTCGGCTTGGACTTGGCTGACGCTATCCTGGCCAGCGAGAACAACACCATCAAAATTGCCGACGTTCCGGCCACTGGTGTGATCGTGGAGCGCGGTCAAACTCTCGACGGACTGGGCAAGTACTACCGCCAGACCATCGAGGAATCCACTGCGGAAGCTGTGGACGTTGTCCAGTCCCTAAAGGACGCCAAGGTCGACGTCATGGTTTGCTACCTGCCAGTGGGTTCGGAGGAAGCTGCCAAGTTCTACGCACAGTGTGCTATTGACGCGGGTGTGGCTTTCGTCAATGCCCTGCCAGTGTTCATCGCCGGAACCCCAGAGTGGGCGCAGAAGTTCACCGATGCTGGCGTGCCAATTGTGGGCGACGACATCAAGAGCCAGATCGGCGCGACCATCACCCACCGTGTCATGGCTAAGCTCTTCGAAGACCGTGGCGTAATTCTGGATCGCACCTACCAGCTAAACGTTGGTGGCAACATGGACTTCAAGAACATGCTCGAGCGTGAACGTCTGGAGTCGAAGAAAATCTCCAAGACCCAGGCTGTCACCTCCAACACCTCGGCCGAGCTGAGCGAAGACGACGTGCACATCGGCCCAAGTGACTTCGTGTCCTGGCTCGATGACCGCAAGTGGGCTTTCGTTCGCCTCGAGGGACGCAACTTCGGCGATGCCCCGGTAAGCCTCGAGTACAAACTCGAGGTCTGGGACTCCCCGAACTCCGCTGGCGTCATCATCGATGCTGTACGCGCTGCAAAGATCGCACTGGACCGCGGAGTCGGCGGGCCGATCCTATCGGCTTCGAGCTACTTCATGAAGTCCCCGCCAGAGCAGTACGACGATGAGCAGGCTCGCGAAAAGGTCGAAGCCTTCATTCGCGGCGAGTAACAGCCTTTTTGCGCGTATGCCGCAGATACATCAACAAACCCGATGACCAAAAGTCATCGGGTTTGTCTTTTAACCGCTACCTTGCGATAGGTACGGCAAAGCCCGCCGGGCTGGTGGCCGGCGGGCCTTGCGTCGATATTCTGTTGCGCTTCCATCTAGTTATCCTTTCGGTCTCGAACTGACGGTAATGGCGTCAGTCGAACCTCAACGGATACGGAAGTACATCTCTGGCGGTAGCTGATTCTTCAGCTCCCGTTCCCGACTTGCTTGGTGGAAACGAGTTGCTTTGACTCGGTCGCTTTGATCGCCACGATAGCGTTTCTTCATTTGGTGTCCCTCCCTTCAACACTGAGAGGGGCTATGGCTCCGCTGGGTGCGCCGGAGTGAATCCGGCGACCCTTTAGGCTGTCCGGGCCTGCGAAGATAAGTTCCGCGGCCCGTTGAGCACGTGGTGGAGTAGTTACGTGAAGTGGGGCAGACATGAAAAAAGTTCCTCAAGGTTTCGGTCGAATACTGACTTTTCCGCCTCAGGAACTTTTGCGATGAATTAGTGTGAGAAAACTAGATCTTCATCTGTCCGGAGGCAGGGAAATTACGGCGATTTCGGGCGCCAAAGCCCTCAAAAATGCCTTGATAAGTCCACTTATGCTGGATCATATTCATGTTTCCCACCTCCTCTAGGTCTGCTCGAGTCGATCGTGTGTCACCACACGAGACTGCAACGATTATTGTCTTTTCGTTCTCGTTCGTCTCATTGAGACTTCCCAATCACGATAACTAGCATAACCGAGCTGTTGGTCGAATAGCTAGTCATTGCGGGATTTGTTTCAAATTATTTTCAAATGATGGCTATATTCCGACTTAAAAGAATTCACCACCGCAAAATCTGCGGTGGTGAATTTGCTAGACTTCAGCGTCCTCTAAGGTGTTTCTGCACTTTCGGTAGTGGCTTCGGGCTGTTGCTCCCACCACGAACGTAGACGATCGGCGGCGACCTGCTCCCCTAATGGCCCTTCATCCAGTCTCAGGTTAAGGAGGAACTTATAGGCTCGTCCCACCACAGGCCCCGGCTTGATACCGAGCAATTTCATGATCTGTTCACCGTCGAGGTCGGGGCGAATCGCATCCAACTCTTCTTGCTCGGTTATTTTCGCAATACGCTCTTCAAGGTCATCGTAGGCAAAGGCTAAACGCTCAGCTTTACGCCGATTACGAGTGGTGACGTCGGAACGTGTCAATCGGTGCAGTCTCTCCAACTGGGGACCTGCGTCGTTCACATAGCGTCGAACCGCCGAGTCGGTCCAACCGGCTTCTCCGTAGCCGTAGAAACGCATATGCAGCTCAACCAGACGAGCCACGGCCTTCGTGGTGTCCTTATCAAAGCGCAAGGCGCGCATCCGCTGTTTCACCAGCTTGGCGCCCACGACATCATGATGCCGGAAGCTGACCGAACCATTGCGTTCAAACTTCCGGGTGGCGGGCTTACCCACATCGTGCATGAGCGCGGCGAACCGTAAAATGAAGTCTGGTCCCGGCACCGGTCCCGCTTGATCGGTTTCATAACCCGCAGCTTGTTCGAGAACGGTCAACGAATGCTGGTAAACATCCTTATGCCGATGCTGGTCATCCACCTCGAGACGCAACGCCGGAATTTCGGGCAACATCAGATCTGCGAGGCCAGTTTGTACTAGCAAATCGATACCGGCTCGCGGATCCTTCCCGTTGATTAACTTAATCAACTCATCACGCACACGTTCAGCGGAAATAATACTTAACCGTTCGGCCATCTCGCTCATTGCTTGACGAACTTCGGGAGCAACCTCCATGGGTAACTGCGAGGTAAACCGTGCCGCACGCATCATTCTCAGCGGATCATCCGAGAAGGAAACTTCCGGCGAACCGGGGGTACGAATGAGACGATCATTTAGCGATCCGACACCATCAAAAGGATCCACCAACTCCAATGACGGTAAGCGCAGTGCCATCGCGTTCATGGTGAAATCTCGTCGGAACAGATCGTCCTTGAGATTATCGCCGAAGGCCACGATGGGCTTACGCGAGTCAATGTCGTATGCATCTGCACGATAGGTGGTGATCTCAATCGTGTCTTGGCCCTTGCGCAGGGCAATAGTTCCGAACTCTCGACCCACATCCCAGGTCGCGTCGGCCCAGTCGCTGATCACTCTTAAGGTGTCCTCCGGCAAGGCATTCGTGGTGAAGTCAAGGTCCGGGGACACCCGACCCAGATATAGATCGCGCACTGGACCGCCCACTAAGGACAGCTCGAATCCGGCCTCGACAAAGAGGTCCGCCATCTCGAAAATGACTCGGGGCAAGATTTGGCGCAATGCGGCATGCGAAGGAAGTTCGTACATAGTCCTTTAAGGGTGCCAGATTTCGGGCATTTACGCGCGCAAAAGACCCGATATTCCTTGCGATAAAACTCTCGACCTCAAGTGGTTAAGGAATTGTCTAGCGTTTTGTCGATAGAGTGGATACATGAACCGACCGATTCCGTCCGCGCCCAAGCGCACACCATTGACTGCGTCAATGGCTCATGGGCATGCGGTCAGTGGGCACCAACCATTGCCCACAGTGGAAGAGGTCTCTTCCGGCGGTATTGTGGTCGACTTTGATGACCCCGCTTTTCCGGTTGCCATTATTGCCCGCTATAACCGTGGCGGACGGCTGGAATGGTGCCTTCCCAAGGGACACCCCGAAGGGGAAGAAACGAACGAAGAAGCGGCAGTTCGTGAAATTGAGGAAGAGACAGGGATCGCTGGCAGGGTCTTAGCTCCCCTTGGCGCCGTCGATTACTGGTTCACGGTAACGAATTACCGGGTTCACAAAACTGTGCATCATTTCTTGTTGCAGGCCACCGGTGGTGAGCTGACCATTGAAAACGATCCAGATCACGAGGCCGTGGATGTTGCCTGGGTTCCATTGAACGCCTTGGGTAAGCGACTTTCATTCCCGAACGAACGGCGCATCGCGGATCTAGCTCGTGAGGTACTGACCAAATATCACGCGGAGTCTTAATTACAGGAGCACGGCGTCTCTGGATCCGTTGCCAACCAACGTGACTCTGACCAAATCGCCAACATAACTGCAGTGAACACAGGTAACATGTTCAGAGGCAGATAAGTCTGCTCTACAGCACAACCAACGCTTGGAGATGCACGTGTCGCAGTCCATCGAAGTCGGGTCTATCCTCGGCGGTCGTTACCAGGTCACCGAATTTGTTATGACTTCTGCCGAAAGTGACCTCGTACTCGAAGGTATTGATCAGGTGCTAAACCGCTCCGTCAGCATCTTAGTGGCTTCCGCGGAAAACTCTTCACAGCTGGCTAGTAATGCGCGTGAAATCGCAATGGATGAACGCTCCGCGAATGTCCAAGTGCTAGACCTTGGTATCACCGACGCGAATCAGTCCTATCTGGTGGCCAACCTGACTAATTCGGCTGACCTTCTGGACCTGATCGTTGGGCACGATGCTCCCTATGTTGAGCCGTTTTATACCGATACTTTGGGTACTGAAATCTTCGGCGAGTCCCGTGAGGCCGTCCCGCAGACCTACGATGACGATGACGAATACTACGAACAGCTTCGTTATGATGCCGTTGACGAAGAGCAGGAACCACGCGAAGCCCCGCGCGCGAGCCGTCTAGGTGGCCTCAAGAATCGTTTCAGCCGTAAGAACTTGGAGCAGCCCACAGAGTCCGAGGATGTCAACGAAGAGCAGCTCGTGGAAGAGGACGCGGAACCACAGACCGCTCCGAACGCGGTCACCCAAGCTACCCCGGTGCCACCGGCGGCAAAGTCAACTGCCAAGCCGAAGGTCACCAAGCTTGACGATGAACCCAGTGTGACGGCCACGGCCGCACTGTCATCGGCAGAACTCTCTAAAGGCAACGAAAAGCCCAAGAAAGAGGCTCCAGCGGCCAAGGCAGCTGCTGCAGGGACCGCAGCCAGCACTAAACCAGCCCAGCCCGCCAAGACCCCGGCTAAGGGTGAGGCGCCCGCTCCGGCTACGCCAAACGGATCCAAGCCAAAGACTTTTCCCGCGGCGGCAAAAACTGTTCCAGCGGCCGCTCCCGGCGCGGATCAGCAAGATGTGAACGAAGAAGAGTCCAACGCCAAGGGGCCACGACTTTTGGTCGGTGCCGTACTGATCGCAGTATTGGTTATTGGCGTCGTGTTCGCCTTCAACTTCCTGGGTGGAAGTGACGATGCACCAATCGCTCAGACGCCAACCGAAAATTCGCAGACCGAGAACGGCGGAACCCCGACCGAGTCCGACTCCCCGGAACCATCCTCGAACTTGCCGACCCCGGTAGTGGCCGAGGTTTCCCGCCTCGTGCCCGGAAACCAGTCATTGAATAACGAAACTGACGACACCCTGCCACGCATGATCGATGGTAATCCGGCCAACGCCTACAGCACCTACTCGTTCACCACCTCGAACTTCGGTGGGTTCGCCTCGAATATGGTGTTCATCCTCGAACTTGAAGAGACCTCGAAGATCAGCGAAATCTCCCTCGAGGGATTGAACGCTTCAGGTGGTAGCTACGAGATCCTCGTGGGCGAAAGCGACGATCTAGGTGCTGCTACCGCGGTCGCTAACGGCTCTTTCACCGGGCCTTCGCTATCGGTTCCAGTCAGTGAAGATCAGGCGACAGGGCAGTATGTTTTCTTGAATGTCACCGATCTACCGCGCCGTGCTTCCGGAGCCAACCCCTCACGCCCGTTCGGCTTGCAGATCGGTGAATTCTCGGTCAAGTAATACTCGTGGAATTTTTTTCCATGGCCAGACGTTGAAGTGCATAGTGAGGTTCATACCCACTATGCACTTCGCATTCATATGAAACGAAAGGGAACCATCCCCGTGTCTTCAGCACAGAACGATGTAATCCGCGATGTCATCATCGTAGGTTCCGGTCCAGCAGGCTATACCTCGGCAATCTACACTGCTCGCGCAAACCTGAATCCACTAGTCATCGCTGGTTCCGTGACAGCCGGTGGCGAGCTGATGAACACTACGGATGTCGAAAACTTCCCTGGTTTCCCTGCAGGCATCATGGGTCCTGACCTGATGGACAACATGCAGAAGCAGGCCGAGCGCTTTGGTGCAGAAATCCTCTTCGATGATGTCACACATGTTGATCTGAGCGGCGACATCAAGAAGGTCACCATCAATGATGGAACAGTGTTTAGTGCCTACACTGTCATTATTTCCACCGGATCCGCCTACCGCGAGCTTGGATTGGAAGATGAAAAGCGTCTTTCCGGTAAGGGCGTTTCTTGGTGTGCGACCTGCGACGGTTTCTTCTTCCGCGATCAGCAGATTGCAGTAGTAGGTGGCGGTGACTCGGCTATGGAAGAGGCACTGTTCCTGACTAAATTCGCTTCCAAGGTTTACGTAGTACACCGCCGTAATGAACTACGCGCATCAAAGATCATGGCAGATCGTGCGCTGGCACATCCAAAGATCGAATTCGTTTGGGATTCGGAAGTTATCGGTATCGATGGAGACCCGAAGGTCACCGGCCTACGCGTGAAGAATCGCAACACGGCCGAAGAATCAACTCTAGATGTGACCGGTGTCTTCGTTGCTATTGGTAACGATCCACGTACCGAGCTGGTCAAGAATCAGCTGGAGTTGACCGCTGATGGAACCATTGCTGTGGCAGGCCGCTCATCGCAGACCTCCATCAAGGGTGTCTTCGCTGCCGGAGACGTTATCGATGCCAAGTACCGTCAGGCCATTACAGCCGCAGGCTCAGGCTGTGCAGCTGCACTGGACGTAGAACACTACCTAGCAGATCTCAAGACCCCTGCTCGGGCCGCTAATTAAGCTCAATCGAAAGGTGGTTGTCTCACATGAGCAACGCAAAGGATGTCACTGAAGCAACTTTCCAGACCGACGTGTTGGAAGCTTCAAAGCCAGTTATCGTTGATTTCTGGGCCGAATGGTGTGGCCCATGCCGTCAGCTGAGCCCAATCTTGGATCAGATTGCTGCCGAGCACGCCGAGAAGGTTGACGTTGTGAAGATCAACGTTGATGAGAATCAGGGAATTGCCGCCAAGTACGGTATCACCAGCATCCCCGCAGTTTACGTATTCAAGGACGGCGAGCACGTTGCAACCTCAATCGGTGCGAAGCCGAAGCCGGTCCTCGAGAAGGAATTCGCAGAGTATCTGTAAATTAATCTCAATCCTCAGAGCCAAAAAACCTTGTATTTACGGACTTTTTGGAGCTACTGAGATAGAGCCTACCATCGCATAGCGCATAATTTCAAGATAGTTGCTAACATTGGGGTATGTCGAAACCGTCATACCCCAATTTGGCTATGCTTCTAGACTCGTGGATTTTACAACTACGTTCCGAGCGAAAGACCCACGCAACCCTCAAAACCTATGAGAAAAGCGTCCGAGTGTTCATTTCATGGTGCGAATCTAAAGGCCACGAACCACAGCTCACTCGCGAGCTATACAACGCGTTCACTGTCGACAGTCTCGATAGCGGGCAATCCCCCGCGACGGTAAAAACAAGACAGCAGCCGGTAAGACGTTTCAGCGCATGGCTTGCCGAAGAACAAGAGATCCCCGCTGATCTGTTGGCCAACGTGAAACCCGTCAAAGTGGACACGCTCGCACTAGAGCCGCTCACCGAAACTGAAATCAAAGCACTGCTCAAGGCGTGCGCCGGGAACAGTTTCGAGTGCCGCCGTGATGAAGCACTAATACGTTTCATGGTGGAAACCGGCATCCGTTCCGCTGAATGCCTGAATCTGGGCATGGATGATCTGAACCTCATTGAAGGCCTAGCGCATATCCGCATTGGCAAAGGCGGCAAAGGCCGACTAGTTCCCTTCGGTGCGCAGACAGCCCGCGCCCTCGACCGCTACCGGCGCTCACGTACCCAGCATAAACTAGCCGACACTAATGAATTTTGGTTAGGGGGCAAGAATCGCGGCTTTGGTTATAACGCCTTCTATAAAGCTCTCATGGTACGAGCTGGCATCGCTGGAATCGACCGGTTCCATCCCCACTTACTGCGCCACACAGCCGCGCATAGGTGGCTTGTGGCAGGAGGATCAGAAGGTGGCCTTATGGCCGTCGCGGGCTGGTCGCGCCCTGACATGTTGCAGCGGTACACCAAAGCCCGTGCATCCGAACGGGCAGCGGCCGAAGCCCGAAGCCTGAACCTAGGAGATCTGTAAATGTTCGAGTTAGCGACTATTCGTCACCACATGGAAATTCGCCGTACCGCATTCGAACGAGCTATAGCCGACCGAGAAATACTCGCGAGTGCCAAGGTTCCCAGCGTGACGATTCGCTGCGAACACCACAAAAACGGCAAATCGCCGAAACTCGCTGAAGCTCTAGTATACAAAGGCGTGCTGTATTTCATATCCCGTATTGAGTGGCGGCCAGATGACCAAACTACGCGACGGCCTTGGACGACAGAACACTTTTTCGGTGCCGGATCATGCGAGAATTCCGATTTCTGGCACTCGGCTATGAGTGATGATGATTTCCTGCGCCGGTGCATAGAGGATCAAGACAGTCCTCCGCAAGTTTCCGGGGATCGTTGGATCAGCAGGACTGAACACTGGATACGCTACGCTATGCCACTGTCCAATCTGAAGGACTTTTCGGCACTTGGGTTATGGACTCGTTGCAAGGATCATCCGCAGCACGCGACGGAAATAAATCCAATTTCGATCATTGAAGCACTGCGATAACACAATAGTCGTACAGCGCATATGGTAAACTATATTCAAGATTTAGGGCCGGGCGGCGATCCGCTAGACCACAGTATTTGATGGGCATCGAATGCACCTTTGAAAGGTGTATTTTCGGTGCCCATTTCCGCATCTGAACGTTCCGCAAACGAACGCAAACTAGCCGCTCAAATTGCCGCCCATGAATCATGGGCCAACACTACCGATAGAAGCGCCCGAACGGCGAAAGCCCGCGCCGCGCTCATGGCAAAGTTCGAGCAACAAGCCGACCCCGAGGGCAAGCTACTTCCAGCAGAACGCGCCAAGCGCGCCGAACACCTGCGCAAAGCCCACTTCAAGCGCCTAGCATTGGCCAGCGCCAAAGCTCGCCGCAACAAGGACGCAGGAAAGCTGCGTGATGCCGCGTGAGCTACCGTGATAACCCGAAGTGGCAACAAGCCCGGCAGCAACTTTGCGACGGCTTGACCGATGCTACCCCGGACGAAAATCTAGAATATCGTTTGGCTGCAATCCGCATCATGTTCCAGATCGAAGTTGCATACTTGGAAGAATCCGGGGGTGCTGCTGCGTGATTCAGGCAAAAGAAAACCCCCGGCAGGGCAACCAGGGGCATCTAGAAAATCTTTCAAACTGTAACCCCATCGTATCACCATCCGCCGATGGTTTGGTGTTTGGAACGCACGTCGCAGTAGCGGTTATCCAGATCCGTGGGGATCACAATCCGCCCCGCTATCGCCGCCGCGTCTTGCTCTCACTGGCCGCCGCTACACGTCTTGTTGACCGTGCCACCGCCGATGGCCTCGATGCTTCGGTGATCCTTTGCCGACTTATGCCAGCCGCAACCCTTCCCCAGGGTGTGATGCTTGATGACTAGTTACTGGGAAAACCGGGATCTTGCTACTTTCATGCAGGGTAAGGCCGAAGGCTACCGGCAGGGCTACCGGCACGGCATAGAGGACGGCATCAAGGAATGCGACCTCCGCGACCAACTAGCGCAGGAAGAGTTCACCCGCGCCGCCGCTAAGTCTGCACAAGACGCAATCAGTATTCATGCCGCACGCGAAGCCACCCGTCGAGGGGAGAACGCTCTATGAGTATCCCTGACTACTTCGCCGCCGACACATTCGACCCGGAACCGATCGAATGGAAAGACAAGGGTCTACGGTCACACCAGCGCATGGCCGCTCGATTTGCGCAGCTCTACGCCGGGAAATGTAAGCACATCAACGGCATGGGCTGGCATGTCTACGACGGCAAACGGTGGGCCGAGGATAAGCACGCCAAGCACGCTCACAGGCTGTTGAATGAACTACTAACCATGTCATGGAATCAAGAGGCCATGGCCGATAAAGATTTGTCCGCTGACATTCGAGCTTGCATGACCGCCAACGGCTCTAACGGTGTGCTGGAACTAGCCTCGAAATGGCTCACCGCCGACGCTGACGAAATGGACGCTAACCCGTATCTGTTGAACGTTGCTAACGGAACCCTGGACTTGCACACTCAGGAATTACGCCCACACGATCCAGCGGATAACCTCACGAAGATTACTCGCGCAGGTTTCAACACCGAGAAAATTAGCGCCCGTTGGCTACAGTTCCTCGAATCCTCGCTACCAGATCCCGAAGTTCGCCATTTCCTGCAACGCTACATCGGCTCAGCGCTCATAGGCCGAGTACGCGAACACGTTCTAGTCGTGGCCACAGGAACCGGGCGTAACGGCAAATCAGTGCTAGCCGACGCAGTATCGCACGCGCTGGGAGACTACGGGATCACCGCATCTAACGACATGCTTGTCACTGGCAGGCACGGCCACAAATCCGCGTCGGAACTATCAGCACAGATGGATCTACGCGGGGCACGCTGGGCAGTCATGAGCGAACTCGAAAAAGGCGCAGAATTAGCCGAATCCACCATGAAGCAACTCACAGGCGGCGACAGGATCACCGCTAAGCACATGGGTCAAGATCGTATCCAGTTCGATCCTTCGCACTCATTTTTCATGCTCACTAATGACCTGCCAAAGGTAGACCCAACCGCCACGGCAGTATGGGCACGAATCCGAATCGTACCGTTCGAAGTCTCATTTGAAGGCCGCGAAGATAAGGCGCTGCCCGAGGATCTTCTACTGGCAGCGGACGGCATTCTCAGCTGGGCAGTAGCCGGGCTTTGGGAATACCAGCAAGACGGGCTGAACGCCCCGGCTAAGGTCATGGCCGCGACCACTGATTACAGGGCAGAAAACGACTCGGTGAAACAGTTCATTGCCGAGGAATGCGTGATCACACCTAACGCCAGGGTGTCACGTTCGGAACTGCATCATGCGTATCTCGCATGGGCTAAAGATAACGGGGCTGAGCCGCTCACACCTAGGGCACTTTCACCCCGCATTGCAGCTATCAGCGGCGTGACCGAGGGGAAAAGTAACGGCAATCGTATTTGGAAAGGGGCAGGACTCAAAAATGACGAATCCATACTTGACTAGCGAAAACATCAAGAAAATGACAGAACAGGGTCACATGGGGCACTTCTTCCCAGCGAATCTCACGGGAATTGATTCTAGGGAATCACTGGGAATATCTGCCCCAAGTGCCCCACAACCACTGAAAGACCAAATAATGATCGACCCCTACGACCGTAACGCGGTGATCCTGCTACTGCGCACAGCAGCCGCACACGTATCTGACGGCATCCCGAACCACACCCTGCACTCGCAACTATGGCAACTCAGCGACCACCTAGAACAAGAGGACTAACCACCATGACCCAGAACATCCCAAATCTTCCCGATCTCGACGGCATCAACGATTTCCTGATCATGGGCGACGACGGCCTACCCGTTGGATCTCTCAATCTCGAACAGGTGCAAAACGACGGCGCGAACCTCGCGTTCAAACTTGCCGCCCACGCCGGAGACGAAACCAAAACGAGGGCAACCCTCCGTGAAGCCCTAGAAACCCACGGGCACGACGGCATCGGCTACGTACTCATGAACGCAATCCCGTTGCTCACAGACGACATTCTCGGCCCATCATTCGATGTCATGCAGGCAGCGACCGGCGCAGACCCCAGAGCAAAAATGGCTGAAATCGGAGGACTCAACAAATGAGCGGCTACACCTACTCAGACCGACAAATCCAGACCTACACGGAACATGCGCAGGCCGCAGTCCTATGGGAACGCGCTCAACACTGGGAACAAAACGCGAACTACTGGAAACACCGGGCACTGAGCGCAGAACGCCGAATGCTAGAGCACCACTGCGAAGGAGACCAGTAAATGAGCGAGGGAAACCGCCGCCCCTACATCGGACGGATCTCTAAATACTGCTGGACTGACAAACGAACCGGCGAACGAACCCCAGGAATCGTCCTAAGCGGTGCACACGGCCTCGCGGCCCACCTCACCGCCGACGAAGCCATACAGCTAGCAGATCAACTAGTGGATCTCGCAGAACGACTATAGGAGGCCCCGCAGACTGAAGGAACGGTCATCATGGCAATTAAGAAAAATCACGACGTCGCTCCAATACGCGTCACAGACCACAGCATTACCGCGCTATGCCCTTACTGCCACGCAGAACACAGTTACGGGGCGCACAAATTCAACGCATGGCCACCCCACACGGGATGGACACGCAAAGTGCCCTGCTACGACGTAATGCCAGAAATGCGCCGATGGGGCTACAAAAACTACTACAGCATCACCATTTGAGAGGAACCAAAATGAACGACTTCACCGGAAATATTGGCAACATCCAGCACGACGACAACACCCAGTATGAAAGCGAACCGATGCGTCTAAACTACGAAATCGAAAACTCACTTGACCGAATTCCCCAACTCAACCGTCTCATGCGACAAATCAACCAAGCAATCCAGCAGCACAACCTCAAAGCCCCAAAGATCCTCACCGAGGAACCAATCCTCTCCCCACAACAAGCAGCCATCCGACTCCGTGCCTTTGTACCAGCCTCCACGACAGCGAACCTCGAAGCGGCAGCACAAGCCGTCATCGCCGGTGAAGATCCCACCGAACACATGGAAAGCTATGCCGTGTGGTTCAGATCCCACGACCTCACCGAACAAATCGTAACCATCGCACGAGAACAATTCATCGACGCGCTGAACGAACACGCCGATAACCTCACCGAACAGGTACGCCGAACCATCTTTGAACCAGCGCTACGCCGACTCAAAACCCTCCTCAAGAATCACCCCGATAAGAACTGGGATCTGAACACAGCAATCCACAACAAGGACTACGCTCACGCCCAAGCGATCGACAAGAATCTAGAAATCGCCCAACAGCTGGATCTGGCATATAAGCTGCGCGCCCTGTTCTACAACGACAAGGCATTCACCAACCCCGCGGCCATATTGACTACCGCCGGATTCAAGGGCAACACCGACACATCCAACCTGAGTTGGTGGACACTGACTATCAGTAATGGCCACACCGCCCACCTGCCAACGGCCTCCGAGTGGCAAGACCTGCTCAACAGCAAGGCACACGCTGAAGCGAGAGCCGCCGAAGCAAAAGAACTGGCAGAACTAGATGTAAATCAAGAGCCTGTAATCGTGCAAAACCTCATGCATGAGGGCCGTCCAATGACCCGGTAACGCCAGCACACCCCGAGGAGCACAAGAGTGGCTAGCAATAAGCACACGCCTAACGCTGGCCACTCAGAATACACCGGGCCAAGCCGAGCAGAGATAGGGGGAAGGGGTTGAAGCCCGCTGACCAGCCCGGCCTCCCTCGGCATTGGCTTACATTTTCAGCGTTTTCCACAGATGGTTCTAGGTTTGACTAGGCAGTTCGGAAAATAGTCCCCATCTAAGGAAAAGACTCATACGACTCACCAAAAATAGAGAGAGGCGCTTTCAGGCTATCGTCTGTGGAAAAAAATGCTAGGGAGAGATCCCAATGCCAGGGGAGGGAAGTTGTCCACAGGCCACCTACCCCTTACCCCCTGTCACCTAGCAACTGCGTTTTTCGTTTGAGCGCTACGATATCAGCATGCGAACCACGGTGATCCCCGAAGTAGACCCGATGGAAGTTCGGTTTAGTCAGTGGATAGTTAATCTGTTTGAGCATGCACGCTCGATGAGTGAAGCTCTCGATAGCGAAGAGTCGGTCGATCCTGACTCTGGTTTCTTTGTGGATAATGAACGGCTTCCTGTCTTTCGTGTTCCGGATTATGCGAGGTCCCAGATTTCGGTGGCTTTAGGTTGCATTGAAGCACTGGAATTGATGGTTATGCGTGAGGGACCGGATACTTTTGAGATTCGCATTTTTCCTTACGGGCAGTTTGCGTTGCTAAGAAATGCCCTAGATTCTCTAGCTGTTTGCTTGTGGTTGCTTGATCCTGTGAGCAGTACTGGCAGGGTCAAGCGGCGATTGCAGCTTGAGGTAGACGAAACTTATAAGGGTTCGTTGCTGAAGCAAACGGTAGGGCAGCCTGTGAAGGACTGGAAACGTGAAAGGCGTGCACGGATTAGGCAACTGGCTGAAGAAGCTGGAGTGGTGGAATGGAATCCTTTGAAAGCGGGTTTGCCTACAACGACGAAAATGCTGGAATCGATTGAGAGGTATCATACTGATCCCGTGATGCCATGGCTGGGTTGGTGGCAGCTAGCTAGTGGTCATGCGCACGGGAAAATGTGGGCGAAGCTTGCTTCTCACGAGCTAGAAGAAGTTGAAGGATCGCGCGACGGATCTAGTGCGACTTACCGGGTTACTGCTAACTTTGGGATGCTGGCGGGGATGCTGTTTGAAACTATGAAGATGACTCGTTGCGCTCTGGAACGATATCAGACACTTGGGCGCGCTAAAGTATAACCTTCGTTTCGCCAGGCAGGCTTTTGTTTCCACTTTTCGGAATCGCACAAAGTGGCTTTTAGACATTTTTGTCCAATAGCTTTTTACCGGGGCCGACAAGAAGTCTGACTCTCAGTTTCTGTGAGATTCACTTGGCACCAGAGCGCATTTCAAATGAGACTAGACGAGCGGCAGGACATGGTTCGGATGCTCGCTAACGAGGGTATGTCTACTAGAGCAATCGCGCCGATAGTTGGCAAGGGGCAAACGCAGGTTCGCCGCGATCTTCGGGAGGTGAGCCAAAAAGGCTCACCTGAACCTGCCGTCGAGTACGTGGACACCACTACCGGCGAACTCACCGACAACCCCGGCCAAGTGGTAAAGCTGACCGGCTCGAAACGGCCTCTCAACCGGAAACTTTTCCGGTTCAGAAACCACGATCACCAACTCTCGCGGATAGCAGCGCCCTGAGATCGTGGCGCGGATCAAGGCTATTGAAGTTGGTCGCACCGCTCGCGGGAACGCTAAGCACCTGACCAATAAGGAAATTGCGGAGACGCTTGGGGTTAGTACCGCGACAGTGGAGAACGATCTTGGAACGCGAAACAAAACCCGTAGAAGTACGGATTTTGTCGAATCCCACGAAGACATTCTTGACGCGGAAATCATCGAAGAAGACGAACTTGCAAGGGCGCTACGCGCTAGCGGACACCCAAGGGTGAGCTTGTCTTGATCTCCCCCAAACGCCACCGGGTAGAAAAAACGCCATAACCCCGTATCGGCCAACACGAATAGCACCCGCCGTATTTTGGCGCGTGCTGTAGTGCTGCATGGCTAGAGCGGTGATCAGGTGCGACTAGTCACGGTTCGCCCCCAGCTGGCATGTTTCTACTGGGAATCCATTGTGTGTTTCCGGCTAAGGATTAGAAGTAACGCCGGGGAGGAAGTCGCTTAGACTTTCAGCCCGTCACAAGCACACAGGAGCGCTTGGGACAGGCTCAACGGCTAAACGTAGATAGGTGCGCCTACGCTCATTGCTAGGAGCTGTGGGAGCGTTACTAGGGCGACGAATAGGCCGAGGAAGAACACGGTGCGCACGGTGTATCGAATCGTGTTACGCATCAGATTCCACCGCCCGGATTTCTAGGCCGGTTGTGTCTACGACATATTCGGACTCTTCCCGGTCATTGATCTTTGCCAGCAGAAACACAGGTTCAACGGTTGCAGTCCAGAGAGTGCCGAGGTCACGGCCTCGAAGTTGCCCATACGCGAAGCGTTCAGCGATGGCCCGGTCATCTGTCCAACACATGCCAGCCTTATGCTCGACGGTCGCGCCACGGAACAGCACGAGCGGTTCAGTGGGAAGTGCCGAGGGTTTACCGTCAACGGTATAACCAGCCGCATTAAACATTTCGTGCCAAGATTCAGTGTCTACCGCACGTTCTGGATATTCGGCGCTAGTCCACACACCGCCGATCACAGCCGCTAGAACTTCGTTGGTGATTGTGCCGCTGTAGAACAGATCGAACAGCAGTGCAGGGCCATTGACTCGCCCCACGCTGCACATGGCCGTCTGGATGTTCTCAATGGTTGCTAAGGATGGATCTAGCTGGAAGTACAGCAGGTTATTCTCAATTTTGGGGTAGAACGGGATGCGTTCGATGTTGTCAGTCATCCCAACATTGTTAGTCATCAGTGGTTCAGTTGCGTGCATTTTGCAGGTGGCTGAGGTTATGGGGGTAAGCATTAGTTGCCGCCCTTGCTGTGCATGAGTTCGGCGGGATCAACTGGGGTGACTAGGTTGTTACGATCCCAGCGGACGCGGATCTCATTCTCAACAGCCCCGGTAACAGTGCCAGTGTGTTGATCATCGAACTGGAACGCTACTCGGTCACCGACGGAATACCCGTGCGCAGATTCAACAACAGTTGCCGTGCTTGAAACGGGCTTGCTAGGGGCCGGTGCGGTGAGTTGTTCCCATGCCGTGAATGCAGCAGACGCAGAGAGGCCATGCTCTAGCGCGATATTGCAGAGCTTGTTGATAGTCCACTTTGGGCTGAGCGCTTCGGGGATCTCTCGAAGGATCTCTAACGCCTTCGCGGTGTCCTGCTCGTGTTCGCGCTGCTTGAACCGGCGCAACAGTTCTTCCAGAATCTGGGTATCCGTGTAGTCGGCTAGTGCATCGGCGCGCTGTGATTGGGTATGCTGAATCATGTTCAGACCTCTCTCTTAGGTTTGAGCCACGCCCCCGGATGTTCCACCATCGCGGGGGCTTTATATTCAAGGATATTTCGCCCCACAGCGCTAAACACTGAGGTCAATGGCTATAAGTGAATTGAGAGAGAAGCACAGCGCATACTCCTGCGTAGTCGCAGAATACCTGTAAATAGGTCTGAATGCGATTAGGCGGTGAATTCGAGTTCGAGTTCACCGCCTTCCCCGTTTAATACCCTAACCCTGCATAGGGTCTGCGGAAAGCCATAGGGAGAATGATCCTACAGAATCTATTCGTTTAAACAAATTATTATAGTTGTTTATATAAGAATCGGCTCATTTGTTCAAAAATGGGCTTCTCTAACTGGATAGAGCAACCAGTACCGACGAACTCCGTGTAAATTCAATGTCTGTGAAACGAGGAGTTAGCCCAGTGGTTACAAGTGACTTGGCCACATACCTACTACCGAATCCGTCTGCGAGCCAGATAGGTTCTCGGTCTATAGGCTGAGTATCGATTTGGGATAGGTCTGGCAAGGACATTCGCTGAGGCTATTAACCTTCAGTCTTTTTAGGACAAATACGTTTAGTTAGAGGTCGGTCAACTATTCGGTTGGTGGATGAAGATCCGATGTTTCCTCTTCGACTTAACGAGCGCCGCCGATATCAAGGATCAGCCCCGCCCGCTGGAGACCGTGTTATTCCGGTCAAGTCTCATTCAATGTTCGCTTTGGAGCCACCCCGTACGAGCGTCTTTATCAACGGCGGTTGAAAAGTGAACACTTTCGGAACCCGAAAAATGATCAGTCACAAGCCGCTTGAACCCTGCCGCTCTTTAGTCACAACCGAAGACAAAGTTTAAACGACTATTCCTTCAAGCGATACGCACTGTCTTTCACTGCGAAGACCACCGCCTGGTGTGCAACCCGGTCCGTCACTAGCCGAAGCCACCACGTGATCACCTCACGCAGTATCCGATTCTGAGAACGGTAGATTGCGGTCAGGATCAACGAATGCTACTCATAACGTGAATACACTAACTAGAAGAACAAGTTCGCTATGTCCTGCTGAAAAACAGATACCCTACCTCGTCAACGATAATTAGTCCGTACCTGAGAAGTATGGCTAACGGGAGTAGAGAATCGATCTGAGGCAGGAGTGCGTTTCAGCCGTAGCGGTCTACCCGATTAGGTATCGAAGAGCACCCGACGACCAGTCTTAGCCCCCGACGTACCCACGGAACGAACACTTGACTCTTTGAAGTCCACTAATATCGCGACTCGGAGCCACACCGCAGAAATGACGTTAGTGTTGCAGCAGTCCACATAATGCTCTCCTTCCGCGCCCTCTGCATGGGTTCCGTCCCAGCATGCGGTAGCTTGTGTGATGAAAGGCGCCGCTCTTCCATGTCGTTCTGCCCATAGACGGCCACGAGAAATACCCGCTGACGGCCACGAAAACTGCCCATAGGTGGCCATAACTATTGCTCACTGATCCAATTTTTTCCGCAACAGTTATGGCCCTCGCTTGTTCGTAAGCCTTGTTGCCGGGTCAATGTGCACTTACCCCTTGACCAGCTAACGCTTGAGTTAAACGCACTGAATTGCCCCTAATCTGACACACGTGAGCATGATGCAACAACCGGTCGACCGCCGCGGTCGCCACCGTTTTTGGTATCAACGTGTCAAAAACTGACGAAGGATATTCGTGACTGCATTAGTTACGGTGTCATTTGACCGATGAGCGCGCACCGTGGTGCCAAGCTCTTCCAGATCCAATCATGACACCTTGAACCCTCCTTCCACCGCTTGCTGTCCCAAAAGTTCTAGGAAGACTGTCATACCGCTCCCCCAGGGCCCGCAGAGCACCAAGTTTTCCTGGCGTTGCGCCCGTTCCAGGATGCGTAGGATCCGCTGGCAAAGTAGCGGAACCATGGATAGGCCCGGCCCCCACTATCGACGGTTTTCACGGTCGGGAACAGGGCAGTTTTACGCCGGGCCTGAATCATGGACCGGGCCCCAATGAGCCGCAGCGGTACTATAGTCAGCAGGGTTCCTTCTAAGCCTCCCGCAACGCTCAGGTCAGCTGAGACCCACCCAGGCAATGGGAAGCTGTCAGCGATTCGTATGAAGCTCAATTCAGGAGAATTAATACCTCAGCCATTCGCTAGATCACCGAACGTCTCGATCCAACCAGCTCACGTAGAGTGTATGCTCCGGGATCGCCCATTTTGGTCAGCCGTTCAATCTAGGCGTTGAGGTTCCATAGCTCCCCCAAAAGTTATTCGTAAAGCCTCTGGCGGATTCAGGCTGCGGGAGGAGTTGACCGCAAATCAGATAAATTTGCACAGCAATCCGCGTGGATCCTCTGCATATCAATAGGCTCACTCTCCCGACCCAGACTCATCACTTAGACCACTTCCGGAAAATCATCGGAGCCTTCCTCTGCGACTTACTGAAAAGGTCAACTCCGGATCACCTCTTATGGGTGTCTCAAAATCAGGGCGATTTTTGTCCTTGTTTCACGTGAAACAAAACATCGATGGCAAGCGAAAACGGGAACTCGGACAAGACCCTAGGCTCTGTTCAATACTCTCTCTGGGAGTACATTTCTCGTAGTTTCAGCCCATGCTTTAAGTTCATCACAACAGTACGTAGCGAAGTTGAGACGAGAATAGCAATTAGATGAGGCTAAATAACTGCATGGAACATATCTGATTTTTCGAGAAGCAGGAGTATTGCCCTTCTGAACCAACAACATGGTCATCTCTAGAAATTGAGTGCTCTATGCACATATGCGGGTATACAAGCCCCATAGGCACGTAGTTTTTGATTCGGGTTCCAGAGGAACGTGCGCCATGGTTCTCCCCCACCCATTCGTTTTTCTGAGCCTGTCTCCTCCGCTGTTAAGCACTGCAATTTTTGAATCTTCGAAGCCACGGAAATGGCGGCTTCGAACCACGCAGTATGAAACTCTCTCAGGATGCTTGGACATCACCCATAGAAATTACCTGAGCTTATCGTCGCGCGCCCAAGACTTCACTGACACAAGTAGATTTGCTTAGATCACACGAGTACTAGGCGGCTGAGTCCCATATGGTGGTGTAATTCCCCGGCCAGCCCGCCGGCCTCAACCCGCTAACCACCACCGGCCAGCACCAGCACCCCGCAGCTCCTGCTGCCCGGGAAACGCCATCACAGGTTGAAAGTCAAAGGGCCACCGTGGGAACCTTCCAATAGTTCCGGCAAGAACCTCAGCAAGGAAGAAAACCACGATGACCCACAACAATTCTGCCGTTCAATCCCTGATAAGCAAAGTCCTAGGCGACCCGGATACCGAACACGCCGATGTCTTCCGCCAAATGCTCCAAGCAGGCCTGCAAGATTTGATCGAAGCCGAAGTCGCCGCCGCTATCGGCGCAGCGAAATACGAACGCACCGATGAACGCTCCACCCGCCGCAACGGCACCCGCACCAAGAAGCTAGCCACCCCAGCCGGTGAAGTCGACCTCGCCATCCCCAAACTACGCAAAGGCAGCTTCTTCCCCAGCCTACTCAACCCACGCCGCCGCGTGGACAAAGCCCTCTACGCGGTGATCTGCCAAGCCTGGATCGATGGGGTCTCCACCCGGAAGGTCGATGACCTGATCCGCGCGCTGGGCAACGAATCCGGGATCAGCAGGTCCACCGTTTCTCGGATCTGCGCCGACATCGATGACTCGGTCCAAGACTTCCTGCACCGGCGTCTGGATCACACCTGGTTCCCGTACCTCTACCTGGACGCGACGTACGTGGATGTACGCCATCAGGGGCGGGTGATGTCCCAAGCGGTCGTGATCGCCACCTGTGTCTCGATCGAGGGCCGCCGAGAAATCCTGGGCATGAGCGTGGGAGATTCAGAGAACACGGACTTCTGGACCCAGTTCCTGCGCGGCTTGCGCGAACGCGGGCTGAAGACCGCGAGCCTGGATGATCCCGAAGGAGTCGCAGTGGTGGTCTCCGACGCGCATTCAGGGCTGAAGACCGCGGTGAAGGCGATCCTGCCCGGAGCTGGCTGGCAGCGGTGCCGGGTGCATTTCGCCCGCAACGTGTCCCAAGCGATCGGCACGGTCAATTCCAAACCGATCAATGCGTTGATCTCCACGATCTTCGCTCAGACCAGTCAGGAGGCCGTCATGGCGCATTACAAGCAGGTCACCGGTAGTATCCGTGCCCAGTTCCCGCAGGTCGCTGCGATGCTGGATGCTGCGGAAACTGAGTTGACGGTGTTTGCTGCGATGCCGCGTGAGCATTGGCAGAAGATCTGGTCGAATAACCCGATTGAGCGGCTGAACCGGGAGGTGAAGCGGCGTGCGGACGTGGTGCAGATCTTCCCGAATCGTGAGTCGGTGACCCGGCTGGTCGGTGCGGTGCCGCAAGAGCAGCATGAGGAATGGTTCTACGGTGAACGTAGGTACCTGTCGGAAATTTCGATGCGTAAGCTGCTGCATACGGTTCGCCGGGCTGCTGAGCCAGTCACCGGGTCGGGGGTGCTGCCGTTGAGTGCCTGATGCTTGTTCTGTTTACCGTTTCATAGATTCATTGTTCTTGGAACGGAGCTTTTGAAAGAACACCACGTAATGGGACTTGACCTACTAGGCGAGCCCGCTAAGGCCATCTAGAGGCTCTGTGAGGCTCGATGGGCTGTAACGAGGATTGGACCAATCAGCTAATCGCCCGGGGCCACGATCAAGCTGCATTGCCGGTAGGTCAGCAACGTCTCGCTATTCGTAGGAGAACTGGTGGCACCAACGAGAATGGAGTTCTTGAAATCAGCAATGATGTGTTGGAGAGACGGTATAAGGCGTTACTGATGCTCGTCTACATACAGTAATAGCATTTTAGGTCTGGTTTACCGGACTGGACACTGATACATTGCCCGAGGCCATCAGAGCCATAATCCTGCATAAGACGTGCACAAATTCAATACCCTTAGACTCAATGTCCGAGAGGGGTTCCTAGCGCGATCTCTGATACCTATTCAATCTTGTACTAGATGCGGCAAAATACCGACCTAGAACCTGTGTCAAAAGTGAGTGACTTGATCCTTTCGATAATTCTACGGATCCACCAGCATATAGATGCGTTTTGGTTACAACCGAAGTTTGACTCAGATCCACGTGTTTGCGCACCCATGACGAATATCCGATCGAAGCCTCGCGCGTCGCGAATTTAGCGTCTGTCGTCGTAGTCAAGCAGAGCAACGCCGTTATTTATGATCGGCTCTGTGTCTCACCTGGCTACGACACGAGCAGATCGAGGGTACGTTTCTCTGCAACGATCCTCATATCCGGTCCATACATTCTGCCTGAACCTCTGACTTCAGCATGGAATTTTTCTACGCTTCGTGGCCGAAGCTCATACCAGCTCTGGTGCGACGGCAAGACTTGTTTTGGCACATATTTGCCCCGAGGATCGAAACTTTCTCTCGGTTCACGATGCTCTGGTATCGATTCGATTCCGCAACTCACGAGATTGAAATCGATAGATCTAGTTGGCTCTGGATCCCAATTCAGTGACAGTCGAATACCCGGTTCTGGCGACTGGGGCTGAGAGCGGTAATCAATATCCCGCCATCCTCTGACCTTCGTCAAGGTTCCCTACGAACGTTCATGTCCCTAGATGCACCCGATATGTCAGTCATGCGAGATGGCCGGAGCAAACCCGAGGAAGCACCACGAGTCCCCTTGCACGACTAAGCTGAATGCGGTCGTCCATATCGAGGAGCTGCCCCAAGCTGTTCCTGTCTACCGCAAGCAATCCCACTAATGGCTGGGCTGTTTAGCAGGGGGAAGGATCATGACGATCGGTTCAAACCCTGGTCGGTGGACTTACGGTATAGGGGTTACCAGACCGTTGTCCATTTTTCAGGTGCCACCGCCTTGAGCACGGCAGGACAACGATGAATCGCTATGTACCCGGTTTCAGGACGTCCTTCTGATCCTCCAACCGGGTGTCAGAGAAACACTGCACAGCTTGGTGTTTCCCTATGCAACGGGTTTTGAGCTCGGATAGAATCCCAACCATTCTGATGACATCATTCTTACCAATCGTGGCTCCGGCATCAGGCTCAAGGTGAAGCCTTGAAGACTGAAGTCACGTACTGATCCCCCGTCTGTTCAGAGTGCCGGAACCGGGATAGCCAGCAGAGCTGGTCACATAATCAACGTTGCCCTTAGCGATGTACCATTAGTGCTCGGACAGCCTCCGAGTTCTGTACAGTCTCAGCACCATCCGTACCTATAAGTCCGTTGTTACCTGGATGCAGTGCGAAGGTTGCACTTGCGAGGGCATGAATAAAATTACTCATCTGTGAGTGTCTGCAAAATACTTACTCTCGGATTCATTCCTAATACTGACTCGACTAGGTAACAGCCCTAGGTGACCAGCGTTTGAGGATGAAGAGCTCGCGTCGTCGAACTGAGGAATACGTCAAGTAAGTTTGTTTACACTTCGCCTCCCCCAGAATCTAGTCTGACAGCGTGGTACAGATGGAACATGGAGATAACGGAGCTTAATCCACGAACCGCATGGTTCAGGGCATGAGGTTCTCTCGACTAGGCCGTGTTACCAGAGGGTGTTTCAGGGAGTGTGCTTGGCGCTCGAGGCACGTCGGGTACTGAAATCTCTGCTGAAGCATGAACTCTGCTCGGTCCGGTGTTCCCGCTATTAAAGGCATCGGACATGGCGCCCGTTGAACGTCACGCGGTGGTCGAGGCCACTGTGTGGTGGTATCGGTTGAGCGCTCTATAGCGGGACGGGACATGCCGGAGCAGTTCGGAGACTGGAACACGATTTACAAGAACCTCAATCGCTGGTCTTCGCAGGGTGTCTGGGCGTGGGTTCTCGGGAAGGTTCAGTCGCTCGCGCTTCAGCGCGATGGGCTGGGCTGGGTTAGGTCTAACGACGCCACGATCATGCGCGTGCACCAGTATGGCGCGCTTTTAAAGCGCGACTCAGAAGGCTCGGTCGAACTACAAAAAGGACGGCACGGAGCCTCCCTGTAGCGCGATAAGCGGCTCTCGTGACAGGAATCGTAGGGGAACTGGCATTCGCGCAGATGCCAAGCCAGAGAGCTGCTTGCTGCTCGACACGCTCTCCGAGGCCCGGGCATCGGACACGCACTGGCAGGCCGAGAACCCGGGTAGATGGGTTGCTGACGGACAAGGGCTACCCAGCGAAGCAACCCGGTTCTAGTTGTGCGATCAGGATAGGGTCGCAACGTCGCCGAACGCTGCTTCAAAAAGCTTAGGTAATGGCCGGGCATCGTGGTGTGCATAGTGGATACTGAACCGAACTGATACGCGGCTCTCAGCCTCGCCGCAACCCTTCAATGAGTCAGTCGAGTGAACGTTGCTAAATAGCCTTAGTTGGAACGACTGCTCTGACGGCATGGTACTTAATATCTGGCCTCCGGGTACTGGAACAGTACTTCCATGCCCTGACAAGCTTGGCAATCTACTCCACAGCTGAGCGGTGGGCTCCACCGTTATTTCCTCGTGGTCACGACCCACGATACGCTGGGTATCCGCCCATTCTCTGCGACCGAAGCTCTTGATCGCAGGGCTGTTACCGCATAATCGTTGTCCGATTGATCGATGTCTTCGGTTATTCTCGCGGTCAACCATATATCAGGTTACGAATGGTGGCTCAGAATGGCGTTGACGGCTGAGTCCACGTCGCGTCCCGTAAAGTACCGTTGATGCACGTGGCAATACCGAACCAAGAACGACGACTCATGGTGTTTCGTTGGAGAAGTGCCTGCACCAGATTCGGTTCGCGCAGTTCGTTTAGCCTCCAGACTCGGCGCCTATACTGGCAAACTGGGCGGCGCTAGGAACGAAACAGCCGTTACCATGTCGTCGGAATCCGGGTACCCGGTAATCAGAACAATAGTTCCAAGAAGCGCAATTTAGCAAACGTCGTTCGTCCGTGTCGATGACCTACCAGTCACCAAAATATGTGAATCCTGCAGCTCGATCCAGTGCCACAGGGGTAGCAGTATCAAGCTGACAGCGATACTGCGGCTCATATCCCCCTTAGAGCGCCTCGGCGCTCATCGCCCCAATGGTCGCCCACCCCTGGCCTTGGCCATGGAATGCTGGGAGCGTTGTCACACCCAGATCAGCTCGGTGGGTTCCGCTTCACCGATACATAGTGACAACACGGACGAGCTTGTCACCGACAAAGACGCCGAACACGAGCAGTTATCGGGCTCGACAAATGCCTCCTCGGGATCGCCCTCCGGAGTTTCATCTGTGAACTCCTCGAACAACCCTGCATCGGCTGTGGTGAGCTGATGCCTAGCAGAGTTCAGGACCGCGTCTCGCAGTACTTCCTAGTCGCAGAGTATTAAAGAAAAGAGATGATCGGCATCGCTGAGTGAGATCCCCGCTCCCCTGAGTCGAACGGCGACTTCCTCGACGTCAGCACTTGCCCTATCGGTGAATCCGAGTTCACGCACCCGTTCGGCTGAGAGCAAGTGCACGAGAGAGGAGAGCACGAAGGACGACCTTCCAAACAGGCCGCGACTTCCAATAAGAACCTAACCGTGCGTCAGGCCAACCGTTGAGCCGTTCGTCAACACGCCCTAATGCCTTGAATCAGAGAGGTTTGGTTTTACTGCATGGAGTTGCGCGACAAAAACACACTCAACTGAGCGATAGAAAGCAACTCCCCCACGCCCGTTTGACGAAACTAATGACTGAGCAATGAAGGCTGGTTACGCCTGGAGAAAATCGAAGCTCGTAGTTTTGTTTCACGTGAAACAAAACTACGAGCTTCGATGTAAGACCTATTTGTCTGAAATTTCGGGGGCTAGAACCGCCATGATCCGGTTCAAGTCTTCCACGGAGGCGAATTCGATACTAACCTTCCCCTTCCGTTGACCCAGCGCGATCTTTACGTTGGTATCAAGCCTGTCCGAGAGCGAGGATGCCAGGAAATCAAGGCGTTCGTTACGAACGGCCTCACGAGGTTTGCCAGGCACCTTCTTCGTTGGTTTATCTTCGCTTAGCGCAACAGCTTCTTCTGTGGCACGAACCGACAGTCCTTCATTAACTACTCGCTGAGCCAGCTGCTCAATCGCTTCGCTATTCGCTAGACCCAGTAGAGCTCTCGCATGCCCCGCAGTGATGACACCTGCAGCAACCCGCCGCTGAACTAAAGGTGGTAATTTCATCAATCGGATTGTATTGGAAATCTGTGAACGAGAACGACCAATCCGGGCGGACAGAACCTCCTGAGTGCAATCGAACTCTTGAAGCAACTGCTGATATGCTGCAGCTTCTTCAAGAGGATTTAATTCAGAGCGGTGTAAGTTCTCAAGTAACGCATCACGGAGCAGGTCGGTATCTTGCGTGTCACGAATAATTGCCGGAATGGTGCTAAGGCCGGCCTGTTGAGTGGCCCTCCAACGACGTTCACCCATGACGAGCTCATAAGGCTCAGCCCCCTTCTCACGTGAAGGTCGGATGACAATCGGCTGCAATAGACCAATTTCCTTGATGGAATGGATGAGCTCATCCATATCATTCTCATCAAAGTTGCTTCGTGGCTGCTTCCGATTTGGGTGGATGTCTTTAACATCAACCTCGGCAAACTTTGCCCCGGGCACCTCGACTAGGTCTCGATCGGGTGCTTCTTCAGTCGATAGAGAAACTGCCGGGTCAGGACGCTTAGTAATTTCAGCGCTGTCATCTTCGACCGGGCGCGTCTTGGTCACCGCCGGCAGTCCTGGCATCGTTGCTCGTGCGCGTTTCGGACTCCGACTCTCCTTCGATGACACTGTCGAAGACTTTCGACCAGGCTCAAAGAACATGTCTACGGGTCGGGTGGGTTTATCACTTGCGGCTGTCGGCTGATCTTTGGGAGTTGTTGTTTCACGTGAAACATTCTCGTCGATATCGTTCGTAACCGCCGGAGAACTAGAAATTAAGGCTCCGAGCCCTCGACCCAACCCGCGTTTCTTCTCAGCCATCGTGACGGCACGCCCTTTCATGCTTAGATCGACCTTCTTCTAGTCTACTGGGGAAACTCCACCGAACCCCGCATGCAAAACCGAAGCATCGAACCAATTAACTTCGTGCTGCGGAACTCCGCATAAATAAGTTGTTAGAAAATATTGGAAAAATCTGATCATTCGATTAAGGTTGTCTACAGATCAAATTGTGTTACTTCGGCGCGCCACGTTCGGCAATCTCGACTGCTGCTTCTAAGTAGGAGAGCGCACCCGTCGAGTTTGGATCGTAAGTAATCACTGTTTGCTGATAGCTCGGGGCTTCCGAAATACGAACGCTGCGTGGGATCACTGAGGCCAGCACTTGCTCAGGAAAATGCTCTCGAACCTCATTTGCCACTTGAGCGGCAAGGTTGGTACGACCGTCATACATGGTCAGCAGTATCGTCGACACAGTCAGACGCGAATTCAAATGCTTCTGGATCATCTCAATGTTCTTGAGAAGCTGGCTCAGTCCTTCCAACGCGTAGTACTCGCACTGGATTGGGATAAGTACTTCGCGCGCAGCGACAAATGCATTCACTGTTAGTAAGCCGAGACTTGGCGGACAATCAATGAACACATAGTCCAGCCGTGGCAAGCCTTGGCGTTGCCGCCACCGGGCATAGGCATCCAGAGCCTTTTGTAGACGTTGTTCCCGGGCAACAACCGAAACTAATTCAATTTCAGCACCAGCTAGGTGGATGGTTGCCGGAGCTACTTGGAGAGTCGGTAGATCGGGGCAGGTTGCGACAACTTCATTCAAAGCCACATCATTAATGAGCACATCGTATATGCTGTCCACTTCGGCGTGATGTTCAATCCCAAGAGCCGTAGATGCATTACCCTGAGGGTCGATGTCGATAACGAGAACGTTCATGCCGTTCTTCGCGAGCGCCGCAGCAAGATTCACCGTTGTCGTGGTTTTCCCGACCCCACCCTTTTGGTTCGAAATAGTGAAGTAACGGGTCTTGTCCGGTTTCGGAACAAACTTCTCCGATAACGCTTCACGTCGCCGATGCTCACTTGCCAGCTGGCTAGCTAACGGGGAAGACGCATCGTTAAAATCGAAGACATTACTCGACGAATTCTTACCCTTGCTCAAAGGTGGCACTCCTTCTCGTGAATAAGCAACCTGCGTTTTTTTTGCAGATGCCACACATGTTTCACGTGAAACAATAAATCAATTGATAACAGATGTTTTTCGCTGGTTCTGGCTAGAGAGCCCAGATACTCTGCCATCTCTAACTAGCCTATCGTGTGGCGGCTAGCCGACCTTAATACGAACCACCGTTGTCGGGTCTTCAAGGAGGCTTTCACCCACAGTCAGCACTTCGGTTTCTTTCCCCCCGAGTTTGCGGATGACTTTAGCGGCCTTGGCGACTTCTTCGGCGGCGGACCGTCCCTTGATCGCTATCAGTTCACCAGCGCCATGCAGCAGAGGTATGGTGAGGCCTGCAAGGTTACTAAGGGCAGAGACCGCACGTGCCGTCACATAATCCGCGTTAACGACATCAACCATCTGTTCCGCGCGGCCTCGCAGCACAGTCACATTATCAAGGTCCAGATCATCAATGACCTCGCTTAGCCAAATGCAGCGACGTTCTAGAGGTTCAATGAGTGTCAGTTTCAGATCTGCGCGTGCAATGGCTAAGCAGAGCCCTGGAAGCCCGGCGCCACTTCCAATATCGGCAACCTCTGCATCTTTAACCATTAGGGATTCAATAACCGCACAGTTTAAAACGTGGCGGGACCAAAGACGTGGTACTTCTCGTGGCCCGAGAAGGCCACGTTCGATACCAGAAGTAGCTAGATGCTCAACGTACCGTTTAGCTAGATCTAAGCGGTCGCCAAAGATCTGCTGGGCGGCAACTGCCTCTGCAGCAGTAAGCTTCAAGTCCTGATCCATTAAAAATAACTCCCTGGGACAAAGAAGCCCACCATCTAGGTGGGCTTCCGATTGCTAAAGTGTGGATACTACGATATGCCGGCGTGCCGCTTCACCTTCGGATTCCGAATGTAATCCTGCATCGGCAACGATGTCGTGGACGAGCTTACGCTCGTAGGCGCTCATCGGTTCTAGATGTACAGCGGCACCCGAGGACTCTGCTTCAGCAATAGCTTCTTCGGCGATCTGACGCAGCTTCTCTGCACGGGAGGCGCGGTGCCCAGCGATATCCAAAACTAAACGTGAACGTTCACCGGTAGCGTTCAACACGGCTAGACGAGTCAATTCTTGCAATGCATCGAGGACTTCTCCGTCCTTGCCTACCAAGAGCGAGAGATCGCTTTCGCCCTCTTCGGTGACAATCGAAATATAAGTACGTCCCCCACGTACTTCAATATCGATATCACCGTCGAGGTCGGCGATGTCGAGCAGCTCTTCAAGATAGTCCGCTGCTACGTCACCTTCATCGACCACACTCGATGCAGTGTTTTCCAATTGCTCTTCAGACTCTGAAATCTCGGGATTCTCAGTTGCAGTCATAGCTACTTCTTCTTCCTACGATTCTTACGCTGTGGCTGCTGGCGCTGCCCCTTAGGTTCAATAACGGTCGTTTCGGCGGCCTCGACCTTTTTCTGTCCCACTGGAGGCAAGCCCTTTTCCGCACGACGGCGGTTGAGGTCGCGTTCAGCTTCGGATCCCGGAGTCGGGTTGTTACGAATGACCCAGAACTGCTGCCCCAGGGTCCACAGGTTCGATGCGGTCCAGTAGATCAGCACACCGATTGGGAAGTTGATGCCACCAATACCGAAGACCAGTGGAAGGATGTACAGCATCATCTTCTGCTGCTGCATGAACGGACCTTCAAGGGCTTCCTTGGTCATGTTCTTGGTCATCAGCTGGCGCTGGGTAATAAACTGCGAGGCGGTCATCGCAAGAATCATGATGATTGCGACGATGATGACAGCGATATTTACAGAACCGGAGTTAATGGTTCCTAAGAAGGTTTCCGATAGTGGTGCGCCGAAAATGGTGGAATTATCAAAGCTCTTGATGTGATCGGCGCTCAGTGCACCAATTCCACGGCCTTCGTTGCTCGCGGTTGCCGCAGTGTTTAGTACGCGGAACAGTGCGAAGAAGAACGGCATCTGAACCAGTAGCGGTAAGCATGAAGAGAAAGGGTTCGTCTTATGCTTCTTGAACAGCGCCTGCTGTTCCTGAACCATTGCCTGCCGTGACATCTGGTCCGTTTTGCCCTTGTACTTCGCCTGAAGCTTACGCAAATCAGGTTGTAGGGCCTGCATGGCGCGCTGGGCCTTGATCTGCTTAACGAAGACTGGGATCAAGGCGGTACGAATCAGCAACACAAGGAAGATGATCGAAAGGGTCCAGGTTACACCGGAGGATTCGTCCATTCCAATGAGGGTGAACAGTTCGTGGAATGCCCAAAGGATCCACGAGACAACGTACGTGAACGGTGTCAGTATCGTGTCTAAGAAATTCATTACCGGTCAGGCTCCTTGTGTCCGCGCGTGGCGGTTTCTTCATCGTCGGGAATCACTGGATGATTCAAAACTATGATCTTGGGCAGTTTACCTTCTGGCCAAATCCGCCGGCCTTCCGGTACGTGGTCAACTCCGCCATGGCTGAAGGGATTGCAGCGCAATATTCGCCAGCTGGTTAGCCCGATGCCCTTTACTGCCCCGTGTTGGGTGACTGCTTCCAGCCCATATGCGGAACAGCTAGGGAAGTACCTACATACATCTCCGTATAACGGAGAAATGATCTTGCGATAGCCAATCAGTAAACCGATCAGGATATTGCGTGGGATATCGATCAGGAACCACAGCGGCCCGGTACGAGGTTTCATGTCCTTACGCATCAGCGGACACCGCTCTTGCGAAGTACCGACGCCCAAGCGCTGGACACCTGCTCGTTCAATTCTGCCCAGTCCAAATCCGCGGCACCTGGCAAGGCCCGCACCACCACATCGTATTCACCGGTATCAGAACGCAAGGATCGGGCAATCTCACGCATCCGTCGCTTAATCAGATTCCGCACAACGGCGTTTCCGACAGCTTTAGAGACGATAAACCCCACCCGATCGCCACCGTGTGGTTCTACCTGATGTCGTGCATATAGCACGACGTTCCGGCGTCCGCTTCGGACACCGGAACGTACTGTGGCTGAAAGGTCCTGCGCTAAGCGCAGACGCTGATTTTTTGGCAACATGGTCGCTATACGAAACCTATTAGATTCCGACAGTCACCTCGTAACCAAAAGCAAGTCCGCAAGCTTATGCAGACAGGGTGCTGCGGCCCTTGGTGCGGCGTGCCGACAAGATGGCACGACCTGCACGGGTACGCATACGAAGACGGAAACCGTGCTTCTTGGCACGACGACGGTTATTTGGCTGGTAAGTCCGCTTGCTCACGGTATATCTCCAAGACGATCTAGGGATGCGACTTGCCCGTTACTACAAGTAAGCAAACAACAGGCTGACGCTCGTACTTTAAAAATGCGAGGTTTTCGTGGGCTCTTCTATTGTTCTGAGCAGGGCACAAAACACACGCATAGGACTAAATAACGATAGAAAGTTCTGGGCCCCACGTCAAATTGGCAGCACAAACACTCTGCGCCCCATGCCGAGACCTTGAAGCCTGTGAACAATCTACCCCGAATCTGTGGATTACGCACTGAAAAACGAAACAAAACTCACAAGCAGGCACGGAAATGCACGTCATCCCGCATTCAAAAAGCCTTGATTTCATGGGAAAAGACGTTTTCCACAGGCAGTTAGCTAACTTTTTCCCCGGAACTGTGCATAACACTGTGGATGAGCGCTAGAATCAGAGTTCACGCCCCGGTCCACCGGGGTGAATTATTGCCCAAGCTGGGCCATAAATGTGAGCAATCTTGCAATATCTAAGGAAGTGGAGCAACCTAC